>NZ_JBZCNE010000001.1:0-2193650 GCF_058269155.1 Arthrobacter sp. TJ-263 | reverse complement strand
CCACCGAGATCGACGACTCCGTCGCCTCCGACTCCTAACCCCTGACGCCGCAAAGACCCCTCCACGGGTTCTTGCCCCCTGGCGGCGCCGGCCACCGTCCTCGCGTGGCCGGCGCCGCCGTCACGGAGTACCTGCGGTATGGCGGTATTTACGGCATGGTGCGGCCTGCTGCACCACCCGTCGGTGGCAGCGAGACCTCGCCCGATCGATGGGGAGTCGATAGGCAAGGGCCAGAAACATCCGGCGGGAACAAGCGGATCGGAGAGAGAACGTGAAACGCGCGCTGAAGAATACGGTGCTCACCATCGTGGTCCTTGTGGGCTTGATGATTGCCTACGGTTTCGCGGTCGAGCCTCGTCTGATCCTTGACGAAGAGCGACACAGTGCAACTATCCCCGGGCTGGCCCCCGAGGCGGAGGGTACCGAGATCGCTGTCATCGCCGACCTTCAGGTCGGTATGTGGTTCGCGAACACGGGGATGATCGAACGCATCATCGAGAGAACGGTCGAGGAGGAGCCTGCGGCCCTGCTCATCGCTGGGGACTTCGTGTACAGCGAGGACCCCCCGAACCAGGAGAAAATCGATGAGGTCCTGCAATTGTTGGCACCGGCGCTGGAGGCCGGCATCCCTACCTTCGCGGTCCTAGGGAACCATGACTACCTCGTCAACGCCGCCGACCAGCTCGCTGACGCTCTGAGCGCACACGGGGTCACCGTGCTGCAGAACGCCTCGGCGCCGCTGGTCATCACAGGTGCGGACGGTACCGATGAGACGCTGCACATCGTCGGAGTCGGCCCGGCCTACCAGGGTCTCGCCGATGTCGAGAAGGCTTTGAGTACAGTCCCTGACGGGGCCCCGCGCCTGGTGATGATGCACAATCCCACAACTTTCCCGGCCCTCCCGGAGGGCAGCGCGCCTCTGGCGGTCGCCGGCCACACCCATTGCGGGCAGATCGCCGTCCCCGGCACTCCGCAGTGGTCATGGCTTGCCTGGACCACGAACGAGACCATGGTCGCCGACGGCTTCGCCCCCGAGAGTTTCGGTGCCGCGGGTAATTCCCTATTCGTCACCTGCGGCATCGGCTTCAGCAACCTGCCGATGCGGATCAGCGCCCCACCGCAACTCGTCCTCTTCGACCTGCAACCAGCCCCCGCCACCTGACCCTGTCCCCCCCCACCAGGGATGACCATGACCAGATAGCGACCAGCAGGAATCCATCGAACGAACGTCGACACAGGACCTCAGGAAAGGACGGTGCAGCATGGTGGCCATCGGCCTGATGGCGGATCCGGGACTACCCGAACACCTCACCCGAGAGATGGATACATCCCTTCAGGACGCGCTGAACAGGTGGAGCGGCTCGACGCGGTCCTGGGACGTCGACGTCAGCGAGCAGAAGCTCCCGCTGGAGGACGACGGAACCGTGCCTCTCATGGACCGGGCCGAGGACCTCAGGGAAGCCCATCACTGGGACCTGGTCGTCTACGTCACCGACCTTCCGAGAGTTCACGACCATCAGACCCTGCTGACCGAATCAAGCATCTCCTCGGGAGCGGCTCTTGTCTCCCTGCCGGCCCTCGGCGCATTGAGGGTCCGTCAAGCACTGCTCGAGGAACTGATCCGGACCATCAAACGCCTTGTCACCCGGATAGGAAGCCCGGATACCCCGGACGGGAGCACCGACGCCACACCACCTGACACGCAGGACGACACGAACACCGACAGGGCTTACAGGACGATCCAGGGCAAGCGCGGTGCAGGGCGCCTGCTGGCCGGCATGGTGCGCAGTAACCGTCCCGGCAGGCTCGTTGGATCCCTCTCCAGCGCCGCCGCTGCGGCCATGGCGACCGGCGCGTTCGGCATCTTCTACGCCTCGATCTGGAACATGGCCGATTCCTCGAGCACTCTGCGCCTGTCGATGATCAGCGTCCTGACGATCGGTGTTCTGACGACGTGGCTCATCGTCCACAACGGTCTGTGGTCCACCACCAGGACGAGCCCCAACGGCACCCCCGCCGGTCTGGACAACGCAGCGACCGTCGTCACCGTCCTGATCAGCGTCGCCGTGATGTACGCGGGACTCTATACCGCCGTGTTCCTCGGCTCGCTGGCTGTCATCCCCGGGCACTACATGCAAGCCCAACTGGGCCACCCCGTGTCGATCGTCGAGTACGCGAACCTCAGCTGGCTCTCCGCCTCCCTGGGCACCCTAGCCGGTGCCCTCGGTTCGAACTTCGACGGCGGCACCGCCGTCCAACGTGCGACCTACAGTGGCAGAGAACACCAACGACGCCAGTTCGAGAACAAGAAAACCAAATCCGACAGTGGGTGATATCCCAAGGGAACAACGATTACCCGCTGAGCAGACTTAATCCCCACCTACCACTGCCAGGAGACACACCGATGTCGAAAAACCCAACGAGCACCACGACCAGCAGCATGACCAGCGGCAGGACGAAACGCAGACAGCGGTTCGAGGTTGCAGCATCACTGTCCCTCGTCGCAATCCTCGGCCTCACGGGCTGCTACTCCGCGGCGGAAGAGGATTGGGACGCCATCGCCGTCGGCGAGGACGGAGTGGTTGGTTCGATAGAGCTGCGCAGCTTCCTCCTCGTCGCCCGGGACGAGGGCCAGCCTGGTCGACTCCTAGGGACACTGAACAACGAATCGGACGAAGCCGTGGAAGTCACCATCAGCGACGACGACGACGAAGTCCTCATCACAGTCCCTGCCGAAAGCCAGTACCCCCTCGACACCAACGAGGTCGTCTTCGACACCGTCGGCGACGCACCAGGGGCCAGAACCCCCATTACCGCCACCACCACCGAGGGGACAGAAGATTTGTCCATTCCGGTCGTGGACGGCACCCTCGAACGCTATGAGCCCTACCTTCCCGAGTAGCGCGACCAGGGCGACGCGGGCGAAACGCACACACGGGGCAGGACGGAGACGATGGGATGAAGAAGACCTCGCAGGTGCAGGTGCAGGATCAGGGCGAGGACGGCGGCGGGCAGAAGCTGTCCCTCGTGGGGTCGGTGGCTCTCGGTACAGGGGTGATGATCGGTGCCGGGATCTTCGCCCTCGTGGGTCAGGTCGCAGAGCTTGCCGGCGGGTACGTGCCCTGGGCGTTCCTCGCCGGAGCCGTCGTCGTCGCCTTCAGTTCCTACTCCTACATCCGCTACTCGGCTACCAATCCTTCATCGGGCGGAATCGCCATGCTCCTGAAAGCGGCTTACGGTCCGGGAATCATCGCCGGTTCCTTCTCGCTGTTCATGTACGTCTCCATGGTCCTCGCGGAGAGCCTCCTCGGCAGGACCTTCGGAACCTATGTACTCCGGCCCTTTGGCATGCAGGATTCCGTGATCTGGGTACCGGTCCTGGCGGTGCTCGCCATCGTGGCAGCAGCCCTGGTGAACCTCATCGGGAATCAGTGGGTGGAACGGTCCGCAACGATCACTGCAGCACTGAAGATCATCGGTATCGCGGTGCTCGCGATCGGCGGGATCCTCGCCGCAGGACTGGGCTCGCTCGGCACCCTATTCACACCATCGTCTCGCACACCGCCCGATGCCGGATGGCTGGGCTTCCTGGCAGGAGTCACCCTCTGCATCCTCGCCTACAAGGGTTTCACCACGATCACCAACCAGGGCGCCGACCTCCGCGAGCCCGAACGCACCATCAGCCGATCCATCATCATCGCGCTCAGCCTGTGCACGGTTCTCTACCTGCTCATCACCGTCGCGGTGACTGGAGCGCTCTCCGTACCCCAAATCATCGATGCCCGCGACTACGCCCTCGCCGAAGCAGCCCAGCCGTCCTTCGGATCCTGGGGCGTGACCCTGACCGTCGTCATTGCTGTCATCGCGACACTCTCGGGCCTCATCGCCAGCCTCTTCTCCGTGTCCAAGCTTTACGACATGCTGCGGGACATGGGGCAGGCACCCGGGCTCCCACACCACACCTCACACCAGTCCCTGCTCATCACCGCGGGCCTGGCCATCGTCACCGCCGCGTTCTTCGACCTTTCACAGATTGCATCCCTCGGCGCGATCCTCTACCTCGCCATGGACATCGCCATCCATTGGGGCGTCATCCGGCACCTGAAGGAAGACATCGAGGCGAAGCCGTGGATTCCTGGACTCGCCATCGTCCTGGACCTCGCCGTGCTCATACCCTTCCTGCTCATCACGGCCCGCTCCAACTCGACGACACTAATCATCACCACCGCCGTCGCACTGGCACTCATCACCATGCAATGGTTACTGGTCCGCCACCACAACCGGCGAAACATTGCCTGACGAGTACGAAATTTCGCGCTGTCATCCCAAACCTTTGGAACCTTCAGATGCTTTGAAGAACACGGTGTACGTGCACTACCCAGACTTCGGACTGCCTACAGGCGTTCTCATCAAAAGATTCCTTGACCGGACTGTCGTCAGGGTTAGGGAGGGACCGCAAAGTATCAGGCACAGCTGTTCGAGTGCACGGACAGCGCCTGGACCTGCATCGCTGGTCGGCTCCATGGCGATGATGGCCCCTGGGTGGGGGGTGCGGGATGTGCGTGCGGCGTCGCGGGGTCAGGCGGCGGGGTATTGCTCGCGGGTGAGGTAGGCAGCGAGGTGGGTGGCGTTGCGGGCGAGACCGGTGTTGGTGGATGCGACGGGATCGGGGACCTGGGCCAGGTCTTTGAAGTCGACGGTCTGCATGGCCTCGCCGACCCAGTAGGTGCCACCCTGCGCGGGGAGGGTGAAGCCGACGTCGTTGAGTCCCTGCATCATGTCGGCGATGGTTTTATGGGCGCCGTCCTCATTGCCGACGACGGCGACGGTCGCGACTTTCCCGTACATGCTGGGCCGGCCTTCATCATCGGTTTCGGACAGTTCGGCGTCCAAGCGTTCGAGCACCTGCTGGGCGACGCTGCAGGGGTGTCCCATCCAGATCGGGGTGGCCAGGACCAGGATGTCCGCGGCAAGGATTTGCTCCCGAATGATCGGCCACTGGTCTCCGTTGCTCATGTCGGTCTTGACACCGCGTTTGACGTCGTAGTCCACGACCCGCAGCGACGAGGTTCGCACCCCGTGGCCCTTGAACTCATCGAGGATGTGCTGGGCCATGAGTTCAGTGCTGGAGGGGTCCGGTGATGGGGTGAGGGTGCAGACAAGAGCGAGAGCGGACAGATCAGCCATGACAGGGTGTTCCTTTCGCCGGGACGATCAATCCCACACCGATGACACGGCGTGTTTTTCAGCTTATCGAATCTGCTGGTCGGGTGAGGAGCACCAGCAAGACGCTCACAAAGCTGAGTCCGAGGAGCTGGCTGAGACGTTGGCGGTATGCACCTGGGCGGGTCCGTTCATTTGTCAGCTTCCAGCGGCCATTGGTGCGGCCTCGGTGACTTCGATGTAGGCCTTTTCCTCACGTTCGGCAAAGTCGTCTTCATTCAGTTCGACTGCCAGATCCCCCTCGATCGCTTCGACACGGAACTCCTCGCGGACAACTCCGACGACCCCGACGGGTTGACCTGGGGTGAGCCCGGAAATCTCCTGCTCATGGACGATCAGCAGCGGCTCGATGACCACCTCGTCGATGTCGACTACGTCCGCGGCTTCCTGGTCGCTGTTGACTGCATCGACGATGGTGAAGACGTTCGGAGAGATGACTTCACCGACAATGGCGGCCACGGTGACTTCCTCACCCACGTAGAACTCCACGTCATCGTAGAACTCGCGGTCATACACTCCCGTGTAATCAGCGAACGAATCCTCGGACCCCGAGTCCTCACCCGCTACCCCGGCCTCCGGCGTCGTCTCGACGATAACAGGCAGTTCGTCCTCGGTAGTCGAGCATCCAGTGATGCCCCAGAGTGCGGCAGAGAGTACTACTCCGGTAGTGATCGTGCGAGTCAGCCTGCTGTCTTCGAAACGCATGATGTTCCTCGATCCTGAGGACCCGACTGCACCACTGTTCCTGCAGTCCCGTCCTCGATTGGTGTGAAGGTGTCCATCCACCTTGTCGACGACCGCACCCGCCGGTCAACCACATCCGACATGCGCTCCCCCGCGACGCTCGGCAGGACCACACGCTATAGGGCTGCCACAACCCCGGCCCACCCGGAATGCCTGAAGGTCGAGGGATTGGACCCGGAGATCGCGGACAGGTCACGATCCGTCGCGAACGTAACGCTGTCCCCGTGAGGAGGTCACAGCGCGATGTCGGTCATGTAACGGCGGTGGACCCGGAACGGTAAGGGTCCTTACGGTCGAAGAGACGTATACAGCCATACCCAACCACAGCGGGAAGGCGGCCACGTCACCGCTCGCCCGCTTGAAGGAGACACCATGACCACCCAGAAGCAGAACCTGTTCGCCCGGAAGTTCGCTCTCGCCGCGCTCCTGCCCTTCGCCGCCCTGAGTTTCGTCGGCTGCGCCGAGGAGACCGTCGTTCAGGAAGCCGAAGAGGCGGGACCCACCGCCGAAGCAGCCATCCTCGGCGAGACCGTCACCCTGCAGACCGAAGTTCAGGAAGTGGTCGGCCCCAATGTCTTCAGCGTCGGAGAAGACGAAACTCTCATCGTCGGCACCGGGCTGGGTGAAGAAGTCGAAGAAGGCGACAACGTCCAGGTGACGGGCACGGTAAGGAACTTCATCCTCACCGATCTGGAAGAAGAAGGATTCACCTTCGATGACGACGAGTCCACCTACGTCGTGGAATACGAGCAGGAACTCGTCGTCGTCGCCGACGACGTCGAGGACCTTCCCTAGTACCGCCCAACGACGTGCGGCCGACCTGAGGCCGGCCGCAATCTGACAGGGATGCGACGAAACGAGGCCTTGAGGCCCGAGTAGTTCACCGCCGTAGGCGTCGAAAGGCCCCGTTTCATGGTCCGATCTCTCTGCCCTCACAGGTTCTACGACACCGGCAGCCCTGCACGCCGACGGAACAACGTTGCACAGGAGGATGGGGTGGTGGCAGCACACCATCAAGCGGTATCCCCAGGATGCAGCCGACACCTGCTGTCTAGGAGGAGCTCCGCACCTTCAGCACCGAGGCGCGTAGCCAACCGCGCAACCTGATGGGTTGAGACTGGAAACCGTGCCGTCACTCTTGGAAGGGCCGACAGTCATGAACTTCCAGCACCTTATGGAAACCGTGGGTATAGCCGTCGACGCAGCCGGCGTCGCCGCAATCGTTATTGGCGCCATCGTGGCAACCCTCGTGGCCCTGAGCGGAGTGGTGCGACGGAACAACAGCAAGGACGGCGTCTACCATGCGTACCGCAGACGGCTCGGACGGTCCATCCTCCTCGGGCTTGAGCTACTCGTCGCAGCTGACATCATCCGAACGGTTGCTGTCACCCCGACCTTCACCTCGGTCGGCGTCCTGGCATTGCTTGTCCTCATCCGGACATTCCTCAGTTTCTCGCTCGAGCTCGAGATCACCGGACGGTGGCCATGGCAGAAGGAATCATCACCCGCACCCAACCGACCCGAGAGCGAGAACTCGGATCAGGGGCCCACAACGGAGCAGGAAAGGGGGACCGCGGTGACCAGGACGAACTGAGAGGGCAGTACAGCTCCGCCAGCACTACGATCCACGTCACCGTAAGACTTGAAAGCAATGCAGTGACGAGACCTGCGATGTGGTGCCCACAACCTCGGCAGCCAATAGACGTCGCTGCTGCGCATTGGAAGCACGGATCCCATAAACCCACGACACGGACCTGAAGGAGAAAAGCAATGGATGACACCCGCGCGATGCTCGACACGTACCCACAGGATCTCGGAGGTATTGACCGCGACAAGCTCGTTGAGTGTATCGAGGCCTGCTTCGCCTGCGCCCAGACCTGCACAGCCTGCGCGGACGCTTGTCTCGCCGAGAAGATGATCGCTGATCTGGCCAGCTGTATCCGGACAAATCTCGACTGTGCTGACATATGCGCCACAACGGGCAGGATCCTCTCCCGACGCACCGGATATGACGCGAACCTGACCCGCGCAGTACTCGAAGCATGCCACGCTGCATGCAAGGCCTGCGAGGAAACGTGCTCCGAGCATGCTTCCATGCACGAGCACTGCCGGATTTGCGCTGAAGCATGCCGGCGTTGCGAGCAAGCATGCGATGCGCTGCTGACGTCACTGGGCTAGGGGTCGTCAGTGTGGTTTGACTCGTGGGCGGACATTCTACGGGTGCTCATCGTTGGAGCGGTGTCCTATGCGACGCTCATAGGAGCTCTTCGTCTGTCCGGCAAGAGAACGCTGAGTCAGCTCAATGCCTTCGACTTCATTGTCACCGTGGCTCTTGGCTCGACCCTTGCGACAATCCTGCTTAGCTCCGATGTAGCTTACGCAGAGGGACTGACCGCCCTTGCCCTCCTGGCCGGGCTGCAGTTCGTCGTCGCATGGGTGTCCGCGCGCTGGCCGGGCGCCCGCAGCGCCATCACAGCTAAACCCACCGCCCTTGTGATCAACGGACGCCTAAAGTACGAGGAATTGCACCGTAATCGCTTGAGCGAATCAGAAGTCATGCAAGCGGTGCGGGGCACCGGTTCAGGCGATCTCTCGTCCATTGCCGCCGTCGTCCTGGAAACCAACGGAAAACTCAGCGTCATCCCCACCAGCAAACTCGGGAGCGGGTCCGCCATGAGTGGTATCACCGGTTACGCCGACACGGACCACTGATGGCCCCGCGCCGTCCGGAGTCACGACGGATGGATGACGCTCAAGGGACGACAACTAATGGATAAACCAACCGCGGTTCGGGAGGCCGGTCTTCGTCGCGCGGAAGTCATGGCGACACGCTTGGACAAGCCGATGGGCATCCTGGGCGTCATCTTCCTGTTCGTCGTGCTTGGGCAGATCCTCGCCACCAGTACAGGAACAGTCCTTACCTTCACCGTTCTGGGGTGGGTGTTCTGGGCAATTTTCGTCGCCGAATTCCTACTGCGGGCCTACATCGCCGGATTCAGCCCCGCGTTCTGGAAGAAGAACTGGTGGCAGGTCGTCTTCCTCCTGGTGCCCTTCCTTCGATTCTTCCGGGCACTACAGGCGTTGCGCTTTGTCCGGCTGGCCCGGTTCGCGCGGTTCGGGGGCATCGTCTCCGCAGGTGTGCGCGGATCGCGGTCCGCTAGCCGACTCTTGTCCAGTCGCATCGGGTGGCTGGTGGCCGTGACCGCGGTGGTCATTCTCGCCTCCAGTCAGCTGCTCTATGCCACCGGAACGCACGCTTCCTACGCTGACGCGCTCTTCGAATCAGCGATGGCGACAATTACCGGTAGCGGCCTGACACCAACAACACCCTTCGCACGCATCCTGCAGGTGCTGCTCGCCGTCTACTCGGTGGCGGTGTTCGCCACGCTCGCTGGATCACTCGGTGCCTTCTTCCTGCGCGACACCAACCAGGCCTCTGGGGAACCGCGTTAACGTCGAGGAGGTGCCACTCTGATCGGGTGGCACCTCCTTCAGGCGTCCGCCCCTGAGGCTCACCTGGTTGAGTTCAGCGTCCAAGCTGGTGATCAATCCCTGCCTGATCGACTTTGCGGTGGAAGCTCATGCCGGCCTTGCCGCCGAGGACCGCACCGATCAGTGGGATGAGGATTGCGATCGCGAGGGCGACCAGGCCGCTAGCCGTAAGTGCGCTGCCGTCCACGGGGATGCTCGGAGCGCCGTTGAGGTTGGACAGCACATTGAACTGGTCGCCAGCCACCGCAGCGAGGATCGCAAGGACGATCGCGATGATGATGCCCCACAGCCATACGGCCACGCCCTGCTTCACGCCGTCGAACCGCGCCATGCGGCCGGCGACATAGCCGCCACAGTAGTAGGCGACGAAGAGGATGATCGCCAGGACGATCCCGCTGACTACGCCGATGGTCTGTGCGTTCTGCTGTGCCTGGTTCGCGGCGTCATTCGCACTGCTCGTATTAGCTGCCCCGACGCCGACGCCGATCGCCGCGGCGAGAGCACTGAGGATCACGGTCAAACCGATTGCGGTCAGCCAGCCGAAGAACGCCGACCCGAACTTAATGCCACCGAAGCGATCCCTCTCGGCGGCTACGACGTCGTTACGCCGGCTTTTCGGGGTGCTCGCACCCGATGAGTCTCCTTGTGCCACGATGTGCTCCTTAAGGTGAGGTTTGATCCGTGCTCGAGCCGTTGTCGGCCCTCTCGTCATTCCGGCCGTCCTCAAAGCAGCGTTCGCATCTGATACTTGACGATTCGCAAATATCAGTATGCTTACAACTCTCGCAGGCACTGCTTGCAGCACGCAACGAACGTATGTTGATCGTTATCTCCAGAACCGCAACGGCGCCGACCAG
This sequence comes from Arthrobacter sp. TJ-263, assembly GCF_058269155.1. Taxonomy (NCBI): domain Bacteria; kingdom Bacillati; phylum Actinomycetota; class Actinomycetes; order Micrococcales; family Micrococcaceae; genus Arthrobacter; species Arthrobacter sp. TJ-263. The sequence goes on along the minus strand of NZ_JBZCNE010000001.1, from coordinate 2,183,334 downwards.
TCGCACCTTCGCGGGCAGAACAGCCAGTAGCGAATGCGAACGTACCGCTACGCAACACCCGGAATCTGCTGGCCCTCATTGATGACCTGGAGCAACGGGGGGTGCACTTCCGCAGCGTCACCGAAGGCATCAGCAGAACCGGGCCGATGGGTCGGGCGATGCTGACTGTCATGTCCGCGTTCGCGCAGCTGGAGCGGGACCAGCTCGCTGAGCGGACTAGGGCCGGCATGGCGGTGGCCGAGTACGGGCGGAAAGCTGGCCGGCGGGAAGTAACTGCAGATCATGCAAAAGGTCAGGCGAGCGCGGGACCTCAAAGGGCACAGTCTTGCTCCAGCCGATATCGGGAAGATCATTGGCGCCAGTCGGGCGACGGTGTACCGCTATCTCAGCTTAGGAGTGAACGAGGTGTCCTGATTCGTGGACAGACCGGACCGAGCTTTTTCCTAGCCACTACTGCCGGGGCGGTGCGTTGACCGTCGGAGACAGTCGATCCTTCGTGGAGGTCCGCTGCTAGTGCAGGGCGTCATTGAGCTGGTGCAGCCAGGACTGGAAGTGTTCCGGTCCGTTGAAGTGGGCACCGGTGATGTTGTTGATTGACGGCGCCATGTCGGGGCCGTCGACGACAAGCGCGTACCCGCCTGCTGCGGTTGCTGTCTCGAAGGCTGGTAGGTCTCCTCGGTCATCGCCTGCGTACGCGACTGTCTGGAGGGCTTGGGTGCTGATGATTTTTTGAAGAGCGGTGCCCTTGTCCTGATCCAGGGGCATTCGGAGCTCCTCCACGAATTTGCCGGGCTCGTGGCGCAACCCGTATGTGTCGATCACACCCTGCATGAGTGGGGCGATGAGCTTCATAGCTCTGTCCTGGTCCGGCGCGAGCCGCCAGTGCACGGCCACTGCGAGGGACTTTTCTTCGACGGTTACACCTTCGACACCTTCCAGCTCCTGGTGCAGCACTCGGGTGGCTTCCTCAACAACGGTCATCTACGGCCGGGCTTCCGGTACGACCTGGATGCCGTTCTCGGTAACGCTCTCCAGCCCGTAGGAACCGTAAAGTTCCACCCCGGGGATGCTTGCTCGCTCAGTGAGGAACGCGGCAGGCCGCCCCGAGAGGAGGGCGACGACCGAGAGCTTAGTGGCCAGAGCAGCGAGTATCTTCTCGGTGCCTGGCAGGAGCTCGCTGGCACCCGGATTGTCGGTGATCCGCGAGAGAACCCCGTCGAAGTCCATGATCAACCCAGCTTGCTCGCTTGTGGTCAGGGCTTGCATCACTGCGGTCGCTGCGTCCATATCTTCACCCTAGACCGCGCGCACGACGGACCAACCGGCGACGAAACATTCGAACGACCAGTGATTGGTTCACCCACAGGTGGACGGCCTTGAGCTCCACCCCTCGGGCTCCACCCGCCCGCAGGTGGATGACCTCTACCAGCAGGAGCTGAAGTCGGGTGAGACCGCCCCGCCACTCGGGGAAACTGCGCCCGTCCACCGCTCACCCGAGGTGACCTCTCGCATTGGTGACGTGGTGGGGGTGTGCAGGCGGGCCACTGGCTCCTGCTGTCCACGTGTGTGCGGGACAAGCAGCGAAACGAGGGGAAGCTTGTGCCGTGCCCATGTGGTCAGGAGACCACGACTGCTGTGCCCGAAAAGGACGCGGCGAGACGAGTTCACAAGACATGGGCTACCCCATCAATACGCAGTGATAGATGCCGCTCGAGAAGTCACGACTGACCATGCCACGGTGAAGCGAGTACAGGATCTTAGCGCCTAGGGGCTTGCTCCGGCGGACATCGGGAAGCTCATCGGTGCCAGCCGGGCGACGGTGGACCGCTACCTCAGCATGGGAATCACCGACGCATCCTGATACGACACAGCCGGACCGGCGACATCCTGCTCGTCGTCGCCGGTTCGGCGCACAATCCGTGCAACGCGAAGACCCTCACCCCGCGCTATGAAGCAACGAACTCGCCGAGCGCGGCCAGGAGGCGGTCGACGTCATCGTCGTTGTTGTACGGCGCCAAACCGATCCGCAGGGCTGCGCTGTCCTCGAGGTCGAGACGACGGAAGGCTTCGTACGCGTAGAACGAGCCGGCCGGCGCGAGAATGTTCCGTTCCGCAAGGAACCGGTAGGCGTCCGTGGAGGACCGGCCCGGGAACGTCACCAGCAGTGTCGGTGTCCGATCCTGGGCTTTTGAGTGCAGCGTGACGGCGTCACCCAGTTCGGCCAGCCCTGCCTCGATCCGGGAGCGCAACGCGAGCTCGTATTCATCGACCATGTGAGCGGATGAGAGAAGGTGCGCACGGCGGCCGGTTGCGGCGCCGGGGGCGATCCCGGCGAGGAACTCCACGGCCGCCGTGGCTCCGGCCATGATCTCGTACGGGAGGGTACCGAACTCGAACCGCTCAGGAACCTCGTTCGTGGACGGCAGCAACTTGTCCGGCTGCAGTGACTCCAGCAGATCCGGGTCGGCCACGAGAACACCGCAATGAGGCCCGAGGAATTTGTAGGGCGAACAGGCGAAGAAGTCGGCTCCCAACGCCTTCACGTCGACCGCCGCATGAGCGGTGTAGTGCACCCCGTCCACATAGACCAGCGCGCCGACCGTGTGAGCGGCATCGGCGATGCGGCGCACCGGCGGTTTGGTGCCGAGCAGGTTCGACGCGGCGGTGATCGCTACCAGCTTCGTGCGCTCGGTGATCGCGGCTGCGACGGACGCTTCGTCGATCTCCGTGGTGTCCGGGTCGAAATCGATCCAGCGCACAGTGGCGCCGACCGCTGCGGCTGCTTGCAGCCAGGGGCGGATATTGGAGTCATGATCCAGGCGTGACACTACAACCTCATCACCCGGCTGCCAGGTCTTGGCGAGGTGGCGGGAGAAGTCATAGGCGAGCTGCGTTGCGCTTCGCCCATAGACGACACCGCGAGGATGTGCCCCCAGCAGGTCAGCCATCGCCACGCGGAATGCGCCGACCGCCGATTCGGCGTTGTTCTCCGAGCCCATACCGAAGCCGCGGTTGGACAGCGGCCCGGTGATGGCGTCGGCTATCGCAGCTCCCACGACGGTGGGGGCCTGGGTTCCGCCGGGGCCGTCGAAATACGCGGTGCCGGTGAGCAGGGCGGGGAAGTGCGCGCGGAAGGCTGCGATGTCCAGGGTCATGTCGTTACTTTCTCAGGTGGGGGTCGATCCGGACAACGGCGCGGGCGAGAGCCGTCGTGGATCAGCTCAAGAGGTTTGCTCTGATCGCGATGAGGGTCAGGTCGAGGAGCGGAGTGGGTTGCTGCAGCGCCTTGGCCCGGAGTGCGTAGTCGCCGAGGATGTGGTCGACCTCTGAAGGCAGTCCTGCGGTGAGGTCCCGGTACAGCGATGTGGTGAAGGACGATCCGGGTTCGGTCAGGAGCGCCACTGCCTGTCGGTGCGCCGGACCCGACACGGGGTGCCCGGCCCGTGTGGCGACGGCCTCGAGTTCGTCGATCGCCGCGCGTATCGCGCCTTCGCCGCCGGCATCAAGGATGCGGCCCACGGGAGCATGGAACAGGCAGTTGATGACGCTGGCAGCGGCGATGAACGCCCATTTGTCCCACAGCGCGCCCACCACGTCATCGGCGACCGAGAAGTCGATGCCCGGGATGTCAAGGGCGTTCCGGATATCGTCCGCGACCGGAGCGTCTGTCAGGGAGCCCACCGTGAGTGAGCTCATCGGCGTCTTCTGGTGGACGATGTCTCCGTCGAGGGTCGCCACGATGCGGGCCAGACCGCCCAGTACCTGTCCCGGGTACGCCGCCTGGAGCTGGTCGATGTGCGCCATGCCGTTGAGGATCGGGAGGATGCGCGTGTTCGCGTCGATGAACGGGTGGACGTCGATGACTGCGGAGGAGAAGGCTGTCGCCTTGACCGTGATGAGCACGAGATCGAAGACGGGCGCCGTGTCGGCGGTTGTGAGGACCTGCACTGGGTGAGTTCGGTCGGCATCAGGGGACACGAATCGCAATCCGTCGCGGCGCAAGGCTTCTGCTTTCCGTTCACGGACGAGATAGGTGACGTCCCGCCCTGCTTCCTGCAGCAAGGTTCCGAAGGCGCCTCCTGTGGCTCCGGCCCCTACGACGAGTATCCGCACAACAACTCCTTCTCCTTGATGACGAACAACATGATGAACACCTCACCATGATCTGCACGGCGAGTGTCCGTCCTGACTGTGACCGATCGGTGTCGCTTATGTCCTATGACGAGGAGAACAATCCCAGCCGAGCACGAGGTTCAGACCCGCCGTCGCATCGCGAACGAGCTGTGGGCGTGGTTCGGTAACCCGTACATCGGGCGAACGACCGTCAGTCCCTCTTCAGATCCTCAGCAAGCATCACCAGGATGCCGCTCGGGCCACGCACGTACGTGAGCTTGTAGACATCTCGATATGTCGCCACACCCCGAAGCGGATGGCAGCCGTGCCGCGCAGCTACCTCGAGCGCTGCGTCGATGTCATCCACGGAGAACGCGATGCGGTGCATGCCGATCTCGTTGGGAAGGGTTGGGTTCGTCTCGATCGCGTCGGGGTGAAGGTACTCGAAAAGCTCGAGCTGACCGTGACCATCCGGCGTTCTGAGTACGGCGATCTTGGCGTGGTTGCCGTCGAGGCCGACGGCGGTATCGGCCCAGTCGCCGCTGATCGTGTCGCGGCCAACGACCTCGAGGCCCAGATCGGTGAAGAACGCGATCGTCGCGTCGATGTCGCGGACGGCGATACCGACGTTCTCCAATTTGATCGTCATGCTTCGCATGCTACCGACAGGCGCACTGGCCTGCAGGGCAGTTTCTCGCCCTGCCCGTCGGCCGATCGGCGACGAGGGGTTCAAGCACGGTCATCCAGGCCGGATGCTTGTCGGTGTTGCGGGCGCGCAGACCCGGCGTGCTGATCATCACGCTTGTGCACGAGTTCAGACATGACGCATCGGATCGATGAGCCGTGCCGTTGCTTCCCGGGGTGACCCGACATCTCGTGACGTGTTCCCCGCTCGGTCTGTCGCCCACCGATCCTCGCTAGGTCGCTCGACCGCGGTGCAGCGTCGTGCGCTTCACCGTTCCGTCCGGGTTGAAGTAGGTCCACTGGCCAATCTTGCGGCCCAGGTCGAACTCACCCTCGTCGATGATCGCCCCTGCCGCGTTCCAGCGCTGCCAGAAGCCGTGCTTCTCCCCGTCGAGGAACCCACCTCTTTGCAGCAGCCCGCCGGTCGCGCGGTACCAAGTCACCGGTCCGGTGAGGCTTCCTGCTGCGTACTGGCTCACCGACCGCACCCGCCCGTCCGCGAAGTAGTGCGTCCACTCGCCGACTCGTTCACCCTCGACGTAGGTGCCGACGATCATGCCTCCGTGAGGATCACGCTCCTCCCAGCGGCCGGTGCGGCGCCCCGAGGCATCCTCTTCGTTCCGCGTCTCGCTGTCGCTCATTCCTGCTCCTGATCGTCGATGTGGGTCGCGAGCCACGCGGCGATCTCGGTCAACCGCGCGGTGTTGAGGTGGTGGATATTGGTGCGCCCGATCTTGCGGACGCTGACCACGCCCGCCTCTTCCAGTACGGCGATGTGCTTGCTGACGGCCTGGCGGGTGACGACCGTGGCCCGACCGGACATCAGCCGTGTGCACAGTTCGAACAGGCTCTGGTCGTTGCGTTCGTGGAGGGCTTCGATCAGGGCGCGGCGGGTGGGATCTGCAATCGCCCGGAACGCATCACTCATATCGCGAAGGTAGGTAACCATCAGGTTGCCTGTCAAGAACGAAGAGGAAGGTCCCTGATCATCCGGTTCGTGGGAGGACAGTAGTCGGTGAGGGGGCGTTGGATGGGCGGGTCCGGAACCGACGAACGTTGGAGAGAAGATGTCCCATCAGTTGAGAATCGGCACCCTCGACGGCGGCCGTACGCCTGCTGAACTCGACGCCCGGCGGTTCAACCGCCACACGTTCTGGTGCGGGCAGAGCGGGTCGGGGAAGACCTACGCGCTGGGTGTCGTCCTGGAACAGTTGCTGCTGGGCACCCGGCTGCCGCTCCTCGTCCTCGATCCGAACGCGGACTTCGTCCGCCTGGGAGAACTCAAGGCGCCGCTCAACGGGAGTTCGGACGCGTTCGATGATGTGCGCGTCCTTCGCGCCACGGGGAGCGGGTCCGACTATGTCCGGGTGCGGTTCCTGGACCAGTCGCTGGAGTCGCGCGCCGCCGTCCTGGGTCTCGATCCGGTCCTGGACCGCGAGGAGTACAACGTCCTCGTCCACCTCGAGAGCGAGGTGGACGTGAAGGACCGCACCGATCTGGTCGGTCAGCTGCGGGCGAAGGACTCCGCCTCGGGGCGGAATCTCGCGATGCGCATCGAGAATCTCGGCGTCCTCGAATGGGACCTCTGGGCGTGGGGCGGCCGGTCTGCTGAAGACGTCATCGACGAACGCCCACGCGCGACTGTCCTCGATCTGGGCGGCTTCCGGTTTCCGGCCGAACCGCAGGTCGCGGCACTCAGCGTGCTCGATCACCTGTGGAAGAACCGTGAGGAACGTCGCCCGATCCTCATCGTGATCGACGAGGCCCACAACCTCTGCAGCCCGGACCCGATCACGCCCGTCCAGCGCGCGCTCACCGAACGGATCACCCAGATCGCCGCGGAGGGGCGTAAGTTCGGGCTCTGGCTTCTTCTGTCGACCCAGCGACCGTCCAAACTCCCTGTCAACGTCCTGAGCCAGTGCGACAACCTCGTCCTCATGAAGATGTCATCGCCGCGGGATCTTGCCGAACTGGCCTCCGTCTTCGGTTACGTCTCGCCCGGGCACCTCGACGACGCCCTGCATTTCACGAAGGGCCAGGCCCTAGTCGCGGGGGGCTTCATCGCCGCTCCGTCGGTGGTGCAGGTGCGCACGCGGCTCACCCACGAAGGCGGGGCCGACATCGCCGTACCCCTCTGAGGCAACCCTCGAACAAACCCCCGGGAATGCCGCGAGGCACCAGGCCGGAACGCAGTCCGGTGCCGGGTCAGGCGCTCGCCGGGTGCTCCTGCTCCCCCGCTCCGCTCTGCAGCCAGGCCACCGCCAGGTGGCGGGAGGTGAAGAACCGCGTGGGACAGGGTGGGGAGTTCACCCCGAGGAAGAAATTGGCGATCATCCTGTCGACGGGGGAGGAGCCCAGGAGGGCGATCCGTGACGCCGCGCAGGGGGTGGCGAAGACGGCCCGCGCGTCGCGCGTCACCGTTCGCGTGGTCTCCATGTCCACGAGCATCGGGTGGCCCTCCGCCTCGGCGAGGGAGTCGACCGCCCGCATGGCGGCCTCGGCGTCCGTGGCGGTGATGGTGCAGTCCCGATCCCACTCCAGGTGGAGGATGCCGTTCGGCAGGAGTTCCAGGCCGGCTTTGTCGCCGTCGATACGCTGTGCGGGCAAGGGGGCCTCCTGAGCAGACCGCTGATGCCTTCCGGGCCGGGCCGGCCCTGGGTTCACCCCGTGAGACCGAGGATCAGCGAGTCTTCATCGTAGCGAAGTATCCGGGGATACCGGTGGTCCCGTCGCCGCCCATCGGCACCGCCTCGATGGTCACCGGTCCATCGGTCACCACCTGCCAGGCTGCCTCGGGGAACGCTGCACGGCGTTCCTCCGGGCCGAAACGGCCCGGCACGGGAATGCCGCCGATGGCCTTGCGCAGCGGAAGCGGGATCCTGCCCGGCATCGCGCCGAGGCTCTGCATGTAGGAGAGCGGGCTGCCGCGATAGTTCGTCTCCGTGAGCAGGACGCGTCCGCGCCGGCCCACCACTGCGTGCAGGTTCTGCGCCAGCTGGTCGCGCTGCGGGCCCCTCAGGACATGGAAGACACCACGGACGAACACGTTCATGTCCCCGTATTCCTCATGGAGCATATGGCCGCTGCCGGGAAGGGTGAGGTCGAGGGCTCGGAAGGTGATGGCATGCCCGTCCCCGGTCTCCTGCCGCGCCCGCTGTACGGCACTCTCCGCGATGTCCACGCCGACGGCGGCCGGGAAGCGGGGGGCGAGCCAGCGCGTCCAGCGTCCGTTCCCGCATCCGACGTCGAGGACCGGGAGCGCGCAGTCCATGGACGCCTCCATGGACTGCGCGTACTGCTCCGCCTCGGGGCCGATGTCCGTGTCCCAGAGCACCTCGCCCTGTGTGCCGGTTGCCCGGACTCCGTGCCAGTAGCCTTCCCACGCCCTCGCCGGGTCCCGGGGAGTGCGCCGCGCCAGGAGCGCGACCTCGGGGACCATCAGGAGTTGGCGGATGATTCGCAGCATAGGTCGAGGGTACAGACGGTCCCCGCACAACAGGGTCAACCAAGGATTTCCACAGGATGCGGCGAGGACGCACCGGATCGGGTCCGGCCGGGGTGGCGGCCTGCCTATGCTGGCCCTTGCCATGAACGCCATGGCCAGCGCAGAGGATGGGGACTTGATGCGGCGCGACACGCCCTTTGCCGCCGTCGTGCGCCGCCGCGAGCAGTGGGGTCACACCCGGGTCCTGACCGCCGTGATGGTGAGCCTGCTCGTCCTCTATACCGTGAGCCTCCTGCTGGGGGATCCGACGACGTTCGAGCCTCTCTCCGACGGCTGGCTGTGCATCCTCACCGAACTCTCCGCCGTAGGCCTGTGCATCAGTGCTGCGGTACGGACCCGATTCGCCGAACCGCAGGTCCTGCTCGGCGGCGGGGCGGTCCTCGCCTACACCGCCGGCGACGCCTACTACCTGGCATCGCTGGACGGAGGCGACTCGCTCGGCTTCATCTCCCTGGCGGACGTTCCGTACCTCGCCTTCTATCCGCTGATGCTCGGCGCTCTCGCGGTCGTGCTCGTGCGGAAGCTGCGCGGCCTGATGTGGCCCATCCTGCTGGACAGCCTGGTCGGAGCGCTCGCGGCAGCCTCGCTCGTGGCGCTGCTGCTGGCGCCGATCCTGCAGACCGGCACTGCCGGCGGCACGGCCTTCGAGGTGGCCATCACCGTCGCCTACCCGCTCCTCGATCTGCTGGTGATCACCGCCGTGGGAGGGGTCCTCGCGTCGAGGGGCCTCGACATCGGGCCGCGCTGGCCGGTCCTGATCGCCGGGATGATCCTCTTCTCCGCCGCCGACGTCGCCTATGCGCTCGGCATCGAAGACTACAGCGCCGGTTCGCTCATCGATGCCGGCTGGGTGACCGGGGTGGTGGCCGTGGCTGCCTGGGTCGACGGCGCAGCAGGAACCGGGCGGGCCCGCAGGAGCCGCGGCGTCCCGGAGCTCGCGGCACCCCTGGTGTCCACGGCGGCGGCGCTCGCCGTGCTCGTCATCGGTTCCCGGCTGGACATCCCGCTGCTCGCGGTGATCTTCGCGGCTGCCTCGCTGGGCCTGGCGTCCGTGCCCCTCGCCTTCCGGAACCGGATGCTCATGGCGCTGGCACGCACGGACGAGCTCACCAAGCTGCCGAACCGTCGCGCCCTGCTGACCGATGTGCCCGACCGGCTGGCCGACGGCCGCACCGGTGCGCTGTTCATCGTCGATCTCGACCGCTTCAAGCACGTGAACGACGCCCTCGGGCACGACGTCGGGGACGCGCTCCTCGTGCAGGTCAGCCGACGGTTCCGTCAGCAGCTGCGCCCCGGGGACCTGCTCGCGCGGCTCGGCGGCGACGAGTTCGCCGTGTTCCTCAGTGGCGCGACGGAGGACGACGCCGTAGCCGCGGCGAAGAGGCTGGGCGCCGAACTCTCCAGCCCTGTGGAGATCGGTACCACCGCCCTTCAGGTGAGCGCCAGCATCGGGATCGCCCTGACGCCCCGGCACGGCACCGACATCAGCCTGCTCATGCGGAAGGCCGATATCGCCATGTTCCGGGCGAAGGCGCAGCGCAGCGGCTGCCACGTGTACGACGCCACGGACGACGACGACGGCGAACTGCGGCTGCGGACCGTCCAGGAGATCCGGACGGCGCTCGCGGAGGATCAGATGGAGCTGCACTATCAGCCGAAGGTCCGCCTGGCCGACCAGGAGGTGATCGGCGTGGAGGCCCTCGTCCGGTGGAACCACCCGACCCGCGGGCAGTTGCCACCGAGCGCGTTCCTGTCGCTCGCCGAGGATGCCGGCCTGATGCCGCAGCTGTCCTCGCTCGTCCTTCGGAGGGCCGTCCAGCGCGTCGCCCGCTGGCGCGCGGAAGGTCTGGACGTCGTCGTCGCCGTGAACATGTCCGGTTCCTGCATTCTGCCGTGCCTCCCGCACGAGATCCTTGACCTGCTCGAGGAGCACGGCGTGCCGGCGTCCTGTCTCATGCTCGAGATCACCGAGGACGTCCTGATGTCCACGCCCGCGGGGACCGCCGGGCTCCTCGCGGAGCTGCGGGCCGTGGGCGTCCAGATCTCGATCGACGACTTCGGCACCGGCTACAGCTCCCTGGCCTACCTGCGGGACCTTCCCGTCGACGAACTGAAACTCGACCGCTCGTTCGTCACCGCGATGGGGGGCGACGCGCGGGCAGGCGCGCTGGTCGGGTCGATCATCGACATGGCGCACAGCCTGGGCCTCCGCGTGGTCGCCGAGGGCGTCAACAGCGAGGAGACCCGGGAGGAGCTGCTCAACCGCGGATGCGATTCCGGGCAGGGCTTCCACCTCGCCATGCCCCTCCCGGGGTCCGACATCGGACCGTGGCTCGCGGCCCGCACAGTGGCGGCGGGCCGCTGATGGCTGCGGTCCTCGGGGGCCGGCGGACGCGCCCGGTAGAAACTGTGCAGAACGGTTCCGATGCACTCGGTCCGGGCGCCGATATCTGGCAATGTGTTAGCCATGACACCTGACCCCGACGCGCGTGTCGCGCTCATCATCGAAGACGACGCCGATGTGCGGCAGTTGCTGGTCATGACGCTCGGCATGAACGGCTTCACCACGATCGAGGCAGAGAACGGGCGCCAGGGCGTCGCGCTCGTCCGTGACCGTCAGCCGGACCTCGTGACGCTGGACCTGAATCTCCCCGACATCGACGGCGTCGAGGTGTGCCGGCAGATACGGCCGCTGACGGACGCCTACGTCATCATGATCACGGCGCGGCAGGATGAGATCGACCGCCTCATCGGGCTCGAGATCGGCGCGGACGACTTCGTGGTGAAGCCGTTCAGCCCCCGTGAGGTCGGGGCGCGGGTCAATGCGATGTTCCGGCGGCCGCGGAGCACGGTGCGGAATTCCGCCCAGCCGCTGCTGGGCACGGACGCGGAACCGCAGCCGACGGCGGCGGCGTTCCCGGTCCCAGCGGATCCGGTGGCGGGGATGCTGACCCACGGACCCCTCAGCATCGACACCGAGGGCCGGATCGCACTGCTCGACGGCGTCGAGGTCCCGCTCACGCGGATCGAGTTCGACCTGCTGGCCACGCTCATCTCCGGACCCCGCCGGGTCTGGCAGCGCGAGACCCTGCTGGCACGGATCTGGGGTGACGGGTGGGTCAACGACCAGCACCTCGTCGAAGTGCATATCCGGAACCTGCGGAAGAAGCTGGGCGAGGACACCAAGGCGCCCCGGTTCATCCGGACGGTACGCGGCGTCGGCTATCGGATGATGCCGCCCAGCGCGGACTGAAAGTCCGCCGCGAGGCTTCGCAGCCGCGCGACCGCCGCTTCGTGCCCGGAGGGCTCCCCCACGACCTCCAGGGCCGTGGATGATTCCTCCGCGAGCCGGCGCGCGCCCACCATGGACGCGCTCGCCTTAAGGCTGAGCAGGGCGACGACGGCCGCGTCCGTGGCGCGCGCAGAGAGGGCCGCCTCCACGGCATCGATCCGCTGCGGGAGCATCTGCGTGAACAGCTGCGCGAATTCCATGGCGCCCGCCGGGTCGGAGAGTTCGTCCCCGAGGTTCTCGAGGGTCCGCCGATCGAGCGCGGGAGGCTGTGGCCCGTCGCTCCTGTCGGTGGCTGGGCGGGAGGTGGTGGCGTCACACGTCGTCCGGACCGCGGCCGGAAGGGACGGGAGGTGGATCGTGGTCACGCCTGCTCCTTCTCGCTGCCGCCGGGCCTGGTGGGGAACGGATCCCGATCGAGGCTGCCCGCCGGTTCCGGTGGACGGACCGGAACCGGCGGGAGGATCGTGGAGACCTGTGCTCCTGCGTTCCACTCTGGCCCTCGCCGCTCAAACACGCCGTGCCGGAAGTGCGAAAGAAGACCGAAGAAAGGGCGAAGGTCGGTCGGCCCCGACCGCGCCGTGCCTACGCCAGCATCTCCCGCACCATCGGGATCACCTTGGTGCCGTAGAGCTCGATGCTGTGCATGAGTTTCCCGTGGGGCAGTGGTCCGGCGCTGTACTTCATGTCGAAGCGGTCGATGCCGAGGGTCCGCGCGGTCGCGGCGATCTTCCGCGCGACGGTCTCCGGCGACCCGACGTACAGGGAACCGAAGTCCGCCTCGTGGTCGAACTCCTCGCGCGTCGTCGGACCCCAGCCGCGCTCCCGGCCGATGCGGTCGCGCATGATCCGGTTGTCCGGCCAGAGCTCCTCGCGGGCCTGCTCGTCGGAGTCGGCGATGTAGCCGGGTGAGTGGACACCGATGGGCAGCGTAGGCCGGCCGAGCTGGTTCAGGGCGCGGTGGTACAGGTCCACGTAGGGGGCGAAGCGCGCGGGGTCTCCGCCGATGATCGCGAGCATCAGCGGCATGCCGTAGCGGGCCGCCCGCACCACGGACTCGGGACTCCCGCCGACGCCGATCCACGTCTTCAGGTGCCCACCCTCGGTCTTCGGGTAGACCTCGTGGTCCTTCAGGCCCGGGCGGGTGCTGCCGGACCACGTGACCGGCCCTTCCTTGATGAGCTCCGAGAACAGGTCGAGCTTCTCCTCGAACAATCGCTCGTAGTCGGAGAGTTCGTAGCCGAAGAGCGGGAAGGACTCGGTGAAGGAGCCCCGCCCGAGGATGACCTCCGCGCGGCCGTTCGAGGCGGCGTCGAGGGTGGCGAAGCGCTGGTAGACGCGCACGGGGTCGTCGGAGCTGAGCACCGTCACGGCCGAACCGAGGCGGATGCGCTCCGTCTGCCCGGCAATCGCCGCGAGGACGGTCTCGGGGGCGGAGATGGCGAAGTCGTCCCGGTGGTGCTCGCCGAGACCGATGAAGTCGACGCCGACCTGGTCGGCGAGGACGGCCTCCGCGATCACGTCGCGGATGACCTGCGGGTACGGGACGGGGGTGCCGTCCTCGCCGCGCGTGACGTCCCCGAAGGTGTCGAGTCCGAGTTCCAGTTCGCGTGCCATGGTGATGCTCCCGTGCTCAGCGTGCGGGCCCGCCCTGGGCCTGCTGGTAGAACAGGCTCCTCACCGGTGTTATTCCATGCATATGTATCTACTTGGACCCGCCGCCACCGGTCTGCAGGGCCTCTGCCGCGCGGTCCGCCCGGGCGATGCTCGCCGGATCCCCGAGGTCGACGCCGGCACGTGCCGCGGCAGCCCGCGCGGCCGGGGACTTCAGGTCGGGCAGGACGAAGCGCTCCGGGGTGATCCGGGCATCCTGCGCGGCATGCGTGCGCTGGTCCCGGGCCAGTGCGGGAGCTGACAGTTCGGCGGCCTGCAGCGTGGCCGCGGTGACGGCCACCGGGGCGCCCGTCAGCGCCGGGCCGATCAGGGGCGCGTAGCCGACGGCATGGCCGGAGCGGTTGGGATGGTAGGAGTCGGAGACGGGGTTCGCGAGACCGTTCAGCCACTCGACGTCGTCGCACACCGCGTGTCCCCCGAACACCGCAGACGGATCCCGGAAGGTGAAGCCGGCCGCGGCGGCCGCCGCCGCCGTCGTCCGGTTGAGCAGCTCCGCCGTCGCGTTGAGGCGTGCCTCCTCCGTGGGCGAGAACCAGGTGGCCGCGTTGCAGTCCTCGCCGTTGAAGATCCGCGGGTAGCCCGCCACGGTGACGGACGCCTGGGGTGCCCGGGCACGGATCTGGCCGTACAGCGACGCGAGGCGGCCGGGGAGCTGCCCGGTGATGATGCCCTGGGCCCGGTCGATCGCCGCGGTGCAGTTGCTCATCCAGGCCGGCTTCGCACACTCCGTCAGGACGGCGACGAACGCGGCGTCGTTACCGCCGACGCTCACGGACACGTACGCCGTCGCAGGCGTCAGTGCGCCGAGCTGACCGGCCGCGACATCGGGGATGGTGGCGCCGGAGCACGCGCGGAAGTCCAGGGCGTACCCCCTGGCGCTCGCGATGAGGACGGGGAACGCGTGGACGGACCGCTGGCAGTTCGTCCCGTCCGCCAGGTAGCTGCGCGTCCCGGTGCCCGACGAGTACGAATCGCCGAGGGCGACATACGCGGCAGGTGCTGCGCTCGCGGGCGGCGCGGGCACCACGACGGCGGCGAGCAGGGCCAGGGAGGCGAGGGCGGAACGGAGGCGCGGGATCGTCATTGATGCTCCTGGTGCGGATGGGGCTGTTGTGACCACGCTAGTCCCGCGTCGACCACGGCGGGAGGCCCAACCTGGTGCCGAAGGCACCACCCTTCCGCGGATCCGGTGCGGCGGGGTAGGGTTCCGCCGTCGCGGCGGCCTTTGCCTCCGATCCGGGGCGCGCGGTACGCTGTGGGACGGCTCACATGCCGCACGACCCAACTGAATACGCCATCGATCTGCAGCGGGAGAGTTCTGCCGTTGACCCACACACCGGCAGGCGCCGTAGGAGCAAATCCTCCCCAGGAATCTCTCAGGCGAAAGTACCGCTGCGGCTAGGCAACTCTGGAAAGCAGCCCCGGACGGCGTCCGGCGCTCACCGACGGTGCAAGCAGGCGCAGAGCCCTGCGGAAACTCTCAGGTCCCCTACAGAGCGGGGAGGAACCCGACCAGGCCCGCGCGCCCGCGCCCCTCATCTGACGTACGGAGTTCCCATGACTGCCTCCCCCGACATCGCGTCGACCTTCGCCGACCGCCATATCGGCCCACGCACCTCGGACGCCGGGCACATGCTCGAGGTCCTCGGCTACCCGAGCCTCGACAAGCTCGTGGGGCTGGCGGTCCCCGCCAGTATCCGCCTCGACAGGGCGCTGAGCCTCCCGGCCGCCCTCAGCGAGACCGAGGTCCTGGCGCAGCTCCGCCGGATCGCGGGCCGGAACAGGACCGCCGTGCAGATGATCGGGCAGGGCTACTTCGACACCGTCACGCCGCCGGTCATCCGCCGCAACGTCCTCGAATCGCCCGCCTGGTACACCGCCTACACGCCGTACCAGCCCGAGATCTCCCAGGGCCGCCTCGAGGCCCTCCTCAACTTCCAGACCATGGTCCAGGACCTCACGGCCCTCGACATCGCCAACGCCTCACTGCTCGACGAGGCATCCGCCGTCGCGGAGGCCGTCCTGCTCATGCGCCGTTCCGGGAAGAACAAGGGCCGCACGGTGATCGACGCCGACGCCCTTCCGCAGACCGTCGCCGTGGTCCGCGGCCGCGCCGAGGCGCTCGGGTTCGACGTCGAGGTGGTGGACCTCTCGGCGGGCCTGCCCGACGGCGACATCAACGGCGTCGTCCTGCAGCAGCCCGGAGCCTCCGGCGCCCTGCGCGACCACGCGGCCGTCATCAGCGCGGCCAAGGAGCGGGGCGCCCTCGTCACGGTCGCCGCCGACCTCCTGGCCCTGACGCTCATCACCGCCCCGGGCGAGCAGGGTGCCGACATCGCCGTCGGGTCCGCGCAGCGCTTCGGCGTCTCCCTCTTCTTCGGCGGCCCGCATGCCGCGTACATGGCGGTCCGCAAGGGCCTCGAGCGTATGCTCCCCGGCCGCCTCGTCGGCGTCTCGAAGGATGCCGACGGCGCCCCCGCCTACCGCCTGGCCCTGCAGACCCGCGAGCAGCACATCCGCCGCGAGAAGGCCACGAGCAACATCTGCACGGCGCAGGCGCTGCTGGCGATCGTCGCCTCGATGTACGCCGTCTACCACGGCCCCGAGGGGCTCAAGGCCATCGCGCGCACCACGCACCGGCGCGCCGTCGCTCTCGCCGACGCCCTGAAGGGCTCCGGGACCACCGTGGTGCACCACGCCTTCTTCGACACCCTCCTGATCCGGGTCCCGGGCAAGGCGGCGGAGTACGCCGACACGGCCGAGGCCGCCGGCTACAACCTCCGCCGCATCGACGCCGACCACCTCGGCATCTCCTGCGACGAGACGACGACGCCGGAGCACGTCGCCGCCGTCGCGGCCGTCTTCGGGGGAACGATGGCCGAGTCCGCTGCGGCGCACGACGGGCGGATCCCCGCGGACCTGCACCGCACGTCCGCGTTCATGACGCACCCGGTCTTCTCGCTGCACCGCTCGGAGACCGCGATGCTGCGCTACCTGCGCCGGCTCTCGGACCGGGACCTCGCCCTGGACCGCACCATGATCCCGCTGGGCTCCTGCACCATGAAGCTCAACGCGACGGTCGAGATGGAATCCATCTCCTGGCCCGAGTTCGCGTCCATCCACCCGTTCGCCCCGGAGAGCCAGACCGAGGGCTGGCGTGAGCTGATCACGGACCTCGAGGAGCGGCTCGCGGAGATCACCGGGTACGCGCAGGTCTCCCTCCAGCCCAACGCCGGCTCGCAGGGCGAGCTCGCGGGTCTCCTGGCCATCCGCGGTTACCACCGCTCGCGCGGCGACGAGAACCGCACCATCTGCCTCATCCCGTCCTCGGCCCACGGCACCAACGCGGCATCGGCCGTGCTGGCGGGTATGAAGGTGGTGGTGGTGGGCACGGCGGCGAACGGCAACATCGACCACGACGACCTCCTCGCGAAGATCGAGCAGCACGCCGAGAACCTCTCGGCCATCATGATCACCTACCCCTCCACCCACGGCGTGTTCGAGGAGGACGTGCGCTGGGTCTGCGAGAAGGTGCACGGGGCCGGCGGCCAGGTCTACATCGACGGCGCCAACCTCAACGCGCTCGTGGGGCTCGCACAGCCCGGTGAGTTCGGCGGCGACGTCTCCCACCTGAACCTGCACAAGACGTTCTGCATCCCGCACGGCGGCGGCGGGCCCGGCGTCGGTCCCGTGGCCGTCGCCGCGCACCTCGCGCCGTTCCTGCCCGGCGACGCGAACCGCGACATCGCCACGGACGGCGGGCCCGGCGCGGCAGGCGGCACACCGGTCTCCGGGTCGATGTACGGCTCCGCCGGCGTCCTGCCCATCTCCTGGGCGTACATCGCCCTCATGGGCTCCGAGGGTCTCACCAGCGCCACCGCGCATGCCCTGCTCGCCGCCAACTACGTCGCGGCGCGCCTGACCGAGCACTTCCCCGTGCTCTACACCGGGGCGCAGGGGCTCGTGGCCCACGAGTGCATCCTGGACCTCCGCCCGCTGACGGCCGCCACCGGCGTCACCGCCGAGGACGTCGCCAAGCGCCTCATCGACTACGGGTTCCACGCACCCACGCTGTCCTTCCCCGTGGCCGGGACTCTGATGGTGGAGCCGACGGAATCCGAGGACCTCGCCGAACTGGACCGCTTCGTCGATGCCATGATCGCGATCAGGGGCGAGATCGACCGCGTGGCGGCCGGCGACTTCAGCATCGAGGAGAGCCCGCTCCGGCAGGCACCCCACACCGCGCGCGTCCTCGTCAGCGACGAGTGGACGCAGGCCTACCCGCGCGAACTCGCCGCGTACCCGCTGCGCTCGCTGCACCACGACAAGTACTTCCCGCCGGTGCGCAGGATCGACGGCGCCCACGGCGACCGCAACCTCGTCTGCTCCTGCCCGCCCATCGAAGCCTTCGAAGACTAGGAATCCCCATGAGCGAGCAGAGCAAACACACGGCCCTGTACACCCAGCACGAGGCGCACGGGGCGTCCTTCACCGACTTCGGCGGGTGGCAGATGCCCCTGAAGTACCGGAGCGAACTCGAGGAGCACCACACGGTCCGCCGGGCGGCCGGTCTCTTCGACCTGTCCCACATGGGCGAGGTCCTCGTCAGCGGACCCCAGGCCGCCGCGTTCCTCAACTACGCCCTCGTCAGCAACCTCGCGGTGATCGCCGTCGGGAAGGCCAAGTACTCCCTGATCTGCACCGCCGACGGCGGGGTGATCGACGACCTCATCACGTACCGGCTCGCCGAGGACTCCTTCCTCGTGGTGCCGAACGCCTCCAACGCGGGCGTCGTCGCCGAGGAGCTCCGGCACCGCGCCGCAGGCTTCGACGTGACCGTCGAGGACCAGTCCGACACCACGGCCCTCATCGCCGTGCAGGGTCCCACCGCCGAGGCCGTCCTCCTCGAGCTGGCACGCCCGGACGATGCGGCGACCATCCGCGAGCTGAAGTACTACGCGGCCGTCGAGGTGGAACTCGCGGATCTCCCGGTCCTGCTGGCCCGCACGGGCTACACCGGGGAGGACGGCTTCGAGATCTTCATCGGCACCAGCTTCGCGGTGCGCCTCTGGGACGCCGTCCTGCAGGCCGGGGG
The DNA here is from genome assembly GCF_058269155.1 of Arthrobacter sp. TJ-263. Classification (NCBI taxonomy): domain Bacteria; kingdom Bacillati; phylum Actinomycetota; class Actinomycetes; order Micrococcales; family Micrococcaceae; genus Arthrobacter; species Arthrobacter sp. TJ-263. The sequence goes on along the minus strand of NZ_JBZCNE010000001.1, from coordinate 2,164,974 downwards.
CGCCCACGGGCTCCTGCCGTGCGGCCTGGCGGCCCGGGACTCGCTCCGGCTGGAGGCCGGCATGCCGTTGTACGGCAACGAACTCGGCCTCGACATCAGCCCCTTCGAGGCCGGCCTCGGCCCCGTGGTCAGCACCAAGAAGGCCGACGACTTCGTGGGACGCGCCGTGCTCGAACCCCTCAAGGCCGCGGAGCCCGCCCGCCGCCTCGTGGGGCTGCGCGCCGTCGGGCGCCGTTCCGCCCGCGCCGGGTACGACGTCGTCGTCGACGGGACCGCCGTCGGCACCGTCACCTCCGGGCTGCCGAGCCCCACTCTCGGCTACCCGATCGCGCTCGCGTACGTGGACGCCGCGTTCGCCGCGATCGGCACCGAGGTGCAGGTGGACCTCCGGGGCCGCCCGGAACCGTTCACCGTGATCCCCACGCCGTTCTACCGGCGCGAGAAGCCTGCCGGTACACCGCAGTGACCATCAGCGCCTTCGACCTCTTCAAGATCGGCATCGGCCCCTCCAGCTCGCACACCGGGGGACCGATGACCGCCGCCTACCGCTTCACCGAGATGCTCCGCACCCAGGGACTGCTGGCCGACGTGCAGCGCGTGCAGGTGGATCTCTTCGGCTCCCTCGGCGTGACGGGCCACGGCCACGGCACGGTGAAGGCCGTGCTGCTCGGCCTGGAGGGTGACCAGCCGCATCTCGTGGACCCGACGTCGGCGGACGCCCGGGTGGCCTACATCGGCGAGTGCCGGTCCCTCAACCTCGCGGGTGAGCGCCGGATCACCTTCGACCCCGAGACGGACGTGCTGCTGCACCGCGGACAGCGGCTCGACTACCACACCAATGGCATGCGTTTCTCGGCATATATTGCCGATAACGAGCCCATTCTGTCCAGGGAATACTTCTCGGTGGGAGGAGGATTCGTCCTGGACGAGGACGAGATCGGCTCGGAGACGGCGGCCGTGGAGCCCGTCCCGGTGTCCCACCCGTTCGACACGGCCGACCAGCTGGTGGAGCTCTGCCGGCGGACCGGCGGGTCCTTCTCGGACGTCGTCCTCGCGAACGAGCTGTCCTGGCGGTCCGAGGCCGAGGTCAGGGAGGGGCTGCTCGCGATCTGGGCGGTCATGCAGGACACCATCCTGCGCGGCACGACGACGGGCGGCATCCTGCCCGGCGGGCTGAGCGTCCGGCGCAGGGCGGAGCGGCAGCGGCAGCTGCTCGAGAAGGCCGACGATCCGACCGACCGCCTCGGCACGATGGAATGGGTCACGCTCTTCGCGCTGGCCGTCAATGAGGAGAACGCGGCCGGCGGGCGCGTGGTCACGGCACCGACCAACGGCGCGGCGGGCATCATCCCGGCCGTCCTGAAGTACTACACGGACTTCGTCCCGGGAGCCGACGACGACGGCGTGGTCCGCTTCCTGCTCGCGGCGACGGCCATCGGCTCCCTGTTCAAGAAGAACGCGTCGATCTCCGGCGCGGAGGTGGGTTGCCAGGGCGAGGTCGGCTCGGCGTGTGCCATGGCGGCCGGAGCGCTGGCCGAGGTGCTCGGTGGGACTCCGGAGCAGGTCGAGAACGCCGCCGAGATCGGGATCGAGCACAACCTCGGGCTGACCTGCGATCCCGTGGGCGGGCTCGTGCAGATCCCGTGCATCGAGCGGAACGCCGTCGGTGCGATGAAGGCCATCACCGCCGCGCGGATGGCCGTCCGGGGGGACGGGCAGCACCACGTCTCGCTCGACGTCGCCATCAAGACCATGCGCGACACCGGCGCCGACATGATGGACAAGTACAAGGAGACAGCGCGCGGCGGATTGGCCCTGAACGTCGTGGAGTGCTGAGCGCGCGTGCCTGAGCTCCCGGTCCGCATCGAGGTCATCCCCGGCGACGGCCTGGAGGAACGGCTCCGGGCGCACCTGCCCGCCCCCGCCGTCGTCACCGTGACCTGCCTGCCGCACCACGGTCCCGGCGAGGCCGTGGACACCGCCGTGGGGCTCGCGGCAGCCGGATACACCGCCGTCCCGCATCTCGCCGCGCGCTCCGTGGCGGGCCGATCGGAGCTGGCCGGGCACGTCCAGCGCTGCACGGACGCAGGGATCCGGGACGTCTTCGTGGTCGGCGGGGACGCCGCCCGTGCGGCAGGCCCGTACGCCTGGAGCGGCGCACTCATGGAGGACATCGCGGATCTCTCCGGCGGCGCCCTCCGCATGGGGATCGCGGTGTACCCCGAGGGCCACCCGGGAACCGCCGAGGACGAGCTGGCGAGGACGCTGCGCGCCAAGCAGGAGTTCGCGTCCTGGTGCGTCACCCAGCTCTGCTTCTCCCCGGACACCCTGCGCGCCTACCTGCCGCGGCTGCGGCGCGACGGAATCACGGTGCCGGTCTGGGCCGGCGTCCCCGGACCGGTCCGCATCAGCCGCCTGCTCCGGCTGGCCGGCACGATCGGGGTGGGATCGTCGATCGGGTTCCTCCGGCGCTCCGCCGGTGGGGCCGACACCGGGTCCGTGGTGCGGCAGCTGCTGTCCTCGGCGTCCTACGACCCGGCGCCCCTGGTGGCGGCGCTCGACGGCGCGGGCTACGAGGGGCTCCACGTGTACAGCTTCAACGACCTCGCGGGGCTCGAGCGGTCGGGCATGGCACGAGCGCCACTGGCGTGATGGTCAGGGCCGGCCGTGTTCGAGGAGGAAGTGGTCGGGCATGGAGGCGGCGGTGTCCGGGGTCCGGTACTCCTCGGCCGTGAGGTCTGAGATGGCCAGGACGTCCTGCTGGGCTTGGCGGGCAGACCAGGGATGGCTGTCGAGCCGGTCCTGGTGTGCCCGGTCCGGTGACTAGGGCTCGACAGTGATGCCGGCGCTCATCCCTGGCGCGTCGGGCGGACAGCCGGTGGCGCGTGCGCGCCTGCTGCGATCCAGGCGTCGAGGTCGCGTGGTCGCTGGAAGGACAGGACGGGAGGCATCGACGGGTCGGCCCTGATCTTCCCGATGGCGTCCCGTTTCCGGGTGAAGGTCCTGAAGTGCCAGCCGATGATGGAGTCCTTCGCGAGGGCGCGGCGGAGGGTTTCGGTGTTGCCGTTGCACACCGGGTCTCTGCGGACGATGCGGCGGATGGTCCGGCGGATGAGGCGTCCGAGGGAGAGCCACCGGGGGTAGTCGAGGAACACGATGAGTTCGGTGCGGGCGAGGATGAGGTCCCGCCAGGACGAGTAGGCGCTGTCCAGGACCCATCGGTCCTGGGCGGCGATGCCGGCCGCGATCCGGTACTGGTCCTCGATGGGGCGGTTCTCCCAGCCGGGGAGCCATCCGAGGTCGTCGTCGGCCGAGAACTCAGGGATGCCGGTAACGGCGGAATAGGCGTGGGTGGCGGAGCTCTTCCCGCTGCCGGTCACACCATGGAACAGAACCCGTTGGGCCGGTACACCCGTCATGGGATCCACCGTAGTGCCCTCGGCAACTGGAACGAGGACGTCGTACCGACCTGAGCCCGGCTCCACCCCGTCGACAGCAACGAAGATCCTGCCGAGTCGGCAGCAGTCCCCGTGAGGCCGACCTGTCTCTCTCCGGTCACGCCGTCCCGGTCGGGAGGACGCGAACAGCGACCGCCCATTCAGGCGGTCGCTTCGAGTGCGTTTCCTGGCTGGGGCGTCAGACGGCGGCCGCGGCCGGCTTCTGACGCTGAGGAGCGAGTTCCCCGATGATGCCGCGCAGGAGCTTGCGGAGTTCGAAGGACTCGAGCCCCTCGCCGACCATCAGTGTGCGCTCGATGTCCTCGGCCTTGGCGAGTGCCTCGACGCCGGCCGGGGTGATCGTGATGCGCTGGCTGCGGCGGTCGATGCTGTCGCGGATACGGGAGATGAACCCCTGGCGCTCGAGCTTCTCGATGGTCTTGCCGATCGTCTGGGCCTGGACGTGGACCGCGAGCGCGAGCTTGGCGCCCGTCATGGTGCCCGTTCGGGACAGGACGCCGAGGGTGGTGTAGCCGGCATGGGTGATTCCGATGTCGAGCAGCCTCTCGTTCCACGCGTGATCCACGAGGCGGGCGGCGGTGGTGAGCAGGCGGCTGGTCGACCACTCTTCCAATTCAGACATGCGATCTCCTCCCGAAGATTTGGGGACGCCCCTCCGGTGCTGAGCAGTGCCGGCGGGCGCGGTGTCATCGCAACCGACCGGTGGAACGGGGAACGGGGTCGACTGCCTTAGGTCAACTATGCGCTTCGATCTTCAAGTTTTCCCGTCGGCCCGTCCGAAGCTTCGGGCAAGAAAGTCGAGGGGGCGAGGCTTGCGCCTGCTGAAAGCGGGGATCTCGGGGCGACCCGGCCCGCCCCTGGGCCCATCAGGGCGCAGGACGGGATCCCGGGCAGCCGGGAGGGTGACGTGTCCCACCTGAATGGTCCGGAGCGTGGTCGGTCGTATCCCGGCACGCTACTGCCGCGTCTCAACGTTTCCTCACGGTCTGTTCACGGGACGATCAATTCGTCCGCGCCGACGGGCGGAATTGTGTGAAAGTCTTGTCCCATGTCCGTTTCCACGTCGCAGCGCTCCGCGCTCATCGTCGAGGATGATCTGGATATCCGGGAACTGCTGGCGACGACCCTTCGCATGAACGGATTCAGGGTCATCGAAGCGTCCACGGGGCTCGAGGGCCTGGCCGCCCTGAAGGAGCACCGGCCGGACCTCATCACCCTCGACCTGAACCTGCCGGACCTCGACGGTGTCGAGGTCTGCCGCCAGAGCCGGTCCCTCAGCGACGCGTACATCGTGATGGTGACCGCCCGGCAGGACGAGATCGACCGGCTGATCGGCCTGGAGATCGGTGCGGACGACTTCATCGGGAAGCCCTTCAGCCCGCGGGAGTTCTCGGCGCGCGTCTCGGCGATGTTCCGCCGCCCCCGCACCGCGCTGCCTCAGCAACCCGAGGCGCCGGGCAACGACCTGCTGCAGCACGAGGAGCTCACCATGGACGTGGAGGGGCGCACGGTGACCCTGGCCGGCCGGGAGCTGGCATTGACCCGGATCGAATTCGACCTGCTCGAGACCCTCCTCAGCGGTGCGCAGCGCGTCTGGACGCGGGAGGCGCTCCTGAACCGCGTCTGGGGGGACGGCTGGAGCCAGGACCACCACCTCGTCGAGGTACATATCCGCAACCTGCGCAAGAAACTGGGCGAGGACATGAGCAACCCCCGCTTCATCCGCACCGTCCGGGGCGTCGGGTACCGGATGATGCCGGGGGACGCGCGACGTTGAGTGCTGCGAGGTTCGTCCTGGCCATGGATGGTATCGGGCGGGCCGGACGGTCCTCCATCGGCTGGTGCTAGGAACGCGCGGATACCAGTTCGGGGTCGCTGGGATAGTGCAGACCCATCTGACGGCGTGCCTCGTCCAGCAGTTCCATCATGGCCACCGACTCCGCGGGGGTCATGTGGGGGCTCTCGGTCATCCCGGCCTGCAGGCAACGGGTCACTTCCCGCAGCTCATAGCCGAACCCGTTCCCGAATGTCTCGAAGTGCTCCGTCCGTAGCGTGCCCTGCCGGGGTTGGATGATGAGCTCGGCGGGGTTGAACAGGGGCGCGGAGGAGCGAAGCCACCCTTCCGTGCCTCCCACGGTGACGATGCTTGGGCATTCGGCGCCGATGGACGTGATGAGTTGGGCCTGCGCACCGCCGTCGTAGGTGAGGGTGACGGCGTTCTGCAGGTCGATGCCGTCGGAGGTCAGGACGCCCGTGGCCCTCAGGGTGCGGGGTTCGCCGAGGGCTCCGAGTGCCCAGGTCAGCGGATACACCGCGAGGTCCAGGAGTGCACCACCGCCGGCGGCCGGGTCCCACGTCCGCGACGCCGGGTCGAACGCGGGGGCGAAGCCGACGTCGGCCTGCAACCAGCGGGGTTCGCCGATCTCACCCGACCGCAGGATCTTGACGGCCCGGCGGAAGCTCGGCAGGAACCGTGTCCAGACGGCTTCCATGAGGAACAGTCCGCGGGCCCGGGCGAGGTCGGCGAGTTCGCGGGCCTGCGTGGCATCCATGGCGATGGGCTTCTCGCAGAGAACGTGCTTCCCGGCTGTCAGCGCGGCCAGGGCGATGCTGTGGTGCTGGGCGTGGGGCGTGGCGATGTAGACCACGTCGACGGCGGGGTCGGCGAGCAGGCGTTCGTAGCCCGAAGTGTCACCGGTGTCCGAGTAGGCCTTCGTGAACCCGAACCGGAGGGCGAAAGCACGGGCGGAAGCTTCGCTGCGAGAGCTGACCCCATGGAGGACCGCGTCGTCGAGGAGGGCGAGGTCCTGCACCACCCGGGCGGCGATGGAACCGGTGGCAATGACGCCCCAGCGGATGGGACGTCCTGTCGCGGTGGACGGGGCAATCGTGCTGACGGGAGCAGGAAGCATCGGAGTGCCTTTCAGGGCTTGATGGACGTGCTTGATGGATGTGGAGGTGATGGAGGCAGGAGCCCACGTGCGGCACGCGCGATGCACACGGTAGGACGGTGGAGGTGCTTCGGAAGGACTAGACGGACTCGCGGATCACGAGTGAGGTGGGCAACACTGTCACGCGGTCGGTGGGCCTGCCCTCGATGAGGCTCACCAGGGTCTCAGCCATCTTCTTGCCGAGTTCGACGATGGGGTGATGCACCGTCGTCAGGGCTGGGGTCACGGAGGTCGCGAAGGAATCATCGTCGAAGCCGACCACGGCGATGTCCTCCGGGATGCGCAGGCCCCTGCCCTGGATCGCGGTGTATGCGCCGGCCGCCATCTGATCGTTGCCCGCGAACACGGCGTCGATGGGCATCCCGCGGTCCAGCAGCCGGTGCATCGCCCGGGCGCCGGAGGCGAGCGTGAAGTCCCCGACCTCCACGAGGCTGTCGTCGAGGCCGGCCTCCCGGACCGCGGTGCGCCAGCCGGCGAGCCGGTCCAGGCCCGGAGGCATGTCCTGTGGTCCTGCGACGGTGGCCACGTGCTTCCGGCCGCTGTCGGTCAGCTGCCGGGTGGCGCTGTACGCCGCCTGTTCGTTGTCGACTTCCACGTAGTAGCTCTCCATGCCGCCGATCAGGGGCCGTCCGGCGAACACCATGGGAAGCGAATCGGAGAGGTGCGTCCAGGAGTGGTCGCCGCTGTGGTGCGACACCACCAGGACACCGTCGACGTTGCCGCCGAGCAGGAAGCTGCGGGTCTTTCCCGGCTTGGATTCCGAGGAGATCACCATGTTCAGCGTGTAGTCGGTATCAGCCAGATACAGGGCGATCCCCTGGACCACCGACGCGAAGAAAGGATCGGCGAAGACCTTCGACGTCGACTCGGGGACGATCAGCGTGACGGCGTTCGCCCGGCGCTTGGCAAGTGAGCGCGCCGCACGGTTCGGCGTGTAGTCGAGGGCGAGGATGGCTCTCTTCACGGACTGCGCCAGCTCCGGATCCACGCTCGGGCTCTCATTGACGACACGGGATACGGTCGCCCGCGAGACCCCGGCCAGGGCAGCCACCATTTCGAGGGTGGCTGCCGGCCGGGTCCTTCCTGCGTCCTGCGTCATCGTCATCTCCGGAACGTCGAAAAGTATGCCGTGAGGGCTACTTTAGGCGTTCGCCGGTGCAAGGTCGGGGTACTTCGCCGCTGCGATGACTCGGGCGTACGCCAGTCCACTGTCCTTCACCGTCCGCTCGAAGGTGTCGTAGTCCACGCGGACCACCCCGAAGCGCTTGCCGTACCCCCAGGACCACTCGAAGTTGTCGAGGAGCGACCAGACGAAGTAGCCGCGCACGTCGGCGCCCTGGTCGATGGCCTCGCCGACGGCTGTGATGTGGTCGAGGACGAACTGCGTCCGCTCGGCGTCGTGGACCGCTCCGTCGGGGGTCACGACGTCGTCGTACGCTGCGCCGTTCTCCGTGATGTACAGCGGCGGGAGGGTCGGATACTCCTCGCCGAGGCGCACCAGGAGTGTGCGCAGCCCATCCGGGTTGACCTCCCAGTTCATGGCCGTGCGCGGCAGGCCACGGCTCGGGAACGTGATGTCCTCGGACCCGATCCAGCACGACGACGTCGGGCGGGTCGCACCGCCGGAGTGCCCGTCATCGTGCTCGGTCGCGGGGTGACCGCTGATGAGGTCGTCGTGATAGTGGTTGACGCCCAGGAAATCGATCGGAGCGCCGATGATGTCCAGGTCACCGGGCCGGATGACGTCCCGGAGGCCGAACTGCTCGAGGTCGTCGAGGGTGTCCTCCGGGTAGGCGCCGCGGAGGATCGGATCGAGGAAGATCCTGTTCTGCAGCGAGTCGAACCGGCGCGCGGCATCGAGGTCGACGGGATCGGACGGGTCCCGGGGGATCGAATTGCTGAGATTGAGGGTGATCCCGAGCTGCTGGGCACCGCGCCCCCGCAGCTCGTTGACGGCGAGCCCGTGGGCGAGGTGCTGGTGGTGGATCGCGGCGACGGCCGCCCGGGGTTCCTGACGTCCCGGGGCGTGCACGCCGGCCGCGTAACCGAGCAGGGACGAGCAGAACGGTTCGTTGAACGTGGTCCAGTGCTGCACGCGGTCACCGAGCACCGAGTACACGTCGTTCGCGTACTCGACGAAACGGTAGGCGGTATCGCGATCGGCCCAGCCGCCCTTCTCCTCGAGCGCCTGGGGCAGGTCCCAGTGGTAGAGGGTCAACCAGGGAAGGATCCCGGCGGTGAGGAGTTCGTCGACCAACCGTGAGTAGAAGTCCAGGCCCTCGGCGTTCGGCCCGCGATCACCCGGCCGGACGCGGGACCAGCTCGTCGAGAACCGGTAGGAGCCCAGGCCCATCTCCTTCATGATCGCCACGTCTTCCGGCATGCGGTGATAGTGCTGCACGCCGTCCTTCAGGGTCTCGCCGTTGGCGATGGCGCCCGGGAGGCGAGCGAAGGCGTCCCAGACGGAGTCCTCCTTGCCGCCCTCGTGACTGGCGCCTTCGACCTGGGCCGCGGCGGTGGCCGAGCCCCAGAGGAAGCCCTCGGGCCAGGTCCTTGCGCTGGGTGGGACCGGCTGGTGGTGTGTTGCGTCGAGTGGCATTAGCCCTTCACTGCTCCTTGCATGATTCCGGATATGAGTTGACGTCCCGCGATGACGAAGAGCACCAGGAGCGGGAGGGTGGCCATGACGGCGCCGGCGAGGACGATGGAGTAGTCCACGTAGCGGGCCGATTGCAGCTGGCTGAGCGCCGTCTGCAGAGTGGGGTTGCCAGGACCGAGCACCAGCAGCGGCCAGAGGAAGTCGGTCCAGGCCGTCATGAAGGTGAACAGGCCGAGGATCGCCATCGCCGGGCGTGCTGCAGGCAGTGCAACGTGCCAGAAGGTGGAGATCATGGACGCGCCGTCCATGCGGGCGGACTCGATGAGCTCGTCGGGGATGACGTCCACGAGGTACTGGCGCATGAAGAACACGCCGAACGCCGTGACGAGCGTGGGGATGACGACGGCGCCGATCTCACCGGTCCAGCCGAGCGTCCGCATCAGCATGAACAGTGGGATGATCCCGAGCTGGGTGGGAATCGCCATGGTCGCGATCACGGCGACCATGAGCCCGTTGCGGCCGCGGAAGCGGAGCTTGGCGAATGAATATCCGGCGAGGGTCGAGAACACGACCACCGACACCGTGATGATCCCCGAGATCAGCACACTGTTGCCGAGCGCGAGCCAGAACGGGACGGTGTCGAAGACCTCGCCGACGTTCGTCCAGAAATTACCGCCCGGGAGCAGGGGTGGCCACGTCTGGCCGAGCGCCTCGTTGGACCGGCTGCCGATGATCACGGACCACCAGAGGGGGTAGGCGGAGGCCAGGAAGAAGGCCATCAGCAGTCCATAGGTCAGGAACCCCGGCCTGCGGCCGTTGCCGAGCAGACCGCGCCGCAGGCCACGTCCCCGGCGCTCGGGTGCTGCCGTCGTCGTGCGCTGCCTGGTATCGATGGCCGTCATCGCGTGGTCCTCTCGTCCTTGCCTTGTGATGTACCGGCCGATGCAGTGGATTCCGGTGCAGGCTCGGCAACGGGTGCCGGTGGCTGCGGACGGACGGCGGGTAGCACCAGCGCCGGAGGTGCGGAGCGCCTACGACGCCGGCGGGATTTCCTGCCCGATCCACGGTCGTCGCCGGTGGTGGCGATCCTCCGTGAGATCAGGTAGTTCACGAGACCGAACAGGACGATGATCAGGAACAGGAGCCACGCGATGGTGGATGCCTTGCCGAAGTTCGACCGCTGGAATGCCATCTCGTAGAGGTAGAGCACCGTTGTCTGGAACTGCGCCGACGTTCCCCCGTACGTCCGCGGATCGAAGAGGCGGGGCTCGGTGAAGATCTGCAGCCCGCCGATCGTGGCGGTGATCACCACGAAGATCATGGTGGGCCGGATGCTCGGCAGCGTGATGCTGAAGAAGCGGCGGAATGTTCCGGCTCCGTCGATCGCAGCGGATTCGTAGATGTCGCGGGGTACGGACTGCATGGCTGCCAGCAGGATCAGGGCGTTGTAGCCGGTCCAGCGCCAGTTCACCATGGTGGCGATCGCGATGTGGCTCGGCAACGTCTCGTTCAGCCAGAGGATCCGGTCGATCCCGAAGCTCTCCAGGATGTTGTTGATCAGCCCGTACTGCTCACCGAACAGATTCGAGAAGATCAGGGCGACGGCGACGGGGGTCACGATGTAGGGAAGCAGGATGCTCATGCGCCAGAACGTCTTGGCGCGGATGTGCTGGTCCAGCACCGCCGCGATCGCAGTGGCGACGATCAGCTGCGGGATGGTCGAGAGCAGGAAGATGCTCATCGTGTTGAACAGCGAGTTCCAGAAGAAGCGGTCCTGGAGGACTTCCTGGAAGTTCCGCAGGCCCACGAATTCGCCCTGCCCCTTGAGCAGGTGCCAGTCGAAGAGCGAGACGAAGAAGGTGTAGCCGAGAGGGAAGAGGCCTACCAGGGCGAAGAGGATGAAGAACGGTGAGATGTACAGGTAGGGCGAGGCCTTCATGTCGAAGACGTTCAGTCGCTGACGGAAGGTGAGGGTGGGTTTCGCAGGGGCAGGGCTGCCGGCTGCCGGGCGGTTCAGTGTCGTGGTCATGAGGTTCCAGACTCCAGGGGGGGCCTCCGGTGCTGACGGAGGCCCCGCGGCCGGTGCTGCTAGTTGTTCACGACGCGGTCATTGAGGAGGGAGACGGCTTCATCCCAGGCCTCGTCGGCCGTGCCTGCACCGGAGTCGAGGATCTTCAGGGCCGGAGCGAAGACGTTCTCCTGGATCTCCGAGTCCTGCGGGCCCTTGAACTGGGCCACGACGCCTTCGGCGCGCGATGCGAAGATCTCCCCGTACGGAGCGTCGTTGAAGAGCTCGTTGGGCACGGCGTCCTCGACGATCTTCTGCTGGGCCTCGAGCGTGCTCGGGAAGTTGTTCGCGGCTGCGGACTGCTTCACCTGCTGTTCCGGAGCTGTCAGCCAGGTGGCCAGCTTCGCGGCTTCAGCGGGGTGCTCGGAGCTCTCGGGGACGGAGAGGAAGGCGCCGCCCCAGTTGGACGCACCACCCGGGAAGACATCGGCGACGTCCCAGCCCGTCTCGGGGCCGCCACCGGCGGCTTCCAGCTGCTCCTTGATGGTTCCGAGCATCCAGGCCGGGCAGACGTGCACGGCGAAGGAACCATCCACGAAGGCCTTGCCCTTGCCCCAGTCGAACTGCTTCTGGTTCGCTGACAGGCCGTCGGCCGTGCCTGCCGCGAGGAGGTCGAACTGGGCGCGCATCGCCTCGTTGCCCTCGACGTTCAGCTCACCGTCAGCGGTGTAGTAGCCCTCCTCCATCTGGTTGACCATCGAATTCCAGACGAACGCCGACTGGTCGTACCAGGCCTTGCCCGTCGTCTCGTTGTACTGGCGGCCCAGATCGAAATAGGTCTCCCACGTCGCGTCGTCGCCACCGAAGAGTTCGGCGACCTCCTCGCGGTCCGTCGGGAAGCCTGCTGCCTCGAACAGCTCACGGTTGAAGCACAGGGCCTGCGGGCCGATGTCCGTGCCGAGGCCGATCACGCGACCGTCGGGGTCGGTGCCCTGCTCGAACTTCCAGTCGACCCAGTTGTCCTTGACGTCCGAGACGCCGTACTCGTTGAGGTCCACGAACTGGTCCGAGACCTCCATGATCGAACCGAGCCAGCCCTCCTCGACGGCGACGACGTCGCTCAGACCCGAGCCGGCGGCGAGCTTGGTGAAGGCGTCGGTGCGGGCGTTGGCGCTGCCGTCGATGTTGTTGGCCTCGATGGTCACGCCGGGATTCTGCTCCTCGTACTCGGCGTACAGATCGTCGTAGCCGAACTGGCCGAAGGTCGTGACGGTCAGGGTAATGGGGTTGTCGGCACTGGCGGCCTCGTCACTGCCGCCGCTGCAGCCCGATGCCACCATGGCCAGGGATGCGACGCCGGCGAGGGCGGTGATTTTCCTGAGTCGCGAGAGTTCCACGATCACTCCTTTGTGTGTGTCGGAGCGACCGACGCCGGCGGCGTGAGAGCGCTCTCTGGGATGTCGCATCACTGTATGTGCTGTTTGTCACACCCGTCAAGAGAGCGCTCTCTCACACTCGGTCAGATAGGGAGATGGTGTCCGGAGGACGCCGGCGGTTGCCTCGCCGGCGTCGACCGGGTGGGCCACGGCTGCGCATGTCCCGACGGCCGGCCTCCCGGTACCAGGACGCCCGGAACGATGTCGACTTGTCGCCGGATGGAACACTTGGAACGTGGCACATCTCGACGTATCCGGTATCGACTACTTCCTCTCCGACGGCAGGCAACTGCTCAACGGCGTCGCCTTCAAGGTCGGCGACGGCCACAAGACGGCCCTGATCGGCCCGAACGGCACGGGCAAGACCACCCTCCTGCGCATCGTGTCCGGCGACCTGTCACCCGACGAGGGGGCGGTGAGCCGGTCGGGGACGATGGGCATCATGCGGCAGTTCGTCGGTCAGGTCCGTGACGACTCGACGGTCCGCGACCTCCTCGTCTCCGCCGCGCCGCCCCTGCTCGCGGCGGCTGCGCAGCGGATCGAGGACGCCGAACTCGCGATGATGGAGGCCGACGACGAGCCGACGCAGATGACGTACGCGCAGGCGATCGCCGACTGGGGTGACGCAGGCGGCTACGAGCTCGAGACCACCTGGGACGAGGTCACGATGGCCGCCCTCGGTGTGCCGTTCGACCGCGCCCAGTACCGTGCGGCGTCGTCCCTCTCGGGCGGAGAGCAGAAGCGGCTCGTGCTGGAGGCTCTGTTCTCGGGTCCCGACGAGCTCCTGCTCCTGGACGAGCCCGACAACTACCTGGACGTGCCCGGCAAACGCTGGCTCGAGGGGAAGCTGCGGGAGTCGAAGAAGTCGGTGCTGTTCGTGAGCCACGACCGCGAGCTGCTCGCCAATGCGGCCACGCGCATCGTGACGCTGGAACCCGGAGTCCTCGGGGCCTCGTCGTGGACCCACGGCGGGGGGTTCGAGACCTACCTGAAGGCGCGGGAGGACCGCAACGCGCGGTTCGAGGAACTCCGCAAGCGCTGGGACGAGGAGCACCTCAAGCTCAAGGAACTCGTCAACATGTACAAGAACAAGGCTGCGTTCCGCTCGGACATGGCGAACCGGTACCACGCGGCGCAGACACGGCTGGCGAAGTTCCTCGAAGCCGGCCCGCCCGAGGCCATCCCCCTCGAGCAGAACGTGTCGATGCGGCTGGCGGGAGGGCGGACCGCCAAGCGCGCCGTCGTCGCCCGGAAGCTCGAACTGACGGGCCTCATGAAGCCCTTCAGCACCGAGATCTGGTTCGGGGACCGCGTGGGCGTGCTCGGCTCCAACGGCTCGGGCAAGTCCCACTTCCTGCGGTTGCTCGCCGCCGGCGGGTCCGACCCGGACAAGGAGCACCAGCCCGTGTCCGACGTCGACATCGCCGCCGTGCCGCACGAGGGCTCCGTGAAGCTGGGTGCGCGGATCCGCCCCGGGTTCTTCGCGCAGACGCACTCCCGCCCGGACCTCCTCGGCCGGACCCTCGTGGACATCCTGCACCGCGGCGACGAGCACCGGTCGGGGCTGGGTCGGGAGGCTGCGTCCGCCGTGCTGGACCGCTACGGGCTCGCCGCGCAGGCGGAGCAGCCGTACGACTCCCTGTCCGGCGGCCAGCAGGCGAGGTTGCAGATCCTGCTGCTGGAACTCTCCGGGGCCACCCTCCTGCTGCTCGACGAGCCGACGGACAACCTGGACCTTCATTCGGCGGAGGCCCTGGAGCACGCCATCGACGCCTTCGAGGGGACCGTCATCGCCGTCACGCACGACCGTTGGTTCGCCAGGAGCTTCGACCGCTTCCTGGTCTTCGGCTCCGACGGCAAGGTGTACGAGACGAAGGAGCCCGTGTGGGATGAGAGCAGGGTCGTCCGCGCCCGTTAGGACCCTTCGTCCACACGTCCTCCACACGCTTTCCACAGGGTTATCCCCAACCGGTGGATAAGTGGCGGCGCCGTCGGGGTGATCGGACGTTAAGTGCATCGGGGTGGCACGGGGCGAGGGGGAGGCGCGGACGGCGTGCGTTTGAAGTGCGCGGCAGCGCCCCCTACGGTTGCAGAATGAAGCCCCCCGTCCGAGCAGCCATGTTCGCCACCTATGCGATCTTCGGGCTCAACGGTCTCGTGTTCGCCAGCTGGGCCGCTCGGATCCCCGCCGCCTCGAGCACCCTGGGCCTGGGCGCCGGCCAGACGGGGACCCTGCTGCTCATCGGGGCCATCGGCTCGGTGCTGTCCCTGCCGTTGGCCGGCCTCGCCGCCGCCCGCTTCGGCACCGGCAACACCGTCCGCCTCGGGGGAACCGCGGCGGGCCTGGCGGCGGTCGCGGTCGCGCTCGGCCTCGTGACCGTCTCGGTGCCGGTGGTCGCGGTCGGGCTGTTCCTGTTCGGGAGCGGGATCGCCCTCTGGGACGTGGGACAGAACATCGAGGGGGCCGACGTCGAACGCCGGGTCGGGCGGACCATCATGCCGCGCTTCCACGCCGCGTTCAGCGGCGGAGCCTTCGTGGGCGCCCTGATCGGTGCGGGACTGTCGGCGCTCGACGTACCGCTGTCCACGCACCTCGCCGCCGTCGCCGTCCTCAGCCTCGCAGTGTCGCTGTGGACGCCGCGGTACTTCCTGCCGGACACCGCGAGCGGCGAGGCCGCCTCCGATGCGCCGCGGCGATCCCGGGGGAGGGGCCTCGGCGCATGGGGCGAGCCCCGGACCCTGCTGATCGGCCTCGTGGTGCTGGGCGCCGCGCTGACCGAGGGCGCCGCGAACGACTGGGTGGCGAAAGCCACGGTGGACGGACTGGGGACCGCGGAGAGCACCGGCGCCGTCATGTTCGCCGTCTTCGTCGCCGCCATGACGGCGCTGCGCTTCGTCGGCGGTCCCCTGATCGACCGGTTCGGCCGCGTGCGGGTCCTCCAGGCCGGCCTGGGCTCCTCCCTCGTGGGACTCGTGCTGTTCGTCGTCGCCCCTTCCGTACCGCTGGCCGCCGTCGGCGCCATCCTCTGGGGTGCGGGAGCGGCCCTCGGCTTCCCGATGGGCATGTCCGCCGCAGCGGACGAGCCCGAGCACGCCGCGGCACGGGTCTCGGTGGTGTCCACCATCGGGTACACGGCGTTCCTCGCCGGCCCGCCGCTCCTCGGTTTCCTCGGCGACGTCGTCGGGATCCGCACGGCGCTGCTCGCCGTGGGGGTGGCCGTGCTGGCGTCCTTCCTCGTCGCGCCGGCCGCCCGTGAGCGGACCGCCGCCACCGAGGCATTGCGGACAAGTCCTGACCGAATTCCCTAGGTCACGCTGAAGGATAAGTTCTACCCTTTTCCTCATGGCGATTATCGAGGCAGAAGGTCTGAAGAAAACCTATTCATCGAAGAGCGGGCCCGTACATGCGCTCGACGGCATGGATCTCTCCGTTCCTCAGGGAACAGTCAAGGCCCTGCTGGGGCCCAACGGTGCAGGGAAGACCACCGTGGTCAAGATCCTCACCACACTCATCCAGCCGACGGCGGGCACGGCCCACATCGACGGCATCGACGTCCGCCGGAATCCGAAGGCAGCACGCCGCATCATCGGCGTCTCCGGCCAGTATGCAGCCGTGGACGAGAACCTGACCGGACTCGAGAACCTCGAGATGGTGGGCCGGCTGTACCATCTCGGCGGCCGTGAAGCGCGCCGCCGGGCGCAGGAGCTGATCGACCAGTTCGAGCTGACGGAGGCCGGCAACCGCCCCGTCAAGGGCTTCTCCGGCGGCATGCGGCGCCGGATCGACCTCGCCGGAGCGCTGGTCATCAACCCCAAGATCCTCTTCCTCGACGAACCGACCACGGGGCTCGATCCCCGCAGCCGGATCTCGCTGTGGGGCATCATCCAGAACCTCGTCAAGGACGGTACCACGCTGCTGCTGACCACGCAGTACCTCGAGGAGGCGGACCAGCTCTCGGACGACATCGCGGTGATCGACGGCGGCAGGACCATCGCCGAGGGCACCTCGGACCAGCTGAAGGCGCAGATCGGCGGGCATCGCGTGGTCGTGTCGCTCGTCGAGGCAGCCGACGCCGGCGCCGCGGCGGGGATCCTCGCTCGCCACGGGGAGGGCGTGCCCGTGGTCGGTGCCGACGGCCGCAGCATCGAGGTGGCCGTGACCGAGGGCCCGCGGGCCCTCCAGTACATCCTGTCCGAACTCGGGGAGGGTGGCATCCAGCTGCACGACGCCGGCATGCGGCGTCCCAGCCTCGACGACGTGTTCCTGCAGCTGACGGGTCACCGCGCCGAGGACACCGACCAGCCAGCGCCCCAGAAGGAGGCGGCAGCATGAGCGTCCTTGCCCCCGAGGACCGGCAGCCCGAGAACCAGGGTCCATCCACGCCGCAGGGCACGCCCTCCGACCGGTCATCCGAGCTGGCCATGTGGTTCTCCGACGGGTGGACCGTCACCAAGCGGAACCTCATCAAACTGAAGCGCTCGCCGGACATGCTGGTGTTCGCCGTCCTGCAGCCCATCATGTTCGTGCTGCTCTTCAGCCAGATCTACGGTGGCTCCATCCAGGTGGAGGGCAGCGACTACACGCAGTACCTGATGGCCGGCATCTTCGCCCAGACGGTGATCTTCGGGTCCACGTTCTCCGGCTCGGCGATGGCCCAGGACCTCAAGGACGGCATCATCGACCGCTTCCGCACCCTGCCCATGAGCTCGTCGGCCGTCCTCGTCGGACGGACCAACAGCGACCTCGTGCTCAACACGCTCTCCGTGTTGATCATGATGGGCACGGGCTTCCTGGTCGGCTGGCGCGTCAACACCCCGCTGACCAGCGTGCTCGCCGGCATCGGTCTGCTGCTGCTCTTCTCCTACGCCTTCAGCTGGGTCATGGCTCTGCTGGGCATGTCGGTGAAGAGCCCGGAGGTCATCAACAACGCCTCCTTCATGATCCTGTTCCCACTCACGTTCATCTCCATCGCCTTCGTCCAGTCCCAGAACCTCCCGGGGCCTCTGGAGACCTTCGCCAACTGGAATCCGGTCTCAGCGCTGGTGCAGGCGGTCCGTGAACTCTTCGGCAACACGGGGACCGTCCCGACGCCCGACGTGTGGCCCATGCAGAACGCCCTCCTGACCGTGCTGATCGGGGCGGCTCTCATGCTCGTGGTCTTCGTGCCACTCAGCGTGCGGAAGTTCGCGTCCATCAGCAGCCGCTAGCGAACGCTGCGTCCGTCCGTCGCCGGCGTCGTCCGAAAGAGGTACTGCCGCACTCTCCGCGATCATCCCTGGGGCCGGTGACCCGCACCGGCCCCACGCCTACTGTTGGTAGGGGAGCCGCGCCCGCGGCATCCCGGACGTGGAACCATCACGAAGGACACTCTAATGATCGAGGCTCAGGCCCTCTCGAAGCGGTACGGCGCCAAGGTGGCGGTCGATGCTGTTTCCTTCACCGTGCAGCCCGGTAAGGTGACCGGTTTCCTCGGCCCGAACGGTGCCGGGAAGTCCACCACGATGCGCATGATCGTCGGGCTCGACAACCCCTCCGGCGGGCGCGTGACCGTCAATGGGCGGCCCTATGCCCAGCACAGGGCCCCGCTGCGGGAGGTGGGTGCGCTCCTGGACGCCAAAGCCGTCCATACCAAGCGTTCGGCCTACAACCACCTCCGGGCCATGGCGGCGACCCACGGCATCCCGAACAGCCGGGTCAGGGAGGTCATCGAGCTCACCGGACTCGGCCCGGTGGCGAAGAAGCGGGTCGGCGGGTTCTCCCTGGGCATGGGCCAGCGACTCGGGATCGCGGCCGCGCTGCTGGGGGACCCGCACACGATCATCCTCGACGAGCCCGTGAACGGTCTGGACCCGGAGGGCGTGCAGTGGGTGCGTCACCTGGCGAAGGGGCTCGCGTCCGAGGGGCGCACGGTCTTCCTGTCCTCGCACCTGATGTCGGAGATGGCGTTGACGGCGGATCATCTGATCGTGATCGGCCGCGGCCGGATCATCGCCGACGCCCCCATCCAGTCCATCATCGACGGGCAGGGCAAGGCCCGGGTCAGGGTGCGGGCGGACCGCCCCCAGGACCTGCTCGGCGGCCTCGCCGGGGAGGGCGTCAGTTCCCAGGTGCTCGAGCCCGAACTGGTCGAGATCACCGGGGTCGAGCCCCGCCGTATCGCGGAGGTCGCCCTCCGGGAGCGCGTCCTGGTGTACGAGCTCACGCCGTTGCAGGTGTCCCTCGAGGACGCCTACATGCAGCTCACCCAGACCGAAGTCGAGTACCACTCGCATGCCCTGCCCGCCGCCGGCGAGGCCCCCGCGCTCGTGGAAGGACGCTGACCATGGCCACCTCGACACCCCCCGCTCCCGCCCGGCAGTCGCACAAGCAGGCCGAACCCGGTCCCGGCGTGAACTTCGGCCGCGTCCTGAAGTCCGAGTGGATCAAGGTCACCACCGTCCCCTCGACCGTCATCCTGATCGTCTCGACCGTCGTCGTGATGGTGGGGCTCGCTGCCCTCGCGGCCTGGGCCATCTCCATCACGCAGCAGGACCTCGGGTCCTCCGGTGCCCCCCAGGGCGGCCAGGGCGGGCCGCCCGCCGATTTCGACCCGGCCAGTCAGGCCTGGGAGATCCCGTCCTCCGGGCTCATCTTCGGGCAACTGCTGATCGCCTCCCTCGCCGTGGTCCTCATCGCCTCCGAGTGGGCCACCGGCATGATCCGGTCCACGATGGTCGCCGTCCCAAAGCGCGCCCCGGCCCTGCTGGCGAAGAACGCGATCATCGCGATCATCGCCTTCGTCGTCGGCGCCGTGTCCGCCTTCCTTTCCTATCTCGTGGCCCAGCCGATCCTCGCCGGGGAGGACCTGGACTTCGCCATCACGACCGAGGGCGTCCTGCCCAGCATCCTGAACTCCGGCAGCTACCTGGCGTTCATCGCCATCATCTCGATGGGCATCGGGACGCTGCTCCGCAACACAGCGGGCGGCGTGGTCACGGCGGTCGCCCTGTTCTTCGTGGTTCCCGTGATCATCGTGAACCTGCTGTCCGGCCTGGCCGACTGGATCCCCGATGCCGCCCGCTTCCTCCCCACGAACGCCGGTAACCAGCTGATCGCCATCTCGACCGAGAGCGACGCCCTGACCCAGTTCCAGGGTGGTCTCGTCATGGGGGCCTGGGCGCTCGTGCTCCTGGTGGCCTCCCTGCTGGTCACCAGGACGCGGGATGTCTAGGACGCCTTCCAGCCGGCGCCCGTGACGCGAAGCCATGACTGACCGACCCTTGGTGGGGGAGACCGCGGAACGAACGGCTGCGGTCTCCTTCACCGAGCTCAACGCCCGGCGGCTGGGGCCCTTCCGGCGGTTCTTCCGCAGCCATCCGCGGGCCATGGACGCCGTCGTCGTCCTGGTGTTCGTCCTGTTCGCCTTCCCGAACGCCGTTCTCGTCGTCCTCGACGACGACAACTGGCTCGGCGTGGCCGGTGTGGTGCTGGCCGCCACCGCGCTGGCGTTCCGCCGTGACCGGCCACTGCTCGTCCTTGCGCTCGTCGCGGTCCTCGACGTCCCGGTCAGCATCCTGACCGAGGGCGCCGGGAGCAGCGGGGTCGCCACCATGTTCGCCCTCTACACCGTGGCCGTGGCGTACCCGCTGCGGCAGGCGCTCGTTGCCGCCGCGGTGGCGACGGTCCTGTCGGTGAGCGCCCTGTTCCTCATCCCGGTCAGCACCTTCGGCGACGCGCCGGGCGTGATCTGGCTCCTCAGCGGATTCATCGTGATGTTCCTCGCCGTCGCCGTCGGCGTGGGGGTCACGGTGCGTCGGGATCGCCAGCACGAGAGCGTCCTGCGCGAGTGGGCCGCCCGGAACGCCGAGCTGGCGTCCGCGGGGGAGCGCAACCGGATCGCACGGGAGATGCACGACGTCGTCGCGCATTCACTGACCGTCATGGTGGCATTGTCCGACGGCGCCGCCGTCGTCATGAAGCGCGATCCCGAGCGAGCGGCGGCGGTGCTCGGCGAGTTGTCGGGCACGGGCCGCACGGCCATCGCCGACATGCGTCGCGTCCTCGGGGTCCTGCGGACCGAGGCCGTGAGCGGGTCCCTCGAGCCGTTGCCGGCGTCGAGTTCGCTGGCGCAACTGCTGGACGGCTTCCGCGCCGCGGGCCTGCCGCTGAGGGTGACCACGACGGGGCCGATGCTGCCGGAGGATCCCGCGTTCCAGCTGACGGTGTACCGGATCCTGCAGGAGTCCCTGACCAACGTCCTGCGGTACGGCAAGGGCGTCACGCTGGTCGACGTCGTGATCGCCCGGACCGGGGACGCGGTGGAGCTCCGCGTGGCGGACGACGGACGGGGTGCCATGGGGCCCGTCGCCTCGCTCGGCTCCGGCCAGGGCATCGCCGGCATGCGGGAGCGTGCCGCCATCTATGCCGGCACCGTCGAGTGCGGCGGCCGTCCTTCGGGCGGCTGGCTCGTCGAGGTGTGGCTGACAGTTCCCGACGCCTCCGGCGGACCGGGCAATCAACGGGGGAAAGAGAAAGATGACCACGCAGCACGACACACCGACCACGCCCATCAGGGTTCTGCTCGCTGACGACCAGCCGCTCCTGCGGATGGGCTTCCGGCTCATCCTCGAGGGCGAACCCGACCTGGAGATCGTCGGGGAGGCGTCCACCGGGGCCGAGGCCGTCCGGCTCACCGCCGACCTGTCGCCCGACGTCGTGCTGATGGACGTGCGGATGCCGCAGGGGGACGGCATCGAGGCGACGCGCCGGATCGCATCGTCGGGATCGTCCGCGCGGATCATCATCCTGACGACCTTCGACCTGGACGAGTACGCCTTCGCCGGGCTGCAGGCCGGCGCCTCGGCGTTCCTGCTCAAGGACGTGGCGCCCGAGGGGCTGGTGCAGGCGGTGCGCGTCGTCGCGAGCGGGGACGCCGTCGTCGCGCCGCGCGTCACGCAGCGGCTCCTCGAGACCTACGTGCGGTCCCTCCCACCGGTGCAGAGGACGACGGCGGCACCGGACCGGCGCCTCGCCGAGCTGACGCCCCGCGAACGGGAGGTGCTGGAGGCGATCGCCGAGGGCCTGTCCAACGCCGAACTCGCGGCCCGGTTCTTCCTGTCGGAAGCGACCATCAAGACGCACGTGCGGCGGATCCTGACGAAGCTGGACCTCAGGGACCGCGTGCAGGCCGTGGTGTACGCGTACGAGAACGCCATCGTGGTGCCGGGTCCTGCGCACTGAGGGAGACCGTCCGAGCGGGTCCTGCTGCGCGCGGGTCCGGATCACGCCCTTCACGGCATCTGGTTGAATCGGGGGATGAGCCCAGCACCCGCGCACATCCAGGACCTCGGAGCCTATGTCTCGGCGTCGCCGTCGAGCTTCCACGCAGTGGCGGAGGCCGGCCGGCGGCTGGTGGCCGCAGGATTCCGGCAGCTGGCGGAACAGGACCCCTGGGAGGGAGGGGCCGGGAGCTTCTTCGTCATCCGCGACGGCGCCCTGATCGCGTGGACCGTGCCGTCGGCGGCGGGTCCGACGACCGGTTTCCACATCCTCGGCGCGCACACCGATTCGCCGTCGTTCAAGCTCAAGCCCAGGCCCACCACCGGGAAGTACGGCTGGCTGCAGGCCGGCGTGGAAGTGTACGGCGGCCCCCTCCTGAACTCCTGGCTGGACCGCGAACTCGCACTCGCCGGCCGGCTCACCCTCCACGACGGCACTGAACACCTCGTGTCCACCGGGCCGATGCTGCGTTTCCCCCAGCTCGCGATCCACCTCGACCGCGCCGTCAACGACGGCCTGGCCCTCGACAAGCAGCGCCACATGAACCCGGTCTGGGGCCTCGGAGAGCCCGCGGGTGCCGACCTCCTCGGACTCCTCGCCGCCGGCGCCGGCGTCGACCCGCGCGCAGTCGGCGGCTTCGACGTCGTCGTGGCCGACACGCAGGACCCGCGCGTCTTCGGCGCACACGGGGAGTTCTTCGCCTCCGGACGGCTCGACAACCTTTCCTCCGTCCATGCCGGGCTCACGGCGCTCATCGGGGCGTCGTCGGACGGGCCTGCGCACGGACCGATCGCCGTCCTCGCGGCGTTCGACCACGAGGAGGTGGGCAGCGGCTCCCGGTCCGGCGCCAGCGGCCCCTTCCTCGAGGACATGCTCCTGCGGATCTCGCTGGGGCTCGGCGCCGGGTCGGAGGAGCGGCTGCGGGCCCTCGCGGTGTCCTTCTGCGTCTCCGCCGACGCCGGCCATGCCGTGCACCCCAACTACGCGGAGCGGCACGACCCCGCCAACCTGCCGGTCCTCAACGGTGGTCCGCTGCTGAAGATCAACGCCAACCAGCGGTACACCACCGACGCCCCCGGCGCCGCGTACTGGGCGGCACTTTGCCGCGCCGCCGGCGTGCCGTACCAGGAGTTCGTGTCCAACAACGTGATGCCGTGCGGCTCCACGATCGGACCGCTCACCGCCACCCGGCTCGGCATCCGCACGGTCGACGTCGGGGTGCCGCTGCTGTCCATGCATTCGGCGCGTGAACTCTGCGGCGTCGACGATCCCGGGTACCTAGCACAGGTCAGCGGCGCGTTCTTCCGCGGCGGGCAGTAGGGGACTCCCCCCGAGTTCGTCCCGGCCGGTCCGTCCGGTAGCATTGAGACGTCTGTGCCACAGCCGTTCGTCGGTCAGTACCGAGGACGGTGGCCGGACCAACGCAAAAGAACCTCCTGTTGCGGAAAGACCGCGACCGCTCAGCCCAGAGGAGGTGGGTTCACACATGCGTGCATATGAATTGATGGTAATCATCGACCCCGACGTCGAGGAACGCTCCATCGACCCAACACTCGAGAAGTTCCTGAATGTCGTCCGCAACGGCGGCGGCACCGTGGACAAAGTGGATATCTGGGGACGCCGGCGCCTTGCGTACGAGATCCAGAAGAAGACCGAAGGCATCTACGCCGTCGTCAACTTCACCGCGACCCCGGCCGTGGCTTCCGAGCTCGACCGCCAGCTGAGCCTCAACGAGACGATCATGCGCACCAAGATCATCCGCCCCGAGGAGCAGAAGGTTTCCGCCGAGTAATCTCGGTAGATCCCTCATCCATTCATCCCGCTCCGGCGGGAAGTGACTCAAGGAGGCACCATGGCAGGCGAAACAGTCATCACGGTGATCGGCAACCTCACCAACGACCCCGAGCTGCGGTTCACGCCGTCGGGATCAGCGGTGGCCAACTTCACCATCGCGTCCACTCCTCGCACGTTCGACCGCCAGACCAACGACTGGAAGGACGGCGAAACGCTGTTCCTCCGGGCATCGGTGTGGCGTGAGGCTGCGGAGAACGTCGCCGAGACCCTGACCAAGGGAACCCGTGTGGTTGCCCAGGGCCGACTCAAGTCACGTTCGTACGACACCAAAGAGGGCGAGAAGCGCACCGTCATGGAGCTGGAGGTGGACGAGATCGGTCCATCCCTGCGCTATGCGTCCGCGAAGGTCACCCGTACCCAGCGCTCCGGCGGCGGGAACAGCGGCGGCTTCGGGGGCAACTCCGGCGGCAATTCCGGGGGCAACTCCGGCGGTTCGAACTCAGGATCAGGTTGGGGCGGGGGCCAGCAGGCCCAGCAGCCCGCGGATGACCCCTGGGGTGCTCCTTCGGGCGCTCCCTCGGGTGGAAACTCGCAGGGCTGGGGTAACGGCCCCGACTCCGAGCCTCCCTTCTAGGCACCTCCAGGCAGCAGTTCCGTTCCCGGAACTGCTGCCGCGGTCACCGACAGGTGACTGGCACGTCCCATCCCGCAGAATCGTTCTGCGGGCTCCACCATCCAAAGGAGCACCACGATGGCTAAGGCTGAACTCCGTAAGCCCAAACCAAAGTCCAACCCCTTGAAGGCCGCTGACGTCACCGTCATCGACTACAAGGACGTAGCCCTGCTGCGTAAGTTCATTTCCGATCGCGGAAAGATCCGTGCCCGTCGCGTCACCGGTGTGACCGTCCAGGAGCAGCGCAAGATCGCCCAGGCAATCAAGAACGCCCGCGAAGTCGCCCTCCTGCCGTACTCCGGCGCCGGCCGCGGCTAGGGAAAGGGACACACTATGTCGAAGCTCATTCTGACCCAGGAAGTCACCGGACTCGGTGCCGCAGGCGACGTCGTCGAGGTGAAGAACGGTTACGCACGTAACTACCTTCTGCCCCGCGGCTTCGCCCTGATGTGGAGCAAGGGTGGCGAGAAGCAGGTCGAGTCAATCAAGGCTGCCCGCTCCGCCCGCGAGCACGCATCGCTCGAGGACGCCCAGCGTCAGGCCGCCGCACTGTCGGCGAAGCCCGTCACCCTGACCGTCAAGGCGGGTGGCTCCGGCCGCCTGTTCGGCACGGTCAAGGCCGACGACGTCGCGAAGGCCGTCGAGGCCGCAGGCCTCGGCAAGATCGACAAGCGCAAGGTCGAACTCCCGGCGCACATCAAGTCGGTCGGCTCGTACCAGGCCAATGTCCGTCTCCACGAGGACGTCGCAGCAGTCATCGACCTGGACGTCGTCGCAAGCTAGGCAGCCAGGGGTCCCCGGACGAGCGAAGCGAGTTCGGGGAAGGCCGCCTGGCGCTAGGCAGCCAGGGGTCCCCGGACGAGCGAAGCGAGTTCGGGGAAGGCCGCCCAGCGCTAGCAGCGCCGCACCAGCGTTACCGGATCCATCAGGGAGCCTCCGCCATCACGGCGGGGGCTCCTTGCCGTTTCGGGTCTCTTCCGACCATTCGCACGAGAGCATGTTTCCCGTTCCGGCTCCGGATCCATGCCTGCCCGCGACTCCACCCACCCGGTCCGGACCGGCTCGGGAAGTACACTCCGGGGTATATGCCCTGCGCCGGCGCGGAACTTCCCGGATCTGTGAGTTTCCCGAGGGTGGCACTGCGGGTATATATGCGGCCACGCCACTGGAACAACGCCCGCGGCGGTCCTGTCAACAGCAGTCCTGTGGATGACCGATGTCTCACAACCAATCTCGGTCCACAGGCCGTGGACAACATCGTCGCAGGTCAGACGCTGATTCGTGCTCGAGATGTTTTCTTGTCCACAGGGTTGTCCCCATCCTGTGCACAAGATATGCCGTGCAATCCACAGCTTATTCACACTTACCCACAGCCCCTGTTGGCACAGCGCTTGGCGGTGTCCCGGGAGGGGACTAGCGTTGCGGGGGATTCCCAAAAGTGAGGGTGTCGGGTGATAGGCCTGTTCCTGTCGGACCCGCCCCGGGTGTCCGGTTGACGCCTCGGCGCAACCGCTTCGACAGTAGGAGAAAGGCCCCTCAGTGTCCCTCGCACATGCAGACTCATCATCGGACACCCGGAGCCCCGAATTCTCGCGTACGCCGCCGCAGGACCTCGTGGCGGAGCAGTCCGTGCTCGGCGGCATGATGCTGTCCAAGGACGCGATCGCCGACTGCGTCGAGGTCCTTCGCGGCGTGGACTTCTACCGGCCCGCCCACGAGAGCATCTACGAGGCCATCATCGACCTCTACGGCCGTGGCGAGCCGGCCGACGCCGTCACGGTGTCCGACGAACTGACCAAGCGCGGCGAGATCTCACGCATCGGCGGCCCTGCCTACCTCCACACGCTGATCCAGTCCGTGCCGACGGCGGCCAATGCGGGCTTCTACGCCGAGATCGTGCGGGAGCGGGCCGTCCTGCGCAGGCTGGTCGACGCGGGTACCAAGATCGTGCAGCTCGGCTACTCCAACGACGGCGAGGTGGACGACCTCGTGAATGCCGCCCAGGCCGAGGTGTATGCGGTGGCGGAACGCCGCACCGCCGAGGACTACGTGGCGCTCAAGGACATCATCGAGGGCACGGTCGACGAGATCGAGTCGGCCGGCCACAAGGGCGAGGGCATGACGGGCGTGCCCACCGGTTTCTACGAACTGGACGAGCTCACGCAGGGACTCCACGGCGGCCAGATGATCGTCGTCGCCGCCCGCCCCGCGATGGGCAAGTCGACCTTCGCCCTGGACTGGGCCCGGTCGGCAGCGATCAAGCACAACATGACCACGGTCTTCTTCTCCCTCGAGATGGGCCGCAACGAGATCGCCATGCGCCTCCTCTCCGCCGAGGCCACCATCGGGCTGCAGGATCTCCGCAAGGGCACGATCAAGGACGAGCAGTGGGGGAAGATCGCCACCACCATGGGGCGCATGAACGACGCCCCGCTGTTCATCGATGACAGCCCGAACATGTCGCTGATGGAGATCAGGGCCAAGTGCAGGCGGCTGAAGCAGCGTCACGACCTCAAGCTCGTGGTGCTGGACTACCTGCAGCTCATGTCCTCCGGGAAGCGGGTGGAATCCCGTCAGCAGGAGGTCTCGGAGTTCTCACGTGCCCTGAAGTTGCTGGCGAAGGAGCTCAATGTCCCGGTGGTGGCGCTGTCGCAGCTGAATCGTGGGTCCGAGCAGCGGACGGACAAGCGGCCGCAGGTCTCGGATCTGCGCGAGTCGGGGTCGATCGAGCAGGATGCCGACATGGTCATCCTGCTGCACCGCGACGACGTGTACGACAAGGAGTCGGCGCGCGCGGGTGAGGCCGACGTCATCGTCGCCAAGCACCGTAACGGTCCCACCAAGACGCTCGTCGTCGGGTTCCAGGGCCACTACTCACGCTTCAACAACATGGCCGCGGACGGCGGGGGCTACTAGTCCTTCTTGGGTCCGAGCTCGAGGATGACCGTCTTGAGGCGATCGCGCAGGTCCTCGGAGGCGAGGCCGTCCTCGGCCATCAGTTCGTTCTCGATGTTCTTCGCCCGCTCCAGGGCCTTCAGCCCGGCCGACGTGATCGTGATGCGCTGGCTGCGCCGATCGGCGGAATTACGGAGCCGGGTCACGAGGCCCCGCTTCTCGAGGCGATCGAGCGTACGCCCCACCGTCTGCGCCTGGACGTGGACCAGCTGGGCGAGTCGCACGCCGGTGAGGGTACCTTCACGTTCGAGTACTCCCAGCGTCGTGAGACCCGCGTGCGTGATGCCGATGCTCAGGAGCTTCTCGTTCCAGGAATGCTCGACAATGCGGGCCGCGGTCGTCAACAGGCGGCTGGTCGACCAATCGTTCAACTCAGGCACGATAGCGTGTCCTTCCCCTCGGTCGTCAGCGGGTGAATCCGCTCGTTCCTGCTACTTACTCTAGATAACAATACCCGAAATAGACAGCAGGCTTATTATAATTCCTGCACTACGGGCAAGAAGGTTGCTCACATCTTCCGGTGAGGCGGTAGGTGCTGCCCCTCCAACGGCAGGAGGACCCGGGGCGATGCCCCGGGTCCTCCTGGATCAGCACATGCTAGAGGTTGTTGCCCCGGCGCGTGCCTTCGTCGCCGTCGACGTCGATCTGCTCCTTGCGGACTTCTTCGCTGACGGTCTCGTTGGTGGTGACGGTCTCCTTGTCGAGGCGCACGCGCTCGACGGGGACCGCTTCCTTCTCGACGACCGGGCGCTCGGCGTGGAGGGTCACTTCGTGCTCCTCCTCGCTGATGGCCGGGCCGTCGAGCGCGTCGCCACGGTTGGCGTCCGTGATGGGCTCGCGCTCCACGCGGACTTCCTCGCGGCTGACGGGGACGGTCTTCGTCACGTTCTCGGTGACGACGTACTTGCGCATGCGGGCACGGCCGGCCTCGCGGCTTTCCGTTCCGACGCGCAGCTGCTCCTCGGAGCGGGTCATCGCATCGTCCGTGGTGGGGCCGGAGGTGTCGTGGCCCACGGTCCCGCGGTCCGTGTCCGTCAGGTCCGCGCGGCGGCCGCTCGTGTCGAGGTCGACATCGCGGTCGTTCAGGCCGGCGGTGCCGGTCCCGGTCGTCGTGCGGGTCGTGTCCGTGTAGTTGCTGGTGCCGCCGCCGATCTCGTAGTGGCGGTAGAGGCGATCCTCTTCCTCCGGGCTGAGGTTGCCGTCGGACTCGATGCGCGGGGCATCCTTCACCTGGTGCTTGCTGTAGGGAACCCGGACGTCATGACCTTCGACGTCGGCGCCCTGGAGCGGGATGAAGGACTCGGAGGTGCCGAACAGGCCCGTCTTCGCCGTGACCCAGCTGGGCTCGCCGGTCTGGTCGTCGAGGTAGACCTGGCCGATCGAGCCGATCTTCTCTCCGTCCGAACCGAGCACGTTGCCGCCGTTGCCGAGCATGGTGTCGATGTTGTCCTGAGTAATCATTTCCTTCTCCTTCTGAGTAATCTCACTGTGAGGGTATGGATTTCTCGGCTGTGTTCCACCGGGAGGTTCCACCGGGGGCTAGAGCCCCCGAGACCACCGGCCTCTAGAGTAAGCATACTTAGTACCGGATGGGAAGCAGGCTTAGCGTTTTCCTCGGATCGAGCCGCACCGCGGGCGTTCATGCGCGGTGGTCGCGGCGCAGCAACTTTCGCGGCACCGGTCGCGTCCGTATGATGGGCAGAAGGTCCAGCCACCGGCCTGAAACCCTTCGAATCGCCCCACGCGTGCGCTTGATGCGAAGGATCCGCTACAGTCGTCAGATTCGAGCGCCGGTAGGTCACTCGGGGACGCCGGACGACAGGGCGGAATCCGGAGCCCCCATCGCCACGCGGCCGGCCGACTCGCCGAGCTCCCGTGAAAGGGTACTCATGTCAGCACCACGTCCCCCGTACATCCACGAGGTCATGATCGCCGCCGCGGATCTCGAGAACGCCGAGTTCGAGCGCGACCGCCTGGTGATCGCCTGCGGCGAGGCGATCCGGCAGGCTCTGGCCACCGGCCTCACGCACGCCGAGATAGGGCTGGCGGCCAATCTGCCGGAGGTGGAGGTCAGGCGCCTCGCGGAGGCTCCTGGCTACGGTCCTGACGTCCTCGGAGGCGTGGCCGGCTCGGCCCGGTCCGCCCAGGCCCAGGAAGCCTCGCTGATCAGCCTCGACCCGTCGCTCGTACGCGGGCTGCGCCACGACGGCGGACGGGCGTTCATCGACCTGACGGCGGGCGCGGCCGGGGGGCCGGATGCCGCCAGCTGACGCGGGTCCCGGAGCCGCAAGAGGCGAGGGCAGAATCGCCCTGCTGGTCATCGACATGCAGAACGCCTTCTTCGAGGACGAGACCCTCGCCAGGCAGCAGGAGGGCCTTGTCGCGGCCTGCAACGGGCTGATCGGCGCCGCGCAGCGCGGAGGGGCCCCCGCGCTCGTGGTGCGCACCGAACACCTGCGGGACGGCTCGACGTGGACGCGGTCGATGCTCGACGACGGTCAGGGCTTCATTTTCCGCGGCAGTCATCAGGCGGACGCCGTTGCAGGGCTGCGCGTGGACGGACTCGAGGTCGTGACGAAGTCCCGTGACAGCGCCTTCTTCGGCACCGATCTTGCGCTGCGGCTCCGCGCCCTGGGCGTGGACCACCTCGTCCTCGCCGGTGTCTCGACGCACAGTTGCATCGCGCAGACGGGGGCCGACGCCTTCGCCCACGACTTCCAGGTCAGCTACGCCCTCGACGCGATCGGCAGCACGAACGAGCAGTACGCCGACGCGATGCTGGAGATCATCTCCGTGGGGTACCGTCAGTCCGTCCTCGGCCGAGTCGAGGCGGAGTCGCTGTTCACGTGATGCGCGAGCTGCGGCATCGGAGTGGAACGACGACGGCGGTCACCGGAGAAGCTCCGGTGACCGCCATCAGTGCGTGATGGATCAGCGCTGCTGGACGTTCGACTTGGCATCCTGCGCGCTGCCCTTGACGTCACTGGCGGCCCGCTGGCCCTCACCCTTGACGTCCTTGACGGCGTGCTGGCCCTCGTCCTTGACGGTCTGCACGGAATCGGCAGCCGAGTCCTTCACGGACTGGACCGCTTCCTGCGCCGGCTCCCGGACCTCCTCGACGACGTGCTTGGCTGCCTCGGTGACCTTCTCCTTCAGGGGCGCCACCTGCTCCTTGAGCTGGGCGGCGGCCTGCTGCTCCTTCTGGCTGGCAGGGATGAGCGAGCCCACGAGGAGCCCGGCGCCGAAGGCGATCAGCCCCGCGGCGAGCGGGTTGCCCGCTGCCTTGTTCGAGATCTGGGCGGGTGCTCCCTGGACCGTGTGGCCGGCGTGCTGGAGCTTGTCCCGGGCGGAACCGGCTGCTGAGTGGGCGCTGCCGAGTCCGCTGTCGAAGCCGCTGCCGGTCTTGTCCTTGGCGTGTCCGGCCTTGTCCTTGACCGCCCCCGTCACGTCCTCGGCCTTGCCGAGCACGGAATCCTTGACGTCTTCGGCCTTGCCCATGACGGTCTCCTTCACGTTGCTGAAGCTGTGCTTGACCTTGTCGGTCTGGCGCTGCGCGATGTTCGCGGGGTTCACCTTGTCGGCGATGGCGTCGACGTCCGTCCCCAATTCCTGGCGGGTGCGTTCGATATCTGCGCGGATCTCATCTGGCGTCTGGCTCATGGGGTGTGCTCACCTGGTTTCAGTGTCGGCGGAATCTCTTTGACGGTCTCCGCTGTCTGGGGGAGACCCTTGACCTGCTGCATTTCCTTCTTGCCCTTCATGGCGAGCACCGCGGCGACGATGCCCCAGAGGACGGCCACGATCACGGCGGCCCAGCCCAGCGGCATGAAGGCACCGAGGCCCCACATGAGGGCGAGGGACAGGAACAGGAGGACGAAGTGGCCTCCGACGGCTGCGCCGGCGAACATGCCTGCGCCCTTGCCGGCCTTCTTGGCCGACTCGGTGGCCTCGGCCTTGGCCAGGGCCACCTCCTGGCGCATGAGCTTGGAGAGATCCTTCGTCACCTCCCCGAGCAGCTCTCCTACCGACGCACTGGCGGAGCGCTGCTCGGCCTCGGTCGGCAGGGGTGCGGCGGCCTGATGGGCGCCACCGGTGTATGCCTCACTCATCAGCGCAGGCCCCCGTCATTCGGCCGGGTGCCCACGGGAGGGGTGCCGGGCGCGATGGTGGGGTAGTCGTCCGTCGGGTCCACGAAGGCCGGGTTGGAGCCGGCGACGTGCTGTCCGCCCGTGGTCTCGCCGAAGCCCGCGGAGGCGGGGGTGCCGCTGTAGGCGTCGGAGCCGACCTGCGTGTACCCGGAGTACGTACCCGTCGTGGCGGTACCGGCGGACGAAGAGTCCCGGCCGGAGGTGCCGGCCGAATCGCTGTTGCCCTTGGCGCCGCGGGTCAGACGACCGACGACGAGGCCGGTGCCTGCCGCGATGGCGAGGAAGGTCCCCGGCTTGCGCCGTGCGAACGCCTTGACGTCCTCGAGGATGTCGGAGGCGTCGCGGTTCTCGAGCCAGCTCGCCGCCGATCCCGTGCGCTGCGATGCCTGCTTGACGAGGTCCGACACGAAGTGGTTGTCCGACTTGTCGGCCATGGACTGCAGTTCGTCCGAGACGCCGCGAATGCCCTCGGTGATCTTCTGCTGCTGGGTCCCGGCCTGGGACTTGACCTCGGAGGTCACGGTACCGAGGAGGTTCTTCGCCTGCGAGCCGACCTCGGCCGCGACGTTCTTCGCTTCGGTGGCGGCGGTGCCGGCGACATCCTTGGCGTCGGCCGCGGCGGTGCCTGCGACGTTCTTCGCCGCTTCCTTGCCGTCCTGGCCTACTTTCTTGGCCTGGTCCTTGGCCGCAGACTTCTTGGAGTCGTCGGAACCGGTGGTGCCACCGGAGAATTCTGTGCTGCCGAGCTCATGGGTGCTGAGGTCCGCGGTGGACGACTCAGGCCCGGTGGTGGAGGGAACCAGGGGATCCTGCGGCCAATTCTGCGTAGTCATGGTTGTTCCTTACGTTGATATTGCCGTTAAAGCGGATGCTCCATCGTGTTCTCGATGCGATGGTCCGGCAGTTCGTGCTGGACTTGTTCCCAAAGCTAAGCATGCTTAGCTTCAATCTCGCAAGCTCTTTCTCCAGAAACTGCAAGATAAAAACAAGTAGACTTAGCATCTTACGGAACGAGCAGGCCTGCCGCTAGCGTCGACACGACAGGATCTCCAGCGGCCGCTTCCAGAAGGAGCGGAATCCCCAGGGGTCCCGACGCGGAGAGGAAAGCACCAGTGTTCTTCCACAAGCAAGAGCTCCAGTACAAAGCCACCCCCGACAAGCCCGACGCGGTCTACGCCCGCAAGCTCCAGGAGGTTCTCGGGGGCCAGTACGGCGAGATCACCGTGGCCCTGCAGTACAGCTTCCAGGCCTGGAACGCGCACATCCCCGGTAAGTACCGCGACCTCCTGTTCGGGATCGGCGCGGAGGAGTTCGGTCATGTCGAGATGCTCGCCACGATGATCGCCCAGCTCCTCGAGAAGGCGCCGCTCGGAATCACCGAGGACGCCGTTCAGTCCGACCCGGCCGTCGCGGCCGTTCTCGGTGGCACGGACATGCAGCACGCCATCGTTGCAGGCGCCGGGGCACGGCCGGTGGACAGCATGGGCAACCCGTGGCAGGGGAGCTATGTGACCGCCAGCGGCAATCTGCTCGCCGATTTCACGGCCAACGCGAACGCCGAGATGCAGGGCCGGCTCCAGGTGGCCCGCCTCTATCACATGACCGACGACCACGGGATCCGGGACATGCTGTCCTTCCTGCTCGCCCGCGACACCATGCACCAGAACCAGTGGCTGGCTGCGGCCCGGGAACTGCAGGAGTCCAAGATGGAGGAACTGCCCGTGCCGAGCAACTTCCCCCTCAAGAAGGAAGAGCGGAGCGTCGCCTACCAGTACCTGAATTTCTCCGACGGCAAGGCGGCATCCACGGGCAGCTGGGCCTCCGGCCCCACGCCGGACGGCAAAGGTGAGTTCACCTACCACGACGGCCCGACGACGAGTGCTCCCATGCCGCCGGCCACCCACCCCGATGCGCGGTTCTACGGGACCACCGAGATCCCGAATACCGTCGAGAAGATGGCGGGCACCCTGCAGGACAAACTGAACCGCGAATAGCCTTTCGCGGGCTACCGAGAGAGGGCAGTCTCATGACGAACACGAACAACCGCACGGTGGATGGTGGTCGTACCACCCTGCAGCGCGCCGCCCAGGCGGTGGGCGTCGTCTTCCTGTTGGTCGGAATCCTGGGCTTCATCCCTGGGATCACCTCCAACTACAGCAGCATGGCGTTCGCAGGACACCAGTCCGAGGCGCTGCTGCTCGGCATCTTCCAGGTGTCGATCCTCCACAACATCGTCCACCTGCTCTTCGGTGTCGCCGGCCTGGCGATGGCGAAGACCGTCTCGGGCGCCCGCGCCTACCTGCTGGGTGGTGGCGTGATCTACGCGATCCTGTGGATCTACGGACTGATCATCGACCAGCAGTCGGCAGCGAACTTCGTTCCGGTGAACGATGCCGACAACTGGCTCCACCTCGTGCTCGCGATCGGCATGATCGCCCTCGGGCTGATCCTCAGCCGCGACACCTCGAGGAGCGCGAACCGCGCCTGACCGGGTTCTTCCACGGGGAGGAGCCCCACGCGCTGAATGAATGACCGACGACACCGGGTCGGCGGGTGCCCACGGGCGCCGGCCGGCCCGGCGTCGTCGTGCGGTGGCACGTGCCGCGGGTGCCCCCGACCGCAGACGCGAAGTATGCTTAGTATCGCGGCCCGGATCAGTGGGCGCGTCCGCCCACAGAAGAGGTCCTTCATGAAGCAGCCCTCCCCGCGCGGAGAACTCAGCGCCCTCCTCCTGTCCGTCATCGCAGGATCCGTGGCGTCCGCACAGGATGCCCTTCCCCGACTCGACGCGCTCACCGGGGAGTCGATCTCCCGGACGCCGGACATCCTGCACGACGACGACCTCCAGCTCGCACTCTTCTGCCTGTACGAGCTGCACTACAGCGGCATCGACGGGGCGGGTGACGACTGGGAGTGGGACCCGGACCTCCTGCGGATCCGGCACCGCATCGAGGCCGCCTTCGAACAGAGGGTCCGCGACGAGACCGTCGTCCCCGCCTTGCCCGAGCCCACGAGCGAAGCGGTCTGCGCGGAGCTGTTCCGGCTGACCGGCGAGGACGGTGGGCCCAGCATGTCCCGTTTCGTCGCGAAGTCCGCGACGGACGACCAGCTGCGGGAGTTCCTCGTGCACAAGTCCGTCAACCAGCTGAGGGAAGCAGATCCGCACACCTTCGCGATCCCGCGGCTGTCCGGACGCTCGAAAGCCGCGATGGTGGAGATCCAGGCGGACGAGTACGGCAACGGACTGCCGGCCCGGATGCACTCCGCGCTCTACGCCCGGACGATGCGCGAACTCGGCATGGAGGACGCCTACGGTGGCTACCTCGACGCCGTCCCGGCGATCACGCTGGCCGTCAACAACCTGATGTCGCTGTTCGGCCTCCACCGCCGCCTCCGGGGTGCGATCGTGGGGCACCTCGCCGCCTACGAGATGACCTCGTCCCAGCCCAACCGCCTGTACTCACGGGGCTTCAAGCGCCACGGGTACGGCCCCGACGTCACGGAATACTTCGACGAGCACGTCGAGGCCGACGCCGTCCACGAGCAGATCGCCGGGCGGGACATGGCCGGCGGGCTCGTCGAGTCCGATCCGCTCCTGCTCGAGGACGTCCTGTTCGGGGCTGCCGCCGGTCTCGCGATCGACACCCTCATGACGGTGCACATCATGGAGTCCTGGGAATCCGGGCGATCCTCGCTGCGTGGCTCGGGAGTGGCCGCCTGATGGGCGTGGACAGGGTCGCGGACCAGCAGGATACCGAGGGCGCCCAGGAAGCACGCGCCGGCCACCCGCTGAACTCGGGGTCCGCCGCGCCCGTGTCCGTCGTGGCGTGTCCCGACGGACCGCTGCTCGTCCGCGGCGACTTCACGCTCCTCGGCGCCGACGGGGAGGAACTGCCCCGGACCCGGCGCACCGTGGCCCTCTGCCGGTGCGGTGCTTCCGTGCTCAAACCCTACTGCGACGGCTCCCACAAGCTGATCGGCTTCCGCTCCGAGCCCTGATGCGCGTCCGTCCCGCGCGCCGCCGCGGATGGACGATCCCGACATGTGCGGCATGCTGGTGGGAACACCGAGAGGGGCCAGGCATGGCGATCGACCTGAACAGCGACGTCGGAGAATCCTTCGGCAACTGGTCGTCGGGCGACGACGCGCGCATCATCCAGTCGGTCTCGAGCGTGAACGTGGCCTGCGGTTTTCACGCCGGGGACCCCATCGGGATCCGTGCCACCTGCGCGTCGGCGGCCGGGGCCGGGGTGACGGTGGGCGCGCACCCCGGCTACCGGGATCTCGCCGGCTTCGGCCGCCGCTTCATGGACGTCGACCCTCGTGAACTGACCGACGACGTCGTCTACCAGATCGGGGCCCTGCAGGCCCTCGCACGGGCCGCCGGGACGAGCGTGCGCTACGTCAAACCCCACGGTGCCCTCTACACCACGATCGCCGTCCACGAGCGCCAGGCCCGCGCCGTGGTCCGGGCCGTCCGTGACGTCGACGACACCCTGCCGCTGCTGGTCCTGCCGAACAGCGTGATCGAGGCCGAGGCACGCGCGGCAGGGCTCCGCACGGTCGCCGAGGCGTTCGCGGACCGCGCCTACACGCCCGACGGCAAGCTGGTGCCGCGGCGCGAACCGGGAGCGGTGCTGCACGAGGAGGCCGACGTCGTCGCGCATGTCCTGCGCCTGGCCACCGACGGCGAGGCCGTGGCCGTGGACGGCAGCCGGATCGCGATCACCGTGGAGAGCATCTGCGTGCACGGGGACACCCCGGGCGCCGCCAGTATGGCCGCTGCGGTCCGGCGGGCCCTTGATGCCGCCGGCGTGACGGTCGGTGCGTTCGCCTGACACCGCCGGCCCCGGATGGCCGGCCGACCTGACCCTGAGGCCCGTGGGCGACCGCGCCGTGCTCGCCGAACTGCCGGGCCTGCCGGAGGTCCTCAGCCTGCAGGCCCACCTGCGGGACCACCCGGTCGAGGGCCAGGTGGACGTGGTCGCCGCGGCGCGCACCGTGCTCGTCACCGTGCGCGAGGCCCGGCAGCTGGACGCCCTTACGACCCGGCTCCGCACGCCCGGCCCGGCCGTTCCGGCCACCCGGGAGGATGGGCTCGTCACCATCGAGGTCCAGTACGACGGCGCCGACCTCGCCGGCGTCGCTGCCCTGACGGGTTTGAGCGTCGACGCGCTGATCACCGCCCACACGGGGACGCCGTGGTTCGCGGCGTTCGGGGGTTTCGCACCGGGCTTCGCGTACCTCACCGGAGGCGACTCCCGGCTGGAGGTCCCGCGCCGGGACGTGCCGCGGACGGTGGTGCCGGCCGGCGCGGTCGCGCTCGCCGGAACGTTCTCGGCCGTGTACCCGCGGGAGTCCCCCGGCGGCTGGCAGCTGATCGGCCGCACGGACGCCGTGCTGTGGGACACGCATCGGGACCCTCCCGCACTCCTCAACCAGGGCACGCGGGTCCGCTTCACGGCGGTCCGGGAAGTGGTCGAGCTGGGCGCCGTCCGCAGGGCCGGCGGAGCCAGGAGTCAGGGGCGTCGGGTGCCGGCGGAGGAGCGCCCGCGTCCCCGCGCGGAGGCGCCCGCGGGGCTGACCGTCGTCGACCCCGGCCTTTCCAGCACGCTGCAGGACCTGGGACGGCCCGGGCTGATGCGCCTCGGGATCGCCGGGGCCGGAGCGCTGGACCGCGCCGCGCTCCGCCAGGCGAACAGGCTGGTGGGCAATCCGGCGGGAGCGGCCGGGGTCGAGACGCTCCATGGGGGACTCGCGGTCGAGGCGGGGGAGGACCACGTGCTCGCCGTCACGGGCGCCGACGTCGGCCTGCTCATTTCCTCGCCGGACGGACGGGAGCGCGAGCCGGCCCTGTGCGCGCCCTTCCTCCTGCGGGCGGGCGAGGTGCTCCGGCAGTCCGCGCCCGCGACCGGCCTGTACGCCTACACCGCCGTGCGGGGCGGGTTCGGGGCCGAGGCGGTCCTCGGCAGCCGGTCGACCGACTCGATGTCGGGCCTCGGGCCGCCCGCGCTCGCGCGGGGCACGCGGTTGCCGGTGGACATTCCCGTGCCAGGGTCGACGGTCGGGGATCCGGAGGTTCCCCGCCGATCGGTCACACCGGAGATCCTGCGGGTGGTGCCCGGCCCGCGGGACGACTGGTTCGACGCCGGCCTCGCGGGCCTGTGCGCCCCGTCGTGGACGGTGACGGCCCGGTCCAACAGGATAGGCCTGCGCCTCGACGGGCCCGCGCTGACGCGGCGTCTCGGGGGGGAGCTGCCGAGCGAGGGCACCGTGCGGGGTGCGCTGCAGGTGCCGCCGTCGGGGCTGCCGGTGCTGTTCCTCGCCGACCACCCGGTCACGGGCGGCTACCCGGTGATCGCCGTCGTCGTCCCCGAGGACCTGGACCGGGCTGTGCAGCTCCCTCCGGGATCCCCGGTCCGCTTCCGGAGGTTCCACTGACGGAATCCCCTGCACATGGAGTTTCGCTGAACGAAATCCAGGTGACACCCCCGGCCCGTAGCGTTGGACCGCACACCACTTCCACAGGAGGCCGCCGTGCAGACGCTGAGGATCAGACAGGTTCCCTGGAGCAATCCCGTCGGTCGGGGGCTGCGGGAGGCCTTACGCGCGGAGACCGACCGCGGGCGGGTGCCATCCGCCTCCGCAGGGACGGAGGACGACGGCGCGGGTGTCGTCGTCTTCCTGATCGTTTACGAACGGGCCACCGGAGCGCCGGTCGGCTGCGGCGGCCTGCGGCGGGGCGCTGATGGAAGCACGGGTGTCGAGCACCTCTACGTGCTCCCGTACGCGCGTTGGTCAGGAGTGTCCTACGCCATCACCGAGGCACTGGCCTCCTGGGCGCTGGAGCACGGCGTCCGTCCCGAGGGCTCCCTCACACGGCCAGGAATTCTGCGCCTCTAGGGGATCACCGAGCAGAGGGGGTGCGGCCATCGGGCGCACCCCCTCTGCTCGGTCCTGCGACGGCTACTTGCGCGGTGCGCCCAGATCCACGGGATCCTCATCCGTCAGGTAGGCGAACTCGGAGTGCGCGGTGAGGTCGATGCCGCGCAGTTCGTCGGCCTCCTCGATCCGCAGGCCGATGGTGCGCTGCAGGACCTGGGCGATCACCCACGTGACGGCGAAGGAGTAGGCCAACACCGCCACGGTCGCGAGCGCCTGGACGCCCAGCAGCTCGAAGCCACCGCCGTAGAACAGGCCCGAGACGCCGTTGGGGGCATCCGCCGTCGCGAACAGGCCGATCAGCAGCGTTCCCAGGACGCCACCCACCAGGTGCACACCGACGACGTCGAGCGAATCATCGAAGCCGAGGCGGAACTTCAGCTCGATCGCGAGGGAGCAGACCGCGCCGGCGATCGCACCGATGGCGAGGGCGCCCATCGGGCTGACCGCACCGCACGCGGGGGTGATGGCGACCAGCGCGGAGACCAGGCCGGAGGCGGCCCCCATGCTGGTCGCCGCACCGTTGCGGACCCGCTCGACGGTGGCCCAGGCCAGCAGGCCGGCCGACGCCGCGACGGCGGTATTCAGGAAGACCACCGACGCGGACTGTCCGGCGGAGAGGGCGGAGCCCGCGTTGAAACCGAACCAGCCGACCCACAGCAGGCCCGCGCCCACGAGGACGAGCGGGCGGCTGTGCGGCCTGGCATGATCCACCGTCGGCCAGCCGTGGCTGCGGCCCAGCACCATCGACAGGGCGAGGGCTGCGATCCCGGCGTTCATGTGCACGGCCAGGCCGCCGGCGAAGTCGATCGCACCGAGGCCGTTCGCGATCCACCCGCCCACGACCGAGCCGTCCTCGGAGCTGAAGGCGAAGACCCAGTGGGCGATCGGGAAGTACACCAGCGTGGCCCACACGCCGGCGAAGATCATCCAGGCGCCGAACTTCATGCGGCCGGCGGCCGCACCGGCGACCAGCGCCGTCGTCACGCAGGCGAAGAAGAGCTGGAAGGCCGCGAACAGGATCGGGGGGATGGGCGCGGAGGGGTCCTCGGCGAGCAGCTGGCCCAGTCCGGCGTACTCCGTGACGTCCCCGATGAGCCCCAGTCCTCCGATCGAGTCGCCGAAGGCCATGGAGTAGCCGAACAGGGCCCACAGCACGGCGACGAGGCTCGCCCCGCCGAAGCACATCATCATCATGTTGAGGATGCGGCGGGACCCCACCATTCCTCCGTAGAACAGGGCCAGGGCCGGGATCATCAGGCAGACGAGCGCGGTGCTGGCGAGAATCCAAGCGACGTTTCCAGAATCCATGGGGAGTCCTTTCCGTGACAGCGCCTGGGCGTACCGGACGGGACTGGGCCCGGATCGCACTGCTGGTGTGCGTCGACCCGGGATGGCACGCCGCGCTGAGTCATGGTAGGCAGTGCGAGGTTTCAGGTCCCGGCGGGTCCGATGAACTCTGGGTAACGCCGAGTCCCACCCCTAGCCACCGGCGACGGACTGCATGATCATGATCGTCGCACCCGCGGGAACAGCCGTGGCCAGGCCGTCCAGCCGGCGCACGTCCTCGCCGTCGACATAGATGTTCACGTACCGCCTCAGCACGCCGGTCTCCTCGCGGATCCGCTGGTCCAGCAGGGGGCGTCCCTCGCCCAGCCCGTCGAGCACCGACGCCACGTCGGCGCCGTCGGCGATGCTCAGGCGGATCGCGCTGCGTCCGTCCACGTACTGGCGCAAGAGCGTGGGGATCAGGACGATCACCGAGGGCAGCGGCGAGGTCTCGGGCACGGTGACCACCTGCTCAGCCGGGCACGACGGCGGCACGCACGGAGAGCACGTCCGGCAGGTGGCTTGCCACTTCCTGGAAGGTCCGCCCCTCGTCCGCGCTCGCATAGACGGACCCGCCGCGCGTCCCGAAGTAGACGCCCGGGACCTCCGCCGTGTCGACGCAGGCGGCGTCGCGCAGCACCGCGTTGTACTCCGCCTGCGGGAGTCCGGCGCCGCTGCCCTCCCAGGTGGCTCCGCCGTCGTCGGTCCGGTGCACCTGGAGGTGCCCGTCGGGCGGGATGCGCTCGCCGTCGGCCTTCAGGGGGATGACCCACGCCGTGCCGCTGCGGTGCGGGTGCGTGAGCATGACGAAGCCGAAGTCGGCCGGAAGGCCCTCGGCGATGGACTGCCAGGAATCACCGCGGTCGGTGCTCGCGTAGACGCCATGGTGGTTCTGGGCGAACAGGCGGTCGGGGTCCACGGCGTCGCGGGCCACCTTGTGCACGCACTGGCCGAACTCCGGGTCCGGATCCGGCATGAAATACGCGCTGATGCCCTTGTTGCGGGGTTCCCAGGACGCCCCGCCGTCGTCGGACCGGTAGACGCCGCCCGTGCTCATCGCCACGTGGACGGTGTCGTCGGCCGGGCTCGGCAGGACGGTGTGGGCGGCCGCACCACCGAAGCCCGCGCCCCATTCGCCGCGATGGGGGTGGTCCCACAGGCCGCGGTTGAGGGTGAACGTCTCACCGTGGTCGGTGGACCTCCACACGGAGATCGGCTGGCATCCGGCCCAGACCACACCGGGGCGGTCCTCTGCGTCGGGCTGGATCTGCCAGATCCGCTCCAGCGCGGCGCCGTCGTCCGTGCCGAACCGGATCCCGCCCTCCCGGGGTTCCGCCCAGGTCTCACCCAGGTCGTCGGAGTGGGCGATGCAGGGACCGAAGTGCCACGACATCCGACCCGCGAACAGGCGGGTACGCCCACCCCGGGTGTCGATCCCGACACTCGGGATCTCCTCCATGAGGAACTTCGGGCCGGAGAGGGTCCACTCCTGCCGATCGGCGCTCGACGCGAGCCACAGACCCTTCTTCGTGCCGATGGCCAGGAGTGTCGTTGCTGGAGTTGGCATGTCTTCCCCCGTGCATGGGAGCGGCCGAGGAGCCGCGCGTGTGATGCATATCACTTGGGACCCTGCCACCGGCCACTCGTTTTGTACAGGGCCCGCTACCCCCTTTTGTCCGCATCCCCGGAATGGGCCGGAGCGCTGTGCCAGAGTGGGACGGTGCGATCGCTGGGGAGCGGACATCACGTCCACCTGGAGGCATCGTTGCGTCAGACCGAACTCGGGAACACCGCGCCGTCGCGGTTGTGTCCCGGTCCCGGGCATGCACCCCGCGCACGGCGGCACTGCGTCGGCAAGCACTGCATCGACGTACGCGACGGGTTGCTCGTTCTGTGGTGGGCACCCGGCTCGCGCCTGACCCTCGCGGACGTCCTGGCCGCCTATGAGGGGATCCGCAGTCTGTCCGACGGCTACGTCCTGCCACTGGTCGTGCATCTGCAGGGCCTGGGCGGGATCGCGCCCGCCGCCCGGATGGCCATCCTCGAGGGCTCCCTGACCTCACGCATCGCGTTCGTCGGCACCGGTCCGGTGGATCAGGTCATCGCCGCTTTCCTGGCATACGCGCGGTCGGAGACGCACTACTTCGAGAGCGCCTCCGACGCGGAAGCCTGGGCCCGTCGCATATCGCCCGCGACGGGGATGTCGCCTTAGTCGGCTTCTTTTCCTTGAATCAGGAGGAAGGACGGACATCCGCCGATAGCGTCCCGAGCGGGACGAATATATCCCGGGTCAGCCCGGCGGCATCACCCGGGTAACTACCTCAGCGGCTCTCGTTATAGGCGTCGATGATGGACTGCGTGATCCGCCCACGCGAGCTGGGATTGAACCCGTGCTCCTGGGCCCACTTGCGGATCTGCTGCGTGTCCTCGCGCTTCGAGCGGGAGGACGACGATTTCTGGCCGGCGGACTGTTGCCTGCCGGACGAAGCCTTGCGCCCCTTGTCCACGTAGGCGGACAAAGTCGTACGCAATGACTCCGCATTCTGCGCCGTGAGATCTATCTCGTAATCGGTGCCGTCGAGGGCGAACCGCACGGTCTCCTGTGCTTCCTCGCCGCTGAGGTCGTCGACCAATTGCACCTGTACCCGCTGGGCCATCATTTTCTCCTGTAACGTCCGAAGTCCGAATAATCAGCCCCATTGATACGACTCTATCCCGGTGAGCAGTGCGGGCGGAAAAAATCTCCCCATTGTCCATTCCGGCGCGAATGCGGAATGCGAATTACGGCTCCCGGACGTCGGTGTGCTATTCACCCGGGCGGATCAGGTGGCTGCGGCGCCGTCGGCCTCGAACGCGCGGACCACCGCGTCGTGCGGTACCCGTTCGTGAAGCCGGGTCACGCCACCCTCGTCCTGGATACGCTCGGCCAATCGGCGCGCCCAGCGGTGCTCGA
This sequence comes from Arthrobacter sp. TJ-263, assembly GCF_058269155.1. Taxonomy (NCBI): domain Bacteria; kingdom Bacillati; phylum Actinomycetota; class Actinomycetes; order Micrococcales; family Micrococcaceae; genus Arthrobacter; species Arthrobacter sp. TJ-263. The sequence goes on along the minus strand of NZ_JBZCNE010000001.1, from coordinate 2,122,469 downwards.
GGACGAGCAGGAGGCCCACCTCCCCGTTGCCGACGGAGGCGGAGGCGAAGGCGACGTCCCGGTCGCTGAGCAGGGTCATCGGCGACGGGTGGGCCAGCAGGTTCTGCAGGGATGCAGGCAGGCCGTCGTCGACGTCGGCGAAGGACACGGTGCCGTCGGTCGCGCGGGCGATCAGCACGATGTCGATCAGGGCCACTGCGCCGCTGTCGAGGGCTTCATGCAGGGCGTCCACCACCCGGGAGCCGCCGTCGAGGGTGGGTGTCGAGAAGACCAGGACGTCCACGGGGCCAACCCTCATGACTCCCCTCCCGCCCGGCCGTTTCCTGCTCGTCGCTGCTGCAGACGGTGCAATCGTCCGCCGGGGCGGGTGGCGGATCGTCACCCGCGTGGGGTGACCGTCCGGCCAGACGGGGGACTTTGGACTCAGGCCGGAATCAATCCCGGGGTGAACTCTTGGAGGAAGGCGCCATCAGGTCGACGATGCCTCACCTCCTGCACGGGTGGGTGCGCGGCAGGAGAGCAACGCCGGACAGGTGGTAGGCATGAACAGCATCATCAGGGCGAAGACGACCGTTCCGGGGATCGGTGCGCACGAACTCGACCGGCCCCGGCTGATGGCGCGCCTCGACGCGCTCAAGCAGGCCGGGTGCCGCGCCGTCACCATCGGCGCTGCTGCCGGCTCGGGGAAGACGACGCTCGCCGCCCAGTGGGCACGGAGACGGCGGGCGTCCGGGGACCACGTCGCGTGGGTCTCCCTGGATCCCTCGGACAACGCCCCGGGGCGTTTCTGGGGCCTCGTGACGGAAGCGCTGGAGCCGTCGGACGGCATGCCATCGGACCGGTGGACCTCACCCTCGCCGGCGGCGGCGGCGGCGCGGATCGGGTGGCTCGATGCCCTTCTGGATCATGCGGGCAGGGGAACCGTGAACTCCGTGCTGGTCCTCGACAACTGCGAGCACCTGCGTGACGCCGGATTGCTCCTCGAGGTGGACTACGCGGTGCAGCGTGCGCCGCAGGGGTTCACTGTGGTCTTCTGCGGCAGGCAGCTGCCGGAGCTGCCCTCGTTCTACCGGCTGGACCTCGACGGCGCCCTGGGGCGGGTAGGGCAGGAGGAGTTGATGCTGCGGCGGCGGGAGATCGCACGACTGTTCGCTCCTGTGCGCTCCGACATGGACCTGCTTCTCGAGGTGACCGAAGGGTGGCCCGCCGCCGTCGTCCTCGCGCACGCGATGGGGGAGGGGGACGCTCCGGCCGCCGCGGTGACGGGGGGGACGGCCTACCTCGACCGGCTGTGCGGGCAGCTCTTCCCGTCCTTCCCCGAGGAGGTCCGCACCGCCCTCGCCGTCATGGCCTTGATCGAACCCTTCACGGTGGATGATCTGTGCACGGCGCTCGCCAGCACGGACGCGCCGCGCGTGTTCGACGCTGCGGTCCGGGCCTCGGGCCTCGTCCTCCCCACGGACACCCCCGGGTCCTTCCGGCTGCATCGCCTGCTGTCCCGGTGGCTTCTGGGCGGGGGATCGGGCGCCGCCGCGATCGACCGTCCTGTGGTGCACGCCCGGATGGCACGCCGTCGCCTCCGCCAGGCGCGGCACGCGGAGGCGCTCGCCCATGCCGGGAGGGCCGGCGACGCCGGCCTGCTGCGTGACGTCGCCGCCGTCTCGGGACTGCACCTGCTGTGGAGCAACGACCTCGCCGCCCTGGACTGGATCCTGCGCGACCTCGCATCCGTCGAGTCGGCGGAGCTCGGGCTGCTCGACAGCCTCCTCTCCCTCGCCAACGGTGACCCGGGTGGCGCCCGCCTCAGGCTCGAGCACGTCGACCACGGAGAGGACCAGGGCGGCCTCGACATGCCCTTCAGCGCTCTGCGGAGCGGGCTCGAGGCGCATCTCATGCTCGGCCGGGGCCGCCCGGAGGAAGCGCTGGAGCATCTCCGGGGCGTGCGCGTCGCGGAACTGCCGCCCGACGTCGGACTCTTCGTGTCCAATGTCCTCTCGGCCGCGCTGATCGCAGCCGCGCGCCTCGACGAGGCCGTCGACGCCGCGAGGGCCTGCGTCGCGACCGCCGACGAGCGGGACAACCCCGGTGCCCGGGTCGACGCCCACACCACCCGTGCTGTGCTCGCCGCGGCGATGGAGGACTTCGCGCCCGCGGCACGCGATGCCTGGGCCGCCATCCGGGTAGGGGAGCAGCAACGGCTGCGTTACAGCCCGCGGCTCCGGCCTGCCCACCTCGTCATCGCCTGGGGCGCGTACCACCAGCTCGACGACGCCGCCGCGCGGTTCCACAACGCGTTCGTGTTCAGGGCGACGTCGACCCCGCCCATGGTGGCGCACTCCGCGTCGAAGCTCCGGCTCATGCTGTCCTTCGCCTCCTCGGAACGACCGGTCGAGGTGGCCGAGGCGCTCCTGGACAGGATCCGCTTCGATCTCGCGCACGGCGCGCAGCCGCGGGATATCGCCGTGTGCTCGCTGCAGGTGGCCGAGATGATGCTGTCCCTCCGCCGGGTGGACGACCTGACGATGCTGAAGGTGGACCTGCGCAGGTACCAGGGCATCAGCGGGGAGCTGCAGGTGATCTCGGTCTGGGAGCACCTGCTGGCCGGCCAGCTGAACCGCTCACGGCAGCTGCTGACCCAGGTGACCTCCGAGTACGTGAAGTGCCAGAGCAAGGTCGGGATGACGACGGCCCTTGCGATGCTCGCGCGCCTCGAGCTGCTCGAGAACCGCCCGTTCAAGGCCAGGGAGGCGCTGGACCGCGCCCTCGCCCTGGCTGCCGAGCGGGGGTCGGTGCGGGGGATCGGATTCGCCGGCGAGACCGTGAGGAACGCGCTCGAGAGGGACCGGCACCACTACCCGCGCTTCACCCGGGAGGTGGACCTGCTCGTGAACCAGCGGCGCCGGCCGGTCCGGGAGATCGCCGGCCCCCCGCTCACGCCGCGGGAGATCGAACTGGTGGCACTCCTCCCCACCTTCGCGACCGTCGACGAACTGGCCCTGGATCTGCAGATCTCCACGAACACGGTCAAGACACACCTGCGCGGCATCTATCGCAAGCTGGGGGTCGGGACGCGGAGGGAGGCCATCGCGGCGGCCGACAGGCTCGGACTCCTCGCGCCCACCCCTGCGCCGCTGCGCGTCCTGCGGAGCGCGTCGGCGCGTGGAACCGCCGGCCTCACCCCTGCGGGGTGAGCCCGTCGGGAGACCCGGTACGCCGGGTGAGACCCTGCATACCATGCTGGGACATCGGGGGCCGAGGACAGGACGTGCCGTGGACATCAACCTCTGGGAGATCGTGTGGGTGGTGTTCGCCGCCGCCCTGTTCGCCGCCTATCTGGCCTTCCTGTTCATCGTCCTCATCGACATCTTCAGGAACGAGTCCTTCTCCGGCTGGTCGCGCGCCCTCTGGGTGGTCCTGCTGGTACTGCTCCCCTTCCTGGCCTCCCTCGCCTACCTGTTCGCCCACGGGCAGACCATGGCATTGCGTACGGCCCGGGGATCCGGACCCGATGCCGGAGCCGCAGCGGTTCCCGCACCCCGCGATCCGACGGCGCAGGTCGCCTCCGCGAACGAACTCCTGCGACAGGGCGCCATCACCCAGGAGGAATACGAGCGGCTCAAGCGGCACTCGCTCCAGCAGGCATCCGGGACCCTCTCGACCGGTACCACGCCCCGCACGCCGACCGGCTGATCACCCGCTGGAATAGGAGATGGTGTGGAGTCCGACGGCGCTCCGCCTGATCCAGGATGCCGTGATCGTCCTCCGGTGCCCGGCTACTGCTCCGCAGCCGGGCGCTCGTCGATGACCGCCGGCAGTCCGAAGGCTTCGAACAGCTCCGGGTAGAGGAAGTTGTGGTGGCCGACGATGCGCCCGCCGTCGGTCTCGATGACCTGGATGGCCCACGGCTTCCACAGGCCGGGTTCCACGACGTGGTAGTTGGCGAATCCGCCGGCGCCGTTGACATCGACGGGGATCAGGCGACCGCCCTCGCAGACGCTGCCCTTTCCGACGAACCAGGCGCGGACGTCCGCCGGTCCGGAGAGCCACAGGTCGAACGGCGGCATGGAGAGGACCACGTCCTCCCGCAGCAGTGAGACGAGCAGGTCCATGTCGTATGCCTCGAAGGCCCGCAGGTACCGGGCGAGCAGCACCTTGTGATCCGGATTCTCCAGGGGCATGTGCGGGGCGGGCGCCTGGGCCGCCATCGTCCTGCGCGCACGCTGCAGGGCGCTGTTGACGGACGCGGGGGTGACCTCGAGCAGAGCCGCGACCTCGGCCGCCGACCACCGCAGCACCTCGCACAGGATCAGGGCGCTGCGCTGGAGGGGTGGAAGGTGCTGCAGGGCCGCCACGAAGGCCAGGCGCACGGTGTCGCGGAGCTCGGCGACGGCGGCGGGATCACCCGAGGTGTCGATCACCCGTTCGTCGGGGATCGGCTGCACGAACACGCCCTCCGTGAGGGGAGCACCGAGGACGGCGTCTGCCGTGCGCGTGGATGGGCCGAGGTCCATGGGGCGGGCTCGGCGCTGCGGGCTGCGCAGCATGTCGACGCAGACGTTGTGCGCGATCCGGAAGAGCCATGTGCGCAGGGCCGACTGCCCGGCGAAGGAATCCTTCTTCGACCAGGCCTTGAGCATCGTCTCCTGCACGGCGTCCTCGGCCTCGGACGCCGCCCCGAGCATCCGGTAGCAGTATCCGGTCAGGTCGCGTCGCGAGGATTCCAGGAGCTCCTCGAACGAGGCCGTTCCGGGGGCGGCATCCTGCAAGGCAGGAGAAGTGGGTTGCTGCATCCCCCGAGCCTAGTCACGCTGGTCCACGGGCGGGAGGGAGCGGCCCCGGATTCTTCCGCGGACCGATGAGTCCGGACCGGTCGCAGCGTCTACTCTGTGGAAACGTCACCGTGAACCTCAGATCGGGAGCACCCATGCGCAGACTCACAGCAGGCCTTTTCTCCTCCGTCGACGGCGTCGTCGAATCCCCCCACCTGTGGCAGTTCGACAGCTTCGACCCGGAACTCGGCGCCGGCATGAACGCGATGATCGAGCGGGTGGACACCGTGCTGCTGGGACGGCGGGGCTACGAGGAGTGGGCGGCCTACTGGCCGCAGGCCGAGGCGACCGACCCGTTCGGCAGCTTCATCACCCCGGTGCAGAAGTTCGTGGCGTCGCGCACCCTCAGCGGCGAGCTGGGATGGACCAATACCTCCCTCATGACCGCGCCCCTCGAGGAGTTCGTTGCCGACCTGAAGGAGACCGACGGCGCGGATATCGCTGTCTGCGCCAGCATCTCCCTGGTCCGGCAGCTCCTGTTCGCAGGGCTGCTGGACTCGCTGATGCTCATGACCCACCCTGTGGTCGCCGGTGCCGGTCGCCGCCTGTTCGAACCGTCGGACCCCGTCACGCGGCTGGAGCTGCAGGACACCACGATCACCAGCAAGGGCAATGTCCTCGCGTCCTACGGCCTCCGCAACGACTAGGAAGGGATAGTCATGTCGTTTCAGGCATATCTCGATGCCATCGAAGCCACGACCGGTCTGACGCCCAGGCAACTGGTCGATCAGGCGAAAGAGCGCGGTCTCGACGGGCCCGGGACGAAGGCCGGGCAGGTCGTGGCCTGGCTCAAGGAGGACTACGGCCTCGGCCGCGGCCACGCGATGGCGCTGGTCCACGTCCTGAAGAACGGGCCCACCATCAGCGACAGGCACGTGGCGACCGGTGGATCCCACAGCGACGGATCCACCGAACTGTGGCTGGACGGGAAGGCGACGAAACCGGAGGCGGCCTCCCCCTGACGACGTCCGGACGCGCCTAGACTGCTGGCCATGGCCGTCCTGATCGATCCACCGACCTGGCCCGCGCACGGCACCGTGTTCTCCCATCTGGTCTCGACGTCGTCCCTCGAGGAACTCCATGCCTTCGCGGCGGCCGCGGGCATCCCGCGACGCGCCTTCGACGAGGACCACTATGACGTCCCGGAACGGCGGTACCGCGACCTCGTGGCGCAGGGTGCGCAGGAGGTGGCCGGGGCGGAGCTGGTGCGTGCCCTGATCGCCAGCGGCCTCAGGGTCCCGGCCCGACGTCGGGCGCCGAAGCTCCGTGCCGCGCTGTTGACCCGCTGGGAGGCTCTCCTGCCGGCAGTCCCCGGCCTCGGCCGGGAACTGCTCGACCGCTGGGCCGAGGGGCACCGCGAGTACCACAATCCTGCCCATCTGCTGGCGGTCCTCGAGGCGCTGGACGTGCTGCTGGAACCGGCCGATGAACCCGTGCGGGGCGCCGTGCTCCTGGCGGCCTGGTTCCACGACGCCGTGTACGAGGGCGTTGCCGGCCAGGACGAGCGCGCGTCCGCGTCGCTCGCCGTGCAGCGCCTTCACGGCATCGTGCCCGACGCCGTCGTCCGGGACGTCGAGCGCCTGGTCCTTCTCACGGCGACGCACGAGCCGGCACCCGAGGACCGGGCCGGCCACCTCCTGTGCGACGCGGACCTCGCGGTGCTCGCCGGCGCCCCGGAGGACTATGCCCGCTACGTGGCAGCGATCCGCGCGGAGTACCGGCATGTTCCCCGGCGGGCATTCACCGACGGGAGGCGTGCCGTCCTGCAGCGCCTCCTCGGACTCGACCCGCTGTATCGGACGACCACGGCGCAGGCCGAATGGGCGGGACGGGCGCGCAGCAACCTGGCCCAGGAACTCGAGTCGTTGTGACCCGGTCCATGGGCCCTGTCCGGCGCCCGGCGTGACCCCTACGATCGCCCTATGGGATCCGTGGAGGACGCACTCGCCGCGCTGGAGGAACCTGACCAGGCGTGCCTGCGTGCCGTGGTCGCCACGGCCCGGGGCGCCCGGCCCGACGCCGTCGACGGCGTGAGCTACGGCATGCCGGCACTTGTCCTCGCCGGGAAGCCCCTGCTTGCCGTGGCCGCCACCGCGGGGCATCTGTCGCTGTATCCATTCTCCTCGGGGGTGATCGACGCCGTGGCGCCGCGGCTCGAGGGCTTCTCCCGGTCGAAGGGGACCATCCGCTTCACGGCCGACCATCCGCTCCCGGAGGACCTGGTCCGGGAGATCGTCCGCCTCCGGAGCCTCGAGATCGCCGGCTCGTAGCAGGGCTCCGATCCGTCACGCAACCCCGCCCCGACGGGAGGAAACTGCTTCCCCGGGCCGCACGGCCGATGCCACCATGAGGAGATCGAGGATGGCCGGCATCGCACGTCGGCACCTTCCCGGGCAGTCAGGAAGCCGGCCGTCGGGGAGCCTCGTCGCATCGCCGTCCCGGCGGTGGCGGTCGACCGGCTTCCAGCCCCCGTCCGGGCCACCCGAAGGAATCTGCCAATGCAAGGTCTGCACACCCATACTGCGATGAGACACGCGGATCTCCCCCTGCCTCTGGTCTGGGACCACCTCCAGAACCTGGGAGGCGGCATCGATCGTCTCGAGGTCGACGCCTACCTCCACGGCCTGATGGCCCTGCCGCTCGCTGATCGCAACGACGTGACGCAGGCCGTGAACGAGCTGCTCGACGACCTGGAGGCGACGGGCCACCACGCCTGCTGCCGAGCGCCCTACAGCGCCGTCGACCCCGACACGACGGCGCGGGGCGCCCTGGCCTACCCGTCGTGCACGGTCACGGGACGCGGTCGATGGGGACGGCCGATCACCACGCCGGGCCGACCCGCCGCGCCCGCCGGGCGTCGGCCCCAGGGGCTGTCGCCGCTACCGCCCCTCCGTCGGGACCGCTGACGGCGCCTGCCCACCACGACGGTCGCGACGATCCCATGGACGCGGCGGGGCCGGACCCGGAAGCCCGCCCTCTCGAGGAGCCGGGGGCACTGCAGCTCCTGGTCCTCGGCCACGCCGGTCAGGGAACCTTGTTGCCGCCCCGGTCCTGCATGCACCTGTATTCGACGTCCGCTGCGTAGCTCCAGGGCGCCAGCGCTCCTCGGGGTCCGCGTCGACCGGGATCGCCCCTCCCGTACCTCGACATCGCCCACGGTTGCGGCAGGCGCCCGGCCCCGATTTCTGTGGGTACTATTCTCTTGGTCGTTTAGCAGCAGGCGGCCCCTCACCTCCCCCCTGCCCGCAGCACGGCGACCGGCAGGGGGTTGATGCAAAGGTCTGCCTGTTGGTTGGTTACCAGAAAGAGAACGGTCCGGGAGTATCGGGCATGCTGCAGGACATGGTCCTGGACAGCGACGACGTCGAGGAGTTCCTGACGAAGCTCGTCACCGTCGCCGGGCGCAGCCTGTCGGCCGACGACGAGGTCCTGTGCGGCGTCACCCTGCTGCGGGCCCGGACCAAGACCACGGTCGCGAGCAACGGTCCGGACGCCCAGAAACTGGACGAGGTCCAGTACGAGTACGACGACGGTCCGTGCCTGCGCGCCGCACGAGAGGGCTCCGTCCAGTACGTCTGCGACTTCGACGCCGAGGAACGCTTCCCCGAGTACAGCCGGGCGATCGCCGGGCACGGGATCAGGTCCGCGCTGGGCGTGCCCATCCCGCTCGAGGGCGAGGCGACGGCGGCGCTCAACTTCTATTCGCCCCTGGTGGACGCCTTCGATGAGGACTCCGTGGCGGCGGCGCGCCACTTCGCCGAGGAGGTCTCGACGTCGCTCCGCCTCGCGGTGCGCATCGCGGAACTGACCGAGTCCAGCGCCGACATGCGGGCCGCGATGCAGAGCCGGACCACGATCGACCTCGCCGTCGGCGTGATCATGGGGCAGAACCGGTGCTCCCAGGATGCCGCGATGTCCATCCTCAAGGCCGCGTCCAGCGCCAGGAACATCAAGCTGCGCGACGTCGCCGCGTCCGTCCTGGAGTCCCTGGGTCAGGGGCCGGTGAAGTTGCACTTCCAGTAGGCGGTACGGCCAACGGTAGGGGAGGAAGAACGTGAACGAGCGGAACCAGCGGGAACCCGTCGTCGACGCCGTGCGTCGATCGGGTCTGTCCGGCCCCGAGGCGGCGCGGGAGGCCGTGGACCTCGACCCGCCCCTGGCCGATCACCGGGCCGGCGGCGTGACCCCGGACTTCATCCGGCTCCTGGGCGCGGCCGGCTCCGCCTTCCTCGACGCGGAGGCGGCAGAACGCGGTCGCCTCGATTCGCTGGAGCAGCTGCACCTCCTCGACACGCCCCCCGAGGAGCGGTTCGATGCGATCACCCGCCGGGCAGCGGAGCGGTTCGGTTGCGAGATCGCGACGCTGGCCCTGATCGCCCGGAACCGGCAGTTCATCAAGTCCGCGGTGGGCGAGGCGCACCAGGACCTCGATCGGACGCGGGTGTTCTGCAACGCGACCATCCGGTCCTCCGGTCCACTGGTCCTGCCCGACACCCTCGAGGACGGGCGTTTCCGGGACCACCCCTTCGTGGCCGGCGCGCCGCACATCCGCTTCTATGCCGGCGCTCCGCTGCGCGGTCCCGGCGGCTGGCTGGTCGGCACGATCTGCGTCATGTCCCTCTCGCCCCGCCCGTTCACCCCTTCGGATCACCAGGACCTCGAGGCTCTCGCGCAGGAGATGCAGCACGAGGTCTATCCGGACTGGAAAGCCTGGAGCCTCTACTGAGCCGCGCGGACGAGGCCCTCAGCGCTCCACCGGACGGTCCGCGAGCGTCACGTCCGCCGTCCGTGTCTCCGAGCCCCGTCGGATCCCGACCGGGACCGTCTCGCCCGGATCGTACCGGCGCAGTGCTGACAGGAGATCCTCCGGGGTAACGATCTCCTCGTCCCCGATGCTGGTGATAATGTCCCCGGGGCGGATGCCGGCGTCGTCCGCCGGCCCGCCCTGCGATACGGACAGGACCACCACTCCCGTGGCGTCCTCGAGGTTCAGCTGCTCGGCGATCTGGGGGGTGATCGGGCCGGGAGCCAGTCCCATGAACGCGTGGTCCGCGGTGGCGTCCTCCCGGAGCTCCTCGGCCACTTCCGTGGCGATGGAGGCGGGGATGGCGAAACCGAGGGCGACGGCGCCCTGCGAGGGCGGGATGTAGGCCTCGCTGATGCCCATGATCTCGCCCTGACCGTTCACGACGGCGCCGCCGGAGTTGCCGGGGCTGATGGCCGCATCCGTCTGGATGAGGTCCACCAGGGACTGGCTCGTGGCCGCCGAGCCGGGGATCTCCCGGTGCAGGCCCGAGACGATGCCCGAGGTCGCGGTGTTCTCGAAGCCGAGCGGGGACCCGATGACGACGGCGAGCTCGCCGATGCGGGGCAGGTCCGGCTGGAACGTCGCGGCCGGGAGGTCACGCCGGTCCGCCTGTACGAGGGCGAGGTCGGACACGGTGTCCGCAGCCTGGACCGTCCCGGACACCCGCCGGCCGTCCGCGAAGGCCACTTCGACGTCATCGTTGCCGCGGATCACGTGCTCGTTGGTGAGGATCAGCCCGTCCTCCGTGTAGATCACGCCGCTGCCGAGCCCCTCCTCGGTGAAGATGGTGACAACGGAGGGCTGCACGGCCTCGACGATGTCCGGGATGCCCATGTCCTCTTCGGCGCCCGATGCGGCCGCACCGGTGCCGACGCCGGCGCTGGGGGAGGGAGAGCCGGTGCCGCCCGGCACCTGCGGCGGCGCGGCGGCATCCCCTCCCGTACCCGTGCAGCCGGTGACGGCCGGCAGGAGGGCGCACATCAGGGCGATCAGCGGTGCGCGGGTCCCGGTGTTCCGCGTCATGAGGAGGTCCTCTCTGCACCCTGCCGCGTCAGAAGCGGCCGTCGGTGCCCTGGTCGCGTCGGCGGAGCGGGTTCTCACGCCAGTCCTGGCGGTCGGAGGTGTCCGGGCCGTAGCCGGGGCGCAGCAGCGGCTCGTCGGGATCGTCCTCGGGGTGCGGCCCGCGGGGTGCGCCCGTGCGGTGGGTGAGCCAGTACCCCCAGCCGATGCAGGCCGCGGCGGTGAGGATGATCAGCAACCCGATGGCAAGGAGGAGCGGTGCCTCCGCGGGCGCCGGCGTGCCCGTGGACTCGGCCCGGGCGAAGTCCGACACCGCCTGCGGAACGAAGAGGGTGCTGACGAACAGCAGGGCGAGACCTGCCAGGTACTGCTTGACGCCGAGTTTCATGACTTCCCTGGGTGTCCTTGCGGTCGGTTCGGGGTTCATCCCAGCTTAGGCCCTGGCGCCGCACCTCTACGCTGGACTGGTGCGTGAATCACTGCCCAGCAACCGCCGGCTCAGCCGCAGTATCCTCCGGCTCGCCGTCCCGGCCCTGGGCGCCCTGATCGCGGAGCCGCTCTTCCTGCTCGCCGACTCGGCGATCGTGGGACACCTCGGTGTCGAGGAGCTCGCCGGGGTGGGGCTCGCGTCCACGGTGCTGCAGACCGCCGTCGGGCTCATGGTCTTCCTCGCCTACTCCACGACGCCGGCCGTCGCGCGCCTCCTCGGTGCGGGTCGCCTGCCCGAGGCGCTCGCGGCAGGGCGCGACGGCGTGGGCCTCGCCGTCGTGCTCGGGGTCCTCCTGTCCGTCCTGGGGTGGGTTACCGCTCCGCAGCTGGCGTCGCTGATGGGTGCCGAGGGGGCGGTGCACGCCTTCGCGGTGGACTACCTGCGCTGGTCGATGCCGGGGCTGACCGCGATGCTGGTGGTGCTCGCGGCGACCGGCGTGCTGCGCGGGCTGCAGGACACGCGTACGCCGCTGATCGTCGCGGGTGCGGGGTTCGGTGTCAACATCGTGCTCAACTACCTGCTTGTCTACGGCGCCGGGATGTCCGTGGCCGGATCCGCGCTCGGGACGAGCCTCGCCCAGTGCGGCATGGCGGCCGTCTACCTCGTGATGATCGTCCGCGCGTCCAGGGGCCAGCGGGTTCCCCTGAGGCCGTCCCTGCGCGGCATCCGGCGCACGGCCGGCGTCGGCTCCTGGCTCATGCTGCGCACGCTGTCGCTGCGTGTGGCGATCCTCGCGACCGTCTTCGTCGCGACCGCGCAGGGCCCCCTCAGCCTCGCTTCGCACCAGCTCGTCATGACGGTCTTCACGTTCCTCGCCTTCGCCCTCGACGCCCTCGCCATCGCCGCGCAGGCCCTGATCGGCAAGGAACTCGGGTCCGGGAACCGCCCGCTCGCGGCGGCGCTCACACGGCGCATGATCACCTGGGGCGTGGCGTTCGGTGTAGTCACCGGCTGCGTGCTGGCCGCGGCGGCGCCCTTCGTCGGGTGGATCTTCACCCCGGATCCGACGGTCCAGGCGGCGTTCGCGGCCGGCCTGTGGGTCCTGGCCGCGTTCCAGCCGATCTGCGGTCTCGTCTTCGTGCTCGACGGCGTGCTGATCGGGGCGGGCGACGCGCGCTACCTGGCGATCGCCGGCGTGGTGAACCTGGCTGTGTATCTCCCGCTGCTGGGCCTTGTCGGGATGGCTGACCTGACGGGCGGCGAGGGGATCGTCTGGCTGTGGCTGGCTTTCGGCGGCGGTTACATGCTGGCGCGCGCGGCAACTCTGGGGTGGCGGATCCGGGATGATCGGTGGATGGTGACCGGGGCGACGCGCAACGCGGTGGTGCGGGAGGCAGAGCGGTGAGGCTGGATCAGCGCAGCCGCTACAGGGCCGCCGTGGTGCCCGTGGTGCCCGTCGTTCTGGGACTCCGATTCCCGTGGCTGAGGGGTTGACCGAGGGATTCTCCGTCTGCCCATCCCCGACTCTCCCCATTTGTCCATCCCGGGCTGGAGGACGAGCGTTACACGCGGCGGTTGGTTGCACGAGGTAACGTGATTGGTGGGCTGACATCCGTCGGCCGATTCAGTCATCACACGGGTTTCCAGGAAGCGGCATCATGATCAGTCAGGACGTGCAGCAGTGGATGGCCGTCCAGACTCTTCGGATCACGAACTTCGATGCGTCGTCGGTGTGGGCCACGTATGCGAGTCTCGGTGGCTCGTGCGACGACCGCGAGGTCATCACCTACCTCGAGGGTCGGGGCACTCTGCCTGCCCTGGATCGGGATCTGGTCGCGCACGCGCTGAACGAGATGATCGAGGACAGCGGGCTCCCGGTGGACGGCGCCCACTACAGCACCGATGACGTCGCGGACGGATCCGGTTTCGGGGACAACCTCCGCGTCCTGGTCCTGGACCCCGACGGGCACCGCTTCGACAGGCCCGCCGCGACGGCGCCCTACGGGATCGCCGCTGACGGCCAGGAGATCGATGGTGCCACGGAGCAGGAGGAGGACGCCGAGTACAGGCGCTGCCACGCCCTCTACGAGACCGGACTGCTGGACACGGGAGCGGAGGACCGCTTCGACCGCTACACGAAGCGGGCCCGCGAGCGTTTCGGGGTGAGCTCGTCCTCGATCGCCCTGATCACCGAGGACCGGCAGGTCATCAAGTCGGTGGTGGGCCCGATCGGGCAGGACCTCCCCCGTGACACGGCCCTCTGTTCACGCACGATCGAAGCCTCCCGGGTGCTGGTCATCACGGACGCCAGGACCGACCCCGAGTACAGCGACCACCCCCTCGTCGTCGGTGGCCCTCACATCCGTTTCTATGCCGGCTACCCGATCACGACCGCCGACGGATGGCGGATCGGGACGCTGTGCATCATCGATGACCGTCCGCGTTCCTTCAGTGACGCCGACGCGCTGGACCTCCAGCGCATGGCGCTGGATCTCGAAGTCGAGATCTGGGTCGGCGACACCGACTAGGACCACCCGCCTCCCGGCGTACGCGCCACTGTGAGACAGCAAGGGCGCCCGCAGCAGCGGGCGCCCTTGCTGTGCATCCCGGGTGGGGACGCTACTTCCCGACCGGACCGAACATGGCGTCGATATCCGCCATCTCCATGTCAGCGGTCGCCTGGATCAGTTCGAGCAACTCGGGATCCAGTCCGGGCGCGAACTCCTCCAGGCGTTCCGGCGCGATCACCGACGGCACGCCCTCGGGGGCCTGCTCACTGGCGTCGAGCGTGGTGCCGTCCTTCGACGGCGACAGCCCCTGGTAGATCTTGCCGGCCTCCGACTGGCCCTTGAGGTCGAAGGTGTACTGCTTGCTCTGCAGCCCGAGGTCGAGGAGCTTCTTGACCTCCGGGAACTGCTCGGCATTGGTCTTCGGGATGGGCAGGAGTGACTTCCAGTTCACCCCGAGGGTCTCGAGGGCCTTGGCGTATCCGTTCTCGTGGGCCTGGTCGCGGACGATCAGGTAGGAGATGGTGGAGCGCGCGGTCTTGTTGTCCGTCATCTCGTACATGCGACACTTCTGCAGGCGGCCTGTGGCTTCGAGCATGAGGTTGTACAGCAGGTCCAGTGGGAGGTTGCCGGAGTTGTAGACATAGCTGCCGCTCCACGGGTTGCCGGCCGAATCGACCGGCATGGCTCCTTGCGCGCCCACGAGGTAGTGGTGGATGTTGCCCTCGGACAGGGCGAGATTGAGGGGGATCGAACCACCGGCGCCGGGGGTGTCCAGCGGATCGTCGACCTTGCCCTGGTAGCGGGGCGAGCCGTCGAGGAGCCGGGAGATGGTGGTGCCGATCAGCTCGACGTGGCTGATCTCCTCGGTGCCGATGCCCTGGATCAGGTCACGGTAGGGCTTGGCGGCCGCGCCTCGGAAGTTCATGCTCTGGAACAGGTACTGCATCATGGTGCGCATCTCGCCGAACTGCCCGCCGAGGCCTTCCTGCAGGGCGTTGGCCGCAGCCGGATCCGGCTCGTCGGGAATGATCTCGTTGATGAGTTGCTGGACATGGAAGAACATAGAGCCTCCTAAAGGGGCGGCGACAGGCCACCGCCTCTCACACTTCTCCGGAAAAGCCGTCCGTACAACCCTGCTCGCTCTCCGACGGCAGGAGTTGCCAGAAGCGGATGACTGGGTCTAGGGGACTGACGGGCTCCCTCGGCTCGGGCGATGAGCGCCGGAGGCGGGTGGGCGGTGACGTGAGCGGGTCAGAGTCCCCGGAAGAGTTCCTGCAGAGCCCGATCGCGGGCCCGGTCCTGATCGTGTTGATGGTCCTGGCGGGTGGGTGTCAGGGCCCGGTCGATGATCTCCTGGGAGATGACGACGACCTTGCGGTTGACCCGCTGGCTGTGGGAGCTGAGCTGGGCGAAGGCTTCCGTCGCGGTGAGGCCGGCGCGGCCCATGAGGATCCCTTTGGCCTGCTCGATGACGGCCCGGCGGAGGGCGGATGCGGCGACCGCCTCGTTGGCGAGCTGGTGTCGGTCGATGTGGATGGAGCGGGTGAGGTCCACGACCAGCGCCCACACTCCGACGGGCTCGGTGTCCTCGACGATCAGGTCCGCGGAGATGAGGAGTTTGCGGGTGGTGCCGTGGAGGTCGCGCAGGGACGCGTACACCGAGGACGGTCCACCGGTCGTGGTGACTTTCGTCCAGAACGCCTGGACGGCGGCCCGGTCCGCGGGGTCGAAGTGGGACATCCCGAGTTCCAGGGTGGGGACCACGTCGCCGCGTTCGTAGCCGTGGATCCGGTACACCTCGTCCGACCAGTTGTAGGTGTCGTCGGCGAAGTAGTGCTCCACAGTGCCGGTGGGGCAGTCGATGAAGTACTCGACACTGGACACGGCTTCGGGCAAGGGAACAGCGGGATCAAGGGCGGAGGTCATGGAAGAGCCGTTCGACGCGCTCTGATCCGGGCTGGCGTCTTAACCCGGACCTCAAAGGAGCAGAATAACAAGAGGCGCCGAATCGTCGATCACCACGCGGTCTGCCCCCGGGATTGGGTTCGGGACTGGACTGCCGGTGTCCCTCCGGTGGCCGGCTGCTTGACCGCCGGAGGGACTCCCACGTTCGTGCACGAGGCTCGTCGGTGTATCCGGCTGAGTCCGCGGACGAATCCGGGACATCTTCTGGGGTGGTCTCAGTATGGGCCCCCGACGAGCGGCATGGCCCCGTACACCCCGGAAGATCAGCTGTGTCCATCGCCCGGGGAAACTGGTACGGGCGCCGCCCGGGAGCCCGTGCCGGGGCCCGGCCCCCGTGTGAGACGAGGGCCGGCACCGTGCCGGACTAAACTGGACCTGCCGGAGATCGCCCGGCCGCGCACCCTTCCAGAGAGGCCCTTGATGGCTGCCGCATCGTCTGACCCCGGCGCCGGGCCCGACCTCGCCGAGTTCACGGTGTGGAAGCCGTTCCTGCTCCGCGCCGTCGTCAGCGGCGTCTTCGGCCTCGTCACGATCTTCTGGCGCGAGCCCTCCACCCTCGTGCTGTCCATCGTCGGGGGGCTGTACCTCCTGCTGGTCGGTGCCACGTATCTCTGGACGCACCGCATGACGCACTGGAGCGCCGGGGCGAGGGTGGTCACGGATATCGGCGGTGGCCTGCTGCTCGGGGCCGGCGTCGCAGGCCTCGCCGTCGGGACCGATGCCGCGTTCGCGTTCGCCGGTGCCGTCGCGCTCGTCGTCGCGGGAGCCGCCGAACTGATCCGTGGGTTCGCGGCGCGAGGGCACGTGGCGGCGCGGGACCTCGTCGTCGTCGGCGTCGTCGGCATCGCCACGGGGGCCATCCTGCCGTTCGTCGAGCCGCTCGGCGCCCACGCGCTGCTCGGCGTGACGGGCGGCGGCGCGCTGCTCACCGCCGTCGTGCTCGGCATCGCAGCCCTGAGCTATCGGCATGATTCAGCGCTCAGCGCACCCTGGGGGTCCGGCGCTGCGGGCGATCCGGACCCCGTAAACTAGAGGCTCTACGCCTCGTAGAAGATTCGCATCACCGGAAGGAGTGCCCGTGGCCAAGCGCCAGCCGGGGAAACCCACCCAGGGACGGTTCCGCTACGGCATCAAGGCGCCCCTGGTCTTCTCGGCGGTCCTGGCCGTGGTGGCCGGGGTCGCGACGTCGATCTTCGCGACGGGCGGCGGATCCAGGGTGCTGCGCATCGATCTGGGCCTGACCGCGGCGGGGATCGCCTTCATCGTCTCCCTCGTGATCTGCGCGATGCTCATGATGGCGGAGACGCCGAACGCCGAGCACCTCAGCAAGGGATCCGGCATCAACCGGTCCTCGGCGAAGCCGGACCCGAAGGGACCGGCCGCGCAGGGTTCCACCGCATCGGGTCCGACCGCGCAGGGTCCGTCCGCGCCGTCGCCGACCGCTTCCGAGCACGGCGACCAGCCCCGCTACGGGGAGCGACTCCCGGAGCAGGATTCCTGACGGGTATGCGCCCCTCGCCTCCTTGACGGCGCTGTTAGCCTGCCCCCATGGGCGACGAGCTACGGGCATTCATCAGGGACTTCGGCACGATGGTGCGCCTCGCGCAGGAAGCGCAGCCGCACTCCGCCCGCGGTAGGGAACTCGTCGAGACCCTTGCAGCGCACCTCGGTGTGGACCCGGGCAGCCTCCCGGTGGTGGTCGAGGACGTCCCGGCCCACCGCTTCGTGGACGCCGACATCCTCCTCGCATCGCTGACCCGGGAGGGACGGTGCGTGGGGGTCGGCGGTGGCGACCAGCGACACCACATGTCCCTCGGCGACATGATCCAGCAGTCGGAGCTGTACCCGAACTTCCCCCTGTCGCAGCCGGACTACGCGAACCTGCCCGTCGGCCCGGACGAGCAGCGGCAGGCGGTCGCGCTCGGCCTCCACCTGTTCCACCGGGACGGCGTCCCCGTCGCCCTCCTGCAGCGCAGGGCCGAGCCGCGCTACGGACGGCAGGTCGCATCCCTCGAGGTCCTGTGCGCGGATGCCGACGCCGTCGCCGGTCTCCTGGCGGAGTTCCGACGGCGGATGCAGCGCGAGAGCGTGATGAAGGGGCAGGTCCTCTCGCTGACCACCGAGGATTTCGGGCCGAGCGCCGCGGGCGTCACCTTCCATCGGCGGCCCACGCTGGAGGCTGCCGACGTCATCCTCCCCGACGGCCTGCTGGAGCGCGTCAGTGAGCACGCGCTCGGCATCGCATCGCACCGGGAGGCGCTCCAGCGGGCCGGCCAGCACCTCAAGCGCGGCATCCTGCTGTACGGCCCGCCGGGTACCGGCAAGACCCACACGGTCCGATACCTGCTGAGTGCGAGCGAGGGCACCACGGCGATCATCCTGTCCGGCGGCACCCTCGCCCACATCGCGGAGGCGGCGCGGATGGCCCGCGCCCTGCAGCCGTCGATCGTCGTCCTCGAGGACTGCGACCTCATCGCCGAGGACCGCAGCTTCGGCCACGGGCCGCAGCCCCTGCTGTTCGAGGTGCTCGATGCGATGGACGGGCTCGACGACGACGCCGACGTCACGTTCGTCCTGACCACCAACCGCGTGGACATGCTGGAACGGGCTCTCGCGCAGCGTCCCGGTCGCGTGGATCTGGCCGTCGAGGTGCCCCTGCCGGCCGAGCACGAACGCGCCGAACTGCTGCGGCTGTACGCGCGGGGCCTGCCGTTCGGCGCGGACGCCCTCGGGACCGCCGCGGGCAGCACCGCCGGCACCACGGCGTCCTTCACGCGGGAGCTGGTCCGGCGGGCCGTCCTCGCCGCCGCGCTGGAGGGCGTCCCGGTGGCGGACGCCCATCTGCTCGGCGCCGCGGACGAGCTGATGGCCGACGACGCGTCCCTGACCCGGAGCCTGCTCGGCAGCAACGGTCCCGAGCCCGCCGACCTCCCGGCGGTACCCGCGGCATCGTTCGGGTGGGGCCCCGGAGCGGTGGCGTACTCCGCCGGCTACTCACCCGCGCAGGGCCCGGGCCCCGGTTTCGCCGACGGTGGCTACTCGGAGGACGGCTTCCCGGATGACGGCGTGGAGGGAATCGGCGGCGTCGGGGGCCGGCCGTAGCGACGGGAGGCAACACACCGGGTGCCGGTCAGGCGCTCCGGGCCTTCCGGGCACGGTACGCCTTCACGTGCGTCCGGTTCGCGCAGTTGCCGGTATCGCAGAAGCGCTTCGAGCGGTTGCGGGTGAGGTCGAGCACCACCCCGTCGCAGTCGTCGGCCGCGCAGGAGCGGAGGCGGTCCAGCTCATGTCCACGGATGACGTCGGCGAGGGCCATGGCCGCCTCCGTGGCCATCCGTTCCCCGAGCGGAGCCTCGGGTGCGGTGGCGTGGAAGTGCCAGTCCCACTCGTCATGGCGGACCAGTTGTGGGAGTGCGTTCGCGCGGCGGAGGATCGCATTGACGAGCCCGACGGCGGTGTCCTCCTCCGCGAACCAGATGCACTCCAGTTCGGTGCGTAACGCGCGCACGGATCGTAGCTCGGCGTCGGTGCGGGTGCGGGAGCCGCTGAACCGCTGCTCCTCGAGGAAGCGGTCGAGCCCCTCCGGCGTCGTCAGGGGGTCCAGGTCATCCTTCGCGGTGTTGATCAGCGCTGCCACGGTCGAGAGTGCCACCTCTGTGTCATAGGTGAAAGACATGTTGACTCCTGACATCGCGCCGGTCTAGTGTCACGACCATAACCATTTGTCACCCCTGACACCAAGCATCGATCCGAAGGGAGAGGTCGTGTCCCTGCGCCCCACCGCCGGCCTCTGGATAGCGCTCGTCTCCGCCGCGACGTTCGGCGTCTCCGGCCCGTTCGCGAAGTCCCTGCTCGAGATCGGCTGGAGCCCCGGCGCCGCCGTCGGGCTGCGCATCGGGGGCGCCGCCGTCGTCCTGCTCGTCCCGGCGCTGATCGCCCTCCGCGGCCGCTGGTCCACCCTGCGCGGCAACGCGCTGACCATCGTGATCTACGGGACGACGGCGATCGCGCTCTGCCAGCTCTTCTACTTCAACGCTGTGCAGCGCATGTCCGTGGGGGTGTCGTTGCTGCTCGAATACCTGGCGCCCGTGCTGCTCGTAGGATTCCTCTGGCTGCGCTCGCGCACTGCCCCGCACACGCTGACGATCATCGGGTCCGTCACGGCGATCCTCGGGCTCCTGCTGGTCCTGGACCTGACGGGTGACGCCCGGCTCGATCCCGTCGGCGTGCTGTTCGGTCTCGCGGCCGCCGTCTGCCTCGTGGTCTTCTTCCTCATGTCCGCGCGGGTGGACGAGACCCTACCGCCGATCGTCATGGCCGGCGGGGGCATGGTGGTGGCGGCGGTGACCATCTCGGTCCTCGGTCTGACGAACATCATGCCGTTCCGGTTCGTGTTCTCGGACGTCCGCCTGGCCGGGGGCACCTACAGCTGGATCGTCCCGGTGGCCGTCCTCGTCCTGGTCGCGACGGTCGCCGCCTACGTGACGGGCATCCTCGCCGCGCAGCGCCTCGGCTCGAAGGTGGCGAGTTTCGTGGCCCTCACCGAGGTGATGTTCGCCGTGCTCGCGGCGTGGCTGATCCTCGGCGAGTTGCCAGGTCCCGTGCAGCTGCTCGGCGGGCTGCTGATCGTGGCCGGCGTGGTGTGCGTCCGGGTGGACGAACTGCGGTCCACGCCCGACGGCGACCTCGAGGCGGCGCTCGACCAGCCCAACCCCGTGGAGCCGCTGCCACGTCCCTGAGGTCGGCGACGGGAACTCCCACCCCGCCGTGATCGGTTGAACCTTCAGCAGCGTCGTCTCTTCCGGGCCCTGCCACCCCGACAGGAAGGCACGCGAACCATGGACAGCATCACCGGGCACTCGCGAGGACGCCCGGGCCGGCTTCGTCGTCTGCTCCTGGGTCTGCTCGTGATCGGCATGCTCGCGTCCGTGCTCGTGCTCCTCGGAGCCGGCCTGCTGAGCGGCTTGCGGACCGCAGGTGGTCCGGTGCTCGGGGGTGCGGAGTGCACCGTCCGGACCTCCGAGGGGGAGATCGGACTCACCCGGAGCGAGGCGAAGCAGGCCACGACGGCGGTGGCGCTCACGGCCCGCGGGGTACCGGCTCCGGACACCGCCGGGATCGACGACGCGGTCCTGCAGCGGCTCGCGGAGGGACCGGCCGATGATGCCGGTCCCGGCCTGGCCTGCCGTGGTTCTGCCGCCGACGGCCTCCCGGTGGAGGACCTGACGGCCACCGGCCTGACCCCGCGCGCCGAGCAGGTCCGCCTGGCGATGGCAGAGGTGTTCGGCGACCAGAGCCTGGGCGGGTTCGCTCCGGGCGGAGTAGGGCAGGGACACGGTGCGGAGTCCACGCACTACGACGGTCGGGGCATCGATGTCTTCTTCCGCCCCGTGACGGAGGAGAACCGACGCGCCGGGTGGCTGGTGGCCCACTGGCTCGTCGCGCACGCCGAGGACCTCGACGTCCAGTACGTCATCTTCGACGACCGTTTCTGGAGCGACCACTCCTCCAGGGCGCAGTGGGGCGACTACGAGGCGCCCGAGCCGGCCAACGAGATCCTGCGCCACCTCGATCACGTGCACGTCGACGTGCTGCGCGGAGGCACCTGACGGAGTGCGCGGGCGCCCTGCAGTGGTCTGTCAACCCCGTCACGAAGGGTCAGGCAGTCCCGCGGGACGCGGGCCGGCCACCCCTTCAGGCGGGCGCCGACCCCCATTACACTGGTGCGCATGACCGGGCAGGATCCGGCCCCACCCGGGGCCGTCACGGCTCCCCAGGGCGGCGCACTTCCCTCCGGGGACCCGGCCGGCCGCTCGCCGCAGGCAACCTCCTTCCGCACCCCGGCCGAGCGGAACCGCACCTTCCTCGGCATCCTCGTGAACACCGGGCTTGCGAACATCACCACCAGCTACCTCTGGTTCGCCCTGACCTTCTGGGCCTACCTGCAGACGCGCAACGTGATCGCCACCGGCGTGATCGGGGGCGCGTACATGCTGTTGATCGCCCTCTCCAGCATCAGCTTCGGCACGTTCGTGGACCGTTACCGCAAGCTCTCCGTCATGCGCTTCGCGGCCGGTTTCACGCTGGTGATGTTCGTGCTGGCCGGGGTCATGTTCCTGGTGACGCCCGCCGCCGGTCTCCTCGATCTGCAGCAGCCGTGGTTCTGGGTCTTCACCCTGATCATCCTGATCGGTGCCGTCGTGGAGAACATGCGGAACATCGCGCTGTCCACCACCGTGACCATCCTCATCGAGCCGGACCGGAGAGCCAATGCCAACGGGCTGGTCGGCATGGTGCAGGGACTGATGTTCATCATCACGTCGGTGCTCTCCGGGCTGTCGATCGGGTTGATCGGCATGGGCTGGACGATCGTCGTCGCCCTGGTGCTGACGGCGCTCGCCTTCGCGCACCTGCTGACGCTGCGCATGCCCGAGGAGGTGCGCGCAGCGGCAACCGATGCGCAGGGCGGGTTCGACCTGCGCGGTTCCGTCGCCGCGGTCCTCGCGATCTCCGGGCTGTTCGCGCTCATCCTGTTCTCCACGTTCAACAACTTCGTGGGCGGCGTCTACATGGCGCTGATGGACCCCTACGGCCTCGAGCTGTTCCCGGTGGAACTGTGGGGGACCTACTTCGCCCTCGGCGCCAGCGGGTTCATCGTCGGCGGCGCCCTGATCGGCAAATTCGGCCTCGGCCCGAATCCCCTCCGTACCATGCTCATCGCGGTGATCATGATGGGGGTCGTCGGCGCGGCATTCACCCTCCGGGAATGGGGGTGGCTGTACGTCCTCGGTATCTGGCTCTACCTGGTCCTGGTGCCGTTCGTCGAGGCCGCCGAGCAGACCGTCATCCAGCGGGTGGTCCCCTTGCCCCGGCAGGGGCGTGTCTTCGGCTTCGCCATGGCGTTCGAGTCCGCGGCCGCGCCGATCACCGCGTTCCTCATCGCGCCGATCGCGCAGTTCTGGATCATCCCGTACGCGCGCTCGGTGGAGGGCGCGGCCCAGCTGGCCCCGCTGCTGGGGGAGGGCACCTCCCGTGGCATCGCCCTCGTGTTCCTGGTGGCGGGCATCGTCATCATCGTGGCCGCCGTCCTGGCCTTCCTGACGCCCGTCTATCGCCGGGTCTCGGCGTCCTATGCCCGCGCGGCTGCGGAGGAAGCGCCGGCGGCCGAAGCACCATGACCGGCAGTCCCTGCCGAGCCGCGACCGGCCCGGAGGGTCACCGCCCGAAGCGCCGCAGGCGCAGCGAGTTCGCGACGACGAGCACCGAGCTCG
This sequence comes from Arthrobacter sp. TJ-263, assembly GCF_058269155.1. Classification (NCBI taxonomy): domain Bacteria; kingdom Bacillati; phylum Actinomycetota; class Actinomycetes; order Micrococcales; family Micrococcaceae; genus Arthrobacter; species Arthrobacter sp. TJ-263. Next base: position 2,099,637 of record NZ_JBZCNE010000001.1, on the reverse strand, counting down.
CGGCCATCGCCGCCCCCGCCAGCATCGGGTTGAGCAGGCCCAGCGCGGCGACGGGGATGCCGACGGCGTTGTAGAAGAACGCCCAGAACAGGTTCCCCTTGATGGTGCCGAGCGTGCGGCGGGACAGCTCGATGGCCTGCGCCACCTGCTCCAGGCTGTTGCCCATCACGGTGAGGTCCGCTGCCTCGATGGCGACGTCAGTGCCGGAACCCATGGCGATCCCGAGGTCCGCCTGCGCGAGCGCCGCGGCGTCGTTGACGCCGTCGCCCGCCATGGCGACGGTCGCCCCGGCGGCCTGCAGCTCCCGGATGGCATCCACCTTGCCCTCGGGTGTGACCCCGGCGCGCACATCGGCGGCGTCGATCCCGACGACGGCGGCCACCTGCAGGGCGACCGCCCGGTTGTCGCCGGTGAGCAGGACGGGCCGCAGCCCGAGGCCGCGCAGCCGCCGGACGGCGGCCGCCGAGCCGTCCTTGACGGTGTCGGAGAGCGTGACGAGGCCTGCGACGTCGTCCCCGATCGCCACCCAGATGGCCGTCCGCCCGGCGTCCTCGGCCGCCGTGAACGTGGCCGCCTGTCCGTCGGTCGGCCGGATCCCGTGGCGCTCGAGCCAACCGGCCCGCCCCACGGTGACCACGACGCCGTCGACCTCCCCGCGTACGCCGCCCCCGGGTGCGCTCGAGAAGGCGTGCGCCCCGGGCAGCCGGCCGGCGGCGGCGGCGTGCTGCGCGATGGCCTGCGCGATGGGGTGCTCGCTCGCGGCCTCCACGGCTCCGGCGAGGCGAAGCAGGTCGGGTGCCGGAACGGCGGCGAGCGCGACGACGTCGTCCACGGCCATGGTGCCCGTGGTGACGGTGCCGGTCTTGTCCAGCACGATGGTGTCCACGGTGCGGGTGTCCTCGAGGACCTGGGGGCCGCGGATGAGGATGCCCAGCTGGGCGCCGCGGCCGGTGCCGGTCAGGAGTGCGGTGGGCGTGGCGAGGCCGAGCGCGCACGGGCAGGCGATCACCAGCACCGTCACGGATGCCGTGAAGGCCGCGTCGAGGTCGCCCGTCAGCACGAGCCACAGCACGAACGTCAGGATCGCGAGCACGAGGACCACCGGGACGAAGACGGCGCTGATGCGGTCGGCGAGCCGAGCGATGCGCGCCTTCCCGCTCTGCGCCTGGCTGACGAGGCGGCCCATCTGGGACAGTACGGTGTCCGACCCGACGCGGGTGGCCTGCACCACGAGGCGGCCCGACGTGTTGATGGTCGCACCCGTCACGGTGTCGCCGGGGCCCACCTCGACGGGGATGCTCTCGCCCGTGAGCAGGGCGGTGTCCACGGCACTGTGCCCTTCGGTGACCGTGCCGTCGGTCGCGATCTTCTCGCCCGGACGGACGACGAACGCGTCCCCGGGGATCAGCGCATCGGCGGGCAGCGTGACCTCGGTGCGCTCGCCGTCGACGGTGCGCAGCACACGCGCCTCCTTCGCGCCGAGGCTCAGGAGGGACTTCAGGGCGTCGCCGGCGCGCTGTTTCGCGGACGCCTCGAGGAAGCGGCCGAGCAGGAGGAAGGTGACGACGACGGCGGCCACCTCGAAGTAGAGGGAGTGCTCCGTCATGTCCATGCCGGCCATCCCGGCGTGCTGGGTCAGGGCGGGATCGGCGAGAAGCTGCCCGGCCGAGAACAGGAAGGCGGCCGTGACGCCGATGGAGACGAGCGTGTCCATGGTGGAGGACAGGTGGCGTGCATTGATGGCCGCCGCACGGTGGAACGGCCACGCGGACCACGTCACCACCGGGACGGACAGCGCGAAGACCACCCAGCCCCAGTTCGCGAACTGGAGGCCGGGCACCATCGAGATCAGCAGCACCGGCACGGACAGGACGGCCGCGAGGATGAGGCGCGCCCGGAGGAGCGACGGCGCGTGGTCGTGCCCGCCGTCCTCGGGGTGCTCGGGGTGCACCACATGGGCGCCGTAGCCGGTGGCCACCACGGTGTCGATCAGGTCCTGGTCGCTGACGGTGGCCGGCACCCGGACGACGGCGCTCTCCAGCGGCAGGTTGACGCTCGCCTCGACGCCGTCGAGCTTGCCGAGCTTCCGCTCGACCCGCCCGACGCACGACGCGCAGGTCATGCCCTGGATCGAGAGTTGGACGACGCGGTGCTCCTGCTCGGTCCTCCGGACTGGGACCTGCTGGGTGGCCACGTCAGGACCCGGCGGGCACCACGGTGTAGCCGGCCTCGGCGACGGCGCCGTCGATCGAGGCGGCGTCCAGTGGCGTGGAGGAGGAGATGGTGGCGGTGGAGGTGCCGCCGTTCACGAGTTCGACGTCGACGGTCTCGACGCCGGGAAGTTCCGACAGTTCACTCTTGACCGCGCTGACGCAGTGGCCGCAGGTCATGCCGGTGATGTTGACGGTGGTGGTGCTCATGGTGGTCTCCTCGGTGGATGGATCAGTACGGGGATGGGGGACGGGCTGGGTGCTGACGGGGTCTGCTGCTAGCGCAGGAGGCGGCCGATCGCGGCGGTGGCTTCCTGGACCTTCTCCTGCACGGCATCGCTGTCGCCGGAGGTCTGTGCGTCCTGTGCGGCTCCGACGACGCAGTGCGCGATGTGCTCCTCGAGCAATCCCATCGAGACGGCGTGCAGTGCCTTGTTGACGGCCGCGACCTGCGTCAGGATGTCGATGCAGTACTTGTCCTCCTCGACCATCCGCGCAATGCCGCGGACCTGGCCCTCGACCCGCCGCAGCCGTTTGAGATAGGCGTCCTTGTCCGCCGTGTAGCCGTGCTGCACGGTGGTCTCCGCATTGGTCCCGGTGGTCATGACTTGGCTCCTCGCATACGGTCCACGATACCCTTGGGGGGTATAACCGCCAAGCCCTACGGTTATTCCTGCGTGGAGGGAACACCCAGCGGAATGCCGTACGTTGGCTAACCGGCACACTCTCGACCCAAGGACGTCCATGACCCTCTCGCTGTCGGGCTGGCAGAAGCGAGTCCTCCTGATCCTCGCCGCAATCGCCGTCGTCGCGTTGTTCGCTCTCGCCTTCACCGCCGGCCGCGTCTCCGCCGGTCCCTCCTACCCCGACGCCGGCAGCGCTGATGCGGGGTTCGCCCGGGACATGCAGGTGCACCACAACCAGGCCGTGGAGATGTCCATGATCGTGCGCGACAACGTGGACGACGAGACCCTCCGTACCATCGCGTACGACATCGCACTGACCCAGCAGCAGCAGGCGGGGCAGATGTACGCCTGGCTCGAGGAGTGGGGGCTGCCGCAGAGCGACGCGCAGCCACGCATGGAATGGATGGCGGCCTCGGGTGACCACGCAGGGATGGACATGGGGGCGGGGGCCGATGCCGGGTCCATGCTCATGCCGGACGGGCTCATGCCCGGCATGGCGACCCCAGCGCAGCTCGACGAGCTGCGCGCTGCGCGCGGCGAGGACGCCGAGCGGCTGTACCTGACGCTCATGATCGACCATCATGAGGCGGGCGTGGACATGGCCGCGGCCGGGGCCGAGCTCGCGGAGACGGAGCAGGTCCGCACGCTGTCCACGAAGATCCAGTCCGGCCAGCAGGCCGAGATCACCCTCATGCAGACCATGCTCGACGCCCTGTAGCGCCGCCCTGCCCTGCCGCCGCCCCGCGGGGCGGTTCAGGGTCGGACGGCCCCCGCCGGTACATTGGGTTCCGGCGCTAACCGAACCGCGGCGACCGCCGCAGCCACCCCAGCACCGAAGGACACCTCGTTGAACAAGAAACGGTCTCAGGAGAACCAGGACCGCCAAGCGCGCCTGGCCGCCATCCAAGCCCAGCAGCGGGCGGGTGAACGCAAGCGCAACGCCCTCATCTTCGGCGGGATCGGCGCCGTCATCCTGGCGATCATCATCGCGGTGACCCTGGTCATCGTCAGCCAGGTGCAGGACAACCGGGAGCGCGAGGCCCAGGCGTCCCAGCCCATCGAGGGTGTCCAGGAATACCCCGACGTGACGTTCGAGCACGTGGACGGCCCCGTGGAGTACGAGCAGTCGCCGCCCGTCGGGGGCGATCACAACCCCGTCTGGACCAACTGCGGCGTCTACACCGAACCCATCCCGAACGAGAACTCCGTCCACTCGCTGGAGCACGGTGCCGTCTGGATCGCGTACAACCCGGACATCGGCCAGGCGGAGATCGACACGCTGACCGAGCTCGTGGGTAAGCGCTCCTACGTGCTGCTCAGCCCCTACCCGGACCTCGAGTCACCCGTCGCCGCCAGCGCCTGGGGCATCCAGCTCACGGTGGACTCCGCAGACGACCCCCGCCTCGCCACCTTCCTCACCAAGTACATCCAGGGCGAGCAGACCCGCGAACCGGGTGCGGCCTGCTCCGGTGGCATCACGCCCGCGGGCCTCGCCTCCTAGGCGATCCCGACGACGGCGCGGCAGGACCCACCCTGGGCTGCCGCGCGCCGTCGTCCACCCGCCGTGGCGCCGTCCCCGGCGCCTCCGTTGTCTCCCCGGACGAACACTTCGGTACCGTGGCTAGTCAGGGCTGCACATCGGCGGCCCCTGATGATCGGAAGGTGCCCGTCGTGACCGACGACCGGATTCTCGGAGAACTGTCCCTTCCCGGGATGCTGCAGGACCTGGTCCTGGACAGCACGGACATCAACGAGTTCCTCGACGGGCTCGCGAGACTGGCCGCGGACACCCTCTCGACCCCGGACCGGGAAGTGATGTCCGGAGTCACGCTCCTGCGGCGCCGGTCCACGGGGACGGTGGCCAGCAGCAGCGAGCAGGCGAAACTCATGGACGAGGTCCAGTACGCGTTCGACGACGGACCGTGCATCCGGGCTGCCCGGGACGGTCAGGTCTACCACGTGGAGGACTTCCTCGAGGAGAAGCGCTTCGGCGACTACACGGCAGCCATCGTGGAGCACGGGATGCGCTCCGCCGTCGGCGTGCCCATCCCGTTGGACGGCCTCGCGGCGGCCGGCCTGAACCTGTACTCGCCGCAGCCCCGCGCCTTCGACGACGAGTCCATCGCCGAGGCCGTGCAACTGGCCACCGAGGCCTCGAAGTTCCTCCGCCTGGCGGTCCGGGTGGCCCACCTCACCGACACGGGCGAGCACCTGCGGGCCGCGATGAACTCGCGGACCACGATCGACGTGGCGGCGGGCATCATCATGGGTCAGAACCGGTGCAGCCACGAGGCGGCCATCACCATCCTCAAGGCCGCGTCCAGCGGACGGAACATGAAGCTGGCGGACGTCGCCGCCGCCGTGGTCACCTCGATCGGCCAGCAGCTCCCCGAGACGCACTTCGTCCCCTGACCGCGCGGAGCCCCATCGTCGCGCTTCCGGGCACCCCGGGCCGATCGGGTGGTTGCTCCCGGCCCGAGGCACGAGGTCACCCCGCGCGGGTGACGTGTCGCGTATCGCCGGTGCGCAGGATGAGTACGGACGTCTTCAGCATGGCTGAGACGGCCAGGAGGGCCGGCGGACTGGCTCCGGCCCGGTGTGCAGATCCGGCCCGACCCGAAGGAGACGACATGTGTCGTTGGCTAGCGTACTCAGGTTCCCCCGTGCGATTGGACGACCTCCTCTACAGACCCGTCAACTCCCTCGTCATGCAGAGCAAGCACTCACGGATGGGCGTCGAGACCACCAACGGGGACGGGTTCGGCGTCGGGTGGTACGGGACCGGGCCGACCCCCGGGGTCTACCACAGCACGGAGCCTGCCTGGCATGACCGCAACCTGCGCGAGCTCGCAGGGCACGCCTCGGCAGGCCGCGTCTTCGCCCACATCCGTGCCACGACCGGCACAGCAGTCCAGCAGACGAACTGCCACCCGTTCCGTCACGGCCGGTGGCTCTGGATGCACAATGGGGTGCTCCTGGACTTCCCGAAGGTGAAGCGCGATCTGGCCATGGCGGTCGAGCCCAGCCTCTACCCCGAGATCGAAGGGTCGACGGACTCGGAGCTGTTCTTCTACCTCGCCCTGACCTTCGGGCTTGAGCGGAACCCCCGCGCAGCGGTCGCGGAGGCCGTGGGCCTGATCGAGGACACCGGGCGGCGCCACGGCATCGACTACCCCATCCAGATGACGGTCGCCACCACCGACGGCGACACCACCTGGGCCTTCCGGTACTCGAGCGAGGGCAACTCGCGATCACTGTTCCACAGCAACGACATCGCGACCCTCCGCGCCCAGTACCCGGACAACCCCCTGATCCACGAACTCTCGGACGATGCGCGGCTGGTGGTCTCCGAGCCATTGGGCGATCTCCGTGGCGCATGGCGGGAAGTGCCGGACGCCACCTGCGTCGTCGTTCACGGAGGCGAGCAGGAGCTGTACCCGTTCGCCCCTGCGCTTCCGGTCGCCGCAGCTGTCTGACACATCTCCGGCATCCGTCCGCCGGACGTGATGGCGCCCGCCGGGAGGTCACCCCGGGCGGGTGACGCGCCGCCTGTGACCGGCGCACAGGATGAGACTGCGGTGGCCCGTCGGACCGCCCGTGACACTGAGAAACGGAGGTCTTCAGCATGGCTGAGACATTGGATGAACTAGGGCCGGTGGATTGGCTCGTCGTGGAGTTCCCCGGACCGGACTTCGGTAGAGGCCAGATCGCCCCGTTCCTGGATGACCTGGTCAACCGTGAACTCGTCAGGGTCCTCGACATGGCGTTCCTGCGGAAGAACGCGGACGGCGCCCTCGAGACGGCGGAGATCTCCGACCTCGACGAGACAGAGCTCGGCGGGGTGCGCATGGCCGAGGCAGAGCTCGCCATGGTGCTCTCCGAGCAGGACATCCTGGACCTGGCCGAGACGATCGAGCCCGGCCATTCCGCCGCTGTACTCGTCTGGGAGAACCAGTGGGCGGCCCCGTTCGGTGCGGCCGTCCGGAAGGCCGGCGGCCAGCTCGTGGCCAGCGGCCGGATCCCGACCCAGGCCGTCATCGCCGCCTTCCAGGCCGATGAGGCCGAATCCCGGTCAGCCGAAGGAATGAAGGAAGGAGTCTGACATGCCACTCGCAGCACGACGCAGGCGCAGGACCGCTGCCGCCGTCGGTGGCGCCATCGTCGTCGCCCACGGGATCAACCGTCGCGGAGACCGCAGGGAGGATCGACGGGACGACCGCGGGGACCGGCGCGAGGATCGCCGCGACCGACGCGACTGACGTCACCGCAGGCGCGTCACAAGTGCATCCCTGACAGGTTCGGGTCTTGTGGCGCGTGCGGAGGCGCCGTACTCTGCGGTCCATGGCGCTGGACGGCTCCCTGATCGATTGGCTCCTGACCTCGGATCCCTCGCTCCGATGGCAGGTGGAGCGGGACCTCGCCGGTGCGCCGGAGGAGGCCTGGATGCACACGCGGGACCTTGTCGCCACGGAGGGTTTCGGCGCACTGCTCCTGGCCCATCAGGACGCCGATGGGCAGTGGGCCGGTGGCGCGTTCTTCCCCGCCGGGTTCGACCTGGAGGGTCGCGAAGCCGCCGCGTCGGACGGACAGCCCTGGACGGCGACCACCTGGTCCCTGACGAGCCTGCGGCAATGGGGTCTGGACGCCGGCGCCCTGGGGGACACCGCGGAGCGGCTCCGGGTCAACAGCCGCTGGGAGTACGACGACCTGCCCTACTGGGGTGGCGAGGTGGACGCCTGCATCAACGGTATGACGCTCGCCAACGGAGCGTGGCTCGGCCTGGACATGGGTGCGCTGGCGGAGTGGTTCGTGGAGCACCAGGTCGACGAGGGCGGCTGGAACTGCGCGGGGGTGGAGGGCTCACGGAGGGCGTCCTTCCCGTCCACCCTCAGTGCTCTGGATGGAGTGCTCGATTACGAGATCCTCACCGGCGGGAGCCGACGGCTCACCACCGCCCGGCATGCGGCCGAGGAGTACCTGCTGCGCCGGCGGCTGCTGTACCGGCTGGGCACGGGCGAACCCGTGGCGGCCTGGGTCGGCGCATTCGCTTACCCGTTCCGGTCCTACTACAGCGCACTGCGCGCCCTGGACTACTTCCGTCGTGCAGCGGAGCATGACGGCGCGGCGCCGGATCACCGGCTCGAGGACGCCGTCGAGCTCGTCCGCACGGCCCGGCAGCCGGACGGCTCCTGGCTGCAGCAGCGCCGCCACCCCGGCGAGGCCTGGTTCGACGTGGACGTGCCGGCGGGGGTACCGTCCCCCTGGGTGACGTTCCACGCGGCGCGGGTGCTCCACTGGTGGGATTCCGCCCGCGGCCCCGCGGAGAGCGCCGCACCGTCGAGACAGGGGGGAGGATCATGACGAATCGTCGACCGGGCGTCATTGCGGCGACGGCGTCCCTGGTGCTCCTCGTCCTCACGGGCTGCGACGGGACCGGACCCGCCGCCGCGCCGGAACCGCCGGCGGAGGGCAACGTGCTCGACGCCGCCGATGTCCTGACGTCCGCCGAGGAGCAGGAGCTCGACGCGCTCATCGACGGGCACAACGGCCGGACCGACGCCGCGCGCGTGGCCGTCCTGACGGTGGAGGACGCCGGCGGGTCCATCGAGGACTACGCCCGCTCCGTCGCGACCGCCTGGGGCGTGGGGGACGCCGGCGCCGACAACGGCGTGCTCGTCGTCGCGGACACCGGGGAGCGGGAACTGCGTATCGAGACCGCCGACGGCGTACGCGAGGCGTTCTCCGACGACGACGCCGCGCAGGTCATCGGGGACGTCCTCGAACCGGCATTCGCCGACGAGGAGTACGCTGCGGGGCTGACGGAGGCCGTCGGCCGGATCTACACCTACGCGCAGGGCCAGGAGCCGGTGAAGGAGCCGTTCGACTGGGTGCTCCTCGGCTGGGTCGCGGGCGGCCTCGCCGTCCTCCTCGGCGGCATCGTGTGGCTGTTCGCCGCGGACTCCCGCCGCCGTCGTTCCATCGCGAACGAGGAGCTGCGGGCAGCGGAGGACGCCGACCCGGACCTCCGCCTCACCGAGCAGCAGCGCGACGCCTACCGGAAATACCGGTACGGCCACCGGAACGACGACGCCGTGAGCAACCCGGCCGTCTGGCTCCCCCTCTATCTCGCCAACCCTGCGCTCTACTCCGGGGGCAGCGGGGGCGACACCTCGGGGTCCTCCTTCAACGGAGGCGGCGGGTTCAGCGGCGGCGGGGCGTCGGGCAGCTACTGACCGCAGGGGGACGCGCCGGCCCTACTGATCGACGGCTGCGCCGATCGGTTCGAGCACGACATCGGGGAAGTCCTTCCGGAAGTGCCCCACCTTCCACTTGTCCCCGAACACCGCCACGATCTCGCCGTCGGACCGGAAGAGGATCTCGCCGCCGCGGAAGGTCCCCGGGACGCCCTCGCTCTCCGGCGCCACCCGCATCGCGAGCGTGTAGGAGAGATTGTCCAGCGACGTCGGCGCGTTGAACTCGGTGCCGAGCCGCTCGGCGGCGACCTCGAACTGCAGTGCCCCGACGGCGGCGAGCACGGGCGCCTGGTCGCCGCGGAGGTCCGAGCGCAGCACCTGCACCACGCCCTCGTGCTCGAGCTGTTCGATCCCGCGGCGGAACTGCTTGTACCGTCCAGGATCCTTGGCGCGGGCGACGGCGAACAGCTCGGGGGAGAAGCGCGGGATGTCGGGGAACTGCACGGGCTCCTCGGCGAACAGGCTGTCGCCGACGCGGAGGCTCGTCGCGTTCACGAGCCCGACGACGTCGCCCGGCCACGCCGTGTCCACCACCTCGCGGCTGCGTCCGAGGACGCGGTGCGCGTACTTGGTGGCGAAGGGCTTCCCGGTGCGCTGGTTGGTGATGACCATGCCGCGCTCGAACGTGCCGGAGCAGATACGCAGGTAGGCGATGTGGTCGCGGTGGGCGCTGTCCTGGCCGGCCTGCACCTTGAACACGAAGCCGGACATCGGCGCGTCGATGGGGCGCGGCTCGTCCTCCTTGGAGGGCCGCGGGGAGGGGGAGGGGGCCACGTCCACCAGGATGTCGAGGAGCTGGGAGACGCCGAAGTTCTTGGCCGCGGCCGCGAAGAGGACGGGCGTCTGCCGGGCCGCCTCGAACTCCTCGCGGTCGAAGGAGCCGTTCGAGGATTCGACGAGACCCGACTCCTCGCGCGCATCGAGCCAGGCGCCGGAGTCACGCGGATCGAGCGCGTCGATGTCCACCTCGGTCTCCGTGGCGGCCTGGGCGCCGGCCTCCACGGCCGTCAGTGCGATCGCGCGCTCGGCCCGGAGGTCGATGAGTCCCTTGAACTCCCCGGCGATCCCGGCCGGCCAGGTGAGCGGGACCGGGGTCATCCCGGTGCGCTCCCCGACGTCGTCGATCAGGCCGAGGGCGTCGAGGCCCGGCCGGTCCCACTTGTTGATGACGGTGATGATCGGGATGTTCCGGGCCTTGCACACGGCGAGCAGCTTGACGGTCTGCGGTTCGAAGCCCTTGGCGGCGTCGATCAGCATCACCGCGGAGTCGACGGCGGCGAGGACGCGGTAGGTGTCCTCCGAGAAGTCCGCGTGGCCCGGGGTGTCGACGACGTTGAGGATGGTGTCACGGTAGGTCAGCTGGAGGGCCGCGGAGCTGATCGAGATGCCGCGCTCCTGCTCGATGCCCATCCAGTCCGAGACGGTGGCGTGACGGCTCGACTTGCCGTGCGTGACGCCGGCGTCCTGGATGGCCCGGGCGAGGAGCGCCAGCGCCTCCGTGAGCGTCGACTTCCCGGCGTCGGGGTGCGAGATGACGGCGAAGGTACGACGGCGGCCGGCCTCGCGGCGGACGGCGTCGGCGTCGAGGACGGGGGATTCGGTTAGCAGGGCCACCCTTCCATTGTCCCCGATGCCGGCGGGAAGCCCGTCGGAGGAGGCACCTGTTCGCTGTCCGCATGGGTGCGGGCGCCCTGGACGGCCTGTGGCGGCGGATCCCGACGGAGTTCCCGGCGTCAGGGCAGCTCGAGCCGCATGAGGATCCGCGGGAACCCGTTCACCACCGACGCGGTGTCCGCCGCCTTCCTGAAGCCCGCGGCCTCGAAGAGCCGACGCGTGCCCACATAGGCCATGGTGGTGTCCACCTTCCCGCCCGCGTTGTCCACGGGATACCCTTCGACGGCCGGCGCTCCGTGACTGACCGCGAAGTCCACAGCGCCGGCAAGGAGCCGATGCGAGATCCCCTGGCCGCGGTGGCCCGGCCGCACCCGGATGCACCACGCCGACCACACGTCGGCGTCGTCGACGCGGGGAATCGTGCGGCTGCGGGCGAATGCCGTGTCGGCGCGCGGGTGGACCGCGGCCCACCCGACGACGTCGTCGCCGTCGTAGGCGAGCACCCCGGGCGGCGGATCCTGATGGCACAGGCGCTGCACGAGGTCGCCGCGATCCTGCCCTGTCAGTGCGGCATTCTGCTTGGCCGGGAGCCGGTAGCTGAGGCACCAGCAGACATTCGCGTCCACGCGTCGGGGTCCCACCATCGTCGCCACATCCTCGAACGTCGTCGCCGGGCGCACCTCGATCACCATGACCCCACTGTTCCACCTGCGCCCCGGCCGGACAACGGCCACGGTGCCGCGGGAGGGTGCCCGCGTACCTCGTGGGTCCCGCGCCTGGCAAGCCCTTTCGAGACTCATTCCAAGGCCACGGGTCGGCAAATGCTAAGTAGGCTGATGAAAGGAGTCCCAAGCAGGGTCCCTTCCCAACCTAAGGAGCGCCATGATTCGCAAGACCGCAGCTACCGCAGCCCTCTCCCTCGCCATCCTGACGGGAATGGCAGCCCCTTCCATCGCCTCTGAAGAGCCGGCGCCCACCACCCAGACCCAGGAGAGCGACGACAGCGGCGACAACGGCCTGTGGGGCCTCCTCGGCCTCCTCGGCCTGGCCGGCCTGCTGAAGAAGAACAAGAAGGAGCACGTCGACCACCGTGCCAACGGCGCCTCGAGCGTCAACGACCCGAACCGCACCGGACACTAGGTTCCGGCACCCGGCCGGCCCGCAGCGTAGGGCCGCCCGATGACATGAGGGCCCATTCCTTCCGGAATGGGCCCTCATGGTGTTCCCGGGGGCGCCTAGTGGTCGACGCGCTCCGCCGTGGTGTTCCGCAGACTCCACGCGGCCAGGACGGACGCCCCGACCATGAGCAGCGCCGCGATGCCGGCTGTCAGGGTGACGCCGCTGTCGAAGGCGTGGAACGCCGAGTCCCGGAGCAGGGCCGCGCTGGTCGGACCGAGCTGGGTCGCCACCTCGACCGCGCCGCCGAGGGTCTCGGTGGACGTCCCCGCCTGGCCGCTGCTGAGTCCCGTGGGGAGCAGCAGGTTCCGCTGGTAGGACGCCAGCAGGATGCTGCCGAGGACGGCGGTCCCCAGGACGGAGCCGACCTCGTAGGCGGTCTCGGACACGGCGGATGCCGCGCCCGCCTTGGCTGCGGGGACGGAGGACAGGATGAGGTCGTTGGAGACGGTCTCGGATGCGCCCACGCCGATCCCGAGGATCACGAAGGCGGCCATGAGGAAGCCCGCGGACCCGCCTTCGCCGAGCAGGGCGATCATCGCGTAGGCGACGGCAGAGAACATCAGGGCGACCGAGACGACGAGGTGCGGCCGACCCCGGCGGGCCAGCGGCACGACGGCGAGGCCGGCGATGATCGTCACGAGGAGGCCCGGCAGCAGGACCAGTCCGGCGTCGAGCGGGCTGAGCCCGAGCACCAGCTGGAGGTGCTGCGAGACGAAGAACAGGAAGCCCACGAGCGAGAAGATCGCGAAGAGGTTCACCAGGACGGCGCCGCTGAACGCGCGCACCGTGAAGAGGCGGACATCGAGCATGGGGTTGCGGCGTTGCAGCTGGCGGGCGACGAAGACGGTGCCGGCCGCGATGCCGATGAAGGCTGCCGTCACGGAGATGAGCAACGGGCCTCCCTTTGCGAGGTTCTTGATGGCGTAGACCACCGGCAGCATGGTGCCGATCGACAGTACGATGCTCGCGTAGTCCACGAGCCCCGGATGGGAGTCCTTCGATTCGGGCACCAGGACGGGGGTCAGCGCGAGCATGAGCACCAGCACGGGAACCGCCAGGAGGAAGACGGAGCCCCACCAGAAGTGCTCGAGCAGGGCGCCGCCGAGCAGGGGGCCGAGCGCTGCGCCGGCCGAGAAGCCCGCGGCCCAGACCGCGATGGCGATCCGACGCTGGTTCCGGTCCAGGAAGATGTTGCGGATGAGCGAGAGGGTCGAGGGCATGAGCATGGCGCCGAAGACGCCGAGACCCACGCGTGCGGCGACGAGGAACGCCGCCGTCGGGGCGAACGCCGCGACCACCGAGAAGACGGCGAACCCCACCGCGCCGATGATGAGCAGGCGGCGGCGGCCGAAGCGATCGCCGAAGCTGCCCATCGCCACCAGCAGGCCGGCGAGCACCAGGGGATAGCTGTCGACGATCCAGAGCAGTGTGGTCCCGCTCGTCGCGAAGTGGCGGGAGATCTCGGGCAGGGCGAAGCTCAGCACGGTGTTGTCCACCGAGACCAGCAGCACCGGCAGCATCAGCACGGCGAGGGCGAACCATTCGCGGCGGCCGGCCAGGGGATCGGGGGAGTGAACGGCACGCGGGTTCACCCCGGATGCACGTGCGGAGGAGGAAGGTGTCATGGTCATCCATCTAAGCTATACCGTCCAGCCGGTACAGTACAACAATCGTGACCGGTATCATCAGTAGGTGTCCAGTTCCCGCGAGCGCATCCTCGACAGCTTCGAGAACGCCCTGATCCGCGATGGCGAGAGGGCCGCCACCATGGAAGCGGTGGCCGCGGCCGCCGACGTCTCCAAGGGCGGACTGCTCTATCACTTCCCCTCCAAGGAGGCGCTCGTCGACGGCCTGGCCGACCGCCTCCGCGGCCTCGCCGACAAGGACCGCGAGATGATGACGGCGGCACCGGACGGGGCGGCCCGCTACTACGTCCGGACGTCCGTCTTCGAGGACAGCCCGCTCGACCGCGCGCTCGTGTCCATGGCGCGCCTCGCCCAGCAGGGGCACCCGACGGCGAAGGCCTCCCTCGCCGACATCCAGGAACAATGGCTCGACGCGCTCGATGCTCAACTCGGCGACCGCACCACGGCGCACGCCGTCAAGCTCCTCGGCGACGGCCTCTACTACGACGCGGCCTTCTTCGCCTCGGCCGGGACCGGCAGCACCAGTGGCGCGGAGATCGACGAGCTCCTCGGCGTCGTGGATCTCATCGTCAGTCGGAGCGGACGCGGCGCCACCGCGCCCTGACGAGCCCCGTCCCGTCCTCCGGCGCCGGGACGGTTCCGAGGGAGGAAGGCCTCACTGGAGTGAGGCCTGCAGACAGGACCGACCGGGCCGAGCGGCCCGGGCACTCAGCGAGGGGACAGTGGATGATCAAGGGTTTCAGGGACTTCGTTCTGCGCGGTAACGTGATCGAACTGGCGATCGCCGTCGTCATCGGCAGCGCGTTCACCGCCCTCGTCAGCGCCTTCACGGCGAACATCATCAATCCGGTCATCGCCTCCGCCGGCGGGATCGACGCGGCCGGCCTCGGCTTCCGGATCCGACCGGGCAATGACGCCACCTTCGTCGACGTGGGCGCCGTACTCACGGCCGTCATCACGTTCCTCATCACGGCGGCCGTGGTCTACTTCCTGTTCGTCGTACCCATGAACCGCGCCCGTGAGCGGCTGCGTGCGCTCGCCGCGCCGGAGGACCCCGAAGAGGCGCCGATCCCGGTCGACACCGCACTCCTCACGGAGATGCGCGACCTGCTGAAGGATCTGGCCTCCAGGGAGACCCGGCGGTGACCGGGGCGCCTGCGGGTCTTCGCACTCTCCGCCCGCAGGCCCCGCCGCTCTGCGCGGCCGTCCGGGTGGTGGCGCGCTAGCGCCTCGTCGTGGCGAGGTCCGACGTCGACGGCCCCTCGAGCAGCTTCCCGTCCGCCGTGAAGCGAGACCCGTGGAGCGGGCAGTCCCAGGACCGCTCGGCGTCGTTCCAGGAGAGGATCCCCTTCAGATGCGGGCAGACGGCCGACACGCGGTGCTGCACGCCGTCGACCGTGCACACCCCGATGGGGCGCGCACCCTCGCGGATCACCCGACCCTCCCCTTCGCCGGGCGTGGAGGACGAGGATCGCGCGAGGCCGCCCAGCCACCCGGTGACCATCTCCATGCCGACGACGGCGTTCGCCTGAGCCGTCTGGAGTGCGTCCGCCGGGCTGACCCGCGTGCGGTACAGCGTCTCGGCCCACGGCATGTTGCCGCCGAGGATCTCGCCCGCGAGGGCCAGTGACGCCGTCACCGCGTTGGTCATGCCCCACTTGTTGTAGCCGGTGGCCGCGTAGAGGTGGCCGCCTCCGGCGGGCACCTTGCCCACGTAGGGGACCGCCGCGGCCGGCGTGTAGTCCTGGGCCGACCAGGCGTAGGCGGGGCGTGCCGTCGGGAAGTACTCCCGTGCCCACCGCGTGAGGCCGTCCACCCTGGCCCGGGTGTTGGAGCTGTGGCCCACCTTGTGGCCGTTGCCCCCGACGATCAGGTACGTGGTGCCCTCGACGACGGCGGTGCGCAGGGACCGGGTGGGGGAGTCCGCGCTGAGGTACATGTCCTCCGGGACGTCGCCGTCCACGGTCAGGGCCACGCAGTACGAGCGCATGGGCTGCAGCACGGCGAAGTAGCCCCCGCGGTCGAGGATGGGGATGCCCGTGGCGAGGACGACGGTCGACGCCGCCACCGGGCCCGCGCTGGTCCTCAGCTCCACGCCGTCCGCCCCCTCGCGAGCCTTCGCGACGCCCTGCACGCGGACGCCCTCGACCAGCGTGCCGCCGTGCCGCCTGAACTCGGCGGCCAGCCCGGCCAGCACCTCCAGCGGATGGAACTGGGCCTGGCCCTCCAGACGCAGCGTCCTCCGCACGGGGAAGGGCAGGGCGGCCGCGCTGCCGAGCTCGGTGGCGAGGCCGGCCGCGACGCACGCCTCGTGCTCGTCCGTCAGCTTCCGTGCTCCGGTGTCCGTGGTGGCGTACTGGACGGCGTCCCGGGTCTGATAGTCGATGCCGTGCTCGTCGCAGAAGCGCAGCAGCCAGCTCTGCCCCTCGCGGTTCCCGAGGACGTAGGCCCGGGCGAGCCCGACGTCGTGGTGCTTCAGGATCGCCGAGATGCTCGTCCCCTGCAGGAGCGAGAGCTTCGCGGTGGTGTTGCCCGTGGTCACCGCTCCGGTGGTCCGGGCCTCCAGGACCGCCACCCGGTGCCCCGCCCGGGACAGCAGGAGCGCCGTCGTCAGCCCTGTCAGTCCTGCCCCGACGACGACCGA
This sequence comes from Arthrobacter sp. TJ-263, assembly GCF_058269155.1. Lineage (NCBI taxonomy): Bacteria > Bacillati > Actinomycetota > Actinomycetes > Micrococcales > Micrococcaceae > Arthrobacter > Arthrobacter sp. TJ-263. The sequence goes on along the minus strand of NZ_JBZCNE010000001.1, from coordinate 2,083,404 downwards.
GTCGTAGGCGGCGCCGGCCGGCAGGGTGTCCGCCGGGATGTGCGGAGCGGTATCGAGCCAGAGCGATCTCATGGTGGTCCCTTCCGGATCCGGTCGGTGGTCCCCACCGAACCACTAAGCCTGCTTACAGTCAAGGGTCCGGGCCCGTCGGTGGCGGGCGCTAGGGTTGCCCGACGACCGTCCCCTGCAGGAAGGCACCTCCGTGCACGTCCAGCTCGTCCTTCCGCACCAGCTCTTCGAGGAGCATCTCGAGGCATCCCCGGACACGCACTTCGTCCTCCTCGAGGACGACCTGATGTTCCGCAGCCTGCGGTTCCACCAGCAGAAGCTCGTCCTGCACCGTGCGGCCATGACCATCCTGGCGCGGCGGCTCCGGGACGCGGGCTACGGTGTCGACTACGTCGAGACCTCCGCGGAGGCCACCAGCCAGGAGCGGCTGGCGGCCGCGCTCGCGGACCGCGACGCCACGCACGTGACCTACTACGACGTCGTCGACGACTGGCTGGACCGGCGACTCACGCGGACCCTCGCGGATGCCGGCGTGGCGGCGCGGGTCCTCGAGACCCCGCAGTTCCTCACGTCGCGCGACGTCCTCGGGACCTACTTCTCCTCGCACAACTGGCGCATGCAGACCTTCTACGAGTGGCAGCGCAAGCGGCTCGGCATCATGGTGGAGGCCGGCGGCTCCCCGACGGGCGGGAAGTGGAGTTTCGACGCGGATAACCGCAAGAAGCTGCCGAAGAAGATCGACCTGCCGGACCTGCCCCGGTTCGAGCGGCCGCCGGAGGTCGAGGACGCCATCCGCTGGGTGCAGGGCGCGTTCCCGGACAACCCCGGCACCGCGGAGTCCTTCAACTGGCCCGTCACGCACCGGCAAGCCTCCGATGCCCTCGAGGCGTTCCTCACCGAGCGCTTCGAGCTGTTCGGGCCGTACGAGGACTCGATCGCGGAGGGCCAGACCTACCTCTTCCACTCGGCGCTGAGCTCCAGCATGAACACCGGCCTCCTCAGCCCTGCCGAGGTGGTGGACCTCGCCCTGGACTTCGCCGACCGCCACGACACGCCGATCGCCAGCGTCGAGGGCTTCGTCCGCCAGGTCATCGGATGGCGGGAGTACATCCGGGCGTCCTACGTACTCCGCGGGCGGGAGATGCGTACCGGCAACACGCTCGGGTTCACGGCGGACCTCCACGAGGGCTGGTGGACCGGGGACACGGGCCTCGCGCCGGTGGACTCCGTCATCACCCGCGTCCTCGACACCGCCTACGCGCACCACATCGAGCGGCTCATGGTGCTGGGCAACGCGGCCCTGCTGATGCGGGCCAAGCCGGACGCCGTCTACGAGTGGTTCATGGAGATGTTCATCGACGCCTACGACTGGGTGATGGTGCCCAACGTCTACGCGATGAGCCAGTTCGCGGCCGGGACCATGATCACCACCAAGCCGTACGTCAGCGGCAGCAACTACATCAAGAAGATGAGCGACTTCAAGGACGGCCCCTGGCGGTTCAGCTGGGACGCGCTCTACTGGGAGTTCGTCGGCGACCACCGGGAGCTGTTCGCCCGCAACCCGCGGTCGAACATGGTGGTGGTGCTCCTCGACCGCATGGATCCCGAGCGGCGGGCGTCCCTGCGGGAGGAGGCGGCGCGGTGGCTCCCGGGCGACGGGGCGACGACGGCCGTGCCGCCCGCGGACGTGTCACCGGCCGGTGGGGCGACGGCGGCCACGCTTCCCGGCCTATAGTCGGAATCATGGAACAGAGAACCCTTGGAAGAACCGGCCGTCCCGTCTCCGTCGTCGGCCTCGGCACCTGGCAGCTCGGCGCGGACTGGGGCGAGGTGGAGGACAAGGACGCCGTCGCCGTCCTCGAGGCGGCCGTCGACGCCGGCGTGACCTTCTTCGACACCGCGGACGTCTACGGCGACGGGCGCAGCGAATCGACCATCGGGGCCTTCCTCAAGGACAACCCGGGCCTGGACGTCCTCGTCGGCACGAAAATGGGCCGCCGTGTCGATCAGACCCCCGAGAACTACACGCTGGCCAATTTCCGCCAGTGGATCGACAGGTCGCGGACCAACCTCGGCGTCGACGCCCTGGACCTCGTCCAACTCCACTGCCCGCCGACCGCCGTCTACAGCTCCGACGAGGTCTACGACGCGCTCGACACCCTCGTCAGTGACGGCGTCATCAGGAACTACGGCGTCAGCGTGGAACGCACCGACGAGGCGCTCGAGGCCATCGCGCGAGGCAACACCGCCAGCGTGCAGATCATCCTGAACGCGTTCCGCCTCAAACCGCTCGACGACGTCCTGCCCGCGGCGCAGGCCGCGGGCGTCGGGATCATCGCGCGGGTCCCCCTGGCCTCCGGACTCCTGTCCGGCAAGTACACGAAGGACACCGCCTTCGCCGAGGACGACCACCGCACCTACAACCGGAACGGCGCCGCGTTCGATGTCGGGGAGACCTTCTCGGGCGTCGACTACGCGACCGGCGTCGAGGCCGCCCGCGAGTTCGCGGGGTTGGTGCCCGACGGCGTCACGACCGCCCAGGCAGCCCTCGCCTGGATCATCGCCCAGGAGGGCGTGAGCACTGTCATCCCGGGTGCCCGCAACCCCGAGCAGGCCAGGACCAACGCGGCGGCGCCCGGGTACACGGGCCTCGGCGCGCAGTTGAACACCGCCGTCGTCGACATCTACGACCGCCGTTTCAGGGACGCCGTGCACCCGCGATGGTGATCCGCCGGCCGGGAACCCGCCCGTACCACGGGCGGGTTCCGCACGGCCGGACGCTCGGCTATGGTGGGCAGTATCACGTCAGGCGGAGTTAGAGGACGTCTGTCATTGTTGAATCACCGACGAAGGAATCGACATGACTGAAAACACCTCAGGCGCCAGCGCGGGCGAGTCGCACACCATCCGTGACTGGACGGACCTCGCGGAAGAGATGTGGTCCTATCTGACGGGCCGCGGTGCCGCGATCAACTACACGCTGCAGGACATGACCATCGAGGTCCCGCGTGATATCGGCCCCGACGCCCCGCGCGCCACCTGGAAGTTCGACGGCACGCTGCGGATCACGACCAGCGACAACGCAGCCGGCGGCTCCGACCCGCACGCCACCTGATCCGCCGCACGCATCATGGCGTCATCACTCAGGTTCGACATCGACATCGATTTCTCGCTGGGGGAGCCGGCCCTCGACGGCAAGCCGGAAGCACGGCTGTCCGGCACCGTGAAGGCGGCCGGCTCCGCCGTCGAGATCTTCGTCGACGACCCCGGCTCCTTCCGCGGGAACAACCTCCCCGGCCTCGGGCAGGTGCGGAGCGTCGCCCGGCAGCTGGCGGAGCGCGGACTGTCGGTCTCGGTCTCCGGGCCCAAGGGCCTGCTGGTGAGCATCGGTGCCGTGGAGTCCTCCCTGGCGCAGCGGCTCATCACGCGCTCTCCCCATATCCGCCTCGGCTCGCCGGGTACCCTCGCGCCCCTCCTCGGGATCGGCCGGCGCGCACTCGAGACGGGCGATGCGCCGTCGCTCATCCCACCCTCCACGCCGTTCCCGCTCGTCCCGACGGTCAACCGCCGGATCCGACGGACCATCACGACGACGCACTACCTGCGGGGAGGGGGGCGTCCCCGCCTCATCTTCGTGCAGAACTCCGCTACATGGACCGGCCAGGTGCCGCGCGAGTTCGAGTTGGTCGCCGAGCGCACCACGATCGGCAGCGGCGAGGACACGATGCTCACCCTCACCGGCCTCGACGACCTGCATGCGGAGGTGCTCCACACGGAGGACGACGAGTACGTGCTGGTGCCGCATGGCGTCATCACGGGCAGTGTCAACGGCAGGGAACCGTCCGTGCTCCGCACCGGGGCGCGCATCCAGTTCGGGGAGTGGGCGCTCGCGTTCTTCCGCGAGGAGTACGCGGACCACGGGCGGCCGTTCGGCGGCCGCAGCGGTGGCGAACTCGCCTACCAGCGCCCGCAGCGCAATCCGCGGACCGGTGTCACCGAGGTGGACGGCTCCGCCGGCGTCGGCGACTTCCGACGGCGGCCGCGCTGACCCGGCTACCAGCAGGAAGGCGCGTGCGGCGTGGCCGATGACGTCGAACTCCTGTTGGCACCGGCGTCGGAGGCGTTCCTGCTGGAGGACTGGGCTGCGCTGGAGGCCGCAGGCCTGCCCAACCAGTCGCAGCACCAGTCCTTCAGCAACGCCCCGCACATCACGCTCGCGGCTGCGGCGCGCATCGACGACCGCTACGACGTCGACCTCGCATCCGCCGCGGAGGGGGACGCGCTGGAGCTGGTGACGGCGGGCTTCCTCGTGTTCCCGACGCGGCGGAAATTCGTGCTCGCCCGCCAGGTGGTGGCCGACGCCGCCCTGACGGACCTTCACCTCCGCATCTGGCATGCCCTCGACGGCGTGCCGGACGCCGTGCCCACCACCGTGCCCGGTGCGTGGACGCCGCACATCACGCTCGGCCACGGCCTCACCGCGGACCAGCTGGCGTCCGCGCTCGACCTCCTGCGGCACCGACCGCCGGAGCGGCTCGATGCGGGGATCGTCCGGCGCTGGGACGCGAAGGAAAAGCGCCTCGTGCTGCTCGGCGGCGGATAGTCCGGGATTCAGCGGGTCTCGATCGGCCCGTCGCGTCCTACCGCCGCGCGGAGGGCAGCTGAGGTTGTTTATCGGGGGCTGAATGCTCACCCGCAGGCGGACGGCTTGAGCTCTACCCGCCGACAGGTGGATGCCCCTACGAACTCATGTGTGTCCAAGGCCCAACCAGTCCCAGCCATATGCACGCGTTCGGTTCCGTCAGGACCTGGTGGTCGTGGTACTGGTGCACCGCACGAAGCCGAGTTGCCCTCACGGGGGCGTGAGACGTTCTCTCGGTGAGACTCGTAGGTGAGACATTGATGTCTTTATCGCGACGCAGAACCGGGGCGATTACCTGGAGGGCGTCGTGGCATCTCAGGAACCGTAAGGTTCTTGAGACGCACTGAGATGGGCCCGAGTCGGGGTCGAGGTACGTAGGTGGCACCTGTGCGTGCAACTTCATCGCGGGGGAGACGTACACTGCCCGACGAGGAGCGACCGTTGCGACGTAGGCTTAGGTGCGGCTCATGGTTCCTTTTTCGGGTGAACGCTTAGACGTACTCATCGCAGTAGGGCTGCGAGCCCTTTGCACCCCGCGGTACAAGCCGCTTCCCCACGAAATGCGAAGAGCCCCATTGACGATCGAATCACGCGAACAAGCCCTCTCTGTCAAAGCAGGCTCAATTCATCCGTTCAGCTTGCCGGTAACACCAGAAGACGTCCTCACCCTTCTCAAGAGGCTCGAAGAGGCGCGACTCCCTGAACCATCTCCGACCGAACGCGCTGGGTCGGACGTCTGGGGGCAAGGCGTCCCAGTCAATGTGATGCAGGACCTTATCCATTATTGGCGCACCGACTACGACTGGTCCCGCCTCGAGCGTGAGCTGGGGGGCCTCGGCCAATATACGGCGGTCGTGGACGGAGTAACCCTCCACTTCCTGCACGTGCGCTCCCCACGGCCTGATGCAAAGCCCTTGCTGCTGTGCCATGGCTGGCCCGGAAGTATCGTGGAGTTCTTGGACGTAGCTCGGGACCTTGCCGAACCGGCTGACGACCAGCAGCCCGCTTTCCACCTCGTCATACCATCGCTGCCAGGCTACGGCTTCAGCAGCAAACCCACCGAGGAGGGCATAGGAGTCGAGCGAATCGCGGATCTCCTGGCAGCGCTGATGAGTGGCCTCGGATACGAACGCTACTTCGCCCAAGGCGGAGATTGGGGTGGGGTGATCCTCACCGAACTCGCAGTTCAGCACCCCACACAGCTGGTCGCTCTCCACACGACGCTTCCGCAAGCTTCCGAACCACAGTGGTGGAACACTGAGGAGGAGCAAAAACTCTCACCCCGAGAGAGGCAATGGCTTATGGACTCAAGGCAGTTCGCCGGCGCCGCCTCTGCCTATGCTCATCAACAAGCCACCCGCCCGCAAACAATCGGCTATGCGTTGGTCGACTCACCTATCGGTCTCGCAGCGTGGATCTTGGACAAGTTCGAGTCATGGCGGGACCCAGCGCTTGCTCCGATGTCCCGCGACCGATTGCTCGATAACATTTGTCTGTACTGGTTCAGTGGCTCTGGAGCCTCTGCTGCCCGACTCTACTGGGAGTCGTATCAGCGATCCCGGGAACTTCGACCGGTTCTGGTACCCACGGCTGTCTCCGTCTACCCGAAGGACATTGAGAAGCTTCCTGCCTCCTGGGTCCGGGAACGATACCGGGATCTGTATCGCTGGGAGACCCGCGAAGCAGGGGGCCATTTCCCCACCCTCGAGGTCAAGGACGACTATGTAGATATGGTTCGTACCGCATTCATCACCTTCTAAGCCTCCACCGAGGCGAGGATGCAAGGGTGTCCGTCTCGTAAGGGGTTTGTCCCCGCCGACCTGAAGGTGCACCGGTCGGGTCTGCTGCACCGTTAGGCGACAGTTCGTAGTCACGCAGCCAGGGCAGCTGGCGTGTTCATGATGGTCTCGAACTCGATGGGCGTCAACCGTCCCAGTCGGTGCTGCCGTCGGCGCCGGTGGTAGGTCCGCTCGATCCAGGTCACGATAGCGATGCGCAGTTGTTCGCGGGTGGTCCAGGACCGGCGGTCGAGCACGTTCTTCTGCAGCAAACTGAAGAAGCTCTCCATGGCGGCGTTGTCGCCGCAGGACGCGATTCTGCCCATCGAGCCGACTATGCGGTGGTGGGTCAAGGCACGCAGGAACTCTCTGCTCCGAAATTGCGATCCTCGGTCGCTGTGAATCACGCAGCCGGCGATATCACCACGACGAGCGGCAGCGTTTTCCAGCGCGGTGACGGCGAGCTGGGATTTCATCCTCGAGTCAATGGAGTAGCCCACGATCCGGTTCGAGCACACGTCTTTGATCGCGCAGAGGTAAAGCTTCCCTTCGGCGGTTTTGTGCTCTGTGATGTCCGTGAGCCACAACTGATTCGGCTTCTCAGCGGTGAACTCGTGCCGGACCCGACCCTTCCCGTCCGTGACCGTGCAGAGGTCGTCGTGGACCGGCGGTCCGGGCTTCTTCCCGTTCTTCCCACGCTTCTTCCCGAACGAGCTCCACCACTCATTCGTTGCGCAGATCCGCCACGCGGTCCGGTCAACCATCGCCTCGCCCGCGTCGCGGGCCTCATCCGCCAGGAGCCGGTGGCCGAACTCGGGGTCGTCCGTGTGGGCATTGAAGAGAGCGTTCGCGCGATACGCCTCAACGACCTCGCTCGTGGTGACGGGCGCGGCCAGCCACCGGTAGTAGGGCTGGCGGGAGAGCTTCAAAACCCGGCACGTCACCGTCACGGGTACCCCGTCAGCGGCGAGCTCTCTCACGAGCGGGTAGATCCTTTTCCCGGCAGGTTCGCCTGCGACAGGTACGCTGCCGCCCGCCGCAGCACTTCATTCTCCTGCTCCAACAACCGGACCCGCTTGCGCAGTTCGCGGTTCTCCACCGTCTCGCTGCGACCCTGACCAGGCTTGACGCTCTCGTCGGTCTCGGCGTGACGCAGCCACTTCGTGAGCGTCATCGGGTGCACGCCGAAGTCCTTCGCGATCTGCTCGATCGTCACTCCGGGCTCACGGTTCCTCGCAACGCGCACCACATCGTCGCGGAATTCCTCAGGGTAAGGCGTGGGCACAGCAACATCCTTCCAGGCCAGCCTTCCGGCAAGCCAGATCAGATGTCACCTATCCGTGCAGCAGACCCGTGATGTGATCGTGGGGGGACGCGACCAGGGGTGAGCCTTGTAACTTGAGAGGGCATCCAAGCGCAGCTCCATCACCACTTCAATGACAGTGCTACGAGACCGGTGCCAACTATCTATTCCAGACGGAGGGGCCTAGGCTTCGAGAGACTCAGGGTTCAGAAAGCGGCCTCGGGTAGCGCTCATGTTAGGCCCCCATGAAAACTTCCGATCTTCACCCCGTCGCGTCCAGTGCCGGTCTCACCGCAGAGCCCCCTGAGATGCATGCCGGTCCGCAGCGTCAACTCCCCGACCCAAGCCGCGCGGTTGCGGTGGTGGTCTCCGATCGTAGGCTCGAAGCGCTCGAGCAGGTATGGGAGTTGGAGGAGCCGAGGTTCACCGCGGCTGAGTGTTCCACCATGTCCACCCAGCGGTTGCGCCGATTGTGTGATGAGGCGTTCACCGCGCTCGACTCTGATTCCCCGGCATGGGGTGCCCGAGACGAGTATGAGACTCTGTGCGCGGAACTCACGGCTCGCGCACAGGCTCACCAGAACCGGTCGATGTCCGCCCACGACTGAGGGCTCATCGGCTGTGATTGGGCCCGATCATGGGCGCCTGCTCGAGAGCCGGGGTGATCAGGGGGCCCGGAGGAGTTCCTGCAGAGCCCGATCGCGGGCCAGGTCCTGATTCTGTTGGTGGTCCTGGCGGGTGGGCGTCAGGGCCCGGTCGATGTGGATGGAGCGGGTGAGGTCCACGACCAGCGCCCAGACCCCGACGGGCTCGGTGTCCTCGACGATCAGATCGGCGGAGATGAGGAGTTTGCGGGTGGTGCCGTGGAGGTCCCTGAGGGACGCGTACACCGAGGATGGTCCGCCGCTGGTGGTGACCTTGGTCCAGAACGCCTGGACGGCGTCCCGGTCCGCGGGGTCGACGTGGGACATGCCGAGTTCCAGGGTGGGGACCACGTCGCCGCGTTCGTAGCCGTGGATCCGGTACACCTCGTCCAACCAGATGTAAGGGGGTGGGTCGAGCTGCAGCGGAGGCACATAGCGGTCCGCGCTCGGCGGTATGCCATGCCAACCAGGGCGAGGAGCGGGAGTTACCGGCACACCGTACCGACCTCCCCCCACATCAAAGACTTACGAGGCCCGGTCCGTGTGAATCGCGATCAGGGAAACTCTTCGGGCGCCCTCGAAAGCATCTGAGCTTTCGCGTCCTCATAGGTCACGCCCTCGGCGCTCACCTTGTCCAGCGCCGCGCCTCGAATGACTTCCGTAAGAACCGTCAGGCCAGCCTATCGGCGGCATCGTCCGCGGCTTCCTCGGCGCCGACCTCAACCGGATGACTACCGACGTCACCAAGCCTGCCTGGGGTCCCAGCAGCAGCCAGTGATCGCCGCCGTGATGACGATTCTCACCGCGGGAGCACCCCGCTCAACTGTCACCGGCGACGAATAGCCTATGGACGGAATCATCACCAGCAAGAGAAGCCAGCCATGATCACCCACCCCGGCGAATACCACGACGCAGACTCGAAGACACCCGTCCCGCAGTCCCGGCGGACCCTCGAGCTCATCGAGCGGGGCCGGCTGATGCCGCCCCTGCCGATCCAGGTAGCCCTGCGTGAGCGCCGTTCCGCCCCGGTCCTGATGCTGCCCTCACTGCCGCCGGTCATCGACGTCGAGGCGGTCCGGGAGCTCGGGAGCATCCCCGTTCGGGCGGCATAGTCGCACGTGTGCAAGGCGTGGACTGGGCATATGGGCTTGCAGGAGACCATGCCTACATGTGCCCAGTCAGGGATCCCTCCACGTACAGATCGGCGCGGTTCTACCGGATGAGGATGTTGGTCTGTACTTCGGCCCAGTTGTCGCGCTGTAGATTCTCGCTGTCGTAGGAGTCGCTTACCAGCGTCATCTGAGGCAGCTCTGTGTTTCCACCCGGAGTGACAGTAATTAGTTGACCGTTACCTCTGCCGCAGCCTCCAATGAAGTCAGAGTCCACGACGGCGTACGCACAGTAGCCCTCCCCGTCGTTCATTGTCCCTATGAAGTACGCGACTTGATCCTGCTCCGCGACCTTCCTGACCGAGTTGATGTTCACGCTTTCATCAACCACGACATCAGGCAGCCGGTCCTGAGCAGTTGCCTCTCGGTCCAAAGCAGCGATGCCGTATTCAGCGCTGCTGCAACCGCTGACTAAGGTCAGCGTTGAGATCAGTGCTGTTGCTGTTGCCATCTGCTTGAAGCGCACGATCGTCCCTCTCGATAGCCGTCAAAAGCATTACCTGGTGACGACGCTACCAATGGACGTAGTTACATCTGATGCGCGTCCGGAAGCGCAACAGCACCGTTACCTGAAGGGATCCTTGAACGCGTAGGGACTACTTCGGTTGCTGGTCTTGGTGCCATCGCCAGAACGCGGGTACCGCCTGACAATCGTGCAACGCCCCAGATGCGCATTCCCATCGCGCAGGCCTGACTAGGCCATACAGGGGAGTCTCTGATGCAAGGCATGCAGGGTCACGGTTCCGCCGTAAATGGGGGAGGCCCCAAAGCGTCAGGTTGGTTCCTGCTGTCCAGGTGTGTGTGGGCTAAGCGGCGGATCGGGGGGAGCTTGGGCTGTGCACAGGCGGTCAGGGAGACGTGCGGGGCCTTCACTGCCGTTGTACGCCGGGAGACAGCTGTCCCCATAATCCCGATGATGGAGGAGTCCAGTTGATGAGGAAGCCGCCGTACGCCGGGCCCCGTGATACCAATGACTTCGATGATCTCGGCCCGGATGAGGCGGCGAAGATGCTGCACTTGTACCGGCTGCTCGGGGACTGTTTCGAGCTCTCCGACGACGAGGACCTGTTTGGGCGGGGCTGGCTGATGGAGGGCTGGCGGGATTTGTTGGTAGGCCACCAGGAGTAGCTGCAGCGCGCGGAGCGGGAGATGGCGGCCGCCGTCGAACTCGCCCGCCATAAGGGTGGATCCTGGGACGACATCGCCCAGGTGCTCCGGTTGTCGCCGGCTGAGAGAAGCATCTGGCCTGGATGACCGTCCTGGAGCCCCTCGTCGCAGACGCACTCACGGGCTCGGACGACACCAGGATCTTCCAGGCACGCGCGATCACCCTCGCTGCGCTCACCTGCCTCGACGTCACCTCAGCAGAATGGGTCCGACGCGACGGTGCTGTAGGAAACGGGCAGCTGCTTGATGAAGCATTCGCCTTCCTCAAGCCGGCCACACTCACAATCTAAAACCGCTAAAGCCGCCGACGCTCAGCTCACCCGCCAATAAACCAAGCCGCTTGCGGGAGCCGTCACATGGCCATCAAACACTGCGAAAACCGCGCCATTCACCGCTGATACTCCCAGGCGGTCCCCGTCGGCATTTCGTTAAAGCAGACGACTTCTAAAAATGACAGCGTCTCTTTTTTGCATCGGGGACTGTTCACGACTTGGCCCTACGCGAAGAGCGCGACCGCCATGACCATCGGCAGCGAGATTACAGAGGCGATGGAGGTGACCATCGTCAGCGTCTTGAAGGTCCCTTGGGTCGAGAGCCCAAGCAGTGATTTGAACATCCAGAAGAAGTTGCTGTTGACCTGAAGAGCGAACATCGCGCCCGAGGCGATGGCCAAACCGATGACGAGCGGTGAGACGTCGATCGACCCGAGGACCGGACCGATGATCCCTGCGGCCGCGATGGCTGCCACGGATACCGATCCGATTGCCAGGTGCAGTACCGCGGCGATGACCCACGCGAGCAGGATACTGAGAATGACCGGCGCCCCCGCATCGGCGGTGAAGAGGCCGGCCAGAATCGTGTCAAGCCCGGTTTCCCCGATGACCGCACCCAGGGACCCGCCGATACCGGTGATGAGCAAAATCTCACCGGTGGTGTGAAAGCCCTCGCTCATTGCCGTATCTGTGCCCTTTGAGCCCAGGGTACGCCGGCACAGTACGTAGGCGCCCAGTAGGCCGACGAAGAGCGCGAAGTTGGCGTTGCCGAGGAAAGTGATGAAGTCGTTGGAGAAGTCGAACAGCTCTGCGAATGCACCGAAGGCGATCATTACCAGGGGTACGAGGATGGGCAACAGGCAGACGAACAGCGGAGGGGTAGCGGTGTCCTTCTCGACGAGTTCGGTGGTCTCCAGTTCGACCATCGCCTCGTCGACTTCTTCGTCCCTGTCCGCTTTCCAGTAGGAGCCGCGCAGGATCAATCGGAAGATCAGCGTCGTCGCGATCGCGGTCAAGGGCCCGAGCACGAGGCCATAAATCAGCCAGATGCCCAGGGGGATACCCAGCAGGCCCGCGATGGAGACCGCGGCCAGCCCTGGGATCACGAAGACGTAACCGGCGAAGATCCCGGTCCCGAGGGCGCCGGCCATGTGCGGCAAACCGGTCCGGCCGATGAAGGGCCCGCTTGAGCGCGCAACCGGAGAGGCCAGTACGACCTGCACGTCCACGTAGATCGAGGGGAAGATCGTCGCCATCGCAGCGGTCAACGCGTACGGGAGCCGGCGCGCACCGACGCCGTTGACGAGCATCATCACCATTTTCTGGAAAGCGCCGACCGCATGGAGCATCGCTCCAATGAGCACGCCGAAACCGATGAGCAAACCGACCTCGCCCATGATCTCGCCGAAACCAGTGGCGATCGCCGTGATCGTTGCAGTGAAACCGACACCAGTCGCGAGGCCCAGGTAGAGCGAGCCGATGATCAGCGAGATCACCGGGTCGACCTTGACCTTGATGATCAGCAGGATGATGACGACGATGGCTATCGCGGTATGAAGGACGATCATGGCCTGCCCCCACCGGTACGGGCAAGGACGAAGCCATTCGATACCGTGTCCACATCGACCCCCACTCTGGCACTTCTTGGTCGCCGCTGTTCGGCGTCGACGACGAGGCTAACGGCGGTATCAACACGGACACCGCAGGTTCCCGCGAAGATGACACCGGTCCTACTCCGGAGCTCGTTGATGTGCTTCAATCCGGTGGGCTCAGTTCATACTGGCCGTCCGGCAGTGTCAAGGCTCTGAAGGACATAATCCAACGTCAGAAAGTCGTGCACCCGGGACTCCAACAGGGAGTCAACGAGCGGGCACAGTTCTGGGACTCACCGGTGGACGTTTGGAAGGGGCATGGGCGTGGGGGCGCTTAGCCTGCCAAGCAAATTGATAGTACGGCGCGAGCACGATCCGCGAGGAAGTTCGACAACGGGAAGTGTTTTGCTTGGCCGCTGAATGCGGATGCTATAAAGCGGATTTCAGCGGTAAGGCCTGAAGGAGTTCTAACATCGTGGGGTTGCGTCTAATGTCATATTGCTTCTGCCGACGCCCCGGGTCTCACAGGGATCTATCGTCGTGTTTCATAATCCCCAATACCTCCCGGGCGATAGCCACTTCTGCTCGCCGCGATGGACGCAGATCGGGGAAGTGAAAACCTCTGAGAGAGGCAGCAAGACGGAACCTATCGGGTGCCGTACATATTGCCTGTAGTGCCAGTGGATATCATCGGTCCGTTTTTACGATCAACACGTCGCAGGGTGCATTGCGGGCCACGCTGTTCGCGACACTACCCAACACGCGGCCAATGCCCCTCAATCCGACGTTGCCCACAACCAGCAACCCGGCCCCCACACGCGCTGCTTCTTCGACCAATGCCTCCTGCGGCTTCCCGCGAACGGCGACGGCGCGGATGCTCAGGCCAGGATGTTCCTCGCGCAGTTTGGCCGCAACTCGTTCCGCCATTTTCTGCGCTTTTTTGACGTCGTCAAGTATCCAGGTGTCATTCCCGATCTTAATGACCTCGGTATTCTCCTTAACGTGAGCACTGAGCACTGCGAGTTCAGCATTGAGGCCCTCAGCAATCTGGGCCGCCCGCGAAGCCGCTTTGAACGCAGTGTTGCTGCCGTCGACTCCCACCATCACAATATCTGACATTGTTGCTTCCTCCTCATTGATTTGTTCTCGACCATGGCCGGGCTTTGACCAAAGACAGGCCAAAGTGAACCGTTTCGACTACGGCGTGTACCTCCTCATTCCTGTTCACAACAATAGATGGAGAAAAACGGTTCCACGTAGAAAATGTTGCCATCTGTCGGTCGTGAGACCTCCAATCCACCCATCGCCGCTGTTTGCAGCATTAAATCTAATACCAGGACGCCCTGAAGTAACCCTCCAATCTCCCTGGGCCGTTCCAAGTCCGACGCATGCGCTGCTATCGACGTTCAGAGAGCATGTCTGTTGCGAGCGAAGTCTCAGCAAGGGATCCTTTGACTGGACCGGCGGCGAGGCCTGCCACCGGGTTGGCGAACTCCAGCTGTGAGTCGCAGCGGTAAGTGGCGCGAAGGTCGCAATGCTTTATGGCCGATCGCTTGATTCCGCAGAACCGTCCGACACGGTTACGAGCGGGGAACTGGGATGTGGCGGCCGCGTGCCGGGGTGTTTCATACGGTTTGCGCGTTATGGAGTGAGCGTTTGCGTGTGTAGGCGCGTGCGGCGCGGACCCGGTCGCCGCAGCGGGTGGAGCACCATTGCCGTCGGGCGTGAGTGCGGACGAAGAACCGCTGGCAGGGGTCCGCTTCGCAGGGTGCGAGCTGCGGGGCCTGGTCGCCGGTGAGCAGCGAGGCGGCGTCGTCGGCAATCACGGCCATGACGTGTTCCACGACCTGGGTCACGGGATGTTCGGCGCGACGGCTGAAGCCGGACTGTATGTCGAACCGCAGCAGCAGAGCGCCGGGGGCGCAGGTCAGGGCGGCGTTCAGGGCGTGCACCGCGGACGTTGCGGGGGCGGAGCCGGTGGTGTGGGCATCGAAGAGGACGCGCAGATTCGCGCGCAGCGCCACGAGCCGGCCCTGGCACTGCTCGAGCAGCTCGGCTTCCGGTCCCACGAGATCCCGTGCCATCAGCCACGCCGTCGCGGCCGCCGGAGTGCTCAGCTCGTCGTAGCCCCTGCCGCCTACCAGGTAACCCGCGCTGTTAACCAGAGCGAGACTCGGATGATCCTGAGCGCCCGGCGCGGCGGCCAGTTGTGTTTCAAACATGGTTCTCATGCTATCAGCGTTCTTTATCCATGAGACTGATGTTAGGCTCGCATCATGTCAAAAATCATGTTTTCCCATGAGGAGCTGAGTCGACCATCCGGAACGGCGCCATTTGCCTTGTCCGTGCTGTCCGCCGGCGGCACCGGAGTCGGGATGACCGCCGGTGAAGGGTTGGAGAGCGCCATCTCGCTCGCGCGGACCGCTGATCAGTTCGGCTTTCACAGGTTCTGGATGTCCGAGCATCACGGCATGGGAGCAACCTCCGTGTCCTCACCGCCACTGATGATCGCCCGCCTCATCGCAGAGACTAGGCGCATCCGCCTCGGGGCCGGTGGAGTGATGCTGCCCAACCATTCCCCGCTGCTGATCGCCGAGCAATTCGGGATGCTGGAGGCACTCGCCCCGGGCCGGATCGATCTTGGGCTAGGTCGCGCCCCGGGCACCGACGGGGCCACTGCCGCCGCGTTACGTCGGGGAGCGGACGCCAATGACGGATTCCCGCAGCAGGTCCTGGAACTGCTCGGCTTCCTGGGTGACAAGTTCCCGCCCGGGCATGTTTATCAGCAGGTCCACGCCGTACCAGGGCCTTGGCAGGCGAAGGAGAACCGCGTGAGCGCGCCGTCGACCGCTCCGGAGATCTGGGTGCTGGGCTCCTCGCCGTACTCGGCTCAATTGGCTGGGCAGCTCGGCCGGCCGTACGCGTTCGCGCTGCAGTTCGGCGATGCCGACGTCGACACTGCCATGCGGCTTTACCGTAAGAGCTTCCAACCCTCCGACGTGCTTGCCGAGCCCCACAGCCTCGCCAGTGTGCCCGTGGCGATCGGCGACGACCCGGTAGAGGCCAGGCGGCAGGCGGCGACGTCGGCCATGGCGATGCTGCGCATGTTCAAGGGCGAGGGATACCTGCTGCTGCCCGCGGACGAGGTGGCGGCCTACCGCCCCACCGTGCAGGAGCGCCACATCATCGACGCCTATACCGACCGCAGTTTCCATGGCACGCCCGAGACGGTCGCCGACCGCCTCGAAGCCCTCAAGGAGCGCACCGGCGTCGACGAGATGATGCTCGTCATCGGCGGGCACTCCACTTCCCTGGATTTGCAGGGGATCAGGCTGATCGCCGATCACTACACGATGCCCCGTCTCGAGACATCGCTCCCGGCCATGGCGCACTAGACCCCCCATTCCGAATTCACTCCGCTCTACCCACAACCCTCTCTGAAGGAGAAACCCATGTCGGCACCACGCAGAGCCCTCATCGTCATCGACGCCCAGAACGAATACTTCGACGGACTGCTCCCCATTCAGTTCCCGGCACGCGAGGACTCCGTCGCCAACATCCGGACAGCGATCGACGCGGCCCAGCAGGCCGAGATGTCCGTGGTGCTCGTCCAGCACGAACTCCCGGCAGAGGCCCCCGTGTTCGGCGCCGGATCGTCGACCTTCCAGAATCACCCCGAGGTGGCCGCCTACGAGGACGCCGCAGCCAAGCGCGTCAGCAAGCAGTTCGGCAGCGTCTTCGCGAACACGGACCTCGAGGCCTGGTTGCGTGAGCAGAACATCGACACGATCACCCTCGTTGGCTACATGACCAACAACTGCGTGATCGCCTCCGCTGCAGCCGCCGAGCCCCTCGGCTTCGCCGTCGAGGTCCTCTCCGACGCGACCGGGGCAATCGACCTGGCGAACGAGGCAGGTACCGTACCCGCGCGCCAGGTCCACGAAACCCTCATGACCCTGCTGCACTCGAACTGGGCGGCCGTCACCGACACCGCGGCCTGGGCAACAGCAGTGCGCACGAGCGCGACGCTGACCAAGAGCGACCTCGTAACCTCCGCCACCCAGGGCCGCGGTACACGCTAGAAACACCCAGCGGTTCTTCCTGTCCCACCCGGGATATTCGGACCATCCACGAGCCCGCTACCAGCCGCGCACAGCACGCCGCGCTGGTAGCGGGCTCGTCGACGGATTGTCGCCGACCCACCCGCGGACCGTGCGGATACGTCCCGACGGTGGCTATCCGCTCGGGTGGGACCCAGGCCATCCATCTAAAAGGGATCCATTCATGACCAACCCCAGAGCCTGGCTACTCCTGATCCCCGCCGTCCTCGTCGAAGTGACAGCCTCCCTCGCTCTCAAAGGTGCACTCGAGCACCCCGCCCTCTTCGTCGTCGTCGTCATCGGCTACCTCAGCGGGTTCGTCCTGCTCTCCGCGATTCTGCGCACGGGCATGGCCCTCGGCGTCGCCTACGGGATCTGGGGAGCGACCGGCATCGCCCTCACCGCCGTCGGCTCCCTCCTGATTTTCGGGGAACCGATCACCACCCTCATGGGCATCGGCATCATCGTCATCATCGCCGGCGTCCTCTGCGTAGAACTCGGCGCCCAAGCCGCCCACAAGAAGGCTGAGGCCCTCTGATGGCCTACCTCGTCCTCATCGGCGCCATCCTCTTCGAGGTCTCCGGCACCATCAGCCTCCGCCTCGCCCTCGACAACAAGCGCTGGTACACGGCAGTCGCAATCGGATACCTGGTGTCCTTCACCCTGCTCGGACTCTCCCTCGCCCAAGGAATGCCCATCGGCATCGCCTTCGGCATCTGGGCCGCAGCAGGCGTCGCACTCACCGCCGTCCTCTCAAAATTCATGTTCAAGGATCCCCTCACCTGGCTCATGAGCCTCGGCATCACCCTCATCATCGGCGGCGTCCTTCTCATCGAACTCGGCACACCCCACTAACCACACCCACAGCCAACCCCCTCGCGAGTGATGAGAGCTGCGGTGGCCTAATCCACAACCTGTGACAAGGCCTCGGTAGCTCTCTTCAGTGACTGCCCTACTCAGCACGCTCCGGATCCGTTTCCGCTCCTGCCCAGGACGCTGTCGATCTCCTTCGGTGATGCGTTCACGCCACCACGTCGGCTCTAGTTCATCAGCCGGCGGGAACCGCTGCCCACTTGCGTGAACGACCGTCCATAGGACACCTCCGAGCAGGATCGCTGAGAACGGCGTGTCGTGTTTCGTGGGCCGTGTCCGAGAGCTACGTGCTGTAAGGCACGTTCACGATGCAGTTTGGGTCATGGCAGCTGTTGGGTATGCGCGGGTCTCGACGAGGGAGCAGAATCTGGATGGTCAGACCGACGCGCTAGAGGCCGCTGAGTGCGAGAAGGTCTTCATCGAACACGCCTCGGGTGTGTTGGCGAAGCGGCCCGCCCTTGATGACGCGTTGGAGTATCTGCGGGCGGGGGACACCCTGGTCGTGACGAAACTCGACTGGTTGGGCCGGTCGGTGCGGAACCTGAAGGAAGTCGTCGACGGGCTCGAACGGTAGGGTGTCGGGTTGAAGGCACTCTCCCAGGGCATTGATACGACGACTCCGGGTGGGCGGTTGTTCTTCCACATGCTCGCGGCGATCGCCGAGTTCGAACACGACCTGATCGTTGAGCGGACGAAGGACGGGTTAGCTGCGGCGAGGGCCCGCGGACGGACGGGCGGGGGCCGGGTGAAGATGACCCCGAATAGGGCCCGGCAGGCGCGGGCAATGTATGACGAGAAGACGTATACGGTGCAGCAGATCGCCGAGACCTTCGGGGTGTCCCGGGGCACGATCTACCGGCACCTCGGCGACGACGCCAGAGCCTGAAACGCAGCGACATGACGAGCGACAGCTCGAGCTGAGACCAGCCAATCAAAGATCGAGTTACCCTGCGTGCGTCGGCAAGCCGATCGGTTTTCGGATGCGCCACGGCGCCGTCCACCCATCTATTGACATTCAATCGATCGAAAATCGATACTGGCGCATGGAGAACCTGGGAAAATCTGTTGGACCCACGATGGCGCTCGTGACGCGGGCGGCACTCGCCCTGCTTTTCATGACGGTCATCGTTGGACAGATCATCGTCGTGCTCGCTGGCCGATCGATGGCGGTGGACTATCCGGAGTTCGCCGATCTGCAGGCTCCCCTGGTCGGTGCTGCGATCCTCTTCGGGATATGTGTTCAAGTCGTTCTCGTGATCACCGGGATTCTTGTCGGATACATCTGGGACAGCCGCATCTTCGCCGCGTCATCACTGAGGCTCGTTGACATCATGGCGGTCACTCTCGCTATCGCGACTGTCATCGTGGTGGGAACACTGTTGCTCATTCCCGGGCCGCCGGCACTCGGACTCCTGCTGATCGGTGGCGCACTCGTCGGAGTAACGCTGACTCTGGTCCTGCTCACCCTTCGCTCCTCGTTGCGCAAGACAGCGTCTATGCGGACGGAACTCGACGGGGTCATCTGATGCCTATCCGGGTAACGATCGACGTTCTCCTGGTCGAGCGTGGGCTGTCAGTGGGTGAGTTTGCAGACAGAGTGGGGATCACTCCCGCGAACGTAGCCGTCCTCAAGAATGGGCGGGCCAGAGCTGTCCGGTTCTCCACCCTCGAGGCGATCTGCCGCGTGCTCGACTGCCAACCCCGCGAGATCCTGTCTTGGGAAAACGAATAACCCCTGGCACTCGGCCTATTCCGTCAGGCCCGGGTCCGACCCGGACCATCCAAGGGTCGCTCAAGAATCCCTTGATTGGATTGCCGGTCCAGGACGGAACATCGATCCAGTGACTGGTTCGTGGGCTCCATGGTGAGATGCGAAGAGCAATGAGGTGTTCTTCTGGGTGGCCTGGGGCGGACTTCTATGCTTGTATATCACTTATGGATACATCGTTTAGTGATACTTTTCTTTCGGGTGGGCCGGATGGGGCGTAGTTCAGGCTTTCAGAGCGGAGACCTGGCCGACGCCGCACTGCACGTCCTGCTCGCCCTGGCGCGCCCACGGCATGGCTATGCCGTGATGCAGTTCCTTGAGCAGGAGAGCGCTGGCACCATCGTGCTCGGACCGGCCTCGCTCTACACGACGCTGAAGAAGCTCGTCGGGGCCGGCCTCATCGAGGAGCTCGACGGTGATGATGCCCGGCGGGTCTATCACCTTACCGCGGAGGGCCGCGAGGTCCTCGTCCGCAACATCGAACGTCGTCGCCAGTTGCTGGCTATGGCAGATCACATCATGGAGGAAGCATGAGCACCACCAGCAGGATGGGCAACGGGCTGGCCATCAGCCCTGAGAGGGATTTGGCCATGTTCGCGGACATGGCCCGGCAGGGCAGACACCTGAACGGTGTCGCGAAGCTCGGTCACGGATGGCGTTTCGTCGAGGGGGCCCCGGAAGAGGCGATCTTCGACCTCGCGTACGAGAGCAACCCGTCCGCGGACTACTTCGATATCTTTCACGCAGCCGGCTGGGCTTCTGTGCTCTCACTCGGGGATACTCACATCTTCAAAGCCGCTCCGGGAACGGTGCCGATCCACAGCGGCGCCGAGTCACGGCGCGATGAACTCAGCCGGAATCGGAAACAATACCTTCGCTACAGTGCAATCGCATTGATCGCCTTCCTGCTCGTCACTCTGGGGCTCCGTGCCGTCTCATGGAATGAAGGGGTGGAACTAATTCTTTTGGTGATGTTCATGCTGCCGGTCGTCTACACCCTCCTCCCGCTGGTCGGCTACTGGCGCCAACTGAACTTAGTCAGTCGCTCACGCTGATTTCCGAGGTTCGATTGATCACTAAGGGTCACTGAAGGATCCTTTGATCGGACGGCATGCAGGGTCGGGACTGTCCGATAGACGGCGTGGGGTCGGCGAAGTCCAAGTGTGGATCGCGGCGGTATGCGCTGCTGGTTTGCAGCGCTCATGGCGCCTGTCGTCCCGTGCCCGGATCTTCACCGTGTTGTGTTCTCAGTCGGGGCGTTGCTGCCTGTCGCTAGAGAATCGATGTGGCGGGCGAGTTCTTTTATCGCCCAGCTGGTGTCGTCGTCCTGGCGCTGGCGGAGGAGGTGAAGTGCCAGACCGTCGATGACGGCGTGGGTGCGTGCGGTTTCGGCTGCTGGGTCGAGGCCGCGGTATTCCGGGTCGGTGGTAAGTAGCCTGAGTGCTTGGTGGCACCCCTTCTGGAGGTCTTGGTGGGCCCGATCGTAGGCGGGCTGAAGCGCGGGATCGGTGAAGGCAAGGACTCCTACGGACAGGAAGACTTCCATCTCGACCCGCCGTTCGGCGTCCAGCGGTAGGAGCTGGGAAAGATAGTCCTCCACGGTCCGTCGGGTCGATTCCTGGGGCTGGAGTGCGGCGATGCGGTCGATGACTCTCTGACGAACGAGGTCGAGCACGTAGGCGCGCAGGGATTCCTGTGTCGGGAAGAGGTAGCGCAGTGATCCGGCGGCTATGCCGGCCTCCGCGGCGACGTTACGGACTGAGAGCTTGGTGATTCCGTCGCGCACGACGACCCGCCACGCCGCTTCACCGATCAATCGTTCTCGGGCGCGCTTGTCGATCAACTTAGGCATGGACATATCTTGACACGGCTGTATGATCACTTTGTAACACAGTCGTACTATTAAGGGGGCGTCGTGATCCTGGGTCTGATCATCGCGTGTGAGATCGGTTTCTGGGTGGCCATCCTTGCCGGGCTAGGGGCCCGGTACATTCTCCAAGCCAAGCGCCTCGGCGCGGTCCTGCTCCTGTGCGCCCCGCTGATCGATGTCGTGCTCCTGATCGCAGTCACCGCCCATCTGGCGACCGGGGCCACGGCCTCCTGGCACCACGGCCTGGCGGCGCTCTATATCGGGTTCTCGGTGACCTACGGTCACCGAATGATCGCCTGGGCGGACACGCGGTTCGCCCACCGATTCGCCGGCGGACCGGCGCCATCGAAAGCAACAGGGCGGCAGTACACTCAGCGGTGCTGGGGTGACTTCGTAAGGACGCTTGGCGCTGCACTTATCGCGGCAGGAATTCTCGCCGCCATGATCTGGTGGATCGACGACCCGAACCGCACCGAAGCACTCACTGGATGGAATCGCATCCTCGGAATCGTCGTCACCGTCGAGTTCATCTGGGCGATCAGCTACACCATGTGGCCCCGCAAAGCAGCCCTGCCATCCAGCCCTGCCGCATCCTCATCCTGATCAACCGAGTGGCAGATCCAGGCCTTGTGTGCAGGCAACACCCGCCGTGTGTTCTCTCAATTGCGCTTAGTGCTGCGTGCTAATGCCGAGGGCTTTCTGGCATATGCAAGCCGACGCAGACCAACCTCCCTGAGCCACCGAGCCGCGTCTCATCGAATGGACCGCGTCCCACCCGCTGCGGGCTGGCGGGGAAGGGTCGTGATCCAGGCCGAGAAGTCGGTGAGCTCGGTCCTGGTTAGCACGGCGGCGGCGCCGCTGTCCATGGGGTCGGCGAGGAGGGCCAGCGATTCGGCCGGTAGATCCTTCGTGGACTCCCAAACGATCGACGTAGGCGATCCCGCGTCGGGCCAGCACAGGAAGACGAGGGGGTCCGAGTTGGTGGACTCCACGATGCCGACGCGGTGATTGAGCAGGTTGATGACCTCGCTCGTATACATATGCCCGGCTACTTTTCCGGCAGTGAGGAGAACTCCCGACTCCAAGGTGCCTTTGCGCCCGCGTGGAAGCGGGGACCACTCGGCTCGAAGGGTCGCGCCCTGCCAGGACGCGACGTCGCCAGGCACGGCGGGGGTGATGGTCTGCTGCCGGGGGAATCGCTCCTGCAGATAGGCGACGATGTCGTCGTAGCCGATGCTGATCGTGGTCGCAGTGAAGAGCTTTCTGCCGTTCACGTCTCTCACATCGACTCCGCCGTACCGGTTGAGCGACGGACGGACCGACCCGATCTCCGCCAGTGCGACGACCCGCGTCTCTCGAAACCAGGGGCGGACCGTCAGGTGGCTGTCGAACGCGTCGACCCGGAACCGACGGATCCCCATGGCGAGGACGACGAAGAGCGCTCCGCCCACCGAGATCCCGCCCGCAGCGATAAGGAGACCCGGCCCATCCATCTCCTCGGATTCCACGACCGCGACGAGCGTGAAAAAACCGCCGATAACCAGGAAGACGATGCCCACCACACGGAAAAGGACGGACTGCCAGCGACGATTCTTCACGACGAACAGTGCCCCCGTGCCTGCGTTAGGGCCAGCCACCGGACTACCGTTCCGGTCACCTCGGCGGACGGCAGCCCCGACGATCGCGGGGATCAGTATTGACAACAGAACCGCCGCGACTACGGGAAACATGATGAGAGACACTCACCGAATGTAGTGCTTGTCTCGTCCTTGCGGTGCCCGCAAGGCGGTCCAAGCAAAGAATCCTTTGACCGGATCGCCAGCAACATCTGATGACGGGTCGGTGATGGCTCGGAACAGAATCCTTATTCGTGTGCCGCTCTACTGGTTCTTGGCGATGATTCCTCCGCTATGTACGGGTCGAACTTCGACTCCGCCTGTGCCTGTGCGGACTGCTGGATTCAGGCGGGCGACGGCGATAGCGGCGTCGAGATCTCGGGCTTCGATGACGTAGAAGCCTGCGACGAACTGGTCGGCCTGCACAAAAGGGCCCACCGTCGTGTCGTCGTGTCGGACAGAAACTGCACTGGCCCTGGGTGTCAGGGCGTAAGCCAGGGACATCGACCCGGAGGCTTCGAGGTCTCGAGCGTATTGGTCGTTTTCCTCCAGGTCGGCGTCAGCCGCTTCGAGGGCATGGAGGGACTCGTCCGCGTAGATGAGGATGGCGAAGTCGGGCATCAGTTGGCCTTTCGGTGGGGTGATCAGTCCTTGCAGGTGCAGGTGGGGTCTTGGTTAGTCCACGACGAGGTTTTGGTGTCCGTCGATGAGTTCACGCACGATGTCGAGGTGGCCGGCATGGACCGATGTCTCGATGAGCACCCGGAACACGACCTCACGCGCAGTTGCCATGGGAGGGTGGACGAACTCACTGGCCGGGGGCCACCAGCGGGGAGGGGCATCCAGGTCGGCCTCGGCGAGTACCTTGTCGCTGCTGGTGATCTGCTCCCTATAGATGTTCACCGCATCGGCACCGGTCATCGGTGTGGAGTGCCATCCGTCGTGGAGGGCTTCGATTGCGGCCTGGTTTCCGCCGAGGACGGCCGAGATCCAGAACATTTCGTCGTCGAAGGCGAGGTGGTTCAGCAGGCCCGTCACGGTCCAGCCCGACGGGACATGTGCTGTGCTGATCTGCGCTTCGGTGAGTCCCTCGACGGCGCTCAGTACGTGGGCACGCTCGATCGCCAGTTGGGCGAGCAACTGGGCATCGCTCACGCCTTGGACTCGTAGCCGATGAGCCAGCGAAGCCCGTGACGGTCGGTGACCTGTCCGTCCGCGCCGTCCCACGGCCGTTGGACCAGGGGATAGATTGCTGATCCGCCGACGCAGAGCCTGTCGAACCACTCATGCAGGACCGCCGGCTCCGCGGTTCCCAGCAGTGAGAGCATCAAACCTTCGCGCCGCACGGACGGCTCTCCTTCCGGCGTGTCAGAGCCGGCGAGGGAGACGACACCGTCCAGGACCCCATGAGCGACGGCGTCCGGTGGGCCGTCGGTCCTCCCATGATCGTCGTAGGAATGCAGGGACAAGTCGCCTCCGAAAACATCGGCGTAGAACTCGAGCGCTTCCCTCGCGGTTCCGGGGAAGCTGATGTAAACAAGGGGTGCAGCCATGATGAGTACTCCTGACATCGAATGGGGTGAAGCAGGCCGAACAGCCTTCACTACTCCATGGACGAGCCTGTCCCAATGAAATCATCGGCGCTTAAGGATGGCGGCAGGTATGCAGTGCAATTCGGCTTGAAAACCTGTGTGGGAGCCGGGTTGGAACCGAGTCTAGTAACAGGTGACTTCGTGCAAGCCCGGATAAACAGGATTATGACCGCCCCCATGCACCAACAGTGCGCCCCCTCCCAGCCCCCAGGAAAGCTCGTAGTGACCGTCGTCGATCGGGCGGATCCCATCGTCGGCCGTCCACGAACCTGTTTGCCACCCGACGCCCACCGGGTGCACCGAATGCCCGGGTACAGCAGGCGGGGACGGGTCGATAGTGACGCGGTTTTCGGCCGTGCCGACCTCGGCGGTCCCTGCCGGTGCGAGGTCCACTACGACAGTCTGAGGTTCTACCAGCGGGATGTCCGCGGGGCGACTCAGGGCCTGGCTACCAACCGCGAGGAGTGCGGGAACCGCGAGCAGACCTGCTGCGGCGATGATACGAGACGCGAGAGCCATAACGTTTTTCCTAGCGGTGATCCGGTGCGAGTCATGATCAGGAACGATCACTATCTACTGTGACGTGCGCACGTGAGGCATTCATGAAGATCGGATGAGGACTTCTTCATCTCGTTCCGGCAACAGGTCACAGCCGGCAGTGCTGACAACCCCGGCCCTAACTGGCCGAAGCAACATAGTCGATGACGCCGCGGACAAAGGGTCTCAGTGCACCCTCGTAGTCCTCCTCGCCCCCAAGCCGATTCCGCACCACCCCTCGAGGTTTATGGGCAACGAAGGAGGTCTTGTCGAGGGATCCTTTGACAGGACGACGGGCAGGGTCGACAGCGGGTCACCGAACCTCAGCATCGGCGGAGTGTTTCGCGTCGGTGTCGTGTCTTAGCAACGTGTCTCAGATCGACTGTTCCCAACAAGGGGAGAGTGGGCCTTTGATGGGACTTGAGGGCATCGGGACGGGAAGTGTCTGCGACCTGCGGCCTGCAGCGCCCCGCACAGCGGGCTGCGTTTGGGTCGTCACCGACCAGGGGCGAGTGGCACAAGAGCGAGTTGGTGCGATCCCGATAAGTTTCTCGGGTCGGCTTGGACAATGGGTGGGACGTAGTGTTGCCGGATGGACTTTGCGACAACTCCGGTATTGAAGGGTAGTGACGTGGTCTTGGAGCCGCTCCACTGTGACCACCGGAATGATCTTGCTGAAGCGGTATCGGTTCAAGATTTGTGGCGCACCTGGTACACACACGTACCCTCTCCGGAAACGATGAGCGATGAGATCGACCGTCGGCTTGCCCTGCAGCACGAGGGACGGATGGCGCCGTGGGCCATCATCGACGCCCGATCGGGCCGGGCCGTCGGTATGACGACGTACTGCAATCTCGACCCGGCCAATCGGCGGCTGGAGGTCGGATCGACCTGGTTGGGGAAAGATGCGCAGCGGACGGGGATCAACACGGGAACGAAACTGCTCCTGCTTACGCGTGCGTTCGAGGAGCTCGGCTGCATCGCGGTCGAGTTCCGGGCACACTGGCACAATCGGCAATCACGGGCTGCCATCGAACGCCTCGGCGCCAAGCAGGACGGGGTGCTGCGCAAGCACACCGTCTTCGAAAACGGCACGATCCGCGACACCGTCGTGTATTCGATCATCGACGACGAATGGCCCACCGTGAAGTTCGCCCTGCACCACCAGATCGCTCAATCAGACGCGCATACTGACTGAGGCTTAGGGAGCCGTCCGCTGCAGGACGTACTGCGCATCGAAGGTTTCCGGCGAGTAGGTGTAGTTCAGAATCGTGAATCCTGCTTTCAGGATCATGGGCTCCAGGATCCAGCGGAACGTGGAGTGCTCGTCGCGGACGTGCTCCTCGAACTCGGACCGGCTCCACTGACCGTCGACGTCGGTTCCGCCGTGGGCGCACCAGGCTTCGATGCGCTGGTCCGCATCGATCGGGTCGAAGTCGTAGACGACGTCCCAGAGGCGAAGGATGCCGCCCGGCCGCAGGAGTTGCCCCATGCGCACGAGGGCGATTGCTTTCCAGAAATCGGGAAGGTGATGCAGCGCGTACCGCGAGTACACGACATCGGCCGGTTGCCCATTAGGGACGAAGCTGAGGAACCCAGCGTGGACCAGCTCGACGTTCTCCAGATGCCCGTGTTCGATTTTCCGGCGTAGGTGCTCGAGCATCGGTTCCGAGACATCCACCGCGGTGACATGCGCGCCCGCTCGTGAAGCCGCTGCCGTGAACTGTCCGGTCCCCGCCCCGAACTCGACGATCCGCGACCCGACGGTCAGCCCGTACTGCCGGAGCAGCGCGACCTCGTCCTCCGCCCGGGAGTCCATCTTGGCGTCGTACCGGGCGACATGTTCCACATCCAGGTTCTCCCGGCCGGCCAGACGAACCTCATTCGGGTACCAAGCAGCCATACGCGTCCCTCCCCTTTGCCTGTTCCATCCCTCGCCACCGGCCCCAGATCGGAACCAGTTCGACGTGCCTTGAACAAACTGATGAATATTCGATTATCGGTCACCTTGATATAACGTCACCGCGCACTATCGGCCAAGGATTGAAGCTGCGGGCTACGTGTCATGACATCACCGTGTGAAGCGCCTATCTCAGGAGCGTTGGAACCCGGTTCCGCAGCAAGAAACCTGACGGGGACACCCGGATCTGTCCGCCAGATGGTCGGCGACCCTCATCAAGAATCAGTATGCGCGGGCCTGGTTGGGGCGAAGCGGGCGAGGCAAATAGGGGGTTGTTGATGGGGGCTCGGCGGCACGAAACATGCCGGCTTTGTTCGTTTTACATCCCCGAAATTACTGACGCGAATCCTGCGATGGCCTGAAACATGGGCCTCGTAGGGTCTCTCTCATGCACACAGGAATGTATACACCGGTGGATACGGGAGGGGCGGTCCACACTAAAGGTGCCCCGTCTTCCCGTCGTTCCGGTGTCGAGGTGTACAACGCTCTGCAGGCAGAGTTGCGCTCTGGTCGTGTGACGGGTTGGGACCGCCTCTCAGAGGAACCACTGGCCCAGAGGTTCGGGGTTTCACGTACACCGGTGCGTGAGGCTTTGACCCGGTTGGTCTCGGAAGGAATCCTGGAGCGGCGCAATGGCGGTATCTATATGGCGCTGCCGAGCTTTGAAGAGCTGGCGGGCCTGTATGAGCTGAGGGTGACGTTGGAGCTTCGCGGCATCCAGCGGGCCATCGATGAGCGCTCCAATGGGCACGATGCGACCATCCTCGAGGACGAGCTCCAGCGCTGGTCCGGCCTGGCGGAAGCGAACCCGAAACCTACTCCGCGATTCGTCGCACAGGACGAGCAATTCCATGTGGTGCTTCTCGGAGCCGCAGGCAATCCGGCATTGACGGCGGCGCTGGTGACGGTCAATGACAAGATCCGGGCGCTGCGGATGTACGACTACCTGACGGCCGACAGGATCACCTCCACCATCCAGGAACACCTCCACATCCTGGAGCTCCTTTTGCAACGCAAGCTGGTCCCGGCCTACGTGGCCCTGCGGGACCACATCGGTGCTTCCCAGGACGTAGTGATGGAGCGCGCCTCCCAGGCTCTCGCCAATCTCACCCTCATCACCATGTCACGAGAGGACAATCGATGACTTTCCAGCTTCCCCCGCTCACGATCGATCCGGTTGAACGCGTCCGACAGGCCTACCGCAACATCAACGCCGCGAACCGACCAGAAGTATGGATCTATTTACGCCCGGAGTCAGCGGTCATCGCTGAAGCCCAATCGGTGAAGAAAGCCTTCGAAGGCCGGCCCACACCACCGTTGTTCGGGGTGCTTGTCGCCGTCAAGGACAATATCGACATCGCCGGAATGCCCACCACGGCGGGGTGCCCCAGCTACTCCTATGAACCTCGCTCCAGTGCCCCCGCCGTTCAGCTTCTGCTGGATGCCGGAGCCATCGTGGTCGGCAAGACGAATCTCGACCAGTTCGCGACCGGCCTAGTGGGTACCCGAAGCCCGCATGGCGCCGTCCGCAACGCTCATGACCCCGCGCTGGTGTCTGGGGGGTCCAGTTCCGGGTCGGCTGTAGCGGTTGCCCTGGGACTGGTGGACGCGGCGCTGGGAACCGACACCGCCGGCTCCGGACGGATCCCGGCCGCGTTCAACAGGCTCTACAGTGTCAAGGCCACGGTCGGCTACGCGTCCCTGACCGGTGTGGTGCCCGCCTGTGCGTCCTATGACTGTCTCAACGTGTTCGCCCAGACCCTCAGCCTTGCCGGCGACATCACCGCGGTGATGGGAGCCTCAGGTTCCGGGAACGCCCGAGCCTTGCCTGCCACTTATCCTCTTGCGGCACGTCCTGCCCCGGTCATCGCTGTCGCATCCCTCGACCAGATGCCTCAGCTCCAGTCACGCTGGAGGGACGCATACAGCACCGCGGTCGCCC
This sequence comes from Arthrobacter sp. TJ-263, assembly GCF_058269155.1. Classification (NCBI taxonomy): domain Bacteria; kingdom Bacillati; phylum Actinomycetota; class Actinomycetes; order Micrococcales; family Micrococcaceae; genus Arthrobacter; species Arthrobacter sp. TJ-263. The sequence goes on along the minus strand of NZ_JBZCNE010000001.1, from coordinate 2,054,570 downwards.
GGATCGAAGCTTTGGGCTGGACGACGCGGACCGTGGACATCACGGATTTCCTTGATGCCGGCGCGCTGCTCTATACGGGGGCACTCGTGGCAGAAAGACACGCAGCGGTGGGTGCCTTCGTTGAGGGCGGCGGCCTCGACCTTGATCCGACAGTCGCGGACATCATCGTGAACGCAGGCAAGCACAGTGCTTCAGCGTTGGTCTCGGACCAGGCAAAGGTTCTGGAGTACCGGGCGCGCGCAGCGGAGTTGCTCGCCGGTACGGACGCTCTGCTCCTGCCTACAGCTCCTTTCCATCCCAGCATCACCGCAGTCAGCTCCGATCCGATGGGCGTCAATAGCCAGTTGGGTGTCTTCACGACGTTCCTGAATGTTCTGGATATGGCCGCCATCGCCTTCCCCTCACCGGATGAGGAAACCTTCGGGTTGTCCTTCATCGGACGTGCTTTCGAGGATGAGGTGCTTGTTGATCTCACCAGCCGGTTCACAGGGCAGGCTGCCCCCTCCCTGCCCGTGTATCCCAGCTACGACATCGCAGTCTTCGGAGCCCACATGCGCGGTGAGCCGCTCAACGGGCAACTACTCGGGTTTGGCGCCACCTACACGAGAGATATCAGGACCGCCCCCGCATATCGCCTGCTAGCGCTCACCACGGAAACCGCGGTGACCAAAATGGCACTTACCCCTTCGGAGGACGGGCGAGCACTCGACGGTGAACTGTGGCGCCTGAGCGCGGCGGGTCTGGGAAAGCTATTGGACGCCGTGCAACGACCGCAGTCCCTGGGCAAAGTCCTCACCGACGACGGCGTCGAGATACCCGCGTTCCTCTGCGACAGCACGGTGGCCGCTGCAGCTACCGACATCACCGATTTCGGCGGGTGGAGAGCCTTCGCCGGCTCCCGCCTGATCCACAACTAGAACCGCACTCGAAAGGAACACCGTCATGCCACAGGTACGTTTTCTCAAGCAGGCTCTAGCCGTTTCGTCAGTCGGCCTCGCCCTCGCACTCACCGGCTGCACCGGCGAAACATCTGCGCAGGCAGAGGAGGGCGAGATCATCCAGATCGCCACTCTCCGTCAACCGCACCTCTTCGCCCCGTACGTGTACCAGGACTTCGTCCCGGAAGGAACGACCATCGAGGTGGTACCCATGGCCGACTCGACCGCGATCAAGAACGCCGTCGTGAACGGCGACGTCGAATTCGGTGTCCTCGGTGTGCCTTCGGTCCTGGCAGGTATCTCCCAGGACGAGGACATCAAGATCATCGCGTCAGCGGCAGACGGGGGAACCGGGATCGTCGGCAGCGAAGATATCCAAGGTGTCGAAGGACTGGCAGGAAAAAAGATTGGCTACGTGCCCGGGTCTTCCCAGGAGATCCTGCTGCGCCAGACACTCGCGCAGGCAGGGATGGACGCCGACACCGACATCGAACTGGTGAACATCGGATTCGCCGACATGCCCGATGCACTCGAGCGAGGAGACATCGACGCATTCTCCAGCGCCGAGGTAGGACCATCCATCGCCATCCTCAACGGCGCCCACAGCATCGTCTCCCCCTATGAGACTCCGATCGGAAAGGTCAATATCGGTCTGGCCACCACCAGCGCTCTGATCGAATCCGATCCCGAACTCGTACAGCGCATCGTCGACACCCACGTTCAGGCAACTACTCACCTCCTCGAAGACAAGGAAGCGTGGGCGTCCGGTGTCCAGGCCAACTTCAGCTTCGACGACGAGGTGCTGGCCCAGGCCCTGAACAACATCTGGTTACGCACCGAAATCGGCGAGGACTACACAAGTCAGGTCACCGAACTCGGCGGTCAGATGCTCGACCTCGGAACCCTCGAGGTGGAACCGGACGCAGACAAGATCTTCGACACCACCTTCATCGAAGCCAGCGAGCAGTAACCATGGCCGTCACCTCGCAAAGTATCCCAAAGCAAAGCAAGAGCAAGGGCGCCCTCCGCAGCACCAACACCGCCCACGGACCTTTAACCGCCAGGAGGGAGAGGATGTCGGGGATCACTCGCAAGTTCCTCCTCGGCCTCCCGGTGCCCCTTCTGATCATCCTGTTCTGGGACCTGGGCGTTCGCCAGGGGTGGACCCTGCCCTTCGACATCAGGATGTCCCAGGTGCCGGCGCCACTGGAAGTAGGCCGCCGGCTCATAGATATCGCCTTTGGCGGCATCATCAACGACCCCTTCTCCGGGCAACTGGCAAGGCACACGTGGGCAAGCACGGTGCGAGTGCTGACAGGGTTCGCCATCGCAGCCGCAGTCGCGATCCCCGTAGGTGTTCTCATGGGCAGGTCGAAACTGCTCTCTTCGCTGCTCGATCCCACCATCAACCTTGTTCGCCCCATCCCGGTGACAGCATGGGTCCCCTTGGCCCTGATCATCATCGGAATCGGAGATAGGTCGACAATCTTCCTGGTCTTCCTTGCCGCGTTCTTTCCCACCCTGCTCAACACCATCGCAGCCGTCCATCAGGTCCCAAACCGGCTCCTCGAAGCGGCCGCCATGCTCGGCACTCGCCCTGGCCACGAACTGTACAGAATCGTGATCCCGGCCGCCGCCCCAGGCATCATCAGCGGCCTGCGGATCGCGCTTGGACTGTCCTGGGTCATCCTCGTAGTCGGCGAAACCACCGGTATTCGCATCGGCCTGGGCGCAATGATCAATGAAGCCCAGGAAGTATCAAAGACCGACCTCATCGTCGCCGGGATGATCTTCATCGGCTTCATGGGATTCCTCACCGACAGGATCCTCGTAGGACTCGTCAAAATCTTCTCCGGCAGACGACCCATCTTCGCCACACACGCCTGACCATGAGCGCACCGACCCAAGGAACGAACATGCGAATCGAACCCTTCCCCCATGCGGCACGAGCGGGATCCATCTCGATCACCGGGCTGAGCAAGAACTACGGCAGAAGCATCGCGGCCATGAAAGACGTCAACCTAGACATCACCTCCGGTGAATTCGTCGCTATCGTCGGCGCCAGCGGATGCGGAAAAAGTACTCTGCTTCGGATCCTCGCAGGATTTGAGAAACCTTCCACCGGAGAAGTGCTCGTCGAGAGCCAGCCTGTGCAAGGTCCCGGCCCAGACAGGGGGGTGGTCTTCCAGGACTACGGTCTCTTCCCCTGGCTGACGGTCAGGGAAAACATCGCCTACGGACCCAAACAACACCGCTACCCCTCCTCCACAGTCAAGGCAAGAACCGACAAATTCACTGACGTCGTTGGGCTCACACGCTTTGCCGACAAGTTCCCCCACGAACTGTCAGGCGGCATGCAGCAAAGGGTCGCCATCGCACGGGTCCTGGCGAACCAGCCATCGGTCCTCCTCATGGATGAACCCTTCGGAGCCCTGGACGCACTCACCCGGTCTCAACTGCAGGCAGAACTCTCCCGAATCCACCGCCAGGTCGGAACCACCGTCCTTTTCATCACCCACAGCATCGAGGAAGCTGTGTTCCTGGCTGACCGAGTGGTTGTCATGGCCGGAGGGGCATCACATGGCGTTCCCGGACACATCAAGTCGATCATCGACATCAACCTCGGCCAGAACCGGGACGTAACCTCTTCCGAGTTCAACGTGCTCAAGCGGGAGATTTCCGAACTTGTTCACGAGGGCGTCCATGAAGACGCCGCTTAGCTGTCCACTACGACAGTCACCGGCGAAGAATGAACTACCCCGCCGCAGACCAACGCCCCTCTAACGAAGGCAGCAGCATGGTGAGTCGGATGAAAAGCTGGTTCCGGAATCACGTCCTCCTAGAAGCAGCAGGAACCGAATCAGGCACGCAATACTGGTGGCTGCTTCCCGGAGACCTCCCCTACGACGTTCTCCCAGAAGAGCCCGGAGAAGACCGGAGGGCGTAACTACTTCTTGCGCATGAACCCGGGTTGCGCTGGTTTCCTAGAGATTTGTGGAACCGGAATGGGCGGTGATCCACTGCTTTGCGTCAAGGTTCGCGATGCGCCGATAGAGGGTCGCCCGAGACATGCCGAGGTCCCGGGCAACATGGGACGCGGGTTGGCCCTGTTCGATGAGCTGGCGGGCGTTGGCGATCTGGCTATCGGAGAAGACGGGGCGTCGGCCGCCGAGGTCCATGCCGGCTTCGCGTCGTTTGGTGGAGTCGTTAACGCGTTCACGTTTGATCTCAAGTTCCATTTGGGCGAGGGACGCCATGACCGTGAAGACCATAGATCCCATCGGAGTGCCGGTGTCGACATTTCCTCCACCGAGGTTCAGCACCCGGAGATTCACTTGGCGAAGTCGGAGCTCATCAGCCAGGGCGAGCATGTTCGACGTCGAGCGACCGAGCCGGTCGAGGGTCGTGACAATCAAAGTGTCACCCTCATGCAAGGCCTCGAGTGCTTTGCCGAACTGCGGACGCCGAGCATGAGCACCGCTGACTCCATGGTCGACGTACAGATCATCACGGCGAATACCGGCGGCAAGCAAGTCCGCGATCTGCCGATCCGTGTCCTGAGCACGCGTCGACACCCTCGCATACCCGATCAACTTGCCCATGCCACTCCTCCACGCGAATCACCCCGAAGAATGTCTCGCAACCAACCTCACTGTCACGAAATATCACCCCTGCTTATAAGACAGGGTAGCAAGACACATGAGAAGCAGTACTGGTGGAGGAGGGTTAGTGTCTCGTCCTAGCGTCTTGCAACCCACCGGTTGCAACACACATCCGCGGACACATGTGTTGAGAGCAGCGGTGAGTCACTTATTCGTGCAGAAGGTCTCATGGCAGGATCAAGTGCATGAGCAAACCTCTCGTAAGTAATGGTTCGAAAATCTCCCCGCCACCTGCCACATCATCGAAGCGATGGGCAGACGATCTTATTTTCGATCCGTCTACTGCCAATATGCACCAAAAAAAGGTTCAGCAGGACATCTGCCGGTCGGTCATCAACGCTATCGGTGGTGTAAGTGTCCTGGGTCCGCCAAAGGGAGTGCGCTGGCGCGGGCAGGCCAATATTGAATGGCGCCTAGATTCCGGCGCGACACGGGCAGGGATATTAGGTGACAACCTTAAAGAACACGAACTAAATATGATTGACACGGCTCGGCGCATCGGGGTGACCAACGCTCAGCACTCAGGAGATTGGGAGATTTTGGCTCGCTATCGCCATAATGGTGCAGCCACCAGACTCATCGACATTACAACAGACCCGTTCGTCGCGCTTTTCATGTTGTGTGACGAAGTGGCCGAGAAAAGCACGGATCAGGTAGATGGCGTACTCATCGCCGTGAGGGGGGACACGCTAACACCAGTCAGCAAGCCTTGGGTCGAAGGTTCGTATGAGAAAATGCTAAACAAACCCTTAGCTGCGATGGTCATCGCAACGCCTCCCATTGACCCTCGTATTGCTGCGCAACGCGGCGAGTTCATGTTTTCGACTTCCCCACTTTCAGAAGAGGAAGCACCTGAATGCGAGCTATTCCCCGTTTCGCGGCCCGCTCAATGGACAGCGGATAAGCTCAATAGAACTATGGGCAACGAGCAGCTCACCGAGCAGAGGGGAAGAATTCAGATTCAGTACCCAAACCTAATGGGCATACGGATTCCCTCAGCTGTTAAGCCAATGTTACGCACCATGCTCAAGAATCACTTTGGTTTCACTCGGGAAACAATTTATCCAGATTGGGCAGGATTGGCTGCGGGTTTCAGTCCTTCAAACTCCTAGCCAGGTCGCCACAGTCCCTGAGGCCTTGGTGCTGATGCGGGTCGTTCTCATTTCCTGCTGTGCCTCAAAGGTCGGTCAGCCCCGTCGGACGGGGGAGGGGCGTATAGCCGGGGTGATGAGAACGGGCGCACGGCTGCCTCAAGTGAAACGCTGGTTCTGACTTAGCGAGTGCTTGGTGTGTCTCTTAAAACTACAGTTTTCTGAGGCACTCGGCCGGCGTCCCCTGAGCTCGAGAAGTTCCGCGGAAATCCGGGGCACGTCCTGTCTCGGAAATTCGTCTTACCACAAACGGTCTCAGTCGCCGTCTCATTAGGACTTTCTGAGGCACATTGGTCGACTGAGGCATCTCGGATACACCCGCGTGAGCGCACCGACCGAGGACGCGCGGCTGCAACTCGACGCACTCGTCGCTGCCGGGTCCAGAAGCGGGACATGTTGCAGCAGCGACCATGGGCTGACCTCACCACGGCCGCATCAGTCCCGCACTCAGGAGGCCTCGGCCCGCAGTGAGGCCGGGTGCACCAGAACGCCCTGCGGCTCGCGGATCCACCACAGCCCGGTGGCCCGTTTCTCCTCCCGGGTGGAGAAGCGGTAGATGAAGATGCGGGCCCGGATGTAGCGGGGCCGCGCGCCGTCGAACGGGTCCTTCCGTAGCAGCTTCAGGATCAGCGGGTCCGCCTCGAGGAGCTTCACCAGGAACGGGGTGAACCAGCCCCGCTCCGAGCCCAGGGCGAGGAACCACATCATCCAGTCCAGCCGCAGGTGGTACGGCGCGAACTGGCGCGGCATCCGCGACGGGTCGCCGGGCTTGCCCTTGAACTCGTACTCACGCCAGCGTGCACCGGGACCCACGTCGTCGAGCGTCCCCTCCACGATCACCTCGTACCGCACCTTCGTCACGCTCCCGAACGCCCCGTAGGCGTTGCCGAGGTGCCACCGGTTGAAGCTCGCGTTCATGAGCTGCCGCCGGGCGAACAGGTTCAGCAGCGCCGGCCAACTCAGGTAGGCGAGCAGGAGCATCGCGGGGACGACGACGACGGTCACGTACAGCGGCGTCGGCCGGTAGGCGCCGGACACGTCGAGGGCCGGGACCACCGCCTCGTAGAAGGAATCGGGCACCGCGGCGAAGGTCAGGATGATCGTCAGGGTGTTGAGCCAGGCGAAGTTGCCGGAGAGCACGAGCCAGCCCTGCGTGACGATGATGACCAGCGCCGCGAAGCCCGCCACCGGCTGCGGCGTGAAGAGGAGGAACGGGACGGCCAGCTGCGTGACGTGGTTCCCGGCCACCTCGAGGCGGTGCAGCGGTTTCGGCAACAGGTGGAAGAACCGGCTGGCCGGGTTCGGCATGGGCTGGGTCTCGTGGTGGTAGTTCAGGGCCGTCAGGTCACGCCAGGAGCGGTCACCGCGCATCTTGATCATCCCGGCCCCGAATTCGAGCCGGAACACGAGCCAGCGGATCATCAGCAGGACCAGGAACGGCGGTGCGATCTCCGTGGACCCCAGGAACGCGACGATGAACCCCGCCTCCAGCAGGAGGCTCTCCCAGCCGAAACCGTAGAACGCCTGACCCACGTTCACGATCGACGTGTACAGCCACCAGATCAGGAGGAAGGCCATCAGGGGGACCCACGGCGGTCCGGCCTGCGGGATGCCGAGGACGAGCAGGGCGGAGACGGCCGCGCCGGTCCAGGCCACGGCCCGCAGGCGGCGGTCCGTGTAGCCCCGGCGGAAGAGCGACGGACCGGCCCGGGTGCCGGCCCGTTCGAGGAACACGGGGACCGGCAGCAGGCCCTTCTCGCCGAGGAGGGCCGGGAACTGGGCGACGGCGGACAGGAACGCGATGAGGTACACGGCGGCGACTCCGCGCTGCGCGATCTGCCGCCCCACCTCGTAGTCCTCGGCGGCGAGGACGCCGGCGACCCACTCCATCCCTCAGCGTCCGGCCCCCGGCGAGGGGGCGTCAAGGGCGTTTCGACCCCGAGGTCTGCGGCCTCGGATCCTGCCGTCCTGCTAGCTGATCGGCTCCGGGGGACCCGACTCGCGGCGTCGGGGCGGGAGGTCGACGAGTGCCTGCACCGCGGCATGGTCGCTCGCGTACCTGCCGTCCAGAGTGGCGGTGTTCACGGCCGCCTGGCGGACCAGCACATCGGGTGTGGTGAGGATCCAGTCGATCCGCGCACCGCCGTCCACGGGACGGCTGTAGCGGGGGTAGGTGCCGTACGCGGGCGTCAGGCGCTCGTCGGCGCGGGCCCACGCATCGACGAGGACTCCCGAGTCGAGGAATCGGCGGTACGCGGAGGACGGTCCGGCGTCGGCATTGAAGTCGCCCATCACGATGGCGGGCAGGGCGGGGCGGAAGAAGCGCACGAGGTCGAGCACCGCGGCGGCGCTGCGGACCCGCGCGTCGTCGGACTCGTGGTCGAAGTGCGTGTTCACGAGGAGGATCTCCCGGTCGGTCCCGCCGTCGTGGAAGCGGCCCCATGTCACGATGCGCGTCACGCCGTTGCCCCAGGTGGACGAGCCGATGAGCTTGGGGGTGTCCGACAGCCAGAACTGGTCCCATTCGATGAGCCGCAGGCGCCGGGCGTCGTAGAAGATCGCCGAGTACTCGCCGCGGCTGCCACCGTCCCTGCCTGCACCGATCATGCGGTACCGCGGCGGCAGGGCCGCCTCGATCACCGTCAGCTGGTGGTGGAGGGCCTCCTGCACCCCGAGGACCGTCGGCACCTCCCGGCGCAGCAGGTCCTGCAGGGGTGCGATCCTGTCCGGCCAGTAGTCCACGTCGTCGGGCTGCGTCGCCGGGCGGTCGTACCGGATGTTGAAGCTCATCACGTGGAGGGAATGGCGGCCGGTCCTGATCAGGGCGGGTGACGGCGATGCTGCGGGTGTTCGTGGCATGGAGCCCTTCCGGTGCGGCACGTGCATGGCGGCTGCTGCCCGGCGCTACGCCGGCGCCCGGTCAGCCGAGGTGGTCCACCAGGTCCGCCGCGATCCCCGTGTACCGTGCGGGCGTCAGGGCGAGGAGCCGCTGCTCGGCCTCCGCGCTGAGGCCGAGGCCGCCGACGAACTCGCGCATGCGTCCGGCATCCACGCGGTGCCCGCGGGTCAGATCCTTGAGCCGCTCGTACGGGTCGTCGAGGCCCGGCACGCCGGCGATCGCCTCGGCGCGCATGACCATCTGCACCGCTTCTCCGAGGACCTCCCAGTTGCCGTCGAGGTCCGCCGCGAGGACGTCCTCGGCCACGTCCAGCCGGGCGAGGCCCTTCACGACGTTCGAGACGGCCAGCAGCGAATGCCCGAGGGCGACCCCGATGTTGCGCTGGCTCGACGAGTCGGTCAGGTCGCGCTGCCACCGGGAGGTCACTAGCGTCGACGCCAGGACGTCGAGCAGGCCGGAGGAGATCTCCAGGTTGGCTTCCGCGTTCTCGAAACGGATCGGGTTGACCTTGTGCGGCATCGTCGAGGATCCCGTGGCGCCCGCCACCGGGATCTGGGCGAAGTACCCGATCGAGATGTAGCTCCACACGTCCGTGCAGAAGTTGTGGAGGATCCGGTTGAAGCGGGCGACGTCGGAATACAGCTCCGCCTGCCAGTCGTGCGACTCGATCTGCGTGGTGAGGGGGTTCCAGGTCAGGCCGAGGCCCTCCACGAAGGACCGCGCGACGTCCTGCCAGTCCGCCTGCGGGACGGACGCGTAGTGGGCGGCGTACGTGCCGGTGGCCCCGTTGATCTTCCCGAGGAACTCCGTGGCCGCGATGCGGTCGAGCTGTCGCGTCAGGCGGTGCACGACGACGGCCATCTCCTTGCCGAGCGTGGTGGGGGTCGCGGGCTGGCCGTGTGTGCGCGAGAGCATCGGGGTGTCCCGTGACGTGCGCGCCAGGTCCGCGATCGACGCGACGAGCGCCCGGGCGGCCGGCAACCAGACGTCCAGGACGGCACCCTTCACGCCGAGGGCGTAGGAGAGGTTGTTGATGTCCTCCGACGTGCAGCCGAAGTGGACCAGCGGCTTCAGGTGGCCGATCCCGATCCCGTCCAGCCTCCGACCGATGAAGTACTCCACCGCCTTGACGTCGTGCACCGTGACGGCCTCGATCTCGCCGAGCTCCGCCACGGCCCCCGCGTCGAAGGACGTGACGATCGCGCGCAGCCGTGCCTCATGGTCGGCGTCGAGGGGACCGGTCCCGGGCAGCACGGAGTGCCGTGTGAGGTGGATCAGCCATTCGACCTCGACGTGGACGCGGTCCCGGTTGAGTGCCGCCTCCGAGAGGAAGTCGACGAGCGGGGCGACGGCCTCGCGATACCGGCCGTCGAGCGGACCGAGCGTCAGGGATGTCCCCTCCCCTTTGGACAGAGCAGCGAATTCAACCCGGGGGAGCGCGGAGTCAGCCATTCCCCCATCCTTTCACGGTGCCGACGGCGGGTCTCACCCGCCGCGGGGCGTCCCGCGCCCTTGACCCGTCGTCGTCCCTGTCCACATACCGGCCCCGCCGTCCGGACTCTCCCGCTCCACTCCTAGCGTTGACGGACGGGCGGAGGAGAGGAGTGGCCATGGACGCCGGCGTGGACGGCGGAGGGTCGGGCGAACCGTGGGCGGTCGTGAGCTCCGAGGTGGCTGGAATGGCTGCCCGGCTCCGGTGGCATGCAGGGCAGCTGGGGGACATCCGCACGCATGCGCTGTCGGTCGGCCTGCTCTCCTGGGAATCTCCCGCCGGCAGCAATTTCCGCGCCTATCTGGCGGACCGCTGCGAGGAATTGAACCGCACCATGGACCTGCTCGAGTGCGCCGCACAGGACCTGGGCGCCTTCGCCCGCCTGGTGCGGGACGCCGAGGAACGGCAACACGGGGTGGGGCCGTGACGGACGGGCTGCAACCCGTCGTGGGCGACGACGGTCGGATGGCCGTGCGCGGAGGCGTCGGCGGGATCCGGTTCCAGTGGGAGGAGCTGGAGGAGGCCGCCCGCGTGCTGGCCCTCCTCGCCGCGGACGCGGGGGACGTCGCCGTCGGCTTGGGGTTCCTGCATCGCGACGTCAGCGAGCTCCCGTGGCGCGTCATGCACCTCCACCTCCCCGGCGGCGTGGCCGGACCGCAGTACCAGGCGGCCCTGGCACAGCTCGACGAAGCGTGGACCGCCGCCCTGGCGAACGCCCGGGCGCTCGCCTCGGCGGAGGCGCGGCTCCGTGCCGGTCTACTCGCCTACCGCCTGGCCGACGACGTCGCGCTCGCCGCGACCGAGGCCGCACGCCGGGCGTCCGAGGATGCGGCCCGGAGCCTCGCGCGTGCGGCGATCGACCACGGCGTCCTGACCGTCGGCCCCGTCGAGCTGACCGCAGCCGAAACGGGGGCGGCCGTGCGGTTCGACGGGACGGTCGGCGGCGTGCTGGAGCGGTTGGCCGCGGTCGAAGGTGATGCTCCCGGCACCTTCGAGGTGCTGCGGGCGGGGTCCGACGACGAGCCCGTCTACGTCGTCGTCCTGCCCGGCACCCAAGCGGGGAGCCCCGAGGGGCAGGCGGGGAGCAATCCCTTCGACGCGTCGGGCATCGCGGAGGCCCTCGCGGAGGACAGCCGCTTCACGGAGGAGGCCGTCCTGCGGGCCCTCGATCGGGCCGGCGCGCAGGAGGGGGACGCACTCCTCGTCGCGGGGTACAGCCAGGGCGGCCTGCACGCCGTCAATCTCGCGGAGTCGGCAGGCGTGGGCGGCCGCTACGACGTCCGGCTGGTCCTGACCGTCGGGTCACCCACCGGATGGTCCGCGACCGGCGCCAGGGAGTACCTGCACCTGGAGCACGAGGAGGACGTGGTCCCCGATCTCGACTCCTCGCCGAACGCCGACGACCGCCACACGACCACCGTCACCCTCGCCACCCCGGTGCCGGAGCCGGGTCGAGGGCCCGATGGCTCGGCCGAACCGCGGGGCTTCGGTCCGGCCCACAAACTCGAGAACTATGCGCGGGGTGCGCGTCTCGTCGATGCCGGGGACGCGCCGTCGCTCGCCCCCGCGGCCGCGCTCCTGGCCACCGCCGGCGCCGGCGGCGTGGCGCGCCGCTACTCCTTCGCGGCCACGCGTCGAGCCGACCGGCCGCACTCCGCCGTCCGGGAGCAGGCGCCGCGAGGCGGACGGCCGGTCTAGGCTATGGCCATGACATCGATCGAGGACCGTCCGGCACCATCTCCAGGCCCCGCGGCCGCAGCTTCCGAGGCCGCCGGGATCCGCCCGCGTGGGGTCCTCGGCAGGCTTCCCCGCTATGCGGCCGGGAAACCGCCCGTGGTGGTCGAGGGACTGGAGAGCTTCAAGCTGTCCTCGAACGAGAACCCGCTGCCGCCCCTGCCCGCGGTCCTGGCCGCGATCGCCGCCGAGACGTCGATCAACCGTTACCCGGATCCCATGACGACGGCGCTGCGGACCGAACTGGCGGGCTACCTCGGCGTTCCTGCGACGGACATCGTCACGGGCGCGGGCAGCCTCGGCGCCCTGAACCAGATCCTCGCCACCTTCGCCGGCCAGAACGACTTCGACGCACCCGACGAGGTGATCTACGCCTGGCGCTCGTTCGAGGCCTACCCCATCAGCGTGGGCCTCGCGGGTGCTGCGGGTGTGCAGGTCCCGGTCCGGGAGGACGGCACGCATGACCTCGACGCGATGGCCGCGGCGATCACCGACCGCACGCGCGTCGTCCTGCTCTGCACCCCCAACAACCCCACCGGGCCCATCCTCACGCGGGACCAGGTGGTCGGCTTCCTGGCGAAGGTGCCCTCGCACGTGGTGGTCGTCATCGACGAGGCGTACCAGGAGTTCGTGCGGCGCCCGGACGCCGTCGACGGCATCGAGCTGTACCGGGAGCATGCGAACGTGATCGTGCTGCGGACCTTCTCCAAGGCCCACGGCCTCGCCGGCCTCCGGGTGGGCTACTCGGTGTCCCAGCAGGCGCTCACCGAGCACCTGCGTGTCAGCGCCGTCCCGTTCGCCGTGTCGCAGATCGCCGAGCACGCTGCCGTGACGTCGCTCCGGCACATCGAGGAGGTCGAAGCCCGGGTCGAGTCGATCGTCGACGAGCGCGTCCGCGTCGTCGAAGGGCTGCGCGAGCTGGGTTGGCGTATCCCGGAGGCCGAGGGGAACTTCGTCTGGCTGGCGCTCGGCGAGCACACCCAGGACTTCGCGGCGAAGGCAGCGGAGCGGGCCCTGTCCGTCCGGGCCTTCGGGTCGGAGGGCGTCCGCGTGTCGATCGGGGAGGAGGCCGCCAACACCCGTTTCCTCGAGCTGTGCGGAGAGTACACGCACCGCCCCGCAGGGGGAGAAGCGGTCTTAAATAGGCCCTCGGGTCGGCGCTGACTAGTCTTGATCAGTACGTCCCGGGAACATATGTTGTCCCGTGTATGACTTACTGCATACATTCCTCAAGCGGAATGTAGTGCGTCACGTGAGGAGTGATCATGAGCGGCAGTCGTGTGCCTGCAGCGGAGTTCGAGGTCGAGGAGGTCCTGCGCGCCGCCCACTCCGCGATCGGCGGGCGGCAGGAGGCCGCCGTGGACATGCTGCAGGTGCTCGCCCCCGACGGAACGATGGCCGGCGGCCTGACCGCGGAGATCGACGGCGAGCCCGTCGACTTCTCGCCCTACCTCGCCGCAGCGGACGCCGCCCATCTGCGCTCGCTCTACCGGGACATGTTCCTGGTCCGGCGCTTCGACCAGGAGTCCACGGCCCTGCAACGCCAGGGCCAACTGGCGCTCTGGGTGCCCCTGACGGGCCAGGAAGCCGCGCAGATCGGCTCCGGACGCGCCCTGCAGCCCCAGGACTACGCGTTCCCGACCTACCGGGAGCACGGCGTGGCCCTGACCCGCGGCGTCGAGCCGGCGGAGATCCTCCGCCTCTTCCGGGGGGTGACGAACGGCGGGTGGGATCCCCGCGAGCGGAACTTCCACCTCTACACGCTCGTCCTCGCGGCTCAGTCCCTGCACGCCGTCGGCTACGCGATGGGCATCCAGCGGGACCAGCTCGCGGACCCCTCGCTGCCGGAAGCGGCCTCGGTCGCCTACTTCGGTGACGGCGCGAGCTCCGAGGGGGACATCCACGAGTCCATGGTGTTCGCGGCGTCGTTCAACGCTCCCGTGGTGTTCTTCTGCCAGAACAACCAGTGGGCCATCTCCGTCCCTGCGGCCGTCCAGACCAGGGTGCCCCTCGCGCGGCGTGCCGAGGGATACGGGTTCCCGGGCGTCCGCGTGGACGGCAACGACGTCGTCGCCGTGGAAGCCGTCACGCGCTGGGCGCTCGACCATGCCCGGTCCGGGAAGGGACCGGTCCTGATCGAGGCCTACACCTACCGGATGAGTGCGCACACAACCGCCGACGATCCCACGAAGTACCGGTTATCCGGGGACGAGCAGGAGTGGCAGCCGCGCGACCCGCTGGTCCGCCTGGAGGCCCACCTGCGGTCGCAGGGCCTGGCCGATGACGGGTTCTTCGACGAGCTCGCCGCGGAGGCCCGGGCCATGGCCACCGCGCTCCGCGATGCCGTGCTGTCCATGACGGTGCCGGACATGGAGAGCCGTTTCGCGACCGTGTATGCCGAGCCGCACCCGCTGGTGCAGGAGGAACTCCGCTTCTTCCAGCAGTACGAGGCCGGGTTCGTCGACGAGGGGAAGCACGCCTGATGGCGACGATGACCATCGCGAAGGCGATCAACGAGGGCCTCCGCGCCTCCCTGACCCAGGACCCGAAGACCCTGCTGATGGGCGAGGACATCGGTGAGCTCGGGGGTGTCTACCGTGTGACCGACGGCCTGAAGAGGGACTTCGGGGCCCTGCGCGTCGTCGACTCCCCGCTCGCCGAATCCGGCATCATCGGCACCGCGATCGGGCTCGCCCTGCGCGGGTACCGGCCCATCTGCGAGATCCAGTTCGACGGCTTCGTCTTCCCCGGGTTCAACCAGATCACCACCCAGCTCGCCAAGCTGCGCACGCGCAGCGACGGTATGCTGAGCGCACCCGTGGTGATCCGCATCCCCTACGGTGGCGGCATCGGCAGTGTCGAGCACCACTCGGAGTCCCCCGAGGCGCTCTTCGCGCACACCGCCGGGCTCCGGATCATCACGCCGTCCAACCCGCAGGACGCCTACTGGATGATCCAGCAGGCCGTCAGCTGCGAGGATCCGGTGATCGTGTTCGAACCGAAGCGCCGCTACTGGCTCAAGGGCGAGGTGGACACCTCGGCGCCCGCCGGTGACCCGTTCTCCGCCCACGTCCTGCGCGCGGGGACGGACGCCACCATCGTCGCCTACGGCCCGCTCGTGCCCGTCGCCCTCGCCGCGGCCTCGGCGGCGGCGGAGGATGGCCGCAGCGTCGAGGTGATCGACCTGCGCTCCATCTCGCCGATCGACTTCGACACCGTCACCGAATCGGTCACCCGCACGGGCCGCCTGATCGTCGCCCACGAGGCGCCGACGTTCGGCGGTATCGGCGGGGAGATCGCCGCACGGATCTCCGAACGCGCCTTCCTGTCGCTCGAGGCCCCCGTCATCCGCGTCGGCGGGTTCCACATGCCCTACCCCGTGGCCCGCGTTGAGGAGCATTACCTGCCGGACATCGACCGCATCCTCGAGGCACTCGACCGTGCCTTCGCATACTGAAGGACCATCATGACGCTCAAGACGTTCAACCTGCCCGACGTCGGTGAAGGCCTCACCGAGGCGGAGATCGTGCAGTGGAAGGTGGCCCCCGGGGCTCCGGTGGCGGTCAACGACATCATCTGCGAGATCGAGACCGCCAAGTCGCTCGTCGAACTCTCCTCCCCCTACGCGGGAATCGTGTCCGAGCTGCTCGTCGCGGAGGGCGAGACCATCGAGGTCGGGACGCCGATCTTCGCGGTCGAGGATGGCGTCGCCCCGGATGGGGACGGCAGTGTCCCGGACACGGCTGCGGGCGGTACCGATCGCGCAGATCATGCCGGCGATCATGTCGGTGATGGTGCGGCCCCCGGTGCGGCCGCGGGCGGATCGGCTGCTCAGACGGGCGATGCCCCGACCGGCGACGCCCCGGTCCCTGTGCCCGAGATGCCCGGGGAGCTCGCCGGGGCACGACAGGACGGGGTCGATGCCACCGGTCCCGGGGCCGCGGACCCCGAGCCCACGCCCGGTCCGCTGGTGGGCACCGGACCGAAGGCCGACGCCGTGAAGCGCCGGCCACGCAGGACGCCGTCCACGCAGGGGACACCCGCCGCACCTGCCGCGGCGCAGGCGGCACCGATCGCACCGGCCGTCGCGCCGGAGTCGCCCGTCCCTACGTCGCCCGTCCCTACGTCTCCCGCACAGGCGGCACCCGCTCCGACGGGGACGCGCACGGGCCGTCCCGCCGAGACACCCGTCCGGACCAACCCGCTGAACCAGCTCATCAGCCGCGTGCTCGCGAAGCCGCCGGTCCGCAAGGCCGCGCGGGACCTCGGTATCGATCTCGCGGACGTCCCGGCCACCGGCTCCGCGGGCGAGGTCACCAAGCAGGACCTCATGAGCTACCAGTCCCAGCGTGACGCCGAGCAGGACGGCGCGGACTCCTTCTGGTCGGACCGCAAGCTCCTCGGGGGCGGCCGCATCGAACGCATCCCGGTCAAGGGGGTCCGCAAGGCGACGGCGAAGGCCATGGTGCAGAGCGCGTTCACGGCACCCCACGTGAGCATCTTCGTGGACGTCGACGCCTCCCGGACCATGGAGTTCGTCAAGCGGCTCAAGGCGTCCCGGGACTTCGAGGGTATCCGGGTCTCGCCGCTGCTCATTCTGGCGAAGGCCGTCATCTGGGCGGCGGCGCGGAACCCGTCGGTCAACGCCACCTGGGCCGAGGACGAGATCCTCGTCAAGCACTTCATGAACCTCGGCATCGCCGCCGCGACACCGCGGGGGCTCATGGTGCCCAACATCAAGGACGCCCAGGACCTCTCGCTGAAGGAACTGGCCCTCGCCCTCAACGACCTCGCGACCACGGCCCGCGCCGGAAGGACCCAACCGGCCCAGATGCAGGGCGGCACGCTCACCATCACCAACATCGGGGCGCTGGGCATCGATACCGGGACACCCATCATCAATCCGTGGGAGGTGGCGATCGTGGCCTTCGGCACGATCAAGCAGAAGCCCTGGGTGCTCGACGGAGAGGTGATCCCGCGCTGGATCACCACGCTCGGCGGATCGTTCGACCACCGGGTGGTCGACGGCGACCTCAGCGCACGCTTCATGGCCGACGTCGCCTCGATCCTCGAGGAGCCCGCCCTGCTGCTCGACTAGGGTGGGGCCATGGACCAGCAGCTACCCGGCGGGGGAACGAGCCGCAGCCCGCGACCGCGCTACCCCCTGAGCAGGCTCCTGCTGGTGGTGCTCATCGGCTTCCTCGCGTCGACCATCCTCCAGTGGGTCTTCCCCGACCTCGGCGCGGTGGCGCGGCTGTCCATCCTCGTGATCGTCGCCGCACTCATCTCCATCGCGGTGACGCTCCGCCAGCAGAAGCGGCCGCCGCAGTAGGCGTGGCCCGGCCGGTGGGCTACCGGTTCTGCTCGATCGCGCCGCGCAGGATCGGCGCGAGGCGCCGGACGCCCTCGACGATGTCCTCGGGTGAGACGGCGCTGAAGGCCAGCCGGAGCTTGTTCGAGGGCTCGTCCGACGGCGTGAAGGCAGCGCCGGGGATGAACACGACGCCGGCGTCGATCGCCGTGTAGAGCAGCGGATAGGTGTCGATGCCCTCCGGCAGGGTGACCCAGACGAAGAAGCCGCCGTCCGGCGTGGTCCAGTGGACGCCCTCGGGGAATTCCTCGGCGAGGGCGCCGAGCATGGCGTCGCATCGCTCGCGGTAGAGGCTGCGCATCGAGTCCAGGTGCCCGCGCCAGTCGTACTCGGTGAGGTACGCGCTCACGAGCATCTGCGTGAGCGGGGACGGGCACAGCACCACGGCCTCGCAGGCGAGATAGAACCGGCGGTAGAGGTGCCTGGGTACGAGGGCCCAGCCGAGCCGCACGCCGGGCGCGAAGATCTTCGAGAAGGAGCCGAGGTAGATGACGTCGTCGGGGTTGTCCGCGCGCATGGGCTTCAGGGGCTCGCCGTCGAAGCGCAGCATGCCGTAGGGGTTGTCCTCCAGGACGAGGATGTTGTGGGCACGGCAGATGTCGACGACCCGCTGGCGGCGGTCGGCGGCCATCGTGATGCCGCTCGGGTTGTTGAAGCTGGGGATCGTGTACAGCAGCTTGATCGCGCGGCCTTGCGCCCGGAGTTCGGCGATGACCCGTTCGAGCTCCTCGGGGATCAGCCCGGCGTCGTCCATCGGGATGGTGACGACGTCGACCTCGTACGCCTCGAACGTGTTGAGGGCGCCCACGTAGGTGGGGTCCTCGCAGAGGATCACGTCCCCGGGATCGCAGAAAACCTTCGCCGCGACGTCCTGCGCCGATTGCGAGCCGGTGGTGATCACGATGTCATCGGGGCTCGCGCCCTCGATGCCCTCAGCCGCCATCACGTCGCAGACGAGCCGCCGGAGTTCGTCCATGCCCTGACCGCCGCCGTACTGCAGGGCCTCGAGCCCGCGCTCGGCGATGATCTTCTGGGCGGTCCGGCCGAGGTCCTCGAGGGGAAGGGATTTCAGGTACGGGCTCCCGCCCGCGAGGGACACGAGGCCCGGACGGATGGAGATGTCGAAGACATCGCGCACCGCCGACTGCTTGATGTTGGCCGCGCGCAGGGAGAAGAGCCGGTCGTGGCGCGCGGCGGAATCGACGGCGCGTTCGAGGGCTGCCTCGGTCTCGGCGGGCAGGAAGTCGGTCGGGGTCTCGCTGGAGGACGTCACGCCCAGAGTCTAGGCGCGGGTTCACTATCAGGCAACAGGTGTTGCCCAGCGGTGCTGCTCAGATCCATCCCGCCTCGCGCGCCTTCAGGGCTGCCTGGAAGCGGCTGTCCGCCCGCAGCGTGTCCAGCATCCAGGCGATGTGCCGGCGGCAGGTCCTCACATTGATATCCAGGCGCCGCGCGATCGACTCGTCGGACAGCCCGTTCGCGAGGCCCTGGATGATGGAACGCTGCATCGCGCTCAGGGGTGACCCGACCTGCTGCGGGGAGAGGAAGGACTCGCTGATCTCCCACGCGATCTCGAACAGGTGCGTGAAGATGTTGATGAGGCTGTGGTCCCTGATGACCAGGGCGGCCTTGTCGTCGCGCGAGAGCTGGCGGCCCACCAGGGCCAGTTTCTCGTCGAAGATGAGCATGCGGAGGGGGATGAACGGGAGGACGCCGAACTCCCCGCCACCCGCAGCGATCGCCTCCACGGCCTTGCGGGTCGGCACGTGGTCGCGCGTACTCGTGTCGTACAGGGTCCGCCGTCGCACCCCGTTCCCCAGGAGCTCCAGATCCTTGCGGACGCTCTCCTCGTGGACGTCCGCCGTCGAGCCCTGACCGGGCTGCGCGATGTACACCTTCTCGGTGACGTCGCGCCCGTAGTCGATGAGGACCCGGTGGATGAGGTGCGGGTCCTCCAGGGTCTCCACCGACGTGCTGGCGAGGACGTGTTTGCGCGCGTCCAGGAAGGTGGGCAGGAGGCTGGACAGTTCGCGCCGCTGGGCGCTGATGCGCGCCTTGAGTTCCTGCATGGCGCGTTCGTCCGCGTCGACGAGGTCCGCGAGGGCGACGTCGGGGGAGACCGCCACGAGCCCGTCCGGGCTGCCGGCCTGCGGGCTGAGGAGTCGGCGCTCGGACAACTCGAAGACGGCATCGTCGATGCGGCGCAGCGTCAGGCCCAGGGCCTCGGAGGCCTCGGAACGCGTCCAGCCCGGGTGTCCGACGGCGTACCGGTACACCTCGATCGACGTCGCACCCAGCATGAGAGCTCCTTGTCCGGCCACTGGTACCAGCGGCGAATCGCGTGCAAAAAAGATGACATGTCCAGTTAATGACACAGCGGGGACGGTGGCAATCCAGCCGTCCCGTCAACGCCGGGATCCGCGTGATTCCGCGATTCTGAGCCCGGGACACCGCTGTCTCGGATCGTCACGGAGCGCCGCCGCGTCCTGATCGCGCCATGTCCGCAAACGGCCACCTCTACTGCTGGACACTACCTGTCGGCGGCGGACATTCTGATGAAGCCGATCCAGTGGAAGTCCCGAGGGGGGCCTTCCCGCAACGGATCGGGCACTGCCGATCGGCAGTGTGGGGACAGCTCGACCACCCGGACACGGGCAAGGAAGGATCGCCATGAAGAAGGTATTCGGCGCAACTGCAGGCCTGTTGATCGTGGTGGGAGCTGTTCTGCCGGCAGGCCAGTCCATCAGCGCGGGTAGCTGGGACTGGCCGAAGGGTCAGCCCACAGCGGCGAGCTGGGACTGGCCGAAGTAACAGGTGCCCCCGGACCGGAGTCCGGAGGGCGCCCCCGGAGCCCGCCCCAGCGGGGGTGATCACAGACCCTGAAGGAGAGAGCCATGAGCCAGCTGACCGCCGTTCGTACCGCCTCACGGACAGCCGTCAGCACTCAGTGGTGGCATCTCTCCCTCTCGACGGGTGGCTTCGATGTAGCGGACGGCATCATCGAAGAACTGGTCACCCCGCTGGTGGCGCAGGCCCGGGCACTGGGGGCCAAGCGCTGGTACTTCACCCGGTGCGAGGATCCGTCGACGGGCCTCGTGGGCCAGGTCAAGCTCAGCATCCACGCCCACCCCCGCGTCCTGGAACCCCTGCGCACCTTCGAGCGGGCACTCCAGGCCCGTAGTGCACGGAGCATGCCCCTGCTGGTGGTCCGCCAGCATTTCACCGCTCCCGCCAGCAACACCTACTACTCGGGCGGCCGGGAGATGGCCGATCCACAGCTCGAGGCCAACCTCGTCAGATACGGCGGGGTCGAGGGCCTGCACCTCGCGGAAGAGGTCTTCGAACTCGGCTCCGAGCTCGCCCTCTGGGGCTATCAGCGCTTCCCCCGCATGCAGAGCCGCTCGGCGCTCGGGGCTTTGATCCTCTTCGACTCCGCGCAGAGCATGATGCGCGGCCCCCATTCCGCGGGATGGCCGGACCGCCGCAGACTCTCCTGGGACTTCTACTGGGACAGCCACCTCCGCACGTGCACCGCCGACCTCGGCCCGCGCGCCCCGGGGGTCCGTGAGGCGATGGCCGCGCAGGTGGCCGCGAAAGCCCCCGGGTTCCATGCGCTCATGGCGGCCACGGCCGCGGAATCCGCCGTGCAGAACTGGCGGCGGCGCTGGTTCCGCGCACTCGACACCTATCTGTACCGGGCGGACAAGGTCCGCGTCAGCCGCAGCGCCCAGCACCTGACCGTGTACCAGGCGCACATGGCGCTGAACCGCCTCGGTTTCGCCGCCCGGGAGGAGGCGGCACTGGGGTTGTACGCGCGGAGCTGGAAGCCGCTGGCCGCCCCGGCCCGAGCCTCACGCACCGCCCCACAGACCGGCCCACCCATCGACCGAAGGACTGCACCATGAACGCGAGGACCACCATCGTGCTGGCCATGGACGACGCCGACCTCTCCGAGGCCCTCGGCTGTTCGTCGGAGGAAGTCGAGTCGATGCAGAACGACGGCGTCCTCGCACCGCAGGGCCAGCTCTGGGAGATCGGCCCGGCGCGGGACTATTTGAGGGATGCCGCCTGGGCAGACAACCTCTGGCACTGAGGGGACCTCGAACGCAGCCGAACGACAGGACGCCGGCGCGGAATGCGCCGGCGTCCTGTCGTCCCCGCGCTGCTATCGGTGCTGCGTGGGCGGATGCTGGGGATCAGGCCGCGATCGGGGTGGCCGCCCCGGCGAGGGCCATCAGTACCCCGGTGACCAGGCCGGAGACCTCGGCGTCGTCCTTCGGGTGCAGCTCCGCGAAGCGCGTGATCGAGCTGCCGATGGAGAGCCGGGCCTCATCGAGCACCGTGGCGCCTGCGACGCCGAGGGAGCGGCGGGCCTCGTCATGGGCCCACACCCCGCCGTACTGGCCGAACGCCGAACCGATGACGGCTGCGGGCTTGCTCGAGAGCGCGCCGGCGCCGTAGGGACGGGAGAGCCAGTCGATGGCGTTCTTCAGCACCGCCGGCATGCTGCCGTTGTACTCGGGGGAGATGAGCAGGACGGCATCCGCATCGGCTGCCGCGGCCCGGAGGGCATCGACGGACTGGGGGCGGTCGGTGTCGTTGTCGATGTCCTCGTTGTAGAACGGCACGTCGTTCAGCGCATCGAACGTGACGACGTCGACGGCCTCGGGGGCATGGGTAGCGGCCGCTTCCGCGAGCTGGCGATTGATGGAACCCTCGCGCAGGCTTCCGACGAGGGTGAGGATCGTGGTGGACATGGTTTCCTCCAAGGCTGTGGGGCCGTACGGCCCGGGTGTTCGGTACTGCGACAGATGCATCCCCTCCTACAAGCGGACTACAGTCCGCTTTATTCCGCCGCTATAGTTGCGGCATGCAGGGCGAGGAATTGCTCCGGGTCACGGGCGACGACGGAGAGCGGACCGATGCGGCGCGCAACCGCCGCCTCATCCTCGACGCCGCGGCCGAGATCGTCGCGACCTGCGGTCCCGAACGGCTGACCACGGACGCCGTCGCGCGGCGCGCGGGAGTGGGCAAGGGCACGGTCTTTCGGAGGTTCGGCAACAGGGCAGGCCTCATGCACGCGCTCGCGGACGAGGCAGGGCGCTCCTTCCAGCACGCCTTCATGGCAGGCCCTCCTCCCCTGGGGCCGGGGGCGCCACCCCTCGAACGGCTGATCGCCTTCGGCGAGGCGAGTATCGAGCGCATGCGGTTCGACGGGCAGATCCTCCGGGCGGCCGAGCAGCAGGGCGGGCCGGACCTCGAACACCCGACGCAGCAGCTCACACGGCTGCACCTGGCCATGCTGCTGCGCGGCCTGCACGTTCCCGATCCGGAACTGGGCGCCTACCAGTTGTCGGCGTTCCTGAACGCGGGACTGCTGCTGCACCTGCAGGAGCACCGCGGCATGTCGAACGCCCGCCTGGCCGGGGCATGGTGCGCCCTGGTCTCCGCCCTCGCGTCGGAAGCCGACCGCAGCCATACCGAGCGCGGGCCCTTGTAGACTGGCAGGCGCCGGCGCCCTGCCGGCCGTCGAGTGAAGTTGGTGGAGCGTGGAGGAGGTACCCGAGCAGATGTCCGACTCCCATGAAGCAGTCGAGGACGAGGCAATGGGCGGCCCGCGCCTCCACCTCGTGGCCGACGACGTCGACCTCCCTTCCCCCGAGACCGCCGCCGCGCGGCTCCAGGACCTCCTGGTGGACCACCCCGACGTGCAGACCTTCCTGCAGGAACTGGCCGAGTTCACCGCCGAGACGCTCGGCACCGAGGGCGATACCTACTGCGGCATCACCCTGCAGCGTTCGGTCCACGAGCAGCTCACCGTGGGCAGCAGCGGGGAGAAGGCCAAAGCCATGGACGAGGTGCAGTACGAGCACGATGACGGCCCATGCCTGCACGCCCTGCGTGTGCACGACGAGGTGTTCATCGCGGATGCCCGTACCGAAGCCCGTTGGCCCGAGTTCATGGAACACATCACGCGGAACGGCGTCGGCGCCATGTTCTGCCTTCCCCTGGACCTCGAGGGCTCGGCGCGTGCGGCCCTCAACCTCTACGCCGAGGACGTCTCCGTCTTCAGCGAGGACTACCGGCGGGTCGCCCGCGCCTTCACGGTGCAGGCGTCGCAGGCCCTGAAGCTCGCCGTGCGCGTCGCGCAGCATGCCGCCACGGCGGAGGACCTCCACGCCGTGCTGCAGACCCGCACCGAGATAGACCTCGCCGTCGGGATCATCATGGGCCAGGACAACTGCTCGCAGAAGGATGCGTTCGACAAGATGCGCCGGGCCTCCAACTCCCGCAACGTGAAGCTCCGGGTGCTCGCCGCGGGCATGGTCGCCGGGTTGAACGGCACCGTTCCCCGCGCCCACTTCGAGCCCTCCTGACGCCCGTGGGTCCGATGCCGCACCGGCCCATCCGGACGGTGCTGATCGGCTTCGGCCACGGCGGCAGCGTCTTCCATGCACCGCTGATCCAGCACGATCCCGGATTGGACCTCGCCGTCGTCGTCACGCCGAGCCCCGGACGTCGGGACGCCGCACGGACCGCCTATCCGGCCGCGCAGGTGGCTGCCACCCTCGACGACGCGCTCCGGGCCGTGCCGGACCTCGGCCTCGCCGTCATCGCCACCCCTCACGCCTCGCACGCGCCGCTGGCCGCCGCAGCCCTCGGGCGGGGCCTGCACGTCGTCGTCGACAAGCCCTTCGTGGTGCACGTGGACGACGGCAAGCGACTCATCGACGCAGCACGCGCGGTCGGCAAGCTCCTCGTCCCGTTCCACAACCGACGGTGGGACGGGGACTTCCTGACGGTGCAGACCGTGGTCCGGTCGGGATCCCTGGGCGGAGTGCGGATCTTCGAATCGGCGATGGAATCGTGGAAGCCGTCCATCAGCAAGCCGTGGAAGCGCGACGCCGGCCCGACGGACGGCGGGGGAGTGCTCTACGACCTCGGCTCACACCTGATCGATCAGGCGCTCACCCTCTTCGGACCGGCCGCCCCCGTGTATGCCGAACTACGCAACGACCGCGGGGGCGCGGCCGAGGACTCGGCGTTCCTCGTCCTGCGCCACGACGGCGGAGTCACCAGCCGGCTGCACGCCGGGACCCTCGCACCGCTCGCCCGACCCCGCTTCCACCTCACCGGCGCGCGGAGCGGACTGACGATCACGGGCTCGGACCCGCAGGAGGCACTGCTCACGGCGGGGGTGAGGCCGGACGGCCTCGCCGACGCAGCCGGTGCCCTGATGGTGCCGCCCCGGGCTCTGATGGGGCGCGACGGCGACACCGAGGTGCTCGCCGTCGGCCCCGGCCGGTACCCGGACTTCTACTCGGGGCTCGTCGCGGCGATCCACGGCGACGGGCCGCCGCCCGTCCAGGTGGACGACGCCCTCGACGTCGTGCGGTTGATCGAACAGGTCCACGCCGCGTACCCGTCCCGGCCGCAGGGCACCTGACCGGGCGGGCCGGGTGCCCTGCAGCACTAGACGAGCGCCGACCAGTCCTTCGCCAGCTCCAGGCCGTGCGCCTCGGACACCGAGTGGTGTGCGACCCGCCCCGACGCGACATTCAGCCCGCGGGCCAGGGACGGATCGGCGTCGAAGGCGGCGCGGACGCCGCGGTCGGCCAGCGCCACGGCGTACCGCAGCGTCACATTGGTCAGCGCGTAGGTCGACGTGTTCGGGACGGCGCCGGGCATGTTGCCCACGCAGTAGAAAAGTGATCCGTGCACCGTGAAGGTGGGGTCCTCGTGCGTGGTGACGCGGGAGTCCTCGAAG
Source organism: Arthrobacter sp. TJ-263 (assembly GCF_058269155.1). Taxonomy (NCBI): domain Bacteria; kingdom Bacillati; phylum Actinomycetota; class Actinomycetes; order Micrococcales; family Micrococcaceae; genus Arthrobacter; species Arthrobacter sp. TJ-263. The sequence goes on along the minus strand of NZ_JBZCNE010000001.1, from coordinate 2,029,555 downwards.
CACCCGCCCTGGTCCACCGCGATGTCCACGAGGACGCTGCCCGGCTTCATCCGGGCGACGAGATCGTTCGTGACGAGCTTCGGGGCCCGGGCGCCGGGGATCAGGACGGATCCGATCACCAGGTCCGCCTCGAGGACCGAGGTCTCGATCTCCAGGGAGTTCGAGGCGACGGTCTTGACGCGCCCGGCGTACAGGGCGTCGATCTCCCGCAGCCGGGCGATGTTGATGTCGAGGATGGTGACCTCGGCTCCTGTTCCGACCGCCATCGCCGTCGCATTGGTGCCCGCGACGCCGGCCCCGAGGACAACGACCTTGGCGGGGCGGACCCCGGCCACGCCGCCGAGCAGCAGGCCGGGGCCGCCGGCAGGCGCGGTCATGACCTGGGCGCCGACCTGGACTGACAGGCGCCCGGCCACCTCGGACATCGGGGCGAGCAGGGGCAGGGCGCGCCCGTCTTGGACGGTCTCGTAGGCGATCGCGGTGACGCCGGCGTCCACCAGGGCGCGGGTCAGCTCGGGTTCCGCCGCGAGGTGGAGGTAGGTGAAGAGGATGAGGCCCTTGCGGAAGCGGTGGTACTCCGCGGCGACCGGCTCCTTGACCTTTAGGACCATGTCCGCGCGTGCCCACACGTCGTCCGCGGCGTCGACGAGCTCGGCGCCTGCAGCCTCGTATGCCGCATCCGTGATGTTCGAACCGACCCCCGCTCCGCGTTCCACGAGCACCGTGTGCCCGTGGGCCCGGAACTCGTGCACACCGGACGCCGTGATGGCGACGCGGAATTCGTTGTTCTTCACTTCTTTGGGGACGCCGATGATCATTGGGTTCTCCACGGGGTCGATCGGGCGGACGGGGTAGCTCCAGAATAGGGAGCGGTTCGAGGCGCGACCCCGGGCCGGTCCCGGCGGCCAGGCGATACCCGGCGGCGCAGACCGTGCCCCGTGTTCGTGGATCCCCGTCCTACCGCCGTTCGTTCGGCATGTGAGCTGGATCACTAGCAGATCGGCGCTGCCGGGGCCATCGACAGTTGTCGAGTCCGCAAGCGGCAAGTGTCGCCCATGGCGGCCGGCCCCGCTTAGTGTTGGGCTGTGCAGAACCAGCAGATCGAGGACCTCGTCGAGTCGCTCGCGCAGACGCTCGGGCGCGGTCTGTCCCTCGAGGATCCCGACGGCGTCCTCCTCGCGTACAGCAGTCACCAGACCTCCGCCGACCGCGTCCGGGTCAATTTCCTGCTGAGCAAGAAGGTGCCGGCGGACGTCAGCGAGTGGCAGTTGCGCCACGGGATCGAACGGGCCGTCCGTGCGGTCGTCGTCCCCGCGAACGATGACCTCGGGATGCTGGGGCGGGTGTGCGTCCCCCTCCTCGTCCGGGGCTTCCGCGTGGGCTATCTGTGGGTGCAGCAGCACTCCAGCGAGGATCCTGCCCCGGTCATCCTTGCCGCCCTGCCGGCGGTCCGGCCGACCATCGACCGCCTCGCCGAACTGCTGCTCGAGACGGACACGGCATCCTCCGAGCGGCGCACACAGCGGGAGGCCACGTTCCTCGCTGCATGCCGCGGCGTCCCCGCAGCGGTGGAGGACCTGCGCGGCTGGCGGGAGCTCGGTGGGCACGGGCCGTGGCGCGTGGCCCTCGTCCACGAGCTGTCGGAGTCGTCGGCCCGCGCCGGGAGGGAGGACCCGCACGAGGCCGCCCTGCTCCAGCGCACCATCGCCCTCCAGGCGACGGTCGGCGTCGAGCCCGTCCTGTTCAGCGCCGGCGCGTCCACCCACTCCGCCCTGTTGTGCGAGGCCAGGGTGGGCCGCAGCGCCCTCCAGCATGTGGTGGACCGGTGCCGCGTCGAGGTGGCCAAGCGGGCGGGACGTCCCGCGGGGCGGTTCGTCCTGGGGCTCAGCGAACCTGCCGCCGACCCACGGGACTTCGCGGACGCATTCCGTCAGGCGCAGCACGCGGCCCAGGCCGACGCGGTGGATCCCCAGCTCGGCGGGGTGTCGGCGTTCGCCGAGATCGGCGTCTACCAGTTCCTCGGCGCCATGGGCTGGCAGTTCCCGGCGCACGGCAGCGTGCGGTTCGACGAACTGTGCGAGGCGGACCGGCTCGGGGAACTCCTGCCGGTGCTCGAACTGCTGTACGACAAGAACGGTTCCGTGCAGGACGTCGCCACTCAACTCCACCTGCACCGCAGCAGCGTCTACAACCGCCTGACGAGGATCCGCTCGATCATCGGCGCGGACCCGCTGGCCGGCATGGTGCGCCTGGAACTGCACCTCGCGCTCAAGGCCCGCAGGTGGCGCTCCAGACCCCGCTTCGAGCAGTCCTAGGATCACCGCCGATCACGGCGACGACGCCGCTACGCCTGGTCGGGCGCAGTCGGCGAGGGGTCCGACGCTGCAGGCTCAGCGGCCGAGGGGGCCGAGCGGCGCAGCTGGCTGCGCAGCCAGTCCTCGACGTCGGCCCGGCGCAGGCGCCGGTGCGATCCGCGGTACTCCACCGGGAGGGTGCCGGCATCGGTGAGCTTGCGCAGGTAGCTGTGGGAGATGCCGGCGAGCTCGGCCGCCTGCGAGGTGGTTAGCAGCTCGGCGACCGACGTCACCTGGACGGCGTCGCCGTCGGACAGGCGGGCGAGGAGGTCGACGACGGCGGCCTGGGCTTCTGCGGGAAGCCGGTGTGCGGTGCCGTCGACGAACACGGTGACGTCGGCGCTGCCACCGAGTGCGCGGCGCAGGGGTGCGGCCTGTTCCGGCGAAAGTGCCGCCGTCGATCTGGGAGCCCTGATGATCATGGGGCCATTGTGCCAGCCGGGCCCGTAATCGGCGTGATTACGTGGGATCCTGGGCTTCCGCATTGAGTAGTAGAGGTCTATTCTCGCCGTATACGTACCCCAAGTACCTGCACCCAGCGTCGGTTGCAGGTACGGAAACGGTGAACCTCATGACAACAATCGATCACGGGCGGAGCCTGCGTACCAGTAGCTCCGCCGTCTCAGCCCCGCTCACTGAAGAAGTTCCCTCCTGCCCCCTGTGCCTCACGGACGACTACCTGATCTTCGAGGAGTTCGTGCCCGCGCGCCAGGCCGACCACTCCACCGAGCTCCTCCCCGCGAGCGCGAGCTACACGTGCTCCGAATGCGGCACCTTCAACGCGCACGCCGTCCCGGCGTCGTGGCGTCCGCCGCAATGGTTCTGGTACAACTGACCGGCCCGCCCCGTCCCGCCGCGGCCCAGCCTCGATAGGGCCGCTTGACCTTTACGCAGCGTCAATTCCTACAGTTGAATCCTCCCGGCGCACCGTGCGGCGGGAGGAGGCGGATGGAGGCGTGCGACGTGGAATACCCGATCACCACGGTGGCTCGGCTTGCCGGGACCACGAGCCGCACGCTGCGCCATTACGGCGATACCGGCCTGCTGCGACCGTCCCGCGTGGGCGCCAACGGGTACCGGTTCTACGACGCCGCGGCACTCGTGAGGCTCCAGCGCATCCTGCTGCTGCGATCCCTCGGACTGCCCATACCGGCCATCCGCGCGGTGCTCGACGACGGCGACGCGGTGGCCCCGGCATCCGCCTTGCGCGCCCACCTCGACCACCTCCGCGGGGAGCAGCAACGGCTCGACCGCCAGATCAGAGCGGTCCTCACGACGGTCGAGGCCCTGGAACGAGGAGAGGAACCCATGCCCGAGAAGATGTTCGACGGATTCGACCACACGCGCTACCGGGAGGAGGTCGAGGAGCGGTGGGGCCACGACGCCTACGCCCAGGGCGATGCCTGGTGGCGCGGACGGACCGACGCGGAGAGGGAGGCGTTCGGCCGGGAGGTCGCGGAGCTCAACGCAGGCTGGACCGACGCAGCGGCCCGGGGTGTCGCACCGACCGGTAGCGAAGCCCAGGAGCTGGCCGGGCGCCACATCGCATGGCTCTCCTCCGTCCCGGGTGTGCCCCGCGACGGAGACGGGGCACTCCTGCCCGAGTACGTCCGGGGACTCGGGGCGATGTACGTCCAGGATCCACGGTTCGCCGTGAACTACGGCGGCCGGGGCGGCGCGGAACTCGTCCGGGACGCGCTCGAGGCCTGGCTCGCTCACTCCGGACGGTGAGCCGGGTGCCGCCAGGATGTGACCCTTCCAGGTGTCACGCCGTACAGGTCACTGATGCCGGACCGTGAGGCTCGAGGAGTGGTCGGCGGCCCAGGAGGCCAGCAGCCGGAGGCGCTCGGCGGAGGGCGATCCGGGTTCCGCCGTGTAGATCATGAAGACCAGCCCGGGCTCGGCGGTGGGCAGCAATTCCTCGTAGGCCAGGGTGAGTTCGCCGACCACGGGGTGGTTGTAGCGCTTGGTCCCGGTCCCGTGCCGCCGTACGTCGTGGGCTCCCCAGAGGGTGCGGAAGGTGTCGCTGCGGGTGGAGAGCTCACCCACCAGGTCCTGCAAAGCACGGTTGTGGGGATCCCTTCCGGCCTCGGCGCGCATGATCGTCACGCACATCGCCGCGAAGGCGTCCCAGTCGGGGTAGAAATCGCGGGATGCGGGGTCGAGGAACTGGAAGCGTGCCAGGTTGGGGACCATTCCGCCGTCGCCGATGAGGGGTGAGTAGAAGGCGCGGCCGAGGGCGTTCGCGGCAAGGAGGTCCTGGCCTTGGTTGCGGACGAAGGCGATGCCGTCCGTGATGGACTCCAGGGCCCAGTAGAGGCTCGGCCGGGCCGGCGGCTTCTTCGGGGTTCGTTGCCGGGGCCGACCGGAGGCGGGGATGCCGTCCGCCGCGTGGGCGAGGTCGAAGAGGTGGGTGCGCTCTGCGTCGTCCAGCTGCAGCGCCCGGGCGAGTGCGTCCAGGACCGAGGAGGACGCGCCGGCGATGGCACCGCGTTCGAGCTTCGCGTAGTACTCGACGCTGACGCCGGCCAGGGTGGCTACCTCGCTGCGGCGGAGCCCGGGCACCCGCCGGTTCAGGCCCGCGATCAGCCCTGCCCCCTCCGGTGTCACCTTCGCGCGCCGCGACATCAGGAATTCGCGGACCTCGGCTCGATTATCCATAGCGCCAAGCGTAGGTCGCCCTTTTCCGCGCTGGGGTGCCCTGTCGGTACATCCCTCGACAGGGACTCCTTCGCGCGTCGGATCGGGGTTTGACTGGATGCAATGACCATCCGGTCACACCAGTCGAAGGAGTACCACCATGCGTGGAGTCATCATGCACGCCCCCGGCGATGTCCGGGTCGAGGACCGCGAGGATCCGACCATCATCGAGCCGACCGACGCGATCATCCGCCTCACCGCCACCTGCATCTGCGGGTCCGACCTGTGGCCCTACCGCGGCATCGAGCCCGTGGACCACACCCTGATGGGCCACGAGTACGTGGGCGTCGTCGAGGAGATCGGCTCCGAGGTGAAGACCCTCGCGGTGGGCGACTTCGTCGTCGGGTCCTTCGTCATCTCCGACAACACGTGCGAGATCTGCCGGGCCGGCTTCCAGTCCAAGTGCGTGCACGCCTCCTTCGTGGCCGGCGGGATCGGCACCCAGGCCCAGAAGGCCCGCATCCCCTACGCCGACGGAACGCTCGTCGCCACGCCGGGCCAGCCGGACGCCGACCTGATCCCCTCATTGCTGGCCGCCTCGGATGTCCTCGGCACGGGCTGGTTCGCGGCCGAGGCCGCCCAGGCCGGCCCGGGCAGGACCGTCGTCGTCGTCGGTGACGGTGCCGTGGGTCTGATGGCCATCCTCGCGGCGCAGCAGCTCGGCGCCGAACGCATCATCGCGATGTCCCGGCACGCAGACCGCCAGGAACTCGCCCGCTTCTACGGGGCCACCGATATCGTCGAGGAGCGCGGCGAGGCGGGCGTGGCGAGGATCAAGGAACTCACCGGCGGCCTCGGCGCCCACTCGGTCATCGAGGCCGTGGGAACGCAGGAGTCCTTCATGCAGGCTGTCGGCGCGACCCGCGGCGGCGGGCACCTCGGCTACGTCGGCGTGAACTACGACGTGCAGATCCCCGGCATGGAACTGTTCTTCGCCGGCATCCACACCCTCGGCGGACCGGCCCCCGTGCGCCGCTACCTGCCCCACCTGATTCAGCTGATCTGGGACCGCACCATCGATCCGGGCAAGGTCTTCGACCTCACCCTGCCCCTCGAGGACGCCGCGGAAGGTTACCGAGCCATGGCAGAACGCCGCGCCACGAAGGTCCTGCTGACCCTCGACTGATGCTACGTTCACCGGACGAGCGCCGATCGACCCAGCCGTAGGAGGACCACCATGGATATTCGCTTCACACACTGCAGGGCCCTCGTCGTGGCCGGTCTCAGCATTGCGGCGCTCATCACCTCCTGCGGCGGAACCGGCGACGCGAACCAGCCGGGACCGCAGGGCGCAACGCCGTCGCAGGGCAGAGCGGCGGCGATTGCCGAGCCCGTCACCGTCGTCTCGGGTCTCGACGCCCCGTGGTCGGTGGTGTTCCCCGACGGGGCGACACTCGTCAGTGAGCGGGACAGCGCCAGGATCCTCGAGGTTCTCGATGACGGTTCGACCCGTGGCATCGGGACCGTCGAGGGCGTCGCCGGAGCGGGGGAGGGTGGCCTGCTCGGGTTGGCGGTCGACGACGAGCAGCGGCTCTATGTCTACTCCACGGCCGCGGACGGCAACCGCATCCAGCGCTTCACTCTCGTCGGGGATCCGGGAGGCCTTGAGCTGGGGCAGGCGGAGACACTGCTCGACGGTATCCCTGCGGCGAACTACCACGACGGCGGCCGTCTCGCCTTCGGCCCCGACGGGATGCTGTACGCCACGACCGGCGACGCCGGCCAACGCGACACCGCCCAGGACCGCACCTCCCTCGCAGGAAAGATCCTGCGCATGACCCCTGACGGGGACGTCCCGGACGACAACCCGTTCCCCGGCTCCCTCACCTACAGCTACGGGCATCGCAACCCCCAGGGCCTGGCCTGGTCGGACGACGGCACGATGTTCGCCACGGAGTTCGGGCAGAACACCTGGGACGAACTCAACATCATCACGCCCGGTGCCAATTACGGTTGGCCCGTCGTCGAAGGCATCGCCGGCTCGGAAGGGTTCGCCGATCCCGTCCAGCAATGGGACCCGAAGGCTGCCAGCCCCAGTGGCATGGCCCACCGTGACGGCACCCTGTACATCGCCAACCTTCGCGGTCAGGTGCTGCGCACCGTGCCGGCAGCCGACCCCGGGCGATCCGTGGACTACTTCACCGGAGACTACGGCAGGCTCCGCGACGTCGCCGTCGGTCCCGACGGCGACGTGTGGATCCTCACCAGCAACACCGACGGACGCGGGGAGCCCTTCAAGGCGGACGACCAGCTCCTCCGCCTGCCCGTCCAAGCCCCGTGACGGTCACCCTCCTGCACATCGGCCGACCGCCAAGTGGCCATGAGTTCGCCGACCGACAACGCCCATCGGGCAGGGTGGCTTCTTTTTCGATGCTCGGTCGCTGCACGGTCAGCGGCTGTGTCGAGGCTCTATTCGGGCTCTGTTGCGACGGGTGAGGTCTTCCGGCCCGACTCGATGACTGCCGGTGGCTTGGTCCAGAACTTGCGGTCGAAGACCAGGAGGCCCAAGGCGACCAGGCACCAAACCAGGCTGTAGAGCCACATCATCCGGGTCGTGTCGTCCAGGGTCCGCCACAGAGTGCTCGTTTCGATCGTGCCTTCGGTCGCGTGAGCGATCAAGGTGATCAGTGAGCTGCCGGAGGCGTGGTTGAACAACCACGCGTACCAGAATGTCACCGCGACCGTGGCGGCGGCCTCAACCGGACTCGACCCGAACTGCGGCATCAGGAAGAACGGGATATGCCAAACGGTGACGCCGACGGCCATCAGCACGGTCGCGGCAAGCGGGGTGCGGGTAGCCTGCAGCTTCGGCTGAGCCCAGCCGCGGAAGCTCGACTCCTCCGGTAACTGCGCGTTGAGGGGATTGACGATGTTGATCGCCATTGCCATCGGCAGGCTGTACCAGACACTGAATTCCGCGATCTCCGCAACCGGGGCGCCCAACGTGACGTTGAGGCCGATGGACGCGAACTTGACCGCCAACGGCACGACGATCGCAATGGCGTACCAGACCCAGCGGACGCGCCAGCGGATCAACCGTGACCCCATCGCCTTCAACCCGTCGACGCCCTCGGTCAGGGATACGACGATCAAGGCCGCGACCAAGACACCGGGGGCGAAAAAGCTCTGCCAGGGAATAGCACCCCAGCAGAGGACGTAGGCGAGGAGGAAGAAGGTGAGGACGGGATGTCGCCGAATGACGGACATGATAGACCTTTCGATTCTTGGGCCGCTGGCGACCTGATCTCACAATCGCGGAATCGAGTGATGCAGCCCAGACATTGCCGCCCAGTAGGGACGATCGGTCTCGCCGACAGCCCGCCTTACTCACCTACACCAGTGAGGCGGGTCGTCGACGCCAAGCCGCACAGGCATGTTAACTGGTTCGTCTTCTTCGGTAAACCTCAGGTCCCCAATTGATTCCCTGTCAGGTCGTGGCCGGCCAGGGGAGTGCCTGGTCACCGGTAGGCAAGGCCTGCTGCGCCGGAGTGTACAGACGCCACACCCTCAGAAAGTGCGATGCGTGGGGTGCGTGGCCGCCGCGGCCAGCTCCGACAGCCGATGGGCCCGCGCCGATTCGGCGGCCGTGAAGGGCTCCCCGGCCCGGGAGAAGACCAGCGGTTCCCCGGCAGGGGAAGGGATCTTGAGCACCTCGGATCCTTCGACGAACGACCTGACGGTCGGCGACGGCGCCAGCACGGGTTCGGCCCTGAGGAGTTCGGCGACGGCGTAGCGCAGTTCCACGGGGTCCTGCGCGACCCGGCAGGCGAGCGAGAGCGCCTTCGTCTGCCCGTCGGCGAGAGCCAGAGCCGTCGACGGCCAGACGCGGGCCGATGGGCTGCCACCAGCGGTGAAGGCCCGGATGAGGTCCTGCTCGCCGACGCCTGCGGGTGCGGCGAGGACGAACTCGTCGACACTGGCCTGTGCGCCGGGGTGGATGTGCAGCGACAGGATATTCACGCCACGACGGGCCAACTGGTGGGAGATACGCTCCAAAGCGCCCGGGCTGTCCTTGACCAGGACGCGGGCCCGCCAAAGATCGGTCGCCGTGTCGAGGCGCTTGCGCTGTCTCAGGGCCGGCGCGTGGAGCCAGGCCCGGAGGAACCTCATGACGGAGGGCTCCGCCACCCAAATCACCAGTGCGGTCGCGGTGAGCGCGAGGATGAGGACCTTGAGCGGATAGCTGAGGTGCGTCTGGACGACGACGGCATGGACAACCAGTTCGATGGGCAGCATCACGGCGACATTGGCCACCGTCAGCCGGACCTTCCCTGGCTCGGGCAGCTGCCCGCAGGAATCGCACCGAAGCGACGCGGCCGTGGAACCAGTAGAACGTGTCATGGCTCAAGCGTGGGACGCGCCCGTTTCCACGGCGTTGCCGGCCTGTTCCACGACGAACAACTTGACGGACGGAAGAGGTGGATCGGCAGGCCGTGGTTATCGGATTCCGTCCGGAGTAGAAGTAGAAGTGGGAATACGGGTGAGGCTGGATGTGAGTCGGGCCTTATGACGAGGAGGGTGAAGGTGATGGATCGGGAAGGATTGGGTGCGTTCCTGCGGTATCGGCGGGAATCGTTGCAGCCGGAGGACGTCGGGCTTCTGCGTGGTCAGCGCAGGCGGACCCATGGTCTTCGCCGAGAGGAGGTGGCTGCGCTGTGCCACATGTCGGCCGACTACTACGCCAGGCTGGAACGCGGCACAGGTCCGCGCCCATCGGAGCAGATGATCTCCTCCATCGCCCAGGGGCTGCACCTGACGCTGGGGGAGCGCGATCATCTCTTCCGCCTCGCCGGTCACAACCCACCAGGGCGGGGAGCTGCAAGTGATTTTGTCAGTCCCGGGCTGCTGCGAATCCTCGACCGGCTGACCGATACGCCTGCGGAGGTTATCAATGAGGTGGGCGAGACCCTGCGGCAAAGCCCGCTCGGAATGACCCTTCTCGGCGACGCGTCCAAGCGAGCCGGGCCGGGTCGAAGCATCGGCTATCGGTGGTTCACCGACCCTACCGCCAGGGAAGCGTACCCACCCGCGGAGCGTGAGCAACTATCACGGGTATATGCATCCGGACTGCGCCAGCTCATCGCGCTCAGAGGGTCGACCTCGCGGGCGGCCGGGCTCGCCGCGCTACTGCAGGACAACGAGGCCTTCCGCCGTGTCTGGGACACCCAGGAAGTGGGCGTCCAACCACCGGAGATCAAAAGGTTCATCCACCCGTCAGTAGGCCGGCTGGACCTGAATTGCCAGACCTTGCTCGATCCGGATCAGTCTCATCGGTTGCTGGTTTACACGGCCGTGCCCGGCAGCGACAGCCACGAAAAGCTTCAACTCCTTACTGTCATCGGCACACACGTCACCGTGTCCTGAGCCGCCCCACGAGATCCAGGCTGCAGGTGTCCGGGTGGTAGGGGTGGATCCGGTAGCCGTGGATCGACAGGTCCTAGCTGCAGTGCGGCAAGCGGTGAAGCATGAAGTCAGGCACCGATCCGGTGACTGTCGACACTTGAGCAAAGGAACCACTGATGCCACGCGTATACGATCTCTCCGTTCCCGATCTGAGCGGGAAACTTGCCGTCGTTACTGGTGCGAGCGACGGGATCGGCACCATTATCGCCACCAGGTTGGCTCGGGCCGGCGCCGAAGTCATCATGCCTGTGCGGAACCGGGACAAAGGCGACACCGCAGTGCAGCGCATCCGCCTCGCCATCCAGGGCGCAAAGGTGAGCACCCGATCCTTGGACCTGTCCTCGCTGGACTCAGTAGCGTCCCTCGGAGCCACACTCGCGTCCGAGGGACGCCCCATCAATATCCTGATCAACAATGCAGGCGTCATGCGCCCGCCCACACGTCAGATGACCCGGGACGGGTTCGAGCTGCAATGGGGGACGAACCATCTGGGCCATTTCGCCCTCACCCTGGGCCTGCTACCACTCCTGCGCGAGGGCCGGGCGCGCATCACCCATCAGACCAGCGTCGCCGCCCGTAAGGGCGCGATGAACTGGGACGACCTGAACTACGAGCAGAGCTACGACGTCATGAAGGCCTACACCGGGTCGAAGGTCGCCGTGGGCCTCTTCGCACGGGAACTCGAGGCCAGGAGCCGAGCCAACGGGTGGGGTATCAGCAGCAATCTTTCACACCCAGGAATCTCACCCACCAACCTCCTGGCCGCACAGCCTGCCATGGGCCGCGACCGGATCCCCCCGGAGCGCCGCCTTATCGGGCTCCTCGCACAAATCGGCCTTGCAGGCAGCCCGCAGAACGCGGCACTGCCCGCGCTCATGGCAGCCACCGATCCCGACTACGGGGGCGACTACTTCTTCGGACCCAGGCGCACTGCCGGTGGGCCCCCAGTAATCCAGGAGTACTGGGCACCGTTACGCGACCTGGACGACGCACACCGCCTCTGGGACGTATCCGAACACCTCATCACAGCCCATGCACCGCACTGACCTGACCCTACGACCCGCGCTGCCCGTCCCGGAGGCGACCTTGGTGAGAAGTGGCGACGAAGATGGATGGTCGTGCGTTACGAAGACGAAGCGACTCGCCGATAATCGATATCTCGTGCCAGGAGCATCCCGGGGCCTCGCTCAGGGTGTGATGTCGAACTCGGCCTTCGGTTGGGATCAGCGTGGCTTGTAGATGCTGGAGCGGTGTTCTATGCGGAGTACGTCCAGGACGTGCTCTTCGACATCGACCGTGAACAGCACCCGGTAGTCACCACGGCGCGCGGTGCGCAGTCCCAAAAGCTCGTTCGTGAGGGGCTTGCTGAGCTTGCGGGGGTTGTCGGCTAGAGCCCCGGTGACGAACTCGACGATCGCGGCAGCGGCCTTTTCTGGTAGCTGGCGGAATCCCTTCAGCGCGGGACTGGTGACTTCGACCCTCCACGGACCCGGATCATCCGGTGGTGTTCCACTCACTTCGGTGGCAGCCCGAATTCGCGGCGCAGGTCATCGCCACTGACTGTTGTGCCTTCGGCAATGTCGTGCCTGGCTTGCGCCAGGTCCTCCCGGATGCCGGGCTGCGACAGCCAATGGATGGTTTCCTGCAGGGACTCCAAATCATCGGCGGACATCAGAACTGCCGACGGATGCCCGTGACGGGTGATCTGGATGATCTCGTGGGTCCTGTCCGCTTCGTCGACCAGGGCTGAAAGCTTGTCTTTCGCTTCACTCAGGGGAACCGCCTTCATGCCATGATTCTAGCCTGAAGTAGGGCTAGTAAATGGCCGAATAATTAGCCACCGACCTGCGTTGTGTCAGCTCGAGCCCGCGCTGGTCTTAGGCAGTTGACGCCCTCAACACGAAGGGGGCGAGCTCCCGGTACGGATATACAGGGAGCTCGCCCCTCAGGCGTTATGTAGACCTTCGGCACAACTGTCGCGCCGCCCCTTTGGCTGGTGCTACTTGCGTGCCTTCGCGATCACGACGGTCTGCTTTGTCGTCTCGGTCGTGCCCTTGCTGTTGGTCAGCTCTCCTGTGTACACGTACTTGCCCGGGGCCCGGTTGGTGATCTCCACGGTCGCGCTCTGCGGCTGCGGGGTATTCCAGGTGAGCTTCCGGGTGTGGACTAGTTCACCGTTTTCGTACAGGTTGAAGGTGCTGCCGTTCTCGCCATCTGTCAGATTCATGTTCACGGTGTAGTTGCCGTCGTGGGGCCCCTTGTCCTTGCCGTGGTCGATGGAGAGCTTGCCCTTGCCGGGGGCCGTGGTGGCTTTGTCTTCAGCTTTCGGGGGCACGACTCCATGCCACATAGCCGGCGTGAGCGGTGTGATGGTCAGGCTTTCGAGCGTGGCCGACCCGCCCCGGGAGAAAAGGCCGATTTGGTTGGCGCCGGCATTCGGGAACACCTGGTCGGTGATGGTGGTGAGACCCTCATTGGCGAAGACCTCGACGGATGCTCGATCGACGTAGACACGTATGGCGATGCGTCCGTCTTCCAAGGGCACAGGTGCATCTTCGACGGAGGAGAACGCTGGGTGGAAGTCTTCGTTGCCGGAGTTGGTCCTGTCGACGAACAGTTTGCTGGTTCCCGCGTCGTAGCCGATCTTCGTGGTTTCGGTGCCATCGCCGAGGACGCTGAGGCCGAAGGACTCGGCGTCGCCGGGGGAAAAGACGGCATCGAGCTGCACGACGTCACCTGTCACCGGGAGGGTCTCGGTGCCCTCTGCAATCTTTTGCGGGCCAGTGCTGTAGGCGGCGTCGTCTTCGCGGAGGATGTCGATTTGATCGACGACCTTCTGCACGAGGCGGGGCCCGTCTGCGGTTTCGGTGAGGCTGACTTCTCGGGGCAGTGCCATGGAGCTGCGCCAGGTGCTGGTGGGGATGTCGTTGGCGTAGTCCCAGTTGCTCATCCAGCCGAGCATGATCCTTTTGTTGTCGGGGACGTTGCTGAAGGAGACGGCGGCGTAATAGTCCTTGCCCCAGTCGAGCCAGTCATAGTTCTCGAGGCGGGATGTAGCGGGGGTGTCGGAGAACATGAACTCGTCGGCGAGGATATGGCCCCAGCCTCCGCGGTTGTTGTCGACGACGGTGATGCTGGCTTCGCGGCCTTCGAATTCGCTGACATTCCAGGTGGTCCAGTCGAGGGTCTCGCTGTTGTTGCCGGTGGAGGTTCGGACTACTTGTCCGTCGACGACGAGGTTGACGGAAGTCTCATCGCTCCGGGTTAGGGCGGGTTCATCGCCGAGGACGACGTGGTCGAAGGTGAGGTGCCCCCACCCTCCTGAGGTGTTGTCGACGATTCGAAGGGTGGCCTGCTTGCCCGTGTGGGCGCTGACGTCCCAGTTCTCCCAGTTGAGCGATCCGGAGTTTCTCCCTGTAGCGGTTCGGACGACTTGCCCGTCGATGACGAGTTCGGCTTGGAGCGTTCCATCGGTACGTCGTCCGCCGCCGATCAGGAAGCTCAGGTTCGGCTTGTCGATGGTGAATTCTGGGGAGGTGAGGGTGCCGGTGTTGTTGTCGCCATTGGGTCCGGCTTCGAAGGTGTTGATGCGGCCGGTACCGATGGAGTTCTCACCACCTGAGGTGGATGGGTTGCGGGCGGCTTCGAAGTCCCCGCCGAGGGTCCACCCTTGATCGGTCAGGGTGCCCTGGTCGTACTCGAAGCCGTTGAAGAGGAGGGTCCCGGGTGCTGGGGTGTTCTCGAGCTGGCCGCCGGGGACGTGGGGGTGATTGCCGCCTCCGACCAGGAAGTTGAGGTGGTCGTGGCTGCCGACGGTGAAGGTGGGGGACTCGATGGTCCCGACGGGCCAGTCGCCGTCGTTGAAGCCGTTGATCAGCCCTGCCCCGCTGTACCCGGAAACAGTCATCTGGCCCGGGAGCGCGCCTGTAGCCGGGGTGCCGGACCAGGGTCCGTTCTTCCAGTTACCTGGTTCGTTGTTGACGGTCCAGCCGTTGTACGTTCCGTCGTTGAAGCCCGCGAACGTCGTGCCTTCGGGCATGGAGTCAACGGGTTCCGTTGTATCCGAGGTGAAGGTGGTGCCGTCGAAGTCGCCGACGAAGTATTGGCCGCCGCTTCCTCCTGCAACAGCCCCCGGGTTGAGGTTGACGATCATGACCCATTTGATGTTGTTGGGATCCCCGTCTACCGCGATCGGAAACAGGTCCGGGCATTCCCAGATACCTGCGGTGGAGTTGGCGGGTCCGAAGTCGCTGAGGTGCGTCCAGTCCTTGAGGTTGTCGCTCTTGTAGAGGACAACTTTGTGGTCGGTGGCTTCGACGGTGGTCATCACCCAGTACGAACCTGCCGGCCCGTCGTAGCGGAAGACTTTCGGGTCCCTGAAGTTGGCCGAGTTCCGGTCGAGGACCGGGTTTCCCTCGTACTTGGTCCAGGTCTGGCCTTCGTCGGTGCTGTAGGCGAGGGACTGAGCCTGCTTGCCGGCGTGGGTCGGGTGCGCACCGGTGTAGGCGCTGGTGTAGACGGCGACCAGTGGGGGGTTCTCTGCCGTGCCGAAGCCCGACGAGTTGGTCTCGTCGACCACGATCGATCCCGAGAAGATGTCCTCGATCGATACGCCCTCGGCATTGACGGTTTGAGCGATCGCCAGGGGCTGTTCTTCCCATTGGAGAAGATCGGTGGAGGTCGCGTGGCCCCAGCTCATGTTGCCCCACGTCGTACCGAAGGGGTTGTGCTGGAAGAACAGGTGGTACTTGCCTTGGTAATACACCATCCCGTTGGGATCGTTCATCCAGTTCTTCTCGGGGGTGAAGTGAATGAACGGCCGATATTGCTGCGTCGCGGGATCGACGGATGCTTCTTCGGCCAATGCGGGGCCGCTGGCGGCGAGGAGCGAGGCCGCCAACGCGGCGATCACTCCCGCTGTGAGTGTGCGGCTGCGGGTTCCGGACTTCATAATCTGGTACGCCCTTCATTGCGCGTCAGGAATTCTGACAACGTTGTCAATTGGTGAGTGTGATGCTACGCACTGTCCGCTGGACAATTCAAGGAGGTGCAGTTCCGGGTTTCGAACGGCCGAGAAGTGCTGAAATCCGTCGTGCAGGAACCTATTCGCTGCGCCTTGCTAGTTATGAAGGATGCTGCAGCAGGGCGCCGTGCGCGCGGCAGGTAGCGGCGGCGACGAGCATGGCTTTGGCAAGGGATCGGGTGATGGCTGTCTCGGTGGCGGGCATTCCGTCCCGGGTAAGCGTTGAGAGGATTGATGACAGGGTCGCATCCCCTGCGCCCATCGTGTCGACGATGGTGCCGGGAAGCTCGGCTACCGGCTGGTGGACCTCCGGCTGGAGTGCGCGCAGTAGTGATGCTCCTTGAGGGCCCGCCGTGGCCAGGATGGTGGATGCTCCTGCTCGATGGAGGCGCCGGCCGAAGGTGTGCAGGTCCTCATCGGCGAGAAGTTGGGCGTCGTCATCGCCGACTTTTGTGAGGAGGCTTTGGGCAGCAAGGGTCGTGAAGTTGGTAAGGAAACGCTCTTTGTCGGCGAGCATCCCTGATCGGGGGTTCGGGTCGATGACGAGGCGCTGTTCCGGGTTCTCGATCAGGGCGGTGAGGGCATCGACCTCTGCCTGGTTGTCGAAGGGGAAGCAGCTCACCGCGACCAGCGTCGCTTGTGCGACGGCTGCCCGGTGGGGGCTCTGATACACGAGGGTCCGGTGTTGGGCAGCCTGATTGAAGACGTATCGGGGTTCACCGTGCGTGCGGTCGGAGACGGCGCGGGCGGTGCCGTAGGGTGCGGGTGTTGCCAGGAGTTCCACGTCGTGATGGCTCAGGAAATCCCTGATGCGCCTGCCGTCGGCGTCATCACCGACCATGGCGATGAGCGTCGCGGGGATACCGAGCAAAGTCAGCCCCACTGCGACGTTCAGAGCTGCGCCGCCGGGAAAGGATTGTGATCCGGTCGGTTCACGCAGTTCATCGATGAGGGCGTCGCCGATGACGACGACGCTACGGGTGCTCTGGGGTGTCATGGGGATTCCTTCTATCGAACTCAGCGCTGAGCAGGGGGTATTTCGCCGCTGCCACGGATGATGAGCGTGGTGGGGACGATGCAGGTACGAGGCGGTGCTTCTTCTCCGTCCAGCCTGCCGATGAGGCGTCGGGCCGCAGTGTGCCCGATGTCCTCCGGGTTCTGGGCCACGACGGTGACTCCTGGGTCGAGGAGGTCCGAGAGCTGGAAGTCGTCGAATCCGACAAGTGCTGTGGTCCGGTGTGCCCCGCGGGTACGCAGCGCCCTGATCGCACCTATCGTCACCAGGTTCTGGCTGGTGAAAACTGCTGTCGGTGGTGTGGGGGAGTCAAGCAGGGTGAGCATCGCCTGCGCGGCGGAGTGTTCATCGTGGAGATTCTCGATGACGGGTATATCCCCGGTCGGGATACCCGCTCGACCAAGGGCATCGAAGAAGCCGAGGCGCCGCTGGGCTGCCGTGTAGATGTCACTGCGGTCTCCCAGGTAGGCGATCCGTCGATGGCCGTGCTCGAGCAGGTGACTGGTCGCCGTGATGGCGCCTTCGCGGTTGTCGCTCACCACGCAGTCTCCGGTGATGCCCGCCGGCTCCCGGTCGACGAAGACAATGGGAGTTCCATGGCGCATCTCGGACGCCAAATAGGACTGATCGCGGGAGATCGTCGTGAGGATCAAGCCATCGACGCGCCGCCGCAGGAAGGCAGCCACTGACGCCTGTTCCCGCTCGGCGTCATCATCCAGGCTGGAGGCGAAGACGGCGATCCCGCGCTCCAGCGCCAGGTCCTCGATAGCGCGGTGCATCGCTCCGGCGAAAGGATTGTCCACGCTGCTCACCAGCAGACCCAGAGTTCGGGTGCGTCCATCGGCCCGCCGCAGGTTCCCGGCCTGCTCATCGGGGTGATAATTCAGCGACCGTGCCGCTTCCATCACCTTCGCGATGGTCGCTGCCGAAACATTTGGTTCCTGATTGATCACGCGGGAAACAGTTTTGATTCCCACTCCAGCCAGCGCCGCCACATGGCGCATAGTGGGCCGCGATCGCGGAGACTGCTGGGAACTTGCCCCTGACATCGATGTCACGTTTGAATCTCCATCATTCCTGAAGGTTGACTGTGAGCCAGATCATAGTCTATACCTGACATGACATCGTTGTCAGGGAGGATGCCTCCCGCCACCTAAGGAGATTCAAGGATGAATCGCATGCCATCCCGTCCATCCCACTCATTCCGCCGGCGTATGACGACAGCGGGTTCGATCGTGACACTTTCGCTTCTGGCCCTCACCGCCTGCGGAGGGGGAGACTCGTCCTCCACCTCCGGCGACGCCGCTGCGTCCGGTTCGGCTGAGGGGCCGATCGGCGTCTCGTTGATTGTCAAGACCACGACCAACCCCTTCTTCGTCGCCATGCAGGACGGCGCGCAGACCGCGGCCGAAGCCGAAGGCGTGGAACTGACCCTCGCTGCGGGCGAAGAGGACGGCGACGAAGACACCCAGATCCAGGCCATCGAGAACGCCATTTCCAAGGGCGACGCGGGCATCCTCATCACACCCAACGGTCCGGCCGTCGAGGACGCGCTGATCCGGGCACGCGATGCGGGCCTGTTCGTGATTGCCCTGGACACACCGCCGACGAACCCGGAAGCCGCGGATATCACCTTCGCTACCGACAACTTCGTCGCCGGCCAGGAGATCGGCAAGTGGGCCGCGTCGAAGCTGGCCGGTGAGAAGGCCACGATCGCCCTGATCGATCTCTTCGACGACAAGATCGTCTCCGTCGATTACAACCGCGACCAGGGGTTCCTGGATGGCATGGGCATCGACACCGCCGACGCGGAGAAGAACGGCGACGAGGAGAAGACCGGCTCCTACAGTGGTGGCGAGTACGAAATCGTCGGCAACGAAGCCTCCCAGGGCGCCGAAGACGGCGGCCGCACGGCGGCAGAGACGCTGCTGAGCGCCAACCCCGACATCAACGTCGTCTATACGATCAACGAACCCGCCGCATACGGCGCGTACGAGGCCTTCAAGGCCGCGGGCAAGGAAGACGTCATCGTGGTCTCGGTCGATGGGGGTTGCGCGGGCGTCGGACAGGTCGACGAAGGCATCATCGACGCCACGAGCCAGCAGTACCCGGTCAAGATGGCCGAACTCGGGGTGCAGGCGATCGCCCAGCTGGTCGAAACCGGTGAGGCGCCCAAGCCAACAGACGGCAAGGACTTCTTCGACACCGGCGTAGCCCTGGTCACCAATGAGCCCCAGGACGGCCTCGAGTCCATCGACGCCGCTGCTGCCAGCGACATCTGCTGGGGATAAGCCACCCCTCGATCTAGGCGGTCCGCGGGTCGATATCCTCCCCGCGGACCGCCTATCAGCGACGACCAACGGAGTTCCTCCATGAACCAGACAGTACAAGCGGCGCCCTCATCGGGCGGCCACGACCTCGCCAGCGAATTCCTGGACCGCACCACACCGCTCACGCGCGTGCGCAACACTCTGCACCGTTACCCGGCGCTCAGCCCCGCCATCGTGCTGATCATCGCCATCATCGTGTTCGGTTTGCTCAACGAACGCTTTCTCGCCCCAGCCAACCTGTCACTGATCACCCAGCAGGTCGCGGTTGTCGGCACCCTCGCGATCGCGCAGACCCTCATCATCCTGACCGCCGGCATCGACCTCTCCGTGGGTGCGGTCATGGTCCTCACCTCGATGGTGATCGCCCAGACCAGCTCGCAGAACGGCGTTCCCGGATTCATCGCGCTGCTCCTCGGGTTGGTCGTCGGCCTCGCTGCCGGCGCGTTCAACGCCTTCCTGGTCACCAAATTCCGGTTGCCGCCCTTCATCGTGACACTCGGCACCCTGAACATCTTCGTCGCGCTGACCCTGCTGTACTCGTCCGGCGCCACCGTCCGCGGAGCCGAAATGCCCGGCGTGCTGACCGCCACCGGTACGACGGTCAGCTTCGCGGGAGTGAACATCACCTACGGCGTCGTCCTCATGCTCCTGCTCTACATCGCCGTCGCACTCATCCTCGGGAAGACAGCGTGGGGACGGCACGTCTACGCCGTCGGCGACGACAAGGAAGCCGCACGCCTCGCCGGCATCCGCGTCAACCGCGTCCTCGTCAGCGTCTACCTCGCCGCAGGCGCCATCCTCGCCATCGGCGCCTGGATCCAGATCGGGCGCAGCAACGCAGCATCGCCCAACGCCGGCGCCGATCTGAACCTGGACTCCATCACCGCGGTCGTCATCGGCGGCACGAGCCTCTTCGGCGGACGCGGCACCGTCTGGGGCACCCTCCTCGGAGCCCTGATCGTCGGAGTGTTCCGCAACGGGCTCTCCCTCGCCGGCCTCGACGTTCTCTGGCAGACCTTCGCCGTGGGCGTCCTCATCATCATCGCTGTCTCCGTAGACCAGTGGATCCGAAAGGTACGCAAATGAGCGACGCAGTGAGCGCAGCCCTCCCATCGACCACCGAGGACCCCGGCCGTCAGCCCATCCTCGAGGCACGCGATCTCGTGAAGACCTTCGGTAAAGTCGTCGGTCTTGATGGAGTGTCCCTCGCGCTCTACCCGGGAGAGGTGCTGGCGATCATCGGGGACAACGGGGCCGGAAAATCAACGCTCATCAAGTGCCTCACGGGTGCCGAAGTGCCGGATCAGGGCGAGATCCTCCTCGAAGGCCAGCGCGTCTCCTTCAAGCGCCCCCAGGACGCCCGGCAGGCCGGCATAGAAACCGTCTATCAGAACCTTGCCGTCTCACCCGCCCTGGACGTCGCAGCCAACCTCTTCCTCGGGCGAGAGGAACGCCGCAAGGGCATCCTCGGCTCGGTGTTCCGCGTCGTCGACACCAAAGGCATGCGGCAGAAGGCACGAGCCGAACTCACCGAGCTCGGGATCAGCACCCTGCAGGACGTCACCGTACCCGTCGAGAACCTGTCCGGCGGCCAGCGACAGGCCGTCGCCGTCGCCCGAGCCGCAGCTTTCGGGTCCAAGGTCGTCGTCCTCGACGAGCCCACAGCAGCGCTCGGAGTCCGCGAATCGAAGCAGGTACTCGAACTGGTCAAGAACCTTCGGTCCAAGGGCATCCCGGTCATCCTCATCAGCCACAACATGCCCCATGTCTTCGAGGTCGCCGACCGGATCCATATCCAGCGCCTCGGCAAATGTGCCACGACCATCACCCCACAGAGCCACACCATGACCGAAGCGGTCGCCATCATGACAGGAGCTCAGGCAGCATGACAGCTGACGCATCAGGTGCCGTCGCGCTCTACGCGGAATTCACCGCACAGGACGGAAAGGCAGATGAAGTCCAGGCGCTTCTACTGGATCTCACGACCAAGGTACGCGCCGAACCGGGCAACATCGTCTTCGACCCCCACCGCCGCAGGGAATCGCCGAACGACTTCCTCGTCTACGAGATTTATCGCGACGAGCAGGCGTTCCAGGCACACATCACCGCCGATTACGGGCGCGTCTTCAACGAAGCGCTCACCGACCTGATCATAGGAGACGGTTCCGAGCTGACCTGGCTCACCCCGCTGGAGTAACCCGGACAGCTACATCATGGCCTCGCGAAGCGGGACAAAGTGCTGCCCTTCGACAGCGAAGAGGAGGCGGCCGCGATGGGCCAGATTCTCCTTGCGCATCTGTCAGTCGATCAATACCCCTACCTTCACGAATTCACCGTCGAGCACGTCCTACAGACCGGATACAGCTTCGGCAAATAGTTCCTGTACGGCCTGGATCTCATACTCAACGCCCTGGAACGAGAACGCGACGCGGCGGATACCACGCCAGACCCCTGATAGCCTCTGGTCGCAGAAAGACGGAAACATACAGAAACAGATAGACGGCTGATGGTGACCATGAGCGCTACAGGCTGTGGCGCGACTGGACGAAGAGCTATGTGAAGGCTTTCCCTCGACGAGGGCGTCAGGGGTCTCTTCAGCCTTACGGGATGAGCGGGCTTGCGGTCTGTACGTCACCCGGTCTCTTGATCCGACCGGCGGTGGCAGGGCACGCTGTGTGATCAGGTTGAAGCCCGCCGTCCACGCGTTCGTGCTCACCGTCGCAGGCCGGTTCGAAAGAACCACTCACTGATGAAGCCTGCCGGACCCCGCACCGTTTGTCCGACAGTCCCAGGAGCCGAGTAACGCCACTATGTGGCGTTACTCGGTTGTCTGGAGGGGGTATCTTCTAGTTCCCTTGGGTCACCTCGGTCGATGCAGCAAGGGGTGTGGGCGACGCTTGAGATGTGGCACTGTCCTGAAGGAATTGTGTGATTTCCTGAGCCATGGCCGCTGACTGCGTCCAGTGCAGGTTGTGCGGGCCCTTGAGCTCGACGATTTCGTGGTGGCGGACGTTCTTGAGCTGGTTCTTGTGCGACTCGAGCCAGTCGGGATTGGTAGCCACGTTGTCACTGGCGAGGAAGTGAAGAACGGGCAGGTTCTCCGGGTAGGTCACTCCCTGGAGTGCTGCGGCGTTGCTGGCGATCCGGGCGCTTTCGTCGGCGACTGCCGCGTTGCCGAAGTTCCAGATTGTCATTCGGCGCATGCGCTCCAATTCATCTGTGGTGAAGTCGTCGCTTGCCGGGTCCACCGCTCCGGGAGCGACCGAGACCGCTGTTCGGACCACGCCGATCGTGGACAGTACCCCGATGAAATTGATGCCGCCGCTGGCCGCGGAATGCTCCTCCAGCTGGGTGGGCACGCTGGGGTCGATGCCCACCACCGCGGATACTTCGCTCGGATACCGGTTGGCGTAGTCGAGTGTGTAGAAGCCGGAGATCGAGTGTCCGGCCAGAACGTATGGCTTCTCGAGGTCGAGTGAGGCCAGGGCCTGGTGGATCTCGGTGCTGATGTTCTTCACGGTCCGTTCGGGTGCGCTCATGTCGCTGTAGCCGTATCCGAAGCCCTCGACGACGATGACGTCGTAAGCATCGAGTTCCCTGATCAAAGGGGCGAAGTCCAGCGCCGGAGCGATCGTGCCCAGGCCGCTGAGCAGGACCAGGGGCTGTGCACCTTCGGTGCCGGCCCGAACGACGTTGACCTCGCCGCCGGCGACTTCCACGAGGTCACCGTACTGGGCGGTACTCGACTTCTCCTGCTGTTCCAGAAGCGCGTTGGCCGCTGTGGACGCAAGGGTCAGCCCCAGTGCGGTGAGAGCGACGATGCCGGTGGTTTTCAGTGTGCGCCGGAATGGCCGGCGTCGCTTTTCGGGTACTCCTTGGGTTGCGTGGCTCGTGGTGTTCGGGAGCTGACGACTGCCCTGTGACATGGGGGACGTTTCCAGACTTGGAGGTGTTCGAATGAAGTGAGAACCCGTTCGAAGGCGGGCTGTTCGTCCGGATGACATCGCCCCGACGAGCGAAGGGAAGTCCTACAGACGTGTTGTGTTTTCGCGAAGTTGCGCTTCCAGGTTCGCGTTGGGGACCTGTCGTGCTTGTGGGAACCGAGAGTGAGCGGGGCTGCCAACCCCTCGAATGTATACCCCCGGGGGGTATACGTCAAGGGTGCTGGTGGGTCTGGTGGTCGGTCAACCGACCCTCCACGGGAGGATCCACTTCGGCCGGGAATTTCAACACCACAGCCTCGAGTTACCGCCCCCGGGATGCGGCATTGGGCTGCCCATCCGGCGGGTGCCTCTGTGCTGTGATGCTTCTGACGGCTCAGCCTCGGACGGTCGAGGCTTCGATCTCGACGAGAAGAGCGGAGATTTATCGCGCGTGGACGCCGATAACGATGACGGGTGGCGACGTTGAGCTGAAACGCTCGGGCGACGTCCTGGACATCACCTCCCAGGTCATCGACGCGCTGAGGCGTTGAGCAGCGCGGAGCGGACCTGACCTGCCGGATCCGTCGCGGTCGGAGCGCCAGCGAGTTCCACTGTCATCTGTCCGGTGAGGAGCAGGAGGCGAAGCGGTGAGGTAGGACACCCCAGCAGGCGGTGTGACCAACGACTCGTTTCGAGCCCTTGACCCTGTTGTCGGCACAGCCTCTTTACTGGTTCCAGCACACGACATCACGCCATGGCAGAGCGCAATCGGCGCCGCCTTAGAAGCGTGAGGACAGTGGATCGATCCACGCTCGTCGTGCATTCGAAGGAGGACATGATGGACAACCCGTATGAGGGCATGCAGGAGTGGGTTCAACAGCTACCCGAGATCGTGCAGCCGGTGGGAGTCGCGATCGCCGGGATGATCCCGTACATCGAGGGCGAGGGAGCCGCCGGCATCGGCATCCTCCTCGGGATCAATCCGGTGGTGGCAGCGGTCTCGGCGATGATCGGCAACTTCCTGAGCGTGCTCGCCGTCGTCACCATCAGCTCCCGTGTCCGGGAGAAGGTTGTCGCCTCTCGAGGAGGCGGGGGCGAGCCGGCAGGTCCTGCATCCGCCGCTCCGTCACCCCGGCGCGCGAAGGGACAGCGGCGCCTGCAGGGTTGGCTCTCCCGATTCGGGGTGCCGGGCGCGAGTCTCCTCGCCCCACTCGCTCTTCCCACGCAACTCACGGCTACGTTCTTCGCGGCGTCGGGCGTCAGGAAGGAGCGGGTCCTGCTCTGGCAGGCGATCGCCATCGTGGTATGGACCGTCGTCATCTCGGCGCTTGCGACCGGGCTTGTCGGAGTATTGGGCTGGTGACGGAGACCTCAAGCGGGGCTCGGGGCGTCTGGCGTCATGGACTCGTCGGTGGCACCGCCATCGACCGGTCTGCCCGGTACCGCCTCCACTGCAATTTCGCAGGAGAGTTCTCTCTGCATCTTGACTGTGTGGTGGGAACATGGAGTTTCCTTCTGAAGGGTCGACCGACACATAGCAGGTGCGTCGCGACTGAACCGGTGACGATGAACGAAGAAGGCTGACGAGAATGGCCTGGAGCACTCAAGGAATCGCCGAGCTGGCCGGGACGACGGTGAACACCGTCCGTCACTATCATCGGGTCGGACTGCTCGAGCAGCCGGACAGGATGTCCAATGGCTACAAGCAGTACCAGGTCAGGCACCTCGTCCGTCTCCTGAAAATACGCCGCCTACGGGATCTCGGTGTACCGCTCGATCAGATCGACGAAGTTGCCCTCGATGGCGATTCGTCGTCCGAGGCGTTGAGGGCGATCGACGCGGACCTCGCGGTAAGCATCGAGAGGTTGCAGCGTGCCAGGGCGGAGATTCAGGCGATCCTCCAGGGGTCCTCCGTGACGGGCGTCCCGGCAGGGTTCGAGGACGTTGCACCCCGCCTGTCCAAGCAGGACCAGTCGTTGATGCTCATCTACTCCCAACTGTACGACGACGACGCGATGCAGGATCTGCGGAAGATGGTCAGGGAGGACACAGATCCGGTGAGCAAGGAATTCGACGAGTTGGCTTCTGACGCCGACGAAACCGTACGCGCCGCACTCGCCGAACGTTATGCACCAACCATTGCCCATGCCATCAGGGATTACTCGTGGCTCACGGACCCGGGGAAGCACCTGTCGAAAGGCCTCGAGGTGACCCGGAACACGGTCATCGAATCGCTCACGGCTCTGTACAACCCGGCACAACTGGACGTCCTTGCCAGGGCGAGCGTCATCGCCGGTGGCCTCCTCAAGATCGAACAGGCCACGAAGGACGAGCGCGCGCCCTGACGCGGGCCCGAGGTATGTGGGCACCGAGGTGGCATCGACACCGCCCCTGCCTGCTGCGGCGTGACCAAGAAGGGTGACGTCTGGTCTCCACCCCCGGGCGCAGCCGAACCATGAACCCTCGTCGGTGCCGCGGAGCGCACGCTTACCTCGACCAGGGGCCGACCGCCCTGTCCCGGCCGGCCCGCTTCGCGCTGTACAGGCGGCGGTCCGCCTCCTGCAGCAGATCGGACGTCGTCGCCCCCTGGTGGCAGCCGGCGAAACCGATGCTCGCCGTGAGGCGGAGGCCGCCGTCGATCCCGGGCCACCGGAGGGACCGGACGGCGGACAGCACCCGGTCCGCGACCTGCTCCTGATCGGCGTCCTGCTGCAGGACCAGCAGGAACTCCTCGCCTCCGATCCGGGCGACGTGCTGGACCCCGCCGCACGTCTGCAGGGCCGCGGCGACGGCGACCAGCACGTCGTCGCCCGCGGCGTGGCCGTGGCGGTCGTTGACCAGCTTGAAGTGGTCGAGGTCGAGGATGGCCAGGGACGCGGTCCACGGTCCTCCGGCCTGCCAGGTCCGGACGACGTCGGGCAGCGTGTCCTCCACCCACCGCCGGTTGCGGACCTTCGTCAGGGGGTCGACGGCGACGGCCGCCTCCGCCTGCTCCGCGCGCTCGAGCGCCTCGGTGACGTTCTGCTCGGCGAACAGGTGGTCCACCCGGGAGCGGCGGGCCTCGATCCACCGGCTCCGCGCCGCCTGGTGGAACTGCCGGTGGAGTTCGTAGGCTAGCCGGAAGTCGGCCGCGGACGCCGCGATGGCGGCGCGTTCCTCCAGGACGGTGGAGGCGACCTCCTCGAGTGCATAACTCACCGTGATCTGCTCCGCCCGGTCGAGGGCACGTCGCGCCGCGGGCAGGTTGCCGACCCCATGGTGGGCCTGCGCGAGCAGGAGCATCCGGGTGGCCCGCGTCTCCGGCTGCGACGTCGAGGCGTCGTCGTCGCCGGCCCGCTCCAGCACGTCGAGGGCGTCCCAGGGGCGGTTGTCCGCCAGATGGCCGCGGGCGAGGACGTCCGACAGTTCGGCTTCGAGGTCGGGGGATGAAGCGATCACGGCTTCCAGCCGCCGCATCCAGAAGCGGGCCTCGTCCGGCATCGACTCGTCGAGTGCGGAGTGGAACGCGTTCGACGCAATCCGGGCCAGGAGTTCGGGGTCGGCCAGCTGGTCCGCGAGGGCGAGCGCCCGTCGGGACACGTCGAAGCCGTGCTGCAGGAGGCCGGCGACCAGGAGGCCGAGCGCCTGGCGTGTCAGGAAGTTCGCCCGGAGCCGGGGCTTCTCGGTGCCGTCCAGCAGTGTGACGGCGATCGTCGCCTGCTCCGCGCCGGAGCCGGAGTGGCCTGCGATGAGGTCCATCATCGCGATGAGCGCATGGCAGCGGCTCGCGAGCCGCGCGTCGCCCTGCTCCGTGGCCCATTCGAGGATCTCCTGGCCCCGAGTCCTCGCGCCGGGCGCGCCGTCCGTGCGGGCCAGCGCGTCGAGCCCGGTCACCTCCGCCCAGAACGCGACGTCGAGCCGCCCGAGTGTCTCCGCGAAGGCTCTGATCTCGGCTGCGTCCGCCACGGCGCGGGGGAGATCGGTGCTGATCTCGAGGGCCTCGAGGGTGGCGATGAGGTCGCTCTCCTGCGCGAGGCGGAGGGAACCGCTTTCGATGACGGCGTCATTCATGGTGTGGCTCCAGGGGTCGGGGCAGCGCTGTCCTGCTGACCGTGGAGCGTGAACGAGACCATGGTGTGGCGCTGATGTGCCGGATGAGACTGGTGTGCTCAGTCTGCCGTGCCGAGGGCGTCACCTCAAGGGTCACGGCTGACGGGTTTTCCTCGCGTCGGGCAGCATCTCTGCGCCGAGGGGCGGCGCCCGGGTCTGCCGCGGGAGCTGGGACGGCTTCCGGCTCCTCTGAAGCGGCAGATGCGCGCCGAGATCCACGCGCGG
The DNA here is from genome assembly GCF_058269155.1 of Arthrobacter sp. TJ-263. Taxonomy (NCBI): domain Bacteria; kingdom Bacillati; phylum Actinomycetota; class Actinomycetes; order Micrococcales; family Micrococcaceae; genus Arthrobacter; species Arthrobacter sp. TJ-263. The sequence goes on along the minus strand of NZ_JBZCNE010000001.1, from coordinate 2,002,493 downwards.
CGCCTGATGACCCTCACCGGGCTCATCGAACTGGTCTTCAAGGAACCATTGGATGCGAAGAAGCAGGAACAGACGGTGCTATCCGTGGCGATCGCCCTGGCCGCCGAGAAGGCAGACGCTGAGGACCGGCAGCCGCTGGTCGGCGACGTCGCCGCCGCCATGAAGTCCGCACCTTCCCAGATCCAGTCGGCACTGCTCATCGAGGACTCCAACGAGTACCTGCCGCAGGTCAAGAACCTCCTGGCGGGCCTGAACGCCCTCGGCGAGCATGGACCGTTCGGGGACGTGTTCTGCCAGCAGACCACGAAGGAGTTGAAGATCGACACCTCCGTTGACGTCGACATTTCTCTCATCGACGAGTCCCAGCTGACGCTTCGGGCTGCGGTGCAGACGGTGTGCTGGTCCTACGGTCAGGCCGGCATCTCGGCCGCGAAGACGCCGGCCGACGCCGGGCTGATGGAAGAGCGCCATCACCTGATGATCATGGACGAACTCTGGCAGTCCCTGCGCGCCAGTCGCCCTGATCCATCTCGGGGAAGCCTTCACCCCGGTTCCCACCGACCTGTCATGGAACCCGATCGTATTGGCGATCGGTCTTGCCACCGGGGATCCGTGGCCGGCAGCGGCGAGCTGGTTGCTCGGCGCGGAAGCGGTCGTGGTCATTGCTGCCTTTGCGTGGTGGAGCACCCGACCTGTGTCCAGGACCGCTGAGGCGTCCCGTCGGATGAGTCCTGGCGGGAAGATGCGCCCGGCGATGCTCGATGCGCGCCTCACCGAAGCGGCCCGGCTCCATCCGGACGCTGAGGGTATCGGCCCGGGCCTGACGATCGGGTACGCCGGTGACTCCGGCACGAAGGCAGTTATCCAGGGCTGGCGTGAGTGCTCGATCCGTGTGTGGCGGACCGGGCGAGGCAAGACGACAACGCAGGTCGTCCGGCACGCGCTCGAGGCACCCGGCGCCTACATCATGACCAGCAAGAAGGTCGACGGTGTTGCCGAGGTCCTGGCCGCCCGCTCCGATACCGGGACGGTGTGGCTGTTCGACCCGCAGCGGATCTGGCGCGACAGTCACCGGCCGGCGATGATCTTCAACCCGCTCACAATCGTCACCGACACCGTGAGCGCCGGCGAGGTAGCGTCGATCTTCGAAACCTCGTCCGCCCCGAACGCCGGCCAGGGCAAAGGGGACGCCCAGTTCGACTCGCAGGGACGCGAATTTCTGTCCTGGTGCCTGCTAGCCGCCGCCAAGAGAAACGGCACCATGAGGGAGGTGCTGCGGTGGGTGTCCTCGGCGGACTTCATGGAACCCGCCGAGCTCCTCGAAGCCGCCGGGCACGTGGGCCCCGCGTCGGCGTTGAAAGGCATGAACGGCCAACCCGAGGACACCCGCGGGTCCGTGGCAGCCAGCGCCCAGCGCATGGCCTCGGCCCTCGTCCATGACGAGCTGGTGGCGTGGTCGACGCCCACCCCGGGCGTCCCGGCGTTTGATCCGGCCCGGTTCGTGACCAGCAGGGACACCCTGATCCTGCTCTCGCAAGACGCCGCCGGCTCCGTGCCGCATTCGTGTCCACGCTGGTCTACGCGGTGTTCACTGCCGCGCAGCACGCCGCACGGCGCGCCGACGGACGCCTGCAGGTGCCTCTCGTGGCCGACTTGGACGAGGTCGGGAACGTGGTCAAGCTCAAGCATCCGCCCGAGTGGTACTCGTTCTTCGGGTCGATGGGCATCGTCGTCAGCGCCTACTTCCAAACCCGCGGGCAGGGGTGGCCATGCTCGAGCGCACAGGGTGGGACACCCTCTGGTCCGCGGCCGCGATCAAGGTTTACGGCGGCGGATCCGACGACACCGCGTTCCTGGACTCCCTGACCAAGGTCATCGGCCAGTACGACGCGAAGATCCGCAGCACCTCCACCTCACGGAACGGATCCTCGAGGTGGGTGCAGACCCAGCGGCGGGACATCCTGTCCGTCGCCCGACTCTCCGACCTGCCCACCAATCGGGCGTGGGTGAAAACCTCCCACGGCGGCGGAACCATCGTCCGCACCATCCCCTGGTTCCGCGACAAGGCGCTCACCGCCCGCATCGGACCCACCCTCGACCGCATCCGGGCAGGACACCACCCATGACCGACATCCTCCACGACCTAGGTGATGACGCAGCTAGCACCCGACCTAACGGTTACGACGACGAGACGGAGGGTTTCGCGTTTACCCCGGAGGAATTGGTCGACTGGGTGGAGTCCCTGATGGCGATGCTCGAGTCCGTGGACCGGTCCCAGCACCAGTACTGGTGCCCCGAATGGTGGAACCACCCCGAAGCCATCGACCGGTTCCGGGCCCTGTACGAGCAATGGCTAGAGGCCCAGGCGAACGGTGGCATGTCGTCCTGGTGGATCGACCACTTCGACCGCCACGCGACCGTCTTGTTCGCCAAGCGGGGGCCTTTTGGGGAATGTGGAACAACTCATGTCCCGAGGACTGCCCGGCGGATGCTTGCAGTTGAACAACCAACACCAGGGTGGGGATGGTGCGTCGAACTGCATCACGGCCTCCAGCCAGACCACTTTCTGTGATTCTGTGTCTCTGCCTTCCCGTGAATTGACGCCCGCCAGTGGAGCTGCGCGACTCCTGGTGCGGTTGACGCAAGAACGAACGGATGGCCTGCGTTGCTTTTGTCCGCCGCGCGCTTAGTGGGCGTCATCGCAATTGATGACTCAGGCGCTCTCTTCTCCCTTGTCGTCTACTTCTTCGACCCACGACGGCGGTTCGTCGCGGCCCTGCTCCTCGTCCTTCTCGGCAGCCTCCGGGGTTTCCTGTACGATGCCCTGCGCGTGGTGTGTAGGGGCGTAGATCGTGTAGAGACGCAGTGGCTCGTCCCCGGTGTTCTCCACATCGTGCCAGGTGCCGGCGGGCACTTGGATGCTCCAGCCGTCCTCGACGTCCTGCTGGAAGGAGAGGTCGTCCTTCGAGGGACCCATCTTCACGCGGCCCTTCCCGGCGTCGATGCGCAGGAACTGGTCGGTGCCGTGATGTACCTCGAGGCCGATCGCTCCGCCGGGCTCGATCGACATGAGCGTCACCTGCAGGTGCTTGCCCGTCCAGGCGACGCGGCGGTAGGCGGTGTTCTCTGTCGCAGCACTCTCGATGTCGAAGGCGTTCGGGTTCGGTCCGTTGTCGGTGGTGTCCATGACCGCATTCTGTCCCATGTCCTGCCCGGAGTGCCAGAAAGGGAAGAAACGTCGCGCGATGACATCTCGTCAGGCGGGTCGCTATGCCGTCAAAGCTCTAGCGGAACACCGTTAGTCAGAAAAGACGGCCCGTTCGTGACTCCATCAATTCGCCGATAACCTTGGATTATATCAATCAGAGCTTCGAAATCCCTTGTTGGTGGTCTCCCCCGGCAAGAGCGAGCTTGCGGGGCAGAACCTGTGCACCAACCGTGGTGCCCCTGACAGCGAGGTTCCAGTTCTGGTCAGCAAGTAATCGTTGGTCCACCTTGATGCTGACTACCTCGCCGTCCACGAGTGTCCCGTCACAGTTGACGATGACCAGGTCCATGCGATTTCCCATCTTCGTCACTTCCTTTCGGAGCCATCCAGGCTGGGAAGACCGCGCGGCTGCTCAAATTTTGCTACCGGTTGGTTCTTCGTCGAACTCCCGTTAGCAGCGCTCGGTTTTGTCCGCCGCAAGTCCGTATGTTCGTAAGACTTACGGAACGCCACCTAGTCGATTAGATTCCGACGACGGCAGCGATGAGCGCAGACTAATACGCGAGGTACGCGTAGTCGCTTGCGGCTCGGATTGCCATTTCAGCGGCGCCGAGGAGGGCTGCGTCCGCGCCGAGTGAGGCTGTCACGATTGCAGGAACGTGCTGGATGCGCCCTTCAAGTCGCGAGTGAAGTGAGGGCGCCACGAAATCAAACTCTCGGTCAAGTCCCTCACCTAGAACAATGGCTTGCGGGTCCAAGATGCTTGCGATCGCGCCGAGCGCCCGGGCTACGTCATCCAGAACCCGATCCGCGAGGGGCTGCGCGCCCGGGTCACCTGAGCGGGCTAGAGAGATGAGCTCCATTGCGGAGATGGCACCATCATGGGGAATTCCTGCGTCGTCTGCCAGTCGCGTGATGGTGGGGGCACTTAGCCGGCTTTCGAGATCACCCGTCTGGTCGAAACGCTTGCCCAAGGAGGACGGTTCGACGAGGAGAAACCCAATTTCGCCTGCCGCAAAGTTGGCGCCTCGGTAGAGGGCGCCATTCGCCACGATGCCTGCTCCAAGGCCTCGTTCGAGTAGGAGCGTCACGAAGTTCGGGCTGCGCCGCCCAATTCCACGGTGTAATTCGCCGATGGCCAGGGCGTTTGCATCGTTTTCGACGACGACCTCGACAGACCGTCCCTCTTCAAGCTGCTGCACGCTGAGGTCACCCCAGCGTGATTGATCAAGACCCGTGATGGTACGAGCGGGCGTCACGATGGCCGTGACGGACACGCCGATCGCGAGAACCGGGGTGCCGCGCTCCTGCCCGCGTCGCTCGAGCTTAGCCAAGAGTTTTCTGTAGGCGCTCACACCCTGTGTCGGGGAACCGGGCGGGACGGCAAGGTCGAATCGTTCGATGATCGCACCCTCGAAATCAACAAGCGCACCTGTGATGTCTTCCGATCGGACCTGAACTGCTGCGACGACGTGTGCTGTGCCGACGAAGGCCAGCACGATCGGCGGCCTTCCCCCCGTGGAGGTCTCGACACTGTGGTGCGCGACGAGGCCGTCCGCTATGAGGGCCGCAGTGATTCGGTTGATGGTCGCCGAACTGAGTCCTGTCGCCTGGCCGAGTTGTGCCTTCGACATCGGGCCATGCCCCTTCAGCGCATCCAGGATCGCCGTCTGATTGACCAGCGCGAGCGTGCTCGTCGTGGCGGCAGTGCGCGATCGAACCTGCCGCACGGGGGTTTCATCCGCTTGGTTCGCCTTCAATGGCACCTACTCCCCTCTCTTTCGCCGTTCTGTCCATCATGACGTGCCCGGCACTCCTTCATGCACAAGCAATTGAGGAGACCGTTGACGCCACCCGGTGACGCCGTTACGCTCATACTACTTCTTTTCAGTCTGATCTATAAGAAAGTCGGTGGAGCATTGCCTGTATTTGTTGGCATCGACGTCGGCGGCACAAAGACTCACATCCGCGTAGAGGATGAAGCATTGAGTATGCGTGAGCGGCGTGTGCCGACGCATGAGTGGTTACAAGCGCGCAGCCTTGATCATCCGAGCAGCGTGGCGGCCCTGCTCGCGCTAGTTGCAGAGATCACGAGCACTGCACACGACGTGCCACTCGTCGTAGGAGCCCATGGCTGTGACACCGCTTCACAGATCGAGGCTTTCAAGGCCGCTCTCGCCTCACAACACCCCGGTCCCGTCCTCGTGACGAATGATGCCGCTCTCGTGGGCCCGGCGGCCGGTGTCGAGCACGCCATTGGTGTGATTGCCGGTACCGGCTCAATCGTGGTGGGGACAGCACATGACGGGACACCCATCGCCGCTGGCGGACATGGGTGGATGATCGCGGACCCAGGAAGCGCGCCGGGCATTGCACGAGAAGCAATCTTGGCTGTCATCAGGCGAGCAGACGCCGGCGACGAACCTGAACTTCTCGGACGTTCCCTCATGAGTCACTTTGAAGCCACGGATGTGAACGAGCTGGCGTGGATCTTCATGTCGACGGCAACCATGCACCGTTGGGCCAGCGCAGCGCGGATCGTTTTCGCCGCCGCCGAGGCCGGCTCGGCCGCCGCGGTGAGCACGATCGAACGCGCCGCGGCCGAGCTCGCGCGACAGGTCACACTCGTTATCGATCGGGGCGCTGTTGCCGACGCCATTGTGGCCGCCGGTGGAGTGGTTTCCAATCAACCGCTTCTGGCGCGGGCACTTGAGACGGAACTCGCCCTCTCCGGTGTTACCCAGCCCTTCCGCGTGCTCGACACGCCCCCCGTAGGCGGCGCGATCAGCCTCGCCCGGCGGCTTGAACGATCAGAGCATGACAACACACTCGCGGTCAGAACAGACCGCCTCACGGCTGTAGAAGCTACACGGCCAGAAGTTGAGCCATCACGTCCGACGCACAGCTGAACCTAAAAATTACGAAACCGACGAATCACTGACCAATGGAGGTCGACATGAACACCGTCAAGGCAACGACATACCGCGGCACCGTAGTAGGGGGGCTCGCGATCACACTGGCACTCACTGGATGCAGTGTCACGGGAGTCTCGAATGCAGGTGGTTCCACCGGTGACGGCACCGGAACCGTCAACGCTCTCTTCATGAAGCAAGCGGGCTACACAGAGGAGGACTACGCCGAGATCGTCGCGGATTTCGAGGATGAATACCCCGATATCGACGTCAAGCCCACTTTCGTCTCATACGAGGCTCTGCACGACAAGATCGTCACCTCGGCTCCCTCTGGAAGCTACGACGTGTTCCAAATCGACGTGATCTGGCCGGCAGAGTTTGCGTCAAAGGGCATTGTCGCCGACCTGACTGACCGGTTCCCCTCGTCATGGCAGGACGACATGCTTCCCGGTGTGCTTCCGACGGCCGAATACCAAGACAAGTACTACGGCGTGCCCAATGGCCCAGCCACCAAGCTTTTCTACTTCAACCGAGACATGGTTTCCGCAGTCGGAGCTGACCAGTCCGACCTTGCTACGTGGGACGGAGTGCTCGACGTCGCCCGAAAAATCAAGGCGCAGGGGCTCAGTGAGTACCCGATCGCGTGGAGTTGGGCCCAGGCCGAGGCCCTCGTCTGTGACTACGCACAGATGCTAGGAGCGTTCGGTGGAGAATTCACCGACGACCAAGGCAACCTCGTCATCAACAACGAGGCCGGAGTTGCAGCGCTTGAATGGATGAAGACCACCGTCGACGAGGGGCTTTCGAACCCGGCATCGACGACCTTCCTCGAGGATGATGTGTCCAAGGCGATGGCTCAGGGTGAAACTGCTTTCGGCCTCAACTGGGACTCTACGCTTCGGGACCTGCAGGATCCGTCGATTTCCTCCATCTCAGCCGGAGTACTGCCCACGCCATCCGGCCCTTCGGGTGAGCGCCCCGGCGTCAATGGCGCCATGGCCTACTCGATCGGAGCGAACTCAAAGAACCAGGACGCCGCGTGGGAGTTTATTTCCTTCCTGACAAGTCAAGGGGTTCAGGACCGGTATGTGGGAGCGGGGCTGCCTAACTGGGCGTCGAGCTACTCCGACCAGGCACTCGTCGAGACAAACCCGGAGATCTTCGAGGTTGCAGAGGCTGCGTACGATGCCTCGATCCTCCGGCCGGCTGTACCGAACTACTCGAGCGTCTCCCAAATCATCCAGGTCGAGTTGCAGAACGCACTCCTGGGTACCAAGTCCGCGCAGCAGGCTATGGATGACGCCGTCACAGCAGCGAACGAAATCGCAGAAGGCTGACGATGGTCGTCGCGACGGCTGCAAAGCCGCCTGAGGAGGGAACCACGCCGCGCGAGGCTGAACCCGTGCCCGGGAAAGCGGTGAAACGCCGGAAGGAGCGACAGGGACGCCTCGCATTCTGGCTCTTACTGCCGGCGTTCCTTGTGGTGTTCGGCGTCATCGTGTATCCGATGTTCCGGACACTGCTCATCTCGCTCTTCGAGGTGAAATCAGCCGTCGCGACCGACACCCCGTTCGTCGGCCTCGCAAATTATGCCCAGGCCCTCACAAGCGAAGGCTTCTGGGACGCGATGGGTCGAACCCTGTACTTCACTCTCGCGTCAACGGCTCTTGAACTCGTCTTCGGACTGGCGATCGCGTCATTGCTCAATGCGCGTATCAGGGGCCGTTGGCTTCTGCGGGCCCTCGTCGTGTTGCCGTGGGCTCTGCCAACTATCGTGAACGCAGCGTTATGGAAGGGCATCTACAACGCCCAGTACGGCGCACTGAACGGGTTGCTCTCGCAATTGGGCATCATCGACCAGTACCAGGCGTGGTTGTCCGACCCCTTCACCGCGCTCAATTTCGTCATTATCGCTGATGCGTGGAAGACGACTCCACTCGTGGCGTTCTTCCTGCTCGCTGGTCTCACCACCATCCCCCAGGAGTTGTACGAGGCCGCGCGAATGGACCGCGCCGGATGGTTCCGCACGTTCCGCTCCGTAACGATTCCGCTGCTCGCGCCGGCGATCGCACTCGTGCTCGTGCTGCGCACCGTCGAGGCGGTGAAGGTCTTCGACATCGTCTACGCGATGACGAGGGGCGGTCCGGCGAACGGAACGCAGACCATTTCGTACTACACGTACGTGACGGCGTTCTCTGAACAGAACTACGGACTCGGTTCGGCGATCTCCTACCTGATCGTGATCGTCATCCTTGCCCTGTCCGCCCTCTACCTGCGACTGCTCCGACGGTCGGAAATGAGCCTGCTGTGAAGCGCACCGTCCGGGGCAGTATCTTGATCTACACGGCTGCCGTTGTCGTCGCCATCGGTTGCGTTGCACCTCTGGCGTGGATGCTTCTCGCGAGCGTCTCCACCCAGAGTGACATCGTCGCGCGACCCGTCCGATGGTGGCCGAGCGAGTTGTATCTCGACCGGTACACGACCGTCCTTTTCGACGCATCATCACCCGTGGGCGCGTCGTTCCGCGCTGCATTCATGAACTCGCTCGTCGTGGGCACGAGCACTGTCGTCATCTCCATGGTGGTGGGCATTTTCGGCGCTTACGCCTTCGCGCGGCTGCGCTTCCCGTTCCAACGCACGACTCTCATGATCTTCCTCGCAACCTACATGCTGCCGCAGGTGGCGCTGCTCATTCCGCTCTACCTCATCCTCAGCTCGCTCTCACTGCTGGACTCGAGGATCGGGCTCATCCTCGTCAATTGCGCCCTGGTCGTTCCCTTCACTCTCTGGATCCTGAGCAACTACTTCGCGACGATTCCGGCGGATCTCGAGGAAGCAGCCCGCATCGACGGAACGACGAGATTGGGCGCACTCTTTCACGTCATCCTCCCGTCGGCGAAACCAGGCCTGTTCTCGGCAACGATGTTCGCGTTCCTACTCGCATGGGACGAATTCATGTACGCGCTCATTTTTACCTCGACGGATGCCGCAAAAACCCTGCCCGTCGCAATCGCGGAGTTTACCGGCCGCTATACGACCGATTTCGGGCTGGTTGCAGCGGGCGGCCTGATCGCATCGGTTCCACCCGTCCTCATCGCACTCCTCTTCCAACGCCAGGTCGTCAGCGGTCTCGCCGCCGGCGCCGTCAAAGGCTGACAACCCACAGCAGCACGAAAGGAACCCTCATGCAGAACCGTGAAACTTTCTCATGGACCGTCTGGAACCAACCGAGCGCTCTCGAGACCGCGACGCGCCACATCAGCACATCGGTCACGAAGGCGTCGATTGCGCCTTGGAAGCCTGGTGAGACCGTTGCTGTCATCTCCATGGGAGCCTCAAGTCACTCCGCGAACGCACTCATCTGGGCTCTCACCGAACAGGGCGTTCGTGGAGTCAATATCACCGCATCTGATCTCTTTGACGCCCCGGACGGCTTCGAACCAGGTGATCACAACCTGATCGTTTCCGAATCCGGCCGCAGCCCGGAACCAATCGACGTAGCTCGCCGGTTGCGCGCGGGCAGCCGAATCGCGATCACCAACTACCCCGAGGCCGAGATAGCCGAAGTCTCTGATGCTGTCGTATCTCTCGGGGGTATCCCCGACTCACCCGTCTACACGGCGGGCTACATTGCGACGCTCGCGGCCTACTCCGCGCTCCTGCGTGCCGCAGGATTGCCGGATCGATCCTTCGACGAATCCACCGTGCCGGCAATCGTGCAGGAATCGCTCGACCGGTATGGTCCTGAGGCCGACGACATCGCAGAGTTCTTCGATGACGTCTCGTTCGTGGACTTCGCAGGACTCGGTGTCTCATTTACCTCCGCAGCCCAAGGCGCCCTCGTCTTTCGGGAAGCACTGCGCTTGCCCACAGCGGGCTACGAGCTCTACCAGTACCTTCACGGGCCGATGGAGAGTGCCCGCGAAGGAACAGGCCTCGTACTCTTCGGCGACAGTCGGGGGCTCGGAATCGTAGCCTCCCAGGCAGAAGCCGGGGTGAAAGTCCTCGTCGTCTCGGCAAGCAAAGACGACGAGCTCAACGCGATGCCCCACAGGAATGTGCGCGTGATCCGGCTGCCCGAGGCAAGCAGCGGCTTCACGCGAGTGATTGCGGAAACCGTCGCACTTCACGTGGTGACCGAGGCGATCGCCAAGCGCCGGGGCATCACAATCGAGGAATTCCTCTACAGCCAGCCCGACACAAAAATCGGGAAGGATGATGACGAATAGGTAGCCTCATAGCGGGAGTCGCCTGACGCTTCAGATAGGTGCAGGCTTCTATTCTGGGACACCCCGGCGGCTACTTAACCGCCGGGGTGTCCACTACCTCACCACAAACAACTCACCCCTAAACCGCCGATATTTATCGTTATGTCAACTTACGTTGACGAACGTCCTATTCTACGCTGCTCGAGCCGATCTGGTCGAACGCTGCGGTGAGCTCGTCGACCGCCGGCAGTGCGCGCTGTCCCACGGTCGGCAGGCCCTCGCAGATGTAGGCGAATACAGCCATCGTTGTAGACGCCGGCGAGGGTCGCGACGTCGTCGGTACGAACGGCTTCTGCCCGCACCGCCTCATGGGCGGTAAGCTGCGGTCGTGATTCGCGGTGATCGTCGCCAGAACTCCTTCGCGAGGCACTGTCCGGTCGTTGTCGTCCCCGAGGGCGACGTGGAGGCGGTTGGTGTTGCGGCCGGGCGCCGGCCCGGTCGGTCCGCTCGTCGAGGATGGCGTGCGCGGTGTCGAACGATGGGGACCTGGGCGCGGTGCACGGGCGCGGTGCAGCCGAGCTGCCCGTGCTCGCGGAGGTAGCCGGCATCGAGGGTGATGCGTCGTTGATGGCGTAGCAGCGTCTCCTATGCTTGATGCACCACCGAGCTGCAGTCCTCTCCCACGTCTGCCCGCCGCAGGACCGGCACGGATGGCAGGAAGGACCGCCGTGACCACGGACAGCAGCGCGGACGAGCAGGGCGTGGTGAGCCCGGTGGCTGTCGTCGAGCAGGCCTCCGATGCACGCCACCTGGACATCGCCGTGCGGCTCGGCTTCGCCACCGTCCGCACCGAGTTCGGACGCACGTGACGCCGCGGGTGAGACCGCCCGCGCAGGGGCCCGGTCCCGGTGCTTCGACCGAGCCGAAGTTCTGCAGGTCGTGCGGCCGCCGCATGGAGTGGCGGAAGAAGTGGGAGCGGACCTGGGACACGGTGCTCTACTGCAGCGACGCCTGCCGGGCCCGCAAGGTGAAGCCGATCGACGCGGCCCTCGAGGACTGGCTCCTGAGGCGTCTCCGGAGCCTGCCGCGCGGACAGGGCCTCGATCCAGCGGATGCCGCCCGTGCCCTCGACGAGGAGGGCGGGAGTCTTCTGCACGAGCCCGCCCGGAGCGCCGCGCGCCGCCTCGTGAACCGTGGGCTCGCGGAGATGGTGCAGCGCGGCGCCGTCGTCGATCCGTCGACGGCCAAGGGGCCCGTGGCACTGCGGTCACCTCGCTGACGCGATCCGCTCCGTCGCAGCCACGCGCTGCGCAGGCTCGTAGCGGACGGTCCGGGCCGAACTGCGGGCGGCCGCGCGTAGACCTGCGAGGGGAGAGCCGGAGGTTCCGGGAGCCGCGCCCAGCACGCCGGCGGCCCTCGCCTGAACCAGGACGTTGCCGAGCGCCGTCGCCTCGACCGGGCCGGCGAGGACCGGCAGCCCCGTGCGGTCGGCGGTCAACTGGCACAGCAGCGTGTTCTGCGACCCTCCGCCCACCACGTGGAGGACGTCGATGCGGTGTCCTGACAGCCGGACGGCGTCCTGCAGCGTCCGCGCATAGGCTGCGGCGAGGCTGTCCAGGATGCACCGGACCACGGCCTCCCGCGTCGGCAGGACGTCCCGCCCCGCCCCGGCGGCCCGCCGGATGCGCGCGGGCATGGCGTCCGGCGCCAGGAAGTCGGTGCTGTCCGCGTCGATGGTCGGCCCGTTGGCCGGCAGGTTCGCCGCGGCGGCCAGCAGCCCGGCGAGATCGGGCTCGGGCCCTTCGATGCTCCATTCCCGCAGGCACTCCTGCAGCAGCCAGAGTCCGCCGGTGTTGCGCAGGTAGCGGATGGTCCCGTCGACGCCCCGCTCGTTGGTGAAGTTCGCGGCGCGGCTCTCCCCGGTCAGGATGGGGGCGTCGAGCTCGACGCCGACGAGCGACCACGTGCCCGAGGAGATGTACGCGAAGTGCGGGGAGTCCGCGGGGACCGCGGCGACGGCGGAGGCGGTGTCGTGCGACCCGACGGCGACGACGGCGGTGGCCGCCGGGAGGCCCGTCGCCGACGCGACGGCCGGCAGCAGGCGGCCGACCACCGTGCCGGGTTCGACGAGCGGCGGGAAGAGTTCCGGGGGCAGGCCGAGCGGGTCGAAGAGATCGGCCGCCCAGGTGCCGGTGGCGGCGTCGAGCAGTCCCGTGGTGGAGGCGTTCGTGGCTTCCGTGCGGCGCTCGCCGGTCAGCCGGTACGCGAGCAGGTCGGGGATGAGCAGCGCCTGGACACCCTCGAGCGACCGCTCGGCGGCGAGCTGGTAGACCGTGTTGAACGGCAGGAACTGCAGCCCGGTGCGCGCGTACAGCCGCTCGGGCGGCACGGCACCATGCACGACGGCGATGCTCGCCGCGGTGCGGTCGTCCCGGTAGCTGAAGGGCAGATGCCGGAGCGTGCCGGCGTCGTCGACGAGCCCGTAGTCCACCGCCCACGTGTCGATGCCGATGCTCGCCACGGTGCCACCCGCCCGCGCCGCGGCCTCACCTGCCAGACGGAGACCCGTCAGTACCTCCGCGAAGAGCGCCTCGATGTCCCACCGCAGGGCGCCGCCGAGGAAATGCGCGCCGTTGGGGAAGCGATGGACGGTTTCGAGCTCCGGACCGGCGTCCGTGAGCCTGCCGAGGATCACCCGGCCGGAGGACGCCCCGATGTCCACGGCCACGAACACCGGTGTCGGGTCGACCGCCATGTCAGCGCAGGAACGCCGCGGCGACGCCCGCGTCCACGGGGATGTGCAGCCCCGTGGTGTGCGAGAGTTCGGCGGAGGTCAGGACGGCCACGGCATTGGCGACGTTCTCCGGCAGCACTTCGCGCTTGAGCAGCGTCCGCTGGGCGTAGTACTCGCCCAGCTTCTCCTCCTCCACACCGTAGACCGCTGCCCGCTTGGCACCCCAGCCGCCGGCGAAGATGCCGGAACCGCGGACCACGCCGTCCGGGTTGATGCCGTTGACGCGCACCCCGTACCCCCCGAGCTCGGCGGCGAGGAGGCGCACCTGGTGGGCCTGGTCCGCCTTCGTGGCACTGTAGGCGATGTTGTTGGGCCCGGCGAACACGGAGTTCTTGGAGGAGATGTAGATGATGTCCCCGCCCATGTCCTGTTCGATCAGCACCCTCGCGGCTGCCTGCGACATGAGGAAGGACCCCTTCGCCATGACGTCGTGCTGCAGGTCCCAGTCCTTCTCGGTGGTTTCCAGGAGCGGCTTGGAGATGGACAGCCCGGCATTGTTGACCACGAGGTCGAGTCCGCCGAACGCCAGCACGGCGGCCTTCACGGCCTGAAGCACCCGGGCCGGATCGGTGACGTCGGCCTGCACGCCGATGGCGACGTCGGACCCGCCGAGATCCTCGGCGACCCTGCTCGCGCTGTCGATGTCCAGGTCCGCGATGACGACGCAGGCGCCCTCCGCGGCGAGGCGCGTGGCGATGGCCTTGCCGATGCCCGACGCCGCTCCCGTCACCAGGGCGATGCGCCCCGCGTGGGATTTCGGTTTCGGCATGCGCGCGAGCTTGGCCTCCTCGAGGGCCCAGTACTCGATGCGGAACTTCTCGCTCTCCTCGATCGGCGCGTAGGTCGAGATGGCTTCGGCGCCTCGCATGACGTTGATGGCGTTGAGGTAGAACTCCCCGGCGACGCGGGCGGTCTGCTTGGTGGCGCCGTAGGAGAACATGCCGACGCCGGGCACCAGCACGATCGCCGGGTCCGCGCCGCGCATGGCAGGGGAGTCCGGCGTCGCATGGCGGTCGTAGTAGGCGGCGTAGTCCGCGCGGTATCGAGCGTGCAGTTCGCGCAGGCGCAGCAGGCAGCTCTCGACGTCGGCGTCCGCCGGCAGGTCGAGGATCAGCGGCTTCACCTTGGTGCGCAGGAAGTGGTCGGGGCAGCTGGTCCCGAGCGCCCCGAGGCGCGGGTGCCCGGTGGACGCGAGGAAGTCGAGGACGCGGGGATCGTCGGTGAAGTGGCCCACCTGTGCCTTGTCCGTGGAGGCGAGACCACGGATGGTCGGCGCGAGGGCCGCGGCCTTCGCCCGGCGCTCCTCCTCGGGCAGTGCGGCATAGCCCTCTTGCGCCGGCCCGAAGGGTTCCGGACGGCCGTGCTCGGCGATGTACCGCTCCGCCGCCTCGATGATCCACAGGGAGTTCGCCTCGGCCTCCGCTGACGTGTCGCCCCAGGCGGTGATGCCGTGGCCGCCGAGGATGGTGCCGATGGCTTCGGGGTTCGCCTCCTTGAGGGCGGCGATGTCGAGGCCGAGCTGGAAACCGGGCCGCCGCCAGGGCACCCAGACCACCTTCGGCCCGAAGATGGTGCTGGTCAGGGCCTCGCCGTCCGCCGCGGTCGCGACGGCGATCCCGGAATCGGGGTGCAGATGGTCCACGTGCGCGGCGTCGACGAGCCCGTGCATGGCGGTGTCGATGGACGGCGCCGCCCCGCCCTTTCCGTGGAGGGTGTAGTCGAACGCGGCGACCATCTCGTCCTCGCGCTCGACCCCCGGGTACACGGAGCGCAGGGACTGCAGGCGGTCGAGCCGCAGGACGGCGAGCCCGGACTCCGTGAGCGTGCCGAGGTCACCTCCGGATCCCTTGACCCAGAGCAGCTCCACGTCCTCGCCCGTGACGGGATCGACGCCCGTGCCCTTGGCGGAGGTGTTGCCGCCGGCGTAGTTCGTGGTGCGCTTGTCGGCGCCGAGCCGGTTGGAGCGCCCGATGAGGTCGCTGACGGTCTGGTTGGCTGTGCCGTTGGTAGGTGTGGCCGTCGTCGGCTGCTTCGTCGTCACTGTCATGCTCCCCATCCGGCCTGCTGGCCGCCCTGCCGTTCGGTGTTGATCCGGTCCTGGTATCCACTGTCGCGGTACGCGGTCAGGGGATCCGCAGGGAGTCCCTTCGACTCGCGCCACCGGGCCAGGCCCGGGCGGACGTCGGTGTAGAAGGCGTCCATCAGAAGGGCGTTGGCGCCGAGGACGTCGCCGGCCTCCTGCGCTGCGGTGAGGGCGGGGCGGTCGATGAGCAGGGCGCGCGCCGTCATCTCCTGCACGTTCAGCACCGAGCGGATCTGCCCGGGGATCTTCTCCTCGAGGTTGTGGCACTGGTCGAGCATGAGGGCGATCCCGCTGGACGGGTCGAGGCCGCCGCCGCGGATCACCTCGGCCATGATGCGGAAGAGCTGGAACGGGTCCGCCGCCCCGACGATGAGGTCGTCGTCCGCGTAGAAGCGGGAGTTGAAGTCGAAGGAGCCGAGCTTCCCGAGGCGGATCAGCTGCGCCACGATGAACTCGATGTTGGTCCCGGGCGCGTGGTGGCCCGTGTCGAGGCAGACGAGGGCCTTGTCGCCGAGCTGCTGGCAGTGGGCGTAGGAGGTACCCCAGTCGGGGACGTCCGTGTGATAGAACGCCGGCTCGAAAAACTTGTACTCGAGCACCAGCCGCTGGCCCTCGCCGAGGCGGTCGTAGACCTTCCGCAGGGAGTCCTGCAGCCAGTCCTGCCGGGAGCGCATGTCGGCCTGCCCCGGGTAGTTCGAGCCGTCCGCGAGCCAGATCTTCAGGTCGCGGGAGCCGGTGACGTTCATGACCTCGATGCATTCGTACATGTGGTCGATCGCCTTGTTCCGCACGGCGGCGTCGCTGTGCGTCAGGCTGCCGAACTTGTAGTCGTCGTCCTGGAACGTGTTGCTGTTGATGGTGCCGAGCCGTACGCCGTGCTCGCCGGCATGCGCGGCGAGGCTCGCGTAGTCGTCGACCCTGTCCCAGGGGATGTGGAGGGCCACGCTCGGGGCAAGGCCGGTCAGTCGGTTGACCATGCCGGCATCGGCGATCTTCTCGTGGACGGTGCGCGGCGTGCCGGGCGTCGCGAACACCTTGAACCGGGTCCCGGAATTGCCGTAGGCCCAGGAGGGCACCTCGATGGCGAGCTGGTCCAGCTCTGCCGCGATGTCGTCGATGACAGTCATGTACTCTCTCCAGCGTGCGGGCCGGGTGCTTCATTCCACCGGCGGTGATTCTCGGGTTCTGTCGCCCGTCCGGACAGGGCCCAGACGAGGAAGGGGATGCGCCGTGCTTTTGAATCGTTTCATTAGCACGTTTCAAAGCTATCCTTGCGGGAGACCGAGTGTCAACCGTCCTGTCGGCGCCCCGCCGACGCGCGACGAGACCTCCGAGACAGCCGGAGTCCCCATGAGCAGCCGACCAGTCAGCATCAAGGACGTCGCGGACAGGGCCGGAGTGGCGGTCGGAACCGTCTCGAACGTGCTGAACCATCCTGCGCGCGTCTCCACGGCCACCCGCGAGCGCGTGCAGGCCGCGATCGACGGGCTCGGCTTCGTGCGGAACGACGCCGCCCGGCAGTTGAGGGCGGGCCAGAGCCGCACCATCGGCCTGGTGGTGCTCGACGTCGGGAATCCCTTCTTCTCCTCGCTCGCCCGCGCGGCAGAGGACTGTGCTGCCGAGAACGGGAGCACTGTGGTGCTCGGCGACAGCGGCCAGGACGCGGAGCGCGAGGCCCGGTACATCGACGTCTTCGAGCAGCAGCGTGTGCAGGGCATGCTCATCTCGCCGGTCGGGGATGTGGGCCCACGCGTCGAGGCGCTGCGCCAGCGGGGCATGCCCGTGGTACTCGTGGACCGCGTCGACCCACAGCGACGCTGCAGCTCGGTGTCCGTGGACGATGTCGCTGGCGGCTACATCGCCGTCCGGCACCTGCTCGAGGCGGGCCGGCGGCGGATAGCGTTCGTGGGGACCAGGGCCGACTACCGCCAGGTCGCGGACCGTCTGGCGGGTGCCCGCCAGGCGATCGCGGAGCACGACGGCGCCGTGCTGGAGGTCCTCGAAGCCGATGCCATGACGGTCCTGGCCGGCCGGGACGTCGGGGAGACCATCGCCCGGCGCCGGCACGAGGAGCTGCCGGACGGCATCTTCTGCGCCAACGACCTCCTCGCGATCGGCGTCATGCAGGCTGTCCTGCTGATCCGCGGCCTCCGGATCCCCGAGGACCTCGCGCTCATCGGGTACGACGACATCGATTTCTCCGCCTCCACGGTGGTCCCGCTGACGAGCGTCCGCAAACCGACCGAGCTCATGGGGCGCACCGCCGTCGAGCTGCTCCTCGAGGAGATCGAGGGGCCCACCGCCCGCCGGCGCCAGGTGATCTTCGATCCCGAACTCGTGGAACGCCGCAGCACGCAGGCCCGGGTCCACGCCCCCGGCTGACGGGTCGACCCCGCGGTCGCGCCGGGGTCACAGTCCGATCTCGGCCTGTTGACGGCCCTGTGGGTCGCGCCTACTATTCGAGGACATCGAATCTGAAACGATTCATTTCTTCCCGAGGAGTCGCAGTGACGCACCCTGATGGCCCTGGCAGTGACGCCACGGACCCGTCCGCACCGGGGCGGACCCCCGTGTTGGCGCTCCGCGGGGCGCTGAAGACCTTCGGTCCGGTCGTCGCCCTCGCCGACGGCACCATCGACCTGGCGGCAGGCGAGATCCACGCGCTGGTCGGTGAGAACGGCGCCGGGAAGTCCACCCTCGTGAAGATCCTGGCGGGGGTGCACCACCCGGACGCGGGGGAGTTCCTCGTCGGCGGGCAGAGCGTCAGCTTCCGCAACGTCGCCGACAGCAAGGCTGCCGGGATCTCCGTCATCTACCAGGAACCCACGCTCTTCCCCGATCTCACGGTCGCCGAGAACATCTTCATCGGGCGGCAGCCCCGGGGCCGTTTCGGCCTCATCAGCCGCGTCGAGATGCGGCGCCGCGCGAGGGAGCTGTTCGGCCAGCTCGGTGTCCCGATCGACCCCGATCGCGTGGCCGAGGGACTGTCCATCGCCGACCAGCAGATCATCGAGATCGCCAAGGCCATCTCCCTCGATGCCCGCATCCTCGTCATGGACGAGCCCACGGCGGCGCTCAGCGGCGTCGAGGTGGACCGCCTGTTCGCCGTCGCCCGACGCCTGCGAGACGCCGGCAGCGGCATCCTGTTCATCTCCCACCGTTTCGACGAGGTCTTCGGCCTGTGCGACCGCATCACGGTCATGCGGGACGGCGCCTACATCGCTACCCACGAGACGCCGGCCACGTCCGTGGAGGCGATCGTCCGGGAGATGGTGGGACGCGACATCGACGCCCTGTTCCCGAAGACCGAGACGGAGGCCGGCGACGTCATCCTGGAGGTCGAGGGACTGACCCGGCCGGGCGTCTTCCACGACATCGACTTCGAGGTGCGCGCGGGCGAGATCGTCGCACTGTCCGGGCTGGTGGGAGCCGGGCGCACCGAGGTGGCCCGCGCCGTGTTCGGGATCGACCGCTACGAGTCGGGCACCGTCCGGATGGCCGGCACGCCGCTGCGCCGCAAGGACCCGCGTGCCGCGATCGACGCCGGGATCGGCTTCGTCCCGGAGGACCGCCGGAAGCAGGGGCTCGTCATGGACCTGTCGGTCGAGCGCAACACGGCCCTGACGCTCCGTCACTCCCTCGCGCGGTTCGGCATCATCAGGGCGCGTGCCGAGCGCGAGGCCGCCGAGACCTGGGGCAGGAGGCTGCAGGTGAAGGCGGGCTCACCCGAACACGCCGTCTCCACCCTGTCAGGTGGGAACCAGCAGAAGGTCGTCCTCGCGAAGTGGCTCGCCACGGACCCGAAACTCCTGATCATCGACGAGCCGACGCGCGGCATCGACGTCGGGACCAAGGCGGAGGTGCACCGCCTCATCTCCGAGCTGGCGGGACGGGGCATCGCGATCCTCATGATCTCCTCCGAGCTGCCCGAGGTGCTGGGCATGGCCGACCGCGTGCTGGTCATGCGGGAGGGCCGGATCACCGGGCGACTCGACCGCGCAGAGGCCACCGCAGAAACCGTCATGCATGCCGCAACAGCATCCCTGGAGTCCTCGCGATGAGCCTCGACAGCAAGAACGCGCCCGCCCGCCCGGCTCCCGGACACGAGAGGACCTCGGTCCTCGCCTCGCTCCTGAAGCTCCGCGAACTCCCGGTGATCCTCGCCCTGGTGCTGCTCGTCGCCGTGACCGCGGCGCTGAACCCGCTGTTCCTCAGTGAACAGGGCATCAAGGACCTGCTGCTCAACGCGACCATCCTGATGATCCTGGCCGTCGGTCAGACCCTCGTGATCATCACCCGGAACATCGACCTGTCCGTCGGATCCATCCTCGGGCTCGTGGCCTTCGGGACCGGCAGCCTCTTCGCCGCCGCGCCCGATGTGCCGATCGTCGTGGTCTTCGTCCTCGGGATGCTCCTCGGCGCCGCCCTCGGCGCGTTCAACGGTCTCCTCATCACCATCGCGAAGGTCCCGGCCCTCGTCATCACGCTCGGCACGCTCTACATCTATCGGGGCATCAACAACGCCTGGGCCGGTGGTACCCAGTACTTCGCCGGCGACCGGCCCCAGGCGTTCGGCGACCTGTCCGTGGACACGTTCCTCGGGTTCCCCCTGATCACGCTCATCGCGGTGGGCGTCGTCGCGATCGTCGCGGTCTACATGCTCGGCACCCGGCAGGGACGGGACCTGTACGCCATCGGGTCGGACCCCGACGCCGCCCGCCTGTTCGGCATCCCGGTGACCCGCCGCGTCCTGCTCGCCTTCGTGGTCAACGGACTGCTGGCCGGCCTGGCCGGCGTCCTGTACGCCAGCCGCTTCAACTCGGTGGGCGCGACGACGGGGGCGGGCCTCGAGCTCGACGTCGTCGCCGCCGCGGTGGTCGGCGGCGTCGCGATCTTCGGCGGCAGCGGCACCGTGCTCGGCGCCGCGATCGGCGCCCTCCTCCTGACCACGATCACCAGCGCCCTGACGGCGCTGCGCGTCGACAAGTTCTGGCAGCAGGCCATCGTCGGCGTCCTGATCCTCGCCGCCGTCGTCATCGACCGCATCGCCAGTGTCCGGTCCGCCCGCAAGCTCCGGATCGCGGAGGCCCGCAATGTCTGACCGCCTCGACGACCAGCCCGGTGCGCAGAACGCCACCCCGACCGAAGGCCACCCGCCGGAGAACGGCACCCCAGCGAAAGGCAGGCGCATGTCCGCCCCAGGCACCAGGACCCCCGAGGAGAAGCAGCCGAAGCAGGCGCGTCCGGCGGGGCGGAAGGCCGACACCACGAAGGTGCTCGCCATCCCGAAGGGGCGTACGGGCGCCGCGCGGATCCTCCTCGGGCGCGACGCCGTCATGATCTACGTGCTCATCGTCGTCGTGCTCTACGCCTGCCTCACGATCCCGCGGTTCGCGTCACCGGTCACCGTGGGGTTCCTGCTCCTCGACGTCATCCCGACCCTGCTCATCGCGCTGCCGATGACGCTCGTCATCATCTCCGGGGAGATCGACCTCTCGGTCGCGAGCATCGCCGGGCTGACCAGCGCCCTCATGGGTGTCCTCTGGCAGGGCGGCATGCCGATCGCGCTCATCCTGGTGGTGTGCCTGCTGGCGGGACTCGTCGCGGGAGCCTTCAACGGAGTGCTCATCGCCTATCTCGGGCTACCGTCCCTGGCGGTGACCATCGGCACGCTGGCGCTCTTCCGCGGCCTCGCGCTCGTGGTGATCGGCGACAACGCCGTGGCGAACTTCCCGCCCGGGCTCACCGCCTTCGCTACCTCGAAGATCGGCGGCACCGGCATCCCGACGGTCATGATCGGCGTCGTCGTGCTCATCGTCGCGTTCGCCGTCGTCCTGCACTTCACGCCCTTCGGCCGGGGGCTCTTCGCCCTCGGGTACAGCAGGGAGGCCGCGACGTTCGTCGGCATCGACGTCGCCCGGTCCAAGTTCCTGCTGTACCTGGCCACCGGCACGGTGTCCGCGCTCGCCGGCATCTACTGGACGCTCCGGTACTCGAGCGCCCGGAGCGACAACGCGAGCGGCCTGGAACTCGCGGTGATCGCCGCGGTGCTGCTCGGCGGAGTCTCGATCTTCGGCGGCAAGGGGTCCATCCCCGGGGTCCTGGCCGGGGTGCTGCTGATCGGCACCATCAACTACGCACTCAAGCTGGACCGCGTCTCCGAGGTGGTCCTCATCATCGTCACGGGCTCCCTGCTCATCATCTCGGTGGTGGCGCCCAACATCGCGTCCGCCATCCGCGAGGCACGCCACGCCAGGCGTGTCCGCACCGCACCACTTCCCTAGGCCGTCCCCCTGGGGTTGCACCGGCGACTGGTTCCCAGCGCACATCGAAAGGAAGAAACAATGAGGTTCATCCATTCCGGATCCACCCGACGGCGGATGGCCGTCGCGGCCCTCGCCACGAGCGCCGCGCTCGTCCTCAGCGCCTGCGGCGGCGACACCGGCTCCGACAGCGGTGGAGAGGGCGGCAGCGGGTCGGAAGGCGAGCAGACGATCACCTTCATCCCCAAGCAGCTCAACAACCCCTACACCGACGTGGTGCTGGGCGGCGGTGAGGACGGCGCCTCGGAGGCCGGTTTCGCGTCCTCGGAGGTGGTGGGCCCGCTGGACGCCAGCGCATCGAGCCAGGTGTCCTTCATCAACGCCGAGACGCAGCGCGGCACCAACGTGATCGTGATCGCCGCCAATGATCCCGATGCCGTGGGCCCCGCCCTCGAGGAGGCCCGTACCGCCGGCGCGAAGATCGTGGCGTTCGACTCCGACACCAACCCCGACTACCGCGACCTCTTCGTCAGCCAGGTGGACGCGAAGGAGGTGGCGCTGATCCAGCTCGAGCTCATCTCCGAGCAGATCGGTGGAGCGGGGGAGATCGCCATCCTCTCCGCCACCGCGAACGCCACGAACCAGAACGAGTGGATCAAGTTCATGGAGGAGGAACTGGCGTCCAACCCCGACTACGCGGAGATCGAGCTCGTCGCGAAGGTCTACGGCGACGACGACGACACGAAGTCCTTCCAGGAGGCGCAGGGGCTCCTGCAGGCCTACCCGGACCTGAAGGGCATCATCTCTCCCACCACGGTCGGCATCGCCGCGACCGCCCGGTACCTCTCCACCTCCGAGTACAAGGGCGAGGTCGCACTGACGGGCCTCGGCCTGCCGAACGAGATGCGGCCGTTCGTGAAGGACGGCACCGTCACCGAGTTCGCGCTCTGGGATCCGGCGCAGCTCGGCTACGTCGCGGCCTTCGCGGGCAAGGCACTGGCCGACGGCGACATCACCGGGGAGGCCGGCGACACGTTCGAGGCCGGCGAGCTCGGCGAGCGTGAGATCGGCGACGGCGGGATCGTGCTGGTCGGTCCGCCCACGCAGTTCAATGCGGACAACATCGACGACTACGACTTCTAGCCGCCGAGCAGGGCGGGGCGTCCTCGGATGCCCCGCCCTTCCCGCGGGATTCCGACCCTCCACCTGAGGAGCACGCCCATGACCACCGATTCCGCGGCAGGACCCGACACGCCCCTTGCGCTCCCGGGCCGGCTCGAGCCGGTCCGCCGTCGTCCCACGCGCCTCGGACTCGTCTCCGGGGGACTCGGAGCATACTGGCCGCAGTTCCCCGACCTCCTGCCCCAGCTGCGGGAATCGGTGCGGTACGTCACCTCACGCTTCGAGGCGCTCGACGCCGACGTGACCGACGTCGGCTTCGTGTCCGACGCGCGGGAGGCGGCCGGGGCGGCCGAGGAGCTCCGGCGCGCGGACTGCGACCTGATCGTCATCTTTCTCACCACCTACCTGACGTCCTCCATGGTGCTCCCGATCGCCCAGCGCTCGCAGACCCCGGTCCTCGTGATCGACCTGCAACCCACGGAGGCCATGGATCACGCGAACTTCGACACCGGCCGGTGGCTCGCCTACTGCGGGCAGTGCCCCGTCCCGGAGGTCGCGAACGTCTTCGGGCGTGCGGGCATCCCCTTCCGCTCGGTGTCCGGGCACCTGAAGCAGGAGTCCGCCTGGGAGCGCATCGGCCGGTGGGTCCACGCGGCGGGCGTGCGGGGCCGGCTCCGGCACGCCCGCCACGGCCTCATGGGACACCTGTACCCGGGCATGCTGGACGTCTCCACCGATCTCACCACGGTCTCGACGACGTTCGGCTCCCACGTGGAGGTGGTCGAGTTCGACGACCTGCGCGAGTTCGTCGGGGAGGTCACGGAGAGCCAGGTCCGGGAGCGCGTGGATCTCGCGCGCAGCCTGTTCACCGTGGACGGATCCGTGGACGACGACGACTTCGCGTGGGGCGCGAAGGTCTCGGTGGGGCTCGACCGGCTCGTCTCGGAGTTCGACCTCGACTCCCTCGCCTACTACCACCGCGGTCTCGCGGGGGAGCAGCACGAACGGCTCGGGGCGGGCATGATCCTCGGCGCGTCGATCCTCACGGCCCGTGGTGTCCCCATGGCGGGGGAGTACGAGCTGCGGACCTCGATCGCGATGCTCGCTTCGCAGGCGATGGGCGCCGGCGGGTCCTTCACGGAGATCCAGGCCCTGAACTTCTTCGACGGCGTGGTGGAGATGGGGCACGACGGCCCGGCGCACCTCGCGGTCAGCGCCGCCCGGCCGCTGCTGCGCGGGCTCGGCGTCTATCACGGCAAGCGGGGCTGGGGCGTGTCCGTCGAGTTCGACGTCCGGCAGGGACCGGTGACGACGTTCGGCATCGGGCAGGACCCGGACGGCTCCTACGTCTTCGTCACCTCCGAGGGCACTGTTGTCCCCGGCTCGCTGCTCGCGATCGGGAACACGACGTCGCGCGTGGACTTCGGGGGAGACCCCGGGGTGTGGGTGGACGAGTGGAGCCGGACCGGCGTCGGCCACCACTGGGCGCTGTGCGTGGGCCATCGGGCCGCCGATGTGAAGGCCGCGGCGTCCCTGCTCGGCGTCGAGCACCGCCACGTCTCGCTCTGATCCTTCCCACCCGCGACATGAACGACGACGAACGGAGACCCATGGAACGCGTCTGCTTCCAGCTGCAGGTCCGGCCCGAGCGCATCCCCGAGTACCGGGAGCGCCACGCGGCGATCTGGCCGGACATGGCCCGGGCGCTGAAGGACACCGGATGGAACAACTACTCGCTGTTCCTGCGCCCGGACGGCCTGCTGATCGGGTACGTGGAGTGCGAGGACTTCGCCGCGTCGCACGCCGCCATGGCCGCGACCGAGGTCAATGCCCGGTGGCAGGCGGAGATGGGACCGTTCTTCGTGGCGCTCGAGGGTCGCCCGGATGAGGGCTTCCTCCGCCTCGAGGAGGTCTTCCACCTGGAGGACCAGCTGTAGGTCTGCGGGCGGCGCCGTCGTCGAGTCCGGACGGCGGGGTGGGCCGGTTGAGTCAGACGACGGCGAGGACGGTGAGGGTGACGAGCGCGTTGTTGGCGGCATGGAGGAGTATCGGGGCCCAGAGGTTCCGGTGGAACCGTCGAAGCAGGGCCAGCGCGATGCCGAGGGTGAAGAGGTAGACGAACGTCAGCAGGACGAGGTGGACCGCGGCGAAGAGCGCTGCGGACAGGGTGATCGCGACGACGGGCCGGAAGCGCCGGGTGAATCCGTCCAGGAAGGCACCCCTGAACAGGACCTCCTCCCAGAGCGGGGTGAGGACGGCGATGATCAGGAAGCAGACGGCGATCCACGGGCCCGACAAAGTAATGATCTCCGCGAGGGGGTCGGCGGTTCCGGCCGACGCCGTGTCCACGCCGAGGCCGGTCAGGGCGACGAGGAAGAGGCCCTGCAGGCTGCCGCAGACGAGGATGATGACCGGGATCTGCCAGAGCAGGTGGAACAGCCGGGGCGTGGGGCGCCGGAAGCCGAGATCGGCCGGCCGGAGGCCATTTCGGCGGACGAGGTGGAGATAGAGGGCGAGGATCGCGGCGACCGTGACCGTCACGAGGAACACCGGCAGCAGGGTGGCGAGGGTGAAGTCGACGATGCCTGAGAGCCCGACGACGACGATCGTGCCGGCGACCACGGCGATGTAGACGACCACGAACATCAGCGCCCAGGCCGCCTGACCGAGAGTTGCCGGCCTCACCTGCCGTCCCGCGGATTCTCGTCCGATGCTCGGACTGGTTGTCATAGGAGGTCTCCCTGTCATGATGTGGCCCGCGTCAGGGGGTCAGCGCGGCGACGATGTCGGCCGCAGAGCCCTGCCGGATGTGCCGGTACCCGGTCCCGGCCCAGAGGTGGAGTGCCTGCACATCGTTGCGCACTGCTGCGGCTGCACGCAGGGGGGAGGTCATGTGGTGGATGTGGGGGTAGGCGTGGGCGGTGGTCGGGTGGTCGTCCATGAAGCGGTTGCGCAGGCTCCGTGCCGGTCGTCCGGTGAACGCGCGCGTGACCGACGTCTCCGTGAACTGCGGGTCCCTCAGTGCCGAGCGGTGCGCGGGGGTTGTTCCTGCCTCGTCAGCCAGCAGCAGAGCCGTTCCCACGTGGACGGCAGCAGCCCCGGCACCGAGGATCTCTGTGGCGAGGTGCCGTGTGCTGATGCCCCCGCCTGCTATCAGGGGCAGATCGGTCATGGTCCTGATGGTGGCGAGAAGTTCGGTCAGCGGATGGGTACCGGGTTCGGCGGCAGGATCGAAGGTCGCGCGATGGCCTCCGGCTCCGGGTCCCTGCACCACGAGGACCTGGGCGCCGTTGCCTGCAGCGGTGCGTGCTTCAGCAGCATCCGTGACGGTCACCGCGGTGAGGATCCCCAGCTCGTCGAGGTCGCGCAGGATGGCGGCGGCCGGGCAGCCGAACGTGAAGGAAACCATTTCCGGCTTCGCCGCGCGCACGACGTCGAGCTTGCCCTCCCACGCATCGTCGTCCCAGCGGGGCCGTCCGAGTTCGACCCCGTGCCGGTCCGCCTCCACCTGGAGCTCCTGGCGGTATGCCTCGAGCTCCTTCCCGTCCGCGTCGTCCGCGGACACGACGAAGAGGTTCACCCCCACCGGGCCCCCGGTAAGGGTCCGGGTGGCGCTGATCTGCTGGGCGAGGTGATCCGGCGACTTGTACCCGCCGGCAAGGAACCCCAGGCCACCCGCATTGGTGACCGCTGCTACCAGCTCAGGGGTGGAGGGCCCTCCGGCCATGGGCGCGCCGATGATCGGCCGACGCAGCGAGGATAGATCAGAGGCAAGCACGAGGACCACGGTAGTGCCCATCGTCGGCAGGAGCACCCGCCACCGGCGCGGGACGGTTCCTTGCCTCGAGCATCGCTGCAGGCGCCCCTGTCAAGATGTCTCCTGTCGCTTCATCCGCCTGCGCTTCCGCCACCGACTTTCGGATGATAGGGATCGGCACCTGCCGGCAGACCAGCGGAAGGAGAAGAGCGTGCGTGCGTTGACGGTCACCCCCGGGGTGGCGGACTCACTGGAGCTGC
Source organism: Arthrobacter sp. TJ-263 (assembly GCF_058269155.1). Taxonomy (NCBI): domain Bacteria; kingdom Bacillati; phylum Actinomycetota; class Actinomycetes; order Micrococcales; family Micrococcaceae; genus Arthrobacter; species Arthrobacter sp. TJ-263. The sequence continues at coordinate 1,975,886 of NZ_JBZCNE010000001.1, read as the reverse complement.
GTGACATTGCCGCGCCGCCCCCCGAGGAGGGCGACGTGCTCGTCGACACGTTGTCGGTGGGGTTGTGCGGAACCGATTCCGAGATCGTCGCCGGCGACTTCGGTGTCGCTCCTCCGGGACAGGACCACCTGGTGTTGGGGCATGAGAATCTGGGCCGGGTTGCTGAGGCCCCTGCCGGCTCGGATCTGGCGCCGGGCGATATCGTGGTCGGCATCGTCCGAAGGCCTGACCCGGTTCCGTGTGGGGCGTGCGCCGCGGGCGAGTGGGACATGTGCCTGAACGGCCGCTATGCAGAACATGGCATCAAGGAACTCGACGGGTTCGCCCGCCAGCAGTGGCGGGGCCAGGCGGACGCCCTGGTGAAGCTGGACCCCGCCCTGCAGCGGGTCGGTGTGCTCCTAGAACCGACGACCGTCGTCTGCAAGGCGTGGGAGCAGATCGAGCGGATCGGCCAGAGGGCCTACTTCGCGCCGGAAACCGTTGCTGTGACCGGAGCGGGTCCCGTCGGCCTCCTGGCAGCGCTTCTCGGTATCCAGCGCGGACTGGAAGTACATGTGTACGACCTCATCACGGAGGGGCCGAAGCCCGGACTGGTGCGCGACCTCGGCGCCGTCTATCACACGGACTCGTTGCAGCACTCGCAGGTGCGTCCCGATGTCATCATCGAATGCACCGGCGTCGCCCCGGTCATCCTCGAGGCCATCACCGGGGGAGGGCAGAATTCGATCACCTGTCTGACCGGGATCTCCGGGGTCGGCGGGAAGACCCCCACGGACATCGGCGATCTCAACCGCACCACCGTCCTCCAGAACGAGGTCATCTTCGGTACCGTCAACGCGAACAAGCGGCACTACACGTCAGCGGCCGCAGCTCTCGCAGCAGCCGACGAGTCCTGGCTGGAGCGGATGATCACGCGACGGGTGAGGATCGACGACTTCCGGGACGCCTTCGAGCAGCACGACGACGACGTCAAGGTCGTCCTGGATTTCCAGGACCCGACGTAACCCCCGTACGGGGTGCGCGGGCCGCGCGCCGCAGCGTGACCGCGAGGGTCCCCGCCACCGGCGTCCACACCAGCCGTTCGATCCGGGACCGCGACGCGAGGTTCATCACCGTGCCGACCATCATGAGTCCGGACGCCGCCGTGAGGATCCGGCGACGCGCCGTCGGGCCCGGGCCCCTGCCGAGGGTGACCAGGACCAGCGCGGCGTACACCAGCGTGGACACGGCGCTCGATGCCCGGTACTTCGCCGGCAGTACACCCCGGTGGGCGCCCCCGTAGGCCGCTTCTCCCCACGGCGCGCCTGCGGCCAGTGCGGCCTGGAAGCCGCCGACGACGGCGAGGAGGGCGGCGGGGAGGTCGACCGGCCCCTGCGGGGCGCGGCGGAACGGACGTCGGGTCATGCTCGGATCGTAGCGAATGCAGCCACGCCAGAGAATCCCCCGGGAAGCCCACTACTCCCTCTTGCTAGCTACCAGTACACAGTGTTGCTTTGTACCAGTAGACAGCGTCACTGAGTAGCTGAGGAGGGCCCATGGGCAAGCAGGCGACGGAGATGCTGAAGGGCACCCTCGAGGGGATCGTCCTCGCACTCCTGTCCGGCAGGTCGGCGTACGGCTACGAGATCACGGCGTGGCTGAGGGATCAGGGCTTCACGGACATCGCGGAAGGCACCATCTACGCGCTCCTGATCCGCGCGGAGCAGCGCGGTCTCGTCGACGTCGAGAAAGTGCCCTCCGAGAAGGGGCCACCTCGCAAGGTGTACTCCCTCAACACGCAGGGGCAGGAGTACCTCAACGAGTTCTGGAGGACCTGGAGCTTCCTCTCGGAACGGCTCGAACAGCTCCGCGAAGGAGGACGGTGACCATGTGGATCGAGAAGATCGTCGGGGATCTCGGCGCCAAGAAGCGGTACAGGGAGTACAGGGAGCGTGTGCGGCGGATGCCCGACGGATACCGGGAGGCGGCCCTCGCGCTCGAGCGCTACCTCCTCCACCTCGGACCGAGCGATGAAGGCAGCAGCCTCATCGCGATGGTCAACGACCTCGCCGACCTGTTCGAGCAGAGCATCGCCGCGGGTACCCCGCTCCGCGACGTCGTCGGGACGGACCCCGTGGAGTTCGCCGAGGAGTTCATGCAGAACTACGGCGGCGGGAGCTGGATCCGGAAGGAACGGGAGCGGCTCGCCAGGGCCATCGACCGTGCTGAGGCGGAGGAACGGCGATGACCACCCAGGCTCCCGCGATCCGGGTGACAGCGCTCGAGAAGTCGTACAGGGAGGTGAAGGTCCTGCGCGGCGTCTCCTTCGAGGTGGCCGTCGGCAGCATCTTCGCGCTGCTCGGTTCGAACGGCGCTGGCAAGACGACCGTCGTGAGAATCCTGTCCACCCTGCTCGCCGGCGACGCCGGGACCGCCGCCGTCAACGGCTTCGATGTCTCCACGCACGCAGCTGACGTGCGCGAGTCCATCAGCCTCACCGGGCAGTTCGCCGCCGTGGACGAAGTGCTCAGCGGACGCGAGAACCTCGTGCTCGTCGCGAGGCTCCGGCACCTCGAGGATCGGAGCGGGATCGCCGATGACCTGCTCCGGCGCTTTGCGCTGACCGAGGCCGCGGACCGCAAGGCCGCGACCTATTCCGGTGGGATGCGGCGTCGCCTGGACATCGCCATGAGCCTCATCGGCCACCCACCCGTCATCTTCCTTGACGAACCGACCACGGGGCTCGACCCCGAGGCGAGGCTCGAGGTGTGGCGGGCCATCCGGGAGCTTGCAGAGCGGGGCACGACCGTGCTGCTGACCACCCAGTACCTGGACGAAGCCGAGCAGTTGGCCGACCGCATCGCGATCCTCCACGAGGGCCGGATCATCGCCGACGGCACCCTGGCCGATCTCAAGCGGCTGCTTCCCCCCGCCCGCGTCGAGTACGTCGAGAAGCAGCCGACCCTCGAGGACGTGTTCCTCGGGATCATCGGCGGGGGCACGGCAGAACCGGCCCCGGGCGACCGGCAGACCCAAAAGGAATCCCGATGAGCACCCGTTTCGTCGGGGATACCGCCGCCCTGACGGGCCGTTCGCTGCGCCACATCACCCGCAGCTTCGACACCATCGTGACGACGGCGGTCATGCCGGTCGCCATCATGGTGCTGTTCGTCGTCGTGTTCGGCGGGGTGATCGACACGGGCACGTCCTCGTATGTGAACTACATGCTGCCGGGCATCCTGCTCATCACGATCGCGTCCGGCGTCGCCTACACCGCATACCGTCTGTTCCTGGACCTGCAGAGCGGCATCTTCGAGCGCTTCCAGTCCATGCCCATCGCACGGTCCAGCATGCTGTGGGCGCACGTGCTGACCTCGCTCGTCGCGAACCTCGTCTCACTCGTGATCGTCGTCGGCGTCGCCCTCCTTCTGGGCTTTCGGACGACGGCGGGTGTCGGTGCCTGGCTCGGGGTCGCCGGCATGCTGGTGCTCTTCACGTTGGCGCTGACCTGGATGGCGGTGATCGCGGGGCTGTCCGCCAGGACGGTGGACGGTGCGAGTGCGTTCTCCTATCCCCTGATCCTCCTCCCGTTCATCAGCTCCGCCTTCGCCCCGACGGAGACCATGCCCGGCCCGGTCCGATGGTTCGCCGAGAACCAGCCCGTCACGTCCATCGTGAACTCGATCAGGGACCTGTTCGCGGGCCGGCCCGTCGGCGCCGATCTCTGGATGGCGCTCGGGTGGTGCGCCGCGCTCCTCGCAGTCGCGTATGCCGTCGCGATCATGATGTACCGGCGCAGGACCCACTGAGGTCGCACGGGTCCCTCCGAGTGGAAACGATCGACCATCTCCACGGGCCCGACGTTGGGATCTCCCGGCCGAGGCCGCTCTGCTCTGAGCAGAGCGGCCCCCATGGAGCTCCTCGCCGGACTACAGTCGGGCTGCATGGGCGAGATTCTGTACTTTCCGTCACCTGCATCCACCGGACGACCGCGGGAGGTCCCGCCCCGGGAGGAACGCCGCCCGGCCGGTCCTCCGCGCACCCCGGGAACCGGCCGGGAGCGCGAACCGCTCCTGCGGGAGGCCTACGGCGACGTGCTGCGCGACCTCCGCCTGGACCGGGGCGAGCGGCTCACGGACGTCGCAGGCCGTGCAGCCATCTCGCCGCAGTACCTCTCCGAGATCGAACGCGGACGCAAGGACGCCTCGTCGGAGATCCTCGCCGCCATCGCCCGCTCGCTCGGCGTGACGGTCCGGACCCTGAGTTCCCATGCCACCGCCCGCATGGCCCAGGGCGGTTCGTCGCAGGTCCACCTCGCCGCCTGAGCGTCCCTATCCCGGCAGGTCGGTCTTCCGGTACTCCACCACGATGTCGACCACCCCGTAGTCCACCGCCTGCCGGGCGTCGAGGACGAGGTTCCGGTCCGTGTCCCGCCGGATGTCCTCCACCGACCTCCCCGTGTGCCGGGCGAGGAGCTCGTCCAGCAGCGCCGTGATCCGCTCCACCTCGTCGGCCTCGAGGATGAGGTCCGGGATGGTGCCCCTGCCCGTGTCGACCGTCGGCTGGTGCAGCACCACGCGTCCGCGCGGCAGGATGGAGCGCGCACCGCGCTCTCCCCCGGCGAGCAGCACCGCCGCGGTGAAGGTCGCCTGCCCGATGCACGTGGTGCGGACCGGGGACGTGACGTACTGCATGGCGTCGTACACGGCGAGCATGGCGCTGATGGACCCGCCCGGCGAGTTGATGTAGAGGTCGATCGGCAGCGACGAGCCGACGGACTCCAGATGGAGCAGCTGCGCGATGAGCGCGTTGGCCACGCCGTCGTCCAGCGGCGTGCCGAGGTAGATGATGCGCTCCGTGAGCAGGCTGCTGAAGATGTCGAGCGTCTGCTGCGACCCGTTGCCGTGGTGCACGGTGACATAGGGGATGGTGTAGCTGCTCATCGCACGCCTCCCAGGCTGACGGCGGGGCGTCGGCCCGGCCGGATGTCGTCGACGTGGTCGATGATCCTGTCCACGAACCCGTACGCCCGGGCCTCGGCTGCGGTGAACCAGCGGTCCCGCAGGGAATCGGCCGTGACGCGCTCGATCGGCTGGCCGGTGTCCGCGGCGATGAGCCCGAGCACGGTGTCCCGCGTGTGCCGGAGGTCCTCCGCCTGGATGGCGATGTCCATCGCGGTGCCGCCGATTCCTCCCGAGCCCTGATGCAGCAGGACCCGCGCGTGGGGCAGGGCGAACCGTTTGCCGTGCGTGCCGGAGCTGAGGAGGAACTGTCCGGCACTCAGGGCCAGGCCGAGGACCACGGTGGAGACCTCGTTCGGGATGAGGCGCATGACGTCGCGGATGGCGAGCATCGCGGGCACGGATCCGCCGGGGAAGTTGATCCACAGGCTGATGTCGCGCTGAGGATCCTCGGCGGAGAGGAGCATCAGCTGCGTGCACAGCCGGTTGCCGCCCTCCTGGTCCAGTTCGGTGCCGAGCAGCAGGATCCGGTGGCTCATGAGCTGCTGGGTCAGGGTGTCGTCGAGGGATGGTGATCTGCGTTCGTCGGTCATGGCCCCACCCTCGTCCCGCCGCCGTGCCCGGGCAATGGCACGCTGCCGCAGGCAGATCTGCTGCGGGCTGCGCGGGTGGGAGGCCCGGAGCTTCACCGCCGGCCTCCCCACGAAGGACCGGCAGGAGTACAGTGTCGCCACGTCCGCAGCGACGTTCCTCGGCGGACCCGATCCTGGAGGCGATGATGGACCCCGTCAGTGTCGACGCCCAGCCCCTGACCATCGAGGACCTCCTGGCCGCCGTCGAGGGTGCAGAACTGAGGCTCGGCGAGGCGGCGCGAGCGCGGATCGCGGCGGGCCGGGTGCTGATCGACGAGGCGCTCGCGTCAGGCATCCCGGTCTACGGGCTCTCCACGAATGTCGGGCACGGCAAGGACCAGCGCGTCCGTCGCGAGGAACTCCAACGGCAGCAGCGGATGCTCGTGGACACCCACGGAGGAGCGTTCGGGCCGCCGCTCGCACAGGACGTCGTCCGGGCGGCCATCGTCGTGCGGATCAACGGCATGGCGAGAGGGGGGTCCGGGGCGAGCCTCGCGGCAGCCGGCACCCTGGTGTCCATGCTCAACGCCGGGGTGCATCCGGTTCTGCCCGGAACCGGCTCCATCGGGGCCGCGGACATCGGCCACATGGCGGGTATCGCGCAGGTGGCCGTCGGCGCAGGCCTTGCCCGGTACGACGGCGTGACCCTCCCGGGCGGGGAGGCGCTGCGCCGTGCCGGGATCCCGCCGCTGCGCCTCGAGGGGAAGGACGGCCTCGCCCTGATCTCCTCCAACGGGGTCTCCGTGGGGCACGGCGCCATCGTGACCGCCCACGCCGCCCGGGTCGCCGACGCCGCCGATGAAGCCGCCGCCCTGTCCCTCGAGGCGACGGGCGGCAATCCGTCCATCGTCCTGCCCGCGGTCGGCCGCGCCAAGCCCTACCCCGGGCAGATCGCCGCCGCGGCGCACCTTCTGGACCTGCTCCAGGGCAGCCGGCTGCTGGACGCTGCAGGACCACGGTCCGTCCAGGATGCACTGTCGTTCCGGGTGGTCCCCCAGGTCCACGGGGCCCTGCGGGAGTTCCTGGCGGCCACGCGCCGGTCGGTGGAGGTCGAACTGAACTCCGCGAGTGACAACCCCCTGGCCGACGTCACCTCGGGCACCATGATCAGCAACGGCAATTTCCATCCCATCGTGATGGCCGTGTCCTTCGACGCCCTGCGCGTGGCCCTCGTCCACGTGGGGCAGCTCAGCGAGCGGCGCATGAGCCACCTGTGGGACGCCGTCATGGGATCCCTGGAACGGGGGACTCCACCGCCGGCGATGGGCCCGGCGTCACTGCCCGGCGTCCAGCTCCGGTACGCCGCGTCGGCCTGCTTCACGGCCCTCCGTCTTCTGGCGGCCCCCGCGACGCTCAACTCGACCGTCCTGGATCTGGGCGTCGAGGATCATGCCACGGGGGCTGTCCTCGGTGTCAGGAAGACGGAGGAGGCCCTGGGACTGCTCTCGGATCTCCTCGCGATCGAAGTGCTGCTGGCGGTCGACGTGCTCGACCTGTCGTCCCCCACCCGGCTGGGCAGCGGGACCGCCCGGGTGGCGGCGCTGGTCCATGCGGCGGCCGTGGGGGCGGCATCTGCGGCAGAGGTCCACCACAGGATCCGGGAGCAGTATCCGGCCCCGAGCCGTCAGTAGCTCGCGCGGGGACCGCCGTCTGCTGCCGGGATGAAGCCGGCGGCGAGGGCCTCGGAACCGCGGGCCAGCAGCGCGACGTCGGCGCCGACCAGGACGAACCCGGCCCCGTTGTCCAGGTACCGCCGTGCGACGGACGGGGTGAAGGCGTTGACGCCCGCCGGCTTGCCGGCCCGCGTCGCGGCCGCGAGGCACTGCTCGACGGCGGCCACCACCTCGGGGTGTTCCTGCCGGCCGAGAACACCCATGGACGCCGCGAGATCGGACGGGCCGACGAAGATCGCATCGACGCCGTCGACCGCGAGGATGTCCTCCACCGCGTCGACGGCCGCCGTCGACTCGATCTGCACGGTGACGCTGATCGTCGAGGACGCACGCGCCAAATAGTCGGGCACCCGGTTCCAGCGGGCGGCCCGGGCGAGCGCCGACCCGACGCCGCGCACGCCCTCCGGTGGGTAGCGGGTCGCGGCGACGGCGGCCTCGGCGTCCGCGACGGAATGCACCATCGGGACCAGCAGGTTCTGCACGCCCAGGTCCAGGTACTGCTTGATGAGGACAGCGTCGTTGACGGGTGGCCGGACGAGCGTCCGCACCGGGTACCCCTGGACGGCCTGCAGCTGGGCGAGGATCGACTCGAGGCCGTTCGGGCTGTGCTCGGCGTCCACGAGCAGCCAGTCCAGCCCCGCGCCGGCGCAGATCTCGGCGACCAGCGGGCTACCCGAGCACACCCACATGCCCACGAGCGGGCGGTCGGCGGCGGCCAGCGCCTCGCGGAAGGAATCCCCTAGTGGAAGCGGCATGTGACAGCCCCCAACGGTCCGTAGTCGGCGTGGACGGTGTCGCCCGCATGAACCCACATGGGCCGGGTGAATGATCCGGCGAGGATGATGTCGCCCGCCTTCAGGCCGTCCCCGTGGGCGGCGATCTTGTTGGCGAGCCAGTGCACGCCAGCGGCCGGGTGGTCGAGGACCCCGGCGGCCACGCCGGTCTCCTCGACCACCTGGTTCTTGTAGAGGATGGCGGACACCCAGCGGAGGTCGACGGCGTCCGGCCTCACCGGTCTGCCGCCGACGACCATGGCGCCCATCGCCGCGTTGTCGGAGATGGTATCCACGATGGTGCGCCCCTGCATCTCGATGCGCGAGTCGAGGATCTCGAGGGCCGGCACCACGTAGTCGGTGGCATTCAGGACGTCGAAGATCGTGCAGCCCGGCCCGGCGAGATCGTGCTTGAGCACGAAGGCGAGTTCCACCTCGACCCGTGGATGCGTGTAGGTGTCCCACGCTACCGAGCAGCCCGTCTCGAACACCATGTCGTCGAAGATCGCCCCGTAGTCCGGCTCCGTGATGCCCGTCGCGGCCTGCATCGCCCGTGAGGTGAGCCCGATCTTCCGCCCCACGAGCGTGCGGCCGGCGTCCTCGTTCCGCTGCCGCCACAGGCGCTGCACCGCGTACGAGTCCTCGACGGTCATGCCCGGGTAGCGGGCCGTCAGCAGCGGGACCGGGGTCCTCGTCCGGGCGGCGTCGAGGAGTTCGTCGGCGATCTGGCTGATGGTCTGCGGATCGAGCATCGGGTTCCTTCGGTGGCGGAGCGGCGGTCAGAGCTGGGTGCCGAGCTTGAAGCCCTCGACGCCGTCGTCCTTGCTGCGGGTGTAGGAGAAGCCGTCGGCGCCGACGGTGACGGCCATCTCGCTGCGCTCCTCCCGCTCGACGACGGGCTGGGGGTTGCCGTCCAGGTCCAGCACGAGGGAGGCCTCCGAGTACCAGGACGGCACCACGGGGTTGCCCCACCAGTCGCGGCGCTGGTTGTCGTGGACGTCCCAGGTGATGGTCGGGTTGTCCGGATCGCCCGTGTAGTAGTCCTGGCAGTAGATCTCGACGCGGTGGCCGTCCGGGTCGAGGATGTAGAGGTAGAAGGCGTTGGAGACGCCGTGCCGCCCGGGTCCGCGCTCGATGCGGTCGCTGATGCGCAGGGCGCCCATCTTGTCGCAGATCTGGATGATGTTGTGCTTCTCGTGCGTCGCGAACGCCACGTGGTGCATGCGCGGGCCGTTGCCTCCGGTGAGGGCGGTGTCGTGCACGGTCTGCTTCCGGTGCATCCACACGGCGTAGGTGAGGCCGTCGGAGTCCTGGATGTCCTCGGAGACGCGGAAGCCGAGGTCCTCGAGGTACGCACGTCCCCGCGGGACGTCGGGGGTGACCTGGTTGAAGTGGTCCAGCCGCACGAGTTCGCCGGCCGAGTACAGGTCGTAGCGCTGGGTGAGGCGCTCCACGTGCTGGACGTCGTAGAAGAACTCGTACGGGAAGCCCAGCGGGTCCTCGACGCGCACCGAGTCGCCGACGCCCTTCGTGAATCCGTCCCGGCGTCGTTCGGTCCGGCAGCCCAGTTCGCGGTAGTACGCCTCCGCGGCGTCCACCTCCGCGGGCGACTTCACCCGGTAGGCGAAGGCGGCGACGGCGGCGACCGGGCCGCGCCGCAGCACCAGGTTGTGGTGGATGAACTCCTCGAGGGAGCGGAGGTAGATCGCGTCCTCGTCCTCCTCGGTGACGTGCAGGCCGAGGACGTCCACGTAGAACTCACGCGAGCGGGCGAGGTCGGTGACCACGATCTCCATGTAGGCGCAGCGGACGATGTCCGGTGCCGGGACCGAGGGTGTGGGAACAGGAGTGGTCATGGGATTCTCTCTTCGTCGGGCGGACGGGGAAGGTTCAGCCTTCGTTGGCGGCCGAGTCCGTGACGCTGCCGAACTTCGGGGTGTGGACGGTGCCGAGGGTGATGTGCACGGCCTGCTGGTCGGTGTAGAAGTCGATGGAGCGGTAGCCGCCCTCGTGCCCGAGGCCGGAGGACTTCACGCCACCGAAGGGCGTCCGGAGGTCGCGGACGTTGTGGCTGTTGAGCCACACCATCCCGGCCTCCACGTTCTGCGCGAAGGTGTGGGCGCGGGTCAGGTCCTTCGTCCACACGTAGGCCGCGAGCCCGTAGCGCGTGTTGTTGGCCAGCGCCAGCGCCTCGGCGTCGTCCTCGAACGGGGTGATGGCGACGACGGGCCCGAAGATCTCCTCCTGGAAGATCCGCGCGTCGGGGGAGACATCCGCGAACACCGTGGGCGCGATGTAGTTGCCCTCGGGCAGGTGCTCGGGGCGCCCGCCACCGGCGAGGAGGCGGCCCTCCGTCTTGCCGATCTCCACGTAGGAGGCCACCTTGGCGTAGTGCTCCGGGTGCACGAGCGCCCCGACCTCCGTCCGCGGATCGTGGGGATCGCCGACGACGATGGTCTTCGCGCGGGCCGCGTACTTATCGCAGAACTCCTCGTACACGGGCCGCTCGACGAGGATGCGGGAGCCGGCGGTGCAGCGCTCGCCGTTGAGAGAGAAGACCCCGAAGAGGGCCGAGTCGATCGCGGCGTCGAGGTCCGCGTCGGCGAAGACGATGCACGGGGACTTCCCGCCGAGCTCCATCGAGAGTCCCTTCAGGTGCGCCGCGGCGTTCCGGAAGATCGTCTGGCCCGTGGTGGTCTCCCCGGTGAAGGAAATGAGGGGGACGTCGGGGTGCTTGACGAGGGCGTCCCCGGCCTCCTCGCCGAGACCGTTGACGAGGTTGAAGACGCCGTCGGGCACCCCGGCGTCCCTGAAGATCTGCGCCCACAGGGACGCGGAGAGGGGCGTGAACTCGGCGGGCTTCAGGACCACCGTGTTGCCGGTGGCGAGGGCGGGCGCGAGCTTCCAGGACTCCAGCATGAACGGCGTGTTCCACGGGGTGATGAGGCCGGCGACGCCGATCGGCTTCCGGTTCACGTAGTTGATCTGGGAGCCGGGCACCTTCATGGCGTCGTCGAACTGGGCGACGATGAGGTCCGCGAAGAAGCGGAAGTTCTCGGCAGCGCGCAGGGCCTGGCCCTTCGCCTGCGTGATCGGCAGGCCCGTGTCGAAGGTCTCGAGCTCGGCGAGCCGGGCCTCCTGCGCCTCGACGGCGTCGGCGATCCGGTTCAGCACGCGGGCGCGCTCGCGGGGCTTCATCCGCGGCCACGGTCCGTCGGTGAAGGCCTCCCGTGCGGCGGCCACCGCGAGATCGACATCCTCCTGCTGGCCGGCCGCCGCGGTGGCGTACGTGGTGTTGGACACCGGATCGAGGACATCGAACGTCGCCCCGCCCACGGAGTCGACGAACCGGCCGTTGATGTAGTGCTGGAGGGAGGACGGCAGTCCTTCCGGGATGTGCTGCTCGGTTGCTGCGATCGGCTGTGCACCGGGGCTCGTCATGGGTGGGTCCTAACCGTGGTCGTGTGCTGCGTCAGGGTCTGCGTCGGTGGCTGCTTCGGTGGCGCTGAAGTGCGTCAGGTAGGCGTCGAGGGTGGCGCTGCGATGGAGGCGCGCGAAGCGTTCGATGGTGTCGGCGTCGGCACCGTCAGCGATGAGGGAGAGCAGGTGCGCGTGCTCCTCGACGGACTCGCGGGCGCGCTCGGGCACGAAGCGGAACGTCGAGGACCGCAGCGACGCGAGCCGGTTCCACCCGCGGTGCACCAGGTCGAGGATGTGCGGATTGGGGCAGCGCTCGAAGAGGATGGCGTGGAAGTCCTGGTTGAGCCGGGTGAAACGGAGGGGATCGAAGTCCTGCAGGCAGGCGCGCATCTCCTCGTTGACCGCGCCGGCCCGGTCCAGCACTTCGGCGTCGATCAGCGGTGCGGACAGCGCCGTCGCCGCTCCCTCGACGAGGCTCAGGGTCTGCATGGTGTAGAGGTATTCGGTGGGGTCGATCCCCGCGACCGTCGCTCCCACGTTGCGCTGGAAGGTCACCAGGCCCTCGGCCTCGAGGCGGCGGATGGCCTCACGCACGGGCACGACGCTGACCCCCAGGTCCTGCGCGATGGCGGCCAGGACCAACCGGTGTCCGGGAGGATAGGCGCCGTCCACGATCCGCTGCTTCACGGCACCGTAGGCCTGCTGCGACTTGCTGCCCGCCGCGGGGGCGTCGTCGGTCGCTACCGGCTCAGCCATGAGCATGCCGTTCCTGCCACTGGCCGTAGCGTTCCCTCCAGGCGCCGTTCATCGGGTACAGGCCGTCCACGCCGTGCCCGTCGGCCACCATCTCCGCGATGAACGTCTCCTCCCGCTCCTGGGCGACGGCGTCCGCGGCCAGGTCCGCCGCGAGGGCGGGCGGGATCACGAGGATGCCGTCGGCGTCCGCCACGATGATGTCGCCGGGCTGGACGGTCGTCCCTCCGCAGGCGATCGTGACGTCGGTGTCCCACGGGATGTGGCGCCGCCCCAGCACGGCGGGGTGCGGGTTGGCGTAGAAGGTGGGCATGTCCATGGAGGCCACCGCGGCGAAGTCGCGGACGCCTCCGTCGGTGATGATCGCCGCCGCTCCGCGCACCTGCGCACGGAGGGCCAGGATGTCCCCGACCGTGCCCGTGCCCTTCTCGCCGCGGGCCTCCATCACGAGGATCTCCCCCTCGTCGACGGTGTCGATGGCGCGTTTCTGGGCGTTGTACCCGGCGCCGTGGGCGATGAAGAGGTCCTCGCGGTTCGGCACGTACCGGAGGGTGCGGGCGAGTCCGACGACGCGCCGGCCCGGCTGCGTGGAGCTCAGGCCGTCGATGCTGACGTTGTTCAGCCCCCGCTTGCGCAGCAGGGAGGAGAGGGTGGCGGTGGAGACGCTTTCGAGCGTCGCCTTCAGTGAGGGTGTCAGGACCTTCTGCGGCGTGGGCAGTCCGGCCGCCTCGCGGGAGCCGTAGGCCTCCTCGCGCTGGACGTCGTCCACCCTCGGACGGGCACCGAAGGGGGCCAGGGGGGTCGTGCCCTCGCTGACCGTCGTGGCCAGCCGTCCCGTGGACAGGCCGCCCGCGGTCACTTCGACCTCCAGCGCATCGCCCGGACCGGCGACCGACGCTCCCGCCGGCGTGCCGGTGAGGATCAGATCGCCGGGTTCGAGCGTGAGGAGCTGGGACAGGTCTGCGATGAGCCGCGCGAACGGGAAGAGGAGGTCGGCGGTGGTGTCGTCCTGTACCAGTGCGCCGTTGTGCCAGGTGCGGATCCGGAGGGCGGCGGGGTCGACGGCGTCGGCCGGCAGGAGCCCGGGACCCACCGGGGTGAAGCCGTCCCCGCCCTTGGACCGCAGGTTCGACCCCTTGTCCGCGTAGCGCAGGTCGTAGACGCCGAGGTCATTGGCGGCCGTGACCCAGCGGACGTGGCTCCACGCGGTGTCGGGGGAGACCCGGCGGGCGGGGGAGCCGATGACGAGGGCGATCTCGCCCTCGAAGCCGAGCAGCTCGCAGCCGGCAGGACGCTCGACGTTGGAACCGGACAGGGAGAGCGAGGAGGGTGGCTTGAGGAAATAGGACGGCTGTTCGGGCGTGCGGCCCCGCTGGGCAGCCCGGCTGGGGTAGTTGATGTGCACCGCGATGACCTTGCGGGCTGCGGTCAGGACGCCGTCGTCGAGCAGTTCCACCCGTTGCTCCTCATCGAGTACGAAATCGTATACGAAGAGTAGGCAGGGGCGTTCGGATGCGTCAAGGTCGGGTATCTTCTGCCGCCGCAGGAATTTCGCCCGGGGCATGGTGGTGGACTGCGGTCCGTGGTGGAATTTGGCATCCGAACGTACCGCCTGTCCGTGCGCCGGGAGATGAGGCATCAGCCCCGCTTCCGGTACCGGCTCCGACTCGGGAGACCCCCATGGCTGACCGCAATGCATCCACCCATCACTCGAAGAAAGCCGCCAAGAAGCGCTGGAGCGACCTCACGGACGGGCAGAAGGCGAGGGTGTTGGTCCTCGGCGCCGTGCAACTGTCCCTGGCCGCGTTCGCCTGGACAGACCTGGCCACCCGGCCCAAGGACACGGTGAACGGCAGCAAGGGCATGTGGGCTGCCATCATCGCGATCAACTTCGTGGGCCCCGTGGCGTACTTCTGGAAAGGGATCCGGCGCTGAGCCTCCCGCGATCAGCAGCGTGGGCGACGACGCCTGCCACCGGGATCACCGCAGTGGGGTCGGTGTCGACCGGCACTATGGTTCCGATGGGTCCTGCACCTGACGGTAGGTTCGGAGCGTCTCGGTAATGGCGTGTTCGATCGGTGTGGCGGTGATGCCGAGGCGGTCGGTGATCTTGCTGCTGTCGACGATGAAGGGTTCCTCGAACTGGTACTGCATCTCGAGGAGTTCGCGCACGGTGGGGTTCATGAGTCCGAGCGCGCGCAGCAGCAGTGGCGGGACGGCGCGGAGCTTGGGCCGAGGCCGGCCGGCCTGCCTGTAGATGATCTCGACGAGTTGTCTTGTGGTGCGGGTGTGGGGGTCGTTGGGCAGGTGCCAGATCTGTCCCGGGGCGTCGGGGTGGTCGCCGAGGACGGCAAGACCCTCGCCGATGTCGGGGAGGTAGGTGTAGGTGTGGGGCTGGTCGGGGTTGCCGAGGACTGTCGCGGTCCTGCCGTCCAGCGCGGAGGGGAAGACGCGGTCGCCGAGGTTGGACTGGGCACCGCCGCGGGGGCCGAAGTAGTCCGACGCGCGACCGATGGTGACCTCGACGCGGCCGGCCCTGTGTGCTGCGAGTAGTTCCTCGGCCATGCCCGCCCGGAGCCGCCCTTTCCTGGTGTGGGCGTTGTTCCTGCGGTCCTCGGTGAGCGGGCGTCCTGCGGGACGCCCGTACATGTAGACGTTCTCAAGACTGACCAGGCGTGCGCCCGCCTTTTCGGCAGCGGTCAGCACGCCTGCCTGCAGTGGCGGGAACTGCTGACTCCACTGGGAGTACGGCGGGTTCAGTGCCTGGTAGACGACGGCGGCGCCACGAGCCGCGCTCACTGCGAAAGAGGCGTCCCGGCCATCGCCGGCGAGGACCTCGACGTCAGCACCGACGGGGGCCTGGCCTGAACGGTTGACGAGTCGTACGGTGCGGCCGCGGCGACGGAGCGCATCGTAGGTGGCGAGGCCGATCGCTCCTGTGCCGAAGATGACGTGCAGCCCGGCGCTCACGTTGTCGCCGACCTCGTCGGGAGCGCTGCGGGAGTAGCATCCGCCCGGGAGGGAACGAGCCAGTGGAGGGCGAGTCCGGAGAGTGCGGCGAAGACGAGGGCCCCGGTGGCTCCGAAGACGATGAACTGTTCGTCGACCCTGACCCGCAGCAGGGTCGTGACGGTCCAGCCCAGCGCCCACAGGGCAGGAACGACGGCCGCCCAGACCCAGCGGGGACGCACGCCGCGCGGCAATGCTGCAGCCTGGCAGGCGCCCACGACGAGGCCGTTGAGGGCTCCCATCAGCGCGAGGTCGGCGAGGGACGTGCCGTAGTCCACCGCGGAGGCGCCGAGGAGCAGCCCCGCACTCGTCCCCACAGTGGTCGCCGGTATCCACCTGCCCGCCTGCAGGCGGTGGTTGCCGGCCAGCGTCTGGCCGCTGCCGATGATGAGCCCGGCAATCGCGCCGCCGACGAGCGCCGAGGCGCTGTTGTCGACGCGACCGACGACGAAGCTGCCGATGAGGCCGGCGACGGGGAACGCAATGAATCCTGCAATCCACAGAAGCCAGGTGCGCAGGAACGGGGATCGGAATGAGGGGGAGTGCACCATGAGGATCAGGTCCTCGGTCCGGAGGGGGCCGGCCGGCTGTCCGTCGGGGCGTGAGGGAAGGACGTGGACTCCGGTCGGCCGGCAGAGCCTGCGTGGTCGGGAGCAGGGCGGGTCAACAGGGCGACGCCGAGGGCGGCCACCCAGAGTCCCCAGGCGGTGCTGCCGAGGAGCCCGGCCAGGTCCCAGACAGGGAAACCGGGCACGGTGGTCGAGAAGACGTCGCCCTGGTTGAGCAGGTAGATCGCGCCGGCAACGATGCCCACGGTGCCGAGCCAGCGTGGGAGGATCCCACTGCGCAGGATGATCACGCTGAGCGTGACCGACCAGCCGATGACGAGCACCTGGCCCAGGTGTTCTCCCAGCAGCGCTCCCCCGAACTGATGCTGCGCGGTCCATGCAGCCTCCACCGCCGCCCGGGTCACTGCATCACCGGTGACATAGGAGTCAGCGAGTGGTGGGACGACGAACACCCAGCGAAGGAACCCGATGAGGGATACCAGCACCGAAGCGGCGCCCACAGAGGTAGCCACCCGCACTGCGGGACTCCTCTGCAGTCCGAGGGCCGCGGGTAGGAGGAGAACGGGCAGGGCGAGGAGGCCGTAGGTCCAGGCCGTCGCGAACCAGAGCCAGACCAGGCCGGGTCCGCCGGCTGCGAAAGCAGGCAGGACGGTGCCGGGCGGTTCCCGCAGGATGTCCGGCCAGTCGAAGGCGATGGACAGGGCTGTCGCCGCAGCGGCGAAAGCAACGGCGCTGACCACGAAGAGGGTGCCGGTGAGCCGCCGTAGGCTCCTGATGCTGCTTCTGGTTGTCATGATCGACCCTGCTTTCCCGAGACCTTATCTGTACGGTGTACAAATGCTGTACCCTGTACAGAAAAGTGTCAAGGGTAAGGAGTCCGTCGATGGCCGAGCAACTCAAGGGTTCCCGTCGCGGCCCGCGGAGGGTTTCGACCGGGGAGGAGATCGTGGAGGCCGCTCTCGGCCTGTTGGACGAGGGCGGTGTCGCTGCGGCGTCCATCCGAGGGATCGCCGCCCGGATCGGCGTAGCTCCCAACGCGGTCTACACGTACTTCCCCGACAAGGCCGCCGTCATCAGGGCGATCGTCGAGCATCTTCTCGGGCAGGTCGATCACGCGGCATTCGCGGATCCGGACGTGCCCTGGCGACGGCGGATCGAGCTCCTGGCCGTCGAATTGAGGGAGCGCCTCACGGCTCATCCCGGTGCCGTCGGACTGATGATCGGCGGTCCCATGGACGGACCCCGCGCCCTTGCCCTCAATGAACGGCTGATGGAAGTCCTCTCCGGCGCAGGGTTCTCGCCCACGGACGCAGCGAAGGCCTCCTACCTGCTGATCGTCTACGTCTTCGGCTCGATCGCCCTGGAGGTGGCGGAACTCGGTGACGTCCGTCAGGCACCCCCCGAAGCGGATCGCATCGCGGCACGGTACTCCGGCTTCTCCGGAATACCGGCCGAGACGTACCCGCTGTCGGCCGCCGCCGCTCAGGTCATGGCCCGGTACGTGTCCACCGAACAGTATCTGTGGGGACTCCACCGGATACTCGACGGCCTCGGTGACTCGGCGACCCGGACGACTGTCCCCGTGGCGCAGGCCGCCGTCGGGTGACGCGACGGCCGGATCCGGAGTGGCGCCCTGCTGCTTCTGTCCTCCTACCGGATGCCGCTGCGTGCGAGGCCCTGCACGAAGTACTTCTGGAAGGCGAGGAACATGATGACGATCGGCGTGATGGACACGAGCGCCAGCGCCATGATGGCACCGTAGTCGGCCCCGTACTGCCCTCTCAGGTACAGCAGGCCGATGGGCAGGGTGAAGAGTTGGCTGTCCTTGAGCGCGATGAGCGGCCACGCGAAATCGTTCCACTGGTACATCACGGTGAGCAGCACGAGCACGGCGATCAGCGGCTTGCACAGCGGCAGGATGATCTGCAGGAAGATCCGGAGGGTGCCCGCGCCATCGACCTTCGCTGCTTCGATGAGTTCGTCGGGAATGGCGATGATGAACTGGCGGGCGAGGAAGATGCCGAACGCGGAAGCAGCCGACGGCAGAATGACCGCCCAGAACGTGCCGTAGATCCCGAGCTCCGTGACGAGGCGGAACTGCGCCACCATCAGGACCTGCACCGGGACCATCATCGTGCTCAACACCAGGAGGAAGATGGCTCCCTTGCCGCGGAAGTCGAGCTTGGCGAAGGCGTAGCCGGCCAGCAGGTTCACGGTCACGGTGAGGACCGTGACGATAACCGTGATGACCACGGAGTTGCCGAACCAGGTGGCCGTCGGGAAGCGGCCGAAAATGGTACGGAAGTTCTCGAGCGACCACTCGGAAGGCCAGATGCGCAGCTCGCGGCTGAAGACGTCGGCGTTCGGGGAGAAGGCGATCGTGACCATCCAGTACAGCGGGAACATCATGATCAGGCCCACGATGACGGCGGTCACCAGTCGGGCCGCCGCGGATGCATGCTGCGCGGGCGATATCCGCTTGACGCGGGGGACGAAGTCGGCCGGTCCTGCTGGGGGACCGGCCGGGCGAGTCGCCCGGTCACTGCCCCTGGGGGAGAGTGGATGCGCCATGGGAATCCTGTCCTCGTGGGCTGTCATGGGTGGTCGTTGGCGCCGACCGGTGCCGGCCGGCGCTGCGTCGAGCTATCCGGTGGTGTCGCGCGTGCGGTTGCCCCGCCACTGGAGGACGGTGAAGACGAGGGTCAGCAGGAAGATCACGATGCCGATAGCCGCCGCGTAGCTCTGGTCACGGGTGACGAAGCCGTTCTCGTAGGCGTACGTGACCAGCACCGAGGTCGACCGGCCCGGACCTCCCCCGGTCATCACGAAGATGGTGTCGAAGACCTGGAAGGAGTAGATGACGTCCATGATCAGCAGGAAGAATGTGGACGGGCCGACGAGGGGCACGGTGAGGTAGCGGAACTGCTGCCATGAACTGGCGCCCTCGAGCTTCGCCGCTTCATAGAGTTCCGGCGAGATGCTCTGCAGCCCGGCAAGGTAGATGACCATGTTGAACCCCACGCGGATCCACAGCGTCACCAGGACGATCGAGGCGAACGCGGCAGATCCCTGCGACTGCCAGGGGATGCCTGCCAGCCCGCCCTCGCGGAGGAGTTTGTTGATGATGCCCGTCGCCTCATCGAAGAGCAGCACCCCCATGAGGGCCGTGGCGACGCCCGAGATGACCATGGGCAGGTAGATCAGCGTGCGGAAGAGCTTGCGCCCAGGGAGCACGGAGTTCATGAGGACCGCCAGGGCCAGCCCCAGGGCGAGGCTCAATGGCACCGTGATCAGGGTGAAGACGGCGGTGTTGAGCGCCGATTGCCAGAATGTGGGATCAGTGACGAGCCGCTGGTAGTTCTGCAGCCCCACCCAGCCACTCGCTCCGAAGCCGCTGGATTCCTGGAAGCTGATCAGGAAGGCCCAGCCCAGTGGCAGGAAGAGGAACACGCCGAGCAGTACGAGATTGGGTCCCAGGAAGCCGTAGGAGGCGAGCGTGCGCCGATGCGCCCCGTTCCTTGCCCTGGCCGTGTAGGTGGGAACCGGTGGGGGCAGCCCTCGGGTGTCATCGGTGGACTCCTCGCGGGCCGAGGTGCTGGCGGACATCAGCCGGCTGCCTCATCCACGGCTGCTGCGATGTTCGCCAGGGTCTCCTCGACCGGCTGGCCCTGGGTGAAGGCAGCCTCGAGTTGGTCGCGCAGTTTGGGGTTGATCGCCGCCATGGCGGGGGAGGTGAGCTGCTCCACGTCGGACGGCTCCAGGGTGGTTGCCTGTTCCACGAAGATGCCTGCGATGTCCGGCCGCGTCTGGTAATCGAGTTCGGAGTCGACGAGGCTCTTCAGGGTGGGCAGCTCCATGGCGCGCGCACAGAAGTCCGACATCTGATCCGGCTGCGTCATGAATTTCAGGAACTCGGCCGCAAGCTCGGGGTTTCGGGCATTCTTCGTCGCCACGAGGGCGTTGCCGCCCAGGTCACAGGCACCACGCTCGTCGCGGGGCAGGTAGGTGGCGCTCCACTCGAAGTCGGTGATGGCCTCATCCAGGCTCGGAAGCACGAAGTTGCCCACGAAGGCCATGGCGGTGGTTCCGGCGGAGAAAGCGTTGTCCGCGTACGTGGAGGACTTCACGGAGCTGCTGGGGGGTACGAGATCGTCGGTGAAGAAACCCTGGGTGAAGGCCAGGGCCTTCGTCCCGGCGTCGGACTGGATGGCGGAGCCGGTGAGATCGTCGTTGAAGAGTCGGCCACCGGCCTGGAAGAGCCAGCTCAGCCAGCGGGTGGAACCGCCGAGCTGCCAGTTGTAGACGAAGGGGTAGAGATCGTCGGGGAGGGAGCCGCGGAGCTGCTCCGCAACCCTGCGGAACTCCTCCCACGTCCACGCGGAGTCGAGGCTGTCGGGAACACTGGTGATGCCCGCCTGCTCGAAGAGATCGGTACGGTACACGAGGGCAGAGGTGTCGGTCTGGTGCGGAACGCCGTACGGTTTGTCCTCGAACTGGACGGCCTGCCACATGGCGGGCAGGAACTCCTCGCCCGCCGCTGTGTCGAAGTAGCTGCTGAGGTCGAGGAGCTGGTCCTGGCTGCTGTAGGCACCGATGGTGCCGTAGTCGACGCGGAAGAGGTCCGGCGCCGTCCCCGCCTGCAGCTGGGCGTCGATGTTCTGGAAGATCTGCTCGTAGGGTACGAGATTGAGCTGGACGTCCACACCGGAGTTGGCGGCCTTGAACGCCTCGATCCCGCGGCGGAAACCCTCCTCCTCGGCCGGACTGCCCCAGGTGGTGAACGTCAGGGTGTCCTGCTCACCGTCACCCCCGCCGGAGTTGGAGCCGCCGGAGAATCCCGCGCATCCGTTCAGCGCCGCCGCCGCCGCGAGGAAACCTGCTCCGCCAAGGATCTGCCGTCTGGAAATAGTCATGTTCATGCCTTCCGGGTGAGGGTGATCACAACCTACAGCGCCGCGCCGACAGTCCGAAGGGCGTCGGCAAAGTATTTCCGCCCGGCGACCGTCCCCGACGACCCCGAGGACTACTGTCTGCGGGCGACGGCGTCCACTCGGATCGCATCGTGGAGCCGTGTGCTCTACTGGGGGCATGATGCACAGGAGCGGGACTGCGCTGCCGGCTGAGGGGGCACTGGCGGCGGCCGCAGCAGCCTACGAGGCCGCTCTCCCGGGGTTGCAGGCGCAGTTCGCGATCGACGGCCTCGACCGGACCGGCGTCCCGACGTGGGCGACGTGGTGGCGGGGAGCAGGCGCGGCTCTGGGCGGCGTCGGATACGGTCCGTCCGCGGCGCAGGCGCGCGTCGGTGCTCTCGGTGAGACGGTCGAGAGCGCCTTCTCCCTCATGGCGTTCGCACGCCTCGAGCGGACGACGGCGTCGTACAGCGAAATCCGGCGTCGCCATGGCGCAGCGGGAGTCGCGGACCCGCGGACCCTGGGGCTGCCGGTGGGCTCCCCCTACTCCGATGACATGGTCCTGACCTGGGTGCCGATGCGTCGAGCCCTCGCCACCCGAAGCCTCGACAGCTCCGACCGCCGGGGCGCGCCGGCCCTCGAACTCGACGGGGAGCCGGTGCTCGTTCCGGTCGATCTCGTCGCGAGCAGCCCGTCGGAGCTCGATGATCGCGATACGGGTGAGCGGTTGCTGATGCCCGTCGCGAACGGGATGGGCGCGGGGACGAGCCTGCGGCAGGCCGTTGTCCACGGTGTCCTCGAGATTCTTCAGCGCGACGGCAACGGTCTCACCTTCCGGGCGCTCGACCGGGGGACGGTCGTCGAACTGGGCCCCGACGACGGGGACGCCGAGACCCGCCAGGTGCTCGAAGCGCTGCGCAGTGCGGGGGTGGACGTGCTGGTGAAGATCGCGTCGATCGATCACGGGGTGTCCGACCTGTACGTCGTCGGGCACGCACCGGGCGACGATCTCGTCGTCGCGACAGCCTGCGGGGAGGTTGCACATCCCGATCGGGATGTGGCGCTGCGCAAGGCGGTGCTCGAATTCGCCTCTGCCCGGGCCCGGAAGGCGTTCATGCACGGCCCCCTCGCCGCGGTCCGACGCATCACGCCGCAGGACTATCTGCACGACGCGTTGGCCGTCGTCGATCCCGGCGCCGAGGAGCCGCGCGTCCTCGAGGCAACCGTGGGCTGGCTGACTGCCGGCGCGGAGCAGGACGCAGCCGTGCGGGCGCGCCTGGATACCACGGTGTTCTCCCGCCGATCGGTCATGCGGTTCCGTGATCTCCCGACGCGACCGACCGCCGACCCGCTGGCGATCATGACCGACCACGGTCTCGACGTTCTTGTCGCCGACCTGACGCCCCCTGGACCGACCGATGACGGCGTGGCACGGGCGGTCAAGGTGGTGGTGCCCGGGACCGAAGTGGAAACGGTCGCCTATGGACGGATCGGCGAGGCGGGTGTGCGGAGACTGGTCGACGACGGGCGGGGCGATCTCGCGCGCGTGGGCCGGCGACCCGAGGGCGACGGCTGGCGGGAAGTGATTTTGACCGGCGAGGCCGTCGAGCGGCTCGGCGGCCCGGCATGGCTGGATCGTGACGCCGTCGAGGCCGTCGCGGCCGGGCTGCTGCCGCTGTACCGTGAGCCCGGCCGGCATGCCGCCCGACTCGTCCTCGGTGAGCAGTAGTGCTCCCGCTCCCACGCCGGACACGCCGGACATATGAACAGTGAACAGGGCGCCGCTGAGCTGGAGACGTACATCCTGGATCAGGGTGAGCAGCCCGGGGGAGCACCGGTGGTGCTGCTCGACGACGCCGCAGTGGCCGCCGGAGCGGATCCGTCCACGTTGATCCCGGGCATCATGGGCCCACTGCCGGCAGCACTCCGGCGCCCCGTACCGTTCACCTACGAGGCCTACGTCCTGCAGAGCGTCCTCGGGGAACTCCTGCTGGAGAGCGAAGGCGCAGGGTGGTCGAAGGGTGAGCTGTCGGCGATCCCGCTCCTCGCCCTGAACTTCCACGATGTCCTGCCGGGACACCTCGAGATCGCGGACCGGCGGCTGAACAAGCTGGCACGGCTCCGGGATCTCCTGACGGCCGGCGCGGACGAGGAGCTCCATCCGCGGGTCGTCGTCCTCCTGTTCGACGGATACAAGGACGCGGCACGGATGGTCGTCCCGATCTGCGAACGGCTCGGGCTCCGCGTCGTGATCCTGCCCATCGCTCTCGAGGTCCTGGACGACCGTGCCGGCACCCTGAGCGACGACGAGTTGATCCGCTTGGCACGGAACCACGCACTGGGCTTCCACACGCTCACCCATCGCTCGGCGGACGAGATCACGCCCGCGACGGTGACCTCCGAGGTGACCGACGTCGTGCATCGACTCACCCGGATCGCCGGCCGCGCACCACGGGTGGGTGCGTGGTGCGGGGGTGCACGCTTCGATGACAGCCTGCTCGGGAACCGACGACTGCGTGAGCTCGGGGTGACCGACCTCGTCTCCAACTGGTCCTGGGAGACCATCTAGCCGTGCTGCCTGCCGTACTCGGAGACCGCGATCAGGCTTGCTTCGCGGTCTCCGACCGCCCCCGCGGGGAACGGCGCGCAGGTCAGGCCGGGACGGTGAGCCCCTGAAGCCAGCTCTGCCACTCCGGTTCTTCGCGCCGCACGTAGTCCGCCGCGTCGGCGGAGAACAGGTACGCCCGTACGCCCGCCGTCGCGGTCCCGGCGCTCTCGCCGTAGGTGAAGACGCTGAGCATCCCGGGCACCGGCGCGGTGAGCCGGACCAGCGTCTGCCGCTCGCCTACACGCTCGACCGTGCCGGTGGCACCGCGAATCTCGACCGTGGCACCCTCGTCTCCCAGTCCGAGCGCGTCGTGCAGGATCGACCAGAGCGCCTGCGCGTCGCCGGGATGGGAGGCGGTGGCCTCGAGCTGCGTGGTCTCCTGGCCGGGGAAGTGCGAGAGGTAGAGCCGCAGGTTGTCGAAGAACGGCATCCAGTTGGCGCCCATGTCCTCCCAGAACTCCGACTCCCAGGCGGCACCGGTCCCGAAGCCGCTGCTG
Organism: Arthrobacter sp. TJ-263; assembly: GCF_058269155.1. Classification (NCBI taxonomy): domain Bacteria; kingdom Bacillati; phylum Actinomycetota; class Actinomycetes; order Micrococcales; family Micrococcaceae; genus Arthrobacter; species Arthrobacter sp. TJ-263. Next base: position 1,952,102 of record NZ_JBZCNE010000001.1, on the reverse strand, counting down.
GTGACGCGCACCACGCAGGTGCCGCCCGACCGGGCCTCGACGAGGAACTCGGAGGTCAGCGGGCTGAGCGCAGCCGGGTCCTTGCCCATGAGGGCGGCCCAGTCCTCCTCGTACTCGAGGCAGCGTGGCGGGTCCCAGCCGGTGACCCGGCCATCCGACCCCATCTCGGGGCCCATGGTGAAATGCAGCGAGCCGCCCTCGCGCTCTTCCATCTCGGTCGGCAGGAACCAGGCGCTCATGCCCTTGGCCGTGGCGATGGCCTGCCAGACCTGCTCCGGGGTCCCAGGGACCTCGACGGCGAATTCCAGGCGGTACGGGACGTTCGGGATCGTGTTCATCGGTTCTCCTCGGGAAGTGGGTGTGCAGCGACGACGAGCCGGTGCGGGCGCCCGTCGTCATGGTGGTAGCGAGCGGCCAGGTCGAGTACCGCAGCGGTCAGCTCGTCGGCGAAGGCAGCCCGGTCGGCGGCCGACCGGAACCCGATCTGCGTGTCGATGGTCAGTGTCGGCAGGGCCCTGCCGGATGCGCCGGCCCGGCGGGCCAGGGCGCCGACCTCGCGCACCAGGCGGCCGGCCAGTGCTACGAGGTAGGCCGCCGACAGGTGGTCGTCGTTGGCCTCCGGATCGGCCGCGGATGCGCTGACGGCGGCGGGTGATACGACGTAGGACGCAGCCGACGCCCGCAGTACCCGCTCGGTGATGCCCCCGTGCCGGCGCTCCTCGAACAGTTCCACCAGGCCGTGCAGCTCGAGCGCCTTGAGGTGGTAGTTGACCTTCTGGCGTGCGAGGCCGACTCGCAGGGCGAGCCCGGCGGCGGAGGCCGGAACGGCCAGCTCCCCGAGCAGCCTGGCGCGGACCGGATCCAGCACGACGGCGGCTGCCTCTGCGTTCTCGATGACTTCGACGTCCTGCATGCGACCATCCTGAGCTTGACAATAAACTTTGTCAATAGATGGCCGGATGAATGACGCCCTCGGATCCGCATCCCCGCCGGCACCGACGATCAGTCACCTGGAGGCCGGAGGGAGTGATGAGGATGCCCGATTCCCGATACCAACCCGACCGGTCGGTCGGTTCTCGTGGTACCGTTGCTTCATGAGCACCAGGGAACACATCCTGCAGACCGTTCGGCGATTGGCGATCGAGACCGGGTCGGTGCCGTCCATGGGGGTGATCGCCCAGCAGGCGGGGGTGTCCAAGGGCGGGTTGATGCACCACTTCTCCTCGCGCAATGCCCTGGTGGAGGGCATCGCGGTGCAGGCGATACGGGATCTGGACCAGGCTCTGACCGCGGCCGCTGAGCGCGGCACGGTGGTCGAGACCTGGTTGCGCTTGTCGTCCTCCCGTGAAGAGGCTGCCCTCTACCGGGCGATGTCGATCCTGCTCACTGATCGGACCTCTCTGACCGATACGCTTCTGCAGCATGCGGCCGAGGCCACCCGGCGGTGGGAACACCTGTTCACCGTTGAAACGGGGGACCCTGTGACGGCCTCGATCATCCGCCTCCTGGGTGACGGGATGCTGCTGAACAGCCTTGCCGACGACGACACCGGGGCCAGCCTCGACTCGATCCTGCAGTGGCTGAATGGCAGGTCCCCGACGTGATCGGTGGTGGACTGCTCGCCGGTATCGCGGGTCTCGCCCTGGCCGACTCGTTGAACCCGGCGACGATCGTCGTGATCACCCTGATCCTGCTCACCGTCGCCCATCGGCCTGTCGGTTCGGCCTTGACGTTCGTTCTCGGGGCGATGAGCACCGTCTTCGCCCTCGGCACGGCGATCTTCCTCGGTGCCAGCGTCGCCGCCGATGCCGTAGGTGAAGGGCTCATCTGGCTACGCCGTGCAGTGTTCCTCATCGCCGCCGTCGCTCTCGCGGTAGCAGGGTTCCGCCGCTTCAGGGACCGGGAGAGGAAAGGGATCGATCTTCCGCCGTGGTTCGGGGTGTGGACTGCTTTCCCGCTGGGTGTGATCATCACCGGAGCCGACCTGCCCAACGCGTTTCCCTACTTCATCGCCATCGAACGCATGGTCGCCGCGGATGTCGACATCCCCATCGGGTTGGTCGTCCTCGCCAGCTACGCGCTCGTCTATTGCATCCCATGCCTGATCCTCCTCGCCCTCGGCATGACTCACGGCGATACAGTCAGGACACGCCTACGCAAGGTGCTGGACCGGTTCTCCACGGGCATTGTCCGACGCTCCCTCCCAGCAGCGTTCACGTTGTTCGTCCTCGCCGCCGCAGTCCTCACCTTCGCCCTCTGGCCCTGAGCAGGCTGCCACGGCCACCAACCGTCTCGACGGACGAACGCATTCGGCGCCACCTGACGGATCGCGCCTCTCACCCGGGACGGGGCGGTCGGAGCGTGGGATGATGCTGCGATGAGCGAGCTCGACGTCAGGCGCCTGGTCCGGGGGGACGCTGCCACGGCAAGGATCATGGTCGAGATGATGGCGCGGGTCTTCGAGGAGGACTATGAGCAGCTCGGTCAGGACTATGTCGATGACCTTCTTGGGCGAGAGAATTTCTGGGTCTTCGCGGCGTCGATCGGTCCGGAGATCATCGGTGGCCTGACCGCTCACACGTTGCCCATGACACGCTCGCAGTCGTCGGAGCTGTTCATCTACGATCTCGCCGTGCGGCCGGACCATCAGAGGCAGGGCATCGCGAGTCGACTCGTCCTCGAATTGCGTGCCGCCGCCGCGGCCGAGGGCATTCACGAGATCTTCGTTCCTGCAGACAATGAGGATGTGCACGCCCTGGAGTTCTACCGGGCACTGGGAGCCACCGCCGCGCCGGTCACGTTCTTCACCTTCAAGGATTGAGTCGTCGGCTCGGGCATCGCTTCACGCGATGCTTCGCCTATCGGGCGGGTTCTGGCAGAGTGCGTTCGATAGTCATGGGGGTACAAGCTATGCACCAAGGACGTTCTCCAGGCGCTGCAGCGGCCGCCGTTCTCACCGTCGGGTTGCTCGCCGGCTGCAGCACCCCAGGGCAGGCGCACACCGACGCCCCGCCGGCATTCACCTCCATGGACGAGGCGTACGCCGCCGTGGACGGAGTGCTGGGGTGCGAGGCCGAACCTGCGGGTGATCCGATCGTGCCGGCGGACGGGGGCGCGCTGACGTCCGAACAGAAGCTGTGCTCGGAGAACGTGCAGATCGATCTGTACCCGGACGAGGACTCCCTCCGGAAGGCCTTCGAGATCTGGACCGGCTCGAACCAGGGTGAGGTGCACCTCGCCCGCGGCACTAACTGGATGGTGGTCGACGTGACTGCCGTGGCCACGGGCGAACCCACGACCTGGGACATCGAAGGGTTGGCGGAGGACCTGCACGGGGAGTACGCGGTGGCCGGCGGATAAGCACGATCGACGAGTCCTTCTCATCTTGGTCTCACGAAGCGGCGGGATACTTGAGCCATGCGATCCGCGGCGCTTCAGATGTGGCTCCTGGGCGCGGTACTTGCCGCCCTCATGGTGACCGGCGTGCTCACCCTCGTCAATATCGTGCGTGATCCTCCCGATCAGCAGCTCGGACCCGCGGTCGTCTTCACCGACCCCGCGTCGGTTCCGGGACCGCCGTCGCTCCCGCCGGCGGATCCCACCCCGGAGTCTCCGCGCCCGGAGCCGCCCGCAGACGGGTCCCCGACACCGTCCGTGCCTGCGTCAACCCCCGCTCCGGCCCCTGCCCCCGCCCCTCCACCGGAGGTCGTGCCCGCGCCGCCACCGATCATCGGCGATGACGATGACGATGACGACGACGTGGGCGATGGGGATGACGACGATGACGACTGAGAAGACGCGGCCGCTCCCTGCGGTGCCTGCCCGCGGTCACCTGGTGCGCCGCCCACCTCCGCCTCGGTACACCCCGACGGCGCAGGACGGGGGCAGACTGGACCGGATCGGCCGCGTCTTCAGCCGTGCGACCCGTCGGTGGTCGGTCCGGTCCCGTGTACTGAGCGCACTGCTCGCCCTGTCCGCCCTGGGTCTCCTGTTCGCAGGAACCACGGCATACGGACTGCAACGGGCAACACTCAACGCGGACATCGACAACTCGCTGGAACGCAGTTTCGGGGAGTTCGAGACCCTTCTGGCGACGGGCATCGATCCCGCCACCCGATCTCCGTTCGTCACTGCCGAGACCCTCGTCTACCTCGTCATGCAGCGCACCCTTCCTGCCCCGAACGAAGGCATGATGGGCATCCGCGCCAGTGACGCGGTTCTCCTCGCCAACGACGCCGTGTCCCTGCGCCTCGAGGACGACCCCGAGCTGGTGGCCGCCGCGGCGGACCGCTCGTCGGCGGACGACGTCGCCATCACGACGATCGACACCGCCAGAGCCACCTACCGCGCCATCGTCGTGCCGGTCATGCTGAGCGAGGACACGGAGCCCACCACCTTCGTCCTCGCCTACGACATCGACGCGGAACGGGCGGAGCTGAACCGGACGTTCACCACTTTCGCCCTGATCAGCCTCGGGGCGCTGCTGCTCATCGGCGCAGTCGGCTGGCTGCTCATCGGCAACCTGCTGCACCCGGTGCGGCGGCTCCGGGAGACCGCACAGACCATCAATGACAGCGACCTCTCGCAGCGGATCGTCGTCACCGGGAACGACGACCTGTCCGATCTGACGCGGACCTTCAACGCGATGCTCGACCGCCTCGAGAAGTCCTTCACGTCGCAGCGGCAACTGCTCGACGACGTCGGCCATGAGCTCCGCACGCCGATCACCATCATCCAGGGTCACCTCGAGCTGCAGGATCCTACCGATCGGGAGGACGTCGACGCCGTGCGGGCCGTCGCCCTCGACGAGCTGGAACGCATGCGTCTCCTCGTCGACGACCTGGTCACCTTGGCCGGGAGCGCTCGTCCCGATTTCGTCCGCCCGAAACCGACCAGCGTCGATCGCCTGACGGACGACATCCTCGACAAGGCACGCGGACTGGGTGACCGGCGATGGATCATCGACTCACGGGCTGAAGGGGAGGTCCTACTCGATGACCGGCGGGTCACGCAGGCGCTGCTTCAACTCGCCGCGAATGCCGTGAAGTTCTCCACGGACGGGTCGACGATCGCCGTCGGCTCCCGGCTCGACGGCGACCGTCTCAGCCTGTGGGTGCGTGATGAAGGCATCGGCATCAGCGCCGCCGACCAGCAGCGCATCTTCGGCCGCTTCGAACGCGGCTCCGACGGCAGACGCGCCGAGGGCGCGGGCCTCGGTCTGTCCATCGTCGAAGCGATCGCGCAGTCCCACGGCGGCGGTGTCAGTGTCCTGTCGGCGCCAGGCCGCGGCTCCACCTTCACCCTCGAACTTCCGACGGCGGCCCGCCGGAACCCGGCCGATGCAGTATCCCGCGAGCACCGTGGCCCTGCCACGAAGGAGGAACCGTGACCCAGATCCTGATCGTCGAGGACGAGGAACGCATCAGCGCCTTCATCGCGAAGGGGCTCCGGGCGGCCGGCTACGTGCCCACCAGCGCGGTCAACGGACGGGACGGCTATCACCTGGCGCAGACCGGGGACTTCGAACTCGTCATCCTCGACCTCGGCCTGCCGGACCAGGACGGCTTCACGGTGCTCCGACGACTCCGGGAGGCCCGCAACGACACCCCCGTCATCATCCTCTCCGCGCGCAACACCACGGACGCCACCGTGGCCGGCCTCGAGGGCGGCGCCGACGACTACATGACCAAGCCCTTCCGCTTCGAGGAGCTACTGGCCCGCGTCCGTCTGCGCCTGCGCCCGGATCCGTCCCGCACCGAGAGCTCCGTCCTCTCCCACGAAGGCCTCCAGCTGGACCTCCGGACCCGCCGCGCCCTCATCGACGGCAGGGAGGTGGACCTGTCCGCCCGCGAATTCGCCCTGACCGAGGCGTTCCTGCGCAACCCCGGCCAGGTCCTCAGCCGGGAGCAATTGCTCTCCCGCGTCTGGGGGTACGACTTCGACCCCGGCTCCAACGTGGTCGACGTCTATGTGAGGTACCTCCGCAACAAGCTCGGACCGGAGCGGTTCGCGACCGTCCGCGGCATGGGGTACCGACTGGTCGCCGATCGTCCCCGGCCCTAGCCCGACGCCGAGCACCGAGCGCGTCGGCCGGCATCAGAGGGAGTCGTGGAACCAGTCCTTCGTGAGCTGCCGCCAACGCGGGCGGAAGGCGTAGATGCACGTGAGGCGCAGCTTCGTCGACAGCGCATAGGCGTCCAGCCGGTCTTCGGGTACCAGCAGTTCCTCCGCCACGGCGAGGATCGCACGCTCCCCGGCGGCACGCCGTCGGGCGCTGAGGAGGCCCTGCGCCTCACGGAACGACAGATGCACCAGGAGGTTCGCCAGGTCGAGGGCCGGCTCGGCCAGGGCCAGCGTGTCGCAGTCGATCAGCCCGAGCGTCCCCTGGCTGCTCCCCCCGCCGGAGATGAGCACCTGCTTGTCATGGAGGTCGCGGTGGGACAGGACGGGAGCCTGCGCCGTACCGTGCAGAAGACGGCCGGCAGCGGTGCGTACTGCCGCACGCAGGGCCGCGTCCGGGACCGGAGAGGCACCGAAGTCGAGGCAGCGGACCATCCAGGTGGCGAGGGTCTCGACTTCGTCATGTGGGCCGTAGGAAGGCAGACGACCAGCATCACCACCGGGGACGGCGGCGAAAGCCGGCCAGTGAGCGGCCCAGACGGACCAGGCGTGGTCGAGCATTGCCGTGCCATCGCTCCCGGCACTGGTACTCGAGCAGCCGAGATCGTACAGACTGGCGCCCGGCACCGCGGACAGGGTGAGCGTAGCCCCGTCGACGGCGGTGACGCGGGGAGTGGCGATGCCTGCGGCTGCGACGAGCCCGGCAGCCGTGGCGTGAGCGGTGACGACCCGGCCGACCTTCCGAGGTGGCAGGAGCTTCAGGTATGCGCCGTCCGTCCTCACGACGGCCCTCCTGGTGAAGCGGTGTACCAGGAGTTCACCGGCGTCGACGGCCGCGGGAAGACCTGCCAGGGCCGGGTCCTCCCCGAAGGGCGTCAACGCCACCGTGCCATCCGCATCGAGGTGTCCGGCCCGCAGACGCCCTGTGGTCTCGTCGACGGCTTCGATGGTGAGTCCACCGTCGTGCGGCCAGGTGCGGCGGATGGTGAGCCGCGTGCCCTCGTTGTCCAGGACATCGTCGGGGATGAGCATCACGCGACCAGGGCTGCGAGCATCTCGAGCCGTTCCTCGGTGTCGTCACGCCACGAGGGTGAACAGGACCGGAACGGCTCGTCGAGGCGATCCAGGAGATGTGCGGCGGTCCAGGCGAGCACGGTGTCCTGGTCGATGCGCCCACCGGCGTCCTCGTAGCCGTCGAGGAAGTGTCCGCGCAGGGTACGGCCTGAAGCGCGTTCCTGCAGCAGGTCGACGGCCACGAACGAGCCGATATCCGTGCCGGGGGGCGCCGTCGTCGACCGGTCGAAGTCGGCGAGCACCACGTGAGAGGCGTCGACGAGCACCTGATCAGCGGAGAAGTCACCATGGACGAGGGCTGTGCGGTCGTCGTCGCCCAGGCGTCGGACGAGCGCGGCGTGGATCCTGCTCAGTCGTGCCTGGCTTCCCGGCGTCAGGTGCAGGTCCCGCTCGTTCAGGGTGCGCAGTTTGTGGAGCAGGTCCCGTGCTGGTCGTGGTGCGAGGTCGGTGGGTTGTGCGTGCAGGAGTGCAAGGGCGGCGCCGGCGGAGCGGGCGGCGTCGTGACCATCCTCGCCGGCCACCTGTTGGAGGTCTCCCTGTCCGAACCAGGGGTAGTAGCGCAGGGTGCCGGCCTGCGGCGCGTCGAGGGGGATGATCCGCTGCAGGACCGGGACACCGCGGCGTGCGAGGTCGGCGAGGAAGGCTGTCTCTGCGGGATCAGCGCGGCCGGCCTTGCAGACCGTGGCGCCGGCGGCCGTCTCCATCCGGAAGACCACGCGGCGGTGGGGGTTGTAGTTGAGGACCCGGCCCGGCCCGAGGGACAGGCGATGGTGCCCCTCGAATGCCCGGAGGGTGTCGTGCAGCTTCATGTCCAGGCCGATAGGGCCGGCGACGAGCGTATGCCGTCCGGGCAGTCCGATCACGTCGATGTCATATCCGTGGTTCGCGGCCCGCGCGAGCGTCTTGTCCAGTTTGGCGGCGTGGTGCGGCGCGTAGGTCGCCACCCATCGCGGGGCGGGATCCGCATCGGGTGCCCGCCGGGCGTCGGCCGGTGGAGCCTGTCCCGGGTGACGGGTCCGGAGGCGTGCGACGGCGGAGACGCCCTGCTTGTGGCGTAGCCGGTCGGCGTGCACCGGACGCGAGAACAGGGCGGACAATCCGACCGGATCGAAGATGGCCGGCAGCGCGGGCAGCGCCGGGTCGATGAGGGCGACGCTCATGGCTGCCGCCGGCCGGTGGCTGACAGGTCCTTGACGTCGTCGGCTTCACCGGCCCACCCCCCGTAGACCGGGTGCTCCCTGATGTCCGCGGGGGACCCTTCGAAGCGGACGGTCCCGTCCTCGAGCCAGATGATCCAGTCGTGCGTCAACGCGACGGCGGGTTCGTGGGTGATGGTGATCGTGGTGCGATGCCGCGAGAGCAGGTCCAGCCCTTTCAGGACCTCCGCGCGCGAGTCCTTGTCGAGGCCGGTGGTGACCTCGTCGAGAATCACGAGCGGTGCATCGCGCAGCAGCGCCCGCGCGATCGCTATCCGCTGGCGCTGGCCGCCGGAGAGGGTCCCGCCCCGTTCGCCCACCGTCGTGTCGTACCCGTCCGGGAACTGCGCCACGAAGCCGTGCACGTTGGCGAGCTTCGCCGCGTACTCCACGTCCTCGTCCGAAGCGTCGATGCGGCCATAGCGGATGTTCTCCCGGATGGTGCCCGTGAAGAGGACGGCGTCCTGCAGCACCAGGCTGACATTGGAGCGGAGTGATTCGAGGGTCACGTGCCGGAGGTCCTTGCCGTCCAGGTGGACGCTCCCGGTCTGCGGGTCCATCATCCGTACCGCGAGCGAGGCGAGGGTGGACTTCCCGGAGCCCGAGGGGCCGACGACGGCTGTGCGACGGTGGCCCATGAACGTCAGGTCCACATCCCGGAGCACTGGTTCGTCGGGCGTGTACCCTGCCGTCACGCCGCGCAGCTCGAGGTCGCCCCACACCCGGGACAGGGGAACTGCGTGGGGGCTGTCCTCGATGTCGACCGGCTGATCGAGCAGATCGGCGACGCGCTCGCCCGATGCGGTCGCGCGGGCGATGCGCCCGGTGTACTTCGCCAGGTCGCGGAGGGGCTTCATCGCCGTCTTGAGGTACATCAGGAACAGGACGAGGTCGCCGGGCGTCATGGCGCCCTGCACCACACGCCAGCCGCCTCCCGTGAGCACCAGTGCGGTCGCGACGCCGACGATGACATCGGTGCGGCGTTCGAGGGCCGCGGCCAGACGGCGGGCCAGCACGCCTTCGCGCAGCGTCTTCTCGTTGCTGGTCCCGAACTGGCGTGCCAGTGTCTGTTCGAGACCGTACGTCTGGACGACGCGGATGGCTCCCAGGCTCTCCTGCGCGGTGTTCGCCAGCGCCCCCTCGCCCTTCCGGGTACGGCGTGCGGCGACGGTGATCCTCCCGGTGCTCAGCCTCGACAGCAGAAGGAATGCCGCCGAAGCGACGACGACGACGAGGGCGAGGAGGGGATCCAGCCAGAACATCACGCCGGCCATGGCCACGAGTGTGATGCAGTTCGCGATCAGCGGCAGGCCCGCGCTCACGGCCACCTCCTGGAGCTTCCCCACGTCGCCGATGAGGCGCTGGACCATGTCGCCCGTCCGGGACGAGGAGTGGTAGGACAGTGACAGCGATTGGACGTGCGCGAACACACGGGACCGTAGGTCGGTGGCCACACGGGAACCGGTCAGGGCGAACGCGATGGTGGCGAGGAAGTTGAACAGGGCACGGAACCCGATGATCGCCACCAGCGCAGCCCCGCACAGGATCAGCAGACCCGGGGATGCTGAGGGTCCACCACCGGAGAAATCGGCGCCGAGGCTCCTGGTCACGGCGTCGATGACGAATTTCACGGGCCAGGGTTCCAGAACGCGGAACGCGACCTCCAGCAGAAGGGCCGTGACGCCGCCGGCCATGAGCGTCCTGTGCCGGCCGAGGTGCGGCCGCACCATGCGCAGCGTCCTTCGAAGGGGTTTCGCCGGTGGTCCGGAGGTCGGTGGACCGGGGGTGGTCGGCCTGCTCACAGGTTGCTCTCTTCCAGGATGGCATCGAGGACGGCGTCCCAGCTGTGGCGCTCCGCGAACCGGCGGGCAGCCATGGACATGGTGCGGCGTGCGAGTGGGTCTCCCGCGAGCTCGTCCAGGGCGGCCGCCAACGCCGCGGGGTGCGAGGGTTCGACGAGGACGCCCGTCACCCCGTCGTCGACGATGCCCGGAACCTGCCCGACGGCCGATGCCACGACCGGCAATCCGGCGGCGCAGTACTCGTAGATCTTCAGGGGGGAGAAGTACTGCTCCTCCTCCCGCTCGGTCCGGGGATAGGGTGCCACCGCGATCGCACAACCGGCAAGCATCGTGGGCACCTCGGCAGGAGTCGACGCCCCGGTGAAGTCGGCGTCCACACCCTTCGCGGCGGCCAGGGAACGCAGGCTTGCGGCTTCGGGACCGTCCCCGACGATCCTCAGTCTCCAGGAACCGTCGGACAGCGCCTTCGCCTCGATGAGGTCGCTGACCCCGTGCCATGGTTTCAGGGTTCCGACGAAGACCACGGTGGGGGTGCCATCGGCTTCCGGTGCGGGCACGATGCGTCTCACATTGACCCCGTTGGGTGCAGTGATGATCCTGGGCGGGGGATCGGACGATGCGTGTGCGGCAACCCAGGCAGCGATGGGATCGGACACGCACGCAACGACCGTCGCCGCCGAAAGCTGGATCCTGAGTGCGTGCAGTGCTGCTCCCTCGTCGTGCAGTGCGCGGTGGGTCCGTTGTTCATCGATGAGGGGCGCATTCACCTCGAGGATGCCGGGGACCGACAATGCGTTCATGATCCGTGCAAGCGCATCACTGAAGAGCGAGTATCTCTCATAGATCGCGGTGACGCCGTCCTCCACGGCCTGTGCAGCCAGTGCAGCGGCGGCGTCCCGTTGGGACTGTTCACGCTCCGGGCCGCTGCCGCGGGGAATGGGGTGGGTGACCACCCGCACGCCGGCAAGGTCGTCGGGAACCGACTCGCCGATTCGCGTGCAATAGACGGTGACATCGGCGCCGCGGGCCAGCCAGCTCCGGACGATCTCCTGGACGTGGACAGAGGCTCCCTTGGAGCCGAACACCGGGATACCGGGATCGACGCACACATAGGCGACGTGCATCAGGACCCCTTCGACGAGCTCAGGGCGCCCTGTCCGGCCTGGAGCTCGCGCAGCCGACGAGCCTGCTCCACGGAGTCGAACGACGACTCGATCAGCTGCCGCGCCGCGCGTGCCATCCCGGTCAGGTCGGCGGATGCACAGTAGGTGAGGGCGTCGACGAGATCGGCTGTGGACCCCGCCCGGGTCAGGATGCCCGTGGGGGCGCCGTCCCCGGAATCGAAGACCTCCGGAATTCCTGTCACGTCACTCGCGATACAGGGGACGCCGGTTGCCATGGCCTCCAGGAGCACGGTCGGCAGGCCGTCCATGTTGCCGTCGGCGGCCATGATGCACGGCGCGACGAAGACGTCGGCCCACCGCAGCACGGCGACGACTTCTTCCTGAGTCCGGGGGCCGAGCAGCGTGACGTCGTCCGCGAGGTCGAGCGCACGTACTTGCGCAAGGAGATCCTCATGCTCAGGACCGCCTCCCGCGATGCGGACGTCCAGGGCGAGGCCGTCGGCCTTCAGCCGGGCGACGGCGTCGAGCAGGTAGCGGAAGCCCTTCTTCTCGACCAGCCTGCCCACGGCGCAGACACGCAGGACCGGCCCGCGTGGTGCCGGGTCCTCGTACGGGAACCGGCCGAGTTCCAGGCCGTTGTAGACGCGGTGCACGGAGGCGTCCGCGCCGGTCGCGAGCCGGTCGAGGAAGCGGTGGTTGAAGTCGCTGACCGTGACGACGTGATGAGCCCGGCGCATGAGATCCGCCAGGACCGCCGCGTCCACCTCCTCGTGGAAGATGTCCTTCGCGTGGGCGGTGAAGGAGAAGGGGATGTCGACGAGTTCTGCGGCGATGGCGGTGGCGCGGGCGGCCATCGATCCGAAGTGCGCGTGAGCGTGGGTGATGCCCTGGCGGGCGAACTCCGCAGCCAGCCCGACTCCCTGATGGGCTTCCGTCGGCTCCATCGCCAGTAGATCGGGCAGCATGTGCGCGAAGCGCTCCCCGAAACTGGGGATCGTCGCCAGGCCTTCCCCGAGCAGGCCCCAGGCCTCGAGGATCCTCGAAGGCTTCGGTATGTACGTCACGCCGGCCTGAACGCGAGCGAGTTCCGGGTGGAATCGGGGGTCGATCGGCGGACGCAACGAGAAGAGGCGGAGGTCCTCGCCCTGCGCTTCCCGGGCAAGGATCTCGGTCACGATGAACGTCTCGGAGAACCGCGGATACATTTTCATGACATAGGCGGTGCGCGACGGTCCGGGTCGGTCAGACAGCAGCATGTACCCACCTCCGGTCCTGGGAGCCCGCCTCGGTGGCGAGGAGTTCAGTGGCCAGAGGGGCGAGTGCGGCGACACCGGTCAGGTCGACCGTGGAACGGCCCACACGGGTGCCTGCGGCACGACCGAACCACGCGCCGATGAGTTCCGGGGAGAGGTCGTCGGGGTGGCACATCTCGACGACACCATGCCGGGCCAGCGCAGAGGCACGGATGAGTTGCTCCATCCGAGGTTCTGTCCGCGGAACGATGAGCGCAGGAGCGGATGTGGTCATGATCTCGCTGACGGAGTTGTACCCGCCCATCGATACGATCGCCGAGGCTCCCTCGATCTCGGAGAGCGCGTCGCGCACTTTCACCACGACCGACGTGCCGGGTCCCGCGGCCCGCTCGACCAGGCGGCGGTGCTCCTTCGGCATCTGGGGCCCGGTGATGACGAGATGCCCGTAGCCCTCGGGAACCTCGGCGCCGGCAGCGGCGAGCAGCAGCGCGAGGCCGTCCGAGCCGCCGCCGGCCATGGTCAGTACGTACGGCTGACCCACGGGGGTCGACCGTCCGCGGGAGACCCTGCCCGCGGCGAGATAGCCCGTGTAGCGGACGAGCGGGCCGAGGGTCCCCGGGATCTCCCCTGTTCCCAGAGGGTCGTGGATCGCAGGATCTCCGTACACCCAGATCTGGTCGAAGACCGGCGCCAGGACGTCGATTCCACCCATTCTGCTCCACTCCTGCTTCATCGCGTGGGGGCTGTCGAGTACCTCACGCAGTCCGAGGACCACCTTGCATGCCGGACGCCTGAGGCGGAGGTTCGTCAGGGCCTGTCCCAGTTCGCCGTCCACTCCGAACGCATGGCGGTCGACGACCACCAGGTGCGGGCGGAAACGGTCGAACACGGCGTCGATCATGTGCATGCGCAGCTGGATGAGGGCATCCTGCCCGATGGTCAGATGACGTGGACGGTAACCCTCGGTGCTCTTGCGTATCCCCGGCAGGACCACCCAATCCCATCCCGCCGGGACGTCGAAGCGTGTTGCGGAGGATGCCCCCGTGACGAGGAGGCCGGTCACCTTCCGGTTCGCGTGGCTGGGCAGGCCGGCCGACAGCGCGTAGGCGATGGCGAGGTTACGGCGCGTGTGCCCGAGCCCCTGGGAGTCATGGGAGTAGAGGACGACCCTGAGCTCCTCGGGCTGCAAATCTGCCATCGTTGATTGCCGGCTTTCTTGACCTGGTGCTGGGATGGTGGAGATATCAGTACGTCAGTCCCGCATGAGCCGCGCATGATGGGTGCATGAGGGAGTTCTCATCTTTCGCACGGCTCACGCCGGTGCCACGGCGATGGTCTACGGCCTGCCGATTCCCTTGTAGTTCCAGCCTGCGCGGCGCCACGTAGCGGGCTCCAGGACGTTGCGGCCGTCCAGGATGTTCTTCGTGCCCACCGATGCGGCGGCCGCTCCCGGGGTGAGGTTGCGATACTCCTCCCATTCGGTGAGCAGCAGCAGGGCGTCGGCGTCCTGCATGGCACGCGACAGGTCCTCCTCGTACAGGAGCTCCGGGAAGCGGCGCCGTGCACCGTCGATCGCCTCGGGGTCGGTGACGGTGACCTCCGCGCCCTGCAATTGCAGTTGTGCGGCGATGCTGAGGGCAGGGGAATCGCGGACGTCGTCGCTGTCGGGTTTGAACGCCGCTCCGAGCACCGTCAGGCGCTTCCCGAGGAGCGAGCCTCCCACCAGCGTGCGGGTGAGCTCGACGGTGCGGATGCGACGCCGGACATTGATGTCATCCACTTCACGGAGGAAGGTGAGCGCTTGATCGGCGCCCAGCTCGCCGGCGCGTGCCATGAAGGCCCTGATGTCCTTGGGGAGGCAGCCACCGCCGAAGCCGATGCCGGCGTTCAGGAACTTCCGACCGATCCGATCGTCGATACCGATGGCGTCGGCCAGGAGTGTTATGTCCGCGCCGGTGACCTCGCACACTTCGGCCATGGCATTGATGAAGGAGATCTTCGTGGCGAGGAACGAATTCGCTGCGGCTTTGACCAGCTCGGCGGTGGCGTAGTCGGAGCGTAGACGCGGGGTGCCCGTCGACAGGGGTGTGGCGTACACGGTGTCGAGCAGTCGGGTGGCGCGCATGCCGGCCTCGCCCTCCGGGAGGCCGTATACGAAACGGTCAGGGGACAGCGTGTCGTTGATGGCGAATCCTTCACGGAGGAACTCGGGGTTCCACGCGAGGTCGGCGTCGGGGTACCGCCGCGAGAGGTCGTCCGCCAGGCGGGCCGCGGTGCCCACCGGGACCGTGGACTTGCCGACGATGAGATTGCCCGGCTCGAGGGAATCGAGCAGCGACGCGAAGGCGCTCTCCACGTGGTGCAGGTCCGCCGCATACTCGCCCTTTCGCTGCGGTGTTCCGATGCAGAGGAAATGCACTTCCGCTCCCGCCGCATCGGCCATGCTGGAGCTGAACTTCAACCGACCGGTCGTCAGGATCTCGTCGAGCAGTTCGGACAGCCCCGGTTCGAAGAACGGGGCACGCCCCGCTTGGAGCTCGCCGATCCTGCGGGGGTCGACGTCGATGCCTACTACGTCGTGGCCGAGCTGGGCCATGCACACTGCATGGACGGCCCCGAGGTATCCGCAACCGATGACAGAAATACGCATGCTGGTCCTCCTGATGTGCGCGCAGAGACCTGCGGAGCATGGAAGGGCAGCACTCATGTCCTGACCGAGTGCTGATCCTCTGGAAGTCTCCATTCAGTCACCCGGACGTAAGGTCACGATGAGCCGTCGATGAGAAGGTTCTCATCCTCACCGGCGTGACGGAACACCGGGGAGGCGTCGCTGCTAGTCTGGCGCCACCGTCGACCGAGGAGAGCCGTGGCACCGGAGATCGATCCGCACAACCTGACCCCCGGGCAGATCGACCTGATCAATGAGGGCCGGAAGCTCGAGGGCGTGCATCTGACCCTCTTCGGCTACTTCGGCGGCCCGGAGTTGCAGGGTGCCTGCATCGGGCGCATGCAGCTCGACGAGGACGGCCGGCTGCCGGCATCCAACTACGAGTCCCCCGAGGACCGGTTGAAGGAGCTGGTCCTCGCGCAACTGCTCCGCGGATCCCTGAGGCAGTCGATCCCGATCGTCCTGGGCGGACTCTTCGAGGACCTCTTCGCCCTGCGCACCCTGGAGGCTGCGGGCGGCGATGTGCAGGAGTACATCGCTTCCGCTGGGGCGCAGATCGTGGACATGTTGCCGCCGGCGTTCCGGCGCTACTACACGTCCGGCTTCCTGCAGCGCTTCGCCGTCGTCGCGGCCGAGGTGGCCTCGGACTTCGAACTCGGCTGGGAGGGTCCCCGCACGTTCGCGCATGAACTCGCGGCCTACTGCTTCGCGAAGAAGGGCGTGCGCCATGCTGACATCGAGTACGGCGCCGGCCTGGGAGCCGTGAACCTGGATCGACTGATCATCGGGCTGCTCGACGAGACCTCCATGCTCGAGGAGGCGTACCTGCCGGCACCGGAAGGCAAGGAGCTGACAGCCCCTGCCTGGTTCGTGCCTCGGGACCCGGCATCGCGGGTCAACCCCTATCTGCACCCTGAGGGGATGCCCAACACGGAGCAGGTCGACCTGCTCGAGCACCAGCTCAGTCACGAGATCCCCGAGAAGCACCCGGGCCCGGCCCGGCAGAAGGCCCTCGCCGAGGGTGCCCTGATCGACATCAGCCCGTACGCGTCCCGCCAGTACTTCCTCTGCCCGGTCGCCGTCGAGCACTCGGTCGTCGCAGCCCTCGGGCTGGACGGCCTGCCGCCGGAGTCCGAGTGGGAGGACCTGCTGCTCCACCCGGCCTGGCACGGCGCTGCGGAACACCCCACCTGGAAGAGCTTCGACTACATCGCCGTCGGCTTCGAGGACCAGCAGGTGTATGTCGCGCTGGTCGCCGGCACCGACGAGATGAGCTCGCCGGTCCTCACCATCCAGTACATCAGCGAGGTCATCGACGAACCCTAGAGCTCCAGGTCATCGAAGCTATTGACTATAGCCTCCTAGGGATACACACTAGCCGCATGACCTCTTCTACTTCCCCACCTCCCACCCAGTACCTCATCCGTCCCGAGGGGCGCGTGGCGTACGACCTTCAGGGTTCAGGTCCGCTCCTCGTCCTCGTACCAGGCATGGGGGAGCTGCGCTCCTCCTATCGCTTCCTGGCGCCGGTGCTCGTCGCTGCTGGTTACTCGGTGGCGAGCACCGACCTTCGCGGTCACGGTGACAGCGACACGACCTTCTCCTCCTACGGCGACGTCGAGACGGCCGGCGATGTCCAGGCGCTGATCGAGCAGCTCGGCGGGTCGGCGGTCATCGTCGGCAACTCCCTGGCCGCCGGTTCCGCGGTCATCGTCGCAGCCGAGCACCCTCACCGGGTCGATGGCCTGGTGCTGATCGGCCCGTTCGTGCGCAACCCTCCGTCCAATGCCTTCACGCGGGCCATGTTCCGCACCATGATGGCCCCGCCATGGGTCGCGGTCGTGTGGAAGAGCTATATGCCCACCCTCTATGCCGGCCGCAAGCCGGACGATTTCGAGGAATACCGCAAGGCGGTGGTGACGAGCCTCAAGCGCAAGCCCTATGGCAGGGCCTTCTCGCTCACCACCCGGCAGACCGATCACGATCCCGCCGAGGCGAAGCTCGGCTCGGTGACCGCCCCGACGATGGTGGTCATGGGTGAGAAGGACCCCGACTTCAAGGATCCCGCGGCCGAAGCCCGCTTCGTCGGTGATGCTCTTCGTGCGGAGGTCGTCATGGTCGCCGAAGCCGGGCACTACCCCCAGGCGCAGCGGCCCGCAGTGACCTCGGACGCCATCCTCCGCTTCCTCGAGACCGTGCAGCATGCCTAGGGCCGGGCTCTCCCGCGATCGCGTGGTGGAGGAGGCTGCGCTCATGATCGACGAAGTGGGCCTCCATCGGTTGACGCTCGCCGCGCTGGCCGGACGGCTCGGCATCCGCCAACCATCGCTCTACAAGCACATCGACTCGATGGCAGGACTGCATCGGGATCTCTCGGTCCACGCGAAGCGCGAACTCGGCGAGGTCCTGGCCCGCGCCGCTGTCGGCCGGTCCGGCGCCGTCGCCATCCACGCCATGTCCCATGCGTACCGCGACTGGGCGCGCGACCACCCCGCCCGCTACGAAGCCTCCCAGCGGATGCCCTCTCCCGGCGACATCGAGGACGAGGCCGTCTCACTCGCCGGCGTCCAGATCATCGCCGACGTCCTCGCCGCCTACGACCTGGCGGGCGACGACGCCGTCGACGCGATCCGCGCCCTGCGCTCCGCCCTGCACGGCTTCGTCTCCTTCGAGACCACGGGATCATTCGCCATGAGCGCGAATGTCGACCGCAGCTTCGAGCGCCTCGTCCACGGGTTCACCGTCGCACTCACGCAGTGGACCGATCCGACCCTCCTGGAGGCCAGTCCGACAGTCGACCACCGAGGAACGGGAGAATCATGAGCATCCCGCCGGCGACCTCCGGGACGCCCCGATAGCGGATCGGACAACCAATGCGTGGTCCGGGCGGTGGATGCGACACTCCTTGACCTCGGGGCGGGCGCGGCGGAGTCTTGTATCAGACACCCCGGACCCTGGTGGCACGATCACTTCCCAGCCGCCAAGGAGCCCATCATGTCCTCCGTCGTCGATTCACGACCCCCTTCATCCCGTCTCGCGCCGACGTGGCCGACGGGTGATGCCGGGTCCGAGCAGATGGTCCAGCAGAATGACCAGGTCATCCAACGCCTGTTCGCGGCGGGCCTGCGCATCCAGGGCCTGCGCAGACACCTCTCGGACCGTGAGGCCCTCGAACGCATCAGCGTCGTGGGCGCCGAACTGGATGCCGCGATCAGGGACCTGCGCCGTACCATCCACTCCCTCCGATCGCCCCCGCCGACCTTCAGCGCCGGTATCCTGGCCCTCGTCGCGGCCATGGCCCGGGATCATGCTCTCCAGCCCGAGTTGCGCCTTTCCGGGCCCCTCGACATCGCTGTCGACCCCGGCGTGGCCGAACATGTGCAGGGAGTCCTCCGGGAAGGCCTGTGCCGTGCGTTCCGGGACGCTGCAGCGCACTGCATCACCATCACCCTGCGGGCCGTTCAGGATCATCTCGAGCTGGGAATCACCGACGACGGCTCAGGGTCCGCCGAGCTGGTATCCGGCCGGGGCCCGACGGCGATGCGGCACCACGCCGAACTCTGCGGCGGCACGCTCTCGATCTCGAGCTCCCCCGGCGAGGGAACGCGCATCCTCCTCATCGTGCCCCTGCGCTGCCGCTGAGCGGCAGGAAACCGCGACGCCGGTTGCGCGGTCGGCGGTCCGACAGGACTGCTGGTGGTCAGAGGGTGAGGGTGCGCCGCAGCACTGCTTCGGCCGTGTCGGTCAGACTGGTCCTGTGGGATCGGGCGTAGGTCCGCAGACGTTCGAAGGCTTCGTTCGTGGAGACGTTCGAGATCTGGGAGATCACCCCCTTGGCCTGCTCGACGAGGATCCGGCTGTTCAGGGCCCGCTGCAACTGGTCGTTGACGATCGCGGATTCCCGGATGGAGCGTTCCTGCAGGATGCTGATCGTCGACACATCGGCCAGGGCCTGGCCGATGGCCACGTCCTCCTCGCTCAGTTCACCGGTCTCGGTGCGGAACAGGTTCATCGCACCGATGGTCTTGCCGCGCACGCGCAGGGGAAAGGCATGCACGGACTGGAAGCCCTGGGTCGCGGCCGCGTCCTTGAACCTCGGCCACCGGTCTCCGGTCCCGGCGATGTCACGGATGGTGATGGGTACCCCGGTGACGTAACACTCCACGCACGGGCCGGCCCCGGTCTCCTGCTGCAGGACTTCGATGAGACGGCTTTCCTCGCTGGTGGACGCGAGCACCTGCAGTACACCGTCCGGACCGGCGAGCATCAGCCCGGCAGCGGTCGCGTCGAGCAGTCCTACGCATTCGTCGACGAGCGTGTGCAGGAGGTCCAGCACATCGTATTCATCGACCAGAGTGTCCGCGA
Organism: Arthrobacter sp. TJ-263; assembly: GCF_058269155.1. Taxonomy (NCBI): domain Bacteria; kingdom Bacillati; phylum Actinomycetota; class Actinomycetes; order Micrococcales; family Micrococcaceae; genus Arthrobacter; species Arthrobacter sp. TJ-263. Next base: position 1,932,500 of record NZ_JBZCNE010000001.1, on the reverse strand, counting down.
TCCTGACGAACGCGGCACTGACCCGGCTTGCCCGGGTGGTGGATTCCATGAAGCCCACGGTAGGCCTCCTCAGGTTCATTTCATAGATTCGAACGGAGGTGAGAAGTCCAGCCGCCTGTCGAGGACGGCGCCGGAGGTCTCCCGTACCGTCTGTCCGTTCGCGAAGGCATGCCCTCGGAGCAGCAGCAGGGCATCGGCCGCCGTCCCCCCGGTCTGGGCGAGCACCATACCCGTCGCCTGATGGATCTCACGGCGGGAGGGTGTCAGCCCTTCTTCGGGGTCGTCCTCATCGTCGGGGACGAGGATGCGGCGCAGCAGACTCCAGGCGGCCCCGTCAGCGAGCACGCCTGCCTCGACCAGCTCGGAGTGGCTCAGCTCGCCCGGGGTGGTCCGGTAGAGCTCCACGACCCCCACGTCCAGGGCTCCGATGACCAGCGGGAAGACGAACAGGGCCTGCACCTCGGTGTCGGTCAGCGCTTTTCCGAAGACCGGCCACTTCTCGTGGGTCATCGAGCGCACATAGGGGAGGAGGACGGGCGTCCGGGAGTGGGCGGCTTCCCACCGAGGGCCTTCCCCGAGATCGAACTGGAGCTCGTCGAGCCGGGCGGCGAGCTCGTCGCTGGCCCCCAGCATCGTCTCCCGGGCGGATCCGCTGAATGCCGACAGGGCAGCGCCCGACACCGGTATCGCCTCGATGAACGAGGTGCACAGAGCCGAACACAGCTGATCCAGCCCGAGTGATTCGTTCGCGGTCACGGGTGCATCACCTGGCCCGGGGCGGTGGAAGGAAACGCGAGCGCAGCATCTTCCTGACCCTTTCCGCGGACAATGCGAACAGTTGAAGGGCGGATCATGCGGGCCCGTCAGCGGTCCCGGTGAAACTAGTGGCACAAGTGTAGCCGCCCACCGGAGCCGCGATCAGGGCCGACCGCACTCGTTTCCGCCGGGGGAAGGTGGTCCGAGTGCGGCTTCAGAGAACCAGGGTGCGGTCGATGACCTGCTGGCTGGTGTCATTAAGGGTCTGGTGCGTGGAGCGGGCGTGATTGCGCAGGCGACTGAATGCTTCGTCCATGGTGACCGTGGAGATCTGGGCGATGACACCCTTGGCCTGCTCGATCATGATCCTGCTGTTCAGCGCCCTCTGCAGTTGATCGTTCACGATCTGGCTTTCCCGGATCGTTCGCTCCTGCAGGAGGCTGATCGTGGCCACGGACGCCAGCGCCTGGGCGATCACGGCATCCTCCTGCTCCAGGTCACCGGTTGCGGAGCCGAAGAGCCCCATGGCGCCGATGACTCGCTCGTGGATGCGCAGGGGAACGACATGGACGGACGCGAAACCCTGCCGGAGGGCAGCCTGCTGGAAGGCCGGCCACTTGTCGAGAGCGGCGATATCAGCGATCGTGACGACGGATCCGGTGTGGTAACACTCGATGCAGGGGCCTTCTCCGGCCTGCAGCTGGAGGATCTCGACGAGTTCCGACTCCTCGCTGGTCGACGCCACGACCTGGAGGTCTCCATGAGGGCCGGCAAGCAGGAGGCCTACCTGATCGACCTGCAGGAGATCGACGCATTCCTCGGCGAGAGTGTGGAGCATGTCGAGGACGTCGTAGTCGGCGACCAGGGTATCGGCGAGCTTGACGAACGCGGTGCTCACTTTTTCGGGTCTCGATCGGGTCACCATTGTTCTGCCCTCCGGCACTGCTTCGTATCGTCGCCCTGGTGGCGGGAATATGGAAGTACTTTCATCAGTGTTCCTCACTGCCGGCACTGTCCGACACAGCATCCGGTTCCGCCGCGAAGGTGAGACTTCGGTTGATGACTGCCTGTGCCGCCTCTGCGAGGGTCTGTTCGTGGGCGAAAGCGTGTGCGCGCAACAGCATGAGAGCCTCTGCGGCCGACACGTCTGCCTGCACGAGAATCATCCCCGTGGCCTGGTGGATCTCCCGACGCGCGAGCGGCTCGGACTCCGTCATCGCTCCCGGGTTGCGGCGACCCTCGTCGAGGATGGAGTGCATCAGGGCCCAGGACGTCGTGCTGGTCAGCGTCTGCGCATGAAGGAGTGTCGGGGCGCTGAGTGATCCTGGACGGGTGTGATACATCTCCACGACACCGATATTGACGGCGCCGACGATCAATGGCAGAACGAAGACAGCAGCCGCCCCCGCATCGGCAAGGGCAGTGCCGAGAGCCGGCCATTCCAGGTGAGCGGCGCGTGTATCCGGAACGATCACGGGCGCACGGGTCCGCATCGCATCCCATCGTGGCCCCTCTCCGACCGAGAACTGCGCCTCGTCCAAGGCGATCGCTCGGTCATCCGTCGCACCCATGCGGGTCTCGTTCGCCGTTCCGACGAAGATCGAGATAGCAGCGCCTGTCACCGGCAGTTCCGACAGGAACACCGCACACAGATCGTCATCACCGGGGAGGTTCAACACGCGCACCCACCCGGGGCGAGGGGCGGGACGCGTCGGCCGGTGCTTCGGACGCACGGGTGGAGGACTGGGGATACGGTCTTCATGACAGGTCTCGGATCGTTGGCTGTGGCCCTACGGCCGCAGGCACACTCATCGTTCCGAAAGCCCCTCAACAATCCGCCGACGATCACTGAATTCACGTAGAACTGACCCCACCATAACCCGGCCTTCCCGTCCAAGGGCTTGAACGCCCAGTATCCCAGTGCACACCCCCTGCAGCCACAACAATCGCCGTCGGGTCGGACACGCTGATTGACGAAGACGCGGGCATGGCGGAGTCTTGAAGCTGACACCCCGGACCCTGGTGGCACCACGCTCTCTCTGCCGCCAAGGAGTCCCGACATGTCGCCTGCCCACACTTCAGGGCCCCCCTCGCCCGGTTTCACCTCGTCCGTGTCGAAGCACGGTAGTGGACCCGTGCAATCCGCTCGGCGACCCGTCCTGACAGATCGGCAGGAATCGATTGCGGCGATGATCGCCTGCGGTCTGACCGGCCAGCACGTTGCCCGGGTGCTCAACCTGCCCTTGCGCGCCGTCGAGGGGCACGTCCACCTCATCCTCGAGGTTCTCGGGCTCGCCCGCCTCGAGGATCTCACGGAGGATGCCATCAGCGGCTATGGCGATGCCGCGATCCGGCAGTACGACGGCGGGCCGGTCCACCCCCAGCCCGCAGCGGGACCGTCGAGGTTCGGGCGATGATCATGCGTCAGGCCGCCGGCCGGGCTGCGGGGAAAGCCATGGGTATCGGTTCACTCGTGACGGTGCCCCTTGATCTCGAGGACGAGGAACGGATCGTCAGCGCGTACGACCCGCAGCAGCGCGTCACCCACTTCACCCACTAACGGCGAGGACAGCGTCCCCGTGTCAACGATCGGTCGGCAACCCATGGTCACCACACCGCCTCCGCCCTCCCCGGTGCCTGGGGTCCCGGGGCGCACCCGAGGCCGCCTCCTGACGGAGCAGACCGCCCACGACGCCGTCGACGGCCTCGCGGAGGTCGCTTTCGCCGTGATCCGGTCAGCAGACGGGGCGGGTGTGAGCCTTCTCGACAGCGGCGGCGGGCGGCTGAGTGTCGGGGCCACCAGCAACGGTGTCCTCGAAGTCGACGACCTGCAATACGAGTTGGGCGAAGGACCCTGCCTGAGCGCCTGGGCGACCGGCACGCCCGTCCACATCCTCGATACGCATCATGACCTCCGGTGGGAGAGGTGGAGGGCAGCGGCCGTCCGGTGCGGAATCAGATCCTGCCTCAGCGTGCCCCTGCCGAAGGACCCGGGGCGGTTGGGTGCGATGAAGGTCTACTCGGACAGCCCAGGTGCGTTCTCCGACGCGGACCGGAAGATCCTGCAGAGCCTCGCTCGATCCGCAGCAGCCCTGCTCGGTCATATCCAGACCAGCGACCTCCCTCAACGCCTGAGTGACGAGCGCAGGACCGCGCTCGCCGGCCGGGACGCCGTGGGGATCGCTCGTGGCATCCTCATGGAACGCCACGCCGTCGACAAGGAGACGGCCATGCAGCAGCTCATCGACCTGGCGGCCCGCACGGGCACCACCGTCCGGGACCAGGCGATAGCGATCAGTGGACGCGATGACGCGGGTCGACACTGACGCTGGAAGCGTCTGTCAGTTCGTGAAATGGGTGTGGGGCGTGGTGCCCGTGGCTTGCACGATCAGATCGCGGGCGACGTCGCTGAGTTTCCGGCCTCGGGTATTGGAGGCCCGTTGGAGCATCTCGAAGGCCTCCTTTTGGGTGCACCGGCTCTGGCCGAGGATGATCCCGACCGCGATGTCGATGTTGGTCCGCGTCTCCATCGCCGAGTACAGATCGGCCGCGGCGTCCTGGTAGCGGGCCACCCGCATCGCCATCTCGAGGGCCCTGCCGGCCTGGGAGGCGAACACCGCAGCGACCCGTTGCCTCTCGGAGGTGAAGTATCCGATCGGGCGGGCGTAGAAGTTCAGTGTCGCGAGTCCTTCTGGTCCGAGTTCCAGTGGAACGCTCAGCATCGACGCGAACCCGGTGGCCGCAGAGGAGCCGAAATAACGGGCCCACCGCCCGTCGCGTCGTGCGTCGTCGACGATCACGAGCTCATGGTTCGTCATCGCGGCCAGCGATGGTCCTTCTCCGACATGGTGCTGGAGCTCGTTGAGGGCCGTGGCTGTGTCCGAGCTGCTCTTGACGTTCAGGCGCCGATTCCCGCGCCGGGACATCAGTCCGCACGGCACCGACTCGTCGTCGGTGAAGAGCTGTTCTCCGAGGACCGACAACTGGTCGATGAAGTCCGTGATGTTCCGGTCCTCGAGCAGCAGGGACTGCGGATCGGCCGCGTCCGGACGCTTGCGGTTCTGCATGATCAGTAACTTACGCCACAGCGCGCCATTGAGTGCCGCCGCCGCCCGGGCTACCATCGGCCTACGAAAGAAGAACGCGGCGTTCGATTATCGAACGTCGCGAACGGCACATCCACGATGAAGTGAGGCCAGCCCGTGCAATTCCACCACCATGGCTACGTGTCGGGTGACCCACGCGTCCAGCCGGCCGCCGGCGTCGGACTGGACCGCCCGCAGGAGCTCCCCGACGAGGTCGACGTCCTCATCATCGGCACGGGACCCGCCGGCATGATCGCCGCCGCACAGCTCTCCCAGTTCCCCGGCATCACCACCCGGATCGTGGAACGCCGCCCGGGCAGGCTCGCGATCGGCCAGGCCGACGGCATCCAGGCCCGCAGCGTCGAGACGTTCCAGGCCTTCGGGTTCGCTCACCGCATCATCGACGAGGCGTACCGGATCGTCGAGATGGCCTTCTGGAAGCCCGATCCCGCCGACTCCTCGCGCATCGTCCGCACCGCCCGCCCCGAGGACGATCCGACCGGCATCAGCGAGTTCCCGCACCTGATCGTCAACCAGGCCCGAGTGCTCGACTACTTCGCCGAGTTCATGAAGAACGCGCCGACCCGCATGGAACCCGACTACGGCTTCGAATTCGCGGGGCTGGAGGTCGACCACGAGCAGGACTACCCGGTGCGGGTCACCCTCACGCGCGCCGCGGGGGAGCGCGCCGGTACGGAGCGCACCGTCCGCGCGAAGTACGTGGTCGGTGCTGACGGCGCCCGCAGCAAGGTCCGTCAGGCGATCGGCTGCACCCTCGCCGGGGACAAGGCCAACCACGCGTGGGGCGTGATGGATGCCCTCGCGGTCACCGACTTCCCCGACATCCGCCGCAAGTGCGCCATCCAGTCCGGGGCCGGCGGCAGCATCCTGCTGATCCCGAGGGAGGGCGGGCACCTCTTCCGTATGTACGTGGACCTCGGCGAGGTGGACCCGGCGGACAACGGCGCGGTCCGGGCCACGACGCTCGAGCAGATCATCGCCAAGGCCAACACGATCCTCAGCCCCTACACCCTCGACGTGCGGAACGTCGCCTGGCACAGCGTCTACGAGGTGGGCCACCGCCTCACCGACAGGTTCGACGACGTCCTGCCGGAGGACGTGGGCACCCGCACCCCGCGCGTCTTCATCACCGGCGACGCCTGCCACACGCACAGCGCCAAGGCGGGCCAGGGGATGAACGTGTCCATGCAGGACGGCTTCAACCTCGGCTGGAAACTCGGGCACGTTCTCGAGGGCCGCAGCCCGGAGGCCCTGCTGGCCACGTACTCGGCCGAACGGCAGGTCGTCGCGAAGGACCTCATCGCGTTCGACAAGGAATGGTCGACGCTCATGGCGCGCAAGCCGGAGGAGTTCGCCGACCCGTCCGAACTCGAGGACTTCTACGTGAGGACCATGGAGTTCCCTGCGGGCTTCATGACGCAGTACGCGCCGTCCGTGCTCGTCGCGGAACCCACGCACCAGGACCTCGCCACCGGCTTCCCCGTCGGCAAGCGCTTCAAGTCCGCGCCCGTCGTCCGTGTGTGCGACGGCGTCCCGATGCACCTCGGACACCACGCGACGGCGGACGGCCGGTGGCGCCTCTACGTATTCGCCGACCGGGCGGAGCCCGGTGCGTCCTCCGGTGTGGCGGCGTTCGCCGACTGGATCGGCACGCACCCCGACTCGCCGCTCGCCGCCACGCGCCCGGACGCCGACCGGGACGCCTGGTTCGACCTGAAGGTGATCTACCAGCAGGACCACACGCAGGTGGACCTCGGGCGGGTGCCGGCGGAGTTCACACCGGCGGTGGGCCCGTTCGGGCTCACCGACTACGAGAAGGTGTACGCCGCCGATCCGGCCTCGGACATCTTCGACCTGCGCGGACTGGAGCGCGCGGGCGTCGTCGTCGTCGTCCGCCCCGACCAGTACGTGGCGCACGTGCTCCCACTGGCCGACACGGCGGGCCTCGCCGCGTTCTTCGCCCCGCTGCTGGCCTCCCGGGCGGTCCGCCCCGGGGCGGCGGACACCGGACGGGCCTTCGCCTGACATGCGGATGTCACAGGCGGGCCCGGGCATGACGGCCGCCGCAGGAGCGACGCCGTCGGCCCCCGCCTCCCAGACCCTGTCGCGGGGCATCCGGGCCCTGGAGATCCTCGCGGAGACCCCGGACGGACTGACGACGGCGGAGATCGCGGGCGCGCTGGAGGTGCACCGCTCCATCGCCTACCGGATCCTGCGCACCCTCGAGGAACACTCGCTCGTGGTCCGGGACGCCGGCGGCCGTTTCCAGGCCGGCCCGGGACTCGCGAACCTGGCCCGGGGCGTGGCACCCAGGCTGCAGACCGCCGCGCTGCCCGAACTCACCGCGGTGGCGTCCGACCTGCAGATGACGGCGTTCATCGCGGTCTGGGACCGGCACCACTGCGTCACCCTCGTCGCCGTCGAACCGCCGCACGGCGAGGGCACCCTGGTCCAGCGGCCGGGCTCACGCCACCCCTTCGACGCCGGGGCGCCCGGCATCGCCATCCAGTCCGCCCTCACCGAGGCGCACTGGCAGCGCCTGGCGCCGGGCTCGCCCTACCGGGAGGAATCCAGGATCGCGGCGGCCACCGGGTACGCCACGAGCCAGGACGAGGTGATCCCCGGCGTCAGTTCCGTCGCCGCCCCCGTGCACGTCCGCGGCAGGCTCCCGGCCGCGCTCGCCGTCGTCTACCTCCGCAGCGACCAGCCGGTCGAGGCCATCGGCGCCCGTGTCGCCGCAGCGGCCCGCGCCGTCGGATCCGTCCTGTGAGACGGCCCCACCACCCCATACCCCTCCGTGCGAAGGACCAGCCATGACCACCACCCCCCTCCGCGCGTCCGCCGCGGATCCCGCCACCCTCGACGTCGAGGAGACGTGGTCCCGCGACCACCTGGAGTCCGTCCAGCTGGACCGCCTGCAGGCCACGCTCGCTCACGCCTACGCACAGGTGCCCCTGTACCGGCGGAAGTTCGACGAGGCCGGCGTCCACCCCGAGGACCTGCGCGAGCTCGCCGACCTCGCAAAGTTCCCGTTCACCACCAAGGAGGACCTGCGCAGCACCTACCCGTTCGGCATGTTCGCCGTCCCGCAGGAGCGCGTGGCCCGCATCCACGCGTCGTCGGGCACCACGGGCCAGCCCACCGTCGTCGGCTACACGGCGGGGGACCTCGACCGGTGGGCGTCCCTCGTGGCGCGCTCGCTCCGTGCCTCCGGCGTGAAGGCCGGCTGGAAGGTCCACAACGCCTACGGCTACGGGCTGTTCACGGGCGGCCTCGGGGCGCACGCGGGCGCCGAGCGGCTGGGCTGCACCGTCATCCCCATCTCCGGTGGCCAGACCGAACGGCAGGTGCAGCTCATCCGGGACTTCGAACCCGACGCCATCCTCGCCACGCCCACCTACCTGCTGACCATCCTCGACACCATGGCCGCCGCCGGGATCGACCCGTCCTCGACGTCCCTGAGGACCGGAGTGCTGGGCGCCGAGCCGTGGACGGAGGGTATGCGGCAGGAACTCGAGGGGCGCGCGGGATTCGACGCCTGCGACATCTACGGTCTGTCCGAGGTCATGGGCCCCGGCGTCGCCGGCGAATGCGTGGAGTCCAAGGACGGCTCGCACATCTGGGAGGACCACTTCCGGCCCGAGATCATCGACCCCTTCACGGAGCAGGTGCAGGGCGACGGCCAGGCGGGAGAACTCGTCTTCACGTCCCTCACCAAGGAGGCGCTGCCCATCATCCGCTACCGCACCCACGACCTCACCCGCCTCCAGCCCGGTACCGCGCGGCCCGGCATGCGCCGCATGGAGCGCATCACCGGGCGGAGCGATGACATGGTGATCGTGCGCGGCGTGAACCTGTTCCCCACCCAGGTCGAGGAGCTCACGCTGCGCATCCCCGCCCTGAGCCCGCACTTCCAGCTCGAACTGACGCGCCCCGAGGGCCAGCGGATGGACCAGCTGACCATCAAGGTGGAACCGCGCGAGGGCGTCACGGCCGCCGATGCCGCCGCGGCCGCCGTCGAGCTCCGGCACCAGGTCAAGACGCACATCGGCTCCACGTGCGCCGTCACCGTCGTGGAGCAGGGCTCCCTCGTGCGCTCCAGCGGCAAGCTCCGGCGGATCTACGACCTCCGGCCCCGCGGCTGACGGCAGGCCGTCCCGGAGCGGGGGTTCGCGTCCGAGGCGGCGCTCCACCAGACTGTGCTGATGATGTGGACGCGCGTGAGGGACTGGCTGATCGGTGCTCTGGGGATGCTCGTCGTCCTCGGGGTCGCCGTCGTGGTCCTCTGGTGGGCGGCGAGCAGCCCGGCCGGCGCGGGCGGGGGTGCGCCGGCGGGCGCGGACTCCGGACCGCCGCCCCTGGAAGAGCCGCAGGCGGAGCCCCCTGCCGGACTGGGCGAGGACGAGGTCTGGCTCGCCGATCTCGAGCTGGACGCCGGGACCGTGGTGGCTGCAGGCTCGACCCTGCGGGACGTCCGGGCCGTCGGGCAGGGCGTGGTCACCGGACCGACCGGGTTGGTCGCCGAGCGCCTCACCGTGGACGCGACGGTGCCGTTCGACGCCGTCGCCGCCGAGCTCGGCGGGGGCGCCGTGGTCCGCCCGGCCGACGACGGGCAGGTCACGGTGGTGCGCACCGTCCAAGCCCTGGGCCGGGACCTCCCCGTCACCGCCACCGGCACCGTCGACGTCGAGGACGGCAGGCTCGTCATGGAGCCGCGCTCGATCGACCTCGGCGGCCCCGGCTTCCTCTCCGACGGGATCGCCGCAATCGTCCGCCGCTTCGTCACGATCGAGCACGAGATCGAGGGCCTGCCCGAGGGGCTCGTGCTCCGGGACGTCGCCGTCCAGGGCGACGGGTTCCGTGCCAACCTCACCGGTGAGGGCGTCGCGCTCGCGCCCTGAGGCCGCCGCCGGTCGGCCCGACCTCCTGCCGCGGGCGCGGACCGTTCCGGGCCGGCGGCCGTCCGGGTCACCCACTTCGTCGCCGGGACGCCGGGGTGGCCGCGGACTTCACGGCGCTCAGGCCCCGTCGGCCCCGGTGTCCCCACCGGTACCGCCGGCCAGGTGCAGGACCGCCGCGCCGTCGACGCGGTCCGCCGCCAGGTCCTCGAGCGCGCGGTCCGCGGCGCTGAACGGATACCGCTGGATGGTGGGGCGCAGCGGGATGCGTGCGGCGAGCGCCAGGAGTTCACGGCCGTCGGTCCGGGTGTTCGCCGTGACGCTGCAGAGCCGGCGTTCCTGGAAGAGCTCGTCCGCGTAGTGCAGCACCGGGATGTCGCTGAGGTGGATACCCGCGATGGCCAGGGTGCCGCCGCGGTCCAGGGCCCGCAGGGCGGCGGGCACCAGGCTGCCGGCGGGCGCGAAGAGGATGGCGGCGTCCAGCGGCTGCGGCGGTTCCGCGGCGACGTCCCCCACGAAGACGGCGCCCAGATCCGCGGCCAGGCGCCGCGCGCTCGCCGAGCGGGTCATGACGGACACCTCCACGCCCTCGAACAGCGCCACCTGCGCGGCGAGGTGGGCGGACGCCCCGAAGCCATAGATGCCGAGCCGACCACCGGGCCGCACCCCGGACCGGCGCAGCGCCCGGTACCCGATGATCCCGGCACAGAGCAGCGGGGCCGCCTCCTCGTCGTCGAACCCCGGCGGCACCGCATACGCGAAGGCCTCGGGCACGGTCACGAGCTCGGCGTACCCGCCGTCGTCGTCCCAGCCGGTGAACCGGGGGGACAGGCACAGGTTCTCGTCGCCCCGGAGGCAGAAGCGGCAGGCGCCGCACGTGGAGCGGAGCCACGCGATGCCCACGCTGTCGCCCACGCGGAAGAGCCGGCAGCCGGGTCCGGTGTCCACCACCGTGCCGACGATCTCGTGCCCCGGCACGGTGCGTGGGTGTTTCGCCGGCAGATCGCCCTCGACCAGGTGCAGATCCGTCCTGCACACCCCGCAGGCCCGGACGCCCACCAGCAGCTCACCGGGGCCGGGGACCGGGTAGGGCCGGGTGCCGAACACCAGCGTCGACGTGCTCCTCGTGCCGGGCCCGGCCGTGGGATCGGGGGAATCGTGCGCGGGGTCGTCAATCCACCACGCGCGCACGGCTCACCCCTCGATCCGTGGCGGGGCCGGCGCTACGCTCCGGTCCGCGGATCCGTCCACCCGCCTGTCCGTCGTCCTCGAGCGCCATGGGACCCCCTGGTAGAGGGCTCATCGTACGCTGCGGGGGGGGGGGGGGGGGGGGGGGGGGGGGGGGGCCCCCCATCTCCCCCCCCCAGAGCCCCCCCCCCCCCCCCCCCCCCCCCCCCCCCCCCCCCCCCCCCCCCCCCCCCGATCGGCTCTCCGGAGGGCGCCTCGCCCCTGCCGGGTGGTGGCCGGCTCCAGCGCCTCCGTGACGCCTGCGAGCCGTGGTGCGAGAATGACCGCATGCCGCACCAGGGAACACCCGTCGGGCGGGTCCGCGCGCTGTACCGCTATCCGGTGAAGTCGACGTCGGGCCAGGCGGTGGGCGCCGCCGCCGTCACCCCGTCGGGGCTCGAGCACGACCGCCGCTGGGCGGTCTACACGCACGACGGCGGGATTGCCAGCGGCAAGCGCACACGCCGCTTCCGGCCCGTCCCAGGGCTGCTGGACTGGACGTCGGAGCTGGACGGGCACGACGGCGTCCCCCTCCTCCGCAGTCCGGCGGGTGTCCCGTACCGGGTGGATGACCCTGCAGCCTCCGAGGCACTGACCACGGGGTTCGGCCAGGAGCTGGTGCTGAGGCAGGGGACCACGCTCCAGCACCACGACGAGTCGCCGCTCCACCTGCTGACGACGTCGTCCCTCGCCGCGCTCGCGGACCTGCTGGGCGGAATGGTGGAGGAACGTCGCTTCCGCCCGAATCTCGTCCTGGACACGGGGTCCGCTCCGCTGTTCCTCGAACGCGACTGGACGGGCGTGGAGCTTGCCATCGGGGCGGACGTGATCGTCACCGTCGATGCCGGCATGCCCCGCTGCACGATGATCGACCAGCCCCAGGCCGGGATGGGCGCCGGTCCCAAGGCGTTGAGGGCACTCTCCGTCCACAATGGGATGGAGTTCGGGGTGCAGGCCCGCGTCGACCGCACCGGAGCAATCAGCGTGGGAGATGTGGTGACCCTGCTAAGTACCGAGTCCTGATACATCACGGAGGAGAGAGCTGATGCGCAACGTGACCTACTCGATGGGGGTCTCCCTGGACGGCTACATCGTCGGTCCGGATGGTGGCTTCGACTTCACGACGCCCGACGAGGAGGTCTTCCGGTCCGCCATCGACGAGATCCGCACGGTCGGCGTCCACCTGCTGGGGCGCCGGCTCTACGAGACGATGCTGTACTGGGAGACCGCCGACCAGGGTTCCTCGGCCGACGAGCCGGACCGCGAGTGGACCGCACTGTGGAAAGGGCTGCCGAAGGTGGTGTTCTCCCACTCGCTGTCCGCGGTGCGGGGGAGCAACACCCGTCTAGCGTCCGCCAGCCTGGCGGACGAGATCGAGCGCTTGCGCGCCGACCCGGCGGAGGGGGACATCGCCATCGGAGGGGCCACCCTCGCCGAGGAGGCGGCTGCGCTGGACCTCATCGACGAGTACCAGGTGCGGGTCCATCCGGTGCTGGTCGGGGGCGGCCGCCCGTTCTTCCCACGCCACCACCGCCGCGCGGACCTCGAACTCGTCGGCAGCCGTGTCTTCGGCTCGGGCGTCGTGATCTCCCGCTACCGCGTGAGGCACTGACCTCAGCGGGCGCCCACCCGGGCGGCGACGGCGACGATCTCCTGCATATAGGGGGCGACGACCTGCCGGGAGATCCTGCAGTCCAGCAGCAGGACTCCGTCGTCGTCGGACGCGAGCCAGCCCGCCACCGCGGCGAGGTCGTCGAGCGCGTCGATGGTCGCGGACCGCGCCCCGAGGGCCCGGGCGACGGCGGCGAAATCCACCTCGTCGATCAGCATGGGCCCCGGGTTTATGCCCCGAACGGCATATTGGTGGACCTCCGCTCCGTAGGCGGCGTCGTTGAAGACCACGATGACGGCGCGGCGTGCGGTCCTGATGACCGTGTCGAGATCGGCGAGGGCCATGAGCGCGCCGCCGTCGCCCGTGCACAGGACCACGGTGGAGTCCGGCAGCGCGCGGGCTGCACCGACGGCGCTGGGGAAGCCGAGACCGATGGTCTGGTACGCAGTGCCCACCATGATCAGGCGGTTCGGCGCGGGCACGCGCAGATACCCGGGCGCCCAGCCGATGAAGTGGCCGCCGTCCTGCACCACCGTCCGGTCCGCCGGCAGCATCCTGTCCAGCGCGCGGCACAGGCTCCGAGGGTCCAGCCGGCCGTCCGGTGCCGTCGGCTCGCCGTCGTCCCGGGCGTCATGGGCCCGCAGGGCGTCCCCGGCGGCACGCGTGCTCCACCGCTGATCGCCCTCGCGGCGGTCGACGGCGGCGAGCAGCGCCTCCGCCGCGAGGCGTGCATCGGCGTGCACGAAGTCGGTGACGGCCGGCGAGGTGGGGCCGGCGGCGAGATCCACCTGGATGACCCGGGCGTCGGCGCCGAAGGAGTGGCCGAAGCGCAGCGTGAACTGGTTGAGCCGCGCGCCGAGGACCAGGACCACGTCGGCCTGCTCGATCAGACCGGCGGTGCGCTCCGAGGCCCAGCCGCCCGCGATGCCGAGGGCGGCGGCGTCCCCGAAGAGTCCCGCGCCGAGACCCGAGGTGGCGGTGAGGGCGCCGAGGCGGTCGGCGAGGTGTGCTGCCGCGTCGCCTGCCCCGCTCACCCAGGCGCCGCGGCCGGCCAGGACCAGGGGCCGTTCGGCGGACGAGAGTTGCGCCGCGACGCGGTCGACGTCACCCGCCGCCGGTGCCGGGCGGGGGAGGGGTGCCGGCGCCGCCGGGGTTTCCTCCTCGGCGGCCTCCGCAGCGGCGAGGTCGTACGGGATGGCCAGCACCACGGCCTCGCGGTGACGGAGCGCGTGCTCGACCGCCGCCGTCGTCACCGCCAGCGGACGAGCGGCGGAGACCGTGAACGTCGTGGCGCCGAGCCCCTTGGCCACGAGGGCCTGATCGACGTCCCACGCGCGCAGCCCGGTAGTGGGAGCATCACCGACCACGAGCAGCAGCGGGATGTCCGCCTGGACGGCCTCGGCCAGCGGGGTCAGCGCGTTCGTGAACCCGGCGCCGTACGTGGTGGTGGCGACGGCGAGGCGCCCGCCGGCCCGGTGGTAGGCGTCGGCGGCCGCGACGGCCCCGGCCTCGTGCCGCACCGCGGTGAAGTGCAGGGTGGGTGCGGCCATGACGGCGTCGAGGAAATGCGCGTTCCCGTTGCCCATGACGCCGAACACCTCGGTGGTGGCGGGCAGGAGGGCGGAGACGATGCGGGCGGAGACGGTGGCCATTGTCGGATCCTTGCAGGCGAAGTCCCCGTGGCGCTGGTGCAGGCACACGGTCACCCGGGGACCTGGTGGGTGAATTCCGTATGTGCCTCGGGCGATGCCCTTATTGCCTCTTTTTCAGGCACGGCGCCCGTGGCGCCCGACGAGTGCCACTATAGCGGGCACGGCGCGCGGTTCCCCGCGTTCTCCCCGGCCGCTCCGCCCGCCGGGCCGGCCCGCCCGGTGGGCATGCGTGGACATGCCCGCCGGGCCGGTGCGGTCGGTGGGCATGTCCAGGGGGTGCGGCGGGCCGGGCCCGACGGCGTCGGCCGGTCAGGCGCGGTGCTCGGCCCCCGCGCCGGCGTCGTCCGTCTCCGCCTCCAGGGGCGCCCCCTTGGTCTCCTTGACCAGGGTGACACCGATGAAGGAGATGACGCAGAGGCCCATGATGTAGAGGCTGATGGAGCCGGACCATCCGGTGGCGATGAGGAGTGCCTCGGCGATGAGGGCTGCGAAGGCGCCACCGAGGATCGCCCCGAGGGCATAGCCGATGCCGATGCCGGAGTAACGGACGTTGGCGGGGAACATCTCGGCGTACATCGCGGACATGGGGCCGTAGGACAGCCCGAGTCCGATGGTGAGGACGAAGATGGCGATGCCGTACGCCCAGATGCTGCGGGTGTCGATCAGCATGAACATCGGGATCATCCAGACGAAGATGAGGCCGTAGCCGATCTGGAAGGTCCGCACGCGGCCGATGCGGTCGGACAGGATGCCGCCGTAGAGCGTGAAGATGAGCCAGCCGAAGGACGCGAGGAGCGTCGCGAGGAGCACGGGAGCCGCCGGCATGCCGAGGGTGCGCTGTGCGTAGGACGAGAGGAACGCGATCACGAGGTAGCCGGCGGCGTTGTTGCCGATGAAGATGACCGCGGCGAGGATCACGTGCTTCTTGTTGCTCTTCAGCAGATCGCGCAGGGGGGTGGCGGTGTCGCGCTTCCGCTCGATCATGCGCTTGAAGACGGGGCTCTCGGCGACGGCGGCGCGGATGAAGTAGCCGACGACGATCAGGACCACGGAGAGCAGGAACGGGATGCGCCAGCCCCAGGCGAGGAAGTCCTCCGGGGACATCGAGCTGCGCAGCAGGAACAGCACCAGGGTGGCCAGGATCATGCCGACCGGGACGCCGATCTGCGGGTAGGCCCCCCAGAAGCCGCGCTTGTTCACCGGTGCGTGCTCGACGGCCATGAGGGCTGCG
Source organism: Arthrobacter sp. TJ-263 (assembly GCF_058269155.1). Taxonomy (NCBI): domain Bacteria; kingdom Bacillati; phylum Actinomycetota; class Actinomycetes; order Micrococcales; family Micrococcaceae; genus Arthrobacter; species Arthrobacter sp. TJ-263. The sequence continues at coordinate 1,917,018 of NZ_JBZCNE010000001.1, read as the reverse complement.
CCACCCCACTCCCCGCCAGCGGAGAAACCCTGCAGGATGCGCAGGAGCATGAGCAGGATCGGCGCCCAGATGCCGATCTGTGCGTAGGTGGGCAGCAGGCCGATCAGGGCGGTCGCGGACCCCATCAGGATCAGGGTGAAGACGAGCATCTTCTTCCGGCCGATCTTGTCACCGAGACGACCTGCGACGACGGCGCCGAGGGGCCGGAAGAAGAAGCTGATACCGATCGTGGCCCAGGCGACGAGCTGGGCGAGACCGGGGCTCTCGCCCTCGAGCGGCCCGAAATACAGTGTCGCGAAGACGATGCCGGCGGCCTGGGCGAAGATGAAGAAGTCGTACCACTCGATCGTGGTGCCCACCATGGTGCCGGCGAGGACCTTGCGGTCGGCCGCACTCATGCCGTCCCGGGGCTGTGCGTCTGGACGCTCGGACGCTAGTGCCATGAAAAACTCCCTTGTTTTTGCAGTGCGTGGCTACTCGTGTGCCGGGTGAGGACGCCCTGGTCGTCGCCGTCGGGCACAAAATCGTATACGAATGCTAGGCCGAGCTTCGGGAGGGGTCAAGGGTTCCTCCTCGCTATGCAGGAAATCGTGGCGGTGGCGACCGCGGACCGGAGGGCGGGAGTCCTTGCACCGGGACCCCGAAGCCAGCAAGAGTGGGCGGGATGCACTCGATGGTTCAGAAGTAGGTGGTCATGAGACGATTCCGCCTCGAACACTGGCTCAAGACGAGCCTGTGGGTCGTGCCGGTGCTGTTCATCCTCGGGGGCATCGCCCTGTCCCTGATCACCACGTCGATCGACGACGGAGACATGATCCCCGAGAGTGTCACCGGCGACACCACGGCCGCGATGCAGATCCTCTATCTCATCGCTTTCGCGATGCTGACCCTCACGGGGCTGGTGCTGTCGCTACTGGTGCTGGTCGTTCAGCTCGCAATGGGCAGCTTCTCGCCGCGCATCGTCCGCCAGATCCTGCAGGACCGCCCTAGCCAGGTGGCGCTCGGCCTGTTCGCCGGGACGTTCAGCCACGCCCTGCTCTCGATGCGGGCCATCAGGACCACTCCCGACGGCGGGACCGTCCCTGGCCTTGCCGTCCTCATCGCCATCGTGCTGGTGCTCTCGTGCATCGCGACACTCGTCTGGTACCTGAATCACATCGGCCAGTCCCTGCGCGCCGCGGCGCTGGTCGGCTGGGTCGCCCACGACACGATGAGGACCCTCGATCGCGTCTACCCGGGACCGGGGACGGCGGCGGACCCTGATCCAGGCTTCGTCTCCGCGCCCCACGGAGGGGTCGTCTTCACCATCGACCACGATCGCCTCATCCTCCTGGCCACGAAGGCGGATTGCCGGTTCGAACTGCTGTGGGCGGTGGGGGACTTCGTGCCGAAGGGGGCCTCGATCGTGCGCATCGTCGGGGATCCGTCCGGCATCTCCCACCGCGCCGTGAGCAGGGCCATCGTCACCGGCCCCGAGCGGACCATGAACCAGGACGTGGCCTACGGCCTGAGGATGCTGGTGGACATCGCCGAGCACTCCCTGTCAGGAGGACCCCTCGATGATCCCACCACCGCCGTGCAGTCCATCGACCGCATCCATGACATCCTGCGCCAGATCGCCCAGCGACCGCTGCACGACGGCCGGTACGAGGACAGGGACGGGACGCTGCGGCTCACCGTGCCCACCATGCACTGGGAGGGCTACGTGCGCCTCGCGTTCGACGAGATCCGGCAGGCCGGCGCGGGATCACCCCAGGTCGTCCGGCGCCTGCGGGCAGCGCTGGAGGATCTGCTGACCGTCGCGCTCCCCGAGCGGCGAGCGGCGCTCGAGCACCAGCTGGCCCTGCTGACCGAGACCGCCGCCGCTTCCACCGGCAGCGACGCGGACCGCAGGGCCATGCTGGTGGCGGACCCGTCCGGAATCGGATCGGCGGACGAGCTCACCATGTCGCACCCCCTGCGCGACGGGCAGGGGTCCGCTGCACGGTGAACCCCCGTGCGCGGTCCCGGCTCGCCCGGCCGGTTTTGGTCGTAGTGTTCACGCGATGCGGTGATGTTCGTTGGGTAACTCGGAGCGATCCTCAGTAGTGTTTGACCATGGCCACCTTCCTCAGAAACAGCCGCGCCGCAGCGCTTCCCGCCAAGCTCTCACGATCCTGGCTGCTGGCCTCCGCGGCTTCCGAGGACACCTTCATCCCGGCCCTCACCTCCGAGGCCGACTCCGTGGTGTTCGACATGGAGGACGCCGTCCCCGCGGCAGGCAAGGCCGAAGCGCGGGAGCGCGTGGTCGAGGCCCTCTCCACCGGGATGACGGCGTGGGTGCGGGTCAACGGCATCGAGACGGAGTACTGGGCCGATGACCTGGCCGCCCTGTCCAGGGCGCCCGGCCTGCGCGGCGTCATGCTCGCCATGACGGAGAAGCCCGAACAGGTCACCCACACGGCCATGCGCCTCCAGGCCGGCACGCCCGTGCTGGCGCTCATCGAATCGGCGCTCGGCATCGAGAACGCGACGGCGATCGCCAGCGCGCCGGGCACGTTCCGCCTGGCGTTCGGCGTCGGCGATTTCCGGCGCGACACCGGTGCCTCCGACGACCCGATGGCGCTCGCCTATGCGCGGTCGAAGCTCGTGGTCGCCTCCCGCGTGGGGCAGCTGCCCGGACCGATCGACGGCCCCACCGTCGGCGCCCTGGGGGACGAGCTGCTCGAGGCCTGCAGGGTCACGGCCTCCATGGGGATGACGGGCAAGCTGTGCCTGCTGACCGATGCGACCGACACCATCAACCGCGGGCTGTCGCCCAGTGAGTCCGAGATCAGCTGGGCCGCCGAGCTCCTCCGCGAGCACGCCGCCGGCGCCGTGGTGGGTGACGGCTCCTACCTGCCGCGCCTGGCACGCGCGCAGAAGATCTCCTCCCTCGCGGACTCCTACGGGCTCTGGAACGCCTGACCGAAAAAATTCTTGGTGTTCCGTGCATCCGAATCGCCCCGCCATCGGGTAGTACCGGGTGTCAGCGAAAAAGCCCCGCCACGGGGCCACACCAAGGAGTAGCCATGCAACGAAGCCTGTACGCCATTGGAGCCGTCGCAGCCCTGGGAGCAGCGTCCATCGCCGCCCCGGCGACCGCAGCCGAAGCGCCGGCCGATGCGTCCCTGTCCGTCCTTCACGGCGTCCCCGACCTCACCGTCGACGTCTACGTCAACGGCGCCCTCACGCTGGACGACTTCACCCCGGGCACGCTGGCCGGTCCGCTCGCCCTGCCGGCGGGGAACTACCAGCTGGCCATCACGGCGTCGGACGCCGCGGATGCCAGTGCGCCGGTGATCGGTCCCGTCGACGTGACGCTGGAGGCCGGTGGGAACTACACCGCGACGGCGAATCTCGACGCCGCGGGGCAGCCGACGGCGAACTTCTTCACCAACGACGTCTCGACCATCGAGGCCGGCAAGACACGGCTGACGGTCCGCCACGTCGCGGCCGCTCCCGCCGTCGACGTCCTGGCCGGCGATGCGCCGATCGTCCAGAACCTCAGCAACCCGGACGAGGCTTCGCTGACCACGGATCCCGGCATGGTGTCGGCGGCCGTCGCAGCCACGGGCACCACCGACCCGGTGATCGGCCCTGCCGATCTGAACCTCCCCGAGGGCACCTCGACGATCGTCTATGCCTGGGGCAGCCTCGAGGCCGGCAACCTCGCGCTCGCCACCCAGTCGATCGAGGGACTCCACTCCTCGCCGGGTGCCGTCCCCGGAGGCCAGTCCGGCCTCGCGGCCCAGGACGACAACGGCGCGGCCGTCGGGATCGGGGCGTTCCTCCTGGTCCTGCTGGGCGGCGCGGCAGCCGTCGCCCGCCGTCGGACCGCCCGCGTCTGACACCAGTACTGCCGGGCGGGGAGGTACCCCACTCCTCCCCGCCCGGCACCACCATCTGCAGGAGAGTTCCGGACAGTGCATCCCAGACGATCAGCGACAGCCGCGGCGGTCCTCGCCTCCATCCTCCTCGTGGGATGCGCGCAGGCCGACGATCCGGCGGATCCGGCACCGGCCATCACGGCTCCCGTCCCCACCCGGTCGGCGCCCGCCGGCGACGCCGCAGTTCCGGCGCCCGCCCCAGCCCCGGCGTCCGAGGCCGCCGTGCCACCGACGGCGATCACCGACGTGCCCGTCCAGCCTGCGGACGGGGCGCTCCGGCCGCAGGACCCGGCCCCGGTCTCGCTCGTCGTCGCCGGCACCGACATCTCCGTGAAGGTCGTGGACGTCGGGATCGAGGAGAACGACGCCATGGAGATCCCCGACAGCTTCTACGAAGCGGGGTGGTACCGGTACGGCCCCGCGCCAGGTGCGGAAGCCGGCAATGCGGTAATCGCCGCCCACGTCGACAGCCTCACGGAGGTGATGCCCTTCGCCCAGCTGAAGGACGTCGCGATCGGGACCACCGTCACGGTGGGGCTGGAGGACGGGCGGTCACTGACCTATGCGGTCTCCGACGTACGGAACGTCCCGAAGGCCACGCTGGACGGGTCGGAGATCTTCGACCGCGACGGCAGCCACGAGCTCAAGATCATCACCTGTGGGGGTGAGTGGCTGCCCGAGGAAGGGGACTATGAGGATAATGTAGTGCTCACAGCCTTACCGCTCTGAGTCTGATGGGGTAAGAGCCTAGGATCACAGGATGCCGCATCGGTGCGGCATCGGCCCCGGCTTGAGGAGTGACACGTGGCATCTCCGGGCCCCGAGTGGACGAAGCAGCTCGACCTGGATTTCTCCGCAGGGGACGAGCGGGCGATGACCGCTGCGTACGAGTGTTTCTCCCCGCTCGTGTACACGATCGCCCTGCGATCGTTGAGGGACCGTGCGGCCGCCGCGGACGTCACCCAGGACGTGTTCGTCAGGGCCTGGCGATCGAGGGACCGCTTCGACCCGGAATCAGGGGTGGTGCCGGCGTGGATCATGGGGATCTGCCGGAACGTCATCCTCGACTCGCTCTCGGCCCGCAGCCGGCAGGAACAGCTGGTGGCCCGGGCCGGCTTCGCCCCGGAATCCGGCGCCGCCCTCGATCTCGGTGTGGACACCATCACCGACCGCGTGGTCCTGGGCTCGGAGCTGGAACGGCTCGGGGAGCCCCAGGGCTCCATCCTCAAGCTGGCCTTCTACGAAGACCTCACACATCAACAGATCTCGGCGCGGATGAATCTCCCCCTGGGAACCGTCAAGAGCCACATCCGAAGGAGTCTCGTGCACCTACGCAATCGATTGGGGGAGTGGAATGCAGCATCTTGATCCGGACGCCGTCGGACTCGCTGCGCTGGGTGAACCACTCGACCCCTGGTCGCAGGAGCACCTGGGACAGTGCGGCACGTGCGCGGCCGAGGTGGACGAACTGCGGAGCGTCGTCGCCGCCGCGAAAGCCGATGGTACCGTAGCGGTCCTCGAGCGGCCCGACCCGGCGATCTGGGAGGCCATCAGGGCCGAGCTCGGCCTGCGTGCGGAGGGCGCGGGGCCCGATGCGGAGTCGGTGGCGACCGTGCAGAACCTCTCTGCGGTCAGGGACAGGCCCGACCGCGGGAGGCGGCAGTTCTCCACCCGCTGGCTTGCGGTCGCCGCCGGTGTCGGCATCCTGGTGGGTGGAGGAGCGCTCTGGGGGTGGGAGACCCTGCGGCCGGGGGAGAACAGCGTGGTGCTGGCCCAGACCGAGCTCGAGCCGCTGCCCGGCTTCTCCGGCTCCGGGGAGGCGACGGTCTCGCGTGCCGAGGACGGTACCCGGAGCCTCGACGTGGACCTCGCCGGGGCGACGCCGGAGGGGTTCCGGCAGGTGTGGCTGATCGCCCCCGACCTGCAGGAGATGTACAGCATCGGCCTGCTGGAGGCGGAGCATGGCAGCTTCGCGGTGCCGGACGACATCGACCTGGCGCAGTACCCCATCGTGGACATCTCCGACGAGCCCTTCGACGGGGACCCCACCCATTCCAGCGTCAGCATGGTCAGGGGCACGATCGGCGCCGTCGGAGGCTGAGCGCCGCCGCGGTCAGCGGACCAGGGCGCGCTCCTCCGCACCGTTGATGCGCGAGGTGCCGCCGCAGTTCGTGCACACCTGCAGGCGTGTCTTGTTCACGGTGAGGAGCGGGATGAAGAACACGGAGATCTTCGTCCTGCGCTGGATCACCTGCTGCGGTGCGAACCTCCCGCAGTAGCGGCAGGAAGCGGAGCGGGTGGACTGGAGGTGCTCACGTGTGGTGAGGCCGAAGAGGAAGAACATCTCTTCACGGTAAGGGCCCGACGACACAGAAGAAAGCCCCCTTAGTATTCCCTCTTCCGGCGCTCCGCGTGGTACTCAGGGGCGGCGGGAGCCGTGCGGATCCCGCGGTAGTGCGCGGGCCAGTCCCCGACGGGGATGCGCGGAATCGTCCGGATGGTCCCCGCGGTGCCCCACTCGTTCTTCCCCAGCCGCGAGAGCGGCCTGAGCGCGGCGATCGAGGGGAGGTCGCCGTCGAGCACGTCTTCCGAGACCGCGGCGTGCAGCACCTCGCCGAAGACGAGGGTGCAGTCGCCCATCTCCTGGATCAGGTGCAGCCGGCACTCGAGCGCCACGGGGGATTCCAGGACCCGCGGTGGCTTCACCGCGGTGCTCGGCTCCCGGGTGAGCCCGGCGGCGTCGAACTCGCTGGTCTCCGGCGGGAAGTCGGTGGCGGTGGCGTTCACGGCCTCGAAGAGGTCCTCCGGGGTGAAGCTCACCACGAACTCGCCCGTGGCCTCGATGTTGCGCACGGAGTCCTTGCGGCCCACGGACGTGAACTGGACGATCGGCGGGTTGACCGACGCGATCGTGAAGAACGAGTGCGGCGCCAGGTTGTCCACGCCCTCAGCGGACGTCGACGAGACCCAGGCGATGGGGCGTGGCACGACGACGGAGGTCAGGAACTTGTAGAACGCGCGGCTGTTCGCGGGGTCCGGGACGACGTCCTTGCGCATCCGGACCTAGCCCTGCGCCGCGAGGAGGTCGCGGAGGCCGAGCGGGCGCCGCCCGGTGAGGTGTTCGACGTCGGGGGACACCTCGGCCAGCTCGCCGCGGGCGACGGCCGTGTACGTGCTCACCCAGGCCTCGACCTGCCAGCGCGGCGCGCCGTGGTGGGCCCGGGAGGCCATCGCCTCGTCGTACGTCTGGTCCTCGAACCGCACGGTCGCGGGGGTCGCCGCGCTCATGGTCGCAGCGGCCTCGGTCAGGGTGAAGGACTCCGGGCCGGTCAGCCGGTACGTTCTGCCTTCGTGGTCCGTGGGCGTCCGCAGCACTGCGGCGGCTGCCCGGGCGACGTCGGACCGGGCGACGGCGGAGAGCCGGCCGTCCCCGGCCGGACCGCGGATGACGCCGTCCTCCGCGAGGGCGGGTACGACGTCGAGGTAGAGATTGTCACGCAGGAAGGTCCAGGCCATGCCGGAGCGCCGCAGGTACTCCTCCGTGGCCCAGTGGTCACGGCCGAGCAGGAACGTGGCGTCGGGGGAGGCGCCGAGGAACGAGGTGTAGACGACGTGCCGCACGCCGGCCGCCTTCGCCGCGTCGATGAAGGTGCGGTGGGTCGCCACGCGGTCGGCCTCCTCGGCGGCGGAGACCATGAACAGGACATCGACGCCCGCGAGCGCCGCGGCGGAGGCGTCGGCGTACGTGCACTGCCGGATGACGGCGTCGGCGAGATGCTCCGCCCGGTCCGGTGACCTGACCGGGAGGATCAGCGGCGCCCCTTCGGCGGCGAGCTCCCGGGCGACACGTCCGCCCACCATGCCGGTCGACCCTGTGACTGCGATGCGCTGCTCCATGCCCGGAACAGCCACGGCGGGGACGGAAATATTTCCTCCCCGCTTCACCGTCTGTTCGCCGACCGATGGTCCGCGGGCCGCCGGGCGCCGCTAGGCTCCTTCGAATGGCTGGACGGTTCGTGGCGATCGGGGACTCCTTCACCGAGGGGGTCGGTGACTGGAACAACTCCTTCCCCAACGGGGTGCGGGGCTGGGCGGACCGCGTGGCCAAGCAGCTGGGGCGCCAGGACCCCGCATGGGAGTACGCGAACCTCGCGATCCGCAGCAAGCGGCTGCACCACGTGCGGGACGAACAGGTGGACCGCGCGCTGGCCCTCGAGCCGACCCTCGTCAGCCTCTACGCCGGCGGCAACGACATCCTCGAGCTGCGTACCGACATGGCATCCCTCATGCGGGAGTACGAGTCCGTGGTGGCGCGCATCGCGGCATCGGGCGCCCGTCCGCTCCTGTTCACCGGGTTCGACATCCCGCTGAGCCCCGTCTTCGAGCCGATGAAGCGCCGCAACTGGCTCTACAACGACCACGTGCGGCGCATCGCGCGAACGTACGACGCCGTCCTCGTGGACTACTGGTGCTTCGACGAGTACTCGGATCCGGGACTGTGGGACGCCGACCGGCTGCACATGTCCCCCGCCGGGCACCGGAACCTGGCGGCGCACGTGCTGCGGGTCCTCGGCGTCGACCACTCCCTCACGCCGCGCCTGCCCGAGCGGGAGGGGTATGCGGGGCTGGTGGCGGGGCTGCGCCGCGAGTCGGCCTGGCTCGGGGAGTGGGTGGTGCCGATGTTCGGGCGGCGCCTGCGGAAGGTGACGCTGGGTGACGATCTGCAACCGCGATGGCCGGAACCCGTCCGCCCGGCCGACGGGCTGAAGCGCCTGGCCCGCGCCCGACGGGCGGCCGCGGCCCAGGTCGGGCACCCGTCGTCCCGAGGCGATGCACGGTGGCCGCGGAGCGGCGACTAGACTCGGCGCCTATGGATCACATGCGCAGGCTCCGCACCCCGATCGTCTGGCTCCTCGTCGCCGCCCTGGTCCTCAGCATCGGTGCGGGTTTCTTCTCCGTCATCTTCTAGTACCTTCCGGCCGGTGCGCGCCTCCGGCAGGATTGCCCTTGCCGCCCATAGTCCTCGAGGCCGGCTACCGCCAGTGCGGTCCGGCGTGGTCCTCGACTTGTCGGTGGTGTCCTCGCGCGCCTAGGGTCGTAAGTAGGCTTAGCTTTACCGGCGGGCCGACCTTCGTTCCGGCGTCCGTCGCGGCGCAGGACACGCACCAACCCAGGGAGAACACTCATGACCTCCGAGAGCACCACAGGATCGACCGACCAGTACACCTTCCAGAACCCCGTCACCAGGTTCGAGAGCATCACCCCTCCTGCCGAGCACACGGCGGAGCCGGGGCTCGAGTCCAGCATGGAGATCAAGGCCGACCGCGGCGAGACCTCCTACCGCGGAACGGGCCGCCTCACGGGTCGCAAGGCCCTCATCACCGGCGCGGACTCCGGGATCGGCGCCGCCGTGGCCATCGCCTTCGCCCGCGAAGGAGCCGACGTCGCCCTGTCCTACCTCCCCGAGGAGGAAGGCGACGCGCAGGTCGTCAAGGCACTCATCGAGGCGGAGGGCCGCACGGCCGTCTGCATCCCGGGTGACCTGAAGGACCCCGCGTACTGCATCTCCCTCGTGCAGCAGGCCGTGGACGGCCTCGGCGGACTGGACACCCTCGTCAACAACGCCGGCAAGCAGGTGGCCGTCGAGTCGCTCGAGGACCTGAGCGACGAGCAGCTGGACCACACGTACAAGACGAACATCTACTCGTTCTTCCGGGTGACCAAGGAGGCGCTCAAGCACCTCGAGCCCGGCTCGGCGATCATCAACTCGACCTCGATCCAGGCCTACGAGCCCTCGCCCACCCTCGTGGACTACGCGAGCACCAAGGCCGCGATCAACAACTTCACCAAGGGACTCGCGCAGCAGCTCGCGCCCAAGGGCATCCGCGTCAACGCTGTGGCGCCCGGACCCATCTGGACGCCGCTGCAGCCCTCGGGCGGACAGCCGAAAGAGGCACTGCCCGAATTCGGGAAGGACACCCCGCTGGGCCGTGCGGGCCAGCCGACCGAACTCGCGCCCGCCTACGTCTTCCTGGCGTCCTCCGAGTCGAGCTACGTGCTCGGCGAGACCCTGAACGTCAACGGCGGCATGCCTTCGCCGTAGGTCCTGACGGCAGACCACAGCAGCCCCGGACTCCTGTGAGTCCGGGGCTGCTGTGTTGTACGGTGCTGGACGGTTACGGCGCCTCGTCCAGGGCGTCGAAGTCCGCGCGGTCGATCCGGCGGTGGTACCGCATGCCGGCGAGACCACCGAGGATGGCCCCGACGAGTGCGATGGCGGCCACCACGAGCAGGGCGAGGAGCCCGGGACCCGTGAAGTCCTGCAGGGCGGGGAGGCCGAGACCCTGGACCCGCTCGGTGACGCTCGCCTGGTTGCCGACGATGAGTCCGATGATCGCGAGAACGAGGGTGACGACCACTGCCCAGAGCCAGACGGCGACACCCTGCTTGGCGCCACTGAAGCGTGCCATGCGTCCGGCGACGTAGCCGCCGGTGTAGTAGGCGACGAGCAGCATGATGCCGAGGACGACGGCGGTCGTGATGGCCGCGGTCTGCGCCTCGCCCGAACCGCTCGTGAGGTCCTGCATGGAGAGGGTGCCGCCGACGCCGAACAGCGCGGCCAGGCCGCCCACGACCGCGGAGAGCAACACGAACATGCCCGTCGCGGTGAGCCAGCCGAAGAACGCGGAGCCGAACTTCATGCCCCCGAAGTGTTCCTTCTCCCGCTGGTGCAGCAGCTTGCGGTCGGACGGGCTGGGCACACCCGAGCCGGCCACGGCGCCGCGGGGGAGGGGGCGGTCGGTGCCGGGATCGGCGGTGCCGCGCTCCTCGCGCTTGCCGGCGGGCGTCACGGGGACCACCTGCGTGTGGGCCTGCGTCCTCGTGTGCTCCGCAGGGCGCGGCTCGTCCCGCGAGGCGGAGATCGGCGCCGCCTGCCGGCGGGTGGGGGTGCTGTCCTCGGTGTCGGCCGAACTACCGGAATACATGCCCGGGACGTAGTCGCCGACCGAGTCGTCGTCGGACTCGTACCCGCTCCCGGCGTCGTTCCCTCCGCTCCGGGCCGACGACGGCGCCACGGCCGAAGCGCCGGAGCCGCTCTCTCCGGCTCCCGTGCGGTGGGTGTCCATCAGTTCGGTGGGGTTGTCCTGGGTCTGGGCGTGCTCGGACCCGACGGCGCCGCGGCGCTCGCCGTCCGTGTTCCCTGTTGCCGGTGTACTCATCGGTCCTCCTGATCTCAGGGCCCGCAGGCTCGCTAAGGTGGCTTAGTATTCCTTTGAAGTATCCCATGACGGCGGGTGGAAAGACCGGTGGCGCCGCGCCGCACCGGGGGATGGAAGACTGGGGCCATGGATCCTCAGCTGTTCATGACCGTGGTGTGCGGGGCCCTGATCGCCGTGGGCATCGCGGGGGTCGTGGTGCCGGTGCTGCCGGGCAGCATCCTGATCATCGTGTCGCTGCTCGTCTGGGCGCTCACGGTGGGGAGCGCCACGGGCTGGACGGTCTTCGCGATCGGGACCGTCCTTGCGGGTGCCGGTCTCGCCGCCGGACTCGTCCTCACCGGCAGGACCCTCCGGCAGCGCCGGATCCCGGGCCGGTCCGTCACCATCGGTGTGCTCGCGGGGATCGCGGGCATGTTCCTCATCCCCGTCGTCGGCCTTTTCGTCGGGTTCGCCCTCGGGCTGTTCCTGAGCGAGTTCGCCCGGCAGCGGAACGTGCGGGAGGCGGTGACCTCGAGCCTGCATGCCCTGAAGGCGACGGGCTTCGGGATCCTGGCCGAGCTGGCGCTCGCCTGCCTGGCCGGGGCCACCTGGGTCATCGGGGTCTGGGTCTACTTCGCCGGCCAGTAGGCGTCAGGACTCCCCCGAGAGGGTCAGCGCCGCGACGATCAGTGCGAGGTGGCTCAGCCCCTGCGGCAGGTTGCCCATGAACGCGTTGTCGGACGGTTCGATCATCTCGGCCATGATGCCGACGTCGTTGGCCAGGGGCACGAGCTCCTCCATCAGGTGCACGGCCTCGTCCCGGCGGCCGACGGCGACGAGCGCCGACACCATCCAGTAGGCGCACGCCACGAACGTCGCCTCCTCCTCCTGCATCCCGCTGTAGCGGTAGAGCAGGGGGCCCGCGCCGAGCTCCGCGCGGAGGGCGTCCAGGGTGGAGGACATGCGCGGTCCGCGATCGAAACCGCTCATCGCATGCAGGAGGATCGAGGCGTCGAGCTCGGTGGACCCCGGGTACCAGATGTAGCTCTGGCGTTCCTCGGACCAGCCGTGCTCATGCACCCAGCCGCGGATGCGGTCGCGCTCCGCGGCCCACCGCTCGACGGGCCCCTGGAGCTGGCCACGCTCGGCCAGCAGGACGGCGCACCGCAGTGCGTTCCAGCACCCGAGCTTGGAGGTCACGTAGTGCCGTTCTTCCGGCAACTCCCACATGCCGGCGTCGCGGCGCTGCCAGATGTCGCAGGTGAGGTCGGCGAGGTCGGCGAGTTGGCGCATCGTCGCCGGATCGAGGGCGTGGCCTGCCTGGACGTACTGCCACACGATGTCGAAGATGTCCCCGAACACGCCGAGTTGCAGCTGGCCCGCGGCGGGATTGCCGTCGACGACGGGCCCGATGTGGCGCCAGCCGGTCAGGTCCGGGCGTCCGGTGCCCTCGGGGATGTCACCGTTGAGCCGGGTGAAGACCTCCAGCTCGGTCCCCTGCACCCGCAGGTTCTTCAGCATCCACGACACGGCGGCGTGGACCTCCTCGCGGACCCCCGCCCGGGTGAGGGCATGCAGTGTGTAGGCGGTGTCCCGCACCCACGCGTAGCGATAGTCCCAGTTCTTGCCGCCCCCGACGCTCTCGGGAAGGGAGGTCGTGGCTGCGGCGGCGATCGATCCGGACGGGCTGTGCAGCAGGAGCTTCAGGATGAGGGCGCTGCGCAGGACCGCGTGCCGGTACTCGCCGTCGTAGGCGAAGTTGTCCGACCACGACTGCCAGTTGGCGATGGTGCGGTCCACGCCGTCGTCGATGGTCTGCGGGTCCGGGAGCGGGAGGGGCTCGCCGTGCGTGGAGACGACGGCGACCAGGTGCCTCGAGTCCGGTGACGTGGTGAAGGCGCCCGCGACGGACCGCCCCTGGGAGTGCCGGAGGCCGTGGTCGATGCCGAGGATACCGAGCGCGACGCCGTCGATGCGCAGGATCGGATGCCCTGCACCGGTATCGACCCACGGCGATGCGGCGCCGAAACAGGTGCCGGGTGCGACGGCCCATGCCATCTCCACGGAACCGGTCAGGCCGTCGATACGCCGGGCGAGCTCGCCCCACGGAAGGCGGCCGGCCACTCCCGTGTTGAGCGAATCCGTGACCCGCACCGTGCCTGCGGCAGTGGTGTAGGTGCTCTCCAGGACGTTGGAGCCGTCCGCGTAGCGGCGCTCCACCGAGAAGTCCTCCGTGGGGGCGAGGGACAGGAAGCCCTCCTGCGCATCCAGCAGCCGGGCGAAGGCCGGCGGTGAATCGAGGTCCGGGGTCGGATACCAGTCGATGGACCCGTCGAGAGCCACCAGTGCCACTGTCCGGCCGTCGCCGATCGCCGCGTAGGAGCGGAGATCCACGAAGCCCGCCTCATCCCGGAGTGCGATACCGTGCCTTCCTGTCCCGTGGTGTCCTGCCGCTGCTACCTGCCGTTGTAGCGCGTCTTGCTGGCACGCGACGGCTGGCCCCGCCGGTTCATGAGGCGTGATGCGATGACGGGTACGAGGGCCCAGAGGATTCTCTTCAGCAGCATGGTGTGTCCTTACGGTCGGGTCCGGGCCGCGAGGGTCACGGCCGGTCGATTCATCATCCTACTGATCATTCACCGCGTGGTCCGGTTCTCGGTGACGAACGCAGCCAGCGCGCGGAGCTGGGCATCACGTGCTATCGGGTTCAGGTACATCATGTGCCCGGCCTCGTGGTAGTGGTGCGTGAAGCGGGCCCGGGCGGCGTCGTCGAGATTCATGTGCGCCCAGACGTACTCGGCTGCGAAGTGGGGTGTGGCGCCGTCGTGGTAGCCGTAGTCGACGTGCACGCGCAGGGCGGGATTGTGCACGAGGAGACGTTCGAGGACGCCGGAGACGTCGACGGGGGCGCCCTCGAACGTCCGGTAACTCCACGGCTGGACGCGGGCGGTGAGGATCTCGTAGGGGAGGTCGTTCTCGTAGCCGAGTTCGGCCCGGACGTAGTGGTTCATCGCCGCCGAGTACGGTCCGGTGATCGCCCGCATGCTCGGGTCGTCGAGGGAGTCCGAGGCCTGCTGGTTCTCGGGGCGGGCAGCGAACCGGCCGTCGATGCGGCCGACCGCGAGGCCGTCCCCGCGCAGGAGTTCGGCAGCGAACTCGTGGTACGCCCAGCGGAGATTCGTCCGGCGGATGAAGCCCTCGTCGAGCGTGGTGATGGCGTGCAGTCGCGCGACGACGTCGTCGTACTCCGCCGGGCTCAACCGGCTGCCCTGCGTCAGGGCGTAACCGAAGTCGCGCGCCGCGAACTCCTCGGCCTCACGGAGCACGTCGGAGAGCTCGCGGTCACCGTGCCGCCCGTGGTAGTGGGCGATGGCGGCGTAGGTGGGGAGGTGGAGCGCGTAGGGCAGGTCACTGCCCGGGAAGAAGCGCAGCGTGGACATGTTGAGCACGGTGGAGATCAGGCCGAGCCCGTTGACGGCCATGCCGTAGGCGTCGAACAGGCGCCCGGCCACCGCGACGGCACGCAGCGTGCCATAGGACTCGCCGACGAGATACTTGGGGGAGAGCCAGCGGTTGTTGCGCGTGGTCCAGAGGCGGATGACCTCCGCCACGAGGTCGCGGTCCTGGACGAACGCGTGGAACTCGTCGGCCGCCTCACCGTCGACGACGCGGGAGTAGCCGGTGTTCACCGGGTCGATCATGACGAGGTCGCTCGACTCCAGCAGGCTGTCCGGGTTGTCGACGAGCCCGAAGGGCGCGGGCGTCATGGCGCCGACGTCCCCCGAGTCCACCAGGCGCGGACCCAGCAGCCCCAGGTGGAGCCACACGGAGGCGGACCCGGGGCCGCCGTTGAAGGCGAAGGTGACAGGCCGGTCCGGCTCGGCGTCCTGCTTGGTGTACGCCACGAGGAAGATCTCGGCCTTCGGCTTGAAGCCGTCCACCTTGCCGTCCTTCGTCTCCTCGCGCCGCAGGACGAGCCGCCCGGTCGTCGTCGTGTACTTCAGCCCCGAGGCGGACGTGTGCTCCCTGACGGCGAAGTCGTCCGACACCTCCTTGGCCCGTGCATCCTGTTCCCGCGCGGCAGTGGTGGGTGTGTCCGTCGTCTCATCAGCCATGCCAGAAGACTACCGGTAGTTCTCCGAGGCAACAGCTCAGGAGTCGGCGGGCGTCGTCGCCCGGGGGCCCGTCGCCGGTCGCGCGTCACCCTGGGCGTGGTCCGCCGAGCCTGCGGCCGCGGCGTCCCGGGACCACTGGGTGTTCCGCTGCGGCCTGGCGAAGAACAGCGCGGCGAGGAAGCCGATGATGATGACGCCGGCCGGCAGGTAGAGGGACTGGCCCATCGAGAGGGCGTAGCCGGCCTTCGACTCGTCGGGCAGCGCTCCTCCGGGGGTGGCGCTCATGCCGCCGCCGTCGAGGTTCGTCATGAGGCGTGACTGCATCATCGCCGCGATCGCAGCGCTCCCGAGCACGGCGCCCATCTGGCGGGTGGTGTTGTAGACGCCGGACCCTGCTCCCGCCAGCGACGGGGCGAGGTTCCGGGTGGCGGTGAGTGACACCGGCGCCCAGATCCCCGCGCTGGAGAGACCGAGCAGGGAGATCGGCAGCAGGAGCTGCCAGATCGGGACGTCCGGCGTGAGGATGGACCCCAACCAGAAGAGGGACGCCGACATGCCGGCGAAACCCGCGATCGCCATGTACTTGGGGTTGCCCCGCTGGACGAATTTGCCGACGAAGGGGGCGAGGGCGCCGGAGATGACGGCCATCGGGGTCAGGAGCAGCGCCGCCTGCGTGGGCGAGAGGCCCCGGACGGTCTGCGCATACAGCATGAGGGGCAGCGCCATGGTGGTGATGGCGAAGCCCATGGCGCTGATGGAGGTGTTGGCGAGGGAGAAGTTGCGGTCCCGGAACAGCCGCAGTGGCACCAGGGGCTCGCCGCGGTTGATCTTCTGCCAGACCACGAAGGCGACGAGCAGCACGATGCCCGTGATGATCAGCGACCAGACGGACAGGGGGCCGGCGATGGTTCCCCAGTTGTAGGTCTCACCCTCCTGGATGCCGAAGACGAGGCAGAACAGGCCGGCTGCGCTGAGGAACACACCGAGCATGTCGAAGCGGTGGGACGTGGTGGGCAGGGTCGGGACGAGGCGGGAGGCGAGGATGAAGCCGATGACGCCGATCGGGACATTGATGAAAAAGATCCACTCCCACCCGGCGGAGTCCACGAGGATGCCGCCGAGCACGGGGCCCACGAGGGTTGCGATGCCGGCGACGGAACCCCACAGGCCCATGGCGGCACCGCGCCGCTCGGGCGGGAAGATCCGGGTGATGACCGACATGGTCTGCGGCGTCATGAGCGCGGCACCCAACCCCTGCAGCACGCGGGCGAGGATGAGTGCCTCCACGGTGCCGGAGAGCCCGCACCAGGCGCTCGAGAGGGTGAAGACCACCAACCCCACCAGGTAGATGCGCTTCGGCCCGAAGCGGTCACCCAGCCGGCCCGTCACGAGCAGCGGTACGGCGTAGGCCAGCAGATAGGCGCTCGTCACCCAGATGACACTGTCGATGCCGGCGTCCAGCCCCTCCATGATGGCCGGGGTGGCAACCGAGACGATCGTCGAATCCACGAGGATCATGAAGAAGCCGATGACGAGCGACCAGAGGGCCGGCCACGCCCTGATCTCGTCGTGCTTCGAGGGACCGGCGGTTGCCGGGGTGGGGGTGCTGGACATGGGGAGAAGACTACGCCCGCGCGCTGACATCCACGCTGAGGGCGGGAACCACCCGCGCTTTGGGCGTAGGGGGAACTTCTGGGTACAGTGTTGGTGTTCGGAAGTAGTATCCGGGGCTTTAGCTCAGTTGGTAGAGCGTTTCGTTCGCAATGAAAAGGTCAGGGGTTCGATTCCCCTAAGCTCCACTCGATCCCACAGCACGTGCATGCTGTCGGTGCCCCGGTGATCGGCGGGTAGGTTCGTCCGCCGATCGGGTAGCGGTATGGCGTCGGCTGCCATTGACAGCCCGAAAAATCCAGGCGTAGCTTGTTGCGGTGCACGACCTGACTGACGCACACGGTGATGACCGTTCCGTCGGCGGACCCATCGCCTTCACGGCATCCACCCCTTATCCGGGCAGGACGCACCACGGCTGCACTCCTGCCGCACTCGGGAGCCTGAGATGAACATCCAGAACAAGCTGTGTCTTTCCTTTCTCGCCACGAGGTTCCCGCCCCCTGGCCGCCGGCGGACATGGACGGCGAGTACGTGCCCGTCCCCGACGACTACTACGACCCCATCGAGTTCCCGGCGTGCGGGACCAGCGTCACCATGACCTCCGGAGACGTCCGAGACGTCCACTACAAGTCCACGCTCAAGGACGACGGGTCGACGGTGATCAGGTACCGGGGCGATGGCACCGTGGACCTGACGGCGACCCCTGGCGGGGACCTCCCCGACGGAGGCTTCATCGACGAACTGGACGTCTCCGGGCCGGGCAGCCAGCGGATCTCGGCGGACAGGTCGACCGTCGTGGAGACGTTGGAAGGGCCTTCGATCGTCTATCCGGTGAGTGCGACCGACTCGGCGGAGCTGGACAGAGGAGGGTTCCCGGAGCTCTTCTACTTCGAGGACGGGAAGCTGAGGATCGAGATCAGCCTCTCGGAGGACGAGGACGCCGTCGAACCCGATGCGGTCGAGATCGTCAGGGACACCACCAGTGGCGTGGTCGATCTGTGCGAGGCCCTCGAGGAGTCGGCGGAACATCCCTAGCCGACCGATGAAGACCGCCTACCCGTCGCGCCGCGTCGCCTACTCCTCGTCGGGGTCCTTCCGCGTCCAGGGCTTCGCCGCGAGGATCCGTGCGAGTGGTCCGAGCCAGGACATCACCACGAGCAGGGTGAAGGTGCTGCTCAGGGAGGAGCCGAGCGTGGTGGACGGGAAGAGCTGATGGACGCCCACGAGGACCGCGGCCACGAGGAGCACCTTCTTGATCGCAGTGAGCACGTGCCACGGGACCGGCCGTGGCCAGGGCGTGAAGTCGGCCGTGTCGGTGTTCCCGGGCTGCTCGTCCCAACTCATCTGACCCTCCCTGCAACATGGCGTGGAACTCCATTATCCACGCGGGAGGTGCCTCAGCCGAGGACGGCCCAGCGCCGGGCCGGTACGAGCGCCGTGTCCGCGCCGCCGTCGACCGCCGCGTGTCCGGCGAGGACGGACGACGCGCCGGCGACACCGACGCGCTGGGCCTCGTAGGAGAGATTCAGTACCACGACGAGCGCGTCGGAGCCGAGCGCGGTGCGGTAGGCGAGCACCTCGTTGGACAGGTGGAGCACCTGGGTCCTCGCCCGGTGCAGCCATGCGTGCCGGCGGCGCAGCCCGATGAGCTCCTGATGCAGGGCGACGACGGGCCCGCCGATCGGGGAGAGGTCCTGCGGCGAGCGCGGGAAGAGGGGGCGGACGTCGTCGTCGCCCCCGGCGCGGTCCGCCTTGATGCCGCGGTAGCCCTGCTCGTCCCCGTAGTACACGGAGGGAGTCCCACCGACCGTGAAGAGGACGACGACGGCGTGCTCCACGAGGGACGCGTCCTCGAGCCTGCTCGCGATGCGTGTGACGTCGTGGTTCCCGATGAAGGTCAGCGGCGCGAAGGCCGCGAGGAGCGCGTCATGGCGCTCGAGGGCCGCGGCGAGCTCGTAGAGGTTCGCATCGTTGAGCGAACTCCAGATCGCCTTCCACAGCTCGTACTGAGTGGTGGAATCGATGCCGCCGGACTGGACCGCCGCAGCGTAGTCCCCATGGATGTACTCGCCGACGAAGTAGGCGTCGGGGTGCGCCTCCCGGACCCGCCGCGTCACCCCGGCCCAGAACGACGACGGCACGGCGTAGGCGGCGTCGAGCCGCCAGCCGTCCGCCCCGCGTCCCAGCCAGTACTCCATGACTTCGACGACGAAGTCCGCGACCGCGGGCTCCTCGTGGTTCAGGGCCACGAGGTGGTGGTGGCCCTCGAAATCGCGGTACCCGGGTTCGACGCCGGGCCCGGCGCCGTCGGGCCAGTCGAGGGAGAACCAGGCGGTGGTCGGCGCGTCCGGCCCCTGGGCGAGGACCTGCTGGAACGGCGCGAAGGAGCGCCCCGTGTGGTTGAAGACGCCGTCGAGGATGATACGCAGTCCGCGCCTGTTCGCCTCCGCGAC
Source organism: Arthrobacter sp. TJ-263 (assembly GCF_058269155.1). NCBI lineage: Bacteria > Bacillati > Actinomycetota > Actinomycetes > Micrococcales > Micrococcaceae > Arthrobacter > Arthrobacter sp. TJ-263. The sequence goes on along the minus strand of NZ_JBZCNE010000001.1, from coordinate 1,897,732 downwards.
CAGGGTGTCGAAGTCCTCGAGCGTGCCCAGCCGGGGATCGATGGCGAAGTAGTCCGTGGTGTCGTAGCCGTGCGTCTCGGAGGCGAAGACGGGCCCGAGTGCCAGCCCCGACATGCCCAGGTCCACGGCGTAATCGAGCCACGGGATCAGACCGAGCAGGCGATGCGCCTCGGCCGGCTCCTGGGTGGCGGACTTCTCCGCGCCCACGAAGCCGAGGGGGTACACCTGCCACCAGATCGCGTGCTGGACCCACTCGGGTTCGTTCATGGCACAGGCCTTCCCGTCTGCTCGCACCCGCCCCTCTCGGGCAGCGCCCCGACGGCAGTCGGGGCGCTGACCAGCCTACGTCGCCGAGCTGCCGGCCACCCGCAGCGAGCGGCAGGACGTCACCCGGCTGTCGGTGACCCGCCCGGTCCTGCGTCGGAGCCGGCCGTGCTCCCGGACGGCATCCTGGCTCCTCGACGGTGCCGTCCCGTCTCGCGGTAGACCTGCGCGCAGAAGAGGACCAGCAGGAGGGCGTGGGCCACATCGCCGCCGTAGTACATGAGCAGGGCCGCCTGCTCGGTGTCGGGAGGCATGCCGCCCCGCCCGGCCACGGAGTACAGGTGCTTCGCGACCATTCCGTGCACGGCGATGGCCGCCGTGACGACCGCCGCCCTGACCCAGGCAGGTGCGCGGTGTGGATGGGGGTCTATCCCGATGACGGCATAGGCGAACAGGGTGCCGGATACCACGAAGTGGACGTGGAGGAGCGGCCCGAGCACGGCGTGGTGCAGCACCGCGAGCCCTGCGCCGTCCCAGTACAGAAGAGCCATGGGTACCGTGGCCAGGAGCATGGCGGTGAGGGGATGGGCGAGCAGCCGCAGCGCCGCCGTACGGACGATCCTGCTGTACGTGCGCCCCACCCGGCCCGGCACGGCCCGCAGGAAGACGGTGGCGGGAGCGCCGAGGACGAGCAGCAGTGGAACGATCATGCCCAGGACGAGATGGACGGCCATGTGCCCGGTGAAGGTCCCGGCGGCGGCCTGTGCCAGGGGGCCCGCTGTCACGGCGAGCCCGAGCGCCGTCCCGGACAGCCATGCGATCGAGTACCGGAGCGGACGGGCGTCGCGTCCGCGCAGGGCGGCGGCACGCCCGGCGGCGAGATACAGCACGGCGAGGCAGGCCCAGACGACGACGGCTGCCGCGTCCGGCGCGAAGGCGGTCGGATCACCGACGACGGGCGCCGGTGGTCCGGGGTGGTGCGGGCCGTCAGGCACGGTCCGCGGTGTCGCCCCCGCGTCCGGCGCGCCGGGCCGTCCTGAGCACGAGGAGTCCGGCGACCAGGAACACCACCGCGGCGCCGTTCCACAGCAGGTCGTACGGCAGGAGGTCGATGCCGTAGCGGATCTGGTGCAGGTCCAGGATCTTGTGGTGCATCAGGCCGTCGTACAGCTGGAAGGCGCCGATCCCCACGAGGGTTCCGCCCACCCACCGGCGGGTGTCCAGTGCGTTGCGGCGTCGGAGGTCGGCGAACAGGAAGAGCGACGCCACCGTCGCGAACCAGCTGAAGGCGTGGAAGAGGCCGTCGGACACGAGGCCGGCGCCGGGCGTCGACCGGTCGTAGAAGTGGTGCCAATGGAGCAGCTGGTGGAACACGGCCTCGTCGATGAAGGCGATGATCCCGCAGCCGAACAGGACCCCCACCAGCACGTTACGACGCCCGGGGGAACGCGCGCCCGCGCGGGGAGCGGATGCGGGAGGCCGGGTGGATGAGGCGATGGTATTCCCCGTCGTCGGGTGGGCTGGGACAATGTCCAGCGTGCCAGCGCAGCCGGGTGGGCGTCCACCGGTTTCCCGGCAGGCGGACCCCGGCCCCGGGTGGTATGACAAGCATCACGGGGAGCGCTGGAAGCCGCGTGCGCGCTGATTCCTGCCATTAGACTCAGGTGCTGCACACGCCCCACCGGGCACCAGACCCCCTCGAAGAACGGCATCGGCATGGCAACGGACTACGACGCACCGCGCAACAACGACGAGGACAAGGAAGCGGAATCCCTGGAGGCACTCCAGGCGAACCGCGGCAGCACCGCCCAGTCGTCGTCGGTCGACGTCGAGGACGGCGACACCGCGGAGGGCATCGATCTGCCGGGTGCGGATCTCTCCGGCGAGGAACTCCTCATCCAGGTGATCCCGCCGCAGGAGGACGAGTTCACGTGTGCGTCCTGCTTCCTGGTCCGGCACCGCAGCCAGATCGCCCTCGAGAAGAACGGCCGGCAGTACTGCACCGACTGCGAGGGCTAGACCTCCCGCTGGTGCTGACGGACGGCGCTCCCTCGAGGGGGCCGTCCCGTTCCGCGGGCAGTCCTCAGGAGGCCTTCCCGCCGTACCACCAGTGCGCGTCCTCTCGCGGTGCCTGCCGCGGGAGTGGCAGGGCCATGACGACGGCGCGCCGGCGGGCGTGCGTGAGGAGCATCCTGATCACCGCGAGCAGCGCGGCGGGGATGGACACGAGGAGGACGACGGCGACGGCGTACACCGCGAGCGCCGCGTGGACCGGCGAATGGTGGAGCCCATCCACGAGGGCGCCGCCGCCGAGCCACAGCCACAGCCAGAACAGCCCGATGACGTAGAGCAGGGACCGGGCGCGCCTGTAGGGCAACGGATGGTGCACCCGCCTACGCGCCATATTCGTCTCCCGGATCGGTCCCTCGGGCCCGCCCAGGGCAGGACCACTGGAGGAAAGACTAGACCGGCATCCGGGCTCTCCCGGAAATTGATACCGAATCGATATGTAATGGGACCCGGGGTGTCCGGGAACGGGATCGCGGTGGCACCTACAGCGTCATCGCGGCTTTCGGCAGATCGGCATCGGCGGGTGCTTCGCCGAGCAGCCGGACGTGGTCGGGATTGAGGTCCCCGATCCGGTTCACGCCCAGGAGCTGCATGGTGCGGGCCGTCTGCGTGCCGAGGATCTCGAGGGTGCGGTCCACGCCTTTGCGGCCACCGGCCATGAGGCCGTACAGGTAGGCCCGGCCGATCAGGGTGAAGTCGGCGCCGAGTGCCATGGCGGCGACGACGTCCCCGCCGCTCATGATGCCCGTGTCGAGGATGATCGCCGTCCTGCCCTTCAGCTCGGCGGCGACGCGCGGCAGCAGGTGCAGGGGGACGGGCGCGCGGTCCAGCTGGCGCCCGCCGTGGTTGGACAGGATGATCCCGTCAGCACCGTGGTCCACCGCCTTCTTCGCGTCGTCGAGCGTCTGGATGCCCTTCACCACGAGGTTGCCCTTCCACACGCTGCGCAGCCAGTCGAGGTCCTCGAACGTGAGGGTGGGGTCGAACATCGAGTTGATGAGGTCGGCCACCGTGCCCGAGTAGCGGGAGAGGGAGGCGAAGGACAGCGGCTCGTGGGTGAGGAAGTTGAACCACCACGCAGGCCGGTACGAGGCATCCACGACGGTCTTCAGGGTCAGGGCCGGCGGGATGGTCATCCCGTTCCGGACATCCCGGAGGCGGGCCCCGGCGACCGCGGTGTCCACGGTGACCATGAGGGTGTCGTTGCCTGCCGCGGCGGCACGCGCGATGAGCTCCATGGAGCGGTCGCGGTCCGTCCACAGATACAGCTGGAACCAGTTGCGCCCGTCCGGCGCCGCCTGCGCCACGTCCTCGATGGATGCCGTGCCCATGGTCGAGAGCGTGTAGGGGATGCCCGCAGCCGCGGCCGCCCGGGACCCGGCGTACTCGCCCTCGGACTGCATCATGCGCGTGAAGCCGGTGGGGGCGATACCGAACGGCAGTGCGGAGTCCTTCCCGAGGATCGGGGTGACCGTGCTGACCGTCTCCACGTTCCGCAGGATGCCCGGCCGGAACTCGACGTCGAGGAACGCCTGGCGTGCACGCCCCAGGGAGATCTCGGCCTCCGCCGCACCGTCCGTGTAGTCGAAGGGCGCGGTGGGCGTGCGCCGCTTGGCCAGGTCGCGGAGATCCCAGACGGTGTTGGCACGCTGGAGGCGCCCGGCGGCGCCGAATTCCGGCTTCTTGAACTGCATGAGCGGTGCGAGGTCCGCGACCTTGGGGATCCGGCGCCTCAGGGCGGGAGGGACGGATGCACTCGAGGGTGTCTGCATGGTCTGCCTTTGCTCGTCGTCGGACCGTGGCTCAGCCGGCGTCGTCGAGCGCCGAGTGAGGTCGGACCACAGATCCTACGGCGTGTGGTCCGACCACACAAGCTATGCTGGCGGCATGCGCAATCACCAGGTCGTGTCCGCATGGCTCGAGCAGGAACTCGCGGCCGGCCGGCTGGCCATCGGGTCCCGCCTGCCGGGGGAGCGCGCGATGGCGGAGCAGCTCGGCATCTCCCGTGCCTCCGTGCGGGAGGGGACACGCGTCCTGGAGGCGCTCGGCGTCGTCCGCGCCGGCGTGGGCTCCGGTCCGCAGGCCGGGACCGTCATCACCGGCAATCCCGCGCTGGCCCTCGACTCCGCCCTGCGGCTCCACGTCGCGAGCGCGCACCTGCCCGTCAAGGACGTCGTCGAGACGCGACTGCTGCTCGAGACGTGGGCGGCGGCCCACGCCTCCCCGGACTCGCCCGCCCTGGCGCGCGCGGCCCTCCTCCTCGACGAGATGGACCAGCACGACGACGGCCCGGACGGTTTCCTGGAGCGCGATGCACTCTTCCACGTAGCGCTCGCGGAGGCTGCCGGCAACGTGCTGATCGGCGCCATGATGGGATCGCTCCGCGGCTCGATCGCGGCGTACACGCAGCGGCTCACGGCCCGGCTCCCGGATTGGAGCACCACCTCCGACCGCCTCCGAAGGGAGCACCGCGCCATCCTGGACGCGGTGCTGGCCGGTCGGGGCGAAACGGCGGCGGACCTGGTCCGCGACCACATCGAGGGCTTCTACCGGGAGGCCGGCGTCCCCCGGGATGCAAGCGATTCCTTCCGACGCCAGGCGCTTTCCATCACGATGCCGAATACCTAGACTGCAGGGATCTGGTCGAGCAGCGGGCCATGGACCTTGATGTGGAGCAGGCCATGGATCATCTTCCTCACAGTCTCGAATATCCCACCGTGCGGCTGAACGGGGTGACGACCGTCCAGGAGGGTCGGCGCGCGCGCCTCCCCGGCCTCCTCCTGGGTGCGGAGGCCGACATCCCGGAGGATCTCCGCGAGGTGCCGACCCGCCGGCTGAGGATCCTCTGCAACAGCATCTACCAGCGGCTCGATGCGGACCGTCCCTCCCCCGAGAGCCGGGAGCGCTACCACGCCGTCGTCGAGGAACTCGAACGGCGGGAAGCCCGGGCGGAGCAGCCGGATCCGCCTTCGGGGCTCCGCGGCACTGCCGTGATCCTTCCGCTCGTGCCGGGCACGGGGCGCCGTCGGCTCCGCCTGCCGGGGGCCGCTCGTGCCGCAGGACGGGATCGCCGATGACGTCCGTCGAGGTCCTCTCCGAAGCCTTCTCCCGGCTGCCGGGCCTCGTCCGCAGCGCCGTGCGCGGCCTCGATGCCGACCAGTTGTCCCTCCGGCCGGGTGGATCCGCGAACCCGGTCGCGTGGCTCGTCTGGCACCTCACGCGGGTGGCGGACAGCCACCTCGCCGAGGCGTTCGGCCACGAGCAGGTGTGGCTGGCCGACGGCTTCGCCGACCGCTGGGACCTCGCGCTGGACCGGGAGGACACCGGCTACGGGCACTCGCGGGACCAGGTCGACGCCGTCCGCGTGGCGTCCGCGCAGCAACTGCTGGACTACTTCGACGCAGTCCATCGGATCTCCCGGACCCTCGTGGCGGACCTCGACGAGGAGGACCTCCACCGGGTGGTCGACGAGCGCTGGGATCCGCCGGTCACCCTGCTCGTCCGGCTCGTGAGCGTGCTCGACGACGCCGTGCAGCACGCCGGCCAGGCCGCGTACGCCCGCGGGATCATCCTCGCCGATCGACGGCGCTAGCCGAGGCCCGTCTGCCGCAGCGTGATGTTGAGCCGCCCCTCGAAGCCGATACCGGCCGGCGCCGTCCCGGGAAGGGTCCGCAGGACACTGTGGTAGGCGAAGCGTGAGGGTCCGCCGAAGACGAAGAGATCACCGGAGGCGAGCTGCACGTCCTCCCAGGGGCGGTTCCTGTTCTCCGTGTTGCCGAACCGGAACACGCACGTTGCACCGAGGCTGAGGGAGACGACCGGGGCGCTGATCCGTTCCTCGCGGTCCTGGTGCATGCCCATCCGGGCCGCGTCGTCGTAGTAGTTCACGAGTGCGGCGTCGGGCTCGTAGGAGGAGCCCGCCTCCTCACCGTAGGCCGCCGTCACGGCGTCGCGGCCCAGCGCGCGCAGCACCTCCGGAAAGGGTGCGACGGCGGCGCCTCCGACGTCGTCGGCCGTACGGCTGTACCGGTACGGCAGCCAGTGCCAGCCGAGGCTCACGCTCTTCACGGACATCACGCCGCCGTTCGGCATGGTCACGGCGCGCATCGGGACGGGCCCGCTCGCCCAGGTGCGGCAGAGGTCCACCAGGCGGCGCTGCCGGTCGGGGTCCAGCCAGTCGGGGACGTGCACGGCGCCGGGCGCGAGCTCCCGCCGCGGGCGCGGAATCAGGGCGTCGAACGGATCGGTCACCCCACCATTGTGCTCCGGCCGGCGCGCTGTCCCCGCAGCAGCACGCGATTCCGCCGGAGCGTCTACCCCGCCACGGGAGCCTGGAACTCCGCCGGCCGCATCTCCCCCGCCTCGACGGGAGCGTCGACGACGTTCGCGCCGACCGGTGCGGGGCAGGTCCCGTAGAGCGTGAAGGCGCTGGGGTAGTTGATCGCCCGGTTGAAGTCCAGGACGACCCCGCCGTCCGGGCGGGGCCGGCGCGTGGTCACCTTGCGCCAGGCCGCGGTGGTGACCCCGTTCGTCGTGTCGTGGAAGGTGATCGAGAGCGCCCCGGACCCGTCCTGGCCCGCGCGGAGCCGGAACCGGCGGTGGTCGCCGGGAAGGGAGAAGACCACCTCACCGGCCGTCTCGTGCACTCCCGGCACGTCCGGGTGGGCGGTGGCGATCGGCTCGTGCAGGGGATCCCCGTACGGTTCGAACCGTCCCTCCACCACGAGATCGGGCCGGTGGTCGAAGGTCGGCACGCCGGTGAAGCCGGTGAGCGTGGGCGAGGAGGCATCCCTGGTCCGGATGGCATAGCGGCCGGCGCGGCGCGCGAGTTCGACGACGACCCGGCGCCCGTCCTCCCCGCCGTGCGCCACCCACATCAGCGATTCCTCGTCGGCGACGGTCGCCGTGATCGTCCCCTCCAGGATCCTGCCGCCGGCCGGGTCGGTCAGATCGGTCAGGCCGTCCGACGTCCCCGCGGTCAGCTGCGCGGCGTCGCCCGTGGAGGACCAGAGCCCCGGCACGACGTCGACCCGGGCCGGCTCGCTGCCGAGCCACTGGAAGGACGTCAGGCTCAGCCAGCCGTGCTCCTCGGCCAGGGCCGCATCACGGGCGTTCCGGAAACGGCGCCAGCGTTCCTCCGGGGTCTTGACGTCACTCACGGGTGCTCCTTGTCCTGCGGGTCGTTTGTGGGCTGTAACCCGTCATGGGGGCGGGGGATTCCCCGGAACCGTATCTCCCCGGTGCTTTCTCTGAGAGGATGGGCATCCGCGCGGCACGGTCGAATCCGGAGGACCAGGCATGAGTTCAGCAAAGGCAGCCCCCGGTGACGCGGTGCTCGACGGCGCCCCCGCCCTCGAAGCGCCGGCCATCCCGGTCCCGAATCCCCTCGCCGAGGGCGATGCCCCCGTGCTCCTGCCGCATCCGGACCAGCCGACGTGGCGCGAGGACTACCCGTACGAGAAGCGGATGACGGAACGGGAGTACCAGAAGGCCAAGAGGGCCCTCCAGATCGAACTGCTCAAGATGCAGGGGTGGGTCAGGGCGAACGAGGCCAAGGTGGCGCTGGTGTTCGAGGGCCGTGACGCGGCCGGCAAGGGCGGAACCATCAAGCGCTTCATGGAGAACCTGAATCCCCGCGGAGCGAGGATCGTCGCCCTGGACAAGCCGAGCGACAAGGAGAAGACGCAGTGGTACTTCCAGCGCTACGTCTCCACGCTCCCCTCGGGCGGCGAGATCGTCCTGTTCGACCGGTCGTGGTACAACCGGGCAGGGGTGGAGCGTGTCATGGGGTTCTGCTCGCCCACGGAGTATCTCGAGTTCATGCGGCAGGCCCCGGAATTCGAGCGCATGCTCGTCCGCAGCGACACGCACCTCATCAAGTTCTGGTTCTCGGTGTCGCAGGCGGAACAGCGGCGTCGCTTCGCCAAGCGCCACACGGACCCGGTGCGCCGCTGGAAGCTCAGCCCCATGGACCTGCAGTCCCTCGACAAGTGGGACGAGTACACGGCGGCCAAGGAGGCCATGTTCTTCTACACGAACACGGCGGACGCCCCGTGGACGGTCATCAAGAGCAATGACAAGAAGCGGGCCCGGATCGAGGCGATGCGCTACGTCCTGTACGTCCTCGACTACAAAGAGAAGGACCACGACGTCGTCGGCACGCCCGATCCGTTGATCGTCGGGACGGGGCCGCACTCGGGCGTCTTCGAGGCCGGAGAGCAGTCCACCCACCTTTTCCCCACGCTCTGACGGCAGCGGTGGCCCTGGGTCGGGCTGCCGGTCAGCCGCTGAAACCGGCCGTGGCGCCGAGTCCCACGATGACGAGGACGAAGAACAGGATCCCGAACAGGATCGCGAGACCGTAGAGCGCCGTGACGATCCAGCCCAGGACCTTGCCTGCTGTCGCGGGCACGCCGAGGCGCTCCGCCTTCCGGGCCTGCCAGATGGCCAGCGGCCCGAGGACGATGCCCGCCACGAAGAAGCCCACCAGACCGAGGATCAGGGAGAGCTGGGCCGCCTTCTCGCCCTCCATCGTCTGGTACGAGGACTGGTAGAGACCCGACGGATAGCTGCCGGTCTGCTGGTAGGGGCTGCTGCCGGGCTGGTTCGGCGGGTAGCCGCCGGCAGGACCGTAGGCGCCGCCGTCGTACGGATTCCTGTGGCCGGGGGAGGGGAGTTCACTGGGATAGGGATCCTGGGACATCGTGGTTCTCCTGGTCGGCTCGGCGGTCCCGGATGACGCAACCCCGGGAAGACCATCATCCCGCGTCGAGGGCGCCGGCGCACCTCACACGTGCGCGGGATCCTCCGCGTCCGCGCGCTGCTGGGCTCCGAGGCGGGAATGCCGGTGGCCGTACGCGAAGTAGAGGGCGAAGCCGAGCACGAGCCACCCTGCGAAGAACACCCACGTGATGGTGGCGAGGTTGAACATCAGATAGAGGCAGAGCAGGGCGGATGCGACCGGGATGACACTGCCGAACGGGACGCGGAACGCCGGCGTGAGGTCCGGACGCCTGCGCCGCAGGACGATGATCCCGAGGCTCACCGTGATGAAGGCGGACAGCGTGCCGATGTTGATCATCTCGGCGAGGACCTCCACCTGGGTGAACCCGGCGAGCAGGGCGACGACGACCCCGCAGAGCACCTGGGTCCGCGCCGGCGTCCCGTGCTTGTCCGAGGTGCGGCTGAGGGCGCGCGGCATCAGCCCGTCACGGCTGAGCGCGAAGATCACGCGCGCCAGGCCCATCAGCAGCACCATGATCACGGTGGTCAGTCCGATGAGGCTGCCCACCGAGATGACGCCGGCGGCCCAGTCCGCGCCGACCAGCTGGAAGGCGGTGGCGAGCGACGGCGCACCGGAGGCTCCGAGCTCGGTGTAGGACACCATGCCGGTCACGACCAGGGTCACCAGGATGTACAGGACGCTGACGACGGCGAGGCCCGCGAAGATGCCACGGGGGAGTGTGCGGCTCGGATCCTCGACCTCCTCGGCGGAGGTGGCGACGACGTCGAACCCGATGAACGCGAAGAACACCAGTGCTGCTCCCGAGATGATGCCGGTGAAACCGAAGGCGGCCGGTGTCGCCCCGCTGAGGAAGGAGAGGAAGGGCTGGTCTGCCCAGCCGGTTCCGCCGTCCGTCGCAGGCTCGGAGGCCGGGACGAACGGCGTGTAGTTCCCGGGATCGACGTAGAAGAAGCCGACGACGATGACGAACAGCACGATGCCGATCTTGATGACCGTGAAGACGCTGTTGACCCGCGCGGAGAGCTTGGTGCCCCAGACCAGGACGGCGGTGAAGACCGCGACGATCAGCAGCGGACCCCAGGCGAGGTCGACGCCCAGCAGGCCGACCTCGGCGGGGACGTCGAGGTCGAGGGCGTTGAAGAGATCGGACAGGTACACGCCCCAGAACTTCGCGATGACGGCGGCGGCCATGAGCAGTTCGAGGATCAGGTTCCAGCCGATGATCCAGGCGATCAGCTCACCCATCGTGGCGTAGGTGAAGACGTAGGCGCTTCCCGCGACCGGCAGCGCCGTCGCGAACTCGGCGTAGCACATGATCGCGAGGGCGCACGTGATCGCGGCGAGGACGAAGGAGATGGTCACCGCGGGGCCGGCGTTGAAGGCGGCGGCCTGTGCGCCCACCGAGAAGATCCCCGCGCCCACGGCGACGGCGACGCCCATGACCATGAGGTCCCACGTGGTGAGGGACCGCTTGAGGCCGCGCCCCTTCTCGTCGGAGTCCTTGATCGACTGCTCGATGGACTTGGTCCGGAAGAGGTCCATGGGGCAGGTCCTTCAGTGGTGGGGGTGGAGGGTCCGCGGTCGTGGAGAGGCCGCGCACCTGTCGAGGATAGGAGCTGATCGGGCCTGCCGCACGTTCGTGACGCGGGCGGCAGGCCCCTGATCGATGCGGCGGAGGCTAGGCCTGCCGCTTCAGGAAGGCGTGGCGCGGGCTGTCCGGGTTCATGAGCGAGTGCTTCCTGCCGTAGAAGAAGTAGATGGCGAGGCCGATCAGGAGCCACACGCCGAACCGCAGCCACGTCTCCCCGTCCAGTTGCAGCATCAGGAACAGCGACGCGAGGACGCCGAACGCGGGGACGATCGGCATCAGTGGCAGCTTGAACGTGCGGGGAACCTCGGGACGGGTGCGCCGCAGCACGATCACCGCGATGCAGACCACGACGAACGCCGCGAGGATGCCGATGTTGGTGAGGTCGGCGACGGCGCGGATCGGGAACACCCCGGCGAGGAACGCCGAGGCGATCCCGGCGATCCAGGTGACGCGCTGCGGCGTGCCGTGGCGGTCCGTCGTCGAGAACCAGGCCGGCAGGAGCCCGTCGCGGCTCATCGAGAACCAGACGCGCGTGACACCGAGGAGGAAGGTCAGCATGACGGTGAGGATGGAGATCACGGCGAAGGCCGAGATGATCGTCGCGACGACGGGGAGGCCGACGAACTGGAAGGCCGAGGCGAAGCCGGCGGTCGGGCTGATGTCCTTGTAGTTCTGCATCCCGGTGAGGACGAGGGTCGCCAGGACGTACAGGATCATCGCGATGAGGAGGGACAGGAGGATGGCCTTCGGCATGTGCTTCTTGCCGTCCTTGGCCTCCTCGGCGGCGGTGCTCATGGCGTCGTACCCGAACACGGCGAAGAACACGGTGGCGGCGCCGGCGAACACGGCCCCGAAGCCGGAGGGGACGAACGGCGAATAGTTGTCGACGTTCACGTAGAAGAAGCCGAGACCCACGATGCCGAGGATGAGCAGGATCTTCAGGCCTACCGCGACGAGCTCGAACCGCCCGAAGGTCTTGGTGCCGCGGCTGAGGATGAAGGTGACGAGCAGGCAGACCACGATCGCGGGCAGGTTGATCACTCCGCCCGGGATGGTGTCCGGTGTTCCCTGCATCCAGGTGGGTACGGTGACGCCGATGCCGGACATGAACTCGGTGAAGTACCCCGAGATGCCGATCGCCACGACGGCCACGATGGCGATGTACTCGAGGAGCAGGTCCCAGCCGATGAACCAGCCGACGATCTCACCCAGGGCCACGTACCCGTAGGTGTAGGCGGAGCCGGCGCGGGGGATCATCCCGGCGAACTCGGCGTAGGACAGCGCTGCCGCTGCGCTGGCCAGGCCCGCGATGAGGAATGAGATGAGCACGGCCGGACCCACCGGCTCGCCGTCCGGGCCGCCGTTCGCGACGAGTCCGGCGAGGGTGAAGATCCCGACGCCGATGATGCCGCCGACGCCGATGGCGGTCAGCTGCCAGAGGCCGAGGCTCTTGAACAGGGTCGAGCGGCCCGTCTCGTCCTCGACGTTGTCGATCGGTTTGCGCCGCAACACCGATCGTGGGTTCTGCAGGGCTGATGAATCCGACATCGTCGTCCGTTCCTAGGGGGTGCTCGTGTGCACCCCTAGTATGGAGCGGGCCGTTGGTGACCGGAAATCATTATTCCTGACGACAATTCGTCAGTTCTGCTTATCCTTCGGCGGCCACCCGGCGGCGGAGGCCGTCCAGAACGAGGCCGAGGTACCGCTGGAAGCCCGCGTCCGGGTCCGTCGGGGCGGCCGTCACGGCCCCCGGGGGCAGTGATCCCAGCATGCGGACGAGCACCAGGACGTCCTCACCGGTGAGGTCCGGCCGCGCGCCGTCGTCCCTCAACCGTGCGGCGAACTCCTCCGCCGCCGGAGCGATCCGACGCCGCAGCATCGCGAGTCCCGCCGACACGAAGCCGGGGTCGTGCAGCAGGTCCCGCAGCCCGCGGTCCTCGAGCTGCATGCGGGCGGCGGAGCCGATGAACAGCCGTGCTGCCGCCCAGGAGTCCTCGAGCGCGAGGGCCTCGGACACCGTCGCGTCGACGTCCGTCACGCGCTCCTCGAGGATGGCCTCGATGAGGGTGCGGCGATCGGGGAACCGGCGGTACACGGTTCCTACGCCCACCCCGGCCTCACGGGCGATGTCCTCGAAACTGCACTCCGCGCCATGGACGGCGAACATGCGCCGGGCCGCGGCGAGGACCACCTCGCGATTGTGCCGGGCATCCCGCCGGAGCGGCCGGAGGGCGGGTGGCGGGCCGGCGCCGGGTCCGGGCTGCTCAGGTGGTGACGCCACGGGTGGCTGTCCGGTGGAGGCGGAACGTCAGGAAGAGCCGGTGTGCGGTGATCACGACGGCGAGCCAGGCGACCCCGAGCGTCCAGGCGACCAGGACGTCCGTGAGCCAGTGGTGGCCGAGGTAGACCCGGCTGAGGCCCATGGTCACGGCGAAGACGACGGCGAGGGCGACGGTCAGCGCCCGGGTGCGCTTGCGCTGCTGCCGCAGGACCAGCAGGTATGCCACGATGCCGGCGATCACGACGGCGTTGAGGGAGTGCCCGCTGGGGAACGACGGCGACGATTCGTAGGGCGGGACCGCCAGGTCCATGGGCGGACGCAGGCGGCCGATCGCATCCTTGCCGGCGACCGTCATGAGCAGGGAGCCGAACGCCGCGGCCGGCAGCAGGATCACCGGCGTCCAGGAGCGGCGGTGGACGGCGAGCAGCACCATCACCGAGACGGCGAGGATGGGCATGCCGATCGGTCCGCCGATGTTGGTGTAGCCGGTGATGAAGGCGTCGAACCAGCCCTCGCGCAGCGACACGGCGAGGTCGAGGGCCGGCTGATCCAGGGCCGCGACGCCGTCGGCCTCCACCACCGATTCGTACACTTCGGCCGACGCCGCGGTCAGGGCCGCGGCCACCCCGCCGCCGATCGCGATGAGGAGCAGCAGGGCGGCATGCGGACCGGCCCAGCGGGCGAGGGGGCGGACGCACCGGACGAGGAACCGGCCCACCGGCGACGTCCACCGGGTGAGGTCTCGTGGTCCGACGTATTGGTCCTGGTGCGCTGGCATCCACCGACTCTATGCTGCGGCCCGGGCAGGGGCATCCCGGGGCCCGGCCGGCGACGCCGGGTTGCGTGGTCGCCCGTCGGGGTGTCGGCGGGCACGAGGGCTAGGCTGGCCGCATGAGCGATCCAGGCATGATCCGCGACATCATCCGCGGCGTCCCAGTGTTCCCCGACGAGATGCCGCCCTTCGATCCGGGAGCAGCCCCCGATTCCCCGATCCCGCTGTTCGTCGAGTGGCTGCAGCGGGCGGTGGAGGACGGCGTCGCGGCGCCGCACGCGCTCACCCTCGCGACGGTGGGGGAGGACGGCCTGCCGGATGCGCGCGTCGTGATCCTGAAGGACCTCACGCCCGCCGGATGGGAGGTGGCTTCCAGCAGCGACAGTCCGAAGGGACGGCAGCTGGCGGACCATCCCTCCGCCGCGCTGACCTTCTTCTGGCCGGAGGCCGGCCGCCAGGTGCGGATCCGCGGCTCGGTCTCCACCGGCACCGCACAGGAGAACGACGCCGACTTCCAGCGCCGCCACCCGGTGGCCCGCGCCCTGGTGCTGGCCGGCAGCCAGAGCTCGGTGGTGCGCAGCAGGAGCGACGTCGACACCGCCGTGGCGGAACAGGTGCGCCGCATCGAGGCGGCGGACGGCCTCGTGTCGACCACCTGGACGGTCTTCATCGTGGCACCCGACGCGGTCGAGTTCTGGCAGGCCGACCAGGAGCGGCGCCACACCCGCCTGTTGTACAGCCGGTTCGGTGAGGGCTGGCGCCGGGAGATGCTCTGGCCCTAGGGCTGCACCGTCCGCCGCGTCACCCGGGCCGGCACCGGCTCAATGGCCGAACTCGTCCGAGTCGACGATGTCGGCCCGACCGGAGTCGAGCAGGTAGATCGCGGCCAGCTCCGCCCCGGAGAGCTCGAAGTCGAAGATGTCGAGATTCCGGGCGAGCCGCTCCGGGTTGGAGGACTTTGGGATGGCGACCATCCCCTGCTGCACGTGCCAGCGCAGCACCACCTGCGCGGGTGTCCGGTCGTGGGCCTCGGCGATCGCGACGACGGCGGGTTCGTCGAGCAGCCCGCTGCCCTTGCCCAGCGGGCTCCAAGCCTGGGTCACGATGCCGTGCTCGTTGTGGAACGCCCGTTCCACGATGCGCGGCCGCTGGGGATCGAGCTGGATCTGGTTCACGTCGGGGACGATCCCGGCGTCGATGACCTGCTGCAGGTGCGCCGGCTTGTAGTTCGAGGTGCCCACCGCGCCCACGAGGCCCTCCTCCATCAGCGCGGCGATGCCCTCGACCGCTTCGACGTGGCGCCCCTGGTCGGGATTGGGCCAGTGGACCAGGAGCAGGTCGATGTACTCAAGGCCCAGCAGGCCGGCGCTGGTCTCGAAGGCACGCCGGACGCCCTCCCGACCGTGGTGTTCACGGTTGAACTTGGTGGTGACGAACAGTTCCTCCCGCGGGACGCCGGAGCGGCGGATCCCCTCACCGACGCCCCGCTCGTTACGGTAGTTCTCCGCCGTGTCGATCAACCGGTAGCCCGTCTCCAGGGCCAGGGCCACGGTGTCCGCGGCTTCGGCGTCGTCCAGCGGCCACGTGCCCAGGCCGAGGAGGGGGAGGTGGGCGCCGCTGCGGAGCTGGACGGTGGGGGCGAGTGCCATGGTGGGAGTCCTGGTCGAGAGGTGACGGGTCAGCACCAGCCTGTCCCGCGCCGAACCTCCCGTCAAACGGCATGTCCCGTGGAGAGCCGCTGGATGGTGACCCACGCGCGCGGACCTCCGCGATCGAAGCGGCTCAGGCGATTCGGCTGTAGGACGCCCGGGGCCGGCGATGCGGCGCGCCGCGCGCGAGCAGGTCGTCGATGAGTTCGTTCACGGCCCGGGCGATGCAGTCGCGTTCCTCGCGGGGCAGCGGGGCGAGGCCGTGCAGGTAGGCATCCATCTCGAACTCGTCGAAGAATCCACCCGAATTGAGGTAGTGCAGATACACCTCATGGACGGTCAGTGACGATTCCGCCATGGCCGTACATGCTGTCTGGGACTGCACGGCGGCTCCTCGGGTCCAGTGGCATCCGGACGGGGACTGCCGCTCCTCCTGACACGATAGTCCGGGCAGCGCCCCTCATCCCTCAAGATTCACTCAAGCCATAGCGGCCCTGCCCGTCAGGCGGAGAAGGTATGCGAAGAATGCCTTGATTTCGCATCGGGCCCCGGCGCGGTATAATTCTGTACAGGGCCTAGCAGCGGGCCATTGAACCACCATCGTGGAGCTGACCATGCAATCTTCTTCGTTCGCCGATTACCGTACCCAAAGTGCGCCCGCCGCCGATCCCCAGCCGTTCGGGTTGGCCACGGCCCCTGGAGCCTCCCAGGGCCCTGCGTCCCGTGCGGAGGACGCAGGCTTTCCTGCCGACCTGTCCACCGTGTCGAACCGGCAGCTGAGGGTCCTCTGCAACCAGACCTACCGGGTGCTCGATCGCGACTTCCCCCCGATGGAAGCCGTTCACCACTACGAGTTGCTGGTCGAGGAGATCGAACGCCGCGAGGTGCAGGCCGAGACGCGCAGCGAACCCACGAAGGCGCGCGGCGGCTTCCGTGACAATTCCCTGTTCTCGCGCTTCGAGCTCTTCAGCGACGGCACCATGGTGGGCCACGTCAAGTACGAGATGAAGGGTCCGTACGCCGTGCTCATCCAGGCGGTCGTCGACCCGCAGTTCGACGCCGTCGATGTCGAACCCGCGCTGATCCGGCGGGTACTCCTCAACGCACACCAGCGGCGCATCGCCGTCGTGCCCTACTGCCCGCGGGTGCGGGAGTTCCTCCGGGAGTTCCCCCAGTACCGCGCCCTCCTGCCCGTGGACCAGCGCAAGCGGCTCGAAGCGGCGCTGCTCGTCTCCTCGGACGCCTGAGTCCCCGCTCAGGCGGACGTCGGGCCGGCTGCGGGGTCGGCCGTCAGGAAGCGGTTGCGCACCTTGATGAGGTAGCGCAGGTAGGGCCGGAGGAGGATCCGTTCCGCGACGGCGCCGGCAGGACCGAGTGGCGCGGTGAAGCGTATCCGGTCCACCATCGTCGTGAGGCCGTCGGCTTCCGAGAACTCGTGGACGTGCCGGAAGTCGCGGAACGGACCGGTGTACTGTTCATCCACGAACCGGTGCGGTGCGTCCAGCTCCGTGATGACGCTCGTCATCCTGACGGGGATACCGAAGTGCCAGGCCCGCCATGTCACGTGCTCGCCGAGGCCGATGAGCCCGCTCGTCACCCCGGCGACCGCCCGCTCCCGTGAGAAGCGCATCGATCTCGCATGGGCATCGATGCTGCGCGAGCGGTCGAACAGTTCGGCCTGGCCCACCGTGGTGGTTGTCGTGCACGTGAACGCTGCGGTCATGACGCCAGTATCCCAGCCTGCCCGGTGGCGCCGGCGATGCGCCGCAGCCGCTCAGGTGCGGACGAGCATCTTGCCGGTGTTGGCACCGTTCATCATGTCCAGGAAGGCGCCGACGGCGTTCCGGATGCCGTCCACCACGGTCTCGTCGAACACGATGCTGCCGTCGGCGAGCCAGCCCGTCATCAGCTCCGCGAATTCGGCCTGCAGATCCTGGTGCCGGCCCACGATGAAGCCCTCCAGCGTGAGGGAGTGCGTGACCAGATTCGCCATGTTGTCGGGGCCCGGGGTGCGTTCGGTGTTGTTGTACTGCGAGATCGCACCGCACAGGGCCGCGCGGCCTCCGGTGTTGAGGCGGTCGATCGCTGCCTCGAGATGGTCCCCACCCACATTGTCGAAGTAGACGTCGATGCCACCCGGTGTGAGATCGCGGAGCTGACGGCGCACGGGGGCGTCCTTGTAGTTGAACGCCTCGTCGTAGCCGTACTTCTCCTTGAGGAGGGCCACCTTCTCCGCCGAACCGGCCGAGCCGATCACCCGCGAGGCGCCCAGCTTCCGGGCGATCTGGCCGGCGATGGAGCCGACGGCGCCCGCCGCGCCGGAGATGAAGACGACGTCGCCCTCCTTCAGCCCGGCGACCCGCTTGAGTCCCGCGTAGGCGGTGAGGCCGGTCATGCCGGCGGCACCGAGGAAGACGGACAGCGGCAGCGCCGTGTCCGGCAGGGGCGAGAAGTGGGAGGCCGGGCCCTGCGCCACGTCGCGCCATCCATGGCCGTGCAGGACCGCCGTGCCGACCGGCATCGCCTCGGACGTCGATTCCACCACCCGGCCCACCGCTCCACCGGTCATGGTCTCGTCGAGTCCGAAGGGCGCGACGTAGGACTTGGAGCCGTTCATCCGGCCGCGCATGTAGGGGTCGACCGACACGTATTCGTTCCGGACACGCACTTCATCGAGGCCGAGCTCGGGCAGGTCCACCGTCACGAGCGCGAAGTCCTCCGGGGTCGGCGCGCCGACCGGACGTCGGACGAGCTGGATCTGGGTACTGGCGGTCATTGCTGCTCCTTGGGGGTCGGTTGCTTCCTGCACCTGCCAACCCGCGATCCGGAGGATCTATTCCGTTTAGAGTGCCCCGGCCAGGCGGTCCCGCAGTTCACGGAGGGCGTCCGAGGGCGGGAAGGGCTGCGGCGCACGGCCCCAGAGCCACAGGAGCAATGCCTCCGGGTCCGTCCGGGCGGTCGGCTGTCCGTTCGCCGGTGCGTCCCGCGTGACCTCGACCCGCCCGGGGGCCAGGCACACGTCCCAGGAGTGCCCGCCCGCCTCGAGGCGGACCACCGCTGCGGACGCCGTGAGGTCCGGCTGGCTGCGGACGAGCATCACGGTCAGCACTTCGTCGATGCCGTCCAGGGTGAGGTCCGGGTCCATCGGCGTGGGCCCGTCTCCTGCCGTGTCCTCGAGGTCCACCCGGTGGATCGCGGTCTCGTGCGTGAGCCGCCGGATCCAGAATCCGACGGTCTGGTCCCACGGGACGAACGTCTCCGCCGGATCCTCCGGCCGGTGCCGATCCAACTGGTCGGTGAGGCTGGTGAAGGAGTGGGCGAGCAGGGCCTGCGGCGGGAAGCTACCGATGCTCACGGGAGGCCAGCCATGGCTCGGCCGCTCGCCCGTCCGGATGGTCTCCGCCTTGTGGAGGAACACGATCGCGGTGTGCCGCGCGAGGTCCTCGCCCGTCCAGCCCGGACACGCGGGCACGGGCAGGTCAAGGGTGGCGGGGACGAGGTCGGCGAGGATCCGGTACTCCCGGTCCAGCAACTCCCGGTAGCGGTCGAACGGAAGGGCGTGCGGGGAGGCCTGGTCCATCTCCCGAGTGTAGGCGGGTGCGTCCGACCGGGGTTATGTTACCGGCGAGTAATATCTTGTCCATGCACCTGATCTTCCGCACGATGCTGCAGCTCTTCCGGTCCGGCAGACGGTCACACCTCAGTATCTGGGGCTCCAGCAGCGTCACCCTCCGGGTCCTCCTCACGGACATCGACATCGCGATGCACATGAACAACGGGATGTACTTCTCGGTGTTCGACCTCGGCCGCTTCGACCTGATGGTCCGCAGCGGGGTGTGGCGCCTGATGCGCCGTCGCGGGTGGAGCCCGGTTGCGGCCGGGGAGACCATCAGTTTCCGCAAGTCGCTCCAGCTCGGCCAACGCTATGCCGTCGAGACGCGCATCATCGGACTGGACGAGCGCGCCGTCTACTTCGAGCAGCGTGCCGTGGCCGACGGCGAGATCTACGCACGGGCCTTCATCGCGACGAGGCTCGTCTCGTCGTCGGGCCCTGTCAGCAACGAGGAGATCATCGCGGCCTTCGGGGCGCCGCCGGAGGACCTGGTGCTTCCCGACTGGATCCACGAGTGGCGCCTCAACAACGGGCTGCCCAGCACCCGGAGGCCCGCACCCCACACCTGGTAGGCGGGGGACCAGTTACTGGTCGACAGCCCTCCGTGCCCGGCTGCGGACCAGCCGCTGCACGCCGTACAGGGCGAGGCCGACGGCGAGCAGGATACCCGTGCGGAACCAGATCTCGGCCGTCTGCTGGGTGAGCAGCAGGATGCAGGACGCGATGGCGAGGTAGGGGAAGACCGCCGGGATGCGGAAGTGCTTGTGCTCCACCGCGTCCTTCCGCAGGACGAGCACGGCGATGTTGGTGCTGAGGAAGACGAAGAGCAGAAGCAGGACGACGGTCTGGGAGAGGGACTCGAGCCCGCCCGTCAGTGTCAGCGCCATGGCGACCAGGGTGGTGGCGACGATGGCCACCCACGGGGTGCGGCGGCGGTGCAGCACGCGGTCGAAGACCGACGGGAAGAGTCCCTGCTCGGCCATCCCGAACGTCAGCCTGCTCGACATGATCATGGTCAGCAGTGCACCGTTGGCGACCGCGATGAGTGCCACGAGGCTGAAGAGCCAGCCGGGGATGCCCGCGCCGGTGGCCGTCACGACGTCGAGCAGCGGCGAACTCGATCCCGCGAGCTGGTCGGGGGCGAGGGCGGCGGAGGAGGCCAGCCCGATCAGGAGGTAGACGACGCCGGCCGTGAGGAGTGCGCCGAAGAGGGCCCTGGGGTAGACACGGCTGACGTCGTGGACTTCCTCGGCGACGTTCGCGGAGACCTCGAAGCCCACGAAGGAGTAGTAGGCGATGAGCGACGCCGCGAGCACGGCCGATGCCGGGCCCACACCGGGTGGGAATTCGTTGACACGCGAGAGGTCACCGTTGCCGGCAGCCACGAAGATCCCGACCACGACGATCACGAGGACGAGGCCCGAGACCTCGATGACGGTCATGACCACGTTGCTGCGCACCGATTCCTTGATGCCGCGCATGTTCAGCAGACCCAGGAGCACGAGGAAGACGAGCGCGGCCGGAGTCGCGGGCACGTCGATGAAGGTGGTGAGGTAGCCGCCGGCGAACGCCTGGGCGAGTCCGGCGGCGCTGGTCACGCCCGCAGCGAGCATGCAGAACCCGACGAGGAACGAGATGAACGGCTTCCTGAAGGCGCGCTCGGCGAAGACGGCGGCTCCACCGGCCTTCGGGTACTTGGTCACCAGTTCGGCATAGGAGCCCGCCGTCAGGAGGGCGAGCGCCAGTGCGACCATGAGCGGCATCCAGATGGCACCACCCACCTCTTCCGAGATGACCCCGACCAGGGCGTAGACACCGGCTCCGAGGACGTCACCGAGGATGAAGAGGTACAGGAGCGGGCCGGTGATGCCGCGTTTCAGTCTGGTGTCGGGGCTCTGTTCGGTGATGGTCATGAGCGTCAGTGTAAACGAAACTACTAAGCTGGCTGGGTATTGTCCGAATCACAGAACCGCTCGACGCGCCACAACTACCGTCGAACGCGGGTTGCACCCCGGCCGCTGTGATGCACAGCATAATTGCTTTCGATAACAATGGCCGGGGGAGGCCACTCCAGCTGACAGAGAGGCCATCGATGAGTTGGCTCGACCGCGACCACACCATCGCCAAACCCGGATTCAACCGCTGGTTGATCCCGCCCGCCGCGCTGGCCGTCCACCTGTGCATCGGCCAGGCGTACGCGACCAGTGTCTACAAGACCGCGCTGACGGCGCATTTCGACGCCACGCTGACACAGATCGGCATCATCTTCTCGATCGCGATCGTGATGCTCGGCCTGTCGGCGGCGCTCCTCGGGACCTGGGTGGACCGCAACGGGCCGCGCAAGGCCATGTTCACCTCGGCCGCCCTGTGGACCTCCGGCTTCCTGGTGGGAGCACTCGGCATCTTCACGAACCAGTTGTGGCTCGTCTATGTCGGGTACGGGTTCATCGGCGGCATCGGGCTGGGCATCGGGTACATCTCCCCCGTGTCCACGCTGATCAAGTGGTTCCCCGACCGCCCGGGCCTCGCCACGGGTATGGCGATCATGGGCTTCGGCGGCGGCGCGCTCATCGCGAGCCCCCTGTCCACACAGCTGCTCCGCATGTACGACCCGAACTCGGGTGCCGAGGGCTGGGTGGCCAGCGGCGACGCCGTCGGGAAGCTGTTCCTGACCCTCGCCGTCATCTACTTCGTCTACATGATGTTCGGCGCCTTCACCATCAAGGTGCCGGCCGAGGGTTGGAAGCCGGACGGCTTCGATCCCTCCCAGCTGAAGTCCAAGCCCCTCATCACCTCTGACAACGTCTCGGCGGCGAACGCCATCAAGACCCCCCAGTTCTGGCTCGTGTGGGTCGTCCTGTTCTGCAACGTCACGGCGGGTATCGGCATCCTGGAGCAGGCCTCCCCGATGATCCAGGACTTCTTCCGCGGCGCGGACGGAACGACGGCGGTCTCCGTCGCCGTCGCCGGTGGCTTCGTGGGCCTGCTGTCCATCGGCAACATGGGCGGTCGGTTCGGTTGGTCGACCCTGTCGGACCTCATCGGCCGCAAGCGCATCTACATGATCTACCTCGGCGTGGGCGCGGTGCTGTACCTGATCCTCGCCCTGGCCGGTTCCTCCACGACCCTCCTGTTCGTGGCGCTCGCCTTCGTGATCATCTCCTTCTACGGCGGCGGTTTCGCGACCGTGCCGGCCTACCTGCGGGACCTGTTCGGCACCTACCAGGTCGGGGCCATCCACGGCCGCCTGCTCACCGCGTGGTCCGCCGCAGGCATCGCCGGGCCCCTGATCGTGAACTCCTTCCTCGATGCCCAGGGCACCCCGGGCGAACTCACCGCAGGCGCCTACCAGCCCGCCCTGCTCACCATGGTGGCCCTGCTGGTCGTGGGATTCATCGCCAACCTGCTCGTCAAGCCAGTGAACGCCCGCTTCCACGAACCCGTCCGGAATGCGCCACGAGAATTTGCAAAGGAGGCCTGACATGGCCGGAGCACGAATCGCCGCCGTCTGGGCCCTCGTCGGGGTCCCCCTGGTCTACGGGATCTTCCAGACCCTCACCCGCGCCGCGGCTCTCTTCGGCGGCTGATCGGGCAGCAGTCCTCTCGCGTGAGCCCTTCGGGGTGTCCACGGCGCAACCGACATCGCCGATGCACCACAGGCTGGGAGTGGGCGACCACTCCGGCTCGGCCGCGGCTTCGCCCCCGTCGTGCACGCCTGGTCTACGGTGGAGGGGACCCTCGGGAGGACAGATGCACGCCACCAGCACGCAGCAGGTCGAAGCCCTCGCACGTGGAGAGCTCCCGCCGCTGGAGCAGGTGCGCGACGACGTCTGGTGCCTCGCGCAGCCCATGCCGGGCGGGCACCTCGCCTACTCCCTCACGTACCTGCTGCGGGGCGCGGACGCCGGTGTCCACGTCGTCGATCCCGGGTGGGACTCCGACGCGAACTGGGACCGGTTGACGGCGGCGCTCGCGGCGGTCGCGCCGGACGGAGCGGTCACCGGGATCACCGGGACGCACCTGCATCCCGACCACGTGGGCATGGCCGCGCGGCTGCGGCGGGCCTCGGGCGCACCCCTGGCGATGCACGGCGTGGAGCGTGCCGCCCTCGAGCGGCACCACACCCGTCTGCTCGATCCCGACGAGGTGACCGCGCGCCTCGACGGGTGGGATGTTCCGCGGGAACGCCGGGACGAGCTGGCCCGATTCGTGGACCGCTCGCCCGCGGGGCTCGGGCCGGCCGTGGACCGTACCCTGACCGACGGCGACGTCCTGCCCGTTCCCGGCTTCCGGACGGTGGTGATGGGCACGCCCGGCCACACGGGCGGCCACATCTGCCTGCGCGACGACGACCGCGGGCTCCTCTATACGGGCGACCACGTGCTGCCCACCGTGTTCGCCGGGGTGGGGCTCGGGGGCGCGACGCCGTCGAACCCCGTGGCCGACTACGTGGCGTCGATCGACAGCGTGCGCCGCTACGGACACTACGAGGCGCTCCCCGGGCACGGCCACCGGTTCACGGGGCTGGGCGAGCGGGCGGAGGAGAGCGCCGACCATCAGCTGAAGCGCGCACGGGAGGTGGAGGTGGTCCTCGAGACCCTGGGGGAGCCCACCGTCTGGGACCTCGCGTCGCGCCTGACCTGGACCGCGGGTTGGGAGGGGCTGCAGGGTTTCCAACTGCTGTCCGCGCTCTCCCAGACGGAGATGCACCGGGACTTCGTCAGGGCGGGGACGAGGCCCGCGCCCTGAAATCTTCGGATTGTTCGCCGTAACCCCTCCCCGGCCGGGCCGCTCGTCTATACGCTTCGGGGATGGAGACAGCAACGGCGGCCGGTGACGTCGAATTCGATCACGCCATCGAGGTGCTCGAGGAACAGACCAGCGTGCTGTGGCGCCGGGAACGGACCACCTCGCACGCGCTGGCGAAGCACGTGCATCCGGACATGGAGCCGGCCGCGTACGGCATCCTGACGCTCCTGCAGCGGGAAGGGTCCCTCAGGGCGACGGACATCGCCCTGAGCATCGGAGTGGGCAAGCCCTCGGTGAGCCGGCAGCTCGCCGGGCTCGAGCGGCTGGGGCTCGTCAACCGGGGGCTGGACCCGCACGATGCCCGCTCCCAGCGCGTGGTCCTGACCCCGCTCGGGCAGCAGCAGCTCGCCGCCGCGCAGAGCGGCCGACGCACGGCCTTCACGGCCCTCATGCGCAGCTGGAAGCCGGAGGACGTGGAGGCGCTCGGCACGCTGATCGCCCGTCTCAACAGCACCTACACGAAGGACACCTGGTAGCCCCTCCCTGCGCCGGCGGTGCAGGGAGGCGGGGGTCCCGGAGCCCGTCAAATGCGGGGCGTGCTGCGGGAACGGATGCACAGCCTGCTGATGGCCGCCTAGATTGGAGCCATGGCCGATACGACGCAGCACGACGACGCACGCCCGCGGAACCCGTCCCCCCTCGCCCGGCTCGCCGAGGAGCACCGGGTGGGCACCACCTTCAAGGGGTGGGACGGCGAACCCGCGCAGGTGACCCCGGAGACGCTCGTGGCGGTCCTCGCGGCGCTCGGGGTCGATGCCTCCTCCGATACCGCCATCGCGCAGGCCCTCGCCGACACCGCGGCCGCTCCCTGGCGCTCGATCCTGCCCGCCGTCGTCGTCGTGCGCGAGAGCGACGCCGACCCTGTGCCCCTCCACGTGCCGGTCGGTGCGACGGTGGAGTTCTGGGCCGTGGACGAGGACGGCGTCCGCCACGAGGGGACCGTCGGTGCGGCCGGGCAGGCCCGGACCGTCGACGGCCAGGACCTCGAGCGGCGCGACGGCACGCTGCCGGACGCCGTCCCGCTCGGCTGGCACACGCTGCACGCCAGCGTGGACGGGCAGGAGAGTACCTGCGCCTTCGTCGTCACGCCGGACCGGCTGAGCACGACGGCGGCGCTCGCCGACCACCGCAGCTGGGGACTGATGGCCCAGCTGTACTCGGTCCGATCCACCGACTCCTGGGGCATCGGCGACCTCGCGGACCTCGGCCGGATCGCGCAGGCGGCCGCGCAGCACCAGGGCGACTTCGTGCTCGTGAACCCCCTGCACGCCGCCGAGCCGGTACCGCCAGTGGAACCCTCGCCCTACCTGCCGACCACGCGCCGGTACTTCCACCCCCTGTACCTGCGCATCGAGGACATCCCCGAATACGCGAGGCTCGACGCCCCGGCGCGGCAGCGCATCGAGGGCCTGGCCGCGGGCTTCTCCGCCGCGAATACGGCCACCGAACTGCTCGACCGGGACACCTCGTACGCCGCGAAGCTGGAGGCCCTCGAGCTGGTCTTCGCCGTCGAACGCACCGCGCAGCGCCGGCAGGACTTCGACGCCTACTGCGCCCGGCAGGGCCGGGGGCTGGCCGACTTCGCCCTGTGGTCGGCGCTCGCCGAGGCGTATCCACCGGACGCCCCGGAATGGCAGACCGTCGGACGCCCCGACTCGCCCGGAGCCCGCGCGTTCGCCGAGCGCCATGCGGCGCGGATCGAGTTCCACGCGTGGCTGCAGTGGCTGCTCGACGAGCAGTTGCAGGAAGCCCAGCTGGAGGCGACCGACGCCGGCATGTCCATCGGCGTGGTGCATGACCTCGCTGTCGGCGTCCACCCCAGCGGGGCGGATGCGTGGGCGCTGCAGGACGTGCTCGCCCCCGGGATCAGCGTCGGCGCGCCACCGGACATGTTCAACCAGCTCGGCCAGGACTGGAGCCAGCCGCCGTGGCACCCCGAGCGCCTGGCCGCCTCCGGCTACACGGCGTTCCGCGACATGCTCCGCAACATCCTGCGGCATGCCGGCGGTATCCGGGTGGACCACATCCTCGGCCTGTTCCGGCTGTGGTGGATCCCGCAGGGCGAGGCGCCCGGCGCGGGAGCCTACGTGTACTACGACCATCGGGCGCTGATCGGCATCCTCGCCCTCGAGGCGGAACGGGCCGGTGCGATCGTGGTCGGGGAGGATCTCGGGGTCTTCGAACCAGGCGTCCAGGAGTACCTGGCCGAGCGCGGCATCCTCGGCACCTCGATCCTGTGGTTCGAGCAGGACGCCGACGGCCCCCTTCCCCCCGAGGCCTACCGCCAGGGCTGCCTGACGACGGTGACCGTGCACGACCTCCCTCCGAGCGCAGGGTACCTGGCGGGCGAGCACGTGGCGCTGCGCGAACGGCTCGGCCTGCTCAGCCGGCCCGTCGCGGAGGAGCAGGCCGAGGACCGCGCCGTCCAGGAGAAGTTCCTGGACCTCCTCCGGGAGCGGCATCTCCTCGCGGACGGCCCCGTCGGGGTCCCGGAGACCGTCGAGGCCCTGCACGCCTTCATCGCGCAGACGCCGTCCATCCTGCTGGGCGTGGCACTCGCCGACGCCGTCGGGGAACGGCGCACGCAGAACCAGCCGGGCACCAGCGACGAGTACCCCAACTGGCGGATCCCCCTCGCCGACGCCGACGGCAGGGCCGTCCTCGTCGAGGACCTCGCCGCGAACGGTCGCTTCTCGTCCCTCGTGGCGTCGCTGGGGCTACCCGTCGACGGCGGAGCGCGCGGAGCCGGCGGACACCCCGGGCCCGCCGACTGAGCGCAAGCGGAAACTCCGGGGACGGCGGAGCCGCGCGGCGTGGTCGGATGGAGGAATGGACAGACTCGGAACATATGACGTCGTCGTCGTCGGTGGCGGGATCGCGGGCCTGAGCGCAGCCCTCGTGCTCGGGCGCGCGCGGCGGCGCGTCCTCGTGATCGACGCCGGGACGCCCCGCAATGCCCCGGCCGGCGCCACCTACGGCTTCACCACCCGCGACGGCGCCACACCGGAGCACCTCGTGGCCCTCGGGCGGGCGGAACTGGAACCCTACGGGGTGCACGTCGTGGACGACGTCGTGGACGGCGCGGAGGAGCAGGGGGGCCTCTGGAGCGTGCGTACCGCGGCGGGCGGGACGGCGCGGGGACGGCACCTCGTCCTCGCCTCGGGTCTCCGGGACGTCCTCCCGGAGGTCCCGGGAGCCCGGGAGGCGTGGGGCAGCGGGCTGCTGCAGTGCCCGTACTGCCACGGCTGGGAGGTCGCGGACCAGGCCCTCGGCGTGATCGGTTCCACCGACGCGTCACTCGCGCAGGCGCTCCTGCTGCGGCAGTGGTCGGCGGACGTGACCTACTTCCCCCACCTCCTCGGCTCCGTGCCGGAGGAGGACGCACGCCGCCTGCGGACGAGGGGCGTGCGGGTCGTGGAAGGCCTCGTCCGGGAGTTCGTCCTGGGCGGGGTGCCCGGCGGCGGTACCCCGCAGGCGCTCGTCGCCGTCCGGGTCGACGACGGGTCCGCCGACGGGGAGCGGGTGCCGTGCGTCGCGGTGTTCTGCGAGCCGGGGGCGGACGCGGGCTCGCCGCTCGTGGCCTCGCTGGGATGCGAAGTGCGCGACGACGGGTGCATCGTCACCGACCACCTCGGCCGGGCGTCCCGCGACCGGCTCTGGGTGGTCGGCAACGCAGCCGACCCCGCAGCCCACCTCATCACCGCGGCCGGAGATGCCTACCGGACGGCGGTGGCCCTCAACGCCGTCCTCGTCAAGGAGGACTGTGAGGACCTCCTCGACGTCGAGGAGGCGGTCAGCGAGGGCGTCTGACTGCTCCCGCAGGGGGCAGGGGAGAGGCGGGCCCCGACGTCGTGTCGTGACCCGCCTCCGGGACGAGCGCTACTTCCCGAGATCCTTCCCGAGGTCAGGACGGGTCTCGCTGTCCTGGGCCTGGAACGGGGTGTCCTCGACGTCGCGGGGGTTCCCACCGCTCGGTCCGGTGGTCCCGGAGGTGCCACCCTGCGCCTTGTCGCCCTTGCTGGACCCGCCCTTCTTGAGGACGCCTTTCAGGGAGTCCTGCAGCTCGGGGGCCTTGCTCTTGAGCGTGCCGGTGGTCGAGGCGACGGTCTCCTGGACCTTCGGGCTCTCCCACAGAGCCTGCGCCTTCGTCTTGAGCTGCTCGTAGCTCCCCCGGCCGGCCCGCGTCCCGAGGACGTAGCCGACCGCCGTGCCTGCGGCGAAAACAAGCTTGTTCTTCATGGTGTTCTCCCTTCGATGGACTGCGATCCTCTCGAATCTAGACCACCTGGTCGGCCGGGGCGAGAGGAGTTTCCAGAGGCAACATGCTGTAGGGGAGTGCCGCGATGCAGGCCCTGCCGTGTGAGGAAGTGTCGGTGCCGGGCGCTAGGTTGGCCGGAAGCACCAGGACAGGGAGGCTCCGTGCCCGAGGGGGACAGCGTGTTCCGGCTCGCCGTCCGCCTGCGGCGATCCCTCGACGGGCGCGCGCTCAGCCGCGGCGACCTGCGCGTTCCCGCGCATGCCGCCACGCCGCTCGACGGGATGCGGATCGCGGAGCACGTGACCCACGGCAAGCACCTGCTGACGCGGTTCGACGGCGGGCTGACCCTGCACACGCACCTGCTGATGCAGGGGTCCTGGACGGTCACGGCCCCCGGGAGGGCGCTGCCGCGGAGGCTCCTGCCGGATGCTCGGGTGATCCTCGCGGTGCGTGACGGGCCCACGGCGTACGGGCTGGACCTGCCCGTCGTCAACCTCCTGGCCACGCGGGCGGAGGGCGACGCCGTGGGTCACCTCGGTCCGGACCCGCTGCGGGAGGACTGGTCCGCGGACGAGGCGGTGCGCAGGCTGCGCCGCGGCCCGGGAGAGCGCGTGGCGGCCGCCCTGCTCGATCAGCGGAACATCGCCGGGTTCGGAAATCTGTGGGCCAACGAGCTCTGCTTCCTGCGGGGTGTCCACCCCGACACAGCAGTGGCCGACGTGGACGTGCCGGCACTGGTGGCCCTCGGCGCCCGGTGCCTGCGGTTCTCCGCGATGCAGCCGGGTGCGCACCAGGTCACCACGGGGAACACCCGGCCGGGCGAGAAGCACTGGGTGGCCGGTCGCGCCGGCAGGCCGTGCCTCCGGTGCGGCACCGCCGTGCACGTCAGGGCGGAGGTCCCGGATGATCCTGGCCGTCGTCGGACCTGGTGGTGTCCGCGCTGCCAGCCGCCACCGCCGGGGCACTGACGCCGGCGTCCGGGCTCATCCCGTGCCGGGCGCCGGTCAGCGTCGCGCGGCGAGTGCCGTGGCGAAGGCGTCGGTCGAGGCGGGGGAGCTGTCGATGCGCCAGTCGGCCTCCTTGACGATGTGGAACCAGACGAGCGCGACGACGTCCTGCTGCGCGGAGACGTACCTGAACAGGTCGGAGATCCACCGGGGTTTGGACCCGCCGATCTCGGACGAGGCAGTCTCGGCGATCATGATCGGCGTGCCCGGGGCGATCTGCCGGAGCTGTGCGATGCCGTCCCCGAACAGCGCCTCGGGTTCCTGCCAGGAGCTCCACGCCTGCGACGTGCCCCAGTTGTAGCCGTCGAGCGCCACCACGTCGACGTAGTCTCCACCCGGGTACAGCCGATCCATGGGCGTGGACCCCCAGTAGGGGACATTGGGGTTCCAGACCCAGCTGACGTTGGTCGCGCCGGTGGAGGCGACGACGTCGTGTACGTGCCGGTACGCCGCGATGTAGTCGGCCTCGGTGTTGCCGTTGACGCCGGCGGCCCACGGGTACCAGTCCCCGTTCATCTCGTGCGCGAACCGCAGATACACGGGCTGCCCCCAGTGCCCCAAAGCCGTGCCCCACTCGCGGAGGTAGGCGTCGAACTCGCCGGCCGCGATGCGGTCGAGGGAGTAGGCGGGCTGGTCGGCGCCGCCACCCCAGGTCCACGGCTCCCAGGTCAGCAGCGTCTCGGAGCCGCGGGCGCGCACCGCGTCCAGCTCGGCGATGGGCGCGGGCTGGTTGAAGTCCTTGTAGGACAGCACGAGGGAAGGGGCCTCGCCCGCGAGTGTCGCGACCTCGTCGAGCTCGCCGCCGGCCGCGGGCCCGCCATTGGTGCCGACGCCGAAGCGGATGCCCTTCGGGGCGCCCGGGGCGGGCGCAGGCTCGAGAAGCGTGTATCGGACGCTCGCCGTGCTGGTACCGACCGTCGCCGTGATGTCCACCGGGCCGGTCCCCGTCGGCACGATCGAGACGGTGAAGGCGCCCGTCGGCGACGTGGTCAGAGCCGCACCCACGGCCCCTGCCACGACGGTTCCCCTGCTCTTCCTCGGGAAGCCCGCGCCCGTCACCGTGACGGCGGCGCCGGGTACTCCGGAGGTGGTGCTGACCGTGACCCTGGGCGTGCCCGTGGCCGCGGCCTGGGCGGACACCGGCGGCACCCCGAGCATGAGGACGGACAGCACCGCGGCGACCACGACGAGGCGCGCGGCGGTCGTCAGGACTGCAGCTGCTGCGAGACGGGGAACGGGAAGCATGATCGGCACCTCACGGGTTCGGTGGCCCGGCTGACCGCGAGGGTCCCGTGGCTTTGCGTCCCCGGCTCGCGCCGGGTTTGCCCTTGTCGCCGAGCGGCTGCCCGGGCGTCGTGGGTCCCCGCGATGCAGCGGGACCCGCACCCCATTGTCCCGTCGCATCTGCCCCGCAGCCGCCGGAATCCGCTGAGCGGTGGCCAAGGATTCCGTCAGGTCTTCCGCAGCGCGCATCCCCGGTGGGCCCCGGCCGCCGCCCGAATATGGCCGTCGTCTTGGGAAATCGTGTGGCCTGGCCCACAATTGGTAGTGCGACGGGCTCGAGGCTCCCGTCGTGGTGTGCGGAGGGAGAAGATGAAGCAACGACAGAAATTCACCGACACGATCGCGGCGCAGGTGGACGAGTTCAGGCCGACCTTCGAGGCGCAGGTGGGCCCGGCGCTCGCGGAGGTCTTCATGATGGAGCAGGAGGAACTCCGCCGTGCAGGGCTGCCGCAGGGGATCGCCCGCGTGGGCGACAAGCTTCCCGAGGCGATCCTGTACGACGACGGAGGGCATCCGGTGCCCCTGCGCGAGGTCCTCGGGGCCGCAGCCGCGATCATCGTGTTCTACCGGGGCGAGTGGTGCCCCTACTGCAGCATCACCCTGCAGACCTACCAGCGGGAACTGAGCCCCCTCGCCGAGACCTTCGGGACGCGGCTCATCGCCGTCAGCCCCCAGCACCCGGAGATCACGCGGAAGATGGCACACGAGAGGGGGCTGTACGTATCGCTCTACTCGGACGCAGGGAACACCCTCGCCTCGCAGCTCGGGATCGTCACGTCACCCAGCCCCGAGTCGACGCTGGCGCGCATAGCCCTCGGGATCGACGTCGCCGGATCCAACCTGGACCGGTCGCTGACGATCCCGTTCCCCACGGTGATCGTCGCCGACGCGACGGGCACCATCCGGTTCATCGATGTTCACGTGGACTACACGAACCGCACGGAGACCAGCGACATCATCGATGCCCTCGTGGCGCTCTGACGGTAGTCGCGCCCACCGGAGGCGGGCTCAGGCTTCCTTCGCCTCGTTGTCGGCGTCCTCGTTGTCGGCGGATACGAAGGTGTCGCGTGCCAGCTGACGGCGATCAAGCTCTTCCCGGAGTTCGTGGTGCTGCCCTTCGGTCTCCGCGTCCACGCCCCCGTCACGGATGTACTGCACATCCCTCGAGCGGTGGTTCCTGCTGTTCAGGATGTCAAGGTCATCCCGATCGATCGATGTCAGATCCTCCGGGAAGAGCTTCGCCGGGTCCAACCTGCTGTTATCACTCACGAAGTGCCTCATTCACATGCAACAAACCCAAGAGCCCCGCTTCTAGAGGCGAGACCGACATTACCGCAATCGCCTCCTACCTCCCGGATTCCTGGTCCCCGCCGCCCTCGGTGCCCAGGGGCACGATGAGCAGGATGTGCGTTCCATGGCCGAGGGTGCTCGAGATCGAGAGGGTGCCCTCGCAGAGTCCGGTCCGGCGCCGCATCTCCGTCAGTCCGGGACACGAGGGCGGTTCTGCGAACCCGGAGCCGTCATCGATGATCTCCATCTCGAGGCGATCCGGAAGGGCCTGCAGCGTGATCGTGACGGAGTGTGCTGCGGCGTGCCGGAGGGCGTTGGACAGGCCTTCCGTGAGGACCCCGTGGACATGTTCGGCCAGTTCGGGGTCGACAGCGGCGTCGAGGGGGCCTGAGAGGTGCAGGACGGGTTGGAGGGCGCGGCTCCTGGCCGCTGCCGCCACGAGGGCGAAGACGCCGGCGCTGAAGGTCGAGGTGGCCCGCGGAACGGATCGCAGTGAGTAGATGGTGTCGCGCAGTTCCCTGATCGTGGCATCCAGCTCGGCGGTCACGACGCTGATGCGTTCGAGCGCCCTGCGATCCGTGAGCTGTTTGCTGAGGACCTGCATGCTCAGGCCTGTCGCGAACAGTCGCTGGATGACCAGGTCGTGGAGGTCGCGTGCGATCCTGTCCCGGTCGCCGAACACCGCTTCCTGTTCCCGTTCCCGCTGGGCCCGCAGCAGTTCCAGGGCCAACGACACATGGGACGCGAACGTCCGGACCATCTCGTGGTCGACGTCGGTGAACGGGACCTCCGCCCGGCGGACGAAGAGGATGTAGTGCCGCTCTCCCGACCCGGCGAGTCGTACGCACACCGCCGTCGTCGGGGCAGGGAGGGAGGACCCGTGCAGCAGGCGGGCGGTATCCGCCGGTGTCAGCAGCAACGGGGGCGACATCGCGGTCAGATCGTCCAGCAGCGCCGGATAGTCCCAGGATTCCCCGCTGAAGGAGCCTGCGTCCCGGCCTTCCGCCGCTACGCAGAGGAGCGCTCGTCGATCACCGTGCTCGCGGAGAACGAGTGTGAGGTCGCTGTGCGATGCCCGCAGGGCGTGGTGCGCGACCGATTCGGGATGGCTCCGGACCGGGTCGGTCTGTTCGAGGATCTCGCGGACCGCACCGAGCCCGCCCTCGAGCCATCGTGTCCTGCGCGTCGAGTCGTCGAACAGGCGGGAGTTCGCGATCGCGATGGCGGCCGCCGCGGCGAGAGCGACGAGGAGCTTCTCATCGGTGCTGGTGAATCCTCCGTCTCCGTCCTTCCCGGTGAGGTACAGAGTCCCGAAGACCCTGTCGTGGATCCGAATGGGGACTCCGAGGAACGAGCTCATCTCCGGATGCCGGGCAGGGAAGCCTGCCGCGCGCTCGTGCGGGCGCAGGTCGTGCAGGCGCAGGGGACGCGGACCGGGGCCCGATGCGCCTGGGGCCCCGTCTCCCCGGGGGTGCGACGAGGCCGTCCCGTTCTCGTCGGTCTCCAGCACGACCGTGACGAAAGCGCTGAGCAGCCGATCCGGACCGACCACTCCCAACGCTCCGTGCCGCGCGCCGACGAGTTTGCAGGCCGCCGACACCACCCGCTCCAGGACGGTGTTCAGGTCGATGTCCTCGGCCATCGCACCGAATGCTCCTACCAGGGCGCTGATGCCGGCCGACCTCCCGGAGCTCGGTCCTGCCTCAGGCGCCGGCGTGTCCTTCATCCTCCCAGCATGCATCACTGCACGGTTCCGCCTCGTCACTTCCTGCCGCAGGTCGAGGACTTGCGGCATGAGCCGCGCATGACCAGGAGTGCAGGGCGCTGGGCCCTGCACTCCTGTCGCCCCCGGTGCCGTTTGCTCGACCCGGGGACTCCTTCCAGTCAAGAGCGGATTCCGTGTCGAAGCAACCGCTGATCGCACGGCCGACACTCAGGAAACAGTGCACCGGTCGCGAGGCTGTCCAGCGGGGAAGCCGGTCGACGATCGTGTATCCGGCAGCGGCACACCGCGACAAGCATTGCAAAACGACGAGCATTACAGTGGAGGGCAGCACCGCCCGTACCGATCGCGGTCCCACTGCCAGGAGGTGTATGTGATGAGCGAGGAGCTCAAGATGAACAGGGGTATGCCGTCGTCGCATTACGGCGGTAGTGAGCGGACACGCGATCTCGCCACGGAGCTGGCCGAGCTCGCCCGGTCGCTGCAGCAGGAACCGGACTCGGACGCGATCGTCGCCGGCTTCGTCCACGCGGCCGTCGACCTGATCCCCGGGGTCGACGAAGGCTCCGTCAGTGTCGTCATCGGGCGGAAGAACATCGGATCCCGCGGCGCGTCCGGCAGCCTGCCCGAGCGCATCGATGCGCTGCAGATGGAGACCGGGGAGGGGCCGTGCCTGGAAGCGGCGTACGAGCGCCGGACCGTGCGGGTGGCCGACATGGCGCACGAGGAGCGGTGGCCGCTGTTCGCGCAGCGGGCCACCGAGGCCGGCGCCAAGGGGATGCTCTCCATCCAGCTGTGGGTCGAAGGCGACGACCTGGGCGCACTGAACCTCTACTCGTACGAGGCCGACGCGTTCACGGACGAGTCGGAGAACATCGGCCTGCTGGTCGCCTCCCACGCGTCGGTGGCGTTCGCCGAGGCCGAGAAGGCCCGGCAACTCCACGAGGCGGTGAACTCCAGGGATGTGATCGGCCAGGCCAAGGGCATCCTCATGGAACGCCACAAGATCACCGGTGAGCAGGCGTTCATCGTGCTGTCCATGGCCAGCCAGCGCACCCACCTGAAACTCTGGAACGTCGCCGAGCACCTCATCAGCAGCGGCGAACTTCCCCGTTCGAAGACCGCTCGCTAGCGCATCGGGGCTGTCTCCGGTTCACGGCGGCGGATCCTCCGGGGCGTGCGACGCCTGGTCGTCAGTGGTTGAAGTGCGTGGTCAGCGGTTCTGCCTGGCCCACGGAGGCGAGGATGCCGGCGGCGAGGTCCGATACCTTCACGTTGCGCGTGGAGGATGCCTGTCGGAGGATCGCGAACGCTTCCTTCTGGGTGCACCTGTTCTGGGCCATGATCGCGCCGACGGCCGTGTCGATCGTGGTGCGGGTCGTCATGGCGGCCTTGAGGTGCTGCGTGTCCTCGCTGAGCTTCGCGATCCGCACGGCCAGGCGGAGGGAGCGTGAGGCATCGCGGGCGAGGCCTTCGGCCACCGTGATGCCTGTGGCGTCGAAGGCGTCCGGGGTCGTGGAGTAGAAGTCCAGGCCGGCACTGGCTCCGTCGTCGAGCCGGATGGGAATGCCGAGGGCAGAGCGCAGGCCGTGGGCCGCAATGGCCTGGCGGTATTCGGGGAAGCGTTCCTCGGTGAGGAAGTCCCGGATATGCACGGTCTCACCCGTGCGGGCGGCCCGGAGGCAGGGGCCGTCGTCGAACCCGTACTGCACCTCATCGACCTCACGGGCTTTGTCGCTGCTGCTGGCGACCGTGATCATCGAGCGTGGCCGCAGGAGCGTCACCCCGCAGAACACCTCACCGTAGGCGCTGCTGAACGCTTCGGAGGCTATGGTCGCGAGGCCGGTGAGGAATTCCTGGACGTCGTCGCTCTCGAGCACCATGTCCTGCAGGAGCGCGGTGACCGGGTCGCGGTCGATCTCGCGAGCGAGTTCCTTTTCGTCGGGCATGCGGCTGGCTCCTTGAACGAGGGGATGTCAGGTCGACGATCCAAGCCGCAGCGGTCGGAACCGGGCCGGGTCGTCGCGGCGGTCGGGGTTCACCGCTCGCTTCGGACCACGTGGATGGAGATGTGGAGCGCTTTCCTCCGAAGAAGTATAGGACCTGGGAGCCCGGAGTCGATCATTCAGTCCGCCGCCTGGAGGCAGGTCCTGAGCCGTCCGATGCCATCCCGGATCCGGGTCTTGGCGGTCGGGACGGGGATGCCGAGGTGGTCGGCGACCTCGACGTAGGTCAGACCGGCGTAGTAGGCGAGGTTGATCGCCTCCCGCTGCGCCGCGGACAGGGAGGCAAGGCAGGCCCGGACCGCAGCGGCCTCTGACTGCCGGACGGCAGCATCTGCGACCTGGTCGTAGTCGACGTCCTGGTTCTTGATCCCCCACTTCAGGTCCCGGGTCCGGTGGGATTCCTCGGACCGGACCTTGTCGACCGCGCGGCGGTGCGCGACGGTCAGGATCCAGGACATCCCGGTACCGAGGCCGGGATCGAATCGCGCCGCGGTGCCCTGCCAGAGGGCGAGGAAGACGTCCTGCGTCGTCTCGGCGCTCATCTCGGCATCGACGAGCACTTTCCGGGCAAGCCCGTAGACGCGGGCGGAGGTCTGCCGGTACAGGTCTTCGAAGGCCTGCGCGTCGCCCTGCCCCACCCGAAGGAGCAGCGACTCCACCTCGCTCCCCGGCAGGCCCGGACCAGCGACAGCAGGAGGGGAGGACCGGGGAGAAAGCCGGACAGGATCCGGGATCCGGGTATTCTGCATGTGCGTGAGACCTTCTTCTGACCGTCGGCTTGATCCAGGCGACGTCGGGCACCGCGTGCCATAAGGTCCCTGATTGCTAAACAACCTAAGTACAGCAAACCACAGGTCCCCCCGCGTCGGGCGGCCGGATCCATGGAGGTGCGCAGATCTTGCGTGTCGTCAGAGCCTTGCGGCTCGGGCCGGGCCGCGCAGTTTGTCCGGGTTCCGCACGAGGTAGATCCCGCTGATCCTGCCCTGCCCGTCCGCCTCCACGGCGACGGTCAGTTCCAGCCGGTCACCCGCATGGACCAGGATGCCCTGGCCGCCATTAAGAGGTCCGATGCCCACCCGCGCCCCCGGCGTCGGCGTGCGGCCGATCCTCAGAAGGAACCCGGCGATCGCCGCGGCCCCCAGGATGGGCTTGCGGGCGGCCACGACCTTGCCGCCGCCGTCGGAGAGCAGGACGGCGTCGGGGGCCAGGACGTCCATCAGGGCCTGCAGGTCACCCGTGCCCACGGCGGCCTGGAAAGCCTCGAGGGCCGCGGCGCCCTCCCTGGTGCTGCTCGCGGACCGGTCTGCGGCGCCGATGCGGGTCCGGGCCCGCACGGCGATCTGCCGCACCGCGGCCTGACTCTTGCCGAGGGCCTCGGCAACCGCCGGATAGGGCAGGCCGAAGACGTCGTGGAGCATGAACACGGCGCGTTGCTCCGGAGTGGCCTGCAGCAGCACCACGGTCAGGGCGTAGCTGAGTTGCTCGCTCATCATCAGGCGTTGCTCGGGGTCGTCGGCCTCTGCCACGAGCGGCTCGGGCAGCCACGGACCCGGGTAGGACTCCCGGCGGCGGGACACGGTCCGGATCGCGTTGAGTGCGGTCCTGGTCGCGATCGTGGCGAGGTAGGCCCGCGGATCCCGGACCCCGGCCGGGTCCACCCCGGCCCAGCGCAGGTAGCTGTCCTGGACGACGTCGTCGGCATCGGCGCGGGTCCCCAGGACCTCGTAGGCGATCGCGAACACCATGGGGCGATGCGCTGCGAACAGCTCGTCCTGCTCCGTCGAGGGGGCCATGGGCATCAGCCTACGGGCACGGCCGGACCGGCCGGCCACGTGTAGGACCCCGGTGTGCGCGCCTCCCCGGCCAGCCACGCGAGCGTCATCCGGCAGACCTGTTCCTTCCCCCATCCTCCGGCCCGCCCGGAGAGCGCCCAGCGGCGGGGCGCGTCATCTGCGTGGACGAACTGCACATGACCCCGTCCTGCGCCGAGGTCCAGGCACTGCGCGAGGTAGCCGGCGTCGAGCTCCGACGGGGCGGTGCCGGCCAGGCGGGCGAGCACGGTGTCGGCGGCGTGGGCGCCCATCGGCAGCGCGATCGCGCAGGACGCCCGCAGGTGATCCCCGGCGGTACCGGTGACGGACACGGCGTCGCCGGCGCCGAGGACGCGCTCATGGCCAGGCACGGCGAGTGTCGCGTCCACGACGAGCCGCCCGCTGCCGTCCACGGGCAACAGGCTGTCGGCCGCGAGGGACGGCACGGCGAGCCCCGCCGTCCAGATCGTCGCCGCCGCTGCCGGTCGTGGGCGTGCACCGGGAGCCCGGGGGGTCACGGTCCCCGTCTCAGGGTCCACGCTCCCGTGCTCGACGGTGATGCCGAGGCGGTGCAGGCGGCGGGCCACCGCGTCCCTGTCGGTGAGGGGATGGGCCGGCCCGGACGGGGCGACGACGGTGATGGACAGGTCCGGGCGCGTGACCGCGAGCGCGCAGGCCAGTTCGACTCCCGTGGGACCGGTACCGGCCACCGTCACCGCCGCACCGGAGGCCAGACGCGTGATGGCGCGCCGCGTTCCCGCCGCGGCCGCCGCATTGGTGACCGACAGCAGGGGAGTGGGCGGCTCTCCGCTGCCGACCGCGTACACCAGCCAGTCGAACCCGATCGGGGCGTGGCCCCGCAGGGTCAGGGACCGACGGTCGGCATCGATCCGGAGCGCCCGGGCGGGGAGGCGACGCACCCGTGGATGCAGCACCCTCGACCAGTCCACGCCTGCTGCGTCCCGGCTCCCGGCGGCGACCCGGTGCAGCCGGATCCGTTCGGTGAACTGCGCCCCCGGATCCACCAGGGTGACCTCGACGGGGAGTCGATCCGCTGTGCTCCCCGCAACCCTGTTCGCCGCCATCACCCCGGCGTACCCGCCACCGACGACCACCACCCGCACCGACCCGCTCATGACGCCTCGCTTCCTCAGGAATGTCCGACACCATCAAGACACCGCTCGCCGGCGGTCTGTGACAGGGGCGCAGCCCGGACCATGGGGCCGGTCGGTCGTCCTCAGCCCGTGGCGGTGCTGGACCTGAGCACGAGTTCGCCGTGCGGCATGGGCTTCGTCTGGATGGTGCCTGTGTCGAGCAGGGCGAGCAGGAGTTCGGCGGCCACCCGGCCCTGCATGCCCGGGTTCCTGGACAGTGCCGTGACCGCGGGGGACGCGAGCCGGCAGTGCAGCGAGTCGTCCCAGCTGACGATCGCGACGTCGTCGGGGCAGCGCAGGCCGAGTTCGCGCAGGGCGAGCAGCCCGCCCATCGCCATCAGGTCGTTGCCGAACACCATCGCCGTCACCGGCGCCTCCGGTGCGCGGAGGAGTGTCACGACGGCGTCGTGCCCGGACGTGAGCGCGTAGTCGGTCTCCACCTGGACCACCTCCAAACCGTGGCGTGCCGCGCGCTGCCGTACGCCTCGGATGCGCTCCTCCTCGTGGACGAACCGGTGCGGGCCCGACACGTGCGCGATCCGACGGTGCCCGCGGTCGTGGAGGTGATCGACGATCGTGGCGGCGTCGACGGCGTGGTCCGTCGTCGTCCCGGAGTACGAGGCGGGCGCGGCGGATGCCGGTGCGCTGTGCAGCACGAACGGCATGCCCAGCCGGTCCAGCAGGGTGGGCCGCGGGTCGTCGTGCAGGTGATCGAAGATGAGGACGCCGTCCACCTTCCGTTCGCCGGCCCAGCGCTCGTAGGTGGACTGCTCCTGGGCCGGACCCTTGTCCACCATGCGGAGCATCAGGGCCATGTCCCCTTCGGCGAGGGCTGTCTCGATGCCCGCGAGCATCGCCATGTAGTGCGGTTCCGTGCCGATGAGGAGGGGATCGGCGGACAGGACCATCCCGACGGCGCCCGCGCGGGACCGGGAGAGGGCGCGGGCGGAGGAGCTGGGGTACCAGTCGAGTTCCTCGGCGAGGTCCAGGACACGGCGCCGGGTGAGTTCGCTGACCCCTGGCTGGCCATTGAGCGCGTAGGAGACCGATGCCTTCGAAATGCCCAGCCTCTTCGCCAGGCCGGTAATGGTTTCCTTGGCCATGGCTTCCACAATAGCTCCACGAATTGCTTGACCGACCCCGTGATATCACCTAGGTTCGACCTGACTGCTGAACCGGTTCAGCATCCCCTATTCTCAGCGAGGAGAATCCCCCGTGACGTATTCACTCCAGCTCTACACCCTGCGGACGGCCATGGGAGAGGATCTGCCGGGCACCATCCAGCGTGTCGCCGCACTGGGCTACACCGCCGTCGAGCCCTACAACTTCGTCGCCACCGCCGACGAGCTCACGGCCGCACTCTCGGAGAGCGGACTCACCGCCCCGTCCGGCCACGCGCCCCTCCTCAGTGCGGACCAGGACGAGATCTTCGAGGCCGCACGCAAGCTCGGCATCGGCACCGTGATCGACCCCCACGTCGAGCGCTCGTCCTGGACCTCCGACGAGGACATCAGGGCCACCGCCGAAGCCCTCAACGCGGCAGCGAAGAAGGGTGCCGGGTACGGCATCACCGTCGGCTACCACAACCACGAGTTCGAACTGGAGGAGCGCATCGACGGCACCTCCGCCCTCGAGGTCCTCGCCGGCTACCTCGACCCGGAGGTCGTCCTCGAAGTGGATACCTACTGGGCGGCCGTCGGCGGCGAGGATCCCGCCGCGCTGCTCCGCCGCCTCGGCGACCGCGTACGCTTCATCCATATCAAGGACGGCCCACTCACCAAGCAGAACACGGAGCAGGTTGCCGTCGGCTCGGGCAGCATGCCCGTCTGGGACGTGCTCGACGCCGCTCCCGGGCTCGAGGCCGCCGTCGTCGAACTCGACGATTTCGACGGCGACATCTTCGCCGCCGTCGCCGACAGCCTCGCGTACCTGACGGAGGGAAGGAAATGAGCGCTCGATCGGAAGCCCGGCGCACCGGCCCCGTCGGCGTCGCCGTCATCGGAGCAGGGGTCATCAGCAAGGAATACCTGACGAATCTGACAGCCTTCCCGGACGTGACGGTGCACATCGTCGCCGACCTGCACGAGGAGGTCGCCGCGGCCCGGGCCGCGGAGTTCGGGGTGCCGTCCTCGGGCGGCGTCCAGGATGCGCTGAACCACCCCGACGTCGAGATCATCGTGAATCTGACCATCCCCGCAGCGCACGTCGAGGTCGCTACTGCCGCCGTCGAAGCGGGCAAGCACGTGTGGAGCGAGAAGCCCTTCTCGCTGGACCGGGAGAGCGGCACGGGCCTGCTGAAGGCCGCGGATGCCGCCGGCCTCCGCCTGGGCTGTGCTCCCGACACCTTCCTCGGCGCGGGCCTGCAGACGGCGCTGCGCCTGGTGGCGCGCGGCGACATCGGCGTACCCCTCACGGCGCTGACCCTGATGCAGTCCCCGGGCCCCGAGTCCTGGCACCCGAATCCCGCCTTCCTCTTCCAGGAGGGCGCCGGGCCGTTGTTCGACATGGGCCCCTACTATCTGACGACGCTCGTCCAGACCTTCGGTGCGATCACGAAGGTGGCGGGCTTCGGGTCGACGTCCCGCGAGAGGCGCACCATCGGTTCGGGGCCGAGGGCCGGTGAGGTCTTCGACGTCACCGTCCCGTCCCACGTCAGCGCGATCGCCCGGTTCGCGAACGGCGAGTCCTCGCAGAGCATCTTCAGTTTCGATTCGCCGCTCCACCGCGCGGGGTTCGTCGAGGTCACCGGGACGGAGGCCACCCTCGCGTTCCCCGACCCGAACAACTTCACGGGCGACCTCGTGCTGACGCGCCGCGGAAGCGACGAACCGGAGGTCGTCCACGCGGTCGGCGCGACGTCGACGCGCGGCAGCGGTGTGCTCGAGATGGCCCGGGCCCTGCGCGAGGGGCGCCCGCACCGCGCGCAGGGCCAGACGGCGTACCACGTCCTCGACGCCATGGTCTCGATCGCGGAGAGCCTCGCCACCGGTGAGTTCGTCTCGCTCTCGAGCACCGCGACCGCCGCCGAGCCGCTGCCGGAGGACTGGAACCCGTACGCGGCGACCCTGTCCTGAGACCTCCCGGGGAACCCGACCACCACGCCCGCGAGGGACGCGGACGGTGGCCGGCGGGGCTCCGACAGCCCGCGTTCCGCCCGGGTCGAGCAGCCGGCAGGGTCCGGTGGCCGCGACGCCGGTCGGGTACTGGCGTAGGCTGGGAGTTGCGGACACGTTCGCGCCACCTCTGGCGCCGTCCGCGAGGAGGCGGAATTGGTACAGCGTATGTCAGACCCCACGTACAGGGCACAGCAGTGGGAACAGCGATACGATCCGCAGATCGAGGACGTGAACCGGCTGTGCGACACCCTGGCCGAGTCGAAGCCGGGGTCGGCGGTGCCCTACATCGACCCGATCCACGACGTGGACGGCTGCAAGATCGTCAGCCTCTTCTCCAACCCCGGAGCCTCGCTGCCCTCCGGTTTCGTCTCGTTCGAGAACGACGACCCGAGTTCCATCCGCATGGCGGGGATCTACGAGGCCGTCGGTCTGCGGCCCGATGCCTTCATGCCGTGGAACGCCCACCCCTGGTACCTGCCGGAGGGCAAGGAGCGGGCGCTGACCATGGACCAGATCGCCGACGGCGTGAAGCCCCTGCTCACCTTCCTGCAGCAGGTCCCGCGAGCGTCGGCGCTCGTGGCGCACGGTGCCGACGCCCACAAGGCCGCCCGCCGGCTCATGAAGCTCGAGAACCGGGCCATCGCCAAGCGCGGGTTCAAGATCTACGAGGTCCGTTCCCCCGGGGAGCGCGCCTTCAAAGGCACGCCCGTCAACCAGGAGCTGTGGCTGAAGGAGATCCAGGCGGCCTACACCGACGCGATGGGTCGCGCCGGCATCCGCGCCCGGCAGTCCATCTAGGGCTCCTTCCGGATCCGCGGTCCACGT
Source organism: Arthrobacter sp. TJ-263 (assembly GCF_058269155.1). Taxonomy (NCBI): domain Bacteria; kingdom Bacillati; phylum Actinomycetota; class Actinomycetes; order Micrococcales; family Micrococcaceae; genus Arthrobacter; species Arthrobacter sp. TJ-263. The sequence goes on along the minus strand of NZ_JBZCNE010000001.1, from coordinate 1,855,464 downwards.
CGGGGACCGGGCCCGCCGCCTGGCCGCGCCTCAGGGGCGGTCGCTGAGCGCGTGCAGCGGAGATTCGGTCGAGTGCTCCCTCGAACGCTTCAGGGTCAGTCCCCGCAGGGTCGCCGCGATGTCCTCGATGGACTGCTGGACCCACGCGAAGGCGTCGTCGTCCGTCCTCTGCGTCTCGAGGTCAGGTGCGCTTGCGCGGTGCGTGAGGGCGAGGCGCGCGACGGCTCTCTCGAGGTGCTCGAGCAGGGCGTCCGTCTCGGCACTGAGCTGGTGGACGAGGGTGTCCCCGCTTCGTGCGTCCCGGCCGCCGGGCACCATGTGGAGTGCGGTCCGGTGCGGCGCGGCTTCGTCCGTGGGCGTGGGGGCAGACGGGCACTGTGTGCTCATGTAGGTGAGACCTCGGTCTGTGTGATGACGGCACCCTGACATCGCTCAGGGGCGAAAATGCATTGACACAGACAGTCTGCCATTACCCGGCAGTATTCCCCGCGTTCCATGCCGCAGGAATCCCGTAAGTTACCGACGAGTACGGACCGTGGGTCCGTCGCCGTCCATCAGGAGTCCCGCTTCGAGGTGAGGTAGGTCGACCCGTCCGGGTTGCGCACCACCGTCCACTGCTGCAACTCCTCCTGCCTCGCCCGCTGCGCTTCGTCGTCGAGATAGACGATCGGGCCCGTGGTACTGCCGCGCTGTGCAGGTCCGAAGAACATGCGAAGTCTGCCCGTGGCCTGCATGAAGCGGGTCGACAGCGGATCCTTCGCGCTCATTGCTTCCTTTCGGCGTCCCGAGCAGGAGGTCGTCCTCCGTGGTGCTCTCCGGTCGGAGGCAGGGAACTACTCATCAGGATACTCGTCATCCCGTGTGAGGAGGGCGGCGTCCGGCGCCTAGGAGAAGTTCTCCGTCGTCATGAATCCGTGTCCGCGCCGCACCAGGTCCTCGAGCACGGCGAGGTCGACGGCGGCGAGCGAGGTGACGTACAGGCACCCGGCGCCGCGCCGGTGCTTGCCGAGGTGCGGCAGCAGCTCCTCCACCCCTGGTGCGGCGAGCAGGCCGTAGAGCGCCTGCGCCGTCGACCGTGGCGAGAATCCGACGGAGAGGGCATCGCCCTCGTGGCCCGAGGCATACCGGTAGTGGTACCGGCCGAAACCGATCATCGAGGAACCCCACATGACGGCGCGCTCGCCCGTCACCCGGCCCATGAGGTCGAGCAGGACCAGCGCGTCGGCACGTCGCGTGGGATGCGCGATCGTGTCGATGAACGAGCGCGGGTCCTGATCCGTCGGCTGTGTCAGCAGTTCTGCCACGATCCGGCCGCCTTTCCCGGGGGCGCGCCGTCGGCGCCCGTGCAGCCACAGTAGACGGGCCCGCGGCCCTCCGGAAGTGTCGGTGGCGGCAGGTACCGTCGGGGATAACGACGGACACTTCGAAGGGTTGCATGCTCCAGGCCAACAAGCTGCTTCAGATCAGCCGCATCTACGTCGAGCCGGCTGCGGCTGCCCTGCCCCGCGGCCAGGAGATCCTCGCACGGTGGCCGGACGCCGACGTCGTCGAGGTGGCGAGCCACTGGCGTATCCCGGAACTCAGCGGGGACGAGGCGAATGTGCGCCGATGGGTCCGCATCAAGACCGAGGCCCTGATCATCGGCGTCAAGAAGTCACTCACCGCGAAACCCAACGGGAGGTCGGCGGACTTCATCGCCCCCTCGACGGCGAACGGCTGCGCCATGGCCTGTGCCTACTGCTACGTCCCGCGCCACAAGGGCTACAGCAACCCCATCACCGTGTTCGCCAACATCGACCAGATCAGTGGCTACCTCGAACGGCACGTGGCGCGTCAGGGCATGAAGCTGGAGCCCAACCAGTGTGACGACCAGGCCTGGGTGTACGACATCGGGGAGAACAGCGACTGCTCGGTGGACGCGCTGGTCAGCGACAACGTGCGGGACCTCGTCGACCTGTACCGGGACCTGCCGACCGCCAAGCTCTCCTTCGCCACCAAGTACGTGAACCGGGACCTGCTCGCCTGGGACCCCCAGGAACGCACCCGCATCCGCTTCTCCCTCATGCCCGAGAAGCTCGCCCGAACCGTGGACGTGCGCACCACGCCGGTCGCGGAGCGCATCGCCGCGATCAACGACTTCGTGGAGGCGGGCTACGAGGTGCACGTCAACTTCTCTCCCGTGATCATCACGCCCGGCTGGCAGGACGACTGGCGCGAGCTCTTCGGCCAGCTCGACGCCGCGCTGTCACCCGCGGCCAAGAGCCAGCTCGCGGCGGAGGTCATCTTCCTGACCCACAACCAGCAACTGCACGAGGTCAACCTCGGGTGGCATCCGCAGGCCGAGGAGATCCTGTGGCGGCCGGACCTCCAGGAGACCAAGCAGTCCCAGAACGGGTTCACGAACGTACGCTACGTCGCCTACGACAAGCGGGGCTATCTCGACGAGTTCCTCCGCCTCGCCGACGCGCAGCTGCCCTACTGCCGGATCCGCTATGCCTTCTAGCGCTCGACGCCGCGCGCGTCGCCGCACTGGCCCCGTCCGCCGCACCGGGACCGTCCGCGGCGCCGGGCCGGGGCCGACCGACGGTACATTGTCACCGTGGTCTCAAACCTTGCGCGCCTCGTCACGGCGCTGTTGCTCCTCTGCCTGTGCGCCTGCAACATCAACCCTGCCGCCGTCGCCTGCGACCCCATCGATGGCCGGAACCTCGCGCCGGCCGAGGGCACGCTCATGGGCGTGAACCTGGAGTGGGGGAGGGAGACCCTCGCCGAGTACGCGGACAAGCTCGGCGAGCGCCCTGCCGTGGCCGTGACCTTCGCGGACTTCCCGTTCGCCCCGGAGGACCCGGACCTCGTCAGTGCCGCCGCCGAGCAGGCGCGACAGACGGGAGCCATGCTCCTGCTGACGCTGGAGCCCGTGGAGGGTCTGGCCGCCGTCACCGACGAGCGCGCGGGGGAGCTCGCGGCCCTGCTCGCGGGCTTCAACACCAGCGGGGTGCCGGTCATCGTGAGGTTCGCCCACGAGATGAACGGCTCCTGGTACGCCTGGGGGCAGCAGCCCGGCGAGTACATCGAGGCCTTCCGCCGCGTGGCCGACGCCGTCCACGCCGACGCCCCGGGGTCCGCGATGATGTGGGCCCCGAACTACGGCGGCGGCTATCCCTTCGCCGGGGGCGCCCAGGAGTCCCTCCCCGGAGCCGCCGGCTTCCCGGCGCTCGACACCACCGGGGACGGCGTGCTGACCGCGCTCGACGACCCCTACGCGCCCTACTACCCCGGCGACGACGCCGTCGACTGGGTCGGCATGACCATCTACCACTGGGGGAGCACCTACCCCTGGGGCGAGAGCGAGATGCCCGAGGAGGGCAAGTTCGTCGCCCAGCTCACCGGCACCTACGACGGCGCCAACGGCGACGAGACGATGCTCCCCGACTTCTACGCCGAGTACGGCGTGGGCCACGGCAAACCCGTCGCCATCCCGGAGACCGCGGCGCTCGTCCGCGATGACATCGGCGGCCTGCGAACCCTGAACATCAAGCGTGCCTGGTGGCAGCAGGTCTTCGACCCGGCCGTCCAGGAGCGCTTCCCGCGACTCGCGATGGTCAACTGGTTCGAGTGGAACAAGGTCGAACCCGAGGTGGGCTCGGCCGTGGACTGGACCGTCGTCGAGGATCCCGCGATCCGTGCCGAGTTCACGGCCGCGCTGCCCGACTGGTACCGGTTCGCCGACGAGCCCGAGGACTGCGGGGAGCCGCTGTCATGACCGCCGAACCCCATCAGGGTCCGGACCGGTACCTCGCCCCGGAGCTGCCACGCCCCGTGATCATGGACCAGTACTGGGCGGACGCCGTCTTCCTGCACTGGCGGATCGACGCCGCGGCCGTCGCCGGGTTCATGCCGCCCGGCGTCGTGCCGGACGAGGTGGACGGCTCCTCCTGGGTGGGACTGATCGGCTTCCGGATGATCGGCGCGGGACTGGGCCGAGGCCTGCCCGTCCCGTACGTCGGGTCGTTCACCGAGATCAACGTCCGGCTCTACTCACGCGGCCCCGACGGCGTCCGCGGCGTCGTGTTCGTGACGCTGGATGCCTCCCGCCTCGCCGTCGTCCTCGCCGCCCGCGCCGGCGGAATCCCCTACGTGTGGTCGCAGTGCGCGCCGCTCGCGCGTGGGGAGGGTGAGCGCGGGGAGTACGGGTACGACGTCGCCCGGTACCGGCGGCAGGCCCGCTCCCGCTTCGCCGTGCGGCCGGACACGGGCGCGACGGCGGCGGACGCGCTGTCCCTGGAGCTCACCGCGCGCTTCGGGCTGCACAGCGTCCTCGCCGGACGCACCCTCTACATCCCCAACACCCACACGCCCTGGCCGCTCCACCCCGCCACCCTGACGGAGCTCGACGATGGGCTGCTCGCCGCGGCGGGGCTCCATGTGGACGGTCCGCCGGAGTCCGTGCTGTTCTCGCCCGGCGTGCAGACGCAGTTCGGGAAGCCTCGCGTGGTCCACCGTCCCTGACCCTCGGACCCCCTCCTGTCCGCTCCCGCCGCGTCCTGCGGGGCGGTGCTCGACGGGGGCATCACGGTCGAGGACGACCGGGCCGAGAGCGGGGCCGAGTGCAGCCGGGGCCTGTGCTTCTCGCCGGAGCCCGCGTCATGACGCTACGCCCCGGCCGGCACCGTCACGCGCGTGCGATGCCAGAGGGCCGGATGCTGAGTGTCTCGATCGTCGATTCGCGGGTCGCGTCCACGGCGAGTCGTACGGCCCGGGCTACCTGGTCCGGCTGGATCCACGCCTCGGGCCGGTAGTCCCTGCCCTCCCAGGTATGCAGTTCCTCCTGCATGTCCGTGGCGACCCTGCCGGGGTGGATGGAGCTGACCCGGACGCCGTGCGGGCGCTCCTCCTCGCGCAGGGCGTCCGTGAGGGCGCGCAGCGCGAACTTGGTGCCGCTGTACGCGGCGGAACCTGCCCCGGAACTGTAGCCGGAGCCGCTGTTGATGGCGATGACCTGGCCGCCGGCCGCGCGCAGGGCCGGGAGCAGCGCCTTCGTGAGGGCGGCCACCGCGAACACGTTGACCTCGAAGCTCTCGCGCCAGGCGTCGTCGGACAGCTCCGCGACCGACCCCATTCGCAGGACACCCGCGGAGTGGACGAGGACGTCGAGTCGCGGGATGCCGGCGACTGCGGCTGCCACCTGGCCGGAATCGCGCAGTTCCGCGGCGAACGGTTCCGCGGAGGGGAACGACGCCGACAGCTCCGCGAGGGCGGTCAGGTCACGTCCGCCGAGCAGCAGGTGGTGCGTGGTGCCGAGCTCATCGGCGATGGCACGGCCGATGCCGCGGGAGGCGCCCGTGATGAGGGCGACGGGAGAGGAGGACATGCCCTCACCCTAGCAACGGGCTGTTCACCCGCCGGGCGTGCTTTGACAATGAAGTCCACGTCACACAAAATCGCCTGACAACAAAAGTTCACTGGGGGACAACTTCAGAGAGATGAGAGGGCACATGCCTGACGTGAATCCACCCCATGAGATCCTCACGGAGGCCGAGGTCCTCGCGGCAGCCGACGCGCTCGTGACCGCTTTCCGCGCGACGGACACCGAGGCGTACTTCCGGTGCTTCGCCCCGGACGCCACCTTCGTGTTCCACACGGAACCCCGCCGGCTCGAGGACAGGGCCGCCTACGAGGAGCTGTGGGCGGGGTGGATGGCGGATGGCTGGCGCGTGACGGACTGCATCAGCAGCGGTCCCCGCGTGCAGGTGGTCGGGACCACGGTGATCTTCACCCATCACGTCCGGACGACCACCTCGGTCGGAGGCGCGACCGGGACGACCAGCGAGCGGGAGACGATCGTGTTCCGCCGCGCCGGGTCCTCGATCGAGGCCGTCCACGAACACCTGAGCCCCGCCCTCGAAGACCCCACGGAAGAGAGCGCAGCATGACGCAGGCCTCCCGGACCTCGGCGTATCGGCGCCTGTCCGACCACCTCGACAAGAACTCCGACGGGTACGGCCCCCTCCGCGGCACGCTCGGGACCGCGCGCATGGGCATGATCTGGCTCGCCGCCAACCTCGTCGTGACCACCCTGCTCACCGGGACGCTTTTCGTCCCGGGCATCAGCTGGGGCCTCGCGGTCGGCATGATCGTCCTCGGGACCCTGATCGGCGGCTCGGTGCTGGTGCTGGTCGGGAACATGGGCACCCGGACCGGCCTGGCCACGATGTCGCTCACGAAGGGTTCCTTCGGGCTCCGCGGCTCCTTCCTCCCGGTCGCCGCGAACGTGATCATCCTGATGGGCTGGAGCTGGGTCCAGGCGATGCTCGCGGGGGTCACGGTCAATTTCCTCGTCGAGCAGGCCACCGGCTTCTCCAGCCCGGTGCTGTTCTCCGTCCTCTGCCAGCTGCTCGTGGTCTGTCTCGCGATCTTCGGCCACACGGGGATCGCCCGCGTGGAGCCGTGGCTCGCCCTCGTGATCCTCGCCTTCATGGCCTACATCTTCACCACGGCGTTCCTCGCGTACGGTCCGGCGGACTTCGCGGCGATCCCGCAGGACGCCGCCGCCGGGTGGACGCCCGTCGCGACGCTCGACGTCGTCATCGCGACCGCCATCTCGTGGACCGTCCTCTCCGCAGAGTTCAACCGCCTCGCCCGGACGCAGGCAGCCGGCATGATCGGTTCCGGGGTGGGCTACGTCCTGTCCACGGTCCTCGCCATGACCCTCGGCGCCACGGCCATCGGCTACGTGGTGCTCGACGGCGGCGAGGCCGTTCCCTTCGACCCCACCGTGATCGTCGCCGCCTTCGGCGCACCGCTGGCCGTCGTGATCTTCCTGTCCGTCATGGCGACGAACACCATGGTGGTGTACGGGATGGTCGCCTCCGTGGTGAACATGGCGCCGTCGCGCCGCGTCACGTTCCTGCCGACGGCGATCGTCCTCGGCGTGATCTCGATCCTCGGCTCCACGTGGCTGGCCCTCCTCGACCAGTTCACCGCCTTCCTGACGGTGATCGGCGCACTGTTCATCCCGGTCTTCGCCGTCATGCTCGTCGACTACTACGTGCTGAAGTCGCGCCACTACGGACGCGACATCCTGCGCGCCCGCGGCGGGGAGTACTGGTACCGCGGGGGAGTCAACATCGCCGCCGTGCTGGTGTGGCTGGTCGGGGCGGGCGCCTCCCTGCTGCTGACCTACCGTGTCCCGAGCCCCATCGGCGCAACGATCCCCACCTTCGTGCTCTCGGCCGTGCTGTACCTGGCCTGGGCAGCGGCCACCGGGCGGATCGACCGCACGCGGCGCCCCCACGTCCACCTGCTCGACCTGCCGGAGGAAAGTCCCGCCCGTGCGGATCGTTGACCTGTCCCAGCCGGTCCACACCGGGATGCAGGTCTATCCAGGGGACCCGGAGGTCACGCTGACCACGGTGGCCACCGTCGTCGAGGACGGCTACCAGGTGGCATCCCTGCACGCCGGCTCCCACACCGGGACCCACCTCGATGCCCCCCTCCATTCGATCCCCGGAGGGCGGGCGGTGGACGACATCGACCTCGCCCGGCTCGTGGGGTCCGCGAGGATCGTGCGGTGCACGGGTCTCGCCGCCCGCGAGATGATCCCGTGGTCCGCCGTGGCCGATCAGCTCGAGGACCTCGACGGCGTCGCCATGGTGCTGTTCCGCACGGACTGGTCCGAGCACTTCGGGACGGAGCGCTACCTCGAGCACCCGGTCCTCGCGGCCGAGGTGGCCCGGCAGCTGCTCGCCGCCGGGATCACCGTGGTCGGCGTCGACACCCTCAACCCGGACGCCACCCTCGACAACGGGGACGATCTGCCGTTCCACACCGTCTTCCTCGGCGCGGACGGGGTGATCGTCGAGAACCTCGCGAACCTGGCGCAGGTCACCTGGGACCGCCCGCTGGTGTCGGTACTCCCGCTCGCCCTGGCCGGGACGGACGGCGCGCCCGTCCGAGCCGTCGCGATGCAGCCGGACGCCTGACGGCTCCTGGGCGATCGTGCCCGGCGCGGCGGCCCCGGGCCGTGACCGATCGGCGGGGCCCGGCACCCCACGGGACCGGGAGGGTCCCGTGACGCGGACGCCCGCGCCCCCCGGAGGGAACGCGGGCGTGCGACGCGGACGTGGTGCCGGTCAGTCGGTGCGGGAGAGCATCGCGATCTCGTCGGAGGACAGCTCGAGCTCCTCGGCGCGGGCCGAATCCTGGATGCTCTCCGGGCGGGATGCGCCCGGGATGGGGATGACCGTCGGTGCCAGGGCGAGCTCCCAGGCCAGGCACACCTGCTGGGGGCTGACACCGTGCGCGTCGGCGATCTCCTGGAAGGGCGTGAACTGCTCGCCGAGCCCGCCGGCCTTCTTGATGCCGCCGAGCGGGCTCCAGGGCAGGAAGGCGATGCCGTTCTCGCCGCAGTAACGGAGCTCGTCCTCACTCGACCGGAAGGCGGGGGAGAACTGGTTCTGCACCGAGGCCAGGGCTCCGCCGAGGATCTCGTTCGCCTTCCGGATCTGGTGCACGGTGGCGTTCGAGATACCGGCCATGCGGATGACGCCCTCGTCCAGGAGATCCTTGAGGGCACCCACGGACTCCTCGTAGGGGACCTCGGGGTCCGGTCGGTGGAACTGGTAGAGGTCGATCGCGTCCCCGCCGAGCCGCTTGAGCGAGGCCTTCGCCGCCTCCTTCAGGTACTCGGGGCGGCCGTTCAGCGTCCACGACCCGTCGCCCGGCCGAAGGTGCCCGCCCTTCGTGGCGACGAGGACGCCGGAGCTGTCCCCGCCGTAGTGGGCCAGCGCCTTCGCGATCAGCAGCTCGTTGTGGCCCACCTCGTCGGCGTCGCGGTGATAGGCGTCCGCGGTGTCGATCAGGGTGACACCGGCGTCGAGCGCAGCGTGGATGGTGCGGATGGAACGGTCCTCGTCGGGACGTCCCTCGATGGACATGGGCATGCCGCCCAGGCCGAGGGCGCTGACCGGGGTACCGCCGAGCGAGCGTTGCTGCATTGTCGTTCTCCTTTGGATAGACGTGCCGACCACATGGTAAGCACGCTTCACAGCCCGCCGGGAACCGGCTCCGGTACTAGCCGAGCGTGAAGATCCGCCGTACCACCCGGCCCTCGGCGAGCGCGTCGAGGCTCTCGTTGAGGTCCTCGAGCGGCCGGGTGTCCGTGTGGAGCAGTTCGACCGGCAGGCGTCCCTGCCGCCACAGCTCCAGGTAGGCGGGGATGTCCCGTTCGGGAACGGCGTCCCCCATGTAGGACCCGAGCAGGCGCCGCCCCTGCCCGGCGAACTGCAGGGCCTGGGTGGAGATCTCCTGGTCCGGGTGCGGCAGGCCCACGGACACGAGGGCGCCACCCCGGGCGAGCAACTGCAGGCCCGCTTCCATCACGCGGGCGCTCCCCACCGCCTCGATCACGACGTCGGCCCCGCCGTCCGTGGCGCGCCGCACCAGGTCGGCGGCCTCGTCCGGGGCGCCCGCATGCTGCGCTCCGCAGCGCAGGCCGAGCTCCTGCTTGGAGGCGAGCGGGTCGATCGCGATGACGGTGGCGCCGGGGATCTGGGCCGCGGCCATCACGGCCATGAGGCCCACCGCGCCGAGGCCGAAGACGACGACCGACTGCCCCTCCCGGACGGCGGCCGTGTTCAGGACGGCGCCGATCCCGGTCAGGGCCGCGCAGCCGAACATGGCGGCGATGTCGAACGGGACGTCGTCGTCGATGACGACCACCGATTCGCGGGCCACGACGGCGTACTGCGCGAATGCGGAGACGCCGAGGTGGTGGTTGACGCGCCCGCCGTCGGCGTCGCGCAGCAGGGCGGGCCCGTGCAGCAGGTCGCCGCTGCCGTTGGCCTCCGCGCCCCGGTAGCAGAGGGCCGGCCGGCCGGCCGAGCAGGCACGGCATTCCCCGCAGGCGGGCACGAAGACGAGCACCACGTGGTCGCCGACCCGCACGTCGCCGACGCCGTCGCCGACGCCCTCGACGACGCCGGTCGCCTCGTGCCCGAGGGCCATCGGCAGGGGGCGGATGCGGGACCCGTCGATCACCGACAGGTCGGAGTGGCACAGGCTCGCCCGGGCGATCCGCACGAGCACCTCGCCGGGGCGCGGTTCAGGGACGGGGACCGATTCGAGGGACAGCGGGGTGCTTTCCGCGTAGGGAACGGGCAGTTCGGCGGCGCGAAGCACTGCAGCACGCATCATCGGGCTCATGGCATTCCTCGTCAAAAAGGTAGGGACTGCGCCAGTCTAGGGGTGTACCCGTACCGTTAGCGGGACAATCGAAGACCATCACCAACGACGGCGGGAGATGCGCAGCATGGAAACACCGTTCTACGTCTGGGTCGGCACCATCATCGGCATCGTCGGGCTGCTGCTGTTCGACTTCTTCTTCCACGTGCGCAAGGCGCACACCCCCACGCTGCGCGAGTCGGCGATCTGGTCCTCGATCTACGTGGGCATGGCGCTGCTGTTCGGCGTCGGCGTGCTGGTCTTCGGCGGACCGACCATGGGCACCGAGTACTTCGCCGGGTACGTCACGGAGAAGGCGCTCTCCGTGGACAACCTGTTCGTCTTCCTCATCATCATGGCGAGCTTCAAGGTGCCTCGCGCGGATCAGCAGAAGGTACTGCTCTTCGGCATCGTCTTCGCGCTGATCGCCCGCACCGGGTTCATCTTCCTGGGTGCCGCACTGATCAACACCTTCGCCTGGGTGTTCTACATCTTCGGCCTGATCCTCCTGCTCACCGCGGGCAACCTGCTGAAGCCGGACGGGCACGACGACGCCGGCGACAGCCTGATCATCAGGCTCGCGAAGCGCTTCCTCCCCGCCTCCGAGCACTACGACGGCGACAAGCTGTTCACCATGGTGGACGGCAAGCGCGTCCTCACGCCCATGCTGCTGGTCATGGTCGCGATCGGCGGCACGGACATCCTCTTCGCCCTCGACTCCATCCCCGCGATCTTCGGCCTGACGCAGAACACGTTCATCGTGTTCACGGCCACGGCCTTCTCGCTCATGGGCCTGCGGCAGCTGTACTTCCTGATCGACGAGCTGCTGGACCGCCTGATCTACCTCTCCTACGGCCTCGCCGTGATCCTCGGGTTCATCGGCGTGAAGCTCATCCTCCACGCCCTGCACGAGAACACCCTGCCGTTCATCAACGGCGGCGAGCACGTCGAGGTGGTCGAGATCAGTACCGGGGTCTCGTTGAGCGTGATCCTCGGGGTGCTGATCGTGACCGTCCTGGCTTCGGTCCTGAGCCCCAAGGGGAGGGCGAAGAACGCCATCTCCGGGGCGAAGCGGCATGCCACCGAGTACCTGGATCTCAACTACGAGACCGACATCGCCGAGCGGGAGAAGATCTTCGCGAAGCTGTGCGCCGAGGAGGAGGGCCTGAGGGCGCTGCCCGAGAAGTTCAAGCGCCTCATCCGGAACGAGACCGAGTTCATGGAGCTGATCCGCCGGGCGCATGCCGAGCACGACGCCGCGCTGGAGCGGGAACCGCGCGGGTAGCCCTACGCCCGCCCACCTGCGACCGAGCCGTTCAGGACGCTGCTGCCGAGGATCTCCCCGAGGAGTTCCAGCGGGGCTCCGGGGGGCAGCGGGACGCCGGGGCTGGTCAGGGCGCGGACCGGGTCGTCGTCGCCCCGACCTGCCGCCGGATCCGGGTACCGGGTCCACGAGTAGGGGGCACGGCTGACGCGGGACTGCTCGGCGGGGAGGACGTCGTCGACCAGTTCGTTGACGGCCTGCGACACGACGTCGGCGTCCTCGGCGTCGAGGCGGACGATCCCGTGGAGGTATGCGTCGAACTCGAAGTAGTCGCCCGCGCCCCCCATGTTGCAGTAGTGCATCCACGTCTCGTAGACGGAAAGCCCGGCGAACTCCATGGCCCTCAGCGTGTCGTCGTGCTGCATTCTGCTCAACCCCCGGTCGTGGCCCCCGGTGGGGCCTTCACCGATCCTGTCGGACCAACGTCAACTGAAACGGGTGTGCAGACTCAGTTTTGGCGCAAGGGATGGTCTAGTGCACGAGTTTCAGCCCGATGACGCCGCCGACGATCATCAGCAGGAACACGATCTTCAGGAGCGACGCCGGCTCGGTGCCGGTCGCCATCGCGTAGACGACGGTCAGTGACGCGCCGATGCCCACCCAGACCGCGTACGCCGTCCCGACGGGCAGGGTCCGCATCGCATAGGCCAGGCCGGCCATGCTCGCGGCGATGGCGATGCCGAACACCACGGTCGGCGCGAGCCGGGTGAAGCCCTCCGATCGGCCGAGGGCTGTCGCCCAGACGGCTTCGAGGACTCCGGATACTACGAGGACGATCCAGGCCATGACTCTCTCCGGGCCGTCTTGTCGCCTACCGGGTACGGCACCCCTCGTCCGGGAAGCAGCAGTCCGCGCTTCGGGATCCATGCTGTCACGGATGCGGGATCGGGGGAGGGCCCGTCCGGGTCGGGCGAGAGGCTTCCGGCGCGGGTACGATGCCGGGCTCAGCCGACGGTGACCCTGCCGTCCTCCACCTGCCAGCGCTCGTCGAGGCGCACGTTCTCCAGCAGCCGGCGGTCGTGCGTGACGAGCAGCAGCGCACCCGTGTAGGACTCGAGGGCGTCCTCCAGCTGCTCGATCGCCGGCAGGTCGAGGTGGTTGGTCGGTTCGTCCAGGACCAGGAGGTTCACGCCGCGCGCCTGCAGCAGGGCGAGCCCGGCACGGGTCCGCTCGCCGGGGGAGAGGGAGCCGACGGCGGCGCGTACCTGGTCGGCCTTCAGCCCGAACTTGGCGAGGAGGGTGCGGACCTCGCCCTGCGCCATCTCCGGCACGAGGGACTCGAAGGCCGTCCCGAGGGGGAGGGCGTCGTCGAGCTGACCGCGGGCCTGGTCGATCTCGCCGACGGCCACGCTGGAGCCGAGGGCGGTCGCGCCGCCGTCGGGCGTCTGATGACCGAGCAGGAGGCGCAGGAGCGTGGACTTCCCGGCACCGTTGGGGCCGGTGATCCCGATGCGCTCACCCGCGTTCACCTGGACGGACACGGGCCCGAGGGTGAAGGCGCCCTGCGTGACGGAGGCGTTGTTCAGGGTGGCGACCACGGAACTCGAGCGCGGTGCAGCGCCGATGGTGAACTGCAGCTGCCATTCCTTGCGGGGTTCCTCGACCTCGTCCAGCCGGGCGATGCGCGATTCCATCTGGCGGACCTTCTGCGCCTGCTTCTCGGAGGACTCCATGCTGGCCCTGCGGCGGATCTTGTCATTGTCGGGGCTCTTCTTCATGGCGTTGCGGACGCCCTGCGAGCTCCACTCCCGCTGGGTCCGGGCCCGGCCCACGAGGTCCTGCTTCTTGTCCGCGTACTCCTCGTACGCCTCGCGGGCGTGCCGGCGCGCTACGGCGCGTTCCTCCAGGAAGGCGTCGTACCCGCCGTCGTACACCGCCACCCTGTTCTGGGCGAGGTCCAGCTCGACGACGGTGGTCACGCAGCGCGCCAGGAACTCGCGGTCGTGCGAGACGAGGACCGCGCCGCCGCGCAGGTTCTGGATGAACGATTCCAGCCGGTCGAGGCCGGCGAGGTCCAGGTCGTTGGTGGGCTCGTCGAGGAGCACGATGTCGAAGCGGCTCAGCAGCAGGGCGGCGAGCGCGACCCGCGCGAGCTGCCCGCCGGACAGGGCAGCGGTGGGGGTGGACGGGTCGAGGCCCCCGGCGACGTCGGCGAGGACGGCCGGCATGCGGTCCTCGAGGTCCACGGCCCCGGAGGACATCCAGTGGTCGAGCGCCAGGGCGTAGGCGTCGTCGGCGCCCTTCGCCCCGCTTCCGAGCGCCGCGGCGGCGTCCTCCATGGCGAGGGTTGCCGCCGTCGTGCCGGTCCGCCGCCCGAGGTAGGCGGCCACCGTCTCACCCGCGACGCGCTCGTGCTCCTGCGGGAGCCACCCCACGAAGGCGTCGGCCGGGGTGGTCCGGACGGTGCCGGCAAGGGGGGTGTCCGCTCCGGCGAGGAGGCGCAGGAGCGTGGTCTTCCCGGCGCCGTTGGCCCCCACGACGCCGACGACGTCCCCGGGCGACACGGTGAGGTCGAGCTTCGAGAAGAGGGTGCGGTGGGCGTGGCCCCCGGACAGGTCCTTCGCCACGAGGGTTGCAGTCATCCCTCCAGTCTAGGAGGGTGCCCGCTCGTGCTGAGGGCGGAACTGCCGGACGGGCGGCTCACCCCGCGACACGCCAGATGCTGTACTCGTCGAGGTGGAGGATGGCGCGGTGCCCGGCCAGGTCGTCGCGGATCCAGACGACGCCGAGCCCGGGGGCAGTGTCCTCCACGCGCCCGCGGTAGTGCACTTCGTCCCTGCGACGGGCTTCGACGATCGTTCCCGGGGTCAGCGCGCGGAGGTCGAGGATGCGGACGGTGGTGCGGGTGGCGATGGCGGTCATCGGTACTCCTCGGTGATCCAGGGTCGGCCCGTTGGAACGGCGGGCTGTCTCCATGATTCGGGAGCGGTATTGCGGGAGTGTTTCCGGGACGTTTAGTTCTCGACGCCGGCAGGACGCGGCGCCGGGCAGCCCTGCCGGCTTCTCCTTCGGGCCAGGTCCACCGGATCAGGCGAGGGTGAGGAAGAGCTTCTCGAGCTCCTTCTTGTCGAGGCTGGTGTCCTCGCGGACGATGCACTGTTCGAGGCCGCTGGCGATCACGGCGAACCCGGCGCGGTCCAGCGCCTTCGAGACGGCTGCGAGCTGGGTGACGACGTCCTTGCAGTCCTTGCCTTCCTCGAGCATGCGGGTGACCGCGGCGAGCTGCCCCTGGGCACGCTTGAGGCGGTTGATGACAGGCGTCATTTCGGTCGGGTCGAGCTGCATGGTCTTCTCCAGATGTCGGGGTACCTGTCGAGCTTATACCCCCATGGGTATTTTGACTACCCCGGGGGGTATGCGGAATACTCCGGGGGGTATACCCTTCCGATTCGACCGAGAGGCTCCCATGAGCACCCCTCCCCCTGTGAACCCCGCCGCCATCGTCTCGGAGGCGACGTCCTCGTCGGCCCTGACGGAGTTGTCCCCCGAGACGCTGCGGGACTGGGTGGCCGAGCACGAGGATCTCGTGGTGATCGATGTGCGGTCTGCGGCGGAGTTCGAGTCCCTGCACATCCATGGCTCGTACAACGTCCCGCTGCCGCTCCTGTCGGAGCACACCGACGAGCTCGCCGCCCGCCTGGGCGGCCGGGTCGTGCTGGCCTGCCAGTCCGGTGTCCGCGCCGAGCAGGCACGCCGGAAGCTGGCCGCATCGGGCATCGGCGCCGCCCACGTCCTGACGGGCGGGGTTCCCGGGTACGCCGCGGTCGGCGGCGACGTGGTGCGCGGTGGCGGCCGCTGGGATCTCGAGCGTCAGGTCCGCATGGCCGCCGGCTCCCTCGTCCTCGTCGGTCTCGCCGGAGGACGCCTCGTCTCCCCGAGGATCCGGACCCTGGCAGGCCTCATCGGCACCGGCCTGACCTTCTCGGCCGCGACGAACACGTGCGCGATGGGCCGTGCCCTGTCCTCGATGCCCTGGAACAGGGCGGCCCAGGAGCCCACTCGGGAATCCGCGATCCTGACCCTGCCCACTGCTTTCGTCGGCGTCGGGAATGCCGAGGCCCGCCGACGGGCCCACGGGGCATGAACGCGGTCCTGGCCCTCGTCCTGGCCCTGTCGATCCTCATCGGCCTGTCCCTGGGCGTCCTGGGCGGTGGCGGATCGATCCTGACCGTCCCGATCCTCGTCTACGTGGCCGGCTTCGAGGCGAAGGAGGCGATCGCCGCGTCCCTGTTCGTCGTCGGCGTCACCTCCGCGGTCAGCGTCATCAGCCACGCCCGGCGCGGCCGGGTGATGTGGCGGACGGGGCTGATCTTCGGCGCGTCCGGCATGGTCGGGGCGTTCGTCGGCGGGCTCCTCGGAGGGTTCGTCCCCGGACAGATCCTGCTCGTCGCCTTCGCCCTCATGATGGTCGCCACGTCGATCGCCATGATCCGCGGCCGCAGGAAGCCCCGCACGGCAACTCATGGCACGGCCGCTGTCGGCGTCAGGCGTGAGCTTGCCCTCGGGCGGGTCCTGCTCGACGGCGTGGTGGTCGGGCTGGTCACCGGGCTCGTCGGGGCGGGTGGCGGGTTCCTCGTCGTCCCGGCCCTGGCCCTGCTCGGCGGGCTGCCGATGTCCGTGGCCGTCGGCACCTCCCTGGTCGTGATCTCCATGAAGTCCTTCGCCGGCCTCGCCGGGTACCTCACGACGGTGCAGATCGACTGGCCGCTCACCCTTGCGGTCACGGCCGCCGCGATCGTCGGATCCCTGATCGGCGCGCAACTCGCCGGCCGCATCCCCGAGGTGGCCCTCCGCAAGGCCTTCGGCTGGTTCGTGCTGGCCATGGGCGCCTTCGTCCTCATCCAGCAGGTCCCTGCAGACGCGCGTCCCCTCGTCGCCGCGATGGTCGCCGGAATTGCGCTCGCGGCACTCGTCGCCCGGCGGTTCATCCTTCCGGCCCGTCCCCTCAGCGCCCGGAACCGGGAACGGGGCAACGGGGCTGGTGCCGCACCATCCCTGCACCAGCCCCACCACGCACCCTCTGATCCCAGGAGGGACGCATGATGAGCGAGACCGCCACCGCCGCGACCAGCGACCGCCGGCACCACGGGCAGGTCCTCGACGTCCGCGAGGCTAGAGGCCTCCCTGTCGACCAGGCGGGCCGCGCCGGAGCGCACGCGCCCTCCCGGCGGCCCCGGACCCCATAGACCGGGCGCGTGCCCGGACCCGTCCCGTCCCGGGCCCGGTCACGCGCCCTCCTCCCGATGCCCCCGCAGGCACCTCCACGCCTTGCGGTATACCCCCAGGGGTATTACGCTGGAGATCAGCAAGATACCCCAGGGGGTATCGGAATCCATCCGAACCGAAGGAGCACCCGATGCTGATCGAACGCATTTACGACGAGGACCTCGCCCAGGCCGGTTACCTGATCGGCTGCCAGGCCAACGGGACGGCTGTCGTCGTCGACGGCCGCCGCGACATCGCCGTCTACCAGGACCTCGCCGCGAAGAACAACATGCGGATCGTGGCCGTCACCGAGACCCACATCCACGCGGACTACCTCTCGGGCACCCGCGAACTGGCGGCGGCGACGGGGGCTGCGATCTACGTCTCCGGCGAAGGCGGACCCGACTGGCATTACGCCTTCGACGGCACCCGACTGTTCGACGGCGACGCGATCACCGTCGGCAACATCAGCATCCAGGCCGTGCACACGCCCGGGCATACCCCCGAGCACCTGTCCTTCCTCGTCACCGACGGCGCGTTCAGCGACAAGCCCGGCTACCTGCTCTCGGGGGACTTCGTGTTCTCCGGGGACCTCGGCCGCCCCGACCTCCTCGATGAGGCCGCGGGCGGCGTCGACACCCGCTTCGAGGGGGCGAAGCAGCTGTTCCGTAGCCTGCAGGAGAAGTTCCTGACCCTGCCCGACCACGTCCAGGTCCACCCCGCCCACGGTGCCGGCAGCGCCTGCGGCAAGGCCCTGGGCGCCATCCCGTCCTCCACCGTCGGTTACGAGCGGCTCTACTCCTGGTGGGGCCCCTACCTCGCCGCGGACGACGAGCAGGGCTTCATCGACGAACTCCTCGACGGTCAGCCCGACGCCCACGCCTACTTCGGGCGGATGAAGCGCGAGAACCGCGACGGGCCCGCGGTCATGGGGGAGCGCGCACTGCTGGCCGAACTCGACGCCGACCGGGTCGCCGCTGGCCTCGCCGCGGACACGCTGACGTTCATCGACACCCGGACCGCGGACGAGGTGCACGCGGGGACCGTCGAGGGGTCCCTCAACATCCCCGCGAGCCCTACCCCGGCCACCCATGGCGCTTGGGTCGTCAACCCCGAGACGGACACGAACCCGCTCGTCCTGCTCGCCACCGGCCAGGACCAGGCCCAGGAACTGTGGGATCACCTGGTCCGCGTCGGTATCGACCGTGTCGCCGGGTACGTCACCAGCCTCGACGGACTACCCCTCACCACGCCCGCCCTGATCCAGCCCGCAGAGCTCGAGGGTTCCGACGCCGCCATGGTGCTGGATGTCCGTAACCGCACCGAACACGCCAACGGGCACATCCCCGGAGCCCACCAGCTCAACGGCGGGCGGGTGATGTGGCACCTCGACGAACTTCCCTCCGACGGCACCATCGTCACCTACTGCCAGAGCGGACTGAGGAACTCGGTCGCCGCCAGTGCCCTCCGCCGGGCCGGGTACGACGTCGTCGAACTCGACGGCAGCTACGCAGCCTGGACCGTCTGGCAGCAGACCAGGGAAGCCACGTCCGCACGCTGATCCCCCGCACGGGCCGTCAGCATCCGGCGGGCCCGTGCCGGGGTCCGCGTCGCACGGAGTGCAGGAAGGAGTGCAGGAATAGGTGCCCCTGGCCACCGGTTATCCGGACAGGTCCATCGATTCCCCCCAGGAGGTCCACCCCGTGACGACGGTCTACGCCCTGCACGAGAACCCCGAGTGGTTCCCGCCCTTCGCCCGCGCCTTCGAAGCCGAGGGTGTCGAGGTGGTCGAGTGGCTGCTCACGGACGGCGTGCTGGACCTCGATGCCGTGCCGCCGGAGGGCATCTTCTGGTCCCGTATCAGCGCCTCCGCCCACACGCGCGACCACGGCCTGTCGAAGGACTACGCGCGGTCCGTCCTCTCCTGGCTCGAGGCCCACGGGCGCCGCACGGTGAACGGCCGCCGCGTCCTCGAACTCGAGATGAGCAAGGTGGACCAGCTGACCGCCCTGAAGGCCGCCGGCATCGACACCCCGCGCACGGTCGCCGCCGTCGGCCGTGACCGCATCCTCGAAGCGGCGCAGGGCTTCGCGACGCCGTTCATCGTCAAGCACAACCAGGGCGGCAAGGGCCTCGGGGTGCGGAAGTTCGATTCCCACGAGGAGCTCGCCGAGTACGTGGGGTCGAGCGGATTCGAGGAACCCCAGGACGGCATCACGCTCGTGCAGGAGTACATCCAGGCCGCCGAACCGTTCATCACGCGCGCGGAGATCGTGGGCGGGCGGTTCGTCTACGCGATCAAGGCCGATACGGCGCGCGGCGGCTTCCAGCTCTGCCCCGCGGACGCCTGCGCGATCGACCCGGTGACCGGCAGGCCGATCATGCCCCCGGGAGCCACGATCGCGCCCGAGCCGGGCCAGCAGCTCTTCAGCCTCCGGGAGGGGTTCGATCATCCCGTGATCGGACGGTTCGAGGACTTCGCGCGGCGCAACGGCCTGGAGGTCTGCGGCATCGAGTTCATCGAGACCGCGGACGGACGCGTCCTCACCTACGACGTCAACACCAACACCAACTACAACGCCGCGGTGGAGGCGGTGGCGCCGAAGTCCGCACCCCGCGAGCTGGTCCGGTACCTCGCGACGCTCGGCTGACGCCGTCGTCGCTTCCCGACGACGCCTCCGGCCGGGCCCTCTGCGGTAGCGTGCTGGTACGCGCCCTGCGGTGCCCCGACCCGGAAGGATGCAGGAATGTCCCGATTCACGAAGGACGGCAAGGTCAAGTCCGAGACGCTCCCGAGCACGCTCCAGCGTTCCGACGAGAAGGCGCAGGACACGTTCGCTGCAACCCTCGACGCCGCGGAGGAGCAGTACGGCGACGGCGAGCGGGCCCGCCGCACGGCCTTCGCCTCCCTGAAGCACGGCTTCGAGAAGGTGGGCGACCACTGGGAGCCGAAGGAGGAGAAGGGCCCCTCCGGCGAGCAGGCCGCCGGCAACCGCGCCGACGGCGGGCGCACGGCCGGCGGGGTGGACACGAAGTCGTCGAAGGAGCATCTCTACGCCCTGGCCAGGAAGCTCGACGTCCCGGGCCGGTCCACGATGTCCAAGGCCGAGCTCGTCGAGGCGCTCCAGAAGGCGAACGAGCGCGAGACCCGCAGGGCCCGCGAGGGCTGACCATTACGCAACGAAAGTATTTCTTAATAGGACACAGCTTAGGTTAGCCTTACTTCTGTCCCGTCCCGGCCTCGTTCGAGGCCACAGAAGTCAAGGAACCTCATGGCCCCCACCCGCCTGCGCAGCCTCGTGGCCGCCGCCGCCGTCGCCGTCCTGTCCCTCTCCGCCTGCTCCACAGGTCCGGCCGACAGCGGATCCGGCGCAGCCGACGGCGCCACGGCGTCCGCTGCTGCCGAGGGATTCCCGGTGACCATCGAGCACGCCTTCGGCGAGACGACCCTCACCGAGAAGCCCGAGCGGGTGGCGACGGTGTCCTGGGTGAACGCGGACGTGTCCCTGGCGCTCGGCGTCGTGCCCGTGGGGATGCCCGCCGACACCTACGGTGGCAACGAGAACCAGTCGACCCCTTGGAAGGATGCCCGGCTCGAGGAACTCGACGCCGCCATCGGCACCGAGAACGCCCCCGTCCAGTACTCCGAGACCGACGGCATCGCCTTCGACGACATCGCCGCCACGAACCCCGAGGTCATCCTCGCCGCGTACTCCGGGCTCTCCCAGGAGGACTACGACACCCTGAGCAAGATCGCCCCCGTCGTCGCCTACCCGGAGGTCCCCTACGGCACCGCCTGGCAGGACTCCACGCGCATCATCGGCGAGGCCCTGGGCCTGTCCGACGACGCCGAGCAGCTCGTGGCCGACACGGAGCGGGCCATCGCGGACGCCGCCGCCGACTACCCGCAACTGGCCGGCAAGACCTTCATCTACGGCAACCTCGAGCCGGCCGCCGCCGACGGCGTCAGCATCTACACCGCCAACGACAACCGCCCGCGCTTCCTGACCGAGCTCGGCATGGTCCAGGCCGACGTCGTCACGGAGAACACGAAGGACTCCTCGGAATTCTTCATCCCGTGGTCGGCGGAGCGGGCGAACGAGCTGGACTCGGACCTCTTCGTGACCTGGGTCGCGGACGAGGCCACCGAGCAGGCGATCTCGGCCGATCCGCTGCTGAAGCAGATCCCCGCGGTCGAGAGCGGGGCGTTGGTGGCGGACAGCGACAACACGCTCACGCTGTCCATCTCCGCGGCCAACCCGCTGAGCCTGCCCTGGGCCCTCGAGCGCTTCCTCCCCCTGCTCGGTGAGGCCGCCGACCAGGCCTGAGCGGAGCCTCGCTCCACGCGTCGATTGCCCCCGGGCGGTATCTGGGCTGGAATGGGAAGCGAACCGAATCTCCTCCACCGAAGGGAACACTCAATGGCTCAGGCCGAAATCACGAAACTCCAGTCCGCCACGGCCTGGGACAGCAAAGGCAAGAAGCTCGGCGATGTCAACGACGTGCACCTCGAGAAGGAATCGGGCATCCCCGCCTGGGTCACGGTGTCACTCGGGCTGCTCAACTCCCGCAAGCACTACGTGCCCCTGGCGAACTCGCGCTTCGAGGGTGACGACCTCCACCTCGCGTGGACGAAGAAGGTGATCTCCGACGCGCCCAGCGCCAACAGCAGCGTGGAGCTCTCGCCGGAGGAGGAGACGGCCCTGATCGACCACTACGGTCTGCGCGACGGCGCCGAGGCCTGATCCCCGCTCAGGACCGGCGAAGCCCCCGTCCACCGGACGGGGGCTTCGCTGGTCCGAGTCCGCTCAGGTCAGGTTAAACAGCCCGATGATGTTGCCGACGATGAACAGCAGGACCAGGAGCACGACGACGGCGATTACGCCGATCCAGAGACCGGTGACGGTCTTGGACTGGGTCTTGTTCTCGATGGTCGGCTGCTGCCACGTGGTGCTGGCTTCGCCCGGCGGTGTCTCGCCGGGTGGGACGCCGCCTCCGGGCTCGAGGCCCGTCAGGTTCATCTCGTCCGGATCCGGGTTCCCCGCATTCGAGGGATCGGGGTTCTTTCGTTCGCTCATGCTGTCCTCCACGTAGTTGGCCGGCTGCTCCACTCCACCCTACGCACAGGATCATCAGTCTGCTTACTGATGTTCCTGTCGGCTCGCCCTTGCGCTTACCGGCCGGATCCGCCGTCCTCTTCGGAGATGCCTTCCGCCGGACGCGCGGGCGTCTCGGCGGGAGGCGGGCCCTGTTCCCCGGGAGTCCACGACATGGTGATGTTCACGCCATTCTCGGTGTCCGCCACGAAGAGTTGGAGTTCCTCTCCGATGAGTGCCTCGTCGTGCACCGGGTCACCGGCCTCGCGCGCAAGGTCCGTCAGGCGGCTGATGGCCACCGCCATCGCGCGCCCCCAGTCGTGCGGATGCTTGCTCGTCGACTCCTCGGTCACGGTGAATTTCTTGTCGATCATCGCCCTCGCCATTCCTGCCGATCCTGAAGAACCAAGTGCCCTTGCAATGTGGATGGCTGCAACAGTAGCAGTGCGTCATGGTGGACGGCACGGGGTGGCCGGCCCGGAGTTCTGGGGGTGGCATGGACTAGCGTGCGTGCTGCCACGGTCTAGCAGCAGGCCTCGGCTTCCTGACCATCATCGGATCTTCCATGACAGAATCCTCGACCGTTCCCGATGTCACCAGCGCGGCCGGTGGCATCGCCCTGCCGCCGGTGCCGGCCGTCCCCGACGACCCGGCCGCTGACGCCGTCGTGCCTCCCACCAAGCGGGAGCGCGAAGCGCAGTGCATGGAGGACGCCACGGCATTCGACGTCGGCACCGCGTCCCTGGCCGGTCTCCGCGGTCTCGCGGACAGGATGTTCCGCCTGCTCGACACCGCCGTCCCGCCGGAGCAGGCCGTCGAACGGTACGCGGCGGCGGTCGACGAGATCGAGCGCCGGGCCCGCCGGGCCCGCCTGGTCGCCACCCGCGGGGACGCCGCGATCTCCCGGGCGGTCTTCAAGGACTCCGCCTTCGGCTCGCGGTTCGAACTGTTCGTGGACGGAGGCCTCGCCGCCCACCTCGACTACTCGATGCTCGGCGGCCGGCTGACCCTGCAGGCCCTGGTCGAGATGCCGGGCTTCGAACAGCGCGGCGTGGGCCGGGTCCTGATGCGGCGCGCGGTCCTGAGCGCCCACAGGCGACGACTGGACCTCGTCGCGGGGTGCGCCGCGGCCCGCGACTTCCTGCGGCAGAATCCGCAGTACCTGACGCTCGGCCGCACCTCCTGACGCCCGGCGGCGTCCCCCGCAGCGACCGGGGCCGGGAGGTCAGCTGTGGAGGCCGGCCCTGGCCGCCTGCCCGATGATGGCGCTGTACGTGGGGTACGCGAACTTCACCCGGGCCAGCGTCGCCAGGTCGGTGCCCGCCGCCATGGCGGCGGCCACCGCGGTGATGACCTCGACGGCGTTCTCACCCACCGCGTGTGCGCCGAGGATCAGCTCGCGGCGCCGGTCGATCACGAGCTTGAGGAAGCCCTGCTCGCGGTCGTCGATGATGGGACGCTCCACGGCGGCGTAGGGCACCGTGACGGCGTGGCATTCCGTGTCGCGTTCCCTCGCCTGAGCCTCCGTGAGCCCGACCCCTGCATAGTCGGGGTCGGTGAACCCGCCTTCGGGCAGGAGATGGTGCGGTGTGGTCCGCATGGCGCCCATCACGGCGTTCTCGGCCGCGGTCTCCCCCTCGAAGACTGCGGCCTGCACCAGCATGCTGCTGCCGTTCGCATCGCCCGCCACGAAGATGTGCGGCACGTTGGACCGCAGGTAGTCGTCCACCGGGATGAAGGAGCGGGCAGTCCGGACGCCCGCCGCGTCGAGGCCCAGGCCGGCGAGGTTCGCGGGCCAGCCGGCCGCCATGATGACGGCGTCCACGGTGAGGGACTCCGGTGCCTCATCGCGCTGCCAGGTGAGCGTGAGGCCGCCCTCCTCCCGGCGGATGCTGTCGATACCGCTGATGCCGGCCTCCACCCGGATACCCCTGCCCCGAAAGCTGGCGGTGACGACGTCCGCGACGTCCTCGTCCTCCGTCATCAGGATGCGCGGTGCGACGTCGAGGAGGAGGACGTCCGAGCCCATGGCGTCGAAGATGGTGGTCATCTGGGCACCGGTGTGTCCGCCGCCGATGATCGCGACCGTACCGGGCAGGCTCGGGAGGTCGAGTACCTCGTGCGGCAGGACGGCATGTTCGGCGCCCTCGATCGGCAGGCGGCGGCCGCTGCCGCCGATGCACAGGATGATCGCGGCGGCGGTGATCTCCCGGCCGTCGACGACGACGCTGTGCTCGCCCGTGAGCTCGGCGTCGCCCTCGACGAGGTCGATGGCGAAGCGTTCCATGGTGGGGCCGTAGCCCTTGGCGTCGAGTACCCGGGCCACCGTGGCTCGGACCCGCTGCACCGTCTTGTCCCAGTCGACGGACGGTTCGGCGACGACGATCCCGTAGTCGTACGCCGTGCGGACCTCGCGGAACAGCCGCGCGGTCTTGGCGAGTACGCGCGTGGGGACGCATCCCGAGTTCACGCAGGTCCCACCGAGCGCGGAGCGTTCGACGACGGCGGTGCGTGCCCCGAGTTCGGCTGCGCGCGTGGCGGCCGCCATTCCGGCGGGCCCACCGCCGATGACGAGGACATCGAACATGTAGTCCATGGAATGCTCCTTGAGGTCGTCCGCCGTGGCTCGTCCCATCCTCCACCGGATGTCACCCGCGCCACAATGCACCACTCGTCGGCGATCCGCCTTACCGTTGGAACAGTGGGCAGCGGTCAGGACGTCCATGACTGTCCCACCTCCGGGCGCCCCCGCATCAGTGTCGAAGCAGGCAGGGCCCGCACCTGCCGCCAGGGCGGCAGCCACCAGACTCCCGGCCCGCAACCCTGCGGGCCGTGTCCCCGATTCCCAGGAGGAACCCCATGAGGACCGTCAAGGCCTACGCAGCGCCATCCGCAACGGACCCGCTCATCCCCACGACCATCGAGCGCCGCGACGTCGGCTCGAAGGACGTACTGATCAAGATCGCCTATGCCGGGATCTGCCACTCCGACATCCACACGGTGCGCGGCGAGTGGGGTCCCCAGCAGTACCCGTTGACGGTCGGCCACGAGATCGTCGGCGTCGTCGAGGAGGCCGGCAGCGAGGCGACCCGCCACAAGGTCGGCGACCGCGTGGGTGTCGGCTGCATGGTGAATTCCTGCCGTGAGTGCGCGAACTGCCTGCAGGGCGAGGAGCAGTACTGCCTCAACGGCAACATCGGGACCTACGCGTCCGTGGACCGCGACGGCTCGATCACGCAGGGCGGCTACTCGACGCACATCGTCGTCGACGAGGACTTCGTCCTCACGGTGCCGGAGAGCATCCCCTACGAAGCGGCCGCACCCCTGCTCTGCGCGGGCATCACGACCTACTCGCCGCTCTCCCACTGGAACGCGGGCCCGGGCAAGAAGGTCGCGGTCGTCGGCATGGGCGGACTCGGGCACATGGCCGTCAAGATCGCCTCCGCGATGGGCGCCGAGGTGACGGTGCTCTCGCAGAGCCTCAGCAAGCAGGAGGACGGCAAGCGGTTCGGCGCCGAGCACTACTACGCCACGAGCGACCCGGACACGTTCAAGCAGCTGGCCAACACCTTCGACCTGATCATCAACACCGTCAGCGCCAAGATCGACCTGGACGCGCACCTCGGGCTGCTCGGCCTGAACGGGACCATGGTCAACGTGGGCGCTCCCGCCGATGCCCTTCCCCTGCACGTGTTCACGCTGTTCAACCAGCGTCGCTCCTTCGCGGGATCGGGGATCGGCGGCATCCGCGAGACCCAGGAGATGCTCGACTTCTGCGCCGACCACGGCATCGCACCCGAGGTAGAGGTCATCGCGGCCGACGCCGTCAACGAGGCCTACGAGCGCGTCCTGTCCTCCGACGTCCGCTACCGCTTCGTGATCGACACGGCCACCCTGGGCTAGGCGGCACCTTCGGCGGCGGCAGGCTCCGTCAGGACCATTCGCCCCCCACCAGGACCGGACGGTGGCGTCGGAACTCGGACGGTGTGACTCCCACGTGTCGCTTGAACGCGGTGCTGAACGAGTAGGCGTCGGTGTACCCGACCGAGCGGGCGACGTGCGCGATGGTGACGCCCGGGGTCTGCAGGAGATCGCCGGCAAGCGTGAGGCGCCAGCGGGTCAGATAGCCCATGGGGGGCTCCCCGACGCTCGTGCGGAAGCGGGCGGCGAGGGAGGCCCGCGAGGTGTTGACCCGCCGAGCGAGGGTCTCCACGGTCCAGGGAGCCGCAGGCGCGGCATGCAGGTGATCGAGGGCGGCCCTGACCACGGGGTCGTCGGCCGCGAACCAGGTGGGATTCGGCGGACGGTCCGCGCCGTCGAACCAGCGGCGCATGGTGCTGACGACGAGGACGTCGAGGAGGCGGTCGACGACGACCTGGGCGGCGGGGTCCTCCCGGGAGATCTCGCCGGCCAGCAGCCGGACGATGTCTGCGTCGGCGCGGTCACGCCGTACGACGGCGAGTCGGGGCAGGGCGCGGGCCACGAGCCCGCCGGCCTGATCCGGTCGGTCGTACGTCCCGACCAGGAGTGCCGTCCCCCCGTCCGTGGCATTGCCCCAGCGGCGGATCCCGCGACGGAACTCCTCCTGAAGATCCCGTCCGTCGACGGTGGTGCACTGCTGCCCGGGGCCGATCTCGATGGAGGGCGGGCTGCCGGCGGCGTCGGTCACGTCATAGGGTTCGGGGCCGCGGACGAGCGCGACATCCCCTTCCTCGAGGAGCACGCCCGTCACGCGCGCCTCGCCCGACGTGACGGCCAGGACGGTGAGCACCGCGTTGTCGCGGACCTCCACCCCCCAGGGTGCGCTCATGTGCATGGCGAGCGCGAACGCGCGCACGGCGCGCGGGCCGTCCAGGAAATGGGTCAGCGGATCCATGGCCACGACGGTAGACGATCACCAAGGATCTGTGGAGTCCCACCCATTCTTCGTCCGATGCCGTGGCCGTTCACTGGATGCATGACAACTCTTCTCCTCGGCGGCGCAGGACGCTCCGGCGCACGCATCAATGACCGCCTCACTGCCCTCGGAGAGCCCACGCGGCTCGCCTCCCGTCACACGGGCTTCGACTGGGACAGATCCGACACCTGGCCGCAGGCCCTGTCCGGCGCCACCTCCGCCTACGTCTGCTTCGCCCCTGACCTGGCCTTCCCCGGAGTACCGGAGAAGATGGCGGCGCTCGGTCGACTTGCCGCGGCGGAGGGCCTGGAACGGCTCGTCCTGCTCTCGGGCAGGGGTGAGGAAGGAGCCCGCGCGAGCGAAACGGCCCTGCGCGGAGCGGGTGTGCCCACCACAGTCTTCCGCTGTTCCTGGTTCCAGCAGAACTTCTCCGAGAACTTCCTCAAGGGGCCCGTCCGCCGGGGACGACTGCGGCTTCCGGCACCCGACGTGCCTGAGGCATTCGTGGACCTGGACGATGTCGCCGACGCGGCGGTCCAGGTCCTCACCCGGGCCGTCCCGGAGGACGCCACCTACGAGCTGTCCGGTCCGGAACTGCTGACCTTCGCCCAGGCCGCGCAGGTCCTCGCCGACGCCTCCGGACGACCGGTGACGTTCGAGGCGGTCGACGTCGCGTCGTTCGTCACCGACCTCGCCGACGACGGGATCCCCGCGGAGGAGGCGGAGTTCCTCGCCCACCTCTTCACCGACATCCTCGACGGCCGCAATGCCTCCCTCGAGGCCGGCGTCGAGCAGATCCTGGGCCGGCCTGCAGCATCCTTCGGCTCCTACGCGGCGGCGACGGCGGCGACCGGGGCCTGGTCGTGAACCGCAGTGCTCATGCTCCGGGCCCGTCCGCAGGCGCGGGAGCGGGCAGGACGGGGGAAGTAGCAAGTACACTGTCCGTCAGCGGTGCTTTTCCGGCCGCCTCCGCGGGGTCCGGTCTCGACCGCGGGAGGCAGGATGCCGGCACGAGATGGGATGGACGAGGGGCGGATGCTGACGGTCGCTGGGGGGCTGACACGGATGTCTCCCGTCGCCGTGCATGCGGCCTTCGCCGCGATGCTCGTGGCGGCCGCCCTCTTCGGACGCTTCACGACCTTCGAATCCTCCAGCCTCGCACTGGTCTGGCCCGCCGCAGGGATTAATTTCCTCTGGGGGCTGTGGGCCTCGCGCTCGCGGCGCGATCTCGCCGTCGCCCTCCTCGCCACCGTGCCGCTCCTGGCCGCCGTGAACCTGGCCACCGGCCTGAGCGCCCAGCTGGCCTTCGCCGTCGCGTTCGGGAGCGTGGCCCAGACCGCGGTGGCCGTCTACTCCTTCCGGCGCCTGGTGCCGTCCGTGTCCGTGCGGACCGTGGGGGAGTATCTCCGCCTCGGTCTGGTGGCGCTCGGCGCGTGTTCCGTCGGCGCCCTCTTCATCGTCCTCGGCGTCGCGCTCGAGGGCGGCCCTGATCCGTTCGCGTCCTTCATCCCGTGGCT
Organism: Arthrobacter sp. TJ-263; assembly: GCF_058269155.1. Lineage (NCBI taxonomy): Bacteria > Bacillati > Actinomycetota > Actinomycetes > Micrococcales > Micrococcaceae > Arthrobacter > Arthrobacter sp. TJ-263. Next base: position 1,827,204 of record NZ_JBZCNE010000001.1, on the reverse strand, counting down.
CGTCCGCCATGCGGTGTCGCTCACCGCGATCGGATCCCTCGGGATCGTCGCCGCAGCGAGCATCACCGCCCGCGCCCGCGGGGAGCACCCGACACCGCTCACCGTCGCCCGGCGCACCGAATACGCCCTGCTCGTCGTCGCGTCGGTGCTGCTGTACGTCGCCACCTTCGGTGCGGGGTCGGCCCTGCCCATCGCCTACACCACGATCCCCGCCCACATGTGGGCCGGGCTCCGGTTGCGCACCGGGTGGGCCATGCTGCACGGGCTGGTGAGCGGGGCCTTCCTCGTGTTCTTCACCCTGGCCGGCCTGGGCCCGTTCCAGGACCTGGCGCCTGTCGCGGGCGCCTACGTGGCTCAGTCCTTCATGTTCATCGCCTTCTCACTCTCCGCGGTCCTGGCGCTCAGCATGGACGAGCGGCGCCGCCTGATCGACCGCCTGTATCGCGCCACCGCCGAGGCGAAGGCGGCGGCGGACCTGCGCGACCTCGTGATCGGCCGCATGAACGACGGCGTGCTCGTCGCGGGACCGGACCGTCGCCTGATCTTCCAGAACGCCATGAGCGAGCGGTGGCTCGGATCGGGGACGGCCCGCCCCGGTGAGGTGTGGCGGCGCGACTACGAAGTCACCTGGCCCGATGGGGCGCGGCTGGAGGATGCCGACAACCCGCTGACGCTGGCCCTCCAGGGATCGGCGACGGAGCGGATGGACCTGGATCTCGTGCACCGGTCCGGCGAGCTCGTACACCTCTCCGTCGACGCGATGCCGCTGCCCGGCGAACGGGGGGCGCTCGTCGTGATGAGGAACGTCACCGACGAGCGGGCGTACCAGCGGGACCTCGGCCGGTTCGCGTCCGTCGTCGCCCACGACCTCCTGACACCCCTGACGGTCTTCGACGGCTGGCTCGAGATGCTCGAGGACCCGGAGCTGCCGCTCTCGGAACGGCAGGCGAGCATCGAGCGGCTGCAGCAGGCGAGCCTCCGCATGCGGAACCTCATCCGCAACCTCCTCGCCTACAGCCTGGCGAAGGAGGAGAAGCTGACAGCCTCCAGGATCGACGTCGGCCGCGTCGTCGAGGGCATCATCGACCTGCGGACCGCGCTGCCCGGGACGCACCTGCCCGAGGTGCGCTTCGACGTCCACGCGTCGCACCCGGTCTATGCCGACGAGCGGCTCTTCCTGCAGCTCATGGAGAACCTCGTCGGCAACGCCATGAAGTACGGGCGGACCGACGGTTCGGCCGAGGTCGCTGTCCACACCTCGATGGACGCCTCGACCGGCCGGACCGAGGTCCACGTGCGGGACAACGGCATCGGCATCCCGGGTGGGGACCTCGAGCGCGTGTTCGAGGAGTTCCACCGGTCGGAGAACGGGCTGAATCAGGCGACGGGCACCGGCCTGGGGCTGGCCATCTGCCGCAGGATCGCCGAGAGCCATGGCGGGTCGATCAGGGTCCGCAACATCGAGAGGGGCGGCGCCGAATTCACGGTCGACCTTCCCGGGGTGCCGGACCAGCTGCCGGAGGGCGTCCCTCTCGTCGCCGCCACCGAGGGGCCGCGGGTCTCCACCCCCTGAGGCCCTGCTGCTCAGGACCCCGAGCGGGGGTACAGCTTCGGGGAGCCGCGGCGGCCGGCGCCGTGGCGAAGCCCGGCCAGGACCTCGGCCAGGGCGTCTTTCGAGGAGTGGTGCGGTTCCCAGCCCAGCTCGGTGCGCGCCCGCGTGGTGTCCATGACGGGACTCCCGGCGGCCATGTCGATCCAGCCCGGGTCCGTCTGCTGGACGCCGAGGGCCCAACTCGCACCGACGATCCCCCGGAGCACGCGCACGGGCAAGCCGATGATCCGCCGGGCGCCCAGCAGGTCGGCGACGCGCTCGGGGGTGAGCTCCGGTTCGGCCGCGATGTTGAAGGCGCCGGCGGCACGCTGCGCCACCACGCGCCAGTAGGCGTCGGCCACGTCCTCCGCGTGCACGGCCTGGAAGATGAAGGAGCCGGGGATCGGCAGGAGCGGCAGGGCACCCAGCACGATCTTGGGCACGAGGGGCCCCAGGAAGTACCGGCCGATCTCGCTGCCGGCCTGGCCCTGGAAGATCAGCCCGGGCCGCAGCCGTGCCACCGTGATCTCCGGGTGGTCCCGCTCGAACCCGTCCAGCAGCCTCTCCTGCTCGGCCTTGTGCCGGCTGTAGTGGGAGGACTCGATGCCCCCGGTCGGCCAGGACTCGTCCCTGCGGGTGTCCTTGTCCGAGGGGGAGTAGGCACCGACGGACGATGCGCAGACGACCTGGCGCACGCCGGCCGCCGCGGCCGCGCGCAGGACATTCGCGGTGCCGGTGACGTTGGTCCGGTGCATGGCGTCCTCGTCCCGGTTGGGCTGGATGGCCCAGGCGAGATGCACGACGGCGTCCACGCCGGAGAGGGCCGCCGTCAGGGCGTCCCGGCCCTCGTCGGTCCCGATGTCGATGGCGTGCCAGGCGACGCCCGCGTAGGGGAACCGGCCCGTGTCCGGGAGGGTGCGGGCGACCGCGGTGATCGAGAGGCCCACCGGGTCATCGGCCGGGTGGGCGCCCGCCGGCGGGGGAGTCGTGCGCTCCTCGGCGGCGCGGTGGAGGCGGGTGAGGACCGCGGTGCCGACGTTCCCGGTGGCACCGATGATTGCGATACGCATTGCTGCTCCTGGCCTTGGGTCGCGGGCGGCACGGGCAGGTGCCGGTCGGAACTGGACTACTAAGTAAGCTTATGGTGCAGTTGGACCAGACGCATAGCCGAAAGAGCGCCCCACACCGTCTGCGGGGCCAGACCGGGAGGTATCCGTGAGCAGCAACAGCAGGGTGGGGAACGAGCCCCGCAGTGCGGCCGGGCAGAAGGCCCAGAACGCACCCGATCCCAACGATCCCCGCAAGCCGGACGATCCGAAGGACGTCAAGAAGCCGGCCTGGAAGTACGTGTTCAAGCGCTCCGTCAACGAGTTCGGCAAGGACCAGTGCACCGACCTCGCCGCGGCGCTGACCTACTACGCCGTGCTCGCCATCTTCCCCGGAATCCTCGCCCTGATGTCCCTCCTCGGACTCTTCGGTCAGGCTCAGGCCACCACCGACCAGGTCATGGGGGTCATCGGGCAGTTCGCACCCGCAGAGGCGATCGCCACCATCGAGCCCATCATCCAGAACCTGGCGTCCAACCAGGCCGCCGGCCTGACGTTCGTCATCGGCCTCCTCGGCGCCATCTGGTCGGCCTCCGGTTACGTCAACGCGTTCTCGCGGGCCATGAACCGCGTCTACGAGGTCGAGGAAGGCCGCGGCTTCCTCAAGCTGCGCCCGCAGATGCTGCTCATCACCATCATCGTCCTCCTCCTGATCGTCGCCATGGGCCTCATGCTCGTGCTCTCGGGACCGGTCGCGGAGGCCGTCGGCAACACCATCGGCCTGGGCAGCACCGCCGTGACCATCTGGAACATCGTCAAGTGGCCCGTCATGGTCCTCTTCGCCGTCCTCATGATCGCCGTCCTGTACTACGGCGCCCCCAACATCAAGCAGCCCAAGTTCCGCTGGATGAGCCTCGGCGGGTTCATCGCCCTGCTCGTCCTCGCGATCACCACGGCCGCGTTCTCCCTCTACGTCGCCAACTTCGGCAACTACAACGCGACGTACGGTGCCATCGCCGGCGTCATCGTGCTGCTCCTGTGGATCTGGCTCGCCAACATCTCGCTGCTGTTCGGCGTCGAGTTCGACGCCGAGATGGAGCGCGGCCGCCAGCTGCAGGGCGGGATCGAGGCGGAGGAGACCATCCAGCTTCCCCCGCGCGACACCAAGGCCGCCGAGAAGAAGAGCGAGAAGCACCTCAAGCTCGTCCGCGAGGGGCGCGAGCTCCGCGAGAAGTACGGACGCGAGTCCGCGAAGAACTGACGGACGGTCCGGACCCACCCTCCGGACCCACCCTCCGGGAGGCCCGGCCGTGCACACGGCCGGACCTCCCGCGTGTCCGCCGTCCTAGACTGGCAGCATGACCGACACACAGCAGGCCGAATCGTCCGGGCACAGCACCAAAGGGGCCTACGTGACCTCCGGCGAGGAGTTCACCCGCGACACCCAGTACATCGAGACGCGGATCACGCGCGACGGCGCCGACGGCTACCCCGTCGAGGCGGGCCGGTACCGCCTCGTCGCGGCCCGCGCCTGCCCCTGGGCGAACCGGACCATCATCGTGCGGAGGCTCCTCGGGCTGGAGGACGCCATCTCGCTGGGCACCCCCGGGCCCACGCATGACAGCCGGTCCTGGACCTTCGACCTCGACCCCGACGGCCGCGACCCGGTGCTCGGCATCGAGCGGCTGCAGGAGGCCTTCTTCAAGCGGGACCCGAACTACTCGCGCGGCATCACCGTCCCTGCCATCGTGGACACCACCACCGGCGCGGTCGTGACGAACAACTTCCCGCAGATCACCCTCGACTTCTCCGGTGAGTGGAAGGAGTTCCACCGCGAGGGAGCACCGGACCTCTACCCGGAGCACCTCCGCGAGGAGATCGACACCGTGAACAGGCGGGTCTTCACGGAGGTCAACAACGGCGTCTACCGTTGCGGGTTCGCGGGGTCGCAGGAGGCCTACGAGGCTGCGTACGACCGCCTCTTCACGGCCCTTGATTGGCTCGAGGAGCGGCTGACCGACCGGCGTTTCCTCGTCGGCGACACCATCACCGAGGCCGATGTCCGCCTGTTCACCACGCTGGTCCGCTTCGACCCCGTGTACCACGGCCATTTCAAGTGCAACCGGAACACGCTGACCGAGATGCCCGCGCTGTGGGCCTACGCGCGCGATCTCTTCCAGACGCCCGGCTTCGGCGACACCGTCGACTTCGAGCAGATCAAGCAGCACTACTACATCGTCCACGAGGACATCAATCCCACGGGGATCGTCCCGAAGGGCCCGGACCTGGCCGGATGGACCACCGCCCATGGACGTGAGGCATTCGGCGGCAGGCCGTTCGGCGACGGCACCCCGCCGGCCGCCGCGTGACCTGAGCGGGCCTGCCGCGGTTCCTCCGGGGCAGGCCCGCATCGGATTAGGAAACAAGTTCGTTTCCTAATCCATCCAAGCCTAGGCTAGCCTTACTCAGACCGATCGTCCGGCTGAGGGAGGCACATGGCAGTCCAGGCCTCCACCCTGCGCCGGGCCCCTGCCGGCCCGGCCTCCCGCCACCGGTCCTCCGGCGCGAGGAGCCTCGCGAAGCTGCTGCTCGCGGTCGTGATCCTCGGACTGTCCTGCGTCGCCTCGCTCACCATCGGCGCCCGTTCCGTCAGCATCCCGACCGTGCTCGACGCCGTGGCGTCCTTCGACCCGGCGAACGGCGACCACGCCGTGGTCCTCTCCCGTGTCCCGCGCACCGTGGTCGGGCTGCTCGTCGGGGCGGCGCTCGCCACCGCGGGAGCCGCGCTGCAGGGCATCGCCCGCAATCCGCTGGCGGACCCCGGCATCCTCGGCATCAACGCCGGTGCGTCCCTCGCCGTCGTCGTCGGGATCTACCTGTTCGGCCTCAGCAGCGCCTCCAGCTATCTCTGGTTCGCCTTCGCCGGCGCGGGCGCCGCGGCCGTCGCCGTCTACGCCGTGGCGAGCCTCGGGAGGGACGGCGCGACGCCGGTCAAGCTGGCACTCGCCGGGGCGGCCCTGGCCGCCGGACTCGCGAGCCTCACGAACGCCGTCCTCGTCTCCAGCCAGGAGACCCTCGACGCCTTCCGGTTCTGGCAGGTCGGCACGCTCGCCGGTCGGGGCTGGGAGGTCATCGGTGCGGTGGCGCCGTTCGTCGGGGCGGGCCTCGTCCTGACCCTGGCCACGGGCCGGGTCCTCAACTCCCTGGCGCTGGGCGACGACGTGGCACGCGGCCTCGGCCAGAACGTCCCCCTCGCCCGTGCCGTCACCGCCGTCGGCGTCGTGCTGCTGTGCGGTGCGGCCGTGGCCGCGGCAGGGCCGATCGCCTTCGTGGGACTCGTCATCCCGCACCTGGTGCGGCTCGTCGTCGGCTCCGACTACCGGTGGATCCTGCCCTTCTCCGCCCTGTCGGGTCCCGTGCTGCTCCTGTGGGCGGACATCGTGGGCCGGGTCATCCTGCCGCCGGGCGAGGTGCAGGTGGGCATCATGACCGCCGTGCTCGGCGCCCCCCTCTTCATCTGGCTCGTCCGGCGGCGCAGGATGGCGCAGCTGTGAGCGCGTCCGTGGATTACGCGCCCGCCCGGATGCCCCGGGCGGACCGCCCCGGGCATCCGGGCGGTCCCGCCGCCGTCCGGGCGCGCCGCCGCCGGAGCACGGGCACGCGGCTGGCCGTCGTGGCCGGCGTCGTCGCGGTGCTGTTCGCCGTAAACGTCCTGCTCGGCTCCTACACCGTCACCCTCCCGGACTTCTTCCGCATCCTCGGCGGCGCCGACATCCCCGGCGCGAGCTTCATCGTGCTGGAGAACAAGCTGCCCCGGGCGGTCATCGGGCTCCTCGTCGGGATCGCCTTCGGGATCGCGGGTGCCGTGTTCCAGACCATGCTGAGGAACCCGCTCGCGAGCCCCGACATCATCGGCATCAGCTACGGTGCCAGTGCGTCGGCCGTGACCGCGATCGTCCTCTTCGGGGCGGCCGGTGCCGCGGTGTCCCTCTCGGCCCTCGTGGGCGCGATGGTGGTCGCGGCGGCCATCTACCTGATCTCCCGTCGTGGCGGCGTGGCGGGCTACCGCCTGATCCTCGTCGGGATCGGCTTCGCGGCGGTCATGCACGCGCTCGTGAGCTTCCTCATCACTCGCACCGACCTCCGCACGGCGTCGGCCGCGGTGCTCTGGCTGAACGGCTCGCTGAACTCCAGCACGTGGGACCGCGTGACGGTCCTCGTCGCGTGCCTCGCCGTGCTGCTGCCGGCCGCTGCGGTCCTCTCCCGCAGCCTGCAGGGCCTGGAACTGGGCGATGACGCCGCCGCGGGCCTCGGCCTCCGCGTCGAGGCCTCGCGCCTGGGGCTCATGTCCACGGGCGTCGCCCTTGCCGCGGTGGCGACCGCCGCTGCCGGACCCGTGGCCGCCGTCGCCTTCCTGTCGGGGCCGATCGCCCGCCGCCTGCTCGGCAACCGTCCGTCGCTGGCCATGGCGGCCCTCGTGGGTGCGGTGATCGTGCTCGGTGCGGATTTCGTGGCGGCCAACCTCGTCCCCGGTGCGTCGCTGCCCGTCGGCGTCGTGACCGGCGCGCTCGGCGCCCCGTTCCTGCTGTGGCTGCTCGCCACGGCGAACCGCTCGGGCCAGGGAGGCTGATGATGGCAGGATCCGGACGTACGACGGCGGCCACGCTGACCGCCGAGGCGCTCACCCTCGCCTACGACGACCGCACCGTGGTCGACGGACTCGACGTGGCCCTGCCCGCCGGGAAGGTGACGGTGATCGTCGGTGCGAACGCGTGCGGCAAGTCGACGCTGCTGCGGGGACTGGCACGCCTCCTCAAGCCCGCCGGCGGCACCGTGCTGCTCAACGGCTCCGACATCTCCACGCAGTCCACCAAGGCAGTCGCCCGCGTCCTCGGCCTCCTCCCGCAGACCCCTGTCGCGCCCGACGGCATCAGCGTCGCCGACCTCGTGGGCCGCGGCCGGTACCCGCACCAGGGGTGGTTCCGCCAGTGGACGCCGGAGGACGACGCCGCCGTCGCGGGTGCACTCGAGGCCACCGACACCCTCCCGCTCGCCGACCGCTCCGTGGACGAGCTCAGCGGCGGGCAGCGCCAGCGCGTCTGGATCGCGATGGCGCTCGCCCAGCAGACGGACATCCTGCTCCTCGACGAACCCACCACGTTCCTCGACGTCACCCACCAGATCGAGGTCCTGGACCTCATCACGGATCTCAACCGGCGGTCCGGGACCACGGTGGTCATGGTGCTGCACGACCTCAACCTCGCCGCACGCTACGCGGACCACCTGATCGCCATGCGGGACGGCAGGATCGTGGCCGACGGCGCGCCGTCGGACGTGGTGACCGAGGAGACCGTGTCCGGGGTGTTCGACCTCGAGTGCCGCGTCATCACCGACCCGGTCTCGGGGACCCCGATGGTGGTCCCGATCGGCCGGCACCACGGCCGGCACCACGGTCCGGGCGAAGCCGGCGAAGGACCCGGCCCGCAGGACACCGTTCCGACCCCCCTGGAGGCAGCATCATGACCGACGTGACCCAGCGCAGCGTGCGACGGACCGCCGCGGACACCGAGCCGATGGTGCTGGCGTTCGACGTCGTCGTCACCGCCGTCCGGGACCTCACCCCCACCTTCCGCCGCATCACCTTCGGCGGCGCGTGCCTCACGGGGTTCGGCGTGGTGGGGGACACCCTCGACCTGCGGATCAAGATCGTCATCCCCTCCGAGGGCCGCGACGCCCCGGACATCGCGGCGATGATGAGCAGCGGCGACGCCTCGGGCTGGTACCAGCGGTGGCTCGGCCTGGATGCCGCGGACCGCGGTTCCATGCGCACCTACACGGTGCGGGAATCACGCTGCAGCGGTCCCCGCCCCGAAATCGACGTCGACTTCGTGATGCACCTGGACGCCCACGGCCGGGGCGGTCCCGCCGTGGAATGGGCAGCGGCGGCGCGGCCGGGGGACAGGGTCTGCGTCATCGGGCCGAACGCCTCCGCCGCCCAGTGCCGGACGGCGGGTGCGTACGGGGGGATCGAATGGAGCCCGGGCCTCGCGCAGCATGTCCTCCTCGCGGGGGACGAGACCGCCGTGCCCGCCATCAGCGCCATCCTCGAGGCACTCCCCGAGGACATCGGCGGCCACGCGTTCCTGGAGGTGCCGGACGGGCAGGACATCCGGCCCATCCGGTCACGCTCGTCCGTGCAGGTCACCTGGCTGCCCCGCGGGGATCGCCCGCACGGCGAGCACCTGGAGGCGGCGGTCCGGGACGCGGTGCGCGTCCCGGGCTGGGTCTCCCTGTCCGGCCGGGAGAGCGCGAACGGCGGAGGCGAGCCGGAGGACGTCGACATCGACAGGACCATCCTCTGGGAGACACCGCAGCTGCTCGAGACGGCGATCGTGCGGTCCACGGTCAACCCGGAGCGGCCTCCGGGCACGCAGCCCTTCTACGCCTGGATCGCGGGCGAGGCGGCCGTGGTGCGCAGCCTGCGCCGCTACCTCGTGCGCGACGTCGGCGTGGACCGGAAGCAGGTGGCGTTCATGGGGTACTGGCGCAAGGGGCGCGCGGAACAGGCCTGACCCGGAGCCGCAGCAGAGCCGACCGGGCCGGCGCACTCCGCGGCCCGCCCGGCGCCGCCCAGGGCCCACCCGTCAGGGCAGGGGCTCGCTCACCACGGCGGGGTCCTTGTAGCCCAGCGGCATCCTCAGGCGCAACGAATTCGGCTTGACCTCGAACGCCATGTGGGTCGCCTCGCCGAGGGGATCGCCGTCGAGCTGCACCTCCAGCGGCGCGTGCAGGGTGACCTCCGCGGTGCGGCACTGGAAGTACTCGAGTGAGGAGTCCTTGCCCTTGCCGCGGGCGAAGAGCTTGCCGACGACGGCGAGCCAGCCGAGCTTCCCCTTCGGGGCGACCGTCATCAGGTCCATCAGGCCGTCGTCGATCTTCGCGCCGGGGAAGATCTCCAGGCCGCCCATGATCTTGCCGCAGTTGCCGCCCATGACGCTGCGCAGGCGGCGGTCGAAGGGTTTGCCGCCGTCCACCGAGATGGTGGTCCGGGTCGGTTTGCCGGGGAGGTTCCTGATGCCGGCGTCCACGTAGGCGAGCCAGCCCACCTTGTCCTTCAGGTCGTCCCGGGTGTCGGACATGATGGCGGCGTCGTAGCCGATGCCGGCCATCACCAGGAAGACGTGGGCGTCCTGTGCCCGGTCCACGGTCACGTGCACGACGTCGATGGTGCGTTCGGTCCCGCGGAACGCGGCCTCGACGGCGGCGTCCGGATCGTCGACCGCGATGTCGAGGTTGCGCGCCAGGAGGTTGCCCGTACCCAGCGGCACGAGGGCCATCATGGTGTCGGTGCCGGAGAGTTCCTCGGCGATGCACCGCACGGTGCCGTCCCCGCCCGCGGCGATGACCAGGTCCACACCCGCCTCGAGGGCCTGCTGGGCCTGGCCGTGACCCGGATCATCCGCGGTCGTCTCGATGACCAGGGGCTCGTCCCACCCGTCCTCGGCCGAGATGCGCTTCACGGCCGCCTCGACGTCCACCGTGGTGATCTTGATCGGGTTGACGATGAGCGCGGCGCGACGGCGGCCCGATCCGGTGTCCGCGAGCGTCTCGGGGGTCGCTTCGAGTGTGGCTTCGGTGGGCATGATGTCCTTCGGGCAGGGTGGAGGGATGGCTCCGACGAGCTTATCCCGGCCGGTGCGGCCGGCGGGGGTAATCTTTGGTCGTGACCTACACCCAGCGATACGTGGCCCTTGGCGATTCCTTCACCGAAGGGGTGGGTGACTGGGATCCGGCGTCGCCCAACGGCGTCCGGGGGTGGGCGGACCGCGTCGCGGAGCAGCTGGTCCTCGCCGACGCGTCCTGGGGCTACGCGAACCTCGCCATCCGCGGGAAGAAGATGCGGCAGATCCTCGACCAGCAGGTCGACGCCGCCCTGGCCCTCGAGCCGACGCTCGTGACCGTCTATGCCGGAGCGAACGACATCCTGCGGCCGCGCGTCGACATCGACCTCCTGATGTCCCGGTACGACGACGGCGTGGCCCGGCTCCGCGCGGCGGGAGCCGCCGTCGTGCTCTTCACGGGCTTCGACACGGCGGGATCGGCGGTCTTCGGGAAGACCCGCGGGCGCACCGCCGTCTACAACGAGTGGGTGCGTGAGATCGCCGACCGGCATGCCGCCACGATCGTCGACTACTGGCGCCTGCGGGAGTTCCAGGACTGGAGCTACTGGGACGTCGACCGCATGCACATGTCCGTCGCGGGGCACACGCTCATGGCCGCGCGCGTGCTCGAGGCCATGAAGGCGTCCCACCGGATCGACCTGCCCGAGCTCGACGCCCGTCCCGCCCTGAACCGGGCGGACCAGCTGCGGGCCGATGCGCAGTGGGCGCGGGAGTACCTGACGCCCTGGGTGGGCAGGCGACTGCGGGGCGTCTCGTCCGGGGACGACCTGGCGCCGAAGTACCCGTCGCTGACCCGCCCGCACTGGGCCTCGGTCAGCGCCTGAGGCCCGCAGCGAGCACGGATCCGGCCGTACCCGCAAGCACGCCGGGGCCGCGGCACGGGCCCTCGTCCGGAGGACCCCGTGTGCCAGAATGAGCGCATGGCGGCGCACTGGCTCACACCCGACGAGCGGCGGGCATGGCTGGCCCTCTACGCGCTGACCTCCCTGCTTCCCGCGAACCTCGACACCCACCTCTTCCGTGAGGCGCGGATCACCCTGTTCGACTACCACGTCCTCGCGATGCTCTCGGAGGCGGAGGGCACGAGCCTGCCCATGAGCGAGCTCGCCGCCCGGTCCACCGCATCCCTCTCCCGGCTCAGCCACGTGGTCAAGAAGCTCGAGGGCCGGGGGTGGGTCACCCGATTGCCGTCCTCCCTCGACGGGCGCGTGACCACGGCCTCCCTCACCGCCGACGGGCTCGAGATGCTGACCGAACTCGCGGTGTCGCACGTCGCACAGGTCCGCTCCACCGTCTTCGACGCCCTCGATGACCAGGACGTCGCCGACCTCGAGCGCGTGGGCCGCAAGATCCTCCGCGGGATGGACAGCGCGCACTGGATCCTGGCCGACGCCGCCCCGGCGGCGGCCCTGGCCGGCCGGGCGGCAGCGCAGGGAAGCTCCCAGCAGGACCTCTAGGACCACCCGACCGGGGCGGGGCCATCATCCCGACCGGACACAGACAGGACAGGACTGCCCATGGACCAGCAGGCGAAGGCCCGGCACCAGCCGCGCATCCTCGCGATCGTGCTCGCCGGCGGTGCGGGAGGGCGCCTCGGTGCGCTCACCGATCACCGGGCGAAGCCCGTCATGCCCGTCGGCGGCAGCTTCCGGCTGATCGACATCCCCCTGTCCAACCTGCACCACAGCGGCATCTCCGACGTGTGGGTCATGGAGCAGTACCAGCCGAAGACCATCAACGACCACCTCCGCAACGGCAGGCCCTGGGACCTCGACCGCACCCGCGGCGGGCTCCTGGTGCTGCCTCCCTTCAGCGGGGGCGACGGCGAGGGGTTCGCCGAGGGCAACGCCGACGGACTGCTCCGGCAGGCCGACTCCATCCGCGACTTCGCACCGGACCTGGTCCTCGTCCTCAGCTCGGACCACCTCTACCGCCTCGACTACCGCGACGTCGTCGCCACGCACCTCGACAGCGGGGCCGCGCTCACCATGGTCACCGCGGACTTCGACGGCGACGCCTCCGCCCACGGCGTCGTGGCCGTGGACGACGACGGCCGCGTGACCGACTTCGCCTACAAGCCGGAGGAGCCGCGGACGCGCATCGTCACCACGGAGATCTTCCTGTACACCGCGGCGACCCTCCTCGACGCCCTCGAGCGCCTGGACGGCACCGAGGGCAGCCTGGGTGACTACGGGCACCACCTGGTGCCGCACCTGGTGGAGCAGGGTTCCGTGGTCGAACACCGGCTCCAGGGGTACTGGCGCGATCTCGGGACGCCGGCGAACTACCTCCGCGCCCACCTGGACCTCGTGGACGGTGAGGGTCTCGACCTCTCGGACCCCGACTGGCCCATCCTCACCGAGCCGCCGGAACTGGTACCGGCGTTCATCGGCGACGGGGCCGTTGTCGGCAGCTCGCTGATCGCCCCCGGCGCGCGCGTGCACGGCACGGTCCGCCGGAGCGTCATCGGCTCGGGTGCCACGGTGGAGGCCGGGGCGGTCGTGGAGGATGCCGTCCTGCTGAACCGGGTGCGGGTGGAGGCCGGGGCGGTGGTGCGGCACGCCATCGTGGACTCGGACGCCGTCGTCGACGGCGACCGCCTCGGTGCCAGTCCGGACGAGCCCGCCGTCGTCGGGCGGGACGGGCTGATCGACGACTGACCCGTTTTGGTCACGCCTCATCCGGCCGGTAGGATGGTAGGGCGTTTGGCTGTGGCTGATGACGCCCGTCCACGGACGGGAGGAATTTGCCCAGCAACCCGCGACTACCTAGAATTCAAGGCTGTGCCGGCCGCAAGGCCGTGCCCCGCCTGAACTTCACCGTCTTCCCCGCGGCGAGGCGCTTCGGCAGGTTCTCACCCTGCCAGGTCAACCTCCGGAAAGCTGCAGTAATAACGGTGTCATTACTGGTGGCGGGACGCCCAACAAGTGATTCCGTCACGTTCATCTAATCTGGAGGAGAGTTATGGCAGCCCACTGCCAAGTGACCGGAGCCGAGCCCGGCTTTGGACACAGCATTTCGCACTCGCACCGCCGTAACAAGCGCCGGTTCGACCCCAACATTCAGAAGAAGCGCTACTACGTGCCTTCCCTGCGCCGCAACGTGACGCTGCAGGTCTCGGCCCGCGGTATCAAGACCATCGACGTGCGTGGCATCGACGCGGTCGTCGCGTCCATCCTCGCGAGGGGAGTGAAGCTCTAATGGCCAAGGACAAGGACGTACGTCCGATCATCAAGCTGAAGTCCACCGCCGGGACGGGCTACACCTACGTGACGCGCAAGAACCGTCGTAACGATCCGGACCGCATGGTCCTGATGAAGTACGACCCCAAGATCCGCAAGCACGTCGAATTCCGAGAGGAGCGCTAACCATGGCCAAGAAGTCAAAGATTGCTCGTAACGAGCAGCGCAAGGTCATCGTCGAGCGCTACGCGGCCAAGCGCCTCGAGCTCAAGAAGACCCTCGTCGACGAGAACGCCACCGACGAAGCACGCGAAGCCGCACGCCTCGGCCTGCAGAAGCTTCCCCGCAACGCCTCGCCGGTGCGCCTGCGCAACCGCGACCAGATCGACGGCCGCCCCCGCGGCACGCTCCAGAAGTTCGGCATCTCCCGTGTCCGCTTCCGTGACATGGCACACCGTGGCGAACTGCCCGGCGTGACCAAGTCGAGCTGGTAGACAGCCCCCGGGGCGCCGAGCCCCACCGCATCACCCGCCGCCCCGCGCGGTAACCGAAGAAGCCGTCACCCCCCGGGTGGCGGCTTCTTCGCGATCATGCCCCGGCCACGGCCGGAAAACAGCCTCGAAACGGCCGTCTTTCCGCCGAAAAGCCGCGTGAACACGCGGGTCGGGGCGTCCAAGCTGGTAAGTTTTCGGACAGAGGCTTTTCGAATACCGCGAAGAGCTCTTTCCGAAGAGTGACGTCCAGGAGGACAAAATTGGCTAAGAACCGTAGTGAACTTGTTGCAGAGGTAGCGGCGAAGGCCGACACCAGCCAGGCCGCCGTCAACAGCGTCCTCGATGCGCTGTTCGACGTCTTCTCCGAGTCCATCGCCAAGGACGAGAAGATCACCATCCCCGGATGGCTCGCCGTCGAGCGCACCAGCCGCGCAGCGCGCACGGGCCGCAACCCCCAGACCGGTGAGACCATCCAGATCGCCGCCGGCCACAGCGTCAAGCTGACCGCCGGCTCGAAGCTGAAGGCTTCCGCCAAGTAGTCCCAGGACCGACACCAGGGGACCGCTGCCATGAGGCAGCGGTCCCTCGGCGTTAAGGGGCCCTCCCGTTCGGCGAAGGCCCGGAGGAGATTGGCCCTATTTCTACTCGGGGTAGAGAATGGTGTATGTGCCGACCACTGTGAAGGAACCCCGGGAGACCGCCGCCGCTTCCTCCCCCGAGCGAGCCCTCGCGACCGGCTGGCTCGTCCTGGCCGGGGCCGTCGTCCTCGGCGCCCTCGTCGTCGCCCTGCTCTACACGGGGGCGGCCGCCGCGCGTCAGCTCGGAGACCCCGGCGCCCTCACCCGGTGGGGCCTGCCCGTCGCCAAGGTGCTCAACAACACGGCGGCCGCAGCGACCATCGGCGCCCTCGTCCTCGCCGTCTTCATGCTCCCACGGAGGGTCGGACCCCGCGGCCGGAAGCCCGCGGAGACCGCCGCCGAGCATCCTGCCTTCTCGCGCGTGATGCTGCTGGCCTCCGTCTCCGCCGTCGCCTGGACGCTCGGCGCGCTCGGCGTCATGATCTTCACCTACTCGGACGCGGCAGGACTGCCGCTCAGCACCGACCCCGCCTACACGCAGGGGCTCGCCGCCTTCCTCACCGACTTCTCCACCGGGCGCGCCTGGCTCGTGACGACCATCGTCGCGGCCGTCCTGGCCACCCTCCTGTTCGGGGTGCGGTCGCAGACCGGCCTGGCCCTCACCCTGGTGCTCGCGCTCCTGAACCTGCTGCCCATGGCCCTGATCGGCCATTCCGCCAGCGGTGACGACCACAACGCCGCGGTGAACTCGATCGCCCTGCACCTGGTGGGCGTCTGCCTGTGGGTCGGCGGGATCATCGCCCTCGCCGTGGTGGGCGGCGCGCTCGGCGGGCAGACCCTGCCGGTCCTCCAGCGCTTCTCCGCGCTGGCCGGCTTCGCGTTCGTCCTCGTGGTCGCCTCCGGCGTGGTGAACGCCAGCCTCCGGATCTCGGACCTCGGGCAGCTCAGCTCCCCGTGGGGACTGCTCGTCACCTTCAAGACCATCGCCACGATCCTGCTCGGCGGGATCGGCTGGATGCACCGGCAGTGGATCATCCCGCAGCTCGGGGCTCCCGCCGGGACCGCCGCGTCGAAGATGTCCGCACGCCGCGTCCTGTGGCAGCTCATCCTCGTCGAACTCCTCATCATGAGCGCGGTGCTGGGGGTCGCCGGGGCCCTCGGACGCACGGCCCCGCCCCGCTCCGAGGAACTGCCCACCGAGGCGGGACCGGCGCGGATCCTGACCGGCTACGACCTCCCGCCCGAGCCCACCGCGGCGCGCTGGGTCACCGAGTGGCGGCCCGACTGGCTGTGGATCGCGGTCGCGGTGATCTTCGCCGTCGCATACGTCCTGGGCATGCTGAAGCTGCACCGCCGCGGCGACTCCTGGTCGCCGCTGAAACTCATGAGCTGGCTGGTCGGCCTGGCATGCCTCACCTACTTCACCTCCGGCGCGCCCGCCATCTACGGCATGGTGCTGTTCAGCGCGCACATGGTGGACCACATGGCCCTGACGATGGTGGTGCCGCTGTTCCTCGTCCTCGGCGCACCCGTCACCCTCGCGCTCAAGGCGCTCAGCGCCCGGCGGGACGGCACGCGCGGCATCCGGGAATGGATCCTCGTGATCGTGCATTCGCTGCCGTCGCGGATCATCACGCACCCGCTCGTCGCAGCCGGCAACTTCGTCGCGTCGATCGTCGTGTTCTACTACTCGCCGCTGTTCGGGTTCGCGCTGCGCGAGCACGTGGGCCACGAGCTCATGATCACCCACTTCCTGATCACCGGGTACATCTTCGTGCTGTCCATGATCGGCTCCGATCCCGTGCCGTTCCGTGCCCCGTACCCCATGCGGCTGCTGCTCCTGTTCGCGACGATGGCCTTCCACGCCTTCTTCGGCGTCACCCTCATGGGCTCGACGTCGCTGCTCGAGGCCTCCTGGTTCGGCAACATGGGCCGTGAGTGGGGCGCCTCCGCCCTCGCCGACCAGCAGGTGGGCGGCGCCGTGACCTGGGGCGTGGGCGAGATCCCCACGCTGCTGCTCGCGATCGGCGTCGCGATCGTGTGGTCGCGCTCGGATGCGCGGGAGACGAAGCGCAAGGACCGCGCGGCGGACAGGAATAACGACGCCGACCTCGCGGCTTACAACAGCATGTTCGCCGACCTCGCCGCGCGCGACGCCGGACCCGCCCGCGCAGGGCAGCAGCCCGCGGCGCGGGCGACCACCACCGCAGGAGACGATGAATGACCGAGACCACCGTGCGCACTGGCTACCGGGTGCGCGGCTCAGCCCTGACCGGCCGTAACTGGCTCAACACCGGCGGCAGGCAGCTGCAGCTCGAGGACCTCCGCGGAAAAATCGTGATCCTCGATTTCTGGACCTTCTGCTGCATCAACTGCCTGCACGTCCTCGACGAGCTCCGGCCGCTCGAGGAGCAGCACTCGGACGTCCTGGTGACGGTCGGCGTGCACTCGCCGAAGTTCGAGCACGAGGCCGATCCGGACGCGCTGGCCGCCGCCGTCGAGCGCTACGACATCCACCACCCCGTCCTCGACGACCCGGAGCTGACCACGTGGCAGGCCTACACGGCCCGCGCGTGGCCAACGCTCGTGGTGATCGATCCGGAGGGCTACATCGTGGCGCACCTCTCCGGCGAGGGCCACGCCGCCGGCCTCACCTCGCTCGTCGAGGAGCTCGTCGCCGAGCACGAGGCGAAGGGCACGCTGCACCGCGGCGACGGCCCGTACGTCCCGGCGGAGAGCACCGCAGGGGACCTGAAGTTCCCCGGCAAGCTGCTCGCGCTCCCCGCCACCGGTACCTTCCTCGCCGGCGACACGGGCCACCACCGGCTCGTGGAGCTCGAAGCTGACCTCGTCACGGTCCGCCGCACCATCGGTTCCGGTGCGAAGGGCTTCCGCGACGGCGGCGCCGGCGAGGCGGAGTTCAACGAGCCGCAGGGGCTCGCCCTGCTGCCCGCCGCGCTGGCCGCGGAGGTCGGGTACGACGTCGTCGTCGCGGACTCCGTGAACCACCGCCTGCGTGGCGTGGACCTCGCCACGGGGGAGGTGCGCACCCTCGCGGGCAACGGCACGCAGCGACTGCTCGACGCCGGGAACCACACGAAGACCGGGCTGCAGGAGAACGCCTTCGAGGTGGACGCGGAGAGCGAGGCGCCCCGCCTCACGGAGACGGAGCTCGGCACCGATGCGCTGAACGTGTCGCTGTCCTCGCCGTGGGACGTGCTCCATTCGACGGTGCTGGACCGCGTGGTCATCGCCATGGCCGGCACGCACCAGATCTTCACCTACGACCCCCGCTCCCACGCCGTCGACATCCTCGCCGGCACGGGACTGGAGGGACTGCTCGACGGCGATGCGTCGACCGCGTGGTTCGCCCAGTCCTCGGGCCTCGCGGAGGATGCGAACGGCAGCATCTGGATCGCCGATTCGGAGACCTCCTCCGTGCGCATCCTGTCCTTCCTCGAGGTCGGCGGCCGCCGCCGCGTGCAGGTGCAGACCGCCGTCGGGACCGGCCTGTTCGACTTCGGTTTCCGGGACGGCGACGCCGGACAGGCACGGCTGCAGCACCCGCTCGGGGTCGCCGCGCTCCCTGACGGGTCCATCGCCATCGCGGACACCTACAACGGCGCCGTCCGCCGGTACGATCCCGCCACCCGCCAGGTGTCCACGCTGCTCCGCGGCCTGTCCGAGCCCTCCGACGTCCTCGTGGACCTGACCCCCGTGGCCGACGGCGGGGACCCGCTGCTGATCGTCGTCGAGGCCAACCGGCACCAGCTGGTCCGTGTGCCGCTGCCCAAGGAGGCCCTCGCCGTCGACGAGGGAGCATCCCGGACCCAGCGGCCCACCACTGCGATGTCCGCGGGCCCCGTGGGACTCACCGTGCGCTTCACGGCGCCGAAGGGCCAGAAGCTCGACGACCGCTGGGGTGATCCCACCCAGCTGAAGATCAGTGCGTCGCCGGAATCGCTCCTCGTCTCGGGCGGCGGCACGTCCACCGGCCTGACCCGCGAGCTCGTGCTCGCCCCTGAGGCGGGCGGCGGGGTCCTGCACATCACCGCCCGCGCGGCGTCCTGCGACGGCGAGCCGGGCGGCGAGATCCCCGACCACGCCGCCTGCCACCTGTACCAGCAGGACTGGGGCATCCCCGTGACGCTCTCGGCCGACGGCGAGACGAGCCTGACCCTGGACCTGAGGGGCCTCGACTGACCCTCCGGCAGGAGGTGACCGCCCTCCCCCCACTGTGCCGGCACGGCGCCGGCAGCATCATGACGAGGAGCGCACCATGACGAACGACCACCGACCCGCAGGCACCGACTCGGGGACAGCCCTCGTGGTGGGGGCGACCGGCATCGCCGGATCGGCCCTCGTCGAGAGGCTCACCGCCGACGGGTGGCCCGTGCTGGCCCTGTCCCGCCGGCCCGGGGCCGAGCGTGAGGGGGTGCGCTGGCTGTCCGCGGACCTGACCTCGGCCGAGGAGCTCGCGGCCGTCCTGGCACCGGAGCACCCGACGCACGTCTTCTTCACCGCCTGGTCCCGCAGGGACACCGAAGAGGAGAACATCTAGGTCAACGCCGCCATGCTGCGCGACCTGCTCGCCGCCCTGCGCGGCAAGGAGGTGGCCCATGTGGCCCTCATGACCGGGCTCAAGCACTACCTCGGGCCGTTCGAGGCCTATGCGGCGGGGGAGATGGCGGATACGCCGTTCCACGAGGAGGAGCCGCGCCTGCCGGTCCGCAACTTCTACTACGCGCAGGAGGACGAGCTGTTCGCCGCGGCGGCGGAGCAGGGCTTCACCTGGTCGGTGCACCGCGCGCACACCGTGATCGGCCACGCCGTCGGCAATGCCATGAACATGGGGCTCACGCTCGCCACGCAGGCGGCACTGTGCAGGGATGCGGGCGAGCCGTTCGTGTTCCCCGGGTCGGAGACGCAGTGGAACGGGCTGACCGACATGACGGACGCCGGCCTGCTCGCCGAACACATGGTGTGGGCGTCGACGACCCCGGCAGCCGCCGACGAGGCGTTCAACATCGTGAACGGCGACGTGTTCCGGTGGCGGTGGATGTGGCCGCAGCTCGCCGCCTGGTTCGGGGTGGACTGGGAGGGTTACGACGGCGCGCCGCGGCCGCTGGAGCAGGCGATGGCCGGGCGGCAGGACCACTGGGCGGACCTCGCAGGGCGCCATGGCCTGGTGGAACCCCGACTGGACCGCATGGCGTCCTGGTGGCACACGGACAGCGACCTCGGGCGGGGCATCGAGGTGGTCACCGACATGGGCAAGAGCCGGGTCGCCGGCTTCACCGGGTACCGGCGGACCCTCGACGCGTTCACGGCCCTGTTCGAGCGCTACCGCGCGGAGAAGCTCATCCCCTGACGCCCTGCCCGGTGCGACGGCGCGGGACGGCCTAGTAGCGGACGACGGGCGTCACGGTGACCTCGTCCTCGGTCACCGTGAGATCGGCCTCGAACTCGAACGGGACGGTCTCGGACACGTCCCGGACCGCTCCGGAGAAGAAGTCGCGCAGCTGCGTGTCGATCCGCGCGGACCCGCGCAGCGGCCCGAGGAGCCACTCCTCGCCGTCCAGGGTGACGCTGACGGCGGGGTACTCCTCGATGGACCAGGCGATGTCCCCGGCCAGGCGCTCGTTCGTCACGTAGTTGAAGGGGCAGTTCGTGGGCTGGAAGACGGTCTGCTCCGCGCACCCGTCGAGGAAGGCCCGCAGGTCCTCGTCGACCGCCCGGGCGAGTTCCGGCGTCGCCTCGGTGGCCAGGGCCAGGGGAGGCGGCGCCTCCCGGCTCGTGACGACGGCGTGCTGCTCGGGGGCGGCGACGTACTGCCCGTCGTACTGCGCGGTGATGGCGGCCGGGTAGAAGGAGGCCAGACCGGCCGTGCCGTCGGGGAGCCCGACGTCCACGCCGTTCACCGCGGCCTCCACGCTGTTCAGGGCCGTGACCTGCACGGTGGGCAAAACGGACTGCTCGAAGCGCCAGACGTTGAAGAAGCCCCATTCGGTGCCGATGCGCTGGAGCGGGAAGACCGTCGTCGTCTCCACGCCGTCGAGGGTGTACGTCACAGGTACCTCGACGCGGTCGTCATCCGTCTCCCGTGCATCGCCGACCTCGACGTCCTCCACGGCCGCACTCGCCCGGCGGAGGGCGTCGCCGTCCAGCAGGGCTGGGTTCGACCCCTCCGGGACCGACGCGTTGAGCAGCCCCAGGGCCGCCCCGCCGTCGCCGTCCCGCAGCGCCTCGAGGTACAGGTCCACCTGGTGTTCAGGGCTGTAGAGCCGTCCGTTCATGAAGGACACCGTGGCGACGAAGGCCGCGCCCAGGAGCATGAGCCCGAGCAGCCACGCTGCGAGGACCTTCATGACCGGGGTGATGTGCACGATCCCACGTTACCGGCTGGCCCGGATCAGCCGGGCAGGAAGCCCAGGACGGTCCCGACGACGGCGCACACGAGCCCGGTGATCGCGATCCGGCGCGAGCCGCGATGGGGCTCCTCGAGCGACCAGTGCGCGGGGTGCCGGGCCTGATAGAAGATGATGACGTCCTTCCCCGGCGGCAGCGGGGGAGGTGCCGGTGTCCGGTCCCGCCGTCGTCGTGAGCCACTGGACCACAGGGCCTCGACGATGCGGAACCGGTGGTCGTGCCAGCGCAGGTAGGGGTGCCCTTCGTGCTCGAACGTGATGGCCTGCGTCCTGCTCCACGAGCCGTCCACGAGCCGCATGACGAGCGCGGCGCTGAGCAGCACGAGCCCCAGCACGGTCAGGGTGGAACTGACGATCTCGATCAGCATGATCGGGGTCCGTCCGGACGGCGGCGCATCGGGTCAGTACCACCGCCGCGTGCGGTGCTTGGTACCGAAGAGCCCGCGCGCCAGTTCCTTGCCGATGACCCCGGCGGCCTTCAGCGCCAGGTCGGTCATCTCGCTCCGGTCGGGGCTGCGGCCACCGGCCGGCCGGCCGGTGCCCTGCGCGTCGCCCGGCACGTCACCCTGCGCACGCCCTCCGCGTGCCTCCCTCGGACGGGACGGGACACCGAGGATGTCCTCCTCGATGCGGCGCGCCTCCGCGTCCCGCTCCTCGCGCGGGGCGCTCGGGGCCTGACGGCCGGGCAGGGGTGCCGCGGTCCCGGATGGGCGGCGCGCGGCCAGTTCCTCGGACGCGGAGTGGCTGTCGACCGCCTCCCGGTAGCGGGGCAGGAGCGGGGAGGCGGCGACGACGGCGGCAACGGTGCCCTCCGGTGCCCGGCCCATCACCGATTCGGGGGAGCGCAGGCGCGTCCAGGCGACAGGGGTCGGGGAGCCCTCCTCGTCCATGACCGTGACGACGGCCTCCCCGATGCCCGCCGAGGTGAGCACCTCCTCGAGGTCGTAGGGGCTCACGGGGAACGTCGAGACGGTGGCGCGGAGTGCTTTGGCGTCGTCGGGCGTGAAGGCGCGCTGGGCGTGCTGGATCCGGTTGGCCAGCTGGCCGAGGACGTCCCCCGGGATGTCCTTCGGCGTCTGGGTGACGAAGAAGATGCCCACGCCCTTCGACCGGATGAGCCGCACCGTCGTCTGGATGGCTTCCCGGAAGGCCTTCGACGACCCGGCGAAGAGCAGGTGCGCCTCGTCGAGGAAGAACACGAGGCGGGGCTTGTCGACGTCGCCCACCTCGGGGAGTTCGGCGAACAGGTCCGCGAGCAGCCACATGAGGAAGGTGGAGAAGAGACGCGGCTGCTGCTGGACGGTGACGAGCTCCAGCGCCGTGATGATGCCCCGGCCGTCCGGAGCGGTCCTGAGGAGATCGGCGGTGTCGAACGCGGGCTCTCCGAAGAAGGACCCCAGGCCCTGGGCCTCGAGGGTGACCAGCTCGCGGAGGATCACGCCGGCCGTCGCCTTCGACAGCCCGCCGAGCGACTCCAGGCCGTCCTTGCCGTCCTCCGAGGTGAGGAAGCCGATGACGGCGCGCAGGTCCGCGAGGTCGTACAGTTCCAGGCCGTTCCTGTCGGCGTAGTGGAACACGAGCTGGAGGCTCGATTCCTGCGTCTCGTTCAGGTCCATGACCCGGCTGAGGAGCAGGGGCCCGAAGGCGGAGATGGTGGCCCGGACGGGGACGCCGTCGCCGTCGCCGCCGAGGGACAGGAACTCGACGGGGAAGGCCCTCGGCGTCCAGTCCTGGCCCACGCTCGCCGTGCGCTTCGCGAGCCGGTCCGACGCCGTCCCGGGAGCGGACAGGCCGGTGAGGTCCCCCTTGATGTCGGACAGGAAGACGGGGACGCCCTGGGCGGACAGCTGCTCGGCGAGCACCTGCAGGGTCACCGTCTTGCCGGTCCCCGTGGCGCCCGCGATCAGGCCGTGCCGGTTCATCATCGCGAGGGGGAGGCGGACCTGCGCGTCGGTGTGGAGGGTGCCGTCCACGAGGGCGGCGCCGAGGTGCAGCGTGGGCCCCTCGAAGACGTAGCCGGCGCTGATATCGGTGACCTGGGCGGCGCCGTCGTGTTCGACCATAGGGCCA
Organism: Arthrobacter sp. TJ-263; assembly: GCF_058269155.1. NCBI lineage: Bacteria > Bacillati > Actinomycetota > Actinomycetes > Micrococcales > Micrococcaceae > Arthrobacter > Arthrobacter sp. TJ-263. The sequence goes on along the minus strand of NZ_JBZCNE010000001.1, from coordinate 1,804,133 downwards.
GACTACACAGCAGGACCGGCACCCTTCCGGGCGCCGGTCCTGTCAGCAGGTGCGCCTCTCCGGGCGCGGATGCGGGTCCTGTCAGCCTGCGGCGTGCTTGCCGCCGGCCGCCGTCGCTCCACCGGTCCGGCCGGCGTCGACGGTGGTGTTCCCGCCGGTCGCGCCGTTGCCGCTCCCGAAACCACCGGAGTCCGCCCGGCGGTCGGCCTGCTGGGCGGTCGCGATCTCCTCGGCGCGCTCCTCGGCGGCCTCACGCGTCAGCGCGGCGCCGGCCTCGGCATCACGCGTCAGGTTCTCCCCGGACTCGGCATCGAAGAGATGGAGCTTCCGGGTGTCCACCCAGAGCTCCGACTCCCGCCCGCCCCTGATGCGGCTCGAGGCGTCGAGGGTGACGACGACCTGCGGGCGGAGCTCGTCGGCGTCCATGTCGCGCGCGAGACCGTTGAGCAGGTCCCGCATCTCGGGGGCCGGATCGAAGTTGATGTACCCGTACTGCTCGTTGCCGAGCCATTCGGTGTGCGTCAGGGTGGCCGCGAAGGTGGAGCCGTGGGGCCTCTTGCTGTCCTCCACCAGCTTCGCGTCCTCGAAGAACTCGGGCCGGACGCCGACGAGGACCACCTTCTTGCCGGCCGCCTTCTGGGCCTTCTCCTGGGGGATCTCGAGGTCCCCGATGGCGGTCTTGAGGGTGGTGCCCTCCAGGGTCGCCGGCAGGAAGTTCATCGACGGCGAGCCGATGAAGCCGGCGACGAAGAGGTTCCGCGGCTGCTCGTACAGCTCGCGCGGCGAGGCGATCTGCTGCAGCTCGCCCTTCTTCAGGACGGCCACGCGGTCGCCCAGGGTCATCGCCTCGGTCTGGTCGTGGGTGACGTAGACGGAGGTGACGCCGAGGCGCCGCTGCATCTGGGAGATCTCGGACCGCATCTGGCTGCGGAGCTTGGCGTCGAGGTTGGACAGCGGCTCGTCGAAGAGGAACGCGTCCGCCTGCCGCACGATCGCGCGGCCCATCGCGACGCGCTGCCGCTGGCCGCCGGAGAGGTTCGCGGGCTTGCGCTGCAGGTGGTCGGTGAGTTCCAGGGTCGCCGCGGCCTCGGTGACGAGCTTGTCGACCTGCTCCTCCGAGTGCTTGCCCTTGGCCAGGCGCAGGGGGAACGCGATGTTCTCGTACACGGTGAGGTGCGGGTACAGGGCGTAGTTCTGGAACACCATCGCCAGGTTGCGGTCGCGGGGCGCCTTGTCGTTCACGCGCTGCCCGTCGATCAGGAGGTCGCCCTCCGTGATGTCCTCGAGGCCCACGATCATGCGCAGCAGCGTGGACTTCCCACAGCCGGACGGACCCACGAGGATGATGAACTCGCCGTCCGCGATGTCGATGCTGATGTCGTTGACGGCGGGGAACCCGTCGCCGTATTTCTTGACCAGGTGGTTGAGGGTGATTGAAGCCATGGTGCGAATCCTTTACTTGAACCGCGGGCGTTAGCCCTTGACGGCGCCCGAGGTCAGGCCTGAGACGATCTGGCGTTGGAACAGCAGGACCAGCAGGACGACCGGGATCGTGACGATGATCGCGGCCGCCGAGATGGCACCCGTGGGTGACTCGAACTGCGAGGCTCCGGTGAAGAAGGCGAGCGCCGCCGGAACCGTGCGAGCCGCTTCGGTGGAGGTGAGCGAGATGCCGTACACGAAGTCGTTCCACGCGATGAAGAACGCGATGATCGCCGTCGTGAAGACACCCGGGGCGGCCAGCGGCACGATCGCCTTGCGGAACGCCTGCCAGGTCGTCGCCCCGTCCACCTGGGCCGCCTGCTCGAGCTCCCACGGGATCTGCCGGAAGAACGCGGCGAGGGTCCAGATGGAGATGGGGAGGGTGAGCGAGAGGTACGGGATGATCAGGCCGAGCCAGGTGTCGTAGAGACCGATGGTGCGCCACAGGTTGAACAGCGGCGTCACGATCGAGATCACCGGGAAGATCGAGACGGCCAGCGCCGTCGTCAGGATGACCTTCTTCCCGGGGAAGTCCAGGCGGGCGATCGCGTAGGCGCACAGCGTCGCCAGGACGACGGCGATGAACGTCGCGATCAGGGCGATGCCGACCGAGTTGCGCAGCGCCGAGAGGAACAGACCCTGGGCGTCACCGACGAGGATCTGCTCGTAGTTGCTCGTCGTCGCCGTGCCCGACGACGGGAGGAACTTACCGCTCGTCAGATCACTGGGCGTCTTGAAGGACGTGGCGAGGATCGAGACGACGGGGAAGAGCGCGTACACGAGGACGAGGACCGAGACGATCGCCCACAGGACTTTTCCCTTGGTGCTGGTGTTCGTCATTACTTTCCTCCCTGCGATCCGGCGAGATCGACCTTGAACAGCTTGATCGCCACGAAGCAGATCAGCAGGACGCACACGAACAGGAGCACGGACACGGCGGAGCCCAGCCCGATCTCGAGCCTGCTGATCGATTGCCGGTAGGCGAGCAGCGACAGCACTTCCGTGCCGTAGGCGCCGTTGGTCATGATGAACACGTTGTCGAAGATGCGGAAGGCATCCAGGGCCCGGAAGAGCACCGCGACCATGATCGCGGCCTTCATGTTGGGGATGATGACCTTGCGCATCTGCTCCCACCAGGTGGCGCCGTCGACCTTCGCCGCCTCGGTGAGCTCGTCCGGAACCTGGGCGAGGCCGGCGAGGAGCAGCAGCGAGATGAACGGCGTGGTCTTCCAGATCTCGGACGCCATGATGACGAACAGGGCCGTACCGCCCTGGGCGAACCAGTTGAGGTTCTCGTCGATACCGGGCACCCAGCTGAACCAGTTGTTCACGTAGCCGGAGTTGATGTCGAACGCGTAGAACCAGGCGAACGCCGACACGACGGTGATGATGCCGTACGGCACGAGGATCGCCGTGCGAAGCGGTCCGCGGATGGACTTCAGGGCCTTGTGCATCACGAGTGCGAGGGCGAAGCCGAGCACGAGTTCGACGACCACGGTGACCACGGTGATGAACACGGTGGTCCGGAGTGCGATCCACCAGACCGGGTCCGTGAGGATCACGGCGTAGTTCTCGACGCCGATGAACGCCCGCTCGTCCGGTGCTGTGAGACGGAACTGGAAGAGGGAGTCGTAGACCGCTTGAAGGATCGGGTACAGCGTGACGGCCAGCATGACCAGGAACGCCGGCCCGGCAAGTATCCAGCCGAGCCGCCGTTCCGCTCGCGCCCTGTCGCTGTACTGCATTCGCGGCTTCTTGCCGTTGCGGTTGCCGCTGCCGACGTCCAGCCGCGGGCCGGGCTCGGTGGACGACGCCGTCGCTGTCTTCGCTGGGATGGCGGAGGTCACAGGAGTTGCTCCCCTCTGAGGACCGAGATGATGAAGTCGCTCGACGTCTCCGGAGTGGTCTCGGGATCGACGCCTGCGGGCGGCGCCCAGGTCTGCTGGATGCCGGTGGAGACCTCGTTGTAGAACGGGGTCTGCGGACGGGGCGCCGCTGCTCGCAGGGAGTCCCTGATGGTCTCCGACATCGGGAAGGACTCCTCGATGCGCGGATCCTCGTAGGCCTCCGTGTTCGCCGGCGGGTTGCCGTTGGTGACGAAGTACTCGGCCTGGTTCTCGACCGAGACGATGCATTCGATGGCCTCGAAGGCCAGCTCCGGGTTGTCGCTCTTCGCTCCGACGCCGAGGTTGATGCCACCGAGCGGGGGTGCGGCCTCCTCGTCCTCCGTCATGCGCGGGTAGATGCCCCACGCGATGTCGTCGAGGACCGCCTGGTCCAGCGTGCCGGCCTCGACCGCGGCGACCGTGGCGGGCCAGACGAAGGGCCAATTGACCATGAAGGAGCCCGAATCACCCTGGAAACCGATGAGGGAGGCGTTCTCGTCCGCCGTGGGAAGGCCGGGACCGCCCAGGCCGTCCTCGCCGATGGTGGAGATCACGTCGGCCGCTGCGACGCCTGCGTCGGTGTCCAGCCCCAGTTCGATGGTCTGCGCCGTGGCCTCCGGGTCGACGAGGATCGATCCGCCGGCGGATTCGATGAGCGCGTTGACCCACACCGTCATGGATTCCCCCTGCTGGCCCTGTACCCCGAGGGTCTTGTCCTGGCTCCGGGCGGCCTCCATGACCTGCTCCCAGGTGACGGGTCCGCTCATGTCGAGGCCCGCGGCCTCGGCGACCGACTTCCGGTACCACAGGATCTGCGTGTTGGCCCAGAAGGGCACCGTGACGAGCTCGTCCTTCCAGGTCGCCCCGGCGATGGCACCCTCCACGACGTTGTCCGTGGTGGCCTCGGCGACGTCGTCGGGCACCGGCGCGAGGAATCCCGGCTCGGCCAGTTCGGGAACGAACGGTGGATCGAGGCTCATGATGTCCAGCGACGTGTCTCCCGCAGCGAGGCGGCGGGCGAGCTGTTCGCGCTGCGACGCGGCATCGTTCGGGAGGAGCGAGGTCTCGATGCGGTAGCGGCCCTCGGACTCGTCGCTGCATTTCTCGGCGATGGCGGCCTGACCGCCGGCATCGGGGTTGATGTACCAGGTCAGGCTGTTGTCGGCCTCCGCGGGGCCGCACCCGCTCATGGCCATCGTTCCGATCACCAGGCCCGCCAGAACGGCGGCCCTCGGTCGGCTCTTCACGGCATTGCGCGTTCTTCGACTAGTCGGCATTCGTACCGAGCCTCCACATCCTCGTAGACAACCCGGCTGACGGTTCAAGCGAATCGACAGCCTAAGCAAGCTTGCTTTTCGACCCTATGCCCTGCGGGCGGGATGCGCTAGGCAGCCTGCTTGGTGTTACAGGTCCGTGTCCGCGGCGGCGCCCCGGGAGAGCCGCTCAGCTGGAGACGGGGGAGACGGTGGTGTTGTCCAGGGCGAACGGGGGCCGCTCGAGACCCTCGGTGACGGCCTCGGCCGGATCGGACCCCAGGTCGACGATGCGGTTGTCCGCATCCACATGGACGATGGTGGGGGTGAACGCGCGCGCTTCCTCGGTGGTCATCTGCGCGTAGGCGATCAGGATGACCAGATCGCCGCGCTGCACGAGGTGCGCCGCGGCGCCGTTGATGCCGACCACCCCGGATCCCCGAGCGCCCGCGATGGTGTAGGTCTCGAGACGGGCGCCGTTCGTGATGTCCACGATCGACACGAGTTCACCGGGCAGGATGTCCGCGGCTTCGAGCAGGTCGAGATCCACGGTGACCGAACCGACGTAGTGCAGATCGGCATGCGTGACCGTGGCGCGGTGGATCTTGGACGCGAACATTGTGCGATTCATCGCCTCAAGGATACTGCCGATCCGGCCGGGCACGAGCAGGCCACCGGGTGTCCTTGGGCACACCCGGTGGGCCTCGGAGGCCCCACCGGGGGAGAACGGAGCGGGCGACGGGAATCGAACCCGCGTATCGAGCTTGGGAAGCTAGCGCTCTACCATTGAGCTACGCCCGCACGGCAGTTGAAACCGCTCCATCACCTTACAACAGTTCTTCCGGCTTGCCGTGCTCGGCCCCGCCGGGGCCGTCGGGGACTGGCGGGCCTCCCTCGTCCCGGCCCTGTGCGGGCGGGGTCCGCGGAGCCGCGCGGGCCCGGTCGATCAGTTCACGCCACGGCTCCGCCAGCCGACTCTCGGGCACCGACACCTCGGTGTAGCCGACCGTGATGCGGTAGGTGAAGCGGTCCCGTGCGGCGTCCGGCTGCCGCACGCCCTCCCCGGGTGATGCTTCCGCTTCCGCCTCGGCGAGCGGGAGCCAGCGCTGCTCGGCCTCCGCCCGGCTGACCTCCAGGCTCCACGTCCGCGTGAGCCCGCCGACGCCTCCCGAGCGGGTGATCCGGATCCTCACGGCAGGACGCCCACCGCGGACCACGCGCCGGCGACAGCACCGGCCTCGCGGCCGGCGGCCCCGAACCGCGCGCTCGCGGCGTCCGTCGTGGCGGCCGCGAACGTCCGGAAATCGCAGTCCGGCGGGATGTGCCCGCCGAGGACGGCGTCGTACCAGATCCGCCCGGCGCCCTCCCAGGCCGGGCCGCCCACGGCGGTGGCGGCGAGGTAGAAGGCATGGTTGGGGATCCCGGAGTTGATGTGCACCCCGCCGTTGTCCGACGCCGTCTCGACGTAGTCCGCCATCGTCGCGGGCTGGGGGTCCTTACCCAGCACGTCGTCGTCGTACGCCGTTCCCGGCGCCCTGAGCGACCGCAGGGCGACGCCCTGCACCTCCGCGGTGAAGAGGCCGGCGCCCACGAGCCAGGACGCCGAGGCCGCATCCTGGCCGAGCGTCCGCTGTTCCACGAGCACCCCGAAGACGTCCGAGAGTGATTCGTTCAGCGCGCCCGACTGGCCCTGGTACTCGAGGTTCGTGGAGTACTGGGTGAACCCGTGGGCGAGCTCGTGGCTGATGACCGTGAGGGACGCCGTGAAGCGGCCGAAGATCTCGCCGTCGCCGTCACCGAAGACCATGCGCTCGCCGTCCCAGAAGGCGTTGTCGTACCCGGTCCCGTAATGCACCGTGGCATCGAGGGCCATGCCGGCGCCGTCGATCGAGGAGCGCCCGTACACCTCGCTGAACAGCCGGTAGGTGGACCCCAGTCCGTCGTAGGCCTCGTCGGCGGCGGGATCGCCCGTCGCCGGGGCTCCCTCGCCCCGGACGAGGGAGCCGGGGAGCTCCTCCCGGCCGCCGGCGTCACGGATGCGGCGTATCAGCGTCCCGACGACGGCGGGCCGGCGGCGCACCGGCGCCCGCAGTGCCTCGGCGCGGGCGTGCCTCAGCGGATCCAGTTCCTGCAGGGCGTGGCGTGCTGCCTCGGCCGCGACGGCATGCCGTGCGTCCCGCAGGGCGGCGAGGCGCGTGAGAAGGTGCGGTGGGACGATGCTGCAGGGGATGCGCTGCAGGCTTCTCGGCATGGAGCCTCCTTCGACTGGTCCCCAAAGTAGACCGGGGGGCCGACATTCCGCACCGCGCGGCACGTAGGCTGGGCCGCATGAGCGTGGAGCGGAACACCCGGGATCTGGAGCAGGGCATCGAGCGGGACTTCTCGGACAAGATGAGCTACGGCTCGTACCTCGAGCTGGACCGGCTGCTCGACGCGCAGCACCCGGTCAGCTCGCCGGAGCACCACGACGAGATGCTGTTCATCATCCAGCACCAGACCTCCGAGCTGTGGCTGAAGCTCGTGCTCCACGAACTGCGCGCCGTCCGCCTGCACCTGCGGGCCGACGACCTGCGGGCCGCGATGAAGGGCATCGCCCGCATCAAGCACATCCAGCGGTCGCTGACCGAGCAGTGGTCCGTCCTGGCGACCCTCACGCCGTCCGAGTACGCCGAGTTCCGCGGCGACCTGGGGTCCTCGAGCGGGTTCCAGTCCTACCAGTACCGCGCCGTCGAGTTCCTGCTCGGCAACAAGAACGCCGCGATGATCGGGGTGTTCGACGCCGATCCGGTGGCGCGTGCCCTGCTCTCGGAACTCCTGGTGACGAGCAGCGTGTACGACGAGTTCATCGCCCTCCTGGCCCGGCGGGGCTACGCCGTCCCGGCGGACCTGCTCGCCCGCGACGTCAGTCTCGCCCACGAGTTCACGCCCGCGCTCGTCGCGGTCTACAAGCAGGTCTACGAGGATGCCGCGGGCCACTGGGACGTCTACGAGGCGTGCGAGGAACTCGTCGACCTCGAGGACAACTTCCAGCTGTGGCGCTTCCGGCACCTCAAGACCGTCGCGCGGACCATCGGGTTCAAGGCGGGGACGGGTGGCTCCTCGGGTGTCGGCTTCCTGCAGCGCGCGCTCGAACTCACGTTCTTCCCCGAACTCTTCGCCGTCCGAACGGAGATCGGACGCTGATCCGCAGCGGAGGACGACGCACGCCGGACTGGTAACTTTGGACGGTGCTGATCTCCGACCGCGACATCCGAGCAGAACTGGCAGCCCAGCGGATCGTCCTCGAACCGCTCGATCCCGCGATGGTGCAGCCCTCCAGCGTGGACGTCCGCATCGACCGCTACTTCCGGCTCTTCGACAACCACAAGTACGCGCACATCGACCCCGCCGAGGACCAGCCGGAGCTCACGCGGCTGGTCGAGGTGGCCCCCGACGAACCGTTCATCCTGCACCCGGGCGAATTCGTCCTCGGCTCCACCTACGAGACGGTCACGCTGCCCGACGACATCGCCGCACGCCTGGAGGGCAAGTCCTCGCTCGGCCGTCTCGGGCTGCTCACCCACTCCACCGCCGGGTTCATCGACCCCGGCTTCTCCGGCCACGTGACCCTCGAGCTGTCCAACATGGCCACCCTGCCGATCAAGCTGTGGCCGGGCTCCAAGATCGGCCAGCTGTGCTTCTTCAGGCTCACGTCCCCCGCGGAGCACCCCTACGGCTCGGGCGAGTACGGGAACCGCTACCAGGGCCAGCGGGGCCCGACGGCGTCGCGCAGCCACCTGAACTTCCACCGGACCCGCATCTGACCCGGAGGCTCAGGTCTCCGGCACGACGGCGCGCGTCACCTGCGCCGGGGGCCTGACGGGGAGCAGGAGCAGGAGCCCCGCGAGGAGGACCACGAGGATCCCGACCACGCCGTAGAGCTGCGAACCGAAGATCCCGATGCACAGCGCGAACAGCGCCGGTGCCAGGAAGCTGACGGCCCGGCCCGTCGTCGCATAGAGGCCGAACAGCTCCCCTTCGTCGCCGACGGGGGCGAGGCGCGCGAGATAGCCGCGGGAGGACGACTGCGCCGGGCCGACGAAGAGCGTCAGCAGCAGGCCGAAGACCCAGAACGTGGTGTCCGCGGTCCACTCCATGCCGAAGAAGGAATACGATCCGGTGCCGAGCACGAGGATCGCCGTCCCCGCCACCAGCAGGCCGATCAGGGCGCCGACGATGACCCGCTTGGGCCCGACGCGGTCGTCGAGGATCCCGCCGACGACCGCCCCGATCGCGGCGATCACGTTCGCCGCGATGGCGAAGACGATCACCATGCTCGTCGAGAAGCCGAAGGTCCCCGCCGCCAGGATGCCGCCGAAGGCGAAGACCGCCGCGAGCCCGTCCCGGAAGACGGCGCTGGCCAGCAGGAAGAAGATGGTGTGCGGGCTCTGGCGGTAGATGGCCTTCACGCGGCGCACCAGCAGACCGTAGGAGGCGAAGAATGCCACCTGGGCCGCCGCGGCCTTCCGGGGGACCTCCGGCACGGCGAACATCACGGGCAGGGCGAATGCCGCGAACCACAGCGCCGAGAAGACGGCGACGAGGCGGATGTTCAGTCCGTCCTCGCCGGAGGCCCCCGGCCAGTCGACGACGGGCTCGATGAAGACCACGAGGACCACCACGAGCGCGACGATGCCGCCCACGTAGCCCATGGCCCAGCCGAACCCGCTGACGCGCCCGATCGTCGCCGGCGTGGAGACCTGCGTCAGCATCGCGTTGTAGTTGACGCCCGCGAACTCGAAGAAGATGTTCGCCGCGGCGATGAGGGCGACGCCGAGGACGAGCATCTCCGGGCTGGGGAAGACGAAGTAGCACAGGGCCGTCAGGACGGCGACGATCGCGCTGTTCACCCCGAGCCAGAGCTTCCGGCGGCCACCGCTGTCGGAGCGCTGCCCGATGACGGGGGCGAGCAGGGCGATGAGCAGGCCCGCCGCCGCCAGACCCCACCCGAGCACCTGCGACGCGCGCGCCTCGCCGCCGAACGCGTCCGACGTGAGGTACACCGTGAACACGAACGTGGTCATCACGGCGTTGAAGGCGGCCGACCCCCAGTCCCACGACGCCCATGCCACGACGGGCCGGCTGAAGATGTGGCCGGAGCCGCGGGCGGGGGCGGGAGCGGCAGCAGGGGCCTCCGCCGGGAGCGGAAGCGGCTCATGGGTACTCATACGGGAAATGCTAACGCCGTATGATCCCCGTCACGCCGAGGCGCTCTGGCCCTGCGGGGGACGGCGCAAGCCGAGTAATACGGGAATGGTGCAGCATTTCCCCCGATAGACTGCTGGGAGCCCGACCTGCCCCCAGCGGAAGATCGAGACCCCATGCTCACCGTGCTGATCGCGATGTTCGCGCTGGCACTCGTGGCGCCCCTGATCTTCTCCCGGTTCGGACGATCGGCCTTCTTCGTCCTCGCGGCTGCGCCCGCCGCCGGTTTCGCCTGGCTCCTGACCGAGCTCCCGCAGGTCCTTGCCTCCGACCAGGAAGCGCCCAACGGCACTCCCGGTGCGCCGCCGTCGCTCACCATCCCCTGGATCCCCAGCCTCCAGATCGAGCTGTCCTTCCGCCTCGATGCCCTCGCGGCGGTCCTGTGCATCCTGATCCTGGGCGTCGGGGCCCTCGTCCTGTTCTACTGCGCGCGCTACTTCAAGAACGACGATCCGGACGTCGGCGCGTTCGGCGCCCAGCTCCTCGCCTTCGCCGCGGCGATGTTCGGGCTGGTCACCGCCGATGACCTGATCCTCATGTTCATCTTCTGGGAACTGACCACCATCCTGTCCTACCTGCTCATCGGGTACTCACGGCAGCGGCTCTCCGCCCGGCGCTCCGCCCTGCAGGCGCTGATCGTGACGACGTTCGGCGGCCTGGCGATGCTGGTGGGCCTGGTCGTCCTGGGACAGGAGGCCGGGACGTACCGCATCTCGGAGATCCTGGCCGATGCCGGGACCCTCGCGGCCGGCGGCCTGCTCATCGACGTGGCGATCGGCCTCGTGCTGGTCGGTGCCATCACGAAGTCGGCGCTCGTCCCCTTCCACTTCTGGCTGCCCGGGGCCATGGCCGCACCCACGCCCGTCAGCGCCTACCTGCACGCGGCGGCCATGGTCAAGGCCGGCGTGTTCCTCGTGGCGCGCTTCGCGCCCGGGTTCGCCGAGACCGCCTTCTGGTACCCCGTCATCTTCGGGCTCGGGATGGCCACCATGCTGCTCGGGGGCTGGCGGGCACTGCGGCAGTTCGACCTCAAGCTCGTGCTGGCCTACGGGACGGTGAGCCAGCTCGGCTTCCTGACCATGGTGGTCGGCCTCGGAGGGCGCGACGGCGCCGTCGCCGGCCTCGCGCTGCTCCTGGCGCACGGGTTCTTCAAGGCCACGCTCTTCCTGGTGGTCGGCATCATCGACCACCAGTCCGGCACGCGGGACCTGCGGGTCCTGTCCGGGGTGGGCGCCACCTCGCCGGCCCTGTTCGCCGTCGCCCTCGTCGCCGCCGGATCGATGGCCGGGGTGCCGCCGCTGCTGGGCTTCGTGGCCAAGGAGTCGGTCCTGGAGGCGTTCGTCCACCGGGCCGGGGACGGGACCGCCGGCATCCTCCTGCTCGGTGGCATCGTCCTCGGGTCCATCCTCACCTTCGCCTACAGCGCGCGCTTCGTGTGGGGCGCCTTCGCGCTGAAGCACGGCCAGCCGCGGACCCCGTTCAAGCGGGTCCGCACGTCCTTCCTGCTGGCGCCCGCCGTGCTCGCCGTCGCGTCCGTGCTGTTCGGGCTCTGGCCCGCGCCGCTCGACGCCGTCATCCAGCCGTATGCCACCCTGTTCCCGGCCGGCGGCGAGGCCCCCTACCTGGCCCTGTGGCACGGCTTCAACCTGCCCCTGCTGCTCTCGGCCGTCACGATCGCGGCTGGCACCGCGCTGTACCTGCTGCGCGCGCCGTTCGAACGGCTGCAGGGGCGTCTCCCGGAGGTCAGGGAGGCCGAGGTGGTCTACCGCGGGCTGATCGGTGTCCTCGACGACGTCGCCGTGTGGATCACGGGGCGCACGCAGCGCGGCTCGCTGTCCTTCTACCTCTTCGTTATCCTGACGACCGCCGTCGTCACCCCGCTCGCCGCCCTCATCCTGTTCGACGCCCCGCTGCCCTCGGACGTCAGGATCGCGGAGTCGCCGGCGCAGGTCGTCGTGGCGGCGGTCATCATCGTGGGCATCATCGCCGCGCTCCGGTCCACGAAGCGGTTCATGGCCGTCCTGATGGTCGGGATCACCGGGTACGGCATGGCGGCGATCTTCGCGCTGCACGGCGCTCCCGATCTCGCCCTCACCCAGATGCTCGTCGAGACGATCGTGCTCGTCGCCTTCGTCCTCGCCCTGCGCTCCCTGCCGGCCCGGCTCTGGAACCGCGCCGGGAGCCGGCACCGCGTGCTGCGGGCCGGGCTCGGTCTGGCCTTCGGCGGCATCATGGCCGTGATCGCGATGTCCGCCATGGCGTCGCGCAACGCGGCGCCCATCTCCCTCGCCTACCCGGAGATGGCCTATGACGACGGCGGTGGCGCCAACGCGGTCAACGTCCTGCTCGTCGACATCCGCGCGTGGGACACCTTCGGCGAGATCACCGTCCTCGCGATCGCCGCGACCGGGATCGCGAGCCTCATCTTCGTCCGCGGGCGCGGCGACACCCGGCGCAGGGCCCACGACGTCGAGGACGGCTCGGTGGACCGGCGCCAGGAACCGCTGGACGCGGGCGGCCGGGCCGGCGCCGCCCGGGAGCTCGCGGCGCGGTTCACCGACGTCGCCCGCGACCCCTGGCTCGTGGCGGGCCGCACCCTCGCGCCCGAGCGCCGGTCCATCATCTTCGAGGTCATCACCCGGCTGCTCTTCCACACCATCATCGTGCTGTCCGTCTACCTGCTCCTCGCCGGCCACAACCTCCCGGGCGGTGGCTTCGCCGGCGGGCTCACCGCAGGGCTCGCCCTCGCCATCCGCTACCTGGCGGGCGGCCGGTTCGAGCTGGCCGAAGCCAGCCCGATCAGCGCCGGCGCGCTGCTGGGGATCGGGCTCGCGATCGTCTCCCTCACGGCGGCCGCGCCCCTGCTGATCGGCGGCGCGGTGCTGGAGAGCTACATCCTCGAGTTCTGGCTGCCGGTCTTCGGGGACGTGAAGTTCGTGACGTCGACCATCTTCGATATCGGGGTCTACATCATCGTCGTCGGTCTGGTCCTGGACGTCCTGCGCAGCCTCGGCTCGGAGATCGACGAGCGCAGCGAGGCGGAGGAACCCGTCCGGGAGGCCTCCGGGTCCGATGCGCCCGTCCCGCCCGCCGTCGAAGGAGTCCAGCCGTGACCGTCAACCTCACGCTGATCGTGCTCATGGCGGCGTTTTTCGCCGCCGGGATCTACCTGCTGCTCGAACGGAGCCTGACCCGCGTGCTGCTCGGCCTGATCCTCCTCGGCAACGGTGCGAACATCCTGATGCTCGCCATGAGCGGGGGCGGCGGGACGTCGCCGCTCTACGTCGCGGGGACCCCCGCGGAGGACTACACGGACAGCCTGCCGCAGGCCCTGATCCTGACGGCGATCGTCATCACGTTCGCGGTCACCGCCTTCATGCTCGGCATCATCTACCGTTCGTGGGTCCTCGGCCGCGAGGACGACGTCCAGGACGATCCCGAGGATCGCCGCGTCGCGGACCAGAGCAGCTACGACTGGGAGGACGACGCCGACGTCGTCGCGGAGACCTCGGAGTTCTTCGACGACGACGACGCGGACCCCACCGTCCGTCGCGGATCCACCGCCCGCGACGGCGCGGCGACGCTCGACGTGGGCGCCGCTCGGGGCGAGCATGATCCCGCGCCCCGGACGCGCCGACCGGGGGATCCCCGGTGATCGCCGCCGATCTGGCCCCCCTCGCGATCGTCCTGCCGTTCCTCGGAGCGGCGGTCACCTTCCTGCTCATCCGCCACTCCCGGGCGCAGCGCGCCGTCAGCATCTCGACCCTCACCGTGACCCTGATCATCGAGGTGCTGATGCTGCTCGCCGCCCCCTCCACGGGGACCCACGCAGTGAGGCTCGGCGGGTGGGAGCCGCCGTTCGGCATCGTGCTCGTGGTGGACCAGTTCTCCGCCCTGATGCTCGTGGTGTCCTCCGCCATCAGCCTCGCGGTGCTGATCTACGCAGCAGGCCAGGGCATGGCCGACGGCGACGAGGACGGGCCGGTCTCGATCTTCCATCCCACCTACCTGATCCTCGTGGCCGGGGTGTCCAACGCCTTCCTGACGGGCGATCTCTTCAACCTGTACGTCGGCTTCGAGATCCTGCTGACCGCGAGCTACGTCCTCATGACCCTGGGCGGCACCGCGCCGCGCATCCGGGCCGGGGTGACCTACGTCGTCGTCAGCGTGGTGTCCTCCATGCTGTTCCTGATCAGTATCGCGATGATCTACGGGGCGACCGGAACGGTCAACATGGCGGATCTCGCGGTGAAGCTGGAGACGGTGGACCCGGCGACGCAGCTGGTGCTCCACCTCATGCTGCTCGTCGCCTTCGGCATCAAGGCTGCGGTCTTCCCGCTCTCCTTCTGGCTGCCGGACTCGTATCCGACCGCGCCCGCCCCGGTGACCGCCGTGTTCGCCGGCCTGCTGACCAAGGTGGGCGTCTACGCGATGGTCCGGGTCGAGACGCTCCTCTTCCCCGGGGACCGCATCAATTCGCTCCTGATGATCGTCGCGCTGCTCACGATGGTGGTGGGCATCCTCGGGGCGCTCGCCCAGTCCGACATCAAGCGGCTCCTGTCCTTCACCCTCGTCAGCCATATCGGCTACATGGTCTTCGGGCTGGCGATCTCCTCACGGATCGGCCTCGGGGCCGCGGTCTACTACGTGGCCCACCACATCACCGTGCAGACGAGCCTCTTCCTCGTCACCGGACTGATCGAGCGTCGGGGCGGGACGGCGAACGTCGACCGCCTCGGGGGACTGGCGAAGCTCTCACCGCTCCTCGGCATCCTGTTCTTCCTGCCGGCCATGAACCTCGCCGGCATCCCTCCGTTCTCGGGCTTCCTCGGCAAGCTCGGGCTCATCCAGGCCGGCGTGGAGCTCGGGACACCGCTCGCCTACGCGCTGGTCGCCGGGGGAGTGCTGACGAGCCTGCTGACCCTCCTGGTCATGGCCCGGGTCTGGAACCGGGCGTTCTGGCGCAGCCCGGACGACGCCGAGGACCCGGATCCCATCCTGCTCGCGAGCAAGGCCGACGGCTCCAGCGTGGGCACCTCACGCCATGTCACGGGCGAGGACACCGGTCGCTTCGCGGGCAAGGATCCCGTGACGCTCCTGCCGCGCACCATGACGGGCCCGACGATCGGCCTCGTCGCCCTCGGGCTCGGCCTGATGGTCCTCGCCGGGCCGCTCTTCGCCCTGAGCGACGACGCCGCCCAGGAGATGCTCGACCGGACCCCCTACATCGAGGCCGTCCTCGGGCCGGGGGCGGACGGATGAGCCGTCAGCGCATCCCCCTCATCACGGAGCTGCCGCTCGTCATCTGGCTCATCCTCGTCTGGGGGGCGCTGTGGCAGGACTTCAGCCCGGGCAACCTCGTGTTCGGGGCGATCATCGCGTACGCCGTCGTGAACTTCTTCTACCTGCCGCCGGTCGAGCTGACGGGTCGGTTCAACGTGCTGTGGGTCGTCCCGTTCCTCGGACGGTTCCTGTACCGGCTGGTGGTCGCGAGTGCCGAGGTGTTCTGGCTGGCCGTCACGCGGGGGCCTTCCCTCAGGAGTGCCGTGGTGGCCGTGCAGCTCCGCAGCCGCTCGGACTTCCTCGTCACGGCCACGGGTCACGCGATCTCACTGATCCCCGGGTCCCTCGTCCTGGAGGTCGACCGCTCCACCTCGACCCTCTACCTCCACTGCCTCCACATCCGGTCCGACGAGGACGCCGAGGCCATCCGCCGGGACGTCCGGGCCACGGAGGTCTGGCTCATCCGGCTCATGGGGAGCCGGACGGACCTCGACGCCCTCACAGCAGAGGAGGCACGCCGATGACGACCGTCGTCTATGTCGCCGGTGGAATACTGGCGATCGCCGTCCTGCTGGCCCTGTACCGGGCCGTCCGCGGGCCGTCGATCCTCGACCGCGTCCTCGCGCTCGACGTCGTCCTGGCGGTCGTGGGCGCGGGCCTGGTCCTGAACATGGTGGTGGGCGGCCACCTCGACAACCTCGTGCTGCTCGTCACCATCTCGCTCATCGGGTTCATCGGCTCCGTCACCGTCGCCCGCTTCGTCACCGACAGGAAGTGACGCCATGATCAACGATGTGATCGTGTCGGTCCTCCTGATCGGCGGGGCGCTCATGTCCCTGGCAGCGGGGATCGGCCTCGTGCGCTTCCCGGATCTGCTCTCCCGCATGCACGCCGCGACCAAGCCGCAGGTCCTCGGACTGCTGCTGTTCCTCCTCGCGCTCGCCGTCGAGTTCGAGAGCTGGGCGCTCGTCCCGGTGCTGGTGCTGTGCTGGATCTTCCAACTGCTCACCAGCCCCGTGTCGGCGCACATGGTGGGCCGGGCCGGCTACCGCACGCGGCACCTGCGGCGGGACCTGCTCACCCTCGACGAGCTCGACGACGTCGTGGCGCGAGCCGCCGAGGGTGACCCCGCGGGACCGGACCGCACCGAGGCCACACGCCGGGAGGCCGGGGGCGGCACGGCCTGACCGGCCCGGCCGAGGTCATACTCGGGTGAATTCCCTCCAAGCTGATGCTGTCCGCGCCGTGGAGGAATACCATGGACGCCCCGCGTCCCTGCACCCGATCCGGTAGCGCATCGACGTGTCGCCGAACCCTGTGGGCAGTCCCACGAAGGAGGTAGTGCGGAGATGACGACGATCCATGACAGCGAAGCGGGCCGGCGGACCATCCACGCCCTGAACGCCCTGCGCGCCCGGTTGCTCGGGTCCCTCATCGAGCCGGAAGATCCGCTCTACGAGGACGCCCGGAAGATCTGGAACGGAATGATCGATCTGTACCCCCGGGCCGTCGTCCGGGCGGGCTCGGTGGCGGACATCGACGCCGTCCTCGCCACGGCCAGGGACACCGGGCTGCCCCTGGCCCTGCGAGGAGGCGGCCACAACATCGCGGGCCACAGCACCGTGGACGGCGGACTCGTGCTGGACCTGGGCGGCCTCCGGGGCATCACGGTCGATGCCCGGCGGCTCCTGGTGACGGTCGAGCCCGGGGCGACCCTGGCGGACGTGGATCGGGCCACTGTCGGCCACGGTCTCGCCGTCCCCCTCGGGGTGATCAGTGGCACCGGGGTGGCCGGGCTGACGCTGGGCGGGGGTGTGGGCTGGTTGACCCGCTCCTGTGGCCTGTCCCTCGACGCCCTCGTCTCCGCCGAGATCGTCACAGCGGAGGGGGAGCACGTGCGCGCCAGTGAGCAGGAGAACCCGGAGCTGTTCTGGGGGCTTCGCGGTGGGGGCGGGAACTTCGGCGTGGTCTCCGCTTTCACCTTCCGCGCCCGGCGGCTGCCGCCGGCCATCCTGGGCGGCAACTTCTTCTACCGGCGTCCGCGCTGGAAGGAGGCGCTGGGCGCCTTCGACGGGTGGGCGACGGGCCTGCCGGAGGAGATGACTCCCATCATCTCCTTCCTGGTGTTCCCGCCGGAGTTCGGCCTGGGGGACGAGGCGTGGATGGTCGTCGGGTTCGCGTGGGCCGGCGAGGACCATCGGCCCGGTCTGGACCTCGTCGAGCAGCTGAGGGGCGCTGCGCCCCCGGACGAGGAGGAGGTGGGCGCCACCACGTGGCTGGAGTGGCAGGCGGCCATGGACGGGGTGTTCCCTCGGGGTTCCCGCGGCTACTTCAAGAATCTGTCCTTCTCCCGGCTGGACGACGACGTGATCGACGTCCTCGTGGGTTTCCTCTCCGAGATCGCCTGGACGGGAACCGGCATCGATCTCCACCTGATGGAGGGGGCGTTCGGCCGGGTTCCCGAGGACGCGACGGCCTTCCCCAATCGCTCGGCCCGGTACTGGTTCAACATCTACGGCTTCTGGCAGGACCCGGGCGAGGACGCGAGGCTGACAGCCTTCACGCGCAGGGCCTATTCACTCATGCAGCCCTACGCCGAGCACGGACAGTACGTCAATTTCATGGGCGCCGAGGCCGGGATCGACGCGCGGGAGGCCGCACTGCAGACCTACGGCCCGGGCGCCTTCGACCGATTGGTGGAGCTGAAGGACCGGTACGATCCGCTCAACCTCTTCCGCCGCAACCACAACATCCCACCGAGTCGCGGCTGAGGGACGCTCCCGGGCCGGATCCAGGCCGCGGGACGTGGCCCCGCTTGTCAAGCCGCCGGGAGACCGTCCGTCGGGGCCTCTCTCTGGTCCAGGGAACGGTAAGGTGGCTGATGATTACTCGGGAACGGCATGGGAGGGAGGTCCGGCAGGATGTTGCAGCGCAGCGCGGTCGTCATCGAGGACGACGCCGACATCCGCCGGTTGCTCGTCATCGTGCTGTCCGGGCGGAAGTTCGAGGTTCACGAGGCCGGCACCGGAGCGGAGGGGCAACGCCTCGTCGACGCGGTCCAGCCCGATCTCATCACGCTCGACCTCAATCTGCCGGACGTGGACGGTCTCGACCTCTGCCCTCGGCTTCGGGCCCATTCGGACGCGCACATCCTCACGATCTCCGCGCGGCCCCCGCAGCTCACCGAGGAGCAGTGCCTGACGGCGGGTTCCGACCAGTTCATGGCGAAGCCCTTCAGCCCGCGCGCGCTCCGCGCCTACCTCGACGACATCCTCCCCGTCCTCGACGCCGCGTAGCGCGAGGACGGCGCTGCCGCTCGTCGCGAGCATCTAGCGGGCCCTGACGACGGGCAACTCCGACCACTTCGTCGTGTAGTGGGGCGAGAGCATGTCCCGCTTCATGGTCCAGTCGGACCCGGCCTTCAGCCCGGCGTGCCCGAGTCCGATGGCCGAGCGCCCGAAGCGCCGGCCGACGTCCTGCAGGAGAGGCCCCGTGTCCGTGAGTACCGGGCCGTCAGCGGGCAGCAGCGTGTCCTGGGCGCCCGCGGGCCGGAGGTCGGTGACGGTCACGCCAGCGCGGATGTACGGCACGCCCTCCTCGATGAGGGGCAGGAGCGTGTCCGCGGCACGCGACAGTTCGAGGGGATCCGCCGTATGCGCGGGAAGGGGGACGCAGATCGTGGGTGTGCTCTTCCGGCCGTCGCCGAAGGGAGACGTGGCAGCGAAGGCCGTGATGACCCGCCCCTGCAGGTGCTTCCTGGCCAGGCGGGAGGCAGCGCCCTGCGCGTAGACGCTGAGGGCCTGGTGCATCGCGTCCCGGGTACTCACCGGCGTCCCGAAGGACCGGGAGTAGAGGACCTGCTCGTTGCCGGTGGACTCGCGTCCCGTGATGCAGGGGGTGCCCTGTAGTTCCAGGACGGTCCGCATCAGCACCACCGAGAAGCGCTTGCGGATGGCCACGGGGTCCGCGGCAGCGAGGTCCCATGCCGAGTCGATCCCGATCGCGCCCAGTCTCCGGGCGTTCTTCGCCCCGACGCCCCAGACGTCCGAGACCGCGAGCCGCCGGAGCAGGGAGCGCCGGTTCTCCTCGGGGACGAGGCCCCAATGACATACGCCGTCGAACTCCGGATTGCCCTTGGCCCAGCGGTTGGCGAGCTTGGCCAGGGTCTTGGTCGGCGCGATCCCCACGCACACGGGCAGCCCGACGTTGCGGCGTACAGCGGCCCTGATCTCCGTGCCGGCGCGCCGCTGGGCTTCCAGCGGCCCGGAGAGGGTCAGGAAGGCCTCGTCGATGCTGTAGATCTCGAGGTTCCCGGTGTAGCGGCCGAGCAGCTCCATGACGCGGGCGCTCAGATCGCCGTAGAGTTCGTAGTTGCTCGAGCGCACCTGCAGGCCCCACGCGCGCGCCTGGCCGGCGATACTGAACCACGGCGTGCCCATCGTGATGCCGAGGGCCTTCGCCTCCGGACTCCGCGTGATCACGCAGCCGTCGTTGTTCGAGAGCACCACGAGGGGGCGGCCGTCGAGCGACGGGTCGAACGCCCGCTCGGCGGAGACGTAGAAGTTGTTGACGTCGACGAGCGCGATACTGCTGCCGCGCTCAGACACGGTGCAGGCACCGGGTGGCGACGCCCCAGATCACCAGGGAATCGGGATCGGGGACGGGGATGGGCCGGTGGTCCGGGCTCGCGGCGACGAGCGACACCCCGGAGGATGCGATGCGGATCCGCCGGATGACGAGCTCGCCGTCGAGCACGGCGATGACCACCGAGCCGTCCCGCGGGCGCAGGGCGCGGTCGACGATCAGCTCGTCGCCGTCGGAGATCCCGGCGCCGTCCATGGCGTTCCCGGACACCCGGACGATGTACGTGCTCGTGATGTCCCTGATGAGGTGCCGGTTGAGGTCGATCCGGTCCTCGAACCAGTCCTGTGCGGGAGAGGCGTATCCCGACGGCATGAGCGAGCCGTCCTCGGCCCTGCCGACCGGTCGGCCCAGCGCCGCCCCGGAACCATCCATCTCCCTGCTCCTCCCCGCCGTCGTCCCGCCGTCGGCTGCCCGCCGTCGGTTGCCCGCCGACGCGTCGCCGGCCCGTCGGGACCGTGCCCGTCTTCGAAGCCTAGGCGGTGCCACCGACGCTGCCACCGACGCCGCCGGGCCCATGGCTCAGCGGGGTCAGGGGTGCTGTCCCGGGCACGTTGTTCCGGAGCAGTCGGAGCTGCCGCACAGCCCATGCGAAGACGACGACGACGAGAAGGTTGCGTGCCGAGAGGAGTAGCGCGACGCCGGGGTCCAGCGCCTCATGGAGCTGGGTGTAGAAGATCGGGTACACGAGGGTGGTCAGGACGGCGATCAGGACCATCAGGGCGCTCGGGACGATCCATCGACGGCCGTTCAGGGCGACGCCCACCGAGACCACGGCGACCAGCCAGATCATGAACTGGGGGGAACCTACCTTGTTGAAGACGATCAGGGCGCCGACGACGGCGAGGGTGCCGGTGGCGAGAAGCTCAGCACGGTCGGCTCCTTTCTTCAGCGCGGCCACCATGAGCAGGGCGATGGACGCCACCGCGAGGCACAGGAAGGCGTCCATCCAGGCGGCCAGGGGTTCCGCGAGGGAGCCGCGGATCTCCAGGGTGTGGATCTCGGCGTTGAACTCCACGGTGGTCGCGCCGGCGAGAATCGCCTGCCAGAGGCCGGGTGTCGCGAGGGGTGCCTCGAGCTGCATCCCCCGCTCGCCCTGCGTCGACAGGAAGCCGAAGACGTTTCCGACTCCACCCCTGGACGCGGCGGTTCCGACGATCACCCCGGACACCAGGAGGCCTGCAAGGAGGACCCGCACCCTCGCCTTCGCCGTCATGAGCAGCGCCAGCACGGCCGCTGCGGGCCAGACCTTGATCCAGGTCGCCAGCGACAGGACGGAGGACGCGACGACCGGGTACGCGGCCGCGAGGACCAGCCCGACGACGACGAGAGGGCCCGTGACACCGTCCACGCGGGAGAAGGCGACCGGCCCGAGGATCGCGGTGAGGGACATCCAGAGATAGGCGGCCTGCCACCCGTAGCGCGTGGAGCTGCTGGTCAGCAGTGCCAGCACGGCGGTCAGGTTGAGCACCAGGCACAGCAGGAACCACCCGAGCATGTAGAGCTGGTGCCCGAGCAGGCCGGACACGATCATCGGGAGCATGGCGGCGGCCGGGTACACCCAGGCATCATCGATTCCCAGCCAGATGCCTGTGCTGAAGCCGTGGAACGCCCAGTGGCGGTACAGGATCACATCGCCGTAGGTCTCGCCGGCGATGATCCGGGGAAGGAGCAGGGCGAAGGAGAGGATGTGGACTGCGGTGAAGACCGCGAGCACCGAGGATCTCCGGGCCCACCGTGCGGTGAGGTCCGGGCGTGGCGGGGTCATGGGGGGGCTTCCTGCTGATAACGACCGGGCTGCACCACGATAGCAGCCGGTCCGCGTCGGCCTGGAGGAGGAGTCGCACGCGGGCCATCACCCGAGGAGGTCGAGCCGACGAGCGGCCCGAGGACCAGGCGGTCAGCGCAGGCGGCTTCGCCAGTCCGCAGGGACGCGCCCTGCCGGTCCGGGCACCGGCTGGTCCGCCGGGCGGCTGGTGGGCTCGGCCAGTGCCGGGCCGTCGACGAACTCCTGCGTCCGGTAGTCCCAGAACCAGTCCTCGCCCGGCTCGAAGGACGTGGCCACCGGGTGCTCCGCCGCTGCCGCATGCGCGGAAGCGTGCCGGGACGGGGAACTGTCGCAGCACCCCACCTGCCCGCAGGCGGCGCACCGGCGCAGGTGGACCCACCAGCCGCCTGCGGCGTCGCACTCCCTGCAGCCGGTGCCGGAGGGGACCGCGCTCGTATCGATGGCGTCCGTCATGATCGTCCTTCCTTCTCGACCGGACGGGCAGTGGGGGAGTACGCCCGCATCGCTTCGAAGGCGGGAACCGCCTCCGCGGGCGCGGCCGCGGCGGCCACGAACCCGTCGGGTCGCACGAGGTAGAGCAGGCCTGCCCTGAGCGGAGTGGATCCGGTCGCTGCAAACGTGTGGAGGGGGAGTCCCAACTCGTCGGCCGCGACGCCGGCTTCCCGCGCCGCAGCGTCGTCCGCCGCGTACAGGTGCAGTTGCCAGGTGGAGGACCGGAGCGCCTCGACGTTGTCACCGGTCCAGGGCAGGCGGCGGCCGACGACGGCGTCGCGGCGGCCCCGCCGGCCCGGGGGAGAACCGTCCATGCGGTAGTGGATGCGCACCTGGCCGAGGTACCCTGCGAGGCGACGGCCGATCGGCAGGCGGGGCAGGACGGCGACCGCGACGGGTACCACCACCCGCGGCACGAAGCGGCGCACCAGGACCGCCGTCCCCGACGTGGACGTGACCCCGCGGAAGACGGTGTCCGTCGTCTGCAGGAGGCGCACGGCCACCGGCCGGCGCTCGGCCTCGTAGCGGTCGAGGAGTGGCTCGGGGGCACGCCCGGACACGACGTCGTCGAGCTTGAACGCGAGGTTGTGGGCGTCCTGGAGCCCCGTGTTCATGCCCTGCGCGCCGACCGGGGAATGGACGTGGGCCGCGTCGCCGGCGAGGAACACCGCGCCGGTCCGGAAGTGCGCTGCGATCCGGTGGTGCACACGGTAGGTGGAGATCCAGCGGGAATCCTCGTACGTGACGCCGAAGACCTCGGCCATGCGGCGGCGTGCGAAGTCCTCGGTGATGGCCGGGGCGTCGTCATCGCCGGCGATACCGATCAGGCGCTGCCCGGTCCTGCCGTCATCGGCGGGCCGCATGGGGAACGCGAGGAGGAATGCGGTGGCGCCCAGGCGGACATTGATGGACGCGGGGATCAGCCCGCCGACGCCCACCGCGTCCACGAGGTAGAAGCTCTGCCGGCTGGTCGTCCCCTCGAAGGCCGTGCCGCACAGGGACCGGACGGTGGAGGACGCCCCGTCGCAGCCGACGGCGAAGCGCGCGCGGATCGTCGAGGACCCGTCAGGACCGTCGACGACGGCGTGGACGCCGCCGTCGGCCTGCTCCAGGGAGGACAGCCGGTGCCGCCACCGCACGGATCCACCGAGTGCGCGCAGGTTGTCGCCGAGGATGCGCTCGTTGGCGCTCTGCTCCAGGATGTAGATGCCGGGGTACGGCGTGATGCCCCGGCCCAGCCTCGCGAGCGGGACGGCCGCGAAGGAGGCATGCTCGAAGCCCTGCCGGATGGACTGCACGCGCACGGCCTCGGCCAGCACGCGGTCGACGACGCCGAGCTGGTCGTAGATCTCCATCGACCGTGAATGCACCCCGAGGGCCCGGGACTCCACGGTCGGTCCGTCCTTGCCGTCGACCACCGCGATGCGCACCCCCAGCTTCACCAGCCAGTTCGCCAGCATCAGGCCCGTGGGACCCGCGCCGACCACGAGCACGTCGACGTTCTCCTGAGCTGCGCCCTCGTGCGTCATGGTCGTCTCCCGGTGATCCGTTCAGCGTTCGAGCATGGTGCAGACACACGCCCGGTTGCCCTCGGCGTCCGCCAGCACCGTGAAGGCTGGCGCCGCGTCGTCATCGACCACGGTGCCCCCGGCGGCGACGGCGGCGGCGATGCGAACGTCCGCGGCGTCGTGCGGCACCCACACATCGAGGTGGAAGCGCTGCCGCGGGGTCTCGTGCGCATCCGTGTGCTGGAACCACAGGAGCGGCACCCGCCCTCCCGGGTCCGCGACGTCGTCCCCGTCCACCGCGCCGGCGTCGCCGGCCAGCAGGGCCGCCCAGAACGGACCGATGGCGGCCACGTCGGCCGTGTCGAGGGCGAGCTCGACGACGGCGGGCGCCGCGGGATCGGCTGCGACGCCCCGCTCGGCGGCGGCTGCGCTGATCCGGCGGGCGAGGTCCACGTCCCGCTCCGTCACCCCGGACGCGTCATGGCTCAGGAGCTTCACGTCGACGTGCGGGTACGTCAGGACGACGTCGGGGTGGTGGCCTGCGTCCTCCGCGAGTTCGCCGATGGCCGAGACGAGCGCGAGGCCCGAGGCGAAGTCGCGCGTCAGGAAGCGGGCGTGCAGTGCCTGCGCGAGCTTGCGCCAGTCAACCAGGCCGGCATCGAGGATCTGCTGCGTGGTGAGGAGGGTCATGCGGCCAGTATGCCGCGTGACCGCATCCGGGAGAAGGGACTCCAAGGTTGGGCTGCCATACTGCAGGATGCCCACCCTCAGGATCCACCCGGGCCTCGGCGTGCTCGCCACCCGCTTCGACGGCGACCTCAGGGAGCGGCTGCGGGCCGCCGTGGTCAACCCGCAGCTCCTCCTGGCGGCCAAGGCGGCCCTCGCCGCGTCACTCGCCTGGACGATCGCCCAGGCCATTCCCGGGACGCCCGCAGAGTACCCGTACTACGCCCCGCTGGGTGCCCTGCTGGCGATCTACCCGACGGTGGCCGGCACCGTCAAGCTCGGCCTGCAGACCGTCATCGGGCTCACGATCGGGATCCTCCTCGCGTACGTCGCGGTGTGGGCGGGAGATCCGAACTGGCTGACCATCGCCTTCGTCGTCGGGATCGGCGTGCTCCTCAGCGGGGTGCTCAAGAGAACGGCCGGCGGCGGGTCGGGCATCGCCTCCGCGGGATTGTTCGTGCTCGTCATCGGGAACGAGAACCTGGGGTACTCGCTGGGGTATCTGGTCCAGACCCTCGTGGGCGTGGGCGTGGGCCTCGCGGTCAGTGCGCTCATCCTGCCCCCGCTCCACCTCAATGACGCGGTCGGCCGGATGAGCAGCCTGCGCAGGACGGCGGCACGCCAGCTCCAGGAGATGGGCGAGGCGCTCGAGGAGGACTGGGCGGGGGACGACCCGCGGTGGGCGGAACGCCGCGACGCCCTCACGGCGTCCGTCCGGAACGCGCGGAGCGCCCTCCAGTACGCGAACGAGAGCCGGAAGGGCAACGTCCGGCGGCGCTTCCACCCCCGGGACCTGCGCGGCGACTACCGCCACGTCGAGGTCCTGGAGATCGTCGCCTCGCACACCCTGAACATCACCAACATGCTGCAGGACGGTCTCCACGGGACGGCGACCGAGCAACCCCTCCCGGAGTCGGTCCGCGTGCCCCTGCAGGCGGCCTTCACCGCGACCGGGAACGTGCTGGACCTGTGGACGGTCGACGAGAACGACGACGAGGCCCTCGGCGAGGCCGAGCGGATCCTGAAGGTCCTCGAGACCGCGGCCTACGAGTCCTCGTCCGAGACCGTCCCCTTCGGGTCGGCCGCCGCGATCGGCATGAACCTGCACCGCATCCTGCAGACCGTCAAGCCGGAGTTGCGCAGCACGGCGCAGTCCTGACCCGGACGCGGGGAAGGGCGCCCCGAAGAGCGCCCTTCCCCGATCCCATGCGGCTCAGGTGAGATCGCGGGTCTTGGCGAACCGCTCGATGGCCTTCTGCGTGGACCGGTTGGTCAGCACCTGGATGGTGGTGCTGACCGCACCCGAGATGATGGCGAACACCAGCGCGGAGCGGAGCGTGTTCTCCAGGCCGTCCTTGCTCTTGGGCGGCGCCTCACCGGTGATCTTCTCCCACAGGAAGTCGACGAGCTTCGTCCCTACGAAGCCCGCGCCGACGCTCATGCCGACACCGAGCAACTTGAACACCACAGTCATGGTTTCTCCTTCTCATCCGAATAGTCCTGCAGCTAGCCTAGTCGGGCTCCGCTCGCTCTGCGGGTGCGGGTCGCGGAGCGGCGAAGACCGGCAGGCGGCATCCCGATCCGCCGGTGTAGGATCGGGAGCGCTCAAGCAACACACGACAGGGGAGCGCCGATCCGCAGCATGCTGCCGGACCGGGCGCTGAGAGTGCGGACCGCCGCAGACCCTCGAACCTGATCCGGTTAGTACCGGCGAAGGGAGTCGAGTTCTCAGGGTGTCCGGCAACCGTGCACCCTCCCCTCCTGCAACCCAGGAGGAATCAGCATGGCATCATCGACGGCCCTGAAGGGCCTTTCTCCCCGCACCGGCCAGTGGCGCGTCGTCGACATCGTGGTGGCCTCGGTCATCGCCGTCGCCGTCGGCGTGCTGTTCTTCGTCTGGTCCGCGGGCTATTCGGGCATCAGCGTGCTCACCGCCGGCTTCCCGCCGCTCGCGGGCCTGTATTCCGGCGGCTGGCTCATCGCCGGCGTGCTCGGCGGGCTGATCATCCGGAAACCGGGCGCCGCGATCTACTGCGAGGTCCTCGCCGCGGCGGTCTCCGCCCTGATCGGCACCCAGTGGGGTATCGGCGTCCTCATCTCCGGCGCCATCCAGGGAGCAGGGGCCGAACTCGTGTTCCTGCTCTTCCTCTACCGGAGGTGGAACCTGCCGGTCGCCCTCCTCGCCGGACTCGGCGCGGGCCTGGCGCTGGCGATCAGTGAGAACATCCTCTACAACGCGCTCTGGAGCTTCGAGTTCAAGCTCCTGTACACCGTGTTCGCCGGGCTCTCCGGCGTCGTCATCGCCGGCCTGCTGTCCTGGCTGGCCATGCGCGGACTCGCGAGGACGGGCGTGCTGTCCTCCTTCGCCGCCGGCCGCACGGCGGACGTGTGACACCAGCGCAGGCGCCGTCCCCGGGAGCTGCCTCCGTCAGCGCCCGGGGATGGGGCTGGCGCCACGCCGGCCGGAAGGCCTTCGCCGCCCGCCACCTCGACCTCGACCTCCGGGCCGGTGAGCGCGTCCTGCTCCTCGGCGCGTCCGGTGCCGGCAAGTCCACCGTGCTGCACGGGCTGGCGGGACTGCTCGGCAGCCAGGACGAGGGCGAGCAGGAGGGCGCACTCCTGCTCGACGGCATCCGCCCCGCCGATGCCCGCGGCCGCGCCGGCCTGGTGCTGCAGGACCCGGAGACCCAGGTGGTCCTCGCGCGCGTCGGCGACGAGGTGGCGTTCGCCGCCGAGAACCTCGCGGTGCCGCGGGAGGAGATCTGGCAGCGGGTGCACCGCGCGCTCGACGACGTCGGGCTCGACCTCCCGCTCGACCACCCCACCACGGCGCTCTCGGGCGGCCAGAAGCAGCGCCTCGCCCTCGCCGCGGTGCTCGCCATGGAGCCGGGCCTGCTCCTGCTCGACGAGCCGACCGCGAACCTCGACCCCGACGGGGTGCTGGAGGTCCGGGACGCCGTCGTCCGCGTCCTCGACCGCACGGGCGCGACGCTCGTCGTCGTCGAACACCGGGTCGCCGTCTGGGCGGACGTCGTCGACCGCGTGATCGTGCTCGACGCCGCCGGAGGCGTCCTCGCCGACGGCGCCCCGGGCGCGGTCCTGGGCCAGGAGGGCACGCGCGCCCGGCTCGCGGAGGCGGGCGTGTGGGTCCCGGGCCGGCTGCCCGCCGTCGGCGGGCCCGTACCCGGCGGCGGCGGGGAGGTGCTGCTGTCCGCGCGGGACCTCACGGTCGCGCGGACGAAGCGGGGCCCGGCCGCCGTCGAACACCTCGCGCTGGACGTCCGCGCCGGGCAGGCGCTGAGCGTCACCGGGCCCAACGGCGCCGGGAAGTCCACGGCCGCCCTCACGCTCGGCGGCCTGCTGCGCCCCCGCGCGGGACGGCTCGAGGCATCACCGGAGCTCGCCGGTGCCGCGGGAACCGATCCCTTCCGCTGGCGCTCGGCGCAGCTCGTGCAGCGCATCGGCACCGTCTTCCAGGAACCCGAGCACCAGTTCCTCACCCCGAGCGTGGGGGAGGAGCTCGCGTTCGGGCCGCGGAGGGTCGGCGGCACCGCGGACCCCCGCCGCACCGGGGAGATCGCGGAGCGGCTGCGGCTCACCCACCTGCTGGGCGCCAACCCGTTCACGCTGTCCGGCGGGGAGAAGCGGCGCCTGTCCGTGGCGACGATGCTCGCCACGGAGCCGCGCATCCTGGTCCTCGACGAGCCGACGTTCGGCCAGGACGCCCTCACCTGGGCCGAACTCGTGACGCTCCTGCGGGAGCTGATCGAGGACGGCGTCGCGGTCGTCTCCGTCACCCACGACGCCGACTTCATCGCGGCCCTCGGCGGCGCGACCCTGCACGTCGCGGGCGGGGCGGGACGGCTGGTGTCCCCGTGAGCGGCGACCACCTGACGCCGGTCCTCACCGGCCGGACCCTCCTGCGGGCGAACCCGGTGTCCAAGCTGTTCGCCGCCGTCGTCATCACCCTCGCGCTCCTGGCGAGCATCGACTGGGTCAGCGCCGCGGTGGTCCTCGGCTGCGAGCTCGCCCTCATGCCGCTGCTGGGCATCAGCGTGGTCGGGCTCGCCCGGCGGATCTGGCCCCTGCTGGTCGCCGCCCTGCTCGGTGCCTACGGGACGGCGCTGCTCGCCGAGAAGACCGGCGGCGTGCTGCTCGACGTCGGGCCGTTCCTGTTCACCGAGGGCTCCGTCGCCGCGGGGATCGCCGTCGGGCTGCGCGGGCTGGCGCTCGCCCTGCCGGGGGTCTTCATCCTCCTGACCACGGACCCCACCGACCTGGCGGACGCGCTGGCGCAGAAACTCCATCTCCCGCACCGCTTCGTCCTCGGGGCGCTGGCGTCGCTGCGGCTCGTGGGCCTGCTCGTGGAGCAGTGGGAGATGCTCGGGCTCGCGCGGCACGCCCGCGGCATCGGTTCGGACGGCTCGCTCGTCGCCCGGACCCGGAACCTGCTGGGGCAGTCGTTCGGCCTGATCGTGCAGGCCATCCGGCGTGCCACCCGCCTGGCGACGGCCATGGAGGCGCGCGGCTTCGGCGGCGGGACGCGCACCTGGGCGCGGACGAGCACGTTCACGGCGCTCGACGTCGGCGTGGCCGGCGTCGGACTCGTCATCGCGGCGGGGGCGACGACGGCGGCCGTGCTCGCCGGGACCTGGAACTTCATCCTGTCGTGATCGCCGGGGCTCGATCGCCGGGGCCCGATCCCGGACCGGAAGTCCCCGGACACGGAACCGGGGGCCCGCTGGAGCGGACCCCCGGTGCCGGTCGACCAGGTGGGACGAGGTGCCTAGAGCACGTCCGAGAGGAACGACCTCAGGCGGGGCGTCTGGGCGTCGTCGAAGATCGCGGCCGGGGGGCCGGACTCCACCACGACGCCGCCGTCCATGAACGTCACGGTGTCCGAGACGTTGCGCGAGAAGCCCATCTCGTGGGTGACCACGACCATGGTCATGCCCGCCGTCGCGAGGTCCGCCATGAGCGCCAGGACGCCCTTGACGAGCTCGGGGTCCAGGGCGGAGGTGGCCTCGTCGAAGAACATGACCTCGGGGTCCATGGCCAGCGCGCGGGCGATCGCGACACGCTGCTGCTGCCCGCCCGAGAGGTTGCCGGGGCGCACGTCGGCCTTGTGCTTCAGTCCCACGAGGTCCAGTTGGGCGAGGGCCTTGCTCCGCGCCTCGTCCGCCGACATCTTCCGGAGCTTGCGCAGGGCCAGCGAGACGTTGTCCAGCACGCTCTTGTGCGGGAACAGGTTGAACTGCTGGAACACCATGCCGATGCGCCGGCGCAGCTCGTCCGGGTTGTCCTTCAGGACGGACCGGCCGTCCAGCAGGATGTCCCCCTGATCAGGTTCGATCAGCCGGTTCAGGACGCGCAGGAGGGTGGACTTGCCGGACCCGGAGGGGCCGATGACCGACGCCGTCGTGCCCTGCTCCACGTGCAGGTCGATCCCCCGCAGCACGTGGTTGGAGCCGAAGGACAGGTGCAGGTTCCTGCCCGTCAGGGTCCCTGATTCTTGTGTCTTCACGCCTTCGCTCCTTCGCCGATCCTTGCGGCCAGTTCATCCGGTTCGGGCTTCTGCTTCCTGCCCACGCGCAGCCGGTTGTCGATGAAGTTGACCAGGTGCGTGAGCGGGATGGTCAGGCACAGGTAGAGCACGCCGGCAGCGATGAGCGGTGACAGGTTGCCGGTGTTGCTAGCGGCGTCGTTGCCCACCCGGAAGAGTTCGCGCTCACTGGCCACGAGGCCGATGAAGTAGATGAGCGAGGACTCCTTGATGAGCGAGATGAACTGGTTCACCAGGGCCGGCAGCACGCGCCGCACGCCCTGGGGGATCACGACGAGCTGCATCGACGAGCTGTAGCTGAAGCCGAGGGCACGCGACGCCTCCAGCTGTCCCTTCTCCACGCTCTGGATGCCGGAGCGGAAGATCTCACCGATGTAGGCCGAGGCGATCAGCGAGAGGGCGAGGATGCCCAGCGGGTACGGGCTCGTGCTGCCCGTGATCTCCCGGAGGATCGGGCCGAGCCCGAGGCCGATGAGCAGGATGATCACGACGGCGGGTAGCCCGCGGAAGATGTCCGTGTAGACGCGGGCGATCCACCGCAGCACGCGGTTGCGTGAGATCCCCATGACGGCGAGGATCATCCCGACGATCGTCCCGATGATCCCCGACGCCAGGGCGAGCATGATGGTGTTCGGCAGGCCGACGGTCAGGAGGTCCGGCAGGACAGCCGCCATCGCCTCCCAGTCGAAGAACGTCTTCCCGAGCTGTTCGAGGGCATCCATGCAGGGACCGCTACTTTACTTCCACGGCTTTGCTGCCGGGCTTCCAGTCGGAGGGCATCTCGCGGTCCGGGTACCACTCCTCGGTGAGCTCGGTCCACGTGCCGTCGGCGACGACGGCGTCGAGGCCCGCATTGAGGGCGTCGATGAGCGGCTGGTTGTCGCTGTTCACGGCGTACGCGGTGAAGTTCTCGGTGTTGATGATGGTCTCGGCGATCGTCGTGTCGTCGCCCTCCTTCACCTGACCGGTGGCCTGCTGCGACGGGGCCACCCAGGCGTCCACCTGCCCGTTCTTCACGTTCGCGTAGACGGTGTTGTAGTCGGGGAAGCGCACCGGCTCGAGACCGAGGGTGTTGGAGACGTAGTCGTCCTGGACGGTGCCCTGGACCACGCCGATGCGGGTGCTCTCCGAGAGCGAGTCGAAGCCTGTGACCGAGGAGCCGTTCTTCGTGACGACGGCCATGTAGCCGAAGTCGTAGCCGTTGGTGAAGCCCACGTTCTCGCGGCGCTCCGCGGTGGTGGAGATCGAGGAGGATCCGACGTCGAACTGCTTGTTCTGCACCTGGGCGAGGAGCGCGGAGAAGTCCGTGGACGCGAACTCGACCTCCAGGCCCAGCTTGTCGCCGATGGCGCGCAGCAGCTCGTTGTCGTAGCCGGTGAAGACGCCGTCCTCGAGGAAGATGTTCGGCGGGGCGTCCGAGAGCGTGCCGACGCGCAGCGTGCCGTCGGTGACGAGGCCGAGCTCGGCCGTGTCGATCTCGTCGATCGGCGTCGTGGTCTCGGTCGTGTACTGGTCGAGCGACTGCTGGTCGCTGCCGGCCAGGGCGTCCGTGGTCTCGGTGGGCTCGCTGCTGCCGCTGCCGCAGGAGACGGTCAAGGCGAGGAAGGGGACGGCGAATGCCGCCAGGACCTTGCGGGAGATGTTCATGATGTCCTTCGAGGTGCCGGCCCGGATGGAGGCGCGGGGAACGGGGATGGTGCGGGGGACGCCGGGTCACGGCGAGGAGGGGACAGGCTGCTGGGTGACACGCTCACTGTTCTGGGATGTGCGCGGGTGCGGGTGCCGTCACGGAGGAATGGTCCGGGACAGGCCGCACGACGCCGTACTTGCCAACCGGGGGACTTGTCCCGGCGGCCGAATCTTCACCTGGAGCACCCCACTACGGGAGAGGGTTGCTGTCCAGCCGGCCAGGGCCGAGGGCTGGAACTCTTGATTGCAGGCAAAACGCTAGGGCAGCACGAAGCACCGGGTCAAAACGAGAGGGCCGAAAACCGACGCTTGACGTAGCAGAAGGGCCTTCAGGGGCCGTTTTGTGGCGGAGATTACACGAAGCGGTCCACGAGGTCGGTGAGTTCGGCGGTCAGCGCGCTCGAGGTGCGGAGGTCCTGGCCGTCCAGCGAGAGCACCGGCGCGAGGAGCCGGATACTCGAGATCAGCCACACGGCGTCGGCCTCGAGCAGGTGGTGCGGTTCCAGCGGTCCGTAGCCGAGCTCCCACCCCTGGTCCTTCGCCGCGGCGAACAGCGCGCTCTGTGAGGTCCCAGCGAGGATCCCGCTCTCGAGCTGCGGCGTGAGGAGGGTCTTCCGGCCGTCGCGGTCGTAGGCGAGGAGGACGGTCGACGTCGGGCCTTCCAGCACCTTGCCGTCGGAGGAGGTGAAGATGACGTCGTCCGCCCCGTGCGCCTTCGCGTAGCGGACGGCGGCCATGTTGACGGCGTAGGAGAGGGTCTTCGCCCCCAGGAGCAGCCAGGGCGCGCGCTGGGCGACGGTGCTGTCGTACCCGCGCTCGAGGAAGAGGACCTTCAGGCCCGTCTCGCGCTGCCGGAGGGTGGCCTCGGGCACGCGGGAAACCTGCACCCAGGCCGTGGCCCGCCCGGCGCCCTCGACGCCGCGCGTGGCGACCAGCTTCACGACGGCGTGTCCCTGGTCCGGTTCCGCTGCCGCGAACTCGCGCAGGCCGGTGCGGATCGCGCGGCTCCACGCCTCGGCGTCGGGCACGGTCAGATCCAGGGCGTCGGCCGACGCCGCGAGGCGCGCCAGGTGCGCCTGCTCCTTGCGGGGGGCTCCGTCGACGGCGAGCAGGGATTCGAAGAGGCCGTCCCCGCGGGTGGCGCCGAGGTCGGTGGCCATCAGCTGCGGCTGGGACGCGTCGGCCACCCTGCCGTCGTCATGGGCCGGGTCCAGGAACACGAGAACAGTCATGGGCCACAGCGTAGCCGCCGGAACCCCGCGGCCTCAGGTGAGTCTGACCTTCCGGGTGAAGAGTTTCTGCAGCAGGATGAAGACGAGGAGCAGGGCGCCGATCACTATGCGCGTCCACCAGGAGCTCAGCGTGCCCTCGTAGGAGATGAACGTCTGGACGATACCGAGCACGAGCACCCCCGTGAGGGAGCCGAGCACGTACCCGTAGCCTCCCGTCAGCAGCGTCCCGCCCACCACGACCGCCGCGATGGCGTCGAGTTCCAGCCCGGTGGCCGCCAGGCTGTAGCCCGAGAGGCTGTAGAACGAGAAGAGGATCCCGGCGATCGAGGAGCACAGTCCGCTGATCCCGTACACGAGGACCTTGGTGCGCGGGACGGCGAGGCCCATGAGCAGCGCCGAGGACTCTCCGCCACCGATCGCGTACACGGTCCGCCCGAACCGCGTCTGATGCAGCACGTAGAACGCGACGGCGACCACGACGAGGGCGATCACGACGCCGGGGGAGACGAACAGCCTCCCCACCAGCGGGATCCTCGCCTGCGCCATGGAGGTGAAGAAGGGGTCGGTCACGGTGATGGAATCGACGCTGATGACGTAGCAGAGGCCCCGCGCCAGGAACAGGCCCGCAAGGGTGACGATGAAGGGCTGGATCTCGAAGACCTGGATCACGAGTCCCATGAGCAGGCCGAAGGTGGCACCGGTCAGGAGGACGAGGGCGATGACCGCGGCGGGGTTCCAGCCGGCCTGGAGGAGGGCGGCGGCGATCATCATGGACAGCGCGACGACGGACCCGACGGAGAGGTCGATGCCTCCGGTGAGGATCACGAACGTCATGCCGACGGCGAGGACGATCAGGAACGTGTTGTCGATCAGGAGGTTGAGGAAGACCTGCCCGGACAGGAACCCCGGGTACATGACCGCGCCGGCGGCGAACATGGCGAGGAAGAGGCCCATCGTCGCGAGGGTGGGGGCGTACCGCGCCTTGCCCCGCAGCCGGGTCATGCGGGGGCGGTCGAGCGGTGCCGGGGTGCGGGTGAGCACGGACATCAGGCGGCCACCTTCGGTCGGGACGGCTCGGTCACGGGCCGCCGTCGTCGGCTGAGGAGGGTGCGCGCCCTGCTGGACTGCAGGAGGCACACGATGATCACGACGAGCGCCTTGAAGACCAGGGTGGCTTCGGGCGGGACGCCGAGCGTGTAGACGGTGGTGGTGAGGGTCTGGATGATCAGCGCCCCGACGAGGGTGCCGACCAGGCTGTACCGGCCCCCGGCCAGCGAGGTGCCGCCGATGACGACGGCGAGGATGGCGTCCATCTCGATGTACAGGCCGGCGTTGTTGGCGTCCGCCGCCGTGACGTTGGAGCTGATCATGAGGCCGGCGACCGCCGCGCACAGCCCGCTGAAGACGTAGACGGTCCAGGTGATGGTCCGCGCGTCGAGCCCTGAAAGCCTGCTCGCCACCGGATTGATGCCCACCGACTCGATGAGCGTGCCGAGGGCCGTCCGGCGCGTCAGCAGGCCGGTGATCCCGAAGGCGGCTGCCGCGATGAGGATCGAGATGGGCAGGCCCAGGAAGTATCCGGCACCGATCGCCTGGTAGGAGTCGTTGGACACGGAGATGATCTGGCCGTCGGTGACCAGCTGGGCCAGTCCGCGGCCTGCGGTCATGAGCACGAGGGTGGCGATGATCGGCTGGATCCCGATGACCGAGACCAGGAAACCGTTCCACGCCCCGAGGGCGAGGCCCGCGACGACGGCGATCGCCACCCCGGTCGCGGCGGTCTGCAGGGAGGCCGGTTCGGGGGAGCTGTAGATGTACATGCAGGAGACGGCACCGGCGATGGCCGCGACCGCCCCCACCGACAGGTCGATGCCCCGCGAGGCGATAACGAGCGTCATGCCGAGGGCGATCAGGATGGTGGGTGCTCCGTTGCGGAGGATGTCGATCAGGCTGCCGTAGAGGTGGCCGTCCTGCACCCGGACCGAGAGGAAGTCCGCACGGAAGAGCTGATTCAGCAGGAGCAGGAGGACGAGGGCGAGGACGGGCCAGGTGAGGCGGTGCCTCAGCAGCGCACTCATGCGTTCGTTCCCGCGATGACCGTCATGACGTCTTCCATGGTGATGTTGTCGTTGGGTATGTCCGCGACCATCCGCCGGTCCTTGAGGACGGCGATCCGGTCGCTGATCCGCAGCACTTCCTCGAGCTCGGCCGAGATGAAGATGACGGACATGCCGTCCGCTGCGAGGCTGCTGATGAGTTTCTGGATCTGGGTCTTGGCGCCGATGTCGATGCCCCGGGTCGGTTCGTCCAGGATGAGCAGGCGCGGATCGGTGATGAGCCAGCGCGCCAGCAGCACTTTCTGCTGGTTGCCTCCGCTGAGATCCCGGATGAGCGTGTCCTTGCCGGACGGGCGGATGTCGAGGGCCTTGATGTACCGATCCGCCAGCTCGTCCTGGGTGGCACGCGGGACGCGCCGCCACCAGCCCTTGCCTGCCTGCAGCGCCAGGATCAGGTTGTCGCGGACGGACAGATCGCCGATCAGTCCCTCCTCCTTGCGGTTCTCGGAGGAGAACGCGATGCCCCGATCGATGGCGGACCGGGGGCTGCGCAGGGCGCGGCTCGTGCCGCGGATGGTCAGCTGTCCCTGATCGGCCCTGTCGGCACCGAAGAGCAGCCTCGCCGTCTCGGTGCGGCCGGACCCGAGCAGGCCGGCGAGGCCGAGGATCTCGCCGTCGTGGACGGTGAAGGTCACCTCCTGGACCGAGCCCTTCCTGCCCAGGCCCTCCGCCTGCAGGAACAGCGTCTGGTCCGTGCGGTCCGGCTGCCGTCGGCTCTCGGCCTCCTCGAGCTCGGCCAGGGCGTCCAGTTCCTTGCCGATCATCTTGGAGATCAGGCCCATGCGCGGCAGTTCGGCCGTCAGGTACTCGCCCACCAGCCTGCCGTTGCGGAGCACCGTCATGCGGTCCGAGACCTCGTACACCTGCTCGAGGAAGTGGGAGACGAAGAGGATGGCGACGCCCCGGTCCCGCAGCGTGCGGATGACCGAGAACAGCTGCTGCACCTCGTCGGCGTCGAGGCTGGAGGTGGGCTCGTCGAGGATGAGCACCCTTGCCTCGATCTGCATGGCACGCGCGATGGCCACGAGCTGCTGGATGGCGATGGAGTGCGAGGACAGGACGGAGCGAGGGTCGATGTGCCCCAGCTGCAGCTGGTCGAGGACCTCCTCCGCCTTCCGGCGGACCTCCCGCCAGTGGATGGCGCCGCGCCTGCGCGGTTCGCGGCCGAGCAGGATGTTCTCCTCGACGGAGAGGTTGGGGCAGAGGTTCACCTCCTGGTAGACCGTGCTGATCCCGGACGCCTGCGCCTCGGCCGGCGTGCCGAAGCTCGTCCGGGCCCCCAGCACGGTGATGGTGCCGTCGTCGATCGCGTAGACCCCCGTCAGGGCCTTGATGAGGGTGGACTTCCCGGCGCCGTTCTCGCCCAGGAGGGCGTGGACCTCCCCGGGGAACAGCCGGAAGTCGACGCCGTCGAGCGCTCTCACGCCCGGGAAGGCGATGGAGATGCCCTGCATGTCCACCACGGGAGCGGTCCCGCCCATGTCCTGCCTCCTGTGCTCCGGATGCGGCGGGCCGGGCCCGCCGCATCCCTCTCTCCTGGTGACGCGGCCGTCCTCGCGGGCGGCCGCGTCCGGTTCCTAGTACTCGCGGCTCGGGAGGGCTTCCTTGGCCTGCTCGGGCGTGAAGGTGGTCTCCTCGGTCACCACGCGGGCCGGGACCTCCTCGCCCGCGACCACCTTGGCAGCCAGGTCCATGAGCTGATCGCCGAGGAGCGGGTTGCACTCGACGATGAAGTTGATCTTCCCCTCCGCGAGAGCGGTCATGCCGTCCTTCACGGCGTCCACGGTGATGATCTTGATGTCCTTGCCGGGCACCTTCCCTGCGGCCTCGATGGCCTCGATGGCGCCCAGCCCCATGTCGTCGTTGTGGGCATAGACCACGTCGATGTCGGGGGTGTTCTTCAGGAACGCCTCCATCACCTGCTTGCCGCCGCTCCGGGTGAAGTCGCCGGTCTGCGACTGGACGATCTCGAGGTCGGGATCGGCCGCGATGGCCGCCTCGAATCCTTCCTTCCGGTCGATGGCCGGAGCCGCCCCCGTGGTGCCCTGCAGTTCCACGATGTTCACCGGGCCCTCGGTCGAGGCCGAGTCCTCGACGAGCCATTCCCCGGCCTTCTTGCCCTCCTCGACGAAGTCCGAGCCGAGGAAGGTCCTGTACAGCGAGGTGTCGGTGGAGTCGACCGCCCGGTCGGTGAGGATCACGGGGATGTCCGCGTCCTTGGCTTCCTTCAGGACGGTGTCCCAGCCCGATTCGACCACCGGGGAGAAGGCGATGACGTCCACCTGCTGCTGGATGTAGGACCGGATCGCCTTGATCTGGTTCTCCTGCTTCTGCTGCGCGTCGGAGAACTTGAGGTCGACGCCCGCCGCTTCCGCGGCTTCCTGGACCGACTTGGTGTTGGCGGTACGCCAGCCGCTCTCGGCGCCGACCTGGGCGAAGCCCATGGTGATGGTGTCATCGGAACCGCCCTCTCCGCCGGCTTCGGACTGACCGCCGCAGGCGGTGAGGGCGAGGGTTGTAGCGGCGATGACCGCCACGAAGGATTTCCTGAACACTGCTGCCTCCTTGGAATCGGAACCACAGCAAGGGGTATCTGCACCGTCGTTGCTGCATGGGCGGGGAGCCCTGCGGCAATTGTGAACGGTAACAAAAGGCGGGTCAAGGGATCGGGACCACCATTCGTCGGCGATTCGACGCGGACGGGGCCGCTCCGGCAGCAAGAAGGCCGGGCCGCTCGATCGCGGCCCGGCCTCGGTAGGGGATCAGTTACTTTTGATCGCCGTCCTTCCCGTCGAGGGTCTCCCTGGCCTTGTCCTCGGCCTGGTCCACCTTCTCGGGATTGTCCTGTGCATAGTCTTCGGCCTTGTCGGCCATTCCACCGCTGTCCGCCATAGAGTCCACTTTCAGCCGAACGGGTCCGCGGCCCGCCGTGGGCTGCCGCAGTCTGACCTGTTCATCGTCCGCCTCTCGGACGGGTCAGCGGTACCGGCAGGATCCGATTGACATCCGCCCGGAAGAAGGGGGCGCCGGTGGCCTGTGGAGTGTGCCTGATCAGGTGCAGCGCTGTCAGGGGAGGGAGTCCGAGGAGGTGTCTCAGTGGTCGAGGAGTGCTGACGTGGTCAGTACCGTGGCGAACTCGTCGTGGAGGTTCGTCGCCGTCACGATCGAGAGTGTCTCGGCAGGGACAGGGTCTCCGTCCGGTGTCCTTCGATCGAAGGTGTGCGTTGCGTCGATGGCGAAGTAGGTGTCGTAACCGAGGTTGCCGGCCATGCGGGCCGTGGTCTCACAGCAGTGGTTGGTGGTGATCCCGCAGATGACGACCTGCGCGATGTCCTCGGCCTGCAGCCACCCGTGCAGATCCGGGGTCCCGTAGAAGCTCGAGTTCACACTCTTGTGGACGAGGAGGTCGGGGGTCCCCGTGAGTATGTCCTTGAAGGCGTGACCGGGCCGGGAGGGGGACAGGGGCGAGTCCGGGTTGTCGGAGTCGTGCTGGACGAAGACCACGGGCCAGTCCTGGCGGCGCCAGTGCGTGACCAGCGCGGCGATGTTGTCCTCGCACGCGGGGTTGTCCCTCTCGCCCCAGAACGCGGAGTCATCGAAGCCCTGCTGGACGTCGATCACCAGGAGCGCGGGTCGATCCAGGTGGATTCGAGGTGTGCTCATCGATGGACAGTAGCACTCGGCACGTCCGAACGGGGGTGCACGGGATTCCCGGGCCCGCGCGACGGGTACGCAGCAGCACGGCCGATCAAGCGCCTGGCCGACGATGCTGCCGTTCGACGTCGTTCAGCTGGGAGGCGAGATCGGCGCGAATCACCGCATCGAGCGTCGACGCTTCGACCGCCGTCCGGACGCGCGCCTGATGTCCGCTCAGGGCCGACGTATGTGTCGGCAGCGTTCCGGCCTGGGATGCGCTGATCGTGATCTCGGACAGCATGGCGATGCTCCGACCCGCTGTTCGAGGGTCCGTGAAGGCGTAGGTGATGAGTTGGTCCATGACGAGATCGAGGAGCTGGGCGAAGGAAGGAAGTGTGAGGTTCAGTCGGGCCCGATCGTTCGAGTCGTAGAGCGTGACGGGCCCGGTGGTCCGATCGGTGAGGGAGCACAGGATCGCGGAGATGTGACTGAGTGCATGGACGGCGGTCGTGGGGTCGTTGACGCCGGGCGAGAGAGCCTTGTCGGTGACATCGAGGAGTTGTTGCAGGCCGAACGACGGGTCCTGCGTGGAGGTGCGCTCGAAGTCGGTTCTCAGCGACCGGGACACCGCCTCGGTCAGCTCCGCCAGTCGGTCGCCGTCGAGTGGAACCGCCTGCGCATCCCACACCCGGGCGACCGGTACTCCGGCGACGAGGGAGGCTCCGGGTGCCACGTCGACGGACACGAAGGCGTCGAGTCGCGCTGCAGCCGACAGCAGGGCTCCGGTGTCGATGCGGGTGAGGAAACCCGAGGACGGCGCGCGGACCGCATCCGGCCGGCCTTCCGGCGTCCGGACGCTCGGCCTTCGTGAGTCGTGCTCCGGAAAAACCCGTTCGAGGGTCTTGTCGGTCTCACGATGCACATCACGCAACATGGTCTCGACGCGGATCTGCCGTGCCAGGTAGGCCAGGAAGAGGACGAGGCCGACGACGCTGCTGATGGTCAGCGCGAAGGCCGTGGTCACGGCGATCTCGGGGACGAACGCCGGCCCGGCACTGGTTTCCACCCGGATACTGCGCAGCACCGTGAGAGCGAAGACGAACGTCGCAAGGAACAGGGCGAGTGTGTTGTGGACGAAACGGTCCCGTGTGAAGGTGCGCAGGAGGCGCGGGGAGAACTGGCTGCTCGCAAGCTGCAACGTGACGACCGTCAGTGAGAAGGTCAGCGACGTGACGGTGATGGTGGAACTGGCGATCGTCTCCAGCAGTGACCGCGCCGCTTCGGGCCCCCCGCCGAAC
This sequence comes from Arthrobacter sp. TJ-263, assembly GCF_058269155.1. Lineage (NCBI taxonomy): Bacteria > Bacillati > Actinomycetota > Actinomycetes > Micrococcales > Micrococcaceae > Arthrobacter > Arthrobacter sp. TJ-263. Next base: position 1,764,294 of record NZ_JBZCNE010000001.1, on the reverse strand, counting down.
AGGATCCCGGACACCACCGGCGGCATGCTGTCGTCTAACTGCCGATCGAGGTACGGAAGAGCCTGTCCCAGGACGAGCGCGATGATGACGGCGATCAGGGGAACGGGCCACAGCTGGACACGCAGGGACTCACGCACGGACTCTTTGCTCGTATCCATGCCGCTCATTCTGGCCTACCCGCACCCTGAGCCGATGGCACGTCGGTGGCCGGCTGCCCACTTGATCCTTGCCGACACGGGCAGCTACTCCCTGGGCGAACCCGGATCCAGGGTCGTTGCGATTCCGCAACGGTTCGGCGGACGACAGCCCCGCTGCTTGATCACGTAAAGACAGCCTGCTTACGATTGCTCGGAGCGCAACACGCACCCGCGGCTCCTGAGACCGGGCAAGAGACGTCGATCCCCATCCACGACGGATTCATCGGAAGAGATACGCATCCTTCCTCCACTCTCCTGCGGGTCATCCACTGCATGCCAGGAACGCCTGGCCACATCCGAAGGAGCTCTCATGCACCGCATCCAGCACGGTCGTCGCCAGTCCCTGGCCCGGGGTTCAGCCGCCCTGACAGTGATCGCCGTATTGGCGGTGACCGGCTGCAGCACTCCCGAGGAAACCAGGGACGCGATCGCCACCGGCGAGGACGGGCAGGTCGGGGTCGTGAAACTGCGCAGCATGCTCGTCGTCTCTGCAGAAGAAGGGATGCCCGGCCGCCTCCTGGGGACGCTCGACAACGAGTCCTCCGCCGCCGTCGAGGTCACGGTCAGCGACGCGGACGATCAGGTGGAGGTAACCGTGCCGGCGAACGGTCAGTACCCGCTGGACACCAATGAAGAGATCCTCAGCACCGTCGAGGAGCCCCCCGGCGCGCTGACGGAGATCACCCTGACGACGCCGTCGGAATCCGTCACACTCGACGTGCCGGTGCTCGACGGCACCCTCGACCAGTACGAACCGTATCTCCCTGATTGAGCACCGGACCCGCGGTCGACTCTCCGGCACCGCGGGTCCAGGGCCGCTTACTGGTAGGTCACCAGCCACGGCTTCGGGTCGACGAGCGAGTAGGTCTGCTCGGGCGTCAGCATGGGCTGGTCCTCGTCGTGGAAGTTCTTCCACGACGGCCACGTCCCTGCGGGAGAGACGCCCTGCAGCGCGGACCAGGTGTCGAGTTTCTGCCCGGGCGTCCCGTGGCCGTCGGCGTGCAGCGTCACCGCCAGTTCGCTGCGTGAGACGTCGAGATCCGCACGATCGCTGATCATGTCGATCCGGAACTGGTGGACCATCACGAGCTTCTGGGGCAGGGCCCGGTCCCGTGTGAGGTCCGCGAGCCAGGCAGTGGTGGCATTGATCTCGGCAGCGCTGACGCTGCCGATCTGCTGGAGTGGCCGCTCGCCGGGCAGGAGCCGCCATTCGGGGTCCAGGGCGAGACCGACGGTCGGGCGGGCGAGGAGTTCCTCGTACAGCCTGGCCTGGGACAGGAAGTCGGATCGTCCGGATTGCAGGTCGAGGACGACGTACACGCCCTGTTCCTCGGCGGCATCGACCCAGGGCCGAAGGACGTCGATCGGGGTCTCGCTCGAGTAGTCGCCGTCGGTACCGGGTTCCGCGCTGGCGATCGTGGCAATGAGGTCGAGGGCGGGGACGACTGGCTCGTCACTGAACGGCTGGTACCGGGCAGCAAGACCCTTGACCCGGGCGATCGTCTCGTCGATGCCCTGTTCCCCCAGCGCCCCGAGGGACGGTCCGCTGGGGTGCCCGTACAGGGCCACCATACGGCGGCCGGGGAAGACGGTCTGGCCACCTCCCGGCAACTGAGGGGCTGTTGCCGCCACCTGGACCCGCTGCGCGAAGACCTCCTGCGCGCCGAAAGCGGCGCCGACCGCAAGTACTGCACCGTCGGCGCGGGACCGCACGGCGTCCACGGCCGTGCTGGTGGACCGTGGGTCCGCGTCCGCGACCAGTTCGACGTCGATTCCGGCAGCCCGGGCTGTCGCAAGAGGCGCCGGCGCCGAGGACGGGGTCGCCAGGACCAGCGCATCGATCGGCTCACCGGCGGGCGTGAAGGGTGGGACCCGCGCTGCAGTGGCGGTGTCCGACAGCACCGAGTCGGTGGAGGTCGTGGACGCGGGACCGGGTGTCGCCGGTCCGGGGTCCGATGGGGTCGGCGTTGCTGCCGGGGCGGGTTCCAGCGTGAGCAGGCGTGCGTCGTCCGCACTCAGCCCCCCGATCGAGGCGGCGACGTCGCTTTCCGGTACGGCCTCGGGTGTGGTCGATACATCGAGGACGCCATCGAAGGCGGCCGCCTCGGTGGGGCCGACGACGAGGGCCCGCTGTCCGATCAGGGCGGCCCAGTCCGCTGCCGGGTCACCGTACCCGATGACCGTCTCGACCCCGAGCCTGGTGAGCTCGGCGTCGACCGTCGCACCGTCGGACCCGCCCGGCCCGACGACCAGCAGGGGGACCTGCAGACCTACAGCAGCACTCGAAGCCACGGTCAGGTCGGCGTCGGTGAGATCGAGTCCCGTCTCCGACTGACGGGCGAACACCACGGCTGCAGGGCTGGTGTCGAACAGCATCCCGCTCATCGCGACGGACGACTGCGCTTCAGTGCCGGCCAGGACACGGCGCACGCCGGCTTGAGGGTCTGCAAGAAGCACCGAGGGGAGGGTCTCCGGCGCCGACTCGGCAGCAGTCGGCGCCGGAGGCCCTCCCGGGGTGCAGCCGGCAGCCGCAAGGAGGACCGCGATCGCCAGGGGGACAATGCTGGGTGCAGTACGGCGGAAGATCAGAGTCTGCTTTCGTCAGGGGCTGCCACGACTCTATCCCCTCCCCTTCCGCTCCAGGGAGCAGCCGGCGCAGCGTATCTCGAGCAGATGGCGCCGGTCAGGGAAGCCAGTGGTGCACGACCTCCTGTTCCTCGTGGGGTGGAGGGCCGTCACGGTCCGACCCCGGCGCCGCGCAGGGCTGCAGGGTGCCCGTCGTCGGCCGGGAAGCCGGAGCCCAGGGCAGACAGCACGCCGCGCGCCTTCGTCCGCACCTCGGCCCACTCCTCGGCCGGGTCCGAGTCGGCCGTGATCGCCCCGCCGACGCCCAGCGTGAGACGTGTCGCGTCGCCGTCCTCCGCCAGCACGAGGGTGCGGATCACGACGGCGAGGTCCGTGGCGCCGGTCAGGCTGAAGTACCCGGCGACACCCGAGTAGGGGCCGCGCGGACCCTGCTCCAGGCGGTCGAGGATGGCCATGGTGCTGATCTTCGGCGCGCCCGTCATCGAGCCGGCAGGGAAGGCGGACCCGATCACCCCGGCGCGTGCGCTACCCGGCCGCAGCCGGGCGTCGATGCTGCTCACCATCTGGTGCACGGTGGCATAGGACTCGATGTCGCACAGCCGGCTGACGGTGACCGAGCCCGGGACCGCGTGGTGGGAGAGGTCGTTGCGGAGCAGGTCCACGATCATGATGTTCTCCGCCCGGTCCTTCTCCGAGGTCCGGAGGTCCTCGAGCAGGCCGGCGTCCTCCGTCGGATCCGCCGATCGACCGCGCGTGCCCTTGATGGGTTCCGCCTGCATGAAGCCGTCCTGTGTGAGCTTCAGGAAGCGTTCGGGCGAGGTGCTGGCGACGGCGAAGCCCGGGAAGCGGAGGTAGTGCGCGAAGGGCGCCGGACTCGCGGCCCGCAGGCGGAGATACGTCGCCAGCGGATCGAGGCGTTCCACGCGGGCTGAGAGCGACGTCGTCAGGCACACCTCGTACGTGTTGCCGTCGGCGATCTCGGCCTGCGCGCGCCGGGTCTTCGCGAGGTACTCCTCGCGGGAGTCCCGGGCAGCGAACCGGGGTGCCGGGGGCGGCGGTGACGGCGGGACGGGGGACGGCGCCGCGACGGCGTGGCGGGCCTCCGTCAGCCAGGACTCCCGGTCCGGGTCGCGCCGCCCGTCCGTGAGCGTGAGCAGGAACACGGCCGCCTCGGCGTGGTCCACGACGACGGCGCGGCCCGCGAAGATCAGGGCGGCGTCCGGGAGGGCATCGGCCGGGGTGGGTACGGAGGCGCCGCCCGTCTCCCGCTTGAGCTCGTAGCCGAGGTAGCCCAGCCACCCCAGGCCGAACCCGCAGGCGAAGCCCTCCGGGGGGCGGACCGCCCGGCGTCCCCAGACGTCGTCGAGCCAGCGGAAGAAGGGTTCGCGGATGCGCGTGGTGACCGGGCCCGCCGTGATCTCCGTGATGCCGTCCCGGTGCAGGGCCTGCTGCCCGAAGGCGCCGGACGCGTCCGCCAGGATGCTGAAGCGGTTGCGCCCCTCCGGCCGGGCCGTCGTGGTCCCGGTGTCGGAGCTGTCCAGCCAGACCGCGGCGGGGGACGCGCCGTGCAGGGTGGAGAACAGCGCCGCGGTGTCCGGCGTCGCGTCGATGCGCTCGCAGTCCAGCCGGAGCCCGCGCCGGCCCGCGCGCTCCGGCGCGAGCAGGATCGCGCACGCCGGCAGTCCCGTGAGTGCGAGGCGGACGGCCTGCGGTGACGGGACCCCGCGGTGGCCCTGCACGACGACGTCGGCGACGGCGGCGGGATCGTCGCCCGCCAACCAGGCGTCCTCCTGGTCCGCCCAGCGCTGCCAGAAGGGCGCGTAGGCCTCGCCGTCGCGTTCGATCGCGGTCCGGTGCCGGATCCCGGCGTCCGCCTCGATCCAGATCACCGCGTCGAGGTGGGGCCGCGCCGCAGCAGCCGCGGCGCCCACCCCTTCCAGGAGCACGATCTCGGCCGGCGCCGTGGTCCGTGCGGCGCCGGCCTGCCCGCGGTCCCAGTCCCAGGCGTTCCAGTGTGCGGGCCGCCCGTCCCGCAGGGGGAGGAGGACGCGCTCCACGTAGGCGCCGATGCCGTCGTCGAGCCCGTCCCAGCCCGGGTAGATGTCCTCGAGGTGGAAGAGGCTGACGCTGTGGTGCTCCCGGAGGAGGGCGGCGAGCTCGACGGCGAGGGTGGTCTTGCCCGCCCCGGACCGCCCGTCGACGGCGATGAGCAGGGGCGTGTCGGAGGGCACGGGTCAGGCCACGGCGAGCAGGGCGCCGACGCCGACGAAGAGCGAGCCGAAGGTGCGGTTGAGGACCACCTGCCCGCGGTCGTCCTGCGTGAAGCGCCGGAACGAGCGGGCGGCGCCGGCGTAGAAGAACCACATGACGAGCACGTCGATGACGACGACGGTCGCGGCCAGGACGGCGTACTGGCCGAGCAGCGGGCGGTCCGGGCGGATGAACTGGGGGATCAGGGCGAGGAAGAACACGATGGCCTTCGGGTTGAGCAGGTTGACCCAGAGGCCGCGGCGGACCATCGAGAGCGCGCCCTCGGTGCCCTGCCGGGCCCGGGCCTCGTCATGCTCGGGCTTCTGCAGGAACTTCCGCACGCCCAGGTACACGAGGTACGCGGCGCCGGTGTACCGGATGACGTCGAACGCCAGCGGCGAGTTGGTCACGAGCAGTCCCACGCCCGCCGCCGCGACACCGATGTGCACCAGGAGGGCCGCCTGCTGGCCGAGGATCCCCCAGATGGAGCGGCGGAAACCGACGGTCAGCGCGTTGCTCATGGTGTTCACGGCACCCGCCCCGGGCACGAAGCTGATCAGGGTCCCGGCGCCGAGCAGCGCCAGCCAGAGGGAGGGGTTCACCCGTTCATGGTAAGCATTGCCGGTCGGGGCGCGGGAACGTCAGGCGTCGAGTTCGTGGCGCACGAACTGGACGACGCCCTCCACCGCGCCGTGGACCATCCGCCAGGTGGCTTCGAAGTCGCTGGCGTCGCCGTACCAGGGGTCGTAGATCCCGAGATCCTCGAGGTCGGCGTCCGTCGTCGTCGGATCGAACTCGCGCAGGAGGTGGATCCTGTCCCGTGCGTCACCGTCCGGGGCGTCCCGGCGCAGCTCCCGGTAGTGGTCGAGGTCCAGGGCGAGGATGAGGTCCCGCTCCCGGTACCAGACGACCTCGAAGCGTCGGGCACGGTGCAGGTGGCTCTCGATGCCGAGTTCCGCCAGCTTCGCGGCCGCCCGCTCGTCGATGGGCTTCCCGGCCTCCCAGTCGGTGGTCCCCGCGGAATCGACGGCGACGTACTGCTGCAGTCCCGCCTGCCTGAAGGCGTGCGCGAGCATGAGCTCCGCCATGGGCGAGCGGCAGATGTTGCCCGTGCAGACGGTGACGATGCGGTACATCCCGCCAGCCTATCGGCGCACCGGCTCAGGCGCGGGCGAGAATCTCGACGCTCGGCATGAGGAACACGGCGTCCTCGGCACGCCCCCACCTGCGCCAGCCCTCGGCCAGGCGCTGCAGGGTCTGCCGGTCGGCGAGTCCCCGCTCGATGGTCTGCTCGGCGAAGGCGGAGTGCTCCACGCGCTCGGCCCAGGACTCCGCATGCGCGCGCCTGTCCGCGGCGGTGGCGTACACCCAGTTCGACGACGACACCTCGACGTCCGCGAAGCCGGCCGCGGCCGCCCACCCCGGCAACCGCCGGCCGGCGTCGGGCTCGCCGCCGTTCCCGCGGGCCAGCTCCCCGTACAGCTCCCGCCACTCGTCGAGCTCGCCGACCGCCGGGTACCAGGTCATCGCGCCGAAGTCCGCCTCGCGGGCGGCCACGATGCCCCCCGGCCGCACGACGCGCCGCATCTCCCGGAGCGCAGCCACCGGGTCCGCGAGGTGCTGCAGCACCTGGTGCGCGTGCACGACGTCGAACGATTCGTCGGGGACGTCGAGGTCGTACACGTTGCCCTCGCGGAACTCCACGTTGGCCACGTCCGCGTGGGTGGCGGACGCCTGCGCGACGACGTCGGCCGACCGGTCGATGCCGGTCACCCATCCGGGGGCCACGAGATCCGCGAACCCCGCGGTGATGCTGCCCGGTCCGCACCCGATGTCCAGCAGGTCCATGCCGGCCTCGAGGAAGGGCTCGAGGTAGGCGGCCGACGACGTCACCGTGCGCATCGCATGTGCAGCCGTCACGCTCGGGTGGTGTCCGTGGGAATAGACCTCGTTGTTCATGCCTGGAAGGCTAACCGGCGGACCGGTCCGCAGCCAGCCCGACGCCGTCCCGCGCGTCGTCCTTCGCGGCGACCGTGGCGTCGGTGATCTTCTGCATCATGTCGCGCAGCAGTGACAGCTGCTCGTCCGTGTACTGGTCGAAGACGCCGTTGATGTGGCGGGCGAGCGGGGCGAACAGCATCGCGCCGGTGCTGAGGGCCTTCTCGGTCAGCTGGAGGTGGACCTGCCGCCGGTCGACCTCACTGCGTCGCCGTGTGACGTGGCCGGCGGAATCGAGGCGGTCGACCAGGGCCGTGGTGGCCGGCGAGCTCAGATTCAGCTCCTCGCGCAGCAGGCCGGGGGTGACGGTGAGGCCGGCCCGGGCAGCGCCCATCATGATGCTCAGGGCATGGAGATCGGTGCGGTACAGGCTGTCGCGCTCACTGGCGGCCTCCACGTAGCGCTCGGTCTCGATGGTGAACTGCCGCATGAGTGCCATGAGCTCGTCCCTCGTGGCCATGGATCCTCGCCTCCTGTCCCTCCCAGCTTAGGCCCGTTCCCAACTATCTCCATCATAGATATACTTTGCTGTAGAGATACCCCTGGAGAGGTGTGGAGTGCGATGAAGAACAGATGGCTGAGGGTGCTGCTGCCCGTCGTGGTGGTCCTGATCTGGCTGATCGGAGCGGCGGTGGGCGGCCCGACCTTCGGGCGGCTCGAGGAGGTTTCGAGCAACGACCAGGCGTCCTTCCTGCCCGCCGGCGCCGAGTCGACGGAAGCCGGGGAACTGCAGCAGAGGTTCAGTGACTCGGACGCCGTTCCCGCCGTGATCGTCGCGGAATCGGACACCGCGATCGATCCGCGGGACCTCGGCTCCTACGAGGAGCTCGGCGCGACGCTCGGCGGTGTCGAGGGCCTCGAACCCCCGGCCGAGGGGGCGCCGGCGGTCGCCGGTCCCATCCCGTCGGAGGACGGGTTCGCCGTCCAGTACATCGGCTTCGTCTCCTCCGACGCGGAACTCGCGGAGGTGGTCGGCGAGCTGCGCACCATCCTCGACGACGACCTGCCCGAGGGCGTCACCGGCTACGTGACCGGCCCGGCCGGGTTCACCAACGACCTCGTCGAGGCCTTCGGCGGGATCGACGGCATCCTGCTCGCCGTCGCCCTCGGCGCGGTGTTCCTCATCCTCCTCGTCGTCTACCGGTCCATCGTGCTGCCGTTCCTCGTCCTGCTGACCTCGGTGTTCGCGCTGGCGACGTCGATCCTGCTGATCTTCTGGCTCGCGACGCTCGACGTGATCCAGCTCAGCGGCCAGAGCCAGGGCATCCTCTCGATCCTCGTGATCGGCGCCGCCACGGACTACGCGCTGCTGCTCGTCGCCCGGTTCCGGGAGGCGCTCACGGAGAACGAGACGAAGTGGCAGGCCATGCGCGTGGCCTACCGCGGTTCGATCGAGCCGATCCTCGCCTCGGGCGCCACCGTGATCCTCGGCCTGCTGTGCCTGCTCTTCTCGGATCTCAACTCGAACCGGAGCCTCGGGCCGATCGCCGCCATCGGCATCGCCTTCTCGCTCGCCGCGGCGCTCACGCTCCTCCCCGCGTTCCTCCTCCTGTTCGGCAGGGCGGCCTTCTGGCCCCTGCTCCCGCGCTACAACCCCGCGTCGGCCGCCGTCGTCGCCCCGCACCACGGCAGGCACGCCGCGGCGACCGGCGCCGGGCCGGAGACCGGGCTCGAACGGCTGAAGGGACTCTGGCGGCGCGTGGCCCTGCTCGTGGGCCGCCGCCCGCGCGTGCTGTGGATCGCGTCGCTGCTCGTCCTGGTGGCGGGCGCCCTCGGGCTGACCCAGCTGCAGGCCAACGGCGTCCCGCAGTCCGCCCTGATCCTGACGCCGTCCAACGCGGTCGACGGCCAGGAGGCCCTCGCCCGCCACTTCGACGCCGGCTCCGGGAGCCCCGTCTACGTCGTCGCCCCGGAGGCCGACCAGGAGGCCGCGCTCGACGTCGTCTCGGCGCAGGAGGGCATCTCCGACGCCGCCGTGACCGCTGACCCGAGCGGCGCCGCCGTCGTCGAGGACGGGCAGGTCCTCATCAGCGGCACGCTCGAGTACCAGGCCGACTCCGAACAGGCGGAGGACGTCGTCCGCGGGCTGCGGACCGCGCTCGACGACGTCGGCGGAGGAGACGCGCTGGTGGGCGGCGTCACGGCGGTGGCGATCGACACGAACGACACCGCGCTCGCCGACCTCGTCAAGATCATCCCGATCGTCCTGGCGGTCATCCTCGTGGTGCTGATCATCCTGCTCCGTTCCGTGCTCGCGCCGGTACTCCTCGTGGCCAGCGTTGCGCTCTCCTATGCCACGGCGCTCGGCGTCTCGGCGGTGGTGTTCAACACCGTCCTCGGGTTCGAGGGGGCCGACGCGTCGGTGCCGCTGTTCGGCTTCGTGTTCCTGGTGGCCCTGGGCGTGGACTACAACATCTTCCTGATGACCCGGGTCCGGGAGGAGTCCCTCCGGATCGGCACGCGGCCCGGCATCCTGCGGGGGCTCGGCGTGACGGGCGGCGTCATCACCTCGGCCGGCGTGGTCCTGGCGGCGACCTTCGCCGCACTGGGCGTGATCCCGATCCTGTTCCTCGCGCAGATCGCGTTCATCGTGGCCTTCGGTGTCCTCCTCGACACCATCCTGGTGCGCTCGCTGCTCATCCCGGCCCTGGCGTACGACATCGGCCCGAGGATCTGGTGGCCGTCCCGGCTCGGCAGGGTGCCGTCCCCGCGGTAACGGGCCGGGCCGACCCGGTCCCGCGGGGAACGGCCCGTCTCCCGGCTCCGGCACAGCCCGGGCCGGGAGGGCTCCTAGGATCAACCCGTATAACTGGAGGATGACTCCCCGAACGAGACCCCCCGACAGGCGAGCCCGCCGTCCGGTGCGTCGCTTCGTCGTCGCCCTGGTGGGCATCGACGGCGCGGGCAAGACGACGGCCGCCTCGGCGCTCGGCGGGCTCCTCGGCACCACGACGCCCACCATGGTCCTCGCCAATCCATCGGGCCGGCGCACCATGACGACGTGGACCGCGCGGCTCGGCCTCGACGTTCCGCCACGGACCCTCGACCTCCTGGAATCCGTGGTCCGGGCGGTCAACGTGCTCACCAACCACCTGCGCGCCCACCGGTTCGACGGCGTCGTCATCCTGGACCGGCACCTGCACTGCCAGCAGGCGCTGCGCACCACCCGCGGACTGCCGCGGGGCAGGTTCCTCGCTGCGCTGGCCCGCACGCTGCCGGCCCCGGACGTCGTCGTGTTCCTCGACGTCAGCCCGGAGGAGGCCCTCCGCCGGATCACCGCGCGGGGCGCCGACTCCGAACGCGTGGAGCACCTCCGGGCCTACCGCGACGCCTACCTCGGGCTTCCTGAATTCGCGGGTTTCCGGCGCGTGGATGCCGACGGCGCGCAGCCCCGGGTCGTCGAGGAGCTCGAGGGGATCGTCGGCGGGTCCAGCCGGGTCGCGGCGCGGTGCGCGACGGCGGACCGTCCTCCGCGTGGGGTGGACGATGCAGCTGCTCCCGCTGGATAAGGTTTCAGGTATGAACGAGATCGCCGCCTTCCTCGACGCACGCATCACCGAGGACGAGAAAGCCGCCCGCACGGGCACCCTCCCGGAAGAAGTGTGGGGTGCGCGGGGCTGGTACGAGCCCGCGCGGGTCCTGTCGGAATGCGAGGCCAAGCGGCGTCTCCTGCAGTTCGCGCTCGCCGACCTCGGTGAGCCCCACGGGTCGAGCGTGCTGAAGCTGCTCGCCGGTCCCTGGGCCGGCCACGGGGGCTACCGGCCGGAGTGGAAGGCCTGACCGGAGGACGGCTCAGGCGCCCGGAGCCCGACGCCGCCCGGCCGGCACCGGGTGACGGGACGGTGAAGCGCAGCGGTCGTACCGGCAAACGTCCTGCTCCAGCGCAAGCTTTGCGCAAGAACTCCTTGCAGGTGCACGCCGCCCACCTGCCATCGCTAGGCTTGGAGTGTGCCCCTACCTTCGACTCCGTCAGGCCCTGACCAGTATCAGGGCCGGTATCCGGTGGACGGCGCGGCACCCCTCCCACACGATGCCGCCCCGTCCCTCGACGCGCCGGGCAAGGCGGCGCCCCTCGTGGACCCCTCGGTCCTCGGGGACATGGCGCACGACTTCTCCGACCCCGCCGTCGTCCTCCGGTTCGCGCGTGACTTCTCCGCGACGCTCGAGGGCAAGCTCGAGCGGTTGGAGCTGAGGATCGGGGCCGGCGATGCCACGGGCGCCGAGGACGCCGTCCTCAGCGTGACGACGTCGGCCATGATGGTGGGCGCGGTCCGCCTCGACCAGGCTGCGCGGGTGGTCCACCGAATGATAATCGCCCACGACCTCGACGGCGCCCGGCGCGCGAGCGCCCTGCTGCGTGCGTGCGCAGCGGACACGCTCGGGGTGCTGCGGGCAGGCTACCCGGATCACCCCGGGGCGGCGGCAGCTCTCAGCTAGTCCTTGTCCCGGGGCACGACGCGGAACCCCACGCCCCGCACCGTCGTGATGAGGTCCGGGCCGCCGTCCACGCGCGCCAGCTTCTGGCGGAGATTCGCGATATGCACCTCGATGGCCCGCTCGTCCGTACGGCTGACGAAGTTGTACCCCCGGTAGTCCCCGCCCCGGGACACCCGGACCAGCTCCTCCTTGGTCCGGACGGCGCCGTTGCCGCGCATCAGCTCGTACAGCAGATTGAATTCGGTCTTCGTGAGCGGCAGTTCCACGCCGGCACAGCTGGCGATCCGCGCGTCGCCGTCCACCGTGATGCCGCCGTTTCGCAGGACGTTGGCGGACTTCGCCGGGACGGCATCGTCGTCGGACGGGGTGGGCGCGGGGGTTGCGAGTGCCTCGGTCCGGGCCGGCGGGGAGTGCGTGTTCTGCCCGATGCGGGGGCGGCGGAGCATCGCGTCGATGCGGGCCCGCAGTTCGCGGGGCCGGAACGGCTTCAGGACGTAGTCGTCGGCTCCGGCCTGGAGTGCGGTGAGGATGTCCATCTCGTCGCTGTGGCCGCTGAGCACGATCACGTAGCAGTCGGTGGTGTTGCGGATCCGGCGCAGGACCTCGTAACCGTCGATATCGGGGAGCCCGATGTCCAGGGTCACCAGCATCGGGTGCTGCTGGCGGACCACGTCGACACCGTCGCGCCCGGTGGTCGCACCACTGACCACGAAGCCGCCCTGTTCCAGGACGGCGCAGACCAGGTTCCGGATGTCGAGATCGTCCTCGATGACGACGGCGGCCCGACGATCGCCCGGTGGGGAGCTATTCATCGCGTGCTGCACCGGGGCGGTTCCGTGGGGCGGCCGTGGTCTGCCGGCGGGCGGGTCTGGGAACTGGGGGGACGTGGCGTGTCCGAGGCATACTCCGTGGACCTGTTCTCTTCGGCGGCCCGGCTGACCTCAGGGGTCCCGTGGCTTTGCGTCCCCGGCTCGCACCGGGTTTGCCTTTGTCGACGAGCGGCTGCTCGCTCGACGATAGTAGCAACCCCCACGGACACCGTCATGAACGACGGGGAGCGCCGTCGGTCCGTGGCGCCACGGCACCCGACGCAGGGTGTCTCCCTCGCCGTCAGCTCCTCCGCGCAGGTGGGCGGAGGAGGAGCGCCGCGGACCGCAGTACCGTGTCGCTGACGGCAGCCAGGGACGTGGATCCGTGGCGCCACTGCTGCCAGTACAGGGGGACGTCCACGTGGCCTCCCGGGTCGAGCAGGACGAGGCCCTGGGGGTCGGACCGCAACTCCAGTTCGGACACGAGGCCCCACCCCATGCCGAAGCGGATCGCGTCCGCGAAGGCCTGCGCCGCGGGCAGGAAGTGACGCGGCGGGTCGAAGGCACTGCGGATGCGCGAACGGAGGTACTGGTCCTGGAGGTCGTCCTTCCGGTCGAAGAGGACCACGGGGGCGCGGGAGAGCCGTTCCGGCGTCGCCCCGTCGGCGAACCAGGTGTCCCGGAAGTCCACGGAACAGACGGGCACGTAGCGCATGACGCCGAGCGGCTGCGAGGAACATCCCTGCACGGGAGTGGCCACGGACGTGATGGCCGCCGAGGCGGCACCGCTGCGCAGCAGGTCGAGGGAGTAGTCCTCGTCCTCCCGGAGGATCTCGAGCTGCAGGGTGTCTGCGACGCGGGCGAGGGCCGGCAGTACCCAGGTGTGCAGGGAGTCGCCATTGGCCACGATCGTGATCCGCCGGCGGGGGCCGTCGCGGGCGGAGTCGAGCTCGGTGGCGAGGTCCGCCGACAGCAGTTCGAGCTGCCGCGCGAAGCGGACGATCGCCTCTCCCGCTCCGGTGGGGCGGAGGGGGCGTGTGCGGGTGAGGACCGGGCGCCCGACGGCCACCTCGAGGGCCCGGATCCGCTGGCTGATCGCTGAGGGCGAGACGGACAGCGTGGAGGCCGCTGCCTCGAAACTGCCCTTCTCGATGATCGCCGCAAGGGCTTCGGCCTGTCCCGGATCGACTAATCGCATAAGCAACTCTTATCTCGGTGAAGAAGCATTAGTTTGTCTAAGCATAAGTGCCGGCCCTAGGTTGGTTCCGTGATCTCCACCGCCGCCACCGGCTTCGCCGCCGGACTGACCCTGATCGTCGCCATCGGCTCGCAGAACGCCTTCGTGCTGCGCCAGGGCCTGCGGCGGTCCCATGTCGCGCTGGTCGTGGTGGTGTGCGCCGTCTCGGACCTCGTGCTCATCGTGCTCGGCGTCGGCGGGTTGGGAGCGGCGATCGAGCAGGCCCCCGTGCTCGTGGAGGTGGTGCGCTGGGCCGGGGCGGCTTTCCTCACGGGATACGCCGTCCTCGCGGGGCGGCGCGCGCTCCAGGGGGAGCGGCTCGACGTCGACGGAGGGCCCGCGACGACGTCCTGGCGTGCCGCGCTCGGAACCTGCCTCGCCCTCACCTGGCTCAATCCGCACGTCTATCTCGACACCGTGCTGCTGCTGGGATCACTCGCGAACACGCACGGCACGCCGGGCCGGTGGTGGTTCGGCGCGGGCGCCGCCCTCGGCAGCATCCTGTGGTTCTCGGCGCTCGGCGTGGGGGCGCGCTTCCTCGCCCCCGTCTTCGCCCGCCCCTGGGCCTGGCGCATCCTCGATGCACTGATCGCCGCCGTCATGCTCCTGCTGGCCGTGCTCCTCGTCCTGCGGTAGCGCGCGTCGGTGGTCGCGGCGCTACCCGCGGCTATTCCTCGTTGGCGCGCTCCTCGATCCAGTCCGTCGCCGCGTCCGAGAGCAGGATGCCGTCGGGGCTGCGCTCGCCCATCCACCACGACTCGGAGGCCACCAGGCCGCCGGCCCTGCTGATCTCGGCGACCACCTCTGGCGTGAGCGCCTCACCGTTGTGGGCGATCAGCCACTCCCTGGTCTGCGGCGTGACGCTGTTCCACCATTGTTCGAGATCCATGGGCGACAGTATGGCACTCCCGCGGATCACCCCCGGCGGGTGATCGCCGGGACGACAACCGATCACCTCTTCCTACACTGTGCGTCGCACACCATAGTGTTGACATGGAAATCGACGAGGGCCTGGTCGCCGGACATCTGCAGGAACTGCGGCGCGGGACGGTCGTCCTGGCGTGCCTCACCCGGCTGCGCACCCCCGACTACGGGTATGCGCTCCTGGGCTCGCTCGACGACCTGGACCTCCAGGTCGACGCGAACACGCTCTATCCACTCCTTCGGCGCCTCGAGAAGCAGGGCCTGCTGACCAGCGAGTGGGACACCGCCGAATCCCGTCCGCGCAAGTTCTACCGGACGAGCCCGGCCGGCGACGACCTCGCCGCCACCCTCACCGCCGACTGGGATCGGCTGACCGCCTCGCTGCACCGCCTCGCCGAAGGGGAACTGCCATGACCACGCTGACCGATCGCTATGTATGGGCAGCCGTCCGCACCGTGCCGGACTCCCAGCGCGCCGAGATCGAACCCGAGATCCGGGAGATGATCGGCGACGCCGTCGACGCGCACCGCACCGCCGGGGAGGAGCCCGGCACCGCCGAACGCTCGGCCCTCATGGAGCTGGGCGACCCGGAACGCCTCGCTGCCGACTACGTGCAACGCCCGCTCCTGCTGATCGGGCCCCGGTACTACCTCGACTGGATGCGGCTCCTGAAGACCCTCCTGTCCATCGTGGTCCCGATCGCCACCACGGTGGTCTTCCTCGTGCAGTTCCTGAGCGAGGGGGATCTCGGTGCGGCCATCGGCAGTGCGGTGGCGACCGCGTTGAGCGTCACGGTGCACGTCAGCTTCTGGACCACGCTGGTGTTCGCCGTCCTCGAGCGTGCGAGCGTCACCGACACCGGGGTGGAGTGGTCGCCCGACCGCCTCCCGGCACTGCCCGACCACTCCCGGCGCAGCCGGCTGCCGGAGTTCATCGCATCCCTCGTCTTCCTCGCCGCCCTGGCGGTGACCGTCCTCTGGCAGCAGGTGTCCTCCGTCGTCAGGGCCGCGGACGGAAGCGCTGTCCCGCTGCTCGATCCCGCGCTGTGGTCCTTCTGGCTCCCGTGGTTCCTCGGGCTGATCGCCGCCGAGGCCGTCTTCGCGGCCTGGCTGTACCTGCGGGACTGGTCCTGGGCGGCCGCCGTCGTAAATCTCGTCCTCGCCCTCGCCCTCGCCTTCGCGGTGCCCGCGGTCCTCCTGTGGTCCGGGGGGCGGCTGCTCAATCCCGACTTCGTCGACGCCGTCGGGTGGGATCCGGCCGCCGCGACCGGCGGCGGCTGGACCATCGCCTCCATCGTCACCGGGGTGGTGGTCCTGTTCGTCGCCTGGGATGTGGTGGACGGGTTCCTGAAGGCGCGACGCGCCTCGCACGTCACGCCGCAACGCGCCGTCCTCACGCATCACTGATCCTCCACCCGCTTCTCCACCCGCTTCTCCACCCGCTTCTCCACCCGCGGTCGGGATCCACAGGGAACGCGCGTACGGTGGCGTGATGGCAGCCACCGAGTCCCGTCAGCAGCACATCGTGAGCACCCTCGTGGAGGCCCACCAGGACCTCATGGGCGTCGACCCCCTCGCCTTCCGGGCGCGGTTCCGGAAGATGGCCGCCGATCCGTACGCCTTCTACCGGGGCAGTGCGGCCCTGTTCTACACCGACATGGCACAGCTCGACGACGCCTGGGCGGACGAGCGCACGAGCCGGGTGTGGATCCACGGCGACCTGCACGCGGAGAACTTCGGCACCTACATGAGCAACGAGGGCCGCCTCACGTTCGACGTCAACGACTTCGACGAGGCCTACGTGGGCCACTTCTCGTGGGACCTCCGCCGCTTCGTCGCGTCGCTGACGCTGCTGTGCTGGCAGAAGGCACTGCCGTCGCAGTCGGTGCGCGACCTCTCGCGCATCTACCTCGAGGCCTATCTCGGCCGGGTCGCGGACTACGTGGAGGACGAGCAGTCCACCTTCGCCTTCGGACTCGACAACACGGACGGACCCGTCTACCGGGTGCTGCAGCAGGCCCGGGCGGCGCGCAGGACGCGGCTGCTCGACGCGCTCACCCTCATCGAGGACTACGAGCGCCAGTTCCGGGACGACGGGTCGATCCGGGTGCTCGACGACGACGAGCACCGGGAGGTGGCCGACGCCTTCGACCGCTACCTCTCCACCATCCCGGACAGCGAGCGGTCCCGCCGGCGGGTGTTCTACCGGGTGAAGGGCATCGTGGGCAAGAAGGGGTTCGGGATCGGCAGTGCCGGCCTGCCGACCTACAACGTGCTGATCGAGGGGTTCGACGAGGCCCAGGAGAACGACATCATCCTCACGATGAAGCAGTCGAACATCGCTGCGCCCAGCCGGATCGTGGACGACGAGCGGGTCCGCGGCTACTTCGTGGACGACGGGCACCGCGCCGTCATCAGCCAGCGGTCCCTGCAGACCCACACCGACCCGTTCCTCGGCTACACGACGATCCGCGGCGTCTCCTTCGTGGTGTCGGAGCTCTCACCCTACAAGCGGGACCTCTCCTGGGAGGACCTCACCGAGCCCGAGCAGATGGTGCCGGTGCTCGAGGCGCTGGGGCAGGCGACGGCGAAGATCCACTGCTCGACCGACGAGGACAGCGACCATGACCTCGTACCGTTCCGCACCGAGACCGCCATCCTGGCCGCCGTGGACCGCTCACGCGAGGACTTCCTCGAGGACATCGTCGGGTTCGGAGAGGCCTACGCGGCCACGGTGCGCGAGGACCACGCGCTCTTCGTGGACGCCTTCCGCGAAGGACTCATCACCGCCGTACCGGCCGCCTAGAGGCCGGAGTTGAGTCGATCGGACTCAACTCCGTTTGGACCTGACCCGGCCGGCCCGTATACTTGAGTGCAGAACGCTCAATCTACGCGCCCGGCGGATGAGCGCCTCGCAAACCCCGGGCAGTCGAAAGGAATTTGCATGTCACGTGCAGTAGGTATTGACCTCGGAACCACCAACTCGGTCGTCTCGGTTCTCGAAGGCGGCGAGCCCACCGTCATCGCGAACGCCGAGGGCGCCCGCACCACGCCGTCGATCGTCGCATTCTCCAAGTCCGGCGAGGTCCTGGTGGGCGAGATCGCCAAGCGCCAGGCAGTCAACAACATCGACCGCACCATCGCGTCGGTCAAGCGCCACATGGGAACCGACTGGAACGTCGCCATCGACGACAAGAAGTACACGCCGCAGGAGATCTCGGCGCGCATCCTCCAGAAGCTCAAGACCGACGCCGAGAGCTACCTCGGCGAGAAGGTCACCGACGCCGTGATCACCGTGCCGGCGTACTTCAACGACGCCGAGCGCCAGGCCACCAAGGAGGCCGGCGAGGTCGCGGGCCTGAAGGTGCTGCGTATCGTCAACGAGCCCACCGCCGCGGCCCTCGCCTACGGCCTGGACAAGGGCAAGGAGGACGAGCTGATCCTCGTGTTCGACCTCGGCGGCGGAACGTTCGACGTCTCCCTGCTCGAAGTCGGCAAGGACGAGGACGCCTTCTCCACCATCCAGGTCCGCTCGACCGCCGGTGACAACCGCCTCGGTGGCGACGACTGGGACCAGCGCGTCGTGGACTACCTGCTCTCGCAGGCCAAGGCCAAGGGCGCCGACCTCTCCAAGGACAAGATCGCCCTGCAGAGACTGAAGGAAGCCGCCGAGCAGGCCAAGAAGGAACTGTCCTCGGCGACGTCCACCAACATCTCCCTGCAGTACCTCTCGGTGACGCCGGACGGCCCCGTCCACCTCGACGAGCACCTCTCCCGCGCCAAGTTCCAGGACCTCACCAAGGACCTCCTGGACCGCACGAAGAAGCCGTTCCACGACGTCATCACCGAAGCCGGCATCAAGGTGGCCGACATCGACCACATCGTCCTGGTCGGCGGCTCCACCCGCATGCCCGCCGTCGGCGAGCTCGTCAAGGAGCTCGCGGGCGGCAAGGAGCCCAACAAGGGCGTCAACCCGGACGAGGTCGTGGCCGTCGGTGCCGCGCTGCAGGCCGGTGTCCTGAAGGGCGAGCGCAAGGACGTCCTCCTCATCGACGTCACCCCGCTGTCCCTGGGCATCGAGACCAAGGGCGGCATGATGACCAAGCTCATCGAGCGCAACACGGCCATCCCCACCAAGCGCAGCGAGACCTTCACCACGGCGGACGACAACCAGCCGTCGGTGGCCATCCAGGTGTTCCAGGGCGAGCGTGAGTTCACGCGTGACAACAAGCCGCTGGGCACGTTCGAGCTGACCGGCATCGCACCGGCTCCGCGCGGCGTCCCGCAGGTCGAGGTCACGTTCGACATCGACGCCAACGGCATCGTGCACGTGTCCGCCAAGGACAAGGGCACCGGCACCGAGCAGTCGATGACCATCACCGGTGGTTCCTCGCTCTCCAAGGAGGACATCGACCGCATGGTGCGCGAGGCCGAAGAGCACGCCGCCGAGGACAAGAAGCGCCGCGAGGCCGCTGACATCCGCAACGGCGCCGAGCAGCTCGCCTACTCGGTGGACAAGCTGATCGCCGACAACGCGGACAAGCTGCCCGAGGAGGTCAGGACCGAGGTCCAGGCCGACGTCGACGCCCTCAAGAAGGCCCTGGAGACGCAGGACAACGACGACGAGGTCAAGGCGGCCTTCGAGAAGCTGCAGGCCTCGCAGTCCAAGCTCGGCGAAGCGATCTACGCCTCGGCGCAGCAGGACGCCGGCCAGGCCGGCGCAGCGCCCGCCGACGACCAGCCAGCCTCCGCCGGTACCGACGAGGACATCGTCGACGCCGAAGTGGTTGACGAAGACACCAGCGAGAAGAAGTAGTCATGCCGCACCACGGAAACGAAGAAGAGCACCAGTCGGAACCGGTGAACTCATCCGACAGCCGGAGGATCGACCCCGAGACAGGCGAAGTCCGTGGGCAGCAGCAGGACGCCGGCGAGCCGGCCGCGGAGGAATCCGCGGCCGGAGCGCAGGCCACGCCCGCAGCCGACGCTTCCGACGGGGACGCCCTGGCCCAGGCCGAGGCCATTCTGAACGAGGCCGGTGCCGAGGGCGAGAGCAACCCGGCGGTGGACGTCGTCGCGGAGCTCCGCAACGACCTGCTCCGTCTGCAGGCGGAGTACGTCAACTACCGGCGCCGCGTCGAGCGTGACCGGGACGTCGCCCGCGACCAGGCGGTCATCGGCGTCCTCAACTCGCTGATGCCCGTCCTCGACGACATCGACGCCGCCCGTCAGCACGGCGATCTCGCGGAGGGACCGTTCGCGGCCATCGCGGGCAAGCTCGAGAACGTCCTGAAGACGTACGAACTGACCCGGATCGACGAGATCGGCGTCGCGTTCGACCCGAACGTCCACGAGGCGCTCATCCAGCAGCCGAGTGCGGACGTCCAGGCCGACAGCGTCAGCCAGATCCTCCGCGCGGGCTACCGCAAGGGGGAGCGCGTCCTCCGGGCCGCCCAGGTGATCGTGGCAGTGCCGGAGTAATCAGCGGCACGGGCGCCGGGACAGTTCCCGAACGGCGGCAACGAAATTCCTGCGGGCCTTGGCGGCCCTTGGAATATTGAAGCCGCCTTCCTCGGGAACTGTCCCGGCGTAGCACGCTTACCCACTTTTCGAATCGGAAGAACTACGGAAGGAGACGCCCAGTGGCTAGTCAGGATTGGGTCGACAAGGATTTCTACAAGATCCTGGGTGTCTCCAAGGACGCGTCCGGCGACGACATCAAGAAGGCGTACCGGAAGCTCGCGCGCAAGCACCACCCGGACCAGAACCAGGGGGCTGCGGCGTCGGAGCGCACCTTCAAGGATGTGTCGGAGGCCTACTCCGTCCTGTCCGACGCCGAGCAGCGCCAGCAGTACGACGCCATCCGCGCGATGGGCGGCGGCGCGCGCTTCTCCGCAGGCGGAACAGGCGGCGGCGCCGGGGCCAACGCCGGCTTCGAGGACGTCTTCGGCAACCTCTTCGGCCAGGGCGCAGGCACCCGCCAGCGCACCGGTTTCTCGAACGGCAACCTGCCGCCCGAGTTCGCCGACCTGTTCGGTGGCGGGGGCATGGGCGGCGGCGGCTTCCCCGGCGGGTTCCAGTCCACCCGCCCGCAGAAGGGCGCGGACCGCACGGCAAGTACGTCCATCTCCTTCGCCGGTGCCATCAACGGCACGACGATCGGCCTGCGCGAACCCTCCGGGGAGCAGATCGACGTCCGGATCCCGGCCGGGATCCGCGACGGCCAGAAGGTCCGGGTCAAGGGCAAGGGCCAGCCGGGCCAGGCCGGTCCCGGTGACCTCATGGTCAGCGTCAGCGTGAAGGAGCATCCGCTCTTCAAGCGCGACGGCGACAACATTCGCCTGCACGTGCCCGTCAGCTTCCCGGAGGCGGCGCTGGGCGCCGAGATCCAGGTGCCGACGCTCAGCGGCGAGATGGTCACTATGCGGGTACCCGCCGGCACGCCGTCGGGCAGGACCCTCCGGCTCAAGGGCCGTGGGGTGAAGACCTCGAAGACGACCGGTGACCTGCTGGTGGTCGTCGACGTCGTCGTTCCGCAGAACCTCTCGAAGGAGGCGGAAGCGGCGGTGGAGACGTTCCGCGCCGCCACGAAGGACGCGGATCCACGGGCGGGCCTGGCCGCGAAGGCGCGCCTGTAGCAGGACGTTCGCGCAGTACCTCCGAGCAGCATCCGGGAGCATCGGCAACGGAAGGAGACCCGCCATGGACCACACCTTGCCCATCTATGTCATCTCGGTGGCCGCCGAGCTCGCCGACATGCACCCCCAGACGCTCCGCCAGTACGACCGCCTGGGCCTCGTGACGCCGAGCCGGGCGCCGGGCCGTGCGCGGCGCTACTCCCAGAAGGACGTCAGTACGCTGCGCGAGATCCAGCGCCTCTCGCACGAAGGGGTGTCGCTGGAGGGTATTCGGCGGATCCTCGACCTCGAGAACCAGGTCGCGGCGCTCCAGGCGCGCGTCGCGGAACTGACCTCCGAACTGGCAGCCCGCCACGTCCACGCCGAATCGAGCCGGGTCTTCGCCGCCGGTCTCGCGGGGGACGTCGTCACCCTCGTCCGCGGGCAGCGTCCCCGCCCCCGCAGCCAGGCCCTCATGGTGTGGCGCCCCGAGTCGGCGCGCACCTCCACCCAGGCGTTCAACTAGCCCCCGGAGGACCCGGGGCCGGTCCGCACCGCGGGCCCCGCCCCGGTGGAGCCGCGGACCACCAGGTCCGCCTGGAACAGGATCTCGTTCCGCGAGGCCCGGTCCCCGTCCAGTTCGGTGACCAGCGCGTGGACGGCGGCCTCCGCCATCGCCGCCACGTTCTGCCGCAGGGTCGTCAGCGGCGGATCGGTGAAGGCCATGAGCGGGGAATCGTCGAAACCTACCACCGAGATGTCCTCCGGCACCCGCAGGCCGCGGGTCCGGGCGGCACGGACGGCGCCGAGGGCCATCACGTCGGAGGCGCAGACGATCGCCGTGTGTCCCGCATCGATGAGCTCGTTCGCTGCGCTCTGCCCGCCCTCGATGGTGAACATGCTCGTCGCGACGTGCGGCTCGGCGTCGTCCTCGCCGAGGAACTGGACGAGCCCGGAGCGGAAACCCTCCAGCTTGCGACGGCTCGGGATGAAACGGTCGGGGCCCGTCGCGAAGCCCACGCGCTGGTGGCCCTGCGCCACGAGGTGCCGGACGGCCGTGCGGATGGCGGTGGCGTCGTCGTTGGAGACGGATGGCGCGTCGATCTCGGGCCTGGCCCCGTTGACGAGCACGAACGGCACCCGGCCGCGCAGGCGCCGGTAGCGCTCCATGCTCGCCCGGCCGTCGGAGTGGGCGGCGCAGACGAAGATGATCCCGCTGACGCCCTGGTCCAGCATGAGGGCGACGTACTCGTCCTCGGTGATGCCCCCGCCCGGCAGGGTGCACAGGGCGGGGATGTAGTCGTTGGGTGCCAGCAGGGCCGCGATGGCGCCGGCGAAGGCCGGGAAGATGGGGTTCACGAGGTCCGGGACCACGACGCCGATCTGCCCCTTGGAGCGCCCGGCCGTGCGGGAGGGCCGCTCGTAGCCCAGGCTGTCCATCGCCGCGAGGACGGCCTCCCGGGTCTCCTGGGAAGCACCGCCCTTGCCGTTCAGGACGCGCGACACGGTGGGGACGCTGACGCCGGCAGTGCGGGCGACGTCGTCCAGGCGTGGCCGCTCGCGACGCTTCCCGGGGGTCATGGCCCTAATCTAGCGCAGGCCGCGGGCCCCCCGAAAGATTGCGTGAAAGTTTTGCGAAGACCTTCTGCTCAGCCCCCGGCGTCCCTAGGGTAGGAGTATCCACTCCTCCTCAGTCCGGCCTGCAGCGACGCATGGCCGGGGAAGGACCACTATGACCCTGAACACCACGGATACGGGCCGGACCGGCGGAAGGCCGCCCCTTCGGCGCCGGTCCCGGCTCGCCGCCGTCGTCCTGACCGCGCCGCTCCTCGCGACCCTCATGCCTGCGCCCGCCCTGGCCGACCACACGACGCCGCCGGGTACGGTCGCGCTCGTGGGCTCCCTGCAAGCGGAACTCGGCTGTCCCGACGACTGGCAGCCGGAGTGCGCAGCCACCAGACTCGTACCCGTGGACGGCTCGCCGGACACCTGGTCGGCGACCTTCGACGTCCCCGCCGGATCCTACGAGTACAAGGTGGCGCTGAATGAGTCCTGGGGCGAGAACTACGGCGCCGACGGCGCTGCCGGTGGCGCGAATCTCGCGCTGCAGGCTCCGGGCGGCCCCGTGACCTTCACCTACGACCACCGCACGCACGTCGTCTCGAGCGACGCGCCCCCGGCGCCCACGGGGTCGACGGCGGCGCACTGGCTCACCGCGGACACCCTCGCCTGGGGTGCGGAGCTGCCGGAGGACGCCCGCTTCCGGCTGTACTCCGCCCCGGAGGGCGGACTCGTCGCCGAGGACGATCGTGTCACGGGTGGCACCTACCTCGACCTCCAGCGCGGCAGCGATGACCTGCCTGCGGATCTCGCCGCCCGGTACCCGCACCTGGCCGACCTCATGACCGTGACGCTCGGGAAGAAGGACGCCCGGAAGGCCGGGGAACTCCTCAGGGGTCAGCTGCTCCTCGCCGCCGTCGGGCCGGACGGGAAGGTCCTGGCCACCACCGGCGTCCAGGTGCCCGGAGTGCTCGACGACCTCTACGCAGGAGCCGAACGCCGGCAGCTCGGCCTCAGCTGGAAGGGCAGGAAGCCGCACCTCGACCTGTGGGCCCCGACGGCGCGCAGCGTCTCCGTGCAGGTCTTCCGCGACGGCTCGGGCGGCGAGCCGATCGCCACGCGCCCCCTGCGCGCGGGCAAGGACGGCGTCTGGAGCGTCGACGGCGAGAAGGACTGGAACGGTGCGTACTACCTCTACGACGTCGAGGTCTTCGTCCCCGAGACCGGCGCCGTGGAACGCAACCTCGTGACCGACCCCTACAGCGTCGGCCTGTCCACGAACTCGGAGCGTTCACTGATCGTGGACCTCACGGATCCGGCGCTCATGCCGTCGTCGTGGGCCACCCTGCCGAAACCTGTCCTCGAGCGCCCCGAGGAGCTGTCCGTCTACGAACTCCACGTGCGGGACTTCTCCATCTCCGACGCCACCGTGCCCGAGGCCGAACGCGGCACGTACGCCGCATTCAGCCGGCCGGACAGCGCCGGCATGCAGCGGCTCTCGGAGCTGGCCGACAACGGGCTCAACGCCATCCACCTCCTGCCGGTGAACGACATCGGCACCATCGAGGAGGACCGGGCGCGGCAGTCCGAACCCGCCTGCGACCTCGAGGCGTTCGCCCCGGACAGCACCGGACAGCAGCAGTGCGTCACCGACGTCGCCGCCCGGGACGGCTTCAACTGGGGCTACGACCCGCTGCACTACACGACGCCGGAGGGCTCCTACTCCACGAACCCCGAGGACGCCACGCGCATCCGCGAGTTCCGCGGCATGGTCGCCTCGCTCAACGGGTCCGGGCTGCGGGTCATCCAGGACATCGTCTACAACCACACCGCGGGTGCCGGCCAGTCGTCGGAGAACAACCTCGACCGGATCGTGCCCGGCTACTACCACCGCCTCGACCCCGAGTCGGGTGCCGTCGAGACCTCGACCTGCTGCCCGAACACGGCGACCGAACACACCATGATGGGCAAGCTGATGGTCGACTCGATCGTGACGCTCGCGCGCACCTACAAGCTCGACGGCTTCCGGTTCGACCTCATGGGGCACCACTCGAAGCAGAACATCCTCGACGTCCGTGCGGCCCTCGACACGCTGACCCTCGAGCGCGACGGCGTGGACGGCACGTCCATCTACCTCTACGGCGAGGGCTGGAACTTCGGTGAGGTCGCGGACAACGCCCGGTTCGTCCAGGCCACGCAGGCCACCATGGCCGGCACAGGCATCGGCACGTTCAACGACCGGCTCCGCGATGCCGTGCGCGGCGGCGGACCCTTCGACGACGACCCCCGGATCCAGGGCTTCGCCTCCGGGCTGCTGACCGACCCGAACGGCGTCGCCGGCAACGGCACCACGGCCGAACAGCGCGCCGAGCTGCTGCTGTCGCAGGACCAGATCCGGGTGGGGCTCACCGGCAACCTGAGGGACTACACGTTCACCGACCGCACCGGCCGGCAGGTCACGGGCGCCGACGTCGACTACAACGGGTCGCCGACCGGGTACGCCGCGGACCCGCAGGAGAGCATCACCTACGTGGAGGCGCACGACAACGAGACGCTCTTCGACGCGCTCGCGTTCAAGCTGCCGGCCGACACCCCGATGGCCGACCGCATCAGGATGCAGACGCTGGCGCTGTCCACCACGGCCCTCGGCCAGGGGGTCTCCTTCTGGCACGCGGGGGGCGAGGCGCTGCGCAGCAAGTCGCTGGACCGCAACAGCTACGACTCCGGCGACTGGTTCAACATCCTCGACCACACGGGCACGGACAACGGCTTCGGCCGGGGGCTGCCGCCGCGGGCTGACAACGAGGGCAAGTACGCGTTCATGCGGCCGCTGCTGGCCGACCCGGCGCTCAAGCCGTCACCGGCTGACATCGATGCCGCGAGCGGGCAGGCGCAGGAGCTGCTGCGGATCCGGCAGGGCAGCCCGCTGTTCAGCCTCGGCACGGCCGCGCTCGTCCAGCAGAAGCTGTCCTTCCCGGGCAGCGGCCCGGACCAGACGCCCGGCGTGATCGTGATGCACCTGGACGACACCGTCGGTCCCGATGTCGATCCCGGGCGGAAGGGCATCGTCGTGGTCTTCAACGCCTCCGACGAGCCCACCACCCAGCGCGTCCCCGCCGCCGCCGGCACGGGCTTCGCGCTGCACGCCGTCCAGGCGGACGGGAGCGACGACATCGTCCGCCAGGCGGCGGCCACCGCGGACGGGACGTTCACCGTCCCTGCCCGCACGGTTGCGGTGTTCGAGGCGCGGTAGTCCGCCCCCGGGGCCCGGCATCCCTTCCGGGGTGCCGGGCCCCGTGCGTCCCGGGAAGAATCGGCGCGCGTCGCCGCGATGATCGGACCTGGCTGAACCCGGAGACCACGGTGGCTCGCACGACGAGTACCGTCTCGAGCCGGGTGCGTGACGCGGAGGTCTGCGCTACACCGCCAGGGGGACGGGATGCACCTCGTCCGCGGGATGACCTGTGCGTTCGTGAATGCGCTTCACGGCGTCCGCGGACGGGGCGTCGGACAGGCAATAGACGACGCCCGCCTCAGGGTCGGCCCAGGCGCTCCTGAAGACGACGTCCTCCTCGCCCTGGATGGCGAGATCTGCCGCGTGAGCCGCCTCCAGATCCTCCTTCGTCAGGCCCTTCATGTTGTGGTGGACATCCATGAATGAAGGCATGACAACCCTCCTCGATCGTGGTTGATATTGGCTGCAGGGGTGTGAGGTCTGCAGGATAGATGCCTGGCGGAGGGTCGTCAAGAGGCCCGCCCTGGTGTCGGGCCGGGTCCGGGTCAGGCCGACGGGGCGGCGGTGCTCGACCGGATGATCAGCGCGGTCCGGGCGGAGTGGTTGGTGGGACGGTACGCGTCCGGGTCCTGCAGGATCTGCAGGAGGCGCTCGACGGCGCGCTTGCCCTGCTGCTGCGGGAACTGGGCGACGGTGGTCAGGCCGAGCGCCTCACCGAGCTCGTGCCCGTCGATGCCGATGACCGAGACGTCCTCGGGGACGCGTAGGCCCAGCTCGCGGGCGGCCAGGATGGCGCCGATGGCCATCTCGTCGGAGGCACAGAAGACGGCGGTCGGGGTGTCCCGCGGGTAGCCGAGGAGCTGCTTCGCCTGGCTGTGCGCGCCCTGGATGGTGAAGTCGGCATCCACACGCCAGGAGTCGAGGATCTCGAGGCCTGCCGCGGCCATCGCCGATTCGTAGCCGTGGCGGCGCGTGCCGGCGATCCGGAAATCGTTCTCGAAGGCGTCGGACCCGCCAATGTGGGCGATCCGCCGGTGCCCGAGGTTGATGAGGTGCTCGGTGGCGAGTTCCGCGATCTCGCGGTCGTTGACGCTGTAGGTCTCCGCGCCGGGGAGCGGGCCGCCGATCCCGACGACGGGCTTCCCGACGGCCAGGAGCTGTCCCAGTTCCTCGCGGCTCAGTTCGAGGGAGACCGGGATGACGCCGTCGCAGCGCTGGCGCAGCAGGAACTCGGAGAGGACCCGGTCGCGGATGGCGGCGTCCTCGTTCAGGTTGTAGAGCGTGAGATCGTAGCCGGCGGTGAGGAGGGACGCCGCGAGGCTGTCCACGATCTGGGAGTAGTACCAGCGGGCGACGGACGGCACGACGACGCCGATGTTGCGGTGCCGCCCGGAGGCCAGGGACGAGGCGGTCGAGCTGACGACGAAGTCGAGCTCCCTCGCCGCCTGCAGCACGCGGGCGCGCGCACGCTCGGAGACCCGGCCGTTGCCGCTGAGGGCCCGGGAGACGGTGGCGGTGGACACGCCGGCCAGCTGGGCGACGTCCTTGATGCCGGCCATGGTCCCCTTTCCGCGTGGGCAGCAGTGACGGGGACACCCCGCCAGGGTGTCCCCGTCCGATCATTGCGGATCCTGTGCGGATCTCCTACCCGGCGGCGGCCATCAGCCAGACGCAGGCGTTCGGGGCGAGCATGCCCTCCGTGACCGAGCCCGGCGTGCTGGCGGCGATGACGGTGCCTTCCGGCAGGGGAGCGGCGAACTCGCCCATGTTGAGCACCACCATCACCTCGCCGTTCCGGAAGGCGACGACGTCGGACGCCTCGAACTCACGGGACCAGCTGAGGGAGCCGGCGCCGAGGCGCAGATCCCGGCGGAGCTGCAGGGCCGTCCGGTACAGGGAGAGGGTGGACTCGGGGTCTGCGGACTGCGCGTCGCGCGCGTACTCCGCCCAGCCCTCGGGCTGCGGCAGCCACGGGGCCACGGGCGCCTCGGCGTCACCGAACCCGAACGCCGGCGCCTCGGCCTGCCAGGGGAGGGGGACGCGGCATCCGTCGCGGCCGATCCTCTCGCCGGCCGTGCGGACGAAGGTCGGGTCCTGCCGGGCGTCGTCGGGCATTGCCGTGTGGTCGGGCAGGCCGAGCTCCTCGCCCTGGTAGAGGTAGATCCCACCGGGCAGCGCGAACATGGCGAGCGACGCGGCGCGGGCGCGGGCGAGACCGGTCGGGGTGTCGGGCTGCGCGTCCGAGCGGCCGATGCCGTCGCCGCCCCGCGGCGGGCCGTCCGTCAGCCCGAAGCGGCTGGCGTGCCGCACGACATCATGGTTGCTGAGCACCCAGGTGGTGGGTGCGTCCACGGCGTCGAACGCGGTGAGGGAGGAGGAGATGACGTGCCGGAGTCCGTGGGCGTTCCACGGGTGGTGGAGGTAGGCGAAGTTGAACGCCTGGTGCATCTGGTCGGGGCGGACCCAGTTCGTGAGCCGCGGCAGGGGGTCGATCGAGGCTTCCGCGCACAGGATGCGCTCGCCGTCGTACTCGGCGAGGATGGCCCGCCACTGCCGGTAGATGTCGTGGATCTCCTCCTGGCCGAACATGGGCGCCTCCCAGCCGGGGAAGCCCTCGGAGGATCCGCCGTCGGCGCGTCCGCCCCAGTCCGGCAGCCCCTCGGCCTTGATGAGGGCGTGGGCCACGTCGACGCGGAAGCCGCCGACGCCGCGGTCGAGCCAGAAGCGCAGGACCCGCTCGAACTCGGTCCGCACCGCCGGGTTGTCCCAGTTGAAGTCGGGCTGCGAGGAGTCGAACAGGTGGAGGTACCACTGGCCCGGCGTGCCGTCGGCGTCGATGACGCGGGTCCAGGCCGGCCCGCCGAAGTGCGACTGCCAGTTGTTGGGCGGCTCGCTGCCGTCCGTACCGCGGCCGTCACGGAAGATGAACATCGCCCGTTCCGCGGAGCCCGCGGGAGCCGCGAGGGCGGCCTGGAAGAGCACGTGCTCGCTGGAGCAGTGGTTGGGGACGAGGTCGACGATCACGCGGATGCCCAGGCGGTCGGCGCGGGCCACGAGGGCGTCGAAGTCGGCGAGCGTGCCGAACAGGGGGTCGACGTCGCAGTAGTCCGCGACGTCGTAGCCGCCGTCGCGCTGGGGGGAGGTGAAGAACGGCGAGAGCCAGAGGGCGTCGATGCTGAGCTCGGCGAGGTGCTCGAGTTCGGCCGTGATGCCCGGGAGGTCGCCCATGCCGTCGCCGTTCGAGTCGCGGAAGGACCGCGGGTACACCTGGTAGATGACGGACGAGCGCCACCACTGGTCGCCCTCGGACGGGGCATGGAGGGGTGCGTGGAAGGCATCGGGGGAGGACAGGTCCTCACCGTGCAGGAGCGGGGCGATCTCAGACATGCGAATCATCCTAGACCGCGGGGGGCCGGAATATGGAAGCGCTTTCAACGAGAATGCTCTTGCATCTGCAACTTTCCTTCGGTTTCGGCGCGTCGGAGGACCTTCTTTGAAGAAATCCGATGCAAGCGTTTACAGTTGTGACTCGGGTCACCGTCGCCTCCGAGTAGGAGCGGCTGCGACACCTCCATCTCCCGGCCCGCGAAGCCCCGTGCTTCATCGGGAGATCGACAGAAGCCGTTCATGAAAGGAACACCAATGAAGGTGCGATCCCCCCAGCCGACCCGTCGGCACGCTCTGATCACCGGCGTCATGTCGGTGGCCGTCCTGGCCCTCACGGCCTGCGGCGGAGGGGCCGCCGAGTCCTCCTCGGCCGGCTCCAGCTCCGCCGCCCCGAACCTCGCCGAGGGGGGCGCCACCACCCTCACCATGTGGGTCGACGCCGAGCGCGCCCCCGCCCTCGAGGAGATCACCAAGTCCTTCAAGGAGGACACCGGCATCGAGGTCAAGCTCGCGGTCAAGGACTTCGCCGCCGTCCGCGACGACTTCATCACCCAGGTGCCCACCGGCAAGGGACCCGACCTGATCGTGGGCCCCCACGACTGGCTGGGCACGTTCGTGCAGAACGGCGTCGTCGCCCCCGTGGAGCTCGGCGACAAGGCGTCCGAGTTCCAGGAGTCCGCCGTGCAGGCCATGACCTACGACGGCAACGTCTACGGCGTGCCCTACGCGCTGGAGAACATCGCGCTGCTGCGCAACACGGACCTCGTCCCCGAGGCCGCCGCTACGTTCGACGAGGTCATCGCCAACGGCGAGGCCGCCGTCGCCGACGGGAAGGCGACCTACCCGTTCCTGGTGGGCATGGACCCCAAGCAGGGCGACCCCTACCACCTGTACCCGCTGCAGACCTCGATGGGCGTGCCGGTGTTCGGGCAGAACGAGGACGGCAGCTACAACCCCGACGAGCTGCTGCTCGGCGAGCCGAACGGCGTCGAATTCGCCAAGAAGCTCGTGGAGTGGGGCGACACCGGATCCAAGATCATCAACTCGAACATCACGGGTGACATCGCCAAGGAGAAGTTCAACGCCGGGGAGTCGCCCTACTTCCTCACCGGCCCCTGGAACGTCCCCGACGCGCAGGCCGCAGGCCTGAACCTCGCCGTCGACACGCTCCCCACGGTCGGCGACCAGGACGCCCAGCCCTTCATCGGCGTCAACGGCTTCTTCATCTCGTCGAAGAGCGCCAATGCGCTCGCGGCGAACGAGTTCGCCGTCAACTACCTGAGCACCGAAGCCGCCCAGGACGCGATGTACGACGTCGGAGGCCGCCCGCCCGCCCTTAAGGCCAGCTTCGACAAGGCGGCGTCCGATCCCATCGTCGCCGCGTTCGGTGAGATCGGCGCCAACGGCGTCCCGATGCCCGCACTGCCCGAGATGCAGGCCGTCTGGGCCGACTGGGG
Organism: Arthrobacter sp. TJ-263; assembly: GCF_058269155.1. NCBI lineage: Bacteria > Bacillati > Actinomycetota > Actinomycetes > Micrococcales > Micrococcaceae > Arthrobacter > Arthrobacter sp. TJ-263. Next base: position 1,733,601 of record NZ_JBZCNE010000001.1, on the reverse strand, counting down.
AGGAACCGAGCTCGCGCTGATCAAGGGCAGCGCTGATCCCGCCGCGGCCTGGACCACCATGGTGAGCAACATCGAGGCGAAGATCGCCGAACAGTAGGACCCGCAGTAGCGCAGTAGCGCAGTAGCGCAGTAACGCAGTACCCCGGCGCCCGTCGCCCCGGCGACGGGCGCCACCTTTCTCATCGCCACCCCTTCGAGGTGGCGGCACCACAGCAGCGGCCTTCCGCGCCGATCACCGAAAGCTCCCGCCATGCTCACAACGGCCCCTCCCGGCCCGGCCGCCACGCGTCCGACGAAGCCAGCCGTCCGCTCCGATTCGACCCTCGGCCTGCTCGCGAAGATCGTGCTGCTCGGCCTCGTGGACGCCTTCGCCGTCTACGTCCTCATCACGCTCTTCCTGCAGGAGAAGTGGATGATCCTCCTCGTCGGGGCAGCCGTGACGGTCCTCATCAACTGGATCTACCTGCGCAGGGGCGGCCTGCCGGCGAAGTACCTCGCCCCCGGGATCTTCTTCCTGGTGGTCTTCCAGGTGTTCGTCATGATCTACAGCGGCTACGTGGCCTTCACCAACTACGGTGACGGCCACAACAGCACCAAGGCCGACGCCGTGAACGCCATCCAGCTCTCCGCGCAGCAGCGGGTCCCGGATTCCCCCGCCTACCGCGTCTCGGTCCTCGAGGCCGACGGCGTATTCCACCTCCTCGCCACCGACCCCGACGGCGGGGTGTCGGTGGGCACCACCGGCGTGCCGCTCGAGGAGGCCGACGACGCCGTCACCGACGGCACCGGCAAGGGCGTGGAACTCGAGGGCTACCGCACGCTGCAGTTCGGGGAGGTCCTCGCGAACCAGGCGGACATCCTCGCGATCACCGTCCCGTTCTCCGACGACCCGGAGGACGGCAGCCTCAAGACCAGCGACGGCTCGAACGCCTACGTCTACCGCCCGGCGCTGAGCTACGACGAGACCTCGAGCACCTTCACCGACCTCGAGACCGGGACCACCTACTCCGACACCGGCGAGGGCTCCTTCCGGTCCGCGGACGGCGAGCAGCTGAGCACCGGCTGGAAGATCAACGTGGGCTTCGACAACTTCGTGAAGGCGTTCACCGACCCGAACATCCGCGGCCCGCTGCTGCAGGTGGTCCTGTGGACCTTCACCTTCGCGATCGTGTCCGTCCTGTCCACGTTCGCGCTCGGCCTGTTCCTCGCGAACGCCTTCAACCTGCCGGACCTCCGCGGCAAGCGGATCTACCGCATCCTGATGATCCTGCCCTACGCCTTCCCGGCCTTCCTCGCCGGCCTCGTGTGGTCGGGCCTGCTGAACCCCGAGTTCGGCTTCGTCAACAACACCTTCTTCGGCGGCGCGGACATCCCGTGGCTGACGGACCCGCTGCTCGCGAAGATCAGCGTCCTGGTCGTGAATCTCTGGCTCGGCTTCCCGTACATGTTCCTGGTGTGCACGGGGGCCCTGCAGTCCCTGCCCGAGGAGGTCAACGAAGCCGCCCGCATGGACGGCGCGACCGCGTGGCGCACCTTCACCGCCATCAAGCTGCCCCTCCTGCTGGTGTCGGTCGCGCCGCTGCTGATCGCGAGCTTCGCCTTCAACTTCAACAACTTCAACGTCATCTACATGCTGACCGACGGCGGCCCCCGCTTCTCGGGCACGACGGCGAACATCGGCCACACCGACATCCTGATCACCATGGTCTACGAGATCGCGTTCGGCACCGGGGTGGGCCGCGACTACGGCCTGGCCAGCGCACTGTCCATCATCATCTTTCTCATCGTCGCCGTGATCTCCGCCCTCAGCTTCCGGCAGACCAAGGCCCTGGAGGACATCAACTGATGACCACGTTCACCGATCCCCAGGCAGCCGCCCCCGCCGAGACGCGGGCGGGCGGGTCCGGCCGTGTGCCGGAGCAGCGCAGGCGCACGTTCGGCCAGTGGTTCAGGCACAAGGGCTGGCGCCACGTCGTCGGCGTCGTGACCACGCTCTTCGCCGTGTTCCCGCTGCTCTACGTGCTCTCCGCCGCGCTGAACTCCAACGGCACCATGGCCGGCTCCAACGTCCTGTTCAGCAGGTTCGACACCGGCAACTTCGAGGCGCTGTTCAGCAACCCGAGCAGGCCCTTCGGGCGGTGGTTCATGAACACCATGATCATCGGCGTGGTGACCTCGGCGGCCACCGTGTTCCTCGGCGCCCTCGCCGCCTACGCGTTCAGCCGCATGCGCTTCAAGGGCCGCCGCGTGAGCCTGCTCTCGCTGCTGATCCTGCAGATGTTCCCGCAGCTGCTCGCCGTCGTCGCGATCTTCCTGCTCCTGAACGCCATCACCGACGTCGTCCCGTGGCTGGGCCTCGGCAGCCAGCTCGGCCTGATCATGGTCTACCTGGGTGGCGCCCTGGGCGTGAACACGTACCTCATGTACGGGTTCTTCAACACCGTCCCGAAGTCCCTGGACGAGGCCGCGCGCATCGACGGCGCCAGTCACGTGCAGGTGTTCTTCACGATCATCCTGCCGCTCGTCACGCCCATCCTCGCGGTGGTGGGGCTCCTCGCGTTCATCGGACTGAGCAGCGAATTCGTGATCGCCAGCGTGGTGCTGACCGATCCCGAGTCGCAGACCCTCGCCGTCGGCCTGTACTCCTACGTGGCGCAGCAGCGGTCGGAGAACTGGGGCGTCTTCGCGGCGGGCGCGGTGCTCGCGGCCGTGCCGGTCATGGCCCTGTTCCTCTTCCTGCAGAAGTACATCACCACCGGCCTCGTCTCCGGCTCCGTCAAGGGCTGAGCCGTGCAGGACCCGTTCCTCGCACCCCACCACGACGGCTCGCCCCTGTACGTGCCCGAGCAGTCGCCGGGTGTGGGCGACAGCCTGGCGGTGCGCGTGCGGGTCCCCGCCCGGTGGGGCACACCCTCGCGGGTGTTCGTCCGGTCCCTCCGCGACGGCGAAGGGCACTACGACGAGGCGCGGCTCCTTCCCGCTGACGGGGACGACGGCGGCTGGGCGTGCTGGGAGGCGCGCGTCACCGCCGTCAATCCCACGCTCCGCTACCGGTTCCTGTTCGAACTGCCGGGGGCCCACGGGCCCCTGCTCCGGTGGCTCAACGCCACCGGGGTGTCCGGCCGGGACACTCCCGACCGCGACGACTTCCGGATCGACTGCCGCCCCGCGCCTGCGCCGTGGGCCCGCGCCGCCGTCATCTACCAGGTCTTCCCCGACCGGTTCGCGAGGTCCTCCGCCGCGGCGCCCCTGGACGTCCTCCCGGACTGGGCCGTCGGCTGCCCCTGGGACGAGCCGGTGCAGCCGCGCGGTGCGCTGACACCCCGGCAGGTGTACGGGGGAGACCTCGACGGCATCACCGAGCGCCTCGACCACCTCCAGGCGCTGGGCGCGACGGTCCTGTACCTGACGCCCTTCTTCCCCGCGCGGTCCAACCACCGGTACGACGCCTCGACGTTCGACGAGGTGGACCCGCTCCTCGGCGGGAACGCCGCCCTCGTCCGGCTCGTCGAGGCCGCCCACGCCCGCGGCCTCGCCGTCCTCGGGGACCTCACCGTCAATCACACCGGCGACGCCCACGACTGGTTCCGGAAGGCCTCGGCCGATCCGACCTGCGAGGAGGCCGGCTTCTACTACTTCAGCGAGGACGGCACGGAGTACGCCAGCTGGTTCGGCGTCCCCAGCCTGCCCAAACTCGACTGGTCCTCGCCGGAACTGCGTCGGCGGTTCGTCGAGGGCCCGGAGTCGGTGGTGGCCCGGTGGCTGCTCCCGCCCTTCAACCTCGACGGCTGGCGCATCGACGTCGCCAACATGACCGGGCGGCACGGGCCCGTGGACCTCAACCGGGAGGTGGCCGCGCTCATCCGCGGCACCATGGACGCCGTCCGGCCCGGACTGATGCTCCTCGCCGAATCCACGGGTGACGCCACCGACGACCTCTCCGGGCGGACCTGGGACGGCGGCATGACCTACTCGAACTTCACGCGGCCGCTCTGGCAGTGGCTGGCCCGCGGGGGCCGGGCGACGGCGGGCATCAACTTCTTCGGCACGCCCGCGCGCGGCGTTCCCCGGATCAACGGCGGCGACCTCGTCGCCACGCACACCGCGCTGTCCTCCGGATTCTCCTGGCGGGTCCGCTCGCAGAACATGACGGCGCTGAACACCCACGACACCGCACGCGCCGCCACGGTGATGATCGACGGCGGCCCCGCCGTCGGGCTGGCCCTCGCCTTCCTGCTGCCGGGTCTGCCCACGCTCTTCGCCGGCGACGAGTTCGGTCTGCGGGGCACCAACGGCGAGGACGCCCGGACACCCATGCCGTGGGACGGTCCCGATCGCCGGCCCGCCGACGCGCGCGCCCTGATCGCGGACCTGGCGGCGCTCCGGCGCGCCTCTCCGGCGCTGCGGGACGGCGCGGTGCGCTGGCTGGCCGCGACGCCCGACGCCGTCGTGTTCGTGCGTGAACACGAGGTGGAATGCCTCGTGGTCGCGGCGGCACGGGCGGAGCACGACGGCGTCCGGGTGCCGCTCGACCTGCTGCCCGGCCCGTGGGCCCCGGCCCGGCCCGTCGGTCCCGGCCCGCACGGGGTATCGGTTGAGGAGACGGCGGACGCGCTCGTGGTCTCCGGCCGCGGACCGGGAGTCCAGGTGTGGCGCCTCCCGGGCGTCCCTACCCCCGGACGCTAGGGACGGCAGGCCCTTCGACGGGTGGAATTTGTCAGGGGAGGCGGGCAGACTGGATGGATGAACCACATCTCGGGACACCATCATGCTTGAGGAGCTCATCGAAGCCTTCGCCATCGGTCTCGGGGTGCTCCTCGCCCTCGGCGCCGGTACCGGCGTCGCCGGCTGGGTGGTGGTGCGGAAGGTCAGGAGCTCCCGCATCATCGAGCGGACCAGGGATCGCGGCATGCTGGCCGCCCGCGCCTACTCCCCGGACGCGCTGACCCGGGAACCCGCACGGCTGATCGGCAACCTCGCGCGGTCCTCGCGTGCCACGCACCTCGCCCTGTCGGAGGCGAAGGCCCAGGGCCGTCCGGTCGGCGACCTGCCGCGGGCCGCCGCGGAGATCGACCAGGCGGCCGCTTCCCTGGAGAACCTGCTGCGGGCCGCGGACCGGGAACCGAACCGGGCGCTGAAGCAGGAATGGACCAGGGACCTCTCCGCCCAGGCGCAGGCCCTCGACGAACTCTCCGCCGACCTGCGCCGGAGCCTCCTGCAGACCTCACGCTCCATCGACACGCTCCAGCTCGAGCGTGCCACCACGCGCCTGCGCACCGAGATCTCGGCCATGGGGGCCTGGCGGGACACGTACGGGAACCGGCAGACGTGGTGAGAGGTTTGATCAGGTAGCCACACCACAACCAGCCGGGGGTCCGAGCAATGTCGATCAAACGCCGCATCACGCGCATCGTGCAGGCCAACCGGAACGCGGTGGCCGAAGCGAAGCAGGACCCTCGGGTCCAGGCGCAGAACGCCCAGGTGTCCCAGCACTCGCTGCTGGATCAGGCGCGCCGCGGGGCGGCCGACGTCGCCGCACACCACCACCGCGTGGGTCTCGCCGCCAATGACGCCGCCGCCTACCTCAACCGGGTCGAAGCGGCCGCCGCGGCCGCCGTCCAGCGCGGGGACGACGACGCCGCCCGGGCCGCGATCCGGGAGTCGATGACGGCACGCCGACGCCTCGACACGCTCACCCGGCAGCTCCGCGAGGCGGAGGAGCAGTCCCGCCGTCTGCAGCAGGACGTCCGTCGGCTCGAACAGCGCGTGCAGCAGAACGCCATGGAGTACGACGCCATGCTGGCCCGGCGTGCCGCAGCGCAGGCCGCCATCGGCGTGCACGACGCCCTCGCCTCCTCCTCGCGGGAGGGGGCGGCGATCGACGCCGCGCGCCGCAACGCCGAGCTCGAGGTGCGGCGCTTCGAGGCCCAGGCGCGGGCGCGCGAGGAGCTCTCCTGGACCGACCCGTCCTCCCCGCGCCTGCAGCAGGCCTTCGAGGAACTCGAGGCGGAGGCGGCGACGCAGCAGGAGCTCGAGGACCTCAAGCGGAGGAACGACCGAGGCTATCCTCCAGTGCAGCGCTGAGCGCCCGCAGGAGGGCGTCGTCGATGTCGTCCTCGTTCCGGAGCCGGATGCGCCAGGCGAACGGGTCGTCGCCGCGGACCGGTTCGAGTCCGGGCAGGTCCGGCACCGCCAGCCGGAAGGACAGATCGACGGCGGTACGGGTGGTCGGGGCGAGCTGCGCGAACTTCCGCCGTGACGACTGCAGCGAGACGTAGGTCTTCCGCATCTGGATGATCGTCCCGGGTGTCGCCGCGGCCCACAGCAGGATCCGGTCGGCGACGGGCTTGAGGGCCGGCCGGTCCGCGTACTGGGCGTCGTAGAGCTCGTCGGCGGACCGCAGGAACATCTCGGGGAGCCCGAAGACCTCCCAGTCGACGCTCATCAGGCTGTACCCGGTGACCCCCTGCTCCCTGAGCCAGCGGGCCAGGTCCTCGCGCGTCGTGATGCCTGCGGCGCGGGCGTCGCCCGCCCAGTCCGACGGCGTCCGCCCGGTGGTACGGAGGAGGCGTGCCGCGTTCGCGTCCACCATCGACTGCCAGCTCTGCATCTCGGCCATGCCCACACTGTAGCGGCAGCGGTGGCGCACCATCCTCGGGTCCGCACGCCCGGTCCGCGTGCCGGAAAGGCGCCGACGGGCGTTGCTACACTCGGCGCATGACCGAGCTGAGCGGTGCCCATGTCCTCGTCGTCGGCGCCACCGGCGTCCTCGGGGCCGAGCTGTCCCGCCAGCTCGCCGCACAGGGGGCCCGGCTCACGCTCTCCGGGCGGTCCGAGGACAAACTGGGGGGGCTCGCGGAGGAACTCGGGGAGGCCGTCGTCGGTCGCGTCGCCGCTGATCTGGGCAGGCCCACGGGCCCGGCGGACATCGCCGCCGCGGTGTACGGCCGGGAACTGGACGGACTCGTGTTCGCGTCCGGCGTGGTGGCCTTCGGGCCCGCCACCGAGGTCGACGACGACACCCTCGACGAGCTCGTGCTCGTGAACCTGCTCGGCTACATGCGGCTCGTCCGTGCGGTCGCCCCCTCGCTTTGGAAGGACTCGTTCATCGCGCAGATCAGTGCCGTCGTCGCCGAGAGCCCGACGGCGGGTATGGCCGCGTACTCGGCCACGAAGGCGGGGCTGAGCGCATACGGGAAGGCACTGACGCTGGAGCTGCGCCGGCAGGGCGTCCGGGTCCTCGACGCGCGTCCGCCGCACACGGAGACCGGGTTGGCCACGCGGCCCATCGCAGGGGAGGCCCCCAGGCTGCCGCAGGGCAAGGATCCGGTGGCCGTCGCCGGACGCATCGTCAGCGCCATCCGCGACGGTGAACGGGACCTGGCCTCGTCCGCGTTCTGAGGCCGTCAGCCCGGGGAGCGGCCCCGTCCTACCGCACCCGTGCGACGCGGGCCGGCATCGGGACGGCGGCGACGGCACTGGCCGCGCACGCGAGAGCCGCCGCCGGGAAGGCGACAGCGGCGCTGCCCGCCTGGAGCAGGAGCCCCGTGAGCGATGCCCCGACCGCCTGCCCGAGCACGAGGGCGATGAACAGGAGTGACGTCCCGGCCGCGCTGTCGGCCGCCGTGGCGGCGGCCCACAGGATGAGCACGGACGTCGCTGCCGTGTAGGCGAGGCCGAAGCAGAAGACGGCGGTATAGGCCAGGAGGAGGGAACCGGGCGCTGTCCCCACGAGCGTGGTCGCCGCTGCCGTGACGATGGTCGACAGCGACCACGTCACGGGGATGGAATGCCCCGCGAGCCAGCGGGACACCGCGGCGGCTCCGGCGCCACCCAGCCCCAGGGCTATCCAGGCGCCGGCGGACAGGCCGACGCCCATACCGCCCGCCTGCTCGAGCGTCGCCCTGCCGTAGACCCACACGGCGGCGGACCCGCTCCCGAAGACGAGGGCGCCGCCGAGCGGCCTGGCCAGTCCGTGCACACCCGACCGCGCGACGAGCGAGGGCGCGGCCCGCTGCCCGGCAGGGAGGCCGGGCGTGCCGGTCCCCCTGTCCAGCCGCAGGACAGCGACCATGGACGCCACGGCGAGGACCGCCACCAGCACCCAGGCCAGGCGCCATGCCTCGCCGAGCACGAGGGACAGGGCCCCCGCGAGGACCACGCCGAACCCCGTCCCCGAATTGACCACCGACTGGAGCCGCCCCTGGGCCGGGGAGTCGGCGTTGCGGCCGACCAGCTCCACCATGGCGGGGGAGGCGAACCCCGCTCCCATCCCGGCGAGCAGGACTCCTCCCGCGAACACCGGGGTGCTGGGGGCGGCGGCGATACCCAGGCTGCCGAGGGCCGCGGAGAGCCCGGCGAGCACGGCCACCGCGCGGGGACGGAGGGAGGCGTGGCGGAAGCCGATGCCGGCGGACACGCAGTAGAGGATCGAGGCGCCGGACGCCAGCAGTCCGCTCACCGCGGGCGTCAGGGGGAACGCCGCGGAGAACGCCGGCAGGAACAGTCCGTAGCCGAGGCGGGCCAGGCCGTAGGTGACGGCGATGAGCGCGACGCCGGACGTCGCGAACAGCAGGGCGTGGGGCCGGGCAGATGACTGTAACGATCGTTTCATTGAAACGAACGTTATACCCTTGTCCCATGGCACTTCAACCAACGGCACGGGACCGGCTGCTCGACGCGGCGGAGGACCTCACAGCGACGCAGGGGGTGAGCGTCACCCCCGTCGACGCGATCCTCCAGCGCGCCCGGGTCTCGCCGGCCACGCTCTACGCGCATTTCGGCAACAAGGAAGGCCTGATCACGCAGGCCCTGCGCCGTCGGCTGACCCGGTGGGACACCACCTGGCAGGAATGCGTCGACGAGGCGCCCACCCCCGAGGAGAAGCTGCTCGCCGTCTTCACCGCACTCTCCCGGCACCGGCATGCCCTCACGCCCTCGCGGTGGTGCGTGTTCCTCGGCGTCGCCGCGGAGACCCCGCACCCCGGGCGGGACCTCGAGGACGCGCTCGCCGCCGACACCCGGCTGCTCCTGGGCCGGCTGGAGGACCTGGCGGTCCCCCTCGTGGGCGCGCAGCAGGCGCCGTTGCTGGCGGGTCGGCTCGTCCTGATCTACACCGGCGTCCTCGGGATGATCCTGCGCGGAACAGACGTGGACACCGCCACCGCCGAGGGCCGGCACATCGCCGGCACCACCCTGCGCGCCGTCACCGGACCGACGTCCCCGGGGCGCTGAGCGCCGGCACGGGTCGGTGCCGCTCGGCGCGCGGTCAGGCGAAGTCCCGCACCTTCTTCCAGCCGGGATCGAGGGTGTGCCGCGCGGTGACGTCGCGCCGTTCGCGGGCCGCGGCGTCGAGGACGTCCCTGCCGTTCTGGTCCTCCGAGTCGGAGTAGAAGTGGAGGGTCCGGACGCCCCTGGACGTCTCGGCGGCCACCAGCATCCCCCGGAACCCGAGCGCCGTCACGAGCGAGTCCTCGAGGCCGTTCAAGGCATCGAACGCCGCGGGGCGGGGGAGGCCCTGCTCGTCGGCGTCGAACGGGACCCGCAGTGCCGTGTGGAGGTCGAAGCGGGGATGGTCGATCCACCGCAGCGGGCGCAGGACCCGCACGAGGATCGGATGGCCCGCTCCGAGGGTCCCCTGCAGGAGGAGCCAGTCGGGTGCGGGGAGGGTGCGGGCGAGGTCCGCGACCCGGGCCGGCAGGTCCGCTGCAGGGATGCTGTCCACCACGTCACGGGCGATGCAGTCCACGCGGCGGATCCAGCGTTCGACGGCGTCCTCACCGAGCAGCCATTCGAGCAGCAGGACGCACAATCCGTATTCGTCGTCCCATTGTCCGGTGAAGCCGGGGTTGTACACGGAGACGATGAAGCCGTCACCCGCGCGGGTCACCGCGGCATGCACGCGGGTCCGGCGGAGGTCGAAGGTCCGGCCGCGGTAGGTGATGGTGGATTCCAGCATGTCCGGTTTGGCGCTGCGGGCGGGGACGAAGTCCCACCGGGGGCCGGGCGGCGGGGACGCCCGGTACCAGCGTTCGGCCACCGGACGCAGCGACGCGTCGCCACCGCTGGAGACGCACAGCGTGTGCTCGGCGTCGGTGCCGGTGCGGGTCTCCCATTCGAGGCCACGCGCGATCGCCTGCACACGCCGGGTCATGACGTCCACGTAGGCATCGAAGTCCCCGGCCCGCGTGGCATCGGTCAGGAGCTCTTCGCCGTCGTCCGCCCACCAGCGCCAGAAGGCTTCGATCGGGTCCGTCCCGGCCCTGCGGGCGGAACCCCTGCGGCGGCTGAAAATCCCTCTCACTCCTGCGTCCCCGGTGCTCGCGGGCGCTCAGCGGCGGCGGTAGGTGAGGTCGAACACCATGCGCCCGGCCTCGATCGCCTTGTTCTCGAAACTGGTGAGGGTGCGGCCCCCGAAACGGGGGGCCCAGCCGCCGAGCGAGTCCGTCCCCTCGTTGACGCCCGTGTTCCCGGTGCTCACCGGATCACGGCCCTCACGCACGGGCGCACCGCCGACCACCGATTCCACCCCGCTCTGCCAGACCCGGGTGAGCGGACTGTCCGCGCCGCTGCGTTCGCCGTCGTGGAGGTTCTCGAACTGCGGATGCGCGTCGAGGGCGGCGCGCATCTGCACGGCGTAGCTCGACCAGTCGGTGGCGAGGCGGAACAGCCCCCCGGGGGCGATGACGCGGGCGGCGAGCTCGACGTAGTCCTCCTTCACGAGCCGGCGCTTGTGGTGGCGGGCCTTGTGCCAGGGGTCGGGGAAGAAGGTCCAGAGCTCGGCGACGGACGATGCGGGGATCATCCCCTCGAAGGCCTCCGCCGCATTGACCTGAGCGGTCCGCACGTTCGTCAGGTCCTTCTGGCTGATGCGCAGCATGGTCTGGGCGAGCCCGGGGCGGTACACCTCGAGAGCCAGGTAGTCGCGGTCCGGGTCGAGTTCTGCGGCGTGCGCGATGGCTTCGCCCAGTCCGGACCCGACCTCGACGACGAGCGGCGCCGACCGGCCGAAGGCGGCCTCGACGTCGAGCACGAAGCCGGGCGCCACCGAGGTGTCGGCGTTGTGGACGCGCGGGACGTCCAGGAGGAAGGCCTCGGCGAGTTCGTCCCAGGCCTCGCGCCGCCTGCCCTGGAGGCGCGAGCCCCGCCGGACGAAGGACACGGGCTGGGTGCGGTGCGGCTGGTCGGGGGTCTGTACTTGAGGATCCATCACTCCCAAGGCTACCGGCCGCGGGTCGTCGCGGCGCCCGGGCAGGGCCCGCGATGCGGGGTTCCGGCGCTCCGGCTGGTAAACTCGAAGAACTTGCCTGCGCACGGCCGACCATGTCATCCAGACTGGCGTCATCCAGAACAGCGCGCAGCCTGCGTCGATAGAACGCATTCTTTTGTCCCGCATCCAGCTCGCACGATCGTGAGCGCGGTGGACACTGTCTGACTCTTCTTCGGCGAACCCCTGCGCCGACCGGCGCCGGGGAACATGAGAAGAAAGTTCGTGTACTCCACATGACTACTTTTGCCGCCCTCGGTGTGCCCAAGGCGCTGGTCGAGAACCTCGCCGCGCAGGGCATCGCCGAACCCTTCCCCATCCAGGTCAAGTCGCTGCCCGACTCCCTCGCGGGGCGCGACGTCCTCGGCCGCGGCCGCACCGGCTCGGGCAAGACCCTCGCCTTCGCGCTCCCCATGGTCGCGCGCCTCGCCGAGCAGGAAGCGGCCTACCGCCGCAAACCCGGGCGCCCGCTGGCCCTGGTCCTCGCTCCCACCCGTGAGCTCGCCACGCAGATCAACGCCACGGTCGAACCCCTGGCCAAGGAACTGGGCCTGAACACCACCGTCATCTACGGTGGAGTCTCCCAGCAGCGCCAGGAGAAGGCCCTGCGCGCCGGCGTCGACATCGTCATCGCCTGTCCCGGGCGCCTCGAGGACCTGATGCGGCAGAAGCTGATCACCCTCGAGTCCGTGGAGATCACCATCCTCGACGAGGCCGACCACATGGCGGACCTCGGCTTCCTGCCCGTCGTGAAGAAGCTGCTCGACACGACCCCGGCCGACGGCCAGCGCCTGCTGTTCTCGGCGACGCTGGACAACGGTGTGGACAAGGTGGTCAACCGCTACATGACCAACCCGGTCACCCACTCGGTCGACGACCCCCAGGCCGCGGTCACCACCATGGAGCACCACGTGCTGCTGATCGGCGACCAGACGCAGAAGAAGCAGCTGATCGTCCAGCTCGCCTCCGGCTCCGGCCGCCGCCTGCTCTTCATGCGCACCAAGCACCACGCGCGGAAGCTCGCCAAGACCCTCACCGACGCCGGCATCCCCGCCGTCGACCTGCACGGCAACCTGTCGCAGAACGCCCGCGACCGCAACCTCGCGGAGTTCTCCTCGGGTGACGTCCGCGTGCTCGTCGCCACCGACGTCGCCGCGCGCGGCGTGCACGTCGACGACGTCGAACTGGTGGTCCACGTGGACCCGCCCACGGAGCACAAGGCCTACCTGCACCGTTCGGGCCGCACGGCCCGCGCCGGCTCGTCGGGCACCGTGGTCACGATCACGTTGCCCGAGCAGAAGTCCGAGGTGCAGAAGCTCATGAAGGCCGCGGGCGTCGACGTCGCGTTCGAGAACGTGAAGGCGACCTCGCCCCTGGTCCAGTCCCTGACCGGGGACCTCGCGGAGAAGATCGACCCCCGCACCCGTGCGGCGCTCCTCGTCTCCCGTGAGGCCGCCCGCGGCCAGGGCACGTCCACCGGCGCGAACGCCGAGCGCAAGCGCGCCCGTCGCGGTGCTCCGGCACCGACCGCGGGTGGTCGCGGGGGCCGCGGCGGTCGGGGACGCGTCTCCGCCGATCCGCAGGCCGCCCAGGGCAACCGCGCCGATCGCCGCAAGGACCAGCCGCAGGCACCCCGCTTCGGTACCGACACCGGTGCCGCGGCGAAGACCGGCGGTACCCGCCGTCGTACCGAGGAGCCCCGCACCGCCTCGGAGACGACGTCGCGCAGCCGCCGTCCGGCGTCGGGCCAGCGCGTCGGCGACGCCGTCCCCCGGACGGCCGCCGGGGCTCCCGCGGCCGGTGGCCAGCGCAGCCATGCGCCGTCGGCCGCACGCTCCGAGGGTGCCCGCCGCTCCGGTGGCTCCCGCAGGGCGAGCGTCCCGGCGTCGAACGACCGCCGCCCGCGCTAGCACCACACGCCGATGAGGCCCCCTACCCGTCCGGGTAGGGGGCCTCACGCGTCCCGGGTGGTGCGGGCGTGCGCCGGGTGGGGAAGAATGGCCGGATGAACGCACTCCTGAACGTCATCTGGCTCCTGTTCGGCGGCATCTGGCTCGCCCTCGGCTATTTCGCGGCGGGCGTCATCTGCTGCCTGCTGATCGTGACCATCCCGTTCGGTATCGCGTCGTTCCGGATCGGGGTGTACGCGCTGTGGCCGTTCGGCCAGACCGTCGTGAACCGGGGCGGGCAGATGGGTGCGTGGTCCACGATCGGCAACGTGATCTGGCTGCTCGTCGCGGGCATCTGGATCGCCATCGGCCACGTGGTCACGGCCATCCCGATGTTCGTGAGCATCATCGGCATCCCGCTGGGCATCGCGAACCTCAAGCTGATCCCGGTGTCGCTGGCACCGCTCGGCAAGGTCATCGTCCCGTCCCAGGGAACCTACCTGCCGACCTACCGCTGACCTCCCGGCCGACGTGCCGCTGACGGACCGCCGCCGGACGCCCGGCGGCGGCCGGGCCTAGTCCGACGCGGAGCTGTGGACCGCCGACCCGTTCTGCCCGGGCTTGTCCGCGTTCTTCAGCAGGTCGCCGAGCAGGGCGATGATGTCGAGTCCTGTGGTGTCCTTGACCATCTGCGTGGTCTGGTGGACGCCGCTGGAGACGTTCCTGCTGAGCTGGCTGGCGCCGTCGGTGGAGACCACGGTCATGGTGTCGATGGCGGACATCGGCGCGGCGATCTCGCGGGCCATCGCCGGCAGGACCTCGAGGACCTTCGACAGGATGGCGGCCTGGTTGAACTTCTCGTACGCTTCCGCCTGCGCGGCGATCCCCGCGGCCTCGGCCTTGCCGCGGGCTTCCGCGGATCCCGCCTCCGCGCTACCGCGGGACGCGATGACGGCGGCGTCGGCGCGGCCCCTGGCCTCGCTGATGGACGCCTCGGCGGTCCCACGCGCGGTGTTCGCCGCAGCGTCAGCCTCTGCGGCCACGCGGTCACCCTCGGCGACGAGCTTGCGGCGCGCGAGGTCCACGCGGGCCTCGATCTCGGTCGCCTCGGAGGCGCGACGGCGCTCCTCGAGCTTCGCGTCGGCCTGCTGGATGAGGCGGTACTTCTCGGCGTCCGCGGGCTTGCGCACCTCGGTGTCGAGCTCGCGCTCGCGCAGCTCCGAACGTCGCTGCGCCACCTGCTGCTCGCGGATGATGACCTGCTCCTGCTGTTCCGCCTGGGCGAGCGGTCCCGAGGCGTCGGCCCGCGCCTGGCGGGCGTCGGCCTCCTCCTTGAGTTCCGCGCGGCGGATGATCAGCTGCTGCTGCGCGAGGGCCACCTGTTCGTCGGACAGGGCGCGTGCCTGCTCCGACTCCTGCATGGACCGCGCCTCGGCGATCTTCGCGTTCCGTTCGGCGAGGGCCGCCTCGGGGCGGCCGAGGTTCTTCAGGTACCCGGAGTCGTCGTCCACGGACTGGATCTGGAAGGTGTCGATCTCCAGCCCCTGGTTGTGCATGGAGTGCTCCGCCTCCTCCTTCACGCTCTTGGCGAAGGTGGCCCGGTCCCGGATGATCGACTCGACGGTCAGGGTGCCCACGATGGAGCGCAGCGAACCGGACAGCGTCTCCTGCGTGTAGTGGTCGATGGCGTCCTGCTGGTTGAGGAAGCGCTGGGCCGCCTTGCGGACGGCGTCGGCGTCGCCGCCCACCTTGACCTGCGCGACGCCGGTGAGGTGGAGCTTGATGCCGTTCTTCGAGATGCCTTCGATGCGCAGGGACACCTGCCGGGAGGCGAGGGACAGCGGGTAGGCCCGCTGGGAGAACGGGTTGATGAAGATGCGGCCGAAGACGACGCGCTGGCTGTCCGGATCGGGCTGCCCCTTGCTGTCCTTGGAGGAGATGATGAGTGCCTGGTCCGGGCTGGCAATGTGCAGCGCCATGCGGGCGAGCACGACGGCGGCGACGACGAGGACGAGGAGTACCACCGCGCCGATGATGAGCGGGATGAACGTGAGATCCACTTGCGACCCTTTCAATGGTCTTCGGAGAGGCCCCGGCGGCGCGGGTGCGCGCCGGAGCGTGATCGAGCTACTGCGTGCACTGTGCCGATCCGACCCCCATGTCGTCGAAGTGGATGACCCGCATGCTGCGGGTCCGTGGTCCTAGGAGGCGGCTCCGGTGAGGAACGCCTGCATGAGGGGCCCGCCGGAGGTGGAGCCCAGCTCGCCCTCCTCGACGAAGACGGCCACAGCGAGGTCTCCCTGGAGGGCGACGACCCAGGCGTGGGTACGCGGGGGAGTCTCGCTGCCGAACTCTGCGGTGCCGGTCTTGGCCAGCACGGGGGCCCCGGGGACGTCCTGCAGCAGCTGCGCGCCCCCCTGGGTGACGACGGCGCCCATGAGCGTCTTCAGCATCCCCGACTCCGCGGCCGTGAACGCGCTGGGCGTCGCCGCCGCGGAGGGAGCGGCAGTGGAGGGAGCGGCGGTGGAGGGAGCATCGTCGGAGGGGGCATCCGCGGTGGCCGACGCCGAGCCCGACGGCGAGGCGGTCCCCTCGCCGGTGGACTCGCCCGGTGCGAGGAGTGTCGGCGTGACGCGGGCCCCGGCGCCCACGGACGCCGCCATCGTGGCGAGCGAGAGGGGCGAGACGAGGACCTCGCCCTGGCCGATCATGGCGGCGGCGTGGGCGGTACCCTCGGCCTCGGTGGGTACGGACCCGAAGAAGGCCGGCGTCCCGATGCTCGCTTCGACGCCGATGCCGAGGTCGGTGGCGGCGCCTTCCAGGTCGGCCTGGCTGATCGTGTCCCGTGCGGAGATGAAGCCGGTGTTGCAGGACTGCGCGAAGGTCTCGAGGAGCGGGATCGTGCCGACGGACTGTGCGGGGAAGGTGCTGGCGTTGCTGAACGTCCGGCCGTCGACCGTCACCTCCTCGCTGCACTCGGTCGGTGTCTCGGGCGTGAAACCCTTGCGCAGCAGCGCGAGGCTCGTGGCGATCTTGAACGTGGAGCCCGGCGGGTACTGGCCGAGCAGCGCCGTCTGCAGGCCCTCGCTCCCCGGCCCGTTGGCGGCCGCGAGGATCTCACCCGTGCTGGGGCGGATGGCCACGATCGACGACGCCGACGGCTCGTCCGCGAGCACCTCCTCGCCGAGGCTCTGCAACCGGGGGTCGAGGGTCGTGGCGAGGTCCTCGCCATCCACCGGTGCCGTGGTGAAGAGGTTCCGGGGAGCCGTCGGGGGATCGCCCGCGGGGACCGCGTTCACCGACAGCCCAGGGGTACCGGCGAGCCGGGCGTTGTGCTGGAGCTGCAGCCCGCCCAGGCCGGTGATGTCCCCGGCCCTGACGGTGCCGTCGGTCTGCTCGACGAGCTCCTCGGTGGCCTCCCCGACGCTGCCCAGCAGCTCGCGGGCGAAGGTGCGCGTGGGCGCGAGCTCGAGCGTGTCGGCCTGCCGGAGCGCTCCCGGGATGGCGTCGATCTGCGCGTCGGTCACGGTGCGGGTGGCGTCGTCGCGCAGGACGAGGGCCACCACGAAGGCTTCCTCGCCGGCCGTGGCCACCTGCTCCTCGTAGCCGGCGGCGTCGAGCTCCAGCAGCGTCGCGAGGGCGCGAGCGGAGGCGGCCTGCTGCGCCTCCGGGACCAGCGTCTTGTCGATGCCCACGCGGACGACGGGCCGTTGCGTGACGATGACGGCGCCGTCCGCGCCCGTGATGTCGCCGCGGTCCCCGGGCGTGCGCACGAGGGTGAGCTTCTCCTCCGGCAGCAGGTCGGGGGCGAGGACGCCGGGGTCCCATGCCGTCTGCCAGGAGTCCTCGACGCGCGTGAGGTCCGCCGTCGTGCTGTAGGTCCAGTCCTGGTCGGTCGCGTCGAGGTCCCACACGTAGTCCAGCGTCGCGGTCGCCGTGTCCTCGCCGGTCTCCTCGACGCCGGCCACCGTGACCTGCGGGGGTCCCGGGGCGAAGCCCTCCGTGATCGCGGCCAGCTGGGCGGTCACGTCGGCGGGCTCCGCAGCGGTGAAGGCGGACTGCCCGACGTCGAGCCGTGCGAGTCCCTCGGCCAGCGTGGCGGCGGCGTCCTCGGCCGTCGGCCGGTCGTCCGTGCAGGCCGCGAGGGTGAGGGCGAGGGCGACGGTGGTCAGGACGGACGTGGCACGCTGAAGTTTCCCCATGCGGCCCATTATGTCCGAGAACGCCGGGACGCCCCGTTCCCTCGGCTCGCCGGGGCGTCGCGCCCGCCCCGGACGCGGCGTACCATTCGAGGTCCACGACCCGCCGGGGGCAATGATGCACATCGAGGCACGAACACTCGACGAGGCGGTCGCGCGGAACGCGTTCACGGGCGTGGCCACGGTCGACGTCGGAGAGCGCCGCACCCTCGAGCGCTGCGAGGGCTTCCTGCACCGGGGGCTCCGCGTGCCGATGACGGCTGACACGCGCATCGCGATCGCCAGTGGCAGCAAGGCCTTCACCGCCCTCGCGGTCATGCGCCTGGTCGAGGACGGCACGCTCGGGCTCGGGCAGCGGGTGCGCGGGCTCCTCGGTGACGACCTGCCCCTGATCGCCGACGCCGTCACGATCGAGCACCTGCTGACGCACACCTCGGGCATCGGCGACTACCTGGACGAGAGCGCAGACTGGGAGGCCACCGACTTCGTACTCACCGTCCCGGTGCACATGCTCACCACGGCCGAGGCGTTCCTGCCGCTGCTCGGCGGCCACCCGCAGCAAGCGGCACCGGGGGAGCGGTTCGCCTACTGCAACGGCGGGTACATGGTGCTGGCGGTCCTGCTGGAACGGGTGACCCGGATGACGTACCACGACGCCGTCCGGCGGCTCGTCGTGGATCCCGCGGGGCTGGAGCGCACCGGGTTCCTGCCGCTCAACGACCTGCCGGGGGACGCCGCTCCCGGCTACGTCCTCGACGAGGGCGACCTCGTGAACACGCTGCACCTGCCGGTGCTCGGCAACGGCGACGGCGGAGCGTTCACGACGGCGGCGGATCTGCACCGGTTCTGGTGCGCGTTCCTCGACGGGCGGATCGTCACCCGGGACACCGTCGCGGAGATGATCCGCCCGCGCCACGACGTGCCGGAGGAAGGGCTGCGCTATGGCATGGGCTTCTGGCTGCACGCGGTCCACCCGGCCCTCGTCCTGGAGGGGTACGACGCCGGGGCGTCCTTCCGCTCCACCCACATCCCCGGGACCCGGACCACGCTGAGCGTGCTGGGCAACAGCACCGAGGGCGCGTGGCCGGTCATCCGGACGTTCGCCGCTGCCGTCGACGCAGAGCCCCGACGGCCGGGGAATTCCTGACCCCCCGGCAAAGTTGAGTCGAGTACACTCAAGGCGTCACCAGGATCTCCACCCAGGCCAGAAAGGAACCGCGCGTGGATACCAACTTCACCACCAAGAGCCGTGAGGTGCTGTCAGCCGCTGCGATGAACGCGTCCACGGCGGGCAACGCCCAGATCGAGGCGCCGCACTTCCTGAAGGCGCTGCTCGACCAGCGGGACGGCATCGCCGTCGCCCTGCTCCGGGCGGCAGGCGCGGATCCCGACACCGTGAGCGTCCAGGCGAGCGCAGCGATCAAGGCCCTGCCGTCGTCGTCCGGTTCGTCCGTGGCGCAGCCGCAGTTCTCGCGCGGTGCCCTGCAGGTCGTCAGCGCGGCGCAGCAGGAGGCGGAGACGCTCGGGGACCAGTTCGTGTCCACCGAGCACCTCCTCCTGGCCCTGGCGGCCGACGGGGGAGCGGCGGGCGGGATCCTGCGCTCCGTCGGACTCACCCGCGAGGCCCTCGCTGCCGAGCTGCCCGGTGTGCGGGGCGAGAAGCGTGTCACCACGCCGGATCCCGAGAACACCTTCCAGGCGCTCGAGAAGTTCGGCGTCGACCTGACCGAGGTGGCCCGCAGCGGGAAGCTCGACCCGGTCATCGGCCGCGACGCCGAGATCCGCCGCGTGGTGCAGGTGCTCAGCCGCCGCACCAAGAACAACCCCGTGCTCATCGGCGAGCCCGGCGTCGGCAAGACCGCCGTCGTCGAGGGGCTGGCTCAGCGCATGGTCGCCGGGGACGTCCCCGAATCCCTCCGCGGCAAGAGGCTCATCAGCCTGGACCTCGGGTCCATGATCGCGGGCGCCAAGTACCGCGGCGAGTTCGAGGAGCGCCTGAAGGCGGTCCTCGAGGAGATCAAGGGGTCGAACGGCCAGGTGGTGACGTTCATCGACGAGCTCCACACCGTGGTGGGGGCCGGCGCGTCCGAGGGCTCGATGGACGCCGGCAACATGCTCAAGCCCATGCTGGCGCGCGGCGAACTCCGGCTGATCGGCGCGACGACGCTGGACGAGTACCGCGAGAACGTCGAGAAGGATCCGGCGCTGGAGCGGCGGTTCCAGCAGGTCTACGTGGGCGAGCCGTCCGTGACGGACACCATCGGCATCCTGCGCGGGCTGAAGCAGCGCTACGAGGCCCACCACAAGGTCTCCATCGCGGACTCCGCGCTCGTCGCCGCGGCCACCCTCTCCCACCGGTACATTCCAGGGCGGCAGCTCCCGGACAAGGCGATTGACCTCGTGGACGAGGCCGCTTCGCACCTGCGCATGGAGATCGATTCGGCGCCCGTGGAGATCGACGAGCTGCGCCGCTCGCTCGAACGCATGCACATGGAGGAGATGGCCCTCTCCCGCGAGAAGGACGAGGCGTCCCTCGAGCGGCTGCAGGCTTTGCGGGCCGAGATGGCCGACCGTCAGGAGGAGCTCGACGCCCTGAACGCACGGTGGGAGGCGGAGAAGGCGGGCCTGAACCGCGTGGGTGACCTGAAGGCCTCCCTCGACGAGCTGCGCTCGCAGGCGGACCGTGCCCAGCGCGAAGGCGACCTCGAGACGGCGTCGCGCATCCTGTACGGCGAGATCCCGCGCGTGGAACGCGAGCTGCGCGAGGCCCAGGCCGCCGAGGAGCAGACCGCGACCACCCCCGAGCTGATGGTCGCCGAGGAGGTCACGGCGAACGACATCGCCGAGGTCATCTCCGCCTGGACGGGCATCCCGGCCGGGCGCATGCTGCAGGGCGAGAGCGAGAAGCTCCTCGCCATGGAGCAGGTCATCGGCGCCCGGTTGATCGGTCAGCAGCGGGCGGTGTCCGCGGTCTCCGACGCCGTCCGGCGCGCGCGGGCCGGTGTCTCGGACCCCAACCGCCCCACCGGGTCCTTCCTGTTCCTCGGGCCCACGGGCGTGGGCAAGACGGAGCTCGCCAAGGCCCTCGCGGACTTCCTGTTCGACGACGAGCGCGCGATGATCCGGATCGACATGTCCGAGTACTCGGAGAAGCACTCCGTGGCGCGCCTCGTCGGTGCCCCTCCGGGCTACGTGGGCTACGAGGAGGGCGGACAGCTCACCGAGGCCGTGCGGCGCCGCCCGTACAGCGTGGTGCTGCTGGACGAGGTCGAGAAGGCACACCCGGAGGTCTTCGACCTGCTGCTGCAGGTGCTCGACGACGGGCGGCTGACCGACGGCCAGGGCCGGACCGTCGATTTCCGGAACGTGATCCTCGTCCTGACGTCCAACCTCGGCTCGCAGTTCCTCGTGGACCCGTCCCTCGACGACGCCGCGAAGCGCGCCGCCGTGATGTCCGCGGTGAACGCCAACTTCCGGCCCGAGTTCCTGAACCGGCTCGACGACGTCGTCGTCTTCGATCCGCTGAGCCTCGATGAGCTCTCGAGGATCGTGGACCTCCAGGTCAGGGCACTCGGCGACCGGCTGCACGAGCGCCGGCTCGAACTCGATGTCACGGCGGCGGCCGGCGAATGGCTGGCCCTCACCGGGTTCGACCCGGCGTACGGGGCCCGCCCCCTCCGCCGGCTCGTGCAGCGCGAGATCGGTGACCGGCTGGCGAAGGGCATCCTCGCCGGGGAGATCGTCGACGGCGACACCGTCCTCGTCGACCGGCCCGAACCGGACATGGACGCCCTCGGTGGGTCCGACGCCGAGGGCCTGCTGGTGCACGCCGTCCGCTGACCGGCATCCCTCAGCGCGCCAGCAGGCTCCGGCTGACGGGACCGCCGTCCTCGACGACCGCGAAGCAGTCCACGCGGCGGTCCCCGTCCGCCCAGGTCCCCTCCGTGGGTGTGGCGTGCAGGAGCGTCACCTGGAGGTCCTCGGTGGCGACGTCCGGGTCGATGCCGGCCGATGCCGCGGCGCACGCCGCGTCCGCGCGCAGGCCCAGCCGGTCGCGTCCCGGGAACTCGGCGTCGTCGGCGTAGTCCTCGCTCGCCACGAGCTGCGCGTTGTGCGGCTCGGAGCAGTCGACCCGGACGGCCTCCTCCGTGATGCCCGTGAACTCCGCGAGGCATTCCCCGGCCGCGAGCGACGACGGGTCCACGCGGCCCTCGTCCTCCGATCCGCCCAGTAGCGAGACGAGCAGCCAGACGAGGAGCCCGAGCAGCACGGCAGCGGCGCCGACGAGGAGCAGGAGCGGGACGACACCGCTGCCCGAGCGGGTCCGATCCCGCGTCGGGTGCTCCTCGGCCGCCGGTTCGTCCCCCGCCGCCGTCGGGCCCCGGCCGGTGCGGGATGCGGCATCCCGGTCCTCGCGGGTTTCTCCGGGGGCCCCCGGAGCCGAGGATCCGGTGCGTGCGGGATCACTGCCGGGAGCACTGCCGGGATAGGCGCCGGGATGCTCCGTGCCGGGCGCGCCGCCCTGCGGAGGGAGGGCGTAGGCCCCCCCAATGGGGTCCTCCTCCGGCACCCCCGCTTCCTCCGGCCTGCTCTCCGTGGTGCCGTCCGCCGAGCCCGCCGGATCACCGGCGGTTCCTCCCGCGGGCGCGGTGCCGGCCGGAGCGGCCTCGACGGACGGGGCATCGGCCGGCATGGGTCCGCCCACCAGGGTCCCCGCCCTCTCGGCCTCGGCGGCGACGGCGCGGGCTTCGGCGGCAGCAGCGTCGAGCGACGCCGCTTCCGCGACCTCCCGGCTGATCTGCGCGGGTCCGAGGGCGGGTTCCTCGAGATCCAGGGTGTCCGCGGACACGGTCAGCTCCGGCTCGAGCGCCTCGCCGGAGATGTCCGGATCGTCGAGGACCACGGTGTCGGGGTCCAGCACGGCGGTGTCGGGATCGGGCGCCGCCGTGCTCCCGGGGTCCTCCCTGCGGTCCGCTCCTGGCTCGTGACCGGGGTCCACCGGTACCTGCTCCTCGTTGCTCATGGTGGGCTGTCGTCTCCTTGCACTCCTGGTGCCGGATGGCCACTACCATGGCCGGCGCTCCGACGTCGAGTCGACTCTATCCAAGATCACCTGCGGAGAGGCGGTCCAGCGGAGATCCTGCAGCGCGCACCGCGCTCCGGTGGTCGGCGGTCCTCCCACGGGACCTCGGCGGCCGCGCACTCGGGTCCCCTCGAAAACATGTAACCTATACTTACGACAAAACGACCAAATACTCCGGGGCCTCGCTGCAGCCTTGGGCCTCGTGCCCCAGTGACCACCTCGGATCGACGCACAAAGGGGGTCACGCCATGGGGCGCGGCCGTCAAAAGGCAAAAGCTACCAAGCAGGCCAGGGACATGAAGTACTTCAGCCCGGCCACTGATTATTCGGCACTGCAGCGAGAGCTCACAGGCCCGGGTAGTCGTGCATCCACCCGACGTACCGAACCTCTCGAGCCGGTCGAACCGGACTACTCGGAGTATGCGGACAAGTACGCCGACGAGCTCGACGACGACGGCGAGGAGAGCGGTTCGCGCCGCACCGGCTGACCCCGGTCGGTCGATCCCGCATGAACTGAACAGCGCATCCTGAACCACGCGGCGCATCGCCCTTCCGGGGGCGGTGCGCCGTTCTGCGTGCCCGGATGTCGGCAGGCATCAGGACGGCGAGGCGAGGAGGGGCTGGAACGCCAGCTCCGCGGCACCGACGAGCAGGAGCTCCGGGCCCAGCGCGGCGCGCCGCACCGTCACCCGCCCGGCCAGCGAGCCCGCATTGACGGCCTCCGCGAGCTGCTCGCCCCGGAAAGCGACGAGCGACCCGAGGAATCCGCCGAGGACGATCAGCTCCGGGTCGAAGATGTTGACGAAGTCCGTGAGCGCGACGGCGAGCAGCTCCAGCTGCCGGTCGGCCTCCACCCGCACCGCCTCGGGCGGGTCACCCGACAGCACGCGTTCGAGGGCCTCGATGCCGCCGCCGTCCAGTCCGGCCGCCTCCAGCAGCCGCTCGAGGCGGACCTCGGCGTCGAGGCAGCCCGCGCGCCCGCAGTGGCACGCCCGCCCGGCCGGGCCGACGAGCGTGTGGCCCAGCTCGCCTCCGTACCCCCGGCTGCCGACCAGCTGCGCGCCCCCGCTCACGATGCCCCCGCCGATACCGCTCGCGCTGCCGTTGAGGTAGACGGCGTCGTCGACGCCGAGCGCCGCGCCGAAGATGCTCTCGGCGAGCGATCCGAGGGAGGCGTCGTTCGCGGCCACGGCCGGCAGCCCGAGGGCGCCGCCGAAGGGGCCGGTGAGGTCGGCGTCGTGCCAGCCGAGGTGCGGCGCGACGAGCACGCGCCCTGTCCCCGCATTGACGAGCCCGGGCAGCGCGATCCCGGCTCCGAGCAGGCGGTCGAGCCCGGCCAAGGTGGGCTCGAGGCCCGCCACGATCTCCTGCGTGAGCCCGACCGCGTCATCGAGCGAGGGGATGCCGCGGGTCTCGCGGCGCACCCTCGCGTGGACGTGGCCGCCCAGCCCCACGACACCGACGGTCAGGGCATCGATGTCGGGATTGACGGCGATCACCGCGACGTCCGGGTTCGCCTGCACGATGGGGCTCGGACGGCCCACCCGGCCGCCGACGGGCGGTTCCGTCTCGCGGACGAGGTTCTTCTCGGTGAGCGCCGACACCAGGGCGCCCACGGTGGAGCGGTTGAAGCCGCTGCGCCGGGTGAGCTCGGAGCGGGACAGCGGTCCGTTGCGGTGGACCATCGTGAGGATCTGGGAGAGGTTCTGCGCGCGCAGACCCTCGGTCCCGTTCGTCCCATTGGGTAGTGACCGCACAGCCTCGGGTTCTCCTTCGTCCTGCAGGAGCCTCCTGCGCGTTGCCTGGCCCTATCGTATCCAGACCCCTTCCGGCGGGCGGCCGGTCAGGCGCGCTGCTGTGCCGGTCGGGCTGCCCGTGCACGGGACGGGGGTGGCCCCGCGGTGCTCTGGCGCACCACGAGGCTCGTGGCGAGGTCGAGCCGGAGGTTGTTCGGCCGCTCGCCGTCCCGCAGCCGCAGGACCATGCGCGTGGCCTCCTCGGCCATCTGGATGAGCGGCTGATGCACCGTGGTCAGGGCGGGGCTGGACCACTGGGCCAGCTGCAGGTCGTCGTAACCCACGATCGACAGCTCCTCGGGGACGCGGAGTCCGATCTGCCGGGCGGCGTCGAGCACCCCCAGCGCCTGCAGGTCGCTGCCGGCGAAGATCGCCGTGGGCGGCTGGGGGCCGCGCAGCAGCGAGAAGGCGTGGTCGCGTCCGCCGTCGACATGGAAGTTCCCGTACCGGATGAGGTCGGGGTCGATCGGCAGGGAGGCCATGCCCATGGCGGACCGGTAGCCGTCGATGCGGGCGAGGGAGCACATCATGTCCTCGGGTCCGCTGATCGCGCCGATCCGCGTGTGCCCGAGGTCGATCAGGTGGCGTGTGGCCATCATGCCGCCCGCCCAGTTGGCGGAGCCCACGGACGGGACGTCCGGGGAGGGGTCCCCGGCAGGGTCGATGATGACGAACGGGATGGAGCGGGCGTCCAGCTTGCCGCGGAAGTCCTGGGGCAGGTCGGAGAACACGAGGACCACGCCGGCGGGCCGCCGCGACATCACACCCTCGATCCATTCGGACCCGGGGGCGTGCCGCGTGCCCGTCTCGGTCAGCACCACGCTCATGCCGTGCTCGCGGGCGACGTTCTCCACCCCGCGGATGAGCTCGAGTGCCCAGGCGCTCTCGAGCTCGTGGAACACGAGTTCGACCAGGCCCGCCTTCGCCGCGGAGACCTTGCGCCGCCGGTAGCCGTGCTGCTCCAGGAGCTCCTCAACTTTCGCCCGGGTTGTCGGAGACACGTCGGCGCGTCCGTTGAGAACCTTGGAGATCGTGGACAGGGAGACACCGGCCACCGTCGCGAGCTGGGCGAGGGTGACACGCGGTTCTTTGGCCGGGATCGACATGACCCACAGCATACCCTCGCTGTTTTCCGCGGGCAGGCTGCCGCTCGTCGCAGAATGTGACCCGCTGCACAGCACGTGTTGCGTTTCCGGAGGGGCGCTACATACACTCAACGCATTACATAACTTTCGGCCATATCGTCGAAACTTTCGAAAGGCGTTCAACGATGAACAACCGAACCTGGATGTCCCGCAGTCTCGCGGGCACCGCGGTCCTGATGCTGGGCTTCACCCTCGCGGGGTGCGGTGGGGGAGGCGGAGACGCGTCGAGCCGGCCCGAGAACGAGCTGCACCTGGCCGTGTACGGCGACGCCAGCAACAAGGTCGAAGAGGCCATGGTGGCGAAGTTCAACGAGACCTCCGACGTGAAGATCGTGCTCGACACGATCCCCGGCGCGGACTACCAGACCAAGCTGCAGACCATCATCGACACCGAGTCGGCCCCCGACATCTTCTTCAACTGGGGCGGTGGAAGCATCGCGAACTTCGTGAAGGCCGACCTGCTCATGCCTCTCGACGACTTCATCGAGGAGGACCCTCAGCTGAAGGAGGCCTTCCTGCCCTCCGTCTTCGAGACCGCCGTCATCGACGACAAGAGCTACGGCATCCCGATGCGCGGTACGCAGCCCGTGATGCTCTTCAACAACTCCGAGGTGCTCGAGCAGGCCGGCATCGACGCACCCCCGGCCACCTGGGACGAACTGCTGGAGGCCGTCGAGAAGCTGAAGGCCGCAGGCGTGACCCCGATCGCGCTCGGCGGCGCGGACCAGTGGCCCACGCAGATGTGGTTCCAGTACGTCTTCGACCGCGTGGCGGGCGAGGATCTGTTCCAGGCCGCGCTCGACGGCGACACCAGCGTCTGGGACTCCGAGGAGAGCCGCGAGGCGCTGGGCAAGCTGCGCGAACTGATCGACGCCGGCGCCTTCGGGACCAATTTCGACTCCGTGAAGTTCACCGACGGGGGGTCTCCCACGCTGCTCTCCAGCGGCCGGGCGGGCTTCGAGCTCATGGGCTCCTGGGCCTACGCGACCCACCTGGACGCGAACCCCGAGTTCGCGGAGAACGTGCTCAGCTACAGCGAGTTCCCCGCCATCGAGGGCGGCGAGGGCGACCCCGCCAACCTCGCCGGCAACACGAACAACTTCTACTCGGTCCACAAGGACACCCGGTACCCCGACGAGGTGGCCGAGTTCCTGAAGCTCATGTACTCGGACGAATTCGTGCAGGAGCAGATCGCCATCGGCAACCTGCCCACCACCACCAACACCGAGGAGTTCCTCGATGAGGCCTCCAACCCCGAGTACGCGAAGTACCAGTTCGACCTCGTGCAGGACGCCCCGCACTTCCAGCTCTCTTGGGACCAGGCGTACCCGCCCGAGGCCACGGTGACCATCCACACGGCCATCGCGCAGTTCTTCAGCGGCCAGATCAATGAAGACGGCTTCATCCAGGCCATGCAGGGCCTGTAGGACACACCATGACAACGCTTGCAACGCGCAGGCAGGCGACGCCGGGCGGCTCCACACCGAGCCGCCCGGCCCGCCGGGGCGCCTCCTCCGTGGGGCGCCCCGGCTTCGCCTGGGCCCTGCCCGCCACCATCTTCTTCGCCCTCTTCGCCCTCGTGCCCTTGGCCGCGGTCGCCGTGCTGTCCTTCACCTCGTGGAGCGGCCTCGGGGATCCCGAATTCGTGGGACTCGAGAACTGGAAGACGCTGATCGCCGATCCGGTGATGCTGAAGAGCCTCTGGCTCAGCCTCCTGTTCATCGTCCTCGGTGTCATCACGCAGACACCGCTGAGCATCCTGCTCGGCGTGTGGGCCGCCGGCAACCAGCGCAACCGCGCCGTCCTCAGCGCCATCTACTTCATCCCGCTGCTGCTCTCCTCGGCGGCCATCTCCGTCCTGTGGCGGGCCCTCCTCGATCCGAACTTCGGCATCCCGGGCCAGCTGCCCTGGCTCTTCGGGGACGGCAACCTGCTCGGCACGCAGGCCGGCGCGATCGGCGTCCTGATCTTCGTCGGGATGTGGCAGTTCACGCCCTTCCACACCCTCATCTACCAGGGTGCGGCCAAGAACATCCCGGCCGTGCTCTACCAGGCCGCGTCGATCGACGGCGCGGGCATGGTGCGGCAGTTCTTCTCCATCACGCTGCCGCAGCTGCGGAACACGGCGATCACCTCGATCATCCTCATGGTGGTCGGCGGTCTGACGACCTTCGAGACGGTGCTCATCCTGACCAACGGCGGACCCGGCACGGACACCACGATCACCGCCTTCTACATGTACCAGACGGCGTTCCAGAGCTTCGACTTCGGTGTCGGCAGCGCGATCGCCCTGGTGCTCGTCGTCGTCGCGACCCTGATCTCCCTCGTGGTGGTCAAGGTGTCCGGCTACGACAAGATGAACAGCTCGCTGGAAGGCCTCTGATGAAAACGCGCCCCAATTACGTCGCCGGTATCGGCTCCTTCGTCTGGCTGCTGATCGTCGCGATCCCGCTGTACGTGATGCTCTCGGGCACCTTCCAGACACGGGAGGAGTTCGGCGACAACGGACCGCTGTCCTTCCCCACGAGCTTCACGCTGCAGAACTACGCGGATGCGATCACGAGCGGGTTCGGCCGGTACTTCCTCAACACCGTCGTGGTGACGGTCGGTGTCGTCGCGATCGTCCTCCTGCTCGTCCCGCCGCTCAGCTACGCGATCGTGCGGAGCCAGAGCAGGGCGGCGTCGTTCGTGTTCCGGTTCTTCCTGCTGGGCCTCGCCATACCCGCGCAGGCCGTGATCGTCCCGGTGTTCTACTTGATCAACTCCGTCGGGCTCTACGACAACCTGATCGGCATCATCCTGCCCACCGCGGCGTTCGCCCTGCCGATCTGCACGCTCATCCTGAGCGGCACCATGCGCGACATCACGGGAGAGCTGTACGAGGCGATGGCGATGGACGGGGCGAGCCCCGCGCGCGCCTTCTTCCGGCTCGTCCTCCCGCTGTCCAAGGGCGGGATCTCCACGATCGCGGTCTTCTCCGCCCTCCAGGCGTGGAACGGCTTCCTGTTCCCCCTGATCCTGACCCAGTCCGAGAGCACCCGCGTGGTGACCCTCGGCCTCTTCAACTTCCAGACCCAGTACGGCATCAACATCCCGGGGCTGCTCGCCGCGGTGACCCTCTCGATGGTGCCCGTCCTGCTCGTCTACCTCTTCGCGCGCCGCGCGCTTGTCCAGGGCCTCATGGGCGCTGGCGGAAAGTGATCATGACCGAGACAACACTGAACGACGCCCCCTGGCGGGACACCGCCGCCACCCCCGCAGACCGCGTCGAGACCCTGATCGGGGCGATGACCCTCCGCGAGAAGGTCGCCCAGCTGGTCGGCGTGTGGGTCGGAGCCAACACCGAGGGCGGGGAGGTGGCCCCGCACCAGCACGAGATGAACGAGGCCGTGGACCTCGACGACCTCCTGCCGCACGGCCTCGGACAGCTGACGCGCCCCTTCGGCACCGCACCGGTGGAACCCGGCCTCGGCGCGCTGTCCCTGCAGCGCTCGCAGGAGCGGATCGCGGCCGCGAACCGCTTCGGCATCCCCGCCCTCGTGCACGAGGAGTGCCTCGCCGGCTTCGCCGCCTGGAAGGCGACGGCGTACCCGGTACCCCTCGCCTGGGGTGCCACGTTCAACCCGGACCTGGTCCGGAGCATGTCCTCCGCGATCGGCGCCGACCTCCGCTCGGTGGGCGTGCACCAGGGCCTCGCCCCCGTGCTCGACGTCGTCCGCGACGCCCGCTGGGGCCGGGTCGAGGAGACCATCGGCGAGGACCCCTACCTCATCGGCACCATCGCGACCGCCTACGTCCAGGGGCTCGAGCGGGCCGGGATCGTGGCCACGCTCAAGCACTTCGTCGGCTATTCGGCGTCGAAGGCGGGCCGGAACCTCGCCCCCGTGTCCATCGGCGACCGCGAGCGGGCGGACGTGCTCCTGCCGCCGTTCGAGATGGCCATCCGCGAATCCGGCGTGCGCTCGGTGATGCACGCGTACACGGACATCGACGGCGTACCGACGGCGGCCGACGCGTCCCTCCTCACCGCCCTGCTCCGCGAGACCTGGGGCTTCGACGGCACCGTGGTGGCCGACTACTTCGGCATCGCGTTCCTCAAGGAGCTCCACCGCGTCGCCGCGACCCTCGGTGAAGCAGCCGGCGCGGCACTCACGGCAGGGGTCGACGTCGAGCTGCCCACCATCCACACCTTCGGTGAGCACC
The DNA here is from genome assembly GCF_058269155.1 of Arthrobacter sp. TJ-263. NCBI lineage: Bacteria > Bacillati > Actinomycetota > Actinomycetes > Micrococcales > Micrococcaceae > Arthrobacter > Arthrobacter sp. TJ-263. The sequence goes on along the minus strand of NZ_JBZCNE010000001.1, from coordinate 1,704,020 downwards.
TGATCGCGGAGATCGACGGCGGCCGGCTCGACGAGGGCCTGGTGGACCGCGCCCTCCGGCGGGTGCTGCGGCAGAAGCTGGACCTGGGCCTCCTCGACGCGGACTGGTCGCCCGTCCCGCCGGCACTCCAGGGCGGCGGTGCACCGGTGGTCGACCTCGACTCCCCGGGTAACCGGGCCATCGCCCGCGAGCTCGCCGAGCAGTCGATCGTCCTGGTCCGCAACGAGGACATCCTCCCGCTCGCCGCCACGCCGCGCATCGGGCTCATCGGGCCGAACGCGGACACGCATCGCGCCTTCCTCGGCTGCTACTCGTTCCCGGCACATGTCGGCGAGCAGCACCCCGACGTCGAGATCGGCCTCGCCATCCCGACGGTCGCCGAAGCGCTCCAGGGCGAGTTCCCGGACAGCGACATCACCATCGCTGCCGGCTGCACCATCGACGGGACCGCGACCACGGGCTTCGACGAGGCGCTCGCCGTCGCGCAGGGCTCCGACGTCGTCGTCGCCGTCCTCGGCGACCGGGCCGGCCTGTTCGGGCGCGGCACCAGCGGCGAGGGGTGCGACGCCGAATCGCTGGAGCTCCCGGGCGTCCAGCAGCAGCTCCTCGACGGGCTGCTCGCGACGGGGAAGCCCGTCGTCGTCGTCCTGCTGACCGGGCGGCCGTACGCGCTCGGCGCAGCGGCGGACGGCGCGGCCGCGATCGTCCAGGGATTCTTCCCCGGCGAGGAGGGCGCAGCCGCCGTCGCCGGTGTGCTGAGCGGGCGGATCAACCCGGCCGGGCGCCTGCCCGTCAGCATCCCGGGGTCGCCGGGCGCCCAGCCGTCCACCTATCTGGCCGCGCCGCTCGCGCAGGCGAGCGGGGTGTCGAACATCGATCCGACGGCGGCCTTCGCTTTCGGTCACGGCCTCGGCTACACCCGGTTCGCCTGGTCGGATGCGGCGGCGACCGCCGAGACCACGGCGACCGACGGCGAGGTGGACGTCCACGTGACGGTCACGAACACCGGGGAGCGCGACGGCGTCGAGGTGGTGCAGCTGTACCTGCACGATCCGGTGGCGTCCGTCGTACGACCGGTGCAGCGCCTGATCGGCTACGCGCGGGTCGCTCTCGGTGCGGGGGCCTCGGCCAGGATCACCTTCACGGTCCCGGCCGATGTCACGTCCTTCACCGGCAGGGACGGCGGGCGGATCGTCGAACCGGGAGCACTCGAGTTGCGCCTGGGGGCATCGAGCAGCGATTTCCGCGCGGCCCTGCCCCTCACCCTGACCGGGGGCGTGCGGTCCGTGGACCACACACGCCGGCTGCACTGCGGCGTGCAGGTCACGGCACTCTGACGGGAACGTCGCCCGGCGACGACCCGCGCCTGCTGCGGCGGGCGCGGGTCACCCTCGGGCCGGCCGGATGACCTACTCGTCAGCCGGGGCCCCACCGCAGGGGGCCGCGGGCGGGCGCTGGTCCGCCGACGGACCCTGCACGTATTCGGCCCTGGGTCGTCGGGGGAGATCGTCGATCAGTTCGTTCAGGGCCAGGGCCACGGTGTTGCCCTCGCCCTGGGGGATCGGGAGCATGCCGTGCAGGTAGGCGTCCAGCTCGAATTCCGTGAGGTATCCACCGATGCTGAAGTAATGGAGCCACAGGTCGCTGGCGGTCAGTTCCGCGTGATGGGCTGCAAGCCAGGCGCTCTGCTGCTGGGTCTGCGAGGTCATGAAATGCCTGCTCAGGCTTCGACCGGTGAACGATTCATGTCCGTGCTCTTGAAAACACCACCGGGGAACCGGAACAGCCCCGGGCGGACACTTAGTGCAAGCAAGCCTACCTTCTGCGAGGAGGCGCTGGTGGGCGGATCCGAATTAGTAAGCCATCTTGCTATTCTGGTCCCGACGCCGTAGCGTCAGGGGTGTGGGGCGGTCGTAGAGCACACTGCGGACCTCCCGCCCGCACAGGACGAGCCCGATCAGGGCGTCCATCGCCGGAATCCGGCCCCCTTTCTTCAGGAGAATCCCTTGGCTAACAACAACGCGCACAACAACGCCCACTCGAACAACACCGGCACCGGTGATCATGCGGTGGAGACCCGCCGCTCGACCGAGACGAAGGCCTCCACCAAGACCACCGAGTTCTTCGCCTACGTCGCCATGGTCCTTGCCACGGTCATCACCTCCGTGATGGTCGGCAATGGCGAAGGTGGCGGCGACGACATCTTCGACGGGCGCGACGCCATGCAGCTGATCACGTACCTGACCATCGGCTACATGGTGTCCCGCGGACTGGCGAAGTCCGGAAGCCGCGAGTACTACAACGCATAGCCCGCATCGTCATCCCCGTGCCTGGAATCCCAGGCACGGGGATGAGCTGTATCCCGCGCACCTGCCCGCTCGATCCTGACGGCCACCGGTCAGCGCCGCACCGACCCTGACCCGCGCAGTACCCGTCACGACCGCCAAGGACCTTCATGAGCGATCTCGCCGTCCCGCCCCCCACGCCTGCAGCCTCGCGTACGGTCCGTCTGTCCCGGCCCAATGACGTGGTGGCGTCGTACTCGGTGCTGTTGAAGCAGGTCCGCAAGGAGGGGCTGCTGACCCGGCGGCGGCGGTTCTATCTCACGGTGTTCGCGGTCCTGGCGCTGGCCCTGGGCGCGGCGTGGACCGGGTTCGCCCTGCTGGGCGACACCTGGTTCCAGCTCCTCATCGCGGCCGTCCTCGGTGTCCTGCTCACCCAGGTCGCGTTCCTCGCCCACGAGGCCTCCCACCGGCAGATCTTCACCACCCGCAGCGCGAACGACTGGTCCGGGCGGATCCTCGCCGCCGGTGTCGTGGGCATCAGCTACGCCTGGTGGATGGACAAGCACACCCGCCACCACAACGACCCCAACACCCGCGGCAAGGACCCCGACATCGAGGTCGACACCATCTCCTTCCTCGCAGAGGACGCCGCCAGGGCCCGCGGCCTCCAGGCCTGGATCACCCGCCGGCAGGGCTACCTGTTCTTCCCCCTGCTGATGCTCGAAGGCCTCAACCTCCACGCCCGCTCCATCGCCACCCTGTTCGCCCGCCGCACCATCCCCGGCCGGTGGATCGAACTGGCCCTCCTCGCCACCCGGTTCGGCGCCTACCTCGGCGTCCTGTTCTGGTTCCTGCCCGCCGGGATGGCGTTCGCGTTCCTGGGCGTGCAACTGGCCGTGTTCGGCCTCTACATGGGCGCCAGCTTCGCCCCCAACCACAAGGGCATGCCCGTGGTCCCGAAGGACAGCACCCTGGACTTCTTCCAGAAACAGGTCATGACCTCCCGCAACATCCGCGGCGGGGCCTTCATCAACAACGCCTACGGCGGCCTGAACTTCCAGATCGAACACCACCTCTTCCCCGACATGCCGCGCCCGCACCTGCGCCGCGCCGCGGTCATCGTGAAGGAGCACTGCGAACGCCTCCGCGTGCCCTACACCGAAGTCGGCGTCACCGCCTCCTACGCCGCCGTCATCGCCTACCTCAACCGCGTCGGCCTCGCTGCCCGCGACCCCTTCGACTGCCCCATGCTCACCCGCTACCGCCGCCCCTGAGCCCCCGATCCCGAACCACTGGACTACTGTGAACCCGATACACGCCCCTGTCACCACCGATGACAGCACCGAGGACAGCACCCATGGCGGCACCGCCGCGACCGCCGCGACCGCCGATCTGCCGGTGCGCGACGAACTGTCCTGTCGCGTGCATCGTGCCCGGCGGGCACCGGAACCGGGGGGCCCGCGCCGGCTTTTCGTGCTCGTGCACGGGCTCGGGATGTCCCACCGCTACTTCGACAGGCTGCAGGGCGCACTCATCGAGCACGGCGACACCCTCGTCGTGGACCTACCCGGCTTCGGCGGGACGCCGACTCCCGATCATCAGCTCGGCATCGACGCCTACGCGGCGGTTCTCGCACGCGCCCTGGACGAGGAGGGCGCGCAGGGGTGCGTGGTGATCGGCCACTCGATGGGCGCCCAGTTCGTCACCGAACTCGCCATCAGCCGGCCCGATCTCGTCTCCCAGCTGGTGCTGATCGGTCCGGTCACGGACACCGCACGCCGGTCCGTGGTGGAGCATGCCCTGATGCTCGCCGCGGATTCGCTCGTGGAACCCCCCGTCAACAACCTGATGGTCGGCGGAGCGTACGCACGCTGCGGGATCCGCTGGTACCTGAAGGAACTGCCGGTCATGCTCGGGTACCGACTGGACGACAGGCTGCCCCTGGTCGCCTGCCCCGTCCTGGTGGTCCGGGGGACCCGCGACATCATCTCGCGCCGCGACTGGTGCGAGAAGCTCACGCGCACGGCACGCCACGGGCGCCTGGTCGAGCTTCCCGGCCGGCCGCACACGGCGCACCGGGGAGGCGCCGTGGACATCGCGGAGGCGATTCTCGACTCCCTCCCCGATCGTGGGGCGGGGCTCCGGGCATCGGCGCCGGCCGGTGTTCCACGCCTGGCAGGAGAGACACCGACACATCTCACCCGCTCGTCGAGGACCTACCCGCCCGGGCCGTACGCGACCGAGGAGGTCCTCGAGATGCGGAGCGTCACGGTGCAGGACAGGCAGTGCCGTTCCTATCCCGACGGCCACGACTCCGCCGCGGCCCGCACCGGGCCCGACGGCGGGACACCTGCGCCGGTCTTCGTGCTGATCCACGGCATCGGCATGTCCCACCGGTACTTCCGCCGCCTCGGCGCCCTCCTCGCCGCCCACGGCGAGGTGCACCTCATCGATCTGCCGGGCTACGGATGGACGGGGCGGCCGTCGCACGCGACGACCAACGAGGGGACGGCGGAGCTGATCGGGGCGCTCCTCGACGAAGCCGGGGCATCGTCCTGCGTCGTCGTCGGACATTCCATGGGCGCGCAGAGTGCGACGGAGCTGGCCGTCGAACGCCCGGACCTGGTCTCGCACCTCGTGCTGATCGGTGCCGCCGTGGACGTCGAGCGCCGCACCGCCCGCCAGCAGGCCCTGAGGTTGGGCGTCAACTCCGTCTTCGAGAAGCCGCTGCTGAGCATGGTGCAGTTCCTGGATGTCCTGCGGTGCGGTCCGCGGTGGTACGTCTCCCAGCTCGGACTGGCGATGAGCTATCCGCTCGAGGACCGGCTGCCCCGGGTGGAACAGCCCGTGCTCGTCCTGCGCGGCTCACGTGACGTCGTCGCCGGCGCTGCGTGGTCGGACCGGCTCGCGCGCACCGCGCAGCGCGGCGAATCCGCCGCCATCGACGGCGCGCCCCATGCCGCGCACCACAGTGCCGCCGGCGCCGTGGCCACCGCCGTCGTCGACTTCCTGCAGCGGCGCAGGACCGCATGATCGATGCTCGCCGTCCGGCCCCGCCCCGGCGCGTCGTGGGCGGACGGTGCCGGTGGGCCCGGGTCGATCAGTGGGCGTAGCCCGCTCCATCTGACACGATGATCCCTATGACTAAGCACAGTGAAGGCCGCGTCCAGGAGGGCACGACAGCCGGAGAGGTCGCCGCGACGAGCGAGAACCAGAGCAAGGGCAGGGGCAGGCCGTCGTCACATCACGGCGACAACGACCGGGAGCGCGATCTCGCCACGGAACTGGCCGAGCTCGCCCGGTCGCTGCAGCAGGAACCCGACTCGGACGCGATCCTCGCCGGCTTCGTCCACGCCGCCCTCGACCTGATCCCCGGGGTCGACGAAGGCTCCGTCAGCGTCGTCACCGGCCGGAAGAACGTCGGTTCCCGCGCCCCCTCCGGTGATCTCCCGGTACGCATCGACGCGCTGCAGATGGAGACCGGGGAGGGGCCGTGCCTGGAAGCGGCGTACGAGCACCGGACGGTGCGGGTCCCCGACATGGCGCACGAGGAGCGGTGGCCGCTGTTCGCGCAGCGGGCCGCCGAGGCCGGCGCCAAGGGGATGCTCTCGATCCAGCTGTGGGTCGAAGGCGACGACCTGGGGGCGCTGAACCTCTACTCGTACGAGGCCGACGCGTTCACAGACGAGTCGGAGAACGTGGGCCTGCTGGTCGCCTCCCATGCCGCGGTGGCGTTCGCCGAGGCCGAGAAGAGCCAGCAACTCCATGCAGCCGTCAATTCGAGGGACGCCATCGGCCAGGCCAAGGGCATCCTCATGGAACGCCACAAAGTGACGGGGGACCAGGCGTTCTTCGTGCTGTCCATGGCCAGCCAGCGCAGCAACATCAAGCTGAGGGACGTCGCCGATCACCTCATCACCAGCGGTGAACTGCCGGGGAAGAAGACCGCGCACTAGGGGAGCCGCGCGTCGACCGGAAGGGACACGTTGCGGCCGGCAGGGGCACCGTCGTGGCGGTCATCCTGTTCGTCGCCTACTCCTGCAGCCGCGTCGCCCGCGGGCCCCGTATCGCCCGGACGACGGGAGGCACCACCCGATCAGATGGTGCCTCCCGTCGTTTCCGGGGACCTCAGAACCGGAGGGACCCGACCGCCGTCCGGTACTGCTCGCGGATGACCGGCCGATGATCGACGGCGCGGTCCTCCACGGTCCCGAGCGTCCAGGACGGCCGCGTGCCCGTCAGGGCCCACGCAGCCTGGACCGCGGCTCCCCGCGCCACGTACTCGCCGGGTGCCGGGATGCGCACGGGCAGGTCGAACACCTGCGCCGCCACCTCCTGCACGGCCGTGTTCTGGGCGGCACCACCGATCAGCAGCAGGTGGCGCGGCTGCACGCCGGTGGCACGCACCGCGTCCAGGGCATCGGCCAGTCCGCACAGCATGCCCTCGATCGCCGCCCGGGCCAGGTTCTGCCTCGTGGCGGACCCGATGCTGAGGTTGTGGAAGCTGGCCTTCGCCGTCGGGAGGTTCGGCGTGCGCTCTCCCTCGAAGTAGGGCACGAGGACGACGCCGTCCGAGCCCGGCCCGGCGGTCCTGGCCAGCTCCGCGAACCCGTCATGGTCCACTCCGAGGATCCCCGCGACCGAGGACAGGACGCGCGCCGCGTTGAGGGTGGCCACCAGCGGCAGGAACAGCCCGCTGGCATCGGCGAACCCGGCAACGGTCCCGCTCGTGTCCGCGACGGCGTCGGCGGCGACGGCGAAGACCGTGCCGCTGGTGCCGAGGGACACCACGACGTCGCCCTCCTCCGCGCCGAGCCCGAGGGCGGCACCCGCGTTGTCGCCCGCGCCCGCGCCGACCACGATGCGTCGGTCACCCGATGCGGTGAAGGAGGGGTGGACGGCGCCGGCAGCCTGATCCGCGCGGAGTACACGGGGGAGGACCACCGCGTCCGGATGGGTCTCCCCGTCACCCTCCGCCCGGCCGGGGCGGGCCTCACGACCCGGACGACCGAGCATGTGCTCGAACAGCGCGAGGTCGTATGCGTCCGCCGCGGGGCTCCAGTAGCCGGTCCCGCTCGCATCCGAGCGGTCGGTCACGAGTTCCTCCAGCACGGGCCCGAGCGGCGACTCGCCCTCCGGGCCGAATCCGCGGAGCCGCCAGGTCAGCCAGTCGTGGGGGAGCGCCACGGCCGCGATGGCCGGGACGACGTCGGGTTCGGCGTCCCGCACCCACCGCACCTTGGCGCCGGTGAAGGAGGCCACGGGCGCCAGGCCGGTCCGGGCGACGATCTCCCCGAGCCCGAGTTCGCCGATCAGGTCCCGGGCGGCGTCCGCGGACCGGGTGTCGTTCCACAGCAGTGCATCGCGGAGCACCCTGCCGTCACGGCCCAGCAGCACCATCCCGTGCTGCTGGCCCGCGACGGCGAGCGCGTCGACGTCGTCCCCGAGGCCGTCCGCGGACTCCAGCGCGGCACGCAGTGCCCGCCACCAGGCCTCCGGGTCCACCTCCGTGCCCTCCGGATGGAGGGCACGGCCGGTGCGGACCTCGGCGCCGGTCGCGGTGTCCACGACGACGACCTTGCAGCTCTGCGTCGAGGAGTCGACGCCGGCAACGAGGGCCATGGGTCAGCGGGCTCCGAGCAGGTGCTCGATGAAGAGCTGCTGCAGCTTCACGAACCCGAAGCCCTTGCCGTTGAAGTAGGCGTCGGCGTCGAAGTCCTCGTAGGAGGCGCGGTCCGCGCGGAGGGCCTCGTAGCCCTCGCCCTCGTTGAGCGTGGGCTCGTTGATCTCGGACACCCGGGAAGCCGTGAGGGCCGCCTGGACCTCGGGGTCGGCACGGAACGCGGCCGCGCGCTCCTTCAGGAGCAGGTAGGTCTGCATGTTCGCGGCCGCCGAGTCCCACACGCCGTCCATGTCCTCGGTGCGGCTGGGCTTGTAGTCGAAGTGGCGCGGTCCGTCGTAGGACGGGCCGCCCGTGGGGCCGCCGTTCTCCAGCAGGTCCACGAGCGAGAACGCGTTCTGCAGGTCGCCATGGCCGAACACGAGGTCCTGGTCGAACTTGATGCTGCGCTGGCCGTTGAGGTCGATGTGGAAGAGCTTGCCCTGGTAGAGGGCCTGCGCGATGCCGTGGGTGAAGTTCAGGCCCGCCATCTGCTCGTGACCGGTCTCGGGGTTGATGCCGACCAGTTCGGGGCGCTCGAGGGTCTCGATGAAGGCCATCGCGTGGCCGAGCGTGGGCAGGAGGATGTCGCCGCGCGGTTCGTTGGGCTTGGGCTCGATCGCGAAGCGGATGTCGTAGCCCTTGTCGGTCACGTAGTCGCCGAGCAGGTTCACGGCCTCGCGGTAGCGCTCGAGGGCTCCGCGGATGTCCTTGGCGGCGTCGTACTCGCTGCCTTCACGGCCGCCCCACATGACGAACGTCTTGGCGCCGAGCTCGGCGGCGAGATCGATGTTGTCCAGGACCTTGCGGAGGGCGAAGCGGCGGACGCCGCGGTCGTTGCTGGTGAAGCCGCCGTCCTTGAAGACCGGGTGGCTGAACAGGTTGGTGGTGACCATGGGGACCACCATGCCGGTGGACTTCAGCACGCCGGTGAGCCGGTCGATCTCGCGCTGGCGGTCCGCTGCCGAGCAGCCGAAGGGGAAGAGGTCGTTGTCGTGGAAGGTGATGCCGTAGGCGCCGAGGTCGCTCAGGCGGTTGACGGCCTCGACCACGTCGAGGGGCGCGCGGGTCGCGGAACCGAACTGGTCCTGGGCCTCCCAGCCCACCGTCCAGAGGCCGAAGGAGAATTTGTCGTCACGGGTGGGCTCGATCGTCATTGAGTGCTCCAGAAGTGTGTGTGATTAATATGTTGCCGTTACAAACATATTAGGTTTGGGCCCAGAGTCAAGCACGACGCCGCACTTGCCCCGGGTGCCCTACGGGTGCAGGGCGCGGACGCTCGACCGCTGGACGAGCCGCGTGGAGAGCTCGATGCGCGGGCTCTCCACCGCCTCGCCGCAGATGAGGCGGACGAGCGTGCGGGCTGCGAGGCTCCCCATCTCCGAGAGGGGCTGGCGCACGGTCGTCAGGGGCGGCGAGGCCCAGCCGGCCTCGGGGAGGTCGTCGAAGCCGATCACGCTGAGGTCGTCCGGGATGCGCAGTCCCTGCTGGCGCGCCGCCTCGTACACCCCGAGGGCCATCTGATCGCTGGCCGCGAAGATGGCGGTCGGCCGGTCGGACTGCGTGAGGAGCTCCGTGCCGGCGGCGAAACCCGAGGCGTAGTCGAAGTCCCCGCCGATGACGAGCTCCGGGTCGAAGGCGATGCCGGCGGCATCGAGCCCTGCCCGGTAGCCGTCCAGGCGTGCCCTGCTGCACCACAGGCCCGGGCGGCCCGCGACGAACCCGACCCGGCGATGGTTGTGCTGGAGGAGGTGCTCGGTCGCGGTGACGGCACCCGTCCAGTTGGTCGCTCCGATGGTCGGTACCTCCAGGTCGGGCACGCCGGCCGGATCCACGACGACGAGGGGCAGGTTGAGGCGCTGCAGTTCCGCATGCAGGAAGGAATCCAGGTCCGTCGTCACGAGGATGGCGCCGTCGCTGGCGCGGGCACCGAGGGTGTCGAGCCACTTGCGTGTCGAGTCGCTGCCGCCGCGGCGGTGGATCGCCGAGACCACCACGGACAGGCCCTCGGCGTTCAGCGACTCCTCGACGCCGCGGATGATCTCGACCGCCCACGGGCTGTCGAGATCGTTGAACACCAGGTCCACCAGCCCGGACGACGCCGGCCGGCCCGCTCCGCGCCGCCGGTAGCCGTACTCCCGCAGCAGGACCTCGACGCGCTCGCGGGTCGCGGGGGCGACATCGGACCGGCCGTTCAGGACGCGGGACACCGTGGGGATCGACACGCCCGCCGCGGCGGCGATGGCGGAGATCGTGACTGCGGGCTGGGCATTCTCCTGCATGTCGTCCTCCTTGGGAAGCCCCGACGCTGCAGCAGGGCATCCCCGGGTTCGGAACTCGACGCACCCTTGACCTCCGGGGTGCGGTGTTCCTAACCTACAGCAACGGTATTTCCGGAAACTTCCGGAAATCTGCTGATCATCGGATCGGCCACCGTGCCTCAGGTACCTCAAAGGAGAGCTCATGCAGGTTCGTTCATCCATCGCCGCGGCAGTCCTCGCGTCCGCCATGATTGTTCCCGCGGCGGCGCCGGCACTCGCGGCGCAGCACCAGCCGCCCCGGCCGCAGGGGATCGAGAAGAAGGACACCCTCCGCTGGGTGGCCCCGCAGGACCTGAAGATCGGCACCGCCGTCGCAGGCGGCGGTCACCACGAGACGCAGCCCTACCCGGATCCGTTCACCTTCGACCAGGAGTACCGCGAACGCCTCGCGGCGGAGTTCGACTCGGTCTCACCCGAGAACCAGCTGAAATGGGAGTTCGTCCACCCGGAGCAGGGCACCTACCGGTTCGCCGAGATGGACGCGATCGTGCGGTTCGCCCAGGAGAACAAGCAGGTGGTCCGCGGCCACACCCTGTTCTGGCACAGCCAGAACCCGGCCTGGCTCGAGGAGGGCGACTTCACGAAGGACGAGCTGCGCGCCATCCTCAAGGACCACATCCAGACCGTGGTGGGCCGGTACGCGGGCAAGATCCAGCAGTGGGACGTCGCCAACGAGATCTTCAACGGCGACGGGACGCTGCGCACCACGGACAACATCTGGATCCGGGAGCTCGGCCCCGAGATCATCGCCGACGCGTTCCGCTGGGCGCACGAGGCGGATCCCAAGGCCAAGCTGTTCTTCAACGACTACGGCGTCGAAGGCATCAACGCGAAGAGCAACGCCTACCTCGAACTGATCCCGCGCCTGCAGGCCCAGGGCGTCCCCGTGGACGGCTTCGCCATCCAGGGCCACCTGAGCACGCGGTACGGCTTCCCGGGCGACCTGCAGGCCAACCTGCAGCGCTTCGACGACCTGGGCCTCGAGACGGCGATCACGGAGATCGACGTGCGCATGGACGTCGCGGCGGGGACCTCGCCCACGGACGCCCAGCTCGCGACGCAGGCGAGCTATTACCAGCGCGCCCTCGACGCGTGCGTGAGCGTCGACGAGTGCAACTCCTTCACCATCTGGGGCTTCACCGACAAGTACTCCTGGGTGCCCGTGTTCTTCAGCGGCGAAGGGGAGGCGACGGTCATGTGGAACGACTTCACCCGCAAGCCCGCCTACTACGCGCTGCAGGACACCCTCGAGCAGGCGTCCCCCGGTCGCGGCAACCGCTGATGATCGACGACAGGACAGGAAGAACCATGAGACGACGTTGTCTGATCGCGGGCGCCACGGCCTTCGGCCTGGTGGCCGGAGTCGGCGCCCTGGCGCTGCCCGCGGCGAACGCCGAGGAGCCGGCAGTGCTCCTCACCGAGGACTTCGAGGACGGCGCCTTCGGGCCGCTGGTCCAGAACGGCGGTGCCGCCCTCTCGGTGGTCGACGCCGACGGCGACAAGGCGCTGCTGGTCACGGGCAGGGCCAACGACTACGACGGCATCAAGACGCCGGCGAACCTCCTGCAGGCCGGGGGCACCTACTCCTTCTCGGCGCAGGTGAAGCTGTCCGCCGCCCCCGGGACGACGACGTCGGCACGCTTCGTCGTCGAACCCGCATACAGCTGGGTGGGCAACACCACGGTGTCGGCCGATGCGTGGACCACGGTGAGCGGCACGTTCAACGCCCCTGCGGGTGCCGACCCCGCCACACTGCGCGCCTACCTCGGGACGGGAGACCTCGGTGCGCCCTACGACTACCTCGTGGACGACGTCGTGATCACCGGCACCGCCGGGCCCGGCGACGGCGGAGCCTGGGAGCCCACGCCGGATCCGGCCTTCATCCCCGGCGGGGCCGCCAACCCCACCACCACGCCTCTCGCCTCGGCCCGCGGCACCGGGAACGTCGTCGCCCTCACCTTCGACGACGGCCCCAACCCCGGAGAGACCGCCTCGGTCCTCGACCTCCTGAGGGACAAGGGCATCACCGCGACCTTCTGCGTCATCGGCCAGAACGTGCAGGCGGACGGCGGGGCGGACCTGCTCCGGCGGATCGTCGCCGAAGGGCACACGCTGTGCAACCACGGCACGTCCTACGCGGACATGGGCTCGTGGACGCAGGCGCAGGTCGAAACGGACCTGAAGGAGAACCTCCGCATCATCCGCGCCGCCGCGGGTGACCCCGCCCTCCCGGTGCCGTACTTCCGGGCGCCGAACGGCAGCTGGGGTGCCACCGGCGAGGTGGCCGCGGCGCTCGGCATGCAGCCGCTCGGCCTCGGGAACGTCATCTCCGACTGGGACGGCAACGACCTCAGCGAGACCACGCTCACCGAGAACCTCCGCCGGGCCTTCACGCCCGGTGCCGTGGTGCTCGCGCACGACGGCGGCGGCGACCGGTCCACCACGGTCAAGGCCGTGGCGACCGTTGTGAGCGAGAAGCTGGCCGAGGGCTGGACCTTCGCCCTGCCGACCGGCGGCGCCGGGCAGGCGACCGGGGTCACGAGCGGGTTCGAGACCGGGACGGACGGCTGGACGGCACGGGGCGACGGCGTGCAGGTCAGCGCCGGCAGTGATGCCCGGACCGGGACCGGCAGCCTGCTCGTCACCGACCGCACCCAGCCCTGGCACGGCGCGGCCCTCGACGTCACCGCGGGACTTCCCGTGGGATCAGCGGTGGAGGTGTCGGTCTGGGCGAAACTCGCTCCGGGCCAGACACCCGCCTCCCTCAAGGTGTCCGTGCAGCGCGACAACGGCGGTGCAAGTGCGTACGAGGGTGTGGCGGGCGCCGCGGCGACCGTCACGGCCGACGGCTGGACGCAGCTGAAGGGTACCTACACCCTCGGGGCGGCAGCCGACAAGGCGCAGATCTACGTCGAGGGGCCCGTCGGCGTCGACTTCCTCCTCGACGACTTCAGCCTCGCCGCCTTCGGCGAGAAGCCCATCCAGACCGATGTGCCCGGGCTCAAGGACGTCCTCGGGGCGGACGCGATCGAGCACGTCGGTGTCGCCGTCGACGCCCGGGAGACCGTGGGGACGGCGGCGGACCTCGTCCGCAAGCATTTCAACGCCATCACCCCCGAGAACGCGGGCAAGCCCGAGAGCGTGCAGCCGGTCGAGGGTCAGTTCTCCTTCGCCCAGCTGGACCAGCTGCTGGACTTCGCCGATGCCAACAACGTGCAGGTCTACGGACACGTGCTCGCCTGGCACTCGCAGACCCCGGCGTGGTTCTTCAAGGACGGCAGCCGCGACCTGACGGACAGCCCTGCCGACCAGGCACTGCTGAAGGCCCGCATGGAAGCCCACATCAAGGGCATCGCGGACCACATCGACGCGCGCTACCCCGACGGGAACAGCCCCATCTGGGCCTGGGACGTCGTCAACGAGGTCATCGCCGACGGAGACACGGCCAATCCGCACGACATGCGGGACAGCCGGTGGTTCCAGGTGCTCGGCGAGGGCTTCGTGGACGAGGCCTTCCGCCTGGCGGACCGCTACTTCCCGGACGCGGCCCTGTTCATCAACGACTACAACACCGAGATGCCGGAGAAGCGCGCCGACTACCTCGACCTGATCCGGGCACTGGAGGCGCGCAGCGTGCCGATCGACGGCGTGGGGCACCAGGCCCACGTGGACGTCGCCCGGCCGGTGGAGTGGCTCGAGGACTCCATCGTGGCCGTGGAGCGCCTGAACCCGGAGCTGCTGCAGGCCATCACGGAACTCGACGTGAACGCCTCCACGGAGAACCAGGGCGCCGATGTCAGCGGCGCCCCGCAGGATCCGTACAGTCCGGCGTTCGAGGACGACGCGGACGCGGCGGCCGAGGTCGGGTACTACTACCGCGACCTGTTCGCGATGCTGCGGGAGCACAACGAGTCCGTCGACTCGGTGACCTTCTGGGGCATCAGCAACGCCCGCACCTGGCTGCGCACGTGGCCGATGGCCCGGCCGTGGGAACAGCCGCTGCCGTTCGACGACGACCTGCAGGTCACCCCGGCGTACTGGGGCATCGTCGATCCGTCCCGCCTGCCCGCGCGGCCGGCCGACGTGCTGCCGCCCCGGATCGCCGGCCAGTCGGACGTCCAGGCGGTCTCCAACGGTGCCAGCGGCGCGAAGGTGAAGTACACCCTGCCGTCCGCCATCGACACCCTCGACGGGGCGGTCCCGCTGGACTGTGATCCGGCGTCGGGCTCCCGCTTCGTCATCGGTGTCACGACGGTCACCTGCACCGCCACGGACGAGGCGGGCAACACCCGCACCAGCTCGTTCGACGTCGTCGTGACCCGCAAGCAGCCCGGGAAGCCCTGATACGGTCCCTCGGCCGCCTCGGCCGCCTCGGCTGGCACGACGAAGCCCCTGTCCTCTCCGGAGGGCAGGGGCTTTGTCGTCGGTGTCCGTCAGGAGGCGTAGGCGCCGAGGAGCCGCACGGAGCCGCCGTCCACGCCCTTGGCGCCCTGGACGTAGTCAGGTCCGTCTGTGCTCCCGCTGCCGGTCACCTGCACGCTGCCCATCACCCAGGACGGGACGCCGGCCGCGTTCAGCTGGGCCAGGGCGGCGTCGGCGCCCGCGGCCCCCACGATCGCCACCATGCCGACGCCGAGGTTGAGGGTGCGCTCGAGGTCCGGCAGCGGGACGGACCCGAGCTGCGAGACGATCGTGAAGATCGGGGGAAGCCCCCAGGTGGAGCGGTCCACGGTGGCCTCCAGCCCGCGCGGCAGCACGCGGGCGAGGTTCGCCGCGAGCCCGCCGCCGGTGACGTGGCTGAACCCGTGCACCTGCGCGGCGTCGTTCCGGGCGAGGGCGAGGCAGTCCGCGGCGTAGACCCGCGTGGGCTCGAGCAGTTCCTCGCCGAGCGTCCGCCCGAGTTCGGAGACCTGCCGGTCCAGCGACCACCCGGCCTGGTTGATGACGCGGCGGACGAGGGAGTAGCCGTTGGAGTGCAGGCCGGAGGAGGCCATGCCGATCACGACGTCGCCCGCCCGGACGCGCTCGGGGCCGAGGACGCGGTCCGCCTCGACCACGCCGGTCGCGGCTCCCGCGACGTCGTACTCGTGCTCGCCGAGCAGCCCCGGGTGCTCCGCGGTCTCCCCGCCCACCAGGGCGGTGCCGGCCACCGAGCAGCCGGCCGCGATGCCGCGGACGATGTCCGCGATCCGCTCGGGGACCACTTTCCCGCACGCGATGTAGTCCGTCATGAACAGCGGCTCCGCGCCGACCACCACGATGTCGTCCACGACCATCCCCACGAGGTCGAACCCGATGGTGTCGTGGATGTCCATGGCCTGCGCGATCGCGACCTTGGTGCCCACGCCGTCGGTCGACGTCGCGAGCAGCGGGCGCGTGTAGGTGAGGAGGCGGGAGACGTCGAAGAGCCCGGCGAAACCGCCCACCCCGCCGATCACCTGCTCGCCGTGCGTGGCCCGGACGGCGTCCTTCATGAGCTCGACGGCGCGGTCACCCGCTTCGACGTCCACTCCTGCGCTGGCGTAGGTGATCGGGTGGGGCGCGCTCATACCCGCTCCTTCTTGTCGTCGTCGGTCAGTACGGCTTCGAATTCGGCGTCCGGCCCGGGATCGCAGCCCACCGCACCGGACCGGTCGGCCGGGTCGAGGCGCTCGAGCAGGTTCTTGCCCAGGCGGTCGTCGCCGGGCAGTTCGATGGGGTACGTCCCGGTGAAGCAGGCCGTGCAGAGGCGCTCGCGGGGCTGCTGGGTGGCATCGATCATGCCGTCCTCGGAGATGTAGGCGAGGCTGTCGGCGCCGACGGACTTGCTGATCTCGTCGATCGCCGCGCCGTTCGCGATGAGCTCCGCGCGGGACGCGAAGTCGATGCCGTAGAAGCAGGGCCAGCGCACCGGCGGCGAGGAGATCTTGACGTGGACCTCGGCGGCGCCTGCCTCGCGCAGCATCCGGACGACGGCGCGCTGCGTGTTGCCGCGGACGATGGAATCGTCCACCACGATGATGCGCTTGCCGCGGATGACGGATTCGAGGGCGTTGAGCTTGAGCCGGATGCCGAGCTGGCGCAGCGTCTGGCTGGGCTGGATGAAGGTACGGCCCACGTAGGCGTTCTTCACGAAGCCGTGGGCGAAGGGGACGCCGGACTCCTCGGCGAAGCCGACGGCGGCGGGCGTCCCGGACTCCGGGACGGGGATCACGATGTCCGCTTCGGCCGTGTTCTCGCGGGCCAGCTGGCGGCCCATCTCCACGCGGGCCTCGTACACGGAGCGCCCGGCGATCGCGGCGTCGGGTCGGGCCAGGTACACGTACTCGAAGACGCAGCCGGCGGGGGTGGGGGAGCCGAAGCGGCTGCTCCGCACGCCGTCCTCGTCGATCGCGATGAACTCGCCGGGCTCGATCTCCCGGATGAAGCTGGCGCCGACGGTGGCGAGGGCCGCCTGCTCGGAGGCGACCACCCAGCCGCGCTCGAGCCGGCCGAGGACGAGGGGGCGCACGCCGTAGGTGTCCCGGGCCGCGTAGAGCGTCCCTTCGTCCATGAACACGAAGCAGAACGCGCCGCGGATGCTCGGCAGCAGCGCCAGGGCCGTCTGCTCGAGGGAGCGGTCGTCGTCCCCGGCCAGGAGCGCGGTGACGAGGGCGGTGTCCGTGGTGTTGCCCTGCGCCATCTCGCCGGCGCGCGGCTTGCCGTGGCGGGCGAGGACCATCTGGTGGAGCTCGGCCGAGTTGGTGAGGTTGCCGTTGTGGGCGAGGGCCACGGTGCCCGCCGCGGTGGCGCCGAGGGTGGGCTGCGCGTTGGCCCAGTGCGAGGACCCGGTGGTGGAGTAGCGGCAGTGGCCGACGGCGATGTGCCCGGTCAGGGTGTTGAGCGTGGACTCGTCGAAGACCTGGGACACCAGGCCCATGTCCTTGTACACGTTGATCCGGTGGCCGTCGCTCGTGGCGATGCCCGCCGACTCCTGGCCGCGGTGCTGCAGCGCGTACAGGCCGTAGTAGGCGAGCTTGGCGACCTCCTCGCCGGGCGCCCAGACTCCGAAGACGCCGCAGGCGTCCTGGGGTCCTTTTTCGCCGGGAAGAAGATCATGGGAGAGGTGTCCGTCGCCGCGCAGCATGCCGCCATTCTCTCACGGTACGGTCTGCCGCCCTTCTTCCGGCCCCGGTTATTTCGTGCCGGCCAGCTTCCCGATCAGCCGTTCCATCCGGGCGATCCCGACGAATCGCCCCGCGTTGTCGGTCACCAGCAGCGGAGCGAAGCGGGAGCCGGCCTCCCGGGTCACGGAGCGGGCGAGGGCCTCGTCGATCGGGGTGTCCACGTTGACGACCAGGCCGGTGGTGACGACTCCCAGGCGGGCCGCCTCCTCGGTGAGCACCGCCCGCGGTCTCCGCCCGACGAGGAGCACGACGTCGGTGAGGTCCGGGTCGTTCGTGAACAGGGCCGCCGCCGCGCCGGGGGAGGGTGCGGTCGGCGCCGGTTCGACGACGCCGCGGACCGTCGACGCGGTGGCATCGCGCGCCCGGGTGGACAGACGGAGCGCGAGGTCGAGGTCGAGGCCCTGCCAGGGCGGCGCGGGCCGGCCCAGCAGGTACCCCTGCACGAGCGGGACCCCGAGGGCGGTCAGGGTGTCGAGTTCCTCGATCCGCTCGATGCCCTCCGCGAGGATCCAGGCGTCGACCCTGCCGGCGAAGAGCCCGATCATCTCCATCAGGGCACGCTTGGCCTCGTCCGTGTCGATGCCGCGCACCAGTTCGCGGTCCATCTTGATGATGGCCGGCCGCAGCGCGAGCAGGTGCTGCAGGCCCGCGTAGCCGGACCCGGCGTCGTCGACGGCGATCATGGCACCGGCCGCACGCAGGGCGTTCAGGTGCGGTTCCAGGTGGAGGTAGGAATCGATGGGTGTCTGCTCCGTCAGCTCCACGACGACGCCGCCCAGGGGCCCCTGGTCGGCCCAGACCTGCCGCACCTCGGGTGAGGTGAGCAGGGCGGGCGAGACGTTCACGGTGAGGAAGCAGTTCGGCGGGAGCGTTCCCCGGTGCACGAAAGCGCTGCGGAGCGCCGCCGCTTCGAGGTCCGCCGCCCGCCCCGCGCGCCGCGCCCGGGCGAACCACGCCTCGGGATCCTTCTCGCCGTACCCCGGGAAGCGGACGAGGGCCTCGTAGCCCACCACCGTGCCGCGGGCGGTGTCGATGATGGGCTGGTAGGCGGAGGTGATCCCCTCGCCGAGGCACGCGGCGGCCAGCTCGGCGGACTCCCGCGCGGCCACCGTCCGGTCGAGGGGCTCCACCGGGAGCGGGCTCAGGCGGTGGCCATGCTGCCGCGGACCGCACCGACGAGCTCGGGCGTGATCTCCGTCAGGCCGTGGGCCGAGGCGGCGTGGGCCCCCACCGCGGCGAGGATCTCATCCTCCGTGCTGCAGATCCAGCGGGCGTCGCAGCCCGGTACGACATCTCCACATGCGAATAGCTTCATGGCACAGTCCTCTTCTCCCGCTCGATGGTTCCCCCATCACGCCTTACTGTCGTCACCCCGGCCCGGGGTGTAAGCAGCGGCATCCGCCGGTGGAGGGTCTCAGGCGTCATCGTCCGTGCGCTCCGCCCGCGCCCGCTCGGCGCGCCTGATACTGCGGCGGTCGATGACGAGCACCAGCAGCGCGGCGAGGAGCAGCCCGGGCAGGGCGAAGGCCACGGTGAAGAACCCGAGGACGGACTCGCGCGTGAGGGTCGGATCCTCCGGGCCGGTGTAGGCGAGCACCAGGGCGGCGAGGAAACCGAGGATCGCGCCGACCGCCATGAAGGGCACGAACTTCGGCGCCCGGCGGACGGTCACCTCGCGGACGGCCGGTGTGAGCGGCGGCGCGTCCGCGGGCGGGACGTCGCGGACCGGTGTGTCCGGGAGATCGGCCGGTCGGTCCGCCGGGACGGGCCGAGCGTCCGCGGGTGCCTGATCGTCGCCCCGCTGGTCCGGCTGGTCGGGGGAGGTGTGCGGCTGCTCGGAGGTCATGCTTTAAGGCTACCGGGCGTCAGCGTTCCAGCCGCACGAGCTGGTAGCCCGCCTCGTCGAACACCCGGGTGTAGTCCGTTCCCGGGAACCGCTGCTCGGCGTGGGCCTCGGCGTCGGCCGGGCGGGTGGCACCCCAGCTCCAGTCGTCGGCGTCGACGATCAGGTAGTCGGGCGCGGGGTTCGTGTTGCCGAGCCAGTACACGCGCGTCTCCGGCACGAGGTACGCCATGAGCACCACGCCGCTCTCCACCGTGGAACCCTCGGGGATGAGGCCCATCATGCGGTGGGCGGCGTCCCAGCGCGCGGACTGACGGTACGTGTCCGCCTCCGCGAGGACGGCGAGCTTCTGGCCCGGCAGCAGGACCAGGCAGGCGGCGACGGCGGCGGGCACCCCCAGCAGCGCGGCGGACCGCACCCAGCGGCGGCGGTTGCTCCGGAGGGAGTGCACGCCGTCCACCAGGCCGAGGAAGAGCACGGGCATGAGGACCGCGCTGTAGTGCCACTCCGGTCCCCAGTACCCCTCCTGGCCGGAGGCGAACCGCCACAGCAGGGTGGGCAGGAGGACCAGGCTCAGCGACGAGCGGAGGAACAGGACGCCGCCGGCGAGCAGGAGCAGCAGGAGCGTCTCGTGTTTCGCGGTGCCGGTGAGGAGGCCGACGACGGCGCCGGCCGGGTCCGCGATCATCGCACCGGCGTCGATCCGGTCCGAGTAGTCGTACTGGCCGGCGGCGTTGAGCGCCGGCAGGATCACGCGCACGGAGAGGACCAGCCACAGTGCCCCCCAGACCGCGAGCCACAGGCCGGCGACCGCCCGCAGCCGCCACGCGACGACCAGCCCGAGGGCCATCACGGTGAGCCCGAGGTCCTCCTTCACGAAGACGAGGAGGCCGCCCCAGAGGACGGCGGGCAGCACGCGCCGCGCCAGCACGGCTTCGAGGCTGAGGGCCAGGAGCGGCACGGCGAACGCGATCTCGTGGAACTGCGCGGCGACGGCGGACTGCAGCCCCCAGGACAGCGCATAGGCGATCCCGACGGCGATCCCGGCGGCGGACCCGAGGAGCCGGATGGCCGTGCGCGCGACGACCGCCACGGACAGCCCGAGGAGCAGGTTCTGCACGATCAGGAGGGTCAGGCCCGACGGCGCGACCGCGTACGCGGGTCCCAGCAGCACGAGCAGCGGGTGGAAGTGGTCACCCAGAAGGTTGAAGTCCTCGCCCTTGATGGGGACGATCGGGGCACCGACGCCCGCATAGGCCTTGGCGAGCTGCGTGAAGATCCCGAGATCCCAGGACGGCGACTCCAGCCGGTTCCACTGGGTGACGGAGAAGACGGTGTAGAGGAGGGCGGCAGCGACACCCGTCAGCCAGGCGCCGGGCGGCTGCCGGCGGATCGCCGCGGCCGAGCGCCCGCGGAGGGTGGCGGGGCGATCCCGCCGCTCCGGTTCCCGGTCCGGGTCGACGGCGTGTCTGCTGCGGGACGCCGTCGTCCGGCGCGGCGCCGATCCGGCACCGGGCACCGGGCCCGCCTGCGCCGGGCCCACCTGCGGCGTCAGGTCGGCGCTCGGGGCGTCACCGGTCACGGGCGGCGCCCGACGACGGGCAGCCAGGCGCTCAGGTCGGCGCGCCCGCCGGAGGCCGCCACCTTGCCCGCCGCCACGGCGTCCGGCCACGCGACGGCCCCGGTGACGAGCGCCAACCAGGTGGTGGCATCGGTCTCCACCACGTTCGGAGGCGTACCCCGGGTATGGCGGGGCCCCTCGACGCACTGGGTGACGCCGAACGGAGGGACCCGCACCTCGACGCTGTTGCCGGGGGCGAGCTCCGCGAGTTCCTCGAGGGTGAACCGTACCGCCATGGCGAGTTCGGAGCGGCCGGCCGAGCCGTCGGCCACCTGTGCCAGGGCGCGGTGGCCGTCCTCACCGGTGATGCGTCGTCGTGCCATGCGCTGCCGCGCCTAGTCGAGCAGGGCCAGGACGGGGGCGGCGAGGCGCAGGCTGCCCACGGAGCGGCCCCCGCCGAGGACCGGGGAGACGACCTTCTCGAGGGTGGCCCCGACCTTCTCGGCGTCGATCGCACCGGATGCCGCGAGGAGCGTGAGGCCCACCAGGGTCGCCGCGCGGGCGTTGCCGTCGAGGACCTTCAGGGCCAGGGTCGCGCCGGTCGGGGCGGCGAGGACGAGGACGCCCTCGGCGCCGCTCTTGGCGAGCACGCCGAGATCCTCCATGACCACGGAGTTCTCCATGCCGGCGCCGTGCACGGCCCAGGGGTAGTCCAGCATCGCGGTGGCGATCGTCGCCGCCCGCGCGTCCGCGTGCTTGTCCGACGGTGCCTTCGCGATCTTCCCGATCCCGCGGGCGAGGCCCGTGAGCGAGACGGCGGCGACGGGCGCGCCGCACCCGTCCACGCCCCAGGCGGAGACGGACTCCTCCGTGTACTCCTCGATGACGGAGGCCACGGAGCGCTGCAGCGGGTGGGTGGGGTCGAGGTACGTGGCGGTGTCCCAGCCGTTCTCCGTGCAGGCCCACAGGAAGGCCGCGTGCTTGCCGGAGCAGTTGAAGGCGATGCGCTGCTTGCCCAGGCCGCCGCGGACGAGTTCGTTGCGGGCCTCCTCGTCCTGCGGCCAGTCCGCAGGGCACTGCAGGTGGTCCTCGGTGACGCCGGCGGCGTCGAGCATGGTCCTCACCACGTCCATGTGCTCCCTGCTGGCCACGTGGCTGGCGGCCGCGAGGGCCACCTGCGGTCCGCGCAGCGGGACCCCCGCCTTCATGCTGGCCAGCGCCTGGAACGGTTTGAGCGTGGACCGCGGGAAGATCGGGCTCGTGATGTCCCCGAGCCCGGTGACCACGGAGCCGTCGGCGGCGAGAACGACGGCGGCCCCCACGTGGCGGGACTCGATGAAACCGTTGCGTTCGAGGACGGCGAAGTCCACGGCGTCAGCCGTAGTGAAAGTGGAGGGCATGGTCCCAGTATTCCCTATCCGCTGCGGCGACCCGCGGGGATCCTCCGTCGACATGGCTGCGCCCACCGGAGAGGACGGTCATCCGGTGGGCGCAGGTCGGGGAGCTGCCGGCGGCTACGTCACGGTGAACTGCACCGACTGCCAGCCGGACGCGCCGTCGGGGACGGTGTCCGCGCGCTCGTCGGTCTGGAGGCCGTCGACGGCGTCCGTGGCCCGCGCCCTGACCGTGTGCAGCCCGGACTCGAGGGAGACCTCGTGCGACCACTGGCGCCAGGTGTCCACGGAGGCCTCGGCGGCGAGCGTGACGGCCTCCCAGTCGCCGCCGTCGATCGAGACCTCGACCGCGGTGATGCCGCGCTGCTGGGACCAGGCGACGCCGCCGAGCATCACGGCGCCGCCGTCCACCTGCGCGAAGGACCTCGGGACCTCCACGCGCGCCATCGTCTTGATGGGCCCCCGCTCGGACCAGCCGCGGTCCGTCCAGTACGCCGTCCGGTCGGCGAAGCGCGTGACCTCCAGGTCCACGACCCACTTGGTCGCCGAGACGTACCCGTACAGGCCGGGGACCACCATGCGGACCGGGAAGCCGTGCTCCACGGGCAGCGGCTCGCCGTTCATGGCGACGGCGAGGATGGCGTCGCGGTCGTCCTGCAGCACGGGCAGGGGAGTGGAGGCGCTGAAGCCGTCCGAACTCGTGGACAGGACCATGTCCGCACCGTCGAGCGGCCGGGCCCGGGCGAGGACGTCGCGCAGCGGGTAGCCGAGCCACTTCGCGGTCCCGGCGAGGTAGCCGCCCACGGGGTTGGATACGCAGGTGAGGGTGATGTGGCGTTCGACGAGATCGGCGTCCAGGAGGTCCTGGAACGTGAGCTCGAACTCCTCCTCCACCAGGCCGTGCACGCGGAGCACCCAGTCGTCGGTGGTGAGCTGCGGGACGCTGAGCGCCGTGTCGATCCGGTAGAAGTCGCCGGTCGGGGTGACGAAGGGTGTCACGCCCGCCACGGGCGACTGCACGCCCGCGGGCAGCGCCGGCGCGGGACTGGCCGGAGCCGGGAACTGCAGGCTGTCCCGGAGCGCGGCGACGTCGTTGCGCGCCCCCGCGAGCAGCCGGCCCCCGCCGGCGGCCACGGCAGCGACGACGGCGGTCACGCCTGCGGCGGCGAAGAACCCGCGGCGCGAGGTCGTGCCCGCGCCCGGTGCACCGGCGATCGGTGGTGCGACCGCGACGGCCCCGGTGCGTGCGCCGTCGTCCCGGTCGGTCCCATCGGCCTCCGCGACGGCCGTCCGGCCGGCGGCGTCCCCCGACGCGGGACCGTCGGGCGAGGGAACGACGGCCGCGTGCCGCAGGCGGGCGATCAGCAGCCGCAGCGCCAGCAGGCCCGCGGCGGTGCCGACGGCCGTCGGGAGGGCATCGGGCAGGGCGGCACCGGCCCGGGTGAGGACGCAGGCCAGGATGACGGCCCCCATGAACAGCACCCCGACGACGCCGAGCGCCCACCGCCGGAACGCCACGATGCCGAGGGCGGCCGCCAGCAGTGCGATCGTGATGCCCATGCCGACGAGCAGGGCGAGCTTGTCGTCGGTCCCGAACGTCGCGATGGCGAAGTCCTTCATCCACGGCGGGGTGAAGTCGATGAAGGTGGATCCCATGGCGATGACGGGGGTGGCACTCGCCCGGAAGAAGGCCCCGGCGAGTTCGGCGACGCCGAGCACCACGCCGGCGGCGATGATGCCGGCGAGCGCGGCCAGCAGGGGGAGGCCGCGGCGGGACGTCGAGTGGTTGCTCATGGGAAGTATTCGGAGAGGTCCGGAGACCGTATGGGTGGCGCAGGCGCCGTAACAGGCGCCGTCCCTGTGTCCGGCAGGTAACCCCTCCAGTACGCTGTCCTACTGTGAAGGTTCTTGTACTGGGCCCCGGAGGCCGCGAACACGCCATCGTCCGGGCCTTGCTGGCCGATCCCTTCGTCCGGGAGGTGCAGGCCGCCCCCGGCAACGCCGGGATCGCCGGGGACGTCCCCACCCACGACATCGACGCGAACGATCCCGCCGTCGTCGTCGGCCTGGCCCGTCGGCTGGGCTCCGACCTCGTGGTGATCGGACCCGAGGCGCCGCTCGCCGCCGGCGTCGCGGACGCCCTGCTCGACGCCGGGATCCCCGTTTTCGGGCCGACGCGGGCCGCCGCGCAGCTCGAGGCCTCCAAGGCCTTCGCCAAGCAGGTCATGGCCGCCGCCGGCGTGCCGACCGCGATGGCCCGCGTCGCCGCGACGGACGAGGAGGCCGACGCGGCGCTCTGCTCGTTCGGCGCGCCCTACGTGGTGAAGGACGACGGGCTCGCCGCCGGCAAGGGGGTGGTCGTCACCGACGACCTCGACGAGGCCCGCGCCCATGCGTCCGCGTGCTTCGCGGCGGGAGGCACCGTGGTCATCGAGGAGTACCTCGACGGACCCGAGGTCTCGCTGTTCGTCCTCTCCGACGGCCGCACCGTGGTCCCGCTGGCACCCGCGCAGGACTTCAAGCGCATCCACGACGGCGACCAGGGCCCCAACACGGGCGGCATGGGCGCCTACTCGCCGCTCGAGTGGGTGCCCGCCGGCCTCGTGGACGAGGTCATCACGCGCGTGGCGCAGCCCGTGATCGACGAGATGGCGCACCGCGGCACGCCCTTCGCGGGCGTCCTCTACGTCGGCCTGGCGCTCACGTCGCGCGGCATGCGCGTCATCGAGTTCAACGCACGGTTCGGGGACCCGGAGACGCAGGCCGTCCTCGCGCGCCTGACCACACCGCTGGGCGGGGTGCTGCTCGCCGCAGCCAAGGGCGCCCTCGACCAGATCGACCCGCTCAACTGGTCGCCCGAGACGGCTGTCGCCGTCGTGCTCGCCTCCGAGAACTACCCCGACGCCCCGGTCACGGGCCGGCGCGTGCGCGGGCTGAAGAGGGCCGCGCAGGTGGAGCGCGCGCACGTCCTGCACGCCGGCACCGCCCTGCGGGACGGCAAGGTGGTGAGCTCCGGCGGCCGGGTGCTGGCCGTCGTCGGGGTCGGGGACTCCCTGGCGGACGCGCGGGCCACCGCGTACGAGAGCCTCGGCCGGATCGACCTCGCGGGCGGGCAGTTCCGCACGGACATCGCCCTCAAGGCCTCCCGCGCGGAGATCGCGGTCTCGGGCCCCGCGACGGCCACGGCATGAGCACCTTCGCACCGGAGCATCCCGACCTCCCGGGCTGGCGGCACGTCTACTCCGGCAAGGTCCGCGACCTGTACGAGCCGGAGGACGGCCGCGACGACGTCGTGCTCGTGGTGGCGAGCGACCGCATCAGCGCCTACGACCACGTCCTCGCCACCGGGATCCCCGACAAGGGGCGCGTGCTCACGCAGCTGAGCCTCTGGTGGTTCGAGCGGCTCACCGGCATCCCCAACCACGTGATCGCGTCCGACGCCGCCGGTGGCGTGCCCGCCGCCGTCGAGGGCCGGGCGATGATCTGCCGCCGGCTCGTCATGTACCCGATCGAGTGCATCGCCCGCGGCTACCTGACCGGCAGCGGGCTGCTGGAGTACCGGCAGTCCCGGACCGTCTGCTCCCTGCCGCTGCCCGAGGGCCTCGTGGACGGCTCCCGGCTCCAGCCGGCGCTCTTCACGCCGTCGGCGAAGGCGGAGGTGGGCGAGCACGACGAGAACATCACCTACGACGCCGTCGTCATGACGGTGGGTGACGACACCGCGGCGCAGCTGCGGTCCCTCACCCTCGACATCTACACCGCGGCGGAGGCGATCGCCCGGGAGCGCGGCATCATCCTCGCCGACACGAAGGTGGAGTTCGGCCTCGATCCGTACACCGGCCTGATCACCCTCGGTGACGAGGTGCTGACGCCGGACTCCTCCCGCTTCTGGGACGCCGCCCTCTATGCGCCGGGGCAGGCGCAGCCCTCCTTCGACAAGCAGTTCGTCCGGGACTGGCTGACCTCCGACGCCTCCGGCTGGGACCGGCAGTCGGAGCCGCCGGCGCTGCCCGCCGACGTCGTCGAGCGCACGCGCGCCCGCTACATCGAGGCCTACGAGCGCCTGACGGGCCGCACCTTCGCCTGAGGCGCGTCACGCCGGACGTGGCGCCGTTCCCGGCTTCAGGGGTAGGCCGCTGCTTCTGCGGTGTGGCGCGCCGGGCCACGCTCCTCCGGTGCGGAACCCGTGCACGACGGCGTCCGAAGCAACGACCGGCCGGCGCCACGCCGGACCACGGGGACGATGCCCGTGAGCGGATCGTTGTCGACTCGGTCCGATCTGCAGTTCGGCCGGTCGCCCGGCTTTCTCCGAAAGCTTCATCCGACCCCGCGCCGTGCGGATCCTCAGGGCGACGATCGGCGCCGATCCATCGAGGAGCACCGTGAACAGCACCCAGCACAGCACCCACCGCCCGACCGTTACCCGACGCGCTGCCCGGGCGGCCGTCGCCCTCGCCGCGACCGCCGTCCTGCTGCCGCCGGCGGGCGCCGTGGCCGCACCGCCGACGCCGTCTCCCCCGGCGTCGGTGTCCTCCCATCGGCAGCAGGACACCAGCATCCCGCTGCCCGGCGCATCCTCCGCCGAGGGCATCGCCAGGGGCAAGGGGTCCACGTTCTACGCGGGAGACCTCGGCCGCGGCGACATCTTCCGCGGCGACCTCCGGAAGGGGACCGCGGAACTCTTCATCGACGCGCCCGAGGGCAGGGCCGCCGTCGGCCTCAAGGCCGATGTGCGGAACGACCTGCTGTTCGTCTCGGGGGGAGCGACGGGCCGGGCGTACGTCTACGACACCGACACCGGGGCGGAGGTGGCCGACCTCCTGCTCGCCGCGGGCGGTGCATTCATCAACGACGTCACGCTCACGCGGGACGGCGCCTACTTCACCAACTCACAGGCCGCGGAGCTGTACTTCGTGCCCGTGGGCGACCACGGGGAGCTCGGGGAACCGGAGACGATCGCCCTGTCCGGCCCGGCCGCGGCAGTGACACCGGGTTTCAACCTCAACGGCATCACGTCGGTGGACCGCGGCAGGACGCTGATCGTGGCGCACTCTGCGAACCAGGCCCTCTACACGGTGGACCCGGAGACGGGCGTCAGTGCGGACATCGTGACGGGCGCGCTCCCGAACGTGGACGGCATCCTGGCCAAGGGGGACACCGTGTTCGCCGTCCAGAACAGGATCAACCAGGTCAGCCGGATCGACCTGTCGAAGGACCTGACCCGCGGCGAGGTCGAGGACGTCATCACGAGCCCGCTGTTCGAGGTGCCGACGACGGTGGCCCTGTTCGGCAGCACGCTGGCACTCGCCAACGCGAAGTTCGGCGTCGTCGATCCCGATGGCTACGAGGTGGTGACGGTCTCCGCGCGCTGACCGCGGCCGGACGCGGGAGAGGCCCGCAGGCTGCTGCCGGCGGGCCTCTCGTCCACTGGTCGGGGTGACAGGATTTGAACCTGCGGCCTCGTCGTCCCGAACGACGCGCGCTACCAAGCTGCGCCACACCCCGATGTCACTCCCGGAAGGCGGACCTCCCGAACAGCAACTGTCCAAGGATAGCGGAGGATCAGCGGCGAGGAAAACCGGCGCGCGCTCCGCCCGGACGCGTCAGACCAGCGAGTCCTTCCAGGCCGCGTGCAGCGTCGCGAAGCGTCCCGTGCCCCCGATGAGTTCGGCGGGCGTGCCGTCCTCCACGACCCGGCCGTCGTGGACCACGAGCACGCGGTCGGCGATGGCCACGGTGGAGAGCCGGTGCGCGATGATCAGGGCGGTCCGGTTGCCGAGCAGCTTCTGCAGGCCCTCCTGCACCAGGCGCTCGCTCGGGATGTCGAGCGAGGACGTCGCCTCGTCGAGGATGAGGACCGCCGGATCGGCGAGGAACGCGCGCGCGAAGCTGATGAGCTGCCGCTGCCCCGCCGAGACACGGCCGCCGCGCTTGTTGACGTCCGTGTCGAAGCCCTCGGGCAGCTCCAGGATGAACTCCTCGGCACCCACGGCCCGGGCTGCCGCGACGATCTCCTCGCGGCCGGCCTCGGGCTTGCCGAGGGCGATGTTGTCCGCCACGGAGCCGCTGAAGAGGAAGGCCTCCTGCGTGACCATGACGACGGCCCGCCGGAGGTCGGTCGGCGCGAGATCGCGGAGGTCGACGTCGTCGAGCGTGAGGCTGCCCTCGGAGACGTCGTAGAACCGTGCGATGAGCTTGGCCAGCGTGGACTTGCCGGCCCCCGTCTGGCCCACGAGGGCCACCGTCTGCCCGGCGTGGATGGTCAGGTCCAGGCGCGGCAGCACCACGGGTCCGTTCCCGTAGCGGAACTCGACGTCCCGGAACTCGACGTCGCCGCGGGGGTCCGGGAGGGAGACCGGGTGCTTCGGGGGACGCACCGTGGGCACCTCCTCGAGCAGGCCGGAGACCTTCTCCAGCGCCGCCGCGGCGGACTGGAAGGAGTTGTAGAACATGGCCATCTGGTCCACGGGCTGGAAGAACCGCTTGCTGTAGAGCAGCAGGGCCAGCAGGGCACCGACCTCGAGCGTGCCGCCGAGGACCCGGAAGCCCCCGAGGACGAGGACGACGGCGACGGTCACGTTGCCGATCAGCACGAGCCCGGGCTGGAAGACGCCGTTGAGGTTGATGGAGCGGACCGTGACCAGGCGGTAGTCCTCCGCCAGCTCGTCGTAGCGGTCGGCGTTGACCGTCTCGCGGCGGAACGCCTTGACCGCGCGGATCCCGGTCATCGTCTCGATGAAGTGGACGATCAGTTTCGCCGACACCACGCGGGACTCCCGGTAGGCGATCTGCGAGTGCTTCTGGTACCAGCGGGCGAGGAAGAACATGGGGACCGCCGCCGCCAGGATCAGCAGGCCCGTCCGCCAGTCGAGGGCGAAGATCGTGACGGCGGTGAACAGCATGAAGATCGCCCCGGACGCCAGGGAGCTGACGCCGGTGTCGAGCAGCTCCCGGAGTGCCTCGAGATCCGAGGTCTGCCGGGAGATGATGCGCCCGGAGGTGTACTTCTCGTGGAACTCGAGGCTGAGCCGCTGCGTGTGCCGGAAGACCCGCACGCGCAGGTCCAGCAGCATGGCCTGGCTGAGCTGCGCCGTCGCCCGCACGTAGCCCGCCGTCAGGACCGAGGCGAGGACGGCGGCCAGGAGGTAGGTGCCGCCGGCGAGCCACAGCATGCGCGGATCTCCCGCCATGAGGGCGGGCAGGGCGCGGTCGATGCCGAACGCGATGATCGCCGGTCCGGCCACCCGTGCGGCCTGGGAGACGACGACCAGCAGGACGGTCCAGAGGAACTGCCGGCGGTTGGGTCGGATCAGCGAGCCGAGGAGGCGGAAGGACCGTGCCCGCACGGACCTGCTCTGCGCGCGGTCGAGGAGGACGTCGTCCTCGTTGAGGACACCGGCGGAGGTGGTCCCCTGCCCGTCCCCGTCCTTCGGCGCTCCGCCGGGCGCTGCCGTGGTGCGGCTCATGCCAGTGCCTCCTCGTCGTCGGGCACGGGTTGGACGGTGCGTCCAAGCTGCGCGATCTCCTCGTCGTCGAGGCTGGCGATGACGTAGCGGTAGTGGTCGTTGCGGGCGAGCAGTTCGGAATGCGTGCCGACGTCGGCGATCCGCCCGTCCTGCATCAGGGCCACCCGGTCCGCGAGCGCGACCGTGGACGGACGGTGGGCGACGATGAGCGTCGTGGTGGCGCGGAGCATGGCGCGGAGCCCCACCTCGACGCGCTCCTCGGTGGCGACGTCGAGCGCGGACAGCGGATCGTCGAGGACCAGGACGGTCGGCTGTGCGGCGATCGCCCGGGCGAGGGCGATCCGCTGGCGCTGCCCGCCGGACAGGCTGAGGCCCTCCTCGCCGATGAGCGTGTCGAGACCCTCGGGCAGCTCGTACGCGAACCGGGCCTGCGCGACCTCGAGCGCCTCGCCGAGGATCCGCTCGGCCTCCGCGCCCGTGGCGTCGGAGCCCATGAGGACGTTGTCGCGGACGGAGTTCGAGAACAGCGTGGTGTCCTCGAACGCGACCGCCACGAGGGTCCGCAGCTCGCCGAGGGTGAACTCCCTGAGGTCCACGCCGTCGATCGTGATGCGGCCCGCCGTGACGTCGTGCAGGCGGGGGACGAGCTGCAGGAGCGTGCTCTTGCCACACCCCGTCACCCCGACCAGGGCCATGGTCTCGCCGGCGCGCAGGGTGAGGTCGACGCCGTCGATCACGTCACCGGTGTCCTCCTGCGCGTCGGGGTAGCGGAAGTGGACGGCGTCGAACACGACGTCGCCCCGGGGCGCCTCGAGGTGGACGGGCGCGGCCGGGTCGGTGATGGTGTTCTCCGACTCCATGACCTCGTAGTGCCTGTCGATGGCCGTCTTCGCCGTGAAGGTCATGGCGAGCAGCGGGCCGATGAACTCCACGGGTCCGGCCACCGCGGCGGCGGTCGCGAAGAAGGCCACGAGGGCGCCGATGCTGACGTCGCCGTTCGCGGCCAGCATCACCCCGACGACGAGGGACGCACCGAGGGCGAGTTCGGGCAGCAGCGTGACGACCATGGAGAAGTTTGCGAGGGACTTCGCCTTATAGATCTCGGTCCGGCGGAGCTCCTCGGCTTGCTCCTCGAAGTCCTCGAGCGCCTCCTGGCTGCGGCCGAACGCCTTCAGGACCCGGATGCCGTGGACGGACTCCTCGACCGTGGTCGCGAGGTCGCCGGCCTGGTCCTGGCTCTTGCGGGACACACGGCTGTAGGAGGTCCGGAAGCGGTAGCCGTAGACCATCAGCGGCACGGCGGCCGCGAGGAAGATCAGGGCCAGGACCCAGCTCATGAAGAACATGATGACGACGCCGATCACCACGGTCAGCGACGTGACCACCAGCATGATGAGCCCGAAGGCCATCCACCGCCGCATCAGGTTGAGATCGCTCATCGCGCGGGAGAGGAGCTGCCCGCTGCCCCACCGGTCGTGGAATTCGACGGTCAGGTGTTGCAGGTGCCGGTAGAAGGACGTGCGCATGTTCGTCTCCACCGTCGTCGCCGGGGTGATGACGAACTGGCGTCGCAGGGCCACGAACGTGGCCTCGAGGACGCCGAGGAGCAGGACGACGCCCGACGCGATCCAGACCGTGCGGGCGGACCCGCCCTCCGCCAGGGCGTCGTTGATGAGGACGCGGAGCACCTGGGGGATCGCAAGGGCCATGACGCTCGCGCCGAGCGCGCAGAGCAGGCCCAGGACCAGCCGGGGAACGATGGGCTTGACGTGCGGATACAGGCGGCCGAGCGATTCCCGCAGTGTGTTCTGGTTCTTCATGCCAACTCTTCGGTGATCGATGGTTGTTGGTGTCCCTCAGCAACGATCCTAGGCCACGGGGGCTGTAATGCCGGTCACAGCCTCCGGGGCCCGAAGCAGCAGGCGGGTGCCGGCTAGGTCCCGCTTCCGGGGGTGAGCGTCAGGAGCACGGCTTCGGGCCGGCAGGCGAACCGGATCGGCGCGAAGCGTGAGGTCCCGATGCCGGCCGAGACGTTGAGCGGGACGGAGCGCCCGTCCGATTCCCACTGTGTCAGTCCCCGCGCGCGCCAGGTCGGCAGGTCGCAGTTGCTGACGAGGGCACCGTAGCCCGGGACGCAGACCTGGCCGCCGTGCGTGTGCCCGGCCAGGATGAGGTCCGCACCGCCGGCCGTGAAGTAGTCGAGGACGCGCTGGTAGGGAGCGTGGGCGACGGCCACCCGGATGTGCGGCGCCTCGGCCGAGGTACTGCTCCCGGGGGGATAAGGCGCGTACCGGTCGCGATCGAGGTGGGGATCGTCGACGCCCGTGAAGTCGATGCGCATGCCCCTGAAGCCGATCGACTGGGACCGGTTCGTGAGATCCACCCAGCCCGCCGCCCCGAACGCGCTGAACATGTCCGCCCAGGGCAGATCCTTCGGCGCGGACTCCTTGGGTGCGATCGACGGACCCGCGAAGTAGCGCAGTGGATTCTTGAGGGCCGGTGCGTAGTAGTCGTTGGAGCCCGGGACGAAGACCCCGGGAACCTGCAGCAGCGGCCCGAGCGCGTCGAGGAGGGGCTTCACGGCCTTCCGGTGGCTGAGGTTGTCACCGGTGTTGACCACGAGATCCGGCTTCAGGCTCGCCAGGCCGTGCAGCCAATCGGCCTTGGACTTCTGCCCCGGCACCATGTGGATGTCCGAGAGGTGCAGGACCCGCAGGGGAGTCGCACCCGGCGGGAGGATGGGAAGGGTCTCCTCCCTCACCTCGTACAGCGTGCGCTCGACGGTCGAAGCGTAGGCGAGGGTTGCGGCCGCGGCGGTCAGGGTGAGGCCCGCCGCCCAGCCGAGCGGTGCCCCGCTCCGGGATGTCTGAGTCGATGTCACGCTAGTCGTTTCCTCCAGTGCCGTTGTTGCCGGTCGTTCCTCCAGTGGTACCACCGGTGGAGCCGCGCGTGCCAGTTCCCCGGTTGTTCACGTCCGGCGTGGTGCCGCGCTGGGTGCCGTCGATCATGCGCCTCGGCGGATCGACGAAGGGTGTCCCTTCGTACAGGCCGGGAATCTGCTGCATGAAGCGGGCCCAGGAGGGACCTGCGATGAGCGAACCGTCGATCTCCGGGTAGACCTGGCCGCCGATCTGCAGTCCGCTCAGCGAGCTGTCGGGACCCTCGCCCTGCCAGTTGCCGATCCAGCTCGCCGTCACCATGCCCGAGTTGTAGCCCATGAACCAGGTCTGTGACCGTGCGTCATTGGTGCCCGTCTTGCCGGCCATCGGGATGTCGCCGTACTCGAGCAGCTGGCCGGAGCCGTCCGTCATGACTTCCTGCGTCGCATAGTTCACGCCACGGGCGACGTCCTGGGAGATCTTCCGGTCGCAGGAGACCGCCGGGACGGGGTAGCTGGTGCCGTCCACCGCGGTCACCTCGGTCAGTGCGCGGGGGTCGCAGACGACGCCTTCGTTGGCGAAGCCGGAGAAGGCCTTGGCCATCGACATGGGTGCTGCCTCGCCACCGCCACCGATCAGGGCGGAGGGCTGGAAGCCGAAGCGCTCCTCCTCGCCCTCGGAGCTCTTGGCCTGGTGGACACCGAGGTCGTAGGCGATGTCGCGGATGCGGCACAGGTCGAGCTGCTTGGCGCTGGACATGGTGATGGTGTTCAGGGACTGCGCGAGGCCGTCGAGGACCGTGGTGGTGCGGTAGTTCGTGTCACCGTAGTTCTGCGGCGTGTAGCCGTCCTCCTCCTGGATCTCGAACTGGCCACCCCGGGCGCAGCTCGCCTCCCACCTG
The DNA here is from genome assembly GCF_058269155.1 of Arthrobacter sp. TJ-263. Lineage (NCBI taxonomy): Bacteria > Bacillati > Actinomycetota > Actinomycetes > Micrococcales > Micrococcaceae > Arthrobacter > Arthrobacter sp. TJ-263. The sequence goes on along the minus strand of NZ_JBZCNE010000001.1, from coordinate 1,670,566 downwards.
TCGCCCTGGGGGTAGGTCCGCTTGCTGCCGTCGAGGTACTGGTTCAGTGCCTTGCCGTCCTCGACCCACGCGGCCACCGTGAACGGCTTGTACGTCGAGCCCGGCTGGAAGCCGCCGCCGCCGCCGAGGCTCTTGGTGGGGTCCCCGCCGTCGAACTGGTCGACGTTGAAGTTCAGGACCGTGTTGCCGGAGCCGGCTTCCGGGTTGTACCGGGTGTTCTGGGCCATCGACAGGATGTTGCCGGTCTTCGGATCGAGGCTCACCATCGTGTGCCCCACCTTGCCGTCGGTGGTGTCCGGGTTGGCGGTCTCGGTCACGGCGGTCTGCGCGGCGGCCTGCACGCGGGCGTCGAGCGTGGTCTTGATCGTCAGCCCGGACCGGAAGAGGACCTTCTGGCGGTCCTCCTGGGTCTCGCCGTAGGCGGGGTCGTTCAGGATGAGGTGGGAGACGTAGTCGCAGAAGTACGGCGCCTGGTCCGCACCGACGCATCCGCTCAGGGTCGGGGTGATGTCCAGCCCGAGGTCCGTCGCGACGGCGGCGTCGTGCTCTTCCTGGGTGATCTTGCCGCGGGTGAGCATGGCGTCGATGACGAGGTTGCGCCGCTCGAGCGCTCGCTCGGGATTCTCCGTGGGGCTGTAGTAGGTCGGACCGTTCACCACGCCGGCGAGCAGGGCGCTCTGCTGGATGTTGAGGTCCTTCGCGTCCACGTTGAAGAAGTACTTGGACGCGGCCTGGACTCCGTAGCTCGTCCCGCTGAACTGCACGATGTTGAGGTAGCCCTCGAGGATCTCGTCCTTGGAGAGTTCCTTCTCCACGGCGATCGCGAGCTTCATCTCGCGGAGCTTGTCGCCCACCGACTTCCCGCCGCCGTTGAGGGTGACCGTCCCGCCGTTCTGCCGGGCCGAGTCGTTCAGGACATTGGTGACGAACTGCTGCGTGAGGGTGGACGCGCCACGGCTCGTCCCGCTCGAGACGTTGCTGGCAATGGCGCCGAAGATGCCTTCGAGGTCCACGCCGCCGTGGTCGTAGTAGCGGTAGTCCTCGATCGCGATGAGGGCGTCCTTCATCACCGGGGATACCTGGTCGAGGGTGACCGGCTGCCGGTTCTCCTCGTACAGGGTGGCGATGAGGGAATCGTCGGCCGCCAGGATCTTCGTCGGCTGGGCGAGCGCCTCGAGCTCCAGCTCCGCCGGCAGTTCCTCGAAGAACTGGATCGAGGCGGACGCCCCGGTGCCGGCAGCCGCGGCCACCGGTACGAGGAGACCTGCGGCGAGCACACCGGCGAGCCCGCTGATTCCGAGGAATGCAGTGATCCTGCCGAGAGTGGTAGCCGTGTCGAAGAGGGGTGATTTGCGCGCAGCCATTATTCCAGTTTACAAGCACGCGCTAGGCTTTCTTCATGACGAAATGGGAGTACTCCACGATTCCGCTCATCATCCACGCGACGAAGCAGATCCTCGATCAGTGGGGTGACGATGGATGGGAGCTCGTCCAGGTGGTTCCCGGGCCCGACGGCAACGGCCTCGTGGCCTACCTCAAGAGGGAGAAGAGCTAGCTGTGTCCGCAGCGAATCCGGTGATCTCGGGGGTCGAAGCACGTCTCGCCGACCTCGGGGTCGCCCTGCCCGCCGTCGTCCCGCCGGTCGCCTCCTACGTCCCTGCCGTCGTGAGCGGCAGCCACGTCTACACCTCGGGGCAGCTCCCTTTCATTGACGGCAAACTCCCAGCTTCGGGCAAGGTCGGAGCGGGTGTGGACGCCGCGACCGCGACCAGCCTCGCCGCGGTCTGCGCCGTGAACGCGCTTGCTGCGATCAAGAGCGTGATCGGCGACCTCGACCGCATCACGCGGATCGTGAAGGTCGTGGGCTTCGTCGCCTCGGACCCCTCGTTCACCGGCCAGCCGGGCGTGATCAACGGGGCGTCGGACCTCCTCGGCACGGCGCTCGGCGACGCGGGCGTGCACGCCCGTTCCGCCGTCGGCGTGGCGGTCCTCCCCCTCGACTCTCCCGTCGAGGTCGAGATCATCGCGGAGTTCGTCTAGGCCGTGGACCGTCTCAGCACCAGGCTCTTCCCTGTACATCCGGACCAGCGTTCGGCAGCACAGAGCTGGATCGAACACGGGGAACGCACACCCCTCAAGGCGCGCCCGGCGTCGTCGGTGGTCCTGTTGCGCGACAGCGCGATCGGCACCGAGACGTACCTGACCTACCGGCGCGGGCAGTCCCCGCTGGGTGTCATCGGCTTTCCGGGCGGCAGTGTCGAGGAGTCCGACGACGAGGAGATCCCCTGGTACGGCCCTACGCCGTCGATGTGGGCGAAGATGCTCGGCGTCGAGGACCACCGGGTGGCGCGGCGCCACGTGCTGTGTGCCATCCGGGAACTCTTCGAGGAGACCGGTGTGCTGCTGGCCGGGCCCGACGCGTCGTCGCTGGTCGAGGGTACGCAGGCCAGGGAGTGGATGAAGGCGCGGGAGGCCATCAACGAGGGGGAGTGCCGGTTCGCGGACATCCTCGGCCGCCGCGGGCTCGGCGTCCGGACGGACCTCATCAAGCCGCTCTCGCACTGGGTCACCCCGGATTTCGCCCACCGCCGGTTCGACACCCACTACTTCGCGGCTGCACAGCCCGTGAACCAGGAACCGAGCATCCTCGAGAGCAAGGGCGTCTGGGGCGAGTGGCGCTGGGCCGCCCAGGAGGTGGCCGACCGCGACACCACCCGGCTCGGTGACGAGGTGAGCCAGCCGAACACCGTGGGCTGCACGCTCAGCGAGCTCGCGGTGCCGGCGGTGGAGATCATCCTCGAGAAGATCGGCTCCTCGCGCGGCTGCATCGCGTACCTTTCCCACAAGCGCCCCGTGAAGCTCTACCATCCGGAACTCTCCGAGCGCGACGGCGATCTCATGCTGCAGGTCGAATGTCCCAAGCTCACCGAGGGCGGGTCGGTCCAGCGCGGGCGCTGACGGCGTCGTTCAGGGTTTCTCCCCGGCCCCTTCCCCCTCAACCCGTCGTGCACCTGTGGTGGGTGACGGCGTCGGGCGCGTGCTCCGGCGACGCGGTTGGATGCCTCGAGGGACGCATCGCAGGGATCGTCCATGCCACCGGGGTGAGCGCACAGGTGTGGTCGGTGGGAGCGCCCGATACCCACCACACCTGCGCACCCAGACGGGGAAGAAGGCCGCCCCGGCGGCCCCATCGACGCCGGGGGTCAGCGGCTGCGCTGGCGCAGGCGCTGGATGTCGAGGATGACGACGGCGCGCGCCTCCAGGCGGAGCCAGCCGCGCTGGACGAACTCGGCCAGGGCCTTGTTGACCGTCTCGCGGGAAGCGCCCACGAGCTGCGCCAGTTCCTCCTGCGTGAGTTCGTGGGCCACGAGGATGCCGTCCGTGGCGGGCCGGCCGAACCGGTCCGCAAGGTCCAGCAGGGCCTTCGCCACGCGACCCGGGACATCCGAGAACACGAGGTCGGCCAGCGATTCGTTGGTGCGGCGCAGGCGGCGGGCCAGGGCCTGGAGCAGCTGGGCCGAGACCTCGGGGCGGGTCTCGAGCAGCGCGCGCAGGTTCTCGTTCTTTAGGCCGGCCAGGCGTGTCTCGGACACGGCGGTCGCGGTCGCGGTGCGGGGGCTCGGATCGAAGAGCGCCATCTCGCCGAACAGCTCGCCGGGGCCGAGGATCGCGAGGAGGTTCTCGCGGCCGTCCTGTGCCGTGCGCCCGAGCTTGATCTTGCCGGAGACGATGAAGTACAGCTGATCGCCCTGATCGCCCTCGCGGAAGACCGACGACCCGCGGGGCAGATCGACCTCGATCAGCTCGTCCGTGAGTGCGGCGAAGACGTCGTCTCCCAGTGATGCGAAGAGGGGTGCCCGGCGCAGTACCTCAATGTCCATTAGTTCTCCTGATGCGTCTGTCGTGCGTCGTTCCGCGGCGGTCCCCGCTGTCTTCTCCTGTCCATCTTGCCGTACCCGAGCGGTTGTGACGACTGATACACGTCTCCCGAGCCCGGATTGCAGGCCGGGAGCGCGGCCACTCCCCGCCTTCTCCCACACTTCGCCGCTAGAATCGCTCGCAGTGCCGGGACCTGTGCAGCCGTCCCGCGCCCAGAGCCAGGGGAGAATGTACGTGCCGGAAGTCAGCCTCGGGGAGTTCACCCTCCTCGACATCATCCTGGTGGTGGTCCTCCTCGGCTATCTGGTCGCCGGGCTCCGCAACGGGTTCCTCGTCACCCTCGGCGGTATCGCCGGCTTCGTCGCCGGAGCCGTTGCCGCCTTCTTCGCCGTACCCCTGGTCAGCGGCTGGGTGCCGGACAATCCGTGGCGCCTGATCGCGGTCATCGGCACGGTCATCGTCCTCATCATCGTCGGGCAGGGCGTCGGCTCCGCCCTCGGGGCGTCCATCCGGCGCTGGTCCGACTTCCCGCCCCTGCGCCTCATCGACCGCATCCTCGGCGGGGTGGTGAACGTCGTCGTCGCCGCCCTGGTCCTGTCGATGCTCGCCTTCAGCGTCGGGACCCTGGGGGTCCCGTTCCTGTCCCAGCACATCGCGTCCTCGCAGGTCATCCGGACCATCGACACGACCACGCCGGGGCCCGTGCGCACCTGGATGGCCCAACTGCGCTCCATCGCGGTCGACGACGGCATCCCCACCATCCTCGAAAGTGTGGGACCCGCCACCCCCGCCGAGGTGCCCGACGCCGCGGTGGACACACCCGGGCTCGCCGCCGCCGGGGCCTCGGTGGTCCGCATCACCGGCACGGCCTTCCAGTGCGGGCAGAACCAGACCGGTTCGGGTTTCGTCGTCGCACCCGGGCGCGTCATCACGAACGCGCACGTCGTGGCCGGCGTCGAACGGCCCGTCGTGGAAGTGCCGGGAGGTGGCGCCCTGCCGGGCCGGGTGGTGCAGCTCGACACCGTGCGCGACGTCGCCGTGATCGCCGTCGACAGCCTGCAGGCCCCTCCGCTGTCCCTCGGCGAGGAGCTCGCGAACGGCGCGACGGCGGCATTCGCCGGCTACCCCGCGGGCGGCCCCTACCGGATCCAGCCTGCGAGCGTGCAGGGACTCTCACCCGTGCTCGTCAACAACATCTACGGCGCGGACCCCCGGCCCCTGCAGATCTACAGCCTCGCGGCCAACGTGCAGCAGGGGAACTCGGGCGGTCCGCTGCTGGACCCCCAGGGTCGGGTGGCGGGCGTCGTCTTCGCGAAGTCCACGGCGGACGCGCCCGTGGGCTACGCGCTCTCCCTCGCGGAACTGCGCCCCATCGCCGAGAGCGCCGGGGATCTGGACGACACCGTCTCCGCAGGACAGTGCACACGCGGATAGGCGCCTGACCCGGACGCCCTCAGAGCCAGGCGATGGACTGCCCGTGCGGACCCGTACGGGCCACCGACCGGCCGTTGTGCTGCAGCACGAACAGGCCGTCCCGCTCGCCGGGCGCCGGCTGCATGGCGCCGGGCACGCCGGTCAGGGTGCGGTGGCCCTCGTGGGATAGCCAGTGCACCGGGCGGTCCCGGTCCGCCGCCAGCCTGAGCATGGTGCCCGCGAAGCGGTCCCGGCCGGCCTGGTCGAGATAGGCGAGCACCGCACTGTGGAACACGACGACGACGGCGTCCTGCGGCGCGCGCTCGACGAGCGGCTCGATGTGGTCGTTCAGGTCACCGCGGACGAGCAGCGGCGGATCGGCGCGGACCACGCCGAGGGCGGCGCGGAGCCGCTCGGCGCGGAAGCCGTGCTCCGGCCAGACGAGCGACTCGAGCCATCGGACGTCGTCCTCGTCCCGGGCGTCGAGGGGATTCAGGTCGATCCCGGCCCGCCAGACGACCTCCGGCAGCCGCGAGGGCAGCGGCACGTCCCCGGACACGGCGCATTCGAGGGGAGGGACCGGCGAGCCGCTGCCCGGTTCGAGCACCGGCCCCGGGGTGTAGGAGTACGCGTACCGGTCGGGGTAGAGGCAGGCGCCGGCCGATGCTCCGACCTCGATGAGGGCGAGCGGCCGGCCCTCCTCCGCGCTGATGGCGGCGAGGAGCGGAAGCAGGACCGCACACCGCCCCGCTTCATTGGTCTGGGTGGTCCGGCTCTCCATGACCGCACGGATGGACGACCACTCGGCGAGGACGAAGGAGCGGAAGGCGGAGTAGTCGCCGAGGGGCACCCCGACGAAGCGCGTCGCACCGAGGAACAGGACCGGCTGGCGGCGGTGGGGCGGCAGGGTGTCGAGGCGGGCGAGGATGTCGCCGTCGTCGCTGATCCCCGTGCACCACTCGTCATAGAGCGGCGAGTAGCCCCGCGCCTCCACCTCGGCGAAGCGGCGGTAGCGCTCAGCGGTGGTCGCTTCGATCTCCGTCATCGGTCCTCCTGATCCCCGGGGCGGTTCGCCAGGGGGACCGGCTCGCCGCACGATACCAAATCGTAACCACCGGGACCTCCGAAATGCTGTTTGTGCCCCACTGGGAAGTTAGGCTCGTCACACCTATCAGCGCGTTCGTCGTCGCGATCCCTAGGGATGCCGGTCGATGCGCCAGGAATTACTCGTCACCAGGGAGCAATACATGTCTAACCGAGGCACATCCGTGCGCGGCGCAGGTTTCGCGAGGAAACGCGCTGCGCTCACCGCCGGTATCTCCATCACCGCACTCCTGCTCACAGGCTGCGTCCAGAGCCAGCGCGAGGAGAACACCGGCGCCGAGGGCGACTCCGCCGTCGATTCCACCTTCGTCTTCGCCGCGTCCTCCGACCCGAAGTCGCTCGATCCCGCGTTCGCGAGCGACGGCGAGTCCTTCCGCGTCAGCCGGCAGATTTTCGAGGGCCTCGTCGGCGTCGAACCCGGCACAGCCGACCCCGCCCCGTTGCTCGCGGAGTCCTGGGAGACCGCCGAGGACGGCCTGTCCACGGTCTTCCAGCTGAAAGAGGGCGTCACCTTCCACGACGGCACGCCGTTCAACGCCGAGGCCGTCTGCTTCAACTTCGACCGCTGGTACAACTGGACCGGCATCCAGCAGGCGGAGTCGACGTCGTACTACTACGGGTCGCTGTTCCGCGGCTTCGCCGACAGCCCCGAGAACGCCATCTACGAGTCCTGCGAGGCCAATGGGGACAATGAAGTCACCATCAACCTGGCCAAGCCGTTCGCCGGATTCGTCCCCGCGCTGTCGCTGCCGGCCTTCGCGATGCAGAGCCCGACGGCGCTCGAGGAGTACTCGGCCGACGAGATCGGCGGCACGGCCGAAGCCCCGTCGCTGAGCGAATACGCCCTCGGCCACCCCGTCGGTACGGGCCCCTTCAAGTTCGATTCGTGGGACGTCGGTCAGCAGCTCGAGCTCTCGATCTACGACGAGTACTGGGGCGACAAGGGCCAGATCACCAAGACGATCTTCCGCATCATCGACAACCCGCAGGCACGCCGCCAGGCCCTCGAGGCCGGGGACATCGACGGCTACGACCTCGTCGCTCCCGCCGACACGCAGTCCCTCGAGGACGCCGGCTACAACATCACCGCGCGTGACCCCTTCACCATCCTCTACCTGGGCATGAACCAGGCCATCCCCGAGCTCAAGGACCCGAAGGTCCGCGAGGCCATCGCCCACGCGATCGACAAGGAAGCCCTCGTGGCGCAGACCCTGCCCGAAGGCACCAAGGTCGCCACGCAGTTCATCCCCGACGTCGTCGACGGGTACAACGAGGACGTCACCACCTACGACTTCGACCCCGAGCGCGCCAAGGAACTGCTCGCCGAGGCGGGCTACCCCGACGGCTTCGAGGTGACGTTCAACTACCCGACGAACGTCTCCCGTCCGTACATGCCGACACCAGAGCAGGTCTTCACCAACCTGCAGGCCCAGCTCGCGGACGTCGGCATCACGGTGGAGCCCGCTCCCGCCGCCTGGTCCCCCGATTACCTGAACCAGGTCCAGGCGACACCGGACCACGGCCTGCACCTGCTCGGCTGGACCGGCGACTACAACGACACCGACAACTTCATCGGCGTCTTCTTCGGCCAGGAGAAGCAGGAGTTCGGCTTCGACAACCCCGAGCTGTTCGCGGCCCTCGACGAGGCCCGTGGGATGAGCGATCGTGACGAGCAGACCGAGAAGTACAAGGAGATCAACGAGCAGATCGCCGAGTTCAATCCGGCCATCCCGCTCGCCCACCCCGCTCCGTCGCTGGCCTTCGCGCCGCGCGTCACCTCCTACCCGGCGAGCCCCGTCAATGACGAGGTCTTCTCGGACATCGAGCTGAGCGAGTAGCAGTACCACGCAGCGCGGGCCGGCCACTGATCCCGGTGGTCGGCCCGCGCTGTCCTACCCCCGCCCGGCATCCCGGTTCACCCGGAAGGATCCCCAGTGTTACGCGTCATCGGTAAGCGGCTAGCCCTGCTCATCCCCACCCTGTTCGGCCTGTCCGTCCTGCTGTTCCTATGGGTGCGCAATCTCCCGGGCGGCCCGGCCACGGCCCTCCTCGGGGAGAAGGCCACCCCGGAGGCCATCGCCCGGATCAACGAGCTCTACGGATTCGACCGCCCTCTGATCACCCAGTACCTGACCTACATGGGCAAGCTGCTCCAGGGGGACTTCGGGGTCTCGATCAACACCGGGCGCCCCGTGCTCGAGGAGTTCGCCACCCGGTTCCCGGCGACCATCGAACTGACGATCGTCGCCCTGATCTTCGCCGTCGGCGTCGGCGTGCCTCTCGGGTACCTCGCGGCGCGGCACAACGGCCGGTTCATCGACCACAGCTCGGTGGTCCTCAGCCTGATCGGCATCACGGTACCGGTCTTCTTCCTCGCGTTCATCCTCAAGTACCTGTTCGCGATCCAGTGGTCGCTCCTGCCCCCGGACGGCCGGCAGGACCCGCGGATGGACGCCACGCACTACACGCAGTTCTACGTGCTGGACGGCCTGCTGACGGGCGAGTACGACGCCGCCTGGGACGCCTTCCTGCACCTGATCCTGCCCGGACTCGCCCTCGGCACCATCCCGCTGGCGATCATCGTCCGCATCACGCGCGCCTCGGTCCTGGAGGTGCAGAACGCCGACTACGTGCGCACCGCCCGGGCCAAGGGACTCAGGGAGAGCACCATCCGCGGCAGCTTCATCCTGCGGAACGCGATGCTCCCCGTCGTCACGACCATCGGCCTCCAGCTGGGCCTGCTCATCTCCGGTGCAGTGCTGACCGAGACGGTCTTCGCCTTCAACGGCATCGGCCGGTTCCTGCGGGACGCCATCTTCGGGCTGGACTACCCGGTCCTCCAGGGCTTCATCATCTTCATCGCGGTTCTCTACGCGCTCATCAACCTGATCGTCGACCTCTCCTACTCCGTCATCGACCCGAGGGTGCGTGTGCAATGAGTACCATCCTGCCCCCCGCCGCCGGCGGCTCCGTGGCTTCGAACGATCCCGCCGTCGATACCGGGCGCGGCACGGGTCTGTGGAAGGACGCCTACCTCCGGCTGCGCCGGAACCCGCAGGCGATCGTCGGGGCCGTCATCATCGGGCTCTTCCTGCTCGTGGCCATCCTCGCGCCCATCCTCGCGCCCTACGGCGGCGACGAGCTCCCGGGACGCACGTCGATCACCCCCACCACCATTCCGGGTCCGGGCGAGATCGACGGATTCCCGCTGGGACTCGACCGATTCGGCGGGGACGTCCTCAGCAAGCTCATCTGGGGCGCCCGCGCATCGCTGCTGATCGGCGTCGTCTCGACGGCGCTCGGCCTCGCGGGCGGGATGCTGCTCGGCGTCCTGGCCGGGGGCCTTGGCGGCTGGGTGGACAGCGCGATCATGCGGTTCGTGGACATCCTGCTGTCCGTCCCCAGCCTCCTCCTCGCCGTCAGCATCGCCGCGATGTTGGGCCAGAGCACCTACGCGATCATGATCGCCATCGGCGTCTCGCAGATCCCCATCTTCGCAAGGCTCCTGCGCTCCACGATGCTGTCGCAGCGGGGCGCCGACTACATCCTCGCGGCGCAGACCCTGGGCCTCAGCCGCCGGACGATCACGATGAGCCACCTGCTACCGAACAGCATGGGTCCCGTGATCGTGCAGGCCACCCTCAGCCTCGCCACCGCCGTGATCGACGCCGCCGCGCTGGCCTTCCTCGGCCTCGGTGGCGGGCTGCCGCAGACCGCCGAGTGGGGACGCATGCTCACCTACGCGCAGGCGGAGCTCGGGGTCGCGCCGCAGCTCGCCTTCCTCCCGGGTGCGTGCATCGTCATCACGGCGCTGGGCTTCACCCTGCTGGGGGAGTCGCTGCGCGAGGCCCTCGACCCGAAGACCCGCAAGAAGTAGCCCCTCCGCCGCAGGACACGGGACGCGGCAGCGGCCACCAGCCCCCAGGCCGGTGGCCGCTCCCGCGTCCCGGCCGGTCAGCGGGCGTGCACATCCAGCCGCCGCGGGTCCGTCAGGAGACCGCCGTCCCAGCCGCCCGTCGTCGCGGCGGCGTCGTACGTGGCGCGCAGGAAGGCGAGCAGCACCGCATCCGGATCGGTGGCCGTGCGGACGGACTCGTAGGGCAGCAGGAACTGGCTGAACTCCGCACTGTAGAACGCACCCTCGACGTCGACGGGCGCGTCGCGGTACCCCTCGGGTTCGGGGTAGGCGTACGAGTAGAAGGCACCTTCCTCGCCGCCGCCGGGCCAGAACCCGCAGCTCGAGAGTTCGTGGGAGTAACCCTCCTCCATGACCCAGTCCGCGCAGTTCGGGGCGCCCCCGGGGTGGATGGGCGCGGGCCTTCCGGAGAACCGTGTGCAGGCGAGGTCCATGCCTCCCCAGAAGAAGTGCACGGGGCTCACCTTGCCGAGGAACTCGGCCCTGAAGCGCGTGAGGACCCGCTCGGCCTGGATGAGCTGGCGCCAGAACGCCGTCACGGCGGCGGGATCGTAGGACGCGTGCCCGTGGTCCTCGGCGAAGGGCACCGCCGGATCCACCTCCGTCGGGACCGGCCGGATCGGTGCGTCGATCCCCACGCCGGCCAGCGCCGCGATGGTCCGCTCATGGAATCGGGCCACGGACTGCGGCTCGAGGGGGACGCTGCGATCCTCACCCGAACTGGTGCGCACCAGCAGCCGGTGGTGCACGACGTCGAACTCCAGGTCGAACATGCCGTTGCCGTAGGGGATCGACGACGTCGCCCAGCCTCGCGGCGTCACGTAAAAAGGCACCTGCCACCAGTGGTTGACCAGGGGAGCGTGGGCCATCCGGACCTTGCCGACGACCTGGAGCCACATGTGCAGTGTCGCCCGGGTGTCCTGCCAGTCCTCGACCCGGAGCGCGGGCCAGCCGCCCGCCGCCGTCGTCCCGCCCGCTGTCGTCGTCCCGCTCATCGTGCCGTGCCCGCGCATGGTGGCCTCCGTCGTCGTGTGCCGCCAATCTATGTGCCCGGCCGGGTGCCCGTACAGGGAGGGACGACGCCCGGCCCGGGCCGCTTGCTAGGGTGGCAGCGACGGACCCCGGTCGAGGCGGGACGTGCATGCCGTGCGCGTTCCTCTCCGGGGCCACCCCGGGGTACGCAGACCGACCAGCACAGGGCGCCTCAGGCGCCCGACTGCGCTCCGCGCAGCTCAGCGCCCGAACAGAGGGACAGGTCGGCCGGGGTCCGTCGCCCAGCCGCGGGGCGGCACGTGCGGGTTCGGAGGGGGAGCCATGAACGACACCGGTCCGACGACGGGAGACGGCGGCCTGAAGGGTCCCGCCACGGCGCGCCGTGGCGGCGGACGCCCTGCGCCCTCTCCACGGCCCACGCGGGCCTCGGCCACCCTGGCCCGTGAGCCCGCGCCGGGCGCCCCGGGCCTCTCGCTCCTCTTGGCCCACGCCTTCCTCGATGCTCCGGACTGGCGGCGGGAGGAGCTGATCGTGGCGGGCGCTGCCCTCCTCGGCGCACGGCGGCGCTGGCTGGGTCCTCTCGCCCGCGGCGTGCTGGCCGGCTACCCGAGGCGGCCCGACGGCGCGCCCCGGGAGTTGGCCCGGTGGATCGCCGCCCAGTCCGCCTTCACCGACGCGATCGCCAGGGCATCCGCCCGCGGTACGCCCGACAACCCGGCGCGGTACGTCTCCGCGGTTCCGGAGGTGCAGGCCCCGACCGGGTCCGCTCCGGAAGGCCCCGTCGGGACCCCCGGGACGAGGGACCTCGCCTGGCTCGCGCGGGAGCTGCGGCTCACCCCGGGAGAGCTCGACTGGTTCGCGGACACCCGGCACTGGAATCGACGCGCAGCAACCCGCGCGCTGCACCACTACCGGTACGAGTGGCGTGTGCGCCCGGGACGCGTGCCGCGGCTCCTGGAGATCCCCGGGATCCGCCTGCGGACGGTGCAGCGCCGCGTGCTCGACCACATCCTCGCACCGATCCCCCTGCACGGCGCCGCGCACGGATTCGTGCCCGGACGCAGCGCTCGGACGGGCGCGGCGGCCCACACGGGCGCCGAGGTCGTCATCGCCCTCGACCTGGTCTCCTTCTTCGCGTGCGTCACACCGGGCCGGGTCTTCGGGGTCTTCCGCCAGGCGGGCTTCCCGGAAGCGACCGCCCACGCCCTCACGGGACTCTGCACGCACGAGGTGCCGGACGCGGTGCTGCGGTCGATGCCCGACGGCGGCAGCACCGGGGAACGCTTCGCCCTCGGTCGGGCGCTGGGGGAGGCGCATCTGCCGCAGGGGGCGCCGTCGTCGCCCGCCCTCGCCAACCTCGCCGTCCGGCGCCTCGACTCGCGGCTGGCCGGCTGGGCCGCCGCGGCCGGAGGCACCTACACGCGGTACGCGGACGACCTCGCCTTCAGCGGCCCAGCCGGCCTCGCCCGGCGCACCGACTCCTTTCTCCGCGGTGTCGAGCGCATCGTCCTCGCCGAGGGCCATGCGGTGAACCGGCTCAAGACCCGGGTGAGCGGCGCCTCGGTGCGGCAGACCGTGACCGGCGTCGTCGTGAACGCGCACACCAATGTGGCCCGGACGGACTACGACGCCCTCAAGGCGATCCTCCACAACTGCCGCGTGCACGGACCCGAGTCCCAGCGGCGCGGACAGGCCGACTTCCGGGCACACCTCGCCGGGCGCATCGCCTGGGTGGAGTCCCTGAACCCGCAGCGCGGCCGCAGGCTCAGGGACGCCTTCGAACGGATCAGCTGGTGAGCGGCGCTAGGAGGCCAGCTCGCCGATGTTGAGCTCGTTGCCCGGGATGGATGCCAGCAGCTTCCGCGTGTACGGGTGGCGGGGGTTCTGGAAGACCTCCTCCGAGCTGGCCGCCTCGACCAGTTCGCCGTCCTTCATGACGCAGACGTAGTCGGAGATGAGCCGCACCACCGCGAGGTCGTGCGAGATGAACAGGTAGCTGAGGCCCAACTCCGACTGCAGGTCGCCGAGGAGCTTCAGGATCTGCGCCTGCACCAGCACGTCGAGCGCGGAGACCGGCTCGTCGCACACGATCAGCTCCGGCTTCAGCGCGAGGGCACGCGCGATGGCGACACGCTGCCGCTGCCCGCCCGAGAGCTCCGCCGGGTAGCGGCGCAGGGCGTTCTGCGGCAGGGAGACCTGGTCCATCAGCTCCCGCACCCGGGCCGCGCGCTCCTTCTTCGACCCGCGCTTGTACGCGTTGAGGGGCTCCTCGACGATGCGCTCGATCGTGAACATCGGGTTCAGCGAGGAGTACGGGTCCTGGAAGATCGGCTGCACCCGCTGCCGGAAGTCGCTGAGCTGCGCCTTGTCGAGCGTCGCGACGTCCATGCCGTCGAACGTCATGGTGCCCGACGTCGGTTCGACCAGCTTCAGCAGCATGCGCGCCGTCGTGGTCTTGCCCGAGCCGGACTCGCCGACGATCGCGACGGTCTGCCCGCGCGGGATGTCGAGGGTGACGTTCTTCGCCGCGTAGAAGTCCTCCTTGCTGCCGCGCCGCTTGTACACCTTCGTGAGGTCCCGGATCTCGACGAGGTTCCCGCGAGCGGCGGGCGTCCCGCCGCTCGCGGGCGGTGCGGGCCGGTCCGACGGCGACGTCGCCTCGTGGGCGCCGCCGGCCGCATGAGGGGCGGCGTTGCTCGCCGGTGCCGCCGCACCGTCGTGCCCGGAACCCTGCTCCGCGAAGACGGCCTCCGCGAGCTTCAGCCGGCTCGCGGTGTCCGCGGTGAACGCTCCCGGGCTCAGGCGGACCGCGGCGACGCTGGGAGCTGCGCGCACGAGCGACTGCGTATAGGGGTGCTGCGGGTCGTTGAGCAGCTGATCGGCCGGGCCGGTCTCGACGACCCGGCCGCGGTGCATGACCACGAGCTGCGAGGCGCGCTCGGCGGCGAGACCGAGGTCGTGGGTGATGAGGAGCACCGATGTGCCCAGCTGCTCGGTCATGACCTCGATCTGGTCCAGGATGGTGCGCTGCACGGTGACGTCCAGCGCCGACGTCGGCTCGTCGGCGATCAGCAGGCGCGGCCGGCATGCCATCCCGATCGCGATGAGCGCCCGCTGGCGCATGCCGCCCGAGAACTCGTGCGGGTACTGCTTGGCACGCTCACCGGCGTCGGGCAGCCCGGCCGCGGTGAGGACCTCGATCACGCGCTGCGTGACGTTCTTCTTGGTGGCCATCCCATGGACGAGGAGGGTCTCGGCGACCTGGGTGCCGATCTTCGTCACCGGGTTGAGGTTGGACATCGGGTCCTGCGGGACGAGGCCGATCGCCCGGCCGCGGATCGACCGCATCTTCGCCTCGGGCAGGCTCGTGAGGTCCTGGCCCTCGAAGAGGATGCTCCCGGAGGTCACCCTGCCGTTGCCCGGCAGCAGGCCGATGCACGCCATCGCCGTCGTCGACTTGCCCGAGCCGGACTCGCCCACGATCGCCAGGGCGCTGCCGCGGCTCAGGGTGAAGCTCGCCTCCTCGACCGCCTGCACCTCGCCGTGGGTGGTGCGGAAGCTCACCGCCAGGTTCCTCACCTCGAGCAGGGGTGCGTCGAGGTCCTGGGGCTGGGCGGCCGCGCTGCCGGCGGGAGTGATGTCCGTCATAGGACCATCGTGCCCTATGGGTCGGGTGATCGGTGTCCTGGAGGGACGGACCCGCGCTAACTTTCTGGTGCTTGTGCGGCGTCGGGGATCGCGGCGGTGAGCCGGACGGCGAGGTGGTCGACGGCGAGCCGGTAGCCGTCGATGCCCGCACCGACGATCACGGCGTCGGCCACGCCGGAGATGTACGAGTGGTGCCGAAAGGGCTCGCGGCGGTGCACGTTGCTGATATGGACCTCGACCACGGGCAGGCCGACGCCGGCGAGCGCGTCGCGGATGGCGATCGAGGTGTGCGTGTAGGCCCCGGCATTGATGACGATCCCGTCTGCCGTCGAGCGCGCGGCGTGGATGGCGTCGATGATCCCCCCCTCGTGGTTGGACTGCAGTGCGTCGACGGTGCAGCCGCGGCCCCGCGCGGTGTCCGAGGCCAGACGGACGACGTCGTCGAGGGTCGCTGTGCCGTAGACGTCCGGTTCCCGCGTGCCGAGCAGGTTCAGGTTGGGTCCGTTGATCACGAGGATGCTGGGCGTGCGCGGGGTCATGCCCTAACTATGCCGCACCGGCGCGGCTGCCGAGGCGGCCGTCTCCGTCACCGGATCCTGGAGCCGCGACCGCAGGCGCACCGCGCCCGACGCCCCGGCCACGGTGACGAGGCTCATCGCGGCGAGGACGACGCCCGGGTGCCACCACGCGCCGTCGGTGGCGATGCCGAACTGCTGCGTGATCGACGGCGCGAAACCGGCGACGATCGCGGCGATGCTGTAGGCGAAGGACAGCGCGGTGAACGCCGTCACCGGTTTGAAGATGTCCGCCATGAGCCCGCCGAGCGCCGCCCAGCTGGCGGTCGGGAGGATGCCGCCGAGGATGATCGCCGCGATGTACACCGGTTCGGTGGCGATGCTGATGACCCAGTACAGGGGGAAGGCGATCAGTGCTGTTCCCAGTGCGCCCCCGGCGACGACCTTCGCCGAGCCGATGCGCATCGCCAGGTAGCCGAACGCGGGGATGGTCACGAGCTGCAGGACGGAGCCGACGAGTGCCGCGTTCAGGACCGTCTCCTGGGACAGGCCGAGGGTCCCGGTGCCGTATGCCTGAGTGTAGGTGACCATCAGGAAGTAGGAGCCGATGCCCAGCACGGCGGAGGCGATGGCGACCACGATGGCGGCGGGCTGGGACTTCAGGACCTCGAGGAAGGGGACGCGGGGGAGCGCGTGCTCCCGGCTCGTCTCCCGGAAGACGGGCGTCTCGTCGATCGCGAGCCGCAGGTAGATCGCGACGGCGAGGAACGGGAACGCGAGCAGGAACGGGATGCGCCACCCCCAGGTGGTCATGACCTCCGGCGCGATGACGGCGAGGGCCAGGAAGATGGCGGAGATGAGCATGGTGCCCACGGGCGAGCCGAGCTGGGGGATGGAGGCGTAGAGCGCCCGTTTGCGCGGTTCGGCGTGCTCGGTGGCGATGAGGATGGAGCCGCCCCACTCGCCGCCGAGCGAGAGCCCCTGCAGGAGGCGGAGCACGGTCAGGATGATCGGGGCCCAGACGCCGATGGTGGTGTAGTCCGGCAGGAGTCCCACCGTGCCGGTCGCCAGGCCCATCAGCGTGATGGTCCAGATCAGCGTGCGCTTACGGCCGATCCGGTCCCCGAGGTGCCCGAAGAGGATGGCGCCGAGCGGGCGGGCGACGAATCCCATCGCGAAGACCAGGAACGCCGAGAGGGTTCCGGCCAGGGGGTCCTGCTCGGTGAAGAAGACCGTGTTGAAGACGAGCGCGGCCGCCGTGCCGAACACGTAGAAGTCGTAGGACTCGAGGGCCGTCCCCACGAAGGAGGCACCGGCGACGCGGCGGGCCATGCGGGGATTCGTGGCGGGAGGCTGCTGCAGGGTTGTGGACACGCTGAAATCATCCTCTCGCCCGAGGGCGTCGGCCACCTTTCAGGACGAACGTCACACCCGTCCCGGTGCGGCTCAGGCGGGCAGGGGTGTGCGGCGGCGCGCGCTGATGATCGCCCGTCCGGCCGTGGTGAGGGACCCGGTCACGGCCGCGGGGTCTCCCATGAAGCCGTGCACCATGGCGCCGTCGCGCAGCATGATGAGCTGGTCCGCGACGACCTCGGGCCCCTCCACCGCGAGTTCGGTCAGCAGCCCGGTCACCACGGCGTGCAGCCAGGTCCGGTACTGCTCGACGGCGCCCCGCACCATCGAGCCGTCCGCGGGATACTCGGCGGCCGCGTTGATGAACGTGCACCCGCGGAAGCCCGGCCGGCACGCCGCGGCGCCGTTCGCGGCGGCCAGCCGGAGCAGGACCTCGCAGGCGTCGGCACCCTCGGCCCGCTCGCGGTCGACCGCCGCCTGCAGCCGGCCCAGCTGGTCCTCGAGGTAGGCGACGACAAGGTGGTCCTTGGTCGGGAAGTGGCGGTAGAAGGTCACCTTCGTGGTGCCGGCGTCGGCGATGACCCGGTCGGCGCTGACCGAGCGGATGCTCGTGGCGTCGAACAGGCGGGTTGCCGACGCGAGGATGCGCTCGCGGACGGGAGGGGCGGTCATCATGCTCCGTTCTGCGGTCGTCGTGCCGATTTGGTGGAAGTAGAGTTACTAGTTAGTCTACATAGTCGGCAAGGGCATCCGGCCCCCACGACGAAAGGATCGACACCATGAGCGCTCTCTACACGGCAGTGGCGACGGCGACCGGTGACGGCCGCGACGGCAAGGCACGGACCGACGACGGGCAGCTCGTCGTCGACCTCGCGGTCCCCACCGAGATGGGCGGTACGGGCGGCGCGACCAACCCCGAGCAGCTCTTCGCCGTCGGCTACGCGGCCTGCTTCCACAGCGCCCTCAAGCTCGTCGCGGCCCGCAGCAAGGCCACGATCAGCGAGACGGCGGTCACGGCGGAGGTCAGCATCGGCCCGGTCGACGGCGGCGGGTTCCAGCTCGCCGTCGCCCTCCACGCCGAGATCGGCGGGGTGGACCAGGGGACCGCGGACCGGCTCGTGGAGCAGGCCCACCAGGTGTGCCCCTACTCGAACGCCACGCGCGGCAACATCGAGGTCACGGTCGACGCCACGATCGGCTGATCCGTCCCCGGGACGAGGAAGGCCCCCGCAGGTGCGGGGGCCTTCCTCGTCTCCCTGGCTGCTACTTCCGCAGCGACACGGCGATCTGCTGCATGATCGTGGGATCGGACAGCGTGGTGGCGTCGCCGACCTCGCGGCCTTCCGCGACGTCCTTGAGCAGGCGCCGCATAATCTTCCCGCTGCGGGTCTTCGGCAGTTCGGGGACCACCAGGATGTTCCGCGGCTTCGCGATCGGGCCGATCTCCTTCGCGACGTGGTTGCGCAGGGTGGTGACGATGTCGTCGTCGTCCTTCGCCGAACCGCGCAGGATCACGAAGGCGACGATCGCCTCGCCCGTCGTCTCGTCGCTCGCCCCCACGACGGCGGCCTCCGCCACCGAGGGGTGGCTGACCAGGGCCGACTCGATCTCGGTGGTCGAGAGGCGGTGGCCCGAGATGTTCATGACGTCGTCGACGCGGCCGAGGAGCCAGATGTCGCCGTCGGCGTCCTTCTTCGCACCGTCGCCGGCGAAGTACATGTCGTCGAAGCGCGACCAGTAGGTGTCCTTGAACCGCTGGGGGTCACCCCAGATGCCGCGCAGCATCGCGGGCCAGGGTTCGCGGATGACGAGGTAGCCGCCGGCCCCGTCCGGGACGGACTCGCCCATCTCGTCGACGACGTCGATCGCGATCCCGGGCACGGCGACCTGCGCCGAGCCCGGCTTGGTGGCGGTCACCCCGGGCATGGGGGCGATCATGTGCGCCCCGGTCTCGGTCTGCCACCAGGTGTCCACGATCGGCGCCTTGCCCCCGCCGATCACGTCCCGGTACCACATCCAGGCCTCCGGGTTGATCGGCTCACCGACGGAGCCGAGCACCCGGATCGAGGAGAGATCGTACTTCTTCGGGATGTCCCGCCCCCACTTCATGAAGGTCCGGATGGCCGTCGGTGCGGTGTAGAGGATGCTCACCTTGTACTTCTCGATGAGTTCCCACCAGCGGCCCTGGTGCGGGGTGTCCGGCGTCCCCTCGTACATGAGCTGCGTGGCGCCGTTCACGAGGGGCGCGTACGTGACGTAGCTGTGCCCGGTGACCCACCCGATGTCCGCGGTGCACCAGAAGACGTCGGTCTCCGGACGCAGGTCGAAGGTGTTGCGGTGGGTGAACGCGGTCTGGGTGAGATAGCCGCCGGTCGTGTGCAGGATTCCCTTGGGCTTCCCCGTCGTCCCCGAGGTGTACAGGATGAACAGGGGGTGCTCGGCGTCGTGCGCGACGGCCGTGTGCTCGTCCGGGGCGTTGTCCACGACGTCGTGCCACCAGAGGTCGCGTCCTTCGGTCCAGGCGACGGCCTCGTTGTTGCGGCGGACCACGACGACGTGGGAGACGGTGTGGCCTTCCGCCTCGAGGGCGCCGTCCACGGCCGGCTTGAGAGCGCTCGGCTTGCCGCGGCGGTACGTGCCGTCGGCGGTGACCACGAGCTTGGCCTCGGCGTCGTCGATGCGGCTGCGGAGGGCCTCGGCGGAGAAGCCACCGAAGACCACGGAGTGGACGGCGCCGATCCGGGCGCAGGCCAGCATGGTGACGACGGCCTCGGGGATCATGGGCAGGTACACGGCCACGCGGTCGCCCTTCTGCACGCCGAGGGACTCGAAGGCGTTGGCGGCCTTCTTGACCTCCCGGGTCAGTTCCGCGTAGGTGATGGTGCGCGTGTCCCCGGGTTCGCCCTCGAAGTGGATGGCCACGCGGTCGCCGAGGCCGGCCTCCACATGCCGGTCCAGGGCGTTGTAGGCGGCGTTCACGGTGCCGCCGACGAACCACTTGGCGAACGGTGCGTCCGACCAGTCGAGGGTCTGGGTGAAATCGCGGTCCCAGGTGAGCAGCTCGCGGGCCTGCCTGGCCCAGAACTCGGTGCCCTGCTCTCGGGCCTCGTCGTAGAGCGACGGCTGTGCGACCGCCCGCGCCGCGAACTCCGCGCTCGGCGGGAAGCGGCGTTCCTCGTGCAGCAGGTTCTCGAAGGCGTCGCCTTGTCGTTCGGCGGTCATGATCTACCCCTTTGTGACGTGGTCGGTAACGGACAGAAGAAGCGGGGTACGCCCGTCCGGCGCACCACCACGTGCTCTACGGGAACCCTATCGAGTTCTCCCCGACCGCGTGTGCCGGACGTCACAGGGCCTAGCCGAACTGCGGCGATTGTGCGATGAGCGGCGCGGTGCCGGTGCCCGTGGTTGCTGGAGAAGGTCCGGGCCGGTGGCTAGGGTGGAGGAAGGCAATCGACGTCGGAGGCCGTTGGTGCTCCGCCGGACACCAGCGCCATGAACGGGAGTACACCATGACCGAAGCATCCGAGGAACATCGCAGCACAAGCCACGGGCCGGCGGGCGGTGCGGAGCGGTCCCCGTCGTCCGTGCAGACAACGGGGTCGGACGGGCCGTCCACGGAGAGCCGGCCCGTCGGCCGGAGCCGGGCCCTCGTCGGACCGTTCACGCTGCGGGAAGTGCTGTTCGGCGGCGGTGTGCTGCTCGTCTTCATCGGCACCCTGCTGCCGTTCCTCGACGGGATCGTGCGGTACGAGAACTTCTGGAACACCGCGCCGCTCTTCTTCGTCGGCATCGGCATCCTGCTGCCCGTGGTCTCCCTGGCTCTCCTTGCCGGACGCCGTCTGGGAAGCTCGGGGCTGCGCGTCGGCTCGCTGTCGGTCGACCAGTTCGCGTCGGTCTCGGCGGTGCTGGCCACCACGTACTTCTTCCTGCAGACGGTGACCCAGTTCCACCCAGGGCCCCTGGTGGCCCTGATCGGTGCGCTCGGCATGCTGACCGCGACGGTCCTCGCACCGTTCCTGCCCGTCCTCAAGGACGATTTCGCCGACCGCCCCGAGGTACCGGCCCACCCGGTGGCGCGCTCCATCACGGCGGCGCAGCCCCGCCCCGCCAAGCCCGCTTCCGAGAAGCCTGCCCCCTCCTCCAAGGACACTGCCGCGCTGGACGCCCCCGCGAAGGACACCGCCGGGCTGGACGCCCCCGCGAAGGACACTGCCGGATGGGCTTCCCGGTTCGGCCGGAAGGACAAGTCGGGCGTGAACCCCGCCGCCGCCGCCGTCCTGCAGAACGGTGCCGGCCTGTACGGGGCAGGGGGAGCGGGCGCCGTGGGTGCCGGCGCGGCCGCCGCGGGCCAGTCCGGGATGGAGCCCGGCACCGCCAGGACACCCGCGACGTCCGGTGCCACGACCCGCGCCTCGGCCGACACCACCTCCGACACCACGTCCGGCACCACCTCCGATACGGACTCCCGCGTGTCGGAGGAGCCGGCTCGCCCGTCGGGCGCGTCCGAGGGCGGCGCCCACGCCGTCGAGGGTCGCGACGCGGCGCGAGGCAGCGCGGACGGGCATTCCTCCACCGCGGTCCAGCCGTCGTCCGTCGGCGAGACCCGGGTCCACGAGGTCGTCCGGGACGAGCCGGCCCGGACCGACACCGCACCGTCCTCCGAGGAGCGGGACCGCCAGGAGCCGATCACGGCGACCCGGTCGGCGGACGAGGAGTCCGTCGTCGAGGCGTTCTGGTTCGCCGTCGGGTCCCCCCGTCCGGTCTTCGACGAACAGACGGGCCGTGAGGTCTTCACACTGCAGCCCGGCGACTGGGAGGTCGGGATCGAGGATCGCGGCTCCGAGTTCTTCGTGCAGGACAAGCGGACGGGCACCGTGGGTATCCTCCGGGATCTGCGCAACATCGAACGCGCCCCCCAGGACTGACCCCCGCCCTGCCGCTGCATGGCCGGCGGACAGCAGTACCGGAAGGAGACACGCGAGTGGCAGGCAGGAAAGCGCAGGTCGACGAGGAGTCGCCGGTCGCCCTCAAGCGGCGGGCGCGGAAGATCAACCGGGTCCTGGGCGAGACCTACCCGTACGCGGTAGCCGAACTCGACTTCAGGAACGCGTTCGAGCTGCTGGTCGCGACGGTCCTCTCCGCGCAGACCACGGACGTGCGCGTCAACCTCACGACGCCGGCGCTGTTCGCGCGCTACCCCGACCCGCGGGCGTTGGCCGAGGCCGAGGAGAGCGAACTGCAGGAGCTCATCCGGCCCACGGGGTTCTACCGTGCGAAGGCCAACAGCCTGCTCGCCCTGTCCCGGCGTCTGGTCGACGAGTTCGACGGCCAGGTGCCCGGCTCCCTGGATGATTTGGTGACGCTTCCCGGGGTCGGGCGGAAGACGGCCAACGTCGTCCTGGGAAATGCCTTCGGGGTCCCCGGCATCACGGTGGACACCCACTTCGGGCGGCTCGCCCGCCGCTTCCGGTGGACGGCGGCGGAGGACCCGGTGAAGGTCGAGCAGGACGTGGCAGCCCTGTTCGAGCGCAAGGACTGGACGATGCTCTCGCACCACGTCGTCTTCCACGGCCGCCGGATCTGCCATGCCAAGAAGCCTGCCTGCGGTGTCTGTCCCGTGGCCGCGCTGTGCCCGTCCTACGGTGACGGGGAGACGGACCCGATGAAGGCGGCGAAGCTGCTGAAGTACGAGCTCGCGCCCGGTCGGGAGGATCTGCTCGCGTCGATGCGCGCCGGGCAGACGCGGACCGAGCTCCGCGAGGCCGGGCACGGGCTGGGTGCGTAGGACCGACCGGCTGCGGTCGGTGCCGGAACGCAGCGGCGTGCGTCGGTGCCCGACGGCCCGGGACGCCGTCGCCGCAGGACCCGCGGAGACCCGGGGGTGACGGCCCGCGACGAGCTCGCCCGGTGGGTGGCGTCCCTGCAGGTGACGGGGGCGCCCCTCGTGCGCGTGGACGGCTGGCAGTTCGCAACACTCGATCCCGCGAAGAGCCGACGGGCTGCCGTGCTCATCCTGTTCGGGGCGAGGGAGGGCCTGCCGCACTCCTCCCCGCCGCAACCCGGACCCGACGACGTCGATCTCCTCTTCGTGATGCGCGCCAGTTCCCTGGCCCACCATCCCGGGCAGGTGGCATTTCCCGGCGGGACCATCGACGCCGAGGACATGGACGAAGGTGCCGCGGCGCTGCGCGAGGCGCGCGAGGAGACCGGAGTGGATTCCGACGGCATCGAGATCCTGGGCGCACTGCCTGAGGTGGGGCTCCCGGTCAGCAACTTCATGGTCACGCCCGTCCTCGCGTGGTGGACGGAACAGTCCCCGGTCCACGCGGTGGACACGGCCGAGTCCGAGCTCGTCTTCCGGTGTGCGGTGAGCACGCTCCTCGACCCCTCCCGTCGGAGGACGGCCGTGGTCCGCCGGAACGGGTTCGTCAGCAGGACCCCCGCCTTCCTCACGCCGGACGCTGTGGTCTGGGGATTCACCGCGCTGCTCCTGGACGCGATCTTCGACGGGCTCGGCTGGACGAGGCCGTGGGACCGATCGCAGGAGATCCCCGCACCGCTGTGAGCCGCCCGGGCCCGTTGCGTTCGCCGGGAGTCCGGCGCTCCGCCCCGTGAGGGGCTCTGTCGACGACGCGGTCGAACGGTGGGACGCGCCTATTTGGCGTCGGCGTAGGAGGTGACGGTGATGGTCGAGATCGAGAACTCGATCGGGATCTCCCCGAACATCAACCGTGTCGCCGCCCGCGCGGCGTCGGCGAGGATCGTCGTCGCCTCCGCGCCCCGGTCCTCCGGGACGTGCAGGACCACCTCGTCGTGCAGGAAGAACGCGATCCGGCTGCGCGGCACCGGGATGGTGCTCTCCGCGAGCCGCCGCCGGATCTCCGCGAGCCAGCACAGGGCCCATTCCGCCGCGGTCGCCTGGACCACGAAGTTCCGGGTGAAGCGTCCGCGGGCCCGCGCCGCGCTGTCCGCGCGGCGCTGTTCCTCCGCCGTCGTCGTGCGCTGCCGTGCACGCCACTCCTCCGATGCGGGAGGGCAGCCCCGGCCCAGGTAGCTCGACACGCCGTCGCCGGATTCCCCGGCCCGCGCTGCGGCCTCGACGACGCCGATGGCCCGCGGGTACGCGCGTGTCAGTTGGGGCATCAGACGCCCCGACTCGCCGCTCGTCGCGCCGTACATGGCGCCGAGCATCGCGAGTTTCGCCTGCGAGCGGTCGCCACCGAAACCCTGGTCGGCGATGCCCTGGTAGAGGTCCCTGCCCCGGGCCGCCGCGGCGAGCGCGGAGTCCCGTCCGAGCGCCGCGAGGACCCGGGGCTCGAGTTGTGCGGCGTCCGCGATGACGAAGACGTGGCCCGCGTCGGGGCGGACGGCGTCGCGGACCTGCCGCGGAATCTGCAGGGCGCCCCCGCCGCGGGAGGCCCAGCGTCCGGACACGCTTCCGCCCACCACGTACTCCGGCCGGAACCGCCCGTCCCGGATCCACGCGTCGAGCCAGTTCCAGCCGTTCGCGGTCAGGAGCCGCGACAGCTTCTTGTACGCGAGCAGCGGCTTGATGGCCGGGTGGTGGTGCTGCTCGAGCTCCCACGACCGCGTGGTCCTCGCCTCGATGCCCGCCCGGTGCAGGGCTCTCAGGACCTCCTGGGGGGAGTCGGGGTTGAGCGCGGGACTGCCCAGGGTCCGGCGCAGTTCGCCGGCGAGATACTCGAGTTTCGCCGGCCGGATGCCCTCGGCGGGTCGCGGCCCCAGCGCCCGTTCGAGAAGGTCCTCGTGGACGTCCCTGCGCCAGGGCAGTCCCCAGTGCTCCATCTCGGAGGCGATCAGCGCGCCGGCGGATTCGGCGGCGACGAGGAGGTTCAGGCGCCCGGGGTCGGTAGAGCCGGCGATGGTGGAGAGCTGCCGGGTGAATTCGTCGATGACGTCGTCGAGGAGGGGACCCGTGGCCTCGTGCGGCTCGTCGAACAGCGAGTGCTGGTTCGGCGGGGGCGGTGGCGGGAGCAGGGTCCGGGGAGGTTCGGTGCCGTCCGCCGTGAGGGCAGCGGCCCGGATCGACGCCAGGTAGGGCGAGGGCGGACAGGACGGGGCGTTCGCGAGGATGGCACGGGTGAGGCCGATGTCGCGGCAGCGGTCGACGTCGACCCCCGCCGACAGCAAATCGGGGTACCAGAGCCTCGTGCCTGTCCAGACCCAGACCGGGCGACGGACTCCTTCCTGCGCGACGGCGGCGGGCAGCCGGTCGTGGTCCACCACCAGCCGCCCACCGATGCGGGCGCCGGCGGCGTCCAGGGGCTGGAGCACCACGGCGCCGCGGCTGTCGCGGGTCGACGGCTCCTGCGCCACGGCGATGTACATGTCCATATCATCGGTCGCGCCGGTGTCATTCCTGCAATCCAGCGCGTTGTCCACATACGGGGTATCCGGCACGCCGCGCAGCTCCCGCCCGACGATGCTTCAGGGATGACCCAGCAGACACGGACTCCGGAGGGACGAGGGCCTGTGGTCCTGGCCGGCGGGTCCCAGTTCGTCCAGGACCAGGTGGCACGTGCCTGCGCAGCCGCGGGGGTCGCCCCGCACTTCGCCGTCGACCTCGCGCAGGCCCTTCCCCTCGAGCCCGCCGTGCTGCTCCTCGGCGCCGACCAGGCGACCGGCGGACTGCCGGGCCACCGCGACGTCATCGTCGTGGGGGCGGCCGACGACGAGACGCGGGCATGGGCCGCTGCGGCGAACGTGGCGTCCTCCCGGGTGGTCATCCTCCCGCAGGGTGCGGGCTGGCTCGCGGAGCATCTCGGCAGACGGCTCAACCCCGCTGCCTCCGGAGCCGTGGTCGGTTTCCTCGGTGCCGCCGGCGGGGCAGGCGTGAGCACGTTCGCCTTCTGGTGCGCACGTCACGCGGCCGGTCTGGGGACGTCCACCCTGCTCGTGGACGGGCATCCCCTGGGCGGCGGCCTCGACCTTGCACTAGGGATCGAGGAGCGCCCGGGGGTGCGCTGGGGCGACCTGCGCGACCTCCGGGGAACCCTCAACGCGGAGCAGCTCGTGGCGGCGCTGCCGGCCGACGGACACCTGGCTGTGCTGTCCCATGCCGGGCACTCCGAGGGGGCCGGTCCGCACCCCGGCCACGGGATGGAGTCCGCCGGAGCCGTTCTGGACGCCGCCCGTGGAGCGTTCGACCTGAGCGTCGTCGACCTCGGCAGCGCCGGCAGCGCCGCGATCCAGTCCCTGGTTCCCCTGTGCGACCAGCTCGTCCTCCTCGTCCCCTCCAGGCCGCGGAGCGCCGTCGCGGTCACCCGCATCCTCGAGGCCTACAGCTCACTGCCGACCACCGTCGTCCTGCGTGGTCCGGTGCTCGACGGACTGGATGCCTGGCTGGTCGCGGACCTCGCCGGACGCGCCGGTCCGCTGCCGTACCTGCCCTTCGTCCGGGGGTCCTCGGCAGCGGAAGCCGGCGGCAGGATGCTGGATTTCCCGCTGCCCCGGCGGGCCCGGAAGCTCGTCGAGTCGGTCGTCGCCGGTCTGGAGAGGGCGGGATGACCGGGGAGGGCGGGATCGCACCGGGCGGGCCGGAGGACGGCGGAACCGCGGCAGCGCCCACCAGGCGCCAGCTGCGTGCAGCAGGCCGGAGCGCGTCGGCCCGTCCGGTCGTGGCGGGTTGGGCAGAGGGCGCTCCAGCCGGCGGTGATCCGGGTGCCGCATCGATGGTGGAATCGGTCCGCAGGGCCGTTCTTGCCGGGAATGTCCAGGCCACCGGTGCGGCGTTCGCGGACGCCGTCGGTGCGAGCGGCAGGCTGCTCGGCTCGGAGGGCACCTTGTCGGCGCTCGACCGCGTCCGCGCGGAACTCAAGGGGTTGGGCCCGCTCGAGCACCTCCTCGCCGACGACTCGATCACGGACATCCTGGTCAACGGACCGGACGACGTGTGGATCGACGGCTCGACGGGCCTGCGCCGCATCGGGGGCGCCTTCGCATCGGATGCCGATGTGCGGGCACTGGCCGTCCGCCTCGTTGCGGCGGGTGGAAGACGCCTCGACGACGGCTGCCCCGCCGTCGACGTCCAGCTGGGAGGCCTTCGCGTGCACGCTGTCCTCCCGCCGATCTCGACGGCCGGGACCCTGCTGTCCATCAGGATCCGCCGAGCACGGATGTTCTCGCTCGGGGAGCTGGTGGACAGCGGGACGGTCGCGCCGATGATGGCCGAGGCGCTCCGGCTGATGATGCGGCGCCGCCTGAATTTCCTCATCAGTGGAGCAACGGGGACGGGGAAGACCACGCTCCTGGCCACCCTGCTCGGCCTGGCCGCGCCCCACGAGCGCCTGGTCCTCGTCGAGGACGCCGCCGAGCTGAATCCTGACCACCCGCATACGGTCGGGCTGCAGGCCCGGCACGGCAATCTCGAGGGCGCGGGCGTGCTGGATCTCACGGAGCTCGTCCGGCAGGCGCTGCGCATGCGGCCGGACCGGCTCGTGGTGGGGGAGTGTCGGGGCGCCGAGGTCCGTGAGCTGCTCGCGGCGATGAACACGGGACACGACGGCGGCGGTGCGACCCTCCATGCCAACTCCGCCGAGGCCGTACCCGCGCGACTGAACGCACTCGCGGCGCTCGCCGGGCTCAGCCCTGAGGGAGTGGTGCTGCAGGCGGCGAGCGCCCTCGATGCGGTGGTGCACGTGGTGCGGGACGCGCGAGGCCGGCGTGTTGAGAGCATCGGGAGCCTGGAGCGAGCCCCCTCGGGGGAACTCGCCGTGATACCCGTCCTCACGGACACCGGGATGGGATGCCGGCGCGCTGCGGGCTGGGAGGGCTTCGCGCATCGGGTGCAGTGGTCCGAGGGCGGGCGGGATCCGGGGCGCCGGACCGGGCCAGGCGCGGGGCCAGGCCAGGCACAGCCCCCGGGCCACGACGCCGAGCCGGGGCCCGGGCGCGAGGCGGGGCCAGGACACGGCCGCAGGGCGCCGTGAGCGGAATCGTGGTGGCTCTCCTGCTGGCCATGGCCGGCTTCACCCTCGCCCTTCCCCGGCCCGGCCGACGAAGCGGAGTGGTGTCCGGGGCGGGTGAGGGGCCGGTCCCGACGGTCGGGGCTGCGCGGCAGTCCCGATGGTTACTCGACGCCGCCGACCCGGGCCGGTCCGCCGCGCGCGGGGCCGTCGACCTGCACGAGCTCCCGTTGTTCGTGCATCAGCTCGCCGGCCTCCTCCGCGCGGGCCGCCCACCCCGTGTCCTGTGGGCGGACATGGAGCGTGTCCACGCTGACGGACGCACCGCCTTCGCGGCGACGGCGCTGCCGGTGATGGCGACGGCCCGGCGGGCGGCCGAGCTCGGGCTGAGCGTCCCTGATGCTCTCCGCCAGGCGCGGGATGCCGGCCCCGGGCCGTCGGGGGGAGACGGGACCAGCGCCCGCGTCGACCGGCTGTGGATCGATCTCGCCGGGTGCCTGATCGTCGCGGAGCGCAGCGGTGCGCCCCTCGCCGGGATCCTCGAGCAGTACGCCGCGCAGCTCGATGCCCAGCTCGACGGCCTGGCGGCGCGGGAGACGGCGCTCGCCGGACCACGTGCCACGGTCGTGCTCCTGGCATGGCTTCCCGCCCTGGGTGTGGTCCTGGCCTTCACTCTCGGCGTGAATCCACTGGAGGTGCTGCTGGGGTCCCTGCCCGGACGGCTGGCCCTCGCCGGAGGCGTCCTGTTCATGGTCGTGGCCCGCCTCTGGTCCCGCCGCCTGGTCGGTCGAGTCGACGGCGCCCCGTGATGGCGGGGGTGGTCGTGTCCCTCCTCCTCGCCGCGGGAGCACTGGTCCTGACGGCGCCGTCGGGGCGGCTGCACCGGGTCAGGAATGCGCCGGTGGATCGGGCGCTGCGCGGTGGGATCCAGGACGGCCCGCTCATCCTCGACCTGCTGGCTGCCGTGCTGTCCGCGGGGGCATCCGTCGAGAGCGCCCTGCTGGTCGTCGGGGAAGCCTGCGATCCGGCCGTCGGCTCGGTGCTGACCCGCGTGCGAGCGGCGCGCCTGCTCGGTGCCTCCTGGGAGGCCGCGTGGGACGCAGGTTCTGCGGAGGGCCGCCTGTCCACCGATGGCCCGTCCACCGGTTTCCCGACGGCCGGCCTCCCGACGACCGGCTTCCCGACGACCGGTCAATCGAGGCCCGAGCGGCTGGCGCCCGGTCGGCGACCTGCCCTGCTGAGACCGGCCCTGCCCGGACCTGCTCCGCGGCGGCGGACACTCCGAGGGACCGACCCGCTGCCGGTCATCGAGGACGTCCGGCGGGGTCTGCGGTTCGGCACGGCCACCGGGGCTCCGTCCGCGGCGCTCCTGCATGCGCACGCCGCCCAGCTCCGACGGCGACACAACCGCGAGGTGGACAGGAGGGCCGCCGCGCTCGGGGTCCAGCTCGTCCTGCCGCTCGGCCTGTGCTCCCTGCCGGCGTTCATCTGCCTGGGCGTGGTGCCCCTGGTCCTGGGCCTGCTGCCCGACCTGTAACCCGGCCGCTTGTCGCTCGTGCCGTCCCGCAGGCGTCCGTTCCCAGCCCCGTCCGTCCGATCGTGGGCGCCCCCTTCAGGCCGGCTCCGTGCACTCCGGACGACCGCGGACCCCCCTGGCCCGGGGAAATCCCGGGTTATCCACTTAGCGACTCCTCCACCCCGCAGCAGACCCCAGGATCGCCAGAGTTGAGCCAGCGACATCCGTCGCTCACAGCACGTGGGGACGACTCCACGCCGACGAAAGGGCATGCCATGTCGATTCAGACGCAGCATACGGATGGAAGGGGCTCGGCCTTCCGGGTACCCCGGGTGGATCCTGGAAGCGCCTGCCCCGGTCGAAGCAGCGCGTCCACGGAGGCACCCGGTGCCCAGGACGAGTCATCGCGGAACGGGCCACTCGAGCAGGAGCCGATGCCCCTGAGGCCCGAACGGCAACGGCCCGTCCGCGCCGAGGAGAACACGGCGGCTCCGGTGTCGTTCATCGGGTCTGTGCGGTCCTTCGGTGCTCAACCGGAGACCGAGCCCGGAACGGGCCGTCCGGGTGACAGCGGACCGATCCGTCCCGCGAACAGGGCGGCGCGCCGGGCCCAGGCGCGGCGGTGGCGGGCCAATGACCGGGTCATCCGGCAGGGCCGGGACCGGACCACGGACCAGGAGGCCGGTATGGCGACCGCGGAGTAGGCGGGTGCTAAGTAAAGTTACTGAAGAACAATGGGGTCAGCCGTGATGGCGCGGCAGGCAATGACGGAGGACCAGCTGGAAGATCGGCGGCGTTCTGGGGCGCACCATTTCACTACGAAACCTTCGGTACCTTGGAGCTATGGACTCGATCGAACCCGTGACCCAAATATGGATCACAATATGCGGCGCAGTAGCCGCTGGCCTTTTCGCGCTGCTCGGTAGCTGGCTGGGAAGTCACTGGGGCAGGAAAACCGAACATGCACAGTGGTTCCGCAACGAACAGATACGCCACGTAGGTAAGTATCTCCACGTGCTGAGGCAGCTAAACCTCGACATCACGGACCTCGTAAACGTGACGCACGACCATCCGGACAAAGCGGAGCGAGGCCGGAACCTCAAAAACCGATTGCTCGAAGCGGCTGATCCAACTTTCAGGCTGGTCGCTTCAAGACAGCTTATCGGTCATGCTGAGGCGGCACAGGAGTGTCTGACGGAAAAGATGACCCTCATCAGATCGCCCCGTGGCCCAGAACGAGACCGAGGGCTTGATGCAATTGAACAAAGGTTTGACTACCTCGAGGAAGTCATGATTAATACCGCCCGTGCCTCCTTCGGCGCAAAAGGCACTCTTGACTTCTACCCGGCCCCAGAGGATTCGTAAGGGTTTTCCCTACAGGGCCGAAGGCCGTACACTTCAATCGACGCAGAGTTTATGGTCCGTGGCCTATTCCAGCGTCAAGCCGCCCCAGTGGGGCAGCTGGAAAACGGCAGAGCCTTTCCAGAGAAAAACAATCCATTTCTCTATGAAAGGCATACCGCCATGACACTTCTCGAAGCCGCAGCAACCGGCATTCTCCCTCAGGAATACAGCGATCTGGTCATCAAAGCCATCGCCGCCGAAGCACTCCCGTTCAATGCCGCGCTCGCAACACTGGTCACCACCAACCGCGCCACGTTCAACATCCCCGTCGTGGATGAAGACGCCGCAGCATCGTGGGTCGCGGAGGGAAGCGAGATCACCCCGGACGACCCCACGCTCAGCGAACTGCCCGTCACGCCTGCCAAGGCCGCCGGGCTCACGATCATCTCCCGCGAACTCGCTATGGACTCCAGCCCGGACGCTCAGCAGATCGTGGCCGACGGGCTGGCGCGGTCCATCGTGCGGCAGATCAACGCCGCATGGCTGGGCAACCTCGCAGGCCCCGCGCCCAAGGGTCTCGCTTCGCTGAATGCGTCGCAGGTAATCACTGCTGCTGGCGGTCTGCAGAACCTGGACCCGTTCGCGGTAGCCGTGGCCCAAGCCGAGAGCGCCGGTGGCACCATCACCGGATGGGTTCTCAGCCCAGCTGAGGCGCTCACGGTGGCAACCCTGAAGACGGGCAGTGGCAGCAACCAGACGCTGACCCAGACGCCACGGGAGATCCTCGGCCGCCCGGTCTTCGTGAACTCCAACGTCCCGCAGGGGACCGCGTGGGGTGTTGCCGCCGCAACCGCCGTGACGGTTCTCCGCGAGGACCTGGAACTGGCCATCAGCGCGGACGCGTACTTCACCAGCGACCGGATCGCCATCCGCTCGACTGCCCGCATTGGGTTCGGCTTCCCGAAGCCGACCGTCATCAACCGGATCACGGTCACCGCGTAACCACGCCGACCAGCCCTGCCGCGTGTTGATCCCGAACCAACGCGCGGCGGGGCTTCTCACTTCCCAAGGGGGTAGTCGTGGCTGGCAGCCGCACCGGTACGACCACATGGATAACGCGATCCAAGATTGCTCTACGGCAGGCCCGAGCGCAGGGGGTGGCCCGGTGCCGCTTCTGCAATGTCCTAATGGACTACGACGTCAGTCGCCAGCCCAACAGCGCAGAGCCGGACCACATCATCCCCCACGCTCGCGGCGGGACAGACACGCTGGAAAATATTCAGGTCATCTGTCGTCGCTGTAACCAAAGCAAGGGCAACGGCTTCCTGCCGAAGTCTGCGCCCCGCCCGGCGCCCGTGGCACCCAAGCCGCTGAAGACCAGCCGCCGCTGGTAGGCGGACCGCCAGCGGCTCCGCAGTTGCCAGCCTGACCCACACGGGCGGCCAGCGCCTACGGAGCCACCTACGGACCACACACGGAGCCGATCTACCGGATTTCAGGCTAGGAACGATCTGGCGCTTTGGGCGGCGAGAACAACTTCACCGAAGCCAACTCACGATTCAACGCCGTGATCACGTCCTCCTGCCTTTGATACCTCCTCAGCAACTCCGACACCAACGCCTCCGTAGACGCCTGCGGCCACGTCTCAGACGATCCCTGACCCCTCATATGAGCGTCGGTAAACGTCGACAACGGAACACCATGCTCACCAAGGGAGGAAGCCAACGCCTCCTGCAAAGCGTGCTCCTTCCAACCCAGAATCTGCTCAAGCTCAGCACGAACCTTCGCAGTCGGCCATGCATCACCCGCAGCCCAATTGGAAACCGAACGCCGCGACGTCCCTAACTTCTCAGCAGCCATAGCCTGCGTAAGCCCCGCATCTTGCAAGCCCTTACTGATCAGTCGTC
This sequence comes from Arthrobacter sp. TJ-263, assembly GCF_058269155.1. Taxonomy (NCBI): domain Bacteria; kingdom Bacillati; phylum Actinomycetota; class Actinomycetes; order Micrococcales; family Micrococcaceae; genus Arthrobacter; species Arthrobacter sp. TJ-263. Next base: position 1,638,053 of record NZ_JBZCNE010000001.1, on the reverse strand, counting down.
CGAAATGCTTCTTAGCTTCCTTATCCGATGTCATGCCCTGATCGTGCCAAGCTTTTGCGCTTACAACGAGTTCGCCACGGCTTCCCCACAATCAGCCCGACCCCCACGGGCGGGCAGCACCTACAGGGCCGCGTACGGATCACACACGGAGCATGAAGAAGCCCCGCCACCCTAGGGGCGACGGGGCTGATCCGGCCTAGCTACTTGCCAGCGGGCTTGATGTTGCGGGCGAAGCGGAACACGGATTCCTTATTGCCGTCCTGCTCACGGGTCAACTTCAGGGTGGTGTTGCCCTGCGCCGGGCCGACCACGGTCCACTCGCGGCCGTCTGCAGTGGCCACCTTGTCGCCCGCCTTGAACGTGCCCAGATCGGGCGAGCGGTCTGCGTTACGGGCCGCGTTCTTACGGAGCTCACCAGCGGGTGCTGTCTTGGCAGGGCTGGCCTTCGATGCTGCCTTGGTGGTGCCCGTCGCCTTAGTGGTGGTGGTGGTGGTGCTGGCCTTGGGTGCCGCTGCTGTGGTGACGGGCTTGGGTGCCGCTGCTGTGGTGACTGGCTTGGGTGCTGCTGCTGTGGTGACTGGCTTGGGTGCTGCTGCCTTGGTGCTGGAAACGGCTGCCGTGGTGCTGGTCATGGTGCTCATGTCGGGGTTCCTAACGGTGGGATTGGGTGCTTGAGGGGCTCAAGCTACTCCCCGTTATGGAAAGTGAGCAACTAATTCTGTGGAAAGGAATTAGGACCGAGGTGTTGCCTGTTCATAACCGCCGAAGAACTGTTCAGAAGCCGACTCCAAACGGTTCATAACCCTGTTCATAAGTTGCCTACCCGATATCGGACTATCGGGTACGAATAGTCAACCCCGCGCCCTTGGCCCGATTACAGGGACCACAGAGAAGTTGCAGATTCTCCGTATTGCTACTGCCGCCCATTGCCAGCGGAATTATGTGGTCGTACTGCAACTCATACGTGACACCGCAGTGGACGCACTGGCCCCCATCCCTGCGCCACACAAATGTCTTCACGTCGTCGGGGATGGCACGCCGAGTAGACGCGGTGCGCGGCATCGACCCCATCGCCACGGTTGCCTCCGCCACATCAAGTCTCTGCTGCTTGCGCTGTTCGCGCGTCTCAAGCAACGCATAGACCTGGCGGGCAGAAAGACCCTCGTTCTCCCAGTAACAGTTGTTCTTATACTTCCAGTACCTCCTCCCCCCAACTTTGGTGAGGGGCATTGGTTGCTCGACCTGACGGCCCTGGAACTCCTGCCATTCCGCTCGGCTGAACTTGCCTAGCAGGTAACTCTTCTTGCCTATCCTCAGGACGCCGGGACCCCTGCCGGTCCAAAATCCTGGCCGGTGCCTGAACGTGACATTGTCAGCCCTGCGAATCATCCCCAGTACCTTCCCTACCTCCATTGCGGACCTGATCCGCTGGACCTTCTAACTCATGCCGAGTCTAACTGGCAGGGCTATTTCAACAGGGTCATCTACGAGTGGAAGGGGGTGCGGGGTAGACCCTCCCCACCCGGCACGCCCGCCCCCCTCGGCATAGCGGCAGATACCCCCGCGATTCACTGCCTCCCGCAGGACAAGCAAATTACGCCTTTCTAATTACGCGGCGTATCGCTTCCTAGGCATGGAAAAGCCCCGGGAGCGCGGACTCCCGGGGCTTCGCCTGAGAGTGGTTAGCCCTGCCGCTTCCGCGCTTCGCTGGCCAGCGTTGCTCGCTCTCCTGAAAGGCCGACGCCTGTCCCCTTACCGGAATCGGGCACTGGCGCTGGGCCGAAGCGCACGCCCAGCGCCACATGGGTTTCTCGCATGGCGACGGTCAACTTCTCGGTGTCGAGCAGTCCCTTCTCGTCGAAGAAGTCGCCGGGCTTTCGCCCTACTGTCCACAGCGCATCGGCGCTCAGGGTGGCACCGTGCGGCAGGTTGCCAGCCACGAGCTGCCGCTGTAGCCCGCCCACGGTTTCGACCAAGGCATCCCGCTCAGTTTCCGTCTCGCGGAGCTGACGGCGGTACTTGGCCGCCTCCTTGTTGCCGGTGCCCTTGCCGTCACCCGTGGCGTCCGGCTGGTCGGGCGTACCGTCCTGCTGGGGCGTCGTCGGGGTGTTTACCTCGGGGACGTCCTGCTGGGGCTCCTGCTGCTCATTGGTAGTCATGACTAGTTCTCCTTCTTCTCTTTGGTTAGCGAGATCTGCGACATCTCAATGGTTTGGACGCCCGTGGCGTCCAGTCGGTTGTAGAGGGTTTCCGCGGCGTCTCGCTGTTCAGCCGGGAAGAATTCCCTCTGCTCTTCCCCGTGCGCATCCAGCCAAGCGATGGCCCACGTCTGTGGTCGCGGCTGATTTGCCTGGAGGGTCTCCAGCCGGTTACACAGAGCGCGGAGTCCGTCGGCCTGCTCGTCTGCATCTGCTATCTGCTGGAGAGCGCCGATGTGCCCGAGCAGTGCGACGAAGTCGCCCTTCACTGGCGGGTTCTGGTACCGGGTATCGCTCATTACTCGCTGGGCGATCTCGTGGAGGGTGGGTTTCATGGTGCATCTACTCCTGCGATTACTCGGTGATGGATTCCGTTGACTCGTTGACGAACGAGGGTTTCCTCGTTGCCCGTCGGCTGGGCTACCCCGGCCAAGATCAATTCGGCGTTGGTCGCCGGCCTGAGAAAGCTGGGCGTCCAGGGCCAGCCCTGACTGAACTTCTCGAAGTCGGCGGCTTGGGTGGCGTCCTCACGGTTGCCGATGCTGCACGCGGGGTTGGCGCGGCGGTGGTCGTAGACCCAGTTCCGCACTCTGCGGGCTCCGCACTCTGGGCAGGTTTCCGGTGTCATTGTTGTTTCTTCCCTTCTCTGATTTGCTCTAGCTCGCGCCACATCTTCAATTCGGCTTCAGCCCGGAGTGCCCGTGCCTGCCAGTAGATGAGGAGCTGTTCTGGTCTTGGCTTGCCGGGGCGGTGGTAGCGAACACGGGTCGGGTCCGGCTCTGGCTCGGGCTTCCGGCGCGGCCCGTCCCAGACCTCGGGTGGGATGGTGCTGAACGACATTTCATTTCTCTGTCCTCGGGTGTAGGAGTTGGAAAGGATGCTCGGGGACTGCTTAGGGCTGCCCGTGGAAGACCTCCTTGCAAAGCGACTCGTCGGACCGACGCGCTACCTCTTCCTGCTGTGGGACTGAAGTTGCTTGCCAGAGAGTGAAATTGAGGAGTTGTTCGCGCTGCCCCTGTGCCCCCTGTCCCCTATAAGGAGTGGGACAGTGAGCAGGGCTATGGGCCGGACGTGAACAGGGCATGAGCAGGGGTGGACAGTTCCCCGTGTTTACTCGGCTATCGGATGAGCAGGGCAGTGAACACGGCGTGCAGGGGTGGGGGGCCGAAAACACTGCCCTGCTCATCCGAAATGAGCAGTCCCCTACAGGTGCTCCGATTGAGACTTTGACTAGGGGAAACGTCCTCATGGCGTCTCCTCGAAGTCCGTGTAGGGCCGGACAGACAGGTAGTAGGAGGTTTGCGACTTGTCGGTGTTCAACCTCCGTGAGACGAAGCCGCCCGCCACGAGTGCGTCGAGCGCGGCGTAGATTCTGTCCCGCCTGCCCTTCACTTCTGCATTGACGAGCGTGCGGCTGGCTCCCTCGTGGGTGGCTGGCAACCGTTCCAAGTAGCGGCTGATGCGTTCCATCAGCTCGGAGTCCGCACCCTTGGTCGGCTGGACCACCGGCGGATTCAGCTGCATCGTGATACGCCCACCGGTGCCGTCCACCACGGCCACGGCCACCAACTGCATCCGCACCGCTGGATCAAACGCGCCCTCAGCCTGTCCACGGACGAAGCCGGGGCGGTCCTTGGCAACGTGGATCTGGATCGTGCCTACGCGGCCCCTCCCCAGCGACTCCACCGGCTTGACGTGATACGCCGCCCCAGTGAGAGATGCCATCTTGGCCTGCCCGCCAAGGGCGAACCGAGTGAGTTCTGCCGACTTGGCGACGTGGTCAATCTGCACCACAGCCGCGCCGGTCCGCTGTGCGATTCGCCGTGGGAGACGGTTGTGCCAGTTGGCCACGTCGTCATTCCCACCGAGCCCCCCGGTAGACCGCTGGTTCGTCGGTGCCTGCGTGAGCGCTTCAGTCACTCCATCCACCACGGCGAGCGCGTACCGCTGGTCCAGCAGCCGTTCAAACGCAGCGCGAGCTTCCGGGCTACTGTCGTAGTCCGTGGCGGGCTGGGTGTACGTGAAATTGGCCCGGATCATGTCCGGCGGTACGCCCATCAGCGTCAGCCGCTCCGTCACAGACCCCGGTTCGTCCTCGTAGTCCATGTACAGCACCCGTTCGCCGTCTACGAGCAGAGCGGCAGCGACAGCCTGGACGACCATCGACTTGCCCGACTCGGACTCTCCGTGAATGGAATGAGTCCTGCCTGCGTAGAGCAAGGACTGCCCGTCGGTCCGGGTCATCACCGTGGGAACCAACGGCACATACGACCCATCCAAGAATGGCGTCAGGTCTACCGGCTCCCAGCCGCCAGCGGCGATGCCATCTTTCTCAAGACGTTCATCTGTCGTCCCGAGGTCCTTAGAAGCCGGCATTGGTTCGGGCTTACCCTTGCGACGCTCTTGGTCCCACTTCTCCTGCACATTGGAGTCGTCCCACCCTTCATCCATGGGGGCGTGGTCGGTGTAGTCCCTGAGAGCGTCCTCCAGCGTGTAGTCGTTCCATCCGGCAAGTGCCACGGCGATCAGGTCACGGGCGGCGTCGGCCTGAATCTTGTCCCACGACCGCCCCTTGTCGTCCTTGGTACTGCTGGCCATGCTTGAGGACGATTCCAACTCCCACACCACGCGGTCCACGATTGCGCCCACGTAGGCATCGACCCGGCGTTGACGTTCCGGCCTTGCACGGTCGTAGGGTTCTACGGGCACTTCCTCCCGCGCTGGCGGCGCAGCGTTCGCCGTGCCGATCAAGTCCTCGACCGCTTGGGCAGCCTCCAAATAGGGGGCGGCGTCCACCCAGTCCCCCGCAGGGGCATCGTGACGGTACGCGGCCCTGTGTCCTGCTTGCGCCGAGGGCTTCAGCATCAGACGCTCGGGCTCATCGGAGCTGGGATCGAACTCCCCGCGGTCCGGGGACACCCGGCGCATGACTTCACCAGCAGCCACCCGGTAGTCCTCAGCGGACAGCGCAGCGACTAGCGGGATGATCACCCGGTAGCGGGGGGCCTCGGCTGTGCTGCTGTACGTCGTATGCCATGCGTAGGCACGCCCGGCCATGAACTCTTCCAACCGGTGTAGGAAATCGGCCTTCGGGCTGTCCACGTCCAGCGTGAGAGCCGAGCGGCTGAGTACGGACTTCTTGTTGCGCTTGCCGTCAGCCAACGCCCCGAAGACGTAACTGCCACAGTTCTTCCGGTCAGCGGGTTCTTCCAGCAAGCCGCAGAATCCACCCCACGAGATGCTTTCATCCGACCAAGTCGTGGAATCGGTTCCGGGCCGATTACCGATAGAGATAGCGAGCGGATTGTCGGCACCCGGAGTTAACCTTGACCTCGTGGTCGCTTGGTAACCGGCTACTTCTTGTTGGATGAGGGCCTCTGGAGCGATCTGGGGGCCTTCGTCGTGCTCAGCCATGTTGGCTACCACCGCCAGCCCGCAGCAGCGCGGCAATCCTCGCGGCCTGCTCATCGCTTAGTGGTGGAGCGGCGGCGACCATTCGGTCGATGTACTCCTGGAGGGATGCCTGCTGCTTCACTTGGCATCACCGTTGAGCAGGCGGGCGAGCCCTTCGCGGTCGTCGTCCGAGATACCGGCAGCAAGGGCGTCAGTGATGGCCCGCTCCAGCTTGGCGGCGGTCAGGGCCAGCCGGGCTCGAGCAGCGCCCTCGTGATCGTGCATCCGGGTGGCGTAGCCCAGACGGTTGCGGGCTTGGACGACAGGATTTTTTACAGTGGTAGCCACGGTTTCTCTCCATGAGGAACGTTTCTCTCCATAAGGAAAGTCGGGTCCCGTGGCTCCCTGAGCTGCCCCTTCCTAGAACGGGGGTCAGGCGATTCGGTTCGGTAGTGCCATCTGTGCTGTCGGTTTTTGTCCGGCTGGAGAGTTCTAGGCTCCGGCTAAGTCGCAATGACTAAGAGGAACTCAAGCACTCCCTGGACCACTTGTGCAAGTGCCGTCGCTCCGGTTTCGCGCCAATCAGCCATTAGCGAGCTCTGTAGTAGTAAAGGGCCTTGTCAGGGCCTCATTGGGGGATCCCAACGAGTCCAAAAATAACTCTTAGAGACTCAGGATCGAACTGCCCCCGGTACGCCCCAGTCGGTTGTAGCTCAATGCTGACCAGTGCCCGCAGTACCTCCCGCTGGAGGTCAACAGCCGACCCGAGGAATGCCGCGCCGGGGTTGTCGTCCAGTAGCATCCCGGTGACCGCGCGGGACCCACCGTTGGTGACGGCCATCGATTCCAAAGCGCTGATCCTGGAGACGATTTCCTGGGTACCCTCCACCAGTTGGCTCTCGGTGATGGCCCCTTGGGCATACAGCCGCACCAGCGAGTGCTTCCGGTCCAGCAGGTCCGAGATGTCCGCGGATTGCACGGGCTGGCTGTCATCCTCGATCTTTTGCAGCGCGGCCAGCAGCTTGGCCCTCACGTCAGCACGGTCTAGGTACGCGGCGACGGCCTGCCGCACGTAGCTATCCAGCGGCCCCATCGCCCGGTTGGCATGGCCGGGGATATACCGCCCGCCCTCCTGATGAACCTTGCACCTGTACGAGCGCCGCGACTCGGCACCGAAGCCGGTCACGTACAGGCCGCAGTAGCACTTGGCGATGCCGGACAGAAGGTACTTGAACTTGTTTTCCGACTGCTTGGGCCGGTCGTCACTGGTCAGGATGGCTTCACACTTGCGGAACTTGTCCAGCGACACAATCGCTGGCCACCCGTCTGAGACGATCTCGCCGTGGAACGTCATAAGCCCCGCGTTGCGGTGTCTCAGCAGGGTTCGCCGTACTTCGGTCGTGTTGCGCCGCTTGCCGCCGCCGTTGGTGGCACCAGCGTCGGCCCAGTCTCGTGTGACGCTGATCAGCGACCGTCCAGCGATGATCGAGTCTGTCCCCCTGCGGATAAGCTCGGCGGCGACGGGGTCCGGCTGTATCTCGCCGTCCACCTTGTGCCAGCCAAACGGCATCGGGCCGCCCAGCCACTTTCCGGCCTTCGCCGCTTGGGCCTTCTGCCGCTTGATGCGCTCGGCCTTGTGCTCGGATTCAAACTGAGCCCACGCGCCGCGAGTTTTCGCCGTTGCTCTGCCCGACGGGGTGGCAAGGTCCAGTTCGCCCGCCGTCACTTCGTAGGTCGCGACGCTGCGCGGTTCACACAAGTCCATGAACTGCTCTAGCTCTTTAGTCTGCCGCAGCAGCCGGTCAATGTTCCAACAGAGCACCGCGTCCACACGGTTCTGACGGATGGCGTCGAGCAGCTTCTCATAGTCGGGCCGCTTGCGCCCGCTGAAGGCCGAAATGTCGTTGTCGCTGTACTCCGCCACAATGTTCATGCCCAGCCGGTCGGCCATCGCCCGGCAGTCGTCAAGCTGCCGCTGTACGCCGAGCCCTTGGCCTTCGGTGTCGCGGCTGATGCGGGTGTATATCGCCGCCCGTTTTCTGTTGTCTGACTCCATAAACCAACTTTACCAGTGCAAGTAACTTGAGTTAATAACTGCCTACGCCATCGCCACCCTTGCCGCCGTCGGATTCGCCGCGCTCCTCGCCGCAGTCCTGTCCAGCGGCGAGATCAGGGGACTCCTGATGTCCCTCATCACCTCGGCGCTGAATTTCGGCTGATGCGGACCGGCCAGGGTGGGACCACCTGCGACGACGGGGAATCCGCGCCACCGGCACGGAAGCACCGGCGCCCCTCCGTGCCGCGCTCCGGGGTGCTCGTCGGGGTTCTCCACGCGTGGTGCGCGCAACGGGAACGTCCAGCGGGCCCGCAGCGGGGATCCGTCACAGCCGAGGTCGCCGTCGTGCTCCCCGCCCTGGTCGTCCTGCTCGCGCTCCTGCTCGCCACAGCCCACGTCGGGACCGTGCAACTGCGCCTGGAGGAGGCCGCACGGGCCGGAGCCCGCGAGGTGATGCGGGGCGAGAGCAGCGCGAGCGTGCAACGGACCGTGCAACGCCTCGCCGGGGACAACGCCACGGCGCAGGTGGGGTCGGCCGGGGACTGGACGACCATCGAGGTGCGGGCACGCGTGGAGGGTCCCCTCGTCGAGCTCATGGACTTCGAACTGCACGCGTCGGCGTCGGGAAGGAAGGAACACGATGGGTGATCCGCGGGAGGATGCGCGGGAGGACGCGGCGCCGCGGAGACCCGTCGATTCCGAGCGCGGCGCCGGCACGGTCCTGATGGGGGCTCTCGCCCTCCTGGCGCTGCTGCTGATCGCGTCGGCGGTACTCCTGCTCCAGGCCGCATCAGCGGCCTCGAGGGCAGCGACGGCGGCCGACCTCGCGGCGCTCGCCGCCGCGGACGCCGCCCGGGGACTGTCCTCCGAGGACCCCTGCCCGGCGGCCGCAGCAGTGGCGGACCAGCACGGTGCCGTGGTCGAGGACTGCGAGATCGGCGCGACCGGCCCGGGGACCGCGGTCATCCGGGTGTCCGTGGGGATGCCCGGCCTGCTTCCGGATGCCGTCGGTGCGGCCCGGGCCGGACCGCCGCCGTGAGGGCGGAGGGCTGCCAGGCGGGTCCTGGTTCCGGGTCGGGTGGATGCCGCCCGACCCGATACGTCAGGACCCGGCGGTCCTGGTTCCGGTGTCCAGCTCCGATGGGACGTCCGATCCGGAGGTGTCGGAGACGCCACCCGCCGGGGCGACGCTGCCGGCAGCCTGCCGCAGGATCAGCGACAGCACCGCCACGGCACCGCCCTTGCTCAACGGGTTGTTCCGGTTGCCGCACTTGGGGGACTGGACGCAGGACGGGCAGCCGGACTCGCACTCGCAGGCCTCGATGGCGTCGCGGGTCGCCCCCAGCCAGGTGCGGGCGGCCTCGAAGCCCCGCTCGGCGAACCCGGCGCCCCCGGGGTGGCCGTCGTACACGAAGATGGTCGGCAGGCCGGTGTCGGCATGCAGGGCCGTCGACACGCCCCCGATGTCCCAGCGGTCGCTCGAGGCGACGAGAGGCAGCAGCCCGATCGCTGCATGCTCGGCGGCGTGGAGCGCCCCCGGGAGTTCCTCGGCGAGGATGCCTTCGGCCTCGAGCAGTTCCGGGCTGATCTCGAACCACACGCTCTTCGTGAAGAGGTCGCGCGCCGCCAGCTCGAGCGGCTCCTCGCCGAGGATCTCGTTCGAGGAGAAGGCCTTGCGCTGGAAGGACACCACCTGGGTCGTCACCTTCACATCCCCGAAATTCGCGAGGACGCCACCCCACAGGCGGCTCACGTCCCGGTCGAGGACCTCGATCTGCGTGACGTCCCGCGCCTGCGTGTAGTAGTCCGGCTGGGCGCGGGCCACCACGGCACAGTGGTCCTGCTCGTCGAGGTCCTGCACCACGTACGTCCGTCCCTGGTGCACGTACACGGCGCCGGGGTGGGCCTGGTAGTGGCTCTGCGGCGAGTCCATCGTCCCGAGCAGGGCGCCCGACTCCTCCTCGACGATGTTGATCGGGCCACCGCCGTCGGCCCTGAGGTTCACCATCCCGGCGGCACTCTGGGGGTGCGTCCAGAACCAGCCGGCGGGGCGACGCCGCAGGAAGCCCTGCTCGCACAGCGTGCCGAGCAGGGCCTCCGAGGTCGGACCGAACAGGGGCAGGTCCTTCTCCGTCAACGGCAGCTCGGCTGCGGCGGCACAGAGGTGCGGGCCGAGCACGTAGGGGTTCGACGGGTCGAAGACGGTGGCTTCGACGGCGAGGTCGAACACCGCTTCCGGGTGGTGGACGAGATAGGTGTCGAGGGGGTCGTCGCTCGCCACGAAGGCCGCGATGGCGTCCTGGCCGGAGCGGCCCGCCCGGCCGATCTGCTGCATGAGGGACGCGCGGGTCCCGGGCCACCCCGCCACGAGGACCGCATCGAGGCCGGAGATGTCGATCCCGAGTTCCAGGGCCGAGGTGCTCGCCACGCCCAGCAGTTCACCGCTGCGCAGCGACGCCTCGAGGGCGCGCCGTTCCTCCGGCAGGTACCCCGAACGGTAGGCGGCGATGCGGTGGGGCAGGCTCGGATGCACGTCCTCGAGCATGCGCCGCGAGGTCTGCGCGATACTCTCCGCGCCCCGCCTCGACTTGATGAACGCGATGGTGCGGACGGAGGAGGAGACGAGATTGGCCAGGAGGTCCGAGGTCTCGGCGATCACGGTCCGTCGGGTGGGCGCCCCGTTCTCGCCCTTCCTGCCGGTGAGCTGCGGCTCCCAGAACGCGACCGTCGTGGAGCCGTGCGGCGAGCTGTCCCGGTCGACGGCGCGCACCGGGGCACCGATCAGCTTCCCGAAGGACGCGGCGGGCTCGGCCGACGTCGCGGACGCCCCGACGAACACGGGATCCGCCCCGTAGCTCGCGCAGATGCGCCGCAGGCGGCGCAGGAGATTCGCGACGTGGGACCCGAACACGCCCCGGTAGCTGTGGGCCTCGTCGATGATCACGTATTTCAGTCGGCGGAAGAACCTGGCCCACCAGGTGTGGTTGGGCAGGATGCCGTAGTGGAGCATGTCGGGGTTCGCGAGGACCAGGTTGGCGTGGTCGCGGATCCAGCGGCGGGCACCCGACTCCGTGTCGCCGTCGTAGGTCTCGGCGCGGACAGTGGGGATGCCCAGTGCGTTGATGGCCGACAACTGGTCGGCGGCCAGCGCCTTCGTGGGGGCCAGGTACAGGGCGACGGACCCGGTGGGCGCCAGCGTGGCGCGGTCCAGCAGTTCGCTGCGGTGGATCTCGTCGAGCACCGGCAGCTGGTAGCACAGGGACTTCCCCGACGCGGTCCCCGTCGCGATGATGGTGTGTGCTCCGTCGTGGGCGGAGGTGGCACCCTCGACCTGGTGACGCCACGGCTGATGCACGCCGCGCCGGGTGAACGCCTCGACGACGTCCGGGTGCGCCCAGGCGGGCCACGGTGCATGCTCCGCGTCGCGGGCGGGAATCTCACGGACATGCAGCAGCTGCTCGGGGTCGGGTCCACCCCCGAGCAGGTCGATGAGGGAATCGCGCGCAGCCACCGTGCCATTCTCCCATCGGCGCAGGGGCGGAACCGCGGAAACGCGCCCTATCCTCTGATGACGAACACGTCGGCGAGGTGCTCCCAGCCGAGGAACGCGTAGAGCGCGCGACCGTCGGCCGAGGCCATGAGCAGGCCTGTGGTGACGTCGTCCTCCAGGACCCCTGCCGTGAGCGCGCGCATGACGAAGCTGCCCAGGCCCCGCCGTCGGAAACCCTCTTCCGTGATGATGCGGTCATAGACCGCGTAGTCGCCCACGGCCGACACGGACCCGCGGGCTGCGAGCTCCCCATGGGCCCGCACCAGGACACGGCGGCATTCGCCGTCGCGGGCATGCTCCAGCGTGAAATCGTCACCGGGCGGACGCGGATCCTCGACGTCCTGGCCGCTCATGTCGACGCTCATCAGGGCCTGCTGCCGGTCCGTGACCCGCATGCCGAGCGGGTGGGCCGCGTCGATCAGCTCCCGCATCCGGTTGGTGACGACCGTCAGGATCCGCGTCGGGTCCCGCTTCGTGTCGGTGGCCAGCTCGAGGAACTGCTCGGTCGTCGGCTCGAACAGGAAATGCTCCGTCTGGTTCTGCTGGTCGGTGAGCAGGACGGAGGTGCTGCGTCCGTCATCATGACGCTCGTAGCCCCGGCATCTGGACCATCCCGTGATCCAGGTCTGGAGAAGTTGGGCGTCTGCATGAGCATTCATGTGCTGACGATAGTAGCCCCGCGTCGCCGATGGTATAGGCGGTCCCGAGGTGACCGTTATGAGTCGCGAAGTAGGCTTTGACCCGTGTCGATGAACCGGATTGCCCTGTATTACGCCTTTGCGCCGCTGCCCGATCCCGAAGCCGTCAGGCTGTGGCAGCGGGCCCTCTGTGAGAAATGGGGGCTGCGCGGCAGGATCCTCATCTCGAAGGACGGGATCAACGGCACGGTGGGCGGCGAGATCGGTGCCGTGAAGCAGTACGTCAAGACCACGCGCGAATATCCGGCCTTCAAAGGTCTGGAGATCAAGTGGTCCGACGGCGGTGCGGAGGACTTCCCGCGGCTCAGCGTCAAGGTGCGCGACGAGATCGTCTCCTTCGGTGCTCCCGGCGAGCTGGAGGTCGACGGGAACGGCGTCGTGGGCGGCGGCGTCCACCTCGCCCCGGACGAACTGCACGCGCTCGTCGACGCCAGGCGCGAGGCGGGGGAGGAGGTCGTCTTCTTCGACGGGCGGAACGCCTTCGAGGCGCAGATCGGGCGTTTCAAGGGCGCCGTCGTCCCCGACGTCCGGACGACGCACGACTTCGTCCGTGAACTCGATTCGGGCAAGTACGACGACCTGAAGGACAAGCCCGTGGTCACCTACTGCACGGGCGGGATCCGCTGCGAGGTGCTGTCCAGCCTCATGGTCAACCGGGGTTTCCGGGAGGTCTACCAGCTCGACGGCGGGATCGTCCGCTACGGCGAGAAGTACCGGGACGCGGGATTGTGGGAGGGCTCACTGTACGTCTTCGACAAGCGGATGCACCTCGAGTTCAGCGACGACGCCGTGACGATCGGCAAGTGCGTGCGCTGCCAGGCGCCCACCAACAAGTTCGAGAACTGCTCCAACCCGTCCTGCCGCAACCTCACCCTGTACTGCGCCGCCTGCGCGGCCGACCCCTCGACCCTCCGCTGCCCGCAGGGCTGCGAGGCGGACGAGGCCGAGGCGACGGCCGCGGGTGCCGCGTGATGCCGGCCGATGCCCCGGCCTGGCCGGAGTTCGACGACGACGTCGCGTCGGCGCCGTCGAGCCGCGACCTCGCGGCGCTCGCGGTCCTCGCCGATGACCTGACGGCCCTCGACTACACGGTCGATGGCGTCGAAGCGCTCCTCGGTGCGGCGGCGTACGCGGCCCTCGGCCGGGACCAGCTGGTCCCGGCACTGCTGGCATGCCGCCGCCTCGCCGACGGTGGCTCCGAATCAGGGGACGGCGCCCGCGCCATCCCCGTGCTGCTGTGGCTGCTCGGCGAGACCGTGACGGAACAGGAACTCGGGCAGGCCTTCCCCCGCACCGGCGTGGCGGGCCTCGAGCAGCTGAGGCTCATCGAGCACGCAGCGGACAGTGCCGGAGGAAGCACCGCGAAGAGGACGGCGGAGGACACTGCGGACCACCCCGCCGGAAGCACAGCAGGGACCACTGCTGTCACCGACCCTGCCCGCGAGCGCCGCTGGCGTGCCGCCGTCGAGCTCCGCCCCTACGGCTCGGACGTCGGAGGGAGCCTCTGGGTGGCGAGCGACCTCGGCTCGGAGCAGCGCCCCGGGCCCCTGCGGCACGACCACGTCCTCGGGATCGGCGGAGCCTCGCTGACCCTCGCCCGGACCGTCATGAGGACGCCGGTCGGTCGGGCGCTGGACCTGGGGACGGGCTGCGGCATCCAGGCCTTCCACCTGCTGGCACACGCCGGCCACGTGACGGTGACCGACATCTCGGACCGTGCCCTGGCCTTCGCCAGCTTCAACCTCCTCCTGAACGCGTCCGCGCTGGACATCGATCCCCACCGGCCCGGCCCGCGGGTCAGCCTCCGGCGCGGCAGCCTCCTCGAACCGGTCCGCGGGGAGGAGTTCGACCTCGTGGTGTCCAATCCTCCCTTCGTCATCACGCCCCGCACGGGGAGCCCGGGCCGGGCGTACACCTACCGGGACGGCGGTCTCGCGGGCGACGCCATCGTCAGCACACTCGTCCGGGAGCTTCCGGGCATCCTCGCGCCGGGCGGGTCGGCGCAACTGCTCGGCAACTGGGAGATCACCGAGGGGACGCCGTGGGACCGCCGCATCCGAACGTTCGTACCTCCCGGCGTCGACGCGTGGATCATCCAGCGCGAGCAGCTGACGCCGGTCCAGTACGCCGAGACCTGGCTGCGGGACGCCGCCGAGAACCGCGACCGTGAGGCCTACGCGGCGAGCTTCGCCGCCTATCTCGACGACTTCGCCGCCCGGGACGTCGAGGGCATCGGCTTCGGGTCCGTCTGGCTGCGGCGCCCCCGGAAGCCGAGCGACCTCGTCCGGGTGACGCTCGAGGAGATCACCCACGACATTGAACAGCCCGTGGGACCGCACCTCGCTGCAGCGATCGGCCGCAGCGACTGGCTCGCCGCCCACACCGAGCAGGCCGCGACCGGGGTCGGCATCGCCGACGAGTTCCTGCTCGTCGCCGAGGACGTCACCGAGGAACGCCACCAGCGGCCCGGCGCCGAGCACCCCGGGGTCATCCTGCTGCGGCAGGGTGCAGGTTTCCGGCGGACCAGCCTGCTCAGCACCGAACTGGCCGGGTTCGTCTCCACGTGCGACGGCGACCTCACGGCCGGGCAGATCGCGGGAGCCCTCGCCATGCTGCTGGACCGGCCCGACGCCGCGTTCACCTCGGAACTGCTGCTCGATGTCGAGCAGCTCGTCCGCGAGGGCTTCCTCCTACCGGCCCCCTGAAACCTGCCATTAGTCTTGTGCAGGTACTCATGGCGCATACTGTGAGGTGAGCCCGGCAGCGGGATCCGGACCGGATACCCAGGATCTGCCGCGGCATCCACCCGTATATATAGGAGAGAAGTGCCGACCAAGGCCACGGACAAGAAGCACGGCAAGAAACTCGTCATCGTTGAGTCCCCCAGCAAGATCAAGAGCATCTCGGGCTATCTCGGCGAGGGTTTCCAGGTGGCCGCGTCCATGGGGCATATCCGCGACCTCCCCCAGCCGTCCGACCTCCCTGCCGAGCTGAAGAAGTCCTCGGTGGGCAAGTTCGCGGTGGACCTCGACAAGGACTTCGAGCCCTACTACGTGGTCTCCCCGGAGAAGCGGAAGACCGTCGCCGAGCTGAAGGCCGCGCTCAAGGACGCCGACGAGCTCTACCTCGCCACGGATAACGACCGCGAGGGCGAGGCCATCGCGTGGCACCTGCTGCAGGTCCTGAAGCCGAAGGTCCCCGTCTACCGGCTGACCTTCGGCGAGATCACCAAGGAAGCCGTGACCCGCGCCATGGGTGAGCTGCGCGACGTCGACATCCCCATGGTCGACGCCCAGGAGACCCGGCGTATCCTCGACCGCCTGTACGGCTACGAGATCTCGCCGGTGCTGTGGCGCAAGGTGGCCCGCGGCCTGTCCGCCGGACGCGTGCAGTCCGTCGCCACCCGCCTCGTCGTGGAACGGGAGCGTGAGCGCATGGCGTTCCGCGCGGCGTCGTACTGGGACCTGACCGGCACCTTCACGCCCGAGGACGCGAGCAAGGGCAGCACCTTCCCGGCCAAGCTCGTGGCCGTCGACGGCAGCCGGATCGCCTTGGGCAAGGATTTCTCCGACCGTGGCGAGCTGAAGGCCGCCAATGTCGTGCCGCTCGACGAGGAGGCCGCGCGCTCACTCGTCACCGGGCTCGAGGGCGCCGTCTTCGCGGTGCGCTCCGTCGAGACCAAGCCCTACACGCGCCGCCCCGCCGCACCGTTCACGACGTCGACCCTGCAGCAGGAGGCGGCCCGCAAGCTGCGCTTCAGCTCGAAGGTCACCATGCAGGTGGCGCAGCGGCTGTACGAGAACGGCTACATCACGTACATGCGAACCGACTCGTCGGCGCTCTCGGACCAGGCGATCAACGCCGCCCGCCGCCAGGCCTCCGAGCTGTACGGTCCCGAATACGTCCCCGAATCCCCGCGCGTCTACAAGGGCAAGGCCAAGAACGCGCAGGAGGCCCACGAGGCCATCCGCCCCGCCGGTGATTCCTTCCGGACACCCGCCCAGGTGGCCCAGTCCCTGCGCGGCGACGAGTTCCGCCTGTACGAATTGATCTGGAAGCGCACCGTCGCCTCGCAGATGGCCGACGCCAAGGGGTCGACGGCGTCACTGCGTCTCGGCGCGAAGAGCGCGGACGGCCGGGACGCGGAGTTCGCGGCCTCCGGCACCGTCATCACCTTCCGCGGCTTCATGGCCGCCTACGAGGAAGGCCGCGACGCGGGCCGCGACGAGGAGGCCACGGGCGACGACGCCCAGGGCACGCGCCTGCCGAACGTCGCCCAGGGCGACGCGCTCGGCGCGACGGCCATCGAGGCCATCGGCCACGAGACGTCGCCGCCCCCGCGCTACACGGAGGCCTCGCTCGTCAAGGTGCTCGACGAGCGCGGCATCGGCCGTCCCTCGACGTACGCCGCGACGATGTCCACCATCATGGACCGGGGCTACGTCCGCACCCGAGGGCAGGCCCTCGTACCGAGCTGGATCGCGTTCTCGGTGGTCCGCCTGCTCGAGGAGCACTTCAACGACTACGTCGACTACGACTTCACCGCCGAGCTCGAGGAGGACCTCGACCGCATCTCCCGCGGCGAGGCGGGCCGTGTGGAGTGGCTCAACCGGTTCTACTACGGCGACCGCAAGGACACCGGGCTGCACACCATCGTCAACGACCTCGGGGAGATCGACGCGCGGCGCATCAACTCGGTGGAGATCGCCGAGGGCATCACGCTCCGGGTGGGCAAGTTCGGTCCGTACCTCGAGAAGCCCCTGCCGGCCGACGCGCCCGAGGGCACGGAGCCGCAGCGCGCGAACGTCCCGGAGGACCTCGCGCCGGACGAACTGACGGCCGAGAAGGCCATCGAACTGATGGAGGCCCCGACGTCGCAGGAGCGCGTCCTGGGCACCGACCCGGAAACGGGTCGGAGCATCGTGGCACGCGACGGCCGCTACGGACCGTACGTGATCGAACTGATCACCGAGCCGACGGCGGAGGAACTCGCCGGCCAGCCGGTCGAGTACTACAAGAACGGCAAGCCCAAGCCCCCGAAGAAGCCCGCGAAGGTCAAGCCCCGCACCGGGTCCCTCTTCAAGTCCATGTCCGTGGACACCGTGACCCTCGAGGACGCCCTCCGGCTCATGAACCTGCCGCGGGTCCTCGGCACGGACGAGGAGGGCAAGGAGGTCACGGTGCAGAACGGCCGGTTCGGCCCGTACCTGAAGAAGGGCAGCGACTCCCGCTCCATCGGCTCGGAGGAGGAGATCTTCACGATCACCCTCGAGCAGGCGCTGGAGATCTACAAGCAGCCCAAGCAGCGTGGCGGCCGAGCCGTCACGCCACCGCTGGCCGAATTCGGCGACGATCCCGTGAGCGAGAAGCCGATCGTGGTGAAGGACGGCCGCTTCGGCCCCTACATCACCGACGGCGACACGAACATCACGGTGCCCGGGTCGATGGCGATCGAGGAACTGACGCGCGAACAGGCGATCGACATGCTCGCCGAGAAGCGCGCCAAGGGTCCGGCCCCGAAGAAGACGACCCGCCGGGCGCCCGCGAAGCGCAAGGTCGCCGCGGGCAAGTAGCCCGGACGGCACGGCAGGAACACACACGTTGGCGGGGGATGAGCTGGAAGCGCGGGAACAATGCGGCTAGGCGTACTGGACATAGGGTCGAACACGGTTCATCTGCTCCTCGTGGATGCCCATCCCGGGGGGCGGCCCGTGCCCTTCGCGAGCCACAAGAGGCCCCTGCAGCTCGTGGCCTACCTGGAGGAGGACGGCGGCATCTCGCGGCGGGGCCAGGACGAGCTGGTCGGCTTCGTCCGCGAGGCCCGCGCGTTCGCGGCAGGGCACGACGCCGAAGACTTCCTCGCGTTCTGCACGTCCGCGATCAGGGAGGCTGCCAACGGCCGTGAGGTCCTCGATCGCGTGCGCCGGGAGACCGGCGTCGACCTCCAGGAACTCTCCGGGGACCAGGAGGCCGCGGTGACCTTCCAGGCCGTGCGCCGCTGGTACGGCTGGGGCTCGGAGTCCATCCTCAACCTGGACATCGGCGGCGGCTCCTTCGAGATGGCCATGGGCACGGACGAACTGCCCGAGGTAGCCCTCTCCGTGCCGCTGGGCGCGGGCAGGCTCACGCGTGACTGGCTGCACGGGGACCCGCCGTCGGCCAAGAGCGTGAAGGAGCTGCGCCGCTACATCCGGGCGACCCTGCGCGAGGCCGTCCCCCGCTTCGCCCACCTCGGCACGCCGCACCTGGTCGCGGGCACATCGAAGACCTTCCGCTCCCTGGCCCGGATCGCGGGGGCCGCACCCTCGGCCGCCGGGCCGTTCGTCCGCCGTGAGCTGCGCCTCGAGGACCTCGGCCTGTGGACCAAGCGACTCGCCGCCATGACCGTGGAGGACCGCACCCACCTGGACGGCGTCTCCGAACTGCGCGCCCCGCAGGTGCTCGCGGGCGCGCTCGTGGCCGAGGCCGCGCTCGACCTGTTCGGCGTCCCATCGATCAGCATCTGCCCGTGGGCGCTGCGCGAGGGACTGCTGCTGCGGCGCTTCGACACCAAGATGTTCGACGCCGACGAGCCCCTCCCGGGAGCCGGGGTGGGACACACCCAGCTCGACGCGACGTCGCGCACCCCTGTGGCCCGGGGAGCCTGACGTGGCGCGCGCCGGCAGCCTGCCCTCCATCCCCGTCGCCCTCTCCAGCGCGTCGGTCTACCCGCTCGCCGTCCACGACGCCTTCGCTCTGGCCCAGGACCTCGGGTACGACGGCGTCGAGGTGATGGTCACCAACAACTCGGTCAGCCAGGACCCGAACCAGCTCTCCACGCTGAGCGAACGCTATGAGCTCCCGATCCTCGCCATCCATGCCCCGACCCTGCTCCTGACCCAGCAGGTGTGGGGCAAGGCCTGGACGAAGATCGAGATGTCCGCGGCGATGGCCGCGGAGGTGGGTGCCGCGACCGTCGTGACCCACCCGCCGTTCCGCTGGCAGACGGGGTACGCCGAGGCGTTTCCCGAGGGCATCGCGCGTATCGCGACCGAGTACGGCGTCGACATCGCCGTCGAGAACATGTACCCGTGGAAGGTCCGTGGCCGCGAGGCGAAGGCCTATCTGCCGCACTGGAACCCGATCCCCGAGCCCTACGAGCGGATCACCTGGGACTTCTCGCATGCGGCGATCGCCGGCATGGACTCCTACGAGGAGATCCGGACGCTCGGCGACAGGCTCGCGCACGTGCACCTGACGGACGGCACGCCCAACGGCAAGGACGAACACCTCCTCCCCGGCCAGGGGCAGCAGCGGTGCGCGGAGGCGCTGGGGCACCTCGCGGAGTCGGAGTGGGACGGCGTGGTCGCCGTCGAGGTGAGCACGCGCCGCGCCCGGGCCGCCGGGGAGCGCGAGGACTGGCTCGCGGAGACGCTGCGTTTCGCCCGGGAGCACCTGGGCCACTGACGGGCCGCGCCGGTCGACCAGGAGCCGGACCAGGGGCTGAACAGGGCGCTGAACGAGGAATGGCGCCGGTGGACGGGCCGGATGGTGGGGGAATCCATCCGGTGCCACCGACGCCGGGCCGGATCAGGAAGTTCCGGCCGCATCACTCGCACCCTTATGAGGTAGTAGCAACACTAGGGCCCCTCCTTGTGCTGCAACACCACAGGGGCTGGGAGTAGCCTGTGAGGCCCCGTGGCAGGATGGGATCATGACTACCCCGGGCGCCCCGCGCATCGCCTTCCTCGGCTGCGGATCCATGAACGAGTCCATCCTGGCCGGTCTCCTCGCCGCGGGCCTCGACCCCCGGCGGGTCACCGCCACGGTCCGACGCGCCGAGCGCGCGGCGGAGCTCCGGCGGCGCCACGGCGTCACGGCCCTCGCGACGTCCGAGGACGCCGCCGCGAACACCGTCGCCGCGCAGGATGCCGACGTCGTCATCCTCGGGGTGAAGCCCGCCGGCATCGTCGCGCTGGCCCGCGGGATCAGCCCGTCCCTGCAGCCGACCGCCCTCGTCCTCAGCGTCGCCGCGGCCGTGACGATCGCGATGATCGAGGCCGCCCTCCCCGAGGGCCAGCCTGTCATCCGCTCGATGCCCAACACCCCGTCGCGGGTCGGCAGGGGGGTGCTCTCGATCTCCGCCGGGACCGCAGCCGGTCCCGGGCAGATGGCACAGGCCCGGGAGCTCCTGGCATCCGCCGGGACCGTCGTCGAGATCCCCGAGGACCAGGTGGACGCCCTCTCCGCCGTCAGCGGGTCCGGACCGGCCTACACGTTCTACCTGGCGGAAGCGATGGCCGCCGCCGGCGTCGACCTGGGTCTCGATGCCGATCTGGCCGCGCTGATCGCCCGGGAGACCGTTGCGGGCGCCGGCTTCATGCTCGCCGAGGAGGGGGCGGACGCCGCCACCCTCCGCCGTGCCGTCACCAGCCCCAACGGGACCACGCAGAGCGCCATCGAGACCTTCGAGGAGCTCCGTCTTCCCGGCATCGTCGCGGACGGCGCCCGCGCCGCCACGGCACGTGCGGCGGAGATCACCCGCGAACTGACGCTTCCTGCCGGCTGACGGGCCGGAGCGCCCACAGGATCAGCAGGGCGACGGGCAGGACCACTCCGAGGCCGGTGAAGAGCCGGAGCGGCAGCGGCCCCTCGCCGGAGACCGTGCCGGTGAGGGTGAGGGTGACGGTGATCGAGGAGAACATCATCACGGGCACCAGGAGCGCCAGGAGCGCCCGTCCCGCCGCGCGTGGCATGCCGGCCTGCTGCCGGGCGAGGACCCAGCCGGCCGGGAACACGAGGGCGATCCACACCCAGTGGTGGAACCACGAGATGGGTGAGATCGCGAGCATGACGACCGCGTTCGCGGCGATCGCCCGGACGGGGTCGCCGTCGTCGTCCGCCCGACGGATCGCCAGGTAGCCGACCGCGATCACCGCCAGCGACGCCAGGACCCACACGGGCCGCTGCACGCCCTCCGCCATGCCCGACTGCGCGACGATCGAGTTCAGGGACACGTTGTAGAGGTCGGCCGTCGCCCCCACCCGCGAGGCGTCGAAGAGTGCGTCCAGCCAGAAGATCGCGGACTCGCGCGGTGCCAGGAACCAGCCGACGGCCACCGTCGCTGTGAAGGACGCCCCGAGCCACGCCAGGGACCGCCAGTCGCGGCGTGCGAGGAACACCAGGCCGAACGCGAGCGGTGTCAGCTTGATCCCGGCGGCGATGCCGATGAGCACGCCCGAGGGAAGCCTGGTGGAGCGCAGCAGGTCGGCCAGGATCAGCACCATCAGCAGGGCGTTGACCTGCCCGAACCCGAGGCCCTCACGCCACGGCCCGCTGACGCCGATGAGCAGCAGGGCGGCGAGGACGGGGACGGGACCCCGCCAGCCGGCCCGGGTCCCCGCCCCCGACACGACCCCCGACGCGCGCAGGTAGCGCACCACGACGACCGCCACGCCCACGAGGCACACGCACGTCAGCGCGGTCACGATGCCGAGGGCGAGGGCCTCGGGGACCAGCGCGAGGGGCACGAAGAGGAGGGCGGCGAAGGGCGGGTACGTGAAGGGCAGCCCCCGCGTGTCGGTCTGGATCAGGGCGTCGTCGTACAGGGTCTTCTCGCCTGCGCGGCCGAGCAGGGCGAGGGCCCCCTCGCGGTACACCGAGAGGTCGAGGCCGTGGATCCCGGCGGCGAGCAGGACGACGGCGAGCACGAGGGCACCGACGAGCCCGGCGGCCCACCGGCCTACCGCCGAACGCGCAGCGGTGGCGGGTGTCCGACGGCGGGACCCACCGGAGCTGCGCCTCCGCCGCACGGGCGCCCCGGTGGTCTCCTCCATGCGGCTAGGGCCGGCCGGCAAAACGCTCCAGCAGGTCCACGTGACCGGACACGATCAGCATGTCGCGGCTGGACACCTTGGTGTCGGGGCGCGCGTAGGTGAAGTCCTCGCCCGGCGACTTCACGCCGACCACGGTGACGCCGTACTTCGATCGCACCGACGACTCCGCGAGCGTGAAGCCCTGGGTCTCCTTCGGCGGGTACATCTTCACGATCGCGAAGCCGTCGTCGAACTCGATGAAGTCGAGCATGCGGCCGCCGACGAGGTGCGCGGCGCGCTGGCCGGCGTCCGCCTCCGGGTAGATCACGTGGTTTGCGCCGATGCGCTTGAGGATCTTGCCGTGCGAGGGCGTGATGGCCTTGACCCACAGGTGGTCGATGCCGAGGTCCACGAGGTTCGCGGTGATCAGCACGCTCGATTCGATCGAGGTTCCCACCCCCACCACGGCGGCCGAGAACTCCTGGGCACCGAGCTGTCGGAGGGCGTCGAGGTTCGTCGCGTCGGCCTCGACCACGTGCGTGAGGATGCCCGAGAACTTCTGCACGAGCTGGGGGTCCCGTTCGATGGCCAACACCTCCCGTCCCTGCCGGACGAGCTGTTCCGCGGTCGCCGCGCCGAACCGGCCGAGGCCGATCACGAGGACAGGTGCGTTGTGGGCGGGTCTTTCAGCCAATGATCGGCCTCTCGTCGGGGTAGCGGTACAGCGTGCTGCGTTGCCTCAGCGCGAGGGCGGAGGCGAGGGTGATGGTGCCCATGCGCCCGGCGAACATCAGGGCGGACAGGACGTATTTTCCTTCGGGCGGCAGTTCGGCGCTCAGGTTGGTGCTGAGGCCGCAGGTCGCGAAGGCGGAGATGACCTCGAAGACCACCTTGTCGAGCGGCTCGTCCGTCATGCGGAGGAGCAGGCCGCTACCGATCAGGACGAGGGTGGCGCCCATGAAGATCACGGAGATCGCGACCCGCATCACGCCGGAGGGGATGGTCCGGCCCCACGCACGGACGTCCGAGTCGCCGCGGGCCTCGGCCACGATGGCGAGGAACATGACCGCGATGGTGGTCACCTTGATACCGCCGGCCGTGGACGCTGAACCTCCTCCGGCGAACATGAGGGCGTCCGTCAGGAGCATCGTCGTGGTCGTCATGTCGTTCTGGTCCACGAGGTTGAAACCGCCGGAGCGGGTCATGACCGAGGCGAAGAGGGCATGGATCACCCGGTCCGTGACGCTCAGCGTGCCGATGGTGTCGGAGTTCTCCCATTCCAGGAAGCCCCAGGCGAACGTCCCGGCCACGAGCAGGATCAGCGACACGGACATCGTGAGCTTGGCGTGCAGCGTCCACTTGTTGAAGCGGTGGCGCACCTGCACGAGGACCATGATCACCGGGAACCCGAGGCTCCCGAGGAACACGCCGACCATGAGCGGGGTCAGGATCCAGAGGTCCGTCTCGTACGGGACCAGGCCGTCGCTGTGCGGGGTGAAGCCGGCGTTGTTGAAGGCCGAGATGGAGTAGAAGATGCCGTGCCAGAGGGCCTGCCACCAGGGCTCGCCGAGCAGCATGAACCGGGGGATCAGGACGACGGCGAGCACGATCTCGATCAGCACCGACGTCGTGATGACGATCCGCAGGAGTGTGCCGATCTCGCCGAGGCGGCTCGCGTTGTTGAGGGCCTCCTGGGCCAGCAGCTTGCCGCGCACCCCGAGCCGCTTGCTCACGATCAGCGCGAGCAACGAGGCCAGTGTCAGTGTGCCGAGGCCTCCGATGAAGATGCCCAGCAGGATCACGAGCTGGCCGAAGAAGGACCAGTGGGTGGCGGTGGACACCACGGTGAGGCCCGTGACGCACACGGCGGACACCGCCGTGAAGAAGGCGTCGTGCAGGGGCGTCACGGTACCGCTGCTGGCGGCCATCGGCAGGCTCAGCAGCGCGGTGAACACCAGGATCACGGCGGTGAAGATGAAGAGGGCCAGGCGCGCGGGCGAACTGTTCGCGAAGGAGTCGGCGAAGTCGCGGATCGAGGCCAGCAGCCTGATGTACCCGCGGCGATCGTCCGTCAGCCATCGTGGCTGTTGACCTAACATTGACGTCCGCTCTGCCCTGTCCGCTGGTCCTTCCGCCGCACCGGCGCACAACCATGCCTGAATTGTCCCTTGCAGTAGTAAAGCATCTCACCGGTGTGCGTCGTCGGACTATCCCGCATCGCGTAGCCTTTCAGGAATGTCTACGCACTCAAGGTCGGCGGTGCCCCTCCAGGTCGCCTGGGACGAGTCGATGCTGGCCTACGACTTCGGCGGGCAGCACCCCATGAACCCGGAGCGGCTGCACCTGACGGCGCGGCTCGCGCGTGATTGCGGGCTGTTGGAGCTCGACGGCGTGACGGTCGCCGCTCCCCCCGTGGCCTCGGACGACGACCTGGCAGCGGTCCACAGCCCGGACTACATCGGGGCGGTCCGTCGGATCAGCAGCAACCCTGACACCTCGGACGAGGCCAGGGGCCTCGGCACGGAGGACACCCCCGCCTTCGCCGGGATGCACGAGGCCAGTGCCCGGCTTGCCGGCGGGTCCCTCGACGCGGCCGAGGCGATCATCCGGGGCTCCGCCGTCCGGGCGGTGAATTTCGGCGGCGGCATGCACCACGCGGCGCGGTCCCGGGCCAGCGGCTTCTGCATCTACAACGACGCCGCGGCCTCCATCCAGCGGCTGCTCGACCGCGGCGTCCCGCGCGTCCTCTACATCGACGTCGATGCACACCACGGCGACGGGACGCAGAGCATCTTCTGGGACGATCCGCGCGTCATGACGATCTCCCTGCACGAGACGGGCATGAGCCTCTTTCCGGGCACGGGCTTCGCCAGCGAGACCGGGGGGCCCGGCGCGGAGGGGTATGCCGTGAACGTGGCCCTGCCCACCGTCGCCGGGGACGCGGCGGTGCTGCGGGCCTTCCACGCCGTCGTGCCGCAACTCGCCGCGGCCTTCGCGCCCGGGGTCATCGTGAGCCAGCACGGCTGTGACTCCCATCGCGAGGACCCCCTCACGAACCTGCGCGTCAGTGTCGACGCCCAGCATGCCCTGATGGTGGGCGTGCGGGAACTGGCGGACCGCCTGTGCGAGGGGCGGTGGATCGCGACCGGCGGAGGCGGCTACGCCCTCGCGAGCGTGGTGCCGCGGTCCTGGTCGTTGCTCGTGGCGGTGGCTGCCGGCGCGCCGATGGGCCCGGCCACCCCCGTCCCGGCTGCCTGGCGGGAGTACGTGCTCGAGCGGCACGGCGTCGAGGCGCCGCGCCTGATGGGCGACGGAGCGGACATCTGGTGGCGGTCGTGGGAGATCGGCTACGACCCGAACGACGACCTCGACCGGACGGTGATGGCGACCCGGAAGGCCCTCTTCCCGCTGCACGGGCTGGACCCCTGGTTCGACTGACCGGGACCCGCCGATCGCGTCATGATGCCGCGCGGCGTATATGTCGTTAGGGTAGGCGAATGGGAATCGATGATGTATTCGCCGTCATCGCCGAAGGAACACGCCGGCAGATCCTCGAGAATCTGCGGGACGGCGACAAGGCGGTGGGGGAGCTCGTGATCGAGCTGCAGGTCAGCCAGCCCACGGTGTCGAAGCACCTGAAGGTGCTGCGGGAGGCGGGTCTGGTGAGCATGCGCGCGCAGGGGCAGAAGCGCTACTACTCGCTCGACACCGCACCGCTCGGCCGCGTGCGCGACTGGCTCGCCGGATTCGAGCCGGCCGCCGATCCGGTGTCCGTCGCGGCCTCCGGGGACCTCCTTCAGGACGGTCACTCCTCCGAGGTGACGACGGTGGAGGACGTCGTCGCGGCGCTCGAACCGGAGACCGCCGAGGCATCGGTCACCGCAGGCACGACGGCGCTGGCCGCAGCGGTCCTGGCAGCACCTCCTGTGTCCGGCGGGCCTGATGCACCGCGTCCCCCGATGGGCCGGACCATGGGCCGGGCGGCGGAGCGCGCCGCGGACCTCCTGTCCCAACTGCGCCGTCGGCGCGATCCGTCGTCGTAGGGCCTCTTCGTCGACCATCTTTCACTGTCGACCATCTTTCACTGTCGACCATCTTTCACTGTCGACCATCTTTCACTGTCGACCATCTTTCACTTGCGTCACATCTGCCACTAGAGTGGATCCTTGGGCGGATTGTCCTCTGGCTACAGGGCGACACGCCGAACGGTTGCCCCCGGATCGCTTCCGCGATGCCGGTCCCAGGGTGACGTGCAAGCCTCCATGCAAAGGAATAGTGGTGAGATGGCCGACGGGAATCACTTCTCGGACGTGCGGTTCCTGACGGTCGCGGAAGTGGCCGAGCTCATGCGCGTATCGAAGATGACCGTGTACAGGCTCGTCCATGCAGGAGAGCTGCCGGCTGTGCAGTTCGGCCGTTCCTACCGTGTCCCCGAGTCCGCGGTCGAGGGGTTCCTCCACCGGGCGCAGGTCGACGGACAGTCCGAGAGCGCCTGATCGCCCGTCGTCCGTGGGCTCCTCAAACGGATGTACCCTGTTAAGGAGCGTTTTGGGCGGGTTCCGAGCCCGCTCGACTTATTGCATCAAACGGGCAACTGCCACCAGGCACGCGCCTTTCGTCATCACCAGGGCTTCCCCCGTGGCACCTCGCCGCAGTCCGCCCTGGCAACACAACAGTTTGTGAGGACTCTATGGGTTCAGTAATCAAGAAGCGCCGCAAGCGTATGGCAAAGAAGAAGCACCGCAAGCTGCTTCGCAAGACCCGTCACCAGCGCCGCAACAAGAAGTAGGCAGGCGCCCGGCCGCGAGCCGGAGTGTGCTGACCGGCCCGGATTCCCGCTCCATGCGTGGAACCCGGGCCGTTGTCGTCCGGCGGGCTTCCCGGGCGGATCCGCGGGTCAGGAACTCCTGAACCGTGAGTACCCGCGCCACAGTCCGTAGACGGATCCGATGACGGTGGCCGCGCGGAGGCCCAGGGTCGCCGCCCGTCGCCCGCTGCGGAAATCGTAGACGGGCCAGTTGTTCGCACGGGCATGGCGGCGGAGCCGGCTGTCCGGGTTGATGGCCACCGGATGCCCGACGGCGGTCAGCAGGGGGATGTCGTTGTAGGAGTCGCTGTAGCCCCAGCAGCGCGAGAGGTCCAGGTTCTCCCGCCGGGCCAGTCCCAGCACGGCTGCGGCCTTGGCCGGCCCGTGCAGGAAGTCGCCGACCAGCTTGCCGGTGTACAGGCCGTCGGCCACCTCCCCCACGGTGCCGAGCGCTCCGGTGAGGCCGAGGCGGCTGGCGATCACGCCGGCCACCTCCACCGGGGTGCCGGTCACCAGCCAGACCTGCCGGTGCGAGCTCAGGTGCTGCTCGGCGAGGGCACGCGCGCCGGGCCAGATCTTCGACGCGATCATCTCGTCGTAGACCTCCTCGCCCAGGGCCAGGATGTCCTCGTGGGCGATCCCGATGGCGAACGCGAGGGCGGCGTCCCGCACCGAGTTCACATCCGTCATCGTCTCGCCACGCATGATGAAGCGGAGCTGCTTCCAGGCCAGTCCTGCGGCGAAGCGCAGTGTGAAGGCCTTGCGCTGGTACATCTTGCGGGCCACGTGGAAGAGGCTCGCGCCGCGCATCAGCGTGTTGTCCACGTCGAAGAAGGCTGCTTCGCCCGCGACGGTCGCCGGAGGCTGGAGGGTGGGGTGCGTGACCCGGGCGGCGTCCGGCATGCTCCGAGTCTAGTTCTTCGACTCCTCCCCCCGGCGTGATCTCCCGCCGGTGCTGCTTCCCGCCGCCCGCGCCGCACGGGCGCAGTACCGTGGAGGGATGGAATCCCCCGCGGAGGCGCCCGGTGCCGGCGTCGTACTCCTCACCCGCCCCGGGTGTCATCTCTGCGAGGACGCCCGCGCCGTCGTGCGGCGGGTGACCGCCGACCTGGGTCTGGGCTGGCGCGAGGTGAGCGCGGCCGAGGTTCCCGCGCTCGGCGCCCGGTTCGCGGAGGAGCTGCCCGTCCTGTTCATCGACGGGGTGCAGCGGGACTTCTGGTCGATCGACGAGTCGAGGCTGAGGCGGCTGCTGGCCGGCACCTGACATCCCCGACGAGCGACGGCCGGCCCAGCCCTGCAGCCGCGCTGACGGCCGCCCGCCGTCCGGCTTGGAGGCCCCGCGCCGTCGGCATACAGTGGTGGTACTTCCGCCCCCGACGCCGAGGGACCCCGGAACCGCGGCTCCCGCACCGGGCGCGGCGGTGCTAGCAACGGAGCCGATGACAGTGACACCGCCGGACATGCCAGGCCTTCACCCCGTGGACGATGCGGCGCGCCATATCCCTCCGGCGTCTGTCGCCCGTCTCACCATCTACCTGCGGGCGCTGAATTCCCTGCTCGCCGAGGGCATCGAACGGGTGTCCTCCGAGGAGCTCGCGGATGCCGCCGGAGTGAATTCCCCCAAGCTCCGCAAGGACCTCTCCTACCTCGGGTCCTACGGCACCCGGGGCGTCGGGTACGACGTGCAGTTCCTCAACCGGCAGATCTCGGTGGCCCTCGGGCTGACGCTCGACTGGCGCGTCGCCATCCTCGGCGTGGGCAACCTCGGACGGGCACTCGCCGGCTATTCGGGGTTCGGCTCGCGGGGCTTCGAGATCGTGGCGCTCTTCGACGCCGACCAGCTGGTCGTCGGCTCCGAGGTGGGCTACCTCCGGGTCAGCGCCGTCGACGACCTCGAGGCGGTGCTGGAACGCACCCGCACCAACATGGCGGTGCTCGCGGTTCCTGCGGGGGTCGCCCAGGAACTGTGTGACCGCCTCGTCGCGGCCGGGATCTCCAGCATCCTCAGCTTCGCGCCCGTGGTGCTGCAGGTGCCACCGCATGTCCAGCTGCGCAAGGTGGACCTGTCCACGGAGCTGCAGATCCTGGCCTACCACGCGCAAAGGGCGCAGGAGCCGGACCTCGGTCCGATCTCCCGCGCCCAGTAGGCAGGGTTACGCGCGACTGCGCGTTCAGTACCCGAGCTTCTGCGGTGCGAAGTATGGCCGCGCGGGCTTGAGGTAGGTCAGGACGACGCCGGCCACGCCCAGCAGCATGACCAGCACGCTGGCCACCGTCGAGATCGCGGACGTTTCGGCCACGGGCTGTCCGGCCGATTCCGCGGCGGCGGTGAGTACGGGCGTCAGGAAGAGGATGCCGAGTGTGCCCACCACGTTGAGTGCGGCGAGGACCGTCGCGGTGATGCGCGCCCAGTTCCGGCCCCTGCGGATGAAGACGGCCAGGACCACGTACAGGGCCGCGATGATCACCGAGACGACGAGTCCGACGCCCACCCCGACCGCGGCTCCGGCCATGTCCGGCACATCGGTCGTCAGCAGGGAGACGACGGAGGACAGCAGGTAGACGATGCCCGCGGCGAGGATGAGGTAGTAGGCCCGGTGGACCTCCTTGGGGGCCGGCCCCTTCTCGGCGGGACCCGGTGCGGCCGACGTCGGGTAGGCGTACCCCGGGGGCTGGGCAGCCCGGTTCCCGTCGTCCTGCCCGCCGTACGACGGCTGGCCCTGCGGGGGATAGGGGTTCTGGCCGCTGCTGCCCGATCCCGGAGGATTCCAGGCGGGCCCGTTGTCCTGCCCGTTCGGGTTGTCCTGTGGTGTGCTCATCATCGCGTCCTTCGCTGATCAGTGGTGGTCATCCGCCCGGTGGTGCCCCCATGGACGCGCCCCTCGTGGATGTGGTCACCGTCAGCCTAGATCGTCGGCTCCCGGTGGGGGCGGGACGAAACGCCGACGGCCGGCGTCGTCGGGAGGACGACGCCGGCCGTCGGGGCCTGCGGGCGGGCGGTGGCCCCGGGTGGCGGATCAGACCGTGGCGACCGCGGGAGCCACGAAAGCGGCTTCGATGGTGATGGTCACCTTGTCGCCCACGAGGACACCGCCGGCTTCGAGTGCGGCGTTCCAGGTGAGGCCGAAGTCCTTGCGCGAGATGCTCGTGGAGGCGGAGACCCCGGCGCGGGTGGCGCCGAAGGGGTCCACGGCCACGCCGTTGAACTCGGCGTCGAGGACCACGGACTTGGTGATGCCGCGGATGGTCAGGTCACCGTTGATCCTGTACGTCTCGCCGGAGCCCTCGTGGGAGGTGGACACGAAGGTCATCTCGGGGAACTGCTCGACGTCGAAGAAGTCGGCGCCCTTGACGTGGCCGTCGCGGTTCTCGTCACCGGAGGTGAAGGAGGCGGTCCTGATGGTCGCCGAGATGCTCGAGTCCTCGAGGGACGAGCCGACGGTGAGCGCGGCGTCGACGTCCTGGAACGAGCCGCGGACTTTGCTGATGCCGGCGTGGCGGACGCTGAAGCCCACCTCGCTGTGGGAGGGGTCGAAGGACCAGGTGCCGGAGGTGAGGCCTGAGGGGACAGTCATGAAGAGCTCCTGAGAAAGGTGGCGTGCGGATGCTTACAGGGATTAGAAGCATGCATATGCATGTTTTATTCCACAGATCGGTAAAATGTTCAACCAACCCTTGCCCGGATGCCGATTGGCCGTCGCACGCAGCATGCGCGAAACTGGAAGGATGCAGCGATCAACCGTCCACCTGGTGCGCCACGGTGAGGTCCACAACCCCGATGGAGTCCTCTACGGGCGGCTCCCCGAGTTCCACCTTTCGGATCTGGGCCGTCAGATGGCCGTCCAGATGGCCCGGCACTTCCAGGAGCGGCGCGACGAAGGTGCCGATATCGTGCATCTCGTGGCCTCGCCGCTGGACCGTGCGCAGGAGACCGCCCGGCCGCTGGCGGAGACCCTCGGGCTTCCCGTCTCCACCGACGAGCGCATCATCGAGGCGGAGAACCGCTTCGAAGGGATGTCGGGGATCAAGAGCAGGCTCCGGCAGCCCCGCAACTGGCCCCTCCTCGTCAACCCCCTCCGCCCCTCCTGGGGCGAGCCCTACCGTCGGCAGGTCGAACGCATGATGGCCGGAGTCCATGACGCGCGGCGTCTGGCCCTCGAGCTCAGCGCCGACGAAGGTCGGGGCCGCCCCGCGGAGGTCATCCTGGTCAGCCACCAGCTCCCGATCTGGGTGACGAGGCTCGCCGCCGAACACCGCCGGCTCTGGCACGACCCGCGCCAGCGCGAGTGCACGCTCACGTCCGTCACCTCCCTCGACTTCGACGGCGAGACCATCCGGCGCGTGCGCTATGCCGAGCCGTGTGCCGACCTGCTGCCCGAGGCGGCGAATGTCCCCGGCGCATAATAGGATTACTACACGTCGTAGAAATCAACGGAAGAAGCCGTGACCACACCTGCCCGTCCCGCACCGCGCCGTCGCCTGCTCACGCTGCGCCTGGCGCTGGCGTTCGCCGTGCCGGTCTCGCTCG
Source organism: Arthrobacter sp. TJ-263 (assembly GCF_058269155.1). Classification (NCBI taxonomy): domain Bacteria; kingdom Bacillati; phylum Actinomycetota; class Actinomycetes; order Micrococcales; family Micrococcaceae; genus Arthrobacter; species Arthrobacter sp. TJ-263. Next base: position 1,607,029 of record NZ_JBZCNE010000001.1, on the reverse strand, counting down.
CGATGACGTCCTGCGCGGCGGATGACCCCCTGGCGCAGCAGGCCGCCGCGGGAGACGGCAAGAACTACATCGCGGGAGACGGCTCGGTCACCGAATACGCGGCGAGCGACCGGGGAGAGCCCATCGAGGTCTCCGGCACCCTGTTCGACGGCACCTCCGTTGCGAGTTCCGACTGGGTGGGCCAGGTCACCGTGCTCAACTTCTGGTACGCCTCGTGTGCACCCTGCCGCGAGGAAGCCCCCGATCTCGTCTCGCTGCACGACGACTACGCGCCGCAGGGGGCCGCTTTCTACGGCGTGAACATCCGCGACGAGCAGGCCACGGCAGAAGCCTTCGAACGCAGCTTCGGCATCCCGTACCAGAGCTTCGACGACAAGGACGGCGGCGTCCTGCTGGACATGACGCAGTACGTCCCGCCGCAGGCGGTTCCCACCACGATCGTGCTGGACCGCGAGGGGCGCGTCTCGGCGCGGATCCTCGGACTCGCGGACCGCAGCACGCTCAAGGCCCTGATCTCCGATGCCCTCGCCGAATAGCGCGCCGCGCCGGGCATGCCGATGACGGGGCCGCCGGCCGCGTCGATGCCCCTCGCCGTCGGCAACGCCTTCGCCGACGCCGTCCTGAACGGCTCCATGCTCCTGGCGCTGCCGGTCGCCCTCCTGGCGGGTCTCGTCTCCTTCGTCTCTCCCTGCGTCCTGCCCCTGGTTCCCGGCTATCTCGGGTACGTGACGGGCCTGACCGGCGTCGACCTCGAGCAGCAGAAGAAGGGCCGCATGCTCGCGGGGATCGGCCTGTTCGTCGTCGGGTTCTCGGTGGTCTTCATGGCGTACGGGACACTCTTCGGCCAGCTGGGGGCCTTCCTGCGGGTCTCGCAGGGGTGGCTCCTCCAGGGCCTCGGCGTCGTCGTGATCCTCCTGGGCATCATCTTCATGGGCGGTCTCTCCTGGTTCCAGCGGGAGAGCCGCCTCCATGCGAGGGTCCCGGCCGGGCTCCTCGGTGCACCTCTGCTCGGGGTGACCTTCGGGCTCGGCTGGGCTCCGTGCATCGGGCCCACCCTGGGTGCGGTGCAGCTGCTCGCCATCTCCGGCAACGACGCCACGGCCCTGAAGGGTGCCGTCCTCACGTTCGTCTATTGCCTCGGGCTCGGGCTGCCGTTCCTGCTGATCGCACTCGGCGTGCGGCGCGGTATGGGCGCGCTCGCGTTCTTCCGGAAGCACCGGCTCCTGCTGCAGCGTTCCGGGGGAGGGCTCCTCGTGCTCGTGGGCGTCCTCATGGTCACGGGCGTCTGGAACCTCTGGATCACCCAGCTGCAGGATCTCCTGATCGGCAACGTCGTCCTCCCGATCTGATCGGCGGGCGCGCACGGCACGGAATCGAATCGACTTGATGGAAGGCCCACAGTGAAGCAGGACGTCACACAGGACACGAGGGACAGGCCGGGAGCCTCGACGGCCCGGTCCGACGTCGTCCTGCCCTCCCTCGGGTTCCTCGGAACCCTCCGGTGGGCCTGGACGCAGCTCACGAGCATGCGCACCGCGCTGTTCCTGCTCCTGCTGCTCGCCGTCGCCGCGGTTCCCGGGTCGCTGTTCCCGCAGCGCCCCGCCAACCCGGCCGTCGTCACGCAGTACATCGAGGACAACCCGGACACGGGGCCCGTCCTCGACTGGTTCCAGCTCTTCGACGTCTACTCGTCGGTCTGGTTCTCCGCCATCTACCTCCTGCTCTTCGTCTCGCTCATCGGCTGTGTGATCCCGCGCGCTATCGCGCACTTCAGGGCGGTGCGCTCCACGCCGCCGCGCACACCGAAGCGGCTCTCGCGCCTGCCCGTCCACGGCACGTTCGACGTGCCGGCGGACCAGGCGCACCGGTCGGGGCTCACCCCGGCCGCCGCCGCCGAGCAGGCCGCGGCCGTCCTCCGGAAGCGCGGCTACCGCGTGGACGTGCGGGACGCCGGCACCGACCATCCCTCGGTCGGTGCCGAACGCGGACTCGCCAAGGAACTCGGCAACCTCGTGTTCCACACCTCCCTCATCGGGGTCCTGGTCTCGGTCGCCGTCGGAGGGCTGTTCGGCTACAACGGCCAGAAGGTCGTCGTCGAGGGTGACAGCTTCGTCAACACCCTGATCGGCTACGACTCCTTCAACCCGGGCTCCAACTTCTCCGACGACCGGCTCGAGCCGTACTCCCTCCGGCTGGACTCCTTCGACGTCCGCTTCGACCGCGACCAGGAGAGCCACTACGGTCAGCCGCTGGACTTCACCGCCGAGGTGACCACGCAGGACGGTCCGGGCGCGGACGAGGAGTCCCAGGTCCTCAAGGTCAATGCGCCGATCACGATCGGCGGGACGAACGTGTACCTCGTCGGCAACGGCTACGCGCCGGTGGTGACGGTCCGCGACGGCGAGGGCAACATCGCCTCGCAGGGTCCTGTCGTCTCGGTCCCGTCGGACGGCCTCTACACGTCGCTCATCGTCATCAAGGCCCCGGACGCCAAGCCGGACCAGCTCGGGTTCGTGGGATTCTTCCTCCCCACCGCGTTCGTCGACGAGCAGGGGGTGTCCTTCTCGCGGGACCCCGACCCCTTCAACCCCCAGCTCAACCTCAACTCCTACTACGGTGACCTGGGGCTCGACGACGGCACCCCCGAGAACGTGTACGTCCTGGACACCGAGAACCTGACGGAGCTGAACAGCCGCACCAGCGACGACGGCGGGATCGTGCTCGGCGTGGGCCAGAGCTACGACCTGCCCGAGGGCAAGGGCTCGGTCACGTTCGACGGGCTGAAGCGGTACGTGGCCCTCGACATCCACCACGACCCGGGGGAGGTCGGCGCGCTCGTCTTCTCGACCCTCGCGCTGCTCGGCCTGACGGCGTCGCTGTTCATCGGACGCCGCAGGCTCTGGGTCCGCACGGCGGAGCACCCCGACGGCCGCCTCATGGTCGAGTACGGCCTGCTCGCACGCGGCGAGGACCACCGGCTGCCCGCCGAGGGCCAGGCCGTCGAGAAGCTGCTCATGGACCGCTGGTTGGTGCCGGACAGCGGCACAGGGGAAAATAAGGTGCCGGAGGCCGCGTCGTCGGCAGCGGGCACGGGGCAGTCGCACCACAACTCAAAGGACAACTGATGCCACAACCAGTCAACGCAGAGCTCGGGCAGGTCAGTGAGCTCTTCATGCTGCTGGCCTCCATCGCCTACGTGGCGGCCCTGATCTTCTTCGTGCTCGACCTCGTGCGATCAAGCACGACCATCGGCTCGCTCGAGACCCGGCTCGCCCGGGAGAAGGCCACGCCCGCCCTCGCCGGCATCGGGGCGCGCGGGGGTTCGACGTCGACCGCTGCGCCGACCGGTCCCGCCACCGCCGACGACTCGATGGACTACGGCTCCGGACCGCGGCGGGGTGCGGCGCGCATCGCCGTTGCGCTGACCGTGCTCGCCGCGGTCATCCACGGTGCCGCCGTCATCACCCGCGGCGTCGCCGCGAACCGCGTGCCGTGGGGCAACATGTACGAGTTCTGCACCACGGGTGCGTTCCTGGTCGCAGCCATCTTCCTGGTCACGCTCACCCGCAAGGACCTCCGCTTCGTCGGGTCCTTCGTGGTCGGCCTCGTCGTCGTCATGCTGTGCGCGGCCACCGTCGGTTTCCCCACGCCTGTGGCCCGGCTGATCCCGGCGCTGCAGAGCTACTGGCTGATCGTGCATGTCTCCATCGCGGTGGCCTCCTCCGCGCTGTTCACCATCACCTTCGCGATGTCGGTGCTGCAGCTCCTCCAGTCCTCCCGTGAGGCCAAGCTGCTCGCGGGCAAGGTGGACTCGGCCCGTTTCCTGCGCCTGGTACCGTCCGCGCTGAGCCTCGAGAACCTCGCCTACCGCCTGAACGCCATCGCGTTCGTGGGCTGGACCTTCACCCTCATGGCCGGTGCCATCTGGGCCGAGCAGGCCTGGGGCAGGTACTGGGGCTGGGACACCAAGGAGGTCTGGACCTTCGTGATCTGGACCGTGTACGCCGGCTACCTGCACGCCCGTGCGACGCGCGGCTGGACGGGGACGCGCGCCGCGTGGCTCTCGATCGTCGGCTACCTCTGCATCGTCTTCAACTTCACGATCGTCAACATCTACTTCTCGGGCCTCCACAGCTACTCGGGGGTCTGACGACCGCTGCTCCGGGGCCTCGGCCCCGGACACACGAGAGCCCCGCAGCTCCTGCTGCGGGGCTCTCGTGTGTCCGGACGCCGGTCCGTACCCTGGCACTCCGTGCCACCGGTGGGCAGGGCCGGCGGACGGCCGTGCTCGATCATCGCGAGTGCACGGCACTGCGGGTCAGGGCCGGTGCGCTCCTGTGGTGCCCGGTCCGGCGTCGTCGTTGCCGTTGCCGTCGCCGTCGTGCTTGTCGTCCTGTGCCGGCTTGTTCTTCCCGGCGTCGCGGGCCTTCGCCTCGCGCTCCTTCTCCTCCTGCTCGCGGCGGCGCCTCTCCTGCTCGCGGGCCTGCTGCCATCGCTGGGTCTCGAGGTTCTGCAGGAAGGCGGGATCGTCGTCGGGGGCCGTCGGCTGGCGGGGTGCCGGGCGGCGCGGGCCCGGGGGCCGTTCGCTGCGCGGACGGCCGAACAGGAACCACATGCCCGCTCCGATGAGCGGCAGGAGCAGGATGGTGATGAACCACGCGGTCTTCGAGATGCTCCGCACTTCGTGTTTTCGGCTCAGGACGCAGTCGATGAGCGCGTAGATGATGACGGCGACTCCGAGGATCGCGGCGAACAGCAGGAGGCGGGGCATGCGCCAATTGTAGGCGAGTAAACTCGGAGAGTGGCCTTCCTCAAATTCACCGCCCTCCGACTGCTCCTGATCGTCGTCTTCTATGTGGCGTGCGTCCTGCTGGGGCTCGGGCTCTTCCTCTCGGCGGTCGTGGCCGCCGTCCTCGCGTGGTGCGTGACCTACCTGTTCGCCCGGGATCTCAGGGATGCCGCCGCGGCCACCCTGCAGCGCCGCATGGCACCGGGCGCCCCTCCGGTCCGGACGGCCGTCGAGCTCGACGACGCCGCCGCCGAGGACGCACTGGACCCCAATACGCCCGTCAACGCCGATCGAAAGCCCCGCCGCGACGCCGCCTGAGCGAACACGCCCGTCGAGCCGACCGCCCGCCGCACCCTGATGCCGTGTGACCCGCGTGATGCCGAGGGTCCTGGTGTCGCCGTCGTGATCGGGACGACTGCTAGGCGAGGGCCCGCGTGATCACGATGCCCGCCGCGAACAGGATGCTGAACGCCAGGCTGATCAGCCCCGTCTGCTTGAGGACGGGGATCAGGCTCATGCGCTGGGTGCCCGTGAGCATCAGGCGGCTCGGCACGAGGCAGGCCGGGACGAGCAGCAGGACCAGCAGCATCCACGGGTACTCGCCGCTCAGCAACAGCGGCAGCAGGACGGCGGCGGCGAGCATCACCACGTAGCCGACCCGCGCGGCCTTGTCGCCGAGCCTCACGGCCAGGGTCTTCTTCCCCACGGCGGTGTCGGTCGGGATGTCCCGGACGTTGTTGGCCATCAGCAGGGCCGTGGCGATCAGTCCCGTGCTCACTGAGCCGATCCACGCGGCCGCACTGAGCCCACCCGCCTGCGTGAACGTGGTACCGAGGGTCGCCACCAGTCCGAAGAACACGAAGACGAACACGTCGCCCAGCCCGCGATAGCCGTACGGGTTCTTGCCGCCCGTGTAGCCCCACGCGGCGGCGATGCAGCCCGCGCCGACGAGCAGCAGGAACCACGCCTGCGACAGCACGATCAGGACCAGCCCGGCGAGCACGGCGAGACCGAAGCAGGCGAACGCGGCGAGCTTCACCTGCCGGGGCTGGGCCGCGCCCGACCCCGTCAGGCGCAGCGGACCCACCCGGACGTCGTCCGTGCCGCGGATGCCGTCCGAGTAGTCGTTGGCAAAGTTCACGCCGACCTGCAGCAGCACCGACACGATCAACGCGAGCGTCGCATGGAGGGGCCTGAAGGAACCGAGCCCGACGGCGGCAGCGCTTCCGACGATCACGGGGGCGAAGGCCATCGGCAGGGTGCGGGGGCGGGCTCCTTCGAGCCACTGGGCGGCAGTCGCCACGGGTCAGTCCTTCAGGTCGGGTAGGTGGTGCGGGGTGTCCGTCGAACGCCTAGGCGCGTTCGAGGAGCGTATGGATGGTCCGGCGATCGGGCTTCCCGCCCGGGAGCAGGGGAAGGGCGTCGAGCGTCACGATGGCCTTGGGAACGGCATGCGCCCCCAGCTCGACGTGGACGGCCTGCCGGATGACGTCGGCGTCGACATCGCCGACGATCGCCGCGGCGACAGCCGTGCCCCACTCCTCGCTGCGGATCCCGAGCACCATGGCCTGTTCGACGCCGGGCAGGGCCTGGATGACGTCGGAGACCCTCGTCGCCGAGACCTTCAGGGCACCGGTGATGATGACGTCGTCGAGCCGGCCGTGCACCGTCACGGAGCCGTCCGTCGCCACTTCTCCGGCGTCGTCGGTCACGAACCAGCGCTGACCGGAATTGAAGACGAACTTCTCCTCGGTGGTCCCTGGTGCGTCGAGATATCCGTCGGCGAGGACCGGGCCGCCGATGCGCAGGCGGCCCTCCACCGAGCGGAGCTCGACGCCGTCCAGCGGCGTCCCGTCGTAGACGCACCCGCCGCAGGTCTCGCTCATGCCGTAGGTCTCGACGATCTTCAGGTCCTGGCTGCGGGCGAGGGACCGCAGGGACGCCCCGGCCGGCGCTCCGCCGAGCAGAATGGCGTCGAAGCGCCGCAGGAGGCGGAGCGTCTCGGGCGACGGGCCGGCCAGCAATCGGTGGAGCTGCGTGGGAACCAGGGAGGTGAACCGTACGCGGTCGGTCAGCTCGGCTGCGGCGTCGGTGAAGGCCTGCGGCGTGAACCCCGCGGAGGTGTCCATGACCCAGGGCTGCGTCCCGGCATACAGGGAGCGTACGAGGACCTGGAAGCCCGCGACGTAGTGCACCGGCAGCGTGAGGAGCCACTGGCCCTCCGCCTTCAGGGCGAACGCGGTGCCCATGGCCGAGGCCGCGAGCGCGTCGACACTGAGCATGGTCTGCTTGGGGGTCCCGGTCGATCCCGAGGTGCTGATGACCGCCGCGATGTCGTCGTTGGGCAGTTCCCCGGAGAACACCTGATCGGGCATCACGTGCGGGGCGACGGCTGGACCATCACCGGCGAGGGCAGCGGCGAGGGGCTTGAGCAGTCCGAGGGCGTCGAAGCCGTCGGGGGTGTGCACGGGGAGGAGTTCCACGCCGCTCCTAGAAGTAGTAGGGGAAGGAGGACCAGTCCGGGGAGCGCTTCTCGAGGAATGCCTCCTTGCCCTCCACCGCCTCATCCGTCATGTAGGCGAGGCGGGTCGCCTCACCTGCGAAGACCTGCTGGCCGGCGAGGCCGTCGTCCGCGAGGTTGAAGGCGAACTTGAGCATTCTGAGGGCCTGCGGGCTCTGGCGGGCGATGTCCGCGGCGTACGCGAGGGCGGTCACCTCGAGTTCCGCATGGTCGACGGCCTCGTTGACCGCGCCCATCTCCACCATGTCCCGCGCGGAATATTCGCGGGCGAGGAAGAAGATCTCCCGCGCCTTCTTCTGGCCGATCTGCCGGGCCAGGAGGGCGGAGCCGTAGCCGGCGTCGAAGCTGCCCACGGTGGCGTCCGTCTGCTTGAACCTGCCGTGCTGCGCCGAGGCGATGGTCAGGTCCGCGACGACGTGCAGGCTGTGCCCACCGCCGGCGGCCCACCCGTTGACGACGGCGATGACCACCTTCGGCATGGTGCGGATCAGCCGTTGCACCTCGAGGATGTGGAGCCGCCCGGCCCGCGCCGGGTCGATCGTCTCCCTCGTCTCGCCCTCCGCGTACCGATAGCCGTCGCGGCCACGGATCCGTTGGTCGCCACCCGAACAGAACGAGTGGCCGCCGTCGCGCGGGCTGGGCCCGTTGCCCGTGAGCAGGACGGTGGCGACGTCGGGCGTCATGCGGGCGTGGTCGAGGGCCCGGTAGAGCTCGTCGACGGTCCCGGGCCGGAACGCGTTGCGTACCTCGGGGCGGTCGAAGGCGATCCTCACGGTGGGCAGGTCACGGACGATCCCGCCGTCGGCGTCGCGCTCCACCTGGCGGTGGTACGTGAGGTCCGTGAACTCCTCGAAGCCCGTGACGACCCGCCAGCGGGTGGGGTCGAAGATGTCGGATACCTTGGCGGGGAGCTCTGAAGTCACCCGTCGAGTCTAGCGGCGCGGGCCCGGCCGGGTGCCGCGGCCCTCGCCCGTCAGGCGATGCAGAACTCGTTGCCCTCGGGATCGAGCATGACGTACCAGGCATGCGGGCCCTGGGAGTGCTGCTCCACGTACCGCGCACCCCGCGCCTCGAGCCGCGCCCGCTGGGCATCGCGGTCGGCGCCGGCCAGGTTGACGTCGAGATGTACGCGATTCTTGGTGATCTTCGGTTCGGGCACCGGCTGGAAGAGGATGCGCTCGCGGCCCGGGCGGCCGACGTCGTCCGCCCGGCAGATGGCGGTGCCGTCCTTCCAGACGCGCGTGCCGTTGTGCGTGATGACGTCCGACTCCCGCGCGTAACCCTCCGCGATCATCCGGTCGAGGAACGCCTCGTCGGTCGGTTCGACGACCCAGTCGAGCGTCTCCGCCCACCAGTCCGCCTGGGCGTGGGGATCCCTGCAGTCGATCGAGACCTGGATGGAGAAAGGCATGACGGAAGGCTAGGACCTCCGGCGCAGGATGGGAAGGGTCGTGGGATCGCACCGCCTCGCGTCGGCGGCCCGGCCTGCGCGCCGGGGGATTGCTACGCTTTCGGCCATGGACGCCGCTCCGCTCTCCGGAGACGACCTCACGGTCGATGCCCCTGCCCCCGGACCGGCGGCACCAGACGCCCCGTGGGAGGGCGCGGTGAACGCACGGGACCTCGGGGGTATCGAAGGATCCATCCAGCCGGGCAGGCTCTACCGGATGGGCCGGAGCGAGTGGCTCACGGAGGCGGGGTGGCGTCAGGCCTGGGAGCAGGGCGTCCGGACCGTCGTCGATCTGCGGCACCCTTCCGAGCTCGGCCGCCGGGGAACGGACCCGCTCGTCGGCCCGCGCGCCGTCGACCGGTTCGTTCTCCTCAACCTCCCGACGGAGGACCCGTCGGACGAGGAATTCATGGCGCTCTGCGGGCCGTATCTCAGCTCGCCGGAGCACTACGGCGAGAACCTCAGGCGATGGCCGGAGAAGTTCGCCCGCGTGGCCCGCGCGTTCGTGACGGCTCCCGCCGGGGGAGTGGTGATCCATTGCGCCGCCGGGAGGGACCGTACGGGACTCGTGGTCGCCCTGCTGCTCAGCGCGGCGGGAATAGGGCCCGCGGCGATCAGCGCCGACTACGCGCGGGCCGTCACCGCCATGAATGAGCGGTACCGCGGCCAGGAGGCGCCGCGCGAGACGCCGAGGACGGAGGACGAACTCGCGGTGTGGCTCACGCACGCAGGGAGGCAGCTCGAGGACCTGCTGTCATCGTTCGACGCCGTGCGCTACCTCCGCGACGCCGGCCTGACGGCGACGGAACTCGCCGCCCTGAAGGCGCGCCTGACACACCCGTCCTGGCCCGGCTAGCGCTGGAGCTGCGAGAAGTTCACGGAGCTGCGCACGGCAGGGAAGTAGCCGGACCGGTAGCCCTCGGCAGTAGGGTGCAAGTTGTCGGCGGCGCCGGGCTCGAAGGTGATCCAGGGGTCCGTGGAGCCGAGCCCGTGCCCTTCGAACTTCTGCACCAGGTCCACGAACGTGAAGCCGTGCGCCTCGGCCCGGCTCCTGATCACGGTGTTCACGGCGTCCGTGCCCTCGTTGAACGCGGTCTGCGAGGCGACGGGCAGGAGGACGGGCGTCTCCTCCTCGGGGGAGAAAAGATGCGGATAGCCGGTGACCACCACGGTTGCACAGGGTGCCGCGGAACCGATGGTGCCGTACAGCGCGTCGAGGGCGCGCTCCAGCGCCGGCAGGGCCGTGGCGTTCTGGACGGCGATGAACTGCTCGCACTCAGCGGTGGGACGGGTGGCACACACTCCGGCGACCTGCCCGAAGCCCGCATCGTTGCCGCCCGCGGAGACGGTGACGAGGTCCGTGGACGGGGAGAGGGCGCCCGAGGCGACGGCGCGTGCTACCTGCTCCGGCAGGTCCAGGGCGCCGCCGGGCTCCACGGCCACCGTGGCGCCGGCGCAGGTGGCGTCGGCCACCAGATCCACCTGCTTCTTCGTGTCGAGGATCCCGGGCAGTCCGAGGGGCGTCTGGCCGCACGCATTCACGTAGGACCCGGCGCCGAACCCCGAGGCGTACGAGTCCCCGAGCGCCACATAGGACAGCGGTGTCGGCGGGGCGGCCGCCACGGGGCCGGCGGTGCCCCCGATCAGGGCTGCCGCGGCAGCCGCGGCGAGGGCGACGAGCCTGGGCCGGATCCCGGTGGAGTGCTGTGCGAGGTTCATGGGCTCACGGTACCGGGGATTGGGCGGTCCAGCAGCAGGTTCGTGATGCGCAGCGTGCACAGGCGCCGACCGGCGTCGTCGGTGATCAGCACCTCGTGCGTGGTGAGGGTCCGGCCGAGGTGGATCGGCGTCGCGGTGACGGTGACGGTGCCGTCCCTCACGCTCCGGTGGTGGGTCGCGGACACATCGACGCCTACCGCCGTCCTGCCGAGGGTGGACGCGTGGATCACGGCAGCCCAGGACCCCACGGCCTCACCGACGGCGAGGGACGCACCGCCGTGGAGGAGCCCGAAGGACTGGCGGTTCCCCTCGACGGGCATGGTCGCGACCACCCGCTCGACCGACTGTTCGACGATGGCGACTCCCATCCGCTCGTCCAGCTCTCCGAGGGTGATGGTCCAGGGCGGTAGGGGTTCATGCGTCACGGCGTGCTGCTCCTGGGTCCGGGTTCGTGGGTCGTCCGCCACTCTAGCGCCGCGCGGCCCCGCCTCCAGCAGCGCTCCCGTTCGACGGCCTCCCCATCATCCTCCTCGGCCGGCCGTGGGACACGGCGCCGACACCCCTCACCACGATCATGCAGCCCATGGTCGGGATGGCCGTCCGGGCGGGGACGATGCTCCCCGAGGAGATCGAGGCCCCGGGCTCGCACCCGGAGCCCGTCATCTACTCGACGGAGCTCGTCGAGCGGGCCGGCACCGCCGTCGCGCCCACCGCGTCCGCGGCGAACGCGTAGTCCCAGGCGATGTCGCGCCAGCGCGAATAGCGGCCGCTGGCGCCGCCGTGGCCGCCGTCCATCTCGGTCTTCAGCACGATCGGTTCGGTGCCCGTGGTGGTCTCGCGCAGCTGGGCCACCCACTTCGCGGGCTCCACGTAGAGCACCCGCGTGTCGTTGAAGCTCGTCACCGCGGCGATGCGCGGATAGGGCACGGGGCGCACGCTCTCGTAGGGCGTGTACTCCTTCATGTACCGGTACACCGCCGGGTCCGTGATCGGGTTGCCCCATTCCTCCCACTCGAGCGCGGAGAGCGGCAACTCCGGGTCGAGGATCGTCGTGAGGGCGTCCACGAAGGGCACCTGCGCCACGATCGCCCGGTACTTCTCCGGGGCGAGGTTCGCGACGGCGCCCATGAGCAGCCCTCCCGCGGACCCGCCCATCGCCGCGACCCGGCCGGCGTCCACCCATCCCGAGGTGCCGAGGTAGGTCGTGGCGTCCACGAAGTCCGTGAACGTGTTCTTCTTGGCGAGCTTCTTGCCCTGCTCGTACCAGCTGCGGCCCATCTCGCCGCCGCCGCGGATGTGCGCGACGACGAAGACGATGCCCCGGTCCAGCAGGGAGAGCCGGGCGATGGAGAACGCCGGGTCCATGCTGACCTCGTAGCTGCCGTACGCGTAGATCAGGGCCGGGTTGGACCCGTCCCGGGCGAGGTCCGCGCGGCGGATCACGGACAGCGGGATCAGCGTGCCGTCCGCGGCCGGCGCCCAGTGCCGTTCGGCGACGTAGTCGGCGGGATCGTAGCCGCCGCGCACCTCGGTCTCCTTCCGCAGCTCCAGCGCGCCGTCCTCCAGCACGTAGTCGTAGACGCGCGGCGGCGTGAGGTAGGAGGTGTAGGAGAGGCGGATGATCGGGGAGTCGAACTCGGCGTTGGCGAGGTTGCTCGTGAACAGCTCCTCGTCGAAGCCGGGTTCCGCCGGCACGCCCTGCGCCGGCGTCCCGAGACCCGCCAGGGGCAGGACCTGCACGCGCTCGATGGTGTCCTTGCGCACCGACAGGACGAGGTGGGTGCGGGTGACGGTGGCACCCTCGACGCGGACGGCGTCGTCGTGCGCGACGACCGTCGTCCACGCCTGCTCGGCGAGCGGTTTGGCGAACTCGCCAGCCGCCACCAAGCTCACCATCGAGTTCTTCGCGTCGCGGTCGTGCGTGAGCAGGTAGTACGGTGCGCCGTCGACGGTCACGGGCTCGGCGTCGTACAGGATGCGCTCGTCACGGGAGAGCAGCGTGGTCAGCCCCCGCTCCGGCGTGGCGAGGTCCAGGACGCGGTACTCGCTGTACTCGGAGCACCCGATGCTGATGAGCAGCTGCGTGCGGTCCGCGGACACCTCGAAGCCGGTCCACAGGGCCACGTCGTCCTCCTGGAAGACGACGTCGTCCTCCTCGACGGGCGTGCCCAGCGTGTGCGCGCGCACCTGGTAGGGGCGCCAGGAGTCGTCGACGACGGTGTAGTAGACCCGCGCGCCGTCCGGGGAGAAGGCCAGGCCGTAGAAGACGTTCGGCACGGCGTCCGGCAGCAGTTCCCCGGTCCCGAGGTTCTTGATGCGCAGCGTGAAGCGCTCGTCGCCGGCGTTGTCCTCGCTGTAGGCGAGCAGCGTGCCGTCCTCGGTGACGGACAGGCCGCCGAGGGAGAAGAACGGCTTGCTCTCGGCGAGTTCGTTGCCGTCGAGCATGATCTGCTCGCCGGGGACAGGCTGCCCGGGGACCACCACGGGCGGCGTCCAGTCGCGGCTGAGATCGCCGGTGTCCTCCGCGGCCACCCGGCACTGGATGCCGTACTGCTTGCCCTCCTCGGTGCGGGAGTAGTACCACCACCCCTTCTTCCGGGCAGGGACGGACAGGTCCGTCTCCTGCGTCCGGTCCCTGATCTCGCCGAAGATGGCCTCGCGCAGCGGCTCCTGGCTGCGGGTGACGGCCTCGGTGTAGGCGTTCTCGCGCTTCAGGTGCTCGATCAGCTCCGGGCTCTCCTTGTCGCGCATCCACTCGTAGTGGTCGACGAACGTGTCCCCGTGGTGGGTGCGCTCGGAGGGCACTTTCCGGGCGGGCGAGGGGAGGGGGATCTCGGTCACGGTGGCGTCAGCGGTCATGGCTTCCATCTTGCCACTGCCGGTCCGCCGCCCCGCAGCCCCGGCCGGTTGACCGTGCTGGGCGGCCGTGCAATTCTGGAGCAGGCCTTTACAGAACGAACGTTCGGTAATTCGTTCGACCGGAGCGGGCCCACCACGACGACGAGGGAGACGAACATGGCCGAGGCTTTCCTGGTGGGTGGTGTCCGCACCCCCGTGGGGCGGTACGGCGGGGCCCTCTCGAGCATCCGCCCGGACGACCTCGCGGCGCTCGTGCTCTCCGCCGTCGTGCAGCGCGCCGGCCTCGACCCGGCCACTGTGGACGAGGTGATCCTCGGCAACGCCAACGGTGCGGGGGAGGAGAACCGCAACGTCGCACGGCTCGCGTCCCTCCTCGCGGGGTTCCCCGACAGCGTGCCCGGCATCACCGTCAACCGGCTCTGCGCCTCGGGTCTGTCGGCCATCATCATGGCGTCCCACATGGTCAGGGCCGGGGCCGCGGACGTCGTCATCGCCGGCGGGGTCGAGTCCATGAGCCGTGCGCCGTGGGTCATGGAGAAGCCCGCGAAGGCGTTCGCGAAGCCCGGCGCCGTCGTGGACACCTCCATCGGGTGGCGCTTCACCAACCCGCTGCTCGCCGCCCGCGACAAGGTCACCTACTCGATGCCCGAGACGGCGGAGGAACTGGCGACGCTGGACCGCATCACGCGCGACGACGCCGACGCCTTCGCGCTCCGGTCCCACCAGCGGGCCCTCGCGGCCATCGACGCCGGGCGCTTCGCGGACGAGATCGTCCCCGTGCAGGTGAACCGCGGCAGGACGTCCTTCTCCGTGGACACCGACGAGGGCCCGCGGGCCGACACGACCCTCGAGGTCCTCGCAGGACTCCGTCCCGTGGTCCGCCCGGACGGCATCGTCACCGCCGGCAACTCGAGCTCCCTGAACGACGGCGCCTCCGCCGTCATCGTCGCCTCGGAGGCGGCGATCGAGCGGTACGGGCTGACGCCGCGTGCCCGGATCCTCGACGGCGCCTCCGCGGGCGTCCCGCCGGAGATCATGGGCATCGGCCCGGTGCCGGCCACGCAGAAGGTGCTCGAGCGCACCGGCCTCACCGTCGCGGAGCTCGGCGCCGTCGAGCTCAACGAGGCGTTCGCGACCCAGTCGCTCGCGTGTATCCGCCGGCTCGGGCTCGACGAGGAGATCGTGAACCGCGACGGCGGGGCGATCGCGCTCGGCCACCCCCTCGGGTCCTCGGGCGCCCGGATCGCCGTCACCCTGCTCGGCAGGCTCGAGCGCGAACTCGCCGGCCCGTCCCGGCGCCTGGGCCTCGCGACCATGTGCGTCGGCGTCGGCCAAGGCACCGCCCTGCTCGTCGAGGCCGTCTGATGCCGTCGTCGCTGAAGCTCACCGACGCACCCGGCCGCCTCGTCGTCGAACTGCACCGGCCGGAGGCCCGCAACGCGATCGACCGCCGGATGGTCGACGAGCTGCACGCCGTGTGCCAGGACCTCGAGGGGTCCCCGCGCACGCTCATCCTCACCGGGTCCGACGGCGTCTTCGCCTCGGGCGCCGACATCGCCGAGCTGCGTGAGCGCCGCCGCGACGACGCCCTGGCCGGCATCAACTCGACGCTCTTCGCGCGCATCGCCTCACTGCCCATGCCCGTCATCGCGGCGCTCGACGGGTTCGCACTCGGCGGAGGCGCCGAACTCGCCTTCGCGGCGGACTTCCGCCTCGGGACGCCGCGCCTGAGGATCGGCAACCCGGAGACCGGCCTCGGGATCCTCCCCGCCGCCGGCGCCACCTGGCGGCTGAAGGAGCTGGTGGGGGAGCCCCTCGCCCTGGAGATCCTGCTCGCCGGGCGCATCCTCTCCGCCGAGGAGGCCCTCGCCGCGCGCCTCATCACGGAGATCAACGCACCCGAGGACCTCCTGCCGGCGGCCCACGCGCTCGCCGACCGCATCGCGCGGCAGGACCCGCTCGCCGTCCGCATCACCAAGAGCGTCTTCCACGCACCCCGGGACGCGCACCCGATGATCGACCAGCTGGCGCAGGCCGTCCTCTTCGAGTCCGACGCGAAGTTCGACCGCATGCAGCGATTCCTCGACCGGAAGAAGGGCTCATGAGCAGCGACCCCACCAGCGACCCCGGCACGCCCGCGAGCAGGCCCACCGGCCTCCCCGTGCGGGTCGGCGTCCTCGGCGGCGGCCGGATGGGCGCGGGCATCGCCCACGCGTTCTGCCTCGCCGGGTCGAGCGTCGTCGTCGTCGAACGGGACGACGCCGCCGCGGAGGCCGGCCTCGGCCGCGTCACCCGGGCCCTCGCGAACAGCGTCGGACGAGGGACGACGACGGCCCCGCTCGCCGACCTCGGGGCCAGGATCGCCGTGTCCACGGACTACGCGGACTTCGCCGGATGCGGGCTCGTGGTGGAGGCCGTGCCGGAGGACCCCGCCCTGAAGCGGCAGGCGCTCCGCGCCGTCGAGGACGTGCTCGACGACGGCGCCTGGCTCGCCACGAACACCTCCTCCCTCTCCGTCGACGCACTGGCGGGCGCCCTGCAGCGACCCTCCCGTTTCTGCGGGCTCCACTTCTTCAACCCCGTCCCGGCGTCGGCCCTGATCGAGGTGGTCCTCGGCACGGAGACCTCTGCCGAGCTCGAGGAGGCCGCCCGGTCCTGGGTGGCAGCGCTCGGCAAGACGCCCGTCGTCGTCCGCGATTCCCCCGGGTTCGCGAGCTCGCGGCTCGGCGTGGCCATCGCCCTGGAGGCGATGCGCATGGTCGAGGAGGGCGTCGCGACGGCGGAGGACATCGACGCCGCGATGGTCCTCGGCTACCGGCACCCTGTGGGCCCGCTGCGCACCACGGATCTCGTGGGCCTCGACGTCCGCCTCGGCATCGCCGAGTACCTCGAAGCCACGCTCGGCCCCCGCTTCAGCCCGCCCGCGATCCTCCGCGAGAAGGTGGCACGCGGCGAACTCGGCCGCAAGAGCGGACGGGGCTTCTTCGCCTGGGACGACGCCCCGCCGTCGGCCGCCACCGACCAGAACCCATCCCGGCAGCACCAGCGAAAGGCGAGCGGACCATGACAACCGCCCCGGAACGAGTACAGATCGACGTCGTCCCCAGCTTCCTCGAGGACGGCTGGTGGACGCCCGACCGGACCGCCGCGGAGGGCGACGGCACCGTGGTGCGCGACGCCAGCACCGGCGAGGACCTCGCCCTCGTCAGCACGGCCGGCATCGACACCGCCGCCGCCGTCCGCTTCGCGCGCACCACGGGCCAGACGGCCCTCGGCCGGTTCACCTTCCACGAACGCGCGCTGAAGCTCAAGGAGCTCGCGCAGTACCTGAACGCGCAGCGCGAGCCGCTGTACGAGCTGTCGGCGAAGACCGGCGCCACGAGGGTCGACTCGATGGTGGACATCGACGGCGGGATCGGCGTGCTCTTCACGTTCGGGTCGAAGGGACGCCGCGAGCTGCCGAACTCGCACGTGATCGTGGACGGCCCACCCGAGGTGCTGTCGAAGGACGGTTCCTTCCTCGGCACGCACATCCACACGCGCATCCCGGGTGTCGCGGTGCAGATCAACGCGTTCAACTTCCCGGTGTGGGGCATGCTCGAGAAGCTCGCCCCCGCGTTCCTCGCCGGCGTTCCCACGATCGTGAAGCCCGCGACGCCCACCGGGTTCCTGACGGCCGCCGTCGTGAAGCTCATCATCGGCTCCGCCATCCTCCCCGAAGGGTCCCTGCAGCTCGTCTCGGGGCCGGCCCGCGACATCCTCGACCACCTCGACTACCGCGACCTCGTGTCCTTCACCGGCTCGGCGTCCACCGCCAATCACCTCAAGTCCCACCCGTCGGTCGAGCGCGGTGGCGTCCGCTTCACGTGCGAGACCGATTCCCTCAACGCCGCCATCCTCGGACCGGACGCCGTGCCGGGCACCCCGGAGTTCGAGGCCTTCATCAAGTCCCTCGTCACGGAGATGACGGTCAAGGCCGGCCAGAAGTGCACGAGCATCCGCCGGTCCATCGTGCCGGAGAACCTGGTCGACGACGTCGTGCGTGCCGCCGGCGACCGCATCCGCGAGCGGGTGACGCTGGGCGACCCGCGGGCCGACGGCGTCACCATGGGCGCGCTCGCGTCCCTCGCGCAGCTCGAGGGCGTGCAGGACGCCGTCCGCGAACTGCTCGACGGCGGGGCCTCCCTGGCCTTCGGCTCACTGGACGCGCCCGACGTCGTGCTCGCCGACAACACGTCAGGGAAAGCACCCGACGGCGCGTTCATGGCGCCGTTGCTGCTCACCTGGAAGGACGTCGAGGCCGGCGCCCTGCACTCCGTGGAGGCGTTCGGGCCGGTCGCGTCCGTCATCGGGTACGACGACCTCGCGCACGCCGTCCGCCTCGCCGCCCTCGGGTCCGGTTCCCTCGTCGCCACGGTGTGCACCAACGACCCCGCGGTGGCGCAGGAGCTCGTGCTCGGGATCGCCGCGCACCACGGCCGCGTCCTCATCCTCAACCGTGAGGACGCCCGCAGTTCCACGGGCCACGGGTCGCCCGTCCCGCACCTCGTGCACGGAGGGCCCGGGCGCGCGGGCGGCGGCGAGGAACTGGGGGGCATGCGTTCGGTGCTGCACCACATGCAGCGCACCGCCGTGCAGGGCTCGCCGAACATGCTCACGAGCATCACGGGGGAGTGGCACACCGGGGCGGACCGCCGGTTCGACGACACCCACCCGTTCCGGAAGGACCTGGCGACGCTCCGCATCGGGGACGCCGTGAAGTCCGGGCTGCGCCGGGTGGCGCTGGAGGACATCGAGGCCTTCGCGCAGACCACGGGGGACACTTTCTACGCGCACACCGACGAGGAGGCGGCGGCCGCGAACCCGTTCTTCCCCGGGATCGTGGCCCACGGGTACCTGCTGCTGTCCTGGGCTGCCGGCCTGTTCGTGGATGCCGCGCCCGGGCCGGTGCTCGCCAACTACGGCCTGGAGAACCTCCGGTTCATCACGCCGGTCGCCGCGGGGGACTCCATCCGCGTGACCCTGACGGCCAAGCGCATCACGCCGCGCGAGACGGACGAGTACGGGGAGGTCGCGTGGGACGCCGTCCTGCACAACCAGGACGACGAGATCGTGGCGACCTACGACGTCCTGACCCTCGTGCGGAAGTAGTCCGCCCCTCGGGCGCATTCGCTGCCGCCCGCCGACCCGCAGGTCCCGGTGGGCAGCAGCATCCATGCCCACTGGGGCCGCTCAGCCACCGGGTTGTCGTGCGGATATTGCCGCGCGCACGAGCGTCAGGAAGTCGTCCGGTTGCCGCGTCAGCAGGGCATGGGTCACCCGAAGGACCGGGACGCCCCGGGTAGTGAGCAGATTCCAGCGGCGGCGGTCCTCCTCGAACTCGCGGCGGTCGCTGTGGTACCGCCGTCCGTCCGCCTCGATGCCCAGGATGCCGTCGACGTACAGATCGGGCAGGCGATACACGCCGCGGACCGGTCGCAGTACCTCCCCCCGATCCACCGCCTGCCTGAGCCGATAGGGGGTGAAGCCGGCCGCGACGAGTGTCCTGCTGCATGAGGGGACCCTGCCCGCACCCGGACCTCGTGACCGCATGAGGACGGCCTATGTGGACGAGCACTGGGGACGGGACCTCGCCGTCCTGCCCGCCGAGCACCGCCCGTCCGTGGGCAGGACCGTCGCCGCGGAGCGGAACAGGGAGTGGACGCAGGAGCGGCCAGGCGGTCAGCGCCGGTGCAGGCCGTCGAACACCATGTGGATGACGTCGTCGGAGAGCTTCTCGGCGGTCAGGGGCCCGCCCGGCTTGTACCACTCGACGATCGAGTTGATGGTGCCGAAGATCAGGCGCGTGGTGGTCCTCGGGTCGATGTCCTTCCGGATGGACCCCTCGTGCCGCGCGGCATCGACGAGGGCCGCCACCTCCCGGTCGAAGGCCCGGCGGCGCTCCAGCGCCTCACGCTCGATCTCCGTGTTGCCGCGAAGCCGCAGCAGCAGCGTGACGAAGGGGAGCCGCTCGGTCAGGACGGCGACGGTCCCCCGCAGCACGAACTCGAGCCGGGCATCCGCGGGACCGGTGTGCGCCCGCGGATCCTGCAGCACGGCTTCCAGCCCACCCAGCGCATGATCGAGGGCCAGCCGCAGGAGATCCCCCTTGGACGGCACATGGTGGTAGATCGCGGACTTGCTGATGCCGAGTTCCTCCGCGAGCATCCCCATCGACGTCGCTTCGTAGCCGTGCCGGTTGAAGGCCGAGACCGCGACGGCGAGGACCGACTGCTGGTCGTAGCCGGGGCGTCCGCGCCGGGCAGTGGCGGCAGGGCGGGATCCATCGACGGTCATGCGCTCATTTTTGCACGGCGGTCCGGGCGGTCGAGTGGCAGGGGACGAGCGAGGCATCACTCTTAACGGGTGATAGTTAGCTTGCCTAGTAAGTAGTAGGCTTATTACTATCACCTGCTCCAGTCTGAAAGGGCGCTCCCCGTGCTAACGACTTCCTGGGATCTCCGCCTGCGGGCACTCATCGCCTTCCGTGACAGCGAGGGCCGTGATCCATCATTCAGAGCATCCACTCCGGGCGAGCACCGCATGGCCATGTGGCTCGACGAACAGCGCAAGGCCGCCCGCGCCGGGCGCCTGACGGCCGCGCACCGTGCGAAGCTCTGCGCCGCGGGGGTGCTCTCCGAGGAGCCCGTCGAGCGCGAGCGCACCGGGGCCGCCTGGCTGAAGGTCGAGAGCATCTCCGAATTCCTCGAGGACGAGGGCCGGCTGCCATCGCTCTCGTCCCCCGCATCCGTCGGGGAGAAGCGGCTCGCCGCCTGGATGAACGCCCAGCTCTCCTCGCGGGCCGTGGAGAACGGACCCGTCCGCGCGCTGCGGGAGATCGTGGCCGGCAGCCAGGGCAGCCGGGACGCGCCGCTGGCCCGGGTCGGCTGACCGCCGCCCTCTGCTGCTCCCCGTCCACGAACCGTGGACCAGGAACACCTTCCGACACCTCGTCGTCCCGGGAACCCCGTCCGCGCCGCACAGGCGGGCGCCGTCCCCGGCACGGCCCCAACCGTTGACGGTCCTCGCGCATCCTCCCTATACTGAACGAACGGTCGGTAATTAAACCGGACGTCCAGACGAGCGAGGCAGGCACCATGACGGCGACAGCGATCGACACCCGTGCGGACCACGACGACGCCGGCGAGAAGGTCTTCAACGACATCATCGCCCGGGACTCCCGGATCGAACCGCGCGACTGGATGCCCGCCGACTACCGCAAGTCGCTGACCCGCCAGATCTCCCAGCACGCGCACTCCGAGATCATCGGCATGCAGCCGGAGGCGAACTGGATCACGCGCGCCCCGTCCCTCAAGCGCAAGGCCGTGCTCATGGCCAAGGTCCAGGATGAGGCCGGCCACGGACTCTACCTGTACTCCGCCGCGGAGACCCTCGGGACCCCGCGCGAGAAGATGACCGAGGACCTGATCGCCGGCAAGGCGCGCTACTCGAGCATCTTCAACTACCCCGTGCTGACCTGGGCGGACATCGGGGCCATCGGCTGGCTCGTGGACGGAGCAGCCATCTGCAACCAGGTGCCCCTCTGCCGTGCCTCCTACGGCCCGTACGGGCGTGCGATGGTCCGCATCTGCAAGGAGGAGTCGTTCCACCAGCGGCAGGGCTTCGAGATCCTGCTCGAACTGGCCAACGGCACCCCCGAGCAGCGCTCCATGGCCCAGGACGCCGTCAACCGCTGGTACGCGCCGTCGCTCATGATGTTCGGCCCGCCGGACGAGGATTCCCCCAATTCGCAGAAGTCCATGGAGTGGAACATCAAGCGCTTCTCCAACGACGAGCTGCGGTCCCGCTTCGTCGGCATGATGGTCGAACAGATCAAGGTCCTCGGACTCGACCTGCCGGACAAGGACGTCCGCTTCGACGAGGAGACCGGCCGGTGGCAGTACGGACCCCTCGACTGGAACGAGTTCAAGGAAGTCCTCGCCGGCCGCGGTCCCTGCAACGCGCAGCGCCTGGAACGACGCCGGGAGGCCCACGAGGAGGGCGCCTGGGTCCGCGACGCCGCCTCGGCCTACGCCGCCCGGCAGGCCGCGAAGCCCACGACGACGAAGGCGGCCTAGGTGACCGGCGGATCGACGACGGGCGACGACGGCGCGACGGCGCCGTCGTCGGGCCTCCACGAGGAGCGCGCGGCCTGGCCGCTCTGGGAAGTCTTCGTGCGGTCCTCGCGCGGCCTCTCCCACGTGCATGCGGGATCGCTCCATGCGCCCGACGCCGAGATGGCCGTCCGCAACGCGCGCGACCTCTACACGCGCCGCAACGAGGGCGTGAGCCTGTGGGTGGTCCCTGCGTCGGCGATCATCACGAGCGATCCCGACGCGAAGGACGCCTTCTTCGAGTCGCCGCAGGGCAAGGACTACCGCCACGCGACGTACTACACGAAGAGCGAGGGAGTGAAGCACCTGTGAGCGAGGCGAACGCCAGTGCCACGCGCATCACGCCGGGCAACGCGCTGCGGCCCGAGGACATCGCCCTCCAGGAAGCGAAGCCCGCCGACGCCGTCGCCCGGTACGCACTGGGGCTGGGCGACGACGCCCTGATCCTCGCGCAGCGGCTCGGCTGGTGGATCTCCAGGGCGCCCGAACTCGAGGAGGACGTGGCGCTGGCGAACATCGCGCTCGATGAGATCGGACATGCCCGGTCCTTCCTGACCTACGCCGGCCGCGCCTGGGACAAGACCGAGGACGACCTCGCCTACTTCCGCCGCGAGCCCGAGTTCCGCTCGGTGCACCTCGTGGAGCAGCCCAACGGGGACTTCGCCCGCACCATCGCCCGGCAGTTCGTCGTCGCGCTCTACCAGTGGGAGCTCTACTCCCGCCTCGTCCACTCGAGCGACCCGACCCTCGCCGCGATCGCCGCGAAGGCCGTCAAGGAGGTGGACTACCACCGGGACCACGCCACCCAGTGGGTCCTGCGCCTCGCGCTCGGGACCGAGGAGTCACGCCGCAGGATGATCGCCGGCCTCCGGCTCACCTGGCCCTATGTGGAGGAACTGTTCACCGACTACCCGCTCATCGACGAGGTGGGCGATGCCGGGGTGCGCCCGAGCGGGCTCCGCGAGTCCTTCGACAGCGCGGTACGGACGGTCCTCACCGAGGCCGAGCTCGAGGTCCCCGCGGTGCCCGGCGCCGTCGGGGGCGGACGCCTCGGGCGCCACAGCGAGCACCTCGGGTACCTGCTCGCCGAGATGCAGGTCCTCGCCCGCGAGCATCCGGGTGCGTCCTGGTGAGCGTGTCCTGATGGGGTCCCCATGGTGACCGGAGCGGACCTGCGGCCCTCGGCGGCCCCCGACGCCGCGGCCTGGGACGTCGCGGCGACGGTCTGCGACCCGGAGATCCCGGTGCTCACCATCGAGGACCTCGGGGTGCTGCGCGCAGCCCACGTGGCGCCGTCGGGACGGGTCGAGGTCGCGATCACCCCCACCTACTCGGGCTGCCCGGCGATGGATGCCATCCGCGACGACGTCACCTCGGCGCTGCACGCGGCGGGCTACGACGACGTCGCCGTCCGGCTCGTGCTCGCGCCCGCCTGGACCACCGACTGGCTGAGCGACGACGGCAAGGCGAAGCTCGCCCGTTACGGCATCGCGCCACCCACGGGCAAGGCCGCCGTCGGGCCGGTGCGCATCGGCCTGAGCGTCAAGTGCCCCCAGTGCTCGTCCCTGAACACCCGCGAACTGACCCGCTTCGGGTCCACCTCCTGCAAGGCGCTGTACGTGTGCAACGACTGCAGGGAACCCTTCGACTACTTCAAGGTGCACTGATGGCCGTTGTCCTCGCCCCCTCCACCAAACGGCGGAGTGCCTTCCACACGCTCACCGTGCGCGGCGTCCGCCGGCTGACGGAGGACGCCGTCGAGGTCACCCTCGACGTCCCTCCCCGCCTGCAGGACGCGTTCGGGTACCTCCCCGGGCAGTACGTGGCGCTGCGCACCACGCTCGACGTCGACGGCGTGCCGCGGGAGGTCCGCCGCAGCTACTCGATCTGCGCCGACCCGCGCCCCGGGGAGCTGCGCGTCGCCGTGAAACGCGACCTCGGCGGTGTCTTCTCCACCTGGGTCAACGAGTCCCTGACGGCGGGGGACACCCTCGAGGTCATGAGCCCGCTCGGGCAGTTCACCCCGCGCACGACGCCGGGGGAGCAGCCCGTCTCGTTCGTCGCCGTCGCCGCCGGGTCCGGCATCACCCCGGTGATCGCGATCGCCCGGTCCATGCTCGCCGGCGGCCCGAACGTACGCTTCGACCTCGTCTACGCCAACCGGGCCGCGATGGACGTCATGTTCCTCGAGGAACTCGCCGACCTCAAGGACCGCTACCCCGCCCGCTTCGCGGTGCACCACGTCCTGTCCCGCGAGCAGCGCATCTCGCCCCTGCTCTCGGGCAGGATCGACGCCGAGAAACTCGAGGGCCTGCTCGGCACGGTCATCGCCACCGACCGCGTGGACGAGTGGTTCCTCTGCGGACCGTTCGAGCTCGTCCAGCTCTGCCGGGACTTCCTCACCGAGCGCGGCGTGCCCGCGGAGAAGGTGCGCTTCGAGCTGTTCACGACCGGCGAACCCACCCGGCCGGAGGGCAGCCACGGACGCCCGGTGGTGGCGGCGGACAACGGGGAGAACTACACCATCTCCTTCAACCTGGACGGCCTGCAGGGCTCGGTGCAGAGCCCCACCCACGCCCGCGAGTCGATCCTCAACGCCGCCCTCAGGGTGCGCCCCGACGTGCCGTTCGCGTGCGCCGGCGGGGTGTGCGGGACGTGCCGGGCGAAGCTCGTCCAGGGGACCGTGGCGATGGAGGAGAACTACGCGCTCGAACCCGACGAGGTCGCCGCAGGGTTCGTCCTCACCTGCCAGGCCCACCCCACGAGCGACGCCGTCGCCGTCGACTACGACGCCTGAGAGGCAGCCATGACCATCCCCTCCACCGCGACGCCGTCGGGCAGTGAACCCTCCGCCGGCATGATCCGCCTCAGCATCGACGGCGGGGTCGCCGAGGTGGTGCTGGACGCGCCGTACCGGCTCAACGCCGTCGACGAGCAGGCGCTCGCCGAGCTCGCCGACGCCTACGACGCCGCTGCCGCCGGCGTGCGCGACGGCACCGTCCGTGCGCTCGTGCTGCGCGGGGAGGGGCGCGCCTTCTGTGCGGGCCGGGACCTCGGATCCATCGAACCCGGGGCCGACGACGCCTTCGGGTTCCTCGACGCCACGCTCACCCCGCTGCTGCGGAAGATGGCGGACTTCCCGGCTCCGACCTTCGCGGCGGCGCAGGGCGCGTGCCTCGGCGTCGGCCTGGGCCTGCTGCTCGCGACGGACGTCGTGTACGTCGCGGAGTCCGCGAAGATCGGTTCGCCGTTCGCCGCCCTCGGGCTGGCACTGGACTCCGGCGGACACTGGCTGTTCACCGAGCGGCTCGGTCCGCACCGGGCCCTGGACCTGATGTACACGGGGGACCTCATGACCGGAGCGGAGGCGGTGGCCGGCGGACTCTTCAGCCGCGCCGTGCCTGCCGGGGAGCTGCTCGAGTTCACCCGGGCGAAGGCTGCGCGGGCGGCGACCGGTCCGCTGCAGGCGCTCGTCGCCTCGAAGCAGCTCGTCGCGCGGATCCGTGACGAGCGGCTCGGACTGTGGCAGGCCGTCAGCGGCGAGAACGACGTCCAGGGTGTGCTCGGGGCATCGGACGACTACCGCGAGGGCCTCCAGGCGTTCCAGGAGAAGCGGGCGCCGCGCTTCGGCGCCTGAGCCCCCGGGGTGCGGCCGTCGGCGACTACCGGGACCCGCGGCGCGTGAGGACCAGGTGCACGACCCCCGACGGGGAGGGGGTCGTCTCGATCCCGAAGCGCTCCTCGAGCCCTTCGAGGCCGTCCCACAGGCGTTCGCCCCTGCCCAGGACGATCGGTACGACGACGACGTGCAGGTGATCGATGAGGTCGGCCTCGAGGAACTGCCGGACCGTGATGGCGCCACCGCCGATCCGGACATCGAGGCCCCCGGCCAGGCCGCGGGCCTGTTCCAGTGCGGACGCGGGCTCGGCGTCGACGAAGTGGAAGGTCGTCCCGCCATCCATCTCGAGGACCGGTCGGGGGTGATGCGTCAGGACCACGACGGGGGTGTGGAAGACAGGGTTCCTGCCCCACCAGCCCTTCCATTCCTCGTCCTCCCAGGGGCCGCGGTGGGGG
The DNA here is from genome assembly GCF_058269155.1 of Arthrobacter sp. TJ-263. Classification (NCBI taxonomy): domain Bacteria; kingdom Bacillati; phylum Actinomycetota; class Actinomycetes; order Micrococcales; family Micrococcaceae; genus Arthrobacter; species Arthrobacter sp. TJ-263. The sequence goes on along the minus strand of NZ_JBZCNE010000001.1, from coordinate 1,581,464 downwards.
CCGAACTTATTCCTCCCCATGATCTCCACCCCGATCCCCGGCCCCCACGCGGCGGCGAAGGCATCGTCGACGCCGGAGGAACCCGGGCCCTCCCCGTGGAGGCCCATCGCGCGGAACGTGCGGGTCCCGATCGCCCACTCCATGAGCCGTGAGCCCGCATGGCCGAACGGGGCCTCGAGGGTCTGGCCCTCGCCGGTGGCGAAGCCGTCGAGGGAGACGGAGAAGTTGTGGACACGGACGAGGGACATGGGATCTCCTTGTGCAGTGCACGGCCACCGGGTGATGACCATGCTCCACGGCGGGTCAGCGCGTGTCCAGATCCTCGAAGACGAGGAACGTCTGGGTGTCGAGGACGCCGGGCATCGACTGCAGCTGGTCGAAGATGACCCGTCGCAGCCCCACGTTGTCCTCCGCCCGCACCAGGAGGATGACGTCGAAGTCCCCGCCGACCAGTGCGATGTGGTGGATCTCCGGGACGCTGCGCAGCCTGTCGCGGAGCTCGCGCCAGGAGTGCTGCCGCACCTTGAGGGTCACGTAGGCGGAGGACCGGAGGCCGGCCTTGGCCGGGTCGATGATCGCCGTGAACCGCGTCAGCACGCCGTCCTCGGTCAGCTTCGCGATGCGGGAGTAGGCGTGTGCCCGCGAGATGTGCACACGCTCGGCCACCGAGGTCACGGACTGGCGCCCGTCCCGCGTGAGTTCGGCGAGGATCTTCCGATCGACGTCGTCGAGCACTCCGTCCACCACGTGTCCACGCTCCTTCGCGTAATCCAGCTCACACTGCCGATTCGTCCAAAGAATACCGCGCTCGTTGAACGAATATCCACACTTCGCCGACTTCGTGGATACAAAAGATGCCGGCTGGCCATACTGGTCTCACACAGCATCCAGTGCCGGAGCTACCGCTCCGCGCCGAGAATAGAAGGCCGCTACGGCGGCTGGTGATGGAGGCGGAATGAGTACGGCAACGAATGAGGGCCGCAACGGCATGCTGGGCGGTGCACCCGGGGGCGGAGCGCGCGACGGCGGCACGACGCCGGACAGCGCCCTGCTCCCGTCGGTGGAGCCCGTGCAGCTGGTGGACCCGGACGGTCATCACCACACCGACGAGCGTTACCCGCTCCCCGACGGGGACCGGCTGCTCGACGCCTACGGCCGCCTCATCGCCGGCCGCCGTATCAACGACCAGGCCAACGCCCTCGTCCGCCAGGGCCGGATGGCCGTCTACCCCTCCTCCCACGGTCAGGAGGCCTGCCAGGTCGCCGCCGCCGTGGTCCTCGGTGCCGAGGACTGGCTCTTCCCGACCTATCGGGACACGGTCGCCGTCATCACGCGCGGCGTCGATCCGCTCCAGGTCCTCACGCTGCTCCGCGGCGACTGGCACGGCGGCTACGACCCGCACGAGCACCGCGTCGCCACCCAGGCCACGCCGCTGGCCACGCAACTCCTCCACGCCGTCGGCGTGGCCCATGCCGCCAAGCTGCGCGGTGAGTCGACCGTCGTCCTCGCCATGTGCGGTGACGGTGCGACCAGCGAGGGCGACTTCCACGAGGCCCTGAACTTCGCTGCCGTGTTCCACGTCCCCGTCGTGTTCTTCGTCCAGAACAACGAGTTCGCGATCTCGGTGCCGCTCAGGAGCCAGAGCGTCGCACCGTCCCTCGCCCACAAGGCCATCGGGTACGGCATGCCCGGTGAGCGCGTGGACGGCAACGACCTCGCCGCGCTCCTCGCCGTGCTCGGAAGCGCCGTGGACCGGGCGCGCGACGGTGGCGGCCCCACCCTCGTCGAAGCACACACCTACCGGATGCAGGCGCACACCAACGCGGACGACGCGACGCGCTACCGTTCCGCCGACGACGTCGAGCGCTGGGTGCCGAAGGATCCGATCACCCGCCTGCGCACCTACCTGCGCGCGCTGGACCTGCTGACGGTCGAGTTGGAGCGGGCCCTGGCCGACGAGGCGGACGCGATCGCCGCCGCCATCCGGAAGGGACTCAACACGGAGGTCACAGTGAACCCTGCGGAACTGTTCGAGTACGTGTACACGGAGAAGACGACGCAGCTGCGCGAGCAGGCAGAGCAGCTTCGCGAGGAACTGGCGCGCGACGCCGCCGGCACAGGAAACCCCACGTCAGACACGAAGGCGGACCGACCATGACGCAGACCACGGAGGCACCCACCGGGGGCGTGGCGGACCGGACCGGCGCCGCGCCGGGGGGACGCGTGACGTCCACCTTCGCCAGGGCCCTCAATGCCGCGCTCGCGGACTCGATGGCAGCCGATGCCTCCGTACTGATGTTCGGCGAGGACGTCGGACCGCTCGGCGGCGTCTTCCGCATCACGGACGGCCTGACGGCCCGCTTCGGCGAGGAGCGCTGCTTCGACACCCCCCTCGCGGAGGCCGGCATCATGGGCATGGCCATCGGCATGGCGATGAACGGCATGAAGCCCGTCGTCGAGATGCAGTTCGACGCCTTCGCCTACCCGGCCTTCGAGCAGGTGGTCAGCCACGTCGCGAAGATGCCGAACCGTACGAAGGGCAGGGTCCGCCTGCCCCTCGTCATCCGGATCCCGTACGCCGGCGGGATCGGCGGCGTGGAGCACCACTGTGATTCCTCGGAGGCCTACTACGCGCACACCCCCGGACTCACGGTCCTGGCCCCCGCGACCGTCCGCGACGCCTACTTCATGCTGCGCGAGGCGATCGCGTCCCCGGACCCCGTGGTGTTCCTGGAACCGAAGAAGCTGTACTGGTCCAAGGAGGAGGTGGACCTCGCCGAGCTGCGCAGGACCTTCGAGGCCGGCCAGGCGCCCCGACGCATCGGCAAGGCCGTCGTCGCCCGCCCCGGGACCGATGCGACCCTCATCAGCTACGGCCCGTCCGTGCCGACGGCGCTCGCCGCGGCCGCTGCGGCCGCCGAGGAGGGCCGGTCCATCGAGGTCATCGACCTCCGCTCCATCGTGCCGTTCGACGACGAGACCGTCTGCGCCAGCGTCCGACGGACCGGCCGCGCCGTCGTCGTCGCGGAGGCTCCGGGCTTCGTGTCGGTGGCGTCGGAGATCGTGGCCCGGGTGCAGGAGCGCTGCTTCCATTCCCTCGCCGCCCCCGTGCTCCGCGTGACCGGGTTCGACATCCCGTATCCCTCGCCGAAGCTCGAACATTTCTACCTGCCGAGCGTCGACCGCATCCTCGACGCCGTGGACGACCTGCAGTGGGAGGACTGACATGAGTGCACCCGCCGTCGATTCCGGGCTCCAGGTGTTCGCCCTCCCCGACCTCGGGGAGGGCCTGACCGAGGCCGAGCTGGTGTCCTGGCTCGTCGCCGAGGGCGACCCCGTGGCCGTCGACCAGCCCATCGCGGAGGTCGAGACCGCCAAGTCGGTCGTCGAGGTCCCCTCGCCCTTCGCGGGGACAGTCGCCGTGCTGCACGGCAGGCCCGGTGAAGTGCTCGACGTCGGTGCGCCGTTCCTCTCCGTCCGGCCCGACGGCGGCGGACCTGCGGCCACCTCACCGGCAGTCGCCACTGCAGGTGTCGAAGCCGCCGCGGCGGAGCTCCGCGAGGATGCCGGTGTCCCTGCTGCCGCCATCGGGGACGATGCCGCGGCGGCCGACGGCGGCTCGGGGAACGTGCTGATCGGTTACGGCACTCCGGGTGGTCTCACCGGTGGCCGCACCCGGCCGCGCAAGGGCACGACGGCGGGAGCCGCTACGTCCGCTGCGTCCTCGGCTGCTACGGCGGCCGCGGCCCCCGCCGTTCGGACGACGCCGTCGCCCGCGCCCCAGGCCGCCGCGGCCACCGATCCGGTCGCGGCCTCCGCCACCGGCACGGCAGCGTCCGACGCCGGCACGGCCCCGCTGTGTGTCTCGCCCCTGGTCCGGAAGCTCGCGCGCGACAACGGCGTGCGGCTCGCCGACCTCCGCGGGTCGGGGGAGAAGGGGCTGATCCTCCGTCGCGACGTGGAGCAGGCGATCGCGGCTCTGGCGTCGTCCGGCCCTGATGTCCCTGAGGGCGCCGTCCCTGCCGACGCCGTCCCCGGTGCCTCCCCCGTGACCCGCGACATGCCGGCCGCCACGGGAGCCGCGGACGCTCCGCTCGATCCGCGGTCCGGGCTCACGGTCCTCGAACGCACCCCCCTGAGGGGAGTCCGGCGGACGATCGCCGATGCGATGACCCGCAGCCGACGCGAGATCCCCGAGGCCACGGTCTGGGTGGACGTCGACGCCACCGCCCTCGTGGAACTGCGGGCGGAGATGAAGCGCAGGACGCCGGACGCGGTGCCCGGCCTGCTGGCCTTCGTGGCGCGGTTCGTCGTGGCGGGTCTGGCCCGCTACCCGGAGCTGAACAGCCGGATCGCGACGGGTGACGACGGCGCCCAGGAGATCGTGCGGGTCGACGGCGTGAACCTCGGGATCGCAGCACAGACGGACCGCGGCCTCGTGGTGCCGGGCATCCGACGGGCCGACACCCTGTCCGCCCGCGGGCTCGACACCGAGATCCGCCGCCTCGCCGCCCTGGCACGTGAGGGCAGGGCCACGCCGTCGGACCTGTCCTCCGGCACCTTCACCCTGAACAACTACGGGGTGTTCGGCGTGGACGGCAGCGCGGCCATCATCAACTACCCGGAATCGGCGATCCTCGGGATGGGCCGGATCATCGACCGCCCGTGGGTCGTGGACGGCGGGCTCGCGGTGCGCAAGGTGACCGAGCTGACGCTCGCGTTCGACCACCGCGTGTGCGACGGCGGAACCGCGGGAGGCTTCCTGCGGTTCGTCGCGGACGCAATGGAGAACCCGGGCGGGATGCTCGCCGACCTGTAGGCGTGGGAGCAGTCCGCCGGGTTCTCCGAGGACCCGGCGGAGTAGACTGAGGGTCCCACGATGAATCAGGTGCATGATGAAAATCCGCCGGAATCACAGGAAGCACGACCAGCAGTCCGCCCGGCCGTCCCCGCTCGCGCCGACCGCTCCGGGTGTGCCCGTCCAGGAGCCGCCGCACCCGGAGGCGCACGCCCACCGTTCCTTCTTCGACGGGCTCGACAACGCCGCGCGGACCTTCCTCGGCCCGGCGGCGCGCAGCGACGGGGGCACGCCGGTCGTGCACCGCCACGACGCCGCCGAGGATCTGTCCGACAGCGCCCTGCTCTCCATGGAGATCCACACGGACTCCCTCGGGCACCACTATGCGGTGCGGAAGCACCAGCCGGCACAGCCCGCGGCCGCAGAACCGGACGAGCGGGAGCAGCCGCACGAGCTGGAGGGACCCGAAAGGTCCTAGGCGTCTCCGGTCCCGCCCCGTTCGTAGGGCCATGGCCGGTAGCACGACCACGGCCCGGGCAATCCGGTCCCCTGCGCCTCCGGGAGAACCGTAGGGTTGGGGTGGTGATCGAGTCGCCGAACAACGCCCCTGCCCCCTCCGCCGTCGCCCCGTCCGCCATCGTCCGGGACGGCTTCGTCAGCGTCCGCGGCGCCGGCGAGAACAACCTGCGCGGCGTCGACGTCGATGTCCCGCGCGACGCCGTCGTCGCCTTCACCGGGGTCTCGGGGTCGGGCAAGTCCTCGCTGGCGTTCGGCACGATCTACGCCGAGGCGCAGCGCCGCTACCTGGAATCGGTCGCCCCCTACGCGCGGAGGCTCATCCAGCAGGGGCACTCCCCGCACGTCGGCTCGATCACCGGGCTCCCTCCCGCCGTCGCGCTCCAGCAGCGGCGCGGCACGCCGAGCGTGCGCTCGACCGTCGGGACGCTCACCACCCTCTCCAACTCGCTGCGGATGCTCTACTCGCGTGCGGGCACCTACCCGGCGGACGCCGTCGAACGCCTGGAATCCGATGCCTTCTCGCCCAACACCGCCGGCGGAGCGTGTCCGCGGTGCCACGGGCTGGGCATCGCACGGGACGTCACCGAGGACACACTCGTCCCCGACCCCTCCTTGACCATCCGCGAGGGTGCGATCGCCGCGTGGCCGGGCGCCTGGCAGGGCAAGAACCTCCGCGACGTCGTCGGCGAGCTCGGCCACGACATCGACGTCCCCTGGCGGGAGCTGCCGCAGCAGGCGCGGGACTGGCTGCTGTTCACCGAGGAGCAGCCCGTCGTCGAGGTCACGCCCCAGCGGGACCGCGTGGCCAAGCCGTACAAGGGCCGTTTCTGGAGTGCGAAGAGCTACGTCATGCACACCCTCCGCGACTCGAAGAGCCAGCAGATGCGCGACCGCGTGCTGCCCTTTATGGAGTCCGGCCCGTGCGGGGTGTGCGGCGGGAGCGGACTGCGTCCCGAGGCGCTCGCGGTGACCTTCGCCGGACTGTCGATCGCGGAGGCGAACGCCCTGCCCCTGGCGGATCTCGCCGCGCACCTCGAGCCGGCGGCCACGCTGGAGCACCCGGTCGCAGCGCACGGGTCGTGGACCTCGGGGGAGGGCACGGAAGTGTCCGTCACCATCAGTCGCGACCTCGTCCAGCGCCTCCGGGTCCTCGTGGACCTCGGGCTGGGCTACCTGAGCCTGAGCCGCGCCACCCCCACGCTCTCGCCCGGCGAGATGCAGCGACTGCGCATCGCCACGCAGCTCCGGTCCGGTCTGTTCGGCGTCGTCTACGTGCTCGACGAGCCGTCCGCCGGACTGCACCCCGCCGACGTCGAGCCACTCCTCGCCGTCCTCGCAGCACTCAAGGACGCCGGGAACTCGGTGTTCGTCGTCGAACACAACATGGACGTCGTCCGACGCTCGGACTGGATCGTCGACGTCGGCCCGCTCGCCGGGGAGGGCGGGGGAGAAATCATCTACAGCGGCCCAGCCGGCGGGCTCGTGGACGTCCAGGCCTCCCTCACGGCGCCGTTCCTGGCCCGGACCGCGCCGGCGGCGGCGGTGGACGGCGCCGCCCGGGAACCCTCGGCCTGGCTGCGCCTCGAGGGCATCCGCCGCCACAACCTCCAGGGTCTCGACGCCGCCGTTCCCGTGGGCGTCCTGACCGCGGTGACGGGCGTGTCCGGATCGGGGAAGTCGACGCTCGTCAGCAAGGTCCTCGCCGAAGCGGTCGGGGCGCACGTCCGCGACGACACCCCCGCCGACCTCGAACCGGTCGACGACGGGATGGCCCCCGAGGCAGACACGGGCTCCACAGTGGCGGGCATCGGCGGACTGGAAGCCTTCGACCGCCTGGTCAGCGTGGACCAGAAGCCCATCGGGCGGACACCGCGCTCCAACCTCGCGACCTACACGGGACTGTTCGACGCCGTGCGGAAGGCGTTCGCCGCGACGCCCGCCGCGAGGTCGCGGGGCTTCGGGGCCGGCCGGTTCTCCTTCAACGTGCAGGGTGGACGCTGCGAGACCTGCCAGGGCGAGGGCTTCGTGGCGGTCGAACTCCTGTTCCTGCCCGGGAGCTACGGCCCCTGCCCGGCCTGCGCCGGGTCCCGCTACAACGAGGAGACCCTCGAGGTCACGCTGGACGGCCGCACCATCGCGGACGTCCTCGGGATGACCGTGGACGACGCCGCGTCCGCCCTCCGGGACATTCCGGCCGCGGCCCGCTCGCTCGCCACGCTGCAGGAGGTGGGCCTGGGGTACCTGCGGCTGGGGCAGCCGGCCACGGAGCTCTCCGGGGGAGAGGCCCAGCGCATCAAGCTGGCCACCGAGCTGCAGCGGGCCCGGCGCGGCCATACCCTCTACCTGCTGGACGAGCCGACCACCGGACTGCATCCCGCGGATGTCGTGCTGCTCCTCGCGCAGCTGCGGAAACTGGTCGAGGCCGGCAACACGGTCGTCGTCGTCGAACACACGATGGCGGTCGTGGCGGCCGCCGACTGGGTGATCGACCTCGGTCCGGGCGGAGGTTCTGCCGGCGGCAGGATCGTCGCCTCCGGGACACCCGCGCACATCGCGGGGCTCGCGCCCGAGGTGAGCGCGACGGCGCCGTACCTCGCCGAGCACCTCGGAGCCCGGAGCGGAGCCTGACCGGCAACCCGGCCCGTGCTGCGCGGACCTACACCAGTGCCGGCGCGAAGTCGTTCTCGACGGGAGCCCGGGCATCCAGCGACCGCCAGGCCGAGGAGAGGATGCCCACCGCCCGGCGGGTGTCCTCGGGCGGGTAGCTGAAGGGGACGCGGAGGAACCGCTCGAACACCCCGTCCATGCCGAAGCGGGGACCCGCGCCGAGCAGCAGGCCCCGGTCCCGGGCAGCGAGGGCCAGTTGCGAGCTGACGGGCGCCCCCAGATTCACCCACGTGCACAGTCCGCCCGGGACGTGGGGGACGTCCCACGCAGGTAGCGCGTCGTGAAGGAGCCCCTCGAGGTGGCTGCGGCCCTCGGCCAGTTGCCTGGACCGGAGGAGCAGCAGCTCGTCGTACGTGCCCAGCATCTCGAGGGCGATGAGCTGCTCGAGGATCGGCGTCCCGAGGTCCTGCGCATACCGGGACTGGACGAGCCGGAGGATGAGGTCCTCCTCCGCCCGGATCCACCCGATACGCAGTCCACCCCAGACGGTCTTGCCCATCGATCCGACCAGCACGGCGGGTCCGAAGGCCGCAAGGGGAGGCATGGGATCGGCGTCGATCCGCAGCTCCGCCATCGTCTCGTCCGCGATGACCACCGTGTTCTGCCGTGCCGCCGCCGTCATCAGCCGGTCGCGCTGCGCAGGAGGCATCACCGCTCCGGTGGGGTTGTGGAAGTCCGGCATGACGTAGGCCAGCGTCGGGCGCCCCCGCCGGAACGCCTGCTCGAGGCCGTCGTCGTCCCAGCCGTCGCGGGCATCGACGGCCACCGGCAGGAGGCGTCGGCCTGCGGCGCGCAGGGCCTCGTACGCGTGGGGGTAGCTCGGCGCTTCGACGAGGGCCGAGTCGCTGCGGCCGAGCAGTGCGCGTGCCAGGAGGGAGATGGCGTGCTGTGCTCCGAGGGTGACCATGATCTGCCCGGGTTCGGTGGGGACGCCCCGCGCCGCATACCGGTCGGCGAGGGCCTGCCGCAGGCGGGGCAGGCCGAGCGGATCGTAGCCGCTGCCGTTCAGGTAGGCGGGAAGCTCCTGCGCGGCTCTCGCCGCGGCCTCGCCGACCTGCGGGGCCGCGGGGAGTGCCGCCTTGCTGAGGTCGAGGACCACGCCGGGTCCGCCGTCGTCGTGCGCCGGTACCTCCCGTCCCGGCATGGCGACGACACTGCCCGAGCCGCGCGTGCTCTCCACGTACCCGGCCGACCGCAGCCGTGCATAGGCGGCCGCCACGAGGGTCCTGCTGACGCCGAGCTGCACGGCCAGCTCGCGTTCGGCCGGCAGGCGCGTCCCCAGGGGGATGCGCCCGTCGAGGGTGAGCAGCCGGATGCGGTCGGCCAGGGCCCCGTAGGCCGGGCCCGTGGTGCGCCACGCTCCGAGTTCGGCCGCGAGGCGGCGGGCGGGAAGAACCATCATGAAGCCACCATGGCACGATTGGCATCTTGATGTAAGTCCAATTCCCGGTTGTACTGGGACCATGACGTTCCTCGGCGCCCGGCGCGGGCTGCAGCTCCTGCTCGGCCTCTTCCTCTACGGTTTCTCGCTCGCGATGATGATCAGGGCCACGCTCGGGGTCTCGCCCTGGGACGTCCTGGGGCAGGGCGGCTCCCTCCAGACCGGCATCCCGTTCGGCTTCATGACCAACATCATCGGCCTGATCGTCCTGCTGCTCTGGATCCCGCTCCGGCAGCGTCCGGGCATCGGGACCGTCCTGAACGTCCTGCTCGTGGGGCCCAGTGCGGAGATCGGCCTCGCGGTACTCGGAGAGCCGAGCCAGCTGTGGGGGCGGATCCTGCTGTTCACCGGCGGACTGGTGCTGCTGGCGGTGGCCAGCGGCCTCTACATCGGCGCCCGCCTCGGGCCGGGCCCGCGCGACGGCCTCATGACGGGCCTCCATGCCCGCTTCGGGCTGCCGATCTGGCTCGTCCGCACGGCCATCGAGGGGACCGTGCTGCTGCTCGGCTGGCTGCTCGGCGGGTCGGTCGGCCTCGGCACGGTCGCCTTCGCCCTGCTGATCGGGCCGTTGATCAACGTCACGCTGCCGATCTTCCGTATGCCCGAGCGAGCCCCTCGGACACCCGCCGCCGTCACCGTCTGACCGGACGGTCCGGGCCGACCGGGCACGCGCCGGACCGGTTGGGCCGCGCCGCCTGACCGGACAGCCGGAGCCGGACCGGGCACGCACCGGACGCGCGGCCGCCGGGCACGGACCGGGCACATACCGGCCGGCGGTCGCGCCGTGCAGCCGGGTCGCGTGCCACCGACCTAGACTGGAGCTCCTGCCGTCAGAGAGGACCCCATGACCACCGACGTCCCCAGCGAGAACAGCGGCCCGTGGCGGGAGCTCGGACCGGGCATCCATGTGCTGCGCACTGCGGGTTCCCGGACCAATATCGGGCTCGTCGTCGGCTCCGAGCAGGCGCTGGTCGTCGACACGGGGCCAGGACCGATCGCTGCGGCGGAGGTGTACTCGCAGGTGCGGGCCGTCACGGGCCTGCCGCTCGTCGTCGTGAACACCCACGCCCATGCGGACCATTTCTTCGGCAACGACTACTTCGCCGCGCACGGCGTCGAGGAGTTCTGGGCCACGGCGCGGTGCAGCGCCGTCCAGGCCGAGAACGGCGAGGACCAGCGGGCGCCGGTCGCCTCCGTCGAGCCGGCCATGGGTGCGGGCGACGGCGAGCACACCCGGATCGTCCCCGCCAACCGGCTCGTGGAAGGCACTCCCGTGGACCTCGACCTGGGAGGCCAGTCCGTGACGCTGTTCCACCTCGGACGCGGTCACACCGACCACGACCTGCTGGTGGGCGCCGGGAACGTGCTCTTCGCGGGGGACCTCGTGGAGGAAGGCGCGGATCCGGTCTTCGAGGACTCGTTCCCCGTGGACTGGGTGCGGACCCTCGGCAAGATGGTGGCCCTCGAGGACCTCTACGACGTGTTCGTGCCCGGTCACGGCGAGCCGGTGGCCGTCGAGGCCGTCGTCACGCAGATGAACACGATGCGCAGCGCCATCCGGGTGACCCGGGTGGCCATGGACGAGGCCTCGGTGGACATGACCAAGGCCATCCCGCTCCTGCCGTACGGCCCCGAGCAGTCCCGGGCACTGCTCATCCGCCTGCGCACCCTCGCGCACTGGAAGTGGCCGGCGCGCAAGCACTGAGGCGGTGTCCTCCTAGGCGCCGAAGACCGTGCGGTCGAGGAAGGCGTTGCGGAACGTACCCTCGGGATCCAGGCGACGGGCGAGGCGCCGGAAGTCCTCGAAGCGGGGATAGAGCGGGGCCAGCTGGGCGGCGTCGGCCGCGAACAGCTTTCCCCAGTGCGGGCGGGCACCCAGGGGGAGCAGCGCCGCCTCGAGCTCCGGCAGCAGTGCTTCGACCTCGTCCTGCAGCGGCTTCCAGGTGAAGTGGAGGCCGATCCCGTCGCGGCGGTAGTTGCTGCTGAGCCACAGCTCGTCCGCCGCCATGGAGCGCACCTCCGAGACCAGCAGCAGTGGCGCGATCCTCGGCGCCAGGGCGCGCACCGCCTGGATCGCCTCGACGGCGTGCTCACGGCCTACGAGGTACTCCGTCTGCAGCTCCTGCCCGTTGCTGGGAGTGAATGCGAGGCGGAAGTGGGCCAGCCGGTCCGACCACGGTCCGGGGACGCCGAGTTGCTGCGTGCAGTGGTCCGCGGCCACCCCCGGCACCGGATGGTGGGCACGGTCCGCCGGTGAACCGCCGTAGAACGCATCCGGGACGGGGCGGGCCCCGTCGACGCGGCTCTTCAGCCACGCCTGGCCGATGGTGTCGCCCGCCCAGTCCGTGAACAGGCTGACGCTGTACGCGGCGGACGTGGCGGCGTCGTAGTCCGCGAGTACCGCGTCCCACGGGACGTCCGTGAACACGTCCTGGCGCACGTCGAAGGAGGGTTCGATGCGCAGGGTCACGCGGTGGACGACGCCGAGGGCGCCGAGGCCCACGACGGCGCCGTCGAAGTCGTCGTCGCCTGCGGCCAGGACCAGGACGTCGCCGGACGCGGTCACGAGCTCGAGCCCGACGACGGCGGTGGCGAGGTTGCCGTTCGCGTCCCCGGAGCCGTGGGTGGCGGTGGCGATGGCGCCTCCGACCGAGATGTGGGGGAGGGAGGCCAGGTTGTGCAGGGCGAAGCCGCGGCGCTGCAGGTGTTCGGCGAGGACTCCGTAGCGCACGCCTGCGCCCACCGTGACGGTGAGGGTGTCCTCGTCGATGTGCACCCCGGGGTCGAGTACGTCCAGGCAGACGAGGGTCCCGGGGCTGTCCGCGATGTCGTTGAAGGAGTGGCGCGAGCCGAGCGCGCGGATGCGGGTGGCCCCCGCGACGGCTCGCTGGAGGTCGGCGAGCGAGGTGGGGTGCAGGATCGTCCCGGCCCGGTACTCGTAGTTGCCCGCCCAGTTGAGCCTGTCGCGTACCTGTTCCTCGAGCATGATGGTCCCTGTCTGGCCGGTGTCGCGGCGGCCGGCGTCGGGGCCGCAGCGGCACGTCGAGAGGCGTGCCCGCCTATCCTACAACGTTGTAGAATCACCACACGCGTGACGTGCAGGGCATCACGACAGGACCCGAGGGAGCGGCATGGCGGCCACACTGAAGGACGTCGCACTGGCAGCCGGCGTTTCGATCAAGACCGTCTCCAACGTCATCAACGACTACGAGCACATCCGCGCCGACACGAAGCAGCGCGTCATGGACGCCATCGCCGACCTCGGCTACAGCCCCAACCTCTCCGCGCGGAGCCTGCGCTCGGGCCGCACCGGGGTGATCGGGCTCGCCGTCCCCGAGCTGTCGCTCAGCTATTTCGCGGAACTGGCCGACTCGACCATCAAGGCTGCGGAACGGCGCGGGCTGAAGGTGCTCATCGAGCAGACCGGCGGCGACCGCTCCCGCGAGCTCGAGATCCTGTCCAGTCCGCGGCTGCAGATGACGGACGGACTGCTGTTCAGCCCGCTCGGCATGTCCAACGAGGACGCCGACCACCTGAACGTCAACTTCCCGCTCGTGCTGCTCGGGGAGCGGATCTTCGGCGGGCCCACCGACCACGTGACCATGAGCAACGTCGACTCCGCCCGCGCCGCGACCGAACACCTGATCTCGCGGGGCCGGCGCCGTATCGCCGTCGTCGGCGGCCACGAGGGCGAGGTGATCGGATCGGCCGGGCTGCGCCTGCGCGGCTACCGGCAGGCTCTCGACGCGGCAGGCATCCCGTTCGATCCTGACCTCGTCGCGTACACGACACTCTGGCACCGGGCCAACGGCGCCACCTCCATGCGGGAACTGCTCGCCTCCGGCGTCGGATTCGATGCGCTGTTCGGCATGAACGACACCCTCGCGCTGGGTGCGATGCGCGTGCTGCAGGAGGCGGGGCTGCGGATCCCCGACGACGTCGCGGTGATCGGCTTCGACGACCTGGACGAGGGCAGGTACTCGCTGCCGACGCTGTCCACGATCGATCCGGGCAGGGACGAGATCGCGGACACCGCGGTGCGGGTGCTGCAGGAGCGTATCTCGGGACGTGTCGGCGGCGTCCCGCCCCGCGAGTTCGAGGCGCACTTCCAGGTCATCGAGCGGGAGTCCTCCGCGCTGGCCCGGTCACATTGAGGCCTGTGTGCCTTTTTCCGCGAATGCTTGACACCGGCCCGAGCTACTCTGCATAGTTTCTACATCGTTTACCTACAACGATGTAAATGACGGAACCGACTCTCGCAGATACCCGCCCGATCGGGCGGATCGGCAGGAGGAAGGACCCGGATCAAGGAAGATTCGAGCGGGCTCGGCACCTCGTGCCCCGGCGATCCTCCTCCCTGCAGCACCTGGACCGGCCACCCCGGGCGGACCACGGTGGAATGCCACCGCGAGAGGAAGCAAGAGATATGAAGGCCACATACCTGGCAACGGCGGGCATCGCAGCCGCCGCCGTAGTACTGACCGGCTGCTCCGGAGGAAGCGACAGCGGAGGCGGCTCCGAGGCCGCGTCCTGCACCAACACGATCGTCAATACCGAGGCTCCCCAGGTGACCGTCTGGGCCTGGTACCCGGCGTTCGACCAGGTGGTCGACCAATTCAACAACGCCAACGACGACGTCCAGATCTGCTGGACGAACGCGGGTCAGGGCAACGACGAGTACACGAAGTTCTCCACGTCGATCGAGTCCGGCTCCGGCGCCCCGGATGTCATCCAGCTCGAGTCCGAGGTCCTCTCCAGCTTCACGATCCGCGACGCGCTCGTGGACCTGACGGAGTACGGCGCCGACGAGGTCGAGGACCAGTACGCCGCAGGCGCCTGGGAGGACGCTTCGAGCGGTGACGCCGTCTACGCCATCCCGGTCGATGGCGGACCCATGGGCATGCTGTACCGGCAGGACATCTTCGACGCCGCCGGCATCGAGGTGCCCACCACGTGGGCGGAGTTCGAGGCTGCGGCCCGGACGCTCAAGGAATCCGGGAGCGAAGCCGTCATCGCCGACTTCCCGACCAACGGGCGTGCGTTCAACCAGGCACTGTTCGCGCAGGCCGGTTCCGAGCCCTTCGTGTACGACTCCGCGAACCCGCAGGAGATCGGCATCAAGGTCAACGACGAGGGCGCCAAGAAGGTGCTCGACTACTGGGACGGCCTCGTCAAGGACGGCCTCGTCGCGACCGACGACGCCTTCACCGCCGACTACAACACCAAGCTCGTCGACGGCTCCTACGCCGTCTACCTCGCGGCGGCCTGGGGCCCCGGATACCTGCAGGGCCTGTCCGACGCCGATCCCGAGGCGATCTGGCGTGCAGCTCCGCTGCCGCAGTGGGACGCAGCGAACCCCGTCCAGGTGAACTGGGGTGGTTCCACCTTCGCCGTGACCGAACAGGCCGGGGACAAGGAGCTGGCAGCCAAGGTGGCCATGGGCATCTTCGGCAACGAGGAAGGCATGAACCTCGGTGTGGACGCGGGGGCGCTCTTCCCGTCCTATGCACCGGTTCTCGAGTCCGACGAGTTCGCCACCAAGGAGTACGAGTTCTTCGGCGGACAGCAGATCAACCAGGACGTGTTCCTCGATGCTGCGGCCGGCTACGAGGGAGCCACCTTCAGCCCGTTCCAGAACTACGCGTACGACCAGCTCACCGAGCAGATCTACGCGATGGTGCAGGGCGAGAAGGACTCGGGCCAGGCGCTCGACGATCTCCAGGCATCGCTCGAGCAGTACGCGACCGAGCAGGGCTTCACCCTGAAGTAGTCAGCCGGGAAGGTGCCCGCGTCCCGCGCGGGCACCTTCCCTCCCGGTCCTTCCCGGACCCACCCACCGTGACATCCGCCAGCCCGAGAAGGACTTTCCATGGCTACGACTACCGCGCCGACGTCGTCCCAGAGCGCCGAGGCATCACAGCAGGGTAAGCACCGCCCCGACCGGAACTACCGGCGCAGGCAGCGATGGGGCTGGCTCTTCGTCGCACCTTTCGCCCTGATCTTCCTGAGCTTCCTCATCCTGCCGCTGCTCTTCGCGTTCAGGATGAGCCTGTTCACCAACACGCTCGCGAGCGGGACCGACTTCGTGGGTGTCGACAACTACGTGAAGGCGTTCACCGACCCGATCTTCCTCAGCGGACTCGGTACCGTCGCGAAGTTCGCCCTCATCATGATCCCCGCGCAGATGATCGTGGCCCTCCTCGCTGCGCTCGTCCTCGACAACCTCGCTACCTGGGCCTCGAAATTCTCCCGGCTGATGATCTTCGTGCCCTACGCGGTGCCGGTGGTCATCGGTGCCCTGATGTGGGGCTTCCTCTACAGCCCCCGCTTCGGCCCGGCAGCGGACCTCTTCAACCTCGTCGGACTCGCAGCGCCCGAGTTCCTCTCGCAGGACAACATCTTCGGCAGCCTCGTGAACATCGTGACGTGGCAGTGGGCCGGCTACTACATGATCATCATCTACGCCGCCCTCCGCGGCATCGATCCGGGAATCTACGAGGCCGCGGTGCTCGACGGCGCCACCGACCGCCAGATCGCCTGGCGGATCAAGATCCCGATGATCTCCTCGTCGCTGGTCATGGTGGTCATCTTCGCCCTGATCGGCACCCTGCAGTTCTTCACCGAACCGCAGGTCCTGAGGGGAGTGGCGCAGGGAGCCATCCCGGTGTCCTACACGCCGAACATGTATGCGTTCTCGCTGGCCTTCTCCTACAGCCAGTTCAACTACGCCTCCGCGATCTCCTTCGCGCTCGGGATCGTGGTCTTCGTCTTCTCCTTCATCTTCCTCTTCCTGACCCGCAAGCAGAGCGGACTGAAATAAGCCATGGCACTCGTCACAGACACTCCACACCGGCAGGGCGGCCAGAAGGCCCGCAGTTCGGCATCGCGGAACCGGGCCCGCAACGGCGGCTCACGCATCGGCTCGCACATCTTCCTGCTCATCCTCGTCATCTACTTCATCACCCCCCTCTGGTGGCTGACGGTCGCAAGCACCAAGGACACCGCCGGATTGTTCGGAGGAAGCGGCGGACCGCTCTGGTTCGACGACGAGTTCCACTTCGTCAGCAACATCCAGGGCCTGTTCGAACGCCAGGACGGCATCTACTGGCGCTGGCTCGGCAACTCCTTCCTGTATGCGATCTCGGGAGGGGTGGGAGCGACGATCCTCGCCGTCCTCGCGGGGTACGGTTTCGCCAAGTACGACTTCCGCGGCCGCGGAGCCTTCTTCGGGATCCTCCTCGGAGCGGTCATGGTGCCACTCACCGCGCTGGTCATCCCCACGTTCGTGCTCCTGAGCTCGGTGGGCCTGGTGAACACCATCTGGGCCGTCATCCTGCCGTCCCTGCTCAGCCCCTTCGGCGTCTACCTCATGAGGGTCTTCGCCCAGGAAGCCGTGCCGGACGAGTTGCTCGACGCCGCCAGGATCGACGGTGCGGGGGAGATCCGCACCTTCTTCCAAATCGCCCTGCCGCTGCTGCGGCCGGCCATCGTCACCGTCCTCCTCCTCTCCGTCGTCGGGACCTGGAACAACTTCTTCCTGCCGCTGGCGGTCCTCAGCGACCCGCTGCTGCTCCCCGTCACGGTCGGGCTGAACGGCTGGCAGGCGCTCTCGAACGCCGGCAGCGGCGGTGAGGCGCTGTGGAACCTGATCACCACGGGTGCCTTCATCTCGATCATCCCGCTGATCATCGCCTTCCTGTCCCTCCAGAAGTACTGGCAGGGCGGGCTGTCGCTGGGCTCGCTCAAGTAGCCCGCACGCCTCTCCACGCCACGACACCCACCAGAGAAAGCAGCCCCATGCAGAACGCACGCCTCACGCTGGACCCCCACTTCGCAGTCGGGCCCATCAACCGCAACATCTTCGGCGGCTTCGTCGAACATCTCGGTCGCCACGTCTACGACGGCATCCACGAGCCCGGGCATGCCACGGCCGACGACGAGGGCTTCCGGCAGGACGTCATCGACCTGGTCCGCGAGATGGGTGTCTCGACCATCCGGTACCCCGGAGGCAATTTCGTCTCGGGCTTCCGGTGGGAGGACAGCGTGGGGCCCCGTGAGGAGCGCCCCACGCGGCTGGACCTGGCCTGGCATTCGACCGAGACCAACCAGGTGGGCCTGCACGAATTCGCATCCTGGCTGCGGAAGGTCGACAGCGATCTCATGCTCGCCGTGAACCTCGGCACCCGCGGCACCCTCGAGGCCCTGGAACTCCTCGAGTACTCCAACCTGCCCAAGGGCACCGCCCTCGCCGACCAGCGCATGGCCAACGGCCGGCCCGATCCGTTCGCCGTCAGGATCTGGTGCCTCGGCAACGAGATGGACGGCCCCTGGCAGCTCGGCCACCGCTCCGCCGAGGACTACGGCAAGCTCGCGTCCCGCACGGCGAAGGCGATGCGGCAGCTCGACCCGTCCATCGAACTCGTGGCCTGCGGCTCCTCCAGCGCGCACATGCCCACCTTCGGGGAGTGGGAGCGCGTGGTCCTCTCGCACACGTACGACGACGTCGACTACATCTCCTGCCACGCCTACTACGAGGAGAAGGGCGGCGACCTCGGCTCCTTCCTCGCGTCCGCCGTCGACATGGACCACTTCATCGAGTCCGTCGTCGCGACCGCCGACCACGTGAAGGCAGTCCGCGGCAGTACGAAGACCATCAACATCTCCTTCGACGAGTGGAACGTCTGGTATATCAGCCGCTTCGAGAACGTCGACAAGATCGAGGGACTCGACAACTGGCCCGTCGCCCCGCGCCTGCTGGAGGACTGTTACTCGGTGGCGGACGCCGTCGTGTTCGGCAATCTGATGATCTCGCTGCTGAAGCACGCGGACCGCGTCACCTCCGCATCGCTGGCACAGCTCGTCAACGTGATCGCCCCGATCATGACCGAGCCCGGCGGTCCCGCGTGGCGCCAGACGACCTTCTTCCCGTTCTCCATCACCTCGAAGCTGGCGCGGGGCTCGGTCCTCGAGCTCAAGCTCGACGCCGGTACGTATGAGACCGGCGAGTACGGCGTCGTGCCCCTCGTGGACGCCGTGGCCACGCACGACGACGCGACGGGTGCCACCGCCGTGTTCCTCGTCAACCGGTCGCAGACCGAGGAGACGACCGTGACCATCGATGTCGCGGCGCTCCCCGGAATCACCGGGGTGACCGCGGAGTCGCTGTACGATACGGACGTATATGCCCGGAACACTCTCGAGGAGCCCGACCGCGTGACCATGAGACCGAACACCTCCGCCAAGCTCGACGGCGGCGCCGTCACCATCACGCTCCCGCCCGTCTCCTGGACGGCCGTAGCCCTCGCATGAACCGCCAGGCTCCCATCGAATACCGGATCCAGGGTGGCGGGTACACGGCCGTCGTCCTCGGGCTCGGCGCAGCCGTCCGCGAACTCACCCATGACGGCCGTCCGCTCGTGGTCGGATTCGGTGCACAGGAGGCGATGCCCAACTTCCGCGGCGCCTTCGTCGCCCCGTGGCCGAACCGCATCGAGGACGGTCGGTACGCGTTCGACGGTGCCCACTACGAGTTGCCGATCAACGAGCCCGAGCGCGGCGCGGCCCTCCACGGGCTCGTCTTCGACGTCCCCTGGTCGCTCGTGGAGCACACCGGGTCCTCCGTCACGCTCGCGTGTGCCATCGAGCCGGTCGCGGCCTACCCCTTCGAGGTGGCCCTCGAAGTGCGCTTCAGCGTCAGCGGTGAGGGCTTCAGGACGGACGTCACGGCCCTCAACACCGGTGGTCGGCGCGCGCCCTACGGCGTCTGCCCGCACCCGTATCTCGTCGCCGGGCCGTCGCCCCTCGACGCCTGGGTGCTCGAACTTCCCGCGGCCACGGTCCTCACGGTCACGCCCGACCGGCTGCTACCCGTGGCGAAGGAGGCCGTCGCCGGGACGCCGTTCGACTTCCGGACGGCCCACGCGCTCGGCGACGTGCAGATCGACCACGCGTTCACCGACCTGGAGCGCGACGCCGCCGGCCGTGCCATGGTGCGGGTCACCGACCCGACCCACGGCACCGGGACCGCCATGGTGTGGGACGGGAGCTGCCCGTGGGTCCAGATCCACACGGCCGACCTGCCGCTGAAGCCGGAGAGCACGCGCCTCGGTCTCGCCGTCGAACCCATGACCTGCCCGCCGGATGCCTTCAACACGGGCGAGGACCTGATCGTCCTCGAGCCCGGGGAGACCCACCGGACGGGCTGGACCATCTCGGCCCTGTAGGACCGGCGGAGGTCCTGCTGCGCCCTCTCGCCGCCGCGGGGAACTCTGGTCCCGTCCGGCGTTCGCGGGTACGGTACCCCCAGGCACGGTGAGGAGGCCCGGCATGGACGACCAGGACATCCTGTCCACCATCCGCTCCCTCGTGGAGGAGGAGCACCGGCTCCGGCAGAACGCCGCCACCAGCGTCCGGGGCCACGAGAACGAGGGACGCCTGCGCCGCATCGAGGAGAGCCTGGACCAGTGCTGGGACCTGCTGCGGCAGCGCCGGGCCAAGAAGGAGTACGGCGAGAACCCCGATGGGGCGTCCGTCCGCCCGGTCAGCCAGGTGGAGGGCTACTGGCCCCGGTCGAGGGGCCGGTCCTAGGGCTGCGGGAAGGGAGTTCACCCCAGGAGCTGGTCGAGGGTGACGAAGCCGTAACCGACGCTGCTGATCCGATCGACGACCCGGGCCAGTGCGTCGGCGCCGAGGGTGCTGCCGTCGTCCGGGCGGGCTCCGGCATGCATGGGGACGATCTCGCCGGGCTGGAGTCCGCCGAGCACCCGGGCGGTGACCGTCTGCGTGCTGATGCCACCACTGGCGCCCTTCCAACCCAGGGTGTCCACGGTCCACCGGACGGCGACCTACCCCAGGTCGTCCACCGCGGCGATCGTCCTCGCGTCCCGTCCGCCGAAGGGGAAGCGGAAGAACGGACGGGGTCGGCGCCGGCCCGGGAGGGCTGCCGATCAGGGCAGGATGCGCTGGTACAGCAGGTGGTCCTGCCAGGACCCCGCGATGCGGAGGTAGGACGGCGCCGTCCCGATGAGCGTGAATCCGGCCCGTCGCAGGACGGTCGTCGACGCGGTGTTGTGCGGCAGGACGGACGCCTGGACGCGATGCAGTCCCAGTTCGTCCCGGGCATGCCGCAGCACGTCCTGCAGGGCCGTCGAGCAGACGCCCCGACCCTGCATCCATCGGGCCACCCAGTAGCCGACATGGGCGCTGAGGAACGGACCATGGACGATGCCGGAGAGAGTCATCGTGCCGATGATCCGTTCCTCCGTCGCCAGGACCCACGGCATGTCGGTGCCCGCCGCCCGGCCTTCGAGCCGCCGGGCAATCTGCTCCGCCTGGCCCGCCTCGGTGAAGAAGCCGTCCTCCCGCAGGGGTTCCCACGGCGCGAGGTGCTCCCGGTTGTCCCGGTACGCCTGTGCGAGAGCGGCCGCGTCCGTCGCCCTCAAGGGGCGCAGGCTCACGCCTGATGGGAAGGTGGGTGGGGGCACCCGGTAACTGTAGTCCGCGGTGCCCGGTGCCACCGGTCAGGGCGGGAAGCGGCGGAGAGGAGGACGCATGGACGGGACCCGGGCCATCCGTGGGGCGACGCCCACGGACGCGGCCGACTTCGCGCACGCCCAGGGGATACCGGCCCTTCCGGCCGCTCTTCCGCGCTGCCAGACTGTCCCCATGGCCGGAGCCCCTGATGCCCGTATCGACGACTACATCGCCGCGCTGCCCGGCTGGCAGCAGGAGATCTGCCGCACCGTCCGCCGGGTGGTGCACGAGGCCGATCCGGACGTCGAGGAGACGATCAAGCGCACCCGCCAGCCCTACTTCGTGCTCCAGGGCAACGTGTGTGCCCTCCTCGCCGCCAGGGACCACGTCAACGTCTTCCTCTACGACGGCGGCCTCGCGCCCGATCCGCACGGCATCATCACGGGTGGCCACGGCAATGTGACCGGACGGACGATCGCTCTCCACGAGGATCGTCCCGTGAACGAGGACGCACTCCGGGAGATCTTCCGGGCCATCATCGCGGACAACCGCGCCGGCGGTTGGCGCAGCATCACCAAGCGTGCAAACCTAGGCGGATGAGCCCGCTCCAGGACCTCCCGACCACCACCGGCCCCCTCTCGGCCTACGTGGCGCGACCCGACGGACCGGTGCGGGGCGGCCTCGTCCTCATCCACGAGGTGTGGGGGCTCGTCTCCCACACCCGCGGTGTCGCGGACCGGTTCGCCCGCGAAGGCTACCTCGTCGTCGCCCCTGATCTCCTGGCCGATCACGGCATCGCGGAGGAGGACGGCGCGCGGCTCGGCGAGGCCCTCATGGGGCCGGACGAGGAGACGCGCAACGAGGCACAGCCGACCTTCCGCGCCCTTCTCGCACCGCTGCGGGATCCCGCGTTCGGGGCGCTCACCACGGAGCGCGTCCGGGCGTGCTTCACCTTCCTGCACGACGACGGCGAGGTGGCAGGACGCGTGGGCATCACCGGGTTCTGCTTCGGCGGGACCTACAGCTTCTCGCTCGCCGTCCACGAGCCGCGTCTGCTCGCCTGCGTGCCGTTCTACGGTCACGCGGACTTCTCCGGCGAGGAGCTGTCCCGCATCACGGCGCCCGTCCTCGCCTTCTACGGGGAGGAGGACGAGGGCCTGATCACCGGCCTGCCCGCACTCGAGACGGCGATGGCGGAGGCGGGCGTCGACTTCACCGCCGCGGTGTACCCGGGGGCAGGGCACGCGTTCTTCAACGACTCGAACCGCTTCGCCTACCGCCCCGAAGCGGCCCAGGACGCATGGGGCCGGACCCTGGACTTCCTCGCCCGGTACGTTGCCTGATCCGCAGGGCCCCGGCCGTCACCCTCGGGGTGAGGCACCACCCCACCTCCGGCCCGGGTACCTCGGGCTGGTGTTCCTGGGCGGCATGGGCGGGACCCTCGCGCGGTTCGGGCTGTCCGAGGTCCTCCCGAGCCCTGCGGGTCTGCCGGTCGGGATCTTCCTGATCAACATCGCGGGAGCGTTCGCCCTCGGTCTGCTCCTCGAGACCCTGGCACGCAGGGGACCCGATGCGGGCCGGCGCCGGGGGCTGCGGCTCCTCCTCGGCACCGGATTCCTCGGCGGCTTCACCACCTACAGCGCGCTCGCCGTCGACTCCGCGCTCCTTGTGGGCGGCGGACGGGTTGCGGCGGGACTGGGGTACCTCGCGGTGTCCGTCCTCGTGGGGCTCGGGGCGACGGTGCTCGGGATCGCTGCGGGCAGCCTGGTCCGCCGTCGGTCGTCAGGTCTCGCCGGAGGACGGGCGTGAGCGTCGCCGTGGTGCTCGCGCTCGGCGTCGCGGGCGGGGTGGGCGCGGTGGCACGCTTCGTGCTCGACGGCGTCATCCGGGCCCCACTCCGGGGCGTGGTCCCCATCGGGACCATGACCGTCAATATCACCGGTTCATTCCTGCTCGGTCTCCTCACCGCGCTCGGAATGGTCAGTGTCCTCACGCCCGAGTGGATCCTGATCTGCGGCGGCGGCTTCCTCGGCGGCTACACCACCTTCAGCACGGCGAGCAGCGAAACGGTCCGTCTGCTGCAGGCGGACCGCATCGGCGCCGCAGTGCTCGCGGGAGCGGGCACGGCACTGGCGGCGCTCGCGGCAGCCGCGTCGGGTCTGTGGGTAGGTTTCCTCGTGGCCGGGCTGGGCGGGAACTGAAGTCCGCCCCGGGTTATCCCGCCTTCGTCACACGGCCCGGGTCATGCCGCCCTCGTCATCCAGCACCCGTATCCGTCAGGTCGGAAACGGGTGGCTGGTGGGTCGGGATGTCCGCAGGTGTAGCGGCGAGTTCGCCGCGAACTGTACGCCCTGCCTGCCAGTACAGATTCCTTCGGGGGTTGCCGGTTCGTCGTCGATGAGCCGGCGGGGTGAACCACGGGATGCCACCACGCGATTCGACGGTCCACGGGTCCTCATGGATGACGTGGTGGTGACGCGAGCACAGCAGCACCCCGTTGTCGACGCTGGTCACGCCACCCTGCGACCACGGTGTCAGGTGGTGTGCCTCACACCAGCTGGCCGGAATGGAGCAGTCCGGGAACGCGCACCCCTTGTCCCGGGCGACGAGCGCTCGCCGGAGATGTGGTGGGAACAGGCGTTGCGCACGTCCCACGTCGAGCACCTGCCCGTCGCCGCCCAGGACCAACGGCATGATGTCCGCGTCACAGGCCAGCCTCCTGATGGTCCGCGCATCGACCTGTCCGGAGAAGACGGCATCGCCGGCCCGGTCGGTCTCGCCGATCAGGTCCTGGTAGTCGATGGTCACCATCACCTGCGGACGATGCCCACCCGTTGCGGGCAGGCCGCCGGTCGACAAGGCGATACTGCAGGCCGAGACCAGACCGTCGAGGAGTTGCTGCGCCCGGGTCGGATCACCGCGGTCGATCGACGGCTCCTGCGAAGCGGGTGCTGACCCGGGAGCCGACTCGCGTGCTGACCCGGGTGCTTCCCGGTCTGTCACCTCCGGTACTACGCCGCCGACCGGGTGTTCGGCATGCCCCGAGGATCCTCTCGGGTTGGCGGCTGCATTCATGACGGTTGCGAGCTGTTCGAACTGCTCGTCCGTGGCGCCGATCTCCAGGACCTGCAATCCATGGCGTCGTCCCTTGAGGAAGACGCCCTGACGCGCCCGAAGCACCTTCTCCGTGGGTTCCTGCCCGTCCTGGTCCAGCACTGATTCCCAGCGGCGCGCCAGGACGCGGAGGATGTCCTCGTCGGACTCGACCGCCTGCCGGGTGAGGTGCTGCTCCATCGACGCAAGCTGATCCGGCGTCGCGAAGGACTGCACCCGCTCGATCGCCTGCGCCACGACGGTGGCGGCACGCGCGCTGATGACGAAGGAGTTCACGGCTTCCCCCAGCACTTCCAGCCGGGGAGGGAGCGGGTTCCCGGTGGGTGACAAGCTCGGCAGCACGACCGCCGCCAGATGCAGACGACGTCTCGCCTCGGTACGGCTGATGCCCAGCGTCTCCCGGAGGAAATCCGCACAGTTCCTGAACCCATGACCGGCATCACCGGCCGAGCTGGACGAGCTGGATGAGCTGGACGAGCTGGATGAACTGGCCGAGCTGGATGAACCGGCCGAGCTGGATGACGTGGCCCCAGGGTCCTGCGCCACCGACGCAGCTTCTGCAGGACCGGATGCGCCGGGGCCGCCGCCCTGTGCCGAGAAGAGGCCATGGTGATCCGCCACCCGGGCGGCGAGGACCTGCAGGTGATCGACGACCTTCGACACCTGCTCCACATCGACGACGAACCGGAGGGCGTCCTGCCGTGACAGGAGGTGGTGGTACTGGGCCAGGCCGAGCGCACAGTCGCTGAGGACGGTACGAGCCTCCTCCAGGGAGGATCCCGGCCGGGAGGAGCGGGTGATCGATGTGATGGCCATGACTCGATATTATCGAACGGGTGTTCGAATAATCGAGGCGGGGGTGCCATTGTGGAGGGGTAGTGGGACCCTGACCTTCATCGGACTCCGCACGGTGCACACCGGGGTACGGGTGGTGATCGCTACGTGATGCGTCGTGCCTCTCGGTCCGTGTCGATCACCAGGTGACGGACGCCGTCGAGGGTGAGGATCTGACGATCGCCCTGGTCCGTGAGACAGAGCAGCACCGCCCTGCACGTAGGGCAGCGCAGCACCATGCCGGGCGCATTCGTGTAGAGCAGCGCAGCGGCCAGCGGGCCGGACGAGCCACAGCCCGCGCACATACACTCCGCGCTCGTGAGGTCGGAGACGAACTGGTCGAGCGCCCCGGCGAGGGCGTTGCCGTCGAGGTGGTCCTGGTCGGGGTGGTACTGCTCCGTGCTGTCCATGGCAGTCCTTTCCTAGCCGCCGTACCGCTCCGTGCGGATGCGGCCGGCGTCGTGCCCGTCCTCGACGAGCCACGCGGCGACGGCCTCGACGAAGCCCGTCGAGCCGCAGATGTAGACGGCCGGAGCCTCGTCCGGCGGAAAGCAGGACGCCGTGACGGCGTCGTGCGTGAGGCGGCCGGCCGCCCGGCCGTCGGGTGCCTCGCGTGAGTAGGCGATGTCGATCGTCACCTGCGGATCCTCCTGCCCGAGCACGGCGAGCTCACCCCGGTAGAAGACATGGTCGGGGCTGCGCACCGAGTAGAGCAGTCGCGCCGGTGCGATCGCCCGGGCCTCGGCGTGCGAGCGGAGCATCGCCATGAGCGGGACGACGCCCGAGCCTCCGGCGATCAGCTGCAGCGGACCGCCGAGGTCCGGCGTCCAGGTGAACCAGCCGCCCACCGGGCCGCGGACCTCCAGCCGGTCGCCCACCGACAGGACGCCGACGAGGAAGGGAGAGACCTCGCCGTCGTCGAGCTCCTCGACCGTCAGTTCCAGCTCGCGGGGCGGCACCCAAGCCGCCACGGAGTACGAGCGCGCCGCCTGGTAGCCGTCCTCGGCGGTGAGCCGCAGGTCCACGTGCTGGCCGGGCACGCCGGTGACGACGTCGGGGAAGCGGAGCCTCACGGTCCGCGCGCGGACGGTCTCGGGGCGGACCGCGCTGACCTCGACGTCCTGCCACGTCCGCCTCACCAGTAGCGTTCCTCGCGCCACGGGTCCCCGTACATGTTGTAGCCGTTGCTCTCCCAGAAACCGGGCAGGTCCTGGTCCATCAGGCGTATCCCGCTGACCCACTTGGCGCTCTTCCAGAAGTACAGGTGCGGGACCAGCAGCCTCGCGGGGCCGCCGTGGGCGGGCGGGAGGGGCTCGCCGTCGAACTCATGGACGATCCATGCCTTGCCGTCGAGGAGGTCGTCCAGCGGGACGTTCGTCGTGTAGCCGCCGTAGGAGTGCACCATCGCGTACTCGGCCTCGGACTCCACGTCCTCGAACAGGGTGTCGAGGGAGACGCCACGCCAGCTGGTGCCGAGCTTCGACCAGCGCGTCACGCAGTGGATGTCGGTGGTGATGTCCTCCTGGGGGAGTGCCTGCAGCTGCTCCCACGTCCACTGGTGCATCGTGCGCGGACCTTCGGCGATCTGCAGGGTCCAGTCGGCGAGGACGACGTGGGGCGTGGGACCCGCGGACAGCACGGGGAAACCATCGGTGAGGTACTGGCCGGGCGGGAGGTTCGCGTCCCGGTTCTGTCGCCTGCCGGTGAAGCCTGAGGTAGGTATAGCCATGCGATACTCCCGCCGGGGTAGGGCGCGCCGGGTCGATGGTACGACAAAATAGTGCACCTGCCCGATGCTGTCCAGACCGGGACGACGGGCGGTCGCCCTGCCCACTAGTGTGGAAGGGTGCCCCAGGAAACCTTCGACCTCCGTGCGATCGCAGTGGGGGCCTACGGCCCGTCGCTCCTGTACGGGGTCGCCACGGGCGCCATCCTGCCGGTCATCGCGCTGACGGCGCGCGATCTCGGCGCGGACGTCGCGACGGCGGCCCTCGTCATCACGCTCTCCGGCATCGGGTCCCTGGTCACCAATGTCCCCGCGACGCTGATCGCCACGCGGTTCGGCGAACGCAAGGCCCTCGTGGGAGCGGCGCTCTGGTGCGCGGCGGCCATGTTCCTCGCGCTCGCGGCCCCGACGCTGCCCGTCTTCGCGGCCGCCGTCTTCATGGTGGGCATGGCGGGCGCGGTGTTCGGGCTCGCGCGCCAGAGCTACCTCACCGAGGCCGTGCCCGCGTACTTCCGCGCCCGCGCGCTGTCCACGCTCGGGGGCGTCACGCGCATCGGGGTCTTCGCGGGGCCCTTCGCGGCGGCCCTCGCCATGAGCGCCCTCGGGCTCGACGGCGCCTACTGGGTGGGCGGGGTGGCGAGCCTCGCCGCGGCGGCCTTGAGCTGGCGTGTCCCCGAACTCGACGCCCCGGGGCGGGTCGCGATGACGGCCCGGACGCCGATCGAGGCCGTACTGGCTCCGCCGACGGTGCGATCCATGATGCGCAGCCACGCCCGGATCTTCCTCACCGTCGGGATCGGGGTCCTGCTGATCGCGGCGGTACGGGCCACCCGGCAGGCGGTCCTGCCGCTGTGGGCCGAGAACATCGGCCTGGACGCCTCGGCGACGGCGCTGATCTACGGACTGTCGGGCGCGATCGACATGCTGATCTTCTACCCGTCCGGCAAGGTCATGGACGTCCGGGGCCGCCGGTGGATCGCGGTCCCCTGCATGCTCATCATGGGCGTCGCGCTCACGCTCCTGCCGCTCACCGGGGACGCGACCGGACTGCTCCTGGTGGCCCTGCTCATCGGGTTCGGGAACGGCATCGGCTCGGGCATCGTCATGACGCTCGGCGCGGACTTCTCACCCTCGCCCGGCCGTCCGCAGTTCCTCGGTATCTGGCGCCTGTTCACGGACGTGGGGACCATGACCGGCCCCGGGCTGCTCGCCCTCGTGACCGCCCTGGCCACCCTGTCGGCCGGCATCTGGGCGACGGCCGTCCTCGGCTTCCTCGGGGCCGGGGTCCTCTGGTACTGGATCCCGCGGGCGGCCCCTGGGTCGGCCGCACCCGTGCGTTCCCGGCGTTGACCCGCGGCGTCAGGGCGTCCGGGTCCTGCCGCATCGAGCGATGCCTCCCGGTGCAGCAGGGCCGGGAGGGGGACTGTTCGACCATGCCCACCCGCCGTCGTCGTGCAGTGGGAGGAGTCGCGGTGCCGCAGGCCTCAGCGCCGCGCCCTGCGGGCGATCGCCCGCGCCGCCAGCGCCGCCCCCGCCGTCGCGGCCACCCAGGGGCCGGCGACGACGATCGGGTCGATCCACAGGTGGTTGACGTCCACGCGTTTCCTGCCGACGCGCGACGCGATCCCGTGCCGCCGCCGCTCCGCGAGGATGCCCGTCTCGGTGACCGGGTTGTCCGGGCGCAGCGAGGCGAACGACCTCAGATGCGCACCCCAGGCGTCCACACGGTCGCCGGCCAGAAGGATGAGCCAGTGGGCGGCCCGCCCCTCGCCGTACCGGTAGGCGTACCGCCGGATGCTCCCCGAGACGCCATGCAGCGGCGCGCTCGTCCCGAAGACCGGTGTCAGCTGTCCGTGCTCGATCGAGCGTTCACGGCCCTCCCGGCCCTGCTGCTCCTCCGGGTAGTCCCAGTGGGCACCGGTGCCGGCCGGATCGAACACCTCCCGCGGATAGGAGGGCCGGTCCTTCGGGTCCAGGTCCACGCCCCAGCCCGGGATCCTCGCCCGGAGGGCCTCGGCGCTGGGGATGTCCCTGGGCTTGTTCGCGACGTAGGGGGTGGAGGGCGTCGATGAGGACATGGGGGTCTCCTAGCTGGGGTCCGCGATGATGAGCGGTTTGATGCATCCGTCGAGCTTCGCCGAGAACATGTGGTATCCCTCGGCGATGTGCTCCAGGGGGATCCGGTGCGTGACGATGTCATTGGGTTTGAGGTAGCCGTTCCGGATGTGCTCGAACAGGCGCGGCCACTGCCGCTTCACCGGCGTCTGGTTCATGCGCAGGGTCAGGCCCTTGTTGAGCGCGTCCCCGAACTTCACGGCGCTGAAGATCGGGCCGTAGGCTCCGACGACGGACACCGTGCCCCCTTTGCGCACGGAGTCGATGGCCCAGTTCAGGGCCACGGGGGAGCCGCCCTGCAGTTTGAGCTTGGTCCCCGTGACCTGCTGGAGGAAGCTGCCGTCCGCCTCCGCACCCACGGCGTCGATCACGACGTCGGCGCCGAGGTAGTCCGTGGTCCTCTTCATCTCCACGATGATGTCGGGGTACTCCGCGAAGTTGAAGGTCTCGGCCTGCGCGAAGACGCGTGCCTTCTCCAGGCGGTACTCGAGGTGGTCGATGACGATCACCCTCCCGGCACCCATGAGCCATGAGGACTTGGCGGCGAACAGCCCGACGGGTCCTGCACCGAACACCACCACGGTGTCACCCTCGACGATGTCGCCGAGCTGCGCTCCGAAGTACCCGGTGGCCAGGGCGTCCGTGAGCAGCACCGCGTCCTCACTGTCCATCCAGTCGGGGATGATCGTCGGTCCGACGTCGGCGAACGGCACGCGCACGAACTCGGCCTGGCCTCCGTCGTACCCGCCCGTGGTGTGCGAGTAGCCGTAGATGCCGCCCACCGCCGTGGCATTCGGATTGACGTTGTGGCAGTTGGAGAACAGCCCGCGGGCGCAGTAGTAGCAGGACCCGCAGTAGACGTTGAACGGCACCATCACGCGGTCGCCGCGCGTGCGGTTCTGCACCGAAGGGCCCACCTCCTCGACGACGCCGATGAACTCGTGGCCGAACGTGTGGCCGATCCGCGTGTCCGGCATGAGGCCGTGGTACAGGTGCAGGTCCGAGCCGCAGATCGCGGCCGTGGTCACCCGGATGATGGCGTCGTTCGGGTGCTGGATCGTCGGCATCGGCTTCTCCTCGACCCGGATCTTGTACGGGCCGCGGTACACCATGGCTCTCATCGGACGCCTCCCTCGTCGCTGGTCCGGCCAGCGTTGCACCACCGCTGCGGCGGGGCAACGCTCGGCGGACCCACCGAAAAGGACGTGCGCGGCGGCGGCGGGGGTGTTAGTGGGCGGTGCGTGCGGGGGCGGACACGCGGGCCTGCGCTGAGAAGAACCACCCGGCGGCGCCCGCGAGGGTGAAGCCGACACCGATGATCCAGGTGAGCCCCCACCAGAAGAACAGCGGGACGTCGGCGGTTCCCGGTTCGGGGGCCGGACCGAGGGCCAGCACGGAGAGGTAGAGCACCATGGACAGCGCCAGACCACCGATCCCCAGCACCCAGCACGCCACCAGCCAGCCGCGCCAGGAGGCCCAGTGTGCGTTGTAGCCGTGCCAGCTGTTCCAGTGGTCGCCGGTCCGCATGATGATCAGGCCGCCGATGAGCGTCCAGGTCCCGACGGCGAGGAGCGCGGCGACGACGTCCGCCGGGCGGTGCCAGAGGTTGAAGAACGTGGCCGCGCCCGCCAGGACGGAATAGGACCCGCCGGCGGCCGCGGCGAACGGCCGCCACCGCGGGGTCACGATGATGAAGACGGCGGCCGCCGCCGAGGCTGCGAGCGTCGTATGCCCGGAGGGTAATGAATTGAAGGCGAGTGTCGCCACGCCCCGGTCCGGGCGGTCGAACACGATGTTCTTGAGCAGCTGCGTGGTCAGGTTCGCGGCGAGGATGACGCCGACGGCGGTCACCGCGGCCGCGACCCGCCGGCGCACCACGGCCACGAACAGGATGGCGGCGGCAGCGACGACCACCGAGACGAGCGGCAGGGTGTCGAGGAACTGCAGGAACGGGAGCTGCGTGTCGGGCGCGGCGACGTCGGCCTCGCGCCAGGCGGATTCGTCCGCGAACTGGCCCCTGGTGGTCCGGACGAAGGCCCAGTAGGTCCAGCCGAGCGCCGAGGCGCAGAAGACCGCGGCCAGCACGAACAACAGCGGCGAGCGTGCTGCCCGCGCCGATCCGGTGGAGGTTCGCTGGGACGTCATCCCGTCCATCGTTCCACACGATGCGTCCGGCTCCGTCACCGTCCCGTGACCTCCGAGGAGGCCGGCAGCTCCCGTAGCCTGAGGGCGTGCACACCTCGGACCCGCCCCTGCCGGACGCCCTTCCCCTACCGGCCCTCGAGGAGGTGGCCGCGTCCGCGCGGATCGTCTCGGTGCCCATGCGCGTGAAGTTCCGCGGCGTCCTCGTCCGGGAGGCCCTGCTGGTCCGGGGGCCGGCCGGTTGGGGGGAGTTCTGCCCGTTCCTGGAGTACGACGACACCGGATCCGCCCCGTGGCTCGCAGGCGCCCTCGAAGCGGCCTGGCACGGCTTCCCGGACCCGGTGCGGTCCGCGGTCCCGGTGAACGCGACGGTGCCGGCCGTCGGTGCCGCCGATGTCGAGGGGGTGCTGGCCCGCTTCGGGGACGTCGGCGCGGTCAAGGTGAAGGTGGCCGAGCGGGGGCAGTCACTCGCCGACGACGTCGCCCGGGTCGCCGAGGTGCGCCGCCTCCTTCCCGGGGCCGGCATCAAGATCGACGCCAACGGCGGCTGGGACGTGGGCGGGGCGCTCCGGG
Source organism: Arthrobacter sp. TJ-263 (assembly GCF_058269155.1). Classification (NCBI taxonomy): domain Bacteria; kingdom Bacillati; phylum Actinomycetota; class Actinomycetes; order Micrococcales; family Micrococcaceae; genus Arthrobacter; species Arthrobacter sp. TJ-263. Next base: position 1,550,063 of record NZ_JBZCNE010000001.1, on the reverse strand, counting down.
CCCTCGACGCCCTCGGCCGGTTCGGCCTGCAGTACGTGGAGCAGCCGGTGGCGGACATCCCCGGGCTCCGCACGGTCCGGCTCGAACTGCGCCGCCGGGGGGAGACGGTCCTCGTCGCGGCCGACGAGAGCGTGCGGCGCCAGGACGATCCGCTCCGGGTGGCCCGCGAGGACGCCGCCGACGTCCTCGTCATCAAGGCTCCACCGCTCGGCGGCGTGCGGCGGGCCCTGGACATCATCGACCGCGCCGGGCTGCCCGCCGTCGTCAGCTCCGCCCTCGACACCTCCGTGGGCATCCGCGCCGGGGTGGCCCTCGCCGCCGCGCTCCCGGCACTCCCGTACGCGTGCGGCCTCGCCACGGTCTCGCTCATGGCCGGCGATGTCACCGATACCTCCCTCGTCCCCGAGCACGGCTCCCTCCCGGTGCGGGACGTCGAGGTCTCCCAGGAGCGGCTGGAACGCTACGCGGCCGGCGAGGACCGGCGGCGCTGGTGGCTGGACCGCCTGGCACGGTGCCACGGGGTGCTCGCCGCGGGCCGGCAGCGCTGATGCCTGTTCCGGTCCCGTTCACCGGCGGTTCACCGGCGGGCACCGCGGCTGTTCAGCTGCCCTCGACAGGGTGAGGTGGAACACTGCTCATCCTGTCGAGAGGTACCCCCATGACTGACACCGCGCGCCGCCTGCTGCCCATGCTCGGCCACACCAAGGGAAAGCGCAGCGCCGTCACGTGCGCCCTGAAGTGTGACAACGCCTGCGCCGACGCCGTCTGCAACACGTCGGGCAACAACTACTTCCGCGACATCGTCTCGCGCGAATTCTCACGCCGCAGCGCTCTCGGCGCGGGAGCGGCAGGTGCCCTCACGCTCCTCGTCGCGGGCCAGACCGGTGCGGGCTCAGCACAGGCCGCCCCCGGCGGCGCGAGGGCGAACGCACTGGCCTTCAACGCCATCGCGCCCGTGGACGCGCTGGTCGACGACATGACCGTGCCGCAGGGCTACGGCTGGAAGCCCGTCATCCGGTGGGGCGATCCGCTCTTCCGCACGTCACCGGACTTCGACGCGAACAACCAGACCGCCGCCGCGCAGGCGCTGCAGTTCGGCTACAACTGCGACTACACCGACGTCCTCGAGATCGCCGGGAGCAAGGGCCGCCGTGCGGTGCTGTTCGCCAATCACGAGTACACGAACGAGAACATCATGGTGCCCCCGACGACGCCCGCGGCTGAGGTCCGCGGCATCGGCAAGGCGGCCCACGGATTGTCCGTCGTCGAACTCGAGCGCAGGAACAGGAACAAGCCATGGTCCTATGTCCAGGGCGCCCCGCTCAACCGGCGCTACCTGACCACCACCCCCTATGAGGTGACCGGCCCGGCCGCCGGATCGGACCTGCTGAAGACCAAGGACGACCCGGCAGGCCGCACCATCCTCGGCACCCTCGGCAACTGCGCCGGTGGCACCACGCCGTGGGGCACCATCCTCTCCGGCGAGGAGAACTTCAACGGCTACTTCGTGGCTGCCGGCACCAGCGACGGCGACCGCCGTTACGGCATCACCAGCAAGCCGACGGCGCGCGGCTGGGAGATCGACGAGCCGCGCTGGGACACCCGCAACGCAGGCTACGAGAACGAGAAGCACCGCTTCGGCTACATCGTGGAGGTCGACCCGTTCGATCCCACGTCGACGCCGAGGAAGCACTCCGCGCTGGGACGCTTCAAGCACGAGGGCGCGAACGTGACCGTCGCCGCCGACGGGCGCGTCGTCGCCTACATGGGCGACGACGAGCGCTTCGACTACCTGTACAAGTTCGTGTCCACGAAGAAGGTCCAGCCGGGCACCAGCCCTGCCGCGCGCAGGGCCAACATGACGCTGCTGAGCGAGGGCTCGCTGTACGTCGCCCGCTTCCAGGGCAACTCCGTGGCCGAGATCAACGGCACCGGCACGCTCCCGTCCGACGGCGCGTTCGACGGCGTGGGCGAGTGGCTGCCGCTGCTCGTCGACAACACGTCCGTGGTCGCGGGCATGACCGCTGCCGAGGTGTCCGTCTTCACGCGGATCGCCGCGGACAAGATGGGCGCCACCAAGATGGACCGGTGCGAGGACGTCGAGCCGAACCCGCGGACCGGCAAGGTGTACGTGGCGTGCACCAACAACACGAACCGCGGTGTCGGTACCAGCGCCGTCGCCGATGAGGCCAACCCCCGCACCGCGAATCGTGACGGGCACGTCGTCGAGCTCACGGAAACGGGCGGCAATGCCACCGGCACCCGCTTCACGTGGAACCTGCTGCTGGTCTGCGGTGATCCGGCCCGGAACCCCACCACCTACTTCGCGGGCTACCCGACGGACAAGGTCTCCCCCATCTCCTGCCCCGACAACGTGGCCTTCGATTCGGCGGGCAACCTGTGGATCTCGACGGACGGCCAGCCGAGCGCCATCGGCTTCGCCGACGGCCTGTTCAAGGTGGGACTCGAGGGTGCCGAGCGCGGCCGCGTGCAGCAGTTCCTCGCCGTCCCCCGCGACGCCGAGACCTGCGGCCCCATCATCCACGACCAGGACGGCACCGTCTTCGTGGCGGTGCAGCACCCCGGCGAGGACGGCAGCTGGGAGGCGCAGGCGTCACTCTTCCCCGACTACGTGCCCCTGGGCGGCAGCCCCCGCAAGGGCGACGCCGCGCTGCCGCGCCCGTCGGTCGTCCAGGTCTACAAGGCGTCCGAGGGTCGCCGCGACGAGGACCACTCGGGCCGGGGGCGCGGACGGCAGCCCGGCAAGCCACGCCCCAAGGGCAACCCGAACGAGACCCGGGGCGGCCGTGACGCCAAGTAGGCACTGACACCCCGACGCGACCCCACCCCCGGGTGGGGTCGCGTCACCGTCGGGGTGGAAGGATGGAACGGTGACACACGTGGGCGACACAGAGACCGGACCAACAGCGACACCCCTCGACTCCGCGACCTCGGCCGCGCGTGCCGTCCGGGCCCTCGTGGCCGGCGGCGTGAGGGACGTCGTCATCGCCCCCGGGTCCCGCAGCGCCCCCCTCGCCTACGCCCTGTCCGCTGCGGAGGACGCCGGGCTCGTCCGGCTGCACGTGCGGATCGACGAGCGGTCCGGCGCCTTCACCGCCCTGGGGCTCGCGCTCGGTGCCCAGCGCCCGGCGGCGGTGGTCACGACGTCGGGCACGGCCGTGGGCGAACTCCTGCCCGCGGTCATGGAGGCGAACCACGCCGCCGTGCCCCTGGTGGTCGTCTCCGCCGACCGGCCCGGCGAGCTGCGCGGCACCGGCGCCAATCAGACCACGGTGCAGCCGGGCCTGTTCGGCGTGCATGTACGCGCGGGCGTGGACGTCGGAGCGGGGGAGGACCCGACCGGCGCGATCGGGGATGCCCTGCGCGCCGCCGTGGGTCGTCCCGTGGGCAGCGAGGCCGCCCGGCCGCCCGGTCCCGTGCACCTGAACCTCGCCTTCCGCGATCCGCTGGTGCCCGGGGACCACCCGGAGGAGCCCGCACCCGATGTCCGATCCGATGTCGCCCCCGTCGCCCCCGGCACCGCCGGCACGGTCGCTCGGGAGGAGCCGCAGGAGGAGCCACGCGAGGAGACAGGGCCGGTGGCCCCCCAGCCCGGCAGCAGGACCGTCGTCGTCGCCGGTCACGGCGCGGGGGAGCTCGCCGCGGTGTTCGCCGCGCACCTCGACCTCCCGCTGCTCGCGGAGCCGTCCTCCAACGCGCGGTTCGGCAGCAGCGCCGTCGCCCCGTACCGGCTGCTCCTGGAGCATCTCGGCCCCGCCATCACACGCGTGGTGGTCTTCGGGCGCCCCACGCTGTCCCGCCCGGTCACGGCGCTGCTGGCCCGGGCCGACGTCGAGCACGCGCTGTACCTGCCCGTGCCCGCCGCCTGGTTCGAGGAGGGCCGGCGTCCCGAGCGCATCATCGACTCCCTGCCTGAACTGCTCGCGTTCGCCGGGCGCGGTGAGGAGGGTTGGCTGCGGTCGTGGCGGGAGGCCGGGGCTGCGGCCGAGGCCCGCCTCCAGTCGCTGCTGGCGGACGAGCGGTCCATGTCCGGGCTGCATGTGGCCGACGCCGTCTGGGAGCACACGGACGGCAACCTGGTGCTCGGCTCGTCCAATCCGATCCGGGACGTGGACCTCGTCGCCGCGACGGACTGGCATCCGCTGGAGGTCTTCGCGAACCGCGGGCTCGCCGGGATCGACGGCACCATCTCGACGGCGACTGGCGTGGCCCTCGCGGCGGGCATCCCCACGCGCGCCCTCCTGGGGGACCTCACCTTCCTGCACGACGTCGGGGGGCTGCTGCTCGGCAGCGGCGAACCGCAGCCCGACCTGCAGCTCGTGGTCCTCAACGACGGCGGGGGCGGGATCTTCGGGCTGCTCGAGCACGGGGCCCCAAGGACGACGGCGCGCTACGGCCCCGCCGTCGAGCGACTGTTCGGGACGCCGCACACCGTGGACCTCGCCGCGCTCGCCGCCGCCTACGGGATGCGCTACGAGCGGGCGACGACGCTGCAGGAGCTGGATACGGCGATGGAGCGGCCCATCAGGGGCCGCTCCATCCTCGAGGTCCGGGCGGAGCGCTCGACGCTCCGGGACCTCCACGCGCGCGTCCGCCGGGCGGTGGCGTCCGCGGTGCGTCCCGCCTAGAGCACCTTCGAGAGGAAGAGCTTCGTGCGCTCGTGCTGCGGGTTCCCGAGCACGTCCTCGGGCTTGCCCTGCTCCACGACGACGCCGCCGTCCATGAAGACCACGCGGTCGCCGACCTCCCGGGCGAAGCCCATCTCGTGCGTGACCACCATCATGGTCATGCCCTCCCTGGCCAGCTGCTTCATGACCTCGAGGACGTCACCGACGAGCTCGGGGTCCAGGGCGCTGGTGGGCTCGTCGAACAGCATCATGTCGGGGTCCATCGACAGGGCGCGGGCGATGGCGACGCGCTGCTGCTGGCCGCCGGAGAGCTGCGCGGGGAAGGCGTCGGCCTTCTCCGCGAGGCCCACCTTGGCGAGGTTCCGGTGGGCCACCTCGATCGCCTCGGCCTTGCCGCGCTTCTTGGCGCGCTGCTGGGCGAGGGTGAGGTTCTTCAGGACGCTCAGGTGCGGGAAGAGGTTGAACTGCTGGAAGACCATGCCGATGCGCGTGCGCACGGCGTCGAGGTCCGTCTCGCTGTCCGTGATGTCCACGCCCTCCACCATGACCGTGCCGGTGGTGGGCTCCTCGAGCCGGTTGACGCAGCGCAGCAGGGTGGACTTGCCCGAGCCGGAGGGCCCGATGACGCACACCACCTCGCCGTGGTCCACGTGGAAGTCGATGCCCTTGAGCACCTCGTTGGTGCCGAAGTTCTTGCACAGGGCGCGGACCTCGATGGCGGGGGCCACCGTCGAACGCGCGGCGGCCGATGCTGGATGTGCCACCGGAATCACCGGCCTCTCTTGTTGTGTCGTTCGAGCTTCGCCACGAGCTGGGTGAGCGGCAGCGTGATCACCAGGTACAGCAGCGCGGCGACCACGAGGGGTGTCGCGTTGGCCTGGCTGGTGAGGGCGTCCCGCGAGAACGTGGTCAGTTCGCGGTCGCCGATGGCCATGCCCGCGATGAAGAGGAGCGAGGTGTCCTTGATGAGGATGACCAGCTCGTTCGTCAGCGGGGGCGTGATGATGCGGAAGGCCTGGGGGAGGATCACGGTCAGCATGGTCCACGGCCCGTTCATGCCGAGGGAGCGCGCCGCCTCGACCTGCCCCTTGGGGACGGCCTCGATGCCGGCCCGGATGGTCTCGGCGATGTAGGCGGACGAGACGATGATGAGGGCGATCAGTCCCGCACCGGCATTGCCGCCGGGCGCCCGCCACTGGAAGGCGATGGGGATGGCGTACGCGAACCCGAAGATGACCAGCAGCGCCGGGAGGCCGCGGAACAGCTCGATGTAGCCGGTCGCGAACCAGCGGTACGGCAGCACAGGGGAGAGTTTCATGAGTGCCAGCAGGAGGCCGAGCAGCAGGCCTCCGACGAAGGCGATGGCCGTGTAGACGACCGTGTTCTTCGCCGCGATCGTGACGATCTCGGGGAAGACTCCCATGGCCACGTCGAGGTTGAAGAAGTACGCCCGGATCGTCGCCCAGTCGGCGGCGAGGAGCACGAAGACGACGACGGCGGCGAAGACCGCGTAGAGGACGCCTTGGGTGAGGCGTCTGCGGGTTGAACGTTTCACGCGGGGATCTACCTTCCTTCGGGAGGTGGCACCCGTACGGCCCCGGAGTCGTCGGACATCCGGGGCCGCACGGGTAGGGCTGGGCTACTCCGCGAAGTAGGAGTCGTAGATTTCCTGGTACTTGCCGTTCTCACGCAGCGAGGCCAGCTGTTCGTTGACGGCGGCCACGAGTTCCTCGCTGCCGGTCTTGGCCATGATGAAGCCGTACTGCTCGTCGGTCGGCAGTTCCTCGGCGATCGTGAACGCGCCGTCCTCGGTGTGGCCGATGTTCACCGGGAGATCCTGCAGCAGGGCGTCGACGTTCCCGGCCTGGATGGCGGCGAACATCTCGGCGTCCGAGGGGAACTGGACCAGTTCCGCCTCGGGTGCGTTCTCTGCGGCGTAGGTGGCACCGGTGGTGCCCTGCTGGACGCCCACCTGCTTGCCGGCGAGGTCGTCGATCGAGGCGATGTCCGAGTCGGTCGGCACGAGGATGGACTGCAGGGAGTCGTAGTACGGGTCCGAGAACGCCAGGTTCGCCTTGCGCTCCTCGGTGATGGTGACGGCGCTGGCGCCGATGTCGCACTGGCGGGAGCCCAGGACGGCGCCGCTCTGGAGGCCGTCGAAACCGACGTCCTGCACGGAGAGCTCGAGGTCCATGCCCGCGGCGATCTCCTTCATCAGGTCCATGTCGAAGCCGGTGTACTCGCCGTTCTCCTCGAACTCGAAGGGCGGGTAGGGGATGTCCGAGCATACGGTGAGCGAACCCTCGGAGACGAGGTTCAGGCCGCTCGCCTCCTCGGACCCGGCGTCGTCGGAGCCTCCGCCACAGGCGCTCAGCGCGAGTGCGCCGGCGGCCATGGCGGCCAGCAGTGCTGATTTCTTGGAAAGCATGGGTACCTCACTTGGGCGGACGGGGGTGGAACGGGGGACGGTCCTGCTGATTCTAGCCTCAAGGAGAGGTGCATCACAGGCGACAGGGGTTGCCCATCGGTAATCCGGGTCCTGTCATCGGGACAGTCCGAGGGCCTCGATCATCGGCCGGAACTTGCTCCACGTCTCCGCGAGCTCGGCCTCCGGCTGCGAACCCTCGACAATCCCGCACCCCGCGTAGAGCCGCACGCGCGTGGGCGTCTCGACGACGGCGCCGCGGAGGGCGATGCCCCACTCGCCGTTGCCCCCGGCGTCGATCCAGCCCACCGGCCCGGCGTACGGACCGCGCTGCAGGTGCTCGAGTTCGCGGATGAGCGCTCCGGCGACCGTCGTGGGGGTGCCGCAGACCGCGGCCGTGGGATGGAGCGCCTGGACGAGGGCCAGCGACGTCGGCACCCGGCCGTCGTCGTCCGCGGCGAGCTGCGCCGTGACGTCCGAGGCGAGGTGCCACACGTTGGGCAGCTGCAGCACGAACGGCTCGCTGTGGGAGGTCATGGAACTCGTGAACGGCTGGAGGGTCTCGGTGAGCGAGTCGATCGCGATCTGGTGCTCGTGGAGCTGCTTCTCGGACCCCGCGAGGACGCGGTCGGCGTAGCCGGGGTCGCCGGCCGGGGCGTTGGCCCGGTCCAGGGTCCCGGCGAGCACGCGGGCGCGGGCCGTGTTGTTCTCCACCTTGATGAGCATCTCCGGCGTCGACCCGATCAGGCCGTCGACGGCGTACGTCCAGCAGTCCTCGTACCGCACCGCGAGCTCACGCAGCACCTGCGCCGTCGCGACGGGCGTCTCGAGGTGCGCGACGACGTCCCGCGCCAGCACGAGCTTGCTCAGCTCGCCGGCCTGCACGTGCTTCACGCCCTCGGCGACCGCACGCTGGTACTGGTCCTCGCTGAGCACGCCCGGGCCCAGGCGGTCGCCGGGGCCGGGCGAACGCCCGGCGTCGGGCTCCATGAGGTAGGCGGCGAGAGCCGCTTCCGCCGCCTCCGCGCTCAGCTCGGCCTCGGCGTCGTCGGTGATGAGGGTCAGCCAGGCCCGGCCCTCGCTGCAGCCCACCACCACCGCAGGGACGATCAGGCGCGATTCGTGCGGCGAGGTCTTGGAGAAGGCGAAGGAGCCGAAGGCGATGAGGCCGCTGCCCGGGACGCCGAGATCGTCCAGCACCTCCGCGCCGGCGAGTTCGCGGCGCCACCACTCCTGGGCCTGCGTGAAGCGGTCCGGGCCGGTGACCGTGAACCGGGCGGTCTCACCGTAGGCCACCAGTCCGCCTCCGCGGCGGATCCAGGTGTGGGCGTCGTTGCGGACCACGTACTCGAGCAGACCCGTCCGCGGGTCCATGTCCGCCTGCGCCACGGTGATGCTGCGGAGTCCGCGGGACTGTCCGGGCGCAGGGGGCAGCGCAGTGAGGGACGGAGTGCTCATGATGCCTCAAGCGTACTCCGCGGCGTGGCGCCGCATTCGTGCGGGGTCGTGAGGTTCGGCACGTCGGGAGGACGCCGGTCGGGCGATCGGAGTTTCTTTGAGACAATGAGCGGGTGAATCGTGCATCGCTGGAGAAGCGGCCTGACGAAGTAGCAGCCATGTTCGACGACGTGGCGCCCAAGTACGACGTCGTCAACGACGTCCTGTCGATGGGGCAGACGCGCCGATGGCGCCGCATCGTCGTGGACGCCGTCGGCGCGGAGCGGGGGCAACGCGTCCTGGACCTCGCTGCCGGCACCGGCACGTCGAGCGAGCCGTACGCGGACGCTGGCATCGACGTCGTGGCCTGCGACTTCTCGCTCGGCATGCTGAAGGTGGGCAAGCGACGCCGCCCGGACATCGACTTCGTGGCGGGGGACGCCACCAACCTGCCCTTCGCGGACAACTCCTTCGACGCATGCACCATCTCCTTCGGCCTGCGCAACGTGAACGAACCGAAGAAGGCACTCGCCGAGATGCTGCGCGTCACGCGGCCGGGCGGACGCCTGGTCGTCGCGGAGTTCTCCCAGCCCACCGTCGCGCTCTGGCGCACCACCTATACCGAGTACCTCATGCGCGCACTTCCCGCGATCGCCCGCAAGGTCAGCTCCAACCCGGACGCCTACGTGTACCTCGCCGAGTCCATCCGGGCCTGGCCCGACCAGGACCGGCTGGCCGCATGGATCGGTGACAGCGGCTGGGGCGACGTCGAGTACCGGAACCTCAACGGCGGCATCGTCGCCGTGCACCGTGCCACGAAGGCGTCCGCAGCGCCGGGCGAGGAACCGCTCCTGCCGGGCCAGGTGCGGTTGCGCCGCCGGACGTCGGCGGTCGACTAGATGTCGGTCCTCATCGTCGGGGCCGGCCCGGCCGGTTCCACCGCCGCCTACTATCTCGCGAGCGCCGGGATCGAGGTGACGGTCCTCGAGAAGACGTTCTTCCCCCGGGAGAAGGTCTGCGGCGACGGCCTGACACCCCGCGCCACGCGGGAACTACAGCTGCTCGGCCTGCCGCACGACGAGAGCGAGGGCTGGCGCCGCAACCGCGGCCTCCGCCTGATCGCCGGCAAGCGCACCGTCGAGGTGCCCTGGCCCGAGCTCAGCGACTTCCCCGACTACGGCCTGGTCCGCACGCGCCTCGGCTTCGACGAGGCCCTGGCCCGGCATGCCCGCTCCGCCGGCGCCACGATCCTCGAGGGCCACTCCGTGTCCTCCGCCGTGCGCGACGACGCCGGACGCGTCACGGGCGTCACCGTGAACCTGCTCGACGCCGACGGCCGCAGGACCGGCGGGACCCGCACCTTCACGGCCGACGTCGTCCTCGCCGCCGACGGCAACTCGACGCGGACCGCCGTCAGCCTCGGCATGCAGAAGCGCGACGACCGTCCGCTCGGCGTCGCCGTCCGTACCTACTTCACCAGCCCCCGCACGGACGACGACTGGATGGAGGGCTGGCTCGAGCTGCCCGACGCCAGCGGCAGGCCCCTGCCCGGGTACGGCTGGGTGTTCGGCGTCGGCGACGGCACCTCCAACGTGGGCCTCGGCATCCTGAACTCCTCCGCCGAGTTCGGCAAGCTGGACTACAAGCAGGTGCTGCGGGACTGGACCGCGGGCATGCCCGCCGAGTGGGGGTTCACGCCGTCGAACATGGTGGGCGGGATCCGTGGCGCGGCGCTGCCCATGGGCTTCAACCGGACTCCGCACTACAGCCCCGGGCTCCTGCTCCTCGGCGATGCCGGCGGCATGGTGTCGCCGTTCAACGGTGAGGGCATCTCCTACGCGATGGAGTCCGCCCGGTACGCCGCGGAGTTCATCGAGCGGGCGCAGGGCGTGGGCTCGCCGCTCGGCCGCGACCAGGTCATGTCCGGGTACGCGCCCTACGTGCGTGAGCAGTGGGGGAGCCACTTCACGCTCGGCCGCATCTTCGCGCAGCTGATCGGCAAGCCCGCCGTCATGTCGCTGGCCCTCCGCACCGGCATGCCCGTCCCCCTCCTCATGCGGTTCGTGGTGCGCATGCTCGCCAACCTCACGGACACCGGCGGCCGGGGCTTCGAGGACCGCGTCATCCACCTCCTCGAGTCGCTGGTGCCCCCCACCTCCAACCAGCCGTCCCTGACCGGTCACCTGCGTGCGCAAAGCGCCGCCTCACTTGGTTAGTCTTAGACCGTGACACAATCCTTCGACTCCGGGTGGGCCAGCGCGGGCGTGACCAGCGCGCTGGACACGGCGGACACCCCCGGCGACGCCGTGCGCCTGCCTCCCGGGTTCGCCCTCATCGCCGAGGACCCGGAGCTCGGACCGTCCGTGTCGTCCTGCCTCGCCGAGGTGGAGAAGCAGCTCCGCAGCGCCATCGCCCACTCGGACCCCCTGGCCGACGCGACGAGCCGTCACCTCGTGGAGGCCGGCGGCAAGCGTATCCGGCCGCTCCTGACCATCCTCGCCTCGCACCTCGGCAACCCCGCGCGGGCCAAGGTGGTCCAGGCCGCCGTCGTCGTCGAACTGACGCACCTCGCCACGCTCTACCACGACGACGTCATGGACTCCGCCCCCTACCGCCGAGGCGCCCCGACCGCGCACGAGGTGTGGGGCAACTCCGTCGCCATCCTCACGGGGGACCTCATCTTCGCCCGGGCGTCGATCCTCGTCTCCGAACTCGGCGGTGAGGCCCTCGGCATCCAGGCGCGCACCTTCGAACGTCTCTGCCTCGGCCAGCTCCACGAGACCGTGGGCCCGCGCGACGGCCAGGACGCCCTCGAGCACTACCTCTCGGTGATCGCGGACAAGACCGGCTCCCTCGTGGCCGCCTCCGGGCAGCTCGGCGCCCTTTTCGCGGACACCCCGCGGGAGGTCATCGACGTCATGGTCTCCTACGGGGAGAAGGTCGGCGTCGCGTTCCAGCTGGCGGACGACGTCATCGACGTGACGGGCCGCAAGGTGACGTCGGGCAAGGCTCCCGGCACCGACCTCCGCGAAGGCGTCCCCACCCTCCCGGTCATCCTGCTGCGCCGCGCCGCGGCCGCGGGCGACCGGTCGGCCGCCGACGTCGTCGCGCTCGTCGACGGCGACCTGTCCTCCGACGACGCCCTCGCCGCCGCCGTCACCGCCGTGCGCGAGCACCCGCAGACCCAGGAGGCGTGGGCCGTGGCCCAGCAGTGGGCTGACGAGGCCGTGGCCGCGCTGGAACCGCTCCCGGACAGCGTGGTCAAGCACGCGCTGGCGAGCTTCGCGCAGGCCGTGGTCAGCCGGGACGTCTAGCCACCGCCGTCGTTCCCCGCATCGCCGACTCCCGCCGTGGTTCAGCGGGGCAGGAAGGCCCTCAGCTCGTCGGCTTTCCGCGCCCTGATCTCCGGGTCCACGATCGGCCGCTTCGGGGTGAAGTAGAAGCCGTCGTCGTGCCAGCGCGGCAGGACGTGCTGGTGGTAGTGCCACACGTGCTGGCTGCCGGCCGGCTCGTTGTGCTGCCGGGTCGAGACGCCGTCGGGCTCCCAGGCGAGCTTGATGGCGATCGCGATGTCGCGCGTCAGCGTCATGATGCGGGCGGCGGCGTCGTCCGGCAGTTCGTACAGCAGTTCGACGTGCTCACGCGGGGTGATCAGGACGTGGCCGGGGTTCGGGTCGAAGCCGTGCGAGGCGATGAACGCGAGTGCGAGGTCGTCGGCGTAGATGACGTCGCCCGGACGGCAGAGGTTCCTCGGGTTGCCGAAGTCCCCCCGCGCGAGATCGCAGAACGGGCACCGGTACCCCTCCGGCGCGTGGTGGGCGAACGGCATCAGTCCTCGTCGTCCTCCTCGAAGACCCACTCGAACAGGTCGAGCACGTATTCGCTGAAGGTGCCCTCCTCGCTCTGCCATTCGCCGCGGACGTTGTTGCGCCGCCAGACGATGGGGTCGGGGACGTCCAGCTGGTCCGCCCGCATGCCCCAGGTGTACTCCTCGTCCTCGTCCTCGAGGAACAGCAGGAAGCCGTCCTCGATCTCGAGTTCGTCGGGATCCCAGAAGAAGTGGAACGCCTCCATGATGTCCTCGGTGGCACCCACGGCACGGTAGAAGTCGCGCAAGGCCAGGGGCAGGTCGAAGTCCTTGCCCTCGAGCATCTCGGCCAGCTCGTCGTCGGACAGGCCGTCCTCCTCGGCCCACTCGTCCTCGAAGTACTGGGGCACCAGGGCGCGGAATTTGTCGGAAAACAGCTCAGTCACAAGTACTCCAGGAGTGGGGTTGGGGATACCCCCATCCTAGCGGCCGCGTCCGACGCCCGGGCTACCTCTGCACGTCCCGCGTCCGCGCGGCGAGCGGCGCGTGCCAGCCGTAGCGCCAGGCGAGGACCCGCAGGGAGAACACGAGGGAGGCGGCGAGCGTCCCCGTGACGAGCGTGAAGGTCCCGGTCAGGTAGAGCACGGTGACGACGACGGCGCCCAGCATGGCGGGGAGCGCATAGATGTCCCGTGGGTCGAAGAGCTGCGGGACCTCGTTCGCGACGACGTCGCGCAGCAGACCGCCGCCGACCGCGGTGGTAACACCCAGCAGGGCGGCGGAGACCGGGTGCAGGCCGGCATCGAGCGCCTTGAGGGTGCCGGTGATGCAGAACAGGGCCAGCCCGCCGGCGTCGAAGACGACCAGGACGCGCATGCCGCGTTCCACGCCGGAGAACACGAAGTACACGAGCACGGTGGCGAGCAGTGGGGGCACCAGGTAGGCGGGATTCGTGAAGGCTGCGGGCGGGACGTTGATGATCAGGTCCCGGGCCACCCCGCCGCCGAGCGAGGCCAGGGACGCGAGCAGGAGCGACCCCACGAGGTCGAAGCCCTTGCGGGCCGCCAGCAGGGATCCGGAGACGGCGAAGAAGAACACGCCGAGGAGGTCGGCGCCGAGCGCCACGTGTGAAGCGGTATCCATCTCATCCTTCGGCGTTCCGGCGGGGGCGCCCGCGGGGCCCGGGGGACGGGCGCCAGGAGGGCCCATCCAGCATGACAGACGGGCCGGGCCGGCCCGGCACTAGGCTGGGCCCATGACGAGCACGGACGCGGGCGGCACGACGACGACGGAGCCGAGGGCGAAGGACGGCTCACGCGCGATGCGCGTGGCGGCCCGGCTGATCGGCCTCCTGCCGACGAAGAGGAACCTGGACGGCACCGACTGGGTGAACGCGAAGTACCCGGGCCGCAGCTACCCGGCGGCGGCCGCCATCCCGTGGACGCTGAAACAGACACACACCATCCAGGAGAAGCGGATCGACGGCATCAGGACCATCACGGTCCGCCCGCTGCTCGGCGCGACCCGCTCGCACATCATCTACACGCACGGCGGGATCTACATCAACGAGCTGGCCCGGCCGCACTGGTGGATCATCGCCGAACTGACGAAGCGGACCGGCGCCGCCGTCACGGTGCCCCTGTACAGGCTGGCACCCGAGAGCAGCTACCGGGAGGCCTTCCCGTACCTCGTGTCCGTGTTCCGCGACGTCCTGACGACGTCGGCGCCCGAGGACGTCACGCTGATGGGCGACTCGGCGGGCGGCGCGCTCGCCGTCGCACAGACCTGGGCGTTCCGGGACGCCGGGCTTCCCGCGCCCGGTCGTGTCGTCGCCTTCTCGCCCTGGCTCGACGTCACCGCCACCAACCCCGACATCCCGGCCTACGACGCCGTCGATCCGATGCTCTCCGTGGCGGGCGGCGTGCAGGCGGGGCTGTGGTGGGCGGACGGCGACGACCCCCGGACGCCGCTCGTCAGCCCTGCCTGCGCACCGGACGATCTGCTGGCGGTCCTGCCGCGCACACGGATCTACCAGGGCACGCGCGACGTCTGCATGGCGGACGCGGCGGTCTTCCGGGACCGTGCGGTCGCGGCCGGTGCCGCCGTCGAGATGAAGGTCCACCCCGGCGGCTTCCACGTGTTCCCGGCGTTCCCGCGCCTCCCGGAGTCCCGGGAGGTCTATGCGGACATCGCCGCGTTCCTCGGCAGGCCGGCCCTCCCGTGACAGGCCCCCCGAATCCTGAGTCCCGGGAGAGCCGGCTGCCGACGGGTCAGCCCTGGCCGGAGTCCCGGGACAGGACCCAGACGTTGGTGTCGCCCTCACGCTCCACCGTCACGGTGGTGACGAGGGCGCGGATCATCGAGAGCCCGCGCCCGGACTCGTCGTAGTCCTCCAGCAGCGCGTCGTCGTCCGGACCGGGGAGGTCGGAGGGTCCCGCGAGGTCGGGCACAGGGTCCAGCGGCGCGGCGCCGATCTCGCTGATGACGGCGCGGAGCCTCTCGACGGCGACGGTGAGCTCGACGCCGAGGAGGAGGGTGGCGCCCTCCGTGGGGACGCCGTGCTGGACGACGTTGCTCGCAGCCTCGATCACCGCGGTGGTGAAGGCCATCTGGTCCGGCGCCGGCACGAAGGCGGCGTCCAGCCACAACTGCTCCAGGAGGACGTGCAGGTCCTCGATGGCCTGCTCCGCCGCGGGTTCCTCGAGGGTGCGCCGTGCCAGGATGTCAGTCATTGCCGAAGGCTTCGCCGGCGGTTGCATGGGGCGTGAGCACCCGGTTCATGCTGGTGAGTTCGAGCACCATGGTGACCTGCGGCTGGACGGCGGCGATCCGCAGGTCGCCGCCGGACTGCCGGGCCAGCTTCAGGCAGCCGATGAGCGCGCCGAGGCCCGAGGAGTCCATGAAGCTGGTGTCCGCCAGGTTCACGACGATCCGCTTCCCGCCCCCGTTGACCACCTCGTCCACGACCTTGCGCAGCTTCGGTGCCGCGACCATGTTCAAGCGTCCGTTCGCCGCGACCTCGGTGTAATGGCCTTTGTCCTGGACCGTGAATTGCATCTGCTCTTCCCTCTTCCGCTGCCTGTCGGCATGTGCTGGATCTCGTGAATCGTCGCGCGCGTCGGGCGCGAGCCGGGTCCTGCCGGCCCGGTTCCGGCCGGGAGTGTCAGCCCCGCGCGTGGCGCAGGATGACGACCGTGACGTCGTCGGCGACCTCGGGGACATCCGCCAGACCCAGCAGCACCGCGCAGGCCTCCTCGGCGCCCGCCGCCGCGGAGACCACGCCGGCCACCGCCTCCGTGAACTGGTCGACCGTCTCGTAGATGTCGAGCAGGCCGTCGCTCACGATCGCGAGCGAATCGCCGGGCTCGAGGCGCAGGGTGGCGGCGGGCCAGACCTGGTCCGGCCACGCACCGACGGGCGGCCCCGCCGAGGGCAGGCGGGTCACGGTGCCGTCCGCCGCGACGTGCAGTGCGAGGCCGTGCCCGGCGTCGACGTAGCCGACGACGCCGCTGGCGGCATCGAGGCGGCCGTGGAACAGCGTGACGAAGGAACTGGTGTGGTCGAGGTCGGCCTCCGTGGCCCGCGCCGCCGTCGCGAACGCGGTCTCGAGGCTCGGCTGGGACGCGACGGAGCGCATGATCGCGCGGACGGTCGCCGCGACCAACGCCGCGCCCATGCCCTTGCCCATGGCATCGGCGACGGTGAAGTGCAGGCCGTCCGGCGTCGGGTACCAGTCGTAGAAGTCACCGCCGACGCTCCTCGACGGCCTGAAGCGCCCGGCCAGTTCGAATTTGTCGAGGACGAGGCGGTCGCGGGGGAGCAGGTTCTGCTGCACCTCGGCGGCACGCTGGCGTTCGTCCGCGTTCGCGACGTCGACGGCGGACTGGTGGCTCTGGCGGCGGAACAGCGAGTTGATGCGGGCCACCAGCTCCCGGGGGCTGAAGGGCTTGCTGATGTATTCGTCGGCGCCCGTCTCGAGGCCTGTGAGGCGTTCGATCTCGTCGGTGCGGGCCGTGATCATGAGGATGTAGGCGTCGGAGAAGGTGCGGACCTCGCGGCAGATCTCCACGCCGTCGCCGTCGGGCAGGTTGAGGTCAAGGGTGATGAGATCGGCACCCGCGCGTGCCAGGCGCAGCCCCTCGCGCGCGGTCGCGGCTTCGGTGACCTCGAAGCCCTCGCGCTTCAGGATCTGGACGAGCAGGCCCCGAATATCGACGTCGTCCTCGACAACGAGGGCACGGCGGATCTCCGGGGCGACAGTCATGGTACTCATTAAACGCTACGGTGCGCGGCCTTCCGGACGCGGCACACGGCTTCGCCCGAATCACCGGGTTGTTGCGGCGAACTTGAGGCGATCTTGAGGGGTCGACCGTCTTTCACGCCCCGGAATCACGGGGCTGCCGCGTTATTCTTTCGCTGCGGGCGGGAATCGCCCCGTTCATTCCGACGGACGAGTTCGACGAGCACCAGGGGGCGCGGCCATCAGATGGACAGAGTGCTCTCCTACCTGACGCTCGACACGAGGCAGTTCCACGAACTCACGCTGCGGTCACGCGTGATCCTCAGCCAGCTGCCCCTCTCGCTCACGGTCCTGCTGATCCTCGTCGGAGGCCTGCTCTTCCATTCGGACCTCTTCACCAGCCGGTCCTTCATGATCGGTCTCTGGTTGCAGGCCGTGCTGCTCGCGCTGTGCGTCCTCGTGCCGTGGGACCGGCTCCCGTACGCCGCCTTCCTCGTGATCCCGCTGCTCGACTTCGTCCCGATCGGCTTCATGCGTTACGGGGCAGGCACGGTCATCACCGGGGTGGGTCTGCTCACCGTGTTCCCCATCATCTGGCTCGCCGCGTCCGGCCTGTATCCGCGGGCCCTCCTCGCCGCAGGTTTCCTCGCCTCGCTGGGCATCGTCTGGGCGCCGGTCTTCGTCACGGACGTCGAGGTCACGTCGCAGTCACTGACGCAGTCCTTCCTCCTGCCCTTCATCATGCTCGCCATCGGCGTGACGATCCGCGTGATGACCGCGAGCATGATGGCGCAGCAGGCCGTCGTGGAGGAGAAGGACCGCGCCCTGCGGGTGCTGCTCGAGGAGAGTGCGCGCCGCGAACGGCTGCTGGACACCGTGGTCAACAGCGTGGACATCGGTGTGACCGCCGTCGACGAGGCCGGGCGGACGGTCCTCGCCAACCGCAAGCTGGATCAGTTCCGCGCGCTCGCCGGCGGGACCGGTGAGTCCGACGAGGCGGCCCTGCGGATCTTCCAGCAGGACGGCGAGACGGATCTGCCGGCGGCCCGACGGCCGACACGGCGCGCGGCGGAGGGCCATGTGTTTTCCGACTACCTCCTCTGGTGGGGCGAGCGACCGGGACAGCGGGTGCTCTCGGCGTCGTCCCGGCTGATGACCAACCAGGCCGGGGACCGCGAGGGGTCCGTGGTGACGTTCAACGACGTCACGGAACTCGTCACCGCCCTGAACGCGAAGGACGAGTTCGTGGCGACCGTCTCGCACGAGCTGCGGACCCCGCTGACCGCGATCCGGGGCTACCTCGAACTGCTGCTGGGGACGCCGGACCTCGACCCCGAGGTCGCCTCCGGCCTCGAGGTGGTGTCACGGAACTCCGAGCGGCTGCACAAGCTCGTGGTGGACCTGCTCTCCACCGCGGAGGGGTCCCCGGAGATCAGCCCGGTGCCCACGGACTTCTCCGACCTCGTCGGCCGGCGCGTGTCCACGGCCGAGCAGGGCAACACGAACCCGCTGGTGCGTTTCGAGGACCTCACCGATCCGGGGCTCGTCGCGCTCTGCGACGCCTCCCGGATCGGCCAGGTGCTGGACAACCTGCTCTCGAATGCGATCAAGTACTCCCCGGCCGGTGGACGCGTGACCATCCGCGCCCGCGAGGTCGAGGGCGAGGTGGAGTGCAGCGTGACCGACCAGGGCAGCGGTATGACGGCGGAGGAGCAGAAGGGCGTCTTCTCCAAGTTCTTCCGGACCGCAGGAGCCCGCAATGCGGCGATCCCGGGGGTGGGCCTCGGGCTCGCCATCTCCCAGGCGATCGTCCAACGC
This sequence comes from Arthrobacter sp. TJ-263, assembly GCF_058269155.1. Classification (NCBI taxonomy): domain Bacteria; kingdom Bacillati; phylum Actinomycetota; class Actinomycetes; order Micrococcales; family Micrococcaceae; genus Arthrobacter; species Arthrobacter sp. TJ-263. The sequence continues at coordinate 1,531,686 of NZ_JBZCNE010000001.1, read as the reverse complement.
CATGGCGGGACCATCACCTGCCGGAGCGTCGTCGGCGAAGGGTCCACCTTCGCGTTCCGCCTCCCGCTCGCCCGCGCGGACCAGGTCCAGGAACTGCAGGCGCAGGGACTCTAGCGTCCGGGCAGGCCGACCGCAGGCCCGTCAGCACGGTGCAGGATCCGGGTGCCGGACCCGGGAACCCGGTCAGGCGGACCCGAGATCCACGGTCGCCGTGATGCCGCCGCCGGGTGTCTCCGTGAGGCTGATCGAACCTCCGTGCGCCGCGGCGATGCGTGCGCACGTCGCCAGGCCGATCCCGCTGCCGGCCGGATCGCCGTCACGGTGCAGCCGCACCAGGGGTTCCAGGACCCGCTGCCGGTCCGCCGGGTCGATGCCCTTGCCGTGGTCGACGACGCGCAGCACCTGCGTCTCACCGACGCTCGCGATCACCTCGACGCGCGGGGGACACCCGGGCGTCGAGTACTTGATGCCGTTCGCCACCAGGTTCTGCAGCAGCGCGGTGACCTGCGCCTGATCGACCGTCAGCTCGGCGTCCTGCACGGTCACCACGGCGTCGCAGGCGCTGCTGAGCGGCAGGACGTCCTGCAGCACGGCGTTCATCATCGTGTTCAGGCGGACCGCCCGGCGATTGATGGTCCCGCCGATGCGGGAGAACTCGAGGACCTCCTCCACCGTGGACAGCATGCGGCTGGCGCTGCCCCGGATGATGCTGAAGTAGCGCGCCGCCGGTCCGGCGGGTGCGACGTCGTCGTCCTGTTCGCTGAGCTCGGTGTAGCCGAGGATCGCCGTCAGCGGGTTCTTGAGATCATGGCTGACGCGCGCCGCGAATCCTGCGAGGTCCTCGTTGCTGCGCCGCACCACCTCGAGGGCCTCGACGAGCTGACGTGTCTTGAACTGCAATTCGAGGACCTCCACGACCTGCCGTGCGAGGATCTCCAGCCCTTCCCGCTGTTCCGCCTGGAACGCCCGGACCGTCGGCGAGAACACGCAGAGGGTGCCGAGGGCCGCCCCGCGCCCGGTCACGAGCGGGACGGACGCATAGGAGCGCACGTGGGCGATGCCGCCGTTGACGAAGGGGTTGTCGGCGAACCGCGGGTCGAGGGAGGCGTCCGACAGGGCGGTGATCGCCCCGCTGGTGAACACCTTGGAGCACATCGAGTCGTCGCGCGAGCACACCGCGGCGTCCACTCCGACGGCGGCGATCTGGTGCTGCTGGTCCGCGGTGATGATGTTGATGACGCCGGCGTCCATGCCGCTCACCCGCACCGCGAGCTTGACGAGGTTGAGCAGTTCAGGCGGTGTCTCGTAATCGGGCTTCTCCACGGGCTTCCCGCCAGCCTCGCCGTAGGGAAGCCGGTATTCCTGCAGGACCGCCTGGCGGGCGAGCTCCTGGAGGTCGACCTCGTCGGTAGAAAGCAGAGTCACGAATACCCCCGAAGAACAGTGAGACCGGTGTGCGTGCGTCAACTATCGCACGGCCGTGGGCCGGCGAGCGGGATGGTGCCGTGGCAGGGGTGGATCGCGTCAGCCCAGGGCCCGGACGCGCAGGGCCAGGTACAGGTGCACGCGGTCCGCCGTGACCGCCGGATCGTAGCCCGTGAGCGCCACGACCTGCTGGAGCCGGTAGCGGATGGTGTTGCGGTGCAGGTCGAGGTCCGCGGCGACGGCGGCCACCGAGCCGTCGAGGTCGAGGTAGCGCTGCAGCGTGGTCAGCAGGCCCGCGCCGTGCGCGCTGTCGAAGGCCTCGAGCGGCCGGAGGGTCTCCGCGGCGAGGTCGGCGAGCGGCACGTCCGCGCTGGCCATCAGCAGCGATGTCAGGCTCAGGCGGTCGGCGAAGTTGAGGGGCTGGCCCCGCTGGAGCGCCTCGCGTGCCTCGAAGTAGCTCCACCGCAGGCCGTTCGGCTGCGCGTAGGTGCCGCCCACACCGACCCGCGCCGTCAGCCCGGCGCCATGCAGGTAGCGGCTCAGCTCGGCGGGGTCGGGCGCCCCGGCGGGGAGGACGAGCACGAGGCGGTCGTCGACGAGCCCCGTGGCGGCGCCGTTCCAGCCGTCGGGCAGCGGGAGGGTCCGCAGTGCGCGTCGCTGACCGGAGGCGACGTCGACGATCAGCACGCTGTGCCGGAGCGTCGTATCGATACCCGAACTGGCGAGCCGGGCCGCCGCCTCGGTGCCGGCGAGCGCGCCGCGCACCACGTCCTCGAGCAACTGGCCCGACGCCGCGCGGGCGCCGGTCCGGTTCCTGGCCTGGTTGCTGAGCTCGACCGAGATCAGGCTCTGCGCGTAGTCGACGACGGCGGTCCGGGCGTAGGGCTCGGCGATGGCGAGAGTGCAGCGGTCCTTGAGGCCGGTGGCGATCGGCAGCCGATGCCACGTCCTGGGATCCGGTGCCACCGCGTGGGACCGGGGGGCGGCTGCGCCGCCGGAGGTGCGGGCAGCCGGGCCCGCCGCACGTGCGATGCACGCGCCGTACTGGAACAGCGCGACGTCGGTGCCGAGCATCCGGGCGAGTTCGCCGAGGAGTGCGGCGAGGCCTCCCGCGCCGAGCAGCGCCGAGGCCAGGACGGCGTGCCCCTCGAGGAGGTCCTCGAGCCCGGCGTAGTGATCGGCGGACAGGGCGTCGGCCACCCTCTTGCCGATGGCGATGAACGGGACCTCGTACGGGACGCGGAACGCGGGGAGGCCGACGGCGTCCGCCTCCGCGAGCAGGGCAGCGGGGATCCTCCGATGGGTGAGCCCCACGCCGAACCCGATGGCCAGGGCCCCGGCGTCGTGTGTCCGCCGGACGAAGGTCCGCTGGGCGGCGCCGGTCTTCAGTCGCACGCCCGTCGTGAGCACCACCTCGGCCCCGCCGAGGAACGGCCGCGGGTCCTCGAGTTCGGTCACGGCGACCCACTGGATGGGCTGGGCGGGCGGTTCCGAGCCGCCCTCCACGACCAGGCCCAGGGCGGGATCGGACAGCAGGTCGGCGAGGGTGATGGCCATGGGTCCAGCGTAGGGGGCGTTGTGCCCCTGCACGTACGCAAGCGGCAAGCGCTGTGCAGATAGCTCTGGCACGCCCCGTGGTGCCCCGGTAGCGTCATGTCGATACCCCGTGGCCGGTCGTACCCGTACGCGCCGCCGACTCCCTCCTCGTGAAAGGCACTGCAGCGTGGCCGAGACCCTTCAGAACTACATCGACGGAGCGTTCGTCACGCCCGCCGGGACCGAGCTCCTCGACATCGTCAACCCGACCAACGGCGAGGTGGTCGCGCAGTCGCCCGTCTCCACCACCGCGGATGTCGACGACGCCATGCGCGCCGCAGCGCGTGCCTTCACCACCTGGAAGCGGACCACGCCGAGCCAGCGCCAGCTCATGCTGCTGAAGCTCGCGGACGCCGTCGAGGCCGCCAGTGACGAGCTCGTCGAGGCACAGCACCGCAACACGGGCCAGGTGCGCGCGATGATCGCCGCCGAGGAGGTGGCCGTCGGCGCCGACCAGCTGCGGTTCTTCGCCGGCGCCGCGCGGCTCATGGAGGGCAAGTCCGCGGGCGAGTACATGGAGGGCCACACCTCCTACGTGCGCCGCGAGCCCATCGGCGTCGTCGCCCAGGTGGCGCCGTGGAACTACCCGTTCCTCATGGCCATCTGGAAGATCGGCCCCGCCCTCGCCGCGGGCAACACGGTGGTCCTGAAGCCGAGCGACACCACCCCGGAATCGACCCTCGTCCTCGCACGCCTCACGCAGGGCATCCTGCCCGACGGCGTCCTGAACGTGGTGCTCGGCACGGGCGAGACCGGCGCCGCCATGACGGAGCACCCCGTGCCCGGCCTGGTGTCCATCACGGGATCCGTACGCGCCGGCATCGCGGTCGCGACCAGCGCCGCGAAGGGCCTCAAGCGGGCCCACCTGGAGCTCGGCGGCAAGGCTCCCGCCGTCGTCTTCGCGGACGCCGACCTCAGGAAGAGCGCCGAGGCCATCGCCGAGTTCGCGTTCTTCAACGCAGGCCAGGACTGCACGGCCATCACCAGGGTCCTCGTGCAGGAACAGGCGCACGACGAGTTCGTCGCCGCCATGGTCGCGCACACGGCCACCCTGACGACCGGCAGCGCGGAGGACTCGGAGAACTACTTCGGGCCGCTGAACAACATCAACCACTTCAACGCCGTGAACGCGGTCATCGACGCGCTGCCCGCCCACTGCAGCATCGCGACCGGCGGCAAGCGCGCCGGGGACAAGGGCTACTTCTTCGAGCCGACGATCGTCACGGGCGCCCGGCAGGACGACTCCGTGGTGCAGCAGGAGACGTTCGGGCCCGTCGTGACGGTGCAGACGTTCGCCACCGAGGAGGAGGCGATCGAGCTCGCCAACGGCGTGGACTACGCGCTGGCCTCCAGCGTCTGGACCTCGAACCACGGCACCGCGATGCGCGTGTCCCGCGACCTCGACTTCGGGGCCGTCTGGATCAACACGCACATCATGCTGACCGCCGAGATGCCCCACGGCGGCTTCAAGCACTCCGGCTACGGCAAGGACCTCTCCATGTACGGCGTGGAGGATTACACCCGCATCAAGCACGTCATGAGCGTGCTGGACGTCTGACAGTCCCCTTCTGGATAGGAACCCCCTGATGACCATCGCAACCACCCCCGGCGCCGTCGCGCCGACCTTCCGGCTCGAGCAGAAGCGCCGCATCAACGGCGACTTCCCGGGCCCGAAATCCACCGAGCTGGCCGCGCGCCGCTCCGCCGTCGTCGCCAAGGGCGTCGCCTCGGGCGTACCCGTGTACGCGGCGGACGCCGACGGCGGGATCATCCAGGACGTCGACGGCAACTCCTTCATCGACCTCGGCTCCGGCATCGCCGTGACGAGCGTCGGCGCGTCGGACCCCGCGGTGGTCGCCGCGGTCAGGGAGCAGGTGGGGCACTTCACGCACACGTGCTTCATGGTGACGCCCTACGAGGGCTACATCGCCGTCGCGGAGCAGCTCGCCGAGCTGACGCCGGGCGATTTCGAGAAGCGGACGGTCCTGTTCAACTCCGGCGCCGAAGCGGTCGAGAACGCGGTCAAGGTGGCGCGGCTGGCCACCGGTCGCGACGCCGTCGTCGCGTTCGACCACGCCTACCACGGGCGCACCAACCTGACGATGGCCCTGACGGCCAAGTCCATGCCGTACAAGGCGAACTTCGGCCCCTTCGCGCCCGAGATCTACCGCGTCCCCATGAGCTACCCGTTCCGCGAGGAGAACCCGTCCATCACGGGCCCCGAGGCGGCGCAGCGCGCCATCACCATGATCGAGAAGCAGATCGGCGCGCAGTCCGTCGCCGCGATCATCATCGAACCCGTGCAGGGTGAGGGTGGCTTCATCGTGCCCGCCGAGGGCTTCCTCCCCGCGCTCGCGGAGTGGGCCGAGGCCAACGGCGTGGTGTTCATCGCCGACGAGGTGCAGTCCGGGTTCTGCCGCACCGGCGAATGGTTCGCCGTGAACCACGAGGGCGTGGTGCCCGACATCGTCACGATGGCCAAGGGCATCGCCGGCGGCATGCCGCTCTCGGCCATCACGGGGCGCGCGGACCTGCTCGACGCCGTGCACGCCGGCGGGCTCGGCGGCACCTACGGCGGCAACCCGGTCGCCTGCGCGGCGGCACTGGCCGCGATCGGCACCATGAAGGAGCACGACCTCGCCGGTCGCGCCCGCAGCATCGAGGCCAGGGTCTCCGAGCGCATCGCCGCCCTGCAGACCGAGCTCGGCGAGCGGAGCATCATCGGGGAACTCCGAGGACGCGGCGCCATGCTGGCCATCGAGTTCGTGGAACCGGGCGGCAGGACACCCAATGCCGAAGCCACGAAGGCGATCGCCGCCCAGTGTCTTCGTGAGGGCGTCATCATCCTCACCTGCGGCACCTACGGCAACGTGGTCCGCCTGCTGCCGCCGCTCGTCATCACCGACGAGCTCCTCGAGGACGGCCTCGACGTCCTCGAGACCGCCATCCGCACGGTCAGCGCCGGCTGACCCCCGACACACGACGAAGGCCCTGCAGCAGTCCGTGCTGCAGGGCCTTCGTCGTGGTCCGGGGAGGTCAGCCGACCGGGATGAGGGCCTGGAAGTGGGGGTTCTCGGTCAGGAAGGCCTGGGCATGCTCGCAGTAGGGGACGGGCGCGAGGCGGCGCCGGTGGGCGTTCAGGAGCGCCTTGCGGACCAGGACGGCCTCGAGGCCGGACCGGTCATGGTCGGATCCCACGACGGTCTGCAGCAGGCGCAGGCGGCCGGCCCGCAGATCGTACTTCACGTAGCCGACCATGACGCCGTCATGGAACAGCTCGAAGCGCGAGGCCGCCGGATTGTCGCGGAACTTCTCGCGGAGCTGCTCGGTCTCCGCGCGCTCGCTGGCACGGGACTCGCGGTCGGTGATCGCCTCGACGACCGCCTCGTAGTCGTCCAGCACGCCATAGGGCGGGAAATCGGCATCGAGCGCCCGGTAGAGCTCGTTGCACAGGATGCGCAACTCCCGGGTGGAGACCGACGAGAGGTCGCGGGGGACCTCCGGGGTCTCGGCGTCGGGCGCCTCCCGGGCCGCGCGATCGACGACGTCGGCATCGGACGAGGGGCCGTGAGCGGCGCGCGCGGCCGGCAGGGAATCGGGGCTCGGGGGGAGGGGTGCAACGGACATGGGAAACCTCTGAGGATCTGTGGGTGGCTCGGCCGTTGCTTGACCTGTCACGTACCGTAACAGCCCGCGGGGGATCCGTAAAGCTAACCTCCCTAGCAATCCGTGTCCCGAGGAAGTGGCCGGGGTGTCGGTCCGATCCGGCGGCCCCTCGCGGGACGGGAGGGTCAGGAGGAATGGGCGGCCAGCTGCTGGCGGAGACCCGCGATCATGGCGTCGAGCCCGGCCCGGAAGGCGGCATCCGCGGCCCGTCCGGCTCCCGCCGCCTCCGAGGCGCTGCGCACCGCGGACGTGAACACCGGGAACTCCTCCGCGAGCGTGCCGGAGTCGAAGATGTCGCCGGGCGCGGCGACGTCGAGCGCCGAGCCGTAGATGAAGGACTCGAGGGCCACGATCGCGGGCACGATGCGGTCCTCGGGCCAGCCCGCCGCAGCGAAGCCGCGAGCCACCTCCTCGTACATGCGCAGCGTCTCCGCGGCATCGGTCACCGGCAGGACGGCGATCACCGGGACCAGAGGGGCATGCCGCGCGAAGACCTCGCGGTAGGACCAGGCCCACTGCCGTACCGCCTCATCCCAGGGCTCCAGGGCGAACGCGCCGAAGTCCACCATGGTCATGACGTGGTCCTGGACCCAGCGGAGCACCTCCTGCTTCGACGCGGCGTGGTTGTAGAGGGCGGAGGGCGCCACCCGGAGCCGGCGCGCCAGGGCTGACATCGTCAGGCCTTCGTAGCCCTCCGCGGCGATGAGGTCGAGCGCCGCCGCCGTGATGCGGTCCCTGGACAGGACGCTGCGGGGCGGCCGCCCGGCGCGTCGGGGGGTCGGTAGTGCTGAGGTCATCGATCCTGCTCCCTGTTCCGATGGCATCAACCCTACGGGCGGACCCTTCCCTCCGGGTGGCCATGTAGCTATAGTGGGCCCAATAATGAATACCATTCATTTTGTGGCCTGCGCCATGCAGCACCAGGAGGATCACGTGAACACCATCGACCGCGACGTCGTCATCATCGGAGCAGGACCCTCGGGCCTCACCGCCGCACGCGAGCTGAGGAGAGCCGGGCACTCGGTCGCCGTGCTCGAGGCGCGGGACCGCGTCGGCGGACGCACCCACACGGACGTCATCGACGGCGCCGTCCTCGAGGTCGGGGGGCAGTGGGTGTCGCCGGACCAGACCGCGCTCATCGACCTCCTCCACGAGCTGGGCCTGAAGACCTTCTCCCGGTACCGGGAGGGCGACTCCGTGTACATCGGCCCGGACGGGGAACCGATCCGCTACAGCGGGGAGATGTTCCCCGTCAGCGACTACACGCGCGAGGAGATGGAGCGCCTCATCGTGATCCTCGACCGGCTCGTCGACGAGGCCGGGCCCGAGGCGCCGTGGAACCACCCGGACGCCCGCGCCCTCGACACCATCTCCTTCCACCACTGGCTCCGGCAGCAGTCCGACGACGAGGAGGCCTGTGACAACATCGGCCTCTTCATCGCGGGTGGCATGCTGACGAAGCCGGCGCACTCGTTCTCCACCCTGCAGGCGATCCTCATGGCGGCGACCGCCGGGTCCTTCTCGAACCTGGTGGACGAGGACTTCATCCTCGACAAGCGCGTGGTCGGCGGCATGCAGTCCGTGTCGGAGCGCATGGCGGCCGAGCTGGGGGAGGACGTCATCCTCTCGAGCCCCGTGCGCACGCTCCGCTGGAGCGGCATGGAGGGCCCCGACACCACCGAGGGTGTCACGGTGGTCTCGGACACGACGACGGTGCGGGCGCGGTACGCCGTCGTCGCCGTCCCTCCCAATCTCTACTCGCGCATCAGTTACGACCCGCCGCTGCCGCGCCGCCAGCACCAGATGCACCAGCACCAGTCGCTCGGCCTGGTGATCAAGGTGCACGCCGTCTACAGCACCCCGTTCTGGCGCGAGGAGGGGCTCTCGGGGACGGGTTTCAGTGCGGGGTCGATCGTCCAGGAGGTCTACGACAACACGAACTTCGAGGACCCCCGCGGTACCCTCGTGGGCTTCGTCTCCGACGAGAAGGCCGACGCCATGTTCGAGCTGCCTCCGCACGAGCGCCGCGAGCGCATCCTCTCCGCGATCGCGAACTTCCTCGGCCCGAAGGCGCTCGAGCCGGAGGTGTACTACGAGTCGGACTGGGCGGCGGAGGAGTGGACGCGCGGCGCGTACGCCTCGAGCTACGACCTCGGCGGGCTGCACCGGTACGGCCGGGACCAGCGCACGCCCGTGGGCCCCATCCACTGGTCCTGCTCCGACATCGCGGCCGAGGGCTACCAGCACGTCGACGGCGCCGTCCGGATGGGCCGGCACACCGCGGCCGAACTCCATCGCGTCCTGTCCACCGGCGTGCAGGCCGCCGCGACCGGTCGGGGGGCATGACCATGCGCTACATCGTGGGATACACCGCCGATGAGCGCGGGCACGACGCCGTCTGCCTCGCCGTCGCCCTCGCGCGCCGCCAGGGCGCGAGCCTCGACCTCGTGCTCGTCACCCCCCAGCATTCCCCCTACGCGGGGATCCACCAGCGGGGCAAGGGCTTCGAGAGCCTCCTGACCGACCAGCTGCAGGAGTGGATGGACCAGGGCCTCGCGCTCGTGCCGGACGACGTCCCGGCGCGCGGCGTGATCGTGCGGGCGGAATCCAACGCCGAGGGCCTCATCCGGGCGGCGGAGGACAACGAGGCGTCCCTGATCGTGATCGGGGCCAGCTCCCGCGGCCTCGCCAACCGGTTCAGCATCGGCAACGTGGCCCGGAGCCTCCTCCACGCCTCACCCGTCCCGGTGGCCCTGGCGCCCAAGTCCTACCGCCGCACCGATCCCGTCACCCGCATGACCTGCGCGGTCGGCAACAGGGCGGGAGCGGACGACGTCGTCTCGGTCGCGGTGGCCTCGGCGCAGCGCCGCGGCCTCCCGCTGCGCCTCGTATCCCTCGTCGCACTCGATGCAGGGCACTCGGACCCGGAGGGCATGGAGGACGCGGCGAACCGCCGGCTCGCGGAGGCCGCGTCCGCCCTCGCCGCCGGCGGGCGGGTGAGCGTCGAGACGGCGCACGGCTCCTCCATCGAGGAGGCCATCGAGGCCCTGGCCTGGGACGAGGGAGAGGTGCTGCTCGTCGGGTCCAGCCGCCTCGCGCAGCACATGCGCATCTTCCTCGGCTCCACGGCGAACAAGATCCTGCGTACGCTGACCATCCCCATGGTCGTCGTCCCGCGTACGTACTCAACACCCGGCACCACCACCGGCCCGGGTTCCCACACCACAGAGGCGGACGCATGAGTATCGAGGAGACAACACGGGAAGGAACAGGGCTCAGCAGGAAGGGCCTTGACGACGGAACCGTCGGACTGCTGGGCGCCGTCGTCATCGGGGTGTCCTGCGTGGCCCCCGCGTACACGCTGACCGCGGCCCTCGGGCCCACGGTCGCCGAGGTCGGGGTCAACCTGCCGGCCATCTTCCTGGTCGGCTTCATCCCCATGCTGCTCGTGGCCCTCGGCTACCGGGAGCTCAACAGCGCCATGCCCGACTCCGGCACCACCTTCACGTGGGCCACCCGTGCGTTCGGGCCGTGGGTCGGCTGGATGGGCGGGTGGGGACTCATCGCCGCCACCGTGATCGTGCTCTCCAACCTGGCCGCGGTCGCCGTCGACTTCTTCTACCTGATGCTCGCGCAGGTCCTCGACAACCCGGGCATCGCCGACCTCACGCTCAACCTGCCGGTGAACATCGCGACGACGCTCGTCTTCATCGCGCTCGCCTGCTACGTCTCCTACCGCGGGATGGAGACCACCAAGGCGGTCCAGTACGTGCTGGTGACCTTCCAGGTCGTCGTCCTCGCCTGGTTCGCGATCGCGGCGTTCGTCCACGTCGCCAACGGCACCGCCTTCGACGCCACGCCGATCAGCGCGGAGTGGTTCAACCCGTTCGCCGTCGGCTCGTTCTCCGCCTTCGCCGCGGGCGTCTCGCTGTCCATCTTCATCTACTGGGGCTGGGACGTGACGCTCACGATGAACGAGGAGACCAGGAACCCGGAGAAGACCCCGGGCCGCGCCGGCGCCCTCACCGTCGTCGTCATCGTGGTCATCTACCTCACCGTCGCCCTCGCGACCCTCTCCTTCGCGGGCGTCGGGGAGGGTGAACTCGGAGCGGGCAACCCGGACAACCAGGAGAGCATCTTCGCTGCGCTGGCCGGTCCCGTGATGGGTCCGTTCGCCATCCTGATGTCGATCGCCGTCCTCAGCTCCTCGGCCGCATCACTCCAGTCCACGTTCGTCTCCCCGGCCCGCACCCTGCTCGCCATGGGCCACTACAAGGCCCTGCCGAAGGGGTACGGCCGCATCAGCCCGCAGCACAAGTCGCCGAGCTACGCCACGATCGCCGCAGCGATCGCCGCCGCCGGCTTCTACGTGTTCACGCGGCTGGTCTCCGAGAACGCACTCTGGGACACCATCACGGCGCTCGGCATGATGATCTGCTTCTACTACGGCATCACCGCCCTCGCCTGCGTCTGGTACTTCCGGGCCCAGGCTTTCAGCAGCGCCAGGAACGTGCTGTTCCGCTTCCTCGCGCCGCTGCTCGGCGGGGTCATCCTGCTGGTCATGTTCTTCAAGACCGCCAACGACTCCATGGATCCTGCCTACGGCTCCGGGTCCGAACTGTTCGGGGTCGGCATGGTGTTCATCCTCGGAATCGGCGTGATCCTGCTCGGTGCCGTGCTCATGCTCATCTGGTGGCGGATCAACCCGGCGTTCTTCCGCCAGGAGGTGATCGTCCGGGGATCGGCTCCGAGGCCGTAGCGGGACGGACGGGGGCGCTGCGCTAGAGTGGACCGACTCCGCGGCGCTCCCGAAGGCCGCACTGCCTTCGCCCCGATCGAGGAAGAGGAACCGCCGTGCGCTACGTCGTTGGCTATACCGGGAATGACCGCGGGCAGGACGCCCTCGAACTGGCCACGTCGCTCGCCCTCACACAGGGGGCGGCCATCGACCTGGTCACCGTCCTCGACTGGCCCCAGGACGGCAGCATGGCACCCGGCGGCCAACGCGCGCAGGACGCCCTCGACCACGCGGCCGCCGGCGTGCCCGACGGCGTCGAGGTCGCCACGCACGTGCGTCTCGCCGACTCGTTCGCGCAGGGGCTCCTCGAGGTCGCGGCCGACGTCGACGCCGGACTGATCGTCGTCGGGGCGTCCAGCAACGGCCTCCTGCGGCGCTTCACCGTCGGCAGCGTCGCGAATGCCGTGCTCCACAGCTCCACCGTCCCGGTGGCGCTCGCCCCCCGCGGCTACCGGCACCGGTCCGCCTTCACCCGGATGACGAGCGCGGTCGGCACCCGCGCCGGGGCGGACGGCGTGCTCGAGGTCGCCGTCGAGTCCGCGGCACGGCGAGGCCTCCCGCTGCGGCTGATCTCGCTCGTCGCCCTGGACGTCCACGAGGCGTCCGACTCCGGCGAGGCCATCAACAAGGCCCACCAGCATGCCCACTCGGTGCTGGCGCGCGCCGTCGAGCAGTTGCCAGCAGGCCACGAGGCCTCGATCGCCGTCGCCCACGGCCGGACGATCGAGCAGGCCATCGACGAGATCGAGTGGGATCCCGGAGAGCTCGTGATCGTCGGATCGAGCCGTCTCGCCCAGCGCCGGCAGATCTTCCTCGGCACCACCGCCAACCAGATGCTGCGTGCCCTGCCGGTGCCCATGGTCGTGGTGCCACGGGACTGGGCGCGCGCGCCGCGCTGATCCACGCCGCGCCGATCCCCGCCGCGCCGATCCACGCCGCGCCGATCCCCGCCGTCGTCCCGCCTGCGACGTCATGACACGTAATGCTGCGGATTCAGGGGCGGAACGGGTTCCCTCCGGCCTACGATGCGGCGATGGAAGGACTCCACGACCGCGCGGGTGCCGGCCCGGTCCCCGCCGATCCGTGCGAGGACGGACGCCATGCCGCGCTCGACGCCGTCGAGGACACGGCCGCCTCGATGTGCCGCAGCGAGCAGCGGGTCTGCTGGGCGCTCGCCCGCGGGATCGACCCGGCGATGGAACCCGCGGCCTACAGCCTGCTGTGCGCCGTGCGCCTGGCCGGTTCCTGCCGGGTGAGCGACCTCGCGGTGACGCTCGGCATGAGCGCGTCGGCGGTGAGCGGGCACGTCGCTGCGCTGCAGCGGCTCGGGCTGGTGGAGCGTGGTGCGACCCGCGATGACGAGCGGTCCCACCCGGTCCACCTGACGCCCGAGGGCCTCCGGCGCATCGACGAAGCACGCGCCGACCGGCGTCGGAGCTTCCGGCGGCAGCTCGCGGGATGGAGTAGGACCGACGTCGTCGACCTCGCGGCTCTCCTGACGCGCTTCAACGCGGCGTATCTCGGTCGAGGGGACGGACCGCCCGCCTGACACGCTGTGCGTGGTCCGGCCGGCCGGCTCAGTACCGGATGGTCCTCACCAGCGCGATGATGCGGTCGATCGTCGCGGGGTCGGTCTCCGCGGGCAGCGCGCCCGTGCCGGTGAGGGACGCGTTGAAGTAGATGCCGTCGCCCAGCAGCATCACGAGGTGCACCATGTCCTCGTGTCCCATGGCCTCCATCAGGACCTCGAACCACAGCGTCCGGCACTGCGCCAGCAGTTCGTTCGCCTCCGGGTGTGAACCCTGCGCCAGCCGTGTCACCGCCACGTTGCACCGCTCCAGGGGACTGCGGACGTCGAGCGAACTCGTGACGTAGTAGGTGGCCGCCGTCGCCGGGTCCGCGCGCATGATCGCCACGTCCTCGGCCACGAGGAGGCGGAGGCGGTCGAACAGCGCGGCCGCCAGTTCGTCCTTCGACCGGAAGTGGTAGGTGAGGCCGCCCTTGGACACCCCCGCCCTCAGGGCGATCGCATCGAGGGTCGCGGCCCGTTCCCCGTCCGTGAGGAGGATGTCCTCGTAGGCGTCGATCAGGCGCTGGGCGGTCGTCGGAGGCGTGGCCATGATCCGCAGTCTAGGACCCTTCTCAGAAAACCGACTGGTCGGTATAGTGACGTCAGCCACGACGCGTGGCGTCGGTTTCTTCCAGAGACGAGGCCCTCATGAATTCGATCCCGTCCCCCACGAGGGACCCCGGCGGGGGAGCGGTGCGGCCCGGCAAGGGCCTGGCGGCCGGGACGCTGGGGCTCTGGGCGTCCGTGGTCATCGGCCTGGCGTCGACGGCACCCGTGTACTCCCTGGTGGCCACCCTCGGCTTCGTGGTCCTCGCCGTCGGCGCCCAGACGCCGATCGCATTCATCCTCGCGTTCATCCCGATGCTGTTCGTCGCCTTCGCCTATCGGGAGCTGAACCAGGCCGTCCCCGACTGCGGGACCTCCTTCACCTGGGCCACCAAGGCGTTCGGTCCCTGGCTGGGCTGGATGGCCGGCTGGGGCGTCGCCGTCGCCGGCATCGTCGTCCTGGCCAATCTCGCACAGATCAGCGGCCTCTATCTCTGGCTGCTCGTGGGGGACGGATCCCTGGCCGGGAACCCGCTGCTGGTGACGATCACGGGTGTCGTCTTCATCGCCCTCATGACGTTCGTGAGCTACCGAGGGGTCGAGATCGGGGCCAGGCTGCAGAACGTGCTGCTCGGCATCCAGTACCTGGCGCTGGCCCTCTTCGTGGTCGTGGCTCTCGTCTCGGTGGGACGCGGGACCGCGGAGAACGCCACACCCGTGTCCCTCGAGTGGTTCAACCCCTTCGCCTTCGAGAGCGTCGAAGGCTTCACCGAGTCCATCCTCCTGGCCCTGTTCATCTACTGGGGCTGGGATGCATGCCTGGCCCTCAACGAGGAGACCAAGGACCCGCGCCGCATCCCCGGTCTCGCGGCCCTCATCTCCACGGTCCTGCTGCTCATCACCTACGTGGGTGTCAGCGTCGCGGCGATGATGTACGCCGGTGTGGGGGAGGAGGGGATCGGCCTCGGGAACGAGGCCAACTCCGAGGACGTGTTCCTGGCGCTCAAGGACGCCGTGCTGGGTCCGTGGGCGTGGCTGCTGGTCGTGGCGGTCCTCGTGTCCGCGGTCTCCTCGACCCAGACGACCATCCTTCCCACCGCCCGCGGCACCCTCTCCATGGCCGTCTACCGCGCCCTGCCGGCCCGGTTCGGCACGGTGCACCCCCGCTTCAGGACCCCCTCGTTCTCGACCCTGGTGATGGGGATCTCCGCGATCGCCTACTACGTGGTCATGACCATCATCAGCGAGAACATCCTGGCCGACTCCATCCTCTCGCTCGGCCTGGCCATCGCCTTCTACTACGCGATCACCGGCTACGCCTGCGTCTGGTACTTCCGGCGCGAGCTGTTCACCTCACGGCACAACGTGATCTTCCGGTTCCTGTTGCCGCTGCTCGGTGCGCTGATGCTGACGGCCGCGTTCGTCAGGTCCGCCATGGACATGGCCGACGTCGACTACGGCTACAGCGTGCTGCTGGGCATCGGCGGGACCTTCGTGACCGGCATCGGCTCACTCGCGCTGGGACTCGTCCTCATGATGCTCTGGCGGGCCCGGTCCGGCTCGCTTCCCTTCTTCCGCGGGGAGAGCCTCGACGAGGACACCCCGGTCCTGGTGCCGGACTCCCCGGACACCCGCAGGCGTTCGATCGACGGAGGTCTGTCCTGATGCGCATACTCATCGTCGGGGCCGGCGGAGTCGGCTCCGCCGCCGCCCGGATCGCGGTCCGCCGGTCCTTCTTCGACCTGCTGGTGGTCGCCGACCACGATCCCGCCCGACCCCGGCGCCTCGTCGAGGAGTTGGGGGACCCCCGGCTCCTCGCGGCACAGGTCGACGCCTCGTCCGCGGACGCCGTGGCTGCCGTCGTGCGCGCGCACAGGATCACCCACGTGCTGAACGCCGTGGACCCGCGCTTCGTGATGCCGGTGTTCAACGGCTGTTTCGACGCCGGCGCCACCTACCTGGACATGGCGATGAGCCTCTCCGTACGGCATCCCGACCAGCCGTACGAGAAGACGGGGGTCATGCTCGGCGACGAGCAGTTCGAGGCGGCCGGGCGCTGGTCGGCTGCGGGGCGGCTCGCGCTGGTGGGGATCGGCGTGGAACCGGGGCTGTCGGACGTCTTCGCCCGGTACGCCGAGGACGAGCTGTTCTCCTCCATCGACGAACTCGGGGTCCGCGACGGCGCCAACCTGACCGTGGAGGGATACGACTTCGCGCCGTCGTTCTCCATCTGGACCACCATCGAGGAGTGCCTGAACCCGCCGGTGGTCTTCGAACGGGACCGTGGCTGGTACACGACCGAACCGTTCAGCGCGCCGGAGGTGTTCCACTTCCCGGAGGGGATCGGCCCCGTGGAGTGCGTGAACGTGGAGCACGAGGAGGTGATCCTGATGCCCCGCTGGACCGACGCCAGGAAGGTGACCTTCAAGTACGGCCTCGGCGAGGAGTTCATCGGGGTCCTGCGGACCCTGCACAAACTGGGCCTGGACTCCACCGAGCCGGTCTCCGTGAAAGGCGTGGCCGTGGCGCCCCGGGACGTCGTCGCCGCGGTGCTCCCGGACCCGGCCACGCTGGGCGACCGGATGAAGGGTAAGACCTGCGCCGGGCTCCTCGTCACGGGCGTGGGCAAGGACGGGGCGCCGCGCTCGGTGTACCTCTACCACGTGGTGGACAACGAGTGGACCATGGCGCAGTACAACTCGCAGGCGGTGGTGTGGCAGACCGCCGTCAACCCGGTGATAGCCCTCGAACTGCTGGCCGCGGGGACCTGGCGGGGTTCGGGGGTCCTCGGGCCGGAAGCGTTCGACGCGCGACCCTTCCTGGACCTGCTCGCCGCGGACGCGCCGCTGGGCTACGGATCGCCCTGGGGGATGGAGGAACGCTGACCCTGGGACGCGGTCCTGCGTCCGGCGTCAGACGGCGGTCGCGGCGGGTTCCTGCACCTGCGCGGACCTCGGCTGGCGGCGCACGGTCCGGAGCATGTCGACGGTGAGGAGGATGAGCCCCACCCACACCAGGCTGAAGCCGATCCACCGCTCGAACGGCATCTCCTCGTGCAGGACGAGGAGCGCGAGCAGGAACTGCAGCACGGGCGCGAGGTACTGGAGCAGTCCGATGGTGGTCAGTGGCAGACGGCGCGCTGCCGCGCCGAAGAAGATGAGGGGGACGGCGGTGATGACACCCGAGGCAGCCATGATCCAGAAGTGCCCCGCGCCCTCGGTGGTCAGGGTCGCGGCGCCCGTCGACCCGAGCCACAGCATGACGGCGAGGGCGATCGGCGCCAGGACCGCCGTCTCGATGCTGAGGCTGGAGATCGCGTCCACCCGGGACCCCACCTTCTTCTTCGCGAATCCGTAGAGGCCGAAGGAGAAGGCCAGCGTGAGGGCGATCCACGGCACCGCGCCGTACCCGATCGCCAGCACGATCACGGCGAGGATGCCCATGCCGATCGCCGTCCACTGCAGCGGACGCAGTTTCTCGCGCAGCACCACGACGCCCAGCAGGACCGAGACGATGGGATTGATGAAGTACCCGAGGGAGGCCTCGATCGCCTGCCCGGTGGTGACCCCATAGGTGTAGACCAGCCAGTTGACCGCGATCAGCAGTGCGGCGATGGTCAGGGTCCCCACGATCCGCGGCGTGCGCAGGGCCGTCAGGACAGGCCGCCACGAGCGCAGCGCCGTGAGGAGCAGGGCGCAGAAGACCAGCGACCAGAGCACACGGTTGGCCACGATCTCGACGGGACCGGCGGGCGCCAGGACGAGGAAGTACAGCGGCAGCAGCCCCCACAGCCCGTACGCGCCGATCCCGAAGAGGATTCCCGTGGAGTTCTCGCTCCGTGCCGGCCTCGGTGTCTTCCCGCGTGTTGCAGTCACGAGGGCGTGAACGGGGCCCGCAAGGCCTTTATTCCCCTGCCCGGCCGATCCGGTACGCATCCGGGAACGAATGCCGGGGGAGATGCGCGCCACTGTTTTCGTCGGCGCAGCCCTGCGGCATTTAGAATAAGGAACTGTGCGCTTATTCGCACCGCGGTAACCATCGGGAGCATTCCACCGGGAAGAAGGCTAATCAGTGTCTACCTCAGCTGCGGCACGGCCGCTGCGGGTCGCGATCATCGGCGCCGGTCCGGCGGGCGTCTACGCTGCCGACATCCTGACGAAGTCGAACGAGGTCCAGGGGGGCGACTTCGCCGTCAGCATCGACCTCTTCGACCAGTACCCGGCACCCTATGGCCTGATCCGCTACGGGGTCGCCCCGGATCACCCGCGCATCAAGGGCATCGTCAATGCTCTCCACAAGGTGCTGGACCGCGGTGACATCCGTTTCCTCGGGAACGTGAACTACGGCCGGGACCTCACACTCTCCGATTTCCGGCGCTTCTACGACGCCGTCATCTTCGCGACCGGGGCCATCAGGGACGCGGACCTGGACATCCCCGGCATCGGGCTCGAGGGCTCCTTCGGCGGTGCCGACTTCGTGTCCTGGTACGACGGGCATCCCGATGTGAGCCGGGACTGGCCGCTCGAGGCCCGCGAGATCGCCGTGATCGGCAACGGGAACGTGGCGCTCGACGTCGCCCGCATCCTGTCCAAGCACGCCGACGACCTCCTCTCCACCGAGATCCCGGACAACGTCTACCAGGGGCTCAAGGCCTCGCCCGTGACCGACGTCCACGTCTTCGGCCGACGCGGACCCGCGCAGGTGAAGTTCACGCCCCTGGAGCTGCGGGAGCTCTCGCACTCCCGCGACGTCGACATCGTCCTCTACCCCGAGGACTTCGACTTCGACGCCGGTTCGGAGGCGCAGATCGCATCGAACAACCAGACGAAGACCATGGTGAAGACGCTGACCAACTGGCTGGTCGAGGACGAGCCGACCGGCGCCTCCCGCCGCCTCCACTTGCACTTCCTCCACTCGCCGATCGAGGTCCACGATTCTCCCGAGACCCCGGGCAGGGTCGCGGGGATGCGGTTCGAGCGCACGGAACTGACCGGGGACGGCAGTGTCCGCGGGACCGGGGAGATCATCGACTACCCCGTCCAGGCCGTCTACCGTGCCATCGGCTACTTCGGGTCTGAACTTCCCGAGGTGGGCTTCGACGAGAAGCGCGGCGTCATCCCCAACGAGGGCGGACGCGTCATCGACGAGGACGGCACGCCCGTGCCCGGCATCTACGCCACCGGCTGGGTTAAGCGGGGTCCCGTGGGCCTGATCGGCCACACCAAGGGAGACGCGCTCGAAACCATCGGCTACCTCCTCGAGGACCGGCTGAATCTCCCGCCCGCCGAGGACGGCTCCGAGGACGCGATCATCGAACTCCTCGAGGCGCGCGGCGTCCGGTACACCACCTGGGAGGGGTGGCTGAAACTGGACGCCCACGAGATGAAGCTGGGCGCCAACTTCGTCAACACCTCGGGCAACGCCGAGCTCGTCCGGGAGCGCGTGAAACTCGTGCCCCGCGAGGACATGGTGGCCATTTCCCGCGGTGAGTAGTCCGGCTACACTGTGACCTGTCCCACGCCATCCCTGGGACTGGTCACGAAGCGGAGTGCCGATGTCGCCGTCCCGTTCATTAGCCGAAGCCGAGCTCTCCTCCGATGCGCTGCAGCGAAGAGCCTTCGCAGCACACGAAACGCTGGGGCAGGGCACGGGAATAGACGGTGACCTCCGCGGCGTCGTCCGCGAATCCTGGCGCAGGTCCCTCGGTTTCCTCCGTGATCCCGCCGCTGCCGAGGCCCGCCTGTTCTGCTCCGAGGAGGAGCTCGAGTCCTACCGCCAGGGCCATCCCCTGGCGGCCGTCATGCCCGTCATCCACCGCCTGCTCGTCCAGCCGAGCCTGGAAGCGGGGATGCTGGTGGCCGTCGGCGACGAGAACGGACGGCTTCTCTGGGTGGACGGGGATCGCGAGCTTCGCCGCAGCGCGGAGGGCATGCTCTTCGTCCCCGGAGCGGACTGGTCGGAATCGACCGTCGGGACGAGCGCTCCCGGCACGGCGCTCGCCCTCGACCGCAGCGTGCAGATCGCCGGGGCGGAGCACTTCAGTCGCAAGGCCCATCCGTGGAGCTGCACGGCGGTGCCGGTGCACGATCCCGACTCCAGGACGGTGCTCGGCGTCGTCGACATCACGGGCACCGACGATGCCGTCGCCACCCACACGCTGGCGCTCGTCGAAGCCGCGGTGGCGGCTGCCGAGGCGCAGCTGAGCATCCACCGGCTGCAGGACCGGTTGCCGCGCACGAAGCGACGCCGGCAGGGGCGTGGCCAGGCGGCGCTCTACCGGAACAGCCTGCAGATCTTGGGGATAGACCACGGGGTGGTCCACACCGGCGGCGCCTCGCTCGAGTTGAGCCTCCGCCATGCCGAGTTGCTGACCATCCTCGCCCTGCACCCGGAAGGACTCACCGCGGACCAGCTGGCGACCATGGCCTACCCGGAGGAGGCGTCCGGGACGACGGTCCGGGCGGAGATCCTGCGGCTGCGGAAGGTCCTGGCGCAGTACGGGGACGCCACGGTGCCACAGTCCCGCCCCTACCGGCTGCCGGGACAGCTGGTCGTCGATGCGGTGCAGGTCCTGAGCTACCTTCATCGCGGCGCGCACCGCATGGCACTCGGCATCTACCGCGGGCCGGTCCTTCCTCGGTCTCAGGCCCCCGCGATCGTGAGACTGCGCAACGAGGTGTCAGTCCTCCTGCGGGACGCAGTGCTCAACGACGGCGCACCGGAGACCGTGCTCCAGTACCTCGCCCTCGCGGAGGCGGAGTACGACGCGGAGGCGTGGCAGCTTGCCCTGCGCGTCCTCCCGCCGCGCTCCCCACGGCGGGCTGCGGTGGTGGCGCATGTGGAATGGCTCGACGCCGAGCTGACGGCACCCTCGACGTCCTCCTCAATTTCTCCTAAAGTTTGTTAGCCAATCGCAATAATCCGTCGTTGTACGGGCAGGGGCCGGGTTAGCGTTATGCCTGGTGGCTGATGATTCCGCCGGACAACATTTCCCGGCGGCTGCACTGAAGCAGCAGACGGGCAAGGGGGGATACGCATGACGCAGTCCGCAAGGCACCCGGCCGGGCCGGTCCGGAGCGCCCGAACATCGCGCACCACCATGCATGCCAGTGTGGCGATCGTGGTCTGCTTCGTCGGCTTCCAGGGATTCGTGCCGCCGTCGGAAGAGGCCGCCTCCACGATCTCCTCCGGGCCTTCGTCCGCTTCGACGCTCGCCCGGTCCGGGCACGACGCACTGTCGCCGACGGGCCTCGTGGGCCCGTCGCTGCTGATGCCCCTTGAGGCGCTCGACCCCCTCAAGTCCTTCAATCCCCTGGTTGCCCGTGATCCCGGGCGGTCACCGCTCGGCGTTCCGCCGGCCATCGGCGCTGAACCTGCCGTCCCCGAGGTCCTGATGACGTCCGCCGTGCGGCGACCGACGGCGGGCACCCTCTTCGCGCCCCTCGACGCTCTCGTGCCCAGTTCCTCCTTCGGTCACCGCACCAGCCCCATCTCCGGCGAGGCCGGCGAGTTCCACACCGGTCAGGACTACGCGGCTCCCTGCGGCGCGCCGGTCTACGCGGCAGACGCCGGCACGGTGCGAGCTGTGGGCTGGCACCCGTGGGGTGGCGGCAACCGCGTCGAGATCGACCACGGAAACGGCCTGATCACGAGCTACAACCACCTGCAGGGCATCTCCGTGCAGAAGGGGGACGCCGTCAACGGCGGGGACACGATCGCCGAGGTCGGGTCCACGGGATCCTCGACCGGCTGCCATCTGCACTTCGAGACGATCCTCGACGGCGAGCATGCGGATCCGGTCGAATGGAGGATGGCCCCCACGCACCACGGAAAGCGCGCCGGGATGTTCAGGGACTACAACCCCGAGGGCAGTGCCGCGACGAGCATCCCGGCGTGGGCACAGTTCATCACCCGGCCCGACCAGTCCGTGCACGGTGATCATCCGTTCGTCGCGGCCCCGTGGGGCGGCAACGCCGTAGTCCATGCGGGCCATGCGCCTGGGGCATCCGGTGGCTCCGCGACGGGACGCGTCACGCCCGCTCCGCGTCCCGACCTCCCGTCAGGGTCGTCGGGCATCAGGCCCGCGCCCGTGGTCAAGCCTGCCGACAAGCCGGCCGAGAAGCCGGTCGACAAGCCCGTCGACAAGCCCGCGGAGAAGCCCGCCGAGAAGCCTGCGGAGAAGCCGGTCGACAAGCCCGCGGAGAAGCCGGCCGAGAAGCCGGTCGACAAGCCTGCGGAGAAGCCGGTCGACAAGCCCGCCGACAAGCCTGCCGAGAAGCCGATCGACAAGCCCGCCGAAAAGCCTGCGGAAAAGCCGGCCGAGGAGACGACCGACAAGCCCGCCGAGAAGCCGACCGAGGAGACGACCGACAAGCCCGCCGAGAAGCCTGCTGAGAAGCCGATCGACGAGCCCGCCGAAAAGCCTGCGGAGAAGCCGGCCGAGAAGCCCGCTGAGAAGCCCGCTGAGAAGCCAGCTGACAAGCCTGCGGAGAAGCCGGTCGAGGAGACGACCGACAAGCCCGCCGAGAAGCCGGCCGAGGAGACGGCCGAGAAGCCTGCCGAGGAGCCGGTCGACGAGCCCGCCCCGGCGCCTGCTCCTGCCCCGGCCCCTGCCCCGGCCCCTGCCCCGGCGCCTGCCCCGGCCCCGGAAGCACCAGCCCCGGCGCCTGCTCCTGCCCCAGCGCCGGAGCCTGCCCCGGCCCCTGCCCCGGCGCCAGCCCCTGCTCCGGCGCCGGCCCCGGAAGCACCGTGCGAGGCGGATCCGTCGACGCCGGAGACGCCCGCCGGAACGACGGAACCAGTGGCGGAAGCGACCCCGGTCGAGGGCGCCGAAACCGATCCGTCGTGCGAGGACCCGAACGCGCCCGCCGAGCCCGGCCCCGCTCCGACCCCGGCCGGCGTCGATCCTGCTGCACCGGCCGGGCCGGCGAAGGACGAGGCTGCGCCCGCAGTCGGAGAGGGCTGACGCACGGAGCAGTGATCCGACGGAGCGTCGCCGCCCCGCGGAGCTCGTGCAACGTCGATGCAACCTTCGCGCTCCTACTGTGTGCTCCAGGGACGACGACGTCCTGCACCCGAGGAATTCAAGGAGTTCGACGATGACTGTTTACGCCCAGCCTGGCCAGGATGGATCGAAGGTCAGTTTCAAGCCGCGGTACGAGAACTGGATCGGTGGTGAGTGGGTTTCCCCCATCAAGGGCCAGTATTTCGAGAACATCTCCCCGGTGACGGGCAAGGCTTTCTGCGAGGTGGCGCGCGGCACCGCCGAGGACATCGAACTGGCGCTGGACGCAGCCCACAAGGCCGCCCCGTCC
The DNA here is from genome assembly GCF_058269155.1 of Arthrobacter sp. TJ-263. Classification (NCBI taxonomy): domain Bacteria; kingdom Bacillati; phylum Actinomycetota; class Actinomycetes; order Micrococcales; family Micrococcaceae; genus Arthrobacter; species Arthrobacter sp. TJ-263. The sequence goes on along the minus strand of NZ_JBZCNE010000001.1, from coordinate 1,508,771 downwards.
TGGGGCAAGACCTCCGCCGCGGACCGGGCGCTGGTGCTGAACCGCATCGCGGATCGCATGGAGGAGAACCTCGAGATGCTCGCGGTGGCCGATACCTGGGACAACGGCAAGCCGGTCCGGGAGACCCTCGCCGCCGACATCCCCCTCGCGATCGACCACTTCCGGTACTTCGCCGCCGCCATCCGGGCCCAGGAGGGTGCCCTGTCCCAGCTGGACGAGGACATGACGGCCTACCACTATCGCGAGCCGCTCGGCGTCGTCGGGCAGATCATCCCCTGGAACTTCCCGATCCTCATGGCGACGTGGAAGCTGGCCCCGGCGATCGCCGCAGGCAACGCCGTCGTGCTCAAGCCCGCGGAGCAGACGCCGTCGTCGATCCTCGTCCTCATGGAACTGATCAGCGACATCCTGCCCGCTGGTGTCATCAACGTCGTGAACGGCTTCGGCGTGGAGGCCGGCAAGCCGCTCGCCTCGAGCAAGCGCATCCGCAAGATCGCCTTCACCGGCGAGACGACCACGGGCCGACTGATCAGCCAGTACGCAAGCCAGAACCTGATCCCCGTCACGCTCGAGCTCGGCGGCAAGAGCCCGAACATCTTCTTCTCGGACGTCGCCGACAGCAACGACGCGTTCTACGACAAGGCGCTCGAGGGCTTCGCACTCTTCGCGCTGAACCAGGGTGAGGTCTGCACCTGCCCCTCCCGCGCACTCGTGCAGGGTTCCATCTACGACTCCTTCATGGCGGACGCGATCGCCCGTGTCGAGAAGATGGTGCAGGGCAATCCGCTGGACACCGACACGCAGGTCGGGGCACAGGCCTCCAACGACCAGCTCGAGAAGATCCTGTCCTACATGGACATCGGCCGGCAGGAGGGCGCCAAGGTCCTCACCGGCGGCGAACGGAACATCCTCGGCGGCGATCTCGCCGAGGGCTACTACGTGAAGCCCACCGTGTTCGAGGGCACCAACAGCATGCGGGTGTTCCAGGAGGAGATCTTCGGCCCCGTGGTCTCGGTGACGCGATTCGACGACTACGCGGAGGCCCTGGAGATCGCCAACGACACCCTCTACGGTCTCGGTGCGGGCGTCTGGTCGCGGAACGGGAACGTGGCATACCGGGCAGGGCGCGAAATCCAGGCCGGGCGCGTGTGGGTGAACAACTACCACGCCTACCCCGCGGGAGCGGCGTTCGGCGGCTACAAGTCCTCGGGCATCGGCCGCGAGAACCACGCCATGATGCTCGATCACTACCAGCAGACCAAGAACCTGCTGGTCAGCTACTCCGAGTCCAAGCTCGGGTTCTTCTAGGAGACGCCGTGACCGTCGAGGCTTCGGTGACGATCCCGGGGGAGACCATCTCGCGGGTGGCGCTGACCGGCGCCGCCGTCGAACTGCTGGACAAGCTGTGGCTCATCCACGGGCCGCTGATGTTCCACCAGTCCGGCGGGTGCTGCGACGGCTCGTCGCCGATGTGCTATCCGGCGGGCGAGTTCATCACGGCGGAGGCGGACGTGCTGCTCGGCGTCCTGGACATCTCGGCGGGACCTCGTGCGGACGCCGGGGGCGAGCCGCGGCTCATCGAGTTCTGGATGTCGCGGGAGCAGTTCGAGTACTGGCGCCACACGCACCTGACGGTCGACGTCGTCCAGGGCCGGGGGAGCGGCTTCTCCGTCGAGGCCCCGGAGGGCAAGAGGTTCCTGATCCGCTCCCGACTGATGGGCTAAGGGGAGGACGGACGGGGCCCGGTGCGTGTCTTGCGCCGGGCCCCGTCCCATGACCGGTCGGCCCTGGTTCAGGGATGACTGCGGTGGGCGGGGTCCACGGCGAGGACGATGCCGAGGAGGTCCGTGAGGGCATGCCCGAGCTTCGGGTCCACGAGTTCGTAACGCGAGCGCCGCCCCTCGGGGACCGACACCACGAGGCCGCACCCCCGCAGGCAGGAGAGGTGGTTGGACAGGCTCTGGCGGCTGACGCCGAGCAGTCCGGCCAGTTCGGTGGGATAGGCCGGCGCATCCCGCAAGGCCACGAGGATCCGCACGCGCGTCGGATCGGACAGGGCGGTGCCCACGCGTTCCAGGACCGACGTCGAGGTCAGGGTCTGCAGCATCAGTGCGTCAGCTCCGTCTCGTGGCGCATGTGTCCCAGCGGCTCGATCTGGAAGGTGCAGTGGTCGATGCTGACATCGAAATGCCGTGCCACGCACTCCTGGAGCTGGTCCAGCACGGCGTGCGCGGAGCCGTCCCGGTAGCAGTCGTCATCGACGACGATGTGCGCGGTGAGGACCGGCAGGCCGGTGGCGATCTGCGTGATGTGCAGGTCGTGGACGTCGCGGACGTGGGGCAGGCGCGCGATATGGCTGCGGACCTCCTCGAGGTCGATACCGGCGGGGGTGGATTCGAGCAGCACGTCGATGGTCTCGCGCAGCAGCTTCAGGGTCCGCGGGATGATCAGCGCGCCGATGAGCATTGCCACGACGGCGTCCGCCCGCATCCACCCCGTCAGCGTGATGATCACGGCGGCCACGATGACGGCCACCGACCCGAGGGCGTCGTTGAGGACTTCGAGGAACGCCGCCCTCAGGTTGAAGCTGGCGGTCCGGTGCCGCGCCAGCAGCCCGAGCGCAGCGAGATTGCCGAGGAGGCCGATCACCCCGAAGACGATCATCTCCGGAGCCGCGACGTCCGTCGGCGTGATGAGGCGCCGCACCCCCTCGACCAGGACGTAGGTTCCGACAGCGAGGAGGAACGCGGCCTGCAGCAGGGCGGCGATGACCTCCGCCCGGCGGAAGCCCCACGAGCGTCGCGCCGACGCCGGCCGGACCGAGAGCGTGGCGGCGCCGAGCGCCATGGCCAGGCCTGCGGCGTCCGTCAGGACGTGCACGGAGTCGAAGAGGAGGGCCAGGCTGCCTGTCCACAGGGCGCCGACGATCTGGAGGAGGAAGACGCCGAGCGTGATGGCGAGCGCGCCGGCCAGCGGGCCGCGCCGGCCGGCGCTCGCCGGTGCGTGGTGGGTACCCATGCCCCGATAGTACATCCGTCCGTGAACCTTGGGGCGAGCGGGTCGCCGGCTGATCCGGAGGGACGGGCGGCTACCGGTCGACGCCGGACATGTCCTCGTAGCGGTCTCCGACGGGGGCGGCCACACCGTCCAGCTGCGCGAGCTGCTCGGGGGTGAGCGTCAGGGCGTCCGCCGCGACGTTCTCCTCCAGGTAGCGCACCTGCTTGGTTCCCGGGATCGGGGCGATGTCCGTGCCCTGGGCGAGGAGCCAGGCGAGGGCCACCTGCCCCGGCGTCGCCTCGAGCTGCCGCGCGACGTCGTCCACCTGCTCGACGATCCGGATGTTGGTCTGCAGGTTCTCGCCGGCGAAACGCGGATTGTTGCGGCGGAAATCCGACTCGTCGAGCTGGTCCACCGAGCGGATGGTACCGGTCAGGAAGCCGCGGCCGAGCGGCGAGTAGGGGACGAAGCCGATCCCGAGCTCGCGGACGAGCGGGAGGATCTCGCGCTCCGGCTCCCTGCTCCATAGGGAGTACTCGGTCTGGAGCGCCGTCACCGGGTGGACGGCGTGCGCCCTGCGGATCGTGGCGGGTGCCGCCTCGGACAGCCCGATGTGCCGGATCTTGCCCTCCTGGACGAGTGAGGCAAGGGCGCCCATGGTGTCCTCGACCGGCACCGAGGGGTCCATGCGGTGCTGGTAGTAGAGGTCGATGTGGTCGGTCTGCAGCCGCTTCAGCGACCCCTCGACCGCGAGGCGCACGTTCTCCGGACTGCCGTCGAGCCCCATGGCGTCACCCGCCGCATGGCGGATGGTGCCGAACTTCGTGGCCAGCACGACGTCGTCGCGCCTGGTCCTGAACGCCCGGCCCAGCAGCTCCTCGTTGGTGTAGGGGCCGTACATCTCGGCGGTGTCGAAGAAGGTGACGCCGAGGTCGAGCGCGCGGTGGAGGGTGGCCATCGCCCCGGCGTCGTCCTTCCCGCTGCCGGTGTAGAACGCCGACATGCCCATGCAGCCGAGGCCGAGCCGGGAGACGTCGAGGCCCGAGCCGGCGGCGCCGAGGGTGATGGTTCTCATGGGAGCCGCCTTCGCAGGGGAATCGTGGGAGGAAAAGGGTGCCTCGGCCAGAGTACGCCGGGCGGCCCGCCCGCGGTCAGGGCCGGCGTCGGAGATCTTGTTGCACGCTGTGCAAGAATTCGCCTACGCTGTGATCGTGCTGGAAACGACCGACGACGCAGTGCCCGTGGGCCGCCGCGAGCAGAACAAGATCGACACTCGCCGAGCGATCGCGGATGCGGCGATCGACCTCGCGCTGTCCGTAGGGCCCGGCTCGTTCACCGTGGACCAGATCGCCGTACGGGCCGGGGTCTCCCGCCGCACGTTCTTCAACTACTTCCACAGCGCCGAGGACGCCCTGACCGTCCGCACCGACGGGTTCCTCGACCTGGCGCTGGAGGTCTTCGGGCGGATGCCGCAGGACGAGCCCCTCTTCGACTCCATTATCCGGGCGTTCACCGAGACCACGCGGATGGAGGGCCTCTCGCAGCACGGCGCCCTCTTCCGCATGGCGGACTCCAACCCGGATCTCTTGCGGGCGCAGCTGCACTCGTGGGAACGCGCCGAGGTGCGGATCGTCGAGGGGCTGCGCCGACGGCTCGGGGCGGACGCCTCCGAGCTCTACCTCACCGCCCTGGTGGGGAGCGTCCTCTCCTGCACCAAGGCGGCGATGCGCGACTGGGCCGCCGTGAGCCACGACTCCACCGGCAACCCCGGGCAGGAGCTCGAGGAACGCATCCTCGCAGTGCTGACCATGCTCCGCGACGGGTTCTCCCCCCGCACCACCGGGCCCGTCTCCCGGACCTGACTCCTTGTCCTTCCTCCCCTGCCCGCTCCCTTCCTGCTAGGACTCCTCCATGGCTTTCCTCCTCTACCGGCTCGGTTCCTTCGCGTTCCGAAGGCGGTGGTGGGTCGTCTCCGCATGGCTCGCCATCATGCTGGCGGTCGGCGCCGCCGCCGTCGCCTTCTCCGGGACGCTCACCAACAACTTCACCATCCCCGGTACCGAGTCGCAGCGCATCTCCGACCGGCTGCGGGAGGAACTGCCGGAGGCGGTCGGCGGCACGGGCACGGTGGTGTTCACGTCCGACGACGGCGCCGCCTTCTCGCCCGAGCAGCGTGAGGGCGTGCAGGCGGCCCTGGCGGACATCGCCGCGCTCGACGGCGTGCGCGGCGTCATCGACCCCTTCGACGTCGCGGACCAGGTGGCGTCCGGCAGTGAGGAGCTCGACGCCGGTCGCGCGGAACTCGACGCCGGCGAGCAGCAGCTGAGCGCCGGAGAGGACCAGCTCGCGCAGGGCCAGCAGCAGCTCGACGAGCAGCGTGCACAGTTCGAACAGGTCCGGGCGCAGCTCCCGGGACCCCAGGCGGCGGCCACCGCCCAGCAGCTAGAGCAGGGCCAGGCGAGGCTGGATGCGAGCCGCACCGAGCTGGAGTCAGGGCGGGAGCAGCTCGAGTCCGGGCGCACCGAACTCGACCTCGCCCAGCGGCAGCTCGACGCCACCTCCGGGGTGAGGCTGGTGTCCGAGGACGGCTCCACCGGCGTGGCCAGCGTGCAGTTCGACCAGCAGATCAACGCGGTCTCTCCGGAGCTGCGCGGAGCGGTGCAGGAGGCGGCTGCCGAGGCGGAGTCGGCAGGAGTGACCGTCGAGTACAGCAAGGAGATCGTCGAGGACGTCTCCGGGATCGTCGGGGCGACGGAGGCCGTCGGCCTGGCCGTCGCCGCGATCGTCCTCATCCTGATGCTCGGCACCCTGGTCGCCGCCGGGCTGCCGCTGCTCATGGCCATCGTCGGGGTCGGCGTGGGCGTGGGGGTCACCTTCGCACTGTCGGGGATCGTCGAGATGAACAGCATCTCCCCGGTCCTCGCCCTGATGCTCGGCCTCGCCGTCGGCATCGACTACTGCCTGTTCATCGTGAACCGGCACCGGACCCAGCTCCTGCACGGCATGGACCTGCAGGAGTCGATCGCCCGTGCCACCGGCACCGCCGGGAACGCCGTGCTCTTCGCAGGCATCACCGTGATCGTGGCCCTCGCCGCGCTCGCCGTGCCAGGGCTTCCGTTCCTGACCGTCATGGGTCTCTCCGCAGCGGGCACGGTGGCGGTGGCCGTCCTCGTGGCGCTCACCCTCACGCCTGCGCTCCTCGCGCTGATGGGACGTCGCGTGATCTCGAAGCGCCGGTGGGCCAAGGCCGCCGGACACAGGCACTCCGCCGCCGCATCCCTGGACTCCGAGGACAGCACCGCCCTGGCCGACCAGCGCGCCGCGCGCGGCGCGGGCTGGGGCGGCTTCGTGACCCGGAAGCCCGTCCTGACGGTCCTCGCCGGCGTGGTCCTCCTCGGCGTCATCGCCATCCCGGCCGCGCAGCTGCGCGTCGGCCTGCCCGACGGCGGCACGGAACCGGCCGATTCCACGGCGTTCCAGGCCTACAGCACCATCGGCGACAAGTTCGGGGCCGGCACCAACGGCCCGCTGATCGTCGTCGGATCCCTCCCCGGGACTGCCGACGAGGCCGAGCTCACGACGCTCCGGCTCGACGTCAACGACCGCCTGCGGGACGTGCCCGGGGTCGCCGCGTCGGTGCCTGCGACGGTGAGCGAGGACGGCCGCACTGCGATCTTCCAGGTCATCCCCGAGGAAGGACCCGCCAGCGAGGCCACCGAGAACCTGGTCCGCGACCTTCGCGCCGCGACCGGTGACTTCGAGGACCGGACCGGCGTCGCCATTGCCGTGACCGGTCAGACCGCGGCGAACATCGACGTCTCCGCCAAGCTCATGGAGGCGCTGCCGGTGTACCTGGCCATCGTGGTCGGGCTGTCCCTGATCCTGCTCCTGCTGGTGTTCCGCTCCATCCTCGTCCCGATCATCGCGACCGCCGGGTTCCTGCTCTCACTGCTCGCCAGCTTCGGCGCGACGGTCGCCATCTACCAGTGGGGCTGGCTCGGCGACGTCTTCGGGGTCACGAACCCCGGGCCGATCCTCAGCTTCCTGCCCATCATCCTGATCGGGGTGCTCTTCGGCCTCGCGATGGACTACCAGATGTTCCTGGTGTCCGGCATGCGGGAGGCGTACGTCCACGGGGACGACCCCAAGGCCGCAGTGCGCATCGGCTTCAGTCATGGCGCCCGGGTGGTCACGGCAGCGGCGATCATCATGGTCTCCGTGTTCGCGGGCTTCGTGTTCTCCCACCTGGCCATGGTGCGCCCGATCGGCTTCGGTCTCGCCTTCGGGGTGCTGCTCGATGCCTTCGTGGTCCGCATGACCCTGGTCCCGGCCGCGATGTACCTGCTGGGCCGGCACGCCTGGTGGCTTCCCGCATGGCTCGGGAGGATCCTCCCGGACGTCGACGTCGAAGGAGCCCGGCTCCTGCGCGACGAGAAGGAGAAGGAGTCCGTCCCGGTTCCCGCCTGAGGGCCTGGGTCGGAGGTACGGGGGCACGCGGCCGGGAAGGGCGGCCCCGCCCCTGGGCCCTCAGGCGCCGAGGTAGCGTCCGGGCCTGTGGTTGAGCGCCAGGACGAGGTTGAGCACCACGGCGCCGACGGCCGAGAGCAGCACGCCCGCGGGCTCGACGACGGTGAAGGCGGCGAGGATGACGGTCGTGTCGAGAGCCATCTGCACGTACCCGGCACGCCAGCCGAACCGTTCCTGCAGGATGAGGGCGAGGATGTTGAAGCCGCCGAGGCTCGCCCGGTGGCGGAAGAGGATCAGCAGCCCGACACCTGCCAGCAGGTTCCCGCCGAGCGCCGCATAGAGGGGGTTCAGCGTCAGTCCGCCGAGCGACACGGGGTGCAGGGCGGCCAGGCCCGCGACGAGCGCCACGGCCACCATGGTGCGCAGCGTGAAGTCCCAGCCCTTCTTCCACACGGCGAGGGCGAAGAACGGGATGTTCACGAGGAAGAACAGCGCGCTGAAGGACAGGCCGCCCGTATAGCTCAGGAGCATGGCGAGGCCCGCCGTCCCGCCGGTCACGGCGCCGCTCGTCGTGAGCAGGAACAGGCCGAGGGACACCGTGAAGGTACCCGTGACCATCCCCAGGATGTCCTCCGGCACCGAGTGCCTGACGATGACCTCGGCGCCGATCGGGGCGGGGGCTGTTGTGGTGTCCATGGCGGCAAGCTATCACCGGCAGGTGCGGCCCGACGCACCGGGGGCCGTCGATGTGAACAAGGGCACAGGGGGTGGCCCGGACGCGGATCACCAGGACGCCGGCGGCAGGAATCTCTTGCCCGCCCGTCCCCGATCTCCGGTACGGTTGAAAAAATAAGCCGGCTTACGGCTGCGCCCTGCGCTGGATCAGGGGCGCGGTGTGGGCGTGACGAGGAGGTGGACGTGCTCGACTACGTAGGCAGCAGGCTCGAGCAGATCCTGTTCGCCAGCTGGCAGCATTTCTCGCTCGTGGTCCAGTGCCTGGTGATCGCGACCGTCCTGGCCATCGCCGTCGCGGCGCTGGTCTACCGGAGTCCGGCCCTCACCGCCGTCGCGAACAGCGTCTCCGCGGTCGGCCTGACCATCCCGTCCTTCGCCCTCATCGGCCTCCTGATCGCCCCGTTCGGCTTCGGCGTCGCGCCGGCCGTCATCGTGGTGGTGTTCTTCGCCGTCCTGCCGATCCTGCGCAACGCGGTCGTGGGCCTGACGAGCGTGGACCGATCGATCATCGAATCCGCCCGGGGCGTGGGGCTGAGCCGCTTCCAGACCTTCCGCCGGATCGAGCTGCCCATGGCCTGGCCCGTCATCCTGGCCGGGGTGCGTGTCTCCGCCCAGATGGTCATGGGCATCGCCGCGATCACCGCGTACGTCCTCGGGCCCGGACTCGGCGGGTTCATCTTCACGGGCCTCGCCCGGCTCGGCGGCGCCAACGCCCTCGAATCCGTCGCCACCGGGATCATCGCCGTGGTGATCCTGGCCATGGTGCTCGATCTCCTTCTGGTCGGCCTCGGCCGGCTCACAATCCCGCGAGGTATCCGTGTCTGACAACATTCCCGCCACTCCCGCGTCCCCGGACGCCACGGCCGAGATCACCGGCGCGAGCATCCTGCTGGACAAGGTCAGCAAGCGGTACCCGGGCCAGGCCAAGGCGGCCGTCGACGGACTCACCATGGAGATCCCGGCCGGCAAGATCGTCATGCTGGTCGGCCCCTCGGGCTGCGGCAAGACCACCACGCTGAAGATGATCAACCGCCTGATCGAACCCTCCGAGGGGCGGATCGTGCTCGACGGCGACGACGTCACGGCCATCGACGGCGATGCCCTGCGACGCCGCATCGGCTACGTCATCCAGGCCGGCGGCCTGTTCCCGCACATGACGGTCGCGACGAACATCGCCATCGTCCCGAAGATGCTCGGCTGGGGCAAGGAACGCGTGGCCGCCCGTGTCGACGAGCTCCTGGAGCTCGTCTCCCTCGACCCGGAGCAGTACCGCGACAGGTTCCCCCGGGAGCTCTCCGGCGGGCAGCAGCAGCGTGTGGGCGTCGCCCGCGCGCTTGCGGCGGATCCACCCGTGCTGCTCATGGACGAGCCGTTCGGCGCCGTGGACCCGATCACGCGGGTGCGCCTGCAGGACGAGCTCATCAGCATCCAGAAGGAGCTCCAGAAGACGATCGTCTGCGTCACCCACGACTTCGACGAAGCGGTGAAGCTCGGCGACTGGATCGCCATCTTCACGGAGGGCGCGCAGCTGGTGCAGTACGACACCCCGGCCCGGATCCTCGCCGAGCCCGCCAACGAGTTCGTGGAGAACTTCATCGGCGCCGGTGCCGGCCTGAAGCAACTGACCCTGACGCGCGTCAACGAGGTGGCCCTGCGGTCCGCCGTGACCGCGTCCCCGGGCGATCTCGCCTCCGACGTACTCTCGCGCCTGGACCAGCAGGGTGACGACCACGCGGTCATCATCGACGGCCGGAACCGGCCGCTGCAGTGGCTGTCGAGGCGGCAGCTCGCCCGGCTCGAGCGGATCGGTGGCGACAGTGATCCGCGTCTTCCCCTCATCGGCGAACGTGCCACCCTGAACGACGCGCTCGACATCATGCTCGTCTCCAGTGTCGGCGCGGCGCTGGTCACCGGTGGACGTGACAGCTTCCGCGGCGTCGTCGACGTGGAGACCATCATGGTGGCGATGACCCAGGCGCACGCCCATGCGCGCACCTCCCACGCGGAGGGCAAGCCGGTCGGCATCAACACCGGCGCGCTCACCACGCAGCCGGACACCGGCGTCGAGCCCCAGCCCCAGCCCCTGCATCCGGCCGCCGGGGGTGGCGGAAGTGAGTGAGGGTTTCGGCGCTCCCGCCGCAGCCCAACGCCCGACGGCGGGTGCGGGCACCGCCCTCGTCCCGCGCGGTGCAGCCGATCCCCTCACCGTCAGCACCGGCCGCGGCTGGCGCCCCCTGCTCCTCCAGCTCGCCGGCATCCTCCTGGCGGGCGGTGCGCTGGCCGTCTGGCTGACGACGGCGCAACTCACCGAGACGGAACAGATCACCCTCAACCCGGCGTCCCTCCTCGGCTACACGCGGGAGCATCTGGCGCTGACGCTGCTGTCCGCCGCGATCGTGCTCCTGATCGCCATCCCGCTCGGTATCCTGCTGACGCGGAAGCCGCTCCGGCGGCTGGCCGGGCCCGTTCTCGCGGTCGTGAACATCGGCCAGTCCGCGCCGGCCATCGGGCTCGTCGTACTGCTCGCCGCCTGGCTCGGCTTCGGCTTCCGTGCGGCGGTGACGGCGCTCGTGGTCTATGCGCTCCTGCCGGTCCTCCGGAACACCATGGTCGGTATCGGCCAGGTCGACGACCGGCTGGTCGAGGCCGGCCGGGGGATGGGCATGAGCGCCGCGGCGGTCCTCTTCCGCGTCGAACTCCCGCTCGCGGTGCCCATCATGCTCGCGGGCATCCGCACGGCGCTGGTGCTGCTCGTCGGGACCGCCGCGCTCTCCACGTTCATCAACGGTGGCGGGCTCGGCATCCTCATCACCACCGGGGTCAACCTCAACCTGTCGCGCGTCCTCGTGGCCGGTGCCGTGAGCGTCGCCCTTCTCGCGCTGCTCGTGGACTGGGTGGGGCGCGTCGTCGAACTCCTCGCCCGCCCGAAGGGACTCGCATGAGCCGGCGTCCCGGCCCCCGCAGCGTCCGGCTCCGCACCGGCATGGCGCTGACAGCCGCCGCCGCCGGCCTCCTCCTGGCCGGGTGCGGACTCGAGCCCGCCACGTCCTACGTCCCCGCCGCCGGTCCGGGCTCCATCCAGCCCATCGAGGGCGCCGACGACGCACCGCTCACCGTGACGTCCAAGAACTTCACGGAGCAGCTGATCCTCGGGAAGATCTCCGTCCTGGCGGCGCAGGCCGCGGGCTTCGATGTCACGGACCTGACCAACGCGCCCGGGTCGCAGCCGGCCCGGGACCTGATCCTCTCGGGTGAGGCAGACCTGACGTGGGAGTACACCGGTACGGCCTGGCTCGCCTTCCTGGGCGAGGAGGCCGGCATCGCCGACCAGCAGGAGCAGTGGACGGCGGTGCGGGACGCCGACGTCGCCAACGGGCTCGTCTGGGGCGGCCCGGCGCCGCTGAACAACACCTACGCCATGGCCGTGAGGACCGAGGCCATCCCGGAGCTCGGCGGGATCACCACGATGTCGGGGCTCGCCCAGCTGCCACCCGAGCAGCGGACGTTCTGCGTGGAGGCGGAGTTCAACTCCCGCGCCGACGGGATGACGCCCATGCTGCAGCACTACGGCCTCGAGCGCGGCACGGCGACCGGGGTCCCCGACGAGAACATCGGGATCTACGACACGGGGGCCATCTACGGGGCGACCGACACGGGAGCCTGCAACTTCGGCGAGGTCTTCGCGACGGACGGGCGCATCGAGGCCCTGGACCTGACCCTCCTCGAGGACGACCTCGGGTTCTTCCCGGCCTACAACGCAGCGCCGGTGTACTACGGGGAGACCCTCGAGGAGTTCCCGGAACTCCAGGACGTGTTCGACGCGATCACCCCGACGCTCACCGACGAGGCGCTGCGCGTCATGAACCTCCGCGTCGACGTCGAGGGCGAGGAACCCGCCGACGTCGCCTTCGACTTCATGGTGGACAACGGGTTCATCTCCAGGCCCTAGCGCGCCATTGCCGGGACGGGCCGTGGCCCGGACGCCGCGCCGATCGAGGACAGCCAGGCGCGGGCCTCCCCGCTCTCCGTGAAATAGCGGGTCCGGCTGCGCGACTGGGCGATGAACGCCGCGAGGACCCGGTCCACGGGGTCGCTGCCCGTCAGCCCGATCGGCCCCGCATGGTGGTAGGCGACGAGCATGCGGCGCGCCGGCGGCGTGATGTGCCGGACCAGGTTGAGGTGCACGAGCACCGGGGATGCGTGCCAGCGCGGGAAATGCGTGACCGTGTTCGCCAGGACGTCGAGCTCGGCCGGCCCGATCCCGATGCCGGGCCGCCAGAGGACCTCCAGGATGCCCGCGTCGTCGATGATCGTGAAGTCATCCACGATGGTGCCTCCCTCGGTCGGAACCTGCCGGCGCAGGCACTGTGAACTGAAGTCTCCCACGGGTGGCCGGGATCGGGGAACGATCGGCGTCCTCGCCTACCCGGCGCGCGTGACATGGGCGGACACCCGCCATTCCTCGATCTCCGCCAGCAGACCCCTGCGCCGGTCCTCCCCGACGAACGCCGACCGGACCGAGTTCGCGGCCAGCCGCGCGCGGTCGTCGATGCCCAGCCCGAACGCGTCGACCAGTGCCGCCACATTGTCGTCGAGATACCCACCGAAGTAGGCCGGATCGTCCGAATGCACGGAGACGTTCAGGCCCCGCGCGAGCATCTCCGGCAGGGGATGAGCGCCGATTGCGTCGACGGCCCGCAGCCGCACGTTCGAGAGCGGGCAGACCGTGAGCGGTACCTGCTCGGCGACGAGCCGCTCGACGAGCGCCTCGTCCTCGAGGCAGCGGATCCCGTGATCCAGCCGGTCCACCGCCAGGAGATCGAGCGCCTCCCGGATGTAGGCGGGCGGGCCTTCCTCGCCCGCGTGCGCGACGCACTTCAGGCCAGCGTCCCGGGCGACGTCGTACACCTCCCGGAAGAGCGACGGCGGGTAGCCCACCTCCGCCGAGTCCAGGCCGATCCCGACGATGGGCGCGTCCATCGCGAGGAGGTCGCGCAGCACCACGAGCGCCTCCGCCGCCGGACGGTCCCGCAGGAAGGCGGCGATCAGGGACGTGCTGATGCCGAGGTCGGCCTCGCTCGTGGACAGGGCCGCCGCCACACCGTTGACGCACGTCGCGAGGGAGACGCCGCGGACCAGGTGCGCCTGCGGATCCATCGTGATCTCCGCGTGGCGGACGCCGGCAGCGGCCGCCCGGCGCAGATACGCACGGGTCATGTCGGCGAAGTCCTCCTCCGTCCGCAGCACATCCATGTTCGCGTAGTAGAGGTCCAGAAAGGACTGCAGATCCGTGAACGCGTACCGCGCCGCGAGGTCTGCGGGGTCGGCGTAGGGCAGGGTGATCCCGTTCCGCGCCGCGAGCGCGAAGATGAGCTCAGGTTCCAGGGTCCCCTCGATGTGGAGGTGCAGTTCGGCGCAGGGCGGTGGCGGCATTGCCCCAGCCTAGGAGGCACGGACCGCGGGCCGCCAGACACAAGGGTGCTCCGACGGCCGGGGCGATCCGTATGAGCGGAGCGGGACCACCGGGCGCGGACCGTGCCTCGCGGCGTCGGTCCACCCGACCACCCGGTGATGACACCGGAGGATCAGCCCCCGGCCGACTCCTGCACGCTCCAGCTCGCGAGGAAAGGCAACTTGCGGGCGGTCTCGGACTCCGGCTGCGCCGTATAGACGACGAGCACCTGATCGACACCCCGGGGTGGCACGACCGTCTCGACGTCGAAGGAAAGGTCGCCCACGATCGGGTGGAGGATCCGCTTGGCGGCGGATGCGTAGTCCTGCACGCCGTGATCGGCCCACCACCGCTCCGCATCGGCATCCCGCGAGCGGAGCTCGTCGATGAGCGCGACCAGTCGGTGGTCATCAGGATGGCGGCCCAGCTCACCGCGCAGGGCCGCTATCGACGCCGCCGCGAAATGCTCCCAGTTGACGATGCGCTCACGGGCCAGCGGGTCGAAGAACATGAACCGGGCGAAGGACGACGACGGCCGCAGGCCGGTGAGGACGGCGGCGAGGAGCGTGTTGGTGGCGAGAACGTCGCCGCGTCGGCCGAGGACCAGCGCCGGCATGTGGTCCAGCACGGACATCAGGCGCAGCAACCCGGGATCGGCCTGCTGGGCCGCCGGCGTCGACCGCCGCGGGCGGTTCGGCGGGTCGGCCAACGCGAGCAGGTGGTCGCGTTCGACGTCGTCGAGCCGGAGCGCCGTCGCGAGCCCCTCGAGGACGCTGCGGGAGACGTTCGCCTGCCGTCCCTGCTCCAGCCTGCTGTAGTAGTCGGAACTCACACCGGCCAGTACGGCGAGCTCTTCCTTCCTCAGCCCGGGTACGCGCCGCGGACCGGGGAAGGCGCGCAGGCCGACGTCGGCGGGGGTCAGGCTGTCGCGGCGGGAGCGCAGGAACGCTCCGAGCTGGGTGCGGTCTGCGGGCATCTCCCCACTCTAGGAGGTGGCGTCGCCCGCATCGTGGTTTTGTCGTACCCCGGTCCGGTACGGTCTGGTTCCCCTGCTACGCGGCGTATAGAACTGGGAGCATGACGACCGGACCGGCATCAACCCCCTCTGCCCCGCACACCTCACCCTTCGGGGCGGACAGCACGGCCCTGGAAGTGATCGAAGGCATCGACCTCCGCGGCCGCACCGCCGTCGTCACCGGCGGCTCCTCGGGCATCGGCGCCGAGACCGCGCGGGCGCTCGCCCACGCGGGCGTCGCGGTGACCCTCGCCGTCCGGGACGTTCAGGCGGGCCAGCGCGCCGCTGCGGACATCCGGCGCGGCAGTCCCGGTGCCACCGTGGACGTCCGGGGCCTGGATCTTGCGGACCCGGGCTCGGTGCGCCGCTTCACCGGCGAGTGGACCGGGCCGCTCCATCTGCTCGTCAACAACGCCGGGGTCATGATGACGCCGGAGCTGCGGACGCCGCAGGGCTGGGAGCTGCAGTTCGCAACGAACCACCTGGGCCACTTCGCCCTCGCCACGGGACTCCGCCCCGCACTCGCGGCAGCCGGCGGTGCGCGCATCGTGTCCGTGAGCTCCAGCGGCCACGGAAACTCCGACATCGTGTACGACGACCTGTTCTTCGACCGTCATCCGTACGACGCGGGGCACGCCTACGGGCAGTCCAAGACCGCGAACGTGCTCTTCGCGGTCGAGGCGACCGGACGCTGGGCGGACGACGGCATCATCGCGAACGCCGTCATGCCGGGTGGGGTGTGGACCGGGCTCCAGCGCCACTGGGACCCCGCGGTGCTCGCCGCGACGAAGGAGCAGGTCGCGGCGCTCGGCCTCACCGTCAAGACGCCGGCGCAGGGCGCCGCCACCTCGGTGTTCGCCGCGGTGTCCCCGCTGCTCGACGGGGTCGGCGGGCTGTACCTCGAGGACTGCCATGAGGCGGATGTCGTGCCGGCGATCGTCGACGGGCTCCACGGTGTCCGGGACTACGCCCTGGACCCGGTCAGCGCCCGGAGGCTGTGGGAGGTATCGCTCGCGCTCCTGGCAAGCTCGTGACCCTGGGAACGCAGAAGGAGGGCGGGCCCGAACGGGTCCGCCCTCCTCGTGCTTCGTGCCGGAGCGCCTAGTAGAGCGCGGCTTCCGACTCGGTGGCCGGCGTGTCGCCGCTGCCGAGATTCGCTGCGAGCTTCGCGCCGAGCTCGGCGTCGACGTTGGCCCAGTACTGGATGGCCCGCGCGCGGATCTCGTCGCTCTGCACGCCGCCCACGGCGCCGGTGATGGTCTCGAGGAAGCGGGCACGCTGAGCGTCGTCGAACACCTCGCGGTAGAGCGTCCCGGCCTGGCCGAAGTCGTCGTCCTCGGCGTGCAGCGAGTGCGCTGCGCGGACGAGGTCGCCGTCGTTCTCCCAGCCGCCGTGCTCACCGTACTGCGCCGGATCGGCGGCGGGTCCGCCGACCGAGTTCGGCGCGTAGACCGGGGTGGAGGCCGCATTGAAGTGGTAGCGCGCCGCGCCGTCCTTCGAGTAGTTGCGCACCTCGTTCTTCGGCATGTTCACGGGCAGCTGCGCGTGGTTGGTGCCCACCCGGTAGCGGTGCGCGTCGGCATAGGAGAAGATGCGCGCCTGCAGCATGCGGTCCGGACTCGCGGCGATGCCGGGCACGAAGTTCGACGGCGCGAACGTGGCCTGCTCGATCTGCGCGAAGTAGTTCTCCGGGTTGCGGTTGAGTGTGAGTCTGCCGACCGGGATCAGGGGGTAGTCGCCCTGCGGCCACACCTTCGTGAGATCGAACGGGTTGAAGCGGTACGTCTTCGCGTCGTCGTACGGCATGATCTGGACCTTGAGGTCCCAGCTCGGGTGATTGCCCTTGGCGATGTTCTCCGAGAGGTCGCGCAGGTGGTGGTCGGCGTCCGACCCGGCGAGCGCCTCGGCCTCGTCGACCGTCAGGACCTCGTGGCCCTGGTTGGACTTGAAGTGGTACTTGACCCAGAACTTCTCGTTCAGTTCGTTGATCCACATGTAGGTGTGGGAGCCGTAGCCGTTCATGGTGCGCCACGAGTTCGGCAGGCCACGATCGCCCATCAGCCACGTCACCTGGTGCGCGGATTCGGGGCTGAGGGTCCAGAAGTCCCACTGCATGTCGGCATCACGCAGGTTGGTGCCGGGCAGGCGCTTCTGCGAGTGGATGAAGTCGGGGAACTTGATGCCGTCGCGGATGAAGAAGACCGGGGTGTTGTTGCCCACGAGGTCGTAGTTGCCCTCGGAGGTGTAGAACTTCAGGGCGAAGCCGCGCGGGTCCCGCCAGGTGTCGGGGGAACCCTGCTCGCCGGCCACGGAGGAGAAGCGCAGAAGGGTCTCCGTCGTCGTGCCCTTCTGGAAGAGCGCGGCGCGGGTGTACATGCTGACGTCCTCGGTGGTCTCGAAGACACCGAAGGCTCCGCCGCCCTTGGCGTGGACCACGCGCTCGGGGACGCGCTCGCGGTTGAACTGCGCCAGCTTCTCGATGAGGTAGTGGTCGGTGAGCGGGATGACGCCATCGCGGCCGAGGGCGGACGAGTTGCTGTCATCGATGACGGGGGCGCCGGACTGCGTGGTGCTGAAGTTCGCGGACATAGTGCTCCTATTCCTGGTGGTGGGACTGATGGTGGTGTGGGGCTGCCGGGCGGCAGTCGTCGCAGAGTCCCTGGTAGAGGACCTCGGCGATCTGGATGGTCATCCGGGAGGCACCGGGCGACCATTCGGGGGTGAGGCAGGGGGCGTGCCCTACGGCGCAGTCCACGTCCTCGATCCGCCCGCATCCGGTGCAGACGGCGTGGTGGTGGTTGTCGTCCACGCGTGTCTCGTAGCGGGCGGGGGAGTGGGGGGTCTCGATGCGGCGCAGCAGGCCGATGGCGGTCAGATCCGCCAGGATCACGTACACGGACTGCACGGTGATCTGGGGCAGTTCGGCGCGGACCGCGCCCGCGGTGTCGTCGGCGGTGGCATGCGGCGACTGCTCGACGGCGGCGAGGACGGCGAGGCGCTGGCGCGTCACCCGACGCTGGTGCGCGTGCAGGGCAGCGGACCACCGGGCCTCGCGGGTCGCACTCCTCGTCTGCATCATTGCTTCAGTGAACCAGTAAATCTGAATTTGTCATAATAGGCTGCCGCGAACTTCTCCACCACGCGGCCCGTGCAGTCGGTACCGTTGACAGGATGAACCTTTTTGCGCGCGGCTGGGCCTGGGCGCTGGACTACGCCTACGTGGGCTTCTGGCAGGTCCAGGGCTTCCTCTTCCGGGCGGACCCCACGCAGTACCGGACACCCGCCCCCGGATCGCCGGAGGGCAAGGCCGCCGTCCTGCTCCTTCCCGGCATCTATGAGACCTGGCAGTTCATGCGGCCGATCGCCCACCACCTGCACCGGGCCGGGCACGCGGTGCACGTGGTACAGAAGCTGGGGTACAACCGCGGCACGGTGGCGGCCATGGCGCAGCTCGCCGCCGGCTACCTCGAGGAGCACGAGCTCACCGACGTCGTCGTCGTCGCGCACAGCAAGGGCGGCCTGATCGGCAAGTTCCTGATGACCATGTCCAGCGCCGCACCGCGGGTCACCCGCCTGGTGGCCGTGAACACGCCCTTCTCCGGGTCCGTCTACGCGAACTTCTTCCTCCTGCCGAGCATCAGGGCGTTCTCGCCCGGCAATCCCACCCTGCAGTCCCTCCGGGAGAACCTCGGTCTGAACCGACACATCACCTCGATCTACGGGCGGTTCGATCCGCACATCCCCGGCGGCAGCTTCGTGGAGGGCGCCCGCAACGTGCAGCTCGAGACGATGGGGCACTTTCGGCCCATCGCGGACCGCCGCGTCCTGCGGGAGATCGATCGGGCGATCGCGGCGGAGGACACCGGCACCGCCTGAGCACCACCTCCTCGGCGCGCCGCAACCGTTGCCGGAGCGAATCAATCCGCCGCTAGACTTTCCCCGTGCCCAGACTCCTCGCCGACATCACCCCCCTGAAGGAGAGCCCGGCCTTCCGCAGGCTGTACATCGGCACGGCGCTCTCGGCGATCGGCACGCAGCTCACCATCGTGGCCGTGAGCCTGCAGATCTACTCCCTCACGCAGTCCACCCTCAGCGTCGGCCTGCTCAGCCTGTTCGCCCTCGTGCCCCTCGTGGTGGCGGGCCTCTACGGCGGCGCGATCGCCGACGCCCAGGACCGCCGCACGGTCGCGCTGCTCTCGGGGCTGGCGCTGTGGGCCACCACCGCGGCCATCGCGCTGCAGGCGTGGATCGGTGTGGACAGCGTGGGGCTGCTCTATGCCCTGATCGCGATCCAGTCGGGTGCGGCCGGCATCAACCAGCCCACGCGGAGCTCCATCATCCCGCGCCTGGTCCGGCCGGCGCTGCTGCCCGCTGCCAACGCCCTGAGCATGATCACCTTCGGCCTGGCCTTCACGGTGGGTCCGCTGCTCGCAGGCGTCCTCGTGGCGCAGGTGGGCTACGCCTGGACGTACACGGTCGACGTCGTCACCTTCACCTTCGCGCTCTGGGCCGTCTACCGGCTCCCGCCGCTGCCGCCCGAGGGTCCCACGCGGCGGGCAGGCCTCGCGACCGTGCTCGAGGGGTTCCGCTTCCTCGGCACACGGCCGAACATCCGCATGACCTTCATCCTGGACCTCATCGCCATGATCACGGCACAGCCGAGAGCACTGCTGCCGGCCGTCGGCGCTGTGCTCATCGGCGGTGGTGAGCTGACCGTCGGCATCCTGCTGGCCTCCGGCGCGTTCGGCTCGGTGCTCGCCGGGCTGTTCTCCGGCCCGCTCGGCCACATCCACAGGCAGGGCCAGGCGGTCATCTGGTCGATCGTCGGATGGGGTGCGTCCGTGGCGGGTTTCGGGCTCGTCGTCGTCATGGCCACCGCGACCGGTCAGCCCGCGGCGGGCGAGGGCGAGATCTCCGTGTGGGTTCTCCCCGCGGCGGCCTGCCTCGTGCTCGCCGGCATCGCCGACTCCGTCAGCAGTGTCTTCCGCAACACGATCCTCCAGTCGGCGACGCCGGACGCGATGCGCGGGCGCCTCCAGGGAGTGTTCATCGTCGTCGTCGCCGGCGGACCGCGCCTCGGCGACATGGTGGCCGGTGGTCAGGCGGCATGGCTCGGGGAGGGCTGGACCGCCGTCGTCGGGGGGATCGCGTGCGCCGTGCTGGTGCTCGCGGTCGCACGCTGGCAGCCCCGGTTCGCGCAGTACGATGCGCGCCGTCCCGAGCCCTGACGAGCCGGAGGCTCCCTGCCGGCTCGCAGCGCCGGCCCGTACGATGAACGGAACAGGCCGCCCGGCACCCGCGTTGTACCGATCACCGCCACGGCCTCCACAGCGCAAGGAGAGTGCAGTGCACAACCACTTCAACGGTGCCAAGACGGCGTTGCTGTTCGGTGCCCTGATGGGGATCTTCCTCGTCTTCGGTGCGGTCATCGCCGGGGCGACCGGGAGCTCCATGTTCATCTGGCTGTTCGCCCTGCTCGGCGTCGGGTCGATCGCCTACAGCTACTGGAACAGCGACAAGATCGCGATCCGCAGCATGGGCGCCGTCGAGGTGACGGAGCAGCAGCAGCCCGCCATGTACCGGATCGTCCGGGAGCTCAGCACGCGGGCCAACAAGCCCATGCCGCGCCTCTACGTGTCGCCGACCATGGCCCCGAACGCCTTCGCGACCGGCCGCAATCCGGAGAACGCCGCGGTGTGCTGCACGCAGGGCATCCTGCGGCTGCTGGACGAGCGTGAACTGCGCGGCGTCCTGGGGCACGAGCTGATGCACGTCTACAACCGCGACATCCTCACCGGGTCCATCGCGGCCGCCGTCGCAGGGGTCATCACGTCCGTGGCGCAGATGTTCGCCTTCGCCGGCATCATGGGCGGCAACCGCAACCAGGGCGGCAACCCCATCGCGGCGCTGCTGCTCGCCTTCCTCGCGCCGCTCGCCGCAGGGCTCATCCAGACCGCGATCGGCCGCACCCGGGAGTACGACGCCGACGAGGACGGCGCCGCCCTGACCGACGACCCGCTGGCCCTCGCCTCGGCGCTGCGCAAGCTCGAGAGCGGTACCCAGCGGGCCCCCTTGCCGCAGGACCAGCGCCTCGTCAACACCTCCCACCTGATGATCGCGAATCCGTTCAAGGGGGCCGGCGTGGGCAAGCTCTTCGCGACCCACCCCCCGATGGACCAGCGCATCGCCCGCCTCGAGGGCATGGCGGGCCGCCCGCTCGGCCGGTAGGGCCGGAACGGACGACGGCGGCCCCACCTTCCGCAGGTGGGGCCGCCGTCGTCCGTGCTGGTCGTGTGAGTGGCGCGGTCAGCGCATGTTCACGAACTGGAGGTCTGCCTCGTCGAAGTTCTTGAGCAGGGCCATGGTGGCCTGCAGGTCGTCACGCGACTTGGAGCTGACGCGCAGCTCGTCACCCTGGATCTGGGACTTGACGCCCTTGGGGCCCTCGTCGCGGATCAGCTTGTTGATCTTCTTCGCGAGGTCCTGGGCGATGCCCTCCTTGATGGAGGTCTCGAGGCGGTACTCCTTGCCCGAGGGGAAGGGCTCTCCGGTGTCGAGGGACTTCAGTGAGATGCCGCGCTTGATCATCTTGGACTGCAGGACGTCGAGCACCGCGAGGACGCGCTCCTCCGAGTTCGCCTTCATGAGGATCTTCTCGCCGCTGAAGTCCACCTCCGCGCCGACCCCCTTGAAGTCGTACCGCTGGGCGATCTCCTTCTGCGCCTGGTTCAGCGCGTTGGCGACCTCCTGCTTGTCCACTTTGCTTACGACGTCGAACGTGGATTCACTCGCCACGATGCCTCCTCGGGGTGGTTGGGTTCCTTGCCCTCAAGCCTATCTGCAACCCCTGCGCTTCACAGCGGGTGCTCAGGCGTCGTCGGGGGCAAGCACACGGTCGGCTGGCAGGGTGGTGCCGAGCAGACACACCGAAGGAGGACCGCCATGACCAGGACACGACGCCGCCGCTACCGCGTCCGGCTCCGCCGGGCCGTCGCCGGGTCATTCCTCGCGGCGGCCTCGGCGGCGTCGCTGGCCGGGTTGACCGCGGCGCCGGCGCTCGCCGCCCCGCCGGCGGTGACCGCCCCCTCGGACAGCACGCGCAGTGATGCATCCGATCTCCTCCCCGGGGTGCACCTCGGGGAGGCCGGTGTCGCGTCGTGGGGTGCTGCCGCGGCCGGGGTCACGGTTCCGTCCGCGCAGGAGCGATTGGCAGGAGTGCGGGCGGACCTCGACACCGCCGTCCTGCTGCGCCTGGTCACACCGGAGCAGGCCTCCGGTTTCTACGCGCAGATCGAGCGCCGGGTGGCCGCGGGCCTGTAGCGTCCCGGGCCGATTCGTCTCCGGGGCGGTTTGTGGGTAAAGTTGTCTTGCCCGCGCTTGCTGCGGGCGGTCTTCCTGTGAAGACGTTCGGCAGATTACCCGAGCGGCCAAAGGGGGCTGACTGTAAATCAGCTGGCAACGCCTACGGGGGTTCGAATCCCTCATCTGCCACAGCAAGGAAGGGCCCGCTCCATCGGAGCGGGCCCTTCGCCGTTGACGCTCAAATCCCGGCGCTGCACACGCTCCCGGGCACCGCCCCAGCACGGATCCGTGTCCGTAGCAATCCCCCCGGGCCGGTTCGACGAACTCCCTGTACGCATGCCTACAGTTGAGGCTCGACGGCGGGGGACCACGATCAGCACCACACAGACTCGGATCGGATGGCTGGACAGCCTCCGCGGCGCCGCCATCCTCCTCGTCGTCCTGCTCCACGCGGGCGAGGCCCTTCGGATGGCGGTGGGTCCGACGCCCGGGCTCGACCAGGTGAACCTCTTCCTCGAGCCCTTCCGCATGCCGGTGCTGATGTTCCTGTCCGGCATCCTGCTTCCGCGGTCGGTGGCCAAGCCGGCTCGCACCTACTTCGCCGGCAAGGTCTCCCTGGTGGCGTGGCCGTACCTGCTGTGGTCGCTGATCATCCTGACCGCGACCGGAGGCCTCGGTGTGGGCGCCCTCGCGCAGATCGCCTATCTCTCGCCGACCTACCTCTGGTACCTGTGGTTCATCCTCGTCTTCTATGCCGCGGCCTACCCGCTGCGCCGCGTCCCCCCGCTGGCGGTCGCCGGTGCAAGCCTCGCCGCGTCGGTCGTGCTGCCCGACGGCGGCCGTCCCGGGACGTTGACGTTCCTCGCGGCGTTCTTCTTCTTCGGCGCGTGGTGCGCTCAGCATGCGGGGATGGTGGAGCGGGCCATCGGCAGGCCCTGGGTGCTGGCGCTGGCAGGGGTCTCGGCGGTCACGGTGGGCGTGCTCGCCGCGGCCGGCAGGGATGTGCTCTACCGGGGGGAGTTCGCCTGGGGCGTGGTGGGTGCGCTCGGCGTCGTGTGCTGGCTCTTCCCGCGGCTCGGCACCCATCGCGCGACGGCGGCCCTCGAGTTCGTGGGGCGCTACTCCATCGTCTTCTACGTGGTCCATCTCGGGCCCATCATGGGCGTGCTCGCCCTCGCGGACGCCGTCGGGATTGCCGGGACGTGGCTGCTGCCGGTGCTCCTGGTGGTGGGAGTGGGGATCCCGGCCGGACTCGCCCGGGTGTACTCCCTGCGGGAGCACGCGTCGGTGAACCTGCTGTTCGAGCTGCCCGCGCTCAAGCGCCGTCCGCAGGCGGCCGCGCCGGACGGCCCGCGCTCCCGGGACTCCCGGGCGGGCCGGATGCCTGGACCCGGCGCCTGAGCGTGGTGGTCAGCAGGAGGTCCTTCGCCGGTCCGGTCACGTCCCAGGAGTACCGCACCATGTGGTGTGACGGCACCGCGAAGTCCACCCGGTAGGTGTCGGGGGAGCAGAGGTGCTCGTCGCGCGCCGTTCCCCGGCTCAGGTCGAGGCGGCACAGCGTGCGTCCGTCGACGAACTGCACGGTCATCGTCGTGCCGTCGGCCACGACCCGGTACGAGCGGGAGGCGGGTCCCTGGAAATGGGGCCAGGTGGCCGTACCCTGCTCGTCCCAGCGCAGGCCGCCGTCATCGGGGGTGAAGGTCGTGGTGCCGGTGAAGATGCCCGTCGCGCCGCCCGCCCGGTCCAGCATGGTGCGCTCCGTCGCCCACGTTCCGGCCAGGAACGGAATCGGATCGTGGACCGGAACCGGTCCGGCGGGCATCGCGGCCATCGGCGCATCCTCCTGCATGGTTCCTCCGTGTCGACCCCACGCTAACGCGGCACCGGCCGGGCCGCACCTTGCCGAGGACCCGGGAGAATGTTAGGCTGCCTAACTATGAACCCCGACCCTCCGGACCCGCAGCTGCTGGACCTCGCGCAGTCCTTCCGCACCACGCTGCGTCACACCGTCTTCCTGAGCCGCTCCATGGACAGCGACGGGGACATCACCGCCATGCAGATGAGCACCCTCGGCATGGCGGCCGACGCCCCGCTCCGGGTGAGCCGGGTCGCAGCGAATCTCGGCATCCGGGTTCCCTCTGCCACCGAGCAGATCATCAAGCTCGAGCAGGCCGGCCTCGTCAGCCGCCAGCCGGACCCGACCGACTCGCGCGCCGTCCTGGTGAAGCTCACCGCCCAGGGGCGTGCCGCGTGGGAGGAGGCCGGCCGGCGCCGCAACGCGCGCGTGGCAGCCCTGCTCGCACGCCTCGACGACGGGGAACGGGCTACCCTCGCCGCCGCTCTGCCGGTCATCCAGAAGATCAACCACACCCTCGGATAGGGGGCACCACGGCGTCAGCCGGCGAGGATCGAGACGGTCCCCTGGTCCTCCACGCCCCCGTAGTAGCGGTCCAGCACTGCCTGGAACCACGGTTCCTGGGGTGCGGCCCGGTTGAAGAGCGTCATGGAGGACTGCAGCTTGCGGGCGTCGATCCCGCCGAGCACGGCCACGGGATCGCTGCCGTCCAGGGTGAGGAGGGCGTGGGTGCTCTCCATCAGTCGGGGTCCGAGCACCGGGTGCGACAGGTAGGCCTGTGCCTCCTCGAGCGAGGTGACGGCATACCGGACCGCCGTCGGACTGCTCCCGAGCCCCGCGATCTGGGGGAAGACGAACCACATCCAGTGGCTCGTCTTGCGTCCCCGGTTCAGCTCGGCCAGCGCCTGCGCGTAGGTGCCCTGGGCATCCTGCACCTCGACGAATCGCGCCAGGTCGTAGGGGTCGTCGGTCACTGGGGCCTCCGGGAGGGATGGTGGGGATTCTTCATCGGTAGCGAACACGCCTGACACGGGTGCCGGCGGTCGCTAGCGTTGAAGGATGTCGACAATCAATATCACTGAGGCAAGCTTCCCAGAAACCATCGAGGGCAACGACATCGTGTTCGTCGACTTCTGGGCCGACTGGTGTGGTCCGTGCAAGCAGTTCGCCCCCGTGTACGACGCCGTGTCCCAGCAGCACGAGGACGTCACCTTCGCGAAGGTGGACACCGAGGCCGAGCAGTCGCTCGCTGCGGCCGCGGGCATCACGTCCATCCCCACGCTGATGGCGTTCCGCGAGAAGGTGCTCGTCTTCTCGCAGCCGGGCGCCCTGAACGCGACCCAGTTCGGCGAACTCGTCGACGCCGTCAAGGGCCTGGACATGAAGGCCGTGCACGAGCAGATCGCCCAGCAGCAGGCCGAGGCGTCCCCGGCCGCCGACACCCAGTAGTCGCTCCGACGAACCGGGAAGCCCCGCACTCCTTCGAGTGCGGGGCTTCCTTCGTCCATCGGAGCTGGTTCTGGTGCGCGCGGGTGCCCGGTCAGGCCTGATCCGAGCGCACGACCTCCACGGGCCGGGCCAGCAGGGCGCTCAGGGATTCGCCGAGATCCTGGACGGCGGGACCTCGCAGGTGCTGGTCGAGGAGTTCGGTGGACTCCCACTGCTCGGTGAGGACGATGCGGTCCTCCCGGGCATCCGTGATCTCGTAGCGGATGCAGCCGGGCTCCTCCACCACCTGTTCGATGGCGATGCCGAGGGCGAGCTCCACACGGAAGAACTCGCCGTCGAGCGGGGTGAATACTGCGGTGACGTCTACGGGCTGGCTCATCCTTTAACCCTAGCGGTGGCCCGCCTGTGGGTCGCATCGTTGCGTGCCGGCCTCTTCGGCGCTCCGCACCCGCGTCAGCGCCGGCGGTGGTCCTCGGGCGAGAGCCTCGGCCCGAACGTCGGTTTGCGGAACCCGCTGGCGTAGAGCGAGCGCACCACGCGCTGGCGCTGGCCCTTCCACGGCTTCAGGAGTTCGATCATGCCGGCGTCGTCGGTGCGTCGGCCGGTGAGCGCCGCACCCACGTAGGCGGCGAGGTGGTAGTCGCCCACCGAGATGGAATCGGGGCAGCCGTGCGTCCGCTGCACCACTTCGGCCACCGTCCAGACACCGATCCCCGAGATGGACCGGAGCCCTGTGCGGACGGCGTCGCCTCCCGGCAGGGACGCGAGGCGTTCCAGGCCGGTCGCGACGAGGGCGGCCTTGAGGACGGTGGACGAGCGCTGGGCGTCGACGCCGGCCCGGTGCCAGTCCCAGGAGGGGACCCGGCGCCACTGCTCGGCGGTCGGCGGGAGGCGGAGTGCGGCCGGCGCGACGCCCCCGGCCCCCGGGGCGGCGTCCCCGTAGCGGACGAGCAGGTAGCGCCAGGCGCGCTTGGCCTCGATGCCGGTGACCCTCTGCTCGAGGACGGCCCGCGCGACCGTGTCGAGCATGCGGCCCGACGACGGCAGGCGCAGCCCGGGACTGAGGTACCGGCCCTTGCGGGCGAGGTCGGGCAGGGTGGCGCGGAACGCGGACGCGTCGAACGCGCTCCAGTCGTCGTCGGCGCCGAGCAGGCGGGGGACGGACGCGAGAGCGCGGGCCGCCCCGGGCCCCCACGCGGTCGCCTGGACGCGGCTGTCGTTCAGCGACCCGCGCTGGCGCAGGGCCAGCGTGACCGGTCCGTCGGCGGTCCGGAACGCGAGCCAGTGATCGGTGCCCTGCACGATGAACGACGGGTCGTGCGGCCCGCACTGCAGGGTGCCGATCGTCCTGGCCAGGCTGTACGGGCCGTCGGGCACCCACTCCGTGGCCTCGGCACCCGAGGGCAGCACGACGGGAGCAAGGGTCATGGGTCAATCGTCCCACGGGGCCCGGACGGTCGCACCCGCGCTCAGCCCGCGATGGTGCGCGTGATCGTGTCCCCGAGCGACGCCGTCGTGCCGGTTCCGCCCAGGTCCGGCGTGAGCGTGTCCCCGCCCGCGGCGAGCACCGACTCGATCGCGGAGAGGATGCACGCCGCGGCGTCCGCCTCGCCGAGGTGCTCGAGCATCATCGAGGCGCTCCAGATCTGGCCCACCGGGTTGGCGATACCCCGGCCCGCGATATCGGGGGCCGAGCCGTGCACCGGTTCGAAGAGGCTGGGAAACGTGCGGTCCGGGTTGATGTTGCCGCTGGGGGCGACGCCGATCGTCCCGGTGCAGGCCGGCCCGAGGTCGGAGAGGATGTCGCCGAAGAGGTTGCTGGCCACGACGACGTCGAACCAGTCCGGGTGCAGCACGAAGTTCGCACAGAGGATGTCGATGTGGAACTTGTCCACGCGGACGTCCCCGTAGTCCGCCGCCATCGCCTCCACCCGCTCGTCCCAGTAGGGCATGGTGATCGAGATGCCGTTGCTCTTCGTCGCCGACGTCAGGTGCTTCTTCCCGCGCCGCTGCGCGAGCTCGAACGCGTACCGGAGGATCCGGTCCACGCCCGTGCGGGTCATCACGGTGTCCTGGATGACGGTCTCGCGGTCCGTCCCCTCGAACATCCGGCCGCCCACGCTCGAATACTCGCCCTCGGTGTTCTCGCGGACCACGTAGAAATCGACGTCGCCCGGCTTCCGCCCCGCGAGGGGACTGGTGATCCCCGGCAGGAGGCGGACGGGGCGCAGGTTCACGTACTGGTCGAAGTGGCGCCGGAACTGCAGGAGGCTGCCCCACAGGGAGACGTGGTCGGGGACGACGTCGGGCCAGCCGACCGCGCCGAAGAAGATGGCGTCGAAGGTGCGCAGCTCCTCGAACCAGTCGTCGGGAAGCATCTGCCCGTGCGCCACGTAGTACTCGGCGCTGGCGTAGTCGAACTCCACGGCGTCGATGGTGAAGCCGAACCTGTCCGCGGCGGCCCGGAGTGCCCTCAGCCCTTCCGGTACGACCTCCTTGCCGATGCCGTCCCCTGCGATCACCGCGATCCTGTACGTCCTGGTCATCTCCGGGTCTCCTTCGTCGGCGCGATCCTGTCCCTCCCACCCTAGGCTCGGGTGCCGGGCAGCCCCAGTCCGGGGACGGTGGCAGGTGACGTCGCCGCGGCGGCCGGTGACGTCACGACGTCCTGCGGCGTAACAGCGGCGCGAACGTTGGGGGAGCCAGCCGGTAGCGTTGTCGTCATGAAGTACGCCAATTCCATCGTTGACCTGATCGGCAACACCCCGCTGGTCAAGCTCAACTCCGTCACCGACGGCATCAAAGCAACCGTCCTCGCGAAGGTCGAATACCTCAACCCCGGCGGGTCGGTGAAGGACCGCATCGCGGCGAAGATCATCGACGCCGCGGAGGCCGAGGGCAGGATCAAGCCCGGCGGCACCATCGTCGAACCGACCTCCGGCAACACCGGCGTCGGTCTCGCCCTCGTCGCCCAGCAGCGAGGCTACAAGTGCGTGTTCGTGGTCCCCGACAAGGTGGGCGAGGACAAGCGCAACGTCCTGAAGGCGTACGGCGCGGAGGTCGTCGTCACGCCCACCGCCGTGGCCCCCGACAGCCCGCAGTCCTACTACGGCGTCTCCGACCGCCTGGTCCGCGAGATCCCCGGCGCGTACAAGCCGGACCAGTTCTCCAACCCCAACGGTCCGCTCAGCCACTACGAGACCACCGGGCCCGAGATCTGGAACGACACCGACGGCACCGTGACGCACTTCGTCACCGGCGTCGGCACCGGCGGGACCATCACCGGCACGGGCCGGTACCTCAAGGAGGTCTCCGCCGACCGCGAGGGCGGACCCGTCCGCATCATCGGCGCGGACCCGGACGGCTCCATCTACTCCGGCGGAACCGGCCGGCCCTACTTCGTCGAGGGCGTCGGCGAGGACATGTGGCCGGACTCCTACGACCCTGCCGTGCCGGACGAGATCCACGGCGTCACCGACGCCGAGAGCTTCGAGATGACCCGGCGCCTCGCCCGCGAGGAGGGCCTGCTGGTCGGCGGGTCCTGCGGCATGGCGGTGGTCGCGGCGCTGCGTGTCGCGAAGGATCTGACGGAGGACGACGTCGTCGTGGTCCTCCTGCCCGACGGCGGCCGCGGCTACCTCGGCAAGATCTTCAACGACGACTGGATGAGGTCCTACGGCTTCATGGACAGCGGCGAGGACACGAGCGTGGGCGAGGTGCTGCGCGCGAAGAGCGGCGCCCTGCCGGACCTCGTGCACACGCACCCCACCGAGACGGTCCGCGATGTCATCTCGATCATGGGTGAGTACGGCGTGTCCAGCATCCCCGTGCTGTCGCAGGAGCCGCCGGTCAAGATGGGCGAGGTCGTGGGATCGATCGACGAGCGGTCCCTGACGGCGAAGATCTTCCACGGCGAGGCGAAGCTGACGGACGAGGTCTCCCAGCACATGGACGCGAAGCTGCCCCTCATCGGGTCCCTCGAATCCGTGGAGGCGGCCCGCGAGAGGCTCCAGGACAGCGACACGCTCATGGTGACCTTCATCGGCTCGCCGGTGGGAATTCTTACGCGCCACGACTTGCTGACATACATGAGCAAGTGACCCCCTCCCCGAACTCCAGGAGCATCGTGACGCACTCTGACGCCCAGGGCTTCAACACCCGGGCCATCCACGCAGGCCAGGCCCCCGATCCGACCACCGGAGCGGTGATCCCGCCCCTGTACCAGACCACCACGTTCGCGCAGGACGGCATCGGCCAGCTGCGCAACGGCTACGAGTACGGCCGCGGCACCAACCCCACCCGGGACGCGCTGCAGGTCCAGATCGCGGCGCTGGAAGGGGGAAGGCACGCCTTCAGCTTCTCCTCGGGCCTCGCCGCCGAGGACGCCCTGATCCGTGCCGCGCTGCGTCCGGGTGACCACATCGTGCTCGGCAACGACGCCTACGGCGGCACCTACCGCCTGATCGACCGCGTCTTGTCCGAGTGGGGCATCACGAACACGGCCGTGGACATGGCGGACGGCGCTGCCGTCCAGGCGGCCATCACCGCGAACAACACGAAGATGGTCTGGGTCGAGACGCCGTCGAACCCGATGATGAAGATCACCGACATCGCCGCCACGGCCCAGCTCGCGCACGAGGCCGGCGCCCTGCTCGTCGTCGACAACACGTTCGCCTCCCCGTACCTGCAGCAGCCGCTCGCATTCGGGGCCGACGTCGTCGTGCACTCGACCACCAAGTACATCGGCGGGCACTCCGACGCCAGTGGCGGGGCGGTCGTCGTGAACGACGACGCGCTCGCCGAGAAGGTCGGGTTCGTGCAGTTCGCGGTCGGTGCCGTGTCCGCGCCGATGGAGGCCTGGCTGACCACGCGCGGCCTCAAGACCCTCGGCGTCCGGATGGACCGCCACTCCTCGAACGCGACGGCGATCGCCCGCTGGCTGCAGCAGCAGGACGAGGTGGAACGCGTGTTCTACCCCGGTCTGCCTGAGCACCCCGGCCACGACCTCGCCGCGGCCCAGATGAAGGACTTCGGCGGCATGATCTCCGTGACGTTCAAGGGCGGGGCGGAGGCTGCGAAGAAGGTGGCCGAGTCGACGCACGTGTTCATCCTCGCGGAGTCCCTCGGCGGCATCGAGTCACTCATGAACTACCCGAGCGACATGACGCACGCCTCCGTGAAGGGCACCGAGCTGGCCGTGCCCGAGAACCTCATCCGGCTGTCGGTCGGCATCGAGGACCTCGAGGACCTGATCGGCGACCTCGAGCAGGCCATCGCGGCCCTCCGGTAGCCCCTCGGTCGAAAGGGCCCCTTCTGCGGAAGGGGCCCTTTCGTCCGTCCGGGGAGCGGTCCTGCGCGCTCGTCTGGCGCCGGTGCTGTCGGGTCCGGTGGGTCCGGCGACGTCACCGGGGCGACGGAGCGGCCGCCCAGGCGTCCGCGTAGAAGTCCGCGGAGCGCGAGTCCAGCAGATCCGCATAGCGCCCCGGCTCCATGGCCTGCGCCGACCCGTCCGGGACCGCCGGGGCGAAGGCGGACACCCCGAGCCCCGCCTGCCGGTCCTTCAGGGTCAGGCCGGCTGCTTCCAGAAGGGTCGGGTACATGTTCAGCTGGTCCACGCCGGGGCGGAGCGCAGCGTCCTTCGTTGCGTCCGGGATCCAGATCCGGTTGAAGATGGTGCGGTCGGGATGGTCGTCCAGCTGCTCGTGGAAGGCGTCTCCGGCGTTCATGTGCTTGAGGTGGTCACCCATGATCACCACGGCGGTGTCCTCGAGGTAGCCCTTCTCCTCCAGGTAGTCCACGAAACCGGCCACCTCGGTCATGGAGCAGGCGAACACGGACGTCACCTCGTTCTGCGTGTCCACGGGACAGTAGTCGTAGACGTGCACCGGCTCGTGGGTGTCCAGGGTCAGGATGGAGAGGTTGAACGGCTGACGCGTCTTCTCCGCCTCGGCGTGGAGCGCGTCGACCTCCTCCCTGGCACGGGCCAGGAGGCGCTGATCGCTCAGGCCCCAGTCGCTGCGGAAGCTCGTCGCCGGTTCGCCGGCTGCGCGCCAGTCGGCGAGATCCTTCACCTCGGAGTAGCCATGGCTGGCGAGGAACGTGTCCTTCGCCGCGAAGGAGGCATTGGCGCCGCCCATGAACACGCTCGTGTAGCCGTGATCGTCCAGGACATCGCCCAGGCAGGTCGTCCCGCCCAGGTAGGTGTCGACGTCGTTGCCGAGCTCGTTGGTGGTACCGCTGCTCGCCGCGGGGCCGCCGCCCTTCAGGGGGATGCCGCACTGGGTCGAGGCGAGGCCCGCCATGGTCCAGCCTCCACCCCTGTACTGCTGGAGGCCGTCGATGCTCTGCCAGCCGTCCGTGTCCCTGGTGGCGTCCTTCAGGGGAGCGAACGCATCCTTCTCGAAGAGCCGGTCGTCAGCAAGGGTGGCTTCGCCCGATTCCAGGTAGATCAGCACCAGGTTGCGCTTCCGCTCATCGCTGGTGACGATCGGCTCCGCGTGGTACTCGCCGAGGTCGTACTCGGACTTCCCCGCCTCGATGTAGTCGCCCATCCCGACGGCGCTCCCGAAGGCGGTGGTGCCGCCGATCATCACCGCAGCCACCAGGACCGTGGAGACGGTTCGCCCGATCCACGGTGAACGCCGAGGGCGGGCGTCGTCGTCATCGCGGAGGCGCCTGCGGCGGGAGCGCTGCCACAGCGCGATGCCGACGGTGATGACGAGGGGCAGGACGCCGACGCCCAGGAGGCCCATCCAGACGATGGGTCCCCCCCCACCGTCGGTCTCCACGGAGACGAGGTTGAGGAGCATCTGGTTGACGGAGATGTGACCCCAGAGGAAGCGGATGCCGGCGGCGGCGATGAGCAACGCGATCCCGGCCCAGAGCATGGAGTAGAGCAGGACACGCCCCACGGCGGCGCCGACCCGTCGGGTCACGTGAAGATTCGGGTCAGACATGCGCCACCTCGCGTTTCAGATGCCCGCGTGTTCGCCGTACACCCTTGACATTGCACCCGTTCTCGGGTTCAGAAGATCCTAGTATCGCCACGCTACCTGTTCAACAGCGGTTCACCCGGTGGTGGTGCACCGTTCACATGGTTTTGCCAGCTTCGACGACCCGGCGCGGCGGCCGGACAGGGTGTGGCTATCGGAACGCCGTGGCGACCGGGCTGTGGTCAGCGGGAACCCGGCAGCCGG
Source organism: Arthrobacter sp. TJ-263 (assembly GCF_058269155.1). Classification (NCBI taxonomy): domain Bacteria; kingdom Bacillati; phylum Actinomycetota; class Actinomycetes; order Micrococcales; family Micrococcaceae; genus Arthrobacter; species Arthrobacter sp. TJ-263. Next base: position 1,476,303 of record NZ_JBZCNE010000001.1, on the reverse strand, counting down.
AGGCGTTTCTTCGCCTTCGGCTGCGTGAGCTGGAAGTAGTCGCTGCTCTGCGGCAGCCACATGAGCAGCACGGCGACGAGCATCGCCCCTGCGATCAGCGACAGTCCGGGTGTCCCGCGGACCACGATCGGCACGCCCGCGATGATGCCGATGGTGCTCAGCAGCTCGCGGGCGCTCCTCCTGCCCCGGCGCAGCGGGAGCAGGAGGAGCAACTGCAGCACGGCGAGTGCCCCGAACAGTGCGCCGAGGCCGATGAAACCGGCGCGGTCGCCGTCCTGCACAGCGGACGACGCGAGAAAGGTACCGGCAGCGATGAGCAGCAGGACCGCGATCACGAGCCACAGCAGGACGGCGGCACGCAGGGTGAACGGCCGGGGTGGCAGGGGCGTCGCCACGGGTGGTCCTCAGCCCCGCGGCGCGACGGTGCCGGTATGTGTCCCGGTGTCGTAGGAGTAGACCTCCGTGCCACCGATCCAGACCTGCAGGGCGCGCTGCATGACATCGAGCGGGTCGCCGCTCCAGAGCACGAGGTCCGCGTCCTTGCCGACGGCGAGCGAGCCGAGACGGTCGGCCAGCCCGAGGACCTTCGCCGGATTGATCGTGATGGAGCGCAGGGCCGTCTCGCGGTCGAGGCCCTCCTTGATGGCCAGCGTCGCCTGGTGCACGAGGAAGTTGATCGGGATGACCGGGTGGTCGGTGATGATCGAGATCTCGACGCCGGCCTTCGCCAGCTTGCCCGGATTGGCGATCGAACGGCCGCGCAGTTCCACCTTGGACTTCGTGGTGAACAGGGGGCCGATCAGCACGGGGGTCCCGCGCTCCGCCAGGATGTCGCCGAGCAGGTGCGCCTCGGTGCCGTGGTCCAGCACGAGGTCGTACCCGAACTCGTCGGCGATGCGGAGCGCCGTGGCGATGTCGTCGGCCCGGTGGGCGTGCTGGCGCCACGGGATCTCGCGCCGCAGCACCATGGCGAGCGCCTCGAGGTGCGGGTCGCGTGCGTTCTCGTCGGCCTTGCCCATGTAGTTCTGGGCCTTCATGAACGCTTCGCGGATGACGAGCGCGGTGCCGAGGCGCGTCGACGGCGTCTTGTCCTTGCCGCCGTACACGCGCTTGGGGTTCTCGCCCAGCGCCGACTTCAGGCCGCTGGGGGAGCGCAGCACCATCTCCTCGAGGTACCGGCCGTGCGTGTGGAGGGCGACGGCGAGCCCTCCGATCGGGTTGCCGGACCCCGGGTTCACGTTCACGGTGGTCACGCCGCCCGCAAGGGCGTCGTCGAATCCCGGGTCGAAGGGGTTGATGGCGTCGATCGCGCGGACGCCGGCGGTGTTCGGGTTGGTCATCTCGTTGGTGTCGTCGCCCGCGGAACCTTCACCCTCCTCGTGCGTCCCGAGGTGCACGTGGGCGTCGACGAAGCCGGGCAGCAGCCACTTGCCGGCCGCGTCGACGACGGCCGCGCCGTCGGGTACGGCGACGGCCGCGCCGAGGGCCGTGATGCGGCCGTCCTCGACGACGACGGTGCCGTCGAAGGGCTCGCCGTCGATCGGGACGACGTGGGCGTTCGTGATGGCGGTGACGGGGGCGGTGTTTCCGCTGGAGTGCGACATCGGCGTGAGACCTTTCACAGGGGGTCGGGTGATTTCCACCCTATCGGCAGGCGGGCGGCCCCCCCGGAGCGTGCCTACACTGGATGAGCCGTTCGTCGGGCTTCCCGGACCGGTCCCAGCACCCGATCCTTCGGAAGGACAGCATGAGCCAGCGCAGTGCCCCAGTGGCGGCGAGAACCCGGGCGCTGGGCCTGGTGGCCGCAGTGGTGGTGGCCGCGGCCCTGGCGGCCTGGGCGTTCGCCTGGGCGGACTTCATCGGCCTCGACTTCAGGGTGTACCGCATGGGCGGTCAGTCCGTGGTCGACGCCGACGGGTCGCTGTACTCGCGCTCCTTCGGCGAGGGCGAGGGCTCCCTGCTCTTCACGTATCCGCCGTTCGCCGCGCTCGTCTTCACCGCGCTGACGCTGGTGAGCGCGGAGACGGGGGCTGCGCTCTTCGTCGCGCTGTCCGTCCTCATCGCGGCCGCGACGTCGCTGCTCATCACCCGGTACCTCGGCGGCTTCCGCGCCGTCCGCGACGTGCTCCGCCATGCGACCGCCCTGCCGCTGGCGATCGCCGGGACCGGCCTCGTGTGCCTGCTCGGGCCCTGGCGGGAGACCATGGCGTTCTCGCAGGTCAACATCGTGCTCTTCGCCATGATCGCCGCCGACCTCCTCTCCGGGCCGCACCGCCGCATGCCGACCGGCCTGCTCACCGGCATCGCGGCCGGCATCAAGCTGACGCCGCTGGTCTTCGGCCTGTACTTCCTGGTCCGCGGCGAGTGGAAGCAGCTGTTCACCATGGCGGGCGGCTTCTTCGGGACCATCGCCGTCGGATTCCTCCTCCTGCCGGGCGAATCCACGACGTACTGGCTGCAGATGCTGCGGGACACCGGGCGCATCGGCGGCGAGGGGTACGTCGACAACCTCTCGGTCCGCGGCGCCATCCTCCACTTCCTGGGCCCCGGATTCCCCTCCACCGTCCCGTGGCTGGTCGTCTCCCTCCTGCTCGTCGCCGCGACCGCGTACGTCATCCGCTCCTCGAAGCGCCACGGCGACCGTTTCCTGCCGATCGCGATGACCTCGCTGCTCATGCTCCTCATCTCGCCCATCTCGTGGTCCCACCACTGGGTCTGGATCGTCGTGGTCCTCGCGGTCCTTGCCGGGCAGGCGGCCGGGCTTCCCCCGGCCCTGTCGGCCCTCCGGACGACGGCGGCGGTCCTTCTCGTCGCGACCCTCCCGGTCTTCATCTACTCACCGAAGACGATCGGCCTGCTGTTCGGGGCCGACGACCTCGACTCGCAGCAGACCACGGGCTGGCTCATGGCCTCCAGTGCCGGCGTCTTCTGCGCGCTCGCGATCACCGTCTTCTGGGTCCTCCTGTGCCGTGCCCGGCGGTCGCTGCCGGTGCCCGCCCCGGGCCGCGGGCAGGTCGCTGTCGGAGCCGGGACGGACCACCCCGCCACGCCCGACGCCGCCCTCCCCGGCACCCCGCGCCCCTGATGGCGCCGGCGGCGCGGCGTACCCTCGCGGCTCCCGTCGGTCGCCTGCGCGTCGGCGTCGCGTGCGCCGTCGCGCTGGTCCTGCCCCCGCTGCTCGAGGCAGCCGTGTTCGAGGCGGGCGGCTCCCTGCTCGCGGTCGACGTCCTCTTCCAGCTTGCCGGCGTCATCGCCGTCGCCCTGATCGGGGGCCTCTGGCCGGCCCTCCTCGGCGCGCTGTGGAGCAGCATCATCCTGAACTACACGTCCACCGAACCCTTCGGGTCCCTCGAGATCTCGGACGCCGACAACGTCGCCACGGTCCTGATCTTCATCGCCGTCGCGGTGACCGTGTCCCTCGTGGTCGGACTGTCCGCGCAGCGATCCCGCGATGCGGCGCTGGCCCAGCAGGAAGCGGCACTGCTCGGAGCGCTGGCCCGCGGCGCGCTCGCCGAGGAGGACACGCTGCAGGGTTTCCTGCGGCACGTCCAGACCCACTTCGACGTCGACGCCGTCGCCCTGTTCGGCCGCACCACGGCCACGGCTGACGCTCCGGGGGACGGGACCACGACGGACACCGGCGTGCAACGGACCGCACTGGCGGTGCGCGACACCCCCGATCGGGGACCCGGGCAGCGCGGCGCGGCGTGGGGAGGCCGCGTCGGCGGCGCGGACGCCTGGATGCCGGAGACGGCGACCACCCTCGAGCCGGTGGACGGCGACGTCACCCTGGCCCTCTACGGCCACCCGCTGTCGGCGCGGGAACGCGGCCTCCTGACAGCGTTCGCCGGGCAGCTGCGGTCCATGCTCCAGCGGCAGGAACTGATCAGGAGCACGCGCACCAACCAGCGGCTGGTGGAAGGCAACGTCATGCGCACGGCGATCCTGCGCTCGGTCTCCCACGACCTGCGCACGCCCCTGACCGGCATCAAACTGGCGGTCAGCAGCCTCCGGCATTCGGAGATGAGGTTCTCCCGGGAGGAGCAGGACGAGCTCCTCGAGACGATCGAGGACTCCTCCGACCGGCTGGACGCACTCGTGAACAACCTCCTCGACATGTCGCGCATCACCGGCGACGCCGTGAATGCCCTGCTGCGCCCCCTCCGGTGGATCGACGTCGTCGGCCCCGCCCTCGCCGGCGTCCCCGCCGACCGGGTGCACGTCGCCATCCCGCCGAACCTCCCCGCGATCGAGGCGGATCCGGGGCTGCTGGAGCGCGTGCTCGCGAACATCGTGGAGAACGCGGTGAAGTACGCCCCCGGATCACCCATCGAGGTGACGGCGTCGGTCGGTGGGACCGGCAGGGCGCTCATCAACGGCTTCCCCGCCAGCGAACTGCGGGTGATCGACCACGGGCGCGGTGTGTCGCGGGACGACGTCGCCGCCATGTTCCGCCCGTTCCAGCGCCTCGACGACGCGCCGTCGGGTGCCGGCGTCGGGCTCGGGCTGGCGGTCGCGAAGGGCTTCACCGAGGTGATGGGCGGCGTGCTCGACGCCGAGCAGACGCCGGGCGGCGGCCTGACGCTCGTGATCCGCCTGCCCATCTCGACGGGAGCGGCGGAGCTGTGACGCGCGTGCTGGTGGTCGACGACGAACCGCAGCTCCTCCGGGCCCTCGAGATCAACCTGCGCGCCTGCGGCTACCAGTGCGTGACGGCCGTCGACGGCGAGACCGCGCTCGCCGCCGCCGCCGAGCACCACCCGGACATCATCGTGCTGGACCTGGGCCTGCCGGACCTCGACGGGGTGGACGTCATCCGGCGGATCCGCGGGTGGTCCCAGGTCCACATCATCGTGCTATCGGCGCGGCACGGGTCGCAGGACAAGGTGGACGCGCTCGACGCCGGTGCCGACGACTACGTGACGAAGCCCTTCGGCCTCGACGAACTGCTGGCCCGCCTCCGCGTGGCGGCCCGGCGGTCGGCGATCGCGGCCGAGGCACCGGTCATCGAGACCCCTGACTTCACCCTCGACGCCGGTGCGCGCCGCGCGGTCAGGGACGGCAGGGACGTCCGGCTGACGCCCACCGAGTGGAAGATCATCGACCGGCTGATCGGTCAGCCCGGCCGGCTCGTGTCGCAGCAGCAACTGCTCCTGGACGTCTGGGGTCCGGCGTACGCGAAGGACGTGCAGTACCTCCGCGTGTACATGGCGCAGCTGCGCAAGAAGCTCGAGCCGGACCCGGGTGCGCCGCGCTACTTCGTCACGGAGAGCGGCATGGGGTACCGGTTCGAGCCGTGAGCGCCGAGATCCCCGGCGGCGGCCGGACGCGACCTAGGATGGTGGCCATGACCTCCGGCACCCTCCTCGCGGTATGCCGCGTCCACGACCTGCTGCCCACGAGGGACTCCACGGGCGTCACCGCGATCGACAAGCGGGCCGTCGTCGGGCCCGTGAACGTCCACCCGCTGGGACTCACAGGGGACATCCAGGCCAGCCGGAAGCACCACGGCGGGCCCACGAAGGCCGTCTACGCCTACTCGCAGGAGGACGCCGACTTCTGGGCCGCCCAGCTGGGGCGGGACGTGACACCGGGTCTCTTCGGGGAGAATCTCCGCGTCGCCGGGATCGACGCGTCCAACGCGGTCATCGGCGAACGCTGGAGCGTGGGGGAGCAGGTGGTCCTCGAGGCCACCATGCCCCGGACACCGTGCGTGAACTTCGCGCGGTACCTGGGGGAGAAGTCCTGGGTGAAGCGCTTCAGCGAGGCCAACCGCGTGGGGACCTACCTGCGCGTGGTGGTGAAGGGCAGCATCGAGGCCGGGGACGCGATCCGGATCAGCAGCGTCCCGGAGCACGGCGTCACAGCAGCCCAGGTCTACGCCGGCCTCGACGGGACCCGCGCCCTGGCGCTCCTCGATGCCGCAGCAGGGGGGTCGCTGGCGCTCACCCCGCAGGTGCGGAAGGCAGCCCTGCAGGCCCTGAGGGTCGCGGCGCCGGCCTGACGTGCCGAACGTCACCCGGCCGCCGTCGCCCTTCTGGCTCGGGGCGAGGCCGGCGTGCCGTAGACTGGGAACATCCCCCACACCGGTATTCCCTTTATGTCCGCCCTCTCGGGCCGGATTGGTTGTGTTGGGGCTCGGAGCACAGACTCGCGAGCAGATTCATCAGGGAGCGCCGGCTAGAAGAAACGTCACACGTCACTGCTGAGAGAGCAGAGAGAACCGTGTGGCCCGGAGTTCGGCGCCGGGATTGAAACAGTGCCGGATTCCTACGTTCATTCGGCACTGCGGGCTCCATCCTGCCAGGGCCGTCCGGCACCTACCTGGAGGATTATTTCCCGTGCCTGAAAACCTGTCCGAACAGATCACCGACTCCACGCCCGTCACCGACGAGGCCGTCACGGCCCCGGCAGCACCGGCCGAGGACGACGCCGCGGAGATCCGCTTCACCGACCTGAACCTGGACCGCCGCGTCCTCGCCGCCCTCACCGACGTCGGCTACGAGAAGCCCTCGCCCATCCAGGCGGCGACCATCCCCGCGCTGCTCGAGGGCCGCGACGTCGTCGGCCTCGCCCAGACCGGCACCGGCAAGACCGCCGCGTTCGCCATCCCCGCGCTGTCGAAGATGGCCGAGCTCGCCGACGTCAACGGCGGCCCGAGCAAGAACACGCAGGTCCTGGTCCTCGCACCGACCCGCGAACTCGCGCTCCAGGTCGCGGAGGCCTTCGCCTCCTACGCCAAGCACATGGAGGGCTTCACCGTCCTCCCCGTCTACGGTGGATCGCCCTACGGCCCCCAGCTGGCCGGGCTCCGCCGCGGCGCGCAGGTCGTGGTCGGCACGCCCGGTCGCGTCATCGACCACATCTCCAAGGGCTCGCTCGATCTGTCCAACCTCGAGTACGTGGTGCTCGACGAGGCCGACGAGATGTTGCGCATGGGCTTCGCCGAGGACGTGGAGCAGATCCTCTCCTCCACCCCGGCCGAGAAGCAGGTTGCCCTGTTCTCCGCGACGATGCCCCCGGCCATCCGCCGCATCGCCAAGAAGTACCTGAACGACCCCGCCGAGATCTCGGTCAAGGGCAAGACGACGACGGGCACCAACACGCGTCAGCGCTTCCTGCAGGTCATGGGCCCGCACAAGCTCGACGCGATGACCCGCATCCTCGAGGTGGAGGACTACGACGGCATCATCGCCTTCGTCCGCACCAAGATGGCGACCGAAGACCTGGCGGACAAGTTGCGTTCACGGGGCTTCTCGGCAGCAGCCATCAACGGAGACATCCCCCAGCAGCAGCGCGAGCGCACCGTCGAGGCGCTGCGCGACGGCAAGATCGACATCCTCGTCGCCACGGACGTCGCCGCCCGTGGGCTCGACGTGGAGCGCATCTCGCTCGTCGTGAACTACGACATCCCGCACGACACCGAGTCCTACGTGCACCGCATCGGCCGCACCGGCCGCGCGGGGCGTTCGGGTGACGCGATCCTCTTCATCACCCCCCGCGAGAAGTACCTGCTCCGTTCGATCGAGAAGGCCACGCGCCAGCCGGTCGAGCAGATGCAGCTGCCCTCCACGGAGAAGATCAACGAGCTGCGCCTGAACAAGTTCGCGGAGAAGATCACCACCACGCTGGCGACCGAGGACGTCTCGCTGTTCCGCGACCTGATCGCGAACTACGAGGTCGAGCACGATGTGCCGGCCGCCGAGATCGCAGCGGCCCTCGCCATCATGGCGCAGGGCGGCCAGCCCGTCCTGGTCCAGGACATCCCGGTGGCTCCCGCCGGCCAGCGCGAGCGCGCCGACGGACGCAAGGACGCCTTCGGGTCCCGCGGCCCGACCCGCACCCTCACCGAGGGCAACGCCACCTACCGCATCGCGGTGGGCCGTCGCCAGCGCGTGATGCCGGGCTCGATCGTCGGGGCCATCGCTAACGAGGGCGGCCTGTCCTCCTCGCAGATCGGTGGCATCGACATCCGTGCGGACCACAGCCTCGTGGAGCTGCCGGCCGATCTTTCCAAGGACCAGCTGCGGGCGCTCTCCAAGACGCGCATCGGCGGCGAGCTGATCCACCTGGAGCTCGACAAGGGCCGCAAGCCCGCAGGCAACCGTGGCGCGGGCGAGTTCAAGAAGCCCTTCAAGAAGGACTACCCCAAGCGCGACGGCGACACCCGCTTCTCGGGCGACGCCACCCGCAAGCCACGCCAGGCCAAGGGCGCCGGCGCCGGGGCAGGACGCCCCAGCGCGCAGTCCGAGCAGTGGTAGGACCCAGCTGACAGACCCCCGTCGGACCCGTGCCTGCACGGGTCCGACGCGGAATGCGGGGGCCGCCGATCGGGCGGCTGCCGATTTCACACCAGCGGCCGGGAACTGGTAAAGTTTCTTGCTGTTGCCCCCCTAGCTCAGTGGTAGAGCGCGTTCTTGGTAAGAACGAGGTCACCGGATCGATTCCGGTGGGGGGCTCGCAAATGAGGGGGCCCGTGACGATCGTCCGATCGGTGCGGGCAGACTCATTTGGGGCGGTGTAGCTCAGCTGGTTAGAGCGCACGACTCATAATCGTGAGGTCGTGGGATCGAGTCCCACCACCGCTACAGACAGAACCCCGGAAGGCCCCGGAGCTTCGGCTCCGGGGCCTTCCGTGTGTCCCAGGCGCCGCGTCAGTCGCCTTTCACGTTGATGATCTGCCGGAGCGTGTGGCGGACGTCCACGAGCTCCCGGGCGTCCTGCATGACGACGTCGATGTCCTTGTAGGCGGCCGGGATCTCGTCGAGGAACGCCGGCGTGTCCCGGTACTCGATGCCGCGCATCGCTGCCCGGAGCTGGTCCTGCGTGAACGTCTTCCGGGCCCTGGTGCGGGAGTACTCGCGTCCGGCGCCGTGGGGCGCCGAGTCCATGGACTCCCTGCTGCCCCTGCCCGTCACCACGTAGGAGCGCGTGCCCATCGAGCCGGGGATCAGGCCGGGCCGGCCGGGGTCCGCGGCGATGGCGCCCTTGCGGGAGAGCCAGACGTCCCTGCCGTAGTGCGTCTCCCGCTGCGTGTAGTTGTGGTGGCAGTTGATGCGCTCGCGCTCCTGTACCGGACCGCCCACCCAGTCGGCGAACTGCCGGACCACGCGGTCCATCATCTCCTCGCGGTTGAGCAGGGCGAACTTCTGGGCCCACAGCAGTTCGCTGATGTAGCGGTCGAACTCGGGCGTCGCCTCCTCCAGGTACGCGAGGTCCTGGTGGGGGAGGCCGAGGGACCGTCGCGCACAGTAGTCCTGTGCCGCACGGATGTGGCGTTGCGCGATCCGGTTGCCGATACCCCGGGACCCGGAGTGCAGGAAGAGCCAGACGTCGTCCTGCTCGTCGAGGGACACCTCGATGAAGTGGTTGCCCGATCCGAGGGTGCCGAGGTGCAGCCGCCACTGCTTCACGTAGCTCGACGGGTCGAATCCTGCGGCACGGGCGTCCTGCTCGAGGGTGTCGACGCGGGGCTGGGCGGAGGCGCTGACGCGCTTGTTGTTGTTGCCGGCCGAGAGCGGCACGGCCCGCTCGATCGCCTGGCGCAGGCGACGACGGTCCAGGTGGGCGATGTCCGTGGCCCTGAAGTCGGTCCGCACCGCGACCATCCCGCAGCCGATGTCCACCCCGACGGCCGCCGGGATGATCGCCCCGAGGGTCGGAAGAACCGAGCCGACGGCGCAGCCCTTCCCCAGATGGGCATCGGGCATGGAGGCGAAGTGCGGGTACACGAACGTCATGGAACTGGTCATCAGGTTCTGGGCGAGCGTCACCTCGTCGATCACGCTGGCGAAATTGACGTACTTCTCCGTGATCCACTGCATCCGTCGAGGCTATCGAGGGACCGGTGGGAGCGCACGCGGTACGGGCTGCTACCCGGCCCTTGCGGGCCTCAGCGGAGCCGTACTGCCTGCAGGACGGCGTCCCTGATGGTCACGTCGCGGCCGTCCGCGGTGCGCTGGGTCCTCGGCCGGGCTTCGCAGGCCCGGATGTCCCAGGAGTCGTCCAGCAGGGCGGCGATCTGCTGCGGGGTGTAGAACAGCTCGGCGTGCGGCGGTCGCCCCACTCCGGCGTGCCGGTCCGAGGGGTCGTGGGCGACGATGAGGAGGGTTCCGCCGACGCCGACGAGCGCCGCCAACCGTCGGAAGACCCGCGAACGGTCCGGATCGGGCAGGTGCATGAACTGGATGGAGACGAGGTCCTGTCCGTCCGGGAGTTCCGGCGAGGCCAGCAGGTCCGCGTGCCGCCACTCGAGGCGGTCCGTGACCGGCTCCTCGAACGCCTCGGCGTGGGTCCGGGCACGGGAGAGGGCCACCTCCGAGACGTCGATCCCGAGGACGGTCCAGCCCCGGGAGGCGAGCCAGACGGCGTCGGCTCCCTCCCCGCAGCCGACGTCCAGCGCCCGGCCCGGCGGCAGGTCCTGCGCCGCAGCGACGAGCTGCCGGTTCGGGTTGCCGCTCCAGATCCTCGACGCGTGCTGCCGGTAGCGGTCGTCCCAGAACTCCTGCGTGTACTCAACCGACACTGCGTACCTCTTCCCGACGCGTCGAAGCGGAGGGCGCGGAGGCACCCGTGACCTGCCCATCATCCAGCCCGTGGCGGTGGACACCAAGCACGCGCTCCGAGACGCCGGACTCCGACGACGCCGAGAAGGGACCGCGGTATCCGTCGAGGGCCCAGGCGGTCTCCTCCGCGACCAGGTCCGCGTTGATCGCCGCACCCGCCATGGTGCCCTCGGCCGCAGCGACGACGACCTGCGCGGAGAGATTCGAGACGTTGCCCGCGACGTACACCCCGGGCACCGCGGTGGAGCCCATGGGGCCGGGGACGATCGAGTGGCCCATGCCGGAGGGATGATCCTGCGGCGCGAGGCCCAGCGGCGCCAGCAGGTCCCCGCGGGCCTCCATCCGCGTCCCGACGGCGAGGGCGTCCAGGGCGAAGGTCGTACCGTCCCGTACCGTCACCCCGGTCAGGACGCCGTCCGCCTGGTCGACGGAGGCGACGGCGCCGTCCACCACGCGGATCGACCGGGCGGCCAGCGTGTCCCACTCCTCGTCCGTCGGAGTCACCGTGTCGTTGAGGAACAGCGTGACGTGCTCCGACCACTGCCGGAACAGGAGCGTCTGGTGGATGGACATCGGGCCCGTCCCGAGGACGCCGATGTGCTGCCCGCGGATCTCGTACCCGTGGCAGTACGGGCAGTGCACGACGCCCGCACCCCACTGCTCACGCAGACCGGGAATCGCCGGCAACCCGTCCGCCAGGCCCGTGGCGAGGAGCAGGCGCCGCCCGACGACGCCGCGCCCGTCCGCCAGCGCCACGGCGAATCCTTCGGCGACGCGCCGGACGCGCACGGCCTCGGCGCGGACGAACTCCGCGCCGTAGCTCTCGGCGTCGGCGCGCCCGGCGTCGAGCAGCGCAGCCGGGCTGATGCCCTCGCGGGCCAGGAAGCCGTGGACGCCCTGGGCGGGGGCGTTGCGCGGCTGCCCGGCGTCGAGGACGACGACGGAGCGGAGTGCACGGCCGAGCGTGACGGCCGCGCTCAGGCCCGCGGGTCCGCCGCCGATGACGACGACGTCGTGCCGCTCCTGCAGGGTGCGATCGGTGGGTGACATGGTGGTTCTCCTTCGAGTGTGCCGATACATCCAGCATCGGGCGACTCCCGCAGGGAGTGCAAACTTCTTTGCCGGTATGGCAAAATAGGGTCATGACTGCAGACCTCGAGGCGGTACTCGACGCCGTCGGACCCCGTCTCCGCGCCCTGAGGGCACAGCGCAACCTCACACTCGGCGACGTGTCCGCGGCGTCCGGTATCTCCGTGAGCACGCTGTCGCGGCTGGAATCCGGTGGGCGCCGCCCCAACCTCGAGATCCTGCTGCCCATCGCCCGGGTGTACGGGGTGCCGCTCGACGATCTCGTCGGAGCGCCGCCGACCGGCGACCCCCGCATCCACCTCCGTCCCATCGAGTACCACGGGACCACCGCGATCCCCCTCACGCGCCGCCCGGGCGGCATGCAGGCGTTCAAGATGGTGCTCGACGGCGCTGCGCGCGGCACCGAACCGGATCCGCAGGTGCACGAGGGCTACGAGTGGCTGTACATCCTCAGCGGCTCCCTCCGCCTCGTCCTCGGTGACAACGACTTCGTGCTCGGACCGGGTGAGGCCGCCGAATTCGACACCCGCACCCCCCACTGGTTCGCCAGCGCCGACGGGAAGCCCGTGGAACTCATCAGCCTCTTCGGTCAGCAGGGCGAGCGGATGCACGTCCGGGCGCGGCCGAAGCGACCCTAGTCCGCCCCGGTGTCGTGCAGGCGGTTATTACTCAGCTTGCTTATGATCTGGTGCGTTCCTAGGCTGGACACGGTACGACAGCCACGCTCTACGCAAGGGAGAACAGCATGTCCGAGCACGACATTTCCGGCAAGAAGGTCGCATTCCTGCTGACGGACGGGGTGGAGCAGATCGAGCTCACGAGCCCCTGGAACGCCGTCAAGGAGGCGGGCGGAGTCCCTACCCTGGTCTCGCCGAAAGCCGGGACCCTCCAGGGCTTCGACGGCATGGACAAGGGCGACACCTTCGAGGTGGACCTCGCCGTCGCCGACGCGAAGGCCGACGACTACGACGCGCTCGTCCTGCCCGGCGGCGTCGTGAACGCGGACTTCCTGCGCGTCGACACGGATGCCCAGGCGTTCGCCCGCGCGTTCTTCGAGCAGCACAAGCCCGTCGCGTCCATCTGCCACGGACCCTGGCTGCTGATCGAGGCCGGGGTGGTGAGCGGCCGGGACATGACGTCCTACCACACGCTCGCGACCGACCTGAAGAACGCGGGCGCCAACTGGAGCGACGAGGAGGTCGTGGTGGATCAGGGCCTGGTCACCAGCCGCACCCCGGACGACCTCGAGGCGTTCAACGACAAGCTCCTCGAGGAGATCGAGGAAGGCCCCCACGAGGGCCAGACCCCATAACCAGGGCGCTCACCCGACCACCCACTGCAGGGCCCGCCGAACGGCGGGCCCTGCAGTGTCCTCGGGGGGGGGGGGGGCGCGAGGCCCGGGCGGTGATGGCGCAGCTCGCGCCCATAGGACAGGATCGGAGCATGACCGACCTTCCCTTCCCTGTCCGGCCCATGCTCGCCAAGGCCGTCGCTGCCGTCCCCGAGCCCGACAGCGTGCCCGGCGGCCTCGTGTACGAGCCCAAGTGGGACGGCTTCCGGGCGATCGTGAGGATCGCGGACGGCACCTGCGAGATCGGCAGCCGGGGCTCGAAGATGCTCACCCGGTACTTCCCGGAACTCGTCGACGCACTGCTCGAGAACCTCCCCGACCGCTGCGTGGTGGACGGGGAGATCGTGGTGCGGAAAGGGGATCCGGGGGCGGAGCGGCTCGACTGGGACGCGCTCTCGCAGCGGATCCACCCGGCGGAGAGCCGGGTGAAGCTCCTGGCCGGGCAGACGCCGTCGTCGTTCATCGCCTTCGATCTCCTCGCGCTGGACGGCGCCGACCTGACGGGTGTGCCCTTCGACGAGCGCCGGAAAGCCTTGGAGCGTGTGGGGGAGTCCTTCGCGCAGCCGGTCCATCTCTCGCAGGTCACGCGCGACGTCGGGCTCGCGCGCCGTTGGCTGGTGGAGTTCGAGGGCGCCGGCCTCGACGGCGTCGTCGCGAAGCCGCTGGCCGCCGCCTACGAACCGAACAAGCGGCGCATGCTCAAGGTGAAGCACCACCGCAGCGCCGACACCGTGGTGCTGGGCTACCGGATCCACACGTCGGGGCAGGGTGTGGGGTCGCTGCTGCTCGGTCTCTACGACGAGGACGGCGCGCTGCGGAACGTCGGCGGCATCTCCGCGTTTTCGGACACGCGTCGGCTGGAGCTGGTCGACGAACTGGAGCAGGACGTGATGCGCGACGACGACGGCACCGCGGAACTGGGCGCCACCGAGCGGAGCCGGTTCGCGTCCGCGAAGGACGTCTCCTACATCCGGCTCCATCCGCGACGCGTGGTCGAGGTGCGGTACGACCAGATGGAGGGTGACCGCTTCCGCCACACGGTCCAGTTCGAACGGTGGCGGCCGGACCGGGAAGCCCGCTCGTGCACGTTCGACCAGCTCGACCTCCCCGCGGCCTACGATCTCAGCCGCGTACTCACGGGTGGCGTCACGTCCCCGGGGTGACGCCCGGCGGGTCAGTACCGTTCCGGTTCCTCGCCGAGCTCGAAGTGGCGTCCATGGATGTAGGTGGGGGTGATCTCCACATAGGTGTACTTCCGCGTCGGGATCCAGGGCCTGAGCGGCAGCGTGTCCGCCTCGTCCACCTCGGACTGCGAGAGGATCACCCGGGCCGTGCCCTTGAGCACCACGCTCCAGGCCTCGTCGCCGGTGACCTCGTCCACCTCGAAGGCGACGCGCTCGTTCACCGTGAGTTCGGCCAGCTTCGTCCCCGGATTCGTCCGCATGAACAGTGCCCCGTTGTGCGCGACGAAGTTGAGCGGATAGATGTCCGGTTCGCCCAGCACGCTCACGGCCAGCCGACCGTACTCGGAGCGTTTCAGCATGTCCCATGCTTCGGCTTCGGACAGGACCGTTCCGGGTCGTTCGTCACTTTCCATGGCGTGATCCTCCTGGACGTCGGGGTGTCCGCCGTGGCGGATGCGGGGGTGATGCGGCATCAGTGTCCCCGACGTCCGCTGCGGGCACCAGAGTCGGGCGGCCCCGATGTCCGAGGAGCCCGGCCGGTCGATCGGCGCCGGGCCTGCGCGGTACGCCGTCGTTGTCGGTACCAGCCCCTACGCTGGAGCCGTGGAACCGACCTATCTCTGCAGCGGCGTGACCTGGGACGAGGCAGGGCCGTCCCTGTCGATGCATGAGGTGTCCGCGCTGCGCGCCGACTCCGGTGGGGAGGACGAGGGGCGGTGCGAGCTGCCGCTCAGCCCGGGCACGAGACTCGCGTTCGAGGTCACCGCCGAGGGGAAGTACTGCCTCGGCTTCCACCGGGTCCACGGACGGGAGGACCGCACCTGGGTGCCGTGTGCCGATGAGGCGCCTGCCGAGCGCGGCTCCCAGTGCGGGCGCTGCTTCGCACAGGACGACCTCCGTTACATGCACGACATCCACCGCTCCGGGATCGCCCCCGCCGGGCTGAAGCGCTACCTCGACCAGCCGCACTGGCTCTACGTCGCGACCTTCGCGGACGGCTCGACGAAGGTCGGGACGGCGTCGCACCTGCGGAAGCGGGCGCGCCTCGTGGAGCAGGGCGCCGTCGTGGCGCAGTTCGTCGCGTACGCCCGGGACGGGCGGATCGTGCGGATCCTCGAGGACGAGGTCACGCGCACGGTCGGCCTGCAGCAGGCCGTACGGTCCGCGACCAAGGCCGCGTCCCTGTGCGCGCCGCTGCCCGCGGTGCAGCTGGAGCACGTCAACGACGGCTTCGCCCTGGCGGCCCGGGGGCTGCTGGGTGGCGGCCTGGAGATCGAGGGTTTCGAGGTGGTCCATGAGGAGTTCGACCCGCCGCCGTCGTGGTCCGCCGTCCTCGGCCGACGGGGGCTGCAGCCGTATCCGTTGCCGCTCGGTCAGGGCAGGCACGGCGTCACCGTCCGCGAGGTACTCGGCCCGTCGGCGCTGGTCTCGATCGACGGCGCGGACCTCGTGTTCGTCGCGGACCTGGCCCAGCTCAAGGGCCGGCGGCTCCGGGCCGGGGACTTCAGCACGCCGGTGCCGGCTGTCCAGGAAGCGCTCTTCTGATGACCGAGGGGCGGGCGGCAGTAGAATCGGTGAATGCTGAATACGCCCTGGGAGACCGGCTCGGACCTGTACCGCAAGCTGGTGGTCTCCGCCCTGGTGACCACGGCGCTCGGCATCCTCATCGCCGTGGTCGGAGCCGTCACGGACCAGCGGACGCTCGTCTCGACCGGCATCCCGATCATCGTGGTCGGTATGGTGTGCCACGTTGCGGGCATGGTGGTGCGCTCGCGGGACACCCGGCGCCGCCTTCGGGACCGGCGCTGAGCCCGCACAGCCCGACGCCGCCCCCTTCCCGCGCCCTCAGCCAGGATCTCCCCGCCCGCCCGACGCCGTTTCCATCGGAGGAACCATGACCATCGACCCAGACCTGCAGGGGCGTAGCTACCCCGCAGGAGAGACCTACTCCGTCGGCCGTGAGGCGATCCGCGACTTCGCCCGGGCCGTCAAGGCGACACACCCGGCACACTACGACGTCGACGCCGCGGCAGCGCTCGGACACCGGGACCTGGTGGCCCCGCCCACCTTCGCGATCATCATCGCGCAGCGTGCCGACGCGCAGCTCATCGCCGATCCGAGTGCGGGGATCGATTTCACCCGCGTGGTCCACGCCGACCAGCGCTTCATCCACCACCGTCCGATCATCGCGGGCGACCAGCTCGTCGCCGAACTCCACGTGGACCAGGTGCGGGCCATGGGCGGCGGCGCGATGATCACCACGCGTGCGGAGATCTCGACGATCGAGGGCGAGCCGACGGCCACCACGACCTCGTCCCTCCTCGTCCGCGGAGAGGACCAGTAGCCATGGCAGTTTCCATCAGCACGCTCGAGGTGGGCCGGCAGATCGGCTCCACCACCATCGACATCACCCGCCAGGACCTGGTCCGGTACGCGGGCGCTTCGGGAGACCTCAACCCGATCCACTGGAACCAGGCCTTCGCCGAGGGGGTAGGACTCCCCGGCGTGATCGCCCACGGCATGTTCACCATGGGCGCCGTCGTCCAGCTCGTCACGGACTGGGTCGGCGACCCCGCCGCCGTCATCGATTACCAGACGCGGTTCACCAAGCCCGTGGTCGTCGAGGACACCACGGCGCAGCCCGGGGAGCCGGGTGCCGTGGTGGAGGTGACGGGCGTCGTCGGCGCGATCGACACCGAGCGGTCGACGGCGCGGATCGACCTCACCGTGACCTTCGCCGGGCAGAAGGTGCTCGTGAAGGCGCAGGCCGTGGTGAAGCTGCCATGACCGTGCCCCTGACCGGGACCCTCCTGGCCGACCTCACGACGGCACGCGTCGGGGGACCCGCGCGCACGCTCGTGGAGGCCTCGACCGAACAGGAGATCGTGGAGGCCGTCCGCGCCGCCGACACCGCCGGGGACCCGCTGCTCATCATCAGCGGCGGGTCGAACCTGCTGATCGGTGACGACGGCTTCGCGGGCACCGTCGTCCGCATCACCTCGAGCGGTTTCACCGTCGACGACGACGACGCCACGTGCGGCGGCGTCATGGTGAAGGTGCAGGCCGGGCACGATTGGGACGACCTCGTGCGGTACACCGTCCTTCACGCCTTCACGGGGCTCGAGGCACTCTCGGGTATCCCCGGCTCGACGGGAGCGACGCCCGTCCAGAACGTCGGGGCGTACGGTTCGGATGTCTCCCACACCATCGCCACGGTGCGGACGTTCGACCGCCAGACGGACAGCATCAAAAGCTTCACCAACTTCGAGCTGCAGTTCGGCTATCGGGACTCCCTGCTGAAGCGCAGCACGGTGGACGGGTCGCCGCGCTACGTGGTGCTGACGGTCGAGTTCCAGCTCGGCCTCGGACGCATGAGCACCCCGATCCGGTATGCGGAGTTGGCCCGTGCACTCGGTGTCGAGGTCGGGGCGCGTGCCTATGCCAACGATGTGCGCCGTGAGGTGCTCGGACTGAGGGCCGGGAAGGGCATGGTGCTGGACGCACCGGACCCGGACACGTGGAGTACGGGATCGTTCTTCACCAACCCGATCGTGCCGCAGGATGTCGCGGACCGGCTGCCGGCCGATGCTCCCCGCTACCCGTCGGGTGAGAACGGCCACGTGAAGCTCAGCGCCGCCTGGCTCATCGAGCATGCAGGGTTCTCCAAGGGATTCGGTCTCGCGGACGATGACGGGTTCGCCGCTGGCGGCGGGCGGGCCGCGCTGTCGACGAAGCACACACTCGCCCTCACCAACAGGGGCGGCGGCTCGGCGTCGGACCTGCTGTCCGTCGCCCGCCTCGTGAGGGACGGGGTGGAGCGGGCCTTCGGGATCCGGCTGGAGCCCGAGCCGTTGCTCATCAACTGCGCCCTGTAGCGTGCCCGCCGTCGGCTGCCCGCTTGCTGCTTGTCGGCCGCGCACCCTCTGCGTCCCGCCCGCCAGGTGGTAGGCGGCGCGTCTGCCGACAGGCAGTCGGCCCTCCAGCCTGGTCAGGCCGCGCGCCGGGCGAATCGGCCGCTGGCCCGGTTCGCGTGGGCCGACGGTCCGGCCTGTGGCTCGGTGCCCGGCCGAGTCGGCCGCCTGATCACCGGGTTCCCTCAGCGTGCGGGGGATCGGCGCGCCTGTTCGGCGGCGGCGCGGGTGAGGACGACGTCCTGCCAGCTGTCCTCGCGCTGCACGAGCTGCCGTGAACAGAGCCACTGCGCAAGGCGTGAGGCGACGCTGATCTGAGCGAGCCGATCGTGGAAGTCCGGGAGGAGCTGGGGCGCAGCGAGGAAGTCGGGCAGCGCGTGCAGCAGCTCGCGCGCTCCCATGACCTGGACGTAGGGGTCCTCGGTGCCGAACTGGCGTTCCAGCGCGAGTAGTTCCTGGTCGGTGTCGGTCAGCCTGGTCGCAGCGACGTGTTCGAGGTAGGCGCGGAGGTGGACCTGGATCCGCTCGTATCGCAGCAGGCTCTCGGGGTGCCGCGTATGGCCGCTGGCCGCGAAGAAGCGCCGGAGGACGATGTCTGCGTTCACGGGGTCCATGCGCCCATCCTGCCTGTGGCCTCCGACCTTTTCGTGCGGCTCCCGGCGGTACCGGATCCCCTGGCAGGGGTCCGTGCTCGGCCGGTGATGGGCGCGAGGAGATGTGGACGAGGCGACGCTGACCTGTCCTCCACAATCACCGTCCGCCCTCGGAAATAGTACGTGCGTTCGATAAAATCAGGTATGGCTGTCGCACCGCTGGAGAATCCCCAAGACTCCGAACTCTCCCTCGGATTCGTGCACGCCGCGCTCGTGCAGGTGGCTGATTCATTGACGGCTCAGGGCCGGATGCTGTCACGGAGCGAGGCGCTGCGGACGCTGGTCGACGTCGAGGACATCTCGCGGGTCGTCGATTTCCTCCAGGTCTTCGCCGCGGGACTGGCGGAGGAGACGGATCTGGCGTCGGGTGACAAGCCTCGTGAAGTCGGTTCCCTCCAGACACGGGCGGAAGAGTCCCTCCGAACGTCCGAACCAGTCGGTGCGGCCGGGGTGAGGGCTTCCGGCGGGAGTGCGGCCGCCAGTGCCGGCGGGAACCGGTTCCGGAACTGCGCGGACTACCTGCGGGCCAGGCTGGGTATCAGCCGCGCTGAGGCGAAGCGCAGGCTGGACCTGGCTCATCGCGTGCTGCCCGGTGTCGCTCCCTCGGGTGCGCCCCTCGAGCCGCAGTCGGCGGCCGTGAGTGCCGCGTTCGCCTCGGGCACCCTGAGCGGAAGGGCAGCGACGCTCATCTGTTCAGCAGTGGAACGGGCCGGCTGCCTCGCTGCACCCGAGCAGCTGGCGTCGATGGAACGTCATCTCACCAGTCAGGCACTGGAATCCGATGAGGATGTTCTGCGTGTCCTCGCCCGTCGCTGGGAGACCGTGCTGGACCAGGACGGTCAGGAGCCCACGGAGAAGGTTCTGCGGGCCCGTCAGGGCGTGTTCTTCAGGGGGCGGCGCAACGGACTGCGCATCCTCGAGATCGGGGCCACCGACGAGCAGTTCGAGCATCTGGTCACGGCCATGACCACCGCCACGAACCCCCGGAGTCCCAAGGCCGACCGCGCCGCGGACGCTTCCCAGTGCGTGAACGGTGCCGGAGCCGTGACGGACGGTGCAGGCGATCCGATCATGCCGTCGAAGGGACCGGGAAGTCCTACACGGGCGCAGAGCCTGCTCGACGGGCTGGTGGGTGCATGCCGCATCGCCCTGTCCACGTCCCTCCTGCCGGCAACCGGTGGCCACAGGCCCCAGGTCATGGTGACCATCGACTACCGCGACCTCCTCGACGAGCTCCGCAACACCCGCAGCCGGGACACCAGCAGTCACGACAGCAGCAGTCGGGATACGGCACGTCGAACCGGTGGTTCGACCGCCGGTCGACCTGCCGGTCGAACCACCGGTCGGGATACCTCGGGTGATGCCCGCACCGCCGGCTCGAGGGGCGGAAGCGGGACCGGGCGTGCCGTTTTCGCCGAGCAGCTAAGTGCCAGCACCATCCGGCGGATCGCCTGCGACGCGGACCTCGTTCCCCTGGTACTCGGTGGCGAGGGGCAGATCCTCGACATCGGCCGCGCGGGTAGGCTCTTCCCGCCACACGTGCGTAGAGCCCTCATCGCCCGGGACCGCGGCTGCGCGTTCCCGGACTGCACTGTTCCAGCCACGTGGTGCGAGGCCCACCACATGACGCCCTGGGCCTCCGGGGGTACCACCGGCATCGCCAACGGAGTCCTGCTGTGTGCACACCACCACCACACCATCCATGACGGCCTCTGGACGGTCGCATCGCACAACGGCATACCCTGGTTCACCCCACCGCCACATCTCGGTCGACCCGGAACCACCGCGCGGCGCAACAGGTACTGGCATGCCGAGCCCGGGTTGCCGGGTGGCGCCGGGGGCGCGGTTTCGACTGGACAGCAGTAGGGAAAGCAGTGGAAGGAGCGGCCGCTTCGAACGATCGGTGGAGTGTCATGTCCACCGAGGCGACCGGGACACCACCGACAGCTCTCGCCGTCCGACATCGGCAGATCGCCGCCGAATCCCCAGCAACGCGCATCCAACCGGTTCTTCAGCTCGCCGTCAGATCACCCGGACAACACCCACGGGTCACCGGCGCGTGGAAAGACGCCTCAGAGATTCCCGGTGGCGATCATCAGCATCCGGCGGAGCGGCTCGGCAGCTCCCCACAGCAGCTGGTCTCCCACCGTGAAGGCGCTGATGTACTCCGGGCCCATCTCGAGCTTACGGATCCGGCCGACAGGGACCTCCAGCGAGCCGGTGGCCGCCACCGGCGTCAGGCCCGCGATCGTGTCGACCTTCGTGTTGGGGATGACGCGCACCCACTCGTTGTCGGCTGCGAGGATCGACTCGATCTCGCTGACCGGCAGGTCCTGTGTCAGCTTCAGGGTCAGCGCCTGCGAGTGCGAGCGCATGGCGCCCACGCGGACACAGAGGCCGTCGAACGGGATACGCGTGGCGGTGCCGAGGATCTTGTTGGTCTCCGCTCCGGCTTTCCACTCCTCGCGGGATACGCCGTTGCCGAGGTCGCTGTCGATCCACGGGATGACGGAACCGGCCAGCGGCACACCGAACTGGCTCGCTTCGAGGCTCGGGTGCCGCTGCTTGGCGAGGATCGCACGGTCGATGTCGAGGATCGCGGAGGCGGGGTCGTCGAGATTGACGGCAACGGTGCCATGCAGCGTACCGAACTGGTTGAGCAGCTCCCGCATGTGGCGTGCGCCGCCGCCCGAGGCCGCCTGGTAGGTCATCGACGTGCCCCACTCCACGAGGCCGTTGCGGAAGAGCCCGCCCAACCCCATGAGCATGCAGGAGACCGTGCAGTTGCCGCCGATGAAGTCGCGGACGCCACGCGCGAGTCCGGCGTCGATGGCGTCGCGGTTGACCGGGTCGAGGACGATGATGCTGTCCTGCTCCATGCGCAGCGTCGACGCGGCGTCGAGCCAGAGGCCCTGCCACCCGGCGTCGCGCAGCTTGGGGTAGACCTCGGCCGTGTAGTCGCCGCCCTGGGCGGTGACGATGATCGGCAGCTTGGCGAGCGTCTCCACGTCGTAGGCGTCCTGCAGCGTGCCGGAGCCCTCCGCGAACTGCGGTGCGGCGCCTCCGGCGGCAGACGTCGAGAAGAACACGGGGTTGATCAGGGCGAAGTCGCCCTCGTCCTGGAGGCGCTGCATGAGGACGGAGCCCACCATGCCGCGCCAGCCGACGAAGCCGACGGAGGGCAGGGCGGAACTCTCGGGTGCTGAAGTCATGCCCTCCAGTTTAGGCGGAGGCTCCCCGGACACGCTGGTTTGTGACCGATGCCTCCCGCAGATCGCCGGCGTCGGCGGCAGTCGTCAGGGAACGGGGAGAGGGACCCGTCAGTCTCCCCTCACGTTCCGGAGTTCGGCCAGCAGGGCGTCGTCGTCGAGTCCCGTCCGCTGGGGGACGTCCTCCCGGCCCTCGTACTGGTAGCCCACCGTCCAGCCCGACGCATCGCTCCTGATGAGGAGGCGGCCCTTGGCCGGCGTCTCGTGGCGGTACACGGTGGCTCCGCCGTCGGGGTGGGTCGTGAGGTGCGAGGTGACCATCATGAGGAGGGCCTGTGCTCCGGACAGCCCAGGGTCCTGCGCCATGGCCAACCAGGAGAGGTACGAGCGTGGCTGCAGCAGGATGGAGAACTCGTCCGACTCCACCTGGAGCATGCTCCCGCTGGTCCGGCCGGGCGCCAGCAGTCCGATGTCGACGCGCCGCCGGGCGCCGGACAGGGCGGAGAGGATCGCCGCCATGGCTCCGCGGACCACCAGCTCGCGCTTGGGACCCACGGTCGCGAGGCCGTGTGCGACGAGGGACGAAGTGCCGGCACGGATGACCTGGCTGTCGGCGGCCTCCTGCGGGATGCGCAACGCAGCCGCGCTCGACGTCGACGGTCCGCCGGGCCTCATCGCGAGCAGCGCCGCCAGTTCGGCGTAGCCGAGTCCGAGAGCCTTGGGCGGGACCGCGACCTGCACCGGGTCCGACGGGTGGTTGCCTGCGTCAGTCATGTCCGTGTCCTTCGGTTGTCGGAGTCCGGAGAGGTGCCCGGCGGCTCCGGGAGCACCTCAGCGCCGGCGGAGCCGTGCCGCCGTGGAGCGGAACCGGCCGGGCACCGTGCTCCTGACGACGCACGCGCCCGTGCGTGCCGTCGTCCGCGGAGGACCGTCGGTGCCGCGTCAGCCCTGCCTGGTCCAGAGGCTGATGCGGTAGCGGGGACCTTTCGCGGACTCCAGCCATCCTGCTTCCGGGGTCAGGGCTGCCAGCGCCCAGTCCGTTCCCAGCAGGGGAGCCACGGTGTCGCCCTCCGCTGCGGATTCGACGACGGTGACGAGCGCTGCGTTGGCGCGCGGCATGGCCTCGGCGTACACGCGGCCACCACCGATGACCCAGATCTCCTCCGCGCCGGGACTGGCCCGGGCGGCGTCGAAGGCGGCATCGAGCGAATCGACGACGACGGCACCGGGCAGGTCCGCTCCGGACCGGGACACGACGATGTTCGTGCGGTCCGGCAGGGGGCGGAAGGTGGAGGGGAACGATTCCCAGGTACGCCGACCCATGATCACGGGATGTCCCGTCGTCGTGGCCTTGAAGTGCGCCAGGTCCTCCGGCACGTGCCAGGGGATGCCGCCGTCCTTGCCGATCACGCCGTCCTCGGTCTGCGCCCAGATCATGCCGATCACGGGACGGGACCCGACGGCGTCGGCCACGCTCAGCGTGGGGGGTGAGGGGGCCGCGTTCATACGGCCACCGGTGCCTTGATCGTGGGGTGGTGCTGGTAGTCGATCACGTCGAAGTCCTCCAGGGCATAGTCGAAGATGCTGTCCGGCTTCCGGTTCAGCGCGATGCGCGGATACGGGTAGGGCTCCCGGGACAGTTGTTCGGCAACCTGCTCCACGTGGTTGTCGTACACGTGGACGTCGCCGCCGGTCCAGATGAACTCGCCGGGCTCGAGGCCGGTCTGCTGGGCGACCATCAGGGTCAGCAGGGCGTAGGAGGCGATGTTGAACGGGACCCCGAGGAACGTGTCCGCGGACCGCTGGTACAGCTGGCAGGAGAGTCGGCCGGGGCCACCGTCCACGCCGGGGCTCACATAGAACTGGAAGAACACGTGGCAGGGTGGCAGGGCCATGTTGTGCAGCTCGGAGACGTTCCAGGCCGAGACCAGGTGGCGGCGGGAGTCCGGATTCGTCCTGAGTGCCTCGACCACCTGGGCGATCTGGTCGATGTGGCCGCCGTCGGGTGTGGGCCACGACCGCCACTGGACGCCGTAAACGGGGCCGAGCTCGCCGTCCTCGTCCGCCCACTCGTTCCAGATGGACACACCGCGCTCCTGCAGCCAGCGCACGTTGGAATCACCGCGGAGGAACCACAGCAGCTCCAGCGCCACGGACTTGAAGTGCACGCGCTTGGTGGTGACGAGCGGGAAGGACTCGCTGAGATCGAAGCGGAGCTGCCGGCCGAACACGCTCCGGGTACCGGTGCCCGTCCTGTCGCTCTTGGCCGCGCCGTTCGCCATGACGTCGCGCAGCAGGTCCTCGTAGGGGGTGGGGATGGGAGTGCTCACCCGGCCAGTCTAGGACGAACCGCCCGCCCCGGTCGGCCGCATCGACCGCGGGTAGACTACCCCCGGGCCGTGCAGGTGACGGCGCCCCTGATCACCTGCTGTTCATTTCGCACCGGAAGAATCCAGCCGTGACCACACCCACGCCCCAGACCGACACCGCCCCCGCCGCCGCGCGGTTCACGGCGTCCGGGCGGGCGCCATCCCCCCGCACACTCCTCGACATCCTGCGGGCCACGGCCGCGGAACACCCCAGCGCCTCGGCGCTCGACGACGGCACCGAGGACCTCAGCTACACCGAGCTGGTGGCGGCCGCCGACCGGTTCGCCGCCGTCCTGCGCGACGCCGGCGTGGGGCGCGGCGACACCGTCGGGGTACGCCTCCCCTCGGGCACCAACGAGCTGTACATCGCGATCCTCGGCGTGCTCGCGGCGGGTGCGGCCTACGTGCCGGTCGACGCCGACGACCCGGACGAGCGCGCCCGCGTCGTGTTCGCGGAAGCGCGTGCAGCCGCCGTCGTCGGGCACGGCCTGTCGGTGGCCACCGGGCCGGGCGGACGCCGGGGGATCACCGGAGACCCCACACCGGACGACGACGCATGGGTCATCTTCACGTCCGGTTCCACGGGTACGCCGAAGGGCGTCGCCGTCTCGCACCGCTCGGCGGCCGCCTTCGTCGATGCCGAGGCGCGCCTGTTCCTGCAGCACGAACCCCTCGGGCCCACCGACCGCGTCCTGGCCGGCCTCTCCGTCGCGTTCGACGCCTCCTGTGAGGAGATGTGGCTGGCCTGGAGGCACGGCGCATGCCTCGTGCCGGCCCCCCGCGCACTCGTGCGCACCGGCGTCGACCTCGGTCCCTGGCTGATCGCCCGCGGGATCACCGTCGTGTCCACCGTGCCCACGCTGGCGGCTCTGTGGCCCGCCGACTCCCTCGAGAACGTCCGCCTCCTCATCTTCGGCGGGGAGGCATGCCCTCCGGACCTCGCGCAGCGCCTCGTCGTCCACGACCGCGAGGTCTGGAACACCTACGGCCCTACCGAGGCGACCGTCGTCGCCTGCGCCGCACGGCTCGGCGGGGACGGCCCGGTGCGCATCGGGCTGCCCCTGGACGGCTGGGATCTCGCCGTCGTCGACGAGTCCGGCCTGCCCGTGCCGGAGGACGGCACCGGCGAGCTCATCATCGGGGGAGTGGGGCTGGCCCGCTACCTGGACCCGGCCAAGGACGCCGAGAAGTATGCCGCGATGCCGACGCTCGGGTGGAGCCGTGCCTACCGCTCGGGCGACCTCGTGCAGCTGCAGGCAGCCGGACTGGTCTTCGTGGGCCGGGCCGACGATCAGGTGAAGCTCGGCGGGCGCCGCATCGAGCTCGGTGAAGTGGATGCGGCGCTCCAGGCCCTGCCCGGGATCGCCGGCGCCGCCGCCGCCGTCCGGACGACGCCGTCGGGCAATCAGCTCCTCGTCGGCTACCTCGTCCCGGCCGACGGCGACCCGGACCTCGCGGTGCTCCGCACGCTGCTCGCCGAGGAGCTGCCTGCCGCGCTCGTCCCGCTGCTGACCGTCACCGACTCCCTGCCCACGAAGACCAGCGGCAAGGTGGACCGCAACGCCCTGCCCTGGCCGCTCGCCGGCGTGGGCGACCCGAGCGGGCCCGGCAGCCTGGAGGACCTCGACCCGCGCGTACGGTGGATCGCGGACCAGTGGGCCGCCGTCCTCGGCACCGTCCCGGCCGACGAGGACGCCGACTTCTTCCTCCACGGCGGCGGGTCCCTCGCGGCCGCCCGGCTCGTGTCGCTGATCCGCACCCGCTACCCGGTCATCACCGTCGCCGACATCTACGCCCATCCGCGGCTCGGCGCGCTCGCCTCCTTCGCCGCCGGGACGGGCGACGGCGACGAACAGCCGCCCACCCCGGAACGCGCCGTCCGGCGCACGGCGCGCCGGTCGCAGGTCTTCCAGACGATCATGGGCATCCCGCTGCAGTTCCTCGCGGGCATGCGCTGGCTCACCTACGCGATGATCGCGAGCAACGTCCTCGCCGGGCTCGGGGTCCTCACCTCGGCGGCCACCCTGTCCTGGTGGTGGGTGGCGCTGTCCTGGCTCGTGTTCGTCAGCCCGTTCGGGCGCATGGGCCTCTCCGTCCTCGCGGCCCGCCTCCTGCTGGGCGGCGTGGAGCCCGGCGTCTACCCGCGATCCGGCAGGGTGCACCTGCGGCTCTGGCTCGCCGAGCAGATCTCGGACAGCGTCGGGGCGGTCAGCCTCGCGAGCGCACCCTGGGTCCAGGTCTATGCGCGGGCCCTGGGCGCGCGCATCGGGCCCGACGTCGACCTCCACTCCGTCCCGCCCGTCACGGGTCTGCTCACCCTCGGAGCCGGCGCGTCCGTGGAACCGGAGGTGGACCTCTCGGGCTGGTGGATCGACGGAGACCGTATCCACATCGGCGCGATCACCGTGGGCGCGGGAGCCGTCGTCGGGGCACGCAGCACACTGATGCCGGGTGCGAGGATCGGCGCCGGCGCCGAGGTGGCCCCCGGTTCGGCGGTGCAGGGCGCCGTCCGGCCCGGGCAGCTCTTCGCGGGTTCGCCGGCCACCCGGGCGGGCAGGGCCAAGCAGGACTGGCCCGACGCCCCGCCGGCCCGCTCCCGCGGGCACACGCGCCTGGCCTTCGTGGCGTTCGCCGCGGCCTCGGGCGCGCTCGCACTCATCCCGTACGTCGCCGCCGTCGTCGCCGCCCTGCCCGTCGTGGCAGCCCTGCGGGGCGCACCGTCCCTGTCCTCGGCCTGGCCGTCCCTCATGGGACCTGTAGCGCTTGCCGCCGTCCTCTGGCTCGTCACCACCGCAGCCCTGGTGCTCGCCACGGTCCGGATACTGGGCATCGGCCTGCGGGAGGGCCACTACCCCGCGCGCAGCCGCATCGGCTGGCAGATCTGGGCCACGGAGCGGACCCTCGACATGGCGCGCGACCTCCTCTTCCCGCTCTACGCAAGCCTGTTCACGCCCGTGTGGCTGCGGCTCCTCGGGGCGCGGGTGGGCCGGAACGTCGAGGCGTCCACCGTGCTCCTCATCCCGAAGATGACGACGATCGGCGAGGGTGCCTTCCTCGCGGACGACACGATGGTCGCCTCCTACGAGCTCGGGGGCGGGTACCTGCGCATCGCGCCCGCGAAGATCGGCCGGCGCGCCTTCCTCGGCAACTCGGGCATGACGTCGGCGGGTCGGCGCGTACCGAAGAACTCGCTCGTCGCGGTGCTGTCCGCCACGCCGGCCAAGGCCAAGGCGGGCAGCTCCTGGCTGGGCAGTCCGCCCTCCCGTCTGCGCCGGCTCGCCGTCACGGGGGACCAGAGCCGCACGTTCCAACCCCCCACGCGACTGAAGGCGGCGCGCGCGTTCTGGGAGCTGTGCCGCGTGGTGCCGGTCATCCTCACGGTCACGATCGCCGCCTTGGCCCTCGTGATCTTCGACGCGCTCGCCCTCTGGGGCGGCTACCTCGTGGCAGCCCTGCTGAGCGGCGTCGTCTTCACCGTTCTGGGCGCCGTGGCTGCTACCAGCGCCGTCATCGCGAAGTGGCTGCTGGTCGGCCGGATCACGGCGGGCGAGCACCCGCTGTGGAGCTCCTTCATCTGGCGCAACGAGGTGGTGGACACGTTCATCGAGAGCGTCAGCGCCCCGTGGTTCGCCCGGGCCGCCAGTGGCACGCCGTCACTGGTCTGGTGGCTGCGGGCGCTGGGGTCGAAGATCGGGCACGGAGTCTGGTGCGAGAGCTACTGGCTGCCCGAAGCGGACCTGGTGAGCCTCGGTACCGGGTCCACTGTCAACCGCGGATGCGTCGTGCAGACGCATCTCTTCCATGACAGGATCATGAGCATGGACACCGTGGAGCTCGCCGCAGGAGCAACCCTCGGCCCGCACAGCGTGATCCTGCCCGCCGCCCGGATCGACCAGGGTGGCACCGTGGGGCCGGCGTCGCTCGTGATGCGTGGCGAGACCGTCCCCGCAGGGACCTACTGGATGGGCAACCCGGTCAGTTCGTGGTCGGGCCCGGGAGACGGTGCGTGAGCACCAGTTCCGAGAGTTTTTCGCCTGACCCGTACACCCCGACCAATGGCAGCACCTCCTATCGCGTCGCGCACTACGACCTCGCCCTCGACTACCGGCTCTCGAGCAACCGCCTGACCGGTCGCGCGGCCCTGACCGTGACTACTCACCGGGGCCTGCTCCAGCTCGAACTCGACCTCCAGGGGCTCCGTACCACGAGGATCACCTCCGACACCGTCCGCGTCCGGTCCTTCAAGGACCGCGCGGGCAAACTCGTCATCGGGTTCCGCGACCCGGTGCCGGCCGGGGCCACGTTCAAGCTCGACATCCGGTACGAGGGCAATCCCCGCCCCCTCACCGGGATCTGGGGCGAGATCGGGTGGGAGGAACTGACCGACGGCGTCCTCGTGGCCGGTCAGCCCACCGGAGCGCCGTCGTGGTTCCCGTGCAACGACCACCCCTCGCAGAAGGCGGCCTACCGGATTGCGGTGACCACCGACGCCGGCTACCGGGCCATCTGCAACGGCGTCCTCGTCTCGCGGATCGACAGGTCCAGCCGGACCACCTGGACCTACGAGCAGGCGGAACCGATGGCCACCTACCTCGCGACGGTGCAGATCGGTCGTTATGCCCTCGTGGCACTGAACGACCCCTCAGGGCCCGCCGTCGGCCTGCCCGCCCCGGGTACGCCGCGCGCACAGGGTGCCCCCGTCCCGCTGTACGCCGCCGTGCCGCCGTCGCTCGCCCCCGCAGCCAAGGCGTCGCTGATGCGCCAGCACGAGATGATGTCCGTGTTCGAGGAGTGCTTCGGGCCCTACCCCTACCCGCAGTATCTCGTGGTCGTCGCCGACGACGACCTCGAGATCCCCCTCGAGGCTCAGACGCTCTCCATCATCGGGCGCAACCACCTGGACCAGGGGTGGGACGCGCAGCGGCTGATCGCCCACGAACTCGCGCACCAGTGGTTCGGGAACTCCGTCACCGCGGCGCGCTGGCAGGACATCTGGCTGCACGAGGGCTTCGCCTGCTACGCCGAGTGGATCTGGTCCGAAGCCAGCGGGTCGACGACGGCGGACGCCCACGCGCGGTCCACACACCAGCGCCTCAGCAGGGCACCCCAGGACCTCGTCCTGGCCGACCCCGGCGCCGTCGACATGTTCGACGACCGCGTGTACAAGCGCGGCGCCCTCGCACTGCACGCGCTCCGGAAGACCGCAGGCGACGACGCATTTTTCGCCCTGCTGCGTTCCTGGTCCAGCGAGCACCGCTTCGGGACGGCCACCACGGCGGACTTCATCGCGTTCGCGGTGCGCACGCTCCCCGGTGCCGGCGTCGGCGACCTCCTGGTGCCGTGGCTGCTCTCGAGGCCGCTACCCGTCCTGTGACGCGTGCTGTCCTGGCGCTCGAGGAGGCCTCCTCCTCCGGGGCCCATCCGCCCCGTCGGGTAGGCCCGCTCTTCACCGGCACGTAGCCCTGCCGGGCACGCTGTCCGGGCAGGGCAGCACGCCCCGCCCCGCCCCGGCCGACCCCTCACCGGCCGCTCGGATCCTCCCAGATCGGTCGGTTCTTCAGGGGCCGACGGCGACGGCGGCCACGAGACCCAGGGGCTCCAGTGCTTCTCCGCCGACGGAGGGAAGATCGATGATGCTGCGCTCCCGCAGCACCTCCACCGCGTCCGGGCCTCGATCGGCGAAGCCCGTGCCCAGAGCCTTGACGAGTGCCTCCTTGCGGGCCCACAGGCGTGCACGGGCCGTCCCTCGTTCGGCGGTCGGAAGTTCACGGACCGCCCGGCGCTCGCCGGGAGTCAGGGCCACGTCGTCGAAGCCGTCGAAGTCCACCGCCGCGACGGTTGCGAGGTCCACCCCGAGCCCCGGTCGGGGCGTCCCGCCTGCACCACGCGATGCCGGCGTCTCGAGGGTCCCACGAGCCGTGTGTGGGTTGTGCGTACTGACCGGCCCGACCGTGCCGGCCGCGCTGAGCGTCCCAACTGTCACGGCCGTGCCGGCCGTTCCGGTCGTGCTGGTCGTACCGAGCGTCCCAACTGTCCTGGCCGTGCCGGCCGTGCCGACCGTGCTGGTCGTACCAAGCGTCCCAACCGTCCTGGCCATGCCGGCCGTGCCATGCCCCTCGAGCGTTTCGAGCGCTCCGAGCAGGACGAAACCTTCGGCCCGGGAGAGGCTGAGTGCCAGCGGCACGCGTTCGCCCCGCAGCCGGTAGGCCGGTCGGCCATGATCGGACACGCCATCCGGTCCGCAGGCAGGGCATTGGAAGCAGGACACGAGAAGGCCCGCCCGAGTCCCGAGCAGGTCGGCGACAAGCTCACGCAGGAGGTACCGGCCCGCGATGAAGGACGCGGACTGCGTGGCATCGACGGTCCGGGCCGCCCGCGCGCGTTCCGCGTCGTCGAGGAATCGGAGCATCGCAGTGGTGGGAGGGAGGTCGGACCCCGGACCGATTCTCCGCAACCGGAGGACGGTGCCCGGAGGCAGGCCTGCGGGGTCGGCCGGGTCGGCGGCCGTGGTCGGCAGGCCCGGGAAGGGAGTACTCGAAGCCGGGGTGCCGGGATCGCCGGCCGTGACCACCATGCCGGGGACCGGGGGGTCGTGAGCCTGGGTGCCGTGAGCCTGGGTGCCGGGAAGTCGCTTCACACCATCATCGTCCCCGAGGATCGGGCCGAGAGGCCATCCGGGCAGGGAATCGGTACAAGAGCGGGTGGGCGGCGGTGGTCCTAATGGCCGTCGAACAATTCGGCGCACACGTCGTCGCGCAGGACGAACGGTCGCGGCCGGTCAGGATCGGCACGCCGTCCGTACACGTAGTAACCACGGCCCTCGCCCGGCCCGCCGGCAGCACGATCGATGGCGTGCATGAGCTTCGGTGTGAGCGGCCCTGCAGGTCCGATCCGGTGGATCTGCTCGATCTCGTGCGGTGCGAGTGCCCGTACGAGGCTCTTCACATCGGCCATGGGAGCGTTCCTGTCGTCGGTGCCGGTCGCTGCGTGAGCGTCCGACACTAGGCACCATGGATGAACGAGGGATGAACGGGGGCGATCAGGCTGCTGACGCCGGATGAACTGTCCGTCCTCGCCCGACGGACGGACGGAGGTGCGCCTGACACACTGTCGACAGGCGCTCGACAGGCGCCTGGATGGACCGCTTGCCAGGGACTGACCTCAGTCGTCGTAGGCGCGGAACTGCTCCACGGACACGATGCGCCCCTGGTTCGCGCTGCTCACCTGGCAGACCACCGCCTCGCCGGGCGCGAGGTGCGGGTCCTCGACGGGCAGGAGCTCGTGCAGGTGGTCCGGCATGTGGCGGCGCAGCACCGAGAGGACGGACGGGAGCACCGGGCGGTGGGTGCAGATCGCCACGGGCCGGCGCTTGTCCAGCAGCCGCTCGATGGCGGCACGGGTGCGCGCCGGCTTCCTCCTGGCGTCGTGCTCGGTCAGGGCGTCGACGAGCTTCAGCTTCGCGCTGCGCTGTTTCACGTAGGGCGAGATCGTCTGGACGCACCGCACCCAGGGACTGCTCACCACGCGCTCGGGGGTCCACGCCTGGAGCAGGCGGCTCACGGCGGTGGCCTGCCGGCGGCCGGTGGCGGCGAGAGGACGCTCGCCCTCGGCCCTGCTCCACGACGAACGCGGCTTGGCCTTCGCATGGCGGACCACGATCAGGGGCCACGTCTGGAGGTTCCGGGCACGGTGCGCCTCGATGAGCGAATCGAGCGGTGCGACATCGGTCGGGTTGCTCAGCACGGCGCGGGCCTCCTCGGGGGACACCCAGCGCAGAGCGTCCACCTCACTGCCGTCCGGCACCGGGGTGGACCGCTCGATCCTCGCCGCCCAGTAGTACACCGTCTTGTCACCGGAGTTCACCGGGTAGGTCATGGTTGCCAGCGGGATGCCGAGCCTCACACTCAGTCCCACTTCCTCGAGGGTCTCGCGGACGGCGCACTCGGGTGTCGTCTCGCCCGGATCGAGCTTGCCCTTCGGCCAGGACCAGTCGTTGTACCGGGGCCGGTGGATGATCAGGACCTCGAGCGAGCCCTTCTCGATCCGCCAGCACAGCGTGCCTGCAGCGACGACCGCCGAGCCGCCGGTCGCCGTCGCGATGGTGGCATCCTTCGTGGGTGGAACCATCAGCGGCGCGACACTGCCCGCTGGCGGGCGCGGGAGGCGAGCAGCGACGACTGGATGTCCTCGAGCGGCGCGCCGTCGGCGTCCTTGTGATGCCGGGTCCAGCAGCCGGTCTCGTCGAGGTGCCAGCTGGAGACCGTCGGGTCCATGTAGCGATCCATCAGGTTCATCAGGTAGGAGATGTCCTCGGCCGAGCTGAGCTGCACGAGCGCCTCGACGCGGCGGTCGAGGTTGCGGTGCATCATGTCGGCCGATCCGATGAACACCGCCGGCTCCCCGCCGTTCGCGAAGGCGAAGACACGCGAGTGCTCGAGGAACCGGCCGAGTACGGAGCGCACCGTGACGTTCTCGCTCAACCCCGGGACCCCGGGCCGTACCGAGCAGATACCGCGCACGATCACGTCCACCTTGACCCCCGCCTGCGATGCGCGGTAGAGCGAGTCGATGATCGCTTCGTCGACCATCGAGTTCACCTTGATGACCACGCGCGCGGCGAGCCCGGCATGCTTGTTCGCGATCTCCCGCTCGATGCGGTCGATCAGACCCGAACGGACGGACCGCGGAGCCACCAGGAGGCGCTTGAAGGTGGACTTCGGGGCATATCCGGACAGCTGGTTGAACAGGCGCGACAGGTCCTCGCCCACCTGCTCGTTGGAGGTCAGCAGGCCGAGGTCCTCGTAGTACCGGGCCGTGCGCGGGTGGTAGTTGCCGGTGCCGATGTGGCAGTAGCGGCGGAGGCCGTCGATCTCCTGCCGCACCACGAGCGAGAGCTTGCAGTGGGTCTTGAGTCCCACGATGCCGTACACCACGTGCACGCCGGCCTGCTCCAGCTTGCGGGCCCAGGAGATGTTGGCCTGCTCGTCGAAGCGTGCCTTGATCTCCACGAGCGCCAGCACCTGCTTGCCGGCCTCGGCGGCGTCGATCAGGGCGTCCACGATGGGGGAGTCGCCCGACGTCCGGTACAGCGTCTGCTTGATGGCCTGCACCTTGGGGTCCGCGGCCGCCTGCTCCAGGAACGCCTGGACGGAGGTGGAGAAGGAATCGTACGGGTGGTGCAGCAGGATGTCCCGCCGGCGCATCGCAGCGAAGACGTTCGCCGCCTTCGACGTCTCGCTCTCGTTGAGGTGGCGGCTGGTGTGGGGGACGTGCTTGGGGAAGTGCAGGTCTCCGCGGTCGATCCCCGCGATCACGCTGAGGCCCCGCAGGTCCAGGGGTGCCGGGAGGTTGTAGACCTCGTCCTCCTCCACGCCGAGTTCCCGCGACAGCAGCCCCCGGATGCTGGGATTGATGTCCGTGGTGACCTCGAGGCGGACGGGCGGACCGAACCGGCGGCGCAGCAGTTCCTTCTCGAGGGCCTGCAGCAGGTTCTCGGCGTCGTCCTCCTCGACCTCCAGGTCCTCGTTGCGCGTGACCCGGAAAAGATGGTGCTCGAGTACCTCCATCCCGGGGAAGAGCTGGTCCAGGTGGACGGCGATGACTTCCTCGAGCGGGATGAAACGGGCGATGCGCCCGGCGATGTTGCCCGCCCGCGGCCCGTCCACGGACATGAGGCGCGGCAGCTGGTCCGGCACCTTCACACGGGCGAAGAGCTCCTTCTCGCTGACGGGGTTGCGGACCACGACGGCGAGGTTGAGGGACAGCCCCGAGATGTAGGGGAAAGGGTGGGCCGGGTCGACGGCGAGGGGCGTGAGGATCGGGAAGACCTTCTCGGCGAAGATCTTGTGCAGCTCGGCGCGTGCGGTGTCGTCCAGTTCCTCCCAGGTCGTGAGGTGGATCTGCTCGCGGGCGAGGGCAGGCCGGATGTGCTCGGCGAAGACGGCGGCATGCCGCTGCTGCAGCTGGTAGCCGTCCTGCATGATCTTCTCGAGCTGCTCGATGGGGCTGAGGCCCGCAGCCGACGGCACCGCGAGGCCCGTGGCGATCCGGCGCTTGAGGCCGGCGACCCGCACCATGAAGAACTCGTCGAGGTTCGACGCGAAGATCGACAGGAAGCTGACCCGCTCCAGCAGGAAGAGGTCCGGATCCTCCGCGAGCTCGAGGACGCGCGCATTGAAGTCGAGCCAGCTGATCTCGCGGTCGAGGAAACGGTCCGCCCGGATGTCGCCGGACGGCAGGAGGCTGGGAGCGAACTCCGGGATGTCGATGCGGTCCTGGGTTGCCCGGGCCGGAGCCGTCTCCGAGGACCCGTACAGTGACGCACCCCGGCGTTTGATTCCTGAATCCATAGCGTCTCCTGCAGCGTGGGCGGTCATGGTGGCGGGAACCCCGCACCGACAGGCCAGGGGACACCTCGATTCAACCTTACAAGGTGGGGTGCGCCGCCTTGGCCGCGTACATGACGTCGACGTCCCATCGCGTGAACCCGAGCGCGCGGTAGAGCGCCACGGCGGCCGTATTATCGGCGTCGACGTACAGCATGATGGCCTGCAGGCCCCGGGCGTGGAGGTGCTCGATGCCGGCGATCGTCAGGGCCTTGCCGAGGCCCATGCCCTGCGACTCCGGCGTCACGCCGACCACGTACACCTCGCCCATCGCCGGGTGGGCCCCCACCGCGGGGTGGACCTTGGTCCAGTGGAAGCCGAGGAGGGCGCCGTCGCTCTCGCGGACGGCGAGCAGGAAGCCGTCGGCGTCGAACCAGTCCTCGTCCATCCGCGCGTCGAGATCCGCGCGCGTCGTAGCGCCCTGTTCGGGGTGATGTGCGAAGGCCGCCGCGTTGGCCGCGAGCCAGGCCTCCTCGTCCTGCCCACGGACGAACGAGCGCAGCACGACGCCGTCGGGCAGCTGGAGGGCGGGGACCGATTCCGTGACGGCCGCGCGGGTCAGGCGCATCCTCCACAGTTCCCGCACCGGGGCGTAGCCGAACCGTGCCGCAAGGTCCGATGCCGCGGAATGGTTGCCGTGGGACCAGCCGCGGAGCCCGGCGATCCCCTCGGCGAGGACCGCCTCGATCAGGACCGTCCCGGCACCCTCCCCGCGGCAGTCGGGCCCGACGACGAGCTCGAGCACGGCGCCGTCCCCGGAACCGTGCGTGACGACGGCGACCCCGGCGAGCTCGCTGTCCGGCGCCTCGGAGGTGCGGGCCGTGAGGACGAGCAGGCGGTCACCGGCGTCGGGGGCGCGCAGGGTGAGGAGGGTCTGCTCGGACAGTGGCGGGTTGCCGTCGGCCTCGGCGGCGGACGCCGCGAGGCGCCGTACCTCGTCGACGACGTCCGTGGGCGGGGCTCCGGCGATCCTGCTGACGGACCAGGTGGGGGCATGCTGAGCGGCGGTCATGCGCCCAGCCTAGTCCCGCCCATCCCACGGTTTGGTGGTCGCGCGGCTGGTGCGGTAGTGTCGGGAACTGCTCGAGGGGGATGCGCCAGTGGGGCGCCCGCGATACGTTCGAACCGTATGTCCTCCACTCCTACCGGCTCAGCCGGGAACACCGAAAGCCCCTTCCACCCGCGGGTGGAAGGGGCTTTCGCGTGGGGTCAGGCGTCCTGGTTGACCGAACTGCGGTCCTCCGGCAGGCGGGTCAGCGTGAAGCGGTACCCGACGTTCCGGACCGTGCCGATGAGCTGCTCGTGGTCCGAGCCGAGTTTCGCCCGCAGTCGCCGCACGTGGACGTCGACGGTGCGGGTGCCCCCGTAGTAGTCGTAGCCCCACACCTCGTGCAGGAGCTGGTCGCGGGTGAACACACGCCCGGGGTGCTGGGCCAGGTACTTGAGGAGCTCGAACTCCTTGTACGTCAGGTTCAGGGGCTCGCCGCCCACCCGTGCCGTGTAGCTGGCCTCGTCGATCACCACGCCGGACGCATGGATCTCGGTGCTCGCCTGCTCGCCGGCTGCCGTCGAACGTGCGATCACCAGCCGCAGCCGCGCCTCCACCTCCGCGGGGCCCGCCGAGTCCAGGACGACGTCGTCCGCCAGCCAGTTCGCGGCGACCGCCGCCATGCCTCCCTCCGTGAGCACGAGCAGGAGGGGCGCGCTGAGGCCGGTGGCCTTCAGGAGCTGGGTGAGGGACCGGGCGCCCACGAGGTCCTTGCGCGCGTCGACGAGGACGACGTCGCAGGGTTCCGTCTCGAGGAGCGCCGTGGGTTCCGCCGCGAGGATGTGCACCTTGTGATTGAGCAGTTCCAGGGCCGGCAGGATGTCCACGGACGAGCCGGTGGAATTGGTGAGCATCAGGATGTGCGGCATGTGTCCTCCACGGGTCGGGAATGCGCATCATCGGGCAACGGCGCCATCCCCCCGGACGGGGAGGAGTGTGCGGTCGAAATTTGGTCAAGTATAGCCTCCGCCCTGTGATGCACCACACGCACGGCGGCCGCCGGCGGCGCAGCTTTTCCGCCCACCAGCGCGGGTAGGGCAGTATTGCTCGGGTGAAGAGGACGAGTGTGGCCGCAGCGGCCGGAGCCGCGGCCGTCGCGACCGGAGCGGTCGTCGCGTCCTCCTACATCTCGGCGACGGCGGTCGCTGTGGCCGTCGGCGCCCTCTGCGTCCTGACCGCCATCGGGTGGCCCTCCATCCTCCGCGTACCGGCCAAGAAGAGCCTGGCGGCCGCGATCGGACTCGCCGCACTGCTCGCCGTGGTCCTCGCCGCCACCGTGTCCGGACCGTTCTTCATGACCTGGTTCCCGATCTCCGTGGCCCTCGGCGTCGGCGCGGTCTTCATGATCCAGCTCCTGCGCGGGACCGGTCAGAGCCTCCGGCTGGAATCGACCCTCGGGGCGAGCTCCGGCGTCGTGGCCGTGAGCATGGGCTCGGGCTGGGTCGCCACGGACCGCCTGGCCGTCAACGCCGCTGATTCCGGCATGACGCTCGTGACCGGCGTCAGCATGCTCATCGCGATCGCCGTGTGCCTGCTGCCCCTGCCGGACCGCCTCGTCGCACCCGCAGCCGTCGTCCTCGCCGCGCTCGCCGGCCCGCTCGGAGCGCTGCTCTTCACCGATGTGCCGGCCCTCGCCGCCGCGGTCGTCGGGCTCGCCTGCGGTGCCGTGATCGCAGGCACCCGGCGGCTGCTCGTCGCCCGGGAGGCGCCGATCGATCTGATCGCGGCCATCGCGGCCGGCGTCACCCCCGTGCTCGCGATCGGCGCCGTCGTGTACTTCCTCGACACGCTGTTCCTCGCCTGAGCCGGGCCGCCGATCCCGGCCGTGGTCCGGCTCGCCCCGGCCGGACGAACGACCTCTGCGCACGTTCCTCCGCTGTCCGGACCGGGCGTTAGGATGGGAGCATGTCCATCCTCGCCCTTGAAATCTTCTTCATCTCGCTGCTGGTCGTCGCCGGTCTCGGCATGGCCGGTTTCGCGGCCCTCGTCATCACGCGCCTGTACAAGGGCCAGAAGTAGCCGACTGACCCCGGAGGCCCTATGTCGATCGACCTGCCCACCGACCTGACACCCGAGCTCGTCCCACTGTCGTGGCTCCTCGGAACCTGGGAGGGGACGGGGATGCTCGGCGAAGGTACCGCCGACTCGGAGCGTTTCTCGCAGCGTGTCGTGTTCTCGCAGAACGGTCTGCCGTACCTGCAGTACAGCGCCGAATCCTGGCTCATCGACGAGCAGGGCGCGCAGTTGCGCCCGCTCTCGGTCGAGACCGGTTTCTGGGCGCTCGACCGCAAGCTGAACGACTCCGACGTCGGCCCCGGCCTCAACCCCGCGGACATCGTCCCGGCCCTCAAGACGGCCGACGAGGTGGAGCAGTTCCGCAACGACTCCGGGGGTTTCGACATCACGGCCACCGTGGTGCACCCCGGCGGTATCGCCGAGCTCTACTACGGGAGCATCAAGGGCCCGCAGATCCAGCTCAGTACCGACCTCGTGATGCGCGGCCAGCACTCCAAGGAGTACGCCGCCGCCACCCGGCTGTTCGGCCTGGTGGACGGCAACCTGTACTGGCGCTGGGACGTCGCGGCCCAGGGCAACTCCCTCGAGGCCCACGCGTCCGCGATCCTCAGGAAGATCTCCTGAACCGTCCGTAGGCCGCCCGTCGGCGACATCCCGGAATAGTCCCGCCTGGAAGGCGTTGTGATATCACATGACCCCACGAAGCCCCCTGCTGAGCCGACCCGGTGCCGTCGAGGGCGGCGGAGCCGACGCCGGTGTGGCATCCCACTACGGCGACCCGTTCCGTGAGCAGCGGCTCCTGGCCGCAGGGGAGGCCGTCGTCGACCTGTCGCAGCGCGGCGTCGTCACCGTCTCCGGACCCGACCGCCTGAGCTGGCTCAACACGCTCTCCTCCCAGCTGCTCCTCGATCTCCGGCCCGGCCGAAGCTCCGAGACGCTCCTCCTCACCGTGCAGGGCCGGATCGAGTACGCGGCCCACGTCGTCGACGACGGCGCCACCACCTGGCTCATCACCGAGGGAGGCGAGGCGGCGCCACTGGCCGCCTGGCTGGAACGCATGAAGTTCATGCTCCGCGTCGAGGTCGCCGACGCCACGGAGGCCTGGGCCGTGCTCGGATCGACGACGACCCTGCCCGCACCGGGTGGGAACGCCGTCGTGTGGGAGGACCCCTGGCCCACTGTCGTTCCCGGCGGATACTCCTACGCGGTCGTCGACGAGCACGAGCACCCGGGACGCGAGCGGCCCTGGTTCGAGTACCTCGTGCCGCGCGCAGACCTGGACGCAGCGGTATCCGCCACGGGACGCGCACTGGCCGGCTCGCTGGCCGCCGAGGCCCTGCGGATCGCGGCCTGGCGTCCCCGGCCCGGTTTCGAGACCGACGAGAAGACCATTCCCCACGAGCTCGACCTCATGCGCACCGCCGTCCACCTCGCGAAGGGCTGCTACAAGGGCCAGGAGACGATCGCCCGCGTGCACAACCTCGGGCACCCGCCGCGCCGGCTCACCTTCCTGCACCTCGACGGGAGCCAGCACACCCTCCCCGCGCCCGGAAGCCCGGTCCTCAGCGAGGGCCGCACGGTGGGCAGGGTGACGTCGGTCGGCCACCACTACGAGATGGGCCCGATCGCCCTCGCCGTGCTCAAGCGGTCCGTGGACGCGTCCGCGGTTCTGCTCGTGCAGGACGGGGACGAGGCCTACGCCGCCGGCCAGGAAGTCATCGTGGCGACGGATGCCGGGCAGGTCGTCGGGCGCGCCTCGGGATTCCTGAAGGCCCCGCGATGAGCGCCGACGCCGGTCAGGGCCCCACGGACGACGCCGGTGCGGCCGCGGCGATCGCCCTCGCGCACGCCCTGTTCGACGCCGCGCGGGCAGGTGACACCGCCACACTAGTGCGGTACCTCGACGCCGGGGTGCCCTTCACCCTGACGAACACCGCGGGCGACAGCCTGCTGATGCTCGCCGCGTACAACGGTCATCCGGCGATCGTGCGCGATCTGCTGGCCCGCGGAGCGGAAGCGGACCAGGTCAACGACCGGGGGCAGACACCTCTCGCGGGTGCCGTCTTCAAGGGGCACGACGACGTCGTACGGCTGCTCGTCGAGGCGGGAGCGGACGCCGACGCCGGGACGCCGTCGGCCCGGGCCGCAGCCGAGATGTTCGGTAGGACGGAGCTCCTGGGGCTGCTCGGCTGACGGCCAGCGCCGGGTTCGCGACAGGGCTGTGATCTTCCCTGCAGGACCGCCCGCTGCAGGGCCGATCGCTTACTGGAGGGCCCACGCGGTGGAGCGTCCCCAGGCCACGAACAAGGCGAGCAGCAGAGCCACGATGTTGATGGTGAACCCCTTCTCGCCACGCGAAAGGTGAAACGCGATCGACAGCGCCATGATCAACGCCAGCCCCAGTGCTGCTGCCGGGACCAGGAAAGTGGCCACCCGGAAGATGCCCGGGAGGATCAACCCCAAAGCACCAAGGATTTCGAAGACACCAGCGGTGCGCGCGTAGCCTGGCTTGTCCTTCGCCCAGGTCAGACCCTGGGACACGATCTTGTCGATGGGTTGGAAGGTCTTCGTGACACCGGCAGCCAGAAAGAAGACTGCAAGGGTGCCGGACGCGATCCAAAGGGCAATGTTCATGACCTCTCCTCCTGGAGCCCCGACAGGACAAGCATGCTCTCGTCGGGGTGCTTTGGCTATGGACTCGCCAGAAGGAAGTGCCCGGGTCCGACTGCCGGCTTCTCCCCAAGGCGGAGGCGCTCAGGCGCCCAGGAGGACCAAGGTCTGCGTCCCCGCGAAGGCGAAGCCGGCCCGTCGGGCGGTCCGCTGGGACGCCGTGTTGTCCGTCCGCGCGCGCCACTGCGGCACGAGCCCGGCGGCCATCGCCTCCTCGACCGCGACCGCGGCAACCCGCCCGGCATAACCCCTGCGTCGTTCCTCGGGCGGGGTGATGACGGCGATGTGCGCCAGGATGCCCTGCCAGATGTCGTAACCGGCGCCGGACAGGGGAGTGGGCGCCGAGTCGGCGTCGCCCTCGTCGATGAGCACGAACGGGTGCTCCACCGCTGCGAGGCCCGCTTCGGCGACGTCGTCCGGCGGGCACCGGCGCTCGAGCTCGCGGACGAGCGAGGCCTCGCCGGACACGACGGCAGGGGGGCCCTCGAACCGCGGCAGGTCGTCACAGAAATACAGCTGGGCCTCGCCGAGACCTCGTCCGCCATGCTCCCTGCTGAGCGTGAGCAGCGTCGAGTGGCTGCGCAGCTCCGTCCCGGACATGGTGCGTCCCGCGTCCACGGCCCAGCCCGGTCCCTTGAGCACCTCGCGGCCGAAGAGGGTCACGAAGGTCAGCACCGAGGCGCCGTCGTCCACCGCGTACAGGCGGTCGGAGCCGCCGGCGAGGGCGCCGTCGTCGAGTCCGAGCAGCCGCGACCAGGCGAGCTGGATGATCGAGACCGTGCCGGGATCGAGGTCCACGGGTCAGCCGAACAGGATGGAGGCTTCGTCGTAGCGGTGCTGCGGGACCCGCTTGAGGTTGCCGAGCGCCGCCTCGAAGCCCACGTGGGCGATCTCCGTGCCGTTGAGCGCCACCATGGTGCCCCAGAGTTCGTCCCTCACGGAGTCGACGGCGGCCATGCCGAGGCGTGTGGCGAGCACGCGGTCGAACGACGTCGGGACGCCGCCGCGCTGGATGTGGCCGAGGATCGTGGCGCGGGTCTCGATGCCGGTGCGTGCCTCGAGCTCGGGCGCGAGCTGGTCCGCGATCCCGCCGAGCCGCGGACGGCCGAAGGTGTCGAGGCCGCGCTCCGAGTGCGCCTGCTCCATGTGCGAGGGGACGAAGCCCTCGGCGACGACGACGAGGGGCGCGCGCCCGCGGGCGTTGGCCGTGGACACCCACTCGGCGATCTGCTCCACACTGGTCTGGTGCTCGGGGATGAGGATGGCGTGGGCGCCGGAGGCCATGCCGGCGTGCAGGGCGATCCACCCGACGTGCCGGCCCATGACTTCGGCGATCATGCAGCGGCTGTGGGACTCGCCCGTGGTGCGCAGGCGGTCGATGGCCTCGGTGGCGATCTGCACCGCGGTGTCGAAGCCGAAGGTGTAGTCGGTGGCGTCGAGATCGTTGTCGACGGTCTTGGGGACGCCGACGATCTTCACGCCCAGGTCCGTGAGCCGCTTCGCCGCCGCCAGCGTGCCCTCGCCGCCGATCGCGATCATCGCGTCGATGCCGAGGCGCTCCATGTTCGCCTTGACGACGTCCGCTCCGCCGTTGCCCTCGAAGGGGTTGGTGCGGGAGGTCCCGAGGATCGTGCCGCCCTGCTTGGAGATGCCGCGCACCGCATGCCGGGGGAGGTCGACGATGTTGCCCTCGACGACGCCGCGCCAGCCGTCCCGGAATCCGACGAA
Organism: Arthrobacter sp. TJ-263; assembly: GCF_058269155.1. NCBI lineage: Bacteria > Bacillati > Actinomycetota > Actinomycetes > Micrococcales > Micrococcaceae > Arthrobacter > Arthrobacter sp. TJ-263. Next base: position 1,434,125 of record NZ_JBZCNE010000001.1, on the reverse strand, counting down.
CTCCTGGTCGTGGACCTTGATGCCCTTGAGGACAGCGCCGCGGATGACCGCGTTGAGTCCGGGGCAGTCGCCGCCGCTGGTGAGGATTCCGATCTTCATATGGCGTGGGGTTCCTTCGAGGAGGGTGTGATGGTGCATCAGGAGCACGCCGTCGGGCCCGCCTATGATTCTAGACACATACGGCCCACCCCCTTCACAGAGGGCGCCCGTCCGGCACCCGGCACCGGGCACATCGGCGACCACGTAGGCTGGGAGCATCCAGCGCACGAGGGCCCGAACCCCCGGGTGCGCGCCGCCCGTCCGAGGAGGACACCAGCAGTGCCCCAGGCAGGTTTTGCGCCAGCGGCGCTGCGCATGGTCCACATCTCGCGGCCGGTCCTCTGGATCAACACGCTCGGCACGGGCGTCGTCGGCATGTGGCTCACCGGGACCTTCTGGCAGTGGGAGGCCCTCGCCCTCCTGGTCTGGCTGACCCTGCCGTTCAACCTGCTCATCTACGGCGTGAACGACATCTTCGACCAGGACACCGACGCCCTGAATCCGCGGAAGGGATCGCTCGAGGGGGCCAGGATCAGGGCCTCGGAGGTCCGCTCCATCTGGATCGCCGTGCTCGTCACGAACCTGCCGTTCCTCGCATGGTTCACGGCCACCCTCCCCCCGGCGGCCCTCGCCTGGATCGCCCTGTACGCCCTCGTCTTCGTCTTCTACTCCGCGCCGCCGCTGCGCTTCAAGGCCCGGCCGTACCTCGACTCCCTCAGCAACGCGGCCTACGCGTTCCCGCTCGTCTTCGTCCCCTACGCCCTCGGTGACACGCCGGTCTGGGCCGCCGCCCTCGGCCTGATGGCCTGGAGTGCGGCGAAGCACACCTACGACGCCGTCCAGGACATCGACGAGGACCGGGGAGTGGGCATCACGACGACGGCCGTGCGGCTCGGGCCCCGCGGCGTCGTCGCCTGGAGCGGCGCCTGGTGGGCGGTGTCGACGGCGTGCTTCGCCGTGGTCAACATCCCGGTCGCCGTCGTGAACACCGTGATCGCGGGCTGGCTGCTGCTGGGCCTCCACCGGGATCCCCGCCCGGAGACCGGGCATCGGCTGTACCGGTACTCGATCGCCTTCCCCTACGTGGCGGGGACCGTCGCCGGCGTCCAGCTCGTCGTCGCCCTGACGCTGGGCCTCTACCGATGAGCCGGGTCGTCGTCGTGGGAGGCGGTATCGGTGGCCTCACGGCCGCGGCCCTCCTCGGACGCGCAGGCCACGGCGTGACCCTGCTGGAGGCGTCGGACCACGTGGGCGGCAAGAGCCGCCGCGTCGAGGTCTCGGGGCAGCGCATGGACACGGGGCCGTCGCTCGTCACCTTCCCCAGCGTGTGGCAGGAACTCCTGCGCCTCCTCGACGCCGTCGCCCCCGCCGACGCGACGCCGGCCGCGGACATCGCCTGCCTCCGCCTCGAACGGCTTCCGGAGGTCGGGACCTACTACTACCGCGGCGAGGCGTGCGCCCTGCCGGTACCGGAGGGTCATCCGTGGCACCCGGCCTGGACCCGCTTCGCGGCGGAGCACGGCGTCCTCGGGGAGGACGTGTCGCGCCTGCTCACCACGGGCCCGCTCGAGAAGTCCTCCTACCCCGCGCTGGCCAAGCTCGGTGGACTGTACGGGCGGAGGCTCACCACGCGGAGCTATCTCGACAGCCTGCCGTGGCTGCCCGAGGGGCTCCGCGAGGTCATCGCGATCCACACGCTCAATGCGGGCGTCAGCCCTACCCGGACGCCCGCCCTCTACGCCAGCATGCCCGCCATCATGGCCCAGGACGGCGTCTGGATCCCCGAGGGCGGCGTCTACGAACTCGTGCTGGCGCTCCGGCGCATCGCCGAGGACGCCGGCGTGGAGATCCGCACGGGCGAGCCCGCGCAGCGCATCGGACGACGGCGGGTCACCACGGCCGCGGGCAACTACCCGGCCGACGCCGTCGTCAGCGGTCTCGACGCGCACCGCCTCGCGGGGCTGCTGGCCGGACGTGCCCCGCGGCTGCCGCGGAAGCTCACCTGCTCCGCCATCGGGATCTACGCCGTCCTGGCAAGGCCGCTCCCCGAGGGGACGGCCCGGCACGGCGTGGTCATGCCGGACGATCCGGCGGCGCTCTACGCGAGCCTCGAGGCCGGGGAGGAACCCGACCAGACCATGGCCTTCGCGAACTACTATCCCGCGCACGGCGTCTATCCCAACGGCTCGGCGACGCTCGCACTGCTGCTCACGGCGCCGGCCAACGGCCGGAGATACTCGCTCGAGGACCCGTTCGTGCGCCGTGAGCTCGACCGGACGACGCGCGTCCTCGGGTTGCCCGAACCGATCGAGGACTACTTCGGCAGCCACGAGATCCTCGACCCGGGCTATTTCGGCGAGCGCGGTTCGGCCGGCGGGGCGCTCTACGGGGCTGTGCGGCCCGCGTGGATGAGCGGCCCGTTCCACCTTCCGCCCTACTCGGATCCGCTGCGCCCGTGGCTGTGGCGCGTGGGCGCCTCCGTCCACCCCGGTGGCGGGCTGCCGGCGGTCCTCGGCGGCGCGATGATGTCCACGCAGAAACTGCTGGCACGCCTGGGCTCCACCGCCTGACGGCCGGCCGGCCCGTGTCCGTTCGCGCCCGGGTGCCGGACGGCCCGGACTGCCCGGGTGCCGGACCGCGGGACGGCCGGGGTCCGTTCGTGTGGGGTGGAGTGGCTCAGACCTGCCGTGCGGCGTCGACCGTCGCCCCGCCCGCCGCCGACGCGGACGCTGGCGCGGTACACGTGAGCTGCACCCGCCGACGCGCCACGAGGACGATCAGGGCGACGGCGAGCACTGCCGGGAACACGAGTCCCGAGAAGACGCAGACGCCGAGCCACAGGAACATGGAGACGAGCAGGCTGTCGAGCAGGCCCGGCCGGAGCGGGACATCGGTCAGGCGTCGCCCGCCGATCCAGGTCACGAGGGCGGAAGCGACCAGCCCGGAGATGAGCCATCCGCCGTAGTTCGAGAGCGGGACCCCGTAGTACGGCCCGCCACCCGGCCAGATCCAGAAGCCGAGCGACACCGCCCCGGGATCGAGGACGCCGTCGATGACCACGAGCAGCAGCCCGCCGAGCAGGATCCTCCGCAGGGCGCTCCCGCCGCCCGAGACGACGGCCACCGCCCCGATGACCAGCGGCACGTAGGAGAGGGGCAGCAGGTACGGGACGAGGCCGAGGATCGTGGGCCCCAGCGGTTCACCGTAGTAGAACTCTCCGTAGGGCAGATGTGTGGCGACGCCGAAGCCCTCGATCAGGTAGCCGAAGACGGACACGGCCGCGAGGGCGGCGGCACCCCGCGCGGCACCGAGCTGCTGCACGAGCGCGATGAACGCCGGCAGGGCGATCAGCAGGTTGAAGCCGTAGGACGCGTAGCTCGCGCCCTCGACGTCCGGGAACCGCACCACGAAGTAGCCGGAGACGAACAAAAAGGCACAGGACGCGATGAGCAGGCGGGGGAAGCGGCGGGCAGCAGGAGTCTTCGGCACGTCATCCATCCTTGCAGGTCACGCAGACGGAAGGGGCACCCGCCGTGCGGCGGGTGCCCCTTGCTGCACGCCCGGTCCTAGCCTCCGGCGAGGAGCCGCTCGAGGGCGATGGTGCCTTCCGTCGTGGGGAGCAGGAGCCAGAGGACGAGGTAGAGCGGGAGGCCGATGAAGGGGAGCAGGAAGCTCAGCAGGATCCCGATGCGGACGTAGGTCACGCGCCAGCCGTACTGCAGTGCGATGCCCGCGGCGATGCCGCCCAGGAGGCCCCCGGGAGCGCGTTTGATGGGTGAGGAGCGGAGCATGCGGTAGAAGGACTGCATGGTGTGCCTTTCGGTTCTCGGGTGGGTGGGGTCGTGGGAATCAGTATCCAACTGCAGTCAGTATCCGGACAGGGGGTCGTCGTGCGGGTCCTCCCGGCCGTCCCCGGTCGGCCTGGATCGCAGGGACAGGATGCCGCCCGCGACGAGCGCCAGCCCGACGCCCACGAGCAGGCCCAGTGCCACGATCACGGGGTCGATGGACAGCTCCACGACCTGGCTGACGAGGAGGAGGGAGGCCACGGCGAGGATCACCGACCCCCAGACGATGGTCAGGAGGCGTGGGTGGTGTTTCGTTCCGTTCAGTGCGGTGCTCATGGTGTGTCTCCGGTCGGGGTGGGACTGATGGTCGAAGAGGTGTCGCCGGAGCCGGGAGCGGTGACGATGCTGACGTCGCTCATCGCGCCGCGCACGTCGAGGACGATCGCCGATCCGGTGGCGTCGGGGTTCAGCGTGCCGTTCCGCACCTGCAGGACACCGCCGTCGCTCCGGGGCTCCGCGGACGAGCCGTCCGGCCCCTCCAGGGTCCCGCGGGTCCCGGAGCTGCCCAGCGCCATCCGTGTGCGGACCTCGATCGGGACGTCGTCGGGCACCACCACGGTGACGGCGCTGGCGAGCGAGTTGACCGGCACCACGACGTCGCGGGACAGCGGCGGCAGGCTGGTGAGATCGATGGTGCTCTGCGAGGCCAGGACGCTGTAGCCGCCGGAGGCGGCCTGCAGCGACATCGGGGTGGCCCTCCGCTCCTCGGCGACGATCCATGCGCCGCCCACGATCGTGAAGGACGCGATGAGTGCGCCGATGACGGCGAGCGCCGCCGCGAATCCGGCGAATCCGGAGGTGCGCCCCCATGCTCCGAGCCCGATGACACCGAGGGCGAGGACGATCGAAGCCGCAGCGAGGGCGACGACGACCGGATTGGCGAGATCCAGCGTTCCGACGTAGTCGAGGGCGAGGAGCGTTGCCCCGACGACGACGGCCCCGCCGACCAGCAGTGCCGTGACGGGCCCGGGAGCCCGCGGCGGCCGGTACTTCGTGACCGGCGGCCGGCCGGTGGCGGGGGCCATGTAGGCCCCCGGATACGTGGACCCCGACCAGGACGACCCTGGCTCGTAGGGCAACGGCTGGGTCTGCTGCGCCCACGGCTCCGTCGCCGAGTAGGCGCGGGGCTGGTACGGCAGGGGTACGGTGCGGTGCCCGGCGTCGGCCGCGGCGTCATCGTCGGCAGGATCGTCGGTGCTCCCGTCCGCGCCGTCATCCGCGCCGTCATCCGCGCCGTCATCCGCGGCGCCGTCGGCTCCTCCGTCCCGTTCCGTGTCGGAGCCGACGGGGAAGCCGGAGCCGACCGGACCGCTGGAGGAGTCGTCATCGGGCGAGCCCCCGCCGGGACCTGCTGCCGGTCCTGCCGCGGGTGCTTCACCGTCCGGACCCGACGGCGGCACGGGGCCGGGCGGCACGGGGCCGCTGCCCGACCCGCCGGGGGTCGACGGGCCACCGGGGATGTCCCGGCGGGCCTGTCCGCCGGTGGAGCGGTTGATGATCCAGTACACGAAGAGGACGACGGCGCCGATCCAGAACAGGGTCCACAGCAGGCCGCCCGCACCGCCGCCGTCGAGGTACGGCAGATTCGGGCGCCAGAGGCCGATCGCCACGAGCGCGGCGGCCCCGGTCAGTCCCGAGGTCCAGGAGCCCCGGCCGGCCTGCTCCACGTGGATGCGCCCGTCCGGTTCCGGCAGCAGCGCCCAGGCGAGCCCGTACAGCAGCACACCGATACCGCCGAAGACCGCGAGGATCACGATCAGTCCGCGGACGAGGGCGATGTCCAGGCCGGTACGCCGGGCCACGCCGCCGGCTACTCCACCGACCCAGCGGTCCGGGGTCCGGGTGATGTCGAGTCCCCGCAACCAGCGGAAGAACGACGACGACGCGGGAGGTCCCGCGGGGTGCGATGCGGCCGGTTCTTGGTGCCAGGACGGCCCGCCTGGCGGTGGTGCTGAGGTCATGTCCCCCATCCTTCCGCCCACGCCGTGGCGCGCACATCGGGGCCTACCCTGATTGAACCCTGAGAGCCCCCTGAATCTGCTCCGGGACCGTCCCCGAGCGGCCCTCGGCGTGCTTTGATGAGGACATGAGACCCCCGCTGCTGCGCACCTCCGACGGCATCATCGCCGGCGTGTGCGCGGGCCTCGCGGCTCATCTGGGCGTCCCCCGGTCCTGGGTCCGGGTCGGCATGGCGGTCCTGACCCTCGCCTCCGGCGCTGGAGTCTTCCTGTACGCCTGGCTCTGGATCTTCGTTCCGACGGCGTCGGACCGGGCCGCTGCGGCGGGACACAGGAGGGGTCCTGCGGCCTTCATGCACGACGTCGGCGCGACGGGCCCCCAGGACGACCTCGGTGGTCGGACGGGCCGGCCGGCCGCCTCCCTCGCCGTGCTGCCCGGCACGGGACAGATCGGCTCCGCACCTCCCGCAGTCTCGGCTCCTGCAGGGGCGCGCCCCGACGGCGCCGACCCCTTCGCCACCGACTCCTGGAGCGACCGCACGGAGCGTGCCGGGCACCGGGAGATCCTGTTCGGCACCGCACTGCTGGTCGCTGCGGCCGTCCTCGTGGTGCAGCTGCTCGGCGTCGCGGTCGACTGGGGCTTCCTCGTCCCCATCGCGGTCGTCGCGACGGGCGCAGCCCTCGCCTGGTCCCAGCTCGACGACGTGCGCCGGGCACGGGTGATGAACCGGGCCGGCGCCGAGCGGGCGGGCGGCGCCCTGCGCCTGTTCGCCGGCATGGTGCTCGTCATCGCGGGGGTCCTCGTTGCACTCTCCAGCAGCGGTTCATGGACCCTGACCATGGCGACCCTCGTCGCCGTCCTCGCCGTCCTCGCGGGCGTGGGGCTGGTCCTCGCCCCCTGGGGCCTCAAGTTCTGGCGGGACCTGGAGAGCGAGCAGGCAGCCCGTGTGCGGGAGACGGAACGCGCGGAGATCGCCGCGCACCTCCACGACTCGGTACTGCAGACCCTGGCCCTCATCCAGAATCGGGCGGACTCGGAGACGGATGTGCTGCGCCTGGCCCGGGCCCAGGAACGCGAGCTGCGCCAGTGGCTGTTCGCCGACGCCGGGCGGGACCCCGTCAGCCTCGCCGAACGGCTCCGGAGCATGGCCGGGGAGATCGAGGACCTCTACGGGCACCCGGTCACCGTCGTCGCCGTGGGCGACGCCCCTCTCGGGCAGGCCGAGGACGCCCTCGCGCAGGCAGCCCGTGAAGCAATGCTCAACGCGGCGAAGCACGCCGGTGTCGCCGTGTCGGTGTACCTCGAGGCCGGACCGGAGACCATGGAGGTCTTCGTGCGGGACCGCGGCCCGGGCTTCGACCCGGCGGCGGTCCCGTCCGACCGCCTGGGCATCCGGGAGTCGATCCACAGCAGGATGCAGCGTCACGGTGGAACGGCGGAACTCCGCAGCGATGCGGACGGCACCGAGGTGCGGCTCCGCCTGCCCCGGGCCACCGGCGTCCCCGCATGAGGACGCGGCCCCGCCCCGGGGCGATCGGGGCGCCCGGCGGCCAAGGCGCCGGGACGATCGGCAGCCGTGCACGGCGACAGGACGGACGGCCGACGGCCGGAAGGGAGACACATGGACAGCATGGATGAACCGGGACCGGCTCCGGGAACCGTCTCCGTGGTCATCGTCGACGATCACGGGATCTTCCGAGCAGGGCTCCGTGGGGCGCTCGGCCCCGTGATCCGGGTCCTCGGCGAAGCGGCGACGGTCGAGGAGGCGGAGACCGTGATCGATGCCGTGCGGCCCGACGTCGTCCTCCTCGACGTGCACCTGCCGGGCGGGCGGGGCGGCGGCGGCGCGGAGGTCATCCACCGGTGCTCCCGGCTCGGCGTCCCGTCCCGCTTCCTGGCGCTGAGCGTGTCCGACTCGGCCGAGGACGTCGTCGCCGTCATCCGCGCGGGGGCCCGCGGCTACGTCACGAAGACCATCTCCGGGCCGGAGATCACCGATGCCGTGCAGCGCATCGCCTCGGGGGACGCCGTCTTCTCGCCGAGGCTCGCCGGATTCGTCCTCGATGCGTTCGGGACGGCGTCGGTCGCCGTCGACGACGAGCTCGATCGCCTGTCCGCACGCGAACTGGAGGTCATGAGGCTGATCGCCCGCGGCTACAGCTACAAGGAGACGGCGAAGGAGCTGTTCATCTCCGTCAAGACCGTCGAGACCCATGTGTCGGCGGTCCTCCGGAAGCTGCAGCTCTCCTCCCGCCACGAGCTCACGCGCTGGGCCACGGAGCGCCGGCTGCTCTGATCAGCCGCCGGCCGTGGCCGGGCGCCCTGGCCGTAGCGTCAGCGGACGGACCCGAGGAACTCCTGCAGCCGGCGCACACCCGTCGCGAGGTCCTCGTCGCCGAGGGCGTAGGACAACCGCAGGTATCCGCTGGGCCCGAAGGCCTCGCCGGGAACGACGGCGACCTCCACCCTCTCGAGGATCAGTGCGGCGAGTTCGGCGGACGTCGCGGGCGTGGCGCCGTCGAAGCTCCTGCCGAGGAGGGCGCGGACATCCGCGTAGGCGTAGAAGGCCCCGTGCGGGGTGGGGCATTCGACGCCCTCGATCGCATCGAGCGCCGAGACCATCGCGCGGCGCCGCCGGTCGAACGCGACCTTCATCTCCTCGACCGCCGTCAGCGGGCCCGAGACGGCGGCGAGCGCCGCCATCTGCGGCACGTTGGAGACGTTCGACGTCGCGTGCGACTGCAGGTTAGTCGCCGCCTTCACGAGGTCGTTCGGTCCGATCATCCAGCCCACGCGCCATCCGGTCATCGCATAGGTCTTCGCGACGCCGTTGAGCACCACCACCCTGTCGCCGAGGGCGGGGGCCGCCGTCGCGATCGAGGTGAACGGGACGTCGTCGTACGTCAGGTGCTCGTAGATCTCGTCGGTGACGACCCACAGTCCGCGCGCCGCGGCCCACTCGCCGATCTCCCGTACGGCGTCCGGGCCGTACACCGCACCGGTGGGGTTGGACGGCGAGACGAAGAGGAGCACCTTGGTGCGCGGCGTCAGGGCGGCCGCCAGCTGGTCCACCGTCACCAGGTAACCCTGCTCGGGGCCGGCGAACACCTCGACCGGCACACCGCCGGCCAGGCGGATGGCCTCGGGGTAGGTGGTCCAGAACGGAGTGGGTACAAGGACCTCGTCCCCGGGATCGAGGAGCGCGGCGAAGGATTCGTACACGGCCTGCTTGCCGCCGTTCGTCACCAGCACCTGGGACGGGTCGACGCCGTAGCCGGAGTCGCGCAGCGTCTTGGCGGCGATCGCCTGCTTCAGTTCCGGCAGTCCGCCGGCGGGGGAGTAGCGGTGGAACCGCGGCTGGCGGGCCGCCTCGATCGCCGCCTCGACGATGTAGTCCGGGGTGGGGAAGTCGGGCTCACCCGCGCCGAACCCGATCACGGGGCGCCCGGCAGCCTTCAGGGCCTTGGCCTTGGCGTCCACGGCGAGTGTCGCGGACTCCGCGATCGAGCCGATCCGTCGGGAGATCCGGGGGAGTGCTGCGCGGGCGGAGTCGTCGGTCGTCGCGTTCATCGGGTCCCGTTCCATGGGGGGCAAGTGTCTCGTCCCAGCTTAGGCGCTGGCACCTGCCAGGGCCCGAACAGGGCCGCCTCCCTGCGCCGGAGCGTCCGCGCGGCCGCTGCCGTGCCACGTCCGGGGAGGGCGCCGTGGCGGGTGCGAATGCTGCCGGTTCGACGTTCCGGCGGTGAATGCGTAGACTTGTCCCTCGGTGTTGAAACACCATGATGGTTCGTGCCCTCCCCGGGCCGTCCGGAGTGGAGCTGTACCGGTTCAAGACCAAAGGGTAGTGGCGCAATTGGTAGCGCAGCGGTCTCCAAAACCGCAGGTTGCAGGTTCGAGTCCTGTCTGCCCTGCGCGTGGCCTTCGCGGAACGACGGCGAAGGCACGGCAGAAACAGATCACGAAGTCCCGACGCAGGTATCGGTTCCGCGCGACGGTAAACATGATCAGCTGGACGCGCCTCTGGTGGTCCGGCTGGAACACCACACAGATTGATGAGGTTGACGGTGACCGATACGGCTGCGAGCAGCTCCAAGGGAAGCCCCTCCGAGAAGAAGGAACCCCAGCGCGGGTTCTTCGGACGCATCATGCTGTTCATCCGCCAGGTCCTCGCGGAGCTCGGGAAGGTCGTCACGCCGACCCGCCGGGAGCTGGTCCGGTTCACCATCACCGTCCTCGTCTTCGTGATCATCATGATGCTCATCGTGACCGGACTGGACCTCCTGTTCGGGGCCGGCGCGCTGTGGGTGTTCGGCGGCAACTGACGTTGCCCTGGGGGACACCCCACCGACGCACCGCCGGCGGAGCGCCGGGTCGAGTGCAGGCAAGCAGAACAACCTTCGAAGAATGTCAGAAAGCAGGCGGCTAGGTGTCCGAGCAAGAACTCGAACGGCAGATCACTCCCGAAGATGGTCTGGAGAACGAGGAGTACGGGACGGAGGCGGAGGTGGACTCCGCCGACATCGACGTGCCTGCTGACGGCTCCGACGCGGTCGACGACTCCACCGACTCCGACATCGAGGCCACGGCGATCGACGCCGTCGACGAGGCCGCAGCCTCCGACGCCGACACTGCCGCCGATGACGACGACTACGCCGACGACGACGCCGACGAAGCGGATGCCGTGTCCGGGGACGCCGAGGCGGAGGCCCCGGAAGCCACCGACGAGGCCGCCGAGGAAGCTCCCGTCGAGGACCCCGTGGTCGCGTTCAAGGCGAAACTCCGCCGCCAGGAGGGCGACTGGTTCGTCATCCACTCCTACGCCGGCTACGAGAACCGCGTGAAGGCGAACCTCGAGACCCGCATCCAGACGCTGGACATGGAAGACTACATCTTCGAGATCCAGGTCCCGATGGAAGAGGTCGTCGAGATCAAGAACACCACGCGGAAGATCGTCAACCGCGTGCGTATCCCCGGCTACGTACTGGTTCGCATGGAACTGACCGACGAGTCCTGGGGTGCCGTACGGCACACCCCGGGCGTCACCGGCTTCGTGGGCAATGCCCACAACCCGGTCCCGCTGAGCCTTTCCGAGGTCTTCTCGATGCTCGAGCACACCATCGTCCACACGGACGCGGTGTCCGGCAAGCCCGTCCAGCCGCAGTTCACTCCCGCAACGGTCAACTTCGAGGTCGGCGAGTCCGTCACCGTCAACGAGGGTCCCTTCGAGACCCTCCCGGCGACGATCTCCGAGATCAAGCACGAGTCGCAGCAGCTCGTCGTGCTCGTCTCGATCTTCGAGCGCGAGACCCCGGTCACGCTCTCCTACAACCAGGTCACCAAGATCCAGTAAAGCTTCGGTGCCACCCGGCGTGCTTGGCCGGGGGCACCGTGAAGGCCGTCACGCCATGACGGCCACCACCCCGCAGGACGCTCCTGTCCCGCGGGATCGCAATGCAAGAGAAGGACCCTTTCATGGCCCCCAAGAAAAAGGTCACCGGCCTCATCAAGCTGCAGATCAATGCAGGTGCCGCCAACCCGGCCCCTCCCATCGGTCCCGCGCTTGGCCAGCACGGTGTCAACATCATGGAATTCTGCAAGGCGTACAACGCCGCCACGGAGTCCCAGCGCGGGAACGTCATCCCCGTCGAGATCACGGTGTACGAGGACCGTTCGTTCACCTTCGTCACGAAGACCCCGCCGGCAGCCGAGCTGATCAAGAAGGCGGCCGGAGTCGCCAAGGGCTCGGGGACGCCCCACACGGTCAAGGTCGCCAAGCTGACCAACGCCCAGGTCGAGGAGATCGCCACCATGAAGATGGAAGACCTCAACGCCAACGACGTCCAGGCAGCCGCGAAGATCATCGCCGGTACCGCCCGCTCCATGGGCATCACGGTCGAGGGCTAACCACCCCACCCCCGCCCGGTCCGGCTTCGACGGACAGGGCACACCACCAATAGGCACGACGGCGACGCTCCCGCGGACGACGTCGTGAGTGGCAGGGCCCAGCGCGGTCCGCAGACCACGACTGCATAAGGAGAACAAGCAGATGGCACAGCGCAGCAAAGCATACAAGGGAGCTGCCGCGAAGATCGAGGCGGACAAGCAGTACGCCCCCCTCGAAGCGGTAGTCCTCGCGAAGGAGACCAACCCTTCCACGTTCGACGCCACGGTCGAGGTGTCCTTCCGTCTCGGAGTGGACCCCCGCAAGGCGGACCAGATGGTCCGCGGCACCGTGAACCTCCCCCACGGCACCGGCAAGACCGCCCGCGTCCTGGTCTTCGCGACCGGCGAGAAGGCAGAGGCGGCCATCGCGGCCGGCGCCGACTTCGTCGGGTCCGACGACATGATCGAAAAGGTCTCCGGCGGCTGGACCGACTTCGACGCGGCCGTGGCGACCCCTGACCTCATGGGCAAGGTGGGACGCCTCGGAAAGATCCTCGGCCCCCGCAACCTGATGCCGAACCCGAAGACCGGTACGGTCACGGCAGATGTCGCGAAGGCCGTCACCGACATCAAGGGTGGCAAGATCGACTTCCGCGTCGACAAGCACTCGAACCTTCACTTCATCATCGGCAAGGTGTCCTTCGACGAGCAGAAGCTGGGCGAGAACTACGCCGCGGCGCTCGAGGAGATCCTCCGCCTGAAGCCCTCCGCCTCGAAGGGCCGCTACATCCAGAAGGCGACCGTCTCGACCACCTTCGGTCCCGGCATCTCCGTCGACCCGAACGTCACCAAGGTCTTCGCCGTCTGAGGCGTTGTTCCCGAAGAAGCCCCGCGGCATCAGCCGCGGGGCTTCTTCGTGTCTGGGGGCAACAGTGATTGAGAGGTCCCAATCGCAGGGCTATGCTGGGCCCGTGATTACGGCGACCATCGAGCAGCTACCGATTCCCCGCACGCTCGACGTCGAGGGAGGCGACGGGTTCCGGCGGAGCGCGGCCGTGAGCAACGCGGTGGAGCACGCCGTGTGGGGTCATGACGATTTCTGCACGGCGCCGGACGAGCGAATCGCGATGATGCAGCCGAGCCCCGATCGTGAGTACGTGCTCGGGGTGGCGTGGGACGGTGGCAGCATCGTGGCCAACGCGCGCCTCGGCTTCCCGCTCCGGGACAACCTGCAGGCGGCATTCCTGCAGATCGAGGTGCTACCGGCGTACCGGCGGCGGGGGCTGGGTGCCGCGCTGCTCGCCTTCGCGGAGCAGCAGGTGCGGCTCAGGGGGCGTACCACGATCATGTCCTGGAGCGACGTGGCCGTCGGGGACGGCCGGGACCAGGGTGCCATGATCGTCCCGCCGACCGGCGCGGGATCCTTCCCCGCCGGCGATGCGTCCGCGATCCTCGCCCTGCGGTCGGGATTCGAGCTCGTCCAGGTGGATCGCCTGAGTGTGCTGCACCTCGACCGGTTGGAGGGCGTGCAGCAACTGGAGCAGGATGCGGGCAGGGTGGGCGCGCCCGACTACGAGCTGGTGGCGTGGGGTGGGCGCTGCCCGGACGGGCTGCTGGCGGACTACTCCCTGCTGCGGCGGAAGATGAGCACCGACCCGCCGCTCGGCGGCTTCGCCCAGGAGGAGGAGCAGTGGGACGCGGACCGCATCCGTCGGGAGGAGGGGAGGTCCGCGGAGGGCGGGACATCGACCCTTGTCTGCGCGGCACGGCACCGGCCCAGCGGACACCTCGTAGGGCACACCATCCTCGAGCGCTTCGCCTCCAGGCCCGCCATCGTCCACCAGGAGGACACGCTGGTCCTCGACGAGCATCGGGGCCACCGGCTCGGCCTGTGGCTCAAGGCGGCCAACCTCCGGCGTGTGCTCGCGGAATGGCCCGGCGCGGAGCGCGTCTACACCTGGAACGCCGAGGAGAACACGTTCATGCTCGACGTGAACGTGGCACTCGGCTTCCGGCCGGCGGGCCGGACGGCCGGCTGGCAGAAGGTGCTTCCCCCGCACCGATTTGGAGACGCCTCGGGCGTCACGTAGGCTTGAGGCACCAAAGACCGTCGGTCGGTCCGCGTCCGCTTCCCGGTTGCTCACTCGTGAGCTGCAGGGAAGAAGGATCAGGATCCGAAAGTGCCCGTGAGGGACGGCCTACGCAGGTGAACGAAGCTCCTCTCCACTGGCCCCGGCCCGTGTCGAGCAAAGCCCCGTGCATCTGCGCGGGGCGTTTTTCATTGGAGCTGGAAAGCCGGCGCATATTCCCCCGGAAGGAGGGTTATGGCAACGCCAACAAAGGTTTCCGCAGTGGATGAGATCGCCACCGATTTCAAGGAATCCACCGCCGCTGTCCTGACCGAATACCGCGGGCTCACCGTTGCTCAGCTGAAGAACCTGCGTCGTGCGCTCGGCACCGACAACAAGTTCTCCGTCGTCAAGAACACCCTGACCGGCATCGCGGCGAAGGAAGCAGGCATCGACGCATTCGATGGCCAGCTCTCCGGACCTACCGCGATCGCCTTCATCAAGGGCGACGCCGTTGCTGCAGCCAAGAGCCTCACGGATTTCGCGAAAGCCAACCCGAAGCTCGTCATCAAGACCGGAATCTTCGAGGGCAAGGCGCTCAACGCCTCCGAGGTCATCGCCCTGGCGGCCCTCGAGTCCCGTGAACTCCAGCTCGCCCGGGTGGCCGGTGTCCTCAAGGCACCGATGTCCTCCCTGGCACGCACCGTCGATGCCCTGCGCATCAAGCTCGAGGAGGGAAGCGACGCTGCACCTGCAGCCGATGCCGACGCTCCCGCTGCAACCGAGGAAGCCGCTGCGCCCGCAGAAGCTCCCGCGGAGGCTCCCGTCGAGGAAGCCGCAGCACCCGAAGCGAACTAGTTTTCCTTCGCCCCACATATTCCGGTGCACTGCACCACTAAAGGAAGGACGCCTCCCATGGCGAAACTCACCAACGAAGAGCTCATCGAGGCCTTCAAGGAACTGTCCATCATCGAACTCTCGGACTTCGTGAAGCTGTTCGAGGAGACCTTCGATGTCACCGCTGCTGCAGTTGCAGTCGCCGGCCCCGCCGGCGGCGGCGCAGATGCTGTCGAAGAGGAGCAGACCGCGTTCGACGTCGTCCTCGAGGCTGCAGGCGACAAGAAGATCGCAGTGATCAAGGAAGTTCGCGCGCTCACCTCGCTGGGCCTGAAGGAAGCCAAGGACGTCGTCGACAGCGCGCCCAAGGCCGTCCTCGAAGGTGCCACCAAGGAAGCCGCAGAGAAGGCCAAGGAGGCCCTCGAGGCCGCCGGCGCCACCGTTACCCTCAAGTAGCACCTCCGGCCGGCGCGTGCCGGCCGCTCGCACGACGGAAGAGCCCCGCTTCTCACGAAGCGGGGCTCTTCTCGTCCGACAGGAGGATCGGGGGACGCCTCAGCGCCAGAGGAGGAGGGCTTCGCCCTGGCCGCCTCCGCCGCACAGGCTGACGGCGGACTTCCCGGTCCCGCGGCGCGCGAGCTCCATGGCCGCGTGCAACGCCAGCCGGGCACCCGACGCTCCGATGGGGTGGCCGAGCGCGATCGCCCCGCCATGGATGTTGCACTTCTCGAGCGGGTAGTCGAGGTCCTTGAGCGACTGCACGGCCACCGAGCCGAACGCCTCGTTGATCTCGATGAAGTCCAGATCGGCCGCGGACCACCCCGCACGGTCGAGGGCCTGGCTGATGGCGGCCGAGGGCTGCGAGTGGAGCGTGTTGTCCGGGCCCGCCACCTGGCCCGGGCGGCCGACGACGGCGAGCACCGTGAGCCCGAGCTCCTCGGCATGGGCGCGGGTGGTGACGACGAGCGCGGCGGCGCCGTCGGACAGCGGGGAGGAGTTGCCCGCCGTGATCGCGCCGTCCGGGTTGAACGCCGGCCGCAGCTTCGCGAGCGACTCCACGCTCGTCGTCGGGCGGATGCCCTCGTCGGCCGTGAGGACGACGTCGTCGCCCTTGCGCTGCGGTACCGTCACCGGGACGATCTCCTCCGCGAGGACCCCGCCGTCCGTGGCAGCCGCGGCCCGCTGGTGGGACGCCGCGGCGACCGCGTCCTGGGCCGTGCGGTCGATCTCGAGCCGCACGTTGCCGCGTTCGGTCGAGGCCCCCATCGACTCGTCGTCGAACGCATCGGTCAGCCCGTCGTGGGCCACGGAGTCGAGGGCGTGGATGGACCCGTAGGTCCATCCCTGACGGGCGCCCGGGAGCAGGTGGGGACCACGCGTCATGGACTCCTGGCCGCCGGCCACGACGACGCGCGCCTCGCCGCTGCGGATCAGCCGGGCGGCGTCGATCACGGCGGTGAGCCCGGACAGGCACACCTTGTTGAGGGTGACGGCCGGGACGTTCCAGGGGATGCCCGCCTTGACGGCCGACTGCCGCGCGGGGTTCTGGCCGCAGCCCGCCTGCACCACGTGGCCCATGATGACGGCGTCCACGGCGGAGGGATCGACCCCCGCCCGCTCCAGCGCACCCGTGATGGCGAGCGCGCCGAGGTCGACGGCGGTGAAGGAGGCGAGCTGTCCGTTGAGGCGCCCGAGGGGTGTGCGGGCTCCGCCGACGAGGACGACGTCGTCGGGGGCTGGCGTGGGTGTCGCCATGGCGAAACTCTCTTTCGTCGTTGAAATGGTGCCGCTACCAGATTAGGGCCTGGTCCCTCCGCCTCCGACCGGGTTCAGTCGCGCCGGTGCGGCCCCGGCCCGTCGGCGCCCTGCGGGTAGAGCAGCGGCAGCTGGAGGGTCAGCCAGGGGCTGAAGGCCCACGGGGTGGCGGTGACGGCTCGCACGAGGCTCCGAGCGTCCACCCACTGGTGGTCCATGACCTCCTCGGGCAGGGGAGCCACGGCGCTGTCGGCGACGGCCGTGTAGACGGGGCAGATCTCGTTCTCGACGATCCCGCCGGCGTCCACGGCCCGGTAACGGAAGTCGGGCAGTGCGGCCCGCACGTCCCTGACCGTGAACCCGAGTTCCTGGGCGGCACGCCGGTGCACCGCATCCTCGAAGTCCTCGCCCGGGGCGGGGTGCCCGCAGAAGGAGTTGGTCCATACGCCGGGCCAGGCCTTCTTGCCGAGCGCGCGCCGGGTCACGAGGATGCGCCCCTCGCCGTCGAAAACGTGGGTCGAGAAGGCGAGGTGGAGGGGCGTGTCGAGGGTGTGGACGGTCGCCTTCTCCTGCGTCCCGAGCGGCGTGCCGTCCTCCGCGAGCAGCACGACGAGCTCGGCGTCCCGCCGTGTGCCGCCGCCCCTACCGGCCGTCCCGTGCTCGATGGTTCCTGTTTCGCTCGCCATGGTGGCTCTCTTTTCGCTGGTTGTCCGCGCGTGGCGCGGGGGGCGGCGTCGCCGCGTGGCCGGCCCGCCGCCGTCCGCCCCCGCGTGTCGTCAAGGGCGCACTTTCCGTTGTTTACTTTACCTATGGACATGGACACTCTGCTGGTCGAGCCCGCCGGGCTGGAGCAGGTCGAGGATGCCCTCGGGCGGTTCTTCGAGGAGTCCAAGAACCGCGCCGCGAAGATCGGCCCCGGCTATCACGCCCTGTGGGAGACCCTCGAGCGCTGCACCACGGGTGGCAAGCGCTTCCGGCCCCGCCTCGTGATGTCCGCCTACCAGATGCTCGGCGGGCGGGACCTCGACAACGCCGCCGAACTCGGCGCGGCGTTCGAGCTCCTCCACACGGCCCTGATCGTGCACGACGACGTGATCGACCGCGACTTCGTCCGCCGGGGGATCCCGAACGTGTCCGGCCGCTACCGCAGTGTGGCGGAGGCCGCGGGCCTGTCCCCGGACGGAGCACGCCACGTCGGGCTCTCCGCCGGGGTCATCGCCGGCGACCTCGCACTGTCCAACGCCTACCGCCTGCTCGAGCGGGTCGCCGCCCCGCCCGCCACGCGCCGCCGGCTGGGGGGCATCCTCGACGACGCCGTGTTCGCCTCCGCGGCCGGGGAGTTCCTCGACGTCGAGACCTCCCTCAGCGCCGACGTGCCCCCGCTCGAGGACATCGTCCAGATGGCCCGCCTCAAGACGTCGGTGTACTCCTTCGAGGGGCCCCTCCAGGCCGGCGCCGTCCTCGCGGGCGCCGAGGAGGAAGTGGTCGAACGGCTCGGCGACTTCGGGCGCGACGCCGGGATCGCCTACCAGATCGCCGACGACCTGCTCGGCGTCTTCGGCAGCGAGACGCGCACCGGGAAGACGAACTGGGGGGACCTGCGCGAGGGCAAGCGGACGGCGCTCCTGTCCTACATGTCCGCGCGCCCCGAATGGGAGAGCATCTCCTCGCTCGTCGGGAGCCCCGGCATGTCGGCGTCGGACGCCGACTTCGTGCGGCGGATCCTCGTGGACAGCGGTGCGAAGGACTACTCCGCGGATCTCGCCGCCCAGTACGCGTCGCGTGCCCGCACGCACCTCGAGTCGGCGGCGGTGCCGTCCGCCCTGCGGTCCGCGCTCGAACCGGTCGTGACCGCCGTCGTGGACAGGGTGCACTGAGTGGGCGTGGACGATTCGCTCGCGCGCTACACCGACGCCGCGCTGAGGACCTCCGCCGAGGTCATCCGCTGCTACTCGACGTCCTTCGGCCTGGCGTCGAGGATCCTCGACCGCACCACGCGCAGCGCCATCGAGGCCGTGTACGCCCTCGTGCGCGTGGCGGACGAGATCGTCGACGGCGCCGCTGCCGGGGCCGGCCTCTCCGACGCGGACGTGGAGCGCCTGCTCGACGACCTCGAGCGGGACACCGAGACGGCCATGGCCACGGGCTACAGCGCCAACCTCGTGGTGCACGCCTTCGCGGTCACGGCGAGGAACACCGGCATCGGCGTCGACCTCACCCGCCCCTTCTTCGCCTCGATGCGCGCCGACATCACCCAGCACGAGCACACCCAGGACTCCTTCGACCTGTACGTGTACGGCTCGGCGGAGGTCGTCGGGCTCATGTGCCTGAAGGCGTTCCTGGTGGGCCGGACGGTTCCGCCCGAGGAGGACGCCGTGCTGGTCGACGGCGCACGGCACCTGGGCGCGGCCTTCCAGAAGATCAACTTCCTGCGGGACCTCGCCGAGGACTTCACGACCCTCGGGCGCAGCTACTTCCCCGGCGTCCGGCCCGGCAACTTCACCGAGGCGGACAAGAACCGCCTGCTGGACGACATCGACGAGGACCTGCGGATCTCGGCCGCCGCGCTCCCGGGGCTGCCCCCGACGCCGCGCCGCGCCGTCGCCCTCGCACAGGGCCTGTTCACCGACCTCGCGGTGCGCCTCCGGCGCACCCCCGCCGAGGAACTCCTTCGGGCACGGATCAGGGTTCCAAACCCGGTGAAGTTCCGCATCATGGCGCAAGCCTTCACCGGTCGCGCGGTACCGGAACCTGCCGCGCAGGAGAGGACGGCATGACCGCACAGCAGAGCAGGCGCGCACGTGTGGGGGCGAAGGACGTCGTCGTGATCGGCGGCGGGATCGGCGGACTGGCGACGTCGGCCCTCCTGGCACGGGAGGGCCACCGCGTCACCCTGCTGGAGAAGCGGGACGAGGTCGGCGGCCGGGCGGGGTCCTGGGAACAGGACGGCTTCCGCTTCGACACCGGCCCCTCCTGGTACCTGATGCCCGAGGTGATCGACCACTTCTTCAAGCTGATGGGCACGAGCGCCGCGGAGCAGCTCGAGCTGGTAAAGCTCGACCCCGGCTACCGCGTCATCTTCGAGGAGGGCTTCGACGCCGTCGACGTCCCCGCGGAACGGGAGGCCGTCACCAAGCTCTTCGAGTCCCTCGAGGCCGGGGCCGGCGAGCAGCTCTCGCAGTACCTGGACTCCGCCGAGGACGCCTACGAGATCGCCAAGAAGCGCTTCCTCTACTCGACGTTCCACTCCTTCCTCCCGTTCCTCCGGCCCGACGTCCTGAAGCGGCTGCCCCGCATCGGCCTGCTCCTCCTGCAGCCGCTGCAGTCGTTCGTCGAGAAGCGGTTCGAGGACCCCCGTCTCCAGCAGATCCTCGGGTATCCGGCCGTCTTCCTCGGCAGTTCGCCCTTCGACGCCCCGAGCATGTACCACCTGATGAGCCACCTCGACCTCGACGACGGCGTGCTCTACCCGATGGGCGGCTTCACGACGCTCATCGACGCGATGCGCCGCGTCGCGGAGGGCGCGGGCGTCGAGATCCGCACCGGTGCCGACGTCGTCTCGATCGACACGGACGCACGCACGCCCGGCCGGTCGCCCCTGGACCGCCGGACCGCGACGGTGCGGTCGGTCACCCACCGCACCGCGGACACGACGACGTCGACCGCCGCCGACCTCGTCGTCTCCGCAGCCGATCTCCACCACACGGAGACGACCCTCCTGCCGTCGGACCTCCAGACCTACCCGGAGAAGTACTGGGAGAAGCGCGTCCCCGGACCGAGCGCGCTGCTGCTGTACCTGGGCGTGCGCGGCACCCTCCCGCAGCTCGAACACCACACGCTGCTGTTCAGCACCGACTGGCGGGACAACTTCGGGCGGATCTTCGGCAAGGAGACCTCGGTGCCCTCGCCGGCGTCGCTCTACGTCTGCCGTCCCAGCGCCACGGACGATTCCGTCGCGCCCGAGGGCCACGAGAACGTCTTCGTGCTCGTGCCCATCCCCGCGGACGTGGGGATCGGCAAGGGCGGGCTGGAGCGCGGGGGAGACCCGCGGGTCGAGGACCTCGCCGACGCCGTCATCGGCCAGATCTCCGAGTGGGCGGGCATCCCCGATCTGGCGGAGCGCGTCGTCGTGCGGCGCAGCTACGGACCGCAGGACTTCGCGGAGGACCTCAACGCCTGGCGGGGGACCTCCCTCGGACCGGCGCACATCCTGAAGCAGAGCGCGTTCTTCCGCGGCTCGAACCGCAGCGCGAAGGTGGAGAACCTGTTCTACGCGGGCAGCTCCACCGTGCCGGGCATCGGCATCCCGATGTGCCTGATCAGTGCCGAACTGATCGTCAAGCGGCTCCGCGGCGACGTGAGCACGGGCCCGCTCCCGGAGCCCGCCGCCGGGTAGGGCCGGAGCTCGCGCGCCCGGCCTTCCCCATCTCCACTCCCCGGTGCGAGGCGCGGCGGCTTGACGGAAAAGGGGGAGAGGAGCTATTGGACTTATTCCTGCCCTTCCCGTAGTGTAGGTCTTTGCGTCTTCCCTCGAACCTCAGCCTTCATATAGCGGTGGGCTTTGCTCTGCTCTCGTCATTTGACCTGGCCCCACGGTTGGGACGGATGTGAGCAGACTCCGGTGAGCACTGAGATCCCCGCAGCATCCTGCGGTGGCGGTGCCGAGATGAAGGCGCTGACAAGCCTGACGGTCTGTGGAAGGATCCCTCTTGGTCGCCCCGAGCACCTCTAATAATGCAACCGCTACCAGCCAGGTCGACGCCGACGGCGCCGCACCCCGGCTCTCATTCGCAAAGATTCACGAACCGCTTGACGTTCCCAATCTCCTCGCGCTCCAGACGGACAGTTTCGACTGGCTCGTCGGCAACGAGCGCTGGAAGACCCGTGTAGAGGAAGCGCTCGAGAAGGGGCTGCAGGGCTTCGCCACCACCTCCGGCCTCGCGGACATCTTCGAGGAGATCTCCCCGATCGAGGACTTCCAGGGCACCATGTCCCTGAGCTTCTCCGAGCCCGAGTTCGCCGACCCCAAGTACACGATGGCCGAGTGCAAGGATCGCGACGCGACCTACTCCGCCCCGCTGTACGTCAAGGCCGAATTCATGAACAACAACACGGGTGAGATCAAGCAGCAGACCGTGTTCATGGGTGACTTCCCCCTCATGACCGACAAGGGCACCTTCGTCATCAACGGCACCGAGCGTGTCGTCGTGTCGCAGCTCGTCCGTTCGCCGGGCGCCTACTTCGAGCGCACCGCCGACAAGACCAGTGACAAGGACATCTTCAGCGCGAAGATCATCCCGTCGCGCGGTGCCTGGTTCGAGCTCGAGATCGACAAGCGCGACCAGGTCGGCGTCCGCCTCGACCGCAAGCGCAAGCAGTCCGTCACCGTGCTCCTGAAGGCGCTCGGCTGGACCGAGGGCCAGATCCTCGAGGAGTTCGGCCAGTACGACTCCATCCGCGCCACCATGGAGAAGGACGCCACGGAGACCCGCGAGGACGCCCTCCTGGACATCTACCGCAAGCTGCGACCAGGCGAGCCCCCCACGGTCGAGGCTGCCCAGACGCTGCTGGACAACCTGTACTTCAACCCCAAGCGCTACGATCTCGCCAAGGTCGGCCGGTACAAGATCAACCGCAAGCTCGGCATCGACAAGGACCTCACGGATTCCGACGCGTCGGTGCTGAACATCGACGACATCGTCGCGATGATCAAGTTCCTGGTCGCGCTGCACGCCGGCGAGAAGACCCTCGGCGGCAAGCGTGACGGCGGCGACGTCGAGCTGCGCGTCGAGGTCGACGACATCGACCACTTCGGCAACCGTCGCATCCGTGCGGTGGGCGAGCTCATCGAGAACCAGGTCCGCACGGGCCTGTCCCGGATGGAGCGCGTCGTCCGCGAGCGGATGACCACGCAGGACGTCGAGGCGATCACGCCGCAGACCCTGATCAACATCCGCCCCGTCGTCGCCGCGATCAAGGAGTTCTTCGGGACCTCCCAGCTCTCGCAGTTCATGGACCAGAACAACCCCCTCGCCGGCCTGACGCACAAGCGTCGCCTGTCCGCGCTGGGCCCCGGTGGTCTGTCCCGTGACCGTGCAGGCATGGAAGTCCGAGACGTCCACCCCTCGCACTACGGACGCATGTGCCCCATCGAGACCCCTGAAGGCCCGAACATCGGCCTGATCGGTTCGTTGGCCTCCTACGGCCGGATCAACGCGTTCGGCTTCATCGAGACCCCGTACCGCAAGGTCGTCGACGGCATCGTCACCGACCAGATCGACTACCTCACCGCCGACGACGAGGTGGAGCGCCTCATCGCCCAGGCGAACGCGCCCCTCGCCGCGGACAACACGTTCGTCGAGGACATGGTCCTCGTCCGGACCCGCGGTGGTTCCGGCGAGCCCGTGCTCGTCGTACCCGGCGAGGTCGAGTACATGGACGTCTCCCCGCGCCAGATGGTGTCCGTCGCGACAGCGATGATCCCGTTCCTGGAGCACGACGACGCGAACCGCGCCCTCATGGGTGCGAACATGCAGCGCCAGGCCGTGCCCCTGCTCCGTTCCGAGCGCCCCCTCGTGGGCACCGGCATGGAGAAGAACGCCGCCGTCGACGCCGGTGACGCCGTCACCGCGACGAAGGCCGGCGTCGTCAAGGAGGTGTCGGCGGACCTCGTCAGCATCCTCAACGACGACGGCACCGAGACGAACTACCCGATCATGAAGTTCGCCCGCTCCAACCAGGGCAACGCGTACAACCAGCGCGTCCTGGTCGCCGAAGGTGACCGCGTCGAGTACAACACGATCATCGCCGACGGTCCCTCCACGGACCAGGGCGAGCTCGCGCTCGGCAAGAACATGCTCGTCGCGTTCATGTCCTGGGAGGGTCACAACTTCGAGGACGCGATCATCCTGTCGCAGCGCATCGTCTCCGACGACGTCCTGACGTCGATCCACATCGAGGAGCACGAGGTCGATGCCCGCGACACCAAGCTCGGTGCCGAGGAGATCACGCGTGACATCCCGAACGTCTCCGAGGAGGTCCTCGGAGCCCTCGACGAGCGCGGCATCATCCACATCGGTGCCGAGGTCGAGGCCGGAGACATCCTCGTGGGCCGTGTCACCCCCAAGGGCGAGACGGAACTGACCCCCGAGGAGCGCCTGCTGCGCGCCATCTTCGGCGAGAAGAGCCGCGAAGTCCGCGACACCTCGCTGAAGGTCCCCCACGGCGAGTCCGGTACGGTCATCGGCGTGCGCATCTTCGATCGCGACAACGACGACGAGCTGCCCCCGGGCGTCAACCAGCTCGTCCGCGTGTACGTGGCGCAGAAGCGCAAGATCACCGACGGCGACAAGCTCGCCGGCCGCCACGGCAACAAGGGCGTCATCTCCAAGATCCTCCCGATCGAGGACATGCCGTTCCTGGAGGACGGCACGCCCGTCGACATCGTCCTGAACCCGCTGGGTGTCCCGGGCCGCATGAACGTGGGACAGGTCCTCGAGATCCACCTCGGCTGGGCAGCCAAGCAGGGCTGGAAGATCGAGGGCGAGCCCGAGTGGCTGAAGAACCTCCCGAACCTTCCCCGGGAGATCTCCTCGACCACCGTCGCGACCCCCGTGTTCGACGGCGCCACCGAGGACGAGATCGTCGGCCTGCTCGGTTCCACGAACGTCACCCGCGACGGACAGCGCCTCATCGGCGAGTCCGGCAAGGCGCGACTGTTCGACGGCCGCTCCGGCGAGCCGTTCCCGGACCCGATCTCGGTCGGCTACATGTACATCCTGAAACTCCACCACCTGGTGGACGACAAGATCCACGCGCGTTCCACCGGCCCGTACTCGATGATCACGCAGCAGCCGCTGGGTGGTAAGGCACAGTTCGGTGGCCAGCGCTTCGGCGAGATGGAGGTCTGGGCCCTCGAGGCCTACGGCGCGGCGTACACGCTGCAGGAACTCCTGACCATCAAGTCGGACGACATCCACGGCCGCGTCAAGGTCTACGAGGCCATCGTCAAGGGCGAGAACATCCCCGAGCCGGGTGTTCCCGAGTCCTTCAAGGTCCTGATCAAGGAAATGCAGTCGCTCTGCCTGAACGTGGAAGTCCTCTCCACCGACGGCACGACGATCGAGATGCGTGACTCGGATGAAGAAGTCTTCCGGGCCGCGGAGGAACTGGGCATCGACCTCTCACGGGCCGAGCCGAGTTCTGTCGAAGAGGTTTAGGCGACATCCGGACCTTGCCCGGTCCGGCGCCTGGAGGAAGGCGGCTTTAATATTTCGGAGGCCGCCCGCGGCCGAGGAAATTTCGTTGCCGCCGTTCCAGGCGTTGGACCGGGCACCCCGGGGCACCAGCCGGCACCTTTCCGCCGCACCCCATAAGACTTCAAGAATTTAGAGAACAAAGAGAGAACAGGGACCCTATGTCCAGCGAATCCTCCTTCGGCCTCATGCGAATCGGACTTGCCACCGCGGACGAAATCCGCGGCTGGTCCTACGGCGAGGTCAAGAAGCCGGAAACCATCAACTACCGCACGCTCAAGCCCGAGAAGGACGGCCTCTTCTGCGAGAAGATCTTCGGCCCTTCCCGCGACTGGGAGTGCTACTGCGGCAAGTACAAGCGTGTGCGCTTCAAGGGCATCATCTGTGAGCGCTGCGGCGTCGAGGTGACGCGTGCCAAGGTGCGCCGTGAGCGCATGGGGCACATCGAGCTCGCCGCTCCCGTCACGCACATCTGGTACTTCAAGGGCGTCCCCTCGCGCCTGGGCTACCTCCTCGACCTGGCGCCGAAGGACCTCGAGAAGGTCATCTACTTCGCCGCCTACATGATCACCTCGGTCGACGAGGAGAACCGCCACGCCGAACTGCCGAACCTCCAGGCCGAACACGACCTCGAGAAGAAGCAGATGACGGACCAGCGTGACGCCGACATCGCCGCGATCGCCAAGGACCTCGAGGACGAGCTCGCCCGCCTCGAAGGAGAGGGCGCCAAGGCCGCCGACAAGAAGAAGGCCCGTGACTCCGCCGACCGCCAGATGGCGAACGTCCGCAAGCGCGCCGACGCCGACATCGAGCGCCTGGTCCAGGTCTGGGAGCGCTTCAAGACCCTGAAGGTCGCCGACCTCGAGGGTGACGAAGGCCTGTACCGCGAGCTGCGCGACCGCTACGGCCTGTACTTCGAGGGCTCCATGGGCGCCGAGGCGATCAAGAAGCGCCTCGAGAACTTCGACATGCCGGCCGAGGCCGAGATGCTGCGCGACATCATCCAGAACGGCAAGGGACAGCGCAAGACGCGCGCCCTGAAGCGCCTCAAGGTGGTCAACGCGTTCCTGACGACGACGAACAGCCCGCTGGGCATGGTCCTCGACGCCGTCCCGGTGATCCCGCCGGAACTGCGCCCGATGGTCCAGCTCGACGGCGGCCGTTTCGCGACGTCCGACCTCAACGACCTGTACCGCCGCGTGATCAACCGCAACAACCGCCTGAAGCGCCTGCTCGACCTCGGGGCCCCCGAGATCATCGTGAACAACGAGAAGCGCATGCTGCAGGAAGCCGTCGATTCGCTGTTCGACAACGGCCGCCGCGGCCGTCCGGTCACCGGACCGGGCAACCGCCCCCTGAAGTCCCTCTCGGACATGCTCAAGGGCAAGCAGGGTCGTTTCCGCCAGAACCTCCTCGGCAAGCGCGTCGACTACTCGGGCCGTTCGGTCATCGTCGTCGGCCCGCAGCTGAAGCTGCACCAGTGCGGTCTGCCCAAGCAGATGGCCCTGGAGCTCTTCAAGCCGTTCGTGATGAAGCGCCTGGTGGACCTCAACCACGCGCAGAACATCAAGAGCGCCAAGCGCATGGTCGAGCGGTACCGTCCCCAGGTGTGGGACGTCCTCGAAGAGATCATCACCGAGCACCCCGTGCTGCTGAACCGTGCACCCACCCTGCACCGGCTCGGCATCCAGGCGTTCGAGCCGCAGCTGGTCGAAGGCAAGGCGCTGCAGCTCCACCCGCTGGTCTGCGGTGCGTTCAACGCCGACTTCGACGGCGACCAGATGGCAGTCCACCTGCCGCTGAGCCCCGAGGCCCAGGCCGAGGCGCGCATCCTGATGCTCTCCTCGAACAACATCCTGAAGCCGTCCGACGGCCGTCCCGTCACCCTGCCCTCGCAGGACATGATCATCGGTCTGCACCACCTCACCACCAAGCGTGAGGGAAGTGCCGGCGAAGGCCGCGTCTTCACGAGCATGGCCGAGGCCGTCATGGCGTTCGACATGGGTTCCCTCCACCTCAACTCGGTGGTCCGGATCCGCGTCGACAACTTCGTGCCCAGCGCCGACATCGCCGCTCCCGAGGGCTGGGAGCCCGGCACGCCGGCACTGATCGAGACGTCGCTCGGACAGGTCCTGTTCAACGAGACGCTTCCCCTGGACTACCCCTGGGTGGAGAAGGTCGCCGACAAGGGCCAGCTCTCGACGATCGTCAACGATCTCGCCGAGCGCTACCCGAAGGTCGTCACGGCGGCCACGCTGGACAACCTGAAGGACGCCGGTTTCTACTGGGCCACCCGCTCCGGTGTCACCGTCGCGATCTCCGACATCTCCGCGCCGATCAACAAGGCCGGCATCATGGAGGGCTACGAGACGCAGGCCGCCAAGGTCCAGTCGCAGTTCGACAAGGGCCTCATCGCCGACGAGGAGCGCCGCCAGGAGCTCATCGACATCTGGAACAAGGCCACCAACGAGGTCGCCGCCTCCATGCGCGCCGCCATGCCGAAGGACAACACCATCAACCGCATGGTGTCCTCCGGTGCACGAGGCAACTGGCTGCAGGTCCGCCAGATCGCGGGTATCCGTGGCCTGGTGGCGAACCCCAAGGGCGAGATCATCCCGCGTCCGATCAAGTCCTCGTACCGCGAGGGCCTGTCGGTCCTGGAGTACTTCATCGCCACGCACGGTGCCCGTAAGGGCCTCGCCGATACCGCCCTGCGTACCGCCAACTCGGGGTACCTGACGCGTCGCCTCGTCGACGTGTCGCAGGACGTCATCGTCCGCGAGGACGACTGCGGCACCGAGCGCGGGCTCAAGGTCACCATCGCCGTGCCGAACGCCGACGGCGAACTGGTCCTGCACGAAGAGGTCGAGAACTCGGCGTACGCACGGACGCTGGCCACCGACGTCGTCGACTCCAAGGGCAAGGTGCTCGCTGCCGCGGGCTCCGACGTCGGAGACGTGGTCATCGGTGAACTGTTCGAGGCCGGCATCTCCGACATCAAGGTCCGCTCCGTACTCACCTGTGAGTCCAGCGTCGGCACCTGCGCGCTCTGCTACGGCCGGTCGCTCGCGACCGGCAAGACCGTGGACATCGGAGAGGCCGTCGGCATCATCGCCGCGCAGTCGATCGGTGAGCCCGGCACGCAGCTGACGATGCGTACCTTCCACACCGGTGGTGTGGCGTCGGCCGAGGACATCACCCAGGGTCTGCCCCGTATCCAGGAGCTCTTCGAGGCGCGTACCCCCAAGGGTGTCGCCCCGATCTCCGAGGTCGCAGGGCGCGTCACCATCGAGGATGCCGAGAAGCAGCTTCGCCTGGTGGTCACCCCCGACGACGGCTCCGAGGAGATCGCGTACCCGGTCCTGCGCCGTGCACGCATCCTGGTGACCGACGGCGAGCACGTCGAGGTCGGGCAGCAGCTCGTCTTCGGCGCGGTCGACCCGAAGCAGATCCTCAGGATCCTCGGCCCCCGCAAGGCCCAGGAGTTCCTGGTGGACGAGGTCCAGCGCGTGTACCGCAGCCAGGGTGTGGGCATCCACGACAAGCACGTGGAGGTCATCGTCCGCCAGATGCTGCGCCGCGTCACCGTGATCGAGTCCGGCGAGTCGGACCTGCTCCCCGGTGAGCTGGCCGAGCGTCGCCGCTTCGAGGACGAGAACCGTCGCGTGGTGTCCGAGGGCAAGAAGCCGGCCTCCGGCCGTCCCGAGCTCATGGGTATCACCAAGGCGTCGCTCGCCACCGAGTCGTGGCTGTCCGCCGCGTCCTTCCAGGAGACCACGCGTGTCCTCACGCAGGCCGCCATGGAAGGCAAGAGCGACCCGCTGCTCGGCCTCAAGGAGAACGTCATCATCGGTAAGCTCATCCCGGCCGGCACCGGCCTGGACCGCTACACGAAGGTCACGGTCGAGCCCACCGAGGAAGCGAAGGCGAACCTCTTCACCGGCCCGAGCGCGTTCAGCGACTTCGACTACGCCGGAGTCGAGGGCGGCCTGAGCCCCGAGTTCCACGCGATCCCGCTGGACGACTACGACATGGGTAACAGCGACTTCCGCTGAGCACAGCACCCATGAGGAAGGCCCCGGACCCTGCGGTCCGGGGCCTTCCCCCATTCCGGGCCCTCCGCCCCTACCATGCGGGGGAGGGCTGCCCGTACAGGGGCACACCCCATCTCTGGTAGACTTGGGACCAATTGTTTGTGTGGCAGTGGATCGGCGTTGAGAAACGTATCTCCGTGTTGTACGTAAGTTGTACAGCGAATGCCACTCTTTCGCACGCCTACAGTCGTTCTGCGGCAGCCTATCCGTCGGTGGTGCGCCAAACGACCGATCAACCCGACCTGTGGACGGTGCGGCCCTGAGAAGCCGCCGCAACCGCTGGGTAGGGCGACACAGATCTCATCTTCAGACATTACGGAGAACACGAAAGTGCCTACGATTAACCAGCTGGTCCGCAAGGGCCGGACACCTAAGGTCTCCAAGACCAAGGCGCCCGCACTGAAGGGCAGCCCCATGAAGCGCGGCGTCTGCACCCGCGTCTACACCACCACCCCGAAGAAGCCGAACTCGGCTCTCCGCAAGGTGGCCCGCGTGCGCCTCAACGGCGGCATCGAAGTCACCGCCTACATCCCCGGTGTCGGTCACAACCTCCAGGAACACTCCATCGTGCTCGTGCGCGGCGGTCGTGTGAAGGACCTCCCGGGTGTCCGCTACAAGATCGTCCGTGGCGCACTGGACACCCAGGGCGTGAAGAACCGCAAGCAGGCTCGCAGCCGCTACGGCGCGAAGATGGAGAAGAAGTAATATGCCTCGTAAGGGCCCGGCCCCGAAGCGGCCGCTCGTTGTAGATCCCGTCTACGGTTCCCCCCTGGTCACGCAGCTGATCAACAAGGTGCTCGTCGACGGCAAGAAGTCCACCGCAGAGCGCATCGTGTACGGCGCGCTCGAAGGTGCCCGTGCCAAGTCCGGCGGCGACCCCGTCGCAGCGCTGAAGAAGGCCATGGACAACGTCAAGCCGACCCTCGAGGTCCGCTCACGCCGTGTCGGTGGCGCCACCTACCAGGTCCCCGTCGAGGTCAAGCCCGGTCGTTCGACCGCCCTGGCCCTCCGCTGGCTCGTGGGCTACTCCAAGGCCCGCCGCGAGAAGACGATGACCGAGCGCCTGCAGAACGAGATCCTGGATGCATCCAACGGTCTCGGCGCAGCAGTCAAGCGCCGCGAGGACACGCACAAGATGGCCGAGTCGAACAAGGCCTTCGCACACTACCGCTGGTAGCAGCTCTGCCGGCCGGACCCGCAGCCCGTCAGGGACGGGCCGGCCGGCGGCCCAGCAGAACTCCATTTACGTATTAAGGGAGACACCGTGGCACAGGACGTGCTTACCGACCTCAACAAGGTCCGCAACATCGGCATCATGGCCCACATCGATGCCGGCAAGACCACTACTACCGAGCGCATCCTGTTCTACACGGGTGTCAACCACAAGATCGGTGAGACGCACGACGGCGCCTCCACCACCGACTGGATGGAACAGGAGAAGGAGCGCGGCATCACCATCACGTCCGCCGCGGTCACCTGCTTCTGGGAGAACAACCAGATCAACATCATCGACACCCCCGGGCACGTCGACTTCACCGTCGAGGTGGAGCGCTCACTGCGCGTCCTCGACGGCGCCGTCGCCGTGTTCGACGGCAAGGAGGGCGTCGAGCCCCAGTCGGAGACCGTCTGGCGCCAGGCCGACAAGTACGAAGTGCCCCGCATCTGCTTCGTCAACAAGATGGACAAGCTGGGCGCCGACTTCTACTTCACCGTCGACACCATCATCAGCCGCCTGGGCGCCAAGCCCCTCGTGCTGCAGCTCCCCATCGGTGCCGAGAACGACTTCATCGGCGTCGTCGACCTGCTCTACATGCGTGCCCTCGTCTGGCCCGGCGACTCCAAGGGTGACGTCACCATGGGTGCGAAGTACGAGATCCAGGAGATCCCGGCGGACCTCCAGGAGAAGGCCGAGGAGTACCGCGCGGCCCTCGTCGAGACCGTCGCCGAGTCCTCCGACGAGCTCATGAACAAGTACCTCGAAGGCGAAGAGATCTCCGTCGACGAGCTCAAGGCCGGCATCCGCAAGATGACGATCAACTCCGAGCTCTACCCGATCCTCTGCGGTTCCGCGTTCAAGAACCGCGGCGTGCAGCCGATGCTCGACGCCGTCATCGACTACCTGCCCTCGCCCCTCGACGTCCCCCCGATGATCGGTCACGATCCCCGGGACGAAGAGGTCGAGCTGACGCGCAAGCCGAGCACCGAGGAGCCGTTCTCGGCCCTCGCGTTCAAGGTGGCCACGCACCCGTTCTTCGGTCAGCTGACGTTCATCCGCGTGTACTCCGGGCATGTGACGGCCGGTACCCAGCTGGTGAACTCCACGAAGAGCAAGAAGGAGCGCATCGGCAAGCTGTTCCAGATGCACGCCAACAAGGAGATCCCCGTCGAGGAAGCGTCGGCAGGGCACATCTACGCGGCGATCGGCCTCAAGGACACCACCACCGGTGACACCCTCTCCGACTCGGCGAACCAGATCGTGCTCGAGTCCATGAGCTTCCCGGCACCCGTGATCTCGGTGGCCATCGAGCCCAAGACCAAGGGCGACCAGGAGAAGCTGTCCACAGCCATCCAGAAGCTCTCGGCCGAGGACCCCACGTTCCAGGTCTCCCTGAACGAGGACACCGGACAGACGATCATCGCCGGCATGGGCGAGCTCCACCTGGACATCCTGGTGGACCGCATGCGCCGCGAGTTCCGCGTGGAAGCGAACGTGGGCAAGCCCCAGGTCGCCTACCGCGAGACCATCCGCAGCAAGGTCGCCAAGCACGACTACACCCACAAGAAGCAGACGGGTGGCTCCGGCCAGTTCGCGAAGATCCAGATCGCGATCGAACCGATGGAGGTCGAGGAAGGCGTCCTGTACGCCTTCGACAACAAGGTGACCGGCGGCCGCGTGCCCCGCGAGTACATCCCGAGTGTCGACGCCGGCATCCAGGATGCGCTGAACGACGGCGTGCTCGCCGGCTACCCGGTGGTCGGGATCAAGGCGACCCTGCTCGACGGCGCCTACCACGACGTCGACTCCTCGGAGATGGCGTTCAAGATCGCCGGCCGCATGGCGTTCAAGGAAGCCGCACGCATGGCGAAGCCCGTGCTGCTCGAACCGCTCATGGAGGTGGAGGTCCGCACCCCCGAGGAATACATGGGTGAAGTGATCGGCGACCTCAACTCCCGCCGCGGCCAGATGCAGTCCATGGAGGACGCCAGCGGCGTGAAGGTCATCACGGCGCACGTGCCCCTGTCGGGCATGTTCGGCTACATCGGTGACCTCCGGTCGAAGACCCAGGGCCGTGCCGTGTACTCCATGAAGTTCGACAGCTACTCCGAGGTCCCGAAGGCAGTCGCCGACGAGATCATCCAGAAGACGCGCGGCGAGTAGCCCCCTCCCGGCAACGGGATCCCGGGGGAGCGGAGGCGGCCTGCCCAGGGCAGGCCGCCCCGCCCCCTCTGCCGCCGGACCAGCAGGCCCGGCGGTGCAGAGCAATTTCATCAAAACCAAAAGCCCCCAGTAGACTTGCATGAGTTTCAGCCGCGACAAGCGTGGCTGGGAAGCAATTCTTCTCAAACGTTCTAGGAGGAACCCGTGGCGAAGGCAAAGTTCGAGCGGACTAAGCCGCACGTTAACATCGGCACCATCGGTCACGTTGACCATGGAAAGACGACGTTGACGGCTGCCATTTCCAAGGTGCTGTACGACAAGTACCCCACTCTCAACGAGCAGCGTGACTTCGCGTCGATCGACTCGGCTCCCGAGGAGAAGCAGCGTGGCATCACGATCAACATCTCGCACGTCGAGTACCAGACCGAGAAGCGCCACTACGCCCACGTAGACGCCCCCGGTCACGCCGACTACATCAAGAACATGATCACCGGTGCGGCCCAGATGGACGGGGCAATCCTCGTCGTCGCAGCCACCGATGGTCCGATGGCCCAGACCCGCGAGCACGTGCTGCTCGCCCGCCAGGTCGGTGTCCCCTACCTGCTGGTCGCACTGAACAAGTCCGACATGGTCGACGACGAGGAGCTCCTCGACCTCGTCGAGATGGAAGTTCGTGAGCTGCTCAGCTCGCAGGGCTTCGACGGCGACGACGCTCCTGTCGTCCGCGTCTCCGGCCTCAAGGCCCTCGAAGGCGACCCCGAGTGGGTCAAGTCCGTCGAGGACCTCATGGAAGCCGTCGACAACAACGTCCCGGATCCCATCCGCGACAAGGACAAGCCCTTCCTGATGCCCGTCGAGGACGTCTTCACGATCACCGGTCGTGGAACCGTCGTCACGGGTCGCGCCGAGCGCGGAACCCTCGCCATCAACTCCGAGGTCGAGATCGTCGGCATCCGTCCGGTCCAGAAGACCACGGTCACCGGTATCGAGATGTTCCACAAGCAGCTCGACGAGGCCTGGGCCGGCGAGAACTGTGGTCTGCTGCTCCGCGGCATCAAGCGCGAAGACGTAGAGCGTGGACAGGTCATCGTGAAGCCGGGTTCCATCACCCCGCACACCGACTTCGAGGCCAACGTCTACATCCTGGCCAAGGACGAGGGCGGGCGTCACAACCCGTTCTACTCGAACTACCGCCCGCAGTTCTACTTCCGCACCACGGACGTGACCGGCGTCATCACCCTCCCCGAGGGCACCGAGATGGTCATGCCCGGCGACAACACCGAGATGACCGTCGAGCTGATCCAGCCGATCGCCATGGAGGACGGCCTCGGCTTCGCGATCCGCGAAGGCGGCCGCACCGTTGGTTCGGGACGTGTCACCAAGATCCTCAAGTAGTCCTCCGACTGCCTGAATGATCGTCGGAAGGGCCCCGTTGCTTCGGCAGCGGGGCCCTTCTGCGTCGACGGGTCCGGGCCGGCGGTGCCCCGCCCCCCCCTCAGGTGACGAGCTGGTGGAGGCAGAGGATGTTCCCCTCCGTATCGGTGAACCAGGCCGCACGCATGTGGTCGTCCTCCGCGATATGGTTCACGGTCTTCAGGCCCGGGAGGTCGTAGTCCTCGAACCTGACGCCGTTCCTTTCGAGCGAGGTCATCTCGGCGCTGAGGTCCTCGACCTCGAAGCTGAGCTCGGTATTGCCGGACGGGCTGCCGTCCGGCTTCAGCATGAGCTCGATCCCGTTGTGCCCGTCCTCGCTGAAGAAAAAGCTCCCCTCGTGCCAGGCGTTGTCGGGATGGAGGCCGAGGGTGTTCTCGTAGAAATTCCTGGCTCGATCGAGGTCCCGCACGGGCAGGACGGTCGTGGCCCTGTTGGCGCTGATCATGGCGGATCTCCTTCGTGGTGGTGGGCCAATATTCTAGGCCTTGCCCCGACGGTTTGACCGGGTCCGGTGAAGGTCGAGTAGTGCAGGTCACCCGCCCGCGCGCCGGGCCGGTTCGCAATCACGGAGGCAATCTGCGACACTAGATAAGTTGTTCAAGCGCTTGCGCGTGCGGTCAGGGACCTCATCCCGGTCAGGATAATGCCTGATGCAGGGATCGAGTCCGCCGATGCGCAGCCCAAATATAATCCACCCCGCTCGGCTCGTCCGAGATCTGCGGAGCGTGTGTGTCCGGACTGTGCTTGTTTTCGCACAGCGCGACACGCCCGAGCGCGGGGGTCGGAGCCCGGCAGGGTGAGGAACCCGGAGTTCTCCGGATTCAGTCTGTTCGGGAGGCGTCGCACAACGGGCGCAGGAAATGTACGTACGTACCGGAACTGCCCAGGCAGTTATGTAGAGAGAGAGTCGAGACGCCATGGCGGGACAAAAAATCCGCATCCGGCTGAAGTCATATGACCACGAGGTCATCGATGTTTCAGCACGGAAGATCGTTGAGACGGTGACGCGCGCAGGCGCAACGGTAGTGGGCCCCGTGCCCCTGCCCACGGAGAAGAACGTTTTCGTTGTCATCCGGTCCCCGCACAAGTACAAGGACAGCCGTGAGCACTTCGAAATGCGTACTCACAAGCGTCTGATCGACATCATTGATCCCACGCCCAAGGCCGTCGATTCGCTGATGCGTCTCGACCTGCCTGCGGACGTGAACATCGAAATCAAGCTGTAAGGGAGAGCGGATACATATGTCTACTTCACTTACGCGCCAGGTCAAGGGCCTGCTGGGCGTCAAGCTCGGCATGACCCAGGTCTGGGACGAGAACAACATCCTCATCCCCGTCACCGTCGTCCAGGCGGACTCGAACGTCATCACGCAGCTCCTCAGCGAGGACAAGGACGGCTACACCGCCGTGCAGATCGGCTTCGGCCAGATCGATCCCCGCAAGGTCACCAAGCCGCTCGCCGGTCACTTCGAGAAGGCCGGCGTCACGCCGCGCCGTCACGTCGTCGAACTGCGCACCTCCGACGCCGACTCCTACTCGCTCGGTCAGGAACTCTCCGTCGAGATGTTCGAAGCCGGCCAGACGGTCGACGTCATCGGCACCACCAAGGGCAAGGGCTTCGCCGGCGTCATGAAGCGCCACGGTTTCCACGGTGTGGGAGCCTCGCACGGTGCTCACAAGAACCACCGCAAGCCCGGTTCCATCGGTGGAGCATCCACCCCCAGCCGCGTCTTCCGTGGAATGAAAATGGCAGGCCGCATGGGCGCCGTTCGTCAGACCACGCTGAACCTCCGGGTTCACGCTGTCGACGCCGAGAAGTCGCTGCTGCTGATCAAGGGTGCCGTTCCCGGCGCCCGCGGCCAGGTCGTCCTCGTACGCACCGCCGTGAAGGGAGCATAGCCAAATGGCTGCCAACACTGTAAAGGTCGATCTCCCCGCGGAGATCTTCGACGCGCAGACCAACGTGCCGTTGCTGCACCAGGTCGTCGTCGCCCAGCTTGCTGCCGCCCGCCAGGGCACGCACAAGACCAAGACCCGCGCCGAGGTCAGTGGCGCAGGCCGCAAGCCGTTCAAGCAGAAGGGAACCGGTCGTGCCCGCCAGGGTTCGATCCGCGCCCCCCACATGACCGGTGGTGGCGTCGTCCACGGGCCCACGCCCCGCGACTACAGCCAGCGCACCCCCAAGAAGATGAAGGCCGCCGCCCTGCGCGGAGCCCTCTCCGACCGGGCACGCAACGGCCGTATCCACGTCCTCGAATCCCTGGTCGCCGGCGGCAAGCCGTCGACCAAGGGCGCGATCGACACCCTGCGCGCGATCTCCGAGCGGCCCCGCCTGCTCGTGATCATCGAGCGCGCCAACGACGTCGCTGCACTCTCGGTGCGCAACGTGCCCGAGGTACACGTCCTCTACGTAGACCAGCTCAACACGTACGACGTGCTGGTCTCCGACGACGTGATCTTCACCAAGGCCGCCTACGACCAGTTCGTCGGCGCTGCTGATGTCATCACCGAGGAGGATGCCAAGTGAGCGGCACCATCGCAAAGGATCCGCGCGACGTCGTCATTGCACCCGTCGTCTCGGAGAAGAGCTACGGCCTGATCGACGAAGGCAAGTACACCTTCCTGGTCGACCCGCGCTCGAACAAGGAAGAAATCAAGCTGGCGGTCGAGAAGATCTTCTCCGTGAAGGTCGACTCGATCAACACCATCAACCGGGTTGGCAAGCGCAAGCGCACCAAGTTCGGGTGGGGCCAGCGCAAGGGCACCAAGCGTGCCATCGTGTCCCTCAAAGAGGGCTCGATCGACATCTTCGGCGGTCCGCTCTCCTGAGAGCGGAGACCACTTTAACGAGGAATTGAGTTATGGGAATCCGTAAATACAAGCCGACAACCCCGGGCCGTCGTGGCTCGAGCGTTGCCGACTTCGCTGAAATCACACGGTCGACGCCGGAAAAGTCGTTGGTCCGCCCCCTTCCCAAGAAGGGTGGTCGCAACAACACCGGTAAGATCACGACCCGCCACAAGGGCGGTGGACACAAGCGTCAGTACCGTCTGATCGACTTCCGCCGCCACGACAAGGACGGCGTCGACGCCCGCGTTGCCGAGATCGAATACGATCCCAACCGCACCGCGCGCATCGCCCTCCTGCACTACGTCGACGGCACCAAGCGCTACATCATCGCGCCGAACAAGCTCAAGCAGGGCGACTTCGTCGAGGCCGGCGCCGGGGCGGACATCAAGCCCGGCAACAACCTGCCGCTGCGCAACATCCCCGTGGGTACCGTCATCCACGCCGTCGAGCTCCGCCCAGGCGGCGGCGCGAAGATGGCACGCTCCGCCGGTGCGTCGGTCCAGCTCGTCGCCAAGGAGGGCCGCTTCGCCCAGCTGCGACTGCCCTCCGGCGAGATCCGCAACGTCGACGTCCGCTGCCGCGCGACGGTCGGCGAGGTCGGCAACGCCGAGCAGTCGAACATCAACTGGGGCAAGGCCGGCCGCAACCGCTGGAAGGGCATCCGCCCGACCGTCCGTGGTGTCGCCATGAACCCGGTCGACCACCCGCACGGTGGTGGCGAGGGCAAGACCTCCGGTGGACGCCACCCGGTCAACCCCAACGGCAAGGCCGAAGGCCGCACCCGTCGCCCCAACAAAGAGAGCGACTCACTCATCGTGCGTCGCCGTCGTTCCGGCAAGAACAAGCGATAGGAGCCTGGAGACATGCCACGCAGCCTGAAGAAAGGCCCCTTCGTCGATCAGCACCTTTACGTAAAGGTCGCTCGCGAGAACGAATCGGGTACGAAGAACGTCATCAAGACGTGGTCCCGCCGCTCCATGATCGTCCCCGACATGCTCGGGCACACGATCGCGGTGCACGACGGGCGCAAGCACATCCCGGTGTTTGTCACCGAGTCGATGGTCGGGCACAAGCTCGGCGAATTCGCTCCCACGCGGACCTTCCGCGGCCATGTTAAGGACGACCGCAAGGGCAAGCGCCGCTAGGCGCTGCTCTTACGGCTAA
This sequence comes from Arthrobacter sp. TJ-263, assembly GCF_058269155.1. Classification (NCBI taxonomy): domain Bacteria; kingdom Bacillati; phylum Actinomycetota; class Actinomycetes; order Micrococcales; family Micrococcaceae; genus Arthrobacter; species Arthrobacter sp. TJ-263. The sequence continues at coordinate 1,396,559 of NZ_JBZCNE010000001.1, read as the reverse complement.
GACGAGAGAAGGAAAGCAATGGAAGCCAAGGCTATTGCGCGTCATATCCGCGTAACGCCTATGAAGGCCCGGCGCGTCGTCAACCTTGTTCGTGGTAAGCAGGCGAATGAGGCTCTGGCTATTCTGAAGTTTGCCCCACAGGTTGCTTCGGAGCCGGTTTTCAAGGTGGTCCAGTCGGCAGTCGCCAACGCCCGCGTTCGCGCGGACCGTGACGGCGTCGCCTTCGACGAGGACAACCTCATCATCAGCGAAGCATTCGTTGATGAAGGCCCCACGATGAAGCGGTTCCGTCCGCGAGCCCAGGGCCGCGCGTTCCGCATCAACAAGCGGACCAGCCACATCACGGTTGTCGTCGCTACCCCTGAGAAAGTGGAGGTCCGCTAAGTGGGACAGAAAGTAAACCCGCACGGGTTCCGACTCGGCATCACCACCGACCACCGGTCACACTGGTTCGCCGACAGCAACAAGCCCGGCCAGCGCTACCGTGACTTCGTCCGCGAGGACATCAAGATCCGCCAGCTGATGTCGACCGGCATGGACCGCGCCGGCATCGCCAAGGTCGAGATCGAGCGCACCCGGGACCGCGTCCGCGTGGACATCCACACGGCACGCCCCGGTATCGTCATCGGCCGTCGTGGAGCAGAAGCGGACCGCATCCGCGGCGAGCTCGAGAAGCTCACGGGCAAGCAGGTCCAGCTGAACATCCTCGAGGTCAAGAACCCCGAGATCGAGGCTCAGCTCGTCGCCCAGGGCATCGCCGAGCAGCTCTCCTCCCGCGTGGCGTTCCGCCGCGCGATGAAGAAGGCCATGCAGTCCGCACAGCGTGCCGGCGCCAAGGGCATCCGTGTCCAGTGCTCCGGTCGCCTGGGTGGCGCCGAAATGAGCCGCTCGGAGTTCTACCGCGAGGGACGCGTTCCCCTGCACACGCTCCGCGCCAACATCGACTACGGCTTCTTCGAAGCGAAGACCACCTTCGGCCGCATCGGCGTGAAGGTCTGGATCTACAAGGGTGACGTCACGGCGAAGGAACTCGCGGCTCAGGCTGCAGCAGCTCCCTCCCGTGGCCGTGGCGGAGACCGTCCGGGCCGTGGCCCCGCCGGTGCCGACCGCGGAGGCGACCGTCGTCGTCGTGCGCCTGAGCGCTCCGAGGGCCAGGGTGCGTCAGCACCCGCCGAGACCGCCGCAGCCCCCGCTGCGACTGAAGGAGGCCAGGCCTAAATGCTTATCCCACGTCGAGTCAGGTTCCGTAAGCAGCACCACCCGGGTCGCTCGGGCGCTGCCACGGGCGGTACCGAGGTCAGCTTCGGCGAGTGGGGTATCCAGGCTCTGAGCCCGGCATACGTCACCAACCGGCAGATCGAGTCCGCTCGTATCGCCATGACCCGCCACATCAAGCGTGGCGGCAAGGTCTGGATCAACATCTATCCGGACCGCCCGTTGACCAAGAAGCCCGCCGAGACCCGCATGGGTTCCGGTAAGGGTTCGCCCGAGTGGTGGGTGGCCAACGTCAAGCCGGGACGGGTTCTCTTCGAACTGTCCGGCGTTTCCGAAGAGGTAGCCCGCGAAGCCCTGCGCCTCGCGATCCACAAGCTGCCGTTGAAGGCACGCATCGTGCGTCGTGAGGGTGGTGAATAGTTATGGCTCTGGGTTCAAAGGAACTGGCAACAGACCAGCTGGACGGCTTCGATAAGGACCGTCTGGTGGAAGAACTGCGCAAGGCCAAGGAGGAGCTGTTCAACCTCCGTTTCCAGTCGGCCACCGGCCAGCTCGAAAGCCACGGTCGCCTTCGTTCGGTCAAGCGCGACATCGCACGCATCTACACGGTGCTGCGTGAGCGTGAACTGGGTCTCCGTCCCGAGGTCGTCGCTCCCGTCGAGGAAGCGAAGCCCGCGAAGGCGGACAAGCCCAAGAAAGCCAAGAAGGCCTCCGCGAAGGACGCACCTTCCGCGGACACCGAGGCTTCTGAGGAGGACGCCAAATGAGTGAGCAGCAGAGCGAAACGACCGTAGGAACCGAGAAGGCCGTCCACGACGCCAACTCGCGCGGCTACCGCAAGGTACGCCGTGGCTATGTCGTCTCCGACAAGATGGAAAAGACGATCGTCGTCGAGGTCGAGGACCGCGTGAAGCACGCCCTGTACGGCAAGGTGCTTCGCCGCAGCTCCAAGGTCAAGGCGCACGACGAGCAGAACAGCGCCGGCATCGGCGACATGGTCCTGATCAGCGAGACCCGCCCGCTGTCCGCCACCAAGCGGTGGCGCCTGGTGGAGATCATCGAGAAGGCCAAGTAACACCAGCACTGCACAGGGTCCGGCACCACCGGACCCGCCCCGGATGCCCCGGACGCGATTTCGCGTCCGGGGCATCTTCGCGATACCATGGGAATCTTGTCTGTCTGGTGGGCTGGCGCATGCCCTCACAAGGTCTCCTCACGGGATTTCCTCCGGGGGTTGCCTTCACACCGGGCAAATAGGCAAAAGCCCGATAATCTTGTTCGCCACGATCCACCATGTCGAAGATTTGGCATGGCCGCGCGCCCCGGGCGTGCACACGGCGAGTACCAGTATTACGGGGCCCACCCATATCCGTTCCGCAAGGCTCGATGAGAGAACCGGCGCGACGACAGGAGTAATCAGTGATTCAGCAGGAATCGCGGCTAAAGATCGCCGACAACACGGGGGCCAAGGAAATCTTGACCATCCGCGTTCTCGGAGGATCCGGGCGCCGCTACGCAGGCATCGGCGACGTCATCGTCGCCACCGTCAAGGACGCGATCCCCGGCGGCAACGTCAAGAAGGGCGACGTCGTCAAGGCGGTAATCGTCCGTACCAAGAAGGAACGCCGCCGCGCGGACGGTTCCTACATCAAGTTCGATGAGAACGCAGCAGTGATCCTGAAGAACGACGGCGACCCTCGCGGCACCCGTATCTTCGGCCCTGTCGGTCGCGAGCTCCGCGACAAGCGTTTCATGAAGATCATCTCGCTGGCGCCGGAGGTGCTGTAGTCCATGGCACAGAAGACAAAGCTCAAGATCAAGAAGGGTGACCTCGTCCAGGTCATCACCGGGGGCAAGCAGGAACGCGGCGGAGACCGCGGCAAGCAGGGCAAGGTCCTCAAGGTGTTCCCCGAGTCCAACCGCGTCCTCGTGGAAGGCATCAACCGGATCACCAAGCACACCAAGGTCGGGCAGTCGCAGCGCGGCACCACGACCGGTGGCATCGAAGTCGTCGAGGCACCCGTGCACATCAGCAACGTGGCCGTCGTCGATCCCGAGACCAAGAAGCCGACCCGCGTCGGATACCGCACCGAGACCGTCGAGCGCGACGGCCGCGAGCGCGTAGTCCGCATCCGTGTCGCCAAGTCATCAGGGAAGGATCTGTAATGACTGTCGAAACCACAGAAGCCAAGGTTCTTCCCCGCCTCAAGGCGCGCTACGCGTCCGAGATCAAGGGCGCCCTGCAGGAGCAGTTCAGCTACGCCAACGTCAACCAGGTCCCGCGCCTGGTGAAGGTCGTCGTGAACATGGGTGTCGGTGACGCCGCCAAGGACTCCAAGCTGATCGACGGAGCCGTCAAGGACCTCACCGCGATCACGGGCCAGAAGCCCCAGGTCACCAAGGCCCGCAAGTCCATCGCGCAGTTCAAGCTCCGCGAGGGAATGCCCATCGGCGCACACGCCACCCTGCGTGGCGACCGCATGTGGGAATTCACGGACCGCCTGGTCTCGCTCGCCCTGCCCCGTATCCGCGACTTCCGCGGCCTCAACGGCAAGCAGTTCGACGGCAACGGCAACTACACCTTCGGTCTCACGGAGCAGTCCATGTTCCACGAGATCGACCAGGACCGGATCGACCGTGTCCGCGGTATGGACATCACCGTCGTCACCACCGCCAAGACCGACGCCGAGGGCCGCGCGCTCCTCAAGGCGCTTGGCTTCCCGTTCAAATCCGAAGATTAATCTAACTACGTTGCAGGTCCGTTCCGGCCGTCACTTCGTGTGCCGACCGGAAGCCGGAAACCGTTTCGAGGAAGGGCAAGAGCCCACATGACAATGACAGATCCTGTCGCAGACATGCTCACGCGTCTGCGCAACGCCAACTCGGCTTACCACGATTCCGTGTCCATGCCGTACAGCAAGTTGAAGGCCCGCGTCGCGGACATCCTGAAGGCCGAGGGCTACATCGCCGGCTGGAAGGAAGAGGAAGCGGAGGTCGGCAAGAAGCTGACCATCGACCTCAAGTTCGGCCCGGACCGCCAGCGTTCGATCGCCGGCATCCGCCGTATCTCCAAGCCGGGCCTGCGCGTGTACGCGAAGTCCACGAACCTGCCCCACGTGCTCGGCGGCCTCGGTATCGCCATCCTGTCCACGTCCTCCGGTCTGCTCACGGACCGCCAGGCATCCAAGAAGGGTGTAGGTGGGGAAGTCCTCGCCTACGTCTGGTAACGGGAAAGGGAAAGAAACATGTCACGTATTGGACGTCTCCCCATCACCGTTCCCGCTGGTGTCGAGGTCAATGTCAGCGGTCAAGAGGTCTCCGTCAAGGGCCCGAAGGGCGAGCTGAGCCACACGGTTCCCAGCCCCATCGAGGTCTCCCTCTCCGAGGGCACGCTCACGGTCGGCCGCCCCAACGACGAGCGCGAATCGCGTTCGCTGCACGGCCTGACCCGCACCCTCGTCTCCAACATGATCGTCGGAGTCACCGAGGGCTACAAGAAGAACCTCGAGATCGTGGGCACGGGTTACCGTGTCCAGGCCAAGGGCAGCGACCTGGAGTTCGCTCTGGGCTACAGCCACCCGGTGGCCGTCAAGGCTCCCGAGGGCATCACGCTCACCGTCGACAGCCCCACCAAGCTCTCGGTCGCAGGCATCAACAAGCAGCAGGTCGGCGAGGTCGCTGCAACCATCCGCAAGCTGCGCAAGCCTGACCCGTACAAGGGCAAGGGCATCCGCTACGCAGGCGAGATCATCCGCCGCAAGGTCGGAAAGGCTGGTAAGTAACCATGGGTCTGAGCATCAACAAGAAGCGCAGCTCGAAGAGCAAGGCCGCCTCCCGCGGACGCCGCCACCTCCGTGTACGCAAGCGCGTCTCGGGCACGGCTGTCCGCCCCCGCCTGGTCGTCAACCGTTCGGCCCGCCACGTATTCGTGCAGGTCGTCGACGACACCAGGGGCGTGACCGTCGCATCGGCGTCCACCCTCGAAGCGGACCTCCGTGCATTCGACGGTGACAAGACCGCGAAGGCCAAGCGCGTCGGCGAACTCGTGGCCGAGCGTGCCATGGCCGTCGGCGTCGAGGCAGTCGTCTTCGACCGCGGTGGCAACAAGTACCACGGTCGCGTTGCAGCCATCGCAGACGGCGCACGTGAAGGTGGGCTGGCACTGTGACCGAGGAGAACAACGCAAAGGAAGCCCCATTGAATACGGCTACAGAGCAGCCCGCGGCCGAAGCGACTTCAGCCGCAGGCGCAACGGAGACCGCGTCGGCTGACGCCAACCGCAATGCGCGCGGCAACGCCCGCGGCGGCGAGCGTGGCGGCAACGCCCGCGGTGGCGAGCGTGGCGGCCGAGGTGGCCGTGACGGTCGCGACGGCGGCCGCAACGACGACAAGGACAAGTTCATCGAACGCGTCGTCACCATCAACCGTGTCGCCAAGGTCGTCAAGGGCGGCCGCCGCTTCAGCTTCACCGCCCTCGTGGTGGTCGGCGACGGCAACGGCATGGTCGGCGTCGGCTACGGAAAGGCGAAGGAAGTCCCTTCGGCCATCCAGAAGGCCGTCGAGGAAGCCAAGAAGACGATGTTCCGCGTTCCGCGCATCGGTGGCACCGTCCCGCACCTGGTGCAGGGCGAGGCAGCCGCAGGCGTCGTCCTCCTCCGTCCCGCCTCCCCGGGTACCGGCGTCATCGCCGGTGGTCCGGTGCGTGCGGTCCTGGAGTGCGTCGGCATCCACGACGTCCTCTCCAAGTCGCTCGGTTCCGCGAACGCCATCAACATCGTTCACGCGACCGTTGACGCGCTGAAGCGCCTCGAGGAGCCCCAGGCCGTCGCGGCACGCCGTGGCCTGCCCCTCGACGAGGTCGCATCCCACCAGATGCTGCGCGCAATCGCAGCTCAGAAGGCAGGTGCGTGATGACCGCGATCACCCCGAAGAAGGTGCCCGTGAGCTCGGCGAAGCTCTCGATCACCCAGATCAAGTCCGCCATCGGCGGCAAGCAGAACCAGCGCGACACGCTGCGGTCGCTCGGCCTGAAGCGGATCGGCCACACCGTGGTCCGTGAAGCCGATGCCGTCACCGTCGGCATGATCAACACGGTTCCGCACCTCTTGAAGGTTGAGGAGGCCAACTAATGGCAGACAAGAACATCGCGGCTCCGGCCGCGACTGAGGCAAAAGCAGAGCGCGTCCACGCCCTGAAGGTCCACCACCTGCGTCCCGCACCCGGAGCCAAGACGGCGAAGACCCGTGTCGGCCGTGGTGAGGGTTCGAAGGGTAAGACCGCAGGCCGTGGTACCAAGGGAACCGCAGCGCGCTACCAGGTGAAGGCAGGATTTGCCGGCGGCCAGCTGCCGCTGCACATGCGTCTTCCCAAGCTGCGCGGCTTCAAGAACCCGTTCCGCGTCGAGTTCCAGGTCGTGAACCTGGACAAGCTCTCCGAGCTCTACCCCGATGGCGGCGACGTCACGGTGGAGAGCCTGGTGGCGAACGGCGCCGTCCGCAAGAACCAGCCCGTCAAGGTGCTGGGGACCGGCGACATCACGGTGGCCGTGAACGTGTCGGCCGACGCCTTCTCCGCATCCGCTGCAGAGAAGATCGTCGCAGCAGGCGGCACCGTCACCGAACTGTAGGTCCTCTGCCGACCCTCCACCGCGCCGCCGGGGGAGGGTCGGCTGTGATCTACCGCATCAAGGAACTAGACTTCTGGTGGGCAAGGCTGGATCAGCCCACCAGGAGTCTTTTTTCGGCTTACGCCACCCACCACCCGCGGGAAGTCCCGCAGCCATGACCAACCGTTAGACTCGGTTGTTGTGTACGGTCCGCGCCAGGACCAACAGACCTTCAGGAGGACGCTTGCTAAGCGCTATTGGCCGGGCATTCCGGACGCCAGACTTGCGGCGCAAGCTGTTGTTCACGCTGGGAATCATCACCATCTTCCGCCTCGGGGCGTTCATCCCCGCCCCGGGCGTCGACTACGGCAACGTCCAGGAGTGCCTGGCCCTCGGCAACACCGAGGGTGGTCTGTACCAGTTCGTGAACCTCTTCAGCGGCGGGGCGCTGCTCCAGGTCTCGATCTTCGCCCTGGGCATCATGCCGTACATCACCGCGAGCATCATCACGCAGCTCCTCCGCGTGGTCATCCCCCGCTTCCAGGAGCTGCACCAGGAAGGCGCGCAGGGCCAGTCACAGCTGACCCAGTACACGCGCTACCTGACGATCGCCCTGGGGCTCCTCAACGCGACCACCCTCGTCTCGCTCGCCCGTTCGGGCGCACTGCTCGGCAACTGCCCGGTGCCCATCATCCCGGACGACTCGCTGGTCACCATCCTGCTGCTCATCCTCACGCTGACCGCGGGAACCGGCCTCATCATGTGGATGGGCGAGCTCATCACCGAGCGGGGCGTCGGCAACGGCATGTCGCTGCTCATCTTCACCGCGATCGCCGCCGGTTTCCCCACCTCGCTGGGCGAGATCTTCCGCACCCAGGGCGCCATGGTCTTCACCTTCGTCCTGCTGATGGGCGTCGTCGTCGTCGCCCTCGTGATCTTCGTGGAGCAGTCGCAGCGCCGCATCCCGGTCCAGTACGCCAAGCGCATGGTCGGGCGCCGCACCCTCGGCGGCAGCAGCACCTACATCCCGATCAAGGTCAACATGGCCGGCGTCATCCCCGTGATCTTCGCGTCCTCGATGCTGTACCTGCCCAGCCTGATCGCTCAGTTCAACACCCCCCAGGACGGCAGCGCGCCGGCCGGATGGGTCAACTGGATCTCCACCTACCTGACCAGCGGCGACCACCCGCTGTACATGGCGATGTACTTCCTGCTGATCGTCTTCTTCACCTACTTCTACGTCGCGATCACCTTCAACCCGGACGAGGTGTCCGAGAACATGAAGAAGTACGGCGGCTTCATCCCGGGCATCCGTGCGGGACGCCCGACGGCGGAGTACCTGCAGTACGTGCTCTCGCGCATCACGCTCCCGGGCGCGATCTACCTCGGGCTCGTGGCACTGATCCCGCTGATCGCCCTCGTGGCCATCGGCGCCAACCAGAACTTCCCGTTCGGCGGCACCTCGATCCTGATCATGGTGGGTGTGGGCCTCGAGACGGTGAAGCAGATCGACGCTCAGCTCCAGCAGCGTCACTACGAAGGGTTGTTGCGTTGACGAGAATGCTGATCATCGGTCCCCCCGGGTCCGGTAAGGGAACCCAGGCCGCGCGGATCTCCGAGCGCCTCGGGGTGGTGGCCATCTCGACGGGCGACATCTTCCGTGACAACGTCAAGCGGGAGACCCCGCTCGGGGTCGAGGCGAAGACGTTCATGGACGCCGGCGACTTCGTTCCCGACAGCGTCACGAACCGCATGGTGCGCGACCGGCTCGCCGCCGACGACGTCCAGGAGGGCTTCCTCCTCGACGGCTACCCGCGCACCGCCTCGCAGGTCGCGGAACTGGACGACATCCTCCGCGAGAACGAGCTCGCGCTCGACGTGGTGCTCCAGCTCACCGCCGACGACGAGGAGCTCGTCAGGCGCCTCCTCGGCCGGGCCGAGCTGGACGGCCGGTCGGACGACAACGAGCAGGTCATCCGGCACCGCCTCGGCCTGTACCACGACCAGACCGCGCCGGTCGTGTCCCGGTACGACGAGCGCGGGATCGTCACCCGGGTGGACGGCATCGGGACCATCGACGAGGTCACCGACCGCGTCATGACCGCCCTCAAAGTCGCACGCTAGGACGTCCCCATGTTCCGCCAGCCCAAGATCGAGTACAAGACCACCGAGCAGATGCTCGTGATGCGTGACGCCGGACTGGTGCTGGCGAAGGCCCTCGACCGTGCGGTCGACGCCGCCGCCGTGGGGGTCACGACCGCCCAGCTGAACACCGTGTTCGAGGAGGTCCTCCGCGAGGAGGGCGCGACCTCGAACTTCCTCGGCTATCACGGCTTCCCGGCGAGCATCTGCACCTCGGTCAACGCGGAGGTGGTCCACGGGATCCCCGGGAACTACGCCCTGCAGGACGGGGACATCCTCTCGATCGACGGCGGCGCCGTGGTCCGCGGCTGGCACTCGGACTCCGCCCGCACCGTCATCGTGGGCACGCCCCGCCCGGAGGACGTACGCCTCTCCGAGGTGACGGAGGAGGCGATGTGGCATGGCATCGCCGCCCTGGCGACCGCGCGGTTCGTCGGAGACATCGGCGCCGCGATCGACGACTACGTGTCGTCCGTCCCCGGCCCGGCACTCGGGATCCTCGAGGACTACGTGGGACACGGCATCGGCACGCAGATGCACCAGGCGCCCGACGTCCTCAACTTCCGCAGTGCCAACCGGGGCCCGAAGGTCCGGCCCGGGCTGTGCCTGGCGATCGAGCCGATGCTCGTGCAGGGCGGCCTCGAGACCGCCGTACTGGACGACGACTGGACGGTCGTCACGACGGACGGCAAGCGCGCATCCCAGTGGGAGCACAGTGTGGCCGTCCACGACGGCGGCATCTGGGTCCTCTCGGCACCCGACGGGGGAGCGTCCCGGCTCGAGCCGCTCGGTGTGACGCCGGCGCCCCTCGCCGGATGACCGCGGCCCCCACGTAGACGACAGCACGAACACCGAAGGTCCCGCACACCCGTGCGGGGCCTTCGCCGTTCCGCTGCGGTCACCCGGCGATTTAACTATCGCCGGGCGGTAGCGTATCGTTGTCTGTTGGTTGTCTCTGCTTTTCATGCCCAATGGGCCATGGAGACCTGCCCGTCAGCGGAGCCCCGGCTCCCGCGGGGTCAGACAATCAAAACCCTGAACCCGCCCGTCACGCAAGTGGTGGGCACAGACGTTAGCGGAGGATATGGCCAAGAAAGACGGTGTCATTGAGATTGAAGGCACTGTGAACGAGGCACTGCCCAACGCGATGTTCCGCGTTGAGTTGGCCAACGGTCACATTGTTCTCGCCCACATCTCGGGAAAGATGCGCCAGCACTACATTCGAATCCTTCCTGAGGACCGGGTCGTAGTGGAACTCAGCCCGTACGACCTCACCCGGGGCCGTATTGTCTACCGCTACAAATAAGAATCAACTCGAAGGAAAACCATGAAGGTCAACCCGAGCGTGAAGCGGATCTGCGAGAAGTGCCAGGTGGTTCGCCGCAAGGGCAACGTTCTCGTCATCTGCGAGAACCCGCGCCACAAGCAGCGCCAGGGCTAAGAACCTCTCCCGAGGCTCTTCCCCGCGCGTAGAAGTACATTCAACGGCAGAACAGCACCCCTCACGGGGTGTACACCCCCGGCTCGGAGGCCGGGGACCGGAGCATCGGTTCCGGGGACGTCCTGCTCCATACCTCCGGTAACACCAAAGGAGAACCGCCACTATGGCACGTCTCGCTGGCGTAGACATCCCCCGCGAAAAGCGGGTAGTCATTGCGCTCACCTATATCTACGGCGTGGGCAAGACCCGTGCAGAGAAGACGATCGTCGACACGGGGATCTCCCCGAACACGCGCGTCAAGGACCTCTCCGACATCGAGCTGGTCCAGCTCCGCGACTACATCGAAGGCAACTTCAAGGTCGAGGGTGACCTCCGACGCGAGGTTGCAGCCGATATCCGCCGCAAGGTCGAGATCGGCAGCTACGAAGGTATCCGGCACCGCCGCGGCCTTCCCGTACGTGGACAGCGTACGAAGACGAACGCCCGTACCCGCAAGGGTCCGAAGCGTACGGTCGCAGGCAAGAAGAAGGTCGGACGCTAGTCCCTAATGGCACCCTAACCGGACTCGCTAGCGCTCGCCCGGCCAGGGAACCCCGCCATCAGGGGCCCATCCGCTCGGTGATTGTCCAAATCACCGGAGAACTTCCGATCAGTCGATCAATGCTATACCCAATACCTTCGTAGGAGAAGTAATGCCCCCCAAGACTCGTGGAGCGGTGCGTAAGCCGCGTCGCAAGGACAAGAAGAACATCACCCTCGGCCAGGCGCACATCAAGAGCACCTTCAACAACACGATCGTCTCCATCACGGACCCCAGTGGAGCAGTCATCTCCTGGGCCTCCGCCGGTGAGGTCGGGTTCAAGGGCTCGCGCAAGTCGACGCCGTTCGCGGCGCAGATGGCCGCCGAGGCGGCTGCGAAGCGTGCGCAGGAGCACGGCGTCAAGAAGGTCGACGTCTTCGTGAAGGGCCCCGGATCGGGCCGCGAGACCGCGATCCGCTCGCTGCAGGCCACCGGCCTCGAGGTCGGCTCCATCTCGGACGTCACCCCGAGCGCGCACAACGGCTGCCGTCCGCCCAAGCGCCGCCGCGTCTAACCAGCTTCCCGGTCACCGTGCCGCCTTGCAGGAACCCAGGTTCCGGCAGGGCGGTTCGGTGCCGTTCCAGCTGCTATTGAGCCGGTCGACCAGCAGTCCCGCCCATTTGGAAGCGTCATATAGCGGATGCTTCCCGAAAGGAAATGTAAGTGCTTATTGCACAGCGCCCCACCCTGACTGAAGAAGTAGTCGCCGACAACCGTTCGCGGTTCGTCATCGAGCCGCTCGAGCCCGGCTTCGGCTACACCCTCGGCAACTCGCTCCGCCGCACGCTCCTGTCCTCGATCCCCGGTGCCGCCGTCACCAGCATCCGGATCGACGGCGTCCTGCACGAATTCACCACGGTTCCCGGGGTGAAGGAGGACGTCACCGAGATCATCCTGAACATCAAGAACCTCGCCGTCTCCTCGGAGCACGACGAGCCCGTCGTCGCCTACCTGCGCAAGCAGGGACCCGGCGTCGTCACCGCCGCCGATATCGCGCCCCCGGCCGGCGTCGAGTTCCACAACCCGGACCTGCACATCGCGACCCTCAACTCGAAGGGCAAGTTCGAGCTCGAACTGACCATCGAGCGTGGACGCGGCTACGTCTCGGCGTCGCAGAACAAGTCCGGCGACTCGGAGATCGGCCGCATCCCGGTCGACTCCATCTACTCGCCGGTCCTCAAGGTCACCTTCCGTGTGGAAGCCACCCGTGTGGAGCAGCGCACCGACTTCGACAAGCTGATCGTCGACGTCGAGACGAAGGACGCCATCGCCCCGCGCGACGCCGTCGCTTCCGCCGGCACCACCCTGGTGGAGCTGTTCGGTCTCGCCCGCGAGCTGAACACCGCCGCCGAGGGTATCGAGATCGGCCCGTCGCCGACGGACGCAGCGCTTGCTGCGGACATGGCGCTGCCGATCGAGGATCTCGAACTGACGGTCCGCTCGTACAACTGCCTCAAGCGCGAGGGCATCCACTCCGTGGGTGAACTCGTTGCGCGCTCCGAGGCCGATCTCATGGACATCCGCAACTTCGGCGCGAAGTCCATCGACGAGGTCAAGGCGAAGCTCGTGGAGCTCGGTCTGTCCCTGAAGGATTCCCCTCCAGGGTTCGACCTCGCCGCCCGCGCCGCAGCCATCGAAGAGGACGACGCCCCCTTCGGCGACGAAGAGGTCTAAAACGCTATCTGTCCGTCCCATCGCCCTCCTGGGCGACGGGACGGACACCCCTAATGAGGAGAAAGAATCATGCCCACACCTACAAAGGGCCCACGCCTCGGAGGCGGTCCGGCGCACGAACGCCTGATGCTCGCCAACCTGGCCGCCTCACTGTTCGAGCACAAGCGGATCACCACCACGGTGACCAAGGCCAAGCGCCTCCGCCCCTACGCCGAGCGTCTCATCACGTTCGCGAAGAAGGGCGACCTCGCGTCGCGTCGCCGCGTCCTCGGTGTCATCAGCAGCAAGAGCATCGTCCACGAGCTGTTCACGGACATCGCACCTGCTGTCGCCAACCGCGAAGGCGGCTACACCCGCATCACGAAGATCGGCAACCGCAAGGGCGACAACGCTCCCATGGCAGTCATCGAACTCGTGCTGGAGCCCATGTCCGCGAAGCAGTCCGTCGTCGCCGAGGCCGAGCAGGCCAAGGCTCCCGCCGCGGCGGCGCCCGTCGAGGCGCCGGAGTCGGCCGAGTCGGCTGACTCCGTGGATTCGCCCGAGTCCGTCGATTCGGTGGATTCCGTGGATTCGCCCGAGTCCGCGGATTCGGTGGATTCGGCTGAGTCTGCCGAATCGGCTGAGTCCGCCGAGGAGGTTGCCGCCGAGGAGACCACGATCGATGCCGAGGAAGGCACCGACGAGGTCGTCGTCGTCGACGGCACCGTGGAGGACGAGAAGAAGTAATTCTTCCCGCCTCACGCACGCCATGACACCGCTCGAGCCCGCCGTCCCCCCGAGGGACGGCGGGCTCTTGCGTGTCCGGCTCGACCTCGCGTACGACGGCGCCCTGTTCTCCGGCTGGGCCCTGCAGCCGGAGCTCACGACCGTCCAGGGGGTGCTCGAGGACGCCCTCTTCACGCTCCTGCGCCGCCAGGCCCGTCTCACGGTGGGCGGGCGCACCGACGCCGGCGTGCACGCCCGGGGTCAGGTGGCCCATGTGGACCTCACCCGGGCCGAGTGGGAGTCCATGCCCCGCGGCCGGGACATGGATCCGTCCGAGGCCTTCCTGCGGCGCCTCACCGGCACGGTCAACCGCGTGCTCACAGAGGGGATCACCGGGCGGGGCCGATCCGTCAGGAACTCGGTACCCGCCGTCGTCGTCCGGTCGGCCGCCCCGGCACCCGAAGGATTCGACGCACGGTTCTCTGCGCTCTGGCGCCGCTACAGCTACGCCATCGCGGACGTGGCGAGCGGGCAGGACCCGCTGCGCCGCCACACCACGCTCTGGTACCCCGCGCCGCTGGACGTCGCGCTCCTCAACGAAGGATCCACCCACCTGCTGGGGATGCAGGACTTCGCCGCGTTCTGCAAACCCCGCGAGGGCGCCACGACGATCCGTGAGTTGCAGCGGTACGAGTTCGTGCGCGGCCACGACGGCGTCATCACGGCGACCATCCAGGCGGACGCGTTCTGCCACAACATGGTGCGCGCGCTGATCGGATCGACCCTGCGCGTCGGATCGGGGGAGATGCCCCCGGTGTGGCTGGCCGAGCGACTGGCCGCCCGCCTGAAGGACGCCCGGTCCATCCTGGCTGCGCCGCACCCGCTCGTGCTGGAGGAGATCGCCTACCCGGGCGGCGACGAGCTCGCGGGGCGGGCCGGGCTCACCCGCGCACGGCGGAACGCCGGGCACCTCGCCCCGCGCGGAGCACCGGGGGCCGACGCCGTCATCGTCGGCGACGACGCGCTGCCCGGCTAGGCGAGGACGCGCTGCCCGCTCGGGCGAGGACGCGCCGCCCCACTAGGCGAGGAGGACGAAGCTCGCGAACGCGGCGAGGAGCATCCCGGGGCCGAAGGGGAAGGTGGAGCCGCGCGAACCGCGGCGGAACAGCAGGACCGCGAGCCCGGCCAGGCCCCCCAGCAGGAAGCCGCCGAGGAGGGTGCCCAGCCAGGCGGAGGCTCCGGCCCAGCCCCCGAAGAGACCGAGCACGGCGGCGAGCTTCACGTCGCCCATCCCCATGCCCGCAGGGTTGATGAGCGCGAGGACGAAGTAGACCGCGAACAGCGCGGCTGCTCCGGCCGCGGCGCCGAGCAGGCCGCCCCAGTGACCGCCCGCGCCTGCCGCGAGGAGGAGCAGCGGGATGGTCACCGCGGTGAAGCGCACGAGGACGGCGTTCGGCAGCAGCTTCGAGCGGGCGTCGATGGCCGCGAGGAGCACGCCGAAGGCCGCGAGGCACCCCACGAGCGGAAGGGTCCACCACTCGCCTGTGACGGCACCGCCGGCGCCCGCGAGGACGCCCGCGAGCAGTGCCAGAGGCAGCCGCGCGCGCTCCGGCAGGACGGTCCGCGGATCCCTGCCGGCGAGGGCGAACAGCGCGTACGCCAGCCCGGCCGTGACAGGCGCGATGATCAGGGCAGCGACCACCTAGAGGGAGTCCTCGAGGGTGTCGTGCGGGGACCGGCTCACGTCCCCGTCGACCGGCAGCGTCACCGTGAAACGGCTTCCCCTGCCCGGGGAGCTCGTGCAGTGGATCGAGCCGCCATGGCTTTCGACGATCGACTTGGTGATGGCCAGCCCGAGCCCCGCGCCGTCGATGTCCGCCCGGCGGGCGGCGGGCGTCCGGTAGAAGCGGGAGAAGACCTGGCGGGCCTCCTGCTCGGTCATACCCATCCCGCGGTCGTCGACGTGGAGGTTGATCTGCGAGTCGGTCTCCTCCGCGCGCACGATCACCAGGCCGCCCTCGGGGGAGTACTTGATGGCATTGGACAGCAGGTTGTCGAGCACCTGGGAGATCCGCAGCGGATCGATGAGCGTCCAGAGCGGGCTGTGCACGTCGGTCCGGAGCCGCACACCGTTCTTCTGCGCGCGGATCCGATTGGAGCGGACGCTCATCTCGATCACGGCCGCGAGGTCCACGGGGCGCGGATGCACCCGGACGCGGTCGCCGGCGGTGGACAGCAGATCCGCGACCAGGTGGAGTACGCGTTCGGCGTTGCGGCCCGCGACGTCGACGTAGCCCGCGAGGTGCGGGGGCAGGGGGTGCTCGTCCTCCAGGACGAGTTCGAGGTAGCCCAGCACGGAGGTCAGCGGGGCGTGGAACTCGTGGGAGATGTTCGAGATGAACGTGTCCTTCGCGGTCACGGCCTCGACCAGTTCGGTGACGTCGCTGCAGGCGACCAGGGCGCCGGTGATGCCGCCGTCGGCGTTCTTGATGGGCCGGGCCGCCGTGGAGAGTGCACGCTGGGAGTCCGTGCCACCGACCCAGACCAGCTCGTCCGCGAACGTCTCACCCGTGAGGGCCCGATGCACGGGCCGCCGGTCGGGAGGCAGCGGCGTGACGCGGTCCGACCCGAAGACGAGGCCGTCCTGTGCCTCGTCGCCGTGGCCGGTCGAGAGCCGGTTGAACAGCTCCTGTTGCCGGTTCGTCAGTGTGGTGTTGCCGTGGGCGTCCACGGCGGTGAGACCGACGTCGACCGTGTTGAGGATGGCCGTCAGCACACGCTCGCGATCGATGGCGGCTTGCAGGAGGTCGTTGAGTTCGCGGTCCTTGCGCGCGATCTCGGCTTCGCGGGCATCGGCGCCGGCGCTCATGAGGTGAATCGTGACGCCGATGCAGAACATCACGATGGGCAGCAGCAGGGCGCCTGCGTACGAGGTCAGCCGCGTGGGATCGAAGGATCCGAAGAGCGGCCAGGCGGTGATGAGCAGCGAACCGCCCACGGTGCCGGCGAGGGCTGCCCAGGTGGGCAGCCGGGAGCGCATGAGCCAGAGGACGGGGAAGACGGCGAGGACGCCGAGCGCCGGCTGGATGTCAGCACCGCCGGTCCGGAGCAGGGCGATGGCGACGAAGTCGAGGGCCGGGACGACCAGCAGGATGCCGCGCGGCAGTTCGTTCCACGGGACGACCACGCACAGGGCCAGCAGGACCAGGATCAGCCAGAAGCCCAGCTCGTACGTCGGGTCGGCCAGCAGCCCGGGCCGGAGGACCGGAGCGGTGACCGACAGGATGACGACGATCAGCGTGAGGGGGATCTGGCAGAGGATCCCGGCGCGGCCGATGGTCATTCTCGACGCCGCCACGCTCAACCAGGACGCGCTGGAAATCCTAGCCATGCACGATCCAGGGGACGGGAGAACTCCACATTCTGAATGTCTTTCGGACGCTGAGACCTACGTACTGCCTTCATTATGTCGCCATCCCCGCGTTTTGCACGCCCATCCGGCGCAATTCGTGCAGGTAGGCGGGCAGAATGGTTGCCAGGACAAATCGACCGGGCTTCACCGCAGGTCGGATGGGGGTTGAAAGCGAATGAGCGATCCGGGAGTGGCAGTCGTCATCGAGGACGACGCCGATGTACGGAATCTGGTCGGGGCGGTGCTGCGGCAGTCGGGCTTCGACGTGCAGGTGGCACCGAACGGCCGGGCGGGCGTCGAGATGGTGCGCACGCACGACGCCACGGTGGTGACGGTCGACGTCGGGCTGCCCGACATCGACGGATACGAGGTGCTGCGGCGCATCCGCGACTTCAGCAACTGCTACGTGGTGATGCTGACGTCGAGGGGTGATGAGCTGGACACCCTCACGGCGCTGCAGTCGGGGGCCGACGACTACCTGACGAAGCCGTTCCGCCCGCGGGAACTGCGCGCGCGCATCGCGGCGATGCTGCGGCGACCGCGCGCGGTCCCGGAGCCGGCCGCCGAGGGTCCCGGGCCGACGACGTCGGCGCCGCCCGCCGCACCCGCACCGGCCGTCGCGGCGTCGCCGGTGTTCGAACACAACGGGCTCGCCCTGAACGCCTCGGCGCGCACCGTGGTGGTCGACGGACGCGACCTCCCGCTGACGCGCAGCGAGTTCGACCTCCTCAACGAGATGCTGAGGAGCAGCGGCGCGGTGAGGACGAAGGCCGACCTCGTGCGGGTTGTCCGGGGCGACTACTACGGCGAGGACACCTACATCAGCGACTCCGACGAGCGGGCGATCGAGGTGCACATCGGCAACCTCCGACGGAAGCTCGACGAGGATCCGAAGAACCCGCGCTGGCTGCAGACCGTGCGCGGCGTCGGCTACCGGTTGACCCCGGTACGCGCCTGAGGGGCTGCGCGCCCCTCAAGCAGGGTCGAGGTAGCGGGTCTCGAGCTCGCGGATCGTCTCCAGCCCGCAGCGTTCGATGCCGGGGAGCGTGCGGCGCGCGGCGTCGAGGTCGGCCGAGGAGATGGCTGCCTCGAAGGCAGCGGTGAGGACCGCGAGTCGCTGGGCACCCACCATGAGGGAGGAATTGCGGAGGCTCAACGCGGACTCGAGGGCTGCGGGTAGGTCCTGGTCGGCGACCGAGCGTACGAGCCGAAGGTGGCGGTTGGCGAAGCCCGTGATGTAGTCGCGGGCGAAGGTGCGCGCCGGCCCGGCGTCGTTCAACTGCTGCTCGAGGTGCGCGAGGACCGTGAGGTCCACGAGCGGCGGGTCGGGCTGGGCGGTATTCGGAAGCACCGTCCCAGCCTACGGCGGCGGTCTGACGGTCAGCCGGGAGCCGCCTCACTGCCCGGCGAACGTGTCCATGACGTTGAGTGCGGCCGGGCCGAGGATCACGATGAACAGCACCGGGAAGATGAACAGCAGGAGCGGGAAGAGCACCGCGACGGGGAGTTTCATCGCCTTCTCCTCCGCACGCTGACGGCGTTTCACGCGCATGACCTTCGCCTGCGTCCGCAGCACACCCGACAGGGCGATGCCGTAGGCGTCCGCCTGCACGATGGCTTTCACGAAGCTGCGCAGTTCCGGGATGGTGCTGCGGTCCGCCATGGCGAGGTACGCCTCACGCCGGCTGCGTCCCACCTGCATGTCCTGCAGCGTCCGCACGAGTTCGTCCGCCAGCGGCCCCTTCCCTGTCTCGCCCGCGCGCTGCATGGCGCTCTCGAACCCCAGGCCCGCCTCCACGGAGATCAGCATCTGGTCCAGGGTGTTGGCCAGTTCCAGGGCCATGGCCTTCTGGCGTTCCTGTCCCTTGCTGTAGAGGAGGAGGTCCGGCACGAAGTAACCGAGGACCGTGATGAAGAGTGCGAGCAGCACGAAGAGTCTGCTGGGGTTCGACTGCACGAGCAGCAGTCCGGCCAGGCCGCCGGCGAGACCGAGGAGTGGCTTGGCGGTGAGGACCTTGGCCAGTGGCATCGAGGCCGGCCGGCCGGCGAGGGCCAGCAGGTGGTCCAGTTTGAGGACGTACGCCTGCGGGGTGAGGTGCCGGCCCAGCCGGAGGAGGGGGTTCGGGCGGTCAGCGTCGGCGACGGCCCCGGCCATCCCCTGGTTGAGGTTGTGCTGCACGGTGCGGCGCAGCCGGGCGTCGGAGGTGAGCAGGGACCAGGTGAAGTAGCCGATGGGTGCGGAGGTCAGCAGGAGCGAGGCGAGCAGGGTGGGGTCCATGACGGTCTCCTCAGAACTTCAGGTCGATGATCTTGCGCAGCCAGAGCCCGCCGATCGCCATCATGACGGCGGCGGCTCCGAGCATCACCCAGCCCAGCGGCTTCGTGAACAGCGGGTCGACGTAGCCGGGGCTGACCACGGTGAGCATCAGCGCAATCGCGAACGGCAGTGCTCCCAGGATGTAGGCGGAGAACTTCCCCTCCGCGGCGAGGGCGCGGATGTGGCCCTTGATCTCGGTGCGCTCGCGGATGGTGTGCCCCACCTGGTCGAGCACGTCGGCGAGGTCCCCACCGACCTCGCGGTTGATCTGGATGGCCTGCGCGATCCAGGCGAAGTCCTCGTTCTGCATGCGGTGCGAGGTGTCCATGAGCGCGGCGAGGAGATCCTTGCCGAGGCTCGTCTCGGCGACGATCCGGCGCATCTCCTCGGACGTCGGGCTGTCCGCCTCCGTGGCCGCGGCGTCGATCGCCCGCAGGATGCTGTGACCCGCCCGCAGGCCTCCGGTGAGCAGCTGTAGCGTGTCGCCGAGCTGTGAGTCGAAGCGGCGACGCCGTCGTCCTGTCCGGAAGGACACCACCAGGTGCGCGACGGCGGGGGAGAGCAGGAACAGGAGGACGCCGACGACCGGCGCGAGCAGCGCCCACCCCAGCAGGAGCCCGGTGATGCCGCCGAGGACCACGAGCAGGTAGACCTCGGCCTGGCTGATCCTGATGCCTGCCGTCTCGAGGACGTTCTGGTCGAGGAAGCGCATCGGGTGCCGGCGCAGGTAGGCATCCATCGCACGTCCGGCCGCCCCCGCGAAGCGTGAGAGCTGCGAGTCCTGCTGCTGTCGAGGTGGCCGGCGGCGGTCCAGCGGGACCGGCGACTGGGCAGGCCGGAGTGCCACGAGCAGCAGGACGATCCCGCCGATCACCAGGGCGGCACCGCCGACGAGGAGGAGGGTCATGCCCCTACCGCCCGCGCGGCGGCGCGGACCCGAAGACGGCCGGCGACACCGTGATCCCCATGTCCTCGAAGCGCTCCATGAACCGCGGTCGGATGCCGGTCGGCACGGGCTTACCGAGGAAGCGGCCCTTGTGGTCGACGCCGGCGGAGTAGTCGAAGACAAAGGCGTCCTGCAGGGTGACGACGTCGCCCTCCATGCCCTGCACCTCGGTCACGTGCGTGATGCGTCGGCTGCCGTCGCGGAGGCGCGAGATCTGCACCACGAGGTTGACGGCGGACGCCAGCTGTTCGCGGATGGCCCGCAGGGGCAGGTCCATGCCGGCCATGAGCACGAGTGTCTCGAGGCGGGCCACGGCGTCCCTGGGCGAGTTTGCGTGGACGGTGGACAGCGAGCCGTCGTGGCCGGTGTTCATAGCCTGCAGCATGTCGAGGGACTCCCCGCCACGCACCTCGCCGATGACGATGCGGTCGGGCCGCATGCGGAGGGAGTTGCGGACGAGGTCGCGGATGCTCACGGCGCCCTTGCCCTCGGTGTTCGGCGGGCGGCTCTCCAGGCGCACCACGTGCTGCTGCTGGATCTGCAGCTCGACGGCGTCCTCGATGGTGACGATGCGGTCGCCCTCGGGGAGGAACGAGGACAGCACGTTGAGCAGGGTGGTCTTCCCGGTGCCCGTGCCCCCCGAGACGATGATGTTGAGCTTCGCCTTCACGCAGGCGTCCAGCAGTTCGGCCATCTCCGGGGTGAGCGTGCCGAAGTCGATGAGGTTCTGGACCGTCAGGGGGACCTTGCTGAACTTGCGGATGGTCAGCGACGAGCCGTTGACCGCGAGCGGGGGGATGACGGCGTTGACGCGCGAGCCGTCCTCGAGGCGGGCATCCACGAAGGGGGAGGACTCGTCGATGCGGCGGCCCACCTTGGAGACGATGCGCTCGATGACGCGGCGCAGGTGCTCCTCGGAGCTGAACCGGGAGTCGCTGAGCGTCAGCTTGCCCTGCTGCTCCACGTAGATCTGGTCCATCCGGTTGACCATGATCTCCGTGACCGAGGCGTCGTCGAGGAGGCGCTGGAGCGGGCCGAAGCCGAGGACGTCGTCGGCGACGTCCTGGATGAGGCGGCGCCGTTCATCGGGGCTGAGCGGTACCTGCTCGGCGTCGATGATCTGACTCAGCTCCTCGCGCGCGACGACCTTCAGGTCCTCCTCGCTGATGGAGGTGTCGCTCGCGCGGGTGCCCATGCGCTCGAACAGGGCGGAGGCCGCGCGTTGCTTGAGGCCCGCGAAGACGTCCACCTTTGCACTGCCGGGTTTCTGGGGTGCGTCGCGGACGACGGCGGGCGCGAGGGTGGCCGGGCGCGGAGGTGCCGGTGGCGCGTCGGGAGCATCGGGCTCGACGACGACGGCGGGCGCGGTCGAGAGCCCTGCGGCCTGGATGCGGGCGGAGAGCTTCATCGGACCACCACGCGGCGGTGCAGCTTCCGCTGCGACTTCGCGCGCCACTCGTGGTCGAACCGCTGCACGAGCTCCGTGAGGCTCTTCGTCGCGGGATCACGGACCTTGTCCTGGAGCAGGGGGACGCCGCGGTTCGTCGCGAGGGTGATGGCCCGGGAGCGGGGGATGGACACATCGACGGGCGCGTTGAGGGTCGCCTCGATGTCCTCCACCGAGAGGCCGGTCTTGGTATCGGCGAAGTTGAGGACCACGTGGCGGGTCTCGGGCAGGAGGTTGAGCTGCTGCAGCACGTCGAGGCCCGTGCGTAGGCCGCGGACGCTCGGCACGTCCATGCCGGTCACCCAGACGGCGTCGGTGCACTGCTCCAGCGCCGCGAGGCTCGGCTCGGTGAGCCCGGGGCCGGTGTCGACGACGACGTAGCGGAACTCCATCGCCAGCTGCTGGATCAGGCGGGTCACCTGGGCCGAGGAGACGCGGTCGGCGTCGGCGGGGTTCTTGGGTCCGCAGAGGGCGTAGATCCCCGAGGGGTGCGGGGTCAGGAAGGCCTTGAGGACCATCGAGTCTTGGGTGGCAGCGCCCGTGACGGCGTCGAGTACCGAGTACTCGGGGGTGAGGTAGAGGCCGGTGCCGACGTCGCCGAACTGGAGGTCGAGGTCCACGATGACCACGCTCATGGGCGCCAGCTTCCCGAGGCCGACGGCCAGGTTCGTGGCGACCGTCGTCTTGCCGACGCCGCCCTTCGGGGAGAACACCCCGATGACGAGGCCGCTCTGTTGCTCGCGGGGCGGCTGCGTCCCGGTGCGCTGGCGGGTCGCGAAGGCCTGGCAGGCGCGCTCGAGCTGGGCTCGGATACTCGCGACGTCCGCCAGCGGGGAGAGGATGTCGCGGACGCCGGCGCGCATGGCCTGCAGGGCGATGTCCGGGTGGTCGTCATGCACCAGCACCACGCTGATCTCCGGGAACGTCACGTCCACGATCAGGGCGAGGCGCAGCGCTTCCTCGATGGCGATACCCGGCCCGAAGACCAGCACCTCCGGCCGCTCGAGTCCCAGCTGGTCGAGGACGGAGGTCGGGTCCCCGGTCAGGACGCTCGCAGGCAGGCTCTTCACATGGCCCTGCAGTCCGCCGGCGACGGCGTGGCGGACCTTCTGCTCGAAGTCCGAGCTGGGGGTGATCAGGACGAATCTGCTCATCGGTACAGTTCCTTGTTCTGGACGATGGGGGAGTCTCCCTCGACCGTCGCGGGCGTTTCCTTGCTCAGCCACAGGGTGGCGTTCTGGTTGGCGTGCACGATCTTCGTCGCCTGGGCGGTGTCGACGGCGATGGTGAGCATGAGGGAGCCGCTCGGCAGCGCCTCGGCCTCGGCGCGGGCCTGCGCTTCAGGATCCGCGGCGGGGTCTGCTGCGACGGGGGTGGGGGCGCGCTGCACGGAGGTGACGAGGATCTTGTGGAGAGCGAGCTTCGTCGTCGGGACGTCCGGCTCCTGCTCGAGACCTCCCGTCTCCAAAGAGATGAACACCCCCACGGTGTCACCGGGGGCGATCTTGCCGCCGACGGCGCGGTCCGGCTCGATCGTGAAGGAGACCTCCTGCAGGCCCTCGGGGACGTCGACGCTGCCGGTCATTGCGGCGTCATCCGGGTCGACGAGGCGTTCGGCGAGCAGCTGCTCACCGGGCATGAGCTCCACGGCGGTGATCCTGCCCGTGGACGAGTCGAGGTCCTTGAGCGCGGATCCTCCGACCGCGGTGGCCGGCAGGGCCTTGGTGGTGAGGAATGGCTGGAGTTCCTCGGCCGGCGTGCCTGCAGGGACTGCTGTGGCCACCACCAGGACGTCCACCGGGTCGAGGCCCTCGACCGCGCGTGCTTCGGCGCCCTGCGCGTAGCCGAACAGCATCAGGGCTCCGACGAGCGCGAGGACGACGGCGGCGACGCCGGCCAGGAGACGGGATTTCATGAAGTTGCTTCCTCGAGGGTGAGTCGGACGACCGCGGTGCCCATGGTCGGGTCGTAGGGGCCGAGCTTGTAGGCGTCGTCAAGGGAGACCATCCTCACGAACCTGCCGATGATGCCGATGCATTGCGTGGAGCTGCACTTGTAGCCGGCGTAGTAGTTGTCGCGAAAGGAGTCGGGAAACGTGGAGTTGCCCTCCTGCTTGAATTTCCAGCCGTGGACCTCGAATGCGGCGAAACCAGTGAGTTGGTAGACGGCATTGCTGCCGCTGTCACTGACGCTGCGGTAGATCGGGAACAGGCCGACGGGAGCGTCGCCTGCTTCGATCTGTGCCCGCCATTCCTGCAGGAGCGGGACGCAGTCGCTGGGCGCTCCGGTATTGCCGGTGTTGCTGCCCGAGGCGCTCTGCGAGATGTTGACGAAGGCCTCGCACTTCCCGGCTACCTGATCCAGGCTGCCGAAGCCGCCCGGTGGACCGCCTGCGCACGCGGGTGTCGCGTCCGACTTCTTTCGAAACTCCACCACTTGCCAGCCGGGCCCATCCTTGAGCTCGCACTCCGAGAAGGTGATGGGAAACGGCGCGGGCCCGGAGGTAGGGCTTCCCCACGTGGCCGTCGACGATGCCGTCACCTCACTGGAACTGATGCCGAGTGCGTTGGCGAAGACAAGTGACATGCGATTGGGTGCCTGCCCGTCCTGAAGCGCACCGGTGGTGACGGTGACTTTGCGGCTTGTCTCGTTCACGACGATGTTCTTCACGTTGCTCTTCGTATCGAGGGCGTTGCTGTTGGCCAGGCTGCGGGCAACGGGCGCGGTCGAGTCACAATCGGCGTCATTCTGATCCAGAGCGCACTTCTGGGCAATGGCAAGGGCGCCGGCATCGGCGCCGTTCTGCAGCTGCGCCTTCTCGGAGACGAGCATTCCCACGTCGATGGCCAGAGCGGCGAACCCGAGCAGGACGACCATGAGGAGGGCGACGAGAACGCTGACGGCTCCCTGCTCCTGGCGCATGCCGGGCCGCTGCGTCAGCCGCCGCACAGCATGACTCCCTTGCCGGTCATGGAGAACGGTCCAGCAATCTTCGTGAGGGTGCTCAGCGTGTAGGTGATGGTGACAGTAGCCGTGCTACCAGCAGGGCACGGGCCAGCTGGTGTTGATCCAGGGACCGTGATCGCGATGTCCGTTGCAGTCAGTGCCGGGCTCAGTGTGCCCGCAGCGGTGATCGTCGACGTCTTGGCCTGAGTCGTGTCCTTCGAGATGGACATGACGCGTACACCCTCGCGGGCGGCATTGGTCAACATGACCTGGGTGTTGAAAGCCCGGCCGAACTCCATGATGCCGAGGAGAAGCAGGATGAGGACGGGTAGGACCAAGGCCATCTCAACAGCGGCGGCCCCCTTCTCACTGCGCATCAGAACCCTTCTTGCAAGCTTGAATGCCCGACTGAAGAACTTTCAACCGGGCATTCAGCTACGCCACTTAGACCGAGCACCCGCCCGTTGCGCTGGTTCCGGTGTACGCGGTGTATGCCCCACCTTTCACCGCGCAGGAAGCCTTCTCGAATGATGTTTTCATTCCGCCGCCGAGCAGCGTGACTGCGGCGATGATGACGACGGCGATGAGGGCGACCATGATGCCGTACTCGACGGCGGTCGCTCCGTCTTCCTTGCGGACCAGACGGGGGAGGAGGTGCATGCGAGAGTTGGAGACGAGGAACATGATGGAACTCCTGGGACGGTTCGAGTTGGCTGACCCAGCGCCAGCGCTGCCAGAAACCTAGCAACGGGAACCCGCAAGAAACCGGGTTTGCCCTGATCCTGACCGAACATTCACGAACCTGCGTCCGCTCTGCACGCGCCCTGCGCAGAACCTGCGTTCGCGCTGCTTCGCGCCTCCGCCAACGCCGCCGCCGGCCCCTTTTGACCCGCCCCAGTACGGCAGGCTATCCTTGGGAGTCGTTGTGCGTGTCCCTTCTCGATACGTCTGCGCCCTTCGGAGCGGTTCAGTTGCAGAACCACCTGGCCCGGGGGCGGAGCCGAGATTCACGGGATGACTGGTCGTATTTCAGCCCTCACCTGAAGTTCCGGTAACGCATGAATAAGCTGAGCCCGCGGGTACGGACGTTCTCCGTGGCCACGGGCGACACCGAAATAGAAACGAAGGCCATAACCGTGCGTACGTACACCCCGAAGCCAGGCGACATCAACCGCCAGTGGCACGTAATCGATGCAACCGACGTCGTCCTCGGCCGTCTTGCCAGCCAGACCGCAATCCTGCTCCGCGGAAAGCACAAGCCGACCTTCGCTCCCCACATGGACATGGGCGATTTCGTCATCATCATCAACGCTGAAAAGGTAGCCCTCACCGGCTCCAAGCTCGAGCAGAAGCGCGCCTACCGCCACTCCGGTTACCCGGGCGGCCTGAAGTCCACCACCTACGTGGAACTCCTGGACAAGAACCCTGAGCGCGCAGTCGAGAAGGCCGTTCGTGGCATGCTCCCCAAGAACTCGCTGGCTGCACAGCAGATCGGCAAGCTGAAGGTTTACCGCGGCGCCGAGCACCCCCACGCCGCGCAGCAGCCCAAGACATACGAAATCACTCAGGTCGCCCAGTAGTCCTGGCCACCAGTACTAAAAAATCACTTCAAGGAGAACCGTGGCTGAGAACACTGAAGAGCTGAACGAACCCACTGAGGAGCTCACGAGCTACACCTCAGAGTCCACCGAAGGCGGCGAGACCGCCGTCAAGGAGCGTCCCGCGCTGACCGTCGGCGGCGGAGCCGTCGGACGCCGCAAGGAAGCCGTCGCCCGCGTGCGCCTCGTCCCCGGCACCGGCAAGTGGATCGTCAACGGGCGCGAGCTCGCCGACTACTTCCCGAACAAGCTGCACCAGCAGGAAGTCAATGACCCCTTCAAGCTCCTCGAGCTCGACGGCGCCTACGACGTCATCGCCCGCATCCACGGCGGCGGACCCTCCGGCCAGGCCGGTGCACTCCGCCTCGGAGTCGCGCGCACGCTGAACGAGATCGACCGCGAGAACAACCGCCCCGCCCTCAAGAAGGCAGGCTTCCTGACTCGTGACGCCCGCGTCATCGAGCGCAAGAAGGCCGGTCTCAAGAAGGCACGCAAGGCGCCTCAGTACTCCAAGCGCTGATCCTTCCAGGACACGCGCAGATGCCCGTCCGGGCCTCCCGGGCGGGCATCGTGCTTTAACCTGTTGAGGACCCGCCTTAGCGGTTCCAATCTCTGCACTTAGGATGATCACGATGAGCAAGTTATTCGGAACCGACGGCGTCCGCGGCCTGGCCAACGGCCTGATCACGGCTGAGTTGTCCCTCCAGCTGGCCCAGGCGGCCGCCGTCGTCCTCGGCCACAACGCCTCGGACGGCCGCCGCCCCACCGCGGTCATCGCCCGTGATCCCCGCATCAGCGGTGAGTTCATCGCGGCCGCCGTCGAGGCCGGGCTCGCCAGCTCCGGTGTCGACGTCTACGACGCCGGCGTCCTGCCGACTCCGGCGGCAGCGTTCCTCGTGGCCGATCTCGGTGCCGACTTCGGCGTCATGATCTCCGCGTCCCACAATCCCGCCCCGGACAACGGCATCAAGTTCCTCGCCCGCGGCGGCAACAAGCTCAGCGACGCGCTCGAGGATGCCATCGAGGACGAGATGGCGCGGCCGAGGCTGCGCCCCGTGGCGGGCGAAGTAGGACGCATCCAGCGCTTCGCCGACGCCGAGGACCGCTACGTGGTCCACCTCCTCAAGACCCTCCCGCACCGCCTCGAGGGACTGAAGGTGGTCATCGACTGCGCCCACGGCGCGGCGAGCGGCTGTTCGCCCGAGGTCTTCCGGGACGCCGGCGCGGACATCATCGTCATCGGCGCGGATCCCGACGGCGTGAACATCAACGACGGCTACGGCTCGACGCACCTCGAGAAGCTGCAGTCCGCCGTCCTCGAGCACGGCGCCGACCTCGGCATCGCGCACGACGGCGACGCCGACCGGTGCCTCGCCGTGGACCACGAGGGGACGATCGTGGACGGCGACCAGATCATGGCCGTGATGGCGCTGGCGATGAAGGACGCCGGGAAGCTCAAGGACAACACCCTCGTGGCGACCGTGATGAGCAACCTGGGACTGAAGATCGCGCTGCGCGAAGCGGGCGTCACCATCATGGAGACCGGAGTGGGGGACCGCTACGTCCTCGAGGGGATGCGCGACGGCGGCTACAGCCTCGGCGGCGAGCAGTCCGGCCATGTCATCTTCGCTGAGTACGCCACCACGGGCGACGGCGTCCTGACCGGGCTGCAGCTGGCCTCACGCATGGCAGGGACCGGCAAGAGCCTCAAGGAGCTCGCCGCCGTCATGACGAAACTTCCCCAGGTGCTCATCAACGTCAGGGGAGTGGACCGCAGCGCCGCGAACTCGGACGAGGGCGTGCAGGACGCCGTCCGCGAGGCCGAGGCGATCCTCGGCGAGACCGGACGCGTGCTGCTGCGCCCCTCGGGTACGGAGCCGGTGGTGCGCGTCATGGTCGAGGCAGCCGACCTCGTGACCGCCCAGCGCATCGCCGACAGCCTGGCCACGACGGTGCAGGAGCGTCTGTCCCTCGAGACGGTCGCCTGACCCGGCGCCTCCGCCCGCCGGTACGCACTACTCGGCAGCAGCGCGTCCCGTCCTCGGCACGACGACGAGCTGCGATTCGGCCGGAAGCTCGACACCCGAGGGGGTCCGGAAGGCGATCGGCAGCCCCCGGGCGCTCGGCCATGCCGTGCTGTCCGTGACCTGGACGTGCACATGGGGCTGCGTACTGTTCCCCGAGTTCCCGCACTCGCCGATCGGCTGACCGGCGCTCACGCGGGTCCCCACGTCGACGCGGAGCGAGGACCTGCGCAGGTGGGCGACCAGCACGAAGGGCCCATCCGGATCCATGGCGATGACCACGTGGTTGCCGGCGATGGCGCCCGCCCCACGCCGGAGGCGCTGTGTCTGCCCGGCCGCGTAGGGCAACAGCGCCAGCTGCGACCGTCGCGCCGCGTGGTCCTCCTCGCCGTCGTGGGCGATGACGACGACGCCGCCAGCGGGTGCGAGCACCGGTGCACCGAACCCGATGAAGTCCTCCGGTGACTCGGCGGCGACGAGGCTCCGCCAGGTCCTGGGCGCCGGACGGCCGCCGGCATCCACGGGGACGAGGTCGATGGCATAGGTGGTGCCCATGAGGTGGGTGCCGTGACTGGGGACGCGACGCGCAGGGCTGTTGCGTGCGCGGAACCTGCCCTGCAGCGGGTACTGCAGCAGCACCGGGTTGCCGTCAGCGGCAGGATGTCCCATGCGCTCCATTGTCATCCTCCCCGCGGCCGTGGGCGAGGGTGCGGGCGGCGCCCCTGATTCGAGCGAGGCCTCCACGGCGGCAGGGCCGTGCCCCGACAGGCGCCGTCAGTCCACGCGGGCAGCACCGCTCCGGACACACGAGGACACCTGCGCCCGGCACGGCCGGTCGCAGCCGGCAGCGCCGCTGGAGGAGCCGTGCGGCACCCCCACGAGCAGGCGCTCGACGGCGTCGTCGTACCGCGACAGGGCGATCTCCGCGATCAGCGGACTCGGGAGCAGGGGTGCACTCACGACATCGGCGCCGGCCGTCGCCAACTGGTCGTGGAAGTAGCCTGGGGCCAGCAGGTAGGACGCCACCGCGACCCGCCGGCCCGACCCCGTTCGCAGGGCCGCGACGGCGTCGGGGACGGACGGGACGGCCTTCGATCCGAAGCCCGCCCCCACCCGGCCCGTCCTGAGCTCGGCGAGGACGGCCCGCACCTCGGCGACGTCCTCCGCGGCACAGGCGTCGGAGGATCCCGCGGCGGCCAGCACCACGGCGTCGGCGTCGTCCACCCCGGCCTCGGTGAGCCGCTGCTGCAGCACCCGGGCCAGCCGCGGATCCGGGCCCAGCGGGAGAGCCGACACCGTTCCGGGCCGGCCCGCCGCCGCCCGGGCGATGTCCACCTTGACGTGGTAGCCGACGGAGAGCAGCAGCGGCACGATGACAGCCGGCCGGCCGGCCGGAAGGGACGCCACCACGTCCACGAGGTCCGGCTCCTGCACATCGACGTACGCCTCGCGGACCTCCACCTCCGGGCGGAGCGCCGTGATCCCCGCACGCACGGCATCGATCGCACGCCGGCCCTGCGCGTTGTCGGTGCCATGGGAGCAGGCGATGAGGACGGGCGGGTGCGCCGGCACGGGATTCGCGGTCATGGCTGCCATTGAAGCACCGCCCACGCCTCAGGCTGCAACGTGGACCTCGACGATGCCGTCCCTGCACCGCACCGGGTAGGCCTGGAGCCCCTCGCCGCCGGACAGGCAGGCCCCGCTCGCCAGGTCGTAGACCTCCTTGTGGAGGGGCGAGGCGATCGTGGGCGCCGCTCCCCGTGATCCGATGATCCCCCGTGCCATGACAGCGGCCCGGGTCCGCGGATCGATGTTGCCGACGGCGTGCACCCGGTTGCCGGGCAGGCGGAACAGGGCGATCTGCTCCCGGCCCACCAGCGCCGCCTCACCCCAGCACTCCTCGAGGTCGTCGATGCGGCAGACGGCGACCCAGGTGGTACTCGAGGGGGCAGGACGCTGCAGGATGAGCTCGGTCATGGCGTTCTCCTCGGTGACGGGATGCGTTCCTGCAACGCTAGGCGGCGGACGTGTCATCGAGGTCCCGGCGCTGTTGCGCCGCGGTAACGTGCGCCTCACGGCGCGGAGTCCCGCCGGTGAGCCCGAAGTTAACGTGGCGACACATCGGCGACACATCCGGGAAATTGCCTGTTCGTACCGTGGAGGGAGCAGCGGGAGCGCCCCGGTCCGGACGGAAGGCACCACATGAGCGAGACCCGATCATTCCGGCCCGCCGAGGCGGCCGCCGTGCCGCGGGAGCGGCGCGTCGTCGTCGTCGGCGGTGGGCCCGCCGCCCACCGGCTGGTCGAGGCACTGTGGCGGCGCGGCATGGACGGGCTGCACATCACGGTCCTGACCGAGGAGGCCCATGCACCGTACGACCGCGTGGCCCTGAGCAGCGCGCTGACCGGCGACGTGGACCTCGGACTCGGGGAGCCGCTCATGTGGCGGGAGCCCGCGATCCGGCTCGTGACGGGGGAGCGGGCGGTCCGCCTGGACCTCGCGGCGCGGTGCGTCGAGGGCGCCTCCGGCGAGAGATACGCGTACGACGACGTCGTGCTGGCCACCGGCTCGGATGCCGTGCGCCTGCCCCTGCCGGGGTCGGAGCACGCCGCGGTCTACCGCACCCTCGACGACGTGCAGTGGCTGCGCACCGAGACGGCTCGGCTGGCGGCCGCCCTCGGCCGGGCTCCCCGCGCCGTCGTCATCGGGGGTGGGCTGCTCGGCCTCGAAGCAGCCGGCGGACTCCAGCAGCTCGGTGCCTCGTCCACGGTGGTCAACCGCGCCGGCTGGCTGATGAACGCGCAGCTCGACCAGGGCGGCGGCCAGGCGCTCGGCCGGCTCATCAGCGCGAAGGGGCTGGGTATCCACTGCGGAGGGGCGCCCGTCGCCATCGGGACGGACGACGGCGGCAGCGTCACGGGCGTGACCCTGAGCGACGGCGCCGTCCTCCCGGCCGACCTCGTGGTGTTCGCCGTCGGCATCCGGCCGCGCGACGAGCTCGCCCGTGACGCGGGACTCGACGTGGCACCCCGCGGCGGCGTGGTGATCAGCGCGGCCTGCGGGACCGGGAGGCCCGGCGTCTGGGCGATCGGGGAGGTGGCGAACTACGAGGGCGTCAGCATGGGGCTGGTGGCTCCCGCGAACGCGATGGCGGAGGTCTGTGCCGACGGCATCCTCGGAGGCCACTCCAGCTTCCCCGGCTTCGACACCGCCACCAAGCTCAAGCTCTCGGGCGTCGAGGTCGCGAGCTTCGGCGACGCGCTCGCCGAGACGGACGGCAGCCTCGAGATCGTCTACGCCGACCCCGCCCGGGGGCTCTACCAGAAGCTCGTGGTCACCGACGACGCCAGGACGCTCCTCGGCGGGATCTTCGTGGGCGACACCGCACCCTACTCCGCGCTGCGACCGCTGCTGGGACGCGAGCTGCCCGCCGAGCCCGGCGCCTACCTCTCCTCGGCCGGGGGAGGCGACGCCCCGCCGTCGGACCTGCCCGACGACGTCATCCTCTGCTCCTGCAACAACGTGACGGCCGGGGCCTGCCGGTCCGCGGTCCACGGACTCGGCCCTGACGGGTCCGCCGCGGAGCCCGCGCTCGACCTCCCGGCCCTCAAGGCGTGCTCGCGCGCCGGCACCCAGTGCGGCTCCTGCGTCCCCATGCTGAAGAAGCTGCTCGACACCGAACTCACGAAGGCGGGCCGGGCCGTCACGAAGGGCACCTGCGAGCACTTCGCGATGTCCCGGCCCGAACTCTTCGAAGCCATCCAGGCCCTCGATCTCGCGTCCTTCCAGGAGATCATCCGGCGGTTCGGCGCCTCCGAGGAGGCGAGGACCGGCCACGGCTGCGACATCTGCAAGCCGGCCATCGGCTCCATCCTCGCCACGCAGCGCGGGGAATACGTGCTCGACGGCGGACGCGGGACCCTGCAGGACACCAACGACCGCGCACTCGCGAACATGCAGCGCAACGGCACCTACTCCGTGGTGCCCCGCATCCCCGGCGGGGAGATCACGCCGCAGAAGCTCGCGGTCATCGCGCAGGTCGCCGAGCAGTTCGGCCTGTACGTGAAGCTCACCGGCGCGCTGCGGATCGACCTCTTCGGGGCCAGGCTGGAGCAGCTGCCGGAGATCTGGAAGATCCTCGTCGAGGCCGGGTTCGAATCCGGGCAGGCCTACGGCAAGGCGCTGCGGAACGTGAAGTCCTGTGTGGGGTCCACCTGGTGCCGGTTCGGCGTGCAGGACTCCGTGGCGATGGCCATCGAGCTGGAGCTGCGGTACCGCGGGCTGCGGGCCCCGCACAAGTTCAAGATGGGCGTGTCGGGGTGCGCCCGCGAGTGCGCGGAGGCCCGGGGCAAGGACGTCGGCGTGATCGCCACCGACCAGGGCTGGAACCTCTACGTCGGGGGGAACGGCGGCTTCCAGCCCGCGCATGCGCAGCTCCTCGCCCAGGACCTCGACGGCGAGACCCTCATCCGGTACATCGACCGCTACCTCATGTACTACATCCGCACCGCCGACCGCATGCAGCGCACCGCGCGGTGGATGGACGAGCTCGACGGGGGCCTCGACCACGTGCGCGACGTCGTCATCGGGGACTCCCTCGGCATCGCCGCGGACCTCGAGGCCGCGATGGCCCGGCACGTCGAGCACTACGAGGACGAATGGGCCGCCACCCTCAAGGACCCGGACAGGCTCCGCCGCTTCAGGTCCTTCGTCAACGCACCCGACGCCGCCGACCAGTCGATCGTCCTCGTCGAGGAGCGCGGCCAGCGCCGCCCCGCCACGCAGGCGGAGATCGACGCCGGAGCCGCCCGGGTGGGTCTGGGCGCAGTGATCCCCGTCCGCGTCCCGACGGGACCGGCCGCAGCAGAGAACCTGGAGGGCTGAGCCGTGCACCTGGATATCGACCTGACCGGACGCCGCGTGGTGGTGGTCGGACACGCGCGGGAGGCGCGGCGGATCGTCACCCGGTACCGCGCCGCCGGAGCCGACGTCGATCGGTTCGACACGGCCGCGTCCGCCGTCGATGAGCTCGACGGCGCCACCCTGGTGGTGCGGGTGGACGGCGCTGCCGCGGCACTACCGCAGGCGTCCGCGCAGGACGGCGTCCTGCGGCAGCGGTGCAGGGACGCCGGCGTGCTCCTGACCCGGGAACCGGCCGCCTCGGACACCGGGCACGTGAGCCTGGTCGGCGGCGGACCCGGCGCCCGGGGACTCCTGACCCTCGACGCGGCCGCCGCGCTCCGGGACGCCGACGTCGTCCTCTACGACCGGCTGGGGCCCACGGAGTCCCTGGCCGAGCTGGCGCCCTCGGCGGAGCTCGTCGACGTCGGGAAGCTGCCCGGCCACCACCGCGTACCGCAGGCCGGCATCAACGCCCTCCTGGTGCAGCACGCCCTCGCCGGACGGCACGCGGTGCGGCTGAAGGGCGGCGACCCCTTCGTGTTCGGACGCGGGAGCGAGGAGCTCGCCGCGTGCCTCGAGGCGCGGGTGCCCTGCACCGTGCTGCCGGGCATCAGCTCGTCGATCGCCGTCCCGGCGGCCGCGGGCATCCCCGTCACGCACCGCGGCGTCAGCCACCTCTTCACCGTGGTCTCCGGGCACGCACCGCTGACCGACGACGAACACCTCCACCTCGCCGGCCTCGGCGGGACCATCGTGGTCCTCATGGGCGTCTCGACGCTGCCCCAGCTGGTCGCGGGTCTCGGCAGGGCGGGGATGCGCCCCGACATGCCGGTCGCCGTCGTCGAGCGCGGGTACAGCGCATCACAGCGGACGACGTCGGGGACGCTGTCGACGATCGTCACCGCCGCGGGTGCCGCACGTTGCCAGTCGCCCGCGGTCCTGGTCATCGGCGAGGTGGTGCGGGTGGGGCTCCAGCTGCAGGGCAGCGCCGCGCACCTCGCGCGCCTGACGGAGTCGCTGGCGTGATGACCGAAGCCATCCGTTCCACAGGCTCCGGCGGCCAGCTGGCCGGATTCCGCATCGGTGTGACCTCGGACCGCCGGTCCAGTGATCTGATCGACGCCCTCGAGCGGCGGGGCGCCTCGGTGTTCCACGCACCCGCACTGAAGATCGCACCGATCGCGGAGGATGTGGCGCTCCTCGCGGACACCGCCGCGGTGGTGTCCGCCCGCCCGGACCTCTTCGTCATCACGACCGCGTACGGGATGCGCCGCTGGTTCGAAGCCGCCGATGCCGCGGGGCTGGGCGACGACCTGCTCGACGTGCTCGGGAACGGCCGGATCCACGTCCGGGGCCCGAAGGCCAGGGGAGCGGTGCGCGCGGCCGGGCTGGACGACGTCGGCATCAGCTCCGACGAGACGACGGCGACCCTCGTGGACCAGCTGCTCCAGGAGGACCTCGCGGGCCTCACCATCGGCGTCCAGCTGCACGCCTACGCCGACGAGCACCAGCTCGAACGGCTCCGGGCCGCGGGCGCCACGCTGCTCACCGTCACGCCCTACCGGTGGATCAAGCCGGAGGGCTCCGAACGCCTGCCGCGGCTCATCGAGGCCGTGTGCGCCGGGCAGCTCGACTGCGTCACGTTCACGAGCGCACCGGCGGTCGACGCCCTGTTCAGCACCGCGGCCGAGCAGGGCCTGCAGGAGGACCTCGTGCACCGGTTCCGGCACGGCGTCCTCGCGGCCGCCGTCGGGCCGGTGACGGCGCAGCCCCTGCTCGACGCCGGGATCACGCCCATCGTCCCCGAGCGGTTCCGCATGGGTGCGTTGATCCGACTGGTCTGCGACCAGCTGGCCGAGCACCACGTGGAGCAGCTCTCCACGCGCTCCGGCCACGTCGAGGTGCGCGGCCGGGCCGTGCGGGTGGACGGCGTCGAGGTGGATCTCGCCCCCGCCCAGCTGGCGCTCTTCAAGGCCCTGCTGTCGGCTCGCGGCGCGGTCCTCAGCCGGGAGGCCCTGACCAACCTCCTCACCCCCGCCGGTGCGGCGCACGCGCTCGACATGAGCGTCAACCGCCTGCGGAAGTCCCTGCCGGACCCCACCCTGATCGAGACGGTCGTCAAGCGCGGGTACCGGCTGCACCTCTGACCGGACCCACCTCCGACCCGGACCGGCGCCGCGTCACGAGGCGACCGTCACGACGCGACCGCTGCGGCGAAGTGCCGCTCGATGACGGTCCGGATGTCGTCGTGGCATCCGCCGCACCCCGTCCCGGCCCGTGTGACGGTCGAGACGTCCTGCACGGAGGCGCAGCCGGCGGCCACGGACTCCTGCACCGAACCGCGGGTGACCCCCGCGCACCGGCACAGCGTGGCGGCCGGGCCGGGAGGTGAGGCGGCCAGCAGTCCCTCCGCGCTGTCGAGCCGCAGCAGGCTGGAGCGATCCGCCGGGAGTTCGCTGCCGCGCTCGAACAGCAGGACCAGTTCGGCGCCCGTGCGCGGCATCCCCACGCACACGAGGCCGGTGAGGACGCCGTCGCGCGTGACCATCCTCGCGTAGCGTCCGTGCCCCGGGTCCGCCCACTCCGCCACCGCGAGGCCCGGCTCCACCGTCCA
The DNA here is from genome assembly GCF_058269155.1 of Arthrobacter sp. TJ-263. Lineage (NCBI taxonomy): Bacteria > Bacillati > Actinomycetota > Actinomycetes > Micrococcales > Micrococcaceae > Arthrobacter > Arthrobacter sp. TJ-263. The sequence continues at coordinate 1,360,991 of NZ_JBZCNE010000001.1, read as the reverse complement.
CGGATCCGCGTCCGTCTCACCCGCGACCACGGCGTCGACGCCGCGGGCCTTCAGCACGACGACGGCGTCACGGCGTCCGGCAGCCCCGGCGTCGGGCCCTCCACCAGATCCGTCGCTCGGCCCGCGGGCGTCCCCGGACAACTCCGCGGCGAAGGCTTCCCCGAGGTCGTCCGCCTGCTGCCAGCCCGGCCCAATGAGGCCCTGGGGGGCGGTGACGCCCGCGCACGCCTCGCAGGAGAGGCGGAGGCAGCACACCTCCGCGCAGTCGCCGATGGCCCAGATGTCCTCCGTGCCGACCGCTCGCAGCGAATGGTCCACGAGGATGCCGTCCGCGACCGCCAGGTCGCTGCCCTCGGCGAGCTCCGTGCGCGGACGCACGCCGCATGCGAGCACGAGCGCGCCGCCGTCGATGCGGGTCCCGCCCTCCAGACCGACGCCCGCGAATCGCCCGTCCTCCAGCTCGATCCCCGTGGACGTCCCGGCCACCACGTTGATGCCGGCGTGCCGCAGCGCGGTCGCCAGCACCCGCGCGCCGTCCCCGAGGAGCCGTTCCATGGGGGAGCGGCCGTGGTGGAGGAGGGTGATGCGCCCACCCTCCTCGGCCGCGGCGAGGGCGGCCTCGATCCCGAGGATGCCGCCGCCCAGTACGACGATCCGCTGCTGCGCGGCGAGCGCGGCGGCCACCGCCCGGGCGTCGCGGAGGTCGCGGAGGAAGCTGACCCCCGGTGGGAGCGGCGAGGTCTCGGGCCCCTCCAGCCCCGTCAGCCGCGGGCGGACGGGGCGGGAACCGGTCGCGAGGACCAGCCGGTCGTAGTCGACGGCCTCGCCACCGGTCAGCAGCACGCGACGGAACGGCCGGTCGATGCGCGCCACGCAGGCGCCGAGGCGCACGTCGATGCCCGAGGACCGGAGCGTGTCGGCGTCGGCGAGCCGGATGGCGGCTTCAGGGGTACGGCCGACGGCGACATCGGCGACGAGCACGCGGTTGTAGGCGGCGTCGGCCTCCTGCCCGATCACGGTCAGGGAGACCAGCCCCGCGGCGACGAGGGGTTCGAGGTGTTCGACGAGCCGCGCCGCGACGGGTCCGAAACCGACGACGACGACGCGGCACGGGACGGAGGATTCCGGCGGTCTCACGCGACGACCTCCAGTCCGTCCGTGCGGACGCCGTCGTCCAGCGGGACCAGACGTGCCACGCGGACGGGCGTCGTCTTGAACTCCGGCATGCCCGACACCGGGTCGGTGCTGCCGCCCGTCAGGAGGTTGGCGGACCCGGCGTCCGCGAAGTGGAAGGCCAGGAAGACCGTGTCCTGCCGGATGTCGGGGGTGAGATCCGCCAGCGCCCGGGCCTCGCCGTGGGGGCTGGTCACGACCACGCGCTCGCCCTGCGCGATGCCGAGGTCCTGCGCGGTGGAGGGGTGGAGCTGCAACCGTGGGACCGGTTGTGCCGCGAGCAGCACCGGGACGCGCCGGGTCTGGGTGCCGGACTGGTAGTGCTCGAGGAGCCGGCCCGTGGCCAGGAGCAGGGGGCCCGGCCGGCGCGCCGCCGCCGCAGCGGTCCGCGGGACGACGGGGACCAGCACGGCACGGCCGTCGGCATGCGCGAAGGCGTCGACGAACAGCCGCGGTGTCCCGGTGCTGCCCGCCGGGTACGGCCAGTACGCGGGGGCGCCGCTGTCGAGCACGCCGTAGTCGAGTCCCGAGTAGTCCGCGATGCCGCCGGCGCTGGCGCGGGCGAGCTCGTCGAACATGGTGGACGGGTCCTCGCTGAACCGGGAGGGCGCGTCCAGTCGACGCGCGAGCTCCTGCATGACCCACAGCTCGCTCCGGGCACCGGGGGGCGGTTCGACGGCCCGGCGCCGCCGCAGGATCCTGCCCTCCAGGTTCGTCACCGTGCCGTCCTCCTCGGCCCACTGCAGGACCGGCAGGACGACGTCCGCGAGCGCCGCGGTCTCCGACAGGAAGAAGTCGAACACCACGAGGAGGTCGAGGGAGCGCAGGCCCTCGATGACCGTGGCGGCGTCGGGCGCGGAGACGGCGACGTTCGCGCCGTGCACGAAGAGGCAGCGCGTGCCGCCCGGCCTCCCGAGCGAGGCGAGGAGCTCGACGGCGGGCAGGCCCGGCCCGGGGATCAGCTCCTCCGGAACGCCCCAGACGGCGGCGACGTGGGCCCGCGCCACCGGGTCCGTGATCTTCCGGTAGCCCGGGAGCTGGTCGGCCTTCTGCCCGTGCTCCCGACCGCCCTGCCCGTTGCCCTGGCCCGTGAGCGTCCCGTACCCGCTGTGGGCCGTGCCCGGGAGTCCGAGGAGCAGCGCGAGGTTGATCGCGGCCGTCGTCGTGTCGGTGCCGTCGGCGTGCTGCTCGATGCCCCGGCCGGTCAGGATGTAGGCGCCCTGGCTGCCGTCCGAGCCGCGCTGGGCCCCCGCGGCGAGGAGCCGCGCCACGGCGCGCAGGGACGCCGCAGGGACACCCGTGATGCCCTGTACGCGTTCCGGCCACCACTGCGCGAGGCCACGGGCGACGCCGTCGTACCCGCTGGTCCGCGCCTCCAGGAAGCGGTTGTCCGTCAGGCCCTCCGCCACCACGACGTGGGCCAGGCCCAGGAGCAGGACGAGGTCCGTGCCGGGGGTGGGCTGCAGGTGGATCCCCTTGCCCTGGTCGGTCAGCCGGGCGGTCGCCGACCGCCGGGGGTCGACGACGACCAGGCCGCCCGCGGCCTGGGCTCCTCCCAGATGCTGGACGAAGGGCGGCATGGTGTCGGCGGCGTTCGAGCCGAGGAGCAGGACCACGGACGCTCCACCGAGGTCCTCGAGGGGGAAGGGGAGGCCGCGGTCGAGGCCGAAGGCCCGGTTGCCCGCGGCGGCCGCCGAGGACATGCAGAACCGGCCGTTGTAGTCGATGCGGGACGTGCGCAGCGCGAGGCGGGCGAACTTGCCGAGCGTGTAGGCCTTCTCGTTGGTGAGCCCGCCGCCACCGAACACCGCGACGGCGTCCCGGCCGTGCCCGGCCTGGATACTCAGGACGCGGTCGCTGATGAGGTCCAGGACGGTGTCCCACGCGGCTTCCCGGAGGACGCCGTCGGCGTCGCGGAGCAGCGGCGCGGTGAGGCGGTCGGGATGCCGGAGCAGCTCCGCGGCGGACCAGCCCTTGCGGCACAGCCCGCCCCGGTTGGTGGGGAAGTCGCGGCCGTCGACGCGGGCACCGCCGTCGTGCGTACCGGACGCGGTGACCGTCATGGCGCACTGGAGGGCGCAGTAGGGGCAGTGTGTGTGCTGTCCGGTCGCTGCCTGCTGCATCGGTCAGACCTTGCCGAGGGTCGAGGACCGGCGGAGGTAGAAGAACCAGGTGACGGCGAGCATGAGGACGTACCCTCCGACGAAGCCGTAGAACGCGCCGTCGTAGCTGCCCGAGGCGCCCTTCGAGGCATTGAGCACCTGCGGGATGAGGAAGCCGCCGTAGGCGCCGACCGCCGAGATCAGCCCGAGGGCGGCGGCGGACTTGCGGGCGGTGCTCACCGATTCCCGGAGTTCGGACCCTGCTGCGGCGCCGCGCCGGGCGAAGATGACGGGGATCATGCGGTAGGTCGCCCCATTGCCGGCACCGGCTGCGGCGAAGAGGACGAGGAAGAGGCCGAGGAAGAGCCAGAAGTCGGCCAGGGGGAGCGTCCAGACGACGGCCAGGGCGATCGCGGCCATGACCGCGAAGGCGCACACGGTGATCACTGCTCCGCCGAACCGGTCGGCCAGCCGGCCGCCGAAGGGCCGGGCGAGGGACCCCACCAGGGGACCGAGGAACGCGAGGGACAGCGTCGCCGGTCCCATGGCGATCGTGGAGAAGGCGGGGAAGGAATCGACGATCAGCTTCGGGAAGACTCCGGCGAATCCGATGAACGAGCCGAACGTCCCGATGTAGAGCAGCGCCATGATCCACAGGTGCGGCTCACGGACGGCCGCCAGGGACCCGGCGAGATCACTCCGGGCACTGGAGAGGTTGTCCATGAACTTCCAGGCACCGAAGGCGGCGGCGAGGATCAGGGGCACCCAGATCCAGCCGGCGAGGGGCAGGTCCAGGGTCGCGGCGGCGCCGAGGGCGACGACGATGGGCACCACCAGCTGGGCGACGGCGGCGCCGAGGTTGCCGCCCGCCGCGTTCAGGCCGAGCGCCCACCCCTTCTCCCGGGCGGGGTAGAAGAACGTGATGTTCGCCATCGAGCTCGCGAAGTTGCCGCCGCCGAAGCCGGCCAGCGCCGCCACGGCGAGCATCACCCCGAACGGGGTCTCGGGGTTCGAGACGCACAGTCCGAGTCCGATGGTCGGGATCAGCAGGAGCAGCGCGGAGATGATGGTCCAGTTCCTGCCACCCAGCCTCGGCACCATGAAGGTGTAGGGGATGCGCAGCGTCGCCCCGACGAGGGACGGCATGGAGATCAGCCAGAAGATCTGCGAGGTGGAGAAGGTGAAGCCCGCCGCCGGCAGGTACACGACGACGATCGACCACAGCTGCCAGACCACGAACCCGAGGAACTCGCAGGCGATCGACCACTGCAGGTTGCGCCGTGCGATGGACCTGCCGCCGCTGTTCCACTGGGTGGTGTCCTCGGCGTCCCAGTTGTCGATCCACCGGCCGGGGCGGTGGACCAGCGGGGGTGCGCTCGCGACAGGCGCGGGAGCCGCCGTCGCACGTGCGGGAGATGCTGCTTCGTCGATGCTCACGGACGTCCTCCAGGGGCTGGTGTGGCTGCTTCCCCCCGACGCTAGTGAGCGCGCGTTTCCGTCCCCTGCGTGCTGCGTAAACGCTCCGTGACGTTCACCTATCCGCGCCGGATCGGTACGGTGAGGTCCTGGGTGCACGCTGCGCAGCGGACACCCGATCCCGCGAAGGGGGACGATCATGAGGGTGCTGGTCACCGGATCCACGGACGGCCTCGGGCTGGCAGCGGCGGAGGCCCTCCTGCAGGAGGGTCACGACGTCGTCGTGCACGCCCGCACCGGGAGCCGTGCCGGCGCTCTCGCGCCCCTCACCGCTCAGGGAGCGGGGCTCGTGGTGGGGGATCTCGAGGACCGGCAGGCGGTCCTGCGGATCGCCACCGAGCTGAACGCGGGCGGGACCCCCGACGCCGTCATCCACAACGCGGGAGTCTGGAGCGGCACCGCCGTCATGCCCGTCAACGTGATCGCCCCGTACCTCCTGACCGCACTGCTCGAGGGTCCGCGGCGCCACGTGTACCTCAGCAGCGGGTCGCACTACAGCGGGCGCCCGTCCCTCGACGGCGTCGACTAGCGGGGCCGTACGCCCGGCCACTACGGGGACAGCAAGCTCTTCCTCACCGCCTTCTCCGCCGCGCTGGCACGTCTGCGTCCGGACGTCCTGAGCAACGCGGTGGATCCGGGATGGGTCCCCACGAGGATGGGCGGGCCCGATGCACCCGATGATCTCGACCTCGGCCACCGGACCCAGGTGTGGCTCGCCACGGGAGAGGATCCCGAGGCACTCATCACCGGCGGGTACTGGTTCCACCGCCGGCGGCGGCAGCCCCACGACGCCGTGCGGGACATCGCGTTCCAGGACCGCCTGCTCGAGGCACTGGCCGGGGAGACCGGCGTGTCCCTGCCGGTCGGCCGCCCGGACGGCCGGTGAGCGGACGCGCCGCGCTCAGTACGAGGGCGCCGCGGGCAGGCCGAAGTGCTCCTCCAGGGTCTGCGTCCCGGCCGCCTCCATGGCCAGGGAGACGTCCCGGCCCACGTACCGGAAGTGCCAGGATTCCGCCGAGAAGCCGGTGATCTCGTGGAACCCGAGCGGGTAGCGGAGGATGAACCCGAAGTCGGCCGCGTTGGCCGCCGCCCACTGCCCGGCGGGCGTGTCCCGGAAGCAGCGCACCAGGGTGCAGGCGCCGTCGGCCTGGGCGAGGTCGAAGGCGAGGCCCGTCTGGTGCTCCGAGTAGCCGGGGCGGGCCGACACGGTGTCCGCACCCGCCGGACCACCGTACTGGCCAACCCAGTACGCGTAGGTCGATTCCTGGTCCGCGAAGGAGCGGTACCCGCTGACCATGGCCAGGCCCAGGCCGTCCGCCGCGGCCGCCGCGAACATCTCCTCCACGGCCTCGGCGGCATCGGGGCGCAGGAGGTCGAACCCGGTGGGCGTGGCGACGTCGGGCCGGCGCAGGTCGGCGGGCGCGTAGTCCAGCGGGGTCAGGGGCCTGCGCTTGTTGACGACGACGTCGATGGCCGCGGGGTCGGTGTGCTCGCTCGCGGCGGGGGCAGGGGGTGCCGACGACGCCGGAGGGGGTGCCGCCGCCGGACCGCTCCCGGCGGGACGGGGTTCACGCTGGGGCGGGGCCGGCAGGTCCGTCGTCGTCCGGGTGGTCCCGGCCGGGTCCGACGCCGGGGGAGCGGTGCTCCCCGCAGCCGTGGTACCCGACGCGGTGCCGGAAGGCGTAGCGGGGGCAGGATCCGGCCCGGAACACGCCGAGAGCGTCACTGCGAGGACGACGAACGCGACCGACGGCAGGACGCGCACGGTCAGGTCTTCCGGAGGAGCATGCGGCGCACCGAGTGGTCGGCGTCCTTGGTGAGCACCAGCTGCGCCCGCCCGCGCGTGGGCAGGACGTTCGCCACGAGATTGGGCTCGTTGATGCGCTCCCAGATGCTGGTCGCCGTCCGGCGGGCTTCCTCGTCGCTGAGGTCGGCGTACCGGTGGAAGTAGGACTCGGGCTTGGCGAACGCACTGGAGCGCAGCGACTGGAAGCGGTGGACGTACCACTCCTTGATGTGGGCGGTCTTCGCGTCGACGTAGATGGAGAAGTCGAAGAAGTCGCTCAGCGCGAGTCCCGTGATGCCGTCCGGCCGCGGACGCGCCGGGGCCAGGACGTTGAGGCCCTCGACGATGAGGACGTCCGGCCGGCGGACCACCACCTCGCGGCCCGGCACGATGTCGTAGGTCAGATGCGAGTACGAGGGGGCGCGGACCTCGGCGGCACCGCTCTTGACCTCGCTGACGAAGCGCAGGAGCCGCCGACGGTCGTAGGACTCCGGGAAGCCCTTGCGCTGCATGAGGCCCCGACGCTCCAGTTCCGCGTTCGGGTACAGGAAGCCGTCCGTGGTGATCAGGGCGACGTCGGGGGTGTCCGGCCAGCGCCGCAGGAGCTCGCGGAGCACCCTCGCCGTCGTCGACTTGCCCACCGCCACGGACCCGGCGACGCCGATCACGAAGGGCGTGCGCGTGGTGCGCTCGCCGAGGAACGTGTTGGTGGCCGCGTGGAGCTGGCCGGCCGCCGCCGTGTAGAGGTTCAGCAGGCGGGAGAGGGGGAGGTAGACCTCGCGCACCTCGTCGAGGTTCAGGGCGTCACCCAGGCCGCGCAGGCGCTGGACGTCCTCGACGTTCAGGGGGCTCCTGATCTCGTGGGACAGGCGGGACCACATCTGGCGGTCGAGTTCGACGAAGGGGGTGAAGGATTCGGCATTGATGGCCTGCTGCGTCCCCGTGCCTCTGTCATTCACCCGACGATTCTGCCCGGTGGCCTGCGCATTAACAAACACGGCCACCGGTACGCTAGGTGTCATGTGTGGAATCGTGGGATATGTAGGCCGGGACAACGGCCAGGGATCGTCGGCGCTTGACTCTGTCGCCCCGGCGTTCGATCAGGAACCGTCCGAAGCGCAGCACGGCGCGCTCGACGTCGTCATGGAGGGCCTCAGGCGCCTCGAATACCGCGGGTACGACTCCGCCGGGGTGGCAGTGATCACCCCGACGGGCATCGAGTCGCGGAAGAAGGCCGGCAAGCTGACGAACCTCGTCGGGGAGCTGGCGGAGAACCCGCTGCCGCGCTCGCTGACCGGGATCGGGCACACGCGGTGGGCGACCCACGGCGGACCCACCGACGAGAATGCGCACCCGCACCTCGCCGACGGCGACCGGCTCGCGCTGATCCACAACGGCATCATCGAGAACTACGCCGAGCTGAAGGCGGAACTGACCGGTGAGGGACTGAGCTTCATCTCGGACACCGACACCGAGGTCGCCGCCGGGCTCGTCGGACAGCTGTACCGGGGGCTCGTCGAGAGCGGCGCCCAGGGCGATCTCCTGACCCTCGCCCTGCAGCAGGCATGCCAGCGCCTCGAAGGGGCGTTCACGCTCCTCGCCATCCACCAGGACCAGCCCGGCGTCGTCGTCGCCGGCCGCCGCAACTCACCGCTCGTGGTGGGACTGGGTGACGGGGAGAACTTCCTCGGCTCCGACGTCTCCGGGTTCATCGACTTCACGCGCCGCGCCGTCGAGCTCGGCCAGGACCAGATCGTCACCATCACGCCCGACGACGTCACCATCACCGATTTCTTCGGCGCCCCCGCCGAGGGCACGGAGTTCCACGTCAGCTGGGACGCCGCGGCCGCCGAGAAGGGCGGCTTCGACTCCTTCATGGAGAAGGAGATCCACGACCAGCCCGACGCCGTGGGCCAGACCCTCCTCGGCCGTTCCGACGTCGACGGCAACCTGATGCTCGACGAGCTGCGCATCGACGAGACGATCCTGCGCTCGGTCGACAAGATCGTGGTGCTCGCCTGCGGCACCTCGGCCTACGCCGGCCAGGTGGCCAAGTACGCCATCGAGCACTGGTGCCGCATCCCCACCGAGGTGGAGCTGTCCCACGAGTTCCGGTACCGCGACCCGATCGTCACCGAGAAGACGCTCGTCGTCGCGATCTCCCAGTCCGGCGAGACCATGGACACGCTCATGGCGGTCCGCTACGCCCGCGAGCAGGGCGCGAAGGTCGTCGCGATCTGCAACACCAACGGCTCCACGATCCCGCGCGAGTCGGACGCCGTGCTGTACACGCACGCCGGCCCGGAGATCGCCGTCGCCTCCACGAAGGCCTTCCTCGCGCAGATCACCGCCGCCTACCTGCTGGGCCTGTACCTCGCCCAGCTGCGCGGCAACAAGTACCGCGACGAGATCGCCGACGTGCTCGCGGATCTCTCGAGCATCCCCGCCAAGATCCAGTCCATCCTCGACGACGCCGACAAGATCAAGCAGCTCGGCGTGGACATGGCCAACGCCAAGTCGGTCCTGTTCCTCGGCCGCCACGTGGGCTTCCCCGTGGCGATGGAGGGGGCCCTGAAGCTCAAGGAGCTGGCCTACATCCACGCCGAGGGCTTCGCCGCGGGCGAGCTCAAGCACGGGCCGATCGCCCTGATCGAGGAGGGCCAGCCCGTCGTCGTGGTGATGCCGTCCCCGAACGGCCGCGATTCCCTGCACGCCAAGGTGGTGTCCAACGTCCAGGAGATCCGCGCGCGCGGCGCTGTGACGATCGTCATCGCGGAGGAGGGCGATACCTCGGTGGAGGCGTACTCGGAGCACGTGTTCTACGTGCCGGAGTCCCCGACGCTGCTCGCGCCGCTGCTGACCACGGTGCCGCTGCAGATCTTCGCCCTCGCCCTGGCCAGCGCCAAGGGCTACGACGTCGACCAGCCGCGCAACCTGGCGAAGTCGGTCACGGTTGAATAGTCCCTTCCCGGTGCCGCTGCGGAGCTCCGCGGCGGCACCCGGCCGGGTGCGGGTGTGATCGTCGGCATCGGCGTCGACGTCGTGGACGTCGAACGCTTCCGGCAGCAGCTCGAACGCACCCCGGCGCTCCTCGAGCGTCTGTTCGTGCCCGCCGAACGCCACCTGAACACCCGGTCGCTTGCCGCGCGTTTCGCGGCCAAGGAGGCCGTCGCGAAAGCGGTCGGCGCTCCCGTGGGCATGAACTGGCAGCACTGCACCATCGCGGTGGACGAGACCGGCGCACCGTCCGTCGTGGTGGACGGGACCGTGGCCGACGCCGCCGCCGCCCGGGGCGTCCAGACGTGGCATCTGTCCATCAGCCACGACGGCGGGCTCGCCACGGCCATGGTCGTGGCCGAGGGCAGCATACCGGCAGGCCGCCAATAGTAACCTTGCTGATTATCGTCTGGCTTACCGCTAAGCTCGATCATATGCTCCAAGCATTTTCCACTGGTGACGTCCGCGCTGCGGAGGCACCGCTCCTCGACGCCGGCCAGGGTGACGCCCTGATGCAGCGGGCTGCCCACGGCCTGTTCGGCGTGGCCCTCGGCCTCCTGCGCGAGGCCGGTCGCGGCACCTACGGGGCCACCGCCGTCGTGCTGGCCGGGAGCGGGAACAACGGCGCGGATGCGCTGTACGCGGGGGAGCGGCTCCTGCGGCGGGGCGTCGGGGCAACGGCGATCCTCACGGCGGACCGCGTCCACGACGCTGCGCTCGAGGCTTTCACGCACGCCGGCGGGACGAGCGTCCGCCTAAGCGACGCCCCCGACCTCGCCGCCCTGGCGGCCCATGCGGCCGCCTCCGACATCCTCCTCGACGGTATCCTCGGCACCGGTGCCGGCGGCGGCCTGCGCGGCCCCGCCGCGGACTTCGTCCGGGCCTTCGACGCGGCGGCCGGCCCGCGTGCGGCCCGATCCACGATCGTCGTCGCCTGCGACCTGCCGAGCGGCATCGGCGTGGACACCGGCCGCATCGACGGGCCCGTCCTCCTCGCGGATGCGACAGTCACCTTCGGGGCCGCGAAGCCCGGCCTCCTGATCGGCGGCGGCGCGGTGGCGGCCGGTGAGCTGAACGTGGTCGACATCGGCCTCGACTTCTCCGGGTTCACGCCGGCCGCGCGCAGCCTCCAGGGCGCCGACGCCGCAGCCGTCCTCCGCCTGCCCGGGGCGCACGACCACAAGTATTCGCGTGGGGTGCTCGGCGTCGCCGCGGGATCCACGCGCTACCCGGGAGCTGCCGCCCTCGCCGTCGGTGCGGCGCTGGCCACCGGAGTCGGGATGGTGCGCTACCTCGGCCCCGATGCCGTCGCCGCGCTGGTCCACCAGTGGAACCCCGAGGCCGTGGCGTCCACCGGATCGATCGCCGAGGCGCGCTCCCAGGCATGGCTCGTCGGCCCCGGTGCCGTGGACGACGACGACCAGCGGCGCCGGGCCGTCGACGCCATCGCCTCGGGGCTGCCCGTCGTCGTCGACGCGGGGGCGCTGACCGCGGTGCCCGAACGCATGGGCCCGCAGGTCGTCCTCACGCCGCACGCGGGAGAACTGCGCGAGCTGCTGGCGGCCCGCGGGGTCGACGCGGAGCGGTCCGAGATCGAGGCCGAGCCCGCGCATTTCGCGCTGCGTGCCGCCGAGAGCACGGGCGCCACGGTGCTGCTCAAGGGGTACACGACCGTCGTCGCAGCCCCCTCCGGCGCGTTGTTCGTCCAGGCCGATGCGACCCCCTGGCTCTCCACCGCAGGCTCCGGGGACACGCTCTCCGGTATCATCGGTGCGCTCATCGCGACGCTCGCCGGGGACGACGGCGCGGCGGTCCGCGTAGGGGTGGTGGATGCCGACCTCTGGGCGGCCATCGCCGCCGCGGGAGCACTGATCCACGGAAGGGCCGGACAGCTCGCTGCCCGGTCCGGACCCGTGGTGGTGTCCGGTCTGCCCGGGTCCATCCGTGCGGTGGTCGCGGACCTCGTGGAGGAGCGTCGCCTAGCCGCAACCCCCTGAGGTGACCGACCCAATTAACCGCGCTGACAGACGAATGCGCTATGTATGAAGCAAGCACGCGGGGCACCAGGACCCCGACGCCTGCGAGTGATACGTGACCGCCCATGGAGGCGGCCGCGGCAGAAGATACAAGGAGAACTCATGGAACTATGGCCCGGCGACGCTTATCCCCTGGGAGCCACCTACGATGGCACCGGCACGAACTTCGCGCTCTACAGTGAGGTCGCGGACCTGGTTGTCCTCTGCCTCTTCGACGACGACGGCACGGAGACGCGCATCGAGCTCAAGGAGGTCGACGGCTACGTCTGGCACGGGTACCTCCCGCAGGTGACTCCCGGGCAGAAGTACGGCTACCGGGTCCACGGCCCGAACAACCCGGCAGAGGGACACCGCTGCAACCCGAACAAGCTCCTCCTCGACCCGTACGCCAAGGCCATCTCCGGCGACCTCGACTGGGACCAGGCGCTGTTCGGCTACAACTTCGGCGACGAGCACTCCGTCAACAACGACGACTCCGCAGCGCACATGATGCTCGGCGTCGTCGTCAACCCCTTCTTCAACTGGGACGGCGACCGCATGCCGCGGACGCCCTACCACCAGTCCGTCATCTACGAGGCGCACGTCAAGGGCCTCACGCAGCTGCACCCGGACATCCCCGAGGAGCAGCGCGGCACCTACGCCGGCATCGCCCACCCCTCGGTGATCGCGCACCTGCAGAAGCTCGGCGTCACGGCGATCGAGCTCATGCCCGTGCACCAGTTCGTGAACGACAGCACGCTCCAGGAGAAGGGCCTCTCGAACTACTGGGGCTACAACACCATCGGCTTCTTCGCGCCGCACAACAAGTACAACTCCTCCGGGGACCAGGGCGAGCAGGTCCAGGAGTTCAAGGCCATGGTGCGCGAACTGCACCTGGCGGGCATCGAGGTCATCCTCGACGTGGTGTACAACCACACCGCCGAGGGAAACCACATGGGCCCCACCATCTCCATGCGCGGCATCGACAACGCGTCCTACTACCGCCTGGTGGAGGACGACAAGCAGTACTACATGGACACCACGGGCACCGGTAACTCCCTCAACGTCGGGAACCCGCACTCCCTGCAGCTGCTCATGGACTCCCTGCGCTACTGGGTCACCGAGATGCACGTCGACGGCTTCCGTTTCGACCTGGCCTCGGCCCTCGCCCGCGAGTTCTACGAGGTGGACCGCCTGTCGGCCTTCTTCGAACTCGTGCAGCAGGATCCGATCGTCTCGCAGGTCAAGCTCATCGCCGAGCCCTGGGACGTCGGACCCGGCGGCTACCAGGTGGGCAACTTCCCGCCGCAGTGGACGGAGTGGAACGGCAAGTACCGCGACACCGTCCGTGACTTCTGGCGCGGCGAGCCTTCCAGCATCGGTGAGTTCGCGTCCCGCCTGACGGGCTCGGCCGACCTCTACGAGCACAGCATGCGACGCCCCGTCGCCTCGATCAACTTCGTCACGGCCCATGACGGGTTCACGCTGCGCGACCTCGTGTCCTACAACGAGAAGCACAACGAGGCCAACGGCGAGGACAACAACGACGGCGAATCGCACAACCGGTCATGGAACGGCGGCGCCGAGGGACCCACCGACGACCCCGAGGTCCTCGCACTCCGGGTCCGGCAGCAGCGCAACTTCATCGCGACACTGCTGCTCTCCCAGGGCGTTCCGATGCTGCTGCACGGCGACGAGATCGGCCGCACGCAGGACGGCAACAACAACACCTACTGCCAGGACTCCGAGCTCAGCTGGGTGCACTGGGACAAGATGGACCAGCCGCTGCTCGAGTTCACGGCGGCCGTCAACCGCCTGCGCTCCGAGCACCCCACCTTCCGCCGTCGCCGGTTCTTCGACGGACGGCCCGTGCGCCGCGGCGAGGGCGAGGCACTGCCGGACATCGTCTGGCTGGACACCGCAGGTGAGCTCATGGCCCCCGAGGACTGGGACAGCGGCTTCGGCCGCTCGATCGGCGTGTTCCTCAACGGGCAGGGCATCCAGGGGCGCGACGCCCGTGGACAGCGGATCGTCGATGCCAACTTCCTGCTCTACTTCAACGCGCATGACGAGGCCGTCGACTTCACGATCCCGTCGGACGAGTACGGCGTCTCCTGGGACGAGGTGATCGACACGGCCGGCAAGTACGCCGACACCGCCGCCATCCCGGCCGGCGCCACGGTCTCGGTCGAGGCGAAGTCCATGGTGGTCCTCCGGGTCCACACGGAGGTCGAGGACCTCGACCACTCGGTCGCGGCGTCGCTGGCGATCCTCGCCAACGAGGTCACCGCCAAGACGGGCACCCCCTAGCGCCTGTCCCGCCCGGACAGGTACACCCACCCACCGTCCCAGGAGGACCCCCACGTGTTGACACCGAAATCGACCTACCGGCTGCAGATCCGGAGCGAGTTCGACCTGCATCGGGCCGCGGCCCTGGTGCCGTACCTGCACGACCTGGGGGTGGACTGGGTGTACCTGTCGCCGATCCTCACGGCGGAGAAGGGGTCCGGGCACGGCTACGACGTCACCGACCCCACCACCGTGGACCCCGACCGCGGCGGTCCGGACGGCCTCGCTGCCCTCAGTGAGGCCGCCCGGGCGGCGGGCCTGGGCGTCCTCGTCGACATCGTGCCCAACCACATGGGCATCGAGACCCCCGGGGACAACGCGTGGTGGTGGCAGCTCCTGGCGGAGGGCCGCGGCTCGCGCATGGCCGAGGCGTTCGACGTCGACTGGGACGCCAACGGGGGGCGCCTCCGGGTCCCGGTCCTCGGCGACGGCGACGACGAGCTGGACCAGCTCGCGGTCGCCGACGGTGAGCTGCACTACTACGACAACCGGTTCCCGATCGCGGACGGCACGGCCCACCCCGGCGACACGGGGGCGGAGGTCCACGCCCGCCAGCACTACGAACTCGTGAACTGGCGCCGGGCGGATGCGGAGCTCAACTACCGGCGGTTCTTCGGCGTGAACACCCTCGCAGGGCTGCGCGTCGAGGTCCCCTGGGTGTTCCAGGAGAGCCACAGCGAGGTCAAGCGGTGGTTCGACGAGGGGCTCGTGGACGGACTGCGCATCGACCACCCCGACGGTCTCGCCGACCCGAAGGGCTACCTGGAGGACCTCCGCACCCTGACCGGTGGCGCCTACGTGCTCGTGGAGAAGATCCTCGAGCCGGGGGAGAAGCTCCCGACGGACTGGGCGACGGAGGGCACCACCGGCTACGACGCCCTCGCGGACATCGACCGGCTGTTCACCGACCCTGCGGGGGAGCACGAGCTCACGCGGTCCGTGCCGGTCGCGCCGTTCCACGAGATGATCCACGGGACCAAGCGCGGCATCGCCGACGGCATCCTCCGCTCCGAGGTGCTGCGGCTCGCGCGCCTCGTCCCGGCCACTGCGGACCTCGACGCCGACACGACGGCCGACGCGATCGCCGAACTGCTCACCTGCTTCCCCGTCTACCGCAGCTACCTGCCCGGCGGTGCCGAGTACCTCGCCGACGCGGTACGGGACGCCCAGGTGCGCCGCCCCGACCTCGCGGACGCCCTCGCCGTGCTCCACCCGCTCCTGAACCCGTTCCTCGAGGGCCCCGGGGAGCTCACCGAACTCGCGCGTCGCTTCCAGCAGACCTCCGGCATGGTGATGGCGAAGGGCGTCGAGGACACCGCGTTCTACCGGTACTCCCGCCTCGTCTCGCTCAACGAGGTCGGCGCCGACCCGTCCATCTTCTCGATCGACCCGCTGGAACTGCACCGTCGCCTGCTCGAACGGCAGGCCGAGAGCCCGCTGGCCATGACGACCCTCAGCACGCACGACACCAAGCGCAGCGAGGACACGCGGTCGCGCATCTCCGTGCTCTCGGAACTCGCCGGCGAATGGACAGGCCTCCTCGACCAGCTGGAGGAGCTGGCCCCCATCAAGGACCCGTCCTTCGCGCCGCTCCTGTGGCAGTCGCTCATCGGGGCCTGGCCGCTCAGCAGGGAGCGGGCCCACGCCTACGCCGAGAAGGCGTCCCGCGAAGCGGATTCCAGCACGCACTGGACCGCGCCGGACGAAGGGTTCGAACGCGGCATGCACGACGCCGTCGACGCGGCCTTCGACGACGACGCCGTGGCGTCGCTGATCTCCGGCCTCGTCGCGCGGATCCAGCAGGCCGGCTGGTCCAACTCGATCGGCCTGAAGCTGCTCCAGCTCACCATGCCGGGGGTGCCGGACGTCTACCAGGGGACCGAGTTCTGGGACACCTCCCTCGTGGATCCCGACAATCGCCGCGAGGTGGACTACGACGCCCGCCGCCAGGTGCTGACCGACCTCGACTTCGGCGCGCTGCCCCAGGTCGATGCCGACGCCCACGCGAAGCTGCTCGTCGTGTCACGCGCCCTCAGACTGCGCCGTGACCGTCCCGAACTGTTCACCGGCTACACCGCGATCACGTCCTCCGGTGCGGCAGCGGACCACGTCTTCGCGTTCGACCGCGGAGGGGCCGTCACCCTGATCACGCGCCTGCCCTACACGCTCGCGCAGGGCTCCGGCTGGGGCGACACCACGCTCGAGCTCCCCGAGGGCCGGTACACCTGTGCCCTCACGGGCGCCTCGGTGACCGGCGGCACGGTCAGGGCCGCCGACATCTTCTCCACCTTCCCCGCAGCACTACTGGTCCAGGAGGACGCAGCATGAGTTCGCCATTCGAGGTCTGGGCACCCCGCGCCACGTCCCTCACCCTCGTCGCCGACGGCGCCCGATACCCCATGACGCAGGGTGGAGGCGGGTGGTGGCACGCCCCGGAGGCCCCCGCGGCCGGCGAGGACGTGTCCTACGGCTACCTCGTCGACGACGCCGGGACACCCGTGCCCGATCCCCGGTCACGGCGCCAGCCCGACGGCGTGCACGGGCTCTCGCGGACGTTCGACCCGTCCGCGCACCAGTGGCAGGACGCGTCGTGGCAGTCTCCGGGGATGAACGGCGGCGTCATCTACGAGATGCACCTCGGCACCTTCACCCCCGAGGGAACCCTCGACGCCGCCATCGGCAAGCTGGACCACCTGGTGGACCTCGGTGTCCAGTACGTGGAACTCCTGCCCGTCAACGCGTTCAACGGCACGCACAACTGGGGTTATGACGGCGTCCTCTGGTACGCGGTGCAGGAGACGTACGGCGGCCCGGCCGCCTACCAGCGCTTCGTCGACGCGGCACACCAGGCGGGTCTGGGCGTCATCCAGGACGTCGTCCACAACCACCTCGGTCCGAGCGGCAACTACCTGGGGCTCTTCGGTCCCTACCTCACCGAGGGCCTGTCCAACACGTGGGGCGACTCCCTGAACCTCGACGGCCCGCAGTCGGACGAGGTCCGGAACTACGTCCTCGAGAACCTGCTGATGTGGTTCCGGGACTACCACGTGGACGGGCTGCGCCTCGATGCCGTGCACGCATTGCACGACGAGCGCGCGGTGCACATCCTCGAGGAGTTCGCCATCCGCACGGACGAGTGTGCGGCGGAACTCGGCAAGCCGCTGTTCCTCATCGCCGAATCGGACCTCAACGATCCGCGCCTCATCCAGGGCCGCGAGGTCGGTGGCTACGGTCTCGCCGGGCAGTGGAGCGACGACTTCCACCACGCGGTGCACGTCAACCTGACGGGGGAGACCGAGGGGTACTACCTCGACTTCGACTCGGTGGGCGCGCTCGCCAAGGTCCTCGAGAAGGGTTTCTTCCACAACGGCACCTATTCGTCCTTCAGGGAACGTCACCACGGCCGCGAGATCGACCCGGCCCGGGTCAGCCCCCTGCAACTCGTCGTCGCGACCCAGAACCACGACCAGATCGGCAACAGGGCCGCCGGCGACCGCATCAGCGCGACGCTGAACCCGGCGCAGCTCGCGCAGGCGGCGGTCCTGAACATCCTCGGGCCGTTCACGCCGATGCTGTTCATGGGCGAGGAGTACGGGGCGTCGACGCCGTGGCCGTTCTTCACGTCCCACCCGGAGCCGGAGCTCGGAAAGGCCACCGCGGAGGGGCGGCTCAGGGAATTCGAGCGCATGGGCTGGCGCCCGGAGGACGTCCCCAACCCGCAGGACCCCGCGACCTTCGCCTCGGCCAAGCTGGACTGGGCGGAAGTGGAGCAGGGACACCACGCCGACCTGCTGTCCACGTACCGCGAGCTCATCCGCCTCCGCCGGTCACGACCGGAACTGCGCGACCCCGACTTCGGCAGCATCTCCGTGGACTTCGACGAGGACAGCCGCTGGATCGTCCTGCATCGGGGCAGCACCGCCGTGATCCTCAACCTGAGCGACGCGATGGTGACCGTCCCGGTGGGCGGCAGCACCGCGGAGGTCCTGCTGTCCACGGTGGACGGCGTCGGGCTGCTGGCCGACACGGTGCAGCTGCCGGCACACGCCTCCCTGGTCCTCGCCCCGGGCCGAGCGTAGATCAGGACTCTGCAAGGGTTTCGACAGGAGAGGGCGCCCACCGGCCGAAGGGTCGGTGGGCTCCTGCATACTGGCTGGAGATTCTTCCCCCCGGGAGGCGAATCCCCTGGGCATCCGGAGACGGGACCGGGAAGAACGAGACGGCAGGAACACCTATGACGCTGGACATCACCACACTGCGGGTTGCCTTCGGCGCCGTCGCGATCACCCTCCTGGTGCTCTTCTACACCGTGGCGTTCCGCCAGACCCGCTCCGCCTACAGCGCCTGGTGGTGTGCAGCGATCCTGTTCTTCTGCATCGGATCCTCCATCCACCTGCTCGACGGCTCCCACCACCAGGTCTGGGCGCACCCCACGGCCCACACGCTGTCGGTCATGGGAACGGTCAGCGTCTGGGCCGGGGCGCGGACCCTGCGGACCGGAAGGCCGGGCTGGCTGCAACTCGCGGCGGCGCCGCTGCTGACCCTGCTGGCCTCGGTGGTCGACAGCCCGGCGACGAACACGTGGTCCGGTGGAGCGGTGTTCCTCGGCATGATGTCCCTGACGATCGGGCTCGCCTCGTGGGAGCTGTGGCGCCTGCCCAGCAGCTACAGCAGGGTGCAGGCGCCGCTCGCGGCCGCCTCCGGGGCCGTCGCGGTGCTGTACCTCGCCCGGGGCGTCGCCTTCGTCGTGGGAGGACCGGACGGCTACGTGTTCACCACCTTCTTCGATTCGAGCATCACGGCACTGGTCACCCTGGTCCTGCTGGTCATCGTGTCCTTCAGCGCGGCCGCGCTCAGCGCCGAGCAGATCGCGGCCGACCTGCGGACGCGTGCCGACCGGGACGCCCTGACCGGGCTGCTCAACCGCGCCGGATTCCTCGACCTCGCACACCTGCACGTGGACCGCCTGGCACGGACGGAACGGCCCGGAGCGCTCATCCTCGCCGACCTCGACTTCTTCAAGGCGATCAACGACACCCACGGCCATGCAGCCGGTGACAGCGTGCTGAAGGCCTTCGCGCAGGCCTGTTCGGAGACGGTCCGTGCCACGGACCTCGTGGGGCGGTACGGCGGCGAGGAGTTCATCTTCCTGCTGCCCGGTGCCTCGGTCTCCCGGACCGAGGACATCACCCGCGACGTGAGCCTGGCGCTGCGGGTGCAGCCCACACCGGGTGGCTTCACGATGCCCACGGTGAGTTACGGCATCTCCTCGATCGAGGCGTCCGGCTACGACCTCGATGCGGCGATCGCCGCGGCCGACCGCGCGCTGTACACGGCGAAAGCCGGGGGGCGGGACAAGTCCGTCCAGGCCGTCGGACCGGCGGACCAGCGACACGGCACGTCCCCGGGATCTCCCGGGGACGACGTCAGGGTCTGAACCGCGCGCTCGGGTGATCACCAGCCCGGCGCGGCGCGCGGAAACCGGCTCTCGCGTGGCACATCCGCACCGGACGGTGCATGTCCTATGGTGGACCGGACCAGTAAGGGGGCACTCCGCATGGCATGCAACGGCTGCGCGACATCGTCACGACTCGACTTCGATTTCAGCATGGCTTTCCAGCCGATCTACGACGCGGTGGACGACCGGGTGTGGGGCTACGAGGCGCTGGTCAGGGGGCTGGCGGGCGAGGGCGCCTTCGAGGTGCTGTCGAGGGTCTCCCCGGAGCAGAAGTACCGCTTCGACCAGGACTGCCGGATCAAGGCCATCGAACTCGCGTCGCGGCTGTTTCCCGCGGACGAAGAGGTGAAGCTGTCGATCAACTTCATGCCGAACGCGGTCTACGAACCGGCGGCATGCCTCCGTGCGACGCTGCTCGCGGCCGCTCGATGCAGTTTCCCGACGTCGTCGATCATGTTCGAGTTCACCGAGAACGAGGAAGTCGCGGACACCGCCCACCTCACGAACATCATCACCGAGTACCGCAAGCATGGTTTCACCACCGCCATCGACGACTTCGGTGCCGGCCATGCGGGACTGGGGCTCCTGGTCGAGTTCCAGCCGGATCTGATCAAGATCGACATGAAGCTCGTCCGGGGAGCCGACAGCAGCCCGGCGCGCCAGGCCGTCGTCGCCGGCATCGTGGGCATCGCCGAGGACCTCGGCATCACGGTGCTCGCAGAAGGCGTCGAGACGGAGGCGGAGTTCGCGTTCCTGAAGCGGAGCGGCATCCGCCTGTTCCAGGGCTACTGGTTCGCGAAGCCGGCCTTCGAGGAACTCCCCCAGGTCCGGATCCGATCGGGTGCGGCGATCAGCGCCAGCGCCTGACCAGGCGCCCCGGCCCGGGCTTCCCGACGATCGGGCCGGCCACGCCTCCTCGCCGGATGTCCAGCGACGTCATTCCGTCCCACGCCGCGTCGGGATGCTCCCCTAGGATGAAGCAATGACGCATCACCCTGTTGAGAGCCGCTACGAGTCGATGCCGTACCGCCGGGTGGGGGTGAGCGGGCTGCAGTTACCCGCGGTGTCCCTGGGCCTGTGGCACAACTTCGGGGACGACAAGGCGTTCGGGGTGCAGCGGGACATCCTGCGCCGGGCGTTCGATCTGGGGGTGACGCATTTCGACCTCGCCAACAATTACGGCCCGCCGTACGGGAGCGCGGAGACGAACTTCGGCCGGCATCTGAAGGACGATTTCCGCCCGTTCCGCGATGAGCTGGTGATCTCCACGAAGGCCGGGTACGACATGTGGCCGGGCCCGTACGGGAACTTCGGGTCGCGGAAGTATCTGCTGGCGAGCCTGGACCAGTCGCTGGAGCGGATGGGCCTGGAGTACGTCGACATCTTCTACAGCCACCGCCCCGATCCGGAGACCCCGTTGGAGGAGACGATGGGCGCCCTGGACACCGCGGTGCGCTCCGGGCGGGCCCTGTATGCGGGGATCTCCTCGTACTCGCCGGAGCGGACCCTGGAGGCCGCGGCGATCCTGAAGGACCTGGGGACGCCGCTGGTGATCCATCAGCCCTCGTACTCGATGCTGAACCGGTGGACGGAGAACGGGTCCCCGAATCTGTTCGAGGCCCTGGAGCAGGTCGGGGCAGGCTCGATCGCGTTCTCCCCGCTGGCGCAGGGCCTGCTGACGAGCCGGTACCTGGACGGGGTGCCGGAGGACTCCCGGGCCGCCGCGGGGAAATCGCTGGATCAGGGCCAGCTCAGTGCGGAGAACCTGGACCGGATCCGGGGCCTGAACCGGATCGCCGAGGGTCGGGGGCAGAGCCTGGCGCAGCTGGCCATCGCCTGGATCCTGCGGGATCGGTCCAGCGGCACCCCGGTGACCTCGGCGCTGATCGGGGCCTCCAGTGTCCGCCAGCTCGAGGACAGCCTCGCCGCCATCGAACGTCTGGATTTCACGGCCGAGGAGCTTCACGCCATCGACGAATACGCCGTCGAGTCCGACATCAACCTCTGGGCCAACGCCCTCGAGGCCTGATGCTCCGGTTCCGGGTGGCCGTCCCGGAGGACTGGCCGGCCATCTGGGACATCCTGCGACCGGTGGCCCGGGCGGGTGAGACCTACTGCTGGGACACCTCCCTGGACGAGGCAGCGGGCCGGCTCGAATGGCTTCCCGGTGCGGCCGGGAGCGATCCGACCCTCGTCGTGGTCGTGGCGGTGGAGGCCGACACCGGTCGCGTCGTCGGCACGGCGCAGTTGCACGCCAACCGGGGCGGCAACGGGGCCCATGTGGCGAACGCCTCCTTCCTGGTCGCGGCCGACGCCGGGGGCCGTGGGGTGGGCCGTGCCCTCGCCGGCCACGTGCTCGAGGAAGCGGGTGCGGCGGGCTACACGGCGATGCAGTTCAACGCCGTCGTCCAGACGAACGAACGGGCTGTCGCCCTCTGGATCTCACTGGGCTTCGCGATCGTCGGGACCGTCCCGGGCGCCTTCCTCCATCCCTCGGCCGGACCGACCGGCCTCCACATCATGCACCGCTTCCTGTAAGCGGGCCACGGCATCGCCACGGCATCGCCACGGCGGCGCGGGGCACCGGCGCGGCGACGCCGGGACACAATGGGGCATGACTACTGAACCAGCCGTCCACCATCCGCTCCTCGGCGCCTGGGCGACGCTCGGGGAGCCCCGCCTGACCAGCGAACTGGCGCGGTCGGGCGTGGGCTGGGTGGGCCTCGACGCCCAGCACGGGCACTTCGACGACCGGTCGCTCAGGGACGCCCTCGCGCTCCGGGCCGCGGACGCCGCCCCCATGCTCGTGCGGGTCGCGGCCAATGACGCCGCACTGATCGGCAGGGCGCTGGATGCCGGAGCCGACGGCGTCGTCGTCCCGCTCGTCAACAGCGTCGCCGACGCGGAAGCGGCGGTGTCGGCCGGCCGCTACCCGCCACGGGGCGCCCGCAGCTGGGGGCCCCTGCCGGGCAGTCGGGCGGTGCACGGTCCGGGGGCCGACGACGCCCCCGTCGCCGTACCGCTCTGTGCCGTCATGATCGAGACCGCCGCCGCGCTCGAGGCGGTCGAGGCGATCGCCGCCGTCCCCGGCGTGGACATGATCTTCGTCGGGCCGTTCGACCTGTCGCTCGCCCTCGGGCTGGACGTCGACGACCTCCTGTCCTCCGCGGAGGACGACGCACCGCTGACACGGATCGCCCGTGCCTGCAGGCAGGCCGGGATCCGGGCGGGCGCGTACGCGGGTTCAGCCGACCGGGCGGCGTTGCTCGCGGCGGCGGGCTTCGACTGGATCGCCGCCGCGACGGACACGGGCCTGCTCGCCCTGGGCGTCCAGGCCCTGCACGGACAGGCGCGGACGGCCCGGCAGGATCAGCCGGACCAGGACGCCTTCAGCGCCGGGAACGCCTCCTCGTAACCCGCGAGCACGCGGGTGGCGGCATGGAAGGAGTCCACGAGGGGATGCCCTGCGAAGGCGCGCAGGGCGGCATCGCGGTCCCGGTCGACGGCGGCGCGGATCGTGTCCTGTTCGACGGCCTTCACCGCGGCCATGAGCCCCAGCTGGTGGGGTGCCAACGGCGCCGCCGGCAGGGGACGGGCGCCGCCGGCGTCCACCACGGACGGCACCTCGACGACGGCATCCGGGGGCAGCTCCCCGAAGGTCGCACCGTTGGGGACGTTGAGGATCAGCTCCGCGCGGCGTCCGGTGAGCAGCGCGCGCATGACCTGGAGGGCGACGCGCTCGTAGCCGCCGCCGGCGAGGTCCGCCTCGTCGCGCTCCTCCTCCGCCGTCCGGGCCTCGGCCAGGTATCCGGACTCCCGCTCGCGCCGCGCGGCCTCCCAGACCGCGAGCGGATCCCCGGACGCCAGGAGTCGGGGGAAGAGGTCCGCCTGCTGGTCGCGGAGCGTCTCGCCGCGCGTCCTGTCGGCGGCGCGGATGGAGCGCAGGGCCTCACGATGGAAGTAGTAGTAGAACAGGTACTCGTTGGGCAGCGCGCCCAGGACCCGGAGCAGATCCGGGCCGAAGAGTCGTCCCTCCTCGAAGCCCGCCAGGCGCGAGGCGTCGGCGAGCAGCCCCGGGAGGCGGTCGGCCCCGCCGTCGTCGAGCCGGCGCAGCCAGCCCAGGTGATTCAGGCCCACGTAGTCCACCCCGGCCAGGGACCCGCGCAGATCCACGCCGGCGGCGCGGGCCGCCCGGGTGACGAGGCCCGACGCCGAGTCGCAGATGCCGATCACGCGGTGGCCCAGGACCGCGGAGAGCGCCTCGGTGACCATGCCGGCCGGGTTGGTGAAGTTGATGAGCCAGGCGTCGGGGGCGAGGTGACGCATCAGCGTGGCCACGCGCATCATGTCGGGAATGGACCGGAGGGCGTACGAGATGCCGCCGGCTCCCACGGTCTCCTGGCCGAGCAGCCCGGAGGCCAGGGCCACGCGTTCGTCGAGGATCCGGCCCTCCGCCCCGCCGCTGCGCACGGCGGCGAACACGAGGTCGGCGCCGGGCAGTGCGTCCTCCAGCCGGGCTGCCACGCGGACCGACGGCGCAGGTGACGCGCCCGACGGCAGTGCGCCGAGCACCCGGGCGATGGCGTGGGCGCGGGCCGGCGAGCTGTCCACCAGGACCACGTGGGACACCAGTCCCGTGAACGGTGCCTGGGACAGTGCCCGATACACGAGGGGCACGCGGAAACCCCCACCCCCCACGACGACGAGGGTGGCGCCGGCGCTCATCGGCCGCCGCGGAACAGGGCGCGGCGCAGGGCATACACCTGCGCTCCCGCGAGGACCAGGCCGATGAGCACACATACCAGGACCGGCACCGACGTGGTGTACGCGAGCACGAAGGCGAGCGAGAGGGCGAAGACCACGGCCGCCACGCCGATCAGGATGCGGGCACCCAGGGGCAGCAGCGGTGACGGCTCCCCCGGATACCGGTCGGTGCCCGTGTCCCTGCCGCTGTCCCTGTCCGGGGTCATGGTGTCCCTGCCATGCCTCCAGCCTACGGAAGAAGCACCGGATCCTCGCCCCTCGGGGTGATTCCACAAGACGAGCACTCCGGCGGGCCGCCGACCGCCCGCCGGACCAGTAAGGTGCCGTACATGGCCCAACAGCACCGCTTCGATCCCCTGGCAGCCACGCGGGGCCCGGACGGGCCCGAGTTCGACCTGCTCCTCACCGGGCAGGTCTTCTTCGACATCGTGTTCACGGGGCTGGAGCGGCTTCCGGCGCCGGGCACCGAGGTGTGGACCGACGGCATGGGTTCCGGCCCGGGAGGGATCGCGAACCAGGCGATCGCCGCGAGCCGCCTCGGTCTGCGCACCACGCTCGCCGCGGCGTTCGGCGACGACGGCTACGGGCAGTTCAACTGGGACGTGCTGCAGGACCAGGAACACGTGGACCTGTCCCGCTCGCGCGTCTTCGGGCAGTGGCACTCTCCGGTCACGGTCTCCCTCTCCGTGCACCAGGACCGGTCGATGGTGACGCACGGCCACGCTGCGCCGCTGCGCGCCACCGAGCTCATCGGAGCGCCGCCGCCGTCGTGCCGTGCCGCCGTCGTCAGCGTGGAGCAGGAGATCGAGCCATGGGCGGAGGCGGCAGCGGCCCGCGGCACGAAACTCTTCGGCGATGTGGGGTGGGACCCGGACGGTGCGTGGGCGCCCGAGACGCTCGCCTCACTCGATCATTTCTACTCGTTCATGCCGAACGCCGTCGAAGCCATGGCATACACCCGCATGGACGATCCATGGGCTGCGCTGTACTCGCTGGCGGACCGGGTTCCGGTCGCGGTCGTCACCGTCGGCCAGCACGGCGCGATCGCCATCGACTCGCTCACGGGGGAGGAGGAGTGGGTGCCCGCCCTTCCCGTGTCCGCCCACGACCCCACGGGCGCCGGCGACTGCTTCAGCGCCGCCTTCGTCATGGCCGACCTGGCGGGCTTCCCGCTCGCCGAACGCCTGGGTTTCGCGAATCTCTGCGCCTCGCTGTCCGTGCAGCACGTCGGCGGTTCGCTGGCAGCTCCCGGGTGGGGTGACATCGCGGACTGGTGGCACCGGGTCAGCGCGGGACGCGACGCGGTGCAGAAGCAGTTGCGGCGCCGCTACGCCTTCCTGGAGGACCTCGTGTCCGACGTCCCGGGCCAGGCATCGCGCAGGGCGGCGGCGACGATCGCGCGGCATTCCGACGCCTCACCGTCGGTCCGTCCCTGCGAGGGCGGCCCGGACGCACCGGGCGTCCGGTGACCTGACCTCACACGCTGCCCGCCGTCGCCAGGACCGGCGCGGTCCGGGGCGGCGCCTCCTCCCCGGACCGCGTCGCGCGTGCTGCGAGCCAGATGGCCAGGGCACCGAGGATTGCGCCGGCGGCGACGTCGACGACGTAGTGCCAGCCGAAATAGACGGTGGCGAGGGCGGTGAGCAGCATGTAGACCCAGAGCGCCGCCTTGATCACGCGCGGCAGGTTGAGCAGGTGCGCCATGACGGCGGCGGTGAAGACGACGGAGACGTGCAGGGAGGCGAAGGCCGCGATGCCGTGGACCGACTGGGTCGCGTGGGGGTCACCCAGGACCCGTACCCGGTTCCGGTAGAGGGACTCCTGCAGCGCGGTGACGGCGGTGTCCGGCAGGTCCGCGAAGTGCTTCGGTTCGACGTAGATCGGGCCCAGGGAGGGCAGGGCGTAGTAGCTGAGCGCTCCGAGGATCCAGTTGAAGGACAGCGCGGTGACGTACCAGGCGCCGTGCGAGAGCCGGCGTGACCAGACGAGCGCCGCAGCCACGGAGACGGGCACGAAGACGAGGTAGGACACGTAGACGGCGGACAGGACGTGCGCGCTCGCTCCCGTGCCGAGGACCTGCTGGAGCACGTCACCGGGGTGGTCGCCGCCGGCGAGCCAGCGGTCGCTCGCCTGCAGGAGCGGATCCGTCACCCGGTCGCGGACGAACGGCAGGAAGCTCTTCATGTTGCGGTACGAGACGTACGCCAGGTAGAAGGTCAGCAGACCCGCCGAGGTCGCCACCAGCCGCGGGGCCGGCCAGCGCCTGCGGAGTTCGACGGCCGCCGCGCGCAGCACGTCCCCCCGGGCGGGCCGACTGCGCAGCATGGAGGTGATCACGTCGACGAGGATGAGCGCCGCCAGGAGCAGGGGCAGCCGGACGTAGCTGGGGCCGAGGAAGCCGTCGGGATCGCGCAGGGGCAGGCCGAAGACCACGGCCACGAGGGCGGTGAGCACGGCGAAGGCAGCCGCCACCGCGAAGGCTGTGCGGAAGAGTTTGTAAGGGGCATGCCCCGTCATCAAGGGCGCGGACTTCATCGAACAGTTCTAATGCATTAAGGTGCCCTTCATCCACCCGGCACCCCGTTCATCCGGTGTTTGCTTCTCAGGACGGGCTCGTTCAGCCCCGTAACGCCGCCGCCTCGCCCAACCACCGGGCGTACAGCGCCCACGGGTCCTCGACCCCCGCGGCGAGGTCGCGGACGTGCTCCTCGAGGTCCTGCGACGCCGCGAACCACTCCGAGCGGCCGAGGCGTGAGGCGGCGAACTCCTGGTGGCGACGGTGCTCCACCAGCCGGTCCCCCTTCTCGAACGCCAGTACCTCGTCATGCCACAGGCGGGCGAGCCGCTGCCGCGGATTCGCCGTCGTGCCGATCTTGATGCGGCTTTCGAACCTGAGGTAGTACACGATGTCCACGCGCGGCGGCGGCAGGCCGTCGTCGAGGACGTCGCCGACCCGCCACTCGCAGGCGGCGCACACCCAGGCGGAGGGATACCGGACACCGAGGCGCGAGCCGCAGGCCCGGCACGCGCCGGGCAGGACGTCGGTCACGCCGTACTCGTCGGCGACCCACTCGCCGATCACCGCGGCGTGGGCCCGACAGACCGGAACGGGGGCGCCGCCCACGGCCCCGCCGCAGGGCCGCCCGTCCTCGCGGCGGAGCTCGCAGGTGCGGCCGTCCTGCCCCGGATCGAACATGTCTTCGATCCTTCCCCGCGGTGTGGCCGGGCGCAACCCCCACGGCCCGTGCAACCACCGGACGGCGGACGGGCGGGCCGAACTGGCAGAATGGGCCGGGTGACTTTCCCCGAACGCGCCGCCGAGATCGACCTCGATGCGCTGCGGCACAACATCCGGCACCTCCGCGACGTGGCGCACCCGGCGCGTGTGATGGCCGTCGTGAAGGCCGACGCCTACGGCCATGGGGCGCTCCCGGTGGCACGTGCCGCGCTCGAGGCGGGAGCCGCGTGGCTCGGCGTGGCCCACGTCAGCGAGGGCGTCGCCCTGAGGAAGGCCGGCATCGAGGCGCCCATCCTCGCCTGGCTGCACACGTCGCGCACCGATTTCACCGCGGGCGTGGAGCACGGACTGGACCTGGGAATCTCCGGCTGGGAGCTGGAGCACGTGGTCGCCGCCGCGCGCGAGCTGGAGCGCCCCGCCATCGTGCACCTGAAGATCGACACCGGGCTGGGCCGCAACGGCTGCCCGCCGGAGCAGTGGGAGGCCCTGCTCGGCCGCGCCGTCGCCCACCAGGAGGAGGGCCTCATCCGCGTCGTCGGGGTCTTCTCCCACCTGGCCGTCGCCGACGAGCCCGCCCGGCCGGAGACCGACCTGCAGGTGCAGGCGTTCCGCGACGCCGTCGCCGCCGCCGAGAAGGCCGGGATCGACGTCGAGGTGCGGCACCTCGCGAACACCCCCGCGACCCTCTCCCGGCCCGACTGCCACTTCGACCTGGTGCGGGTGGGCCTGGGGATCTACGGGCTCTCGCCCTTCGCCGACCAGGGATCCGAGGACCTGGGGCTGCGGCCCGTCATGACGTTCAGCACCACGGTCGCGAACTGCAAGGAGGTGCCCGCGGGCCAGGGCGTCTCCTACGGGTACGCGTACCGCACCCGGAAGCCCACCACGCTGGGGCTCATCCCCGTCGGCTACGCGGACGGGGTCCCCCGCATCGCCACCGGGGCTCCGGTCCAGGTGGGCGGGCGCGTGTACCCCGTGGTCGGGCGGATCGCGATGGACCAGTTCGTCATCGACCTCGGCGCCACCGGTCTGGTGGACACCCCGGCGAGCCCGCTGGGTGAGCGCGCCGTCCTGTTCGGCGGCCGGGACGCGCCGCCCGTCGAGGACTGGGCCGCCGCCGCGCAGACGATCAACTACGAAGTGGTCACCCGCATCAGCGACCGGGTGGAACGGGTCTACCTCGACGCACCCCGGGAGGGCGGCGATGGCACCGGCTCCTGAGTGGTCGGCGTCGTACGACGTCGGTTCGGCCGCCGCGCTCCAGGCGCTCGCCGCCGGCCTCGCACGGCACCTGCGGGCGGGGGACCTGCTGGTCCTCTCGGGAGAACTGGGCGCGGGCAAGACCACCTTCACCCAGGGGCTCGGGCGCGGCCTCGCCGTCGAGGACCGCATCACCTCGCCCACCTTCGTGCTCGTCCGCCAGCACCGCTCCCGCGACGGCCGCCCGGGCCTCGTCCACGTGGACGCCTACCGCCTCGAGAGCGCGTCGGCCGTCGACGACCTCGACCTCGAGGCCACCCTCGATGCCAACGTCACGGTCATCGAGTGGGGTGCCGGGCGCGTGGAGCACCTGGCCGACAGCTGGCTCCGGGTGGACATCACGCGGCCGCTGGGCGGCACCGGTCCGGGTGGGCCGCGCGGCCTCGTCACGGATTTCGACGACGACGGCGAGGACGAGGTGCGCACCGTCACGCTCTCCGGCGCCGGCCCACGCTGGCGCGGAGGGGTGCCGGCGCTGCCGCTCGACTAGGCTTGTCGGGTGCTTCTCCTCGCCCTCGACACCTCCGCCGCGGCCACCGTGGCGCTCCTGCACGACGACGCCGTCGTCGGCCGGTTCGCCAGTGCCGACACGCGCTCGCACGCGGAGGTCCTCGCACCCGCGGTGCACCGGATCCTGTCCGACGCCGGGGTGGCGGGGACCGAGCTCGACGCCGTCGTCGCCGGCGTCGGCCCGGGGCCGTTCACCGGCCTGCGCGCCGGTCTCGTCACCGCCCGGACGCTCGGCTTCGTGTGGGGCGTGCCCCTGTACGGCGTCATGAGCCTCGACGCCCTGGCCTTCGACGCCGCAGCGGGTGGCGCGGTGCCGGCCGGCAGCGCGTTCCTCGCGGGGACGGATGCGCGCCGCGGTGAGGTGTACTGGGCGGCGTACCGGGCGCCGTCGCAGCCCGGGGCCCTGCCCGAACTCCTCGACGGCCCGCACGTGGGCTCCGCGTCCGCGCTCCCCGGCGGGCAGCCGCTCGTCGGCCGGGCCGCGAGCCTGTACCCGGACGACGTCGACGGCGTGCCGTCCTTCGCGGCGTCGGACCCGGACGCCGCGTCCCTCGCCCGCGTGGCCCGCCTGCGGCTGCTCGCCTGCGCGCCCCTGCGGGACACCTCGCCGCTCTACCTGCGGGAATCGGACGCGCAGGTGCCCGGGCCGAGGAAGCGGGCGACGGCGTGAGCTTCCTCCTGCGGGACCTCGCCTTCGAGGACATCGAGACGATCGGCCGGCTCGAGAACGAACTGTTCCCCATCGACGCCTGGCCGCTCGAGATGTTCTACACGGAGTTCTTCCAGCCGGACACCCGGCGCTACCTCGTGGCCGAGGTGGACGGCGAGGCCGTCGGGTACGCAGGCCTCATGGTGATCGACACGACGGCGGACATCCAGACCATCGGCGTCCTCCCGCGCTTCGAGGGCCGGGGCATCGGACGGGCCCTGCTCACCGAGCTGCTCGAGGAGGCCCGCCGGCGCGGCGCCGACAACGTCATGCTGGAGGTCCGCGCCGACAACCCCCGCGCCCAGGCCCTGTACGTCCGGTTCGGGTTCCGGAAGATCCACACCCGGAGGAAGTACTACCGGGACGGGGTGGATGCCTGGGTGATGCGGCTCGTCCTGGCGGACGGCACCGCGGACCACCACACCACGGACGGGGGAGGAACACCGTGACCACCGACCGACCCCTGGTCCTCGGCATCGAATCCTCCTGCGACGAGACCGGCATCGGGATCGTCCGCGGCACCGAGCTGCTGACCAACACCGTGTCCTCCTCGATGGACGAGCACGTCCGCTTCGGCGGCGTCATCCCCGAGATCGCCTCGCGGGCGCACCTGGAGGCCTTCGTCCCGACCCTCCGGGCCGCGCTCGACGACGCCGGCGTCACGCTCGACGAGCTCGATGCGATCGCCGTCACCGCCGGTCCCGGGCTCTCCGGCGCCCTCATGGTCGGCGTCTCCGCGGCGAAGGCGCTCGCCGTCGCCACCGGCAAGCCGCTCTACGCGATCAACCACCTCGTGGCGCACGTCGGCGTCGGCATGGTGGGCGGCACGTTCAGCGACGGCCTGCCGCCGAACCTCGGCGCACTGCTCGTCTCCGGGGGGCACACCGAGATCCTCCGCGTGGTCAACATCGCGAACGACGTCGAACTGCTCGGATCCACGATCGACGACGCCGCGGGCGAGGCCTACGACAAGACGGCCCGGATCCTGGGCCTCGGCTATCCCGGCGGTCCGGCCATCGACCGGCTGGCACGGCAGGGCGATCCGAAGGCCATCCGCTTCCCGCGCGGCCTGTCGCAGCCCAAGTACATGGGCAGCGCGGAGGAGCCCGGCCCGCACCGCTACGACTGGTCCTTCAGCGGTCTCAAGACCGCCGTCGCCCGCTCGGTGGAGCAGTACGAGGCGGCAGGGCTGGAGGTGCCGGTGGCGGACATCGCGGCGTCCTTCCAGGAGGCCGTCGTGGACATCATCACGGCGAAGGCCGTCCTCGCCTGCCGCGAGCACGGGATCACCAACCTGCTGCTGGGTGGGGGAGTGGCCGCCAACCGGCGGCTCCGTGAGCTGACCGGCGAGAGGTGCGCTGCCGCCGGCATCACCCTGACGATTCCCGCGCCCTCGCTCTGCACGGACAACGGCGCCATGGTGGCCGCTCTCGGAGCGCAGATCGTGCTGGACGGGGGTAGCCCGAGCGGCATCGCGTTCGGGACCGATCCGTCCCTCCCCGTGACGAGCGTCATGCTCGCCGAGGCCTAGCCGTCCGACCGGACCCGTGATGGTGAGCATGCTTATTACTAGATAAACTAGCTTTACATCGTCCTAGCCGGCGGCTAGGTTAGGGGAAGGTCAAGAAAACGGCCTGCTCCTTTCTGACCTGAAGGTCAATGCCATGACACCCGTAGCCCGGACTTCTTCCACCACCGCTCGCCTCGATGACGATGCAGCTCCCGCACTCCCCACCGATCACGACACCGCCTATGACGCGTGGCCCGGAATGGCCACCGGCCGTCTCGGAGCGGCGCAGCCTCCGGTCGAACCGCTGATCTTGCCCCACGATTTCACCGGTACCACCACGCGCCAGCTCCGCCGTCTGGTCAACCAGATGTACAAGGTGCTCGACGCCGATTTCCCGCCGTACGGCGCACAGGAGGACTACGACCGCCTCGCCGATGAGCTGGACCGGCGCGCCGCCGAGGCACGTGAGGGCTCGGGCGTGGCGGAGCGTCCCGGCGCCTTCCGCGACAACCCGATGAATCATCGCTTCGAGCTCTTCCAGGACGGGATGCTCGCGGGCTATCTCACCTATTCCCTGCGGGCGGGCACCCTGCGGCTGCACCGCACCGTGGTCGCCGCGGCCTTCGAGGGGGCCGGGCTGGAGGGCGTTCTCATCCAGAAGGTCCTGCTCGATGCCCACAAGCGTCGCCTGGCCGCCCTGCCGTACTGCGACCAGGTCCAGGCGTTCCTGGCGGACAACCCCCAGTACCGGAGCCTCATCGCGAGCTAGGGCAGGAGTACCGCGCGCGGCGTGGACGGTCGGTCATGATGCGGCTGCCGTGTCCTTCGCGCGTGCCGTACGAGGCACTCAGGAGGGGAGATCCCCGATGGCGGCGTATTTCCGGCGCCAGTCGGGGCCGTCCTCGCCGCCGTACAGGGTCCAGTACTCCCGGCCCGAGGTGATCACGCCGTCGGACACCGTCCAGATCGACACGACGCGGAAGATCCCGACGTCCTCCTGCGGCACCTGCACCTCGGACACCACCGCCTCGCCGGCGTCGTAGACCTCGAGCACGTCGATGCTCCACCCGTTCGGTCGCTCCGAGTTCACGGCCACCACGTTGTCCCTGCCGCGGATGACCTCCCGTGTGACGGGCCAGAACACCGTCACGTCCCGGGCGAGGGTCTGCCCGACCGCGGTCCAGTCCCTGCTCCACACCGACGACCAGTACCGCCGGACGACCTCGGTAGATTCCATGGACCGATGCTACCGGTGGATGCCCGTCCGCAGGTGCGCGCCGACGTTCTCGTCGAAGCTCCCGATCGTCCGCGCCAGGACCTCGGCCGGCGCGGTGTCCCAGATGTCCTGGTTGAAGATCTCCACTTCGACGTCGCCCGCATAGCCGGCCGTCTGGACCGCGCCGGTGATGGCTTCGAAGTCGACCACCCCGGCTCCGGGGTAGTGGCGCGAGAGCAGGACATCCGCGGCCAGCGGCGTCCTCCAGTCGCACACCTGGTAGCTCGCGATCCGCCCTTCCGCGCCGGCCCGGACGATCTGCGCCGGGAGGTCCGGATCCCACCACACGTGGAACGTGTCGATGACGACGCCGACGGCGGCGGGCGGGAAGGGGGAGGCGAGGTCCAGTG
Source organism: Arthrobacter sp. TJ-263 (assembly GCF_058269155.1). Taxonomy (NCBI): domain Bacteria; kingdom Bacillati; phylum Actinomycetota; class Actinomycetes; order Micrococcales; family Micrococcaceae; genus Arthrobacter; species Arthrobacter sp. TJ-263. The sequence continues at coordinate 1,328,018 of NZ_JBZCNE010000001.1, read as the reverse complement.
CCTGCTTCAGCGTCGAGATGACGGCGCGGTCGGAGGCGTACATCGGATGGAGGGGTTCGAGGGCGAGGGTCACCCCTGCGGCGAGGGCCTCGGGCGCCAGCTCGGTCAGGGCGTCCTCCACCCGGGCCCGGGCCCCCGCGAGATCGTTCGAACCCTGTGGGAGGCCGCCGGCCACCATCACGAGCACCGGGACGGAGCCTGCCGCACCGGCGGCCGCGAGGGTTGCGGCCTCCTCGATGGCCCTCCGGTTGTCGTCCATGGCCGCCCGGCGGGCAGCCCCTTCCGGGACGGTGAAGAAGCCCCCGCGGCAGAGGCTCGAGAACCGCAGCCCCGACAGTGCGAGCAGCCGGGCCGCCTCGGGCAGGGACTGGGCCTGCACCGAGTCGCGCCACAGGCCGATGCTCGTGATGCCGGCGGCGGCCGTGACCTCCAGCGCCTCGGGGAGGGGGGCGTACTTCAGGGTGGCCTGGTTGACGGACAGGCGGGCGTGCGGCGTCGTCATGCCGACACCCCGCTCACCCGCAGCATCGCATGCCAGCGCTCCCGGGCGAGCTCAGGCTGCTCCAGGGCGCCGCACGCGTTGGCGAGGCGCACGATCTCCGACAGGTGTGGCAGGCTGCGGGCGGCGTGCAGCCCGCCCACCATGCCGACGCCGGGCTGGTGGCCGTTGAGCCAACTGAGGAAGGCCACGCCCGCCTTGTAGTAGTACGTGGGGGACGCGAAGACCTGCCGGGACAGGGCCTCCGTGGGACCGAGGATCCGCGCATAGGCGTCGTGGGCGCCGGCGTCGAGGGCCTGGACCGCCGCCGAGGCGTGCGGCCCGAGGGCGGCGAACGCTCCGAGCAGGGCATCCGAGTGACCCGAGGAGTCCCCGCCGATGAGGGACACGTAGTTGAAGTCGTCCCCGGTGAACATGCGGACAGGGGCCGGAAGCTGTGCGCGTACGGCCCGTTCCGCATCCGCGTCGAGCAGGCTCATCTTCACTCCCGCCACCTTGTCCGGAGCGTTGGCGATGATCTTGAGCAGGGTCGACGACGCCGACCCGGTGTCCGAGGAGCCGAAGTATCTCCCGAGTTCCGGATCGAAGGCGCTGCCGAGCCAGTGCAGGATCACCGGGGCGCCGGCCGCGGCCAGGACCTCTGCGTACGCTCGCTCGTAGTCCTCGGCGGATCCCGCCGCCCGCGCGAGATGGCGGCTGGCCATGAGGACCACCGAGGCACCTGCGTCCTCGGCGAAGTGGAGTTGCTCCTTGTAGGCGTCGACGACCGCGCCGAGGGGGATCACGGCGTCGTCGACATGGTCCGTGGTGACGCCGACCACCAGGCCGCCGCCCACCGTTCGTGCCTCCGCCGCGCTGCGGGAGATCAGCTCGCGGGTCGCGGCGGCGTCGAGCCCCATGTTCCGCTGGGCCGTATCCATGGCGTCCGCGACCCCGAGCCCCCACGACCACAGGTGGTGGCGGAAGGCGAGCGTCGCGTCCCAATCGAGGTCCGCCGGCGCGCCGGGCACGTTCTCGGCCGTGGTCCTCGGGACCACGTGCGCGGCGGCATAGACGGTCCTGCTCGTGAGGGGACCGGCCGGCCTGACGAACACCGGCGCAGGATCCAGTTCGACGGCGGAGGTGCGTCCGGCCGCATCGACGAGGGTGATCATGCCAGCGGAACCGCTGCCTGGCGAGGTGCGGCGGTGCTGCGGACGTCCTGCAGGTCGAGGCGGCGCCCCGAGCGCGAACTCTCGAGTCCCTGCTCGGCGAGGTACATGCCGCGGGCGCCGGCCAGGAAATCGTAGGGGTGGGGGGCGTCCTCCAGGACGTGCCGGAGGAAGTCCTCCCACTGCGTCTTGAATCCGTTCTCGAACACCTCGTTGGTGGGCACCTCGATCCAGTCGGCGTCGTAGTCGTGGGTGTCCTCGAGATCGGGGTTCCAGACGGGTTTGGGCGTGGCGTTGCGTGGCTGGATCTTGCAGCCGAACAGCCCGACGACGGCGGAGCCGTGGGTGCCGTCCACCTGGAACTGCACGAGTTCGTCGCGGTCGACGCGGACCGTCCAGCTCGAGTTGAGCTGCGCGACGATGCCGCCCTCCAGCTCGAAGACGGCGTACGCGGCGTCGTCGGCGCTCGCGCGGTAACGGTGGCCCTGCTCGTCGACGCGGTCGTCGATGTGGGTGACGGCCCGCGCGTACACGGATTCGACCCTGCCGAACAGGTTCTCCAGCACATAGCTCCAGTGCGGGAACATGTCGACGACGATCCCGCCGCCGTCCTCCGCCCGGTAGTTCCAGCTGGGACGCTGGGCGTCCTGCCAGCCGCCTTCGAAGACCCAGTACCCGAACTCCCCGCGCACCGAGAGGATCCGGCCGAAGAAGCCGGAGTCGATGAGGCGCTTCAGCTTCTGCATGCCCGGCAGGTACAGCTTGTCGTGGACGACGCCGTTCTTGATCCCGGCCGCCTCCGCCAGGTCGGCGAGTTCGAGGGCGTCGGCCGCCGTCTCGGCGGTGGGCTTCTCGGTGTAGACGGCCTTGCCGGCGGCGATGGCCTTGCGGATGGCCGCCGACCGAGCCTTCGTCACGAGGAAGTCGGCGTAGATCTCCCAGGTGGGGTCGGCCAGGACGCTGTCGAGGTCGGTCGAGAAGTGCTCGATGCCATGCCGGGCGGCGAGCTCGGCGAGTTTCGCCTCGTTCCTGCCCACGAGCATCGGCTCGACCTGGACACGGGTTCCGTCGGAGAGGAGCACGCCCCCCTGGTCGCGGATCGCGAGGATCGAGCGGACCAGGTGTTGCCGATAGCCCATGCGCCCTGAGGCGCCGTTCATGATGATCCCGATTGTCCTCGTTGACATTCCTGCTCCTTCGTGCGGCGGCACCGCCATATGGGAAAACGCTTACCGCGAGTGTAGAGGAAGAAGGAGGGAGGGGCAATGAGGGGCCGCGTGGGTCAGGACGCCCACCCCGATGACGCCCGGGACCCTCGAGCTCGGCGTGCGGCATTCCGCTCGGGCGTTACGGAGGAAGCAGGAACACCCGCCGGACGGGTCAGCCCGGGGCGCCCGAGCGGCCAGGGATCGACCGCCGCGTGCACTGGTCCGGACGCACCCATGCACTACGGGCGATGGAGAATTCCACCCACTGCGCGAGGACCGCCGAGCTGGTCCATGCCATGGCGAATCCGCGGACGGTCTGCCGTGCGCCGTTCGGATACTCGAGGTCCACCCAGAGCGCAGGTGAGGGGGGGACGGACTCCGTGATGCCCTCGGTGGGCGGCTCCACCTGGAGTGGAGGGACGAACTGGTGCGTCGTGGGCGGGAGTCCGTGCCACCCGGCAGCCCTGGTCACGCATGCCTGCCCGGCGGGGTGGAGTGCGGTGCGGCCCGGTTCATCCCTCCACTCTACGAGGATGCTGCCCGAGCGGGCAGGGGGAGGGGCAGGGGCTCGACGCAGGGTCCCGTCAGGCCGGGTGCGTCGGACGCGGCGTCAGGGTCCGGCGTCGGCAGCGCGCGGCGTCCACCCAGGCCTCGCGTGCACGGGAGTACTCGATCCACTGCGCACGGACGGTGGTGGCCGTCCACGCCATCGCGAATCCCTTCATGGTGCGCCGGGTCCCGTCGGGATAGTCCAGCTCCACCCACAGAGCGGGGGAGCGGGCCGGCTCGGTGATGTCACCGGTCGGCGCCTCGAGCTGGAGCGGGGCGACGTACCGGTCCGCGCTGGGTGGAATGCCATGCCATCCCGGTCTTTCCGCCATGCGACGAGGGTACGCCGCGGGTCCGACAGCATGGGCCGGGAACCGGCGACGGACACAATCCATCGGAGGTCCGGCGGTCCATTCCACGCCGTGCCGTGAATGGTTAGGATGATCGCGACAATGGCACCATCACCGCACCTGCGCGCAGGACCTGCGCGGCGTGGGACGCCGGCGTCACGCCGCCCGACCACGATACGAGGTATGCACCTGCCATGACGAAGGACCATCTGCTGAGGATCCGTGTCGCTGCCGCCGACAGGGAGGACGTCCAGTTCGAGCTCGACCGCGCCGAGCTGACCCTGAAGGAAGCGGTGTCCGATGCGATCAGCCACGGGGAGGACATCGCGACCGTGGCCGAGGTCGCGGAGCTTCCCGTGGACGACGTCGCGAGGCTTGCAGCACGCGACGCCGGCCCCGGGTCCGTCCTGCCCTCCTGAGGGACCTGCCGGTGCGGGGACCTGCGCAGGGCCACCGGCACGGAATCACCGGCACGGAATCACCGGCGGGGCGTGCTCCCCCGGATGATCGTCTCCGTCCTGATGGGCGCGGGCTCCCCGGGTGCGGGCGCTGCTCCGGCGTCGTGCGCGGAACCTGTCGCGAGCTGGAGAGCGCGCCGGCCCACGTCCTCGAGGGGGATGCGGACCGTGGTCAGGGCGGGCGTGATGTCCCGCACGGTCGGGATGTCGTCGTAGCCTGCCACGCCGATCCCCTGGCCGGGCACCATCCCGGCCTCCCGGAGCGCCGATACGACGCCCACCGCCATGACGTCGTTGACGGCGAACACGAGGTCGACCGAAGCGCCCGACGCCAGGAGCTCCTGGGTGCCGCGGTAGCCGCCGTCGCGCGTGAAGTCGGCGTGGATGATGCGATCCGCCGGCAGGGGGATACCGCACTCCGCCAGCCCCGCCGCGAACCCTTCGAGACGCTCCTCGGCCGTCCTGATCTCGGGCGGCCCGGTGATGACCGCGACGTCCCGGTAGCCGAGTGAGGCGAGTGCGACGGCGAGGTCACGTGCCCCGCCCCGGTTGTCGAGGAGAACCGTGGCGAAGGGGGCTGCGTCCTGACTGATGAAGGCCACCTTCCCGCCGGTGTCCTCGAAGGAGGTGAGCTCCCCGCGCAACTGATCCTCGAACGCGGAGCCGGTGGTCCTGGAGCCCGCGAGGATCATGACGCGGGGGCGCTGTCCGCGCAGCGCCCGCACGGTGTCCAGCTCCCGCTGGGCATTGCGTCCGGTGACCGCGATCGTCACGACGAGTCCCTCCTCGCTCGCGGCGTCGATGACTCCGGCCGCGATGCTGGAGAAGTAGGGGTCCGCGATGTCCGCCACGAGCAACGCCACCGTGGTGGTGCTTCCCTTGGCCACCGCCTGCGCGAACAGGTTCGTGGTGTAGCCGAGCCGCTGGGCGGCCTCGACGACTCGCTGCCGGTAGGCCTCGTTGACCTTGCGGGTGCTTCCGTTCAACGATCGCGACGCCGTGGCGAGCGAGACGCCCGCTTCCCTGGCCACGTCATGCAGCGTCGCGGGACTCTTGCTGGCCGGTGCCGACATTGCTTCCACTCCTGAGGTACGGGCGGCCGCTGCGGCCACCGCCCAGCGCGTTCCACGGAAAGGGCCATTGTTGCACGGCCGGGGGTGACGCCGAGCCCTGCTGCGCCTGATCGGTAAGCGCTTTCTCTGCTAGGGTTTCCCGAACCGTGATCCCTGTTCACCCTGGAGGAACCGTGCCCCTGCCGAGTCCCGCGGACAACCCCTCCGCCGAGCGACGCGCTGCCCCTGCCGACGGCACCGCCCCCCTGCTCCGCGCAGCGATCCTCGGGACCGGGGGAGTGGCGGAGCTCCACGCCACGGCCCTGCGGGACCTGCCCGGGGTGGCGCTCGTCGCGGCTGCGGATCCGTCCGCCGTGCACCTCGCCGCCTTCGCGGAGGCCCACGGGGTCCCGTTCCGCTTCTCCTCGCTCGAGGAGATGCTCGCCGCCCAGCCGGTCGACGTCCTCCATGTCTGCACCCCACCCGGCGGGCACGCCGGGCAGGCGACCGGGGCCTTCGTCGCGGGAGCGCACGTCGTCGTCGAGAAGCCCGCCGCCCTGAGCCTCGCCGAGCTCGACACGATGACCCGGGCGGCGGGCACCGCGGGACGCGGCCTCGCCGTCGTCTTCCAGCAACGCTCCGGCACCGCCACCGCCCATGTGAAGGCACTGCTCGATTCGGGCGCTCTCGGCCGCCCGCTGTCAGCACTGTGCCAGACGCACTGGTACCGGACGGCAGAGTACTTCGCCGTGCCGTGGCGCGGCACGTGGGCCACCGAGGGCGGCGGCACCACGCTCAGCCACGGGAGCCACCAGGTCGATCTGCTCGCATACCTGCTCGGCGAATGGTCCGCGGTGCGCGCCACGCTGTGGCGGCAGCAGCACGACGTCGAGACCGAGGACCTCTCCCACGCGTCCCTGGTCTTCGCCTCGGGCGCGGTGGCCTCGGTGGTCTCGACGGTCCTCGCCCCACGGCAGTCGAGCCTGCTCCGCATCGACACGGAGCGGGCGACGATCGAGCTGGAGCACCTCTACGGCCACGGGCACGCCCACTGGAGGATCACGCCTGCGCCGGGCGTCGACGAGGCGACCTCGGCGTCGTGGAGCCTGCCGGATCAGGAGATCCCGAGCGGCCACGACGCCCTGTTCGGGGAGATCTATCCTTCGCTCATCGCGGGTCGGGGCATGCCCGGCGTCGTCGGCCATCCTGCCCGCGCGCTCGAGATCGTCACCGGCATGTACGTGTCGGCCCGGGAGGACCGCTGGGTCTCCCGGGAGGATCTCGCGGATCCGTCCCTGCGGGGATCCCTGACGGCGCCGGTCATCGACGGGCGCCCCGGGGCGTCCGCCGGAGCCCCCGCGGCATGAGCGCGGGGGACGCCCTCTCCACGCGCGAGGGTCGGGTGGCCGGCGTCCTGCGCGAGGGCCGCGACGAGCCGGTCATGCACGCGCCGCGGCCCTTCCTCCACCCGGTCCTGACCCCGGGCGGACAGCCCGTCAGCGACTACGCGCCGGCCGATCATCCGTGGCACTGGGGGCTCGGCATCACGGTATCGGCCATCGACGTCCCCGGCCAGGAGGACCCTGTGAACCTGTGGGGAGGCCCGACCTACAGCGGCGCGCGGGGCTACGTCCAGCTCCCGAACAACGGCTCGCAGCGCGTGCGCAGCCGCCGGCACGCGGGCCACGTGGTGGTGCAGCGGATCGGCTGGTGCGCTGCGGACGGCAGCAAATTCCTCGAGGAGGAGCGGGCCTGGAGCGCGGACACCCTGCGGGCGGGCGACGTCGGATGGTCCCGGACCACCGTGCAGAGCACCTGGGCGAACGTCAGCGGCGGTCCGCTGGCCTTCGGCAGCCCGACGACGGCAGGCCGCCCGAACGCCGGGTACGGCGGGTTCTTCCTGCGCCTCGCACCGTCGTTCGACGGAAGCAGCATCATCGCACCCTCCGCCGGTGGCGCCGGTGCCGTCGGGGAGGGCGACGCCATGGGGACAGCGCACGCCTGGCTCGGACTGCAGTCCGCCGGTGCGTCCGTCCTCATGATCCCGTCGGTGGACAATCCGGGAGGCCCGTCTCCCTGGTTCGTCCGCAGCAGCGGGACCCCGATGCTGTGCGCGGCCCCCTTCTTCCATGAGGAGATGCACCTCGCCCGCGACGCCGTGCTCCGCTGGGAGTGGTCGCTGCTGGTCGCGGACGGCGCCGTGCAGGAAGGTGCGTTCCGGGCGGCGCTCGGCGCCGCGAGGGCCGCTGCTCCCGGGCATCCCGCCTGAGATCGCGCTGTCAGGACTCCGGCGAGAAGGTGCCGGCCCGGAGCCGACCGGACGACTACAGGCCGAGGGACTCGAGCACCGGCAGCTCCGCGCGCGCCCGTGCCTTGGCCTCGGCCGCGGTCGGCGCGGCCACTGCGATGCCGGCGATGCGCTGCGCGTCGGCCAGCGTGATGCTGTTCAGCACCGCGCCCACCCCGGCGAGGGCCCGCGGAGTCATCGACAGCGTCGAGATGCCCAGTCCCACCAGGACGACGGCGAGCGCGGGATCCGCCGCGGCCTCACCGCAGACCCCCACCGGCTTCGCGCTCCCCTCGGCGGCCGAACCCTCCACGGTCAGCTTCACCATGCGCAGGACGGCGGGCTGCCAGGAGTTGTTGAGTGCGGCGAGGGAGCCGAGCTGCCGGTCCGCGGCCATCGTGTACTGCGTGAGGTCGTTGGTCCCGAGGCTCGCGAAGGACACCTCGCCGAGGATGGACTCGGCCATGACGGCCGCCGAGGGGACCTCGACCATGACGCCCGGTGTCTGCAGCCCGGCATTGCTGCACAGCTTCGCGAAGTCCGCGGCCTCCTCCGCCGTCGAGATCATCGGTGCCATGACCCAGACGTCCGCGCTCGCCTGCGCGGCGGCGTCCGCGATGGCCCTGAGCTGCCGTTCCAGGACGCCCGGGGACGTGAGGTCGGTGCGGTAGCCGCGGACGCCGAGGGCGGGATTGGGTTCGGAGGTGTCCGTCAGGAAGGGCAGCGGCTTGTCCGCGCCGGCGTCCAGTGTGCGGACCACCACCTTCCTGCCGGGGAAGGCGTCGAAGACGCCCTTGTACGCCTCGATCTGCTCCTCCGCCGTCGGCTCGGTGTCGCGTCCGAGGAAGCAGAACTCCGTCCGGAGCAGGCCCACGCCCTGGGCCTTCGCCTCGGCGGCCTTGACGGCGTCGGCGGCCCCACCGACGTTGGCCAGCAGCGGTACCTCGTGCCCGTCCGCGGTCACGCCCACGCCATCGAACACGGCCAGCGCGGCCGCGGCGGCTGCGTAGGCCTCGGCCGCCGCTTCCTCCGCGGCGCCGGGCTCGAGGGTGAGCGTCCCGGCGGCGCCGTCGACGAAGGCGAGGGTGCCCTCGTCGATGTCGTCCACGCCGTGGGCGGCCACGACGGCGGGCAGTCCGAGGGCTCGCGCGATGATCGCGGTGTGGGACTGCGGGCCGCCGCCGGAGGTGACGAGGGCGAGGACCACCGCGGGGTCCAGGGTGGCGGTGTCCGCCGGAGCCAGGTCCTCGGCGACCAGGATGAAGGGCGAGTCCGACGACGGGATGCCCGGTGCGGGGAGCCCGCGCAGTTCCGCGACGATCCGCGAGCGGACATCGAGGACGTCCGCCGTGCGTTCGGCCATGTAGCCGCCGAGGTTGTGCAGCATCTCGGCCACGGAGGCGCCCGCCTCCCAGACCGCCCGGGCCGGCGAGGTGCCGTTGTTGATGAGCTTCGTCGCGGACTTCAGCAGCAGGGGGTCCGTCGCCATCAGCGAGGTGGCCTGCAGTACGGCCTTGGCGTCGCCCTTGGCGATGCCGGCCCTGCGCTTGAGCTCCTCCTGGACGGTCTTCGCCGCGGACCTGAGGGCGGCGACGGCCTGTTCGGGAGCGTCGGGGGTGTCGTGACGTTCACCGGCGGGGGGTTCGCCGACCGACGGCGGCATGTGCCGGACCGGGCCGATCACTCGTCCGGGGCTGACCCCGACACCTGCGAAATTCTCCATTGAACGTCCTCGTTTCCTTGCCGGTGGATCTCGGTCTAACACCATTGTGTCGCGCAAGGCAATTGTAGAGTGTGACCCAGTTCATATAACGGTGCTATAGGTGTTACGCTAGCAGGCATGAAAAAAGGAGGCGAACCGGCGCCGAAGGTGAGGCTTCTGCGGGCAGCCGCGGCACTGCTCGCGGAGTCCGGCGGAGAGCCGGTCTCGACCCGCCAGATCACCGAGGCCGCCCGGGTGACCGCTCCGACCCTGTACCACCACTTCGGTGACAAGGAGGGGCTCTTCGACGCCGTGGTCGCCGAGGGCTTCTCCGAGTACCTGGCGGCCGAGAGGAGCATCCCGACGTCGGGCCAGCCGATCGAGGACCTCCGCATGCACTGGGACAACCACGTGCGGTTCGGCCTCGACCACCCGCACCTCTACCTGGTGATGTTCGGCAACATCCGGCCCGAGCGTCGGCCCTCCATGGTCGCCAGCGCGGAGGCGTTCCTCGAGGAGGTCCTGGCGCGGGCGGCCGCGGCGGCCCGCCTGGTGGTCTCACCGCACGAAGCCGCGCGCAGCATGCTGGCCGCCAACATCGGCGTCACCCTCATGCTGATCTCGGAGCCCGCGGCGAAGCGCAACCTCGAACTCTCGGCGATGACGCGTGAGGCCGTCATCTCGGCGGTGGCCACGGATTCCGAGTCCGATCCCGTGACCGACACCGAGGGGACCCCGTCGGTGGTCGTCGCGGCGATCGCCCTCAATGCAGCACTGCAGTCCTCGCACCCCGATCAGCTCTCCAGTTCGGAACTGAAGCTCTTCCTCGAATGGCTCCAGAGAATATCCAGCCGATCGGGCGGTTGACGCCTCCCGATCGACGCCATCCCTCCGCAGTGTTGCGGGGCCTACGGTTAGGAATGAATGTGGCAACACAACTAGAAGCGAGGTCCGGCACGAGTGCCCGGGTCCGCGTACAGAAGTTCGGGACGTTCCTGTCCGGGATGATCATGCCCAACATCGGTGCCTTCATCGCGTGGGGCATCGTCACGGCACTGTTCATCGAGGCCGGCTGGCTTCCCGTTCCTCGGCTCGGCGGCTTCGGCGAGACCGACGGCGTCGCCAACGTCGGGCTCGTCGGGCCGATGATCACCTACCTGCTGCCCCTTCTGATCGCCTACACCGGCGGCCGGATGGTGTACGACGTCCGCGGCGGCGTGGTCGGCTCGATCGCGACGATGGGCGTGATCGTCGGAGCCGGCATCCCCATGTTCATCGGTGCCATGATCATGGGCCCGCTCGGTGCCTGGACCATGAAGAGGATCGACGCGATCTGGGAGGGCCGGATCAAGCCCGGCTTCGAGATGCTCGTCAACAACTTCTCGGCAGGAATCTGGGGTGCCGTGCTGGCGCTCATCGGCTTCTACGGGGTCTCGCCGCTGGTCATCGCCTTCAGCACGGGGGCGGGCAACGTCGTCCAGTGGCTGGTCGACAACGGCCTGCTGCCGCTGACGAGCATCTTCATCGAACCGGCGAAGGTCCTCTTCCTCAACAACGCCATCAACCACGGCGTGCTGACCCCGCTCGGTGTCCAGCAGTCGCTGGAACAGGGGAAGTCCATCCTGTTCCTGCTCGAAGCGAACCCCGGCCCGGGGCTCGGCATCCTGCTGGCGTACTCGTTCTTCGGTCGCGGCATCGCCAAGGCCTCCGCTCCTGGCGCCGCCATCATCCAGTTCTTCGGGGGCATCCACGAGATCTACTTCCCCTACGTCCTGATGCGCCCGCTGCTGATCCTCGCCGCGATCGCCGGCGGCATGACCGGTATCGCGACGCTGAGCATCACGAGCGCCGGTCTGGTGGCCCCGGCGGCCCCCGGGTCGATCATCGCGGTCCTGGCGCAGACGGCCCGGGACAGCTACTTCGGCGTCACCCTGTCGGTCGTGCTGGCCACGGCGGTGTCCTTCCTCGTCGCTTCGGTCATCCTGAAGACCGGCAAGGGCCCGCAGGAGGACCTCGCAGCCGCCGCTGCCCGGATGGAGGAGCTCAAGGGCAAGAAGAGCTCCGTGGCCGGGAACTTCCGGTCGGACTCGGCCCCCGACGGCCCCATCCGCAGCATCGTGTTCGCCTGCGACGCGGGCATGGGTTCCTCGGCGATGGGCGCCTCGGTGCTCCGCAACAAGATCCGGGCTGCCGGGTTCCCGGACGTGAAGGTCACCAACCTCGCCATCTCCAGCCTGAAGGACGACTACGACGTCGTCATCACGCACCAGGATCTCGCCGACCGCGCGGAGCCCCTGACGCAGAGCGCGACGCACGTCGCCGTCGACAACTTCATGAACAGTCCGCGCTACGACGAGATCGTCGACCTCGTCCGGGCCGGTGCGGCGGCCGACGGCGGCGTCGACCCGAAGGACCCCGCTCCCGCCGCGGTCGCCTCCGCCGCGGTCGTATCCGACGACGACGCCATGACCGACGCCGATGTCCTGGCGGAGGAGAGCATCGTGCTGAACGGCACCGCCACCACGCAGGAGGACGCCATCGACGAGGCCGGACGGCTGCTGGTCGCCCGCGGGGCCGTCGATTCCACCTACGTCGAGGCCATGCACGAGCGCGAGCGGTCCGTCCCCACCTACATGGGGAACTTCCTCGCCATCCCGCACGGCACCAACGCGGCGAAGGACCTGATCAAGCGCTCGGCCGTGTCGATCGTGCGCTACCCCGAAGGCATCGACTGGAACGGCAAGCAGGTGAAGTTCGTGGTCGGCGTCGCAGGCGTCAACAACGAGCACCTGTCCATCCTGTCCGCGATCGCCCGCGTCTTCTCCGACAAGGCGCAGGTCGCCAGGCTCGACGAGGCCGCGTCGGTGGACGAGGTCATCGCCCTCTTCGGAAAGGTGAACGCCTCGTGAAGGCAGTGCATTTCGGTGCCGGCAACATCGGCCGCGGCTTCGTGGGGCTCCTGCTCCACGAGGCCGGGTACGAGGTGGTCTTCGCCGACGTCGCGGACGCCCTGATCGACCAGCTGGCCTCGACCCCCGGCTACGACGTCCACGAGGTCGGCGAGGACCCGGCAGTGAAGACGGTGGACAACTACCGTGCGCTGAACTCGCGCTCCCAGGAGGAGGACGTCATCGCGGAGGTCGCGACGGCGGACATCGTCACCACGGCCGTAGGGCCGAACGTCCTGCGTTTCCTCGCCCCGGTCATCGCCCGCGCGATCGCCCGCCGCAGCGAGAGCCAGGCACCGCTGCAGGTCATGGCGTGCGAGAACGCCATCAATGCCACGGACATCCTGCGCGGCGAGATCGAGCAGGCCTACGACGGCGCGGCGCCGGACCTCGCGACGCGGGCGGTCTTCGCCAACACCGCCGTGGACCGCATCGTCCCGAACCAGGCCGCCGGGCAGGGCCTCGACGTAACGGTCGAGACGTTCTTCGAGTGGGTCATCGACCGCACCCCGTTCGGGGGCCATCCGCCGGAGATCCCCGGCGCCACGTACGTCGACGACCTCGAGCCGTACATCGAGCGGAAGCTGTTCACCGTCAACACGGGCCACGCGGCGGCGGCATACTTCGGGTCCGCGGCCGGGGTGGAGAAGATCGCGGACGCCATGGACGACGACGCCGTCGCAGCCAGGGTGAGGGCAGTGCTGGACGAGACGAAGCAGCTGCTGGTCGCGAAGCACGGGTTCGACCCCGCGGAGCAGGAGGCCTACGTGCAGAAGATCCTGCGGCGCTTCACGAACCAGCACCTGCCCGACACCGTGGGTCGTGTCGGCAGGGCGCCACTGCGGAAGCTGGGCCGCAGGGAACGCTTCGTGGGGCCGGCCGCCGAGCTGGCCGAGCGCGGCACGCATCCCGCGGCGCTGCTGGAGGCGATGCGGGCCGCGCTGTCGTTCTCGGCACCGGATGATCCCGAGGTCGCGGCGCTGGCCGAGATCCTGGCCACCCAGGACCCGGACACGGCGACGACGTCGGTCACGGGGCTCGAGGCGGAGCATCCCCTGTTCGGAGCGGTGCGCGACCTGATCGCCGACCACGCCGCGGTGGCGCGCGCGGGACAGTAGGACAACGACCGCAGGATCGGAAGGGAGCAGCCTCGGCTGCTCCCTTCGTCGTTCCCTCCGGCGGCACCTGGGGGTGGGCGGCTCAGGGGTGTACGAGGGCGTCCTGCTCCACGGCGAGCAGTTCGCGCACGAACGCCAGATGCTCGACGTCCTGGAAGGCGCCGCCCTGCTCGTGCCCGTTGTAGGGGTAGACCTTCATGCGCTTCGGTCCCGCGTAGTGGTTGTGGGCCGCGAAGACGCACGACGGCGGGCACACGTCGTCGAGCAGACCGACGGAGAACAGCGCCGGGACGGTGCCGCGTGCCGCGAAGTTGACGCCGTCGAAGTAGCTGAGGGTCCGGAAGACGTCGTCGACGTCGTTCCGGCGCGTGCCCAGGTATCTCACGATCTCGGCGTAGGGCGCGGTGTCGACGATCTCCGTGGCGTGCCGCATGTGCGCGAGGAACGGGACGTCGACGATGGCCCCGACGGGCGGGGTGCCGTTCACCCGGTGCGCGAGGGCGGCAACAGCGAGGGTGATCCCGCCCCCCTGGCTGCCGCCCGAGACCACCACGCGGGCCGGGTCGACGGCGGGATGCGCCTGGGCGGCCTCCACGGCGTGGACGGCGTCGACGAACAGGCGCCGGTAGTAGTAGGTCTCCGGGCTGCCGATGCCGAGTGTCATGAAACCGCCGGCATGGGGGCCCGTGAAGGCGCCGTCGGCCGTGTCCCCGGGGCGGTGACCGGAGCCCTGGCCCCGGAGGTCCATGACGAAGTGTGCGAAACCGGCACTCGGCAGCGCGGTCCACTCGCCGAGCAGCCCGCGCCCGCCGCCGTAGCCGATATAGGTGACGACCGTCGGGAGCGGGCCGGCGAGGTGCCGTGGCCGCAGCAGCCAGGCCTTGATGGGCTCCCCGCCGTAACCGGCGAACGTGACGTCCTCGGTGACCAGCTGGGAGTAGCCCGCCCGGACCTCCTCGAACAGGGGAGGCGCCACATGCCTGCGCTGTTCCGACAGCGTCCGGTCCCAGAAGGCGTCGTAGTCGGCGGGTTCGTCGCGTTCGGGCAGATAGCTCCGCAGCTCGGACAGGGGGCGGTCGAAATGGGGCATGGGGTGCATCCTTTCACGGGCGGATGAGCGAGGATAGAGCGCGGACACGCCTGCCCGCCCTGCACTGTTGACCATTGATACGATTCAATCTACGCTGTGGGATAACGCTTTCCCAAGGGCGTCCCACGATGGCTGACAATGAAGTTTCCCAGGAGGACAACGATGTTCCGCACACTCTCCCGACGCACACTGACAGGCGTCGCAGCGCTCACCGCCTCCGGACTGGTCCTGGCCGGCTGCGGCGGTGGTGGGGGCGAGCCCGCAGCCCTCGACGCCGACGAGCAGATCACGCTCAACTACACGTTCTGGGGCAACGACGATCGTGCAGCCCGGTACGACGCGGCGATCGCGGCGTTCGAGGAGGAGTTCCCGAACATCACGATCAACGACACGTTCACCGACTACCCCTCCTACTGGGAGAAGCGGCAGACCGAAGCGGCGGGTGGTGGACTCCCCGACGTCATGCAGTTCGACTACACCTACCTCCGCCAGTACGGCGACAACGGACTCCTGCTGAACCTCGAGGACTACTTCGGGAACGGCATCACCACCGACGCCATCGACGAGGGCCTGCTGTCCACCGGCACGCTCGACGACGGCACGTTCGCCATCCCCACCGGCTACAGCGCCTGGTCCGTGTTCCAGAACCCGGCCCTGCTGGCCGAGGCCGGCATCGAGCCCTACGAGGGCGGCACGAGCTGGGACGAGTACGACGCCTACATGGCATCCGTGACGGAGGCGGGCGGCGGCACGGTGTACGGCGGAACCGACACCACCCAGCGCATCCAGGACCTGGAGCTCAAACTGCGCCAGGAGGGCCGGCAGCTCTTCACCGACGAGGGCGAACTCGGCTTCACCCAGGAGGAGCTCGCCGAGCACTGGACGGAGGGTCAGGAGAACCGTGAGGACGTCACCGTGCCGCAGAGCAAGCTCGAGGAGATCAACCCGGTCTCCGGCTTCGGCGGCAACCTGACCACCAGCGAGATGAGCTGGAGCAACTTCCTCGGCGGGTACCTCGGTGACTCCGGGGCGGAGGAGATCACGATCGTCGCCCCGCCCACCAGCAACCCCGACGAGAAGGATCTCTACCGGAAGGTGGGCCTGATGCAGGCGGCATCCGCCTCGACCGAGCACCCCGAGGCCGCCGCCGCGTTCGTCGACTTCCTCATCAACAGCCCCGAGGTCGGCGAGATCTTCGGCGCGACGCTCGGTATCCCCGCCTCCGAGACGCAGCTCGAGGGCGCAAACCTCGAAGGGCCGGACAAGGCGGTCAAGGACTACCTCGACTCCATCGAGAACCGCATGGGCGACGCCCCGGCAGCGCCCGTCGCCGGATTCGGACCCCTCGAGCAGACCTTCTGGGACCTCGGCAAGTCGATCGGCCTCGGTACTGTGACGCCCGACGACGCCGCGAAGCAGTTCTTCGACGAAGCCTCCGTCACGCTCGGTAACTAGCACGACACCCGGTATCCAGCAGGACAAAGGAGTCAGATCGTGAGCACGGACTCGGCGCACGCGCCAGCTTCAGCCCGCACCGCCGAATCCGGTGCCCGTCCGGCGGACAGCCGCCGGACGGGCACGCCCCGGCCCCGTCGCCGAAACCGTGACTCCCTGGCCGGGTACGTCTTCCTCTCACCCTGGCTCCTGGGGTTCGTGGGACTCACGCTCGGCCCCATGCTGGCATCGCTCTACCTCGCCTTCACGGACTACAACCTCTTCACCGCCCCCGAGTGGACCGGACTCGAGAACCTCGGCCGCATGGCCGACGACGAGAAGTTCTGGGCCTCGGTCCGGATCACCCTCATCTACGTGCTGGTGGGGACGCCCATCAAGCTCGCGGCAGCGCTCGCCGTGGCCATGCTCCTGAACTACCGGGCGAAGGGCACCGGCTTCTTCCGCTCCGCCTTCTACGCTCCGAGCCTGATCGGCGCGAGCGTCAGCATCGCGATCGTCTGGCGGGCCATGTTCTCCACCGACGGCCCGGTAGACGGCGCCCTGAACCTGTTCGGCATCAATCTCGGCGGCTGGATCGGGAACCCCTCGCTGATCATGCCGATGATGATCCTGCTCGCCGTCTGGCAGTTCGGCGCCCCCATGGTCATCTTCCTCGCCGGGCTGAAGGGCGTCCCGGCCGAACTCTACGAGGCCGCCTCCGTGGACGGCGCGAGCCCCCTGCGCAAGTTCCTCAGCGTCACGGTGCCGATGCTCTCGCCCGTCATCTTCTTCAACCTGCTGCTCGAGATGATCAACGCCTTCCAGGTCTTCGCCTCGGCGTACATCATCGGATCGGGAACGGGCGGCCCCGGCGGCGCCACGAACTTCTACACCGTGTACCTCTACACGAGGGCGTTCGCCAACAACCAGATGGGCTACGCCTCGGCGATGGCCTGGGTGTTGCTGCTCGCCGTGGGTGTCCTCGCCCTCATCCTCTTCCGCACCTCCAGGAGCTGGGTCCACTACGCAGGAGACTCCAAGTGACCGCCATCGAATCGAACCCCGCCGTCCCCGTCCCGCGTGACCCGGACGGCGGCCCGCAGCCCCGGCCGCGCCGCCGGCCGATGCGCCGGCATCTCCCCACGGCGCTCTGGATCGTGGGGATTGTCGCCCTCACGGCGATCGTGCTGTACCCGCTCCTGTGGATGTTCTCCGCATCCCTGAAACCGAACTCCGAGTTCGGCAGCAACCAGGGCTTCCTCCCCGAGAACCCCACTTTCGACAACTTCGTCAAGGTGATGCAGGGTATCGCCGGCATCCCCACCTGGAAGTTCTTCCTCAACTCGACCCTGCTGGGCGTCGGCGCGGTGATCGGCACCGTCATCTCCTCGTCGATGGCCGCGTACGCCTTCTCGAGGATCTCCTTCCGTGGCAGCAAGATCCTCTTCGCGGCGATGATCGGCACCCTGCTCCTGCCGTTCCACGTGCTGATCATCCCGCAGTACGTGATCTTCAGGAACCTCGGGCTGATCGACACCTTCTGGCCGCTCCTCGCCGGCAAGTTCCTGGCCACGGAGGCGTTCTTCGTCTTCCTCATGGTGCAGTTCATCCGCAACCTGCCGCGGGAACTCGACGAGGCGGCGCGCATCGACGGCTGCGGGCACGGGCGGATCTTCTTCTCGATCACGCTGCCCCTGATCAAGCCCGCCCTCATCACGTCGTCGATCTTCGCGTTCATCTGGAGCTGGAACGACTTCCTCGGACCGCTGCTGTACCTGAACTCGCCGGACAAGTACCCGTTGCCGCTGGCGCTGCGCATCTTCAACGACCAGACGAGCACCTCGGACTACGGCGCGACCATCGCGATCTCCGTCCTCGCACTGCTGCCCGTGATGCTGTTCTTCATCATCTTCCAGCGGTTCCTCGTCGACGGCGTCGCGACGCAGGGCCTGAAGGGATGAGCCCGCGCCGGCGCGACGCAGCCGATCGCCCGGGGCAGACCGCCGCCCGCGACGGCAGCACGCTGCGCTGGCCCGGCGGGACGGCGAAGTTCGCGCTGTTCGGAGAGGTCCTCTGGGTCGGCGTGCTGTGCTGCGTGGCGGGGCTCGGGATCATCACCATCCCGGCGTCCTTCGCCGCCGGCTCCGCCCACCTGCATCGCTTCCTGCGGGCCGAGGACTCGACGGTCCGGCAGTTCGCCGCGGACTTCACGGCGGCCCTCGGGAGGGGCTGGCTCGTCGGCGTCGGGGTGATCGCCGCTGCCTCACTCCTCCTGCTGGACATCGTGGTTGCCGGCTCGCGGTCCCTGCCGGGCTGGCAGATCGTCCTCGCCGCCGGGATCGTGCTGCTCCTGGGACTGTTGGCGGGACTGGCCGGCGTGACGGCTCGCTGGCAGGCCGACCGGTCGTGGCGGGCGGCAGGACACCTGTGGTTCAGGGAGGCACGAGAGGACCCCGCGGGCGTCCTCTGGCTCGTCGCCGCCGTCGTGCTGACCGCGATGGTGGCCTGGCAGCTGCCGCCGCTGATCATCCCGGGAGTCGGCTGCCTGGTGTTCGCCGCCATCGCGACCTCGGTGCGCGAGCGCCGTCCCCACTCCTGATCCTCCGACCCTGCGACCCACCCGGGAGACCCCCTTGCACTACGGCGCCGACTACAACCCGGAACAGTGGCCCGACGAGGTGTGGCCCGAGGACGTGGCCCGCATGCGTGAGGCGGGCGTGACGATGGTGAGCCTCGGGATCTTCGCCTGGGCACGTATCCAGCCGTCCGAGCACGAGTTCGACTTCGACTGGCTGGACCGGGTGATCGGCCTCCTGCACGAGGGCGGGATCGCCGTGGACCTCGCGACGGCGACGGCGTCGCCCCCGCCGTGGGCGACGGTCGCCTACCCGGAGATGCTGGCCGCCGATGAACACGGCAGCCCCTACTGGCACGGCAGCCGGCAGCACTACGCGCCGTCGTCGCCCGCCTACCGGTCACTGGCCGCTGCACTCGTGCGGAGGATCGCCGAGCGCTATGCCGGGCACCCCGCCGTCGTCCTCTGGCATGTGAACAACGAGTACGGGTGCCACCTCGACGTGGACTACTCCGACGCCGCGCGGGACGCCTTCCGGACCTGGCTGACGAACCGCTACGGGTCGATCGACGCCGTGAACGCCGCGTGGGGCACGATGTTCTGGTCGCAGCGCTACGGGTCCTTCGCCGAGATCTTCCCGCCCCGGCACGCCCCCTACAGTCACAACCCCGGGCAGCTGCTCGACTACCGGCGGTTCACCTCGGACATGTTCCTCGAGTGCTACCGGATGGAGCGGGACATCATCCGGGCGGCGGGAGCCGTCCAGCCCATCACCACCAACTTCATGGGCGCCTTCAAACCCGCCGACTACGCGCGATGGGCCGCGGAACTCGACGTGCTCAGCGACGACCTCTACCCGGATCCGAACGATCCGGAGGGTTTCCGCGAGGGTGCGTTCCATGGTGACCTGATGCGCTCCCTCAAACCCGGGACCCCGTGGCTCCTCATGGAGCAGGCCACCAATGCCGTGAACTGGCGGCCCACCAACGCCCCGAAGGCGCCGGGCCAGCTCGCCGCGCAGAGCATGCAGGCCGTGGCCCGCGGTGCCGACGGCATCCTGTTCTTCCAGTGGCGGCAATCCCGGGCAGGAGCGGAGAAGTTCCACTCCGCCATGCTCCCGCACGCCGGCACGGAGACACGCACGTGGCGCGAGGTGATGTCCCTCGGTGGCGACCTCGGCCGGCTGCCGGACCTGCCGGCCGACGACGGCGCCGCGCGGGTCGCGCTCCTGTTCGACTGGGAGAACTGGTGGGCCATCGAGAACCCTGACCACCCCACCTCGCTCGACTACCTGTCCCTGGTGCGGGGCTGGTACGACGCCGTGCACCGCCTGCACGTGCAGGTGGACATCCTCCCGCCGACGGCCGACCTGGCGCACTACACGGCGGTCGTCGCCCCGCACCTGTACCTCCTCACCGAACCGGCCGCCGCGAACCTGGTCGACTTCGTCGAGCAGGGCGGGCACCTGCTCGTCACGGCGTTCAGTGATGTGGTCGACGAGTACGACCGTTTCCGCGCGGGCGGCTTCGGCACGCAGCTCAGGGACCTGCTGGGTGTGGTCATCGAGGACTTCGGGGCCCTGGCGGACACCGGATCGGCGGGTCCGGGTGAGCAGCGGGCGCCGGTCGCCGGCCCAGGGGTGGCGTTCGTCGGGTCGATCCTCGCCGAGGAGGCCCATGCCGTCGACGCCCGCGTCCTGGCGCGGTTCGAGGGTGGCCGCCAGGATGGGCGGCCGGCGCTGACGGTGCGGTCGCACGGTGCGGGATCGGCGTACTACCTGGCCACCGTGCCCGACGACGACGGTGCGCGGCAGGTCCTCGACCACCTGTTCACGGCGGCCGGGGTGGAGCCTGTGCATCCGGGCCTGCCGCCGTTGGTGGAGGCGATCCGCCGCGGGCCGTTGCTCACGCTCATCAACCACGGCCGCGAGCCCGTCCACATCGACGTGCAGGGGGAGGACGCGCTGGGCGGCGGCGAGGTCCGGGGAGTGGTCCTGCGGCCGTTCGGCTACGCCTTGGTGCTCATCTCCAGCCTGGAGGCCACGGAACCCTGTCCTCCAGCGGTACCAGGGTCACGGTGATTCACGGGGCCGAGCGCGAGCCCGCCGATGCCGGGCGCGCGCGATGAAGTGAGTGCCCAGGCCCAGCCCGACGAGTGCCAGGGGAATGGCTCCGGGTTCACTTTCCGTACGGATCTGGAAGACCATGAGTGCCACGCCGACCGTGATCAGCAGGATCGGTACCAGTCTCTTCATCTCCGGCCTCTCAGGGGGTATCGAGTCGTGAACGGTCGTCCGTGCTGTGGCTCGCGTGCGAGGACTGCGCGAGGTCCGGCTCGTCCACCTCGTCGACCCATTCCAGGAGGTCCCCCGGCTGGCAGTCGAGAACCCTGCACATTGCTTCCAGTGTGCTGAAACGGACCGCTTTGGCTCGCCCGTTCTTCAGGACGGCGACGTTCGCCGGTGTCAGACCGATGCGGTCGGCGAACTCTCCGACGCTCATCTTCCGTCGGGCGAGCTCCAGGTCTATCCGGACCACGATCGGCATCAGATCACCTCGTCGAGCTCGGTGCGCAGGGTGCGCGCTTCGACATCGCGTGCCACCGCCTGCTCCAGCAGGGCCTTCAGCACCAGGACGATCAGCGCAACGGATGCCAGCATGACCGCGACCCCGCCGATCAACAGAACGACTCCGGGCGCCACCGCCTCCCCGGGGGCGAGCGCGACGCCGAGCCCGAAGGTCAACAGGGACGCGGCCGCGAAGGCACCGATCACGAGATGCACCAGACGGAAGGCGCCGGTCGAGAACACGGTTCCCCGCCGGGCCATCGTCAGCAGCCCCCACACGCAGACCACCGCGACCTGGCCCGCCAGGATCGCCAGGACGGTCA
Source organism: Arthrobacter sp. TJ-263 (assembly GCF_058269155.1). Taxonomy (NCBI): domain Bacteria; kingdom Bacillati; phylum Actinomycetota; class Actinomycetes; order Micrococcales; family Micrococcaceae; genus Arthrobacter; species Arthrobacter sp. TJ-263. The sequence continues at coordinate 1,306,708 of NZ_JBZCNE010000001.1, read as the reverse complement.
GGATCACCATCGGTGTGCGGATCATCGCGAAGTCGGGATCCGCCGTACTGACGTCCCGGGTCAGCAAGGACAGCACCACCATCTGGATGAAGACCGAGCCTGCGAACATCATCGCCAGAACAAGGCGCAACGCGGCCACCGTCAGTTTTCCCATGTCTTCCCCTCCACTTGAATGTTGGTAGCAAACTATCGTTAATCGATAGAAAGAACAAGAACTCCGATCGGGTTGAGGGTGCCGACGCCCTGTATGTCCCGCCGTCGTGGCCTAGACTGTCGCGGTGAGCCGAGCGCAGGACGACGGACCGTTCTTCCATGGCACGAAAGCCGATCTCCGCACAGGGGATCTCCTCAGACCGGGCTTCCCCTCCAATTACCGTCCCGAGATCGTGATGAACCATGTCTACTTCACTGCTTTTCGTGACGGTGCCGGCCTCGCGGCGGAGCTCGCGACCGGTGCTGATGAGCCCCGCGTCTACGTCGTCGAGCCGACCGGGCCGTTCGAGGACGATCCGAACGTGACCGACAGGAAGTTCCCGGGCAATCCCACCCGCTCGTACCGCAGTCGAGACCCGCTGCGGATCGTCGCCGAGGTCACCGACTGGACGCGGCAGACGCCCGAGGCCCTACAGGCCTGGACAGAACGCCTGGCAGTACTCCGCGCGGACACCCAGGGAAGCATCGTCAACTAGGAGTCATCCGAGGAGAATCCGCAGGTGATGATCCGGGGACGAATTTCTGTCTGTCTGGTCCGCCTGGTCCGCCTGGTCTGCAGGTCCGAACCTATGCTTGGGTCAACGCTCATCCGTTCCGCCGAAGGAGAGATCGAATGTCCCGCATCATGTCGACCGGCTTGGCCAAGACCGGTCTCCTGCTCGGCTACAAGGTCGCGCGGGATACGGGCAGCAGGCCGGCAGGCGGTGCCATTCTGGCGGCCTGCGGCGTGGCCGCCTTCACGGTATGGAACAAGGACGCCGGCACGGCCCGGGCTGCCGCCCTGACGGGCCTGTACGTTGCGGCCTTCGGCGCGTCCCACCCCCTGGCGAAGAAGATCGGCGCGTGGCCGGCAGTATTCACCGTGACGGGGGCCATGGCGCTGGTCTCGATGATCGTTGGTGGGCGCCGCGCGAAGTCCTGGCACGACGGGTGACATCGTTCCGGACCTGGTCGCTGTCTCGGCAGGCCTCACCCGAGGGGCGGACACAGGGCTGGCTGCTGCGACGGCGCGGCGTGCGATTCCGATCGCGGGGATTCACCCCACGGCCCTCCCAAGGGCACTAAGCTACTCGATGCACTGATGGACGTCTGCGGAGGACGGTAATGAGACTGTTGCTGGCGACGGCGGGCTCACGGGGCGATGTCGAGCCCTTCGTGGCCCTGGCAGAGCGGGCGCTTGCGGCGGGGCACGAGGTGCGCCTGGTCGTCCCGGACAACTCGGGCGTCGAGATGGGTGACCTCGATGTGGTGAGCATGGGGGTCGACTACACGCGGATGATCGAGGAGCAGGGCGTCTCGGTCATGGCAGCGTTCCGTAACTACCGCTCCGTGGTGCGTCCGGTGATGCGAGGCGTCATCGTCGGTAGCGCGCGGGTGTCGCTCGAGTACGAACCTGATCTGATCGTGTACCACCCGAAGGTCCTGTCGGCTCCGCTGGTAGCGGATGCTCTGGGAGTGCCGCACGTCATGGTCGAGATCGTGCCGGCTCTCACGCCGACGAGGGCTTTTCCTGCCGCAGGCACCCCCACCCGTGGGTTGGGCCCGCTGAATCGATGGACGTATCAGGCGGTGGGCGTCGCGTCGACGATGTTCCGCTCCGAACTCGGCGAGGTGCGCAGGATGGTCGGCGGGCAGACACGCAAGTCCTCTGCCCCCACTGCCACCCTCATGCCCATCAGCCCTGCCATACTCCAGCGCCCCCGTGACTGGCCGGCATCGGTGCATCTCACCGGGCCGTGGACTCGCGCACATCAAGGGGAGGCCCTCGCGCCCGCCGTCGACGAGTTCATCGCCGACGGCCCATTCCTCTATGCAGGTTTCGGTTCGATGGCCGCGGGGAACGCCGAAGCGCGTGGAGGGACGATCGTCGATGCCGCGCGGGCTCGCGGCAGCCGCTGCCTCATCGCTACCGGTCTCGGCGGCATCGACGTGCCTCCGGACCGCCTCGGCGACGACGTGCTCGTCGTGCGGGCCGTGCCGCATACGGCTGTGCTTCCGCACGCGACTGCGGCTGTGTACCACGGCGGCATCGGTACCGTGCACGCCGCGATGACTGCCGCAACACCATCGGTGATCGTGCCCTTCATAGCCGACCAACCCTTCTGGGGATACCGCCTGAGTGAAGCGGACCTGACACCGGCACCGATCCCACAACATGCGCTGACCGTCCCCGCCCTCCACGCCGCACTCGAGGAGGCGGAGTGGTGCCGTCCCCGCGTCACGGACGTCGCCGAAGCCATGTCCGCCGAGGACGGAACCCTGACGGCGTTGACCGTCCTCGCATCGATCCGCTGACCAGTGCCGGCTCGTGCACACGCCCCACCGCTCAGTTCGTGCCTCCTGCTCCGTCTCAACTGGTATCAATAGGTGGGTGCATAGCTACTGGGAGGTTTCATGACGCGGGAACTCGTATGGACGGGATTCATGACGCTCGACGGCGTGGTCGATTCCCCCGGAGGGAGGGTCGAAGGTCACCGCAGCGGTGGCTGGGTCCTCAGCACGGAATTCGTCCCGGAAGCGTTCGCACTCAAGGGTGACGAGCTCAGCGAGACGACGGCGCTGATGTTCGGGCGTCGCAGCTACGAGGCGTTCGCGCCGATCTGGCCGGGATCAGAGGACCATGCCGGCTACAAGGATCTTCCCAAGTACGTCGTGTCGGGCACTCTCGGCCAGGACGCGATCGTCGGTGATTGGGGGCCGACCGAGATTCTGCGCACCCTCGACGACGTTTCCGCGGTGAAGCAAAGCGACGGAGGTGCCATCTTCATCCATGGCAGTGCGGAACTGGCGCGGGGTCTTGCCGATGCGGACCTCATCGATCGCTACAATCTTCTTGTCTTCCCGGTGCTCCTCGGCGCGGGCAAGCGTGTATTCAGTGCGGCGGACCGGGATCAGCAGAAGCTCCACCTCAGGGATTCCACCGCGTACTCCAACGGCGTTCTCAAAGCCGTTTACGACGTCATGCATTGAGCGGCTCTGACCGACACAAGACGCCCACACCTCCCGGGCGGCTACCTGGCCACTGCTCCATGGATATCTCATCCGAGGGCCGGGACCGTTGCTCGCCTCAGTCCGATGAGACCGACCAGCACGAAGGCCATCGGCGCATCCAGGCACAACAGGGTGGAGCCTGTGTGCGCCGCGGTGAAGGACAAGAGGCGGTCTTCCTGCGTCCATAGGAATCCGCAGAGAAGTGACAGGACCAGTGCAGTCGTTCCGGGAAGGAAGCGCAGACGAGCCATCATGCTCCACGGTCCCATATCCCACGTATGTCTCTGCCCTGACAGCACTGACAGAGGTCCTGCCGGGGGATCCCGATGCAGGCATCAGGGCCTCGGGAGAGGCTCACCGGACGCCCGCAGGCTGGTGGTCTTGCCGGGGGCCGCACGGTCAGGCGCGTTCTACGGGGAGCCACAATTCGCAGGTGGCTGTGCTGAAATCAGCGCCGCGGTCGAGGACAGCCACGATCGAGGGGCCGGGGCGTAGCCGCCACGGGTTGGACGGGAACCACTCCGTGGCCGTGGCCGCCCACACCGACTGCAGAGCTGCTGGGTGGTCTCCCTCGGTGTGGAACACCGCCCAGGCTCCGGCGGGAACCTCGATCGTATCGAGGTCCTCGGGAACGACCGCCGAATCCGCGACGGCCACGCCATGGAGGTAGGTCAGCTCGCTGCCCTCGGTGTAGTCCGGGTCGACGTCGGCGCTGACCTGGAGCAGGCCCGCCGGCTCGGTGCTGCTCAGGTGCTTGAGCCTTGGGTGCTCCGCTGCCGGCAGTGACGCGATGTGCGCTTGGATATGCGGGTTGGCGCCGTGGTGGATGAGCGGTACACGGGCGGCGTGGCCGACGAGGCGGAAGGCCGGTCGGATGGTGATACGAGTGTCCATGGGGATGTTTCCTTCTACGGTCAGGCGGAACCTGAGGTGTGGTTGTGTCCGAAGGGGGCCGCCGTGTCGTCGTACGTCCCCGGGGCCGACGCCGTGCACTGATCGGAACGCACGAGCGAAGGCGTCGGGGGAGCTGTAGCCGTACCTCACCGCGATACCGAGCAGGTCGCCGTGCGTGAGGACGTCTGCGGCGGCGAGCGTCATGCGGCGCCGCCGGATGTACTCGGACAACGGCATGCCGGCCAGCGATGAGAACATTCGCCGGAGGTGATATTCCGTCGTGGCAAGACCGGTCGCCAACCGGGCCACATCGATATCGTCCGTCAGATGACCCTCGACGAACTCGACGAGTCGGTTCAACTCTGCAATCACGGTTGCCCCCTTCACCATCCAGCCTGTCCGACATCCTCGATCGGCACCCTACTATCGCGGTCCGATCGCGTCGGTTCCAGATCGCACTGTCACGCCGACAGCCGGTTCCGCACCGCCGGCCTGATGGTGCTGGGCCGGGCGGCTCTCCTCATCACCTCGCTGGTCTGCACCATCGGATTGCCCGTGGCCCGTGATGTCGTGGGTCTGGTACAGACCGTTCACGCGCCGATCAGGCAGCCGGCAGGCGCCGTGAGGACTTTCATCTGAGCGCGAATATCAACCGCCATTAGTCCGAGAAGGAGGGATGGTCCGACGGTTCTGCATCAGTCCTTGATCCCGATGGTGAGAGCCGGGTGACCACGCCGTGTCGTGTCCGCCGCACTCGTAGGCCGACCCGACCCGCGCTGTTGTGGGGAGTCCGACGAGATCGGCGTTCCGCACGCGGCCACCGACGGTCCGTCGCTAGCCGCGCAGCTGCTGCACCATGTCGAGGACGACGGCGCGGAGGTCGCCGTCGTTCTCCGCCGCCACCCTGCGTTGGCGCTGGTACCCGGCACCGCGCTGGAGGATGGCCTCGACGTCCGCGAGCTCGCTGCTGCATCCCAGCTTCGCGGCGATGGGTTCGAGACGGTTCAGCACGTCGACGAGATGTTCGGTGACGAGCCGCTCCGTGCCCGCCGCGTCGAGGATGATGATCGCGTCGAGGCCGTAACGCGCTGCCCGCCACTTGTTCTCCTGGATGTGCCACGGCGGCATGGTGGGGATGCTGCCGCCGGCGTCGAGCGTCTCGGAGAACTCCTGCACGAGGCACTGGGTGAGGGCGGCGACCGCGCCGACGTCATGCAGGGTCGAGAGGCCGTCACACACGCGCATCTCCACCGTCCCGAGGTTCCCGACCGGCCGGATGTCCCACCGGATCTCGCTGACGGAGTCGATCACCCCGGTGGTGAACATGTCCTCGACGTAGGACTCGTACGCGGTCCAGTCGTCGAAGTGGAACGGCAGGCCCGCGGTGGGCAGCTGCTGGAACATGAGGGACCGCTGGGAGGCGTATCCGGTGTCCTCGCCGCCCCAGAACGGCGAGGACGCCGACAGCGCCTGGAAGTGCGGGAAGTAGTTCGTCAGCCCGTCCACCACCGGCAGTGCCTTGTCGCGGGAATCGAGCCCTACATGCACGTGCACCCCGTAGATGACCATCTGGCGGCCCCACCACTGCGTGCGGTCGATCAGCTTCGCGTACCGCTCCCTGTCCGTGACCTGCTGGGCCTTCGGGGCGCTGAAAGGGTGCGAGCCGGCGCAGAAGAGTTCCACGCCCATGGGATCGGTGACCTCACGGACAGCGGCGAGGGAGCGGGACAGATCCGCCTTGGCCTCCCCGACCGAGGTGCAGATGCCCGTCACGAGCTCCACCGTGTTGAGGAGCAGCTCCTGCTTGATGTGCGGGTGTTCGTCGTCGTCCTGCAGTTCGGGGTGGTTCGCGCTGACCCCCCGCAGCACCTCACCGGCCACCGAGACGAGTTCCCCGTTGTAGCGGTCCACGAGCGCCAGCTCCCATTCGACGCCGAGTGTGGACTGGGCTGACTGCGCGAAGTCGATGTTCAAGGGCTTGCTCCTGGGCGGTGCTGAAAGGGACGTTGACAGGGTGCCTCGGTAACGCGCCGTCGCGGGGGAGACTCGTCCCAATATTAGTGCCTGGTACGCGGGCGGAACGGCGGTTCGGGGTCTGCGGACTGGGTGCTGCTGGGATGATGGTGAGGTGCCCATCCTGAACAAAGACATGACCCTCTGCATCTCCCTGGCCGCGCGGCCCAGCAACATCGGTACGCGCTTCCACAATTACCTCTACGAGGAGTTGGGGCTGAACTACATCTACAAGGCGTTCACCACCACCGACCTGCCGTCGGCCATCGCCGGCCTGCGCGGTCTCGGCATCCGCGGGTGCGCCGTCTCCATGCCGTTCAAGGAGGACGTGATCGCGCTCGTGGACCACCTCGACCCGTCCGCGCAGGCCATCGACTCCGTCAACACCATCGTGAACGACGACGGCGTCCTCACCGCCTACAACACGGACTACCTCGCGATCGAGCGGCTCCTGCGCGAGCACGCCGTGCCGGCCACGCATTCGGTCCTGGTACGGGGGTCCGGCGGCATGGCCAAGGCCGTCGTCGCCGCCTTGAGGGACTCCGGCTTCACGCAGGTCACCGTCGTCGCGCGCAACGAGCGCACCGGCAGGGCGCTCGCCGACCTGTACGGCTTCGCCTGGCAGCCGGAGGTGGGGGAGTCGACGGCGGACCTGCTCCTCAACGTGACCCCGCTGGGCATGACCGGCCCCGATGCCGACGCCCTCGCCTTCCCGCAGCCGGCGATCGACGCCGCGCAGGTGGTGTTCGACGTCGTCGCCTCTCCCTCGGAGACGCCGCTGATCCTCGCCGCCCGTGCGGCAGGCCGACCGGTCATCACGGGAGCGGAGGTCGTCGCGCTGCAGGCCGAGGAGCAGTTCGTGCTCTACACGGGAATCCGGCCGACGCCGGAGCAGGTGCGTGCAGCAGGGGAGTTCTCGCGCCGGCAGGCCTGAGGCCCCGCAGGAGGCACAGGGGGCTGGAGCCGGTACCACCGGATCCCGAGCGGCTCCAGGGTGATGCCCGCCCGCAGGAGCTCGGACTGGCCGCTCACGAGGTCCAGGGCGCTCTCCGGCAGGCCCGAGAGCGTCAGGGCGCTGATGTCCTGCGGGGTCTCGGCGAAGTTGGCGACCACGACGACGGTGGACTCCTCGCCGTCGAGCAGGCCTGGCCGCTGGTAGCCGAGGACGTGGGGGTTGTTCGTGTGGAACGGCACGAGGCGCCCGCCGGAGAGCTCCGGTGCCTGATGGCGTACGGTGATCAGCCGCTGGAGTCCGGCGTAGATCGCGGCGGCGTCCGTCGTCGGGTCCGTCCGTGCGGCGTAGCGGTCCGCGGGGTACGTGGGACGGCCCACCCAGCGGCTGTCCCCGGCCTTCGCAGGATCAGCCGCGTAGGAATAGTCGTTGAGCTGGCCCACCTCGTCGCCGAGGTACAGGAGCGGGATCCCGCCCGTGCTGAGGATGATGGAGTGGGCCAGCAGGATCCGCGCGACGGCGGCGTCGTCGTGCGCCTCCAGCCCGGCGAGCGACGCCGTGGTGCCCGAGATCCTGCAGTCCCCGGTGCGGGGATTGTCCTGGAAGGGCACGCCGCGCGCGAAGCTGTCCGGGAAGCGGTCGACGTAGAAGGCATTGAGGAACCGGCGGTGGTCGTGACCGTTGATGCCGAGCTCTGCGGCGTCCTCGTCGGAGAACGTCCAGCCGATGTCGTCATGACTGCGCACGTAGTTGACCCAGGCCGTGCCCTCCGGGATGTCGTGCCGGCGCCCGAGGGCCTGGGCGAGCAGGGAGACCTCCCGGGTGGCCAGCGAGTTCCAGATGAGCGCCATCTGCAGCGGGTTGTAGCTGAGCTGGCACTCGCCGCGGTCGATGTACTGCACCACCTCGTCCGGATGCACGATCGCCTCCGACTTGAACAGCAGGGAAGGGGCGGCGAGGCGGCACACCGCGTTGAAGGCCTGCAGCAGCAGGTGCGCCTCGGGCAGGCTCTCGCAGGAGGTGCCGAGCTGCTTCCAGATGAAGGCGACGGCGTCCATCCGGATGATGTCCACCCCCTGGTTGGCGAGGTGGAGCATCTCCCCGGCCATGGCCCGGAAGACCCGCGGGTTGCGGTAGTTGAGATCCCACTGGAAGGAATGGAACGTGGCCCACACCCACCGGCCGTCCTCGAGCGGGACGAAGGAGCCCGGGTGATCGTCGGGGAAGATCTCCCGGACGGTCCGCTCATAGGCGTCCGGCATCTGCCGGTCGGGGAAGATCAGGTAGAAGTCCGCGTAGTCGGGATCCCCGGCGACGGCCCGGCGTGCCCACTCGTGCTCGTTCGAGGTGTGATTGAAGATGAAGTCGACCACGAGGGCTATCCCGTCCTCGCGCAGCTCCCGCGCGAGGTCCGCGAGGTCGTCCATGGTGCCGAGGGACGGGTCCACCTCGCGGTAGCTCGAGACCGCGTACCCGCCGTCGGAGTTCTCCTCGGGAGCACGGAACAGGGGCATGAGGTGCAGGTAGGTGAGGCCGAGCTCGCGGAAGTAGGGGATCAGCGCACGGAGGCCGGCGAGGTCCCCGGCGTAGAGGTCCACGTAGCAGACACCGCCGAGCATCCGGTGGGACTGGAACCAGAGAGGGGCCATGGCACGGGAGGCGTCGAGGGCCTTGAGATCCTCCGGCCTGTCCTGCCAGGAGGCCGCGGCGTCGAGCGCCACCTGCAGCAGTTCGCCGTCCGCCTCGGGACCGTAGATGCGGTGGAACAGCGCCTGCAGGCGCGGGAACTCCGTGTCGAAGCGGGCCTGGAAGGACTGCCAGTCGGCGTCGGACGTCGTCGGGCGGCGGGCCGAGGGGAGCTCTGCCCGGATGCGGTCGTGGGGCAGGGTGTGGGAGGAACTCATCCCGCCAGCCTAGGGCAGCCGGTCCCGGCGCCGGCGGCGGGACGGTCTCCTCCCGGTGCCCGGGTGGGGCCACTCCTCCTCTTTCGGGGGCCCGTAGGATGTGGGCCATGACAGCTGATGAAGAGAAGGATCCGCCCGTTCCCGCGTACCTCGAGGGCATTTCGCTGAAGCGGGTCCACGACGGTCGGGTCGTGGAGGAGAAGGACACCGAGGAGACCGGGGACGCCGACGACACCGGGTCCGGGCCGACCAGCGGCCAGGACGTATAGCCGGCATCCTCCGCGGGATTCTCCACCGCATCGGCGGCGCCCCGGACGCGCGAAGCGCCGCGCCCCTTCCGGGACGCGGCGCTTCGTGATCACTGTGGCGGGAACCGCCGGCGACTACTCGGAGACCGGGATGGACTGCGACTTGAGGGAGTCGATCGTCTTCTGCTGCCCGTTCTCCAGGGCGTCCATCAGGGTGCCGGAGCCGCCGATGGCAGCGCCGAATCCGTCCGAGACGTCCGTGTAGGTCTGCGTCATCGTGGGGCCCCAGGTGAAGTCGGGGTTCACGTTGGCGGAGGCCTCGGAGAAGACCTCGTAGATCTTCTGTCCGCCGTAGTACTCGACGCCGCCGGCGAAGGACTCGAGGTCCGCCGCGGACTTCGCCGCCGGGTACAGGCCGCCGAGCTCGTTGGCGAGGGCCAGTGCTTCGGGGTCCGTGTTCAGCCAGAGCGCGAACTTCGCGGCCTCGGCCGGGTGCTCGGAGCCCTTCAGCACGGCCGTCGAGGAGCCGCCCCAGTTACCGGCGGCCTCGCCGCCGTCCTCCCACTGCGGCATCGGGGCGACGGCCCACTTGCCGGCCGTGTCGGGAGCGCCGGTCGAGAGCGTCGTCGCGCCCCAGACCGCGGACACCCAGGTCCACTGCTGGCCCTCGTTGAAGGACGCGTTCCACTCGTCCGAGAAGGACGGCAGGGTGGAGACGAGGTCCTTGGACAGCAGGTCCTGCCAGTAGGTGGCGACCTCCTCGGACTCGGGGCTGGTCAGGTTGACGTCCCAGCTCTCGCCGTCGTTCGCGAACCACTGGCCGCCGTTCTGCCAGACCATGCCGGCGAACCAGTTCACGTCCGACTTCGGGAAGTTGGTGATGTAGGAGCCTTCGGCCTTGATCTGCTCGGCCGCTGCGGCGTACTCCTCCCAGGTGGTGGGCACCTCGATGCCGGCCTGCTCGAAGAGGTCCGCGCGGTAGTACATGGCCATGGGGCCGCTGTCCTGCGGTATCGCGTAGACGGCGTCCTCCTCGCCGAAGGTGACCTGGCCCCAGGTCCAGTCGACGAACTGGTCCTCGGCGTCGGCGACGCCTTCGCAGCCTGCGAGGTTCTCCAGGCCGTCCTGCACGCGGAAGTTCGGCAGGGCGTCGTACTCGATCTGGCCGAGGTCCGGAGCGTTGCCGGCCTGGATCTGGTTGAAGAAGTTCTGGTACGTACCCGAGTTGCCGTTGGGTCCGGTCTGCACCTCGACCTGGATGTCCGGGTTGTCCGCGTTCCACAGGTCGACGACCTTGTCCATACCGGGAACCCAGGTGGTGAAGGTCAGTTCGACGGGCCCGTCGGAGGCCTCGCAGGGGGCTGCTTCGCCACCTGCTTCAGAGCTGTCTCCGCCGGCTGAACAGCCGGAGAGAGCCAGCGCAGAGATCATGGCGAAGGCCGCGGTGACTTTTCCGTAATGCGCGCGCATTGTCTTTCCTATCGGTGGTAGTGCGGTGCTGGGGCGGACGCCCCCGCACCTGGTGCTGGTCGGGAGGATCGGGGTGGCTACTTGACGCTGCCGGCGCCGAGACCGCTGCTCCAGAACCGCTGGAGGGCGAGGAAGGCGATGATGAGCGGGACGATGGAGACGAGCGCTCCGACGATCACGAGGGACCGCAGCTCCGGGATCTGGCTGATCTGGCTGTTCCAGGCGTACAGCCCCAGGGTCACGGGGAAGAGCACCTGGTCACGCAGCATGATGAGCGGCAGGAAGAAGTTGTTCCAGATCGCGACGAACTGGAACAGGAAGATGGTCACCAGGGCCGGTGCCATCAGGCGCGTGGACAGGCTGAAGAACGTCCGCACCTCCCCGGAGCCGTCGAGGCGCGCGGCCTCGAGCAGTTCGTTGGGGACACTCGCCGCCGCGTAGATCCGGGCCAGGTACACACCGAACGGGCTCACGAGGCTCGGCAGGAAGACGGCCCACATGGTGTTGGTGAGCTCCACCCGGCTGAAGATCAGGAACAGGGGGAGGGCCAGCGCGGTGGCGGGGACGAGGACGCCGCTGAGCACGACGTTGAAGATCGCCTCGCGTCCCCGGAACTCGTACTTCGCGAGGGCGTAGCCGCACATGGCCGCGATGACCGTCCCGATGAGGGCACCCACGCCGGCGTAGAGGGCGGAGTTCAGCAGCCACCGGCCGAAGAGACCGTCCCCGTAGGTGAAGAGCCGGCCGAGGTTCTCGAAGAACGTGGCGAAGGAGTTCGCGGTGAACCACAGCGGCGCCGTGGAGGTGATCTCCCCGCCGGTCTTGGTCGAGGTGGTGAGCAGCCACCAGATGGGGGTCAGGAAGTACAGGGTGAAGACACCCATGACGAGCATCGCCGCGCTGCGGGACATGATGCTCTGACGTGGCCCGCGTCCGCGGTTCTCGGCGCTCTGGGCCGTCCTGCTCCCGCCGCGCGGGCGCTTGGGGGCGGTGGCTGGGGCTGCCATCACTGGGATACCTTCCGCTGGGTGGCCTTCAGGAAGACGAAGGAGAGGATGAACGTGGCGAGCGCCAGGACCACCGAGAACGCGGCGGCCAGGTTGTAGTTGGGGATGGACGCCGTGGTGTAGACCGCGAGGTTCGGGGTGTAGGTGCTGCTGATCGCGGAGCTGAAGCTGCGCAGGGTCTGCGGTTCGGCCAGCAGCTGGAGCGTGCCGATGATGGAGAAGACCGCGGTGAGGATGATCGCGGGGACCACCAGGGGGATCTTGATGCGCCAGGCGATCTGGATGTTGCTGGCGCCGTCGAGCCGCGCCGCCTCGTAGATCTCGTGGGGGATCGCGAGCAGGGACGCGTAGATGATCAGCATGTTGTAGCCCACGTAGACCCACGTCACGATGTTCGCGATGGCCCACAGGACGAGTTCGGCGCCCAGGAAGTCGACGTTCGAGGTCACGGCGCCGAACGGGGAGAGCGACGGCGAGTACAGGAACCCCCACATGATGGCGGCGATCACGCCGGGGACGGCGTAGGGGGCGAAGAACGCCAGGCGGAAGAACTTCTTGCCCTTGAGCAGCGGGGAGTCGAGCAGCAGCGCGAACAGCAGGGCGAGGCCGAGCATGACGGGCACCTGCACGGCGCCGAACAGCAGGACCCGGCCCACGGACTGCCAGAAGGCGGTGTTCTGGAAGACCTGCTGGTACTGCACGAGGCCGCCGAAGACCTGCTGGGGTGCGCCGAAGGTGCCCTCCCGCTCGACGGTGAGCAGCGACTGGATGATCGCGTAGACGATCGGGACGGCGTAGAAGGCGACGAAGAGCAGCGCGAACGGGCCGATGAACATGGCCACGGCGCGCCGCTGGGCTCCCGACGAGCGGCTCTTCCGCGCGGCCGGGCGTACCTTCGAGGACTCAGCCGGAGTGTTAGTGACGGTCATTTCCTGCATCCTTTCGGCCCGGGGCGGAGCCGTCGGTGGGGATAACTGGGGTGGTACGGACAACGCGCACGGCGCCCGCGGGAACGACGACGGCGTCGGCCACGGCCTCAGCGGTCAGCAGTTCCAGGCCGCTGACCCGGTGCTTGCGGTCCTCGGTGCCGTGGTTGATGAGGAAGAGGTACTCGTGTCCGTTGCCGCGGCGGGTGACCGTCTCGAGACCGGACTGCACCTCGGGAACGGGGATGCCGGCGGCGATGGCGGCACGCAGCAGCAGGTCCCGGAGGACACCGCCGTCGAGCACCGTGCCGACGTACCAGGCCGCGCCCGCGCCGAAGCGGTTGCGGGTGACGGCGGGGCCGCCGGCGTGGTGGCCGGTCGCGTAGCTCAGCACGGCCTCGGCCGTGGTGAGGCGGACCGCCTCGGACCAGAGGGACGCGGGGGAGCCGTTGTCGAGGGTGAGCGGGTGCGCCGGGTCGAGCGGGAAGAACTCCTCGGACCGGAGGCCGAGCAGCTCCCGGAACGCTCCGGGGTAGCCGCCGGGGCGCACCCGCTCGTTCTCGTCGACGATGCCGCTGAAGAAGGTGACGACGGCGGATCCGCCGTCGGCCACGAAGTCGCTGATGATCGCGGCGTGCTCGTCGCGGATCAGGTAGAGGTTGGGGACCACCACGAGGCGGTAGGCGGAGAGGTCAGCGCCGGGTGCCACGACGTCGACGGTGATGCCGGCGTCCCACAGGGCCTTGTAGGCGGCGTGCACCTGCTCGATGTAGCGGACGTCGCCGGACGGGTGCGATTCCTGGTCGTGGGCCCACCAGGCCTCCCAGCTGAAGACGAGCGCGACGTCCGCGTGCACGGTGGTGCCCGCGAGTTCGCGCAGCTTGACCAGCGACGAGCCGAGTTCGACGACGTCGCGCCAGATCTGCGAGTCCGTCCCGGCGTGCGGCACCATCGCGGAGTGGAATTTCTCGCTGCCCTGCAGCGACGCGCGCCACTGGAAGAAGCACAGGCCGTCCGCGCCGCGGGCGAGGTGGGTCAGCGAGGTGCGGATCATCTCTCCCGGACCCTTGGCGATGTTGCGGGGCTGCCAGTTCACGGCACCGGTGGAGTGTTCCATGAGCAGCCACGGCCGGCCCTGCGCGAGCCCGCGGGTGGCGTCCGCGGTGAAGGCGAGTTCGGCCCGCGGTGCGTCGAGGCGGTGATCCACGTAGTGGTCGTTGGCGATGACGTCCATCGAGGGCGCCCAGGTCCAGTAGTCCTGGTTGCGGATATGGGCCGCGACCATGAAGTTCGTGGTGACGGGAGCTGCGCTGTTGGCCCGCAGGACGGCTTCCTCGGCCGAGTAGTGGGCGAGGAGTTCGTCCGAGCTGAAGCGGTTGAAGTCGAGCGTCTGCGTCGGGTTGGTCGCCGAGAGCGTGAGCCTCGGGGGCAGGATCTGCTCCCAGGCCGAGTACCGCTGGCTCCAGAACGCGGTCCCCCACGCCGCGTTGAGGGCGTCGAGGCTCTGGTAGCGCGTGCGGAGCCACCCGCGGAAGGCCTCCGCCGAGACGTCGCAGTAGCACAGCGAGTTGTGGCAGCCGAGCTCGTTCGAGACATGCCACAGCCGGAGCGCCGGGTGGCTGCCGTAGCGGGCGGCGACCTGCTGGACGAGCGCGAGGGCGTGCTCGCGGTAGACGGGGGAACTGGGGCAGAACGCCTGGCGGCCGCCCGGCCAGCGGGCCGTGCCGTCGGCAGCGCGGGGGAGGATTTCCGGGTGGGCGGTGGTGAGCCAGGCGGGGGTCGAGGACGTCCCGGTGCCCAGGTTCACCCCGATGCCGTGTTCGGCGAGGAGGTCCATGACGGCGTCGAGGTTCCCGAAGCGGAAGACGCCCGGCTCCGGCTCCAGTTCCGCCCAGCCGAAGATGTTGACGGCCACGAGATTGACGCCGGCTTCCTTCATCAGGCGGACGTCCTCCACCCAGACGGAGGGGTCCCACTGCTCCGGGTTGTAATCACATCCATAGACGAGCTGCCCGTTGCCGGACAGTCCTGCGACGGTGGTGGTGTGTGCCAAGCCTGCTCCTCGGTGCTGCGGTGCCGATTCTCGGGCAGGTGCCGCAGGAGAGGCCGCGGGCGCGTTCTGTGAACGCTCCCAGAAATGGCCACCAAGCTCTCCGTTGAGAATCTGTGAACGTTCCCAGAGTAATCACGGTCACATCGGCTGTCAACGCCGGAGGTGGTGCCGCGGATCAGCAGGGCACCGTCGTCCCCGTCCTTCCGCCCGGGAGGGGGCAGCGTGTCGCGGCGCGACACGCTGCTCGAGGGCGCGAGGACCGGGGACGACGGCGCCGGCGACGCTGCGCAGCGAGGCGCCGGAGGCCTAGGTGAGCTGCTGGTCGCCGTACTTGGCCTGGACGGCCTCCCAGTCGCCGGACTGCGCGATGGGGTCCATCCACATCACTTCCCATGCGTGGCCGTCGGGGTCGGAGAAGGAGCGCGAGCGCATGAAGCCGAGCTCCTGGGACTTGTTCTCGGCGGCTCCGGCGGCGACGGCCCGCTGGACGAGGGTGTCGACCTCCTCCGGCGCGTCGACGCTGATCGCGTTGATGACTGCGGAGGTGGCGTGGGCGTCCGCGACGGGCTTGTCCGTGAACTGCGTCCAGTGCTGGTGGGTGAGGATCATCAGGAAGATGGTGTCGCTGATGGCCACTGAGCCGGCGTCCTCGTTGGAGAAGTTCGGGTCCAGCGTCCAGCCGAAGCTCGTGTAGAACTCCTTGGACCTCGCGAGGTCGCTGACGGGGAGGTTGATGAAGACGTTCGTGGCCATGGCCGTTCTCCTGTTTCGTGGGCGGTGGTGATCCGGTGCGTGCTCCGGGGCTCCTGTGAGCCCCTGTACCTCTTGGACGCGAACTTCTCCGGGAAATCATCGGTGTCCGACGCATTCCTGTCCACCCCTTGCGAAGCAGGCTGAACAGGTCGACAGTGAGGTGGAAAACTACGGGGAGGCCGTCCATGAGTACTTCGTCAGAGCACGTGTCCGAAGCATCCGCCACCCGCGAGGAACCCGAGCTCAAGCGGGTCCTCGGGCCGAAGCTGCTCCTCCTGTTCATCGTGGGTGACATCCTCGGAGCCGGGGTCTACGCGGTGACCGGGACCATGGCGGGGACGGTCGGCGGGCTCGTGTGGCTCCCGTTCCTCCTCGCCTTCGTCGTCGCGACGATGACGGCGTTCTCCTACCTCGAACTCGTGACGCAGTACCCCCAGGCGGCGGGGGCCGCCCTGTACGCCCACAAGGCGTTCGGCATCCACTTCGTCACCTTCCTGGTGGCGTTCGCCGTCGTCTGCTCCGGCATCACCAGCGCCGCGACCTCCGCCAACGTGCTGGCCCAGAACCTCTTCGGCGGCTTCGTGGTCAACGGCTGGACGGACACGCCGGGGCAGGGGGCGCTCACCGCCGTCGCCCTCGGGTTCATGGTCCTGCTCGCCCTGATCAACCTCCGCGGGGTCGGCGAGAGCGTCAAGTTCAACGTCGTCCTGACGCTCATCGAGGTCGCCGCGCTGTGCATCGTCATCGGCGTGGGCTTCCTCGCCATGGCGCAGGGCACCGGCAACGTGGGCCAGGTCTTCGTCTTCACCGACTACCAGGACAAGGGCCTGTTCCTGGCGGTCACCGCCGCCACCTCGATCGCCTTCTTCGCGATGGTGGGCTTCGAGGACTCCGTCAACATGGTCGAGGAGACGCAGAACCCGGAGCGCATCTTCCCCAGGACCATGCTGACAGGCCTCGGGATCGCGGTGCTCTTCTACATGCTGGTGGCCGTGTCGGTGGTCACGGTGCTCAGTCCCACCGAGCTGGAGGGCATCCGGGAGGCGGAGGGTGCCGCGCTGCTCGAGGTGGTGCACAAGGGATCGCCCGATTTCCCCATCGACCAGATCTTCCCCTTCCTCGCCGTCTTCGCCGTCGCGAACACCGCCCTGATCAACATGCTGATGGCCAGCCGCCTGATCTACGGGATGGCGCGGCAGGGCGTCCTGCCCCGACCGCTCGGCAAGGTGCTCCCCGTGCGCTGCACGCCGTGGGCCGGCATCGTGTTCTCGACGGTCCTGGCACTCGGCCTGATCCTCTACGTGACCAGCGACCCGGACGGCAACATCGTCGCCAACCTCTCCGGGACCACCGCGTTCCTGCTCCTGTGCGTCTTCACCGTGGTGAACATCGCTTGCCTGGTGCTGCGCCGCAAGCGGGACGTCAACCGGAAGGTGTTCTTCACCTCCCCGGGCCCGCTTCCCGCCGTGGCTGCCGTCCTGTGCCTCTTCCTCGCCGGCCCCTGGGTGGGGCGCGACATCATCCAGTACCAGATCGCCGGGGGCCTCATGGTGATCGGCGTCGTGCTCTGGTTCGTGACCTGGCTGATCAACCGGAGGACCAACACCCCCACGGGGGATCCGGCGGCGATCGACGGGTGACCGGCCCGGAGCCGCGCTAGCATCGGCTGCATGGAGATCCTCCGCTACGCAGCGTTCACCGACCGGCCCGACGGCGGGAACCCCGCCGGTGTGGTGCTCGACGCCGACGGCCTGACGTCCGGGGAGATGCAGGCCATCGCCGCGGAGCTCGGCTACGCGGAGAGCGCCTTCATCTCCGACCGCCTGCCCGGCCATGCCACGGTCCGCTACTTCGCCCCCGAGGCGGAGATCCCCTTCTGCGGCCACGCGACGATCGCCACGGGCGTCGCGCTCGCCGAACGCGAGGGACCGGGGACGCTGGCCCTCTCGACCCCGGTGGGAGTGCTCGGGCTCACCACGGACCGCGTGGCCGGTCGCCTCGTCGCGTCCCTCGAGACGGTCGAACCGTGGGTCGACGGGATCGACGCCGGCTGCCGCGCCGACCTGCTGCGCCACCTCCGGCTCGCCGAGGAGGACCTGTCGACCGACCTGCCCGTCCTGCTGTCCTTCGCCGGCAACATCCACCCGATCGTGCCCGTCCGCGACGCGGGCGTGCTGCGCGCACTCGACTACGACTACGACGGCCTCAGGACGCTCATGGCCGCCCAGGGCTGGGGGGCGACGGTCGCCGTCGTGCACCGGATCGGCCCGCACGTCTTCGAGGCCCGCAACCCCTTCCCGCCGGGCGGCGTCCGGGAGGACCCCGCCACCGGTTCCGCGGCGGCATCCCTCGGCGCGTACCTGCGGGCGCGCGGCGAGGTCCTCCCGCCGGCCACCCTGACGGTGCATCAGGGTTCCGACGTCGGGCGCCCGTCCCTGATCACGGTCGGCATCCCGGTGGCCGGGGGGCTGACGGTCTCCGGCGGCGCGGTGCGGATCACCGCGTAGGCGGCGAGGTCGCGCCGTTCACCGCCGATCTCCAGGTAGCTGCGGAGGATCCCCTCGTAGCTGAAGCCGGCCCGGCGGGCGACGCCGACGGACGCCGCGTTCCACGGCTCGATGTGCAGTTCCAGGCGGTGGAGGCCCGGCAGGGTCCACGCGAACGAGGTCAGCGCCCGCAGGGCGTCCGTCGCGGTCCCGCGACCGCGAGCGGCGGGGGCGACGGCGTATCCGGCCTGGCCTCGCCCCAGGGGGTAGTCGCGCAGCCACAGGCCGATGACGCCCAGCGCCTCGTCGGAGCGGGCGTCGGCGATCGCGAAGGAGAAGCCCGTACCTTCCGGGTGCCGCTGGCGCTGGCGGGCGATGTAGGCGAGGGCTTCCTGCTCACCGGCCAGCGGAGGGAGCGTGCCGATCAGGGGCACGTAGGGATCGGTCGCCAGGTCCCGGACCATGCCCGAGTCCCTGTCCTCGACCCGTCGGAGGACCACGTCGCCGACGGCCGGCGCGACGTCCGGCCAGTCGGGCAGCAGCGCACCCACGGGCCCGCTCACGGCCGGTAGCCGAACGCCGCGAGGCGGAGGTCGTCGTGCGGCTGGAAGCCCAACGCACGGTAGAACGGGTGCGAGCGCGCCGCGTCCTCCGTCCCGCCGGCGTCGGTGCTCAGGGCCACGAACATGCAGTGGCGGTAGCGCCCCTGGATCTCCTCCATCAGGGCGCGTGCCACCCCGCGTCGCCGGGACGCCGGGTGCACGAGGACGTCCTGGATGTAACAGATCGATTCCCCGTCGGAGACGGTGCGCGCCAGGCCGATCAGTCCGCCGTCGTCGTCCCACGCCGTGACGACCAGGTGGGACCCCGCCAGGCTCCGCGCGAGCTTGTCGGGATCACGCGTGTAGGCCGTCCACCCCACGGCGTCGTAGAGCGTGAGCACCCGGTCCAGGGGAGGGGCGTCCTCAGCGGTGATCCTCACCGATCCACCGTACCCCTGCACCCCGTCCTCGCCATCGTGCACGCAGGGCACCGTGGAGCAGGAACCGGTCGGCGCTCCCTCCGCGCCAGGGCGTCACAGCTCCGCGGACCGGCGTCGCGTGCCCGCGATCGGGGCGATCAGGGCGTGCGTGACGGCGACGAGATCCGTGGGGGCCAGTTCGATGTCCAGACCCCGCTGGCCACCGGACACGAAGACGGTCGCGTGGTCGAGTGCCGAGCGGTCGACGACGACGGGGGATGCCTGCCGCTGGCCGATGGGGGAGATCCCGCCGAGGACATAGCCCGTCCGCCGCCGGGCGGCGTCCGGATCGGCCATCGCCGCCTTGCGCCGGCCGAGCGACGAGGCCAGGGCCTTGAGGTCCAGTGAACCGCTGACGGGGACGACGGCGGCGACCAGCGTCCCGTCGACGCTCGCCATCAGGGTCTTGAAGACCCGCTCCGGCTCGACGCCGAGCGCTGCGGCGGCCTCGAGCCCGTAGGAGGAGATGCCCTCCCCGTGGGTGTACGGATGCGTCGTGAAGGGGACGGCCGCGGCCGTCAGCGCGGCGAGGGCGGGCGTACCGCGTGGTCCCGTGATCTTCCTGCCCACATCACTCCCGCCTGTCGTGGCGCGTGCGTGCTAGGACGCCGTCCCGGCGTCCAGCGCCGTCGCCGGTTCGTGTGCCGAGGGGACGCCCCAGCTGCCCGTGAACTCGCACTCGACGATGAAGCCGGTCACGAGGACGCCGGTCAGCACGAGCCCTTCGACGTAGTCCACGCCGTCGTGGGTGACGGGTTCCACGCCCTGCTGCTCGAGGGCGTCGACAAGGTCCTCCGTGGCCGAGGGGTCCTGGCCGGTCCGGGAGCACCAGTACATGTAGAGGCCCTCGAGTTCGTCGAGGGAGACCAGCGCGCCGTCGGTGGTGACGGTGGTGGTGGCCCGGAGGAATCGGTCGAGGTGCGCCATGGGTGTGTGGCGCGGGGATTCGTCCGCGGGAGGGTCCGGAAGGGCTTCCTGGTCGGTCATTGCTGCACGCCCCGATCGGGGAGGGTGCTCCGCTGCAGGGTGCCCGGCGTGGTGGCCCGGGCGACGAGAGGGAGAACCGGAGAAACAGCCGCCCTCTTCTGGACAACTTCCCCCACAGTACTAGGTCGGTACTCCTTCCTGCGGAAACAGCCCGTGAACGCTCGGCTACAGTACACGTATGCCCCCGATCCGCACCCGTGCTCGCCGGGCGACCATCAACGACGTCGCGACCGCGGCAGGGCTCTCCCGGGGGACCGTGTCCCGGGTCGTCAACGGCGAACGCTACGTGTCCGACGAGGCGCGCATCGCCGTCGAGGAGGCGATCGCGCGGGTGGGCTACGTCCGGAACTCCGCGGCCAGGAACCTCGTCACCCAGGAGTCGCGGGCGATCGCCCTGATCATCCACGAGCCGCACTCGCTCCTGTTCGAGGACCCCAACATCGGGTCCATCCTCCTCGGGGCGAACGCCGTGCTCTCGCGGGCGGACTACCAGCTCGTCTCCCTCATCATCGACTCCGACCGGGACAGCCGCAGGGTCGCGGACTACCTGAGGGGCGGCCTCGTGGACGGCGCGGTCATCGTCTCCGCCCGGGCCTCCGACCCGATCGCCTCGGCGGTGCGCGACATCGGCGTGCCGGCCGCCTTCGTCGGCCATCCGCCCGGCACGCCGGACCTGCCGTACGTCGCGATCGACAACGTCGCCGCGGCCGGCGCGATCACGCGGCGCCTCATGGCGACCGGGCGCCGGAGGATCGGCATGATCGCGAGCGCCCTGGACCGGGACTCCGGGTACGACCGCTTCACGGGTTTCCGGGACGCGATGGGGGACCGCTTCGACGCGTCCCTGGTGGTCGAATACCCGCTCTACACCTACGCGGCGGGGCTCGAGGGGATGCAGGAGCTGCTGCGCCGCTGCCCGGAGATCGACGGCGTCTTCGCAGCCTCGGACGCCGTCGCTGCGGGTGCCATGACCGCGCTCCAGGAATCGGGGCGGAAGGTGCCCGACGACGTCGGAATCGTCGGCTTCGACGACAGCAGCTGGGCCGTGAGGACCAGGCCCCAGCTGTCCACCGTCCGGCAGCCCGCCGACCTGCTGGGCAGCACGGCGGCGGAACTGGTGCTGGCCCAGATCCGGGGCCTGCCGAGCCCCGTCCAGGTGCTCGACACGACCGTCGTCTGGCGCGATTCGGCCTGACCCCGCAGGGGAGGGGCACGACGAGGAGGACGCTCATGTGGATCGGGTTCATCGAGTTCGACGTCCTGCTCGGCGACGTGCACTCGCTGAAGGGCAAGCGGTCGGTGGTGCGCCCGCTCGTCGCGGACCTCCGCCGGAAGTTCGAGCTGTCCGTCGCGGAGGTCGGCCACCAGGACCTGCACCGCCGCACCGTCGTCGGGGTCGGCCTGGTCGGCGGCGACCGGCAGCACGTGGTGGACGTCCTGGACCGCGTGGAGCGGTACGTCGCGGCGAGGCCGGAGGTCGACCTCCTCAGTGCCCGGCGACGGCTCCTCACCAGCGAGGACTAGGGTGCGGGCCCTCCGGCGGTCCTCAGCAGCCCGTCAGGAGGCCGCGAGCCGGCGGAGCGGTCCGTCCTCGAAGGCGTCGAGCAGGGCCCGGATGTCCTTGTAGACCTCCACCGCGCCGGCCTTCCGCAGCTCCGCCTCGCTCGTGCCGCCCGAGGCCAGGCCGACCGTCGGGATCCCCAGTTCGGCCGCCGCCTTGACGTCCCAGATCGAGTCGCCGACGAACACGGTGTTCGCCGCGTCGAGCCCGCCGGCCTCGAGCGCGGCCTGCAGGATGTCCGGGGACGGCTTGCTGTTCTCGGCGTCGGACGAGCTGGTGGCCGCACTGATGGAATCGTCGGCGTCGATGATGCCGCGGGAGACGCCCACCTCCTGCTGCGAGGAGGAGGAGGCGAGGACCACGGTCAACCCGTGGTCGGCGCAGCGGCGCAGGAGGTCGCCGGCGCCCTCGAAGGCACGCAGGCCCGGCCAGTAGCTCGAGAAGAGGGCGCTGTGCGTGGAGTCCAGCTCGGCGTCCTGGTCCGTGTCGCGGTCGTCGCCGAGCAGGTGCGCCACGAGCTTGTCACCGCCCATCCCGATGGCGCGGTGGATCTCGGCCAGGGGCACGTCGTGGCCGAACCGCCGGAAGGCCTGCCACCAGGCCATGGTGTGCTGGTAGTTGGAGTCGACGAGGGTGCCGTCGACGTCGAACAGCACCCCGTGCCGTGGGTCCGCTGCTGTGCTGGTGCCGTCTGCCATGTGCTGCCTTCCGCTGGAGTGGATGTGCTCCCGATCGAGTCTAGGAACGGGCGGACCCCGGCGTCGTCGCGGATTCCGGCTTGCGGGAGGCCGACAAGTGTGGCCCGTTCTCAGGCGGTCGGCACGGGCTCGACGACGATGGCCACGCGCTCGTCCCCGAGGCGCGTCAGGACGAGGGTGGCCCTCTTCCGGCCCTTGCCGGATCCGGTCAGCAGTTGCTTGCGGACCTCCTCGGGGGTTACCGAGGTGCCGCGCTTCTTGATGTCGAGCACCCCGATCCCCTCGGCGCGGACCCACGCCTTCAGCGCCCTGACGTTGTAGGGCCGGACCTCGAGCACCCGGTATGCGCGGGCGAAGGGGGTGTCCGTGAACGTCGGCGCGCAGATGTAGGCGATCATCGGATCCAGCAGGTGCCCGCCGAGCTGTGCGGCGAGATCCGCCACGAGCTCGGCGCGGATGACGGCGCCGTCGGGCTCGTAGAGATAGCCGGCAGGTTCGCCGACGGCGGGTGTGGGCCCGTCGCCGAAGTCCCGCTCCGTCACCATCTCCGCGGCGCCCTGCGCCCCGAGGACGAGGGCGGCCCGCCGGACGCCCGCGCGGCGGAGCGCGTTGAACCAGAGGGCCACCTCCGTGACGTCGCCGTCCACGGAGACCCACTGCGCCTCGCAGCTCGCCGGGATGGAGGCGTGCGGCATGCCCGGGCCCATCTTCACGCCCACCGGCATGCCGCGGTCCGCGAGCTCCTGCACGAAGGACAGCGGGGGCGAGAACGCCTCGGGGTCGAAGAGGCGGGACGTGCCCGACGTCGTCGTCGTCCTGCGCGCCGGGTCGAGCCAGACGCCGTCGAACGCCGTGGTGTCGACGGCGGAGGCGTCCGCGTTGACGACGCGCGCGTTGGGGAAGGGGAGCAGGTTCATGGTCGCGGCCGCGGCGGTCGTCTCGTCGAGCTCGACGGCGGTGACCTCGCGGTCGAGGGTGGCCAGGGCCATGCTGTCCGCCCCGAGCCCGCATCCGAGGTCGGCGACCCTCAGGAGGCCGGCGTCGACGAAGCGCTGGGCGTGGCGGGCGGCGACGGTCAGGCGCGTGGCCTGCTCGAGCCCTGCGGCCGTGAAGATCATGCGTTCGGCGAAGGGGCCGAACTTGGCGGACGCCTTCGCCCGGAGCCGTGACTGGGTGAGGGCCGCGGCGACCACCTCGGGGGAGTAGCCGGCCTTCCGCAGCTGCCCGGTGAGGCGCAGGCTGTCCGCTTCGGTGTAGGGCCCGAGCGAGTTCAGCAGCTCCCAGCCGTCCGTGGTCAGGATGTCCGCGATGTTGTCCGACGCCATGCTGCCAGCCTAGGCGAAGTACACGCCGATCCTGTTGCCGCGGATCTGCTCCACCTGGATCTCGACGTCGTACACCTCCCGCAGCACCTCCGGCGTCATGATCTCCTCCGGCGGGCCCTGGCGGATGAGGGCGCCGTCGCGCATCGCGAGGATCGTGTCCGAGTAGCAGGAGGCGAAGTTGATGTCATGGATGACCAGCACCACGGTCTTCCCGAGGTCGTCGGCGAGGCGGCGGAGCAGGCGCATCATGTCCACGGAGTGCTTCATGTCGAGGTTGTTGAGCGGTTCGTCGAGCAGGATGCAGTCCGTGTCCTGCGCCAGCACCATGGCGATGAATGCCCGCTGGCGCTGCCCGCCGGAGAGCTCGTCCACGAAGCGGTGGGCCAGCTCCGTCAGGTCGAGGTAGGCGAGGGCCCGCTCGATGAGCTCGCGGTCCACGACGGTGGGGCGGCCGTTGTTGTGCGGGAAGCGGCCGAAGCCCACGAGGTCGCGCACGGAGAGCCGGACGGTGAGTTGGTTCTCCTGGCGCAGGATGGCCAGGGTCCGCGCCAGGACGGGGCCCGCCGTCGTGCTCACGTCCAGTCCGTCGACCACCACCGACCCGGCGTCGAGCGGGAGGAGCCTGCTCATCATGGACAGCAGCGTGGACTTGCCCGCGCCGTTCGGACCGATGATCGAGGTGACGCCGCCCCGGGGGATGGTGCAGCTGACGCCGTCGACCACCGTGGCGGCGCCGTAGCGCTTGGTGGCACGGTCGATGGTGATCATCGGAGACGGCCTTTCATCGGAGACGGCCTTTCATCGGATACGGCCTTCATCGGATACGCCTTTCAGGAGGAGGACGAGGAAGACGATGCCGCCGGTGAACTCGATGACGATGCTGAGCGCGGTGTCGAAGGCGAAGACCTGCTCGAGGACGAGCTGCCCGCCGACGAGCGCGATCACGCCGAGGAGGACGGCGATGGGCAGCACCACGGCGTGCCTGAACTGGTTGCAGAGCTGGTACGCGAGGGCGGAGACGAGCAGGCCGAAGAACGTCGTCGGGCCCACGAGGGCGGTGGAGACGGCGACGAGCACCGAGCAGACCACGAGCACGAGCGTCACGGTGCGCCGGTAGTCGACGCCGAGGCCCACCGCGGTCTCGCGGCCGAGGGCGAGGACGTCCAGCCGGTGTCGGAGCCGCCAGGCGGGGATGCACAGCCCGGCGACGGCGACCGCGGAGATGAGCAGGAGCAGCGGATCGACCCGGTTGAAGCTCGCGAAGAACAGGTCCTGCAGGATGATGTACTCGCTCGGATCCATCAATCGCTGCAGGAGCGACGAGGCGCCCCGGAAGAACACCCCGAACACGATCCCGACGAGCAGCAGCAGGTGGAGGCTGCGCCCGCTGCCCAAGAACAGCCACCGGTACAGCAGCCAGGAGAAGCCGACCATCAGGGACACCTCGACGGCGAAGCGGACGGGAGCGCCCAGGGTGAGGAGTGTCCCGGCGCCGAGCACGAAGGCCAGCACCGTCTGGATCAGGATGTAGAGCGCGTCCAGTCCCATGATCGACGGCGTGAGGATGCGGTTGCCGGTGACGGTCTGGAACAGGACCGTGGACACCCCGACGGCGACGGCGACGAGCACCATCGCGCCCACGCGGTTCAGGCGTCGGGGGAGCACGTAGGCGGGGTTCCCCTCGAGGCCGACCAGGAGGAACGCCGTGACGAGCGCGGCAGCGGTCACGCCGAGGACCACCAGCCAGGCGGCGGGCGGGAGGGACCGTACGGGTCTCCGTGCGGACTGCACGACGGCGGTGGGAAGGGTCCCCGTCCTAGCGCGCACCGGCGTTCCTCCTCACGAGCAGGGTGATGAACAGGATGCTGCCCACCACGGAGACGATCACGCCCACCGGCACCTCGTACGGGAAGCGGATGATGCGCCCGAGGATGTCGCAGGCGAGGACGAAACCGGCCCCGACGACGGCGATCCAGGGCACGGCGCGGCGCACGTTGTCGCCGATGAGCAGGGACACGAGGTTGGGGACGATCAGTCCGAGGAACGGGATGGCTCCGACCACCACGACGACGACGGCGCTGATGAGGCTCACGAGCACCAGGCCGAGGTTCATGGTGCGCCGGTAGTCCAGCCCCAGGTTCGTGGTGAACTCCTCGCCCATCCCGGCGACCGTGAAGCGGTCCGCGCAGATGTAACCGACCACGGCGAGGACGGCGACGATCCACAGCAGTTCGTAGCGGCCGCGGACCAGTCCCGAAAAGTCACCGATCATCCAGGTGTTGAGGGTCTGCAGCAGGTCGAACCGGTAGGCGAAGAACGTGGTGACCGCGGCGATGACGCCGCCGAGCATGATGCCCACCAGGGGGACGATCAGCGTGTTGCGCAGCGGGATGCGGCGCAGGACGGTCAGGAAGAGGGCCGTCCCGGCCATGGCGAAGAGGGCGGCGACGAGCATCTTCCCGACGATCGGCGCTGCGGGCAGGACGAGCGTGGCCACGAGAATGCCTGCGGTGGCGGACTCGACCGTCCCCACCGTGGAGGGTTCGACGAACCGGTTCCGGGCCATGAGCTGCAGGATGAATCCGGCGATGCTGAGGGCCACACCGGCCAGGACGACCGCGAGCGTCCGCGGCACGCGACTGACGAGGAAGGTCTGCCGGACGTCGGCGTCACCGGCCAGCAGGTCCGCGGGCGAGACGTCGGAGACGCCGACGAACAGGCTCACGAGGGCGAGCAGCAGCACGGCCCCACCGGCCAGCCACAGGGCGGGTGATCCGGTGGAACCGTGCTGCTGGACCGGCCGCTGCGGCCGGAGGGCGAGTGCTGGCATGGAGGCGCCTGCCGCGGGATGCGGTGGGCGGATCAGGCCGCGACGGCCTCGTGGACGGCCGAGACCATGGCGTCGAGGTTGTCCAGCCCGTAACCGATGAGGTACCAGCTTGCCGAGTCGAGGTAGGTCACGGCGTCGTTCTTCGCAGCAATCGTCCCGTTCACGAGGTCGTTGTCGAGGACCGCCGCGCCTGCCGCTCCCGCCTCACCGACGGCGGCGTCGCGGTCGATCACGAACAGGTGGGCGGGGTCGACCTCCGCGATGTACTCGAAGGAGACGGCCTCGCCGTGCGTCCCCTCACTCTTCACCTCGGCGGCGGGATCGACGCCGAGCACGTCGTGGATCAGGCCGAACCGAGAACCGGCACCGTACGCCGTGATCTCGCCTGCGCTGGTCATCAGGACGAGGCCGTCCCCCGCCGAGGAGGCTGCGTCCTTCGTCTCGTCGATGGCGGCGTCGAGGGCCGCCAGGCGGTCGGCGACCTCGTCCTCGACGCCGAAGACCCGGCCGAGGGATTCCGTGTGCTCCGCGAAGCTCGCGATCGGATCGGCCGCGTCGACGCTCAGGTCGATGGTGGGCGCGATCGCGGAGAGTTCGTCGTAGGAGTCGGCGACGCGGCCCGAGATGATGATCAGGTCGGGGGTGGCTGCAGCGATCGCCTCGAAGTCCGGTTCCTTCATGGATCCGATGTCGGTGACGTCCCCGCCCTCGTAGGCCGAGAGCTGCTCGGGGAGG
Organism: Arthrobacter sp. TJ-263; assembly: GCF_058269155.1. Lineage (NCBI taxonomy): Bacteria > Bacillati > Actinomycetota > Actinomycetes > Micrococcales > Micrococcaceae > Arthrobacter > Arthrobacter sp. TJ-263. Next base: position 1,279,641 of record NZ_JBZCNE010000001.1, on the reverse strand, counting down.
GTGCCCTGCGGGACGCCGGCCACCTCGACGCCGAGCGCGTCGAGCGTGTCCAGAGCGCCGAGGTCGAACGTGAAGACCGTCTGCGGGTCCACCGGCACCTCGGTGGTTCCCTGCGCATGCTCGACCGGGACCGTCGAGGAGGCTGCGGGCTCGCCGGCGGCTTCGGAGGATCCGCCGCACGCCGTCAGGGCGAGGGTGGCTGCAGCGGCAGCGGAGAGGACGGCGAGGCGCACGTGTGACATGGATGAACTCCGGGGGGAAGGGGCCGGGCGGCCGGGGGACCAAGCAGTAAGGAAAGCCTTACCTGCCTGAATGTAGGCGAAGCGCGGTGAATTACGCAAACGAAGCATGACGTATTAGGAGATGTGTCGACGCAGCCCATCGATAGTGGCCATGGATTGGCACTCGCCTTGACCGAGTGCCAGCCCTTGCATACAGTCGGAGTTGGCACTCACTCACTACGGGTGCTAATCCCGAGGGAAGCGTTCGCCGGCACCGCGACGACGGTTCACGCCCCGCCCGACGGCCCCAGTCCATTGGTATCGAACGCAAAGGAGAGCCCGTGTCGGTCTCTATCAAGCCGCTTGAGGATCGTATCGTTGTCCGCCCGCTCGAAGCCGAGCAGACCACTGCTTCCGGCCTCGTCATCCCGGACACCGCCAAGGAGAAGCCCCAGGAGGGCGAAGTCGTAGCTGTCGGACCCGGCCGCGTCGATGACAACGGCAACCGCGTTCCCGTCGACGTCGCCGAGGGCGACATCGTCATCTACTCGAAGTACGGCGGAACCGAGATCAAGCAGGGCGGCCAGGAGTACCTCGTGCTCTCCGCCCGCGACGTCCTCGCGATCGTCGTCAAGTAACACCCCGATTGGAGAAGCCCCGGCCCGAAGTGGCCGGGGTTTTTCTCGCTGCACAAGCCTGAAAGGAACCAACGAATGGCAAAGCAGTTGGAATTCAACGACGCCGCCCGCCGTGCCCTCGAGGCCGGCGTGGACAAGCTCGCGAACACCGTCAAGGTGACGCTGGGCCCCCGCGGACGCAACGTCGTGCTCGACAAGAAGTGGGGCGCCCCCACCATCACGAACGACGGCGTCACGATCGCCCGCGAGGTGGAGCTCGACGACCCGTACGAGAACCTCGGCGCCCAGCTCGCCAAGGAGGTCGCCACCAAGACGAACGACGTCGCCGGTGACGGAACCACCACCGCCACGGTCCTGGCCCAGGCACTCGTCAAGGAAGGCCTCCGCAACGTGGCCGCCGGCGCCGCCCCGGGTCAGCTCAAGCACGGCATCGAGGTCTCGGTCCAGGCCGTCGCCAAGCGCCTGCTCGAGAACGCCCGCGAGGTCGTCGGTCAGCAGACCGCCGACGTCGCCTCCATCTCCGCCCAGAGCACCGAGGTGGGCGATCTCCTCGCAGAGGCCTTCGACAAGGTCGGCAAGGATGGTGTGATCACCATCGAGGAGTCCTCCACCACGCAGACCGAACTCGTCCTCACCGAGGGCATGCAGTTCGACAAGGGCTACCTCTCCCCGTACTTCGTGACCGACGCCGAGCGCCAGGAAGCCGTCCTCGAGGACGCGCTCATCCTCATCAACTCCGGCAAGATCTCCTCGCTGGCGGAATTCCTGCCGCTGCTCGAGAAGGCCCTGCAGGCCGGCAAGCCGCTGTTCATCATCGCCGAGGACATTGAGGGCGAGGCGCTCTCCACCCTGGTGGTCAACAAGATCCGCGGCACCCTCAACGTCGTCGCCGTCAAGGCTCCGGGCTTCGGTGACCGCCGCAAGGCCATGATGCAGGACATCGCCACCCTCACGGGTGCGCAGGTCGTCTCGCCGGACCTCGGCCTCAAGCTGGACCAGGTGGGCCTCGAGGTGCTCGGTTCCGCACGCCGGATCACCGTCACCAAGGACGCCACCACGATCGTGGACGGCACCGGCAGCGAGTCCGACGTCGCCGACCGCGTGGCGCAGATCCGCGCCGAGGTGGAGCGCACCGACTCCGACTGGGACCGCGAGAAGCTCCAGGAGCGCCTCGCGAAGCTCGCCGGCGGTATCGGCGTGATCAAGGTCGGCGCCGCCACCGAGGTGGAGCTCAAGGAGAAGAAGCACCGCATCGAGGACGCCGTGTCCTCGACGCGTGCGGCTCTCGAAGAGGGCATCGTGGCCGGCGGCGGTTCCGCGCTGGTCCACGCCGGCAAGGCACTCGACACCGACCCCGACGTCCTGGCACTCGAGGGCGACGCGGCCACCGCGGTCGGGCTCGTCCGCCGCGCGCTCGCCCAGCCACTGCGCTGGATCGCCGAGAACGCCGGCCACGAGGGCTACGTCGTCGTCGCGAAGGTCTCGGACCTCGAGGTGGGCCACGGCTTCAACGCCGCCACCGGCGAGTACGAGAACCTCGTCGACGCCGGCATCATCGACCCGGTCAAGGTGACGCGGTCGGCCCTGCAGAACGCGGCCTCGATCGCTGCCCTGGTGCTCACCACGGAAACGCTCGTGGTCGAGAAGCCCGAGCCGTCCGACGATGAGGGCCACGGCCACTCGCACTAGTCACAGGGGCTCCGGCCCGCTGCGTCCCAGAGGCCCCCCGGCTCCGCTGAGCCGGGGTGCTTCTGCGTCCGGGCCGTCGTGGCGTCGGCGTCGCTCCTGCCCACTCCGCGGCGTCGCCCGGTGGGCAGGTCGGGACACCCGGATCCGACGCCGCCGGCTCCGGCAACGACGAAGCCCCGGCACCCAACGGGTACCGGGGCTTCAGCGCAGTGCGCCGGGGTCAGGCGTCGACGACGATCGCGTTGACGACGGGCTGGCGGTTGTAGAACCGGCGCATCCAGTTGGCCGTGGCCCGCTCGATGATGTCCTCGGGGTCCTGGCGGCGGCCGCCCTGGCGGTTCGAGGCGGCATCGCGCAGCGCCTTCTCGACGGCGGCGCCGGCCTTGTCGAGGTCCTCGTCGGAGCAGGAGAAGCCCTTGGTGAAGAACTCGGGTGCCTCGACCATGTTGCCGTTGTCCGGGTCGATGATCGCGAGGATCGTGACGACGCCCTCCTCGGCCAGGCGGCGGCGCTCCACGAGGTCCTCCTCGGTGATGCCGCCCACGCTGTCGCCGTCGACGAAGACGAGTCCGGCGTCCACCTTGCCGGAGATGGTCGCGCGGCCGCGGACGAGGTCCACGGTCACGCCGTCCTGCGCGAGGACCACGTTGCGGGGATCGACGCCGGTGGCGACGGCGATCTCCGAGTTGGCCCGCAGGTGCCGCCACTCGCCGTGCACGGGCATGACGTTGCGGGGCTTGACGATGTTGTAGCAGTAGGCGAGCTCGCCGGCGCTGGCATGGCCGGAGACGTGCACCTTCGCGTTGCCCTTGTGGACCACGTTGGCGCCGATCTCGGTGAGCGCGTTGATGATGCCGTAGATCGCGTTCTCGTTGCCCGGGATGAGGGAGCTGGCCAGCAGCACCGTGTCACCCTCGGTGATCCGGATGGCGTGGTCGTTGTTGGCCATGCGCGAGAGCGCGGCCATCGGCTCACCCTGCGAGCCCGTGCAGATGAGGACCACCTTGTGGTCGTCGCTGCGCTCGAGCTTCTTGAAGTCCACCAGCAGGCCCTGCGGGATGTTCAGGTAGCCCAGATCCGCCGCGATGGTCATATTGCGCACCATCGAGCGGCCCACGAAGGCCACCTTGCGGCGGTGGCGGTGGGCGGTGTCGATGATCTGCTGGATGCGGTGGATGTGGCTCGCGAAGCTCGAGACGATGATCCGGCGCGGGGCGGTGCGGAACACGGCGTCGATCGCGGGCCCGAGGTCCTTCTCCGACGTCGTGAAGCCGGGAACGTCCGCGTTGGTGGAGTCGGTGAGGAACAGGTCCACGCCCTCCGCGCCGAGCCGGGCGAAGGAGCCGAGGTCGGTGATGCGCCTGTCCAGCGGGAACTGGTCCATCTTGAAGTCCCCGGTGTGCAGCACCATGCCGGCCGCGGTGCGGATGGCGACGGCGAGGCTGTCGGGGATGGAGTGGTTCACGGCGACGAACTCGAGGTCGAAGCCGCCCATCGTGCGCCGCTCGCCCTCCTTGACCTGGATGGTCTTCGGGGTGATGCGGTGTTCCTTGAGCTTGGCCTCGATGAACGCCAGCGTGAGGCGCGATCCCACCAGGGGGATGTCGGCGCGTTCCTTGAGCAGGTACGGCACGCCGCCGATGTGGTCCTCGTGGCCGTGCGTGAGGACCACGGCCACGACGTCGTCGAGGCGGTCGCGGATGTAGGAGAAGTCCGGCAGGATCACGTTGATGCCGGGCTGGTGTTCCTCCGGGAACAGCACCCCGCAGTCCACGATGAGCAGCTTGCCGTCGAACTCGAAGACGGTCATGTTCCTGCCGATCTCACCGATACCCCCGAGAGCGACGATGCGCATGGCTCCCTTGGCAAGTTCCCGTGGTGCTTTCAGTGCGGCAGCTCTTTTATTCACAGATCAGGTTTCTCTCGTTGGTGAGGAACGGCGGGGGAGCGGCCGTCAGACGAGCGTCGTCGAGGCCGGCACACCCGGCGATTCCGTGCTGGTGGTCCCCTGCGTTCGGGGAAGATACTCCTCCTAGAGTACGGGGTTCGGGGCGAGGGCGGGGGCCGGCCGGTCCGCCGCGGTGCCGGACGACGACGGCCGGACGGTAATCTGGAGCTTTGCGTCCCTGCCCCGGGCCCGCGCCCGACAGGAGGAACAGCGTGCTCTCCATTCCCCTGACCGCTGCTCCGGCGCCCGCCGTGACGGCGCCCGGGGGCGTCGACACCCGCCGGTTCCGTCCCGAGGTGCAGGGGCTGCGGGCCCTCGCCGTCGCGATGGTGGTGGTCTACCACGTCTGGCTCGGCCGGGTGTCCGGCGGCGTGGACGTCTTCCTCCTCGTCTCCGCGTTCCTGCTCACGGTCACGTTCACGCGCAGGCTCGAGACACAGCAGCCCCTCGCCCTCGTGGCGTACTGGCTCAACCTGCTGAAGCGGCTGCTGCCCGCCGCCGCCGTCGTCCTCCTGTCCGTCCTCGCCGCCACGGCCCTCTTCGTGCCGAGCTCGCGGTGGCGTGCGGTGTTCGACCAGACGTGGGCGTCGCTGACCTACCGGCAGAACTGGGAGCTCGTGGGCAACGCCGTCGACTACTACGCCCTGGACCACAGCGCGGCCAGCCCGCTCCAGCATTTCTGGTCCCTGTCCATCCAGGGGCAGGTGTTCCTGATGTGGCCGCTCCTCTTCGCGGCGGCCGGCGCGCTCGTCGCCGTCACGCGCCTGCGGCCACGGCCCGTGCTGATCGCCCTGTTCGGCGGCCTCTTCGGGGTGTCGCTCGCGTTCTCGGTGTGGCAGACGGGGACGGACCAGGCGGCGGCCTACTTCGACACGCGCGCCCGGCTGTGGGAGTTCGCCCTCGGATCCCTCGTGGCCCTCGCCCTGCCGTACGTCGTGCTCCCGCGGCGGATGCGGGTGGTCCTCGGCTGGGCGGGGGTGGTGATGATGCTGGCGTGCGGCGTCCTCCTGCAGGTGCAGCAGCAGTTCCCGGGCTTCGTCGCCCTCTGGCCCACGCTGGCCGCGGCCGCCGTGATCGTCGCCGGCCGTACGGACAGCCCGGCCGGCGTGGACCGCTGGCTGTCCTCCGGGCCGCTCCTGCGGCTCGGCGGTGCGTCCTACGCGCTCTACCTGTGGCACTGGCCCGTCCTGGTCATCTGGCTCGTCGTCGCCGGGAAGCAGGGGGCCGGACTGCTCGACGGCGCCGTCGTCATCGGTGCCTCCCTCGTGCTGGCCGTGCTCACCACGCGCTTCGTGGAGGAGCCGGTGCGCTCGTGGTCCTGGCCGGCCGCGAAGCGCCGGCGCACGGGCCTCGTGGCCGCGCTGGCCCTGGCCCTCGTAGCTGTCCCGCTCTCCGGCTGGGAGTACCGGGTGCAGGCCCAGGAGGCGGCGGTGGAGCAGCAGACGCGCGCCGACAACCCGGGAGCCGAGGCCCTCCACCCGGGCTTCGAGTACCGGGGCTCGGAGGACGCCCTGGTGAAGCCGCTCGCGAGCAGCCTCGGCGCGGAATGGGCCGCCGTGGACGGGCCGTGCTCGGAGGCCCTGATGCCCGCCGACCCGCGGCTGTCCTCGTGCGTCCAGACGGGGGACGCGGCGACGGCGGAGCGGACCGTGCTGGTGCTGGGCGACTCCCACTCGCAGATGTGGATGACCGCCCTCGGTGCCATGGCCGGGACCAACGACTGGCTCGCCGTCTCGGTGCACCGGCCCAACTGCCGGTTCGTCGATGCGCACGGGAGCGTGGACCCGGAGTGCCAGGCCTTCAACGAGGCCGTCCGCGCCTACGCCCTGGACCTCGCTCCCGACGCCGTGCTCACCGTCGGGACGCGGACGGACTGGAGTTCGCCCGCCGAGGAGGTCCCGGCCGGCTTCGAGGCCGGCATCACGCCGCTCCTGGACGCCGGCATCCCCGTCGTCGCGCTCCGTGACACGCCGCGGTTCGAGGAGGACATGGCCGAGTGCACGGCCCGCCACGCCGCCGACCCCACGGCCTGCGACGTCCCGGCGGCGGAGGTGCTCGCGCCGTCGTCGCCCCTCCTGCCGCTGGCGGGACGCCTGCCCGGTCTCGAACACCTGGACCTGACCGACGTCGTCTGCGCGGGGGCGACGTGCCCCGGCGTGGTGGGGAACGTCCGCGTGTACATGGACCGCGACCACCTCTCCAAGACGTACGTCGAGACGACCGTCCCGGTCTTCGAGGAGCGCTTCACGGCGGCCCTCGGCTGGTGACGTGAGCGCTGTCACCGGAATAGGGGGCTTCCCCGATCCGTTCTAGACTGTCAGGGCCCGCCGGCGCATCCACAGCCGCCGCTCCGGAGCCCCACCCCCCACCGGGCGACATCGAAAGAGGCGCAGCAGTGACCCAGCAGTCAGGCCAGAACGAGACCCACGACCCCTTCGGATTCATCGGCCTGACGTACGACGACGTGCTCCTGCTCCCCGGCCACACCGACGTCATCCCCTCGGAGGCCGACACGTCGTCGCGCATCTCCAAGCGCATCACGGTGAAGACGCCGCTGCTCTCCTCCGCGATGGACACCGTCACGGAGTCCCGGATGGCCATCGCCATGGCGCGGCAGGGCGGGCTCGGCGTCATCCACCGCAACCTGTCCATCCAGGACCAGGCGGACCAGGTGGACCGCGTGAAGCGCAGCGAGTCCGGCATGATCACCAAACCGCTGACCATCGGCCCGGACGCCACGCTGCAGGAACTCGACGAACTCTGCGGGCACTACCGCGTCTCCGGCCTCCCCGTCGTGGACGAGGCGGGTCGCCTGCTCGGCATCGTCACGAACCGCGATACGCGCTTCGTGCTCGAGCGCGACTTCCCGCGCACGCTCGTGCGCGACGTCATGACGAAGATGCCCCTCGTGACCGGTGCCGTGGGGATCAGCGGCGACGACGCCATCAACCTCCTCGCGCAGAACAAGATCGAGAAGCTCCCGCTCGTCGACGACGAGGGGATCCTGCGCGGCCTCATCACCGTCAAGGACTTCACGAAGGCCGAGCAGTACCCGCTGTCCACGAAGGACGACGACGGCCGCCTCCGCGTCGGCGCGGCCATCGGCTTCTTCGGCGACGGCTGGGAGCGCGCCATGGCGCTCGTCGACGCGGGCGTCGACGCGCTCTTCGTCGACACCGCCAACGGCCACAGCGCGGGCGTCCTCGAGATGATCTCGCGCCTCAAGGCCGAGGCGTCCCTGGCGCACGTCGACATCATCGGCGGTCAGGCAGCCACCCGCGAGGGTGCGCAGGCGCTGATCGACGCCGGCGCCGACGGCATCAAGGTGGGCGTGGGTCCGGGGTCCATCTGCACCACCCGCGTCGTCGCCGGCGTAGGCGTCCCGCAGGTCACCGCCATCTACGAATCGGCGAAGGCCGCCATCCCCGCCGGTGTGCCCGTCATCGCCGACGGCGGCCTCCAGTACTCCGGCGACATCGGCAAGGCCCTCGTGGCCGGCGCCGACACCGTGATGCTCGGCTCGCTCCTCGCCGGCTCCGCCGAGGCCCCCGGCGAGCTGGTCTTCGTCAACGGCAAGCAGTTCAAGACCTACCGCGGCATGGGCTCGCTGGGCGCCATGCAGACGCGCGGCAAGAACACCTCGTACTCGAAGGACCGCTACTTCCAGGCGGACGTGACCGGGGACGACAAGCTGATCCCCGAGGGGATCGAGGGCCGGGTCGCCTACCGCGGGCCGCTCGCCTCCGTCGCCTACCAGCTGGTCGGCGGCCTGCGCCAGACCATGTTCTACACCGGCGCGCGCACCATCCCCGAGCTGAAGGCCAAGGGCAAGTTCGTGCGCATCACGGCCGCCGGCCTGAAGGAATCCCACCCGCACGACATCCAGATGACGGTCGAGGCACCCAACTACGGCTCCAAGTAGGGCGCAGCGCGTGGCCCTCCGGGCGGGAGGGCCCGCGTGAGCGGCCTGCCGCAGCCCCAGGCGGCCGCCCGCCGCAAGCTCCGGCTGGGACCGTACGCCCGCGCCGTCGGGCAGGTCCTCGTGGTCAGCGCGAAGGCGTCGCCGGGCGCCGTCGCGATGAAGGTCGCGGGCTCCCTCATCTCGGCGGTCCTGCCGCTGGTCACCACCTACTACGCATCCCTGACGACGACGGCGCTGGCCGCCGCCTACGCGGGGGACCCGGACGCCGGGCGGTCCGCCGTCGTCTACGTGATCGTCACCGCCGTCCTCGGGCTGCTGTGGGGAGCGTTCACGAGCGTGGACCGCTACATCCAGCAGGTGCTGAGCTTCCGGGTCGGCGCCATGGTGGGCGACCGCATGTACGAACGCTTCCTCGCCCTGGACTTCTGGCGGTACGACGACAAGGAGACGATCGACCTCTACGACCGCGCCCGCCGGTTCTCCGACTCCTATGCGCGCGTGCTCGACCGCATCGCCGCCATCTTCACGCAGCTGGTCTCCGTGCTGCTCGCGATCGGCGCGCTGCTCCTGGTCAGCTGGTGGATCGCCCTGATCGTGCTGGTCGCGATCATCCCCAGCGTCTACCTGCAGTTCCGGCTCGCGCGGGAGCAGATGGCGCACTGGAACACGCAGGTGGACTCCCGGCGGCAACGGCGCATGATCGAGAACAACCTCATGAAGCCGCAGCACATCGCCGAGATGCGCCTCTACGGGATCGTCCGGTACCTGATGGACCTGCGCTCCACCCTGAGGGACGCCGACGAGAAGCGGCGCCTCGACTTCCAGAAGCGGTACATCCCCAAGCAGCTGCTGGCGGACGCCCTGCAGTACGGCGCAGAGCTGCTCGCCCTGGTGTGGATCGTGGGGCAGATCATCGCCCGCGCGCAGCCGGTGGGCCAGTTCCTCTACGTGCAGCAGATCGTCAGCCGGGCCCTCAGCACCGCCAACAGCCTGGTGTCCTCGCTGAGCTCCATCGACGAGGACCTCGCGAACCTCAAGGACTACGAGCAGTTCATGGACTTTCCCGTGTCCACGGCGGCGACGGCACGCCTGGAGGACGCGCCGTCCGCCGTCGAACTCCGCGACATCCACTTCACCTACGCCGGCGGCGAGTCGGAGGTCCTCAAGGGCATCTCGATGACCTTCGAGCGGGGGACCCACGTGGCCATCGTGGGCGAGAACGGGGCGGGCAAGTCCACGCTCATCCGGGTCCTCGCGGGCCTGTACCAGCCGAGCCGGGGAACGGTGCTGCTCGACGGCCGGGACCTGCGGGGCATCCGCATCGACGACTGGCACCGGCACCTCGCGGTCATGTCGCAGGACTTCCTGCGGTACGAGTTCGCGACGGCGGAGAACAACATCTACTTCGGCGACGTCCACCGGCCGCGCGACGAGGCGAGGGTGCGCCGGGCGGCACGCGAGGCCGAAGCGGCGGACTTCATCGGGAAGATGCCCAACGGGTTCGGGAACTACGTCAGCAACTGGATGGAGGACCCCCGCGGGCGCAAGGGCAGCGGCCTGTCCGGCGGCCAGTGGCAGCGGCTCGCCATGGCCCGCAACTTCTACCGCGACGCGCCCTTCATCGTCATGGACGAGCCGACATCGGCCATCGACGCGCTCGCCGAGCACCGCATCTTCACGCGACTGTTCGCCGACCGCTCACGGACGATCATCGCGATCAGCCACCGCCTGGCGACCATCGAGAAGGCCGACGTCGTCCACATGCTCGAGGACGGCGAGATCGTGGAGTCCGGGACGCACCGCGAGCTCGTGGCGCTGCGGGGCCGGTACTTCCGGATGTTCGAGAGCCAGCTGCCGGACGCCTGACGGCGTCCCGGTGCCTCCCGGGTCTCACGCCGGGACGTTCTCCGCCTGCTCGTCGTCCTGATGCTCCTCATGGCCGATCGACTTCTCCTCCAGGAACTGGCACAGGGACGCCGCCACGAGGAGCTCCGCGGCCAGCCCGTGCAGTTCCGCGGCGGTCAGCTCGGAGTCCTCGCTGCGGGCGCCGAACGAGATCGACCACCGCGGGTCGCCCACGGCGACGGGCTGCAGGTAGATCTCGGTGCTGTCGTTCCTGAGCGGCACGATCACGAGTCCGGTATCGGCGCCGTCGGCGCCGTCCTGCACCAGCACCGAGATGAGGGCGCCGCCTTCCCGGGTGGTCCTGAAGTCGTCGATCCAGGTCTCCAGGGTCTGCTTGCTGCGGAACGGCATCCCGTCGTCCTTCCCCGTTGGTCCTTCCCCGACAGTCCTTGTCCGAGGTCCAGGATAGGGTGCCCGTGCGTTCCCGCCGGACCGCGGGACCCGGCCGCGCCGTGCGCGGACCGGCCGCCCTTCACGACGCGACACCTGCCGGGAGGGCGCGCTGGGCTAACCTAGAGCAGTGACTTACGAGATCGAGATCGGCCGAGGCAAGCGCGGACGCAGGGCATATTCGCTGGACGACGTGGCGGTGATGCCCTCCCGCCGCACCCGGGATCCGCTCGACGTCTCCGTGCAGTGGCAGATCGACGCCTACCAGTTCGAGATGCCGGTCGTCGCGGCCCCCATGGACTCCGCGATGTCGCCCGCCACCGCGATCGCGATGGGCCGGCTCGGCGGCCTCGGGGTCCTCAACCTGGAGGGTCTGTGGACCCGCTACGAGGATCCGCAGCAGGCCCTGGACGAGATCGCGGGCCTGAGCACGGAGAACTTCAGCCCGGCGGCCACCCGCCGCATGCAGGAGATCTACGAGGCCCCGATCCAGGCCGACCTCATCACGAGCCGCCTCGCCGAGATCCGCGAGGCCGGGGTGACCGTCGCCGGATCGCTCACGCCGCAGCGCACCCAGCAGTTCTACAAGACGGTCCTCGCGGCCGGCGTCGACATCTTCGTCATCCGCGGCACCACGGTGTCCGCCGAACACGTCTCGAAGAACGAGGAACCGCTCGACCTCAAGAAGTTCATCTACGAACTCGACGTCCCCGTGATCGTGGGCGGCGCGGCCGGCTACACCCCGGCACTGCACCTGATGCGCACCGGTGCGGCCGGCGTGCTCGTCGGCTTCGGTGGCGGCGCGACGACGACGACCCGCCGCGCCCTCGGCATCCACTCGCCGCTCGCCTCCGCCATCGCCGACGTCGCCGGAGCGCGGCGCGACTACATGGACGAGTCCGGGGGGCGCTACGTCCACGTCATCGCCGACGGCGGCATGGGCGCCAGCGGCGACATCGTCAAGGCCATCGCGATGGGCGCCGACGCCGTCATGCTCGGTTCCGCGCTCGCCCGCGCCGAGGAGGCGCCCGGCAAGGGATGGCACTGGGGCCAGGAGGCCCACCACCCGGAACTGCCGCGCGGCGACAGGGTCAACATCGGTACCGTCGGGCCCCTGCAGGAAGTGCTGTGGGGACCGTCCCACCACACGGACGGCACCTCGAACCTGATCGGGGCGCTGCGGCGGGCGATGGCCACCACCGGGTACTCGGATCTGAAGGAATTCCAGCGGGTGGAGGTAGTCCTCTCGCCCTACGTCTCGGTCGACTGAACCCCGAAAGGCACCCCGTGAGCGAGAAGCCGCTCGATCCGCACGACGCCGACCTCACCACGCCCGACCTCGTGATCCTCGAGATGGAGGCGACCTCCAAGGAGGAGGCCGCCGCCCAGCTCGCGGGACGGCTGTACGACGCCGGCAGGCTCTCGGACCTCCAGGCCTTCCTCGACCAGGTCAACTCCCGCGAGCACCAGATGGCGACGGGACTGCCCGGCGGCGTCGGCCTGCCGCACGCACGCAGCGAGTACGTCAACCAGACCTCCATCGCCGTCGGGGTGACGCGCTTCGGGTACAGCCTCGACTTCGGCGCCGTGGACGGTCCCGCCACCCTCGTCCTCCTCATGGCCACACCCGCGCAGTCCTTCTCGGAGCACCTGGAGGTCCTCGCGACGATCGCCCGCAGCCTGTTCAAGGAGAACTTCCGGGAGTCGCTGCGCCGTGCCCACGACGCCGAGGTGATCTCCGAACTGATCAACTCCTCGCTGGTGTTCCACAACCACTAGCGGCGAGCCCGCGGGCGGCTACTCGCTCCGCCACGAATGCCACAGGGACGCGTACGCGCCGTCGAGCGCGAGCAGGTCCTCGTGCGAGCCGAGCTCGGTGATCCGCCCGTCCTCGACGACGGCGACGCGGTCGGCGTCGTGCGCCGTGTGCAGCCGGTGCGCGATGGCGATCACGGTCCGTCCCTCGAGGACCGCGCTGAGCGATCGTTCGAGGTCGCGGGCGGCCTGCGGATCGATCAGGGACGTCGCCTCGTCGAGCACCAGGGTGTGCGGGTCGGCGAGGACGAGCCGCGCCAGCGCCAGTTCCTGGGCCCGCGCTGGACTCAGCTCGAACGCCCCCGAGCCCACCTCCGTGTCCATGCCCTCGGGCAGCTGCTTCACCCAGTCGAGCGCCCCGACGCTGCGCAGGGCGTCCTCGATCTCGCCGTCGCCCGCGTCCGCCCGGCCGAGGCGCACGTTGTCGGAGACGGAGCCGACGAACACGTGGTGTTCCTGCGTCACGAGCGCCACCTCGCGGCGCAGGTCGTCGAGCGGCCGGTCCACGAGCGGCACGCCGCCCACCGTGACGGAGCCCGACGTCGGCGGGTGGATCCCGGCGATCAGGCGCCCCAGCGTCGACTTGCCGGCCCCCGAGGGCCCGACGACGGCGAGGCGCTCGCCCCGCACGAGCGTGAGGTCGACGCCGTGCAGCACGTTGTGCCCGGGGCGGTAGGCGTACGTCGCGGCCGACACGACGATGTCCTCGTTCGCCGGTTCCGCCGTCGTCGCCTCCCGGTCCGGCTCGACCCCCTTGATGCCGACGATCCGCGCCAGCGACGCGGCGCCCACCTGGATCTCGTCGGTCCACATGATGAGCAGGTCCACCGGGTCGATCAGGCGTACCGCGAACAGGGCCACCGCGGCCACGGCTCCGGGGGTGACGAGGCCCTGGCCGGCGAGCCAGCCGCCCCAGAGGAGGACGGCGGCGGCGGGCAGCCAGAAGGCGACGTCCGCGGCGGGGAACAGGACGGAGCGCAGCCACAGCGTGTAGCGCTCCGCCCGGTAGCTGCTGCCGAGGGCGTCGTCGAGGTCCGCGCGGCGCAGCCCGCCGAGGCTGAGGGCGTCCACCGTGCGGGCGCCCTCGATGGTCTCGGTGATCGTCCCGTTCACGACGGCGTAGGTCTCGCGTTCGCGCATGTACCCGCCGGCGCTGCGCCGCAGGTACCAGCGCGTGACGGGCCAGAGCAGGGGCAGTCCCACGAGGAGGGCCAGCGACAGGACCGGGGAGGTGACGACGGCGGCGCCGAGCGTCAGGACGATGGTCACCACCGAGACGACGACCTGCGGCACGCCGAAGCGCACCGTGTGGGACACGGCGTCGATGTCGTTGGTGGTGCGGGCCACGAGGTCGCCCGTGCCCGCCGTCTCCACCGTGGACAGGGGGAGTGCCGTGACGTCCTCCATGAAGTCCTCGCGCAGTTCGGCGAACACGCGTTCGCCGAACACCATGCCGGACCGGACGGCGTACCGGCGCAGCACCGACTGCACCGCCAGGAACGCGAGCATCCCGGCCGATACGGTCGCGACGAAGCCGGGCGTCGTGCCCGCCGCGAGTGCGTCGACGAGGATCCCGAGCAGCAGGGGGCCGGCGAGCCCGGCGACGGCCGATCCGACGTACAGGGCGATCACCGCTCCGAGGCCCCGCCGGTGATGGCGGATCAGGCGGAAGGCTTCGTCGCGGACCGTGGCCGGCGCGGCGACGGGAAGTACGGCCGTGCTACTCACTGCGGATCACCACATCCCGATAGGCGGGGTTGCCGGCCATGAGGTCCGTATGGCTGCCCTGCGCGGCGACGCGGCCGTTCTCGAGGAAGACGACGCGGTCCATGCTGCGCAGCAGGAGCGGGCTCGCGCTGACCAGGACGGTCGTCCGGCCGTCCTGGCGCCGCGCCCCGGCCAGCCGGGACGCGATGCGCTGCTCCGTGTGGGCGTCGACGGCGCTCGTCGGCTCGACCAGGACGAGGTTCTCGGCCCCCGTCAGATAGGCGCGGGCCAGGACGAGGCGCTGCCGCTGACCCCCCGAGAAGCCCCGACCCCGTTCCGTCACCGCGTGGTCGAGGCCGCCGTCGAGGCCGTCCAGGATGTCGAGGGCGCTCGCGGCCTCGAGGGCCGCGAGGATCGTGCCGTCGTCGTGCCTGCCGTGCGGGTCGAGCTGCCGGCGCAGCGGCCCGCTGAAGAGCTGGGGGCTCGCCTCGCTGACCACGATGCGCCCGCGGACGGCAGCGAGCGGCACATGCCGCAGGTCGGCGGTGCCCCACCGGACACCCGCCTCCTCGAGGACGGCGTCCTCGAAGCGGCCGAGGCGCGTGACGGCGTCGGTCGCCTCCGCGGGGTCCTTCGAGACGACCGCGGTCAGCAGGCCGGGTTCGACGACGACGCCGGAGCGCTCGTCGACGAGGACGGAGCCCGACGGCGGGGCGGGGACCGGCGTCGTGGTGTCGGCGACATCCGCCTGGACCGCGAGCACCGCGAGGATCTTGCGGGCGCCCACGTGCGCGCGGATGAAGCGCGCTACGGAATCGGCCGCCGCCCGGATGGGCGTCATCAGGAAGATCGAGAAGCCGTACAGGGCCACGAGTTCGCCGGGCGTGATGTCGCCCGAGAGCACCAGGGACGCCCCGACCCACGTGAACACCACACTGAAGGTGCCCGCGATGAAGACCTGCGACGCCTCGAGGTCCGCGAGGGAATGCGCCACGCGGATGCCCGAATCGCGGGTCCGGGCGGATTTCGCCCGGTACCGGTCCACGAAGATGTGCTCGCCGCCGATGCCGCGCAGGACGCGCAGCCCGGCCACGGTGTCCGCGCCGACCGCCGTCATCCTGCCGGACGCCTCACGCTGCTCGCGCTGCCGCGCCTGCAGGGGGCGCACCACGAACAGGAGCAGTCCGCAGCACACCGGGACGCCCGCGAGCACCACGACGCCGAGCACGGGCGAGGTCTGCCAGATCAGGACCGTCACCACGAGCCACGCCGCGGCCGCGCCGGCGAGACGCGTCAGGACCTCGTAGACCTCGCCGACGCGGAAGGCGTCGGAGGCCGCCGTGGAGACGACCTCCCCCGTGGGCAGCGCCGCGGGCAGCGCATCGCCGGTCCTGCTGATCGTGTGGCCCACGAGGCGGACGGAGCGGAACGCGGCCTGCATCCAGTTGCTGACCCCGGCGCGGTGCGTGGCGGTGTCGGAGACCGCCTGGACCACCATGAGGCCGAGCAGGACGCCGGCCCAGGCGACGAGCGCCGGATAGTCCGCGCCGATCACGCCGTCGTCGATGGCCCGGCCGAGCACGAAGGGCATGACGGCCTGCGATGCCATCCAGACGGTACCGAGCAGGATCCCGGCGGCCAGGGTCGCCTTCTGGTGGCCCGCGAGCCACAGCAGGTAACGCGCAGGCGAGCGCAGATCCGGGGGACCGGTGAGGGGGTAGGGATAGGAGCGCACGAGGATCAAGCGTAGACCGTATCCGGGCCCAGTGATAGAGATATCCCAATCAGTTTTTCCGGCCGCGTCCGGAGGGCCCCGGCGCGGGCGCCATTCGTTGTTCTACACAGGCACGAAGTACCGTTAAGGGGTGTTGAAGACCGCGCTCAAGCCTCGATGGATCCTTCTGCTGATCCTCGCGATGGCGATCGCCTCGGTCTTCGTGCTCCTCAGCCAGTGGCAGTTCAACTCCTCGCGGCAGGCCCCACCGCCTGCGCCGAGCGCCACCGAGGACGTACGGCCCCTGGCCGACGTCCTCCAGCCCCTCACCCCCCTGTACGCCTCCGGCGCCGACCAGATGGTCTCGCTCGACGGCGATTTCCTGCCGGACACCCGCACCCTGGTCCAGGACCGCCTGCGCGACGGCGAGGACGGTCTCTGGGTGATCCAGGCGTTCGCCGTCGACGGCGCGGAGGCCGGGGGCGCCGCGCAGGGTGCCGTCATCCCGATCGTGCTCGGCTGGGTGCCCGCGGCGGAGGACGTCGCCTCCCTGCCCGAGCAGGACGGCCCGGCCGCCGTCGTCGGACGCCTCCTGCCGCCCGAGGCGCCCCTGGTGCAGCGGCCCGTCGAGGGCCAGGTCCCCTCGCTGTCCACGGCCGAGCTCGCCAACCGGTGGGACGTGCGCGCCTATGCGGCCTTCGTGGTGGCGACGACGGTCACCGCCGGGGGAGCGGATGTGCCCTTCGCTGCCGGCATGCAGCCGGTGGTCGTCGGTCCGCAGCCGCAGGAGACGCCGATCAACTGGCTCAACATCTTCTACGCGATCGAGTGGTTCGTGTTCGCGGGCTTCGCGTTCTTCCTGTGGTGGCGCCTCGTCGCCGACGACCACCGCCGCGCGCTGGAGGACGCCGCCGACGCCGCCGAGGAGGCAGGGACCCAGCCCGCGTCCGGCACCCCGTCCGATCCGACGCCTGCATCAAGCTCCGAGATGAGACCCGACACCGAAGGCGGAACGCACCGTGACTGAGCCAGCTCTCGACCCGACCACCGGACCGGGCCGCCCGCCCGCCACGGGCACCCCGAAGCGGCGGTTCGGCGGCACGCATGCCCAGATCCGCTCCGCCCTGGCGTTCTACAAGGTCCTCGCGTACGCGACGGGTGTCATGCTCCTGCTCGTCGTCGTGGAGATGGTCGCTAAGTACGGGTTCGGGACGGAGATCGTCGCCGGAGGAGGCGCGCCCCTGCAGTTCCTGCCCGAAGCCGTCGCGCAGACGGCCGGGGGACTGAATCTCTCGACCACCGTGCTGATCGTCCACGGCTGGCTGTACGTGGTCTACCTCATCGCCGACTTCCGCCTCTGGCAGATCCTGCGCTGGCCCTTCGGCCGCTTCGTCCTGATCGCGCTCGGCGGCGTGGTGCCGCTGCTGTCGTTCGTCGTCGAGAAGCGGATCCACCGTCAGGTGGAGGAGGACCTGGCGGCCCACCCCGAGGCCGCGTCCCGCTACTGAGCGGCTTCACAGAGGCCCGCTGATGCGGTCCGGCCCGCGTCCGCGGACTATTGTTGACGGGTGACTACCCCCGAGAACGGCTCCGAACACCGACCTGTCCTCGTCGTGGACTACGGCGCACAGTACGCCCAGCTGATCGCGCGCCGGGTCCGCGAGGCCGACGTCTACTCCGAGATCGTGCCGCACACCCTGAGCACGCAGGAGATCCTCGCGAAGAACCCCGCGGCGATCATCCTCTCCGGCGGGCCGTCGAGCGTCTACGCCGAGGGTGCCCCCCGCGTCGAAGCCGACCTGTTCGAGGCCGGCGTGCCGGTGCTCGGCATCTGCTACGGCTTCCAGGCGATGGCGGACGTCCTCGGCGGCACGGTCGCCAGGACGGGCCTGCGGGAGTACGGCTCCACGGACGTGCGTTCCGACGGCGCGGCCCGCTCCATCCTCAGCGGCACCCCCGAGCACCAGAATGCGTGGATGAGCCACGGCGACAGCGTGCAGTCCGCTCCCGAGGGCTTCGAGGTCCTCGCCAGCACCGCCGGTGCGCCCGTCGCGGCCTTCGCGAACGAGGACAAGGCGCTCTACGGCGTGCAGTGGCACCCCGAGGTCAAGCACTCCCAGCACGGCCAGGCCGTCATCGAGAACTTCCTCTTCCGCGGCGCGCGCCTGGCCCCGAACTGGACCACCGGCAACATCCTCGAGGAGCAGGTGCAGCGCATCCGCGAGCAGATCGGCGATGCCCGCGTGATCTGCGGACTCTCCGGCGGGGTCGACTCCGCCGTGGCCGCCGCACTCGTGCAGCGCGCGGTCGGTGACCAGCTCACCTGCGTGTTCGTCGACCACGGGCTGCTGCGAGAGGGCGAGGCCGAGCAGGTGGAGCGCGACTTCGTCGCCGCGACCGGCGTCAAGCTGTACGTCGCGAACGAGCAGCGCCGCTTCCTCGACGCACTGGCCGGCGTCTCCGACCCCGAGACCAAGCGCAAGATCATCGGCCGCGAGTTCATCCGCGCCTTCGAGGAGGCCGAACGGGCCATCATGCGCGAGGCGGAGGCGGACGGCGAGTCCATCCGCTTCCTCGTCCAGGGCACGCTCTACCCCGACGTCGTCGAATCCGGCGGCGGCGAGGGCGCCTCGAACATCAAGAGCCACCACAACGTGGGCGGGCTGCCCGAGGACCTGCAGTTCGAACTCGTCGAACCCCTCCGGGCCCTGTTCAAGGACGAGGTACGCGCCGTCGGCGCCCAGCTCGGCCTGCCGGCGGAGATCGTGGGACGGCAGCCGTTCCCCGGGCCGGGGCTGGGCATCCGGATCGTCGGGGAGGTCACGGAGGAGCGGCTCGAGCTGCTGCGCACGGCGGACGCGATCGCCCGTGCCGAGCTCACGGCGGCCGGGCTCGACAACGAGGTCTGGCAGATGCCCGTGGTCCTGCTCGCGGACGTCCGCAGCGTCGGCGTGCAGGGGGACGGCCGCACCTACGGACACCCCATCGTCCTGCGGCCCGTGTCGAGTGAGGACGCCATGACCGCGGACTGGTCCCGCCTCCCGTACGACCTGCTCGCGCGGATCTCGAACCGGATCACCAACGAGGTGGACGGCGTCAACCGCGTGGTGCTCGATGTGACGAGCAAGCCGCCGGGAACCATCGAATGGGAGTAGTCGCGCTCCGGGGTGGGCATCAGCCCACTCCGGTCCGCCCGGGCCGCGTTGCTATCCGCGGGGTCCGGACGCTTTTCGGATAGCTTGGAAGACATGCCCATCTGGTCGAGATCAGCACGAGACAATGCAGGGAAGAAGGCGGCGGTGCCGGAGCAGGACCAGCGTGACGCGGCGGGAGAGCCGGAGGATCAGCCGCAGCAGGGCCGGCCGGTCGCCGCGCCGGAGCAGCAGCCGGCGCCGTCGCCCGCGGGCCCGGCCGCCCAGGACTTCCTCGAGCCCTGGCTCGAAGGGCTCGGATCGCAGGCCAGCGGGGACACCCTGCTCCACTTCCGGCCCTCCGCCGGGACCAGCATCGACCTGACCCATGCGCACCCCTCGGGCCTCGCACAGCTTCTCGCAGGACGCCGGACGAGGCTGTCCACCCTCCTCCGGGACCCGGTGCAGTACAGCGCTGCCAAGGCGGCCGCCCGCGCCCTCCGCGCCAAGATCTTCGAACTCGGGACCGAACGCGGGATCGACGTCGGCTACCTGGCCGCCGGCACGGCGTCCTGGCGGTCCGTGGACGACTCCGGGCGTTCCCAGACCCTCAACGCCCCCGTGCTCCTGACCGCCGTGTCCCTGACCGTCCACGCGTCGCAGGACGACTACGAGCTCCAGATCACCGAGCAGGCCCGCATGAACCCGGCGCTCGTCCGGCACCTGCGGAACCAGCAGGGCCTGCAGGTCGACCCGGCGGGTATCGCTCGCCTCGCCTACGGGACAGCCCGGTTCGACCCGCATCCGGTCCTCGAACGCATGCGTGTGCTCAGTGAGGGCGTACGCGGCATGTCGGTGGAGCACCGCATCCTCGTGTCGACCTTCGCCGACCTCGCCGGGGTGAGGGGCGATCCTGCCCTGCGCCCCGAGCACCCCGTGCTGGCGGCGCTCATGGCGTCGGCGCGCGGTGACGAGGAGGCCGCCGCGTCGCTCACGACGGCGGCCGACGGACTCTCGTTCCCGGCACCCGACGAGTGTGATCCCCAGGACGAGCTCCTGATCCTCGACGCGGACCGCGCCCAGCAGGAGGTCCTCGACCTCGCGTCCGCCGGCGTGAGCGTCGTCGTGGCCGCTCCGCCCGGGACGGGCCAGACCCAGACGGCGCTCAACCTGGCGGCCAGGTCCGCCGCCGCGGGCCGTCGCGTGATCGTCGCCGCCGAGCGCCGGGGTACGCTCAACGAATTCGTCCAGGACCTCGACGGCCTGGACCTCGGCTCCCTCGTGCTCCAGCTCGGCAGCCAGACCGGTCCCGCCCAGCTGCGGGAAGCCGTCATCCGGGCCCTGGTCCGGAACGAGAAGGCGGCCGAACCGTCGCTCGGGACCCTGCACTCCACGCTCAGCGAACACCGGCACCAGCTGATCGAGCACGTGCGCAGCCTGCACAACGTGCGCAGCCGGTGGAGCTGCTCGCCGTACCAGGCGATGCAGTCCCTGGCCGGACTCACCGCGCTCGACCCGGCGCCGTCCACCACGGTGCGCCTCAAGCGCAGCGTCCTCGACTCCATCCCCGACCGTCGGGAGCTCACGGAACGCCTCCAGCGGGCCGCGGAACTGGGCAGCTTCAGCAAGGCCTCGACCGAGAGCCCCTGGTACGGCGCGCAGCTGCTCAATCGCAAGGAGACCGAGCACGCGCACGGCCTCGCCGAGGAGCTCGCCACCGGGATCCCCGCGCTGCGCGGTGAGGTGCAGCGCGTCGCGGAACACTCGCACATCACCCTCGGCGAGAGCTTCAGGGAGTGGGGGGAGCAGCTCGAGCTGCTCGTCGCCGTGCGGGGCAGCCTCGACAAGTTCACGCCGGACATCTTCGACCGCCCCGTGACGGACCTCATCTCGGCCACGGCGCCGTCGGCATGGCGGAAGGAACGCGGCATCGAGATGAGCTCGATGACGCGGTCCCGGCTGCGGCGCGTGGCCAAGGAGTACATCCGGCCGGGCGTCCACATCTCCGACCTCCACAGTTCGCTGCTCGAGGTGCAGGAGCAGCGCACGCTGTGGACGCGGTACGCCCTCACCGAGCGCCACCCCTCCGTGCCGACCGGGCTGGCCGAGATCCACGCCTCCTACCGCGACGTCGAGGGGCGCCTCGCCGAGCTCACCGCCATCCTGCGGCCCACGGCGGAGCACCCGGACCTCGCCGGACTGGCCCTGGACGGCCTCGAGGCCCTGCTGCGAGACCTCGCCGCGGACAAGGACACGCTGGAGACGCTGCCCGAGCGCACGCTGCTCCTCGACGAGATGCGCGAGCAGGGCCTCGCGGAACTGCTCACCGACCTCGCAGCCCGGGAGGTGCCCGCCGACCGCGTGGGCTCCGAGCTCGAGCTCGCCTGGTGGCAGTCCGCCCTCGAGGCCATGATCAGCGGGGACGACTACCTCGCGATGTCGGACGGTGCGAGCCTCCGCAAGCTGGAGGCCGAGTACCGGCTCGCGGACAACGCGCACATCGCCTCCGGATCCGCCCGGGTCCGCTGGATCCTCGCGGACCGCTGGCGTGCCGCGGTCGAGGGCCACCCCGAGGACGCCGCACGGCTGCGCCAGGAGCTGAAGGACGGCACCCTGACCCTGGAGGTCTTCGCCGCCCTCCACCGCGACCTCGTGGCGGCGCTCCTGCCCATCTGGGCCGTGAGCCCGCTGACCGTCCGGGGCGCGGTGCCCGGGGACTACCGGTTCGACACCGCCGTCATCCTCGACGGCGAGTCGATGTCCCTGCAGAGCGCGGTGCCGTGTGTGGCCCGCTCCTCGCAGACCGTGGTCTTCGGCGACGACCGCCTGGCCGCTCCCACCCGCTTCAGCATCGAGGTGCAGTCCGCCGACCGCGCCTCGGCCCTCGAGCCCCTGCCCAGCGCCTTCGACGCGCTGCGTTCGGTCCTGCCCGTGCGCGGACTGACCGAGGTGTACCGCGGTGTGGACCGCGGCCTGGGGACCTACCTGAGCGAATCGTTCTACGACGGGAAGCTCACCCGCCTGCCGCAGGCCTCCGAGGTCACCGGGGAGGGCCGCGGACTCGTGGTCGAATACCTTCCGAACGGGACCGGGATGCCGAGCTCCGAGCACGACGGCGTGGAGAGCGTCGACGTCGAGGTCAACCGGGTCGTCGAACTCGTCTTCGAGCACATCCGCCGCCGTCCGGGCGTCTCCCTCGCCGTGGTCACCGCCAGTGCCCGGCACGCCGCGCGGGTCGGGGAGGCCATCCGCCTGCAGATGGCGGAGTTCCCCTGGGCCGCCGGGTTCTTCACGCCGGGCCGGGAGTCCTTCCGGGTGGTGCCGGTGGAACGAGCCGGAGGCCTGGTCCGTGACGACATCATCTTCTCGCTCGGCTACGGCCGCACCCCCCACGGGCGTACCCTGCACTCCTTCGGACCGCTGTCGGGTCCCGACGGGCGCCGCAACTTCGTGATGGCCATGACGCGTGCCCGCCGGCTGCAGCACGTGCTCACCTGCTTCGAGCCCTCCGACCTCGACCCCGACCGCCTCACCGCCGGCGCCCTGGACTTCTTCGAGCTGCTCCAGCGCGAACTCGGCGGCGACGCCGGCCGGAGCAGACCCACGTCCGGAAGCAACGAGGACCCCCTCGTCGCGGACCTCGTGGACCGGCTGCGGCACCGCGGCGCCGAGGTGTGGGACCACTATGCGGGTGTCCTGGACATCGTCGCGGTGCGGCCCGCCGACCTCCGGGCGGACGGGAGCGCCGCTGCCGCGCAGGACGAACGGCCCGCACCGCTGGCCATCGAATCGGACGGCACCGGCCGCTACAAGTCCATGTCCGTGCGGGAGCGCAGCAGGCTCAGGCCCCAGATCCTCGAACGCATGGGGTGGCGCTACATGCCGCTGTGGACCATCGAGGTGTTCACGGACCCGGACGGCTGCGCGGAGCGCGCATCGGCGCTCATCGGGCTGCCGCCCCGCGATCATGCAGACCAACCGACGCCACGGAAGGACGCCGACAGGATGAGCCGCGACGACCAGCAGCCGGACCGCGGCGCCGCCGCGGGCCAGGCGTCCCCGAAGGATTCGGGGCCGGCCATCCCGGCGACCGCGGGGGAGGACGACCCGCGGGCCTGGGGCGACACCCCCGATGATCACGACGCGTGGCTCAAGGAGCAGCGGCCGCCGCACTGGGGCTGAGCGCTGCATCCGGCGGCACAAGGGGACGGCGGGACGGCGGAGACGCGCGCTCATGAGCCGGTGGTGAGGACGAGGTGCACGTCCCCGGCGCTGGAGGCTCCGGCGAGCGTCGCGGCGTCCTCCGGGCCGGCCGCGACGACGACGAGCCCGCCGTCGTCCCCGCCACCGGGCCACGTCCCGCTGCCGGCCTCCGGCGCGGTCCACAGGACGGCGACCGACCGGGCGAGGACCGTCGAGTCGCCCGGGACGTCGAACCCGTTGCCGGTACTGAGGATCACGTCCACGCGCTGCCCGGGGGCCAGGAGCTGGACGGTGGCGGCATCGGCCGGACGGAGCGGGACCGCCACGGTGCCCTGCGCCATTCCCGTCAGCAGGCCGTCGCCGACGAAGGCGGTCCCGGAGAACGGGAAGCCTTCCGGCAGGGGCGTGGCCAGCTGCCGACCCACCACCTCGTCGGCGCGGCGCAGGGTGCCGGCGACGACGGCCTGGTCGGGGACCCGGACGATCGCCACGTCGGCGTCCGTGAGGACGGTCCCGACGGCGAGGTCGCGGGCCGCACTGACGACCGGCGTCGTCGGGTAGTCCTCGCCGACGATCGCCTCGACGGCGACGCCTGCGGCAGCACACAGGAGGAGACACGCGAGGAGCCTCCGGCGTCGATGCAGCATCCGGTGGAGGCGGTGCCTGAGAGGGGCGCCCCGGGGGCGGCGGACGGTGTGCATGGACCGACGCTAGGCGGTGGTGTCCCGCCCGACGGGCCGTGCCGCTGCTATGTGGACATCAGCCGGCATCCGCGGCCGTACACGGATGACGGTCCGACGGTCAGGAGGCGGCGCGGTCGGCGCCCGCCGAGGCCGGGGCAGCTCCGGAGGAGGAGCCGGCGGACGCGCCGGCGGTGCTCGGCACGCTGGAGGACTCCGAGGACCCCGACGACGGCACGGCGGGAGCGGCGGGTGATTTCGCATCCGTGCTCGACTTCGTGTCGCGGGAGTCGTTGCGGTAGAAACCCGAGCCCTTGAAGACCACGCCCACGCTGTTGAACTTCTTCCGCAACGCGCCGTCGCACACGGGGCAGACGGTCAGGGAGTCGTCGGAGAAGGACTGCTGGATATCGAAGGTGTGGCCGCAGTCCTTGCAGGCGTAGGCGTACATGGGCATGGAGATCCTCCTGGACAGGCTTCGTGGTCCCCGGCAGGCACGCTTCCAGCACACGCTGTTGGCACTCTCCGGGGTCGAGTGCCAGTCTACACCGGCGGGCGGCGTGTCCCGGTGTCCAGCACCCCGTCGGCGGTGAAGACGCCCTGGAGGGGCTGGTCGTAGGGCTCGGCCGGGATGGCGCCCGCGGGCAGGACCTCGGAGCGGTAGACGGCGCCGAGCCGGGGGACCGCGCCGAGCCGGGGGACCGCGTCCGGCCGACCGAGCGGATGCCGCGCCAGGAAACGGTCGTAGTAGCCGCCGCCCTGACCGATCCGGTGCCCGGAGCGGTCCACGGCGAGGGCTGGGACGAGGACGAGGGCGACGTCCGGCAGGTCCTCGAACGCCTGCCGTGGCCCGGTGGGCTCGAGCACCGGGGCGCGAACGGAACGCCGGAGCGGGACGCCGGGGGCCCAGGCGGTCCAGGACAGCTGGTACCCGGGCTCGCAGACGGGGACGGCCAGGCCGTAGCCGAGACGGTGCAGTTCGCGGAGCAGCGGCGCGGTGTCCGGCTCCGGGTCGAGGCCGAGATAGGCGGCGATCGTGGGGCGGCGGGATGCCGGGTCCGCGGACCGGCCGGCGGTCCCCCCGAGGTACTGCGTCACGACGAAGGCCAGCGCCTCCGACTGCCGCTGCCGGTCGACCGGGTCCAGCGCGGCGCGGGCCTCCCGGAGCGATCGGCGCAGCCGGGCCTTGTCCGGGCCGGCAGCTGCTGCGGGCCCGGTAGCACGAGGAGAAGAGCTCATTCCACCATTGTGCCGATCGCCCGGGAAACGGGGGCCCGTTATGTAGTGTGGTTCCCATGACTTTGCGATCACGCGTGACTAAGGCCGTCATCCCCGCGGCCGGGCTGGGAACCCGCTTCCTTCCCGCAACCAAGGCGATGCCGAAGGAGATGCTCCCCGTCGTCGACAAGCCCGCCATCCAGTACGTGGTGCAGGAGGCCGTGGACGCCGGCCTGTCCGACGTCCTGATGATCACCGGGCGTAACAAGCGCGCCCTCGAGGACCACTTCGACCGCGTCCCCTTCATCGAGCAGACCCTCGAGGACAAGGGCGATCACGACAAGCTCGCCGCGGTGCGGCGCCCCTCGGAACTCGGCGACATCCACTACCTGCGCCAGGGCGACCCGAAGGGTCTCGGCCACGCCGTGCTGCGCGCCCGGCTGCACGTCAACAACGAGCCGTTCGCCGTCCTGCTCGGCGACGACCTGATCGACGAGCGCGATCCCCTGCTGGAGACCATGATCGAGGTGCAGGCGAAGACCGGCGGGTCCGTCATCGCCCTGATCGAGGTGGATCCCCAGCAGATCAGCGCCTACGGCTGTGCGGACATCACCGAGATCGACGGCGAAGGCCACGTCCGTGTGAACCAGCTCGTCGAGAAGCCCGCCGTCGAGGACGCGCCGTCGAACCTCGCCGTGATCGGCCGCTACGTCCTGCACCCCCGCGTGTTCGACGTCCTCGAGACCACCGCACCGGGCCGCGGCGGCGAGATCCAGCTGACCGACGCCCTGCAGACCCTGGCGAGCGCCGAGGGCGAGGGATCCGGTGTCTACGGTGTGGTGTTCCGCGGCCGCCGCTACGACACGGGCGACAAGCTGAGCTACCTGAAGGCCGTGGTGACGCTCGCATCGGAGCGCGAGGACCTCGGTCCGGACCTCCGTGCCTGGATCAAGGACTTCAGCAAGAACATCCCCGAGTAGTCCGCCGTGTGGTCGGCAACCAGCTGGCCCGTGAACCTCAGGACCGGATCCCTGGTCCTCAGGCCCATCCGCCACAGGGACAAGGCAGCCTGGACGGCGTTGCGGCAGCGCAACGCCGCCTGGCTCGCGCCCTGGGAGGCCTCCAACCCGGACCCGGAAGGCTTCCTGCCCACCTACCACCAGATGGTGCGCTCCCTGACGTCCCAGGCGCGTGCCGGTGTGGCGCTGCCGTTCCTCATCACGGAGCAGCAGCCCGGATCCCGGGATGCGCGGCTCGTGGGACAGCTCACCGTCTCGGGCATCACCTGGGGCTCGGCGATGACGGCGACGCTCGGCTACTGGGTCGACGCCGAGCGGGCCGGCCGGGGGATCGCACCGACGGCGGTGGCGCTGGCGACGGACTACTGCTTCCGGGATCTAGGGCTCCACCGGATGGAGATCAACATCCGCCCCGAGAACCGGGCGAGCCTGCGCGTCGTGGAGAAGCTGCACTTCCGCGACGAGGGCCTGCGCCCGCGGTTCCTGCACATCGCCGGACAGTGGGCCGACCACAGGAGTTTCGCGCTGACGGCCGAGGACGTGCCACGGGGTCTGCTCGGTCCCTGGCTCGAGAGCCGGGGCCCGCACTAGCCCCAGGCGGAGCCGTGGATGCCGATGGGGGCATATCAGCCGCCGACACACCGGCCCCAATGCCGGAGCCGGGCAGCATGTGCTTCTACGGTTCTGAGTGTGGTCTTCTCCCTGGATAGTTCGTTGGTACTCGCGGCAGTCGTCGGCATGTGGCTGCTGTGGGTGGCGCCGTCCCTCCTCGGCAGGACCACACCGGCGCTCGCCGGGACCAGACGCCCGACGCCGACAACCGGGACCCGCCGTCCCGGGGGGAGCATGATGACGATGACCGAGCACCAGGACGATGCACGCCACCCGGACACCCCCTGGGCCACATCCGGGCCGACGCCGGGCACCACAGCGGTCCCGGCCGGCACGGCGTCCGGTCGCCAGTCCTTCACTCCGCGCCGGGGGCGCCTGGCCGTCGCCCTGGCCGGCGTCCTGTGCCTCGTCGGCACGCTGGTGACCCTCGTGCTCGGCGCGATCGGCGTCGTGTCCCTCCTCGTCCCGCTGGCCTGCCTCGCCGGGACGGTCGCGTCCGTCGCGGTCCTCAGGCTGCTCGCCGTGCGCGCGCGGCGGGACCGTGTGAACCGCGCGTTCGCCGACGCCATGGCCCCGGTCCGCGAATCCGCCCCCGAGGAAGCGTCCCGGCCGGCCCCGATGGTTCCGGCGCGCCCCACCGCGCCGACGCGTCCGACCGTCCTGTTCGACGCCGAGGACACCTCCGAGCGCCCCCTCACCGCGATGGAGCAGCGGACGGCCGCCCTCGCCGGTGCCCACGGCTCATCCGTCGTGCAGGTCCGTGACGCCGGGCCGGCCGAGGACGGACGGGCCGTGCCGCCCACCGAGGCGGGCGTCGCCGCGCCCATGCCGGGATCCGCGGCCTGGGCCCCGGTCGAGGTACCCCGCCCCACGTACGTCGGTGCCGCGAAGGCCGAACGCCAGGCCCCCGCCCCCCTGGACCTGCCGGAAGCCCCGAAAGCCGCGTCGAAGACGCCCATCAAGGCCTCGGAAGCCGCTGCCCGTGTCGCGGCCGGCGCTGCCGGTACCGCGGACGCCGCTGACGCCGCTCCCGCGCACGACGCCGCCCCCGCGACGGGCCGCATCAATCTCGACGACGTGCTGCAGCGCCGGCGCGCCTGACGACCCCGACATGCCCCCGGCTGCGACGACGGACCTGCGCCCGTAGGGCCCGTCCGGCGATCGCATGAGGGCACGGGACGCACGCATCATCCGGGAGCAGGACGCCATCGCGTTCCTGGGTTCGGACGCGCCGGGGGATCTCCTGCGGCGTGTCCTCGCCGATGCGGGATGGGAGCTCGGCACCTGGCGGCTCGCCTCCCTGCATCACCGTCCCGGAGCGGGGGCCACGGGCGTCTTCTCCGTCGAGGTCGCCCCGCCCGGCGGCGCAGGGTCCGGCCGCGGCATGCCGCCCGGGCCCGCCCCCACCCACGCGTGCATCACCTCCTGCGCGCTCCCGCACCCGCCCGGCGGAGTCACCGTGGTCCACCGGCGCGGCGCCGACACCCTCTCGGGATGGGCGCACCCCGGGGATCCGCTCCTGCCGGGGCTCCCCTCGGCCCTCGACCCGGCAGCCGTCACGCCGTTCGCCTTCGGGCCCGGGTACGAGGCGGATGCGACGGTGCTGGAACTCAGGAGCTACCGCCCGATGCGCCGTGCGGTGGTGCTGGCACGGAACGGGGAGGAGCGCCGCTATCTCAAGGTGCTCCGGCAGCACGCGGCGGGGCCCCTGGCGGAGCGGCACCGGATGCTGCGGGCCGCCGGGGTCCCCGCCCCCGCCCTCGCCGCCGGGCCGGTGCAGGACGTCGTCGCCATGCACGCGGCTCCCGGCACGCCGCTCGCGGAACTCCTCCTGCGCGACGGCGCGGCCGGCGTCGAGCCCGACGCGCTGCTGCAGGTCCTCGCCTCGCTGCCCGCCGCGGTCCTGGGGCTGCCCGCGCGCCCGCCGTGGTCGGCGAGGGTCCGGGACTACGGGGAGGGAGCCGCCGCGGCGCTGCCGGGGGAGGCCGAGCGCATCCGCCGCCTCGCCGCCGACATCGACGCCGTGGTCCGCGCCAGCGACGGCGGCCCCCTCGTGCCGACGCACGGGGACTTCTACGAGGGGAACCTCCTGATCACGGACGGATCGGTGTCCGGGCTCCTGGACGTCGACGCGCTCGGGCCGGGGCACCTCGTGGACGACCTCGCCTGCTTCCTCGGCCACCTCGCCGTCCTGCCCGCGCTGCACGCAGGATATGCCCAGGTGCCGCACGCTCTGCTCCGCTTCCTGCGGGCCTTCGACCGCCGCGTCGACCCCGTGGCACTCCGGAGCCGCGCGGCCGCCGTCAGCCTCACGCTCGTCGCCGGAGCACGACGCCGCGCGGAGGACGGGGACGGCACGGCGGGCGCTGACGGCGCCCGGGGCGGCGCACCCGAGGCCGTGTCCCGCCTGGAGGTCGCCGAGCAGTTCCTGGCGGAGGCGCAGCGACTCCGGGGAGGGACCCGCCCCGGCCGCACCCGGTGACCCGGAGGGGTCCTCAGTCCGGTGCGGGAACGCCGACCCGGGTGCTCATCTGCAGGACCGGCGTCCCGTCCTCGTCGGCGAGCTCGAGCCGGACGGTCACGTCCACGCCGGCGAGGGAGGTCAGGTGGGTCCCGCCGCAGGGGATCCCGGCCCGTTCCCCGGGCAGGTCGCAGACCCAGCGGCGGCGGTCGGTGAGTCCGGGGCCGTCCGCCGCGATGCTGATGGGGGCTCCCGTGGCCGTCCATCCCGCGAGCGTCGTGTTCACCGCCTCGGCCGTGGCCCGGGTGTCGAGGTCCTCGACGGAGAAGCCCTTCCGTCGGAGGGACTTGCCGAGGCGGTACCGGTCGAGGGACCCGAACTCGCCGATCACCGTCGTGTCGATCGCCAGCGCGTCGAAGTTCGGTGCACCGAGGGCGTCGGGCGCCACGTCCTTCTTCCAGCGGCCGGCCAGCGCCCGGTTCAGCGCGAGCGAGGCGAGGTGGCACCCGGTGTGCCCGGCCGACACGGCGGCGCGATGCGCGGCGTCGACCCGCACGACGGCGTCGTCGCCCTCCGCCGGGCCGTCACCCTCCGCGCCCTCGATCAGGTGGACGACGACGAACGCCCATCCCTCGGAGCCCTTGCGGACGGGGGAGTCCGCACCGAGGTGCAGCGTGGTGCCGTCGGTCGCGCCGACGACGCAGTCGGTCACGGACCAGCGGCGGGCGCCGATCTCGAGCACGCCCCGATCCGCGCCCTGGTCCGGCCAGGCGGAATCCACCGGGTGGAAGGCGGTGGCCTCCAGCAGGACGGCGCGCCGGCCGCCGCGGGCTTCGACGTGCAGGACCCGGGAGGCCGCCTCGGTGGCTCCGGCGGGGTAGGTGACGCGCGTGTCGGTGGTGGGCAGGGTCATGGGGTCTCCTCGACGTGGTTCGTGATCGGGCGTCCCGGTCAGGGGTCCGCGGGACGCTGGGCGAGCCGCTCGAGCAGGGGCTCGGTGCGGTAGGGGATGTGCTCGTGCAGGGCCAGGACGGTCTCGGTGCGGATGACGCCCTTGATCCTCAGGACGGACCGCAGCGCGGCCTGCAGGTTGTGGGTGTCGGTGGCCGCGACCCTGCACCAGACGTCGCCCCGGCCGGAGATCTCGTGTACCTCGAGGACCTGGTTCAACGTGCGGAGCCCAGCGATGACGCCGTCGAGCTCGCGGTGGGACACCTCGATGGTGATGAACGCGACGACATCGTAGCCGAGCGCCTCCAGGTCCAGTTCACGCCCGCTGCGGCGCAGCGTCCCGGTCCGCAGGAGCCTGCGGAGGCGGCTCTGCGCCGTGTTGCGGGCCACCCCGAGCACCTCGCCCAGCTCGCTGACCTGCGCGCGGGGATCCCTCACCAGCTCGAGCAGCAACCGCAGGTCGAGGTTGTCCAGCTTGCTCATCACGCTCACTCCCCATCAGACGGCCTGCACCGAGTTGCGCACCGCGCTCAAAAACGGACGCTGCAACACAGCACTGCGGTCAATCCACCCCATCCTAGAGGGGGCCGTGCAGGAGCGTGGCCGTGGAAGCGCCCGTTGCGGGCGCGTGCGAGCGAGGAAAGTGGTGGGATGAGCGTCATCGACGAGCTGCGGATGCGGCCGACGGCGGTCGCGGACCGGAGGTGGGACGCATCGCTCGCCGTCCGTCTCGTGCTGGCCGTGACCGTGATCTCGACCCTCCTGATCGGCGCGAACCTCGCGACCCCGCTCTACCCGCTCATCCAGGCCGAGCTCGGGCTGTCGCCCTTCGCCGTCACGGTCGCCTTCGCGTCCTACGTCGTGGCCCTGATCGGCGGTCTCGTCCACGCCGGCCACTGGTCGGACCACATCGGACGCCGGGCCGCCCTCGTCCTCGCCGTCGTCCTCGGGCTCCTCGGTGCCGCCCTCTTCGCCGTCGCCACCTCGCTGCCGATGCTCGCCGCCGGCCGCATGCTCCAGGGCGGCGCCGTCGCCCTGGCGACGGGTGCCAGCGCCGCCGCGCTCCGCGACCTGCTCCCGAGCCGCCCCGACTGGGCCTCCCGGTTCACCCTCATGGCCTCCGCCGGAGGGGTCGCCGCGGGCCCCGTGATCGGCGGTCTGCTCTCGCTCCTGCCCTCGCCGACGAGGACCCCCTTCGTGGTGTACCTCGTCGTGCTCGCGAGCCTCCTGATCCCCCTGGTGCTGCTCCGGGCGCGCCCGGCGATCAAGCCCGCCGTGGAGGGGAGGCCCCTGGCCGCGCTGCGGCCGCGCCGGCCGGCCGTGTCGAAGGAGGCGCGCCGTTCCTTCTGGACGGCGTCGTCCGTCGGGTTCCTCAGCTTCGCGGTGTTCGGGTTCACCCTGAGCCTCGCCCCGACCTGGTTCGCGGGCATCGCCGGGACGACCTCCCGCCCGCTGATCGGTCTCCTCGCCGCGCTCGTGCTCGGCTCGTCCGCCATCAGCCAGCTCGTCTCGCCCCGCGGGCGGTTCGTGGTCCCGGCGGGCCTCGCCGGGATGGCACTGGGCGTGGGCCTCCTGCCGGTCGCGCAGGCCTCCGGCAGCCTGCCACTGCTCATCGGGGCGTGCGTCGTCGCCGGCTTCGGTCAGGGCATGGCCTTCCGGGTGGTCTTCAACGAGGTGTCCATCACGGTGGACCCGTCCCTGCACGCGCAGACCGTCAGCGCCGTCTACGTCCTCACCTACCTCGGCAGCGCCGTCCCGGTCCTCGGCCTCGGCGCCGCGGCAGGCGTCTGGGGCCTCGACGCCTCGGTCACCGTCTTCGCGCTGGCCATCTGCGCGATCTGCGGCGTCCTCGCCGTGGGCTCCCTGGTCCTCCGGGCCAGGGCCCCGCGCTGAGGCACCGGCCCGGTCCTGCCGCACCGCGGCACCCGCCGGCCTGTTTGTAGGCTGTACGCATGTCCGAGACCCCCGCGCCGTCCGCCCCGCACCCGTCCGCCGACGGGGGGTCCGCCCCGGGCGGCGGGCCGGCGTCGCTCGTCGTCGGCCTCGACATCGGCGGCTCCAAGACCCACGGCGTGCTCTGGCGCGGCGGGCGGCTCGTCGCCGAGGCGAAGGCGGGAAGCGCCAACGTCCAGAACGTCACCCCGGACGACGCCGCCCGCAGCCTGGGCGGGCTGTTCCGCGACCTCCTGGCCCACGAGGGCTCGGGCCCGGTCGCGCGCGTCATCGCCGGCTCCGGGGGCGTGGACACACCGGCCGACGCCGACCGCCTCCGGGCGCTGATCGCCCTCCACGCACCGCGCGCGACCATCGACGTGGTGCACGACACCCGCCTCATCCTCGCCGCGGGAGGGGCCCACACGGGCACCGCCGTCATCGCGGGCACCGGCTCCGTCGCGTGGGGCACCGGCCACGACGGCCGTGAGGCCCGCTCCGGCGGCTGGGGGTACCTCCTCGGCGACGAGGGCAGCGGGTACTGGGTGGCCCGCGAGGCCGTCCGCCGGGCCCTGCACCGGCACGACCTCGGACTGGGCGCCGACGCCCTCGACGCCGCGGTCCTCGCCCTCAACGGTGTCGCCACGCCCACCGAGCTCATCGGCCTCTTCCATTCGGACGCCGGGCGCACCTACTGGGCGGCGCAGTCCCGCGCGGTGTTCGACGCCGCACGGGACGGCCACCCCGACGCCGCCGCCATCCTCGACCGCGCGGCCACCGACCTCACCCGCCTCGTGCTCGACGTGGTGTCCGTGATCGGGGTATCCGGCCCCGTGGTGCTGGGCGGCGGGCTCGCGATGCACCAGCCGGCACTGCAGGAACGCCTGCGGACCCGGCTCGCGGAGGAGGGCATCGACGACGTCGTGATCCTCCGCGAGGACCCCGTGATGGGTGCCCTGTTCCTGATGGAACGCACGCGCCACCAACCCGCGGTGTCGTCCGCTCCGAAGGGATGGTTAGACTCAGAACCTCCGACAGCTTGAACTGACCGCGGCGCATCCCGCGCGGCGACATACCAGACGGCAAGCAGGAACCGCATGGGCGGTCCGTGGGCGCAGCCCGGCCGAGAAGCTCCTGCCACGAAAGGCACAGCTGCCATGACATCCCCCGAGCAGGCCGGCACGCGGCACCAGATCGAATTCCGCGGCGTCACCAAGACCTACGACGGCGGCCGCCCCGCGGTCGACGACCTCACCATGGACATCGAGCGCGGCAAGATCACCGTGTTCGTCGGCCCCTCGGGCTGCGGCAAGACCACCTCCCTGCGCATGATCAACCGCATGGTGGAACCGACGTCGGGCCAGATCCTGGTGGACGGGCAGGACGTCTCCCGGCAGAAGGCCTCCGAGCTGCGGCGTTCGATGGGCTACGTCATGCAGTCCTCGGGCCTCCTGCCGCACCGGTCCGTCCTCGACAACATCGCCACGGTGCCGCGCCTGAACGGCGTCCGGAAGGCCGAGGCGCACGCGCGCGCGAAGGAACTCCTCGCCGTCGTCGGCCTCGCCCCCGAACTGGGCGGGCGGTATCCGGGGCAGCTCTCCGGCGGGCAGCAGCAGCGCGTCGGCGTCGCACGGGCGCTCGCGGCCGATCCGCCCATCCTCCTCATGGACGAGCCCTTCAGCGCCGTCGACCCCGTGGTCCGCGCGGAACTGCAGGAGGAGCTGCTGCGCCTGCAGCGGGACCTCGCGAAGACCATCGTCTTCGTCACCCACGACATCGACGAGGCGACCGTCCTCGGCGACAAGGTGGCCGTCTTCGCCGTCGGCGGCCGCCTCGCGCAGTACGCCGCCCCCGAGGAGATCCTCCGCGCCCCCGTCGACGACTTCGTGGCCGGCTTCGTGGGGCGCGACCGCGGCTTCCGCCACCTCTCCTTCCAGCCGGGCGCCGGCGTCACGGTCCACCCCGTCGAGACCATCGAGGTCGATCAGCTCGCCGACCCGACCGTGTCGGTCCGCTCGCCGTGGACGCTGCTGGTCGACGCCGACGGCCGCCCGCACGGCTGGGTCCCGCAGGCCACCCGCGGCAGCATCGCCCGGCAGGCCGACGCCGTCCCCGGAGGTTCCCTCTACACGCGCGGCGACACCCTGCGGCGCGCGCTCGACGCCGCGCTCTCCTCGCCGTCGGGCCAGGGCGTGACGGTCGACGACGACGGCCGCGCGGTGGGCGTCGTCCGTGCCGCCGAGGTCTTCGAGCTCATCGAGGCCGCGCGGCTCGACCGGGGCCGCGCCGACCACAACACGGCGGTCTGACCATGGACTGGTTCCTCGCGAATCTCGACTTCGTCTGGCTGCACACGCGCCTGCACCTCTTCCAGGCCGTCGTGCCGCTGCTCCTCGGGCTGATCGTCGCGGTGCCCTTCGCGCAGCTCGCGCGGCTCAATGCCGTCGTCGGATCGGTGCTGCTGACCGGCTCCTCGATCCTCTACACCATCCCGTCCCTGGCCATGTTCGTGTTCCTGCCCGTGGTGCTGGGCACCCGGGTCATCGACCCCGTGAACGTCATCGTGGCCCTCGCGATCTACGCCTTCTCGCTGCTCGTGCGGTCCACGCTCGACGCCCTGAACTCGATCGACGACGGCGTCCGGCAGGCCGCCGTCGCCATGGGCTACACGCCCGTCCGCCGGTTCCTGACCGTGGACCTCCCGCTGTCGCTGCCCGTGCTGTTCGCCGGGCTGCGGGTCGTCTCGGTCACCAACATCTCGCTCGTCAGCGTCGGCGCGCTGATCGGCGTCCCGAGCCTCGGGACGCTGTTCACGGACGGGCTCTTCCGGTCCTTCCCGACCGAGATCGCCGTCGGGATCATCATCATCCTGCTGCTCGCGCTGGTCATGGACCTCCTGCTCGTGCTCGCGGAGCGGCTGCTGACACCCTGGACGCGGAAGGTCGCGGCCGGTAGCGCGCCGGACGCGGAGATCGTGGCGCTCGAGGCGAAGGTGGCGGGTGCCTGATGGACTACTCGAGTGACAACCTCTTCGTGCAGATGTGGGAGTGGCTGACCGCTCCCGCCAACTGGGAGGGCGACCGCGGTATCCCGGTGCGTGTCGCCGAGCACCTCGGCTACACGGGCCTGACCATGCTCATCGCCCTGGTGATCGCCGTCCCGATCGGTCTCTACGTGGGCCACACGGGACGCGGCCGCGTCGTGATCGTCTCCGGCGTCGGCATCCTCCGCGCCCTGCCGACGCTCGGCCTGGCCTTCCTGTTCGTCCTGCTCGCCGGTCTCGGCCTCATGCCGCCCATCTGGGCCCTCGTGCTGCTCGCCGTCCCGCCCCTGCTCACCGGGATCTACGCAGGGATCTCCTCGGTGGACCGCGCCGTGGTGGACGCCGCCCGGAGCATGGGCATGGGGGAACGGCAGATCCTGCTCCGCGTCGAGGTGCCGAACGGGCTCCCGGTGATCCTCGGCGGAGTGCGAGCCGCCCTGCTGCAGGTCATCGCGACCGTCGCCGTCGTCGCCTTCATCAACCTCGGCGGGCTCGGGGTCTACCTCGTCGAGGGGACGCAGCTCGCCGACTACGGGCGCCTCTTCGGCGGCGCCGTGATCATCACGGTCCTGGCGATCGCCGTCGATCTGCTC
Source organism: Arthrobacter sp. TJ-263 (assembly GCF_058269155.1). Classification (NCBI taxonomy): domain Bacteria; kingdom Bacillati; phylum Actinomycetota; class Actinomycetes; order Micrococcales; family Micrococcaceae; genus Arthrobacter; species Arthrobacter sp. TJ-263. Next base: position 1,243,849 of record NZ_JBZCNE010000001.1, on the reverse strand, counting down.
ATGGGACTGCTGCAGAGAATCGTCATCTCACCCGGACTCCGGACCTCGGACCGGGTGAGGGCCCAAGGATCTGGCCGGCAGAAGGCCGTCGCCAGTGCACAAGGAGGAACAACATGAAGAACCTGTCAGCACAACGCGCCGGACGGCGCGCTTTGATGGGACTGGCTGGCGGCCTGACGGCCGCGCTGGCGTTGACTGCCTGCGGTGCCAACAGCGACCCCCAGGGGGAACCACAGGAATCGGCCGCTGCGGACGGAGGGTCCGTCGTCGTCGGCTCGGCTGATTTCCCCGAGAGCCAGATCGTCGCCGAGATCTATGCCGGGGCGCTCAACGCCGCCGGTGTCGAGGCCACCACCAAACTCAACATCGGTTCGCGGGAGATCTACTACACCGCGCTCGAGGACGGCTCCGTCGACATCATCCCCGACTACAGCGGCAACCTGCTGCTCTTCGCCGACCCGGAGGCGACCGCCGAATCCGCCGGGGACATCGTCGCCGCGCTCCCGGACGCCCTGTCCGCGAAATCGCCGGACGTCGACCTCGCCGTGCTCGAGCCGTCGGAGGCCGAGAGCAAGGACGCGCTCGTGGTGACCGCGGCGACCGCCGAGAAGTACGACCTCACCTCGATCGAGGACCTCGCGGAGGTCTGCGGCGAGATCACCATCGGCGCGCCCAGCACGTTCCAGGAGCGCGCCTACGGCCTGCCCGGCCTGAAGGCGAAGTACGACTGCGAGCCCGGCGGGTTCGAGGCCATCAACGACGGCGGCGGGGACATCACGCTGAACGCCCTCCTGGACGACACCGTGCAGGCCGCGGACATCTACACGACGACGCCGTCGATCGACGACAACGACCTCGTGGTCCTCGAGGACCCGGAGAACAACTTCATCGCGCAGCAGGTCCTCCCGCTCGTCAACACCGACACGGTGAACGAGGACGCGCAGACCGTCCTCAACGAGGTGTCGGCGCAGCTGACCACGGATGACCTGCTGTCCCTGAACCGCGAGGTCAGCGGCGACGAGAAGCGGAACCCCGCGGACGCGGCCGCCGACTGGCTCGCCGAGAAGGGCCTCGCCGGCTGACCCTCCGGCAGGCTGCTCCTCCCGGCGGGGGCCCGCTGCACGGCATTGCTATGCCGCGCGGTGGGCCCCTGCTGTGGCATCCTGAAGAAATGGCCACCTACAAGCAGTCAGGCAAACTCCAGAACGTCCTCTACGACATCAGGGGGCCGCTGCTCGAACACGCCATGACCATGGAGGCCCAGGGCCACCGCATCCTGAAGCTGAATATCGGCAATCCCGCACCGTTCGGCTTCGAGGCGCCCGACGCCATCCTCGTGGACATGATCCGCAACCTGCCGGAGGCCCAGGGCTACAGCGACTCCCGCGGCATCTTCTCGGCGCGCACCGCCGTCGTGCAGTACTACCAGAGCCGCGGGATCAACTCGATCGACGTCGACGACGTGTATCTCGGCAACGGGGTCAGCGAGCTCATCACGCTGTCCATGCAGGCCCTGCTGAACGCGGGCGACGAGGTGCTGATCCCCACACCGGACTACCCCCTCTGGACGGCGTCCGTCGCCCTCGCCAGCGGCACGCCCGTCCACTACCTCTGCGACGAGGACAACCACTGGTGGCCGGACCTCGAGGACATCGCGGCCAAGATCACGCCCAACACCAAGGGCATCGTGCTCATCAACCCGAACAACCCGACGGGGGCCGTGTACCCCCGGAGCATCCTCGAGGGGATCGTGCGGCTGGCCCGCGAGCACGAGCTCATCGTGTTCGCCGACGAGATCTACGAGAAGATCCTCTACGACGACGCCGTGCACATCAACGCCGCGTCCGTCACGGGCGACGACGTCCTGTGCCTGACTTTCAGCGGCCTGTCGAAGGCGTACCGGATCGCCGGTTTCCGCAGCGGCTGGATGGCCATCTCCGGGCCCAAGCGCGACGCCGCCGACTACATCGAGGGCATCAACCTCCTCGCCAACATGCGCCTGTGCGCGAACGTCCCGGCCCAGCACGCCATCCAGACCGCACTCGGCGGGCACCAGAGCATCAACGACCTCATCCTGCCCGGCGGGCGCCTGCGGCAGCAGCGCGACAAGGCCGCCCAGATGCTCAACGCGATCGACGGCGTGAGCTGCGAACTGGCGCAGGGAGCCCTGTACCTGTTCCCCCGGCTCGACCCCGAGGTCTACCCGATCAAGGACGACGAGCAGTTCGCCCTGGACCTCCTGAAGCAGCAGAAGATCCTCATCTCGCACGGCAGCGCCTTCAACTGGGTCAACACCGACCACTTCCGCATGGTGACGCTGCCGAGCGTCGAGGTGATCGAGGACGCGATCGGGCGCCTCGCGGACTTCCTGTCCACCTACAAGCCCTGAGCAGTCCCGACCCACCCGCAGGAGGCACCATGCCGAACGGATCCGAGAGCGCAGCCGAGACGCGGAGGCTCCTCCTCGCGGGACCGGACTTCTCGCTCGGTGCCGTCGACCCCCGCTCCACCCCCGGGTTCGACGGCGGCAAGAAGGAAGGTGCCCAGGCACTCGCCGCGGGAGCCGACACGCTCGCGTCCCTGCAGGAGAAGCTCTTCGCCGAGAGCCGGGCCGGCAGCGAGATCGCCGTGCTGCTGATCCTGCAGGGGATGGACACCTCCGGCAAGGGCGGGGTGGTCCGTCACGTCGTCGGGCAGGTGCACCCGCAGGGGGTGCAGCACTACGCGTTCAAGGCTCCGACGGAGCAGGAACAGCGGCACAGCTTCCTCTGGCGCGTCCGCCGGCAACTGCCGTCGCCGGGCATGATCGGGGTCTTCGACCGGTCCCACTACGAGGACGTCCTGATCCACCGCGTGCGGGGCCTCACGCCGGCGGCGGAGGTGGAGAAGCGCTACGGGTCCATCCGGAGGTTCGAGGACCAGGTGGTGGGAGCGGGCACGCGGGTGCTCAAGGTGATGCTGCACATCAGCCAGGACGAGCAGAAGGCGCGGCTCGCCGACCGCCTCGACCGCAAGGACAAGTTCTGGAAGTACAGCCCCGACGACATCGAGGACCGCGCCCTCTGGCCGCAGTACCAGGAGGCCTACCAGACGGCCGTCGAGAGGACGAGCACCCCGGACACCCCCTGGTACGTCGTCCCCGCCGACCGCAAGTGGTATGCCAGGCTCGCCGTGCAGCACCTGCTGACCGCGACACTGGAGGACATGCAGCTGAGCTGGCCGCGGGCATCGTTCGACGTCGCCGCCGAGCAGGAGCGCCTGCACGCATCCTGACCCGCCGGCCCGGCGCGCAGGACACGACGACGGAGCCCGGAAGGACATCATGAGCGAGGAACGCAGGCGGGAACTCGGCGCATCGGACGCGCCGGTCGAGGACGAACTCAAGGAGTCGTTCGACAAGACCGTGGACGAGGGAGCCGACCGGCTCCAGCGGACCATGAGGGCCATCGTCGTCACCGGCCTGTTCGGCGGTTTCGAGATCGGGCTCGGCATCATGGCGTACCTGGCCGTGCTGCACGAGACCGGCGACGAGCTGCTCGCGGGGCTCGCCTTCGGCGTCGGGCTCGTCGCGCTGCTCCTCGCGCACAGCGAGCTGTTCACCGAGAACTTCCTGATGCCGGTCGCCGCGGTCGTGGCGAAGGAGGGCAGCCTCGTGCAACTCGCGAAACTGTGGGGCGGCACGCTGGTGGCGAACCTCGTGGGCGGGTGGATCTTCGTCTGGATCGTCATGCAGGCGTTCCCCCAGTGGTCCGGGACCGTGAGCGAGAGTGCGCGCCATTTCGTCGACGCACCGTTCTCCCTGCAGACCGTGGCCCTGGCCGTCCTGGGCGGGAGCACGATCACCCTGATGAGCCGGATGCAGCAGGGCACGTCCAACGATGTCGCGAAGATCGTGGCGACGATGATCGGCGGCTTCCTGCTCGCGGGCCTGCAGCTCTTCCACTCGATCCTCGACTCGCTGCTGATCTTCGCAGCGATCCACTCCGGCGCGGACATCGACTACGGCCAGTGGCTCGGCTTCTTCGGCTACACCCTGCTGTTCAACATGCTGGGCGGACTCGTCCTCGTGACCCTGCTGCGCCTCGTGCGCACGAAGGAACTGATCCAGGAGCGGCGCGAGGAAGCACCTGCCGACCCCGACGCCCCGCACGGGACGTGAGATGCCCGGGTTCGTCGAACCCGCCCTCCGCACGGGCCGATGCGGACCAGTCCTGACCGCATGACCTCCTAGTCTTGAGGCTCCACCACCTCGGAGGGGGACCACCATGGACTGGAAGATCGAACTCGTGGCCGTGCCGGTCAGCGACGTGGACCGCGCCATCGCGTTCTACCGCGATCAGGCCGGATTCACGCTCGACCACGATCACCGGGTCGGTGAGGGCGTACGCTTCGTGCAGCTCACCCCTCCCGGGTCCGCCTGCTCCATCGCCTTCGGCGAGGGGATCAGTGAGATGGCGCCCGGATCGCAGCGCGGGATCCAGATCGTCGTGGCCGATGCGGAGCGTGCCCGGACCGAGCTCGTCGGCCGCGGCGTGGACGCAAGCGACGTCGACGAGCAGCCGTGGGGGAGGTTCGTGTACTTCGCTGATCCCGACGGCAACGCCTGGGCGCTGCAGGAGCTGCCCGCGACGCCCTCCTCCTAGGCGGGACCCCGGGGCAGTACTCCCGGCGCTAGGTGCCCTCGGCCTTATCGCGTGCCGCCGCCAGCCTGGCCTTGGCGCCCTCGAGCCACGCCTCGCAGCGGTCGGCGAGGGCCTCGCCGCGCTCCCAGAGCGCGAGGGACTCCTCGAGGCTCACGCCGCCGGCCTCGAGCCGCGAGACGACGGCGACGAGCTCCTCCCGGGCCTGCTCGTAGGACAGCGTGTCCACCGCCGAGGGGCTGGGGTCCGACTGCTGGTTGTCCGTCATGGCATGGTCCTCATCTGCTGGGTGGCCCGTACCCGGGCCCGGAAATCTGTCGGGGATCCTGAAGGGTGAAGCCCGGCAGGGCCGCTGTCGTGCCTTCCGGTCACGACGCCTCCCGGGGTACCGGCGGGTCGTCGATGACCGCTCCGAGCTGCCCGCCGGCGACCCGGATCCGCACGGCGTCCCCGCGCTCCACGTCGTCGGGAGTCCTCACCACCTGCCCGTCGGCGCGCTGCACGACCGCGTACCCGCGGTCCAGCGTGTTCTGGGGGGAGAGGGAGCGCACGCGCTCGCGGAGGTGGTGGACGGCGTCGGCGTCGCGTTCCACCGCGGCGGTGGTGGACCGCAGGGCCCGCGACCGGAGGCGTTCGACGTCGGCCTGCCGCACGTCGATCATCCCCTCGGGCCGCGCCAGGGAGGGGCGGGACCGCAGGTTCGCGAGGCTCTCCCCCTCGCGGTGCACGAGGACGCGGATCGACCGCTCGAGAGCCGCACGCGCCTGGCCGATCCGGCCGAGCTCCTCCGTGACGTCGGGGACCACACGCTTCGCGGCGTCCGTGGGGGTGGAGGCGCGCAGGTCCGCCACCTCGTCGAGCAGGGGCCGGTCCGCCTCGTGGCCGATGGCGCTGACCACGGGCGTGATGGTCCGGGCGACAGCCCGGACCAGCGACTCGTCGCTGAAGGGCAGGAGGTCCTCCAGGGCGCCACCGCCACGGGCGATGATGATGACGTCCACGTGGGGGTCGGCGTCGAGCGCCGCCAGGGCCCCGGTCACCTGCGCCACGCTGTTCACGCCCTGGACGGCGACCTCCCGCACGTCGAACTCGACGGCCGGCCACCGCAGTGCGGCGTTCCGCATGACGTCCTTCATGGCGTCCGAGTCGCGCCCGGTGATGAGCCCGATGCGGTGGGGGAGCAGCGGCAACCGCTTCTTGCGGGCCGGCGCGAACAGGCCCTCCGCCGCCAGTGACTGCCGCAGCCGTTCGATGCGCGCGAGGAGGTCGCCGATCCCGACGGGCCGGATGTCGATGGTCTGCATCGAGAGGCGGCCGGTCTTGACCCAGAAGTCCGGTTTGAGGCGCGCCACCACGCGGGAGCCCCGGTCCAGCGGGGAGGACACGCGGTCCATCACGCTGCCGTAGACCGACAGGGAGAGCGAGACCTCGGTGTCGACGTCCCGCAGCGTGATGTAGCACATGCTGGCGCGGCGGTTGAGCTCGATGACCTGCCCCTCGACCCACGCCGCCGGCGCCCTCTCGATGTGCGCCTTCAGCTTCTCCGACAGCAGATGGAGCGGCCACGGGGAGTCCGGCGACGTCTCGGCCGCGGTGGCAGGGACGGTCGACAGCGTCCGTACCTCACCGCGGTCACCGGCGGGCCGCGCGCTGGTTCCCTCGCTCGTCATGGGTGTCCTGTCCTCGGGATGGGTGCTGCCGCGTCTGCTCGTGCAATCCGCACTGTTCATCTCTACCATCCCTCACCCCCGGCGGCCGGTACCGCGGGGGCATGTGCGTCCGCGGGACGAGGGCAGGAGTCCGGGAAGGTCCGAGCAGGCATAATCGTGAGTTCCCCACCCGAAGGATTCCATGCGGACCGTCGCCTCTGCCCTGCTGGCCCTGCTCGCACTCATCGTCACCGCCGGCGGCCTGGCGTGTGCGTGGGTGGACCGGAACGTCGTGGAGGAGCCCGGGTTCGTCGCGCTCGCGGCGCCGCTCGGTCAGGACGCGGACTTCCAGGCCGCGCTGACGGCGTCCGTCGCCGAGGACTTCTCCGCGCACAGCGGTCTCCCTGACCCGCTCGCCGCCCTCGCGGAACCGCTCATCAGGGATGCGACGGCGGCGGTGACGGCGTCCTCCGGCTACGCAGGGGCCTGGACCGAGGTGCTCCGCCGATCGCACGCCGTCACCCTGGCGCACGCCGCCGACCCCTCGGACCCGGCACCGGCCCTCCTCACGCTCGACCTCGCGCCGGTCGCGGAACTCGTGGCGGAGACGGTGGGCGGAAGCCTCGGCCTCGACGTCCCGGTCCCCGCGGACACGAGCATCGCCATCGGGTCCGCAGAGCGCAACGGGCTGTTCGGCGCCGTCGTGGATGCGGTGCAGCGGTGGCCCCTGTACCTCGCCGGCGCGGGGGTCCTGGCCCTGCTGGCCCTGATGACCGCACGACGACGCGGCACCACCCTCGCCCTGCTGGGACTGGGGGTCGTGGTCATCGGCGTTCTCGGGGCCCTCGCCGTGGGCTGGGTCCCCGCGGCAGCGGCGCAGCTGCCGGGTACCAATGCGGTCGCCGACGTGTTCCTCGGCGGTCTCGCCGACCGGATCGGCGCCGCCGCGGCCGCCGACAGCGTACCGGTGGTCGTGGTCGGGCTCATGGTGGTCGCCCTCGGCGTGGTGACGCAGTTCGCCGTCGGTCGCAGGCGCGGGGCTTAGCTCACAGCGGAGTGGCCCCGGATCACGCGGGCGCGGCTCGGCGAGCCGGTAGAATCGGCGCATGACCAGTACCACCGTTCAGGTCCCCATGCCCACCATCCCGCGCAGGCGCCGCACGCCTGCGGACGTGCTCGCCGCTGCGCCGGTAGCAGGGGAGAAGACGGTGCTGCTCGCAGCCCCCCGCGGGTACTGCGCCGGTGTGGACCGTGCCGTCATCGCCGTCGAGAAGGCCCTCGAGCACTATGGGCCCCCGGTCTACGTGCGCAAGCAGATCGTGCACAACCTGCACGTCGTCTCCACGCTCGAGGCGAAGGGCGCCATCTTCGTGGACGAGACCGACGAGGTCCCCGAGGGGGCGCTCGTCGTCTTCTCGGCCCACGGCGTCTCGCCCGCCGTCGTGCAGTCGGCGGAGGACCGCGGGCTGCGCACCATCGACGCCACCTGCCCCCTCGTGACGAAGGTGCACAAGGAGGCCCAGCGCTTCGCCCGGGACGATTTTGACATCCTCCTGATCGGCCACGAGGGCCATGAGGAAGTGGAGGGGACGGCCGGCGAGGCCCCCGACCACATCCAAATCGTCAACGGGCCCGAGGACGTCGACAAGGTGCAGGTGCGCGACCCCGAGCGGCTCATCTGGCTCTCGCAGACCACACTGAGCGTGGACGAGACCATGCTGACCGTGAATCTCCTCAAGGAGCGCTTCCCGACGCTGCAGGACCCGCCGAGCGACGACATCTGCTACGCCACCTCGAACCGGCAGGCGGCCATCAAGAAGATCGCGCCGCAGACGGACCTCGTCATCGTGGTGGGATCGGCCAACTCCTCGAACTCCGTCCGCCTGGTGGAGGTGGCGCTCGAGTACGGCGCCCGGGCGGCGCACCGCGTCGATTTCGCGAACGAGGTGGACGAGTCCTGGTTCGAGGGCGTGGCGACCGTCGGCATCTCCTCCGGGGCCTCCGTCCCGGAGAACCTCGTCCAGGACGTGCTGCGGCTGCTCGCCGAGTACGGCTACGGGCAGGTCGAGGAAGTCGTGACGGCGCAGGAGGACATCATCTTCTCCCTGCCCAAGGAGATCCGCGCCGCCCTCAAGGCGATGGGGGACCCGTCGCAGGGACGGGGCGGACGCGGGGCGGACCGGACCTCGCTGAACTGACCTTCAGACAGGCAGGGACGCAAGCAGGGGCGAGGGACGGCCGGAACCGGCTGCAGCAGCCCTAGCCCGCCGTCCCGTCGAGGAGTTCGTGGGCGGTGAGGGACCGCGGCGTGGCGTCGATCGAGGCGGCCGACTCTCCGGAGGCCGCCGGACTGCCGATCCGCTGCGCCCGGGCGGTGCCGAGCAGGCTCACCTCGGCGCTGGGTCCGCCGGCGTCGGAGCCTTCAGCTGCAGCGTCGACGACGTCGAGTGACGCCGAGTCGAAGGCGCCGATGCGCCGCGCCGTGGGCAGGACCCTCGACTCGAGTGCGCCGACGAAGGAGTTGTAGCGTTCCACCGATGTCTTCAGGGAGGACCCTAGGCGGGTGACGTGCCCGCCCATGGTGCCGAGGCGCTCGTACAGCTGCTTGGACAGGTCGAACAGTTCCCGCGCGTTGTCCGTGAGGACGGCCTGGCGCCAGCTGAAGGCGGCACCCTTGAGGATGCCGAGCAGGGACACCGGGGAGGCGAGGGCCACGCTGCGGCCGAACGCGTAGTCCAGCAGCTCGGGATCCGCGCGCAGGGCCTCGGACAGGACAGACTCGACGGGGATGAAGCAGATGACGAGCTCGGGGGAGTTCGTCGCCCCTTCCCAGTACTTCTTGCGGGCCAGGGCATCGACGTGCGCCCGGAGTGCCTTGCTGTGCTGCTTCAGCAGTTCCGCACGCCGCGCCTCGAATCCGGCCACGGCCCCCGCGTCCGCGGATCCGTCGGCTGCGCCCGCCAGCTCCTGCGCGGCGAGGAAGGCGCTCAGCGGCACCTTGGCGTCGATGACGAGCTGCTTGTCGCCCGGAAGCTGCACCACCATGTCGGGCCGTGCCGTCTCGCCGTCGCTGCCGGCGGCGACCGAGACCTGCTCCAGGAAATCGACCCGTGACAGCATGCCCGCCGCCTCGACGACCCGCCGCAGCTGGATCTCGCCCCACTGGCCGCGCGCACTGTTGCTGCGCAGCGCCCCGGCGAGGGAATGCGTCGTGGACAGCAGCAGGGCGTCCGCTTCCCGTGACTCCTCGAGCTGCCGGGCGAGCTGCCCGTACTGTTCCACGCGGTCGCGCTCCAGCAGGCCCACCTGCCGCTGGACCTGCGTGAGCTTCTCGGCGACCGGGGCGAGGGCGCGCAGGACGTCGTTGTCCGTCGACGTCTTGCCGGTCAGTTCGCGATTGTGCTGCTGCAGGAGGTCCCGCTGCGCGGCGGCCGCCGCGAGGTCCGTCGTCGTGCGTCCGAGCCGGGCGGTCGCGTCGTCGAGCTCCGCCCGGAGCTCCTCGGCGCGCGGCCGGAGGGATCGCGCCACCATGAAGGCGCCGACGGCGCACCCGAGGACGAAGGCGAGGACGACGAGGAGGACGGCGGTTGTGCTCATGCCCACACTGTTGCAGGAACCTCCGACATTCCCCGACATTGCTCACCGGTAGACTTGTCTCCCGTGGCTCTTACTATCGGCATCGTCGGACTGCCCAACGTCGGCAAATCAACCCTCTTCAACGCTCTGACGCGCAACAACGTCCTGGCGGCGAACTACCCGTTCGCGACCATCGAGCCGAACGTCGGCGTGGTCAGCCTGCCCGATCCGCGTCTGGCGCAGCTCGCCGAAGTCTTCGGGTCCAAGCAGATCCTGCCCGCGACCGTCTCCTTCGTGGACATCGCCGGCATCGTCAAGGGCGCGTCCGAGGGCGAGGGCCTCGGCAACCAGTTCCTGGCGAACATCCGTGAGGCGGAGGCCATCGCCCAGGTCATCCGCGTGTTCGACGACCCGGACGTCATCCACGTCGACGGCAAGGTGGACCCCAGCTCCGACATGGAGACCATCAACACCGAACTGATCCTCGCCGACCTGCAGACGCTGGAGAAGGCCATCCCGCGCGTCGAGAAGGAAGTGAAGATCAAGAAGCGCGAGGCCGCGCAGCTGACCGCCATGCAGGCCGCGCAGTCCGTCCTCGAGCGCGGCGACACGATCTTCGCCTCGGTCACCAGCGACAAGCTCGAGATGGAGCACCTGCGCGAACTCAGCCTGCTCACGGCCAAGCCCTTCATCTACGTGTTCAACGTCGACGACGCCGTGCTCGGCAGCGAGGAGCGCCAGGCGGAGCTGCGGCAGCTCGTCGCCCCCGCCGACGCCATCTTCCTCGACGCCAAGCTCGAAGCCGACCTCGTGGAACTCGACGAGGCCGAGGCCCGCGAGATGCTCGAGATGAACGGCCAGGACGAGTCGGGCCTCGACCAGCTCGCCCGCGTCGGCTTCCACACCCTCGGCCTCCAGACCTATCTCACGGCGGGGCCCAAGGAGAGCCGGGCCTGGACGATCAAGAAGGGTGCGACGGCGCCCGAGGCCGCCGGAGTCATCCACTCCGACTTCCAGCGTGGCTTCATCAAGGCCGAGGTGGTCCATTTCGTGGACCTCATCGACGCCGGCTCGATGAGCGAGGCCAAATCCCGCGGCAAGGTCCGCATCGAGGGCAAGGAATACGTCATGTCCGACGGCGACGTGGTTGAGTTCCGATTTAATGTGTAATTGCGTGGCTGATTTGTAGGCTCAATTCACCGGGTCAGGGGGCCTGTTGATCCTCGTTCGTAGAATTGGGTGAGGGTTTCCTGCCTCCCGGATGTGCTTCATTTCACTACTCTGCGTACGGGTGTTCCTGCTGAGTTGAGAGCGTTCGGTTCTACACGTGGCAATCTGTCAGGAGGATGAGGATTCGTGGACCTGAACGTGTGGTCGTTCTTGCCGGTCTAGATTCACCGGGTTGGTATTGGTAGGGTCATCAGCGTCCGCTCGCCGGTGATTCTTTCATCCGGCATTGAAGCGGTGGTCTCTGGGGGAGGATATTTTTCATGTCGCGTGTGTTGTCTACCGAGCAAGCGAAGGCTGCTATCGGTCAGGTCGAGTCGATCATCAATGGTGGGTTCACCGATCAGATCTCCGCGCTTGATGCGCAGGGCAGGATCCTGTCGGACCCGAATATCTGGGACGGGCCGTTGGCCACGCAGTTCCGCGGGTCCACGTGGCCGGAGACGAAGGCGGCGCTGGACAAGGCGAAGCAGGAGCTCGAGGAGCTGCGCACGCAGCTGCAGAAGATCTCCCAGGACATCTTCTCCGCCGGCGGCGGCGCCTGAGCACGAGCCTTTCGTAGTGACGTCCCGCTGATCGCGCCACGCGGTGGAGTGGTGCGGTCAGCGGATCGTCATCGAGACAGTAGCCTTCCCGGTACTGGCATTTCCTGACCGGGTTTTCGCAGAGCGGGTCTTTTTGGGTTGTTCTGCCGTGTGCGGGGGCGTCCTCCGCCGGTCGTGGTTGTTGTAGGTCTCTTTTCTTGTAGGTCTCTTCTTGTTGTAGGTCTCTTTTCTTCGTGCTTTTCCCGTGTGGGTCTCTGCCCGGCGGATGTAGTGGTTCTTCCTGTTGTTTCTGTGTCTGGGGGGCGTTCGTTGACCGATTTCGTGGAGATGCCGTTGTTGCCGGAATCGGATGCCTCCCATGGTGGGCGGTTCGACTACGCGGTGGCGGGCACGGTGCGGCGGGCGGCGCTGGCGTCAGATCTTCCTTGCCTACTTCACGACCCACCGCGCGAACAACGGCGGCACAGTGGCCATCAACGGCATCATCGAACGCCACCGTCGCCTCGCCCGAGGCTACCGCAATCGCCGCAACTACCGGCTCCGCATGCTCCTCGCCGCCGGCGGCCTCGAACAATGACCCCCACCCGATGTCCGAAGAGCCGTATTGGGTTGGGTTTGTCGTGGCGCGTGCCTGTTCGTTTGTCTGAGGAAGTTTGAATGAATTTCGATACGGGGGTCGCCGATCGTCTGATCGGCGCATGTCGAGATGCGGCACGTGCGTTGCAGGATCAACGCGGCGGACGGGAGTCGGTTTCAACGGCGGCTTGTGCGGAATTCCGGGGCGTGTTCGCGGACTGTTTCCGGGAGAACGTTGCCGCTGAACGGGCGGCCCGTTCAGAGTTGGTCCATATGCTGGACGATGTCGCACGTCAGGTCCAGAAGGCGAAGAGCGCCGCGGAGGTCGAGCAGCGTCGCCTGAGTGAGCTGACGGCGTGGGTTCTTGCCGCCGGGTGGGCGAGCGCTGGCAGTGGTGTCGCAGTGGATGTGGAGCCGCGCCCGTCCACGGAGGAGACCGACCGTCCGTCGGTGAACGCGGACATTGCACGGCAGGGGCTGCGTGCCTGGGCGAGCGGAAGCACTGCCGGGGCGAGTTCCGCTGACCCTGCCACCCTGGACTCCGCGGTGTCGACCTTCAGGATCCAAGACGACACAGCCCGGGGTGCGGCTGACGGAGTCGGTGCAGCAGCGTCAGAGTTCGAGCGGGAATGCTCTTGGGCGCACTCTGATCTCGATGCTGTCGGTAGTGGGCTGCGGCGGTTCCTGGAGGACAACGAGCAGGACGCGACCCGGCTTTCCGACATCGCTTCGATGTTCCGTGCTGCCGGTGGCAGCGGACATATCGGTCAGGTGACGGTATCGAACGACGTCCTTGTGCTTGCCACCGTACCGGCGTCCTTATCGAATGCGGCCCTGCTGAGCTATCTGTCCACTGCGACGCCGGCGGATATCAAAGCGCTGGCAACATTGACCGGATGGCAGCAGACCCTTCAGCGCATGGATCCGTCGACGATCGGGGCTTGGTGGGCGGGCATGAACAGGGGGGCCGGCGCCGCCGCGGACGTGGCCGGCGTCTCGCAGCGGCAGGAGCTTCTGCTGGCTGCGGCTCCGGCGATGTTCGGCGCCTTGGACGGGATGCCCGCACTGGCCAGGGTACGGGCCAACCAGTTGAACGCGCCAAGCCTGCTCCGTGCGGCGGAGAAGGATCTGGAAACAGCCCTGAAGTTGTCGGGGACCGGGCAAGCCCGCCACGACCCGAACCGAACGGAGATGCTGCAGAATGCGGTGGCATACCTGAAGCAGGTGGAAGCCGGGGACGTCCAGCTCTACCTCTACGACCGGGATCGATCCCGGATTGTGGAAATGATCGGCACTCCAGAGCCCGACACACGGCACGTGATCACCTACGTTCCGGGGACATTCACCGGAATGAACAGCTTCTACACCGGCGGGGTACAGCAGGTGTCGAAATACCTCAGGAGACAGGCGCCAGGGACGGTAGCTTTCGTCTACAAGGATGGGCGATTCCCTGGAGAGGAGGACACAGCCGGCGGCCCGAACATGGGGAGAATCGGCGAGGCGAACGATCAGGACCTTGCACGCGCGTCCGGGCAGCAACTGGCATCCTTCGAGTCCGGGATGCGCACGGATCCCTACCTGAACGGTGCCGAACAAACCGGCATCGGACACAGCTGGGGCCTGACAAACGTCACCAGCTCCGAAGTCGCCGGAGCCCGGTATGACAAAGTGATTTCCCTCGCCGGGGCCGGGATGCTCCCGGACTGGGAACCCCAGCCGACTACGGAATACTCGAACCTGTACTACTACGATGTGCTCATCCACGGTCAGGGAGTCACCAACCCCTTCACGAATAGAGGGGTTGTGTGGGATGGGAACAACCCGATTCATCGCGACGAGTTCGACCAGAACTACTACCGCGGCCCCGACGACGACGAACTCGACGGTGCGATCAACAGCGTCGAAGAAGGGAACATCCTCATGGATAACCACAGCCTCATCGCCACCGACAGCGAGGACAACATGAAAGCGCTCGAAAAAATGCTGAGAACTGTGACTCGATGAGGGCGCGAAGCGATGCCATGGCGTTGTTGCTGGTGGGTCTGATCGGGCTTGCCGGCTGTGCAGGAAACCCAAACGCAGATCCGACCGAGCCACCTGAGCCAACGGCTGCTCAAACACAGGAGGAACCGATGGAAGCTGAACTTACCTGGCAGGAAGCCAAAGCCCACACCCAGGCCATGCAACGGGAGATCGCCGCACTGATCCCGGAAGACGCTGTTCTCTCGATCGATCAACAGCAGACGGGCACGCTTCTGTCCTGCAACGAGACCCAGCACCACTGGGCTGCTTCAACCACGGTCACGGTCGCCGAAGGAACCGAGATAGAGCCCATCGTGAAAACCATCGAAGCCCACTACCGGGCGAACGGAACCGAAATATCCGTCGATAGGGACGAAGTCGATAGGAACGAAGATGAAATCTATCGGATCCAGATCGACCCGCCTGCTCCAGGGGAGAGCCACCTCGTCTCCGAAGGATTGTCCCCGAACGAAATCCGTATCGCATCCGGATCTGCGTGTTTCACTTTGCCCGAGGGCATCTACCCGGGCGGCGATTTCTAAAGGCGGGGGATGGAAAGGACCCCATCAATTGCAATGAGTTCGAACAGCACTACTAGTGGGCCCCGGAGACGGCAAACTCAACTGTGCGATCGACACCATTCGAAGAAGGGAGCATGCGCATGAACAACCACACATTCATCGCCTCCAACCGCGTGGACAACGAGTAAGCACCCAGGGAGATTCTTTGCACTTGCTCTTAATAATTGGAGAAGGAGGCTGGCTGCCAGCGTGGCCAGCGTCCTTTGTGTACCGTACGCAGGCGTGATCTACCTGCGTTCGGGCCCAGTGTTTTCCGTGGGCCGTGCATCGAACGTGGACACACCGTCGCGGACATTTCGGAACTGAGTTCCCCGCATGTATCGCGCCTGTCCATGCGTCTGCCGTATGTGTTCGGATCGAGGTTCCAGGCTGATGCCCTGAGGATGTATGCGGCCTTGTAGGGCGACTTTCACCCTGTATCGACACCGGCAGTTCGAGGCGGCCTCAAGGGCCGGTCCTCAGCGGCACGAACCCTTTTTTGAGCGTCAGTGCCGGTCCATGAGCGGCCTCACTTTTCCGGCGGTTCGGACCCTACAGCTCTATCAGATTCCCGAGGGTGTAACGCAGGTTCGAACGTGCCTGGCTGGAGCAGGCGGCGCGCGATTTAGTGGGCGAGCTAGCGGAAGCTGTGGGCTCAGCCTTGGAGCCGGCTCTCAGCAGAGGATCTTCTGAAGCGGTGCTCCCTCTGAACCCGGCTGCGGCGAAAGCAGCAGTCTTTCAGGGCCGCAACAACTTGTGCTGCACGCCGTTCAGCCCCTGCTGGTCGGGATGTGGGGGAGTCGACCAGCAGTGGCTGGCTGGACAGGGCATCGACCATGAAGCCGACGAACCACGGTGAGCTCAGACGTTATTCGGCTACGGAACGTGGTTGAATTCAGATTCAATGTGTAAGTTCTTCGCCTGAATCACTGGAAATACCGCTCTTCGAAGAGTTCGCGGACCGCGGCTTCCTCCGGAGTTTTTCCGGGTTCGATGGAGCCGGCGGGCACTTGGGCGCCGGCCTCCGTCATGGGTAATGCGTCGTGCGTGAGCACCAGGAGGTGCCCCTCCTGCACGACATAGTAAACAACTTTCTGGACTTCACGGGTCACCGCTTCACTCAACGGACCTCTTGCTGTGTACCTCACCGACCCGTTCGGGGCCTCTGTCAGCACTGTCACAGTCAACCGGATAACGTTTGGTCAGCGGGCAGGGATGTCGCCTTCGTAGTCGTTCCACATACCGGCCAGGACCTGGATCGCGAACCGCTGGTCGTCCTCGGATGCTTCCTTGCCGGCGAAGTCCATGACGAAGTAGTTCACGCTGAAGCCGTCCTCACGGGTCGACTCGTACTCTGTCGCCGCTGCGTGGGTTCGGAAGCGGTAGCAGTGGGCTTCCGCTGTGCTGTATGCCTCGACGCATTTGATTTCGCTGCCACAGGCCGTGCCGGTGATCTCGACGACGTCGGTGGTGACGTCTTTCCGGTGTATTCGCCGTCCATACCGCCGATGAGCGCCAGCGGATCGCTCTACGCTCTGTATTTCTGCTCCGGATCACTCTGGCCCTGATCAGGCAGTTCACCCACACCCACAACGGAGCAAAGCTCGACCTCACTTACCTGAAGCACGACAACTAGGCTTCAGTGATGGGGTCCAACCAAAGTGTCGCCGTTCATTCTGCCCGGTGGCGATTTCGTTGTGCGTCCGTCATTTGTAGTTCGCTCGCGATCCTGCTCATCGCGTTGGGCTGGAGCGGGCTCGTTCTCGTCTTTGGTGGTTTGGTTCTTCCGCCCTGGATCGTTGGCACCCTTTTGTGCAGTATTTCAGTCGTGCTTTCGGTCATTGGCCGGAGAATTCGGGTCGACCCGGAAAGTCTGGAATCTCCGCAAATACGCCCCTTAACAAGCTTGTTCTTGCGGACAGCCGCAGTACTGGCTGTTGCCGGGTCAGTGCTCGCCTTCATGGGCGATGCCGCGTATGAGGCGACTTACACGATCCTGAGGCCGATGGGACCCGATGGGTGTCGGGCCGTTGTGCGAGAGGCGTCATTCCTCATGGCTGGTGAAGGGCAGGTCTACTCAGTACCACCTTGGGGTATCGGCTGGCGCAGTGGTTCTTGGTTCGGAGACGACGGCATCCGTCCGATCGAGAGAGACCTATACACGTTGTCCTGGGGCATCGGCGGGGGATCACTAGTTGTGCGCGGCGACAGCGTGAATCCCGTCTGGCCCGGGCTGCACGGCGTCAACTGTTTCTGAGCCCCATTCTCGCCTTCCTCCCCCCGACAAGTAGCTCGACGCCCTGCCCGCCAGCCGATCCTTCATCGGACCCGCTGACTGTTCTTCGTCGCTCAGGCTACGAAGATACAGAACGGATGACCGGCTGGATCGGCGTAGACGTATAAGGGCTCGTCCGGGTCGTTTGTTCGATCGGAGCAGAGCTCTGCTCCTAATTCCAGCGCCCTGGAATGGTGATGCTCAAGTGTTGCCCGGTCGGGAACGGTCAAATCGAGGTGCAGCTGCATCGGCACGTCAGGCAAGGGCCAGGTCGTCCGCTTCAGGTGATCGACCCGCTGAAAGGCGAGCTTGCGGTTGCCCTGTCCGTCAGTGAGGACGAGCCAGTCGACATCGTCAGGCATGCCCTCATCCGCGGGCTCGTCTCCTGGCCGGTACTGGAGTCCAAGCAGATGGCGGTAAAACTCTGCCAGTCCTCGCGCATCAGTGGTGTCGAGAACCGTGTGCAGTATCTGAGGGAAGCCGGTCATGGACCGAGACTAACGATCCTCGAGGTTTTCAAGCTAGCGAATCCTGCCTTCTGTCTCGCATGCACGAAGGACCGATCCGCTTCCGAGTTGCACCCCCGTCGCGGTACTACGGTGATCGGTATGCCGAAAAACACGTGGCTAGCGGCCATCGCTCTTCTTCTCGTCAATGCTCTCGGAGGTCTGGGCTTCTTCTTTTTTTCCCTCCCTGAGCGATCCGAGTGGGGCGACATGACTACGGGAATCATCTCCGCCATCGTGGCGGCACTCTTGATCTTCAACTACAGGAGAGCTTACGGATCAAGAGCGCATGTGCCTGAGTGACGGCGTCGACGAGCTGACGTCCGCCAAGCGATGGAGGAGCGGCGGCATGACTGCAATGCCGACACTGCATCTGATGGTCGGCCTCCCGGGCGTGGGGAAGACGACGCTCGCCTCGAGCATCGAAGAGCAGTCGGGTGTGCTTCGGCTTACTCCGGATGAGTGGATGCAACCGCTGTTCGGTGATTCAGAAGCTGACGGTAAGCGCGATGTTCTCGAGGGCCGGCTGATCTGGGTCGCACATCGAGCCCTCTGTGGAGGTCTCTCCGTCAACCTAGACTTCGGATTCTGGTCCGCGGAGGAGCGTTACGCACTTCGGGACATCGCCGACGCCGTTCCCATGCCGAGCATCGATGGCGGCGCGGTGATACTGCAGCCTTCGGAATGACTGCAGAGGACCACGATCGCTTCGCGGAGGTGTTCGCCGCACCTACCGAGGAAGAGTCACGCAGTCGCACAATCCCTGTGCCGCCCAGCCCGTTTCCCAGCTGGCCCGCGTGGGCATCATGGAGATGGTTTTCACTGCCCCGCGTGGATCGAATTCAACGAACGGAACACGTTGCAGTCGACGGCTCAGGCAGCGCGTCTCAGTTCAGGGGCCAGCAGTAGTTGCGTCGGTGAGCTCGACGGTTTGACCCATGGGATCCCGACCATATAGCTCGCGGGCCGGAGCCAGACCGGTTGCGAAGACTGTCTTGCACCTGATCCTGCGTCGCGAGTCACTACCGCTATTTGGGGGACAGGGCAGCACGACATAGACGGAGCAGCAGTGGCGGGGAGTGGTTGTGTCTCGTCCAGGTGTGTTGCAACCCATGAGTTGCGGGACCGGGTGCTACTCGATTGGGGGGGGCCGCCAGCTGGGCTCAGCCCAACGACCAAGATCATCGCCAGGTTCTTGACGTAGTTGGTGGGCGGATGATTCCCGTCGCCTGATCGCGCGCACTGGTCTGGGCGCCTGTTCGAGCGCACACTGGGACGACTCTGCGAGGACCGCACCTGCCATCGGACGGAGGCTGTCGTGATCACTCCGACCAACCGTGCCTCGACCACGTCGCCGACGAACCAACCGAGTGTCGTGCGTGGCCTTGCCTGGGTCCCATTCCTGATCGGGTTCGGTTTGCTGTGGGGCACGCTCGCACTGCTCGGCGAATGGGACGCTACCGGACGGTGGGGCATCTTGATCCTGACGGTCGTCGTGCTCGTAGCGGTAGTGGTGGATCGGGTGGCCCAGCGGACACCGTGGCGCGCGACGATCCGGCACCTCGGTCTGGGACGGCCCGCCTGGCGTGCTGTCGCACTCGCCTCGGTGGTGTCCGCGCTGGTGTTGCTCGTCTTTCCGATCACCAGAATCATCACGGGGGCCGAGCTCGAGGTCGTCATCGACTGGCCCTGGATCCTGATCGGACTATTCGCCTTTCACGGCCTCGCGGAAGAACTCGTCTGGCGTGGATACGCTTTTCGCCGACTGCGGCTAGGACGCTCCTTCTCGTGCACCGTTCTCTGGACGATGCCCCTGGTGGCCGCGGCGCACATACCGATACTCCTGCGAAGCGGACCCGTCGTTGGGATCGGTGCTTTGCTCGTCGCCGCAGTCACCTCGGTCCCGTTGGCATACCTCTATGAGACGGGACGCGGCACGATTTGGGCGCCCGCGCTTGTCCATACCGCCATCGACAGCTTCAAGCTGTTCGTCTTGCCGGCATCGGCGGTCCTGACGTTCTCGTTGCTTCTCGTCATGGTCAGCCTGGCCATACCTCTTCTGGCCCTGGTGGTCCCGCGGAGAGCATTTGCGCCTTCCACGGACCGGCCGCACAGCCGGGAAGGAGCGTTTCGCCATGACGGGTGAGCAATGGGCGCTCTCGGCGACCGTCTTCTTGTCCGGGCTCGCGTGCGGCCTCCTGGGGATGCTGTGCACGATCATGCGGCCGATGCTCGCCGAGATGAACGGCCGGGAGTTCCGCAACTTCATGGAAGCGTTCCTCCGATTCGCGGACCACTCTTGGGGGAAGCTGTACAACCTCGGCTGGTCCCTTGGGATGTTCCTCCTGCCGATAGTGGCACTCGTGCTCCTCTGGGAGGACCGCGGTTCCGCACCGTTCGCACTCACTGCGATCGGCCTGAGCATCGTGTTCGTCGGCGTCATCATCGTCTCGAACGCCGTGAAAACGCCGCACTACAAGGTGATTCTGGCCTGGGACCCCGAGGCGCTGCCGTCAGGCTGGGAGGCCGGACGGCAGAAGTACTTTACGATCAACTGGATCCAAATGGTGACAACCTGGTCCGCGTCCGCCCTCTACATTGCGGCGCTGACCGCCCTCTAGAGAGTGCTTCCGAGCGATCCGTTGGCGTCGCGGGTATCTCGCCACCGGCGGTCTCCCTGTTGTCGACGGGAATGGGAGGACGCCCACCTCGATCGACACGATGGCCGCGGGGAGGTCCTCTTCGCGGGATGTGCTGGGGACGGTGGGAGCACAAGACGATCCCCTAGCGGACACCCCCGCACTGGACTCGCGGCGTCTTCGCCCAGAACGGATCTCCGGTGCCCTCAAAAGAATTTCACTCAAGGTGTCGAGAACGGGCTTGCTCGTTCGCTGTATGGGTGTAACTGTTCCACTGACGAAAGGACATCACCGTGAAGTACGTGATCATGTTCACCAGCATTCCCGAGCTTGACGCGCAGGTACCTGCGGACAAGCAGCAGGAGACCTACGGCCGCATGTACCAGTGGTTCGGGGAGAACGCGGCGCAGATCGCGGACGGCGGGGCGCAGCTGCAGCCGGTCGAGACGGCCACCACCGTGAAGTACAGGGAGAGCGGAACGGTGGTTGTCGATGGACCGTTCTCTGAGGCTAAAGAGGTTGTCGGAGGCTTCCAGGTCATCGACGTCCCGGATATGGACGCAGCGATCGCCCTGGTGAAGACGTGGCCGGGGCTGGAACTCCCCGGCTGCGGCGTGGAGATCCGCCCGTTGGTGACGGACTACAGCCAACTCGAGCAGTGACCGAATCGGATGCCGCGGCCGGGCCGAGCGGCGGGGCCGCGGCGTCCGATCTTCTCCTCGCGCGGGTCGTGCGTGAGGAGTCCGGCCGGATCGTTGCCTCCTTGGCCGGGTCGCTCGGCCGCCTCGACATCGCCGAAGAGGCAGTGGCCGAGGCTGTCGAGGAAGCGCTGCGCGCGTGGCGGGGCAATGGGATTCCGGCGGACCCCGGCGGGTGGCTCACCCAGGCTGCACGTCACAACGCCCTCGACCGGCTCCGCCGAGAGAACCGCTACCGCGAGAAGCTGGCGGGTATGGCACCCGAGGTCGAGTGGGGGTATGCGACTGCGGATCCAGCCGACACCGATTCGTCCGATGAGATCGACGACCGGCTGCCGCTGCTGTTCGGCTGCTGCCACCCCGCACTGTCGCAGGAGGCTCAACTCGCACTCACACTGAGAGCGGTGTGCGGCCTCACCACTGCTCAGATCGCACGTGCCACCTTCAGCACCGAGCCGGCTACAGCGCAGCGCATCGTGCGCGCCAAACGGAAGATCGGCGTCACCGGCATCCCGCTGCGCATCCCCGACGGGCCGGACCGGGCGGAGCGGCTCGACATTGTTCTCACGGTCGTTTCGGTGATGTACAACGAAGCCCATCTCGTTGCCGGCGGCGACGCCACCTCGAATCGCGACCTCGCCGACGACGCGCTGTGGCTGGCAGGCGTGATCTCGGCGGCGCTGCCGCGCGAGGCGGAAGCTCACGGCCTCCTCGCGTTGCTGCTGTTCCACCGCGCGCGCGAGTCGGCCCGGTCCGTGGACGGCGAACTGGTGCTACTGGCCGATCAGGACCGGTCGAGATGGAACGAAACTCTCATCGTTCGCGCACGCGCCGAGCTGGAACAGGCCGCCCGGTTACGTCGCCCCGGCCGTTGGCAGCTGCACGCGGCGATCGCCGCGTGCCACGCCGATGCCGAGACCGCATCCGAAACCGACTGGCTGCAGGTCCTCGTTCTCTACGACCTGCTCCTCGGCTACGACCCATCGCCTGTGGTGCGGCTCAATCGCGCCGTCGCACTAGACCGGGTCGGAGCCCCCGCTGCAGCGCTCAGCGAGGTCGACACCCTGAAGAATGACCTCGAGCGTGCGCACCTTTGGCACGCCGTCCGCGCGCACCTACTGAGGCGACTCGGCCGTGACCACGAGGCCCTTGCGGCGGATCTTCGCGCCCTGGAACTCACAGCGAACGACGCCGAGCGCCGGCTCCTCGCAGCGCGCACCCATCGGTGACCTGTGCCGTCATAGGTCTGACAGTCAGCCCTCATCGCCGCCGGCGTGCACGGGGAAAGACGTCATCCGGGCTCCGGAGGGCGGTGCCGACAGCGACGTAGGAGGCGTATGTGAGTCAGATGAGTCGTGGCATGAGCGCCCAGGCCTTCCCGAACCGTCGCACCAGAACTTGGATGGGCCGACCGATGCGCTGGAGGCTGCCGGGTATAAGAAGGTCTTCATCGAGCATGCCTCGGGTGTCCTGGCGAAGCGGCCGGTGCTGGATGACGCTTTGGAGTATCTGCGGGCGGGGGACACCCTGGTCGTGACGAAACTTGACCGGTTGGGCCGGTCGGGGCGGAACCTGAAGGAAGTCGTTGGCCGGCTCGAGCGGCGGGGCGTCGGGTTGGAGGCACTCTCCCAGGGCATCGACATGATGACCCCGGGCGGGCGGTTGTTCTTCCACATGCTGGCTGCGATCGCGGAATTCAAGCACGACCTGAACGTGGAGCGTACGAAGGATGGTCTGGCCGCGGCCCGGGGCCGGGGTCGGACGGGTAGGGGTCGGGTGAAGATGACATCCAATAGGGCCCGGCAGGCGCGGGCGATGGATGACGAGAAGACCTACACGGTGAAGCAGATCGCCGAGACGTTCGGGGTTTCCCGGGGTCGGCACCTGGGCGACGACGCCAGAGCCTGAGTCTGTAGCGGAGCGGCGACGAAGAGCTTGAGCTGAGGCCGGCCGAGCAAGGATAGAGTTACCCTGCGGTGCGCCCGCAAACTGATCCTGCACCGCGACGGCGGATGGTGGAAGTGCGGCCAGATTACGAGCCGGATACGTCGTGCGTGTGGTTGCTCTGGGTAACGGCAAGAGTGCTCCAGGCGACAACCGCCGATTCCAGCAGCCACCCATACCTGCGCCACAGCCCAAGCGAAGATCTACGCCGCAGCAGCGCAAAACCGATCACGAGTACACCGCACGATCTGGCCCCGATGGCTGAGAAGGCATGCCCGAGAATAGGAAGGCGACTTATTATCGGAGTAGTGACGCTGTGATTGCACTGTTACTGGCATGAACGATCAGGGAGAGCATCCATGAAGGCACCGCTGGAGTTACCGCGTAAGTTCGACGTAATCACGATCATCTTCAACCCCAACAGTACCGGGGATGCTCCGAAGCTCGCCGGGGAGCTGCATGACGAGTTGATGATCAAGCTGCCTGGGACCGATGTCCGGTTGACTCCCACCCAGCACGCAGGTCACGCGGTGGACCTGGCCCGTGAGGCCGCGTCATCGAGGAAGGCCTTGGTTGTGTCGGTCAGTGGGGACGGCGGGTACAACGAGGTCGTCAACGGAGTGATGGCCAGCGGCAGCGATGATGCTGTGTGTGCGGTCTTGGCCGCGGGCAACGCGAATGACCACAGCCGCGTCACGGGACGCCAGCCCTTGGCGGAGGCGATCGTCGAGGGTCGGGTCCGGCGGATTGACCTGCTGCGGATCAGCATCGACGAGCCGGACACCAGCCCGGACACCAATCAGGACACGGAGCGCGAGGCGAAGTTGGAGGCGGGGCCGGTGCATGCGCATTCCTACATCGGATTCGGATTGACGCCGATCATGGCCATCGACCTTGAGAAGGGCAGCAAGGGCGCGATCAAGGAGATGTTCTCCGTGGTGCGGACCTTCTCGAAGTTCAAGCCGTTCGAGATTCGGCAGAACGACGGCCAGCGAAGGAAGTTCGACAGCCTTGTGTTCGCTAATATCTCGCAGATGGCGAAGTACGCAACCTTGAGCGAAGCCGACGATCACCCGGCCGATGGAAAGTTCGAGGTCATCACCTTCCCTCACATGGCCAAGTGGAAGATCCTCCTCACGGCCCTGCGAGCCTCGACCAAAGGTCTCGGCGATCAGCCGAGCTACGAGCAGTACCGGTTCTCAGCCCTGAAGCCCATGCCGTACCAGATCGACGGCGAAGTGAAAGAAGTTAGGGCCGGGGCGGACATCACGATCGACTGCATCCACAAGGCCCTGCCCATTCTCGGGTGAAACCATCGGTTGAAGGACGCCGATGCTCGATCTAGCTACATCCCCAGGAACACCTGCCGCCCCAACCGCCCCCGCAAGCAGCTTCCCGTGCCGCTGACCTCGTACCGTCCGTTTGCCCAGGTCCGAGTGCACGGGGACAGCGGTGAACGAGTCACGATCCTCGACGTGGGTCGTGCCACTCTCGAGATCGCCAACCCAGCTCAGGTCACGATGATCGACGCGGTTGAAGTGGGACGGCAAGTTAGCCCGGATTTGCGGGTTGCCTTCGAAGTTCGTGATGTCGAGCAGGCCACCGACCTTCTCACGTCGGGCGGCGCGGAACTCATCGCACCTCCGACCCGCACTCCGTGGAATTCGATCAATGCACGCCTCGAAGCCCCGGCGGGTCTGCAGATCACGCTCTTCCAGGAAGATCCGCCCAGCGATCCGACCTGATGGTTTGCCCGCAGATCAGGCGTCCGCCCGGCATCACGCGCCTAATCCTTCAGGTGATGCTGGAGGACGCTAGGGTCTACTTCGGCACGACCACTTGGCCGGCGGGGAGAAATGGCTGACTGGCCTGAAACTCACTGCGACTGACGAAGGATTCACGATGGGCTCAGGGCAGGCGATACGGGGACTAGCGCTATCGCTTCTTCTAGTGGCGTCTGGACGTCCGTCAGCTGTCGGACGCTCGCTTTTGCAGGACCGCCTGAACGCCTGAGCACGACAACGAGATTTTTACGACGACGAACGTTTCACCCAGACACCGGAAGTCGCCCGGTGACCGATCCTGAATGTGCCGTTGCTGGGATGTTCACCCGGTTCTTGTGGCCCGCCGTGGTTCAGGCGGGGATGACGATGACTTGCCCTGAGATGCGGCCGGTATTGGCTTCGGCGTGAAGGGCGGGCAGTTCCGTGAGCCGGATCCGGCGTGTCACTTCGACCGTGAGTGCGCCGTCGTCGACGAGGGATACCAGCTGCGCGAGCCGGTCACGGTTGCGCAGGACGAACACCGTCGCCGCCCGCACCCCTCGGGCATCGTCGCTGGGGGTGGGCATGAATGCCGTGGTACTGACCACTACACCGCCGTCGCGGACGGCGGCCACGAACGCGGTGAATTGCTGCGGATCGATCGGTGCGAGGTTCAGCAACATGTCCACCTGCCCGTCGACGGTGATGAGCAAGTCCGTGTCGGTGTGATCGATAGTCTGATCCGCGCCCGCTGCGCGCACGGCATCGATGCTGCGCGGGCTGGCCGTCGCAATGACCTGCACGCGGGCTCGCTTGGCGAGCTGGATCGCGTACTTGCCCACGACGCCCCCGGCACCAATGATCAGGACCCGTTGACCCGCTTCGAGCCGGCCCTCGTCGAAAAGGGCCTGCCACGCGGTCAACGCGACCGAGGGTAACGCCACTGCATCGCCCAGCGGGATGGTCGTCGGAGCTGCGACAACGGCATCCGCGGGTGCGATGACGTACTCGGCCGCTCCGCCGTCACGCTCCATGGGCAGGAAAGCGATCACAGCGTCACCGATCGTCAACCCGCCGACGCCCTCACCAACCGCGTCAATGGTGCCGGAGCAGGAACTGGTCCTAGGATCACCGGATGGATTCCTTTGACGTCACGGTCGAGCACGAAGTGTTCCGCGTCAGTGAAAGACGACAGCCCGGTGGGGCCTTGTCCTATGACTTCGCGTGGCTCAACGGACCAGCCGATGGAACGTATGGCTTCAGCGTCCGGCGGGTCACGTCCGGGACGGGAGGAATCACCTCGGATGATGCGGCCCGCATGACACGAGAAGAGCTCGTCGCGGAGGTCCGCGGGTTCGTCGAGAATGTGTACGGACCGGGAGGGATCGGGGAGACCTGGCCAGATCATGTCCCTGCCCGCGACCGCCGATGACCGCCAGCGGATCCCCTACCGCGCAGCAGCAGGTTGTATTGCCGCCCGGGAGGAGAGGGGGTAAGAAACAGTCTCATGATCCTTCCTGCTGTTCGCGATCCTCGCCTCGTGTCCATTCGGCGCGGTGGGCTACTGGCCGAGGCTGATCATCAGCTCCTGGCCTTGTGGGCAGCTACCTGCGCCGAGCATGTTCTAGGGCTGTTCGAGGAATCAAACCCTAGTGATGACCGCCCTCGTGCGGCGATCGAAGCGGCACGAGCATGGACGCGTGGCGAAGCAACGATGATGGTCACCCGAGCGATCGGAGGACACGCGATGGGCGCTGCGCGTCCCCTGCGTGGTGGTCCACGGTTTGCGGCATACGCAGCTGGCCAAGCGGCCTGCGTCGCACATGTTCCCGAACACGACCTAGGCGCGGCCGCCTATGCCATCAAGGCTGCCGCAGCTGCAGCGCCACGCGATCACCAAGGGGACACCGCGCGTGCTGAGCGCGACTGGCAGCGTCAGCAGGTTCCCGCCCATCTCCGCCCCCTTGTCCTCGAGGACCAAAGCCGCAGAAACAGCATCTGCTGGTTCGTCTTCAAGGACGAACTCCGCTGAGGAACAGCCCCTAAACCGTTCCCCATCGGAACGAGCGAAGCGCTGCAGCGACTCCTGGCCCGCCAATCAGCCGTGAAGGCCCCGCCATCCTGACGAAAACTCACGTGCCCCCGTTACTCATTCCCGCAGTATGCCCGGGCCACGAGGTGGTGGGTTTCGTTCCGTGGACACCGACCTAGACTGTTCCGATGACCAGCTGGGATCGGGAGCTTCTGAGCGAGGAACAGGCGAAATTCGTCGTCGGGCAGCTCCCAACACCTTTACTGGTGGAGGACTTGTCCTGGAACCTCGTCGACACCAGGGTTTTGCACGTCCGAGCCGAAGATCGGGACTTCGTGGTGAAAGCTGCTCCGTCCTCGAATCATCACATCGGGCGGGAAATCACCGCCCATGAAACCTACACGGAGCCGCTCGTGCGGGAGGCCAGGACCGGGCGGCTGGTTGGGGCGAGTAGGGCCGCGAACGTCCTCATCACGGCCTATCTGCCCGGCACGCTCGTCGAGGGCTCAGATGCAGAGTGGTGCGCGGACATGTACGCCCAGGCGGGCTCTTCCCTTCGATCACTCCACGATCAGCATGCACGCGTCGATGAAGGCTACGAGATGCGCGTGACCCAGAAGGCAATCGACCTGCTGGGTCAGCGCCACCGCATCGATTACGAAGTGGCGTCGGAGACACGCCGCATCCTGGCCTCGGATCGGCCGGGCCCGGCCGTCGTCGCACCAACCCACGGCGACTGGCAGCCGCGGAACTGGCTGCACGACGGCGCCTGGCTGCACGTGATCGACTTCGGCCGGTTCGATCTCCGGCCGGCCGCCACGGACCTCTGCCGCCTCGCCACCCAGCAGTGGAGAGAGCGACCCTGGTTGGAGGCGGCGTTCTTCGAGGGCTACGGACCGGACCCACGTAGCAAGGAGACCTGGCGGATTGATCTGCTGCGGGAAGCTGTCGGCACAGCAGTGTGGTCCATTCTCGTCGGCGACACCGTGTTCGAGGCCCACGGACACAGAATGCTGCACGAAGCGATATCCCGCTTCTAAGGATCAATCCTGCTTCCAGCGCCGTCCGGCTTTGCCACTCCGCTGGTCGTACAGCGTGTGCCAGAGCGCGTCGTGACCCGCCGCGCGCTCGTGCACTCAAGGGATCCTCTACCGAGAATTTGCTTCTGTCATCCCAGCGGACCGACGCCGAGTAGGGGTGTTGTCGTGTGCTGCTCCTCCCCGTATGCCTGCGAAAGGTGTTTCCGGCTGGTCAATGCTGGAAGGGTGGACTGGTACGACACGAAGATGCCGGTATTCGGAGACCGAACTGGGGGAAGCATGAAGGTATTGAAGTCGACCGGCACGATCGTCTTCGCTTTCGGTGCCGCACTCGCTGCCTGCATGTTCGCCCTGATGCAGTACGCGCACAGTGTGCGGCACACCGCGGTACCGATCGTGCCTGGGCTCCTGCTCCATCTCGGACTGACCATTGCCCTAGCAGGCCTACTTCTGTTGGCGATTGCCCTGATCGGGTTGTACCTCACAAAGAAACAGAACCACAGATTCTGCTCATCCGCGGGCAAGCAAAAGCGCTGATCCCGCTGGCCGGGCCACGCCTGCAATCGGCGGACAATCAAGCCACCGACTTCGAGTACATTGTCGAGCGTCCAGTGGTAGGGGATAACGTCGGGACTGAAATGCTAGTAAACCGAGAACCTTTACCGAGCGACATTACAGTTCACGTCACTTGTCGAAGCAACTCAACTGACGCACTCGTTCGGTGTACCCGGACATGATGGTTCGATCCTGTAACCATCTTGTGCTGTTCGTCGCTGCAACTGGTCGGTAGGGTCCGTTCTGGACGACGTCGTATTTCCTGCGGCATTCCCGCGTGACGGTCTCCCACGATGTATTCAGTTGCTCAAATTACCCGCGCTCCCGGTCCTGGCCATTGCATTCCATGATGCGAGGACAAGACCCGCGGACATTCACCTCAGACAGAAAGAATCACATGAAGGTCACGCTCAAGCAATCAACGCACCTCGTCAGGGGGGTATCGATGCTGGCCCTCTCGGCCCTGCTGTTAGGCGCTGGATCAGCAATCCCCGCTCACGCAGCCGAAGGCGTGCCATTCACCCCAGCCATCGACCTATCGGTCGCACCGGTGACCCCGGTGGGTTCCAAGGCCACCGTCACGGTGAACGTAGACGCTGTGGCAGGGGATGAATGGACCGATGTGAACGGGACGAAAGCGCCCGTCACGGTACGAGTCGATGTCTACGAGCATGAAGGAAAATTCTCTGCGCCTGCTCAGGTGCCGGGCCCTGTATCCAGCGAGACCTTCACGACCTCCGAAGGGCCCGGGGAACACACGTTCACTCCCCAGGATGTGACCTACGTGGACGGTGCCGGGTACACGTTCGTGGCGTCGATTCTCGTTGCCGACGGTTCGAACCCCGAATACATCGAACAGGACACGAGCACCGAGTACGGTGCTGAGGGAACATCCACCGATTACCTCCTCGCCCCGAGCCTCTCGTGGACTCCGAGTGCCGAGAGAGTGGAGCGGGGAAGCGCGGTCACGACGACATTGAAGGGGTACAACTTCGCCGGGAGGACCCTCGACGTGCAAACGCGCCTCGCTGGTCCCTTCGAATCCGTGGACGCCGCCTGGACCGGGATTCCCGAGTCGATCGCCACAGTGGTCACATCGTTCGATGGGACTGGTGAGGTGACCACCGAACCGATCGTTGTCACCGAAGCGGGCATCTACATCTGGGACCATGCGATCGTCGTCGGCGATGAGCGCCAGCCGATCTTCTTCACCCAGTGGAAGCCGGACGGAAGCACCCCCGGGCTCATGCTCGAGGTGATTGCTCCCGCAGGCCCCGCCGAGCAGCTGCCAGGGCCGGAGAAGGCGACTCCGGAGGCCGACGGGAACATCTTCACTGGCTACGCAGACTGTGGAGCGGCGAAGGCCGCCGGGTGGATCAACATCGAGAAGGGTCAGACCCACTACAGCCCCGCTCTCGACCGGGACCAGGATGGTATCGCGTGTGAGACCGACGGGTCCGACTCCGCCGTGGTCATCGACGGCGGCACTGCCCAGACCTCCGGTCTCACCTCCGCCGGTGTCGCAGGGTCCTGCCTGATGCTCGGTGCTCTCGCTTTCGGCCTTGTTCGTCTCCGGAGGAAGACGCCAGCAGCGTAGGTATCAGAGCCTCCACGACGTGGGCCGGCTGAAGCACGTCTTCAGCCGGCCCACCCTTCTCCGAAGGGTCCATGATGTCAGTACCGAGTAAGAGGGTCGCGGTTTCCCCGCGGAGAAAGCCTGCACGACCAGCAGGCATCGCTGTGACCCTTGCAATTGCATGCATGGGCGCAGCGTTGTTCTTCTTCTGGGGCTCTCAGGACCCGACCCCGATGGCGCACGACGTCACGCAGGCATCAGAGGGGGATTCCCTCCGCGATCAGCCTGGGATCGACCCGAAAGGCGTGCAGGAGCCGTCCAGAGACGCAGCCCGATCACCCGATCCGTCAACCGCACCGGCTCCTGTGCCGGTCGCGCCATCGACGCTCGACATCCCCTCCGTCGGCATTTCAGCGCCCATTGTCGAAGGCGGTGCAGAAAGCGGCGAGATGGTGCTCCCTGAGTCGTCCAAGGTCGCTCAGTACACCGGGGCTGCTCCTCTTGAGGCCGAGGACGGTTCAACGGTGATAGCAGGGCACGTGAATTTCACCGACGGGTCCTGGGGTGCGCTGGGACCTCTGCACCAGGTGCGGGAAGGCGCCCCTGTCTACGTCACGGACAGCGAGGGAGAAGTACGCCAGTACGTCGTGAGCAAGATGTCGGTCCTCCACAAGGAGTCCCTCCCGTACCAGATCTTCAGGACCGAAGGGGATCGCCAGCTCGTCGTCGTGACATGTGGCGGTGAGGTGGAGAACGTCGACGGCGCATGGGTGTACACGCAGAATCTGGTCGTCTATGCGACGCCGGTAGCAAACTGATCGACGGCGCTGCAACGACGAGCCACCGAAGCGCTTGTTGGCCGACGCCCAATGCCGGTCCTCACTGCTCCTATCGCCACATAGGGCCGCCACTTAACAGCGGTTGGAGGGATCGGCGCACGCTCGGCCCCCACGATGAAGATGGACGGACGAGTACCTCTTGCGCGCGCCCAAAGGGGCTACCGACTGTCATTCGCCGTCTCAGGAAGCGATGGCGGCCTCAACCGGTCAATGCACCACTCCTTGGCAGGATGAGTGGTGCAGGTGCGTGTGGAGCTCACGACGGAGCAGCAGCAGGCCATCTGGGAGGGGTGGCGGGACGGTGAATCGTTCCGTCAGGTCGGTGACCGGGTAGGGCAACCGGCGCACGTGGTCCAGTACTTCCTCCGGGGTCATGGGGCATCAAGCCGAACGTTCCTCGGCGGAACCGCCGGCACCTGACTCATCAGGAGCGCGAGGAAATCTCTCGCGGTGTTGCAACAGGGTTGTGTATCCGCAAAATCCCCGCGGCCCCG
Organism: Arthrobacter sp. TJ-263; assembly: GCF_058269155.1. Classification (NCBI taxonomy): domain Bacteria; kingdom Bacillati; phylum Actinomycetota; class Actinomycetes; order Micrococcales; family Micrococcaceae; genus Arthrobacter; species Arthrobacter sp. TJ-263. The sequence continues at coordinate 1,212,693 of NZ_JBZCNE010000001.1, read as the reverse complement.
GGGTGGTCTCACTCGACACTGGCTCGGACCAGGCCGGCCAGCATCTTCTCGAAGATGTCATCTGTCTCGGTGGCCCACTGCTTCTGTCCATCGTCGTCGACGTACTGATAGGTCGTCGTGGTTGTCTGCCCCGTGGGCCTGAAGCCCAGGCGTTCATAGAGCCGGCGGGCACCGTGGTTCTCGATGCCTACGCCGAGGTAGAGCCTGTCGAATTTGGCCCGCGTGGCGTGATTCTCTATCCAGGCGCCGAGCGCTGTGCCTACCCCGCCACCTCGAGCCGCTTCCTGAACAAACAGGTGCTTCAGCTCGGGGGTGTATTCCGAGGTCAGATCCAGGACCACGGTCCCGACCGGCTGGGTCATCCGCCAGGCTGCGGCGTACACGATACGGTCGGCGGCTTGGTGTTGAAGAAGGGTCCGTGCGATGCCCGATCCTGGTGGTTCGGCCATCTCAAGTGCGACCAAATCTCCATCGGCACACTGTCGAACCGCTATCTCCTCAGTCATATGGTGTCCCTCGCTCACGTCTCTTCTTCGAGCCTACCGAGCGCGGTACTACCGCGGCCCGCCCGAACCGTGGTCCGGCAGGAATTCTTGACTGGATGTAGGACGCCGCTCAGGCGGTGCGCGCGGACAGGTGCACGTCGACCACGTCTCCGAGGCCTTTGCCGAGAGTCTTCCGCAAGGCAGCCCGAATCGGCATCATGTGGGTGCCACCGCCCACGGGCAACATGGAAGCGGCGTACTCGTGGCCGTTGACGGTACCTTCGACTTTGACGGCTCTCCCGGTGCCGAATGCCTCGGCCGAACCTGGCATCTGGACGCACAGCCATCCGCTGTTGTTGTCGGCGATGATCTGCGCCGAGAAGGTTATGTTGAGGGCGGGGAAGTTGGGGGTATCTGTCATGCGCGGCCTCCTGGTGGTCATAGGGATACTTGTCCCAGCTGGCCGATCACGATTCCGAGTCAAGTGCATGCTTCACACCAAGCCGGGCATCGGGGCTCACTGGCAACCTCGAGTCGAAACTTACATCTATCCGCCACAGTCTTGAGTAGCTCGCGGGCGGTCCCAGCAAAGTCAAGGTTCGGAACCCATCCGGGAGAGGATGCGTTTGTGAATGACCTGCTATCTGCCACGCAGATAGCAGGGGGGTAGGTAAAACGACTACGAGTTCGACTTCCCGGTTCGATAGTAAGCCAACGCAGCCATGGCATGTCTGGAGTGGGTTATCGCAATGCGATGACTAGGCTCTGATCACTGGGTATCCGATATTGATCATGGGGGTAGTAATGGCTCTTGGTGGACCGGAGATTTTCATTTTCCTGCTGGTGTGGCTGATCCTGATCTCAGCCGCAGGGGTTGTGCTGTACCTCATCATCCGATTGGGCGTGAAGCACGGAACACGGTCCTATTACGCCGAGGCTGCACCGCGTCCGAGCCCTGATTCACAGCCTGACCAGTGATGAACTATCACTCCGGGCCGATCAATGTCTGTTCAGAGTCATCCGGAGCCTTCTTCTGGTTCGCGGTCGCTCTGATCAACGCGGGCCTCGCCGAGCAGAAGAACCGCTCTCGTTGGGCTTGGTTCCTGATCTCTCTGCTGTTGGGGCCGCTCGCCACCGCGATGATCGTCATCTGGCCAGCACCAGCACCTGGGGCGTCGGTGATGTCCCCTCGTGCCGACCGACAGATGCCCGAGGCATAGTCGTCGGAAGGTGGTTCCTCGACGGGTCTCCCGTCGTGGGGCAGGATGCTCCTATGGGGAACCGGACGAAATGTGTTGTTACTGCCGTCTGTACGGCTCTTCTGCTCGCCGGCTGCTCTTTCCCTCCGTCCTTCTCCGAGGAGGAGAAGCTTGAGATGCGGAACAGCACCAGCGAATACCAACAGGTTGTTCTGGAAGATCTGGTCGTGACTGAATCCGAGTACCGGGACGCGGTCGATGCGATACGCAACTGCGTCCAGGACAAAGGATGGGGGGTCGGGCCCGTCGCTGAGCAAGACGGCCACCAGCTCGGATTTCAGTCCTCCTACAGCGGGGACACCCCATCCGGTTATGAAGAGATGCAGGCCTGCGAACAGGAATTCATGTCCCAGGTCGGCCCGATCTGGGTGTCCCAGCGCACCGCATTGACCAGCTGAGCGGAGTATGCCGAAAAGGACAGCCGGCAGACTCGTACCGCGGATACACCTCCGAACGGCACCGAGCGCCTGCAGGGATTGGTTTGACCACGCACGCGCAAGCATTCATCATCTGCCGCGGTGGAGTGAGGCCCTCGCCGGTGTTTCAGCTATGAGTACGGCATCCGTGCACGTCATCTTCGCGATTACCAGACGTCACCCTTCGTCGTGCCACGGCAGGTGCTTTCATGGGGTTGATCGCCGGAATAGGGATGTTCGTCATCTCCCACGCTCAACCAGCTCTGGACCCTGAACGATTCGCGGCTGGAGCGTGAATCCTGGGCAATCGGTGATCTTCGCCTTCGGGGGGCGCGATCCTTGGGACTGGGTAGGGTTTGGCCGGCGGCTTCGGCGCCTTGCTGTCGTTGCGTGTTCGCGCAGCAGTCACAGAGCCGGAAAAGTTGCACTACTCAGCTACTGCGGGGCTGGGAGCAGCCGCGGTCACAGCAGCATGCACTGTCCTAACCTTCAACGGTAGGCACGCCTCTTTGAGTGTCGATCCGGGTGGGCGTCGGGCTCGGCTCGGTATCGGCAGTCACTGCTGCTTTCCACACACGACGCCTTCTCCGCCCAACTCCAAGCCCTACCGGCTAGCGACCCTGAAACGCTCATGAACTACGAGGCCGCTATCCTTCGTCCCATGACGTGCACCATCCAACTCGCCGCCTTCGAGGATCCGGCCCTCGAGGTCTTCCTGCGTGCCCACTTGGCGGATATGGCACCGCAGTCTCCGAAAGAGAGCCAGCACGCGCTGGACATGGCTGCCCTCCAGCAGCCGGGCGTCAGACTTTGGGTTGCCTGGCACGAACGGCGGATAGCAGGCACGTGCGCATTAGCGGTGCTGGAGCCAGGGCACGAGGAGCTCAAAAGCATGCGGACAGAGCCCGAGTTGCGGGGGCGGGGAATAGCGTCCGAGTTGCTGAATCACGTGCTCACGGATGCCCGAGCACGTCACATCAGTCGTATCTCCTTGGAGACCGGAAGCATGGACTTTTTCGCGCCCGCCCGAGCACTCTATGCCAGACACGGCTTCGATCCGTGCCCACCCTTCGGCTCCTACAAAGAAGGTCCGCACAGCTCATACATGACGCGCGTAGTAATGACCGCTTGACCATCCTCAAGTGAGATACCTTCGTGGGCAATCTAGGTGATCGTGGCGCCCCGGGCCCGGCGCAAGGGCATCGACCGGCAACTCGAAGAGCGTTACTGGCACCAGCACTGACGGAACAGGCCCCGGTCGGAGCGCACCTCGGTTGGCTCCTCTGACGTGCAGGTTCTCGTCGAGACTCGGCGTGAGGACTAGGTCCTGCGTCGCGACAGGATGGGCCAGAGCGGCGGCGAGACAGAATCTCGTCGGTCGTCACCCTGTCACGATGACGTTATTTCGTGACGGAACGTAATGGAGTTCCGCGTCAACATGCAGTGCTTCATTTCCGCAGCGAAAGAATGCGGCTCAGCCGACCGGATTCGATTGAGCTGCACGTTTCTGTATCCGCACAACGATGTCCGATGAGGTAGTCCCAGGCCGGGGAATCACCCTTCCGGAACCGTGCCCACCTGCTTCGCCGGCACACCGAGGACCACTGCCCCCGCGGGAACATCCTTTGTGACGACTGCACCGGCGCCCACCACGGCCCCGTCGCCAATCGTCACGCCTGGCAACACCGTCACGTTGGCCCCGAACCACACGCCCCGGCCGATCACCACGCGGGCCGGGTGCATGTCGGCCCGTCGGCTCGGCACTATGTCGTGGTTCAAGGTCGTGATCACGGCATTGTGACCGATGAGGGACCCATCACCGATGTCGATACCGCCCTGGTCCTGAAACCGGCAGCCGCTGTTGACGAACACATCCACGCCGAAGCGGATGTTCTTGCCGAAGTCAGCGCTGAACGGCGGGAAGAGTTGGAAGGACCAGGGGACCTCGCGTCCGGTCAGCTCGCTCATCAGGGCGCGCACCTCCTTGGGGGAGTGGTACCGCCCATTGAGTTCGGCAGTGATGCGCAGCGACTCTTGGCTCGCTGCGTGCATTGCCTCATGGTGCGGTGAACCTCCGGGGATCGTCTCCCCGGCGTTCAATGCGGTCAGGAGCTCGTCGAGACCCGGAATTTCAGCCATGCGCAACGATATCGTGCCCTTGCCGCACCCTCAGGAAGCAATCATATGAACCCGACAGAAACTCCTCCGCAGGAATGACGGGTAAGGGCCGCGGAGTGCGAAGTGCATGTTCTGCCCGGAAAGACGGAAGCGTTACCCCAGTTCCATCCGATGTGTGACAAATCATGGCAAACTGCCAAAGGCGTCCATTGGGGACGTCCATCACTCAGGGATTGCCAGGACACTCGCGCCGAAGTCCTTGTCACCGAGACGAAGGCTGCGCTTTCCTACACGACGGCCCGTCACTGCACCGTTGCTACCGGACGGTGGACCACGACCTTCGACAACAAGGTGCACACCTCCGCGAAAACCGTGCAGATCGACCACACCGTCCCTGTTGCCGAGGCATGGGGGTCCGGCGCTCAGAAATGGACCCAAGCCCGACGTGTCGCGTTCTACAACGACATCGGCTATGCCGGCGCCCTCAACGCCCAAACCACACTGCTGAACCAGCAGAAGCAGGCCAAGGGGCCCGAGGACTGGCTGCCACCGCTCAACCGGTGCTCCTATGTCGCTCAATGGGTGACGGTGAAAGCACGCTGGGGAATGACGGTGGATTCACGGGAGAAAGCGGCCCTCGTCCGTATCGCGGACCAATGTCCCGTCTCACAGTTGACCATCGCGAAGTACTGACCTATTGAAGGAACGCCCCGCGCTCCGAATGGGTGCGGGGCGTTTCTATCTGTGGTTTCCGTCCGACTCGCACCCGCGGCACGCGACATACCGTAGCCTGATGGAGCCGCTGCCTGCCGGTGCTGGTCTCACATGCCGGAGGAACGAATGAAGCGAGTGCGCCCGCGCCCATTGCAGCGGATCGGCGTCCTGGCCGTCGCTGCCCTGCTGGGAATCAGCGGCATTGCGTCCTGCTCATTGCAGGACCCTTCGGAGGGGGCCGGTTCCGAGGATCCCGCCACGATCCCGGCCCGCATCAACGGGTACCGGAGCGTCGGCTACTTCCCCCAGTGGGGGGTCTACGGGCGCCAATTCCCGATGAAGTCCCTTCAGGACTCGGGTGCTGCCGGAAAGCTCAGCCACATCAACTACGCCTTCGGCAATATCCACCACGAGACGCTCACCTGTTTCGAGGCGAATCAGGCTCAAGGAAGCGGTCCGGACGGCTCCGACGGCGCCTCCGACGCCTGGGCGGATTACGGAATGGCCTACGGTGCCGCCGACTCCATTGCAGGCATCGGCGACACAGCCGACCAGCCGCTGGCCGGGTCCTTCAATCAACTGCGGCAGCTGAAAGCCGCCAACCCCGGGCTGCGTGCAGTGATCTCGCTCGGCGGGTGGACCTGGTCGAAGAACTTCTCCCGTGCCGCCGCGACCGACGATTCCCGCAAGGCGCTCGTTGCCTCCTGCATCGACCTGTATATCAAGGGAAACCTTCCGACCATCGATGGCAGGGGAGGCGCAGGGGCTGCGGCCGGCATCTTCGACGGCATCGATATCGACTGGGAGTGGCCCGGCAGCGACAACGGGCTCGACGGGAACGGGGTGGACCCCGAGAACGACGCCGAGAACTTCCGGCTGCTGCTGCAGGAATTCCGTGAGCAGCTCGACGCCTACGGTGCCGTCACGGGGGCCTCCTATTCCCTGAGTGCCTTCCTTCCTGCCAATCCGGTGGACATCGAGGCCGGCGGCTGGAACAACCCCGAACTCTTCGAGTACCTCGACTTCGGGAACATCCAGGGCTACGACCTGTGGGGAACGTGGGAGCCGGGACTCACCGGCCACCAGGGGAACCTGTTCGATGATCCGGAGGATCCGCGCCCGAACAGTCAGCGGTTCTCGGTGGACCGGACCGTGAGTGCTTATCTCGATGCCGGAATCGATCCCGGCCAGCTCGGGCTCGGCCTCGCGGCGTTCGGCAGGGGCTGGGCAGGTGTCGACACCGCGAAGCCCTGGGGCGCAGCCACCGGGCCGGCGCCGGGCGGCGAAGAGCCCGGCCTCGAGGACTACGACGAGCTGCGGGAGGTCGGCGAGGAGTTCACCGACCCGACGGTCGGGGCGGCCTGGCGTTTCGACGGCGATACGTGGTGGAGCTACGACAACCCGGAAACCGTGCGCCTCAAGAGCGATTACGTCCTCGAGAAGGGGCTCGGCGGTGGCATGTGGTGGGACCTGGCGGGCAACCGGGACGGATCGCTCCTGACTGTACTGTCCGATCGGCTGCGCGAAGCTCCACAGGGCCCGGCTCGCGACAGGGTGATGCCCGCGACCGCGGTCCAGGTACCCAGTACGTCCACAGCGGCACCGGGTACGCCCGCTCCGGGCGCTGCGCCGGCAGCCGCACCCTCACTGTCCGCCCAGGAGGCTGCGGACGCCGCACCCGTGACGTGGGACGAGGACGAGGTCTACACGGAGGGCCGCCGGGTGGTCTTCGAGGGCGAGGTGTACCGGACGCAGTGGTGGACCAGCGGCGATGTTCCCGGCGTCGAGCAGTGGGGCCCGTGGAGACCGGCGGACGGCTGACCGCCACATCGGGGCCTCGACGTCCGAGAACGCCGTCACCACATCCGGCTGGTGGTCTCCGACACGAAACCGCGCCCGTCCGAGAACCAGTGGATCGTCGGGCTGTTGCGCGCGGTCGGCGTCGTGAGCTCGGCGAACAGGTCGGCGTTGAACCGGTTGTTGAGCTCGGGGGAACTGAGCACCGTGTCGCGGGTGATGACGAACACCGGACCCTTCAGGCCCCTGCTCTGAATGGACAGGTGCACCTCGGCATGCTCGTCGAGACGCGCCTTGAGGGCCCCGATCGCCGCCTGGACGTTCGCGTCGTCGTCCCAGACCGCGGCGTGCTTGTCCACGAACAGCCAGGCCATGGTGCTCCTCGTCCGTACCGCGTGCCACTTCACAGGGGGTCCGCCCGGTCCGCGCCCATCTAGCATCGACCCGGCGTCGTCGTTCTAGCAAAGCACTGGGCCGAACGCCTTATCAAGCACCGGACGGCGACGGGGATCGAGGACCCGTTGCTGACGGGGAATCCTGCCGCGACAGCCCCTGCCCCGGAACCATATATTGCTGGGGGCGCGCTGGGGACTACCTGTGAACCTTTGGTTGCAGCTCGGTAACAACACCTAACTGGTCCGTCCCCGGGATACCTGTCGGCAACAATGTCCACTTAGGCTTTTGGTCACGTGAGTAGCGTCACCTCCTGGGGGTGACGTGCCGGCTGTCATGCAACACCGCCTGAAGCCGCAACCACACTATGAAAGAGGAGGCGGAATGCGTTTCGGACGTACTTCCAAAGCTGTGGGAGTGGCTGCTGTCGCAGCGCTCGCATTGAGCGCCTGCGCTGCCAACACGGGGACTGAAACCACCGAAGAGGGCACCGAGGGCGAAGCAACCGGCGGAAACATCCGCGTCGTCGAAGTCAATGCCTTCAGCTCGTTCAACTCGAGCACCTCCGAAGGCAATGTGGACATCAACGGAAAGATCGCCTACGCGACCCACTCCGGCTTCGTCTACATCAACAACGACCTCGAGGTCGTGAAGAACGAGGACTTCGGCACCATGGAGGTCCTCTCCGAGGATCCGCTGAGCGTCAAGTACACGGTCAACGAAGGCGTCACCTGGTCCGACGGCGAACCGGTCGACGGCGGAGACCTGCTGCTGGCGTGGGCCATCGAGTCCGGCTACTTCAACGACTCCACCACCGACGACGCCGGTGAGGTCGTCTCGGGCGCCACCTACTTCGACTACGCGGGGGACACCAGTGGCCTCGGGCTCACCGAACTCCCGGAGATCGGCGAGGACGGCCGCTCCATCACCCTGAACTACTCCGAGCCCTTCGCCGACTACGAGGTGGCCTTCGGCCTGATGAGCGAGGGTGGCATCGACACGCCCGCCCACGTACTCGCGGAGAAGGGCGGCCTGGCCGACGAGGATGCGCTGATCGAGCTCATCAACACGACGCCCGCCGGTGATCCGGAGTCTCCCGTGGAGCGCCCCGAGATCCAGGCACTGGCGGACTTCTGGAACACGGGCTTCGACACGAAGTCGCTCCCCACCGACCCGTCGCTCTTCCTCTCCAACGGTCCGTTCATCGCCTCCGCCATCACGCCGGACCAGTCGATGACGCTGACCCGCAACGAGGACTACGACTGGGGCCCCATCCCGAAGGTCGACGAGATCACCGTCCGCTACATCGGTGAAGCCCCCGCCCAGGTGCAGGCCCTGCAGAACGGCGAGGTGGACATCATCGCCCCGCAGGCGTCGGCCGATACCGTCGAGCAGCTCGAGGGCCTCGAGGGCGTCACCGTGGAGCAGGGCAACCAGCTCTCCTACGACCACCTCGACCTCAACTTCAGTGGCGTGTTCGAGGACGAGAACGTCCGCGAGGCGTTCATGAAGACCGTCCCGCGCCAGCAGCTCGTGGACACCATCGTCAAGAAGATCAACCCGGACGCCGCACCGCTCGACTCGCAGCTGTTCCTCACGGATCAGGAGCCCTACGAGGAGACCGCCGCGAACAACGGGTCGGACGCCTATGCAGAGGTCGACATCGAGGGCGCCAAGGAACTCCTTGCCGGAGCGACGCCCGAGGTCCGCATCATGTACAACCGCGACAACCCGAACCGCCTGAACTCGTACACGCTGATCGCTGAATCCGCCGCCCAGGCCGGGTTCAAGATCGTCGACGGCGGCCTCGGATCCTCGGACTGGGGAGCCGCGCTCGGCAACGGGACCTACGACGCCACCATCTTCGGTTGGATCAACTCGGGCGTCGGCGTGTCCGGCGTTCCGCAGATCTTCAAGACCGCCAACGGGTCCAACTTCAACGGGTTCTCGAGCCCCGAGGCCGACGCGCTGATGGACGAGCTCATCGTGACCACGGATCCGGAGGAGCAGGACAGGATCCAGATCGAGATCGACAAGCTGATCTGGGACTCGAAGTACGGACTGCCGCTCTTCCAGGTGCCCGGCGTCGACGCCTACAGCGACAACGTCACCGGCATCGAGTACATGCCGAACCAGACCGGTGTCTGGTGGAACTTCTGGGACTGGCAGGTCGTCCAGTAGTTCCGACGCCGGAACACGCTCGACCGAGGAAGGCGCCGGGACGGGGGACTCGCCCGTCCCGGCGCCTTCTTCTGCGTCACTGAATTAGAATTTGCGTCAACACGGGAACCCCTACCCGATTCAAACTTGAGGCCTGAGACCTATGGTGACCTACATCGTTCGGCGTCTGGTGACTGCCGTCCTCATCCTGTTCGGCGCATCGTTCGTCGTGTACCAGCTCACCGCCCTCTCCGGTGATCCGCTCGAGGACCTGCGCGCGAGCAACGCCCCGAACCGGGATCAGCTCATCCAGGCGCGCACCGAGCTCCTCGACCTGAACACGCCGGCGCCCCTGCGGTACTTCGGCTGGCTCGCCGGGGCCGCGAAGTGCATCGTCCCCTTCGCCGCCACCTGCGACCTCGGGTCCAGCATCCAGGGTGAGGCCGTCACCACCTCGCTCAGCCGCGCGATGGGCAACACCATCACACTCGTGGCGACCGCCACGGTGCTCGCGATCATCATCGGCATCTCGCTCGGCATCATCACGGCGCTGCGCCAGTACAGCGGGCTGGACTACGGCGTGACCTTCATGTCCTTCCTGTTCTTCTCCCTCCCGATCTTCTGGCTGGCCGTCCTGCTCAAGGAGTTCGGGGCCATCGGCTTCAACAACTTCCTCGACGATCCCGACATACCGCCGTCCACCATCGCCGTCGTCGCCATAGCGAGCGGACTGATCTGGGCGCTCTTCGCCAGCAAGTCCTGGAAACGGAAGGGGATCGCCTTCGTCCTCGGCGCCGTCGTCGCCGCGGTGCTGCTCTTCCTCCTCGACCTCGTGGGCTGGTTCGCCAACCCCGGCCTCGGACCGGTCGTCATCCTCGTCACCGGCGTCGGTATCGCCTTCGGGATCGTCCTGCTCACCGCCGGCCTCCGCAACCGCAAGGCCCTGTACTCCTCGCTGATCATGGTGGCCCTGGGCCTGGTGGCCTACTACGTCGTCAACCCGGTCCTCAACGCGGCAACCATCTGGATGATCATCATCCTCGCGGTCATCACCGTGCTCGTCGGCCTGGGGGTCGGCTACGCCATGGGCGGGTACGACCGCAGCCAGAGCATGCGCGCGGCGGCCCTCACCGGTCTGCTCATGGGCTTCCTGATCGTCGTGGACCGCTTCATGGTCACGTGGCCGTCCTACGTGAGCAACCCGCGGGTCCGCGGCAGGCCGATCGCCACGGTCGGCGCGGAGACGCCCGGGCTGGAGGGGACGTTCTGGATCAACGGCCTGGACACCTTCACGCACCTCCTGCTCCCCACCCTCGCGCTGCTCCTCGCGTCCCTCGCCAGCTACAGCCGCTACTCCCGCGCCTCGATGCTCGAGATCATGAACATGGACTACATCCGCACGGCCCGGGCCAAGGGCCTCAGCGAGCGGACGGTCGTCATGCGTCACGCGTTCCGTAATGCGCTGATCCCGCTCGCCACCCTCGTGGCCTTCGACATCGGCGCGCTGATCGGCGGTGCCATCATCACCGAGCAGGTGTTCGCCTTCTCCGGCATGGGCCAGCTCTTCGTCCAGGCCCTCCAGCGGACGGACCCCGACCCCATCATGGGCTTCTTCCTGGTGGCCGGCATCCTGGCGCTGGTGTTCAACCTCGTCGCCGACATCGCGTACTCGGTCCTCGATCCTCGCGTAAGGGTAAAAGCATGAGCATCCAGACCCCCTCCGACTTCCCCGACACCGACGCCGCGACCGTCACCGGACCGGAGCGTCCTGCCTCCGAGCCGGAGGCCAAGGGCCTGTCGCAGGGGCAGATCGTCCGGAAGAAGTTCTTCGACAACACCGCGGCGATCATCAGCCTCGTCGTGTTCGCCGTCGTGTTCGTCCTCGCCTTCACATCCGTCGGGTTCGCCGGCATCCCCGGGTGGTGGAAGTACAACCACACCGAGTTCCTCCCCCTGGTCAACGGGGGAGCGCCGACCGTCACCGGCCCCTTCAGCTGGGGGGACCACCCGTTCGGCCAGGATTCGATCGGGCGCGACTACTTCGCCATGACGATGCGCGGCACCCAGAACTCGATCATCATCATGTTCATCATCGGCGCCCTCGCCGGCCTCGTCGGGGTCGTCATCGGCGCGTGCTCCGGCTACTTCCGCGGCTGGCCCGAAGCCGTGCTGATGCGCTTCACCGACGTCATCATCATCATCCCCGTGGTCCTCGCCGCAGCGACCCTTGGCGAGGCGGTCAACCGGTTCGTCGGCCCGGGTGCGCAGATCTGGCTCCTGGGGCTGTTCCTCGGGCTCGTGCTCTGGACCGGCCTGGCGCGCCTCGTCCGCGGCGAGTTCCTGACGCTCCGCGAGCGCGAGTTCGTCGACGCCGCGAAGATCGCCGGAGCCTCCAACACCCGGATCATCTTCAAGCACATCCTGCCCAATGCGGTGGGCGTCATCATCGTGAACACCACCCTGCTCATGTCCTCCGCCATCCTGCTCGAGACCGCACTGAGCTACATCGGCTTCGGCGTGAAGGCGCCGGACGTCTCCCTGGGCCTCATCATCAGCCAGAACCAGGAGGCGTTCCAGACGCGACCATGGCTGTTCTGGTTCCCCGGCCTGTTCATCGTGCTGATCTGCCTGTGCATCAACTTCATCGGCGACGGCCTCCGCGACGCCTTCGACCCGCGGCAGAAGAAGTTCAGCGCGAGCCGCGCCAAGGAAACAGGGAAGCCTGCAGCCGCGTGAACAGGTGCCTAGGAGCCCAGGTCCAGGGAGACCGCGCCGGCCGCCACCAGCAGGACCGCACCGGCGATGCAGGACCAGTTCCAGCGGCGGTGGACGCTGCCCGGGTGGTCGACGTCGATCCGGCCGCCCTCCACGAGGGCCTGCCAGCGCGTGCGCACCTCGTAGGCGGCATAGCCCGAGTCGGTGTTCTTCATGTCGCCCGGGCGGACGGACCCGCCGGGACCGTAGCTCGTCGAGGGCAGGTTCGTGACGTGCTCCGGTTTGCCGGCGTGGGTCCCCCACACCCCGGGAGCCGGCGCCGCCCAGGCGGTGTACGCGCCGAGCGGCGTGACGAGCTTCAGTGCGTACTTGGTGTCGACATCGATCAGCGCGGACCACGGGACCCGGACGGTCGCCAGGGGGTTGCGCAGGGTGACGGCGTCCTCGGCGAAGACCACCGCCGGGTACCAGAACAGCCACCAGCCCGCATAGGCGACGCCGATCAGCGGCCAGCCGGCGAGCAGGCCGGCGGGGCCCTGCGCGGCGACGACGGTGGCCAGGCCGCCGAGCGCGACCAGCACGGCGACACCCGTGAACCAGAGACTGGTCCGCGGCCTGAACACGGTGGCCCCGGCCACCTTCGAGCTCTTCATGGCTCAATGATCCCAGCACGGCAGCCGCTCGCGGCAATCCAGGAGGGGCCGCGATCCCGCGGCGCCTCCGTCACGAAGGAGGACCCCTCATGAGTACCCAGGTCATCGGCGGCACCGGAGACACCGGAGCGGATCTGCCGGCATCCCAGGGTCCCGTGCTCGAGGTCCGGAACCTCAGCGTGGACTTCGGCGTCGACAAGAAGTGGGTTCCTGCGGCCATCGACCTGAACTACGAGGTGAAGGCCGGCGAGGTGCTCGCCATCGTGGGGGAGTCCGGCTCCGGCAAGAGCGCCAGTTCGATGTCGCTGCTCGGGCTGCTGCCCTCGAACAGCCGGGTCACGGGCGAGGTGCTGCTCAACGGCAAGTCCGTGCTGACGATGTCCCCGGCCAGGCTGCGCCAGATCCGCGGCAACGACGTCGCCGTCATCTTCCAGGAACCCATGACGGCCCTGAACCCCGTCTACACCGTCGGCTTCCAGATCGTCGAGACGCTGCGCCTGCACAACGAGATCTCGCCCGACGAGGCGAAGCAGCGCGCGCTGCGCCTCCTGCAGATGGTCGAGCTGCCGGACCCGGACAAGGCGTTCCGGTCCTACCCGCACCAGCTCTCCGGCGGCCAGCGCCAGCGCGCCATGATCGCCCAGTCGCTGTCCTGCGACCCCAAGCTCCTCATCGCCGACGAGCCCACCACGGCCCTCGACGTGACGGTACAGGCGGAGATCCTCGACCTCATGCGCAACCTGAGGACCCAGCTCAACAGCGCGATCGTCCTGATCACCCACGACATGGGCGTGGTCGCGGACCTCGCCGACCGGATCGCGGTGATGCGCCAGGGGCGCATCGTGGAGACCGGTACGGCGGAGCAGATCTTCAGGAACCCGCAGCACGAGTACACCAGGGCGCTCCTCGCCGCCGTGCCCCACCTCGGGCAGGGGGACGGGAACGACGACGTCGACGTCACCGCGGCGCTCGCGGCGGCGACCCACACGGACCTGCAGACGGTGGACCACGACGAACTCGAGCGGCGCGAACAGAACGTGCTCGCGCAGCTCGCCGACGCCGAGCACGAGGTGGCCTCGCACGGGACGCCCGGGGTGGCGCCGGTCCTCGAACTGATCGACGTCGCCATCGAGTACCCGAAGCAGGGGCGCGTGCCGGCGTTCCGCGCCGTCGAGGGCGCGAACCTGACGGTGTACCCCGGGCAGGTCATCGGCCTCGTCGGGGAGTCGGGCTCGGGCAAGACGACGATCGGCCGGGCCGCCGTCGGGCTGCTGCCGGTCGCCGCGGGATCCCTGAAGGTCGTCGGCACGGACGTCTCCGGGTTCCGCCCCTCCTCCAAGGAGCTCGCCAAGGTCCGCCGCCACGTGGGCATGGTGTTCCAGGACCCGTCGTCGTCGCTGAACCCCAGGCTGCCCATCGGTGAGAGCATCGGCGAGCCGATGTACCTCGCGGGCGAGGCGAAGGGCGGCGAGCTGCAGAAACGCATCGAGGCGCTCCTCGACCAGGTGGAGCTGCCGCGTGCCTACCGCAACAGGTATCCGCACGAGCTCTCGGGTGGCCAGAAGCAGCGCGTGGGGATCGCCCGGGCGCTGTCGCTCAAGCCGAAACTGATGGTCGCGGACGAGCCGACGTCGGCCCTCGACGTCTCCGTGCAGGCGAAGGTCCTGGAACTGTTCCAGAACCTGCAGCGCGAGCTGGGCTTCGCCTGCCTGTTCGTCACCCACGACCTGGCGGTCGTCGACGTGCTCGCGGACTACATCTGCGTGATGCGGCGCGGCCGGATCGTGGAGCAGGGGTCCCGGGACCAGATCCTGCGCAGCCCCCAGGACCCGTACACGCAGCGGCTGCTGGCGGCGGTCCCGCTGCCTGATCCCGAGAAGCAGCGGGAACGCCGCGAACTCCGCGCCAAGCTCCTGACGGTCTCCGACTGACCGAGGGGACGCCTCCCGCTCCGACGCCCGGTCCATGCCCGCCCTGCCGCCGCAGGGCGGGCTTTTCCGTGGGCTGGAGGGCCTCCACTCCTCCTGATGTTCAGAGAAGCAACAGAACGGGCATATGATTTCTCGGTGTGAGTTGGCTCTCGCGCTCTGCGAGGGCCGCTGAACCGGCCGAATCCGGGCCGGTAGGACCCAATTATTAGGAGGCGGAATGCGTTTCACGCGCACTTCCAAAATGCTCAGCGTCGCGGCCCTGGCCGCGCTGTCGCTCAGTGCATGTGGCGGCGGAGACACCGAATCAGGCGCCGAGGGTGGCAACACCGAAGCCGTGATCGTGGTGGATGGGTCCGAGCCCCAGAACCCGCTGATCCCCACCAGCACCAACGAGGTGGGCGGCGGAGCGATCCTCGACCTCGTCTTCGCGGGCCTCGTCAGCTACGACGCCGACGGCAAGCCCCAGAACGAGATGGCGGAGTCCATCGAGACGGAGGACGCCCAGAACTACACGATCACGCTCAAGGAGGGCAAGACCTTCACCAACGGCGACCCGGTCACGGCGAGCTCCTTCGTGGACGCCTGGAACTACGGTGCCGCGGCGAAGAACGCCCAGCTCTCGAGCTACTTCTTCGAGAGCATCGAGGGCTACGACGAGGCCAGCGCCGAGGGCTCCACCGTGGAGACCATGAGCGGCCTGAAGGTCGTGGACGACCGGACGTTCACCGTCGCGCTGTCCCAGCCGGAATCCGACTGGCCGCTGCGCCTGGGCTACAGCGCGTTCTACCCGCTGCCGGCCGCCGCCCTCGAGGACCCCGCCACGTTCGGTGAGAACCCGATCGGCAACGGACCCTACAAGTTCGCCTCCGAGGGTGCCTGGCAGCACAACCAGCAGATCGAACTCGTGCCCAACGACGAGTACGAAGGTCCCCAGGCCGCCCAGAACGGCGGCGTGACGTTCAAGATCTACCAGAACGACACGACGGCCTACCAGGACCTGATCTCGGACAACCTGGACGTCCTGAAGACCATCCCGACGAGCGACATCAAGAACTTCGAGAGCGATCTCGGCGAGCGTGCCATCGAGGCGCCGTACGCGGGCAACCAGACCATCGCCGTGCCGTACTACCTCCCGAACTGGGAGGGCGAGGCCGGCAAGCTGCGCCGCCAGGCGCTGTCGATGGCGATCAACCGCGACGAGATCACCGAGGTCATCTTCAACGGTGGCCGCGAACCGGCGAAGGACTTCACCGCCCCCGTCCTCGAGGGCTACAGCGCGGACCTGCCGGGCAGCGAGAACCTCGAGTACAACCCGGAGGAAGCCAAGAAACTCTGGGCCGACGCCGAGAAGATCTCGCCCTACGACGAGTCGCAGCCCCTGACCATCGGCTACAACGCCGACAAGGGCGACCACAAGACGTGGGTCGAGGCCGTGGTGAACAACATCAAGAACAACCTCGGCATCGAGGTCGCGGGCAAGCCCTACGCGACCTTCAAGGAAGCCCGCACCGAGGCGACGGACGAGACCCTCACGGGTGCCCTCCGCGCCGGCTGGCAGGCCGACTACCCGTCGCTGTACAACTTCCTCGGACCCATCTACGCCACCGGCGCCGGGTCCAACGATGCCCGCTACAGCAACCCCGAATTCGACCAGCAGCTGACCGACGGACTCGCCGCCGGCTCTGTCGAGGAGGGCAACGAGGCCATGAACAAGGCCCAGGAACACCTCCTGGAGGACCTTCCGGCCATCCCGCTGTGGTACCAGGTCGCCCAGGGCGGCTGGAGCAACAACGTGGACAACGTTGAGTTCGGCTGGAACGGCGTTCCGCTCTACTACGCCATCACCGGCAAGTAACCCGTAACGGTCTCGGGGCCTGCCCGGCACAGGGCAGGCCCCTTTTCCGTGCTCCAACGAAAAGGTTCGACACCTCATGAGCAACCCCCACCCGCATCCCGTCCGGATGCACGCAGTACCGGCAGGTGCACGCTGATGGTCTGGTACATCGTCCGGCGCTTCCTGCAGCTGATCCCCGTCTTCCTCGGCGCGACCCTGCTGGTGTACTTCCTCGTCTTCAGCCTCCCGGGTGACGCCACCGCCGCCATCTGCGGCGAGCGCGGCTGCACGCCCGCCGTCGTCGCCGGACTGCGCGAGCAGTACAACCTCGACCAGCCCTTCTGGATCCAGTACCTGCTCTACCTCAAGGGCGTACTGACCTTCGATCTCGGCACGAACTTCTCCGGCCGCCCCATCGCGACGATCATCGCCGAGGTCTTCCCGACCACCGCGAAGCTCGCCATCATGGCCCTCGTCATCGAGGCCGTCTTCGGCATCGTCTTCGGCCTCATCGCGGGCCTCCGCAAGGGCCGGATCTTCGACTCCTCGGTCCTCGTCCTGTCCCTGATCGTCATCGCCGTGCCCATCTTCGTGCTCGGCTTCCTGATGCAGTTCCTGATCGGCGTCAAACTCCAGTGGACCAACCCGACCGTCAGCGGCGACGCGACCATCACGGAGCTCCTGCTCCCGGCCGTGGTCCTGGGACTGGTGTCCTTCGCCTATGTGCTGCGCCTGACCCGGACCAGCATCATCGAGAACGTCAACGCCGACTACGTGCGCACCGCGACGGCCAAGGGCCTCAGCCGCCGGCGCGTCGTCGTCGTTCACGTCCTCCGCAACTCCCTGATCCCCGTCGTGACCTTCCTCGGTGCGGACCTCGGTGCCCTCATGGGCGGCGCGATCGTGACCGAGGGCATCTTCAACGTGAACGGCGTCGGCAACACCCTCTACCGCGCCGTGCTGAACGGTGACGGACCGATGGTCGTCTCGATCGTCACGTTCCTGATCCTCATCTTCTGCCTGGCGAACCTGCTGGTGGATCTCCTGTACGCGTGGCTGGACCCAAGGATTCGATATGCCTGAACCAACATCTTCCGTTGCCGTCACCGAGGCCGCCGCGCCCGTGGCACGCACCAAGACGTCCGCCTACCCGATCGAGCACTTCGTCGCCGACCTCGACGAGACGCCGCTCCGGGCCACGGACAGCGCGGTGTCCGACGCCGCTCCCCGCAGCCTGTGGGGCGAGGCGTGGCGCAGCCTGCGGAAGCAGCCGCTGTTCATCATCAGTGCGATCCTGATCCTCGCGGTCATCTTCGTGGCGCTGTTCCCCGGCCTCTTCACCAGCGAGCCGCCCAACGAGAACTGCCTGCTGGAGAACTCGGACGGCGGACCGGCCCCCGGCCACCCGCTCGGCTTCACCGTGCAGGGCTGCGACATCCTCTCCCGCGTGGTGTACGGCACGCAGTCCTCGCTGACCGTCGGCCTGTTCGCCACGCTCGGCGTCGTCGTGATCGGCGGCCTCATCGGTGCACTGGCGGGCTTCTTCGGTGGCTGGGTCGACGCGATCCTCGCCCGCGTGGGCGACATCTTCTTCGCCCTCCCGCTGATCCTCGGCGCGATCGTCGTCGTGCAGCTGCCCGTGTTCCAGCAGAACCGGAACGTGTGGACGCTCGTCGTCATCCTCGTGGCCTTCGGCTGGCCGCAGATCGCCCGCATCACGCGGGCGGCGGTGATCGAGGTGCGCAACGCGGACTTCGTCACCGCGGCCCGCTCGCTGGGCGTCTCGCCGCTGGGCGCCCTCGTCAAGCACGTCATCCCCAACGCGCTCGCGCCGGTCATCGTCATCGCGACGATCTCGCTCGGCACGTTCATCGTCGCGGAGTCGACGCTGTCCTTCCTCGGCATCGGGCTCCCGCCGGACGTCATGTCCTGGGGTAATGACATCTTCTCGGCGAAGCCGTCGCTGCGCAGCAACCCCATGGCGATCTTCTGGCCGGGCCTCGCCCTGTCGATCACCGTTCTGAGCTTCATCATGCTGGGCGACGCCCTGCGTGACGCTCTCGACCCGAAGGCACGCAAACGATGAGTCACAGCACAGGAACCCAGACGCGCGGCCGCCGCGCCGCGTCGGACGGAGCGGATACACCGCAGCCGCTGCTCGAGCTCCGGGACCTCGCCATCACCTTCTCGACGTCGACCGGGGAGGTCCCGGCGGTGCGCAACGCGCACCTGACCGTGATGCCCGGCGAGACCGTCGCGATCGTGGGGGAGTCGGGATCCGGCAAGTCGACGACGGCGCTGGCCGCGATCGGCCTCCTGCCCGCCAACGGCAGGGTGTCCAACGGCAGCATCATCTTCGACGGCGAGGACATCACCCACGCCTCGGAGAAGCGGATCGTCGCACTCCGCGGGTCCTCGATCGGGATGGTGCCGCAGGACCCCATGTCCAACCTGAACCCCGTCTGGAAGATCGGGTTCCAGGTCCGGGAGACGCTGAAGGCCAACGGGCTTCCCAGCGGACCGCAGGATGTCGCGAAGGTGCTCTCCGAGGCGGGCCTGCCCGACGCCGAGTCGCGCGCCAACCAGTACCCGCACGAGTTCTCCGGTGGCATGCGCCAGCGCGCGCTGATCGCGATCGGGCTGTCCTGCCGGCCGCGCCTGCTCATCGCCGACGAGCCGACGTCGGCCCTGGACGTCACCGTGCAGCGGCAGATCCTGGACCACCTGGACACCATGACCGAGGAGCTCGGCACCGCCGTGCTGCTCATCACCCACGACCTCGGGCTCGCCGCCGAGCGCGCGCACAAGGTGATCGTCATGTACAAGGGGCAGGTCGTCGAGGCCGGGCCGGCCCTCGAGCTGCTCACGAACCCCCGCCACCCCTACACGCAGAAGCTCGTGGCGTCCGCGCCGTCGATCGCGTCGCGCCGCATCGAGTCCGCCAAGAAGGCCGGTGTCGCGACCGACGACCTGCTCGCACCGGCGGCACCGGCGGACGCCGCCCGGGACAGGGTGATCGAGGTCGAGGACCTGACGAAGGTCTTCAGGATCCGCGGCAACTGGGGCAGGTCCACCGACTTCACCGCGGTGGACAAGGTGTCCTTCTCCATCGCCCGCGGGACCACCACCGCCGTGGTGGGGGAGTCGGGCTCGGGGAAGTCCACCGTGGCGAGGATGGTCCTCGGCCTGGAGAACGCGACGTCGGGCAGCATCCGGTTCGACGGCGTGGACATCACCACCCTCGGCCGGAAGGAGATGTTCGACTTCCGCCGGCGCGTGCAGCCGATCTTCCAGGACCCCTACGGCTCGCTCGACCCGATGTACAACATCTACCGGACCATCGAGGAGCCGCTCCGCGTCCACGGCGTGGGGAACGCGAAGAGCCGGGAGAAGAAGGTGCGTGAGCTGCTCGACCAGGTGGCGCTGCCGTCCGCGATGATGCAGCGCTTCCCCAACGAGCTCTCGGGCGGGCAGCGGCAGCGCGTGGCGATCGCGCGCGCCCTGGCGCTCGACCCCGAGGTGGTCATCTGCGACGAGGCCGTCTCGGCGCTCGACGTGCTGGTGCAGGCGCAGATCCTCAACCTGCTCGCCGACCTGCAGTCGGAGCTCGGCCTGAGCTACCTGTTCATCACCCACGACCTCGCGGTGGTCCGGCAGATCGCCGACCATGTGGCCGTCATGGAGAAGGGCAGGCTCGTGGAGCAGGGCACCACCGACGAGGTGTTCGACAACCCCCGCACGGCCTACACCCAGGCCCTGCTCGCGGCGATCCCCGGGGCGGGGCTGGTCCTGCCTCCCGAGGTCGCCTGAGGTAGAGGCCCGGCCTGCGCGCGTCGTCGCGCAGGCCGGTCGACGGACGGCAGGCGGTCCCCGGTCGGGGGCCGCCTGCTGCGTACAGACAGGTGACACCCGTCCCGGAGGTAACAATGAGCGCACGATCCGCGGCGGCGCCCTCCGCGGGAGCCGATCGCCCGGGATCCCTGCACTGGCGCCGATCCGTACGGCGCCGACGGCGCAGCGTACGACGTCGGGAGCGCCGGGGCACTCCTGTCCTTCGCCTCTTGACGCGGTGATCCTCGGTAGGCTTGGCAGTTGCCCTGTGACGCGGCGCCACCGCGACGCGTCACGTCGCATCACCGAAGGAGACGATTCATGAGTATCAAGCCCCCGGAAGAGGCTGTCGCCGGTCCGCCCACGCCGAAGGAGCGGACCAGAGAAACGAGCACGGGACAAAGAGCGCGATTGGCCCTGCCGGTGTTCATCCCGGCCGCGGCCCTGATCGTGGTTTTCGTCGCGTTCGTCCTCGTTTCCCCGGACACCGCGGCCGCCCTGTTCGCGGGCATCCAGGAGAACGTGATCGGCGCCTTCGGCTGGTACTACGTGGCCATCGTGGCCTTCTTCGTGGCGTTCTCGCTGTGGGTGGGCTTCAGCCGCTACGGCGACATCCGCCTCGGCAAGGACGACGACAAGCCCGAGTTCTCCACCATGTCCTGGTTCGCCCTGCTCTTCGCCGCGGGCATGGGCATCGGCCTGGTCTTCTGGGGCGTGGCCGAACCGCTCAACCACTTCGCCAGCCCCCGCCCCGGCGTCACCGGCACCGAGGTGCAGATCGGGCAGCAGGCCATCACCCAGACCTTCCTCCACTGGGGACTGCACGCCTGGAGCATCTACGTCGTCGTGGGCCTCTCGATCGCCTACGCCGTGCACCGGCGCGGCCGCCCGATCTCCATCCGCTGGACCCTCGAACCCCTGCTCGGCGACCGCGTCAAGGGCGCCTGGGGCCACGCCATCGACGTCGTCGCGCTCGTGGGAACGCTGTTCGGCGTCGCCACCTCGCTGGGACTCGGCGTGCTCCAGATCTCCTCGGGGCTGGACAGCGCGAACATCCTCGCCGCCACCGAAGCCACGCAGGTGGGGCTGATCCTCTGCATCACCGCCCTGACCATCGTGTCCGTGATCTCCGGCGTGGGCAAGGGCATGAAGTGGCTCTCGAACATCAACCTCGTCCTCGCCGGGCTCCTGCTGCTCGTGGTGCTCTTCGCGGGTCCCACGCTCTTCCTCCTGCGCGAGTTCGTCCAGTCCATCGGCAACTACCTCCAGAACGTCGTCGGGCTGACCTTCAACACGCTGGCGTTCTCCGGCGCGGAGGGTGAGGCCTGGCAGGCGGCATGGACCACGTTCTACTGGGGCTGGTGGATGTCCTGGGCTCCGTTCGTCGGCATCTTCATCGCCCGGATCTCGAAGGGACGCACCGTCCGCGAGTTCGTCGCGGGCGTGCTCCTGGTCCCCACCACCCTGGGCTTCCTGTGGTTCTCCGTGCTCGGCGGCTCCGCCATCTACCGCGAGATCTTCGGCCAGGGCGGCCTGATCGCGGAGGACGGCTCGGTGGACACCGAGAACGCGCTCTTCGGGCTGCTGGGCGGACTGCCGGGCGGGCCCGCGCTGCTCATCGGCGCCATCCTCCTGATCGCGATCTTCTTCATCACGTCCGCCGACTCGGGTGCCCTCGTGATGAGCATGATCTCCACGGGCGGCGACCCCAATCCGAGGAACTGGATCCGCGTGTTCTGGGCGGTGCTGGCAGCGCTCGTCGCCATCGCCCTGCTCCTGGTGGGTGACACCGGCCTGAGCTCCATCCAGACGGCGGCGATCCTCACGGCGCTCCCGTTCAGCGTCGTGATGCTCGCCATGTGCGTGGCGACGGCCAAGGCGTTCCACGGGGAGCACCGAGCGTGGCAGGCGACCCAGCGGAGGCTCGCGGCGACGGCGATGGCCGACCGCGTGGCCGATCAGGTCCACGAGTCGATGTCAGGTCGGGTGGAGCGGCAGGTGCAGGAACACCTCGCCGACCATGCGTCGGACACGCTGTCCGAGGGACCTGCCGGCACCGATCGGTCCGCCGGGCAGAGCGCCGGCGAGGCTGCCGGTCCGCGGTTCCGGCGGACCCGCCGGCCGTAGCCGCACACCCCGCGATCCACGCACGACGGCGGCGGTCCTCCCGCGGGGAGGGCCGCCGCCGTCGTCCGTGCACACCCTCCGGACGCCGGTTGACAGGGTGCATTAGGTCCGTTTTTGCCCAGCGCCTAGACTGGTAAGAGGGCGAGCAGTGCAGCCGCCGTCAATTTTCCCGCAGTAGATACCGAATTGAGTAATAACGCATGTCTGAAACCACAGGCAACACCGCTGTTCGCAGCGACCTCCGCAACGTAGCCATCGTGGCCCACGTTGACCACGGAAAAACCACCCTGGTCGACGCCATGCTGAAGCAGACCAACTCGTTCGCTGCGCACGGAGACGTCGCCGACCGCGTCATGGACTCGGGTGACCTCGAGCGCGAGAAGGGCATCACCATCCTCGCGAAGAACACCACGGTGTTCTACGACGGCCCCTCCGCCAAGGGCGAGACCATCACCATCAACGTGATCGACACCCCGGGCCACGCCGACTTCGGCGGCGAGGTGGAGCGAGGCCTCTCCATGGTCGACGGCGTCGTCCTCCTCGTCGACGCCTCCGAGGGCCCGCTGCCCCAGACGCGCTTCGTGCTCCGCAAGGCCCTCGCGGCCAAGCTCCCCGTCATCCTGCTGGTCAACAAGACCGACCGCCCGGACTCCCGCATCGAGGAGGTCGTCAGCGAGTCGATGGACCTCCTCCTCGGCCTCGCGTCCGACCTCGCCGACGAGGTCCCCGACCTCGACCTCGACCTGATCCTCAACGTGCCCGTCGTCTACGCCGCGGCCCGCGTCGGTGCCGCCTCGATCGAGCAGCCGGCCAACGGCTCCGCACCGGCCAACGACAACCTGGAGCCCCTGTTCCAGACGATCATCGAGCACATCCCCGCGCCCCGCTACAACCCGAACGGCGTCCTGCAGGCGCACGTCACCAACCTCGACGCCTCGCCCTTCCTCGGCCGCCTCGCGCTGCTGCGCATCTTCAACGGCACGCTGCGCAAGGGCCAGCAGGTCGCCTGGGCCCGCCAGAACGGTGAGCTGAAGACCGTCAAGATCACCGAACTCCTCGCCACCAAGGCGCTGGACCGCGTGCCCACCGATTCCGCCGGACCCGGCGAGATCGTCGCCGTCGCCGGCATCGAGGGCATCACCATCGGGGAGACGCTCACCGACGTCGACAACCCGCAGCCGCTGCCGCTGATCACCGTCGACGACCCCGCGATCTCGGTCACCATCGGTATCAACACCTCGCCGCTCGCCGGCAAGGTCAAGGGCGCCAAGGTCACCGCCCGCCAGGTCAAGGACCGCCTCGACAAGGAGCTGATCGGCAACGTCTCGCTCCGCGTCCTGCCCACGGCCCGCCCCGACGCCTGGGAAGTCCAGGGCCGTGGTGAGCTGGCACTCGCCATCCTCGTGGAGCAGATGCGTCGCGAGGGCTTCGAGCTGACCGTCGGCAAGCCGCAGGTGGTCACGAAGACGATCGACGGCAAGATCCACGAGCCGATGGAACACATGACCATCGACGTCCCCGAGGAGTACCTCGGCGGGGTCACGCAGCTCATGGCCGCCCGCAAGGGCCGCATGACCAACATGGCCAACCACGGCACCGGCTGGGTCCGCATGGAGTTCATCGTCCCCGCCCGCGGCCTGATCGGGTTCCGCACCCGCTTCCTCACGGACACGCGCGGCGCCGGCATCGCGGCCTCGATCTCCGAGGGCTACGAGCCGTGGGCCGGCGACATCGAGTACCGCACCAACGGCTCGATGATCGCCGACCGCTCCGGCGTCGTCACCCCGTTCGCGATGATCAACCTGCAGGAACGCGGCTCCTTCTTCGTGCAGCCCACCTCCGAGGTGTACGAGGGCATGATCGTCGGCGAGAACTCCCGCGCCGACGACATGGACGTCAACATCACGAAGGAGAAGAAGCTCACCAACATGCGTGCGGCCTCCTCCGACACCTTCGAGAACCTGACGCCCCCGCGCAACCTCACCCTCGAGGAGTCCCTCGAGTTCGCCCGCGAGGACGAGTGCGTGGAGGTCACCCCCGAGTCCATCCGCATCCGCAAGGTCATCCTCGACGCCAACGAGCGCATGCGCGCCTCGCGTTCGCGCGCCCGGGCCTAGTCCCGACGGGAACGTCAGCACCATGGCCTACGACGACGCCGGTCCTCCCCCTGCCGGGGAGGGCCGGCGTTCGCCGTTCCCGGTGCCATCTCCCGACACCCCGCGGCGCGGTGCCGCGATCGCCGGCGCCGTGGCGGCAGGGGTGGCGGCAGGGGTCTTCGGGACGGCCCTGCACGCGCACGTGCTCTTCGTGGGCGGGGCTGCCCTCCCCGTCGGGGCGGCGGCCGCCCTGGTGCTGGCGGGCAGCCTGTTCCTGCTGTGCGGTCTCTGGGCGCGGAACGTGATGATGACGGCGGTGGCGGGCGCCGTCGCGTACGGGATCGTGGGGCTCCTCTCGCGGTCGTCGAAGACGCTGATCGTCACCGGATCCTCGACGGTCGCCCCGGGGACGGCGCTCGCGGGGAATCTCTGGCTCTTCGGCGTGCTCGTCGTGACGCTCGCCGCGGTGGTGCGGGCTGTCGCCGTGCTCCGGCCACGCCGGCGACCCTAGGAAGCGGCCGGACTCAGTCGGCCGTGCGGTCGAGGTGGTGGGCCAGCATGACGGAGGTCGCCGTGCCGTCCTCGTCGGGCCCGCGCCGTGCGTAGTCCTCGAAGACCGCGCGGATGCGCCCCATCATCTCCGTACGGTGCTCGTCGTTGAGCCGGACGCCGACGCGCCAGACGTCGATCTCCGACGGCTCGAGGCCCTCGATCTCCTGCAGGAACGTCTCGACGAGGGCGGGCGCCGAATGCGGCACGCGGCTGGTGCGCGACAATCCGGTGGCGCGGTAGGGGATCTCCTTCGCCCCGCGGTTGCCGACGCGGGTGTCCTCGGCGGCAAGGAATCCCGTGGTGAGCAGGGTGCGCACGTGGTGGAGCGTCGTCGCCGGGTTGAGGCCCAGGGCCTCCGCGATCTCCTTGTTGGTCCTCGCCCTGTGCAGGCACAGCCGCAGGATACGGAGCCTGACGGGAGAGCTGAGCGCCCGACCCCGGGCCTGGAGATCCTCGTCTGAGTCCATGCGCCGATTGTACGGGAGATCGCCTGCGGGATTGGCAGGTCCCAATCACTGAGTCGGGCAGGCGACCGCCGGCCATCCTCGTCGGACCTTGCCATCCGGGCCGATCGGTGATTCGGTAGCGGGACTGCATCACGTGAGCATCAGGGGGACGGTATGGCCGATGTCAGGACGTGGGAAGTCGTTCTGCGATGGGGGATCATCCTGGGGGCCGTCGCGGTGACGGTGCTGCTGGTGAGCCCGGTGATCATCGCCAACGTCGGGACGACGATCGTCGAGGGGGCATCGGCTGCCTCGACGACGGTGACGGTGCTCGTGTCGATGCTCCCCACCGTGCTCCTCCCGTTCTCCGCAGCCCTGGTGGGCGCGGCGCTGGTGATGCGCCACGCCGAGGCCCTCGCATCAGCGGCGTCGGGCGTGGCCGCCCGGGAGCCCGGGGACTGACAGGGTCCGCGGAGCGGACGCGGTCACCGCCTCCGAGGCGCGCGGCGTGGGGGTGCCGGCGGCACCGGCCGGGCCGCGGTGACGTCGGCGAGGCGCACGACGTCGTCGCCCCTGCGGGTCCGCACCGTACAGGTGGTCCCGTCGATGGCGACGAGGTCGCCGAGCGAGTCCGTGAACCCGGTGTCCACGCGACGCCGGACGACGACCCTCGTCCCCAGGGGGAAGGAGGCGAGGAGGGATGCGGGTGTCTGCACGCCTCAAGGGTAGGCCCCGGCGGGACCCTGCGGGCGACGGGGCCGCGGAAGCCCCGGTGCTGCCGGGACGGGCCGTTGCGTTAAGCTGGAATCCGCACCGCGGGTGCGTCAGCCCGACCCCAGTCACCAGGAAAGGCGTGGGAAGTGACCTACGTAATCGCGCAGCCATGCGTGGATGTCAAGGACAAGGCCTGTATCGAGGAGTGCCCTGTCGACTGCATCTATGAGGGCGAGCGGTCGCTCTACATCCACCCCGACGAGTGCGTGGACTGCGGCGCGTGCGAGCCCGTGTGCCCGGTCGAGGCGATCTACTACGAGGACGACACCCCCGAGCAGTGGGCCGAGTACTACAAGGCCAACGTCGAGTTCTTCGACGACCTCGGCTCGCCCGGCGGCGCGGCGAAGGTCGGCAACACGGGCTTCGACCACCCCATCATCGCCGTCCTGCCGCCCCAGAACCAGCCCGCATAGGTGGCGGCCGGGGAGCCGAAGCCGTTCGGCCTGCACCTGCCCGACTACCCGTGGGACGCGCTGGTGCCCTACCGGAAGACCGCCTCCCGCCATCCCGGGGGCCTGGTGGATCTGTCCATCGGCACCCCGGTGGACCCGACGCCGGACCTGATCCGGGCGGCACTCGCCGCCGCCGCCGATGCGCACGGCTACCCCACCACCCACGGCACGGCGGCACTCCGTGAGGCGATCAGCGCCTGGTTCGCACGGCGCAGGGGAGTGCCGGGGCTCGACCCCGCGGACATCCTGCCGACCGTCGGCTCCAAGGAGCTCGTCGCGTGGCTGCCCCTGCTGCTGGGACTGGGCGAGGGCGACGTCGTCGTCCGGCCCTCCGTCGCCTACCCCACGTACGACGTCGGTGCCCACCTCGCGGGGGCGACGCCGGTCGCTGCCGACTCCCTCGCCGACCTTCCCGGGGACGTGCGGGCCCGCGTCCGCCTGGTGTGGATCAATTCGCCCGGCAATCCGACGGGGGAGGTGCTCGACGTCGAGGGCCTGCGGACCGTCGTCGACGACGCCCGTGCGCTCGGCGCGGTCGTGGCGTCCGACGAATGCTACGGCGAGCTGGGCTGGGGCCGCTGGGACCCCGCGGAGGGCGGCGAGCCCGTGCCCAGCGTGCTCGACCCCCGGGTGTGCGGCGGATCCCACGAGAACCTGCTGGCCGTCTACTCGCTGAGCAAGCAGTCCAACCTCGCCGGCTACCGGGCCGCGTTCACGGCCGGGGACCCGGTGATCGTCGCGAACCTCGTCAACTCCCGCAAGCACGCGGGGATGATCGTGCCGTACCCCGTGCAGGAGGCCATGCGGGTGGCACTGGGGGACGACGCCCACGTGGCCGCGCAGAAGGACCTGTACCGTCGTCGTCGTGCCCTGCTCGTCCCGGCCCTCGAGGCCGCCGGCTTCACGATCAGCGGCTCGGCGGCCGGACTGTACCTCTGGGCGTCGAACGGAAGCCCCACTTGGGACACCATCGACAGGCTGGCCGGACTCGGGATCCTCGCGGGCCCGGGAACGTTCTACGGCGAGGCCGGGCACGGCTTCATCAGGATGGCCCTCACGGGGAGCGACGAGCGGATCCGGGCCGCGGTGACGCGTCTCGCGGACGCTCCGCGCTGAGACGCGGTGGTCGTCCGTGCCGTCGACTTCCGGAGGGCAGCAGGATTAGCGATCGGGGGCCCGCTGACGGTAGCGTTTGGCGTGAATGTGCTGAGCCCGGGGGCCCTCGTGCGAAGCGATGATTTGTGGCGATGACCGCGCTCCAGCTCCTGAAGGAGAATCAATGACCGAGCAGAATGCCTCACTGCACTACGGCGACGGCGAACTCAGCCTGCCGCTGGTACGCGCAGCCGAGGGCAACCACGGCTACGACGTGTCGAAGCTGCTGAAGCAGACGGGCCAGGTCACCTTCGACCCTGGCTTCATGAACACCGCGGCTACCACCTCGGCCATCACCTACATCGACGGCGATGCGGGGATCCTGCGGTACCGCGGGTACCCGATCGAGGAGCTCGCGAAGAACTCCAGCTTCCTCGAGGTCTCCTACCTCCTGATCTACGGGAACCTGCCGACGCCCGAGGAGCTGACCGCCTTCGACGGCCGCATCCGCCGGCACACGCTCCTGCACGAGGAGCTGAAGGGCTTCTTCGGCGGCTTCCCCCGGGATGCGCACCCGATGCCCGTGCTGTCCTCGGCCGTCTCCGCGCTCTCCACGTTCTACCAGGACTCGCTCGACCCGTTCGACGACGAGCAGGTGGAGCTCTCCACCTTCCGCCTCATGGCGAAGCTGCCGGTCATCGCGGCCTACGCGCACAAGAAGTCCATCGGCCAGCCCATGCTGTACCCGGACAACTCCATGAACCTGGTGGAGAACTTCCTGCGGCTCTCCTTCGGCCTGCCCGCCGAGCCGTACGACCTCGACCCGCTGATGGTCAAGGCGCTGGACCTCCTGCTCATCCTCCACGCCGACCACGAGCAGAACTGCTCGACGTCGACCGTCCGCCTCGTGGGCAGCTCCAACGCGAACATGTTCGCGTCCGTCTCCGCGGGGATCAACGCGCTCTTCGGCCCGCTGCACGGCGGCGCCAACGAGGCCGTGCTGAACATGCTCCGCGACATCAAGGCCCAGGGCATGCAGCCCGAGGACTTCATGGAGAAGGTCAAGAAGAAGGAAGACGGCGTCAAGCTCATGGGCTTCGGGCACCGCGTCTACAAGAACTACGACCCCCGCGCGAAGATCGTCAAGGCCACGGCCCACGACATCCTCAGCAAGCTGGGCGGCAACGACGAACTGCTCGACATCGCCATGCGGCTCGAGGAGAAGGCCCTCGCGGACGACTACTTCATCGAGCGGAAGCTGTACCCGAACGTGGACTTCTACACGGGTCTGATCTATAAGGCCATGGGCTTCCCGGAGAAGATGTTCACCGTCCTGTTCGCCATCGGGCGCCTCCCGGGCTGGATCGCCCAGTGGCGCGAGATGATGCAGGACCCGCAGACGAAGATCGGCCGTCCGCGCCAGCTGTACACGGGTGAGGGCGAGCGCCACTACCCCGCGAACTGACCCCGGCTCCCACCCGGACGAACGGCGGCCGCCCACCTCCAGGAGGTGGGCGGCCGCCGTCGTTCCGTGCCGGGCGGGTCAGTTCCCGCCGGCGGTCGCGTAGCCCTGCGGGTTGTTCTTCTGCCAGCGCCAGTGGTCCTCGCACATCTCCGCGAGGGTGCGGGTCGCGGACCAGCCGAGGTCCGCGAGGGCGGACGACGGGTCGGCGTAGCTGACCGCGGCGTCGCCCGGCCGGCGGGGAGCGAACTCATAGGGGATGTCGCGGCCCACCGCGGCGGAGAAGGCCCGGAGGACCTCGAGGACGGAGGAGCCGTTCCCCGTCCCGAGGTTCCAGGTGTGCACGCCGCCGCGGGCCACGAGGTAGTCCAGGGCGGCGAGGTGGCCCTCGGCCAGGTCCACGACGTGGATGTAGTCGCGGACCCCGGTGCCGTCCGGCGTGGGGTAGTCGTTGCCGAAGACCAGGACCTTCTCGCGGCGGCCCACCGCCACCTGCGCCACGAACGGCAGGAGGTTGTTGGGGATGCCCGTGGGGTCCTCGCCGATGGTGCCCGAGGAGTGTGCGCCCACGGGGTTGAAGTACCGCAGCAGCGCGATGTTCCAGCGGGGGTCCGCGGCACCGAGGTCCGTCAGGATGTCCTCGATCTGCTCCTTCGTGCGCCCGTAGGGGTTCACCGCGTCGAGGGGAAGCTTCTCGGTCAGGGGCACCTCCTCGGAGGCGCCGTAGACGGTGGCCGACGAACTGAAGACCAGGGTCCGTACGCCGGCGTCGTCCATGGCCCGCAGCAGGTTCAGGGTGCCGCCGACATTGTTGTGGTAGTAGTACAGCGGCTTCTCCACGGACTCGCCGACGGCTTTCAGGCCCGCGAAGTGGATGACGGCGTCGACCTCCTCCTCGGCGAAGATGGCGCGCAGCCGGGGTTCGTCGAGGAGGTCGGCCCGGTGGAAGGTCGGCGTGCGGCCGGTGAGGGCGGCGACCCGTTCGAGCGAGGTCTCGGTGGAGTTCAGCAGGTTGTCGACGACGACGACGTCGTGGCCGTGGTCGAGCAGGGTCAGGACGGTGTGCGAGCCGATGTAGCCGCTGCCACCGGTAACGAGTATTTTCACGCTTTCATCCTAGGTGCATCCGCGCGGGTGGGACGTGATGCGACCGGCCCGGCCCCCGGACGGCGGCGGGCCGCCGTGGCCGATGCCGCCCATGCCTCTGGAGCCGTCGGGATCCTGGGATTACTGTAGACGTGAACCCGACCGGCTCCGAAGGAGGCCCATGTCGCACGCCGAATCCGGCTACAGCGCATACTTCACGGTGGACACCTCGGAGGTGCTGCTCGTGGCGCTGTACCTCAGGGACTGCGCGGGGCTGCAGGGCACGGGCCTGCCGGCGCTGCCGCCCCTGCTCCCGGCGGTACGCAGGGTCGAGACACGGCGCCTGACCGGGCCCGTGGGCGGACGGGCGACGCTGCGCGTGGAGTGGGAGGCGTGGTGGCACAGCCTGCTCGCCCACCGCGTCGGGGACGCGGTCCTGCCGCTGCCGCCATCGTTCGAGGCGCTGGACGGCATGGCGGGGCTGAAGGCCCTCCTGCGCGCGCACTTCGGCACCGCGATGGCGTGGGCGGCGGAACGGTGCGCCGAGTACGCCCTTCGCGTGGGGTCCAGGGGGGTGGACAGCATGGACCGCCTGCTCGGCCGGATGATCCAGGAACGGGAACTCGAGCTGGAGCGGCCGGCCCGCCCCTTCATGCTCGAGGTCATCGAACTGCCCCTCGGCGGTGAACGGGCCTGGTGGGTGGAGCCGGACAAGCTCCTGATGAGCCAGGACCTGTTCGACGACGAGCGGTCCTTCCGCAGCTACGTGGAGCCGATCATCAGGGTGCTCGCCTGAGCCCCTGGCCGCCATGCGCCGTGCCTCAGGGTGTGGCCCCCGCGACGGTGATGGTCACCGCCCCGGTCTCGGTCGTCGTCGACGACCAGCCGCCGTCCGCGCGGACCCATTCGAGGCCGGAGAACGCGACCGAGGTGATCTGCAGGGCGGACGCGTTCGCCACCGCCCACTGCGCGACGGCCCAGCCCCTGACGTCCGCGGCGTCCAGCGTGAGGCGGGTCCCGTCCGCCGTCCCGCCGAGCGGACCGAAGACCTCCTCGGCCGCGATCGAGACGGCGAGCGGGTCGCCGTCGGCGGAGGGCTCGCGGAGGGTGCAGTCCAGGGCGGCGGGGGAGTGGCCCGTCAGCGCGGAGGCGAACGCCCGGCCCTCCGGCTCGTGGTCGGCGTACGCCGTCGGGTAGGCGGAGCGCTGGACCGTCTGCGCGGCCTCGGTGACCGGCAGGCTCTCGTACCCCGGGATCCTCACCAGGGCGTCGTAGAAGGCCCCCGCGGCGTAGAGGGGCGTCATGACCTGCTCCTCCGTCCCCCAGCCCTGCGAGGGACGCTGCTGGAACAGCCCGCGGGAGTCCGGTCCGGCGTCGTCCCCGTAGTCGATGTTCTCCAGCCGGGACTCCTGGATCGCCGTCGCGATGGCGATCGACGCCGCACGGGCCGGCAGCGCCCGGTTCACGGCGACGCCTGCGATGAGGGCGGCGTTGCCGGCCTGCTCCGGGGTGAGCTCGAAGGTGTCCGCCCCCACCGTCGCGCTGCACCGCTCCTGCACCAGGACCTCGCTCTCGTCCAGCTGGCGTACGGCGACGGCGGTACCGCCCACCACGACGACGGCGAGCCCGGTGAGCATGGCGCCGGTACGGAGCTGTCGCCGCCGTCGTCGGACGGCAGCCGACGGGGGCCGCGGGGACATGCGCTAGTTCGCGTGCAGGGCGGGGTTGAGGGCGATGCCCTCGCCGCTCCGGGGACGGGCTTCGACGGCGCCCGTGGCGGAATTGCGCAGGAAGAGGATCCCGGCCTCCCCGGAGAGCGTCGTGGCCTTGACCAGCGACCCGTCCTGCAGCGTCACCTTCGTGCCCGCCGTGAGGTAGAGCCCGGCCTCGACGACGCAGTCGTCGCCGAGGGAGATCCCGACGCCGGACTCGGCGCCCAGCAGGCACCGCTCGCCGATGGTGATGCGTTCCTTCCCTCCGCCGGAGAGCGTCCCCATGATCGACGCCCCACCGCCGATGTCCGAACCGTTCCCGACGACGACGCCCGCCGAGATGCGCCCCTCGACCATGGAGTGGCCGAGGGTGCCGGCATTGAAGTTCACGAAGCCCTCGTGCATCACGGTGGTGCCGTCGGCGAGGTGGGCGCCGAGACGGACGCGGTCGGCGTCGGCGATCCGGACGCCCGCCGGGACCACGTAGTCGACCATGCGCGGGAACTTGTCGACGCCGTGGACGGCCACCGGGCCCCTGGCGCGCAGCGCGGCCCGCACCGTCTCGAAGCCGTCCACGGGAGCCGGCCCGTGGTTGGTCCACACGACGGTCGCCAGCAGGCCGAAGATGCCGTCGAGGGAGATGGTGTTCGGCCGGACGAGCCGGTGGGACAGGAGGTGGAGCCTCAGGTAGGCGTCCTCCGTCCCCGCGGGGGCGTCGTCGAGGTCCACGACCAGGTCGACGACCCGCTGCGTGACACGCCGCGCGTTGTCGACGCCGGACTCCGCGAGGGCCTCGAGCGTGTCCCGCAGGCCGGCCGCGGCGTCGATCGTGGGCTCGCCGATCCAGGGGGCGGGGTACCAGGTGTCCAGGACGGTGCCGTCGGAGGCGACGGTGGCGAGGCCGAGGCCGCCGGCCGGCCGGCCGGGAGCGGACATGGACGAGCTGGGCGTGGGAGGAGTCATGGGCGCAAGTCTACCGAGCGATAGTGTTGCAGCATGATGCCCACCCCCTCCACGACACTCGACCTGAGCTCCGACGTGGCCCACCTGACAGCGCGCCTCCTCGACCTGGAGAGCGTCTCCGGCAACGAGGCGGGCATCGCGGACGCCATCGAGCAGGCCCTGCGGCGGCTGGACCACCTGGAGGTGGTGCGCGACGGCGACTGCGTCATGGCGCGGACCGGCCTCGGACGATCAGAGCGGGTCATCCTGGCCGGGCACATCGACACGGTGCCCCTTCCGACCGTCCCCGGCTCGCGGGGCACCGTGCCGTCGGCGTGGGACGGCGACGTCCTGTACGGGCGCGGAGCCACCGACATGAAGGGCGGCGTCGCCGTGCAGCTCGCGCTCGCAGCGGCCCTCACGGAGCCCTCGCGCGACATCACGTTCATCTTCTACGACCACGAGGAGGTCGAGGCCTCCCTCAGCGGTCTCGGCCGGGTCGCGGCGTCCTACCCCGAGTGGCTGACGGCGGACTTCGCGGTGCTCCTGGAACCGACGGACGGCACCGTGGAGGGCGGCTGCAACGGCACCGCGCGGTTCGACGTCCGGATCGCCGGCAAGGCCGCGCACTCGGCGCGTGCCTGGCGGGGCGTCAACGCGATCCACGGCGCCGCCGAGGTCCTCGTCCGCCTCCGGGATCACACGCCGGCCACCGTCCACGTGGACGGCCTGGACTACCGGGAGAGCCTCAACGCGGTGACGATCACCGGCGGCACCGCCGGCAACGTCATCCCGGACAGCACGGTGATCGAGGTGAACTACCGCTTCGCCCCTGACAAGACGCCGGAGCAGGCCGAGGAGTACGTCAGGACGCTGCTCGAGGGGTTCGACGTCGAGCGGACCGATGCGGCCGCCGGAGCGCGCCCGGGGCTGCAGCACCCCGCGGCGGCCGCGTTCGTCACAGCCGTGGGCGCGGACCCGAAGCCCAAGTACGGCTGGACCGACGTCGCGCGCTTCAGCGCCCTCGGGGTGCCGGCCGTCAACTTCGGTCCGGGCGACGCGCTCCTCGCGCACACGGACGACGAGCACGTGCACACCGACGCGATCCGCGCGTGCCTGGGCGCCCTGGTGACCTGGCTGTCCTGACCGGCGTCGCCGCAGCGCACCGCCTGAACGACGAAGGACCCGGCCTGTCCGCCGGGTCCTTCGCCGTCGAGGGTGCAGGAACGGCTCAGGTGGAGGCGGGATCCATGGCGATGGCTTCCTCCGCGGCGGGCTTGCGTCCCTTGGTCCTGAAGCTCAGGAGGACGGAGAGTCGCGTCGCGAGGGTGGACAACCCGAAGTTGATGATGATGAAGATCGCGGCGGCGACCATCAGCGACGGGATGATGTTGCCCTCGCCCACGCCGAGCCGGCGCATGTACTGCAGGAGCTCGGGGTAGGTGATGATGAAGCCCAGCGCCGAGTCCTTGAGGATCACCACGAACTGGCTGATCAGGGCCGGCAGCATGGCGATGAGGGCCTGCGGCACCTCGATGCTGCGCAGCGACTGGCTGGCCGTGAGACCGATGGCCATGCCGGCCTCGCGCTGGCCCGTGGGCAGGCCCTGGACCCCGGACCGGACCAGTTCCGCGATCACGGAGCCGTTGTAGAGCGTGAGGGCGACGACCACCGCGATGAACGGTGCGTCCTGGGGCGGCACGGCACCCGAGCTGCCGAGCGCCAGCCAGAAGAAGATCATCATGAGCAGCACGGGGACGGCACGCAGGAACTCGACGACGACGCCGGCGACCCACCGGGCGGGCGTCAGGTGCGAGAGCCGGCCGACGCCGAAGATCAGGCCGAACACCACCGAGGTGACGATGGCGATCGCGGCAGCCTTCAGCGTGTTGGCGAGCCCCGGGAGGATGAAGAACTCCCAGGTCCTCGCCTCGAGGAAGGGCGTCCACATGCTCGCCTCGAGCTGTCCCTTCTCGCCCAGCGTCGCGATGATCCAGGCGAGGATGCCGAGGACGATCAGCACTCCGACGATGTTGCCGATCAGGATGTTCCGGCGTGCGCGCGGACCTGGCGCGTCGAAGAGGACCTGCTGCGCGCTCATCGTGCCACCGCCAGTTTCCGTGAGGCCCAGGTGGTCAGCAGTCCGATCGGGATCACCAGGATCACGAAACCGAGGGCGAAGGTGAGGAAGATCGGGATCACGAGGTCGGAGCGGAACTCGATCATGGTCTTCATGAGGCTCGAGGCCTCGGTGGCCACCGAACCCGCAGCGGCGACCGTCGAATTCTTGATGAGGGCGATGAGCACGTTCCCCAGGGGTGCGATGGCGCCGCGGAAGGCCTGGGGGAGGATGATGAGGCGCGCCGCCGGCAGGAAGCTCAGGCCGATGGCCCGTGCAGCCTCGGCCTGTCCGAGCGGGACGGTGTTGACGCCGCTGCGGATCGCTTCGCACACGAAGGCCGCGTGGTACACGGACAGGCCCACGATGGCGATGCGGAACAGGCTGGCATTCAGGTCGGCCGCCAGGCTGATCTGCATGACGGAGAACAGCCCGAGGAAGCCGAAGGCCAGGATGATGGTCAGCGGCGTGTTGCGGAAGATGTTGACGTACGCTGCACCGAACCACTGCAGGCTCGGGATGGGGGAGATGCGGAACAGGGCCAGCACCGTGCCGATGATGAGCGCGCAGATGGCGGCCCAGAACGACAGTTGGATGTTGACCCAGAACGCGGCGAGCACGTCGTAGGTCTCGAACAGCGACAGGTAGTCCTCCACGGTTCACCTCTTTCCTGGTGGGGACATGGCATTGGCGGGGCGGTCCGGGCGGACCACCCCGCCAATAGGGGTGATGCTAGGCGCAGGGCTCCGGCGTGGGCGGGTTCAGCTCCGCGTTGTAGGTGTAGTCGGCACCCTCGGTGTTGCTGGTGATCGCTTCCTCCCACGACCCGTCACCGATCATCTTGGTGATCGCCGAGTTGATGTCCCCGCAGCGGTCGCTGCCCTTGGGCAGGCCGACCCCGTAGTTCTCCTCGGAGAAGGTGTTGCCGACGACCTTGAACTTGCCCGCGTTGGCTTCCTGCGCGGCGAGGCCGGCGAGGATGATGTCGTCGGTGGTGACGGCGTCGATCTGGCCGCCGCCCATGGCCGTGACGCACTCGGCGTAGCCGGGCTGCTCGACGAGCTGCACGCCCGGGTACTGGTCCTTGATCTTCTGGGCCGACGTCGAGCCCGTGACCGAGCAGAGGTTCTTGCCCTCGAGGTCCTCGGGGCCGGTGATGTCGCTGTCCGTCGGGACGAGGAGGTCCTGGCCGGCGACGAAGTACGGTCCCGCGAAGTCCACGGTCTCCTTGCGGGTGTCGGTGATCGAGTAGGTCGCGAAGATCATGTCCACCTGCTCGTTGGCCAGCAGGTTCTCGCGGTTCGCGGACGGCGCCTCGACGAACTCGATGTTCTCCTCGGACACCCCGAGCTCGGCCGCCACGTACTTCGCGACGTCGACGTCGAAGCCGGAGTAGGACCCGCCCTCGTCGTAGCCGAGGCCCGGCTGGTCGAACTTGATGCCGATGCGGAGGGTCTCGCCGCCGCCCTCGCCGCCGCCGCCGCCTTCACTCTCGGGGCTGTCGCCGCCACCACAGGCGGACAGCGTGAGTGCTGCTACGGCAGCCACTGCGGCTGCTGCATATCGGGTCTTTCGCATTGGTTCTCCTTGCGTCGCGGCCTCGGGAGGCCCTCGTGGGTTCTGGTGATGCGGGGGTCAGTGCGAGAGGATCTTGCCGAGGAAGTCCTTGGCGCGGTCGCTCTGCGGATTGGTGAAGAACTCCTCGGGTGTGGCCTCCTCCATGATCTGCCCGTCGGCCATGAAGATCACGCGGTCCGCGGCACGGCGGGCGAAGCCCATCTCGTGCGTCACGACGATCATGGTCATGCCCTCCTTGGCGAGCGCGACCATGGCGTCGAGGACCTCGTTGATCATCTCCGGGTCGAGCGCCGAGGTCGGCTCGTCGAACAGCATCACCTTGGGCTTCATGGCGAGGGCGCGTGCGATGGCGACCCGCTGCTGCTGGCCGCCGGACAGCTGGGCGGGGAGCTTCTGCGCCTGGTTGTCGACGCCGACGCGCTTCAGCAGCGACATCGCGAGCTCCTTGGCCTCGCCGCCCTTCATGCCCCTGACCTTGATCGGGCCCAGGGTCACGTTCTCGAGGATCGACTTGTGCGCGAAGAGGTTGAAGGACTGGAACACCATGCCGACGTCGGCGCGCAGCTTCGCGAGGGCCTTGCCCTCCGCGGGAAGGACCTTGCCGTCGATCGCGATCTCGCCGTCGTCGATGGTCTCGAGGCGGTTGATGGCGCGGCACAGGGTCGACTTCCCCGACCCGGAGGGCCCGATCACGACGACGACCTCGCCGCGCCCGACCTCGAGGTTGATGTCGCGCAGGACGTGGAGATCCCCGAAATGCTTGTTCACGTTCCTGAGCGAGACGAGGGGGCTTCCCGAGGACGCGGGCGTAGTCGGTTGCGGTTCACTGGTCATGGGAGAAATGTAGCGAACTATTCCTTGTCAGCAATACACCGGGGTGCGATGGGGGCGATTGTGATTCAAGTGCAATCAGTGCCCTGTCCAGTGGCCTGTCCATCTCCTGAGAACCCGGGTCATTGGTTAGCCTAGGACAATGTCTCACTCCCAGGATCCTTCGGCCGGTGATCGCACCGGACCTTCCACCGCTGACGACGGCGCCGTGCAGGCAGTACCCGACGGCCCCGTGCAGGCCGCGAACGGCACGTCCCGCGCCCGCGCGAACGGGGGGCCCGCACCGGTCCGGGCGACGCGGCACAAGGGTCCGGTGGAACTCCGGCGCGGCCAGGCGGCGGCTCCGCAGTCCGACAGCATGCTGCTGGACGCCGATCCCGGCGGAGGATTCACCCGGACGGATCCGTGGCGGGTGCTGCGTATCCAGAGCGAATTCGTCGAGGGGTTCGGCACGCTGGCCGACCTCGGCCCGGCCATCAGCGTGTTCGGGTCGGCCCGCACGCCGCAGGACTCGTCCTTCTATGCCATCGGCGAGGAGGTGGGCCGGCGCCTCGTGGCAGCCGGGTACGCCGTCATCACCGGGGGAGGCCCCGGCGCCATGGAGGCCGCGAACAAGGGCGCCTGCGAGGCGGGCGGGGTCTCCGTGGGTCTCGGCATCGAACTGCCCTTCGAGCAGGGCATGAACGAGTGGGTGGACCTGGGGATCAACTTCCGGTACTTCTTCGCCCGGAAGACGATGTTCGTCAAGTACGCCAACGGGTTCATCGTGCTGCCGGGCGGCTTCGGGACCCTCGACGAGCTGTTCGAGGCGATGACCCTCGTGCAGACCCGAAAGGTCACCTCCTTCCCGATCGTGCTCATCGGCGTCGACTACTGGCGCCCGCTCCTCGACTGGATCGAGGGCACGCTGCTCGCCGAGGGCACCATCTCGGAGAACGATCTCTCGCTGGTGCAGCTCGTGGACACGGCGGAGGAGGCCGTGCGGATCGTGGCGGCCTCGTCGGGGCACCGGCAGGCCCCGAGTGCCGCATCCGGACACCGCTGACAGGCGATTCTGGCACCATAGCGGTGTGACTATCTTCCTGGTGATCCTCGCCGTCCTGCTCGTGGGAGGGACCGCCGTCCTCGCCGCAGGGCCCCGGCTCCCGGCACTGCTCCGGCGCCCGGGCGTGGCCCTCGGGGCGGGCTCCCGCCAGGCCGGCGGACGGCCCGCGGACGACAGCGGGAGGGGTGGGCCGTCCCGGCCGGACGGCCTCGGCCTCGTCGAGCCGGTGGCGAGCCTGCCCCCCGTGCTGTTGCCGGAGCACCCCTCCGCGCCGGATGTCGACGCCGTGCGGTTCGGCCTCGGGCTCCGCGGCTACCGCATGGACCAGGTGGACGAGGTCCTCGACCGGCTCGCCGCCGCCCTCGCCGAGCGGGACGCCGTCATCGGTGAGCTGCGCTCGCGGCTCGCGGCGCAGGACGTCCGGCGATGAGCGGCGCGGTCCCCGGCTCGGACGGCCGGCCGCGGTGCGGCTGGGCGGTCTCCAGCACCGAGTACGAGCAGTACCACGACCTCGAATGGGGCCGCCCCGTCCGGGACGAGACGGGACTCTTCGAGCGGCTGAGCCTCGAGGCCTTCCAGTCCGGCCTGAGCTGGATCACCATCCTGCGCAAGCGGGAGGCGTTCCGCCGGGCGTTCGCGGGCTTCGTCCCGGAAGCGGTGGCGCTGTTCGACGAGCACGACGTCGAGCGGCTCATGGCCGACGCCGGCATCGTCCGGAACCGGCAGAAGATCGACGCGACGATCGCCAACGCCCGGGCCCTCCTCGCACTCCCGGAGGGCACCACCCTCGGCTCGGTCCTCGAGCGTCACCGCCCTGAGGCGGGCCCTGCCCCCGCCACCCTCGCCGATGTGCCGGCGGTCACCGCGGACAGCACGGCGCTGGCCCGGGACCTCCGCGGCCTCGGGTTCCGCTTCGTGGGCCCGACGACGGCGTACGCCATGCTGCAGGCCACGGGGTACGTCGACGACCACCTCCAGGACTGCTGGGTCCGCGCCTCCGCGGGAGGGACCGTGGAGGCGGGGCAGCCCGCGGGCACCGGCGTGACCGTCAGGACCTCGTCCGACGACGGCACCGCGTGAACCGGACGGGGACCGCCGCGACCGGCTCCACCGCACGGCCGGTCCGTCCACGGGTCCACTGGGCCCTGCAGGTCCTGGCCGTTTTCGCCGCCGGTCGTCTCGTGTCCACCGCGATCCTCCTGCTCGCCGCGGCACGCCAGGGTCCCAGCCCGTGGTCCGGCCCCGCTCCCGGCTACGGCGCCTTCATCAGCTTCTGGGACAGCGGCTGGTACGAGCGGATCTTCACGGAGGGCTACCCGTCCGAACTGCCAAGGGACGCACTCGGCGTGGTGAGCCACAACCAGTGGGCGTTCTACCCCCTGTACCCGGGGCTCGTGCGCGGCCTGGCCGCGGCCACCGGCCTGGGGTGGGGGGCCCTCGCCCCGGTGGTGTCGGTGGCCGCGGCGGCGGCGGCGTCGCTCGTGGTCTACCGCCTGTTCCGGTTGCGATCGGAACACCGGACAGCGCTCGCAGGGGTCGCCGTCGTGTCCTTCGCACCCGTCGCGGCCGTCCTGCAGGTGCCGTACGCCGAGTCGCTGCACCTGCTGCTGCTGGCCACCGCGCTGTACCTCGTCTCCATCGGCCGGTACGTCGCAGCCATGCCCGTCGTCGTGCTCATGGGCCTGGCCCGCCCCGCCGGGGTGCCCTTCGCGATCGCGATCGGCATCCTCTTCCTCCACGCGCTGTGGACTGCGCGCCGCGGCGGTGATCCGGGCGACCGCCACGAGGCGGCCGGACGCCTCGTCCCGCTGTTCCTGCTCGGCGTGGTCTCCTCCGTCGCGGCGGTCGCCTGGCCGCTCATCGCCTGGGCCGCGACCGGGGAACGCGCCGCCTACGTCGCAACGGAGACGGCCTGGCGGGGCGAGGCCCTCGTGCCGTTCCTGCCCTGGTTCCACGCGCCGGCCGCCGTCGTCGGCCCCGCGGCGGGGGCGCTGGTGGTCCTCGGCCTCGTGCTCGGGCTGGCCGGCATGTTCCTCGCACCGTCGGTGCGCTCGATCGGCCTCGTGCCCGGCGCCTGGTGCGCCGCCTACCTGCTCTACCTCGCGGCGTTCTGGGACCCGCAGTCCAGCACCTGGCGCATCCTGCTGCCCCTGTTCCCCCTGGCACTCGCGGTCGCGACCCCGCGCGGGGGGCGCCTGCTCTGGGTGCTCCTGCCGGTCTGCGTGGTCCTGCAGTTCCTGTGGGTGGACCGGCTGTGGGCCTGGACCCCGACCGGCCCGGACGGGGATTATCCACCATGATTGTGATCCACGCCGCACCCGAATTAGCAGGTGCAGGACTTGTGCTGAATAATAAAGGTGATGACGTGCACATCGGGGCCCTGTACAGGTCGCTGCGGTGGAGCACTGTTTACTGACGCGCTGCCGCTGATCGCGGTTGCGCCCTGTTGAAAGGGACACCCCCATGGCTGCCATGAAACCGCGTACCGGCGATGGACCGATGGAAGTCACCAAGGAGGGGCGCAGCCTCATCATGCGGGTGCCGATCGACGGCGGCGGACGCCTCGTCGTCGAACTCAATGCCGAGGAGGCGGGCCGTCTCAAGGATTGCCTGCTCGGCGTCACGAACCAGCTCGCGCGCTAGGTCCCGACGCCGAGCCGTCAGGCGCGCTGCTTGACCGCCAGGAGGAGCCCGCTGCCGGTGGGCAGGAGCGCGGACACGAGGGCGTCGTTCTCGCGGACCATCCGGCCGACCTGACGCAGGGTGTTGGTGGACTGCTCGCGGACGGCCGGCTCCGCCACCCGGTCCTGGTCCAGAGCGTCGTTGACGATCATGATGCCGCCGTCCTTCAGCAGGCGCGTGGCCTGTTCGACGTACACGGGGAGTCCCGGCTTGTCGGCGTCGATGAAGACCAGGTCGTAGGCCGCATCGGTGAGGCGGGGGAGCACGTCCGCGGCGCGCCCGGAGATGGTCCGCGTCCGGTTGGACGGGATGCCCGCCTCCGCGTACGCCTCCCGCGCGGCACGGAGGTGGTCCACGTCGGAGTCGATGGTCGTCAGGACCGCGTTCCGGCCCAGGCCCCGCAGCAGGCAGACACCGGAGACGCCCGCGCCGGCGCCGACCTCGACCGCCGTCGTCGCCTTGGACGCCGCCGCGAGCACGGTCAGGGCCGCCCCGACGGCCGGTGTCACAGGGCTGACCCCGAGTTCGTGGGACCTATCGCGCGCCCTGAGCAGGGTGTCGTCCTCCTCGGGGAGTCCTTCGGTGTAGGACCAGCTGCTGTGTTTGTCGGCGGCCATGGACATCCATTCTGTGAGCGCGGGAGATTTCGGGGGCCGTCGGCAGGCCGGAGCCCCGCCCCAACACTACTGTGCGGCGCGGGCGCACTTCCATGCGGGGACGGGCGCGGGCGTACGCCCGCGCACCTGCCAGCGAGTTCCCAGCTTGGTGGGAAAGACTTTTCGCTCGGGACATCCGGCGCGAGCACAGTCTCGAATCCCTGTCACCACCGTCCGCGCCCCACGGCGACGGGCGGATCAGGTCCGGAAGTCGAGGCGAAGAGGGGAACATGATGTCCAGTGCGAAGGCGGCCCAGGCGACCGGGGAGGAACTCCCTGCCGCGGATGCGCCGATCCTCGATGAGCACGGCAACCCCTGGGTGGCGCCGTCGTGGGAGGAGGTCGTCACCACCTACTCGCCCAAGGTCTACCGGCTGGCCTACCGGCTCACCGGCAACAGGTTCGACGCCGAGGACCTCACGCAGGAGGTCTTCGTCAGGGTCTTCCGCTCGCTCGCGAACTTCAAGCCCGGAACCCTCGACGGCTGGCTGCACCGCATCACCACGAACCTCTTCCTCGACCAGGCGCGCCGCAAGACCCGCATCCGGTTCGACGGGCTGACGGAGGAGGCGGAGAGCCGCCTGCCCAGCAAGCACCCCGGCCCCGAGCGCAGCTTCGAGTTCAACAACCTCGACATCGACGTCCAGGCCGCCCTGGAGGAACTCCCGCCCGACTTCCGCGCCGCCGTGGTGCTCTGCGATCTCGAAGGGCTCGCGTACGACGAGGTGGGCCGGGTGCTCGGGGTCAAGCTCGGCACCGTGCGCTCGCGCATCCACCGGGGCCGGACCATGCTGCGGGAGAAGCTCGCGCACCGCGACCCCCGTACGGCCGGCAGGAGTGGTTCCGCCCTGGGTGTCCCGCGGATCGCGGGCCTGGGCTGAAAGTCATGCTCCATCCCCATCGCTCCCTCCAGGACCTCGTGGACGGTGAGCTGTCGGATCGACGGCGCATCGCCGTGGAACGGCATGTCGCCCGCTGCCCGTCCTGTGCGGCTGCCCTCGTGCGGATCCGCGACCTGAAGAGCACGCTGCTGGGCCTCAGCCGTCCGCAGCCGCATCCGGACTTCCAGCGCCGGCTGCTCTCTTCAGGGCCCGATGGCGCTCCGGAGCCCCGCGGACTCCCTGCCCGCTCGAGTACGGCCTTCGTCGGCGACCACCACGAGCGCGCCGAACCCCGTCGCCTCCGCCCGACGGTCCTCGCCGTGGCCGGCGGCTCCGCCGTCGTCGCCGCCGCCATCCTCGCCTCCGCCTACGTGGTGGGCTCGGAAGCCAGGCCCGTGGCAGGGGGCTCGATGACCGGGGCGGCGGCGGTGCGGTCGGGCTGGGAGGCGGTCGCCCCCCGGACACCGACCTTCCTCGACACGGACCAGCTCGAGACGCTGCGGGCCGGCGGCTGGTACTGCCCGGAACTCGAGGCGCTCGGCTTCACGCTGCAGAGTGCGGAGGGCATCACCGTGGGCGGCAGGCCGACGCTCGAACTCGTCCTCGAGAACGACGGCGACACGGTGACCGTGTACGAGCAGCGGAAGGTCGGCGGCGCGGGCATGGACCGGAGGGCCTCCGCGGCTCCCCGCAACGCCGTCACCGGCAACAGCGTGGTCTCGGACGGTTTCGAGCACGTCGGCGGTGCGGCCCAGGACGTCTGGGTCCGAGCCGGGGCGCCCTGGCAGGCGGTCCTCGATTCGCCATCGGTCACCTACACCG
This sequence comes from Arthrobacter sp. TJ-263, assembly GCF_058269155.1. NCBI lineage: Bacteria > Bacillati > Actinomycetota > Actinomycetes > Micrococcales > Micrococcaceae > Arthrobacter > Arthrobacter sp. TJ-263. The sequence goes on along the minus strand of NZ_JBZCNE010000001.1, from coordinate 1,169,029 downwards.
TGGTCTCGGACCTCCCACCGGCCTCCATGCCGCAGACACTCAGCCAGCTCGTCACGACGGAGCACGCCCAGCTCTCCCTCGCTCCGCAGGGGCGGGAGGACTCGATGGTGGGGCGCATCATCCGGGGCCTGTCGATGATCACCCACCCGCAGGACGACGCCGGATAGGTCCGGTGCGGAACGGGAAGGTAGTCTTTTCACGTGTTGGGAATCAACGGTCTCGAACTCGTGGTCCTGGCGCTGATCGCCGTCATGGTGCTCGGCCCGGAGCGGCTTCCGGAGTACGCTGCCCAGCTCGCCCGGCTCGTGAAGGGGCTCCGGCGCATGGCGACCGGGGCACGGGAGCAGCTCCGCGAGGAAGTGGGCCCCGAACTCGACGAGGTGGACTGGCGGAAGCTCGATCCGCGCCAGTACGATCCCCGGCGCATCATCAAGGAAGCGCTGCTCGACGACGTCGAGGACGCCTTCAAGCCCGTCAGTCAGGGCGCCCCCAGAACCGTTCCAGCGGCCGCCACACCGGGCGCCGCGCGCCCCGCCCTCCCCGTGCCGGTGGGCCCCCGGCTGCCCGCGGGCCAGGCCGCGCCGTACGACCTCGAGGCGACCTAGGACCGTTCCCGCGGTGCGTCGGAGCCCTCAGCGGACGCTGACCGGCAGTTTCAGTCCCGCCAGCCCGCGGGGCCGCCGTGCGAGGGCGCCGGCGATGGACTCCAGTTCCGCGCCCGCCGCCGAACCGCCTCCCTGCAGGACGAGCGGCATGCCGGCGTCGCCGCCCTCCCGGAGGGCCACGTCCAGCGGGATGCTGCCGAGCAGCGGGATCTGGGAGCCGAGCGTCGTCGACAACCGCGCTGCGACCGCGCTGCCGCCGCCGGCCCCGAACAGCTCCAGCCGGGTGCCGTCGGGGAGTTCGAGCCAGGACATGTTCTCGATGACCCCGGCGACGCCCTGCCCGGTCTGCGCGGCCATGGCACCGGCCCGCTCGGCGACGTCCGCGGCAGCGCTCTGCGGCGTGGTGACCACCAGCAGCTCGGAGGCCGGGAGCAGCTGGGCGACGGAGATGGCGATGTCGCCGGTGCCCGGGGGGAGGTCCAGGAACAGCGCGTCGAGGTCCCCGAAGTAGACGTCCGTGAGGAACTGCTCGAGGGCGCGGTGCAGCATGGGGCCGCGCCAGGAGATGGGCTGGTTGCCCTCGACGAACATGCCGATCGAGATCACCTTCACGCCGTGGGCGACCGGCGGCAGGATGAGTTCGTCCACCCGTGTGGGCTGCTGCGTGATGCCCATGAGGGCGGGGACGGAGAAACCGTAGACGTCGGCGTCCACGATGCCCACGCGGAGACCCTGCGCGGCCATGGCGACGGCGAGGTTGACCGTGACGCTCGACTTGCCGACGCCGCCCTTGCCGCTCGCCACCGCGTAGACCCGGGTCAGCGATTCGGGATCGTTGAAGGGGATGCCGCGGCGCCCGCCCGCGCCCTTCAGCTGCTCCTTCAGGGCGTCGCGCTGCTGCTGGGTCATGACCCCGAGGTCCACCTCGGTGCCGTCCACGCCGTCGACGGCGGAGAGGGCCGCCTCGGCATCATGCACGATGGTGTCGCGCAGCGGGCAGCCCGCGATGGTCAGCAGGACGCGGATCCGCACCGTCCGCCCGACGATCTCCACGGACTCGAGCATGCCGAGCTCGGTGATGGGACGGCGCAGCTCGGGATCGATGACCGTGTCCAGGGCCGAGCGCACGGCCTCCTCGGTGGGCAGGTCGCGGCTCACCGGGACTGTTTCCTCCCGGCGGCCGGGACCTTCGGCAGGGCGACGGTGTTCTCGGACGGCTTGCGCGGTTTCCGCTTCTGCAGCGTGAGTTCCTGCCCGTCCGTCGTCTCGAGCAGCTCCTCCAGGATGGACCGGAGCTCGGAGCGCACGTAGTCGCGGGTGGCGACCTCGCGCAGTGCGATGCGCAGCTCGGCGATCTCCCGCGTCAGGTACTCGGTGTCCGACAGGTTCCGTTCGGCGCGCTGGCGGTCCTGCCGCAGCGAGACCCTGTCGCGGTCGTCCTGCCGGTTCTGGGCGAGCAGCAGCAGGGGAGCCGCGTAGGAGGCCTGGAGGGACAGCATCAGGGTGAGCGCGGTGAACCCGAGCGCCGCGCTGTCGAAGCGGAAGTCCGCCGGCGCGAAAGTGTTCCAGACGAGCCAGATGATGCAGAACACCGTCATGTACAGCAGGAACTGGGGCGTGCCCATGAAGCGGGCGAAGTTCTCCGTCGCGCTGCCGAAGCGGTCCGGGTTGGGCCGCGGCCTCAGGAGGAAGCGCTTCCGGACCACCCGGGGCGTGTCCAGTCCACGTGAGCTCGACCTGATCTTCTCAACCACGGCGGTCGCCTCGCTTCTGTACGGGTGCATCGTCCTGTGCCCGCCAGTCGTCGGGCAGCAGGTGGTCCAGCACGTCGTCGACGGTCACGGCGCCGACGAGTCGGCCCTCCGTGTTGACGACGGGCAGCGAATTCAGATTGTAGGTCGCGAGGATGCGCGACACCTCGCTGACGTTCGACTGGTCGCCGATCGCCTCGAGGTCGGTGTCGATGATGTTGCCGAGGGGCTCCGGCGGTGGGTAGCGCAGCAGCTGCTGGATGTGCACGACGCCGAGGTAGCGGCCGGTCGGCGTCTCCAGGGGTGGGCGGCAGACGAAGATCGAGGACGCCAGCGCGGGGGTCAGTTCCTCACGCCGCACGTGGGCGAGTGCCTCCGCGACGGTCGCCTCCGGCGGCAGGATCACCGGCACGGTGGTCATGAGGGACCCTGCGGTGTCCTCCTCGTACTCGAGCAGGCGGCGCACGTCCTCGGCGTCGTCGGGCTCCATGAGTTGGAGGAGCTCCTCCTTCTGCGCCTCGGGGAGCTCGTTGAGGAGGTCCGCGGCGTCGTCGGGGTCCATCTCCTCGAGGACGTCGGCCGCTCGCTCGCGCGTCAGGGACGTCAGGATCTGGACCTGGTCGTGATCGGGCAGTTCCTGCAGCACGTCGGCGAGCCGGTCGTCCTGCAGTTCGCCGGCCACCTCGATGCGCCGCTTGTCGTTCATCTCGTGCAGGGCGTCCGCGAAGTCGGCGGCCTTGAGGTCGTCATGCTGGGCGACGAACTGGGTGGCTCCCTGCGGTTCGTCCGTGGTGCCGTGGAAGGCGTCGAGCCAGTCGATGATGAGGCGTTCCCCGCCGCGGCGCAGCCCGCGCAGGGGCGACGAGCCGCCGCGGCGCACGAAGAGCTGCGACACGTGCCAGTCGCCGGTCCTGTTGCGCTCCATCGCGACGTCCTCGACGACGGCGTTCCCGCTGCCGTCACGCAGGGTCAGGCGGCGGTCGAAGAGTTCGGCGACCATGAGCATCTCGGCGCCGCGCTGCTCGAAGCGGCGCAGGTTGACGAGGCCGGTGCAGATGATCTGGGACGGGTCCATGGAGGTGATGCGGGTCATGGGCACGAAGACGCGCTTCTTGCCGGGCACCTCGACGACGAGGCCGATGACCTGCGGCGGTTTGGTGGGGCCGCGGTCCAGCACGACGGCGTCCCGCAGGCGACCGAGGCGGTCACCGAGCGGGTCGAAGACGTCGAGGCCCAGGAGTCGGGCCACGAAGACGCGGGTCGAGTTGGTAGTCACCTCCCTAGGCTATCGGGCGCGGCACGTCAGGACGGCATCAGAGTTGGTCGGGGCGACACCCGTCCAGCCACCGGTCAGGACACGTCCAGCGGACCGGCAGTTCTCTCCGGGCGAAGTGCCTCCCATCAGCCGGAGCGGTAGGCAAGAATGGAGAGCATGTCCACACCACCACTTGGAACCACCGCCGCCCGCGACCTCGGCCGGGTACTGCCCACGGGCGAGCCGATCGGCCGGTACACCAGCTACCTGGATGCCCAGAAGGCCGTCGACTACCTCGCCGACAACAAGTTCGCGGTTCAGCGGGTGGCCATCATCGGCAACGACCTGAAGACCGTGGAACGGGTCACGGGGCGCCTCAGCTACCCTCGGGTGGCGCTCGGCAGTGCGGCGACCGGCGCATGGTTCGGCCTGTTCGTGGGACTCATCCTCAGCCTGTTCGCGGGGAGCGAGTCGGGGGTCACCATCACCTCGTCGATCGTCCTCGGCGCCATCTTCTGGCTGCTCTTCGGTGTCATCACCTACGCGTTCCAGCGGGGCAAGCGCGATTTCACCTCGACCAGTCAGGTCGTGGCGACGAGCTACGACGTGATCGTCGAACCGGAGCTCGCCGCGGAGGCCCGCAGGCTCCTGCAGCAGCTGCCCATGAACGGCCAGGCGCAGCATCCGGGCGCCAACCCCTCCGCCTGGGGGCAGGCACCGGGCCGGCAGCCGGGCCAGCCGCCGCAGCGCCCCGCCTCGTGGAACGACCCCTACGCGGGTCAGCAGCAGCCGCAGCCGCAGCAGGAGACCCAGCCGGAGCAGCCCGGGCCGGACGAGGGCCAGACCGCAGGCCTCGGCACCACGGGTCCCCGGCGGGGACAGTTCCCCGACCTCCCGGACGGACGGCCGCAGTACGGCGAACGCGTGGACGGCCAGGGGGACGGGACGCCCGCGGCGGGCCCCGGCGACAGCACCCGCACCGGACCCGGACCGCGTGCCGACGGCGGCGGGCACGGCTCGACCGCGGCAGGCGGGCAGCGCTAGAGCCCGGGCGGCGTCGGACGACGACGGCGCCCGACGCACGAAGGCAGGGACCCGACCGGGGTCCCTGCCTTCGTTCCTTGGTTGCGCCGGTCGGGCTACTCGCCGGTGCTGCCCCAGATGCCACCCATCCAGTCCTCGACGTCCCCGGGCGTGCGGGGGAGGGCCGCGCTGAGGTTGACCGGGCCCTCGGCCGTCATGAGGATGTCGTCCTCGATGCGTACGCCGATCCCGCGGTACTCCTCGGGGACCGCGAGATCCTCGGCCTTGAAGTAGAGGCCCGGTTCGATGGTGAACACCATGCCTTCGGTGAGGACCCCGTCGAGGTAGAGCTCGCGTTTGGCCTGGGCGCAGTCGTGGACGTCCATGCCGAGGTGGTGGCTGGTCCCGTGCGGCATCCACCGCCGGTGGTGCTGGCCCTCGGGTGCCAGCGCCTCCTCGAGGGAGACGGGCAGGAGTCCCCAGGCATCCAGGTTCTCGGCGAGCACGGTGACCGCGGCGTGGTGGATCTCGCGGAACTTCCGGCCGGGCCGGGCCGCCGCGAAACCGGCGTCGGCGGCGTCGAGCACCGCCTGGTAGATCCGGCGCTGCACCTCGGTGTACCGTCCGTTCACCGGCAGGGTGCGGGTGATGTCGGCGGTGTAGAGGCTCTCGGCCTCGACTCCGGCGTCCAGCAGGATCAGATCCCCGGCACGGACATGACCCGTGTTGCGGATCCAGTGCAGCGTGGTGGCGTTGTTGCCGGAGGCGGCGATGGTGTCGTACCCGAGGTCGTTGCCCTCCTCGCGGGCACGGGTGAAGAACGCGCCTTCGACGACCCGCTCCCCGCGTGGGTGCGTGATGGCGCGCGGGAGGGTCCGGACCACCTCGTGGAAGCCCTCGACCGTCGCGGCGACGGCCGCCTCCATCTGCTCGATCTCCCAGGCGTCCTTGACGAGCCGCAGCTCGGACAGCACCTCGGCGAGCACGGCGTCGAGGGCATCGGCCTTCTCGAGGTCCACCCCGGTGTTGATCCGCGAGGTGTCGACGAGGGCATCGGCGTTGAAGTCGACCTCGCGGAGCAGGCGGATGCCGACGCCGCCGATCTCGACCACGCCGGCGTCCTTCGTGATGGCGACCTCGAGCCCGGCGAGATCGGCGGTCCTCAGCGCGAGCTGGGCCTCGATCTGGGCCATGGACAGGCGCTGGCCGATCCAGAACTCGCCGTAGCGGGCGTTCGCATAGAACTCGTCGCTGTCGCGTCCGGCGGGTTCGCGGAAGTACAGCGTTGCGGTGTGGTTGCCGCCGTCGTCGCCGGTGCCCTGCTCCACGGGCTCGAGGACGAGCACGGCGTCGGGCTCGTGGTCGAGGCCGAGGCCGGTCAGGTGGGCGAAGCCGGAATGGGGGCGGTAGCGGTAGTCGGTGTCGTTCGAGCGCACCTTGAAGGGGCCCGCGGGGACCACGATGCGCTCGCCGGGAAAGCGGTCGGAGATGGCCCGCCGGCGGCGTGCGGCGTGCGGGGCGACGGGCGACGCGGCGGGGAGTTCCCCGGAGGCCGGTGCCCAGTTGCCCGCCATGAAGGCCTTGAAGGCCTCGGAGTCGGGCCGCTGGGAGCGGTTGTCGTTCCGGTCCGAGAGGGCCTGGCCCTCGGGGGAGTTAGTGGGATTCAGGGATGCGGGTGCGGTGTCGTCAGAGCTCACCCCGTCATCCTCCCACCGAGGCCGTACCGCGGGAAAGTCTGGCCCCGGAGCGAGGACGGGCATGTGGCGGGGAGGATCATCCCGGTGAGCGGCGCATCCGGGCGCGAGGCAGCCGGGACGGTCGCAGGCGTCCTGGCGAGGCCTCGCGCCGGGTACGCGTAGATTGGATCCGGTGAGAATCGATCTGCACACGCATTCCAACGTCTCGGACGGCACCGAGGACCCCGACGTCCTCATCCGGTCCGCGGCAGCCGCGGGGCTGGACGCCGTCGCCCTCACCGACCACGACTCGACGGCCGGCTGGGACCGGGCCCGGGCCGCAGCCACCACCCTCGGCATCGCCTTCATCCCCGGCATGGAGGTGTCCTGCCAGACGGACACGGGCATCAGCGTGCACGTGCTCTCCTATCTGCACGACCCGCTGCATCCCGGTCTGCTCACCGAGATCGAGAAGTCGCGGACGGCCCGCCTGACGCGTGCACGCCGCATGGTCGAACTGATGGGGGAGGACTTCCCGATCACCTGGGAGCTCGTGGAGCAGCACGTGACGGAGGGTGCCACCGTGGGGCGCCCGCACATCGCCGATGCGCTGATCACGCTCGGCATCGTGGCCACGCGATCCGAGGCCTTCGAGACCATCCTGACCGCGCGCTCACCCTACTGGGTCAGCCACTACGCACCGCATCCCGCGCACGCCGTCGCGCTCATCCGCGACGCCGGCGGGGTCCCCGTCTTCGCCCACCCGTCGGCCTTCACCCGAGGCGCCGTGGCGGGCGGAGCCGTCCTCGACGAGATGATCGACGCGGGTCTGCTGGGCCTCGAGGTGGAACACCGGGACAACCCCGAGAGCGCCCGCGTGAAGCTGCGGCGGATCGCGCGGAACCGCGGACTGCTCATGACGGGCTCGAGCGACTACCACGGGCGCGGCAAGCCGAACCTGCTGGGCGAGAACGTCACCGCGCAGGAGACCTTCGACGCCATCCGGGCCCTCGCCACGGGCGCGGCGGTCGGCTAGGACCGGGGCGGCGCCGAAGGCTGTCGATCGTCAGTGGGATCACCTCGCGGCAGGCGCGACCACGACGGCTGGCGAGCCCTGATTGACCGGGTTGGCACTGGACGAGGGAGCGACCACGCCGAACTCGTACCCCTTGGCCCGCAGTGCGTCGATGGTCCTGGCCAGGTAGGTCCACTGGGACGCGGGGCAGGATAGGACGTCCTCGGCGTCGTGGAGCAGGATCATCGCGCCCGGCGCAGCCTCCGCCATCACGAACTTCTGGACGCCGGCCGCACCGGGGCATTCGAAATCGCCTGGATTGCCGACGTTCCAGCGCCAGAGGACCCCGCCGCTCATCCCGATGGTCCTGAGGTAGCCCGTGGCGGAGGAGGTGCTGTTGCCGTACGGGAAGCGCATGAGCTTGGGCGCCTCACCCGTGACGGTCCTGATGGCGGCATTGGTCCGGTCGATCTGCTGCTTCTGCCTCGTCGCACTGATGCTGGGGAAATCGGGGTGGTCCCACGAGTGGTTGCCGATCACGTGCCCCTCGGCCTTGATTCGGCGGACGAGATCGGGGTAGCGCTCAACGTTGGAGCCCTGGACGAAGAACGTCGCCTTGACGTTCTTCTGCTTGAGGACGTCGAGGACGAACGCGGTGCGCTCGGGCGAGGGCCCGTCGTCGAAGGTCAGGCCGATCAGGGGTTTGTCGGCGGCCTGTGCGGGCGACATGGGGCTTCCGCCCAGCAGTGCGAGGACCAGGCTCGCGGTGGCCAGGGCGGTGACGGCGACCTTGTTCTTCTTCATAGTGCTCAGCTCCCGTTCTCGACGCTTGGGTCCAGCCTTGCTCGATGAGCACACTACGACTGCCGGGGGGCACTGTAAACACTCGCGCGCGAAGGGCTGGCGGGGCGTAGTACGCGTTTCCCTCCGGCCGGTACGCTCCGATGCAGGCGACAGTCCGGGGATCGCCGGCCCGCGGCGACGTCAGGTCCAGGCCGCCAGACGGGTCCGCATGACCTCGATGGCCTGTGGGTTGCTGTCCACGCAGACGAAGCGGCGGCCCAGCTTCCCCGCGACGGCGCCGAGCGTCCCGGACCCCGCGAAGAAGTCGAGCACCCAGTCGCCCTCGCGGCTGCTCGCCGCCACGGCGCGGCGCAGCAGGCCCTCCGGTTTCTGGGTGGGGTAGCCCGTTTTCTCCCGACCCGTGGGGGACACGATGGTGTGCCACCAGACGTCGGTCGGCAGTTTGCCGAGGGCCGCCTTCTCCGCCGTCACCAGGCCCGGTGCCATATAGGGTTCGCGGTCCACCTCGGCGCTGTCGAAGTGGTAGCCGGACGGGTTCTTCACGTACACGAGGATGTTGTCGTGTTTCGCGGGCCATCGGCGTTTCGCCCGGGCGCCGTAGTCGTAGGCCCAGATGATCTCGTTCAGGAAGCAGTCCCGCCCGAACAGGGCGTCCAGCATGACCTTGGCGTAGTGCACCTCGCGGTAGTCCAGGTGCACGTAGAGCGTGCCGTCGTCGGCGAGGAGCCGCCAGGCCTCGGCGAGGCGTGGCGCCAGGAAGTCCCAGTAGTCCTCGAAGGCGTCGTCGTAGCTCGCGAGCGCTCCCTTGACCGTCGAGTAGGACTTGCCCTTGAACCCCACACGGTCTCCGGAACCCCCGACCGCGCGCACCATGGTGGTCTGCTGGCGGCGCTGGACCCGTCCGGTGTTGAACGGCGGATCCACGTAGATCATCGTGAAGGCGGCGTCCGGCAGCAGGGCCAGGTACTCCGCGTTGTCGGCGTGCACCACGAGGTTGGCGCCGTCCGGGCTCCACGGGGGAGCCGCGGACGGCGCAGGAAGCTCGGTCACCGAGCGCTAGTCCTCTGCGCCGCCGGCAGGATTAGCGACGACCTCGCCGTTGCGGCGCCGGGTCCGGCTGCGGCGCGGCCGGTCACCCGACGGTGCCTCACCCTCACCGGCCCGACGGCGTCCGCCGCCGGTCGCACCGTCGGTGGTGCCGGCCGACGCCGCCGGAGCGCCCTGGGCGGCCGGTGCGTCGGCGTCCTGGCTCCGGTTGCCCCCGCGACCCCGGCCGCGCGAGCCGCGTGACCCCTCGCCCGATGCTCCACCCGCGTCGCCGTCGCGGCGCTGTCCGCCGCGTCCACCCGACTGCGAACGCCCACGTCCGCCGTCGCGTCCGCCGTCGGTCCGTGCGTCCGGGCGTCCGCCGCCGCGCTTGCCGGTCTCGCCGAGGTCCTCGAGCACCTCGGCGTTGATCCCCGCGAGCCTGCGGTCCTTGCGGGGCAGGCGTCCCTTGGTGCCCTCGGGGATGTCGAGCTCCGCGTACAGGTGCGGTGACGACGAGTAGGTCTCCACGGGCTCCGGCGCGTCGAGTCCGAGGGCCTTGTTGATGAGGCCCCAGCGCGGGAGATCGTCCCAGTCCACGAAGGTGACCGCCGTCCCCTTCTTGCCGGCACGGCCCGTGCGGCCGACGCGGTGCAGGTAGGCCTTCTCGTCCTCGGGGCACTGGTAGTTGATGACGTGCGTGATGTCCTCGACGTCGATGCCGCGGGCGGCGACCTCGGTGGCGACGAGGACGTCGATCTTGTCGCCGCGGAAGGCGCGCAGGGCCTGCTCGCGGGCGCCCTGGCCGAGGTCCCCGTGGATGGCACCGGCCGCGAACCCGCGGTCGATGAGCTCCTCGGAGAGCTTCGCGGCGGTGCGCTTGGTCTTGCAGAAGATGATCGTGCGCCCGCGGTGGCGGGACTGCAGGATCCGGGCGACGACCTCGGCCTTGTCCAGGTTGTGCGCGCGGTAGATGACCTGGCGGATGTCCTTCTTGGTGATGCCCTCGTCCTCGGGGTCCGCGGCCCGGATGTGCGTGGGCTGGGTCATGTAGCGGCGGGCCATCGCGATGACGGGACCGGGCATGGTCGCGGAGAACAGGAGCGTCTGGCGCACGGGGGGAGTCGCGGCGATGAGGGTCTCGACGTCGGGCAGGAAGCCGAGATCGAGCATCTCGTCGGCCTCGTCCAGCACCACGATCTTCACGTTCTTGAGGACGAGCAGCTTCTGCTTGTACAGGTCGATCAGGCGCCCGGGCGTTCCGACCACGATCTCGACGCCCTTCTTGATGGCCTCGATCTGCGGTTCGTACGCGCGTCCGCCGTAGATGGTGACGATGCGCGCGTTGCGCTTCTTCGCCGCCGTCGTCAGGTCGCTCGCGACCTGGACCGCGAGCTCGCGGGTCGGCACGACGACGAGCGCCTGCGGGGCGCCGGGCACCGGGAGGCGGTCGTAGCCCTCGTCCTCCGGGCCGACGACGCGCTGGATGGCGGGGATGCCGAATCCGAGGGTCTTGCCCGTTCCGGTCTTCGCCTGGCCGATGATGTCGTGGCCGCCGAGGGCGATCGACAGGGTCATCGCCTGGATGGGGAAGGGGTGGATGATCCCGGCGTCGGCGAGGGACTCGACGATGTCGGGGCGGACGTTGAAGTCCGCGAAGGTCTCCGGCACGGCCGCGTGCGGCTCCGCCGTGGTGATCAGCGTCTCCTCGACGTCGATGACGTCGGGGGAGTTGTCCGCGACGAGGTGGTGGCTGTCGGCCACGGTGTCGCCGGCGCCTGTGTTCGTATCGTGGTGTGTGTTCTGCACGTTCTACCGTTCATTCAGGCCGAGCGGCCGCTGAGGCTCGACGCTTCGAATGGGATCCATCCGCGGCGGAGCGTATCGGCGGGCGCAGGGCGTCCAGTGGAAGCCGATCGCGGGCTTGCGACTGCGTGCGGGCGGCGGAGTGAGACCTGCGCCTGCGGGGAACTCGGGATCGAGTAGGTACTGCGGGTTATCGAGGGATAACGACCGGGCATCCATTACTACACGGCAAGCCTACCCTGCCCGCCCCCTGCGCGGCGTCATCGCGGGCTGCGTGAGGGCGCGTCCGTCGGCTTCACCTCGAAGCGGATGCGCCGGCGCGCGATGTCGGCTTCCAGCAGGACCACCGTGACCCGTTCCCCGGCCACCAGCTCTCCGTAGCAGGTGGCCTCGAGTGCGGGTTCGGTGACCTGCACGGTCCCGGACAGGCGGGGTGCCTGCTTCCCGGGTGCATCCTCGATCGCCGGGGGTGAGCCCTGCAGGACGACGGCGGAGAAGGCCTCGCCGATGCGGTTGCTCAGCAGTGCGGCCTGCACCGCGTCCATGGCCCCCGAGTCGAGGCGGGACGCCGTCTGGTTCGACGACGCCATGAGCGCGTTGAGTTCCGGCAGGGCCGCCCGGACCCAGGCGGGCACCTCGTTCTCGCTGCACAGCGACTCGCACGTCACGAGCACGAAGCGGTCCACGAGCCGCCGGAGGGGAGCGGTGGCATGCGCGTACGGTGCGGCGATGGCCGACTGCACGACGGCGTCCGGTACCTCGCCGTCGAACGCCGTGTACCCTGCGCCGCGGAACAGCGACGCGGCCGCGTGCATGAGGGCGAGATGCCGGGGTTCGGCGACGTCGAGGGTGCGGAGGAAGGCGCCGTAGGGCATGTCCGGGGGCCAGGGGTGCTCGAGCGCCTCGGACTGGCGCCGGAACTTGCCGAGGGCGCCGTCGTCCGGCTCGGGCATCGTCCGCAGGATGCCGATGCCGCCGTCGAGCATCATGCGCGCGGCGGCCATGCCCGTCATGAGCGAGATCTGGGCGTTCCAGTCCTCGCACGGCAGGGCCGGTTCCGTGATGATGCCGTAGCTCCCGCCGGCATAGATGATCTCCTGGCGTGGCAGGTTGAGGCTCGCGCCCCCGCGATCGAGTTCCTGCCGGATCCGGAGCAGGCCGATCTCCTGCAGGAGCATGAGCTGCTCGTCGGCGGTGCCGGCGTCGATCTCCGCCTGCACCTGCGCGTACGTGAGTTGGCGGCGGCTGCGGACCGTGGCGCGGCGGACGGTGGCGGATTCGACCTCCGCCGCGGCGTCCAGCAGGAAGTGCCAGACGAACGCGGGGCGGTCGCGGTCGGGGAGCAGGCTCGCCGCATCCTCCGAGATGACCTCCGGGTGGAGGGAGATCCGCCCGTCCGGCGCGTAGAGGGTCTGCCCGCGGAGTCTCGCCTCGGCGTCGATCGCACCCCCGGCCTCGACGAAGAGCGGTACGTCGGCGATGGCGTACCAGACCTCGTACGCCGCAGACCCGGTACCCCGGCGGCGTGCGAAGTGCACCGCCTGGTCGAGGTCGGTGGAGCCGGGCGGGTCGATCGTCAGGAAGGGCAGTGCGCGGAGGTCGGTGGAGGGCAGGGTGTGCGCGGCCACCGAGGCGTCGGCCTCGTGCAGGACGCCCTCGGGAAACTGCTCGCGGATGCCGAGTTCCTCGCGGAGGGATCGCAGCGACTCGGTGAGGCGCTGGTGAGACTCCCGATCCCTGAGGTCCATATGCTGTGCGGGCACAGGCAATACGGTAATGCACGTCGCAGACTTCCGGCAGTCGCAGTCGCAGGCGCAGCGGCGCGGACCCGGGATCGGGCACTACCGGGGGCGGAGCGACGCCGCAGCCTTCGGGACGCGGCGCCGGCCTTCGGGACGCGGTTCCGCCGCGTGTCCGGTCCCTTCGCCTGCTAGATGGGCAGGACGAGCGCCATCCGGCGGGTGACGGACAACGCACCGACCGCAGAGACGAGCGCGGGATCGGCCGTCATCCGCGAGCACCGGCAGGTCGTGCCTGGTCCCCCGGTGAAAGGTGACGGGCAGAGACCCGCGACGGCGGTTCGGGACGGACCCTGGCGGGGCGGGGCAGGTTGCCGCACCCCCTGGAGTGCGTACTCTTAGCAGAATGAACAACGGCTCCTCCGACAGCACGGCCCTCTCGGCAACCGAACGGAAGCGCGCCGGGTCCGTCGGGCCCTCGGCGGCCGCGCCCAAGAGCCCGTCCCCCGCGCCGGCTCCCACGGGCGCCGCGAGTGTCACAGGTGCGCACGTGAGCAGCGCGGACGAGGGTCCGACGGCCCCGGCCGCGGCGAGCACCGTCCCGGACGGTGTCGAGGACCCGCTGGCGAATCCCGTCTATGCGCGCTTCATCACCGATCTGCTCGGCGTCGTCGCCTATGGAGAGCTGTCCGGCTTCGAGCGCCTGTCCTCGGATGCACGCTTCTCACCGAGTCTCGCCGACCGTGCGAGCCTCGGCCGCCTCGCCGTGCAGGAATTCGAGCACTTCGAGATGGTGGGCCGGTTCGTAGGCGAACTCGGCGTCACGATCGAGGAGGCGATGGCACCCTTCCAGCCCTCGATCGATGCCTTCCATGAGCGAACCCGCCCGGGCGACTGGTACGAATCGCTCATGAAGGCCTACGTCCTCGACGCCTTCTCCAGGGACTTCTACCGATCGCTGGCCGACACCCTCGATCCGCGGACCCGCCGGCTCATCAGCACCATCGACTCCGGGGAAGGGGCCGCCCACCTGCAGCGCCGCCTCAGGGAGGCGCTCTCCGACGATCCCCGCCTCGCGTCGCGCCTCGCCCTGTGGGGGCGCCGGCTCGTGGGCGAGGCGCTGACCCAGGCGCAGCGCGTGGGCATCGAACGCGGGGACCTGGCCGGCCTCCTGTTCGCCGACGAGCCGGACCACACGCAGCACACGACGGCGCTCTTCTCCGAGCTCACCCGCAACCACTCACGGCGCATGAGTGCGCTGGGGCTCACCGCGTAGGGCTGCCTGCAACGCAGGAGGGCCCGCAGCCGGTGGCTGCGGGCCCTCCTGTCGCCGGTCCTGCTCTCCGGCTGCCGTTCGGGGTACTCGGTACTGCTAGAGCGCACCGAACCCGACGCGGCGGGTCTCCTCGGCGCCGATCTCGACGTAGCCGAGGACGCCCGTCGGGACGATCACGAGGCGGCCCTTGGAATCCTTGAGCCGCAGCTCCGTGCCGCCCAGGGCCTGCCCCACGAGCTCGGCGATGGCGTCCGCGCTCTCGGAGGATTCGAGGATGATCTCCCGGTTGACGTTCTGGATACCGATCTTGACTTCCACGGCGCGTGCCTCCTGTTGTGTGAGCCTGGTGCTGCTTCGAAACCTACCCTAGATCTCCTTGGGGAAACGGCTGATTCCGCGCCAAGCTAAACGGTAGATCAGCTCCGCCGCGGCATCGATGTCGAGGCTCCCGTCGGTCTCCAGCCAGTAGCGCGCGCTGATCTGCGCCATGCCCGCCAGGCCGCGGCCGAGCAGGGTCGCCTCCACCATGGACAGCTGGGTGTCGTCGGCGATCACCCCGGCGATCGCGCCCGCGAAGTGGGCGTTGAAGGCCTCCAGCCGGCTGCTGACATCGGGCTCGTTGCTGATGTCGGATTCGAAGACCAGCCGGTGCGCCTTGCTGTCCTGGGCGATGAACTGGAAGTAGGCGCGCATGGTCGCGTGCACGCGCAGCTTGTTGTCGTCGGTGGAGCGCAGGGCATCGACCAGCAACTGCGTCAGCTCGGCCAGGTGGCTGTCCAGCAACGCGAGGTAGAGGTCCCGCTTGCCGGGGAAGTGCTGGTACAGCACGGGCTTGCTCACCCGGGCCGCCACCGCGATGTCATCCATGGCGGCCCCGTGGTAGCCGTTGCCCACGAAGACCTCCTGGGCTGCCGCCAGGAGCTGGCGACGGCGCTCGTCCCGCGGTAGCCGGACGGCCTTTCCTGCGGCGGTCGGTTCAACACTCACGGGGGGCGATCCTCGGTTCAGCGGTCGGGGGGGGGGGCGTCGGACCAGTTTACCCACCCCGGGCGGCTGGCCCGGCCGTGCGGGCGCGGAATACCCTTGGGCATGACCGTTACCACTTCGTCCGCGCATGCCCCCGAGAACAGCCCGGCGGGCCTGCCGCCCCTGGTCGACGCCGTCGGGAGCCTGACCCGGGAGGAGACCCTGCGCTACTCGCGGCACCTCATCATCCCCGGCTTCGGCACCGAGGCGCAGTTGCGGCTGAAGAACGCCCGCGTCCTCGTGATCGGCGCCGGCGGGCTGGGCTCACCCGCCCTCCTGTACCTCGCGGCGGCGGGCGTCGGCACGTTGGGCATCGTGGACGACGACGACGTCGAGCTCTCCAACCTGCAGCGCCAGGTCATCCACGGCGTCCCGGACCTCGGCCGGTCGAAGGCCGAATCGGCGCGCGACAGCATCCTCGCACTGAATCCGCTGGTCGAGGTGGTCCTGCACGAGGAGCGGCTCGACACCTCCAACGCCCTGGCACTCTTCTCCGGGTACGACCTCGTCCTCGACGGCACGGACAACTTCGCCACGCGCTACCTCGTCAACGACGCGGCGGCCATCCTCGGCAAGCCGTACGTCTGGGGCTCCATCCTGCGTTTCGACGGGCAGGTCAGCGTCTTCTGGCAGGACCGCGGCCCCACCTACCGCGACCTGTACCCGGATGCCCCGCCGCCCGGCTCCGTGCCGTCCTGCGCGGAAGGCGGTGTGCTGGGCGTCCTGTGCGCCCAGATCGGGTCCGTGATGGTGAACGAAGCCATCAAGCTCATCACCGGCGTCGGCCGGATCCTCCTCGGCAGGGTGCTGGTGTTCGACGCCCTGGACATGAGCTGGCGGGAAGTGCGCGTGAGGCCGGATCCGACGGCTCCGCGCATCACCGGACTGATCGACTACGAGCAGTTCTGCGGACTGCCCTCCGCGTCCGCCGCGGCGACGGGGCAGGATCCGGCGGAGGTGCCCACCGTGTCCGTCGGGGAACTCGCGGAGCTCCTCGCCGCGCGGGCGGCGGGCTCCGCGGATTTCGACCTGCTGGACGTCCGGAACCCGGAGGAGCACGCGATCGTGAGCATCGACGGTGCGATGCTCGTCCCGAAGCCCCTGATCCTCGAAGGAACCGCCGCCGTGGACAGCACGAGGACGGTCTACGTGCACTGCAAGTCCGGGGTCCGTTCGGCCGACGTCGTGCGCCACCTCCGCAGCAGGGGTCACCGGGACGTCTGGTCGGTGGACGGAGGCATCATCGAATGGGTACGGGCGATCGAACCGGAGAAGATGACCTACTAGGATCCACCGGGACCCGGTGGGCCGGACGTCCGGTGGTGCACCGGCGCCCGACGGTCAGGCGCTCTGCGCGGGCCGTTCGTGGTCCACGGGACACACGGCACCGTCGAGGTGGGCATGGTCGGTGTGGAGGGCGGCGGGTGCTCCCGCAGCCGGGGCGGTGACGGCGGCCGACGGCGCAGGTACCACGTCGATGCCGTAGAGGGCCTCGAGGGCTGCGGTGTATTCGTCCTGGCGTCCCTCTGCGGCGAGCTCGCGGGCACGGACGGTGGGGACGTGCAGGAGCTGGCGGACCATGCGCCGCAGGGCGAACTCGACCTCCTCCGCGGCGGCGGTGCAGCCGTGCTGGGCACGGACGCGCTCCATCTCCGCGTCGAGGACTGTCTGGGTGTGTTGGCGGAGGGCCACGATGGCCGCATTCATCGCCCGCGTGGCCTGCTGCTCCTCGAAGGAACGCGCGGCCTCGCGCACGAGGTCGCCGGCCTGCACCAGGGCGTCGGCCTGCTCCTCGGGTGCCGCCGCGCGGACGGATTCAAGGGTGATGAGCTCGACGCCGTCGAGGGTCGCGACGGCGGGGTCGAAGTCGTGGCTCAGGGCCAGATCGATGATGACGAGCGGACGGGCACTGCCTTCGCGTACCCGCTCGATGTCGGCGGCGTCGATGCGTGCGTCACTGCCGCTGCAGCCGATGACCACGTCCGCCCGGCGCATGGCGGCCGGCAGGTCCGTGGCCGCGAGCGCCGTCCCGCCGCGGGTAGCGACGAAGGCCTGGGCCCGCCCGGAGGAGGAGAAGACCGAGACGTCGGTGCACCCCTTGTCCTTGAGGGCTGCCATCGTGGCCCCGGCGTAGGCTCCCGTGCCGAACAGCACCACGGTCTTGGCCGACCAGTCGGCATCCTCGGAGAGGTCGCCGGCCAGCTCGAGGGCCACGGAGACGATGGACCGACCCCGGCTGCCGAGCGCCGTCTGCGCGCCGACGTCCTTCGCGGTCCGGGAGGCAGCCTGGAAGAGGCGGACGAGGCCGCCGCTGGCGGCACCCGAGCCCTGGGCCTCGATGAGGGCCCGACGGACCTGGCCGGCGATCTCCCGTTCGCCGATGACGGCCGAATCGAGGCCTGCACCGACGGCGAAGAGGTGTTCGGCCACATCCTGGCCGGTGTGCGTCTCGAAGGACGAGGACACGGACTGCTCGGGGATGCCCGAGTACTCGCTCACGGCCGCCACGATCGCGGAACGGGCAGCCTCGATGTCGTCCTCGGACGGGGCTTCGGCGTAGATCTCGAAGCGGTTGCAGGTCGCGAGGACCACGGCGCCGGAGACGGACCGGTCCTCGGCGAGCGCAGCAGAAGGGACCTGGGGCGCCCCGACGCTGAGTCGGGCAACGGTTTCCAGGTCCACATTCGAATGTGTCGCGACAAGTGAAAGAAGTACCACAGCGCTCCGATCATATCGAGGACGGGGACCTTCCACCGAATAGGCAAGGCTTACCCGAGGCTTGCATTCCGCGGAAACCTGCGGAATATTGCCCCTCGCGCCCGGGGTGATGTTGGCCACCCCGGGCCCGATCCTGCAGCTCCGGTTATCCATCCGGGGGGAACTTCGGCAGAATCGGCGGTATGGACCTTGGAGCATCGCACCCGCTGGTCGACGGACGCACGTCCGGATCGGCCCTCATCTCCGCCTACCGGGGCCAGGCTCCGCACCGGCGCCCCGTCTGGTTCATGCGCCAGGCCGGACGGTCGCTGCCGGAGTACCGCGCCCTGCGCGAGGGCACCAACATGCTCGAGTCCTGCCTCGATCCCGAGATGGCGTCGGAGATCACCCTCCAGCCCGTGCGACGGCACGACGTGGACGCCGGGATCTTCTTCTCCGACATCGTGATCCCGCTCAAGCTGGCGGGGGTCGACGTCGATATCGTGCCCGGCGTGGGACCCGTGCTCGGGACGCCCGTCCGTTCCGCCGCCGATGTCGCCGCGCTGCCCACGCTGACGGACGAGGCGCTGGAACCGATCCGGCAGGCCGTGGCCCTCACGGTCGCCCAGCTCGGATCCACCCCGCTGATCGGGTTCGCGGGTGCCCCGTTCACCCTGGCGGCCTACATGGTCGAGGGCAAGCCGTCCCGCGACCACCTCGGCCCCCGCACCATGATGCACGCCGATCCGGACACCTGGCGCGCCCTGACCGCATGGGCGGCGGACGCCTCCGGCATGTTCCTGCGCGCCCAGCTGGAGGCCGGCGCCAGCGCCGCCCAGCTGTTCGACTCATGGGCCGGGTCCCTCGGCCTCGCGGACTACCGGCGGCATGTGGCACCGGCCTCCCGCAGGGCCCTGGACCACGTCCGGGGCCTCGGCGCGCCACTGATCCACTTCGGCACCGGCACCTCGGAGCTGCTCGTGGCGATGCACGAGGTCGGGGTGGACGTCATCGGCGTCGACTACCGTCTGCCCCTCGACGAGGCGAACCGCCGCCTCGGCGGGACCGTACCCCTCCAGGGCAACATCGACCCGGCCCTGCTGCCCGCCCCGTGGCCCGTCCTCGAGCAGCACGTCCGCGACGTCCTCGCCGCCGGGGCCTCGGCGCCGGGGCACGTGGTCAACCTCGGGCACGGCGTCCCGCCGGAGACGGACCCGGACGTCCTGACGCGCGTCGTCGACCTCATCCATTCCGTGGAGCCGTAGCCGTGACGAGGGCGGCGGGGGCGGACCGGGTGCCGGCGGAACCGGCCGGAGTCCCGCCGGAGCGCGCCCGCCCCCGATCGGTCGTCGTGGTCGGCGGGGGCATGGCAGGCCTCGTCGCGGCGCGGACGCTCGTGGAGCGGGGGCTGCGCGTCACCGTGCTCGAGAGATCCGACCGGTTCGGCGGCACGGTCGACAGCCGCGTGCTCGGGGGCTTCCAGCTCGACAGCGGCGCCGAATCCTTCTCCACGCGGTCCGCCACCGTGCCGGCGCTCGCCGACGAACTCGGGCTGGGCGACCGGATCGTGGCCCCCGACGCCACGGGTGCCTGGGTGCAGCTGCCCGGCAGGGACCTCCTGGCTGCCGCGCGGCCGCTGCCGAACTCCGGCGTCCTCGGGATCCCCGCGGACCCCTCAGAACCCTCGATCAGCGCGATCCTCGGCCGCGCAGGCTCCCTCCGGGCCGCCCGGGACAAGGTGCTCCCGGTCGGTACCCTCGCGACCCGCCCCGGAGTCAGTCTCGGGGACCTGGTCCGGACGAGGATGGGCGAGGAGGTCCTCACCCGCCTGGTGGCGCCCGTCGCGGGCGGCGTCTTCTCCGCCGACCCCGACGACCTCGACGTCGACTCCGTGGCGCCGGGGCTGCGCTCGACCATGGGCCGCCTGGGCTCCCTCGGTGCCGCGGCGGGCGCCCTGCGCCGGGCCGCTCCGGCCGGTGCCGCCGTGGGCGGTCTCGTCGGCGGCATCGCCCAGCTCCGTGACGCGCTCGTGCGGCAGCTCCGCGAGGACGGGGTGGACCTGCGGTCGAACGAGCACGTCAGCGGCCTCGCCCGCTCGGGCTCCGGGTGGATCGTGACGACGGAACACTCGGCCCTCTCGCGCCGCCTTCCGGCGGACGCCGTGCTCGTGGCCACCGAGGGCAGGGGCGCCGTGGACCTCCTCGTCCCGGCACTCCCCGCCCTGGCGGAGGAGCGCCCCGATCCCGTGCCCGGCGTCGCCCTCGTCACCCTGATCGTCGACGTCCCGGAGCTCGACGCCCGGCCCCGGGGCACCGGGGTGCTCGTCGCCCGGGGGGTCGAGGGTGTCGCCGCGAAGGCGCTCACCCACGCGACGGCCAAGTGGGCGTGGCTGCGGGAACAGGCCGGGCCCGGCTCCCACGTCCTCCGGCTGTCCTTCGGCCGCGTCGGGGACCGGCCCACCGCCGTCGGGATCGAGACGCCCGACGACGCCCTCTACCGCCACGCCCTCGCCGACGCCTCGGCCCTGCTCGGCGTACCCGTCGGCGAGGCCGACGTGCTCGACTGGGACGTGGTGCGCTGGGCCGGCGCCCTCCCGCACGCCTCCGTAGGGCACCGGGAGCGGGTCGCACGCATCCGGGCCCTCGTCGCGGAGCAGTCGGCGTCCCTCGCCGTGGCCGGGGGCTGGCTCGCCGGGACCGGGCTGGTCGCCGTCATCGACGACGCCCGGGCACGGGCCGACGCGCTCGCGGATGCCCTGATCGGGGGCGGCCGGACACCCGCCGTGTGACCTTCATCTCTTCTACGCATCGTAGAAGAAAACGATTTCGGTTCGCCTGCGGGCAGGGGCAGACTAGTACCATGACTGAGCTCACCGGTAGCACACCCGCCCACGCTCCACAGCCGACCGGAGAGGGCGCCGAAGCCCCCGGAGAGCTCTTCTACACCCTCTGGACCGTCTTCAAGCGGGAGGCCGCGGCCACGGGCTCGGGCGCGCACCCCCTGGCGGACGTCCTCTCCACCCTCGAGCAGGACGGCGTCGTCCTCCGCGGGTTCTACGACGTCTCGGGCCTGCGCGCCGACGCCGACGTGATGGTCTGGCTGCACGGACCCCGCCCCGAGGATCTCCAGGCCGCCGTGCGGACGCTGCGCCGCACCGACGCCTTCGCCGCGACCACGGTGGCGTGGTCCGCCATGGGCGTGCACCGCGACGCCGAGTTCTCCAAGTCGCACAGCCCGGCGTTCTCCCGCGGGGTCGCGCCGGCGGAGTGGGTCTGCGTGTACCCGTTCGTGCGTTCCTACGAGTGGTACATCCTCCCTTCGGACGAGCGGCGCGAGATGCTCACCGACCACGGCATGAAGGGGCGGAAGTACCCGCAGGTGATCTCCAACACGGTGTCATCCTTCGCCCTGAACGACTACGAATGGATCCTGGCACTCGAAGCTCCCGAGCTCGTGGACCTCGTGGACCTCATGCGGTACCTCCGGGAGACCGAAGCGCGGCGCCACGTCCGCGAAGAAGTGCCGTTCTACACCGGCCGGCGGATCAGCCACGACGAGATTGCAGAGGTGCTCCAGTGACGACACAGGCATTCAACCCCCTCGACGGAGTCGACGAGAACGGGCGGATGGCACCGAAGGCGTACGACGCCGTCGTGCTCGCCTCCTTCGGTGGACCGGAGGGGCAGGACGACGTCATCCCCTTCCTGCGGAACGTGACCCGCGGCCGCGGGATCCCCGACGAGCGCCTCGAGGAGGTCTCGCACCACTACCGCGCATTCGGCGGAGTGAGCCCCATCAACAGCCAGAATCGCGCCCTGCGGGCCGCCATGGAGGCCGAGCTCCGCCGCCGCGGCATCGACCTGCCCGTCTTCTGGGGCAACCGCAACTGGGAGCCCTTCATCGCCGACACCCTGCAGCAGGCGTACGACGCCGGGCACCGCAAGGTGCTCGCCGTGACCACGAGCGCCTACTCCTGCTACTCGAGTTGCCGCCAGTACCGCGAGGACCTCGGCATGGCGCTCGTGAAGACCGGGCTCGAGGGCCGGCTCGAGGTGGACAAGGTCCGCCAGTACTTCGATCACCCGGGCTTCGTGGAACCGTTCGTCGAGGGCGTGACCGAGGGTCTCGCCAAGGTCCGCACCGGACTCGCCGGGCAGGGCACCCCGGACGCGCCCGTCCACATCATGTTCTCCACGCACTCCATCCCCATGGGCGACGCCGAGGCCGCCGGACCCCGCGACGGCGACGGCGGACCGGCCTACGAGGAGGGCGCCTACGTGGCGCAGCACCTCGCGACCGCGCAGGCCGTGCTGGACCGCATCCCCGACGCCGCCGGCGTCGAGTGGTCCCTGGTGTACCAGTCCCGCTCGGGCGCCCCGCACATCCCGTGGCTCGAGCCCGACATCAGCGACGCACTCCGCGACCGCTACGAGGCCGGCACGCGCGGCGTCGTGATCGTCCCCCTCGGCTTCGTCTCCGACCACATGGAGGTCGCCTGGGACCTCGACACCGAGGCCATGGAGACGTGCGGCGAACTCGGGATCGTCGCGGACCGCGTGCCGACGCCGGGCACGCACCGGAAGTTCGTCGAGGGGCTGGTGGACCTCATCCTCGAGCGCACCGTCGACGACAACATCGCGGACCGCCCGTCCGCGACGGCGCTCGGACCCTGGTTCGATGTGTGCCGCCCGAACTGCTGCGCGAACCGCCGCGGGGAGAAGCCGACCATCGCCGCCGTCGACTCCACCGTGGGAACGCCCCTGCCCAACCCCGGTACGTGATGAGCCCAGCCATCAGGGTGGGCACGCGGGGCAGCGCCCTCGCGATGACGCAGACGACGACGGTGGCGGAGCGGGTCTCCGAGCTCGCCCGCCTGCCGTACGAGCTCGTGCGGATCCGGACCGAGGGGGATGTCCTCAAGGGCTCGCTCTCTCAGATCGGCGGCACCGGCGTCTTCGTCGCGGCCCTCCGCGACGCCCTCCTCGAGGAGCGGTGCGACGTCGCGGTGCACTCGCTCAAGGATCTCCCCACGCTGCCCGCCCCGGGGCTGACGGTGGCGTCCGTACCCGAGCGCGAGGACGTCCGCGACGCCCTCTGCGCCCGGGACGGCCTCATTCTGGCCACCCTCCCGGACGGCGCGCGCGTAGGCACGGGGTCCCCGCGGCGGGCCGCGCAGCTGCGGTCCGCGCGGCCCGGCCTCGAGGTCGTGGACATCCGCGGCAACGTGGACACCCGGCTCGGACGCGTCGCCGGACTCGTCCCCGGGGCGCCCGGCGACCTCGACGCCGTCGTCCTCGCCGCGGCGGGACTGCGGCGGCTCGGGCGCGAGGAGGCGATCACGGAGCTGATCGACACGGACGTCATGCTGCCCGCCGCAGGCCAGGGAGCCCTCGCCATCGAGTGCCGGGAGAGCGAGGCGACCCCGGGGGTGCGCGACGCCCTGGCCGCCTACGACCACCTGCCCACACGGCTCGCGGTGACGGCCGAGCGCGCCGTCCTCCTGCAGCTGGAGGCGGGCTGCGCGGCGCCCATCGGCGCCCTGGCGGGGTTGCAGGGCGACGTACTCGCCCTCGAGGCCGTGGTGTGCAGTTTGGACGGCCGGTCGATGATCCGCCTGACCCGCTCGGCGCCGGCCACCGATGCGGTCGCCGCCGCGCAGCTCGGTCTCGAGCTCGCCGAGGAGCTGCTCGCCGCCGGCGCGGCCGACATCGCGCCCCTGAACAGCTAGCCCGCATGGTCAGCTGGTCAGGGGACCGGCCGGTGGTCGTCCTCCGGCAGCCGGCCCGGGCGGTCAGGATCGCCGACGCCCTCCGCGCCGGCGGCATGACCGCCTACGCCCTGCCGCTCACGGATACGGAGCTCCCCGCGGACACCGACGACGTCGCCCGAGCGCTGGCGGTCCTCGGGCAGGGCGGGTACGAGTGGCTGGTCGTGACCAGCGCCAACGCCGTCCAGGCCCTCGGGATGCTCGCTGCGGCCGATGGTACGCCGCTCGCCACCCTCGTCCGCCGCGGGGGAGTGCGGGTCGCCGCCGTCGGCACCGCGACCGCGTCGACGCTGGCCGGGGCGGGCGTCGTCGTCGACCTGGTGCCCGGCGAGGCGTCGTCGGCCGGTCTGCTGACGGCGTTCCCGTCCGGACCCGGCGCGGTGCTCCTGCCCCAGGCGGATCTCGCCCCGGACGACCTCCGTGCAGGACTCGCGGCTTCGGGCCGGACCGTCCACCGCGTCGAGGCCTACCGCACCGTGCCCTACCCGGCGGAGTCCACGCGCCGCGTGCCCGGCGTCGAGGAGGACGGGCCGAGACCGCCCATGCTGTCCCTCCACGACCTCCTGGGACTCGCGTCCGGCGGTCCCCGGCCCGCGGTCGTCTTCACCGCCCCGAGCGCGGTCCGGCAGTTCCGTGACAGGCTGGGCACCGGCCCGCTGTCCTTCCGGGCCGTCGCCATCGGCCGCACCACGGCCGGAGCGCTCCGGTCCGAGGGGTGGGTGGCGGCCGCCACGGCCGCCGACCCCACGCCGCAGGGGATCGCCCGAGCGGCGGCGGACGCCTTCGCGCAGGACGACGCACCCACCTCGCATGCCGCACCATCGAACGGAGATCAGCCATGAGTTTCCCCCAGCACCGGCCCCGGAGGCTGCGCTCGACCCCCGCCCTGCGGCGCATGGTGGCCGAGTACCGCGTCCACCCGTCCGAGCTGATCCTGCCGGCGTTCATCCGGGAAGGGCTCGCCGAGCCCTCGCCCATCCTCTCCATGCCCGGCGTGGTGCAGCACACCACGGATTCCCTGAAGCGGGCGGCCGCGGAAGCCGTCGAGCGCGGCGTCGGCGGCATCATGCTGTTCGGCATCCCCGAGCATCGCGACGCGACCGGCAGCGCGGGCATCGACCCGGAGGGCGTCCTCAACCGGGCGATCGCCGACGTCCGCTCCGAGGTGGGCGACTCCCTCGTCGTCATGAGCGACGTCTGTCTGGACGAGTTCACCGATCACGGGCACTGCGGTGTCCTCGCCGCCGACGGCTCGGTGGACAACGACGCGACCCTGGAGCTGTACGCGCAGATGGCCGTCGAGCAGGCGCGGGCCGGCGCGCACGTCCTCGGCCCCTCCGGGATGATGGACGGCCAGGTCGCCGTCATCCGGCAGGCGCTGGACGAGGCCGGACACCAGGACGCCGTGGTGCTCGCGTACGCCGCCAAGTACGCCTCCGCGTTCTACGGGCCCTTCCGCGAGGCCGTCGACTCGCAGCTCGTCGGCGACCGCCGGACCTACCAGATGGATGCGTCGAACCGCCGTGAAGCGATCCTCGAAGTCGAACTCGACATCGAGGAGGGCGCCGACATGGTCATGGTCAAGCCGGCCATGAGCTACCTGGACATCCTCGCCGACGTCGCCGCCATGTCGCCCGTCCCCGTCGCGGCGTACCAGATCTCGGGGGAGTACGCGATGATCGAGGCCGCGGCCGCGAACGGCTGGATCGACCGACGCCGCGCCATCGAGGAATCCGTCCTCGGGATCAAGCGCGCCGGCGCCCAGATGATCCTGACCTACTGGGCCTCGGAGCTCGCGCTCTGGCTCGACGAGCCCACCCCCTGAACTCCCACAGCGAAGGAACCGCACCGATGACGACACCACCAGCAAGCACGTCCGAGGATCTCTACGCGCGCGCCCGCGCCCTCATGCCCGGAGGCGTCAACTCGCCCGTCCGTGCCTTCGGCTCGGTCGGCGGGACGCCGCGCTTCCTCGTCGACGCGCACGGCGCCTACGTCACCGATGCCGACGGCAAGCAGTACGTGGACCTCGTCTGCTCGTGGGGCCCGGCACTGCTCGGCCATTCGCATCCGGACGTCATCGCCGCCGTGCACCGCGCCGTCGACCACGGGCTGACCTTCGGCGCCTCGACGCCGGCCGAGGCCGACCTCGCGCAGCTCGTCAAGGAGCGCGTCCCCGCCGTGGAACTGCTGCGCATGGTGTCCACCGGGACCGAGGCGACCATGACCGCCGTCCGGCTCGCGCGGGGCTTCACGTCCCGGAACCTGATCGTCAAGTTCGCGGGCTGCTACCACGGGCACGTGGACAGCCTCCTCGCGGCCGCCGGCTCGGGAGTCGCCACGCTTGCGCTGCCCGGTTCCGCCGGCGTCACGGAGGCGACGACCGCGGAGACGCTCGTGCTGCCGTACAACGACGTCGAGGCCGTCGAGGAGGCCTTCCGCACGCACGGCGAGCGCATCGCCGCCGTCATCACCGAAGCCGCTCCCGCGAACATGGGGGTCGTGACCCCGGCGCCGGGCTTCAACGCCTTCCTCAGCCGCATCACCTCCGAGCACGGCGCGCTGTTCATCGTCGACGAGGTCATGACCGGGTTCCGCACCCACCCGGGCGGGTACTGGAAGCTCACGGGCGGCGCCGACGACGCCGAGCACCCGTGGACACCGGACCTGCTGACCTTCGGGAAGGTCATCGGCGGCGGCATCCCGGCCGCGGCGCTCGGAGGGCGCGCGGACGTCATGAACTACCTCGCGCCGATCGGGCCGGTCTACCAGGCGGGCACCCTGTCGGGGAACCCGATCGCCATGGCGGCCGGCGTCGCGACCCTCACCGCCGCGACGGACGACGTCTACCGGCACGTCGACGCGCGCTCGCTCGAGGTCGGCGATGCCCTCACCGCTGAGCTCGCGAAGGCCGGCGTCGACCACTCCATCCAGCGGGCAGGGAACCTCTTCAGCGTCGCGTTCGGCACCGCCGAGCACGGCGTGCGGAACTACGCCGACGCCCAGGGGCAGGAGGCGTTCCGCTACGGGCCCTTCTTCCACTCCATGCTCGACTCGGGCGTGTACCTCCCGCCGTCCGTGTACGAGGCGTGGTTCCTCTCCGCGGCGCACGACGACGCCGCCATGGAGCGCATCCACGCCGCCCTTCCGGCGGCCGCGCGGGCAGCAGCGGAGGCCGTGCCGGTCGACTAGCTGAACTGGTCGACCGGCTGTGCTGGTCGATCGTCGGCCCGGTCCGATTGTTGGTCGGGGGTGCAGCCGACGACGGGCCACGCCCGCTCGATGACGGCGTCGGGCTCCGTCCGGCGGAGATACTCCTCGAAGTTCGCCGCCTGCCGATCGGCCCAGACGACGAGTGAGGCATGCAGATCCGTGGCGGGCCGCCGGAGGAACGCGAACCGCTCGGCGAGAACCGCACCGACCCGGAGCGTCGCGAGGACGTCGGCCGCCGACGTGTGTGCGTTCTCGAACGGGATGGCGTAGTGCTCGCACACGGCCGTCAGGGTCCGCTTGCCGCGCCGGTACCGGTCCGCCTGCTTGTCCATGATGTACGGGTCGATCACGGGCGAGGGCACCGGGACCCGGGCTGCGTGGCGGCGCCCCTCCTGCGCCAGCACCGTGAAGTCGTACCGGGCGTTGAAGGCCAGCACGGGGATGCCGGCGGAGAAGAAGCGCGCCAGGACGGCCGAGATCCCGTGGACGACCTCCGCGGCCGGCAGGCCGTGCGCCTGCGCGTGTGCCGTCGTGATGCCATGGATCGCCGCGGCGCCCTCCGGGATGTCGATACCCGGATCAGCCAGCCACTCATGGTGCTCGAGCACGTCCCCGTCGTCGTCGACGAGCACGATCGTCGCGGTGACGATGCGCGCGGTCAGCGGATCCCGCCCCGTCGTCTCGAGGTCGAACCCGGCCCTCGGGCCTTCGTGCCAGCTCGTCATGGGACCACCGTACGGGCGGGCTCCGACCAAATAGGCGTGCGGCCCGCGCGGCCCGCCGGGCTAGGGTGGAGCGCATGGAGCGACGAGCCGGCGAGCATCCCGGCGGGCGGGGGCCCGTCCCGGATTCCGCCCTCGTCCCCGGCGCCGACCCGACGCCGCGGACCGACCCGGACGACTACTGCGAGGCCGTCCTCGCCGTGACCGCACTGATCCCCGCCGGGAAGGTGCTGACCTACGGGGACATCGCCGAACTCCTCGACCGCGGCGGGCCCCGCCAGGTCGGCAGGGCGCTGTCCCGCACCACCCGGGACGTCCCCTGGTGGCGTGTCCTGCGTGCCGGCGGCCACCCGCCGCACGGCCTGGCCCTGCGTGCCCGCGCACACTACGGGACCGAGGGCACGCCGCTCCGCGTGCCGCAGGGGAGCACCGACCCCGGCGAGTACCGCGTGGATCTGCGTTCCGCCCGCTGGTGGCCCACGGCGGAGGAACAGGCCGTCCTCGACGACGTCGGCGCGTCCCTGCGACGCGCCGGTCCCTGACGCCGGGGCCCGTTGCGATGCTCCTGTTTGTCCGTGGCGTGTGATGGTCTTGATCCATGACCAGCACTCTTCCTGACGCTCCGTCGGCAGCCCTCGGCGACGGCGCCGCCACGGCCTCCGCGACCCCCGCGGAAGGGTACGCCGACGTGCTCCGGTCGCTGACGGACGTGACCGGTCAGGTGCTGGTCCTCGGTGCGCCGGGCAGTGGCAAGTCGTCCCTGCTCACCGACCTCGCCGTCGCCCGTATCGGGGCGGGGACCGTGGCGCCGGAAGGCCTGCTCCTCCTCGGTCCCACCCGCGCGGCCTCGACGCGGCTCCGGGACGAACTGACCGCCAAACTCGACCGCAGCATCAGCACGGCGCCCGCCCGCACCTGGGCGTCCTACGCCTTCGACCTCATCCGCCGGGCCAG
The DNA here is from genome assembly GCF_058269155.1 of Arthrobacter sp. TJ-263. Lineage (NCBI taxonomy): Bacteria > Bacillati > Actinomycetota > Actinomycetes > Micrococcales > Micrococcaceae > Arthrobacter > Arthrobacter sp. TJ-263. The sequence continues at coordinate 1,140,674 of NZ_JBZCNE010000001.1, read as the reverse complement.
GGCCGAGGGCCGCACCCCCGCCATCACGCGTGCACCGAGGCTGCTCTCGGGCGCCGAACAGGACCTCATCATCAAGGAGCTCCTCTCCGGCCACGGACGCGACGGCGCTCCGGGACTCGACTGGCCCTCCGGCCTCGCCCTCGCCCTGCCGACCCGCGGCTTCCGGCAGGAGATCCGCGACCTCTTCGACCGCGTGAGCGAGTACGGGGTCCCCGCCGAGGAGCTCTCCGCCTGGGGCGAGCGGTTCGACCGCCCGGACTGGGTCGCAGCGGCCGCTCTCTACCGCGAATACCGCGACGTCCTGGACCTCCGCATGCCCGAGGCCTTCGACCCGGCCGGCATCCTCACCGCCGCCCGCGAGATCCTCGAGACGGACCGCGACTTCCTCGACCGGGAGCGGGGGCGCCTGCAGCTGATCCTCGTGGACGACTACCAGGAGGCGAACCCCGCCGTCCATGCCCTGCTGGGGCTCATCGGGGCAGGCAACGACGTCGTCATCACCTCCTGCCCGGACGTGGTGGCGCAGGGCTTCCGCGGAGCACGCCCCGAACTCACCGGACGCCTGTCCACCCTCTTCCGCCGCGGGGGCGGCCTGACCACGGTCACCCTGCCGGGGTCGCTGACCCTCCACGGCCCGCTCGCCGGGGCGTGGAGCAACGTCGCGGCGCGCATCGCGACCACGGGCATCAGCACGGCCTACCGGAACGTGGAGGGTCCTCGAACCGACGGCACCACGACGGACGGCCCGGCCATGTCCGCCCACGTCCTCGACAGCGCCTTCCACGAACAGCGGTTCATCACCCAGCGCGTGCTCGAGGCGCACCTGTTCGGGGAGCGCAGCCTCGACGACATCGCCGTGATCGTCCGCAACGGTGCGCAGGTGTCCGCGGTGCAGCGGTTCCTCACGGCCCAGGGCATCGCCGTGAACGTCCCCGCCGCGGAGACCGCCATCCGGGAGGAACCGGCCGTGCGCCCCCTGCTCGAGCTGTTCGCCGTCGTCGTCGGCCGCACCGAACTCGACACGGAGCTGTGCATCTCGCTGCTCACCTCGCGGATCGGCGGGGCGGGCAGCCTGGATCTCCGGCGCCTGCGCCAGATCCTCCGGCGGACCGAGCTGCAGGAGGGCGGGGGGCGGACGAGCGATGAACTCCTCACCGCCCTGTTCTCCGCGCCGGAGCAGATCGCCGCCCTGCCGTCCGAGGGGGCGCCGGTCCGGCGTCTGGCCCGCATGCTGGAGGCGGGGCGGTCCGCGGCCGCCGATCCCGGACGCGATCCCGAGACCGTCCTGTGGGCGCTGTGGTCCGCCTCGGGGCTCGCGCAGCAGTGGTCGGCCGCAGCCCTGTCCGAGGGGCCGTCCTCGAGCCGCGCCGACCGCGACCTCGACGCGATGATGGCCCTCTTCCAGACCGCGGAGCGATTCGTGGAACAGATGCCCGGCGCCGACCCGGAACTGTTCCTGGACTACATCCTCAGCCAGGACATCCCCATGGACACCCTGACGACGCGCATCGCCCGCCAGGCGTCGGTGTCGGTCCTGACGCCCGCGAGTGCCGCCGGCAGGCACTGGCCGCTCGTGATCGTGGCGGGCGTGCAGGACGGCGTCTGGCCCAATCTCCGGTTGCGGGGAGAACTCCTCGGATCGGGCGAACTGCGTGCGCTGCTCGACTACGGGGAATCGTTCCGCAGCAACCGGGACCCGGTGTCCCTGCTGCAGGACATCCGGTTCGACGAGCTGCGGACCTTCTCGCTCGCCGTCTCCCGGGCCACGCAGGAGCTGGTGTGCTGCGCCGTCGCCTCCCAGGACGAGCAACCCTCACCGTTCCTCGACGTGCTCGACCCCCTGCCGCCCGGCATCGCAGCGCGACCGCGCACCGAGGTCCTGCGCCCCCTCACCCTCCGCGCGCTCGTCGCCGAGCTGCGGAAGTTCGCGCAGGACCCGCAGGCGAGCCCGGCTCTGTCCACGGAGGCCGCCCGGCACCTCGGGCGCATGGCAGTGCTGGAGCCGCCGGTGCCGGGAGCGCATCCGGCCCGGTGGTGGGGCGTGCTCGGCATGACCAGCGAGGACCCGGTGGTGCCGATGGACCAGCCGATCCCGGTATCGCCCTCCAAGGTCGAGTCCGTGCTCGCCTCGCCCCTGAGCTGGTTCGTCTCCGCCGCGGGCGGGGAGCGGACCACCGACTTCGCCCGGTCCCTCGGCACGCTCGTCCACCAGATCGCCCAGGACCTTCCGGAGGCCACCGGCACCGAGTACGTGCGGGAGCTCGAACGGCGCTGGCCGCAGCTGGGGATCAAGGACACCTGGGAGGGCCGGTCCGACTTCCGGCGCGCCGAGACCATGGTGCGGAAGCTCGCCGCCTACGTGCTCTCCATGCGGAAGGACGGACGCAGCCTGCTGGCCACGGAGGTCGACTTCGCGGTCGAGCTCGAGCTCCGCCTGGCGGACGCCGAACGGCTCGTGCGCCTGCGCGGGCAGATCGACCGGCTGGAGGTCGACGCCGACGGTCGCTTCGTCGTCGTCGACCTCAAGACGGGCAGGAGCTCGCCCGCACAGGCGGACATCCCACGCCACCCGCAGCTCGCCGCCTACCAGACGGCCCTGGCCGCGGGTGCCCGGTTCGGCGACCAGGACACGGACGGCACACCGGACGCCCCACAGGCCGCGCCCGAGGAGGCCGCGAACACCGGAGGCACCGCACCGGGGGGCGCTGCACTGGTCCAGCTGGGCACGAAGGCCAAGGGGGTCGCGGTGCAGGTGCAGCCCCCGGTGGGACCGGAGGACACCTGGGCGAGGACGATGATCGAGGACGCCGCCGCGCTGATGTCCGCCGCGACGTTCGACACCGTCCACGACCCCCGCCGGTCGGGGTTCGGCGGCAGCGGATGCCGGCTGCCCGAAGTCTGCCCCCTGTGCGAAGAGGGAAAGCAGGTGACGCAGTAGTGGCCGCTGCACGACGGGCAGCACGGTATTCGGCCCGGGCACTCGCGGAGCTGCTGCACACGGACCCGGATGCCCCCGTCCAGTACCCGACCGACGATCAGGCACGCGTCATCGAGGCACCCCTGGAGCCGCTGCTGGTCATCGCCGGCGCGGGCTCGGGGAAGACCAAGACCATGGCGGACAGGGTCGTCTGGCTCGTGGCCAACGACCTCGTGCGCCCCGAACAGGTCCTCGGCGTCACCTTCACCCGGAAGGCCGCCGGAGAGCTGGCGTCGAGGGTCCGGCAGCGGCTGGCCCAGCTCTACGCCGCGCTCGCGCAGGACGCCCCTGCACCCGCGGGCGGGGACGCTCTGGACCGGCTCGATCCCACCATCTCCACCTACCACTCCTTCGCCAACGGGATCGTCCAGGACTACGGGCTGCGCATCGGTGTGGAGCGTGATTCGGTGATGCTCGGGACCGCCCAGTCCTGGCAGCTCGCGCACGCCGTCGTCGAGGCCTACGACGGCGACTGGGAGCACTTCACGGCAGCGAAGAGCACGCTCGTGAAGGCGGTGCTCGGCATGGCGGGGGAGTGCGCCGAACACCTGGTCAGCCCGGCCACGGTCCGGGACGAACTCCGCCGCCACGTCGAGCACGTGGCCACCCGGCCGTACGTCGCAGGATCGGGCAGGGCAGCCACGCAGAAGGTCCAGGACCTGCTGGACAAGCTGCGCACCCGCATCACCGTCACCGAACTGGTCGAGCACTACGCCGCCGCGAAGCTCGCACGCAGGCAGCTCGACTTCGGCGACCTCGTCTCGCTCGCGGCCAGGATCGCCCGCGACATCCCGGAGGCCGGGGCGATGGAGCGGGAGAAGTACCGGGTGGTGCTGCTGGACGAGTTCCAGGACACCTCGCACGCCCAGATGGTCCTGTTCTCACGCCTGTTCGCCGACGGGCGTTCCGTCACCGCGGTCGGCGACCCCCATCAGTCCATCTACGGGTTCCGGGGCGCGTCCGCAGGGCAGCTCGGCACCTTCCGCACCGCGTTCCCGCGGGTGACCCCCGAGAGCCGTGCGCCGTCGGAGGTGGCGCACCTGTCGGTCGCCTGGCGGAACGCGACCTCCATCCTCGAAGCCGCGAACACGGTGTCGGCTCCGCTCAACGTGCCGGCGCCGTGGCTCCGTAACACCACCGTCCAACAGGTCCCCGGACTCGTGGCGCGGCCCGGGGCGCCCCTCGGCGAGGTCCTGCTGGGGCGGTTCCTCACGGATGCGCCCGCTGCCGGGCAGGCTGCGCCGAGCAGCTCCGACGCCGCCCCGGACGACCCCGCGGGAGCCGACGGGCAGCCGACCGTCGGTCCGCAGACCTCGCTCAGCGAGGCCGAGGCCGTCGCCCGCGAGGCCCTGAGGCAGCGCCGGCGCAGCTTCGAGACCGACGACGACGGGTCGCCGCTCCGGCCCACCATGGCCGTGCTGTGCCGTGGGCGCAAGCAGTTCGAGCCGATCCGGCGGGAACTGGAGCGTGCCGGCATCCCGGTGCAGGTCGTCGGGCTCGGCGGCCTGCTGCGCACCCCCGAGATCGTCGACCTGCTCGCCACCCTGAGGGTCCTCGGCGACCCGGACCGCTCCGACTCGATGCTGAGGCTGCTGTCCGGCGCGCGCTGGCGGCTCGGCCCGGCGGACCTGATGGCCCTCGGGGACTGGTCCCGGCAACTGGCCCGGACGCGTGAGGCCATGTTCCGCCGGGGCAGCCCGTCCGCCGGAGAGCCGGAGGGCGAGCTCGACCGCGAGCAGGGCAGGGACGCCGTCGTGGCCCCCGACCTCGCCGAGGCGGGGAGCCTGGTCGAGGCCGTCGACTACCTCCCGCCGCTCGACTGGGTGTCGTCGGCCGGCAGGACCCTGAGCGGTACCGCCCGGCAGCGGCTCGAGCTCCTGCGCCACGAACTGCGCGGCCTCCGGAGCTTCGTGGGCGATGACCTGGGCAGCATGATCGGCGAGGTCGAGCGCACGATCCTGCTGGACATCGAGGTGGCCGCGAAGCCGGGTGTGAGCATCCACGAGGCACGCCGCAACCTCGACGCCTTCACCGAGGCCGTCGCCGGCTTCGTGTCCACCGCGGAGCGCGTCGACCTGCCCGCGTTCCTCGCCTGGCTCGAGGCCGCGGACCAGGAGGAGGACGGACTGCCGGTGACGCAGCTCGAAGCGAGCCGTGACGCGGTCCAGCTCCTCACCGTGCACGCCTCCAAGGGCCTGGAATGGGACGTCGTGTTCGTGCCCGGCCTCAACGACGGCTCGTTCCCGAGCGGCAAGGACTCGCGCTGGAGCAGCGGCGACTCCGCCATCCCCTGGCCCCTGCGTGGCGATGCGCCCGAACTGCCGCAGTGGGACTGGGAGCAGCAGGACCAGAAGGAATGGCTGGCCAGCGAGACGGAGTTCACCGGAGAGGCGCGGGCGCACGCCGAACGCGAGGAACGCCGGCTCGCCTACGTTGCATTCACCCGCGCGAAGCACGCCCTGGTGTGCACGTCCTCGGCGTGGGGCGGCGGGCGGTCGAAACCGTCGGCGCCGTCCTCCTACCTGGCGGACCTCGTGGCGCTCGCCGAATCCGGGACGGCCGGCGTCGTCCTGCCGCACTGGCTCCCGGAAGGGGAGGAGGGGGACGCGAACCCGGCGAACGCGAGCCCGGAGCGGGCACGGTGGCCGTTCGATCCGCTCGGCATCCGGCGGCCGTCCATCGAACACGCGGCACAGGCGGTCCTCGAGCAGGCCGCAGCACCCACGCCCGAGACCGAACCGGACGCCGGTCGCTGGGGTCGGGAGGTCCGGCTCGCCCTGGCGCGGCAGGCCCGGGAGCGGGAACGGATACCCCTCGCCCTGCCCTCGCACATCTCCGCCTCGACCCTGGTGGAACTGCGCGAGGACGCGGCCGCAGTCATGCAGCAGCTGCGGCGGCCGCTGCCCCGGCGACCGGGGTCGGCCGCCCGCAAGGGCACCGCGTTCCATGCCTGGATCGAGGAGTTCTACGGGGCCGGCGGGATGCTCGACCTCGGCGAGTACCCCGGCGGTGCGGATTCGCATGTCGACGAGACCCTCGGACTGACGGACATGGCGGCGATCTTCGAGCAGTCCGAGTGGGCCCTGCGGGAGCCCGCGGCGATCGAGGCGCCCATCGAGACGAAGATCGGCGGCATCGTGGTGCGTGGCCGGGTGGACGCGGTGTTCCGCGACGCCGACGGCGGATGGGACCTCATCGACTGGAAGACGGGGCGGCCGCCGTCGCCGGACCGGCGCGCAGCCAAGGCGGTCCAGCTCGCCGTCTACCGGCTCGCATGGTCGCGGCTGAAGGAGGTGCCCCTCGAGAAGGTGCGCGCGGCGTTCTTCTACGTCGCCGACAACCTGGTGGTCCGGCCCCACGATCTCGCCGATGCCGGGGAACTCGAGAGGATCATCCGGGCGGCCGGCCCGGCCGGCTCCTGAGCACGGGCGCGGGCGGGCGTACCCGCATGCGTCGCTCGTCCCCGGGACCCCTGTCCCGTCTGGACGACGTCAGGGCGACGGCGGACGGCAGGTGGGCCGGAGGGGTCAGCGCCGGGCCTGGACGATCGGCAGGGCGGAGGTGGCGACGTCGTCCGGGGACCCCGTTCCGGGGTCGGTGCCCGTCAGCACCGTGACCTTCGACGAGGTCGTGACAGGCCGCTGACGCCCCGCCGTGAGGCGGGCGTGCGCCAGCGAGGATCCGGAGGGGGTCCCATGGTCGCGGCGCCGGTCGTCCTCGGTCGGCGCCGCATGGAGATGCGCCCGGTTGGCTTCGGCCTTCGGGTCGAAGAGGTGGCTGCCGGTGCGCTCCGGAGCAGGGGCACCGTCCACGGCCGGAGTCCCGGCTTGCCCCGACGGCCCCTCGTCATCCGCGGCACGGGATCCGCCTACGGACGCCGGATCGTGCGTGCCGCGGTGGTCGGCCCCGACGCCCCCTGCACCGCTGGTCGGGCGGGGCGATGCTTCGCCGGTGACCGACCCGGCATCATCGGGCGCATCATCGGAAGCCTCCTCGGACCCCGACGGGAGGTGCGCGCCGTCCGCGTCCGTGCCCAGTTCGTCGCCCCACTCGAGGCGCTGCTCGTGCTCGTGCCGTGCCCGTTCCGCGGCCTCGTGCTGTTCGCGCTCGATCGATTCCACGTCGGCTTCGAGCTCGGCGAGCATGTCCTCCGCCTCGTCGATCATGCCGGCGTCCTCGAGGGCCATCCCTCGGACCAGCCACTGCGCCAGGGCGAACTCCGCGGCGAGCGCAGCGCGGCGGGACAGGTGGGGATCGACGGCGGTGGCCCTTGCGGCCGCGTAGGCCGCATACACGGCGTCGACGAACGCGGTGTCCTCGGCCGCGGCGAGCCAGGCGAAGTCCTCGGCGGGATCGCCGACGCACAGGTCCGTCCACCCGGTCACGGCCGAGACGCGACCCGCGGCGATGAGGAGGTGGTCCTCGTGGAGGTCGCCATGGACCACGGTCGGGCTGAACCGCCAGAGGGCGACGTCCTCGAGCGCGTGCTCCCAGCGGCGCAGCAGGATGGAGGGGATCCTCCCGGTGGTCGCGGCCTGGTCCAGCTCGTTCAGTTTGCGCTGGCGGTACTCGTCGGCCTCGTACCCGGGCAGGTCCGCGCGCTGCACTATCTCCGGCGGCAACGTGTGGATCGCGGCGATCACGCGGCCGAGTTCCTCTGCCATCGCGGACCCGCCGGCGGTGAGCGCGTCGAGCGATCGGGTGGTGCCGGCCAGGTGCGAATACACGAAGGTGCTGAGCTCACCCTGGCGGACGCTGCCGGCCATGTGCGGGATGAGGAACGGCAGCTCCGCCTTGACGGCGGGGGTGAAGGCACGCAGGGCCTGCAACTCGGTCTCGAGGCGCATGCTGGCCTCCGCGTGCCGGGGCGAGCGGACCCTCCACTGCTTCCCCGCATCGTCGACGAGCAGGGCGGCGTCGAAGTCCGCGGCGTCGTCGGGGGCGCCGGCGACGCCGGTCGGAGCGAGGCCAGGTACTGCGGCGCTGGCGATGGCTGCAAGTTCCATGGGTGTCCGTTTCACAAGATCAACCGTAGGGCGTTCCAGCTCCGGCCGCTCGCAGCTGTTCGGCGAGTCGCCGGATGCACCACTCGTGTCGGGCCCCGCACTACTCCTCCACCGGGGTTCCGGTGAATGGGATTTGGGAGTGCAAGAACGTACCGTAGAACCATGACCGATCCACTCCGGGCCCTCGTGCTCCCTCCCCTCGGATCGCTGCCACTGTCACGTGCCGCCACGGACCGGGACGGCGAGGCCCGGCCCACCGAACACTTCCTCGACGACCTGTGGGCGTCGGCGGACACACGGGTCCTGCCGCTCGCCCGCGGGAAGGCCCCCGTCGTCGGGAACGCCCTCCGTCTCCTCGGTCCCGCGGACCTCGCCCGCCCGGCCATGGTCGTCTACCTCGGCCGCGTCGACGAGGGGTTCGCCGATGCCGGGCGGCGCGTCGTCCTGGCCGTGTTCGACGAGGAGGACGCCGCCGTCGCGCCCCTCGGCCAGTGGTTCGGCCTGCGCGAGATCGCGGCGTCGCTCGACGCGCGCGATACCGGCCTGTTCGTGGCGGGTGCCGCGATCGCCAACTGGCACGCGACCCACACCCACTGCCCCCGCTGCGGTGCCGCCACGGTTTCCACCCACGCCGGCTGGGTGAGGCGGTGCCCGAGGGACGGGTCCGAGCATTACCCGCGCACGGACCCCGCCATCATCGTCTCCATCATCGACGACGACGACCGCATCCTGCTCGGCTCCGCCGTCGCCTGGCCCGAGGACCGCTACTCGACGCTGGCCGGCTTCGTCGAACCCGGTGAGTCGCTCGAGGCCGCCGTCGTCCGCGAGGTCGGGGAGGAATCCGGGATCCGGGTCGAATCCCCGGAGTACCTCGGCTCCCAGCCCTGGCCGTTCCCGGCATCCCTGATGGTCGGCTTCACCGCACGGGCCGCGAACACCGATGCAGTACCCGACCGCGAGGAGGTGCGGTCGCTGCGGTGGTTCACGCGGGAGGAACTCTTCGCCGAGGTGCGCGACGAGAAGATCGTCGTGGCGGGCGGCGTCTCCATCGCGCGGGCGATGATCGAGCGGTGGTACGGCGGGCCGCTGGACGAGGAGCCATCGGAGGCGCGTCCCTAGTGTCCGGACAACTGCTCGAGGACAGCATCCTCGAGGGACTCGACGACGAACAGCGGACGGTGGCCAGCACTCTGTCCGGACCGCTGTGCGTGCTCGCCGGAGCAGGTACGGGCAAGACCCGCGCCATCACCCACCGCATCGCGTACGGCGTGCACACCGGCGTCTACAAGCCGCAGCAGGTCCTCGCCGTGACCTTCACCGCGCGGGCCGCGGCGGAGATGCGCACACGGCTCCGCGACCTCGGGGCCGGCGGGGTCCAGGCGCGGACCTTCCACGCGGCGGCGCTCCGGCAGCTGCAGTACTTCTGGCCGCAGGCCGTCGGGGGCCCGCTGCCGGCCCTCGTGGACCACAAGGCCCAGCTGATCGCGGAGTCGGCGCGCCGGCTGCGCCTGTCGACCGACCGCGCCGCGATCCGCGACGTCGCCGCGGAGATCGAGTGGGCCAAGGTCTCGATGCTCACCCCCGACGCCTACGCCGGGGCCGCCGCCGGCCGGGCGGAACCGGCGGGCATGGACCTCATCACGGTGTCCCGGATCTTCTCGGCGTACGAGGATCTGAAGATCGACCGCAACCTCATCGACTTCGAGGACGTCCTGCTGACGACCGTCGCCATCCTCGAGGAGGACGAGAAGGTGGCGGCGACGGTGCGGGCGCAGTACCGCCAGTTCGTGGTCGACGAATACCAGGACGTCTCCCCGCTCCAGCAGCGCCTGCTCGATCTGTGGCTCGGCGAGCGTCGCGACCTGTGCGTCGTGGGTGATGCCAGCCAGACCATCTACTCCTTCACCGGCGCCACCTCACGCCACCTCCTCGACTTCACCAAGCGCTACGAGGGTGCCCAGGTGGTCAGGCTGGTGCGCGACTACCGCTCCACACCCCAGGTGGTGCGCGCCGCCAACACGCTGCTCGCCGCGCGGGGCACCGAGGTGGACCGACGCGCGGGCGAGACGACATGGTCGGCCCCGCTCGAACTCGTCGCCCAGCGCCCCGCCGGCCCCGAGCCGGTGTACACGGAGTGCACCGACGACGACGCCGAGGCGGCCGAGTGCGCCCGGCGCATCGGTCTCCTGCTGGGCCAGGGCGTCAAGGCGAGCGAGATCGCCATCCTCTACCGCACGAACGGGCAGTCCGAGGCCTACGAGCAGGCGCTCGCCAGCGCCGGCATCGGATACCAGCTGCGCGGCGGCGAGCGGTTCTTCCAGCGGCGTGAGGTCCGCGACGGGCTGCTGCAGCTCCGGGCCGCGGCACGCACCCAGGGCGACGACGACGTGCCGCAGCAGGTCCGCGATGTCCTCGCGTCCCTCGGCTACACCTCCGTCGCCCCGCAGAACTCCGGCGCCGTCCGCGAGAAATGGGAATCGCTGGCCGCCCTCGTGGGGCTCGCCGACGAGCTCAGCAGGGTCCGCGGCGAGGCCTTCACGCTGCAGACGTTCGTGGCCGAACTCGAGGAGCGGGCCGCGGCGCAGCACGCCCCGACCGTTCAGGGTGTGACCCTCGCGTCCCTCCACTCGGCGAAGGGCCTCGAATGGGACGCCGTCTTCCTCGTGGGGCTGAGCGAGGGGCTCATGCCGATCTCGTTCGCGGACACGCAGGAAGGCATCGACGAGGAGCGGCGGCTGCTGTACGTGGGCATCACACGCGCCCGGATCCACCTGTCGATGTCGTGGTCGACGTCCAGATCCGCGGGCGGACGCGCCACCCGGAAACCCTCGCGCTTCCTCGATGCACTGCGGCCCGCGACCGCCGGCCAGGCATCCTTCCGTCAGCCGCGGGCGAAGGCCACCCGCAAGTCCACCGGGCCGGCGGTCTGCCGCGTGTGCAAGCGGCCGCTGCTCACGGGCGCCGAGCGCAAGATCGGTCGCTGCAGCGACTGCCCGGCCACCTACGAGGAGGAGACCTTCGAGGCGCTGCGCGCCTGGCGGCTCGCGGAGTCGAAGGAGAAGGACGTCCCCGCCTTCGTGGTGTTCACGGACGCGACGCTCGTGGCCATCGCCGAGGCGCGGCCGCAGACCCTCGACGAACTCGGCGATCTCGCCGGCGTCGGTTCCGCGAAGCTCGAGCGGTACGGCGAAGCGGTCCTGGAGATCATCAGTGACACCGCCTGACACCGGCGGGCCGCCTCACCCCGCGCGGCTTCCGGTCGAGGTCAGACGGTCGGCACGGCGGAAGCGCACGGTGAGCGCGGACATCCGCGACGGCGTGCTGCGGGTCTCCATCCCGGGCCATTTCTCGCCCGGCCAGGAGCGCCACTGGGTGGAGCGCATGGTGGAACGGATGTCCGCGAAGTACCTCGCACAGCCGGCCGTCGACGACGAAGCCACATCCGCGCTGCAGCGGAGAGCCGAGGCGCTGGCCCGGCAGTACCTCGGTGGCAGGGGAGTGCCGAGCACGATCGGCTGGGTCACCAACCAGAACACCCGGTGGGCCTCCGCCACGCCCGCCCACCGTACCGTCCGCCTCTCGCATCGGCTGCAGGGCATGCCGGAGTGGGTCGTCGACTACGTGATCCTGCACGAGATGGCCCACCTGATCGAACCCTCGCACAGCGCCGCCTTCTGGGACCTGCTGACGTCCTACCCCAGCACCGAGACCGCCAAGGCGTTCCTCGACGGCGCCGCCTTCGCAGCGCACCGCAACCTCACGGGAACACCTGAGGAGTTCTAGGGCCCGGGTCATCCCGATCATCGGGAACGAGCCGCCCGGTGTCGACGCACAGGGGCGCCGCCCGGTGACGGACGCACAGGGGCGCCGCCCGGGCGGACGCCGCGACGTCAGCGCCTGGCGTCGCCGTCCGGGGCGGGCCCGTCACCCTGCGGATCGTCGGCTGGCCCGTCCGCCGGCCCGCCGTCGGACGGGTGGCCGGCCCCGTCGTCGGACCGACCGGCGGGCGAGGCGCCGTCGGGACCGGGCGTGGGCGTTCCGTCCCCGGTTGCCGTGCCCCCGGAGGCGTCAGGCAAGTCCTCGCCCGGCTCCTCCCCCTCCGGCTCCTCGAAGCCTCCGGACAGGAGCCGCTGGAGGGCCGCATCGACGTCGGCGTCGGAGGAGTCGAGCAGCCGACGTCGTCCCGCGAAGCCTGCGGGATCGTCGAGGTCCTCAGCGGTGGGCAGCAGATCGGGATGCTGCCACAGGGCGTCGCGCCCCTCGATGCCGCGTTCCTCGGTGAGGAGGGACCACAGGGCCGCGGCGTCTCGCAGCCTGCGCGGCCTCAGCTCGAGTCCCACCAGCGAGGCGAAGGCATGCTCGGCCGGGCCGCCGGTGGCCCGACGGCGACGGAGCATCTCCCGCAAGGCACCCGCCGACGGCAGATTCGCCGCCGCTGCGGCGGTCATCTCGTCCACCCACCCCTCCACGAGGGCGAGGGTGGTCTCGAGCCGCACAAGGGCGGCGTCCTGCTCAGGGGTCCTCTCCGGCATGAAGACGCCCTGCGACAGGGCGCCCTGAAGGCTCTCGGGGTTGGTGGGGTCGATGTCACGGGCGGCTTCCTCGATCTTGCCCATGTCGATGTGGATGCCCCGGGCATAACGCTCGATGCTGCCGAGGAGGTGGCCCGTGAGCCAGGGGATATGCGTGAAGAGCCGGACGTGCGCCGCCTCGCGCACCGCGAGGAACAACTGGACTTCCTGCTCGGGGATGTCGAGTCCCGCACCGAACGCCGCCACGTTGGCCGGGAGGAGGGCCATCCGCCCGTCGGCGAGGGGGACACCGATGTCCGTCGACCCGACGACGTCCTTCGACAGCGCACCGACGGCCTGCCCCAGCTGCATCCCGAACATCGCGCCGCCCACGTTCTGGAGCATCGAGGCGGGACCGCCCATCATGCCCATCATCGACTTCATCTCGTCGGGAAGCTGCCCGGTGATGGCATCGGAGAGGGCCTTGGCGATGCTCGTCGCCACGGGCTCGGTGAGCCGACGCCAGGTGGCCATCGTGGCCTCGACCCATTCGGCGCGCGACCACGCACGGCCGAGCTGTCCGGTGCTCGGGAACTCTGTCACGGGATCGAGCCACAGCTCGGCGAGTTTCAGTGACTCGTCGACGCTCCGGCGCTGGAGCGAGGTGACCGAGGGATCGTTGTCTGATGCCGCCACCCGCCGGGCCTGCTCATGGGCCATCTGCCAGTTCACGGGTCCCTCGCTCGGCGCGGAGAACATCGCCTGGACCTGCTGCATCATCATCGCCATCGCCGCAGGATCGGAGGGGAGCCCGGCCGCCTTCGCGATCTCCTGGGGGTCGAAGCCCCCGGCCCCGCCGCCGAACATCTTCGCCAGCATCTCGGACAGCGGATCCTGGGGTGTGTCGTCGTCGTTCGAAGGGTTGGATGGGTTGGTCACTGATACCACCGGTCCTGGGGAGTAGCTTGGGGATCCGGGCAGGAGGGGGTTTCCGCTCCCGCCGGCTGTTGGATACACGCTACCGGCACGGCATCGCCGCTGTCCCTCGGGCCGTCGGCCGTTCGCTGAGGGCAAAGCCCACCCCGGGGTTCGGGCAGCAGTCGACGGCGCCGGGAAGGGCCGGGCGGCGGACGGACGGCATCCTCCCGGATCGACCCCGGCCTGAGCGTCTACTCTAAGTAAGCCGGAAGACGCTGATCGCGCCGTCGCACGGCACGCGCCTACAGAGAGAAGCACAGTGACGCAGCCTGTCCACTTCGAGACGTACAGCCCCGAGGGACCCGCCCGGCCGAGGGATCCGCGCTTCCGCGCCATGGCCGTCTCCGGGAGCCTCGCCGTCGTCCTGTGCGCGACCGCCGTGCTGCTGCCGTCGCCCTACATCATCGAATCGCCCGGCCCCACCTTCAACACCATCGGGGAGGTCGACGGCCAGGCCCTCATCCGGGTGGAGGGGAGGGAGAGCTTTCCCCCCGAGGGCGAGCTCGATCTCACCACCGTCCTCGTCAGCGGTGGTCCGAACGGCCGGGTGAACGTCCTCGACACCTTCCGGGCCTGGGCTGATCCGGACATGGACGTCCTGCCGGAGCAGCTGGTGTACCCGGAAGGGACGACCTCCTCCGACGTCCAGGAGCGGAACGCCGTGGCCATGACGTCGTCGCAGGAATCGGCGATCGCCGCGGCCCTCTCCCACGAGGGGATCGAGTTCACCGAGGAGCTGTCCGTCGCGGGGCTGGCGGATGATTCCGCGTCGGAGGGCATCCTGGAGGTCGGGGACATCCTGCGCACCATCGACGGGCGCGGGATCGAGAACATCGAGACCCTCCGCAGTGTGCTGGCCCAGGCGGGCGGCGCTGCCGCCACCCTGGGGATCGTCCGGGACGGTGCGGAGATGGAGGTCGCGGTCACGCCGAAGGAATCGGCCGAGGGGGAGTTCCAGCTGGGTGTCCTGCTCGCCTCCACCTTCGATTTCCCCTTCGACGTGTCCATCCAGCTCGACAACGTGGGTGGTCCCTCGGCCGGCACCATGTTCGCCCTCGGAATCGTCGACAACCTGACGGAGGGCGACCTCACGGGCGGCAGGCACTTCGCGGGCACCGGCACGATCGACTCCGGCGGCGTCGTCGGGCCGATCGGTGGGATCGCCCAGAAGCTCGTCGGGGCCCGAGCCGGTGGGGCGGACTTCTTCCTGGCACCCGCCGGCAACTGCGACGAGGTCATCGGCAACATCCCTGACGGCCTGACGGTCGTGAAGGTCGAGACGCTCGGCGACGCCGTCGACGCCGTCGAGACGTTGGGTGCCGGCGGCGATGCGTCCGACGTGCCCGCCTGCTGACGCTCCGCGAAACGGTGCAGCCGTCGCCCGGCCACCGCACGACACGGTTCGGTGACGATCCCGACGCCCTCGAGGCGGGGCGGGAACCTAATTGGTCGGGCCAAGCGTGAACAGGGCAGAATGAAATCACGAAGGGCCTGACTGTGCGCTCTCCTCTGCCCCCGCCCGGGCGGGGAGCGGTGCGCAGGACCGGTCGGCGTGACCCGCAGCAGCTAACGATGAGGTAGATGTGACATCCGGACCAGACCGTCCGTTCGGCAGTAGCCCGAGCCCAGCACGTGGAACCACCAGCAGGCGCCGCAGTCCGCTGATACCGACGATCATCGTCGTGGCGGTGATCGTCATCGCCTTCGTCTACCTGTCCCAGGTCTATGCTGACGTGCTCTGGTACAACCAGCTCGGGTTCCTCGAGGTCTTCGTGACGGAGAACCTGACGCGCATCGTCCTCTTCGTCGTCGCGTTCCTCGTCATGGCGGCGGCCGTGTACTTCAGCCTGCGCATCGCGTTCCGCAACAGGCCCATCTACGCGCCGGACAGTGCCATCCAGGACAATCTCAACAGGTACCAGGCGCAGCTCGAACCGATCCGCCGGCTGCTGATGCTCGGTATCCCCGTGGTCCTCGGAGCCTTCGCGGGCACGGCCGCCTCCTCACAGTGGCAGCAGGTCCTGCTGTTCATCAACCAGGAACCGTTCAACCGTCAGGACCCGGAGTTCGGTCTGGACTACGCCTTCTACATGTTCACGCTGCCGTTCCTGAACTTCGTGACGGGGTTCCTGATCAGCGTGGTCATCATCAGCGCCATCGCGACGATCCTCACGCACTACCTCTACGGCGGCATCCGCCTCGAGGAGAAGGGCCTGTTCACGACCAAGGCGGCCCGCGTGCAGATCGCCGTCGTCGCCGCCCTCTTCCTGGTGCTGCAGGGCGTCAACTACTGGCTCGACCGCTACGACACCCTGCTGAACCAGGGCACCTGGGCCGGCGCGCTGTACACGGACGTCAATGCCGTCATCCCCACGAAGGCCATCCTCGCGGTGGCTGCGATCATCGTCGCCGCCCTGTTCGTGGCCTCCGCGTTCGTCGGCCGCTGGCGGCTGCCGCTGATCGGGACCGCGATGCTCATCATCACGGCGCTGCTCGCCGGCGGCGTGTACCCGGCGGTCGTGCAGCGCTTCCAGGTGCGTCCCTCCGAGCTCAGCCTCGAGGACGAGTTCATCGAACGGAACATCCAGCTCACGCGTGAGGCCTACGGGCTCGACCAGGTGGAGGTCGAGGCGTACTCACCGGAGTCGATCCCGGCCGCGGGCGCGCTGGGCGAGGACGGGGAAACCACCGCGAACATCCGCCTGCTCGACCCGAATCTGGTCTCTGATGCCTTCAGTCAGCTCCAGCAGTTCCGTCAGTACTACCAGTTCCCGCAGACCCTCAACGTCGACCGGTACGAGATCGACGGCGAAGTACAGGACACCGTGATCGCGGTGCGCGAGTTGGACACCAACGGTGTGCCGGACGGCTGGGTCAACGAGCACGTCTTCTACACGCACGGCTACGGTGTGGTCGCCGCAGCCGGCTCGACCGTGGAGCCCGACGGCCGCCCGTCCTTCCTGCAGTCCGGCATCCCCTCGACCGGTGTGCTGGGCGACGAGTCCACCTATGAGCCGCGCATCTACTTCGGCGAGGAATCCCCCGAGTACTCGGTCGTCGGAGCGCCGGAGGGCCAGGCCCCCGCCGAGATCGACCGGCCGCAGAACGAGAACTCCGACAACGAGTCCCGGACGACCTTCAGCGGAGAGGGCGGCCCCAACGTCGGCAACGCCTTCAACCGCCTCGTCTATGCCCTCAAGTTCCAGTCCACGGACCTGCTGCTGTCCGACCAGGTCAACGGCGATTCGCAGATCCTCTATGATCGCGATCCCGTGGACCGTGTGCGCAAGGTCGCTCCGTATCTGACGCTCGACGGCAACAGCTACCCCGCGATCGTGGACGGCCGCGTCAAGTGGATCATCGACGGGTACACCACCAGTGCCAGCTTCCCCTACTCGATGCAGCAGGAACTGGAGCAGGCGACGCAGGATTCGCAGACCGCGGAGGGCCTGGCCACGGCGCTGCCCGCGGAGCGCGTCAACTACATCAGGAACGCCGTGAAGGCCACCGTGGACGCGTACGACGGTTCCGTGAACCTGTACGCGTGGGACGATCAGGATCCGGTCCTGAAGTCGTGGCAGAACGTGTACCCGACCTCGCTGAAGCCCTACAGCGAGATGTCGGCCGACCTCATGGCGCACGTGCGGTACCCCGAGGACCTCTTCAAGGTGCAGCGGGAGCTCCTGGCGCGCTACCACGTCACCGACACCGACGCGTTCTACAACAACAGCGAGGCGTGGAGCGTACCCGCGGACCCCGGCGCGGGGTCCGACAGCACGACGACGGCGTCCACCCCGCGGCAGCCGCCGTTCTACCTCACGCTCCAGATGCCCAACCAGGAGGAGGCGGCGTTCTCGCTGACGACGCCGTACATCCCGTACGTGCCCGTGGGTCAGACGCCGCGGAACGTGCTGTACGGTTTCCTCGCGGCCAACGGTGACGCCGGCACGGGCGAGGACGGCGTCAAGAACGAGAACTACGGCAGGCTGACCCTGCTCGACAGCTCGGGCCAGGATTCCGTGGTCGGTCCCGGACAGGCCCAGAACCTCTTCAACTCGGACACGACCGTGTCGCAGGAGCTCAACCTGCTCCGGCAGGGTGCGTCCGAGGTCATCAACGGCAACCTCCTGACGCTGCCGATCGGCGGCGGGATCGCGTACGTGCAGCCCGTCTACGTCCAGTCCTCGGGCAGCTCGTCCTTCCCCGTCCTGCGGCGGGTCCTGGTCAGCTTCGGGGAGACCGTCGGGTTCGCACCGACCCTCGCCGAGGCACTGGACCAGGTGTTCGGCGGCAACTCGGGGGCCACGACCGGCGACGAGGAGAACGTCGGGGAGACCCCGGACGACCCGGCGGCGCCTCCGGCGGAGGGTGGGGACGGGGGAGCGACACCGTCGCCCGCACCCACGCCTTCCGAGGGCGGAACCCCCGGTGGCGCGACCGGAGACCCGGCCGCCGATCTGCGGGCAGCACTCGCCGACGCGAACAGCGCGATCCAGGACGGTAACGCCGCCCTCGAGTCGGGCGACTTCGCAGCCTATGGTGAGGCCCAGGACCGCCTGGAGCAGGCCATCCAGCGGGCGCTCGACGCCGAGGAACGCGGCGCGGCTGCGGCCGGACAGTAGCCCGAGCGCCCCGGGCAGCCGCCCGATTTGCTTCTCCACCCCGCGGCCGGTAACGTTAGTTACACGCCGCGGGGTGGAGCAGTTCGGTAGCTCGCTGGGCTCATAACCCAGAGGTCACAGGTTCAAATCCTGTCCCCGCAACGGAAAAGAAGTCCGGTCCACCATCTAATGGGCCGGACTTCTTGCTTTCCCGGGCGCCCGCGCCCGAAGTGTCATGGCGCGGGCGTGCCTTCGATGGCGAGGATGGTGACGTCGACGTGGCCGACGGCCAGGCCGCTCGCCCTGATGACGTCGATGGCGACTTCCTGCACTTCACGGGCCAGGTCGAGCGCAGGTCTCGAGATGTTCGTCGCCAGCTCGACGTGCAGGTCCAGGACGCCGTCGGTGAGGGAGAGAACCAGCCCGTCGCGGGTAGCGACTGCCGGGGGCGGGGTGTCGGGCCGGACGTTCCGGGGGAGTTGGCTGACTGACGCGACTTTCCAGCGCGTCAGGACACTGCGCATGGTCGGTTCCAGGCGGACGACGCCCGGGTGCCGGCCGAGCGCGGTGCCGAGCGTGTCGGCGATGGAGTCGAGATCGACGACCCGCGCATGGAAGGGCTGCTCAGACGTCATAGAGATCCTCCACACCGATGTCGATCTGTTGCATGGTGATCCCCGTCTGCGCCTGCACGATGGTGCCGACCCGTTCGCGTAGCAGAGTCACGGTGGCGGGAATCCTCACCTGGGAGGACAGCGCGACGGTGAGCGTGATCCGCACGTCCTCGCCGTCGACCGCCGCCGTCGACGGCGGCCCTGCCGGTGAGGTCTGTGGTTCCCGGGTGCCGGCAGTGGTGCATCGGCGAGCGCGGACGCCGGGCAGGGTGGAGGCAGCAAACCGGATCAGGCCGGTGAGTGCCTGTTCGCTGATGTCGATGGTCCCCCGAGGTGTGGTGCCAAGGGGAACACGTCGGCTGCGCCGTATCTCCGCCCGGGCGACCATCAGGATCGCTGCCCGCACTCGACGGCTCGGTCGCAGGGCCGGGTCACTGCGGTCACGGTCGCGCATGGACCTGGTGACCGCTTCGAGGTGCTCGAGGGCGGCTCGCGCGCTCCGACAATCCCGGCAGGTTCGTTCGTGGATGCTGGCCGGTCGGTCGATGGATTCCCAGACATCGTCGATGATCCGTCCGCACCCCAATCGGGGCTGCCCCTCGTTCATCGCCATGGCTCCATCCCTTCTGCAAGAATCCGTCTGGTCCGGGCGATGCGCCCTCGAACCGTACTCTCCGGCAGTCGCACGATCGCTGCGATCTCGGTGTAGGAGAACTCATGGACATCGCGCAGTAGCCAGCAGGCCCGCGGACCGGCCGGGACTGCCCGCACGAGACAGGCAAGGGCCTGCATCTGCGCTTCCGCCTCGTAGCGCAGCGCCGGGTCCTGGCAGATCCCACCTCCGCGCGCATCCCATTGATTCCTGAGTTCGGCCTCTCCTACGGCGGAAGCGCCGTGGGAGCCACCGGGTACGGGCTCGTCGTCGAACGAGTCAGGGGCAGCCGGGTGGCGTCTGCGGCTTCGGAGGTTGTTGAAGCATTTGTTCGTGGCCGCACGGTAGAGCCAGGGGGTGAACGCCTGGGGGGCTGCAAGGTCCGGCAGGCCCCGCCGGGCGGCGATGAACGTCTCCTGCACGATGTCCTCGGCTTCCGCATAATCGTCGAGCATCCTGAAAGCCAACCGGAACACCCCGCCCTCATGGGTGGAGAGCAGCCATTCGAAGGCGTGGACATCGCCGTTCTGCGCTCGAGCGACGATGGTGAGCTCGTCCAGGTCGTCCAGCGCCTCCGCCGACGCCAGGACTGCAGGGTGCCCGGGAGCCTCGGTGGCAAGGGCCGTACGAGACGCGCCCTGCACAGGTCCAGTGCCCGATTCAAGGACCTGTCCAGGGCTCGGTCCGGAGCCCGCGTGCAGTTCCGAGGGGGATCCCGCCGGGGAGGAAGGCCGGTGGCATCCAGGCTCGGGTCCCATGGCACCTGCCCCCTTCCGGACCTCACTGCAGCTCTGCAGTTGCGGCACGTCGACGTGCTGCTCAGCATAGGGGGAGCACTTCGTGCCCAACAGTCGTCCGCACCGGATCGAGGAAAATATGTGGCCTGTCGACGTGACGTTTCGGGCTTGCTGGTGTCTTTAAGGGTGTACGGCACCAACACCTCACACAGGAGGATCGATCGACATGACAGAGGATCAGAGCACCGCAGCACGTCGGGCAGCAGTCGTCCCCAACACGGGCGAGGAGCAGAAGCGCCAGGCGGAGCAGTCCCGTGAAGCCGAGCAGGCACGGCCGGTGGGCCCGCTGCAGACCAGCCAGGGCAACACCACCATCAACGAGACCGTCGTGCAGAAGATCGCCGGCATCGCCACTCGCGAGGTCCCCGGCGTATACGCCATGGGCAGTGCAAGCCGGCGCGCGTTCAGCAGCATCTCCGAGCGCATTCCCGGATCACGGACGAACGTCAGTGGCGGGGTCACGGTGGAGAAGGGTGAGCGTCAGGCAGCTGTCGATCTCAGCATCATCGTCGAGTACGGTGCCTCCATCGTCGAGGTCAGCCAGATGATCCGCCGCAACGTCATCTCCTCCGTCGAGGAAGCCACCGGCCTGGAGGTCCTCGAGGTCAACATCAACGTCACCGACGTGCACCTCCCCGACGACGAAGAGCACGATACGGACGAGCCGGCCCATGCAGCCCTGCAGTAGCACTCGCGCGGTGGTCCGGGGCCATGACCGCGCTCCCACGCCGGTGATGGCCACGGGGCCGGGCGTCGACGGATCCTTGCAGATCCCTCCTGTCCGCCGCCCTCCGGGCAGCGGACCTCGTGTGAATGCGCCCGTGGAGGGCGCTGTACGGAAAGGCAACCGATCATGAGCACAACAGCTATGGGACTGCTGGCCGGCCTCGTCCTGGGATGGGCTGCGGCCTTCGGTGGCTTCTACGAGTTCGTCGTCGTCGCGTTCTTCGGTGCCGTCGGACTGATCGTCGCCCGCGTCATCGACGGCAAGCTCGACCTCGGATCCCTGACCGGACGCTCCACCACCCGCAGGTGAGCGACATGGACGACATCACCGAAGGGAGAACACCGACGGAGAGCTCCGCCAGGCACTCTCGGACGCCCCCCTCCCCGCTGCGCTCCACCGCCTCGCCGACGTCGACCGGTTCCGATCCGTCGACACGGGGGACCCTGGTCATCGCTGAGCGCGCGATCGAGAAAGTGGCGAGCAACGCGGCCTCGAACGTCCCGGGCGTCAGCGGACCCTCCGGCGGTTTCCTCGGTCTCGGTGCCCGCCACAGCGACACGGCGCGGCCGAAGGCCGCCGTGCAACTCAACGGACTCATCGCGTCCCTCCGTCTCGAGGTCGGCATCACGTACCCGGCACCGCTGAAGCAGACCAGCGAACTGTTGCGGGAGCGGGTCCGCGAGGAAGTCTCACGGATCTGCGGACTCGACGTCCGGCAGGTCGACATCGACATCGACACCCTCGCCGACCTCACGAAGAGTCAGGGCCGAAGGGAGCTCGCATGAGCCGCCCCGCCACCCCACCCAGCAGAACGCAGTCGCTGCACCGACGGTCCAGCCGCTCGCTACCCGCGACGCTCACGGCACTGGTCCTGCTCTCGGCAGCGGTGGCCGGAGCGTGGATGGGCATCACCCGGATCGCGACCGGCTCCTGGCCGGACTTCCTTCGCTCAGGGCGCGAGGCCTCTGCTTCCCTGACCTGGAACAGCCCGACCGTGATCACCGCATCGATCATCGCGGCCCTGCTCGGACTGATCCTGCTCCTGGCAGCCCTGCTGCCGGGCCGGCACAGCACTGTTCGACTGAACGAGCCGGACGGCCGTCGGGCAGGCAACTCCGAGGCGGTCCTCACCCGTCGCGGGCTCAGCAAGATCGCTGCAGCGCACGTCGATCGCATGGACGGGGTCGACCGGAGCTCGGTGACGACCACTGCCAAGCGGATGGACGTCAGCGTGCGCACACCGCTGCATGACGCAGGCGACCTCGGCAATCGCCTTCAAGCGTCCCTCGACACCAGGATGGACGATCTGGGAATCACGCCGAAACCCGTCATCAGGGTGCGCGTCGGCACGACCAACGACTGATGCCACCCGTCGGCGATGACCGACCGAGGACCACCCACCACTCACGACGGCATTCAAGGGAAGAAGGAACTCATGAGGGAAACTGCCGGACGGCTCAACCGGACCTGGCTGGCCATCATCGGGCTCCTCGTCCTTCTCCTCGGCGCGGCCGGGCTCCTGCTGGCCAGTGGGGCCGCCGCCACCGTCACCGGGGCCCTGAACGCCGGATTCATTCCCGCGCGACCCTCCGACACGGTGGTTCCGGCCGGACTCCGTGACGCCTTCACGGCCGACGCGGCGCCCCTCGTCCTGACAGCCCTCGCCGTGCTCGTCGGATTTCTGGCCCTGCTATGGCTACTCGCACAGGTCCCACGCCGGCATCCTGCCCGCACCTTCCGGCTGCACACCGACGACGGAGGCACCGGTTACACGCGGTGCGAGCCCAAAGTCCTCGCCGAAGCCGTCGAGAACCATGTGCTACGACTCCCCGGAGTCACCGGAGCAGACGCGTTACTCAGGGGAAGCGCCACCGAACCCGATCTGTTCCTCACGGTCCGCGTCGACGACCGTGCGGACCTGCAGGACCTGCTGCACCTCATCCACACCGACGTGGCAGCAGACCTCGAAACGGCCCTGGAAACACCGCTGCGCAATCTCGCTGTCCTGGTCACCGTCGGGAACCAGCAGCGCAACGACAGCACTGCCGTCCTCTGAGCACAGCCCTCGTCGCCCCGAGGCCACCGACGATCGGAGGGGGTGACGGGCAGCAGACCGGGTCGAGCGCCGCGGTCATTCTCCTGGCTCGACCTGTGACTGCGCGGCCGCGACACGCCACTTCGCCCAGGGCCAGATGCCGTCGATCTCCACCTCGAGGGAGAAGCTGAGCGCTATGCGGATCGCGACGATGCCCGCGAGCACCGCCACGCTCTGCGGGGTCTGGTCGACGAGGATGGTGCGGATGATGTCGGCGACGATGAGGATCTCCAGCCCGAGGAGGATCGCACGGCCCACGTTCCGGCGTAACCGCTCGTACGCCTTCCCTCGGGAATCCGCTCGCCGCATCGACGGCACCGCGGCCACGAGGGCGAATCCGGCGCCGACGATCATGATC
This sequence comes from Arthrobacter sp. TJ-263, assembly GCF_058269155.1. Taxonomy (NCBI): domain Bacteria; kingdom Bacillati; phylum Actinomycetota; class Actinomycetes; order Micrococcales; family Micrococcaceae; genus Arthrobacter; species Arthrobacter sp. TJ-263. Next base: position 1,117,358 of record NZ_JBZCNE010000001.1, on the reverse strand, counting down.
AGTGCGCCGACGACCTCGATGACGAGGACCCCGACGGAGACGACCTCCTCAAACACGCTGCGTGTCCCTCGCCGGCGGGGCCACGCCGACGACGGGCTCGCCCTCGACCCGCACGTCCACCTCGACGGCCGGCGGCCGTTGCAGCAGTTCGAGCAGCAGGATGGCGATCAGCGCGGCGGCCGCCGTCCAGAGGGTCACCCCCGGCGTCAGCGGCCTCACGAACAGCACGATGGCCGCACCGATGACGGCGATCCCGATCCGGATGTACCGGCGCGAGCTGTAGAGGAACGCACCGAACCTTCCGGTGGTCGCTCCGTTGCTCTCCGCCGCCGCGCGTGCCCGCCTGGCCGTGTCGACCGTCAGGCGGCGCACCGCCACGGCGCCCCGGAACGGCCCCGCGAGGTAGGCGACGACGGCCGTGGTCACGCCCGCCACCCCGACGGCGAGGGCCGTCGAGTAGAGCAGGGGGACGAGGGCGTCATAGATCGCCTCGGCGGCGCCCGACGGCATGTACTGCGGTGAGAGCGCGGCGACCGTGGCGACGCGTCCGATGGCCACGCCGAGGGCGAGGAACGCCATCGCGACCGCCAGACCGAGACCGGCCCAGATCAGCGCCCGTGCCCTCCTCCGTGCGACGAGGACGCCGGCGGCGAGCAGGGCGATGCTCACCCAGGGGAGCACGAAGCCGAGCACGTCGACGGCCTGGTAGGCCGAGCGGGCCTGGACGAGCTCATCGGACTGGGCCACGACGATCGTGCGGTCGACCTCGGGGATGCGGTCGGCCAGTGAGAAGCCCTGCGCCGTCAGCTGCTCCTTGACCGCGGCGACGATCGGTCCGAGCTGGATGCCTACCTCGCCCGCGTCGCTGATCACGACGGCGCCGGAGGTGTCTCCGCTGAGGGCGGACGTCAGCCCGTCGTGGCTTCTCCTCAGCGCCTGGTCCCACACCTGTTCGAAGGCGTCGGAGGCGATGAGCTGCTCGGTCGTGGAACGGATCAGCGACTGGGCACCCTCCACGGCCGGCTGTTCGAGCAGCTGGAGCGCGGTGGCGGCCCTCGGCGGGAGGTCGAGGGTGGCGATCCCGTCGAACAGGTCCGAGGTGATCGTCTCGATGTCGACGCTCTCGTTGATGGCCGCGGTGATCTCATCGACCAGGTAGGACTGGAAGGCCGGATCGTCGAGGATCGGGGACACGGTGGCGACGAACTGGTCGGTGTTGGTGACTTCGGCCTTCGTCCACGCCGCGACGACGGCGAGCGGGGCGAGGAGCACCCCGAGCGCGATCAGCAGCACGGCGAGGAACGCCCGCCCACGTCCGGTCCGGCGGACGCGTGCGGGCGGTGGCGTCCCGACGGGATCGGCGTGGAGCTGCGACTGCAGCCGGGCGATCTCCGCCGACAGCCTTGCGATTTCCTGGTCTCGGGTCTCGGTGACATGCATCTGCACTGCGCCTCTCGAGTCGGAGGATGGCGTGGGAGTACGCCTGGGATTCGGGCCGGCCTGCCGGGCGCTCGGGGCGGCGAGGGGTCCGCCGGTCCACGAAGGTCGAGGCGGCGGACCCTCACCACTTCACGAGGACCTCGGCGTGGAGCCGCCCCGGTCTGTCACTCGGCCACGATGTCGCGGCCGTGGAGGACGGCCGCCCAGATGACGAAGATGTCGAGCGCGATGACGGTCAGGCTCCACAGCGGGTAGTAGGGCATCCACACGAAACTCGCGACCATGCTGACACAGGCCACGATGACGGCGACCGTCCTGGCCCAGGTCGCACCCTGGAACAGGGCCACGCCGGCGACCGCCACGACCACGCCGAGGATGAGGTGGACCCAGCCCCACGTGGTGATGTCGAACGCCAGGACGTACTCGGGCAGCACGACGTAGAACGTGTCGTTCAGGAGTGCGACGATGCCCTGGAAGGCGTGGAAGACGCCGATCATGATCATCAGGGTGCCGGCGAGGACGGTCACGCCGACGGCTCCTTCGCTGCGCCGGGAGGTGGATTGGTCGAAGTTGGTGGTCGAGGTCCTGCTGTCGTTCGACATGCTGACTACTCCTTGGTCGGGCCCCCCGGGGGGACGCATTGGCTACCGGACCTGCCCTTGCGGGTAGTCCACCGTGGCCCTGCCCGAGGCCGGGCCATGTGTACACCCCGAGAATCCTGCACGGCGGCTGCACCCGCATCACCCCAAGATGGTGAGCACGCGGATGGTGGTCGGCGGGCGGCAGGGGGCTCACGGCCGCCGGGCCGGGGGAGGGTCATCCGCGCCGGATGATGCGCCGCCCGGCGGGACGTGGGCCGCCACGTAGGGGGAACGGCTTCGACGGACACGGAACAAGTCCGGCCCACCATCGGGTGGGCCGGACTGCTGGGTCTCGGTCTGCCGCGGCATCGCGGGCGCCGCCAGTGGCGGAGGAGGGGATGGACCCGGACGCGGGCTCAGCCCTGCGAGAGGGCCTTGAAGGCGCTCAACGCCCGCTCCCGGCTCTCCTTGAGGTCCACGACCGGTTCAGGGTAGCTGGGTGCCGCTCCCTTCCATGGCTCGTGGATGTTGTCGGCGTCGGCGAGTTCAGGGACGAAGCGGAGAAGATACCGCCCCTCGCGGTCGAACTTCTTGCTCTGCAGCACCGGGTTGAAGATCCGGAAGTAGGGACTGGCATCCGCCCCCGATCCGGCCACCCACTGCCAGCTCGCGGCGTTGCTCGCCGCATCGGCATCGACGAGGCAGTCCCAGAACCACCGTTCTCCCACGCGCCAGTCGATCAGGAGGTTCTTGATGAGGAATGACGCCGTCGCCATGCGCACCCGGTTGTGCATCCAGCCGATCTCCCACATCTGGCGCATACCGGCATCGATCAGGGGGTAGCCCGTGCGGCCGCGCTGCCAGGCTTCCAGCTCCGACTGCGAGGAACTCTCCCACGCGAAGGCATTGAACTCGGGACGATAGTTGACGGTGGCGAGCTCGGGATTGAAGTACAGGAGCTGCCAGCTGAATTCGCGCCAGCCGAGCTCGGACCCGAAGACGCGGATGTCCTCCGCCGTCGAGCTGTCCTTGTGGTCCTGCGCCGCGTGCCAGACCTCGAACGGGCTGATCTCGCCGAAGCGCAGGTGGGGGGAGAGCATGCTGGTGCCCTGGACCGCGGGGAGATTGCGGTTGTCCTTGTAGCCGTGGGCGGCACCGTCGAGGAAGTCGTCCAGACGGGCGTGGGCGCCGGCCTCGCCCGGTGTCCAGGTCTCCCGCAGGCCCTGCGCCCAGTCCGGCGCGGTCGGGAGCAGTCCCCAGGCGTCCAGATCGTCGGAAGCCAGCTTCGGGCCCCTGAGGGACGTCGGAGCGGGCAGGGGAGTGCGCGGGGTCCTGAATGTGAGGCAGGCCCTCCAGAAGGGCGTGAACACCTTGTAGGCCTCGCCCGCGCCGGACACCACCTCCCACGGTTCGTACATGAGGTTGGCCTGGAAGCTCGTGGCCTCGACCCCCTGGTCCGTCAAGGAGGTCTTGAGCGTCGCATCCACGGTGCGTTCGACCAGACCGTAGCGCCGGTTCCAGAGGACCGACCGCGCCGACGACTCCTCGACGAGCTGCGGCAGGACCTCCGCCGCCGCCCCCCGCCGCAGCACGAGCGGTATTCCGAGCTCGCCGAGGGACCCGGCCAGTGAGGCGAGCGAGTGGTGGAGCCACCAGCGGGACGCGCCACCCAGGGGGCGGATGCCGTCGGTGCGATCATCGAGCACATAGCAGGCGACGACGTCGTCGCCCTGCTCCGCCGCCCTGGCGAGCGCCGGGTTGTCGGAGATCCGAAGGTCGTCGCGGAACCACACCAGTGTCACAGCCATGCATTCAATCTACCGGCGGGCTCCGACAGTCCGGGCCGCGGACGCAGCAGGGGACCGCAGCCTGACGGCTGCGGTCCCCTGCTGTCCATCCTGGTCCTGACCGGTCACTGGCCGGACCGGACCGGATCAGTAGGTGGTCTCGCTCCTTGTCGCCGGAGCGCCGGTGGCGGCGCTCGGGTCGATGGCGGCGTCGGCATCACTGTCGGCGCCCTGGCCGATCGCGGACTGCGACCCGGAGCCGGACTTCAGCGCCGCGAGGCGGGCTTCGATCTCGGTCTGCTCCCCGAGGTCCTCGAGGCTCTCGAACTGGGCATCCAGGCTGGACGATACGAGTTCCTGCTGACCGCGGACCTTGGCCTCCTCACGACGGATCTTCTCCTCGAAGCGGCCCACCTCGCTCGTCGGGTCCATGAAGTCGATGCTCTTGACGGCGTCGTGCACCTGCTGCTGGGCCTGCGCGGTGCGCGAGCGGGCGATCAGCTGGTCACGCTTGACCGTGAGCTCGTTGAGCTTGCCCCTCATCTGGTTCAGGCCGGTCTTGAGCTTCTCGACGATCTCCGTCTGGGAGGCGATGGTCGGCTCGGCGCCCTTCGCCTCGTTCTCCGACGCCATCTGACGCTGGATCGCGACCTTGGCGAGGTTGTCGAACTTCTGGGCGTCGGCGGTGTCGCCGGAAGCGCGGTACTCATCGGCCTTGCGGGAGGCGGCGAGGGCCTTGTTGCCCCAGCTGCGGGCGTTCTCGATGTCCTCGTTGTAGTCGTCCTGCATCATCCGCAGGTTGCCGATGGTCTGGGCGACGGCGCTCTCCGCCTCGGCGATGCTGTTGGTGAAGTCCCGGACCATCTGGTCCAGCATCTTCTGCGGATCCTCCGCCTGGTCGAGCAACGCATTGATGTTGGCCCGGGTCAGTTGAGCCATCCTGCCGAATATCGACTGCTTTACCATTGATTTCCCTTTCGATTCTGCGAATGATCCTTGTGTCCGGCCGCCCGAGGACGGCTAGAAGTCGCCGAAGCCGCCGCCGAAGTCCCCGAAGCCGCCCCCGCCTCCGCCGAAGCCGCCGAAGCCGCCTCCGCCGAAGCTCCCGCCGTCACCCCCGAAGCCGCCGCCGAAGCCGCCGCCGTCGTGGTGCCCGCCGCCGAAGCCACCGCCGTTGAGCAGGCCGCCGAGCAGGATGCCGCCGAGGAGGGCGCCGCCCATCCCGTCGCCGCCGCGACCTCCGTACCGGCCGCCCATGCCCATGCCCATGCCTCCGCCGCCGAAACCGTCGACGTCCTGCTCCGCGAGCTGGGCTGCCTGCTCGGCGAGCATGGTCGCCTGCTGGGCGTGGGACAGCGCGGTCACCGGGTCCGAGCGCTGGAGGTCGACGGCGTAGTCGAAGTTGCGTTCGGCTTCGGCCAGGCGGGTCCGGGCTTCGCTGCCCACGCCGCCGCGACGGGCACGGATGTAGTCGGCGGTCCCGGAGATGCTCGACTGCGCCGCGATCAGCGCGTGCTGGAGGGCGTCCTGTGCGCGCCGGGTGTTCTCCGCCTGGTCGCGCACGCCACCGAGCGCGGCGTCGAGCTGTGCTTGTGCCGCCTCCAGGCGCTGGAGCAGGGCCAGCGGATTGCTGCGCCCGTTCTGCCGCTCCTGGCGCACCGTCGCGACGGCGGCCTGGAGGGCCGCAATGGGTCCGGCGAGGTCGCGGTACTGCCCCGTGCGGTCCATGGCCTGGGCCTGCGCGAGGTCCTGCTCGCTGTCGGGCAGCGCGCGGTCGAGCTCGCGCTCGGCGCCGCCCAGTTCCTCCGCGCGCTTGTCGATCGCATCGAGCAGGACGGTGCTCTGGTGTACCGACTCCTCGGCAGCGCGGACGGCGACGACGGCACGCCCGGTGTCTCCCTGGGCCATCCGCGCCTGCGCCTCGGTGGCCGCGCTGCCCACGAAGGCCAGGCGCTCGCGGGCCTGCTCGATGTTGTCGGATACCTGGGTGGTGGCCGACTCGAGGTAGCGGGCCTGCAGGGTCCGCAGGGTCCCCTCGGCGGCGGAGAACCGCCGGCCGGCCTCGTCGGCGGCGGACTGCGCACGGCGCAGGGCGTCCGGTGCGTTCCGCTCGAGCTCGCGCAGCGCGTCGAAGTCCTCCTTGTGCTCCTGCAGGGAGGCATTCACGTCCTCGCACCGGCGGATGATCTCCCCGAGCCATTGGCGCTGCTGCTGCTCGGTGTCCGGGATGTGATCGTCGAGCTGCTGCTGGAGTTTGAAGGACTCGCCCATGTGCTGCTTCGCGGTCGCGATGTCCTGGGAGAACGTGGCGATGGCCTCGGCCCCGTACTGCGCCTCCGCGAAGCCGAGCTCCTGCTCGCTGGACTTGATGGCGTCGTCGGCGGCGATCAGGAGGCTGCCCGCCCGCTTGCGCAGGTCCTCCACGCTCAGGGCCGCGAGCGGATCCACGATCTCGCCCTCGGAGGACGGTACCGGCCCGTAGCCGTATTCCTCGCGCTTGCGCTGCGCGCTGCCGGCGCCGCTCCTCTTGAGCAGCATGTAGCCGCCGGCACCCGCTACGGCGACGAGCCCGCCGACGAGCACCAGGCCGCCGAGGCCACTGCCGCCCGAACTGCCGCCGTCCTGGGACGTCCCGTCACCCGGGGAACCGCCGGTCCCGCCGGCGAGCGCCTGATCGACCCCCTCCACCGCTGCGAGACCGCCTCCCAGCCAGTCATCGGCCTGCAGTTCCGGGATGACGTAGCTGGTGCGGATCTCCTGGACCGAGGGGTAGATCCCCGACTGCTCTCCGGCCACGAACCCCACCTCACGCTGGTCCACCGCGACGGCCAGGACGGCCTCGTCGGCGGACGACGCGTTCGCGATGGCGACCTCCTCCGCCCACTGCCCGGCGTTGCTCGGGTTCTCGAAGGTGTCGACGTAGGCCACCCGGACGGTGAATCCCTCCGACGCCTGCAGGTCTGCGACGGCGGCTTCGAGTTCGCTCTCCTCCTCGGGGCTGAGCACTCCGGCATTGTCGATCACGTAGTCCCCGGACGGGAAGGTGATCGGTTCGTCGGCGAACGCCGCGGTGCCCGAGACCAGTGGGATCGCCACGACGGCGCCCAGCACAGCAGAGACGCGGGTGCGCCTGCTCATCATTCGCATCTTCGACCCTTCAGCACGTCCTCCGGGCCTGTCCGGTCCCAGGACTGAGGCCGGTGGATGCCGGAGGCTCCCTGTCTTTCCGATTCTATGGTTGGCGTGGGGGAGCGTCCACCATCGACACCTATGCCCCTAGCGAAAGGCACGGCCTCCATCGACGCCGGACGGCGGTGCACCCGCGCCCTGGTCGGGGATGTCGGAGGATACTGGGGTCAGGACCCGGACGGCGGCGTGCCGCAGCAGCACATCTCCAGCGACTTCCCAGATTCCGCACAGCGGACGCATGCGGAAGGCTCAGGGAAAGTTGTCATGATGTTGTCAACAGCAACGAAAGGACCCCCATGAACGAGCAGCCGGGTAACCCCGACCGACCCCTGCCTCCCCAGCCGCAGACTCCGCCGTCGTGGGGCACGGGCGCATCCCACCCCGTGACGGGGACCCAGCCGGTCGCTGGACCGCCCACCGCGCAGCATCCTGTCACCGGTCCGGAGCCGACGCTCGAACCGCAGGGAGGGTCCCAGCAGGCAGGGTCCCAGCAGGGAGGGTCCGTCTCCCGTCCCGGCTCGCACCCCGCCTACACGGGACACCAGCCCTTCTACGGCGAGCAGAACCGGGCCCACGGCCATGCCGAGCCGAACGCCGTGGGCCGCACGGGGAGCAGGGGGCGTCGGCGTGTGGGCATGGCCACCTTCGCCGCGGGCGTGCTCGCTGCCGGGCTGGTCGGCGGAGGCGTCGCGGCAGCAGGCCTCGGCGCCCTCGACGACGATCCGACGGCGGGGATCTCCCAGGCCGCGCCCGAGTCGATCGTGGTGAACAACACCGACGACGTCAACACCATCACCGGAGCGGCCGTCAAGGCCTCGCCCAGCGTGGTCACGATCGCGGTCAGCGGCGGGACCTCCGGCGGTTCCGGCTCCGGGATCATCCTCGACACCGACGGGCACATCCTGACCAACACGCATGTCGTGACCCTCGGCGGCCAGGTCTCCGACCCGGCCGTGGAGGTCAAGCTCAACGACGGACGGGTGTTCCCGGCGACGGTCGTCGGGACCGACCCGCTGAGCGACCTCGCCGTCATCAAGATCGACGCACCGGACCTCACCGCCGCCACCCTCGGCAATTCCGACGAACTCAACGTCGGAGACACGGCGATCGCCATCGGCGCCCCGCTGGGTCTCAGCGGAACGGTCACGGACGGCATCGTCTCGACGCTGAACAGGACCATCAGCGTGGCGTCCTCCGCCGTGCCGGAGGAACAGCCGGACAGCGGGCAGTCCGACGACGGCGAAGGATTCAACTTCCTGCCCCCGGGCGGTTCGAGCGGACAGCAGCCGCAGGCGCAGGGGTCCATCTTCCTCAACGTGATCCAGACCGACGCCGCCATCAACCAGGGCAATTCGGGCGGCGCGCTCGTCGACGCGGACGGCCGGATCATCGGCGTCAACGTCGCGATCGCGTCGGGCGGCTCCGGGGAGTCCACGGGCAACATCGGAGTGGGCTTCTCCATCCCGATCAACTACGCGGACCGCATCGCCCAGGAGATCATCGCCGAGGGCGAGGCGACGCACGGCTTCCTCGGGGTCAGCGTCACGCCGGCCGGGAGCGACGGAGCCCAGAGCACGTCCACCTTCCCCGCCGGAGCGCTCGTCGAACGGGTCGAGCCGGGATCACCCGCGGAGGACGCCGGGCTGCAGGTCGGCGACGTGATCACCAGGGTGGGCACCTACACCATCAGCGACCCCCAGTCCCTCACTGCGGCGGTCCGGATCCAGACGGTCGGGCAGCAGGTGCCGATCGAGGTGGTGCGGAGCGGTGAGTCCCGGTCGGTGGACGTGACGCTGGCGCAGGCTCCCACGCAGTAGCGGACACCGAGCACGCCGACGACACGGCAGGTCGGCGCCCGAGCAGGAGGCGGTCCCGGATCAGGGACCGCCTCCTGCTCGTTGACCGGTAGGAGCGGGAGCGCATGCGGTCGCGGTGCGCCAGCAGGACCTCGGTCCGTGTCACCCCCACTATGGTTAGCTAGTCGATGGGAAGATCCCCGGACGAGGAAGGTCATCAATGGACGAGGCCACAGCAAGCGGACTGCGCATCGCGGTCCTGGTGAAGCATGTTCCGGACGCTCAGTTCGATCGCCACATCAGCGGCGAGGACCTGACGACCGTCCGTGCGGAGAGCATCCTCTGCGAGCTCGACGAGTATGCGCTCGAAGCGGCCCTGCAGCTCGTCGAGGCCCACGGGGGAGCCGCAGCCGGGCACCGCGTCACGGCGATCACCATGGGCCCCCCGGCCGCAGTGAACGCGGTGAAGAAGTCCCTCCAGATCGGGGCGGACGACGGCGTCCACCTGACCGATGACGCGCTCACCGGCTCCGATGCCTCCGCCACGTCGAGGGCCCTCGCCGCCCTCGTGCAGCACGTCGGACCCTTCGACCTCGTCCTGACCGGGATGGCGTCCACGGACGGCGAGACCTCCCTCGTGCCGGCACAGCTGGCCGAACGGCTCGGCCTGCCCCAGGTGACGTTCGCGGCGTCGCTCGACCTGACGCCCGGCGACGGCGGCTGGACGCTCGCCGCGCGACGGGACAGCGACACGTATGCGGAGACCATCGAGGCCTCACTGCCTGCCCTGGTGTCGGTGACCGACCAGATCAACGATCCCCGCTACCCGAACTTCAAGGGCATCATGGCGGCGAAGAAGAAACAGATCCAGGTCCTGTCCCTGGCGGACATCGGTGTGCGGCCGGACGAGGTCGGGTTCGCCGGATCATGGACGTCGGTGCAGGCGGCCGCTCCCAGGCCGCCCCGGAGCCAGGGCGTCGTGATCACCGACGACGGCGACGCGGGCATCAGGCTCGTCGACTTCCTCGCCGGACAGAAGCTCCTCTAGCCGGTGCCCGCCCGCTCGTCCGTTCCTTCCAGGAGGGTTCCCTCATGACCTCGGTCCTCGTATTCCTCGACCACCCCGCAGCGAGTCTCGCCAAGAGCGAGCGCGAACTGCTCTCGCTCGCCGCCTCGCTCGGCGATGTCGCCGTAGCCCTCGCCGACGAGGCCGGACAGGCCTATCTCGACGGCATCGGCTCCTACGGCGTGCAGCGGTACTACCGACCGGAGGACTCGGCCGTCTCGGAGGTGCTCGTGGCCGGGAAGGCCGCGTTCCTCGCCGAGGCCGTGCGGGCTTCCGGCGCCGGGATCGTGCTGCTCGGCAACTCCTACGAATCCAAGGAGATCGCCGCCCGGCTGGGCATCAAGCTCGACTCCGGAGTCATCACGGACGTCGTGGGGCTCGACGCCGACCTGACGGCGACCAAGTCGGATTTCGCCGGCTCCTACACCGTGCAGTGCCGCGTGACGACCGGCGTCGCCATCCTGACGGTCAAGCCGAACAGCTTCGAGGCGGTGGAGGCCGGGCTTCCGTCCTCCCCCGAGGAGGTCAGCGTCGCCGTCGAGCTCCCCCGTGCCGCGGCGCGCATCACGGGCCGGGTGGAGAAGCCGGCGAGCGGCCGGCCCGAGCTCACGGAGGCCCGCGTGATCGTCGCGGGCGGCCGCGGCGTGGACGGCGACTTCGGCCCGCTGGAGGACCTCGCGGACGCGCTGGGCGGCGCGGTCGGTGCGTCGCGGGCCGCCACCGACGCCGGGTGGATCGAGCATTCCGCGCAGATCGGCCAGACCGGCAAGACGGTGTCCCCCCAGCTGTACATCTCGGCGGGTATCTCGGGAGCGATCCAGCAGAAGGCCGGGATGCAGACCTCCAAGGTGATCGTCGCCATCAACAAGGACGCCGATTCACCCATCTTCGAGATCGCCGATTTCGGGATCGTCGGTGACCTGACCACGGTGTTGCCGCAGGCCACCGAGGAGATCCGGAAGCGCGGGCTGTAGCAGGTGCCGATCGGACCGGACTCCGCGCCTCCCGGACGCGTCCTCGTCTTCGCCGCCCACCCGGACGACATCGACTTCGGTGCGTCCGCCACGATCGCCCGGTGGACCGCCGCCGGCGCGGAGGTCGGCTACTGCATCCTGACGGACGGTGACGCCGGAGGATTCTCCGACGAGGACCGGCCCGGGCTGGCCGCGCTCCGACGGGAGGAACAGGTCGCCGCAGCCGGGCTCGTGGGCGTCACGGACGTCACCTTCCTGGGCGAGCCCGACGGCTATCTCCAGCCGACGGACGGCGTCATCCGGCAGATCGTCCGGCGCATGCGGGAGGTGCGTCCGGACATCGTCCTGTCCATGCACCCCGAGCGCAGTTGGGACCGGATCCAGAAGAGCCATCCGGACCACCTTGCGTGCGGGGAGGCCGTCACCCGCGCCATCTACCCGGCGGTCGAGAACCCCTTCGCGTACCCGGAGCTCGAGGCGGCGGGGGTGAAGAGTTTCCGTGTCCCCTGGTTGTGGTTCTACGGCGGGCCTGCGCATCTCGAGAACCGCTTCGTCGACGTCACGGGAGCCGAGGACACCAAGATCGCGGCGATCAGCGCCCATCGCAGCCAGCATCCCGATGTGGAGCGGATGCGGGCGCGGGTCCGGGACATCCTCCGGGACAATGCGCGTCGCGGCGGCCTGCCGGAGGGGCGCAGCGCCGAGTCCTTCCACGTGGTGGGCATCAACACCGACGAGACGATCGCCGGCTTCTAGCCCTGCCGTCGACGCCGCCGGTGCTCAGGCCCCGAGCGGGATCTGGGCGACGATGGGCAGGGTGGGTGTCGCCGACCCGCCGTCGGGCTCGACGGTGATCGCGATCGCGCTGTACCCGCTGATGTCCTCGAGTTCCGTGACCTTCGTCCCGGCGACGTCCTCCCCGGTCATCGTGCCCACGGATTCCGGCTCCGCTCCGTCCGCGGGGATCCGCCACATCTGGTAGACGTGCCCGGGGGTCGGCGCGGGGACTCCGCTGAGCGTGACCACGGCCGCGTTCTCCTCGCCGGAGACCGCGAGGTCCGCCGTCCCGCCCGACGCGAGGGCGAGCTGCGCCGTCCTGACGTCCGAGGCCTGGAGGACCTGCTCCTGGAGCGTGGTCTGCTGCAGGGTCTGCGCGATGGTCACGCCACCGACCGCCAGCACGGCGGCCGCGGCGGCTGCCACCACCCAGCGCGCGGCGCGTGAGGACATCGAGGCCTTCGCCGTGCGGCGCTTCGCCAGTTCGTCCTGTCCGGCGTCGTGTTCCGTGTCGGGTGCGGTCGGTTCACCGATCGCGTACACCCCTGCGGTGTCGGTGCCGGTCGCCGCGGGCGTCGGGTCCGCGTCGCCGGCGGCCCGGGGCAGCCTGGCGAGGATGCGTTCGAAGAGATCGGCGGGCGGGTCCATCTGCTCGTTCGCGTAGGCGGTGGTCACCGTCTCACGGCACGTGCGGACACGTTCCGTGAACGTCGCGCTGACGGCCGGATCGGCATCCGCCAGGAACGCATCGATGATGCGGCGTTCGTCCGCGCTGATGGCGTCGAGCGCGTAGAGCTCGGCCCACTCGAGGACGTGGCCTCGGGCCAGGTCCGTGCCGAGGTCATCGGCGAACTGTCGGTTCATATCCTTGTCCTGCATCTCAGGTCACCCCCAAACATGTCTTCAGTCGGAGTAATCCGTCTCGGATCCTCGATTTGATGGTCGGTACCGCGACGCCGAGTCTCTCGGCCACCTCGCGGTAGGTGAGTCCGCCGTAGTAGGCGAGCTTCACCGACTCCTGCTGCGTCGCCGTCAGCGTGTCCAGGCACCGCACGACGCTCTCCGCCTCGAGCCGCTGGGTCACGGTGTCGACGACGTCGTCGTGATCCACCGTCTGGGTGGCGGCCCCGTACCGTGCCTCTCGGTCCGTCGCGCTCTGTTCGGAGCGCACCTTGTCCACGGCGCGGCGGTGGGCGAGGGTCATGAGCCAGGCCATGGGACTGCCGAGGGACGGGTTGAAGCGGTCCGCGGTGTTCCACACCTGGAGGTAGACCTCCTGGGTGGCGTCCTCGCTGAGTTCGGGGTCGATGAGCACGCGCCGTGCGAGCCCGTAGACGCGCTTCGAGGTCTGCTCGTAGAACAGGGCGAAGGCGGTGCGATCCTGTCGTGCGATCCTCGACAGCAGATCGGTCAGGGTAGGACCGGCGCCGAGATCAGCGGCGGACTCGTCCGACGCGGGAGCTACGGGGCCGACCCGGCTTACTCGTGGCGTTTCCATAGGGCTCCAGCATAAAGCGCCCGCGGCCCCACGCCGAACGGCGCCGGAACCCGCGCGGCGCCCGTACCGTGCACGTCCTTCACGAACAAGCACCATCCCACGCCCCCCGCTGGTTTTGACCATTCCGCTGACATGGAGTATTCGAAGCTGCACGGCCGGTGGATGGTCCGGCCGGAACGCCTACTGCGCCGGCCGGTAGTCGGCGACCGCGATCAGGGAGTCGGCGTCGAGGACGAAGGCGTCGCCGAGCCGCTCCGCGAAGACCGACCGCACGCGCAGCAGAATCTCGGGGTCGTCGGGCAGCAGCCCGCGGAATCCGCTGCCGAGCACCAGGGACCAGGCGCCGTCCGGGTCGAGCGGGACCGTCAGCCCGAACTGCTCGACCCGCACGTTCGTCAACCCCCGCGCGTGCAGCCAGTCTGTCAGGAGCTCCACGGAGGCCAGTCTCCTGCAGTTCTCGACGAAGGCCGTCCCGGACGACCGCCCCGACGCCTCCGGGCCGTCGATACCGTCGGCGCCGTCCTCGTCCGTGCCGGAGGGGAGGACCTCGCGCAGGACGTCGAGGAGGATGCCCCCGAACCGTTCCAGGGCGCCGTCGTCCCAGGTGCTCAGGGCGATCCTCCCGCCCGGCCGCAGCAGGCCGACGATCCGGTCCATGCCGGCGTCCAGGTCCTCGAGGAGGAGGACGCCGTAGCAGCTCACGACGGCGTCGTACGGCGCGTCGGGCGTCCACTCCGCCGGGTCCACCCGATGGAAGAAGACGCCGTCCAGGGCCAGTGCCTCCGCCTTGGCTTCGGCGAGGTCCAGCATGGCCGGGGAGCGGTCGACGGCGTCGACGCGTCCGTCCGGTCCGGTGAGCTGCGCGGCAGGGATGGTCCCCGTGCCCGTTGCTGCGAACACGTCGAGCACGCGCTCGCCGACGAGGATGTCGGCGGCCGCGACCACCGCGTTGCCCACCGGGTTCCAGACGGCCGGAGCGAGGCGGTCGTGGTCCTCGGCCCCGCCGTCGGGCAGTGTTGCGGCATGACGAGCGGACATCGGGGCTCCTAGGCGTGGATCATCGCTGGGCCCCCGCGAAGCCCTGCTGACGCCAGGCTTCGTAGAGGACGATGGATGCGGTGTTGGCGAGGTTGAGCGATCGACGGGACGGCAGCATGGGCACGCGGACCCTGGACGTGACGTGGGGGTCCTGCTTCACCTCCGACGGCAGCCCGTCGGACTCGCGCCCGAACAGCAGCACGTCCCCGGGCTCGTAGGCGATGTCCGTGTAGGGCACGTCGCCCTCGGACGTGAAGGCGAACACCCGGGCGGGCTGCAGGGCGGCCCAGGCGTCGTCGAGGCTCTTGTGCACGTGCAGCACCGTGAGGTCGTGGTAGTCGAGCCCCGCCCGCTTCAGCTTCGAATCCTCCAGGGTGAAGCCCAGCGGCTCGACGAGGTGCAGTTCGGCGCCGGCGACGGCTGCGAGCCGGATGGCGGCACCGGTGTTGCCGGGGATCTCGGGCGTGTGGAAGAGGATGCGGAACACGGCTTCATCCTAGCTTCCGGCCGCGGCCAGCAGGCGCTCGAGCACGGGCAGCTGCACGACGTTCGGGGTGGGGCCCGAGGACAGGAAGGAGCGGATGGTGCGGACGGCGGTACCGGCATTCACCACCTGGACGAGGCTCGTCGAGGCGCGGTCGAAGCCCGGTGGGACGTCGATCACCGGGGCGAAGGGGTTGTCCGGTGCCCCGTGGATCACCACCCAGCCGGCCACGTTGCATTCGGGGAAGAGCTCCTGCACCGCGCGCACCGTCCGCGGCACCGGCAACTCCACAGGACGGCCCTGGTGGCGGAGGGACTGTCCGTCCCAGGAGAAGTTGCCGGGGGACGCGGTGAAGGAGTCGATCACCGCGATCCGGTAGCCGGCCAGCAGGACGTGGCCCGCCGTCGTCCCGTCGCGGTCGTCGAACCGGACGCCGTTGACCAGGCGCGCGGCCGGGTAGGTGGACAGCAGCGCCCGCTCGAGCAGCACGGCGGTCCGGAGCTCGCCGTCGGCCCTCGCCCGGACGCCGGAGGAGAGCCTCCCGAACATGCCCGGCTGTCGGGGAGCCCCATGGAGCTGCCGGCCGGCGAGGATCAGGGGCACGGCGGGTGGGGACGACGGCGAGAACGGCGGCAGGTAGATCGGCGCGGACCGCGCGGCCTCCTCGTCCTCGACGCTCGTGCGCGTCGAGCTGCGGGGGGCCGGCGCCCCGTTGCGGCCGGCCGTCGCCGCCGCGCCGGGGGTGCGGCCGGTGCCTCCCGTGTCTCCCGTGGTCGAGGCCCGCCCGCGTCCGATGTCCGCGTCGTAGCGCTCGCGGCGCCGGGGGTCGCTCAGCGTCTCGTAGGCGACGGCGACGTCGTGGAACCGGGCCGCGCTGCCCCCGAGGTCGGGGTGCGCTGCGCGCGCCGCACGGCGGTAGGCATCCTTGATGTCCTTGGCACCGGCCTCGGGGGGCACCCCGAGGATGTCGTAGTACGACTTCCGTCCTGCCTCTGCCATCCATCGGCCCTTTCTGGTGTGCGCCCCGGCGGACCAGGAGCCGCTCCAGGAGCCGCTCCTGGAGCCGCGACCCTGGCGGCGGTCCTGCGCTTCCACCTGACACTAGGGGCACGGACGGGCCCGGACCAAAGCGGTCGTCCCGGCGGCCGCCCCCTCCCGCGGTGGACGCCGTCCCGACAGGAGTGCCTGCGGGTGCCGGCCCTGGTACAACGCCGCGGCGGGCGGAGAAGTTCGCCCACCCGCCCGGTGGTCCCGCCGCGGTCCCGACTCAGTCCGCGCGCCGGTACAGCGTGTAGAGGGCAGAGTCCTCCGTCAGCAGGGAGGAGAGCGTCAGGCCGACGGCGTCCTCCGGACTGCGTCCCACCGCGATCCTCGGTCCGTCGCCGCCCGCCAGCAGCGGACTGATCGACAGGCACAGCTCGTCCACGGCCCCGGACCGGGTGAAGTCCCCCAGGACGGCCGGCCCGCCCTCGCACAGGACCTTCGGCAGTCCGCGCCGGCCGAGCTCGGCGAGCACGGCCGGCGCGTCCACGGTGTCGGCGCCGCAGTCGACGACGTCCGCGACCCGCTCCAGGGCGGCGCGCCGGTCCGCCGGTGCCGCGGCGCTCGTGAGGATGAGCGGGCGGACGGGCGCCTCCCGGAGGAAGTTCCCGGACGGGTCGAGGTCGAGGCTGCCCGAGATCACCGCGACGGCGGGGTGCGCGGCGAGCCCGTTGGCGCGGCGCCACGAGCGGGCGTCGTCGTCGACCAGCTCACCCCCGTAGCCTTCCGCGCGGATCGTGCCGGCCCCCACGAGCACCACGTCGGCGAGGCGTCGCAGGACCGCGAAGATGCGCTTGTCGCCGTCGTTCCCCAGTCCTGCGGAGAAGCCGCCGCTCGTGGCGGCTCCGTCGGCCGCGGCCACGAAGTTGAAGCGGACATAGGGCCTGTCGGTGGCGGGGTAGGCGTAGATACGGTGCAGGGCGTCGTGGTCGACCGCCGCGCCGGTAGGCGGGATGAGCGAGGTGATCATCGGGTCACCGGCTCGTTGACCTCGCCCATGTTGTGCTTGAGGTAGGCGGGCTGCCGCCACCCGAGGACCGCCTCGGTGATGTCGATCGCAGCCCGCGACGCCGCCACGTTGTGCATGCGGACCACGCGGGCACCGCCGAGGATGCAGATCACGGCGGCGGCGAGCGATCCTTCGACGCGTTCGCCCTTGGGGCGGTCGAGCGTCTCGCCGATGAAGTCCTTGTTGGACACCGCGGCGAGGGTGGGGAAGCCGAGTCCGGCGATCTCGGGGAGCCGGCGCGTGATCTCGAGCGAGTGCAGCGTGTTCTTGTTGAGGTCGTGCCCGGGGTCCAGGAGGATCCGGTCCTCCGGGATGCCCAGCCGCACGGCGTCGTCGACCTTCCGCAGGAGGAAGTCAGTGATCTCGCGGACCACGTCGTCGTACGTGGGCCGCGGGTAGACCGTGCGCGGAGCGGCGAGGCTGTGGGTGATGACCAGGTGCGCGCCGGCCTCGGCGACCACCGCGGCCATGTCGGGGTCCCGCAGTCCCGTGGTGTCGTTGACCACCGTGGCCCCGGCGGCGAGCGCCTGGCGGGCGACCTCCGGCCGGAAGGTGTCCGCGGAGATGATGACGTCCGACGCCGCGCGCACGGCGCTGATCACGGGGACGATCCGGTCGATCTCCTCCGACACGGGGACGGCGTCTCCCGGCGAGAAGGGCGCGCCGCCGATGTCCACCCAGTCGGCGCCGTCGTCGACCGCCTGCAGGGATGCGTCGACGGCGGCCTGGAGCGCGAACGTCGCCCCCCGGTCGTAGAACGAGTCCGGTGTCCGGTTGATCACGGCCATGAGCGCGACCTGGCGGTCGAAGTCCAGGGTGCGCGTGCCGAAGGTGTGCACCGCGTGCCGGAGACCGGGGAGGTAGGGGCCGGACGGGGAAGGAGCCGCTGCATGACTGTCCACCCTGTCTTTCTACCACTGCGGGCCGGCGGGCCGCCCGGAAAAGCGGCGCGTGACGCGTACCACCGGAATCGGCGGCCCGGCGCGGCGCCCGTAGAATCGGAGCATGCCCGTGTATGTCGATCACGCGGCGACCACGCCGATCTCGGCGCCCGCGCTCGCCGCCCTCACCCGCGAACTCAGCCGGAGCGGGAATCCCTCCTCCCTTCACGGCTCCGGCCGACGCGCCCGGCGATCCGTCGAGGAGGCCCGCGAGACGATCGCGGCGGCCGCCGGGGCCCACGCCTCGGAGGTCGTCTTCACCTCCGGCGGGACCGAGGCGGACAACCTGGCCGTCAAGGGACTCTTCTGGGCCCGCCGCGCCGCGGACCCCTCCCGCACCCGGATCCTGTGCAGTTCCGTGGAACACCACGCCGTGCAGGACACCGTGGAGTGGCTCGAGCGCCATGAAGGCGCCGAGGTGGTGTGGCTGCCGGTCGACACCACCGGCCTCGTCTCCCTCGAGGCCCTGCGGACCGCGCTCGCCGAGGCCCCGGACCGCACGGCCCTCGTGACGGTCATGTGGGCCAACAACGAGGTCGGGACCGTGCAGCCCGTCCAGGAGATCACCGCGGAGGCCGCCCGGTACGGCGTCCCCGTCCACAGCGACGCCGTGCAGGCCTTCGGCTCCCTCCCGCTCTCCTTCGCCGGGTCGGGACTCGCGACCATGGCCGTGAGCGCCCACAAGATCGGCGGCCCGGTGGGGGTCGGCGCACTGTTCGTGGGACGCGCCGTGACGCTCACCCCCGTGCAGCACGGCGGCGGGCAGGAGCGCGACATCCGCTCGGGCACGCTCGACGGCGCGGGCATCGCCGCGTTCGCCGCAGCGGCCGGTGACGCCGTCGCGCACCTCGGTGACGAGGCGCCCCGACTGGCCGCGCTGCGGGACCGGCTCGTCGCGGGCATCCGCCGGGAGGTCCCGGAGGCGGTGCTGCGCGGCATCCCGCACCCGGCGCCCGAGGGCGCCCGGCTCCCCGGCAACGTCCACTTCACCTTCCCGGGCTGCGAGGGCGATTCGCTCCTGTTCCTCCTGGACCTCGCGGGCATCGAGTCCTCCACGGGGTCCGCGTGCACCGCCGGGGTGCCGAGGCCGTCGCACGTGCTGCTCGCCATGGGCCTCACGGAGGACGAGGCCCGGGGCGCCCAGCGCTTCAGCCTGGGGCATACATCCACGGTCGACGACGTTGACGCGGTGGTGGGTGCCATCGGCGCGGCGTACGCACGCGCCCGCAAGGCCGGCATGGCCGGGCACGCATCGACCATCCAGACGGCAGGAACAGGGTTCTCATGAGGGTATTGGCAGCGATGAGCGGCGGCGTCGACTCCGCAGTGGCGGCGGCGCGCGCGGTGGAGGCAGGGCACGACGTCGTCGGGGTCCACCTCGCCCTCTCCCGCATGCCCGGCACGCTCCGGACGGGCAGCCGCGGCTGCTGCACCATCGAGGACTCCCGGGACGCCTGGCGTGCGTGCGACATCCTCGGCATCCCGTACTACGTCTGGGACTTCTCCGAGCGGTTCAAGGAGGACGTCGTGGACGACTTCGTCGCCGAGTACGCCGCCGGCCGCACCCCGAACCCCTGCATGCGCTGCAACGAGCGCATCAAGTTCGCCGCGCTGCTCGAGAAGGCGCTCGCGCTCGGGTTCGACGCCGTCTGCACCGGCCACTACGCGAAGGTGATCGAGGACGCCGACGGCAATCCCGAGCTCCACCGGGCGGCGGACTGGGCCAAGGACCAGTCCTACGTGCTCGGCGTGCTCACCCATGAGCAGCTCAAGCACTCCATGTTCCCGCTGGCGGAGACCCCGTCGAAGGCCGAGGTGCGCGCCGAGGCGGAACGCCGGGGCCTGTCCGTGGCGAACAAGCCCGACAGCCACGACATCTGCTTCATCCCCGACGGTGACACCCGCGGCTGGCTCGAGGAGCGCATCGACATGACCGAGGGGGACATCCTCGACGTCGACGGCGGGAAGATCGGCAGCCACCCGGGCGCCAACGCGTTCACGGTCGGCCAGCGGCGCGGCCTCAGGCTCGGCACCCCGGCCGCCGACGGCAAGCCCCGCTTCGTGCTCGAGATCCGGCCCAAGCAGAACGAGGTCGTCGTCGGGCCCGAGCACCTGCTCGCCATCGACGAGATGCGGGGTATCAAGGTGTCCTGGGCCGGTGTGCCCATCGACGACGTGCGGACCGGCGTCGAATTCGACTGCACGGCCCAGGTCCGGGCGCACGGCGACCCCGTGGCGGCCCGCGCGCGGGTCGAGGAGGACGGCGGCGTCCAGCAGCTCGTGGTGCGGCTCATCGAGCCGATGCGCGGGGTGGCGCCCGGGCAGACGGTGGTGCTGTACCAGGGCACGCGGGTGCTCGGCCAGGCGACCATCGACTCCGCACGCTCCGCCCTCCGCCCCGAACCGGCCGTGGCGCAGGGCTAGTCGCAGTTCACGGAGCCCTGCGGGGGTCTGCTTGACTGGAGTCATGACGCATCCACGCAGCGGCTTCGACCCGGCCGCCAGTTCGCTCGCAGGCGACGTAGCTCCCGAGGTGATGGCCGAGCTGCTCTCGGTGAGGAGCTCGATCGACAACATCGATGCCACCCTCGTGTACCTCCTCGCCGAACGCTTCAAGGCGACGCAGCGGGTGGGCCACCTGAAGGCCGAACACGACCTCCCCGCCGGCGACCCGCAACGCGAGGCGGCCCAGATCGCCCGCCTCCGCATGCTCGCGGAAGAGGCACAGCTCGACCCGGCGTTCGCCGAGAAGTTCCTCAACTTCATCATCTCCGAGGTGATCCGCCACCATCAGGCCATCTCGGAGAACCGCCGGCCCGCGGCCGACGCGGCCGGTCGGGCGCCCGAGAACCCTGCCGGACCTTCAGCGGAGGCTCCCGCCGGGCCCGGGACGCACGGCCCGCATGCCTGACGGGACGCTGGGACCCGCCGTCGGGGCGACCGCACCCGGCGACTGGCCGGGAACGGACCCGCACGAGGCGAATCGTGCCGTGCGGGGCGAGTTCGGGGGAGCGAACCTCCCCTTCCTGCCGTCCCTGCCGGCGCGGGGACCCGGGAGCGACGCCGTCGGGCGGACGCTCGGTGTGCTCGTCGACCTGCCCTTCGATCTCCAGCCGCACGGCTGGCGCCTGGTCCAGCGGCCGGGCAAGGACCAGCGCCGCGCCGAATCGGCCCTGTCCTCCGACATCAACGCCCTCGGGGACATCGCCGGCGCCGAGGAGAGCCCTGCGCCGCGCGTCAAGCTGCACCTCCACGGACCGCTGTCGCTGGCGGCCGGCGCCCACCTGCACGGCGGCGAGCGCGTCCTGATCGACCCCGGCGCGCGGCGGGAGCTCTACGAATCGCTGGCCGCCGGCACCGCGGACCTCGTCCGTCGGGTGTCGGCGGTGGCCCGGGGGGCCGGGGTGGTGGTGCAGTTCGACGAACCCGACGCCGACGACGTCCTCACGGGCAGGGTGCCCACCGCGAGCGGCTACCGCACCCTCCGGGCGCTGGATCGCCGCGAAGCCACCGAGGCATGGGACCTCGTGACGGCATCCGTCGTCGCCGCCGGAGGCTCGGGAACGGTGCTGGCGCCGGGGCACGGCGACGTGGCCGTCGACGCCGCACGGTCCAGTGCGGCCCACACCCTGTCCCTGGACCTCGTGCGCATCTCCGACCGCGGGTGGGAGGACCTCGCCGGGGACATCGAGTCCGGGCGCCGGCTCTGGCTCGCGATCCTCGACGGACGGACCGGGCTCCCGCAGGTCAGGGTCCTGGTGGAATCGGTGCTCGCCGCCTGGCGCCGCGTCGGACTTCCCGTGGCGGCGCTCGCCTCGCTCACGGTCACCGCCCTGCCGGGCCTCGACACGCTCACCCCGACCGGCGCGACACAGGCCCTCACCCGGCTCGCCCAGGCCGCTGACGCCCTGGACCAGGTCCGCGCCGAGGGGTGACCCGCGCAGGGCGCCGCACCGGTCAGACGCGCTCTTCCCAGCGCCGCGGCCGGACCTCGGCGGGCAGGACGCCGTCGAACTCCTCCAGGACGTAGTCGAAGCTCCCCGCATAGACGAGCAGGGTCCCCAACTGGCGGTGGACGACCCGCGTGCTGATCCTGAACCGGCCGGCGTCGTCGTCCCACCACTGCTCCACGTAGGCGAGCGCGCCGAGCGCATCGGGGAGCGGCAGGCGGAGGCCCGCGAACAGGCGCGTCCGTGAGGAGACCATCCGGATGCGGCCGTCGTCGGTGGCGGAGCAGGTGAGGAGCGTCGCCATGCGCCGGTGGCGGCCCACGTAGTCGGTGAGGACGCCGTCGCGCAGGGACGTCGTGTCCTCGAACACCCGCAGGGCGGTCCCGAAGTCCAGCTCACGGCGTGCCGTGAGCGCCGGCCGCCCGAACGGGTCGGTATGCGGGTAGTTGCGGATGGTGAACGGGACGTCGCTGTCGTACTCGGGGAAGAACGCGTTCTCGAGGGCCGTGAGGCGGAAGGCGGGGCGTGCGAACCACGCCGGGCACCCGGCGACGTCGAAGACCCCGCGCCCGTGACCGGACAGTCCGCTCTCCGCGTGCAGGCCGAAGTAGTCGCGCAGTTCCGGCTGCAGGCGGCCGAAGTCGCTGCCCATCGCCTGCTGGTAGATCGAGGTCATGTCCGTCCGCTTCCGTCGCCCGGACACCCAGTCAACCACGCCGGCGGGCGCGAGGTTCCGTCGCATCCCCGGTTCCTGAGCGGGAACCGGTGTGCGCCGTGAGCCTCACCCGACGGACCCGCCGACGCCCCGTCAGAGGCGCCCGGTGGCCTTGAGCCTGATGTAGGTGTCGGCGAGGAGCGGCGGGAGGTCCGCGGGTGTCGCGTCCACGACCTCCGCTCCGAGCAGCCGGATCTGCTGCGCCACCGCGCCGCGGTCCAGCAGGGAGCGCTCGGCGGCCGCGGCCCGGAACGTCGCGGCCGCCGTCGAGCGGTCCGCACTCATCTCCCCGAGCCGCGGATCACGCACCGACGCGACGACGACGACGTGGCGTTCGGTCAGGCCCGGCAGCGCGGGCAGCAGGCCCTCCTCCACGGCCCCGGCGTCGAGCGAGGTGAGCAGGACGACGAGGGAGCGGTGAGGGGAGACGGCACGCACCTGGGCGGGGAGGCGGGACCAGTCCGCCTCGATCAGTTCCGCGTCGAGCGGGGCCATGGCGGTCACGAGGGAGGCCAGCAGGTTTCCCTTGGCCGTCGAGTCGACGCGGGCGCGGAGCCTGCGGTCGTAGGCCAGGAAGTGCACCTTGTCGCCGCCGCGCTCGGCCAGCACGGACAGCAGCAGCGCGGCCTCGATACCGGTGTCCAGCCGGGGCTCGTCGAGGACCCTCGCCGCGGAGGTGCGGGAGGTGTCCAGCACGACGACGACGCTGCGGTCCCGTTCGGGGCGCCAGGTCCTGACCACGGTGTCGCGGCGACGCGCGGTGGCGCGCCAGTCGATCGATCGGACGTCGTCGCCCCTCACGTAGTCCCGCAGGGAGTCGAACTCGGTGCCCGCGCCCCGGATCTGGACGGCGGCCCGACCGTCGAGTTCGCGCAGGCGGCGCAGTTTGGACGGGAGGTGCCGCTTGGAGTCGAAGGGCGGCAGCACCCGCAGGACGCCCGGCGCCGGCACGGTGACCTGCCGCGCGGCCATCCCGAGGGGCCCGGCGCTCCGCACCGTGACCGTCTCCACGCGGAGGATGCCGCGGCGCGTCGGGCGGAGGAGGAGCGTCAGGCGCCGGGCCCTGCCGGAGGGTACGGCGACGGACTGTTCCGGGTCCACGGCACCCGCGGAGGGCTGCCACGCCTCGCGCACCGTGGCGCGGAGGGTGCGGGAGGTGTCGTTCCGCAGGACCACGACGCTGGTGCACTGTTCGCCCAGCCGCACGCTGTCCGGCAGGGTCCGGCGGATGCCCACACGTCGGGGAGACGCGGCCAGGGCGAGGTCGAGGCCGACGGCCACTGCGAGGAGCAGGGCCCACAGCAGGATCGACGTCGCCCCCGGGTACACGATGACGGGGACGACGCCGAGCAGCGCCAGCAGGACCAGGCGGCCGGTGATGACCATGGGAAGGACTCCTCTCGGACGCCGGGTGCGGCGGCGCGTGCCCGGTTCGGGCGGGGTGGTGGGGCTACCGCGGGACGGGGACGGAGCCGAGGATGCTGCCCAGCACGTCGTCCACGCCGACGCCGTCCATCTGCGCCTCCGGCCGCAGGGCGACCCGGTGACGGAGGGCGGGCAGGGTGAGGGCCTTGACGTCGTCGGGTGTCACGAAGGAGCGGCCCGAGAGCCACGCCCAGGCCCGCGAGGTGTTGAGCAGGGCGGTGGCGCCGCGCGGCGAGACGCCGAGCTGGAAGGACGGGGAGGATCGTGTGGCGCGGACCAGGTCGACGATGTAGGCGAGGACCTCGGGGGCGATCGCGACGCGGGACACCGCGGCCCGCGCCCGGTCGATGTCCGCCGCACCCGCGACGGCCCGCACCCCGGCCGCACCCAGGTTGCGGGGATCGAACCCCACGCTGTGCCGACGGATCACCTCGATCTCGTCCTCGCGCCCGGGGAGCGGGAGGGTGAGCTTCAGCAGGAAGCGGTCGAGCTGGGCCTCCGGCAGGGGATAGGTGCCCTCGTACTCGACGGGGTTCTGCGTGGCGGCGACGACGAACGGCGTCGGCAGGCGCCGCGACACGCCGTCGACGGAGACCTGCCGCTCCTCCATCGCCTCGAGCAGCGACGCCTGGGTCTTGGGCGGCGTGCGGTTGATCTCGTCGGCGAGCAGGATGTTCGTGAACACCGGCCCCTCGCGGAAGGTGAACTCGGAGGTCTTCGACTCGTAGATGAGCGAGCCCGTGATGTCACCCGGCATCAGGTCCGGGGTGAACTGGACACGCTTCGTGTCGAGGTCCAGGGCGGTGGCGAGGGTCCTGACCAGCAGGGTCTTGGCGACACCCGGGACGCCCTCCAGGAGCACGTGCCCGTCGGCGAGGAGCCCGATGAGGAGGCCCGTGACGGCCGCGTCCTGGCCCACGATCGACTTGCCCACCTCGGCGCGCACCCGGAGCAGGGCGTCCCGCGCCGAGGCGCCGTCGACGGCGGCCCGGTCTGCCTGGTCCGACAGGTCGGCTTCCTGCTCTTCCTGCCAGCGTCGGGTCTGGTTCATGACGGCGTGATCTCCTTCTCGAGGTCGAGGATGTCCTGTGCCCACAGCACAAGCTGGTGGTTGGTGGTCGGGACGTACCGCAGTCGCTGCTCGAGTTCCGTCCGCGGCCGGCCGCTGTGGCGGGAGGCGGCGTCGATGACCTCCGCGGCGGAGGCGGACCGGTCCACGCGGAGGCGGCGGGCCAGCCGTGCCAGGGTCGCCGCGCGCAGGGTCGCTGCTGCGTGACCCACGGCCCGGGAGTCCTGGTAGAGGCGGGCCCTGCCCTCCGCCGTCTCCGCCGCACGGACGACGACGGGCAGCGGCTCGGACGCGAGGGGGCCCACGCGCCGTCCGCGCCACAGCACGGCGAGGACAGCGCACACGAGGAGCCAGACGAGCAGGGGATCCACCCAGGGCGGGAGGAGCGTCCTCGGATCGATGCCCTCGCCGGTGGAGACGACGTCCGCCCCCGTGGGTTCGTACCAGACGAGCGTGGGGGAGGACCCCAGCGCGCGCAGGGCGAGGGCTGCGTTGCCGTCCTCCGTGACGGCCTCGTTGGACAGGATCGACGGGGCGCCCAGGACGGCCATCGACCCGTCGTCGCTCGTGGTGTACAGGCCGCCCGTCGCGTCCCCGACGGCGACGGGGAAGCACTCGACCGCGCCGGTGTAGGCGGTCCCCGTCGCGGTGAGTGTGCCGGCCGCGGTGGCGTCCGGGTCGGGGCAGTCGGCGGACAGGGCCGGGACGTCACCGGACAGGTCGAGGGGCACGGCGCCGACCTGCGCGAAGTCGTCGTCGAGGGCGGTCAGCTGGCGCCCTGCCGGGGCGGCGAGGACCGCGCGGTCCGCCAGGGCGGCCAGGTCTCCCACCTGGCCGGCGCTGAGGTACTGCTGCGCGTCGTTGAGGAACAGTGTCGCGGGCCCCTCCTCGAGGGCGGCGACCGCCTCGTCGTAGGAGTCGGCCCGGACGACGTCGACGCCTTCGGACGCGAGGACCTCCGCGACCGCGCGGGCGCCCGCCGGCGCCGCATTGCCCGGGGACAGCGGGCGGGTGTCCTCCTCCTGACCGGCGAGGAGGTTGATCAGGAGGATCAGGGCCAGGACGACGGCGCCGAGGATCAGGGGGAGGGAACGGCGGAGCCTCGCGCGGGCCGTCGTCAGCGCGCTCCCGCCGTCGCCCATGATCTCGTGTCCCGTCGCCTGCCCGGCCGGTGTGGGTCCGCGGTCGTCCGGAGGGCCGGCGTCGCGGGAGCTGCCCGCGGGATGGTCCGGGGAGGAGATCCGCTGCTCGCGGATCACCGGGGTGCCGCCGGCACCGTCATGCCCGTGGACGGGGTGGGGCGTTCCGCGGAGAGGCGCGCGTCGAGCGCGGCTGCGCGCCGGTACACGGCCTCGGACGCGGTGCCGCTGCCGTAGTGGGTCTCGTTGAAGACGTCGGCCAGCCAGGCGACGTCGGTGGACAGCGGCGGGAAGACGCCGCCGAGCTGGGCGGCGGCCTCCGTGGCCGTCCGTCCAGGCTGGTCGGCGACCACGAGGCGTTCCTCGGCGGACCGGATGACGGCCCGCAGCACTTCGGCGACGGCCCCGTTCCAGTCCCGGTCGGCGGCGAGGGAGGCGGCCCTGGTGCGGTGGTGGGCGGCGGAGCGCGTCGCGCCGTCGTCGAACACGGCGGGCTCCTGTTTCCCGCCGCGCGCGTTCAGCCGTGGCCTGATGAGCACGACGGCCACGACGACGAGGAGCACCGCACCGAGGGCCAGCACGAGGGTGCCCGGTCCCGGCGCGAGTCCGCCCATCCCGTCGAGGAGCCGCCCGAGGCCGCGCAGGACCTCGGCGAGAAGGCGTTCGACGATGCCCGGCTGCGCCTCGGCGTAGGGGGGTCTGGCCAGTTCCTCCTCGAGCAGGCGCCGCGCCTCGTCCGTGTCAGGGGTGAGGAGGGAGCGGGTCCCACCGCTCATGCGCGCGCCCCGGGGCGGGGGCCGGTCGTGGCGCCGTCGGGCATCAGGCCGGTCCGTCCGGCTGGTGGCCGAAGGAGGTGGTGCCGCCGGGCAGGATGTCCGTCCTGCCCGGACCGGCCTGCTCGTGGTCCCGCATGAGGACGACGTCGAAGCCTTCCCGGCGCATGCGGAGGTCGACGTACAGCAGCGAGGTGACCCCCGCCTGGAAGGCGTAGCCGACCGCGGTGAACAGGGCCGTGATGGCCTGGGAGGCGGCGAGGACCGGCAGGGATTCCATCGCGTCCGGTGTGGCGGACGCACTGGTGCTGAAGCCGAAGAAGAGCGTCACCGCGAACGAGAGGGGCGCCGAGATGACGGAGGTGATGATCGAGACGATGATGCTCGTCAGGAGCACGATGCCGAAGGTCCGCCACCAGTTGCCCCGGGTCAGCTGCCACGAGCGCCGGACGGCGGTCCAGGGTCCCACGCCTTCCAGCATCAGCGCAGCAGGGGCGACGACGAGCTTGGTGCTCACCCATATCAGGGCCGCCAGCGCGCCGAGCACGAGGGGGACGATGACGAGGGCCGAGTATTCCTCGAGCCCGAGGATCGCGAGCGCCGAGATGCCCACGAGGACGGCGAGCCCTGCGAGCCCCGCGGCGAAGGCCAGCAGGCCGAAGGCGAGCAGCGGGAGGATGCGCCGGCGGGCGAGCCGCCAGGCCTGGCCGAAGGTCGTCGCCTGGTTGATGACGGCGCGGGCGATCGGGATCACGAGGATTCCCTGCAGCACCAGCAGCGCCGCCGCGGACACCACCCCGGCGACCGCCGCGAAGACGCCGAGGCCCGCGAAGGCGCCGACGAGGCTGTCCGGCGTCGGATTCGCGGATTCGAAGACCTCCAGGGCGGACAGGACATTGCCGAGCAGGAGCACCGTCACGAGCGCGACGACGGCCTGCAGGAGGATGGCGATGCCGAAGGTCGCCAGGGGGTTCTTCCGGCAGGCCTGGAACGCGCCGTCGAGGATCTCACCGAGCCCGAGGGGCCGCAGCGGGATGACCCCCGGCTTCGGCGGCGCCTGATAGCCGGGGGCCCGAGCGAAGCCGGGGCCGCCCTGCCACGGCCCCTGCGGCGGGTAGGCGTCGCCCCAGCCCTGGCTGCCCGCCGCAGGTCCGGGGTGCGCGGGGAGGAACCCGCTGCCCGGGGGCGGACCCTGGTATGCGCGGCCGCCCGTGGGCGATGGGCCCGGGGGATGCCCCCACGGGTCGGCCGGCGCGGTGGGGCCGGCCTGCTGCGTTCCCCAGGACGGGGCGACGGGAGTGTTCCGGCCGGGGGACTGCCAGGGTGGATCGCCGGGAGTCGGTGCCTGCCACGGGGCGGGCCGCTGCTGCGCCTGGTCCTGTGGCTCGTCCTGCGGCTGAGGGGGCGTCCGGTCGGGTGACCGGTCCGGTGACCGGTCCGGCAGCGGTCCGTCGCCCGACCGGCCGCCGTCCGGCTGACCCTCCGCCTGATCCTTCATCGCGTCCCCTCGGTCGATGCTCGCCGGGGGCGTGCGACCAGCGGCCCCCTCCTGCATCATAGTGAGGCCGACGCCCATTCGAGGCAGCCGCGCAGCATCGTTTCCGACGCGACATCCCGCACCCTGTGGCGGATGGGACTTTGCGGGGTCGATGCGCCACTATGGGGGGTATGAAGGCACGCATACTGGTCATCGACGACGACGAGGCCCTGTCCGAAATGATCGGCATCGTCCTGCGCAACGACGGCTTCGACCCCGTGTTCTGCGCCGACGGAGCAGCGGCGCTCGGAGTGTTCCGCTCGACGCATCCCGATCTGGTGCTGCTGGACCTCATGCTCCCGGGGATGGACGGGATCGAGGTGTGCCGCCAGATCCGGGCGGAGTCCGACCTCCCCATCGTCATGCTGACCGCGAAGGCGGACACCTCCGACGTCGTGCGGGGCCTGGAATCGGGGGCCGACGACTACGTCCCCAAGCCGTTCAAGCCGGCCGAACTCGTGGCGCGCGTCCGTGCCCGCCTGCGGCCCGCCGAATCCAAGGCACCCGAGACGCTGCGGATCGGCGACGTGACCATCGACGTCGCCGGGCACGAGGTGGCGCGCGCGGGACAGCGGGTCTCGCTGACCCCGCTCGAGTTCGACCTGCTGGTGGCCCTCGCCCGGAAGCCGTGGCAGGTCTTCACGCGCGAACTCCTCCTCGAACAGGTGTGGGGGTACCGCCACGCAGCCGACACGCGGCTCGTCAACGTCCATGTGCAACGGCTCCGCTCCAAGATCGAGCGCGATCCCGAGGCGCCCGAGATCGTCCTGACGGTGCGTGGTGTCGGATACAAGGCCGGACAGGGCTGATGGGGGGAGCGCGGACAGCCGCTCCCCCGGCTCCCGCCTTCCTCCTGCCGACACCCGGGCCCCAGGGCCCGCTCCGGGCGGCTCCGCCCCAGGGGCCGGCCCCGTGACTCCCGCGACGGCGGTGCGTGCAGCTCCCGCCGCAGGCGCCGCGGACCCCGGCAGCGCCGACGTGGCTACGGCGGGGGACACCCCGTCCGGGGGCGGGAAGCCCCGCGAGCCCGGTCCCGTCGCCGCTCGGCTGCACACCGCATCGGTCCGCGGCCACTCGATGCTGCAGTCGGTGGCGCAGCGCTGGCGGCGTTCCCTCCAGTTCAGGACCGTCGTCGCCACGATGCTGCTCACCTCGGTCTCCTTCGTCGCCGTCGGCGGGTTCCTCTCCAACCAGATCGCCGGCGCCCTCTACGACCAGCGCTTCGACCAGTTCAGCGCCGAGGCCACCGAGGAGCTGACCCGGTCGAAGGCGGTCTTCAAGGAGTCCTCGGCGACCGACAGGGACACCACCAGCCGCCTCGTCCTGGACTCCGTCGAGGCACTCGTCAGCCTGGACACCGACGCGCCCCGGCATGCGATCCTGGTACCGATCTCGGGCGACGTCCTCATCCCGACGACCGTCAGCCAGAACGGCGTGACGGCCGGCATGCTCCCGCAGGACCTCCAGGAGGCCGTCGCGGACGGCCCCGACATCCACTGGGCCCCCATGCAGATCCCGGTCACCGAGAGCGGTGCGACCGACGCGCCCGGGATCGCGTTCGGGACCCAGGTGCAGCTCCCCCCGGACCAGGCCTCGTACGCGCTGTACGTCTACTACGACCTGTCGGCCATGCAGTCCACCCTCGACGACATCCACCGGGTGCTGTGGCTGGCCGGCGTCCTGCTCCTGCTCGTCATCGGCGCGATCGCCTGGTACGTGACGCGGAGCGTCGTCCGGCCGGTGAGTCATGCGGCGTCCGTGTCCGAGAAGCTCGCCGCGGGGCAGCTGCAGGAGCGCATGGAGGTCAGCGGGGAGGACGAGGTGGCCAGGCTCGGCGTCTCCTTCAACCATATGGCCGGGAGCCTGCAGGACCAGATCACACAGCTGGCCCAGTTGTCGCAGATGCAGCAGCGTTTCGTGTCCGACGTCTCCCACGAGCTGCGCACACCGCTCACCACGGTCCGGATGGCCGCGGAGGTCCTGCACGACGCGCGCGCGGAGTTCAACCCGGTCAACAAGCGGTCCGCCGAGATCCTGTTCGACCAGGTGGAGCGGTTCCAGGCGCTGCTCGCGGACCTGCTCGAGATCTCCCGGTTCGACGCCGGCGCCGCCGTCCTCGAGGCGGAATCGGTCGACATCGTCCAGCTCGTCCAGCACGCGATCGAGGGGGCGGGACCCCTGGCGGAGCGCCTCGGATCGGACGTCACGATCGTGTCGCAGGAGACGCGGTGCATCGTGGATGCGGACGCGCGCCGGATCGACCGCATCCTGCGCAACCTGATCGTCAACGCCCTCGAGCACGGTGAGGCGAAGCCCATGGAGGTCCACATCGCGTCCAGTCCCGAGGCGGTCGCCGTCGCGGTCCGGGACCACGGCATCGGCATGACGACGCTGCAGGCCTCGCGTGCGTTCGACCGCTTCTGGCGGGCCGACCCCGCCCGGGCCCGTACGACAGGGGGCAGCGGACTCGGACTCTCGATCGCCATGGAGGACGCCCACCTGCACAACGCCTGGCTCGAGGCCTGGGGCAGGCCGGGGGAGGGAGCGTGCTTCCGCCTGACGCTGCCCCGGACCCAGGGGACCGAGCTGACGTCCTCTCCGCTGGCCCTGCCGCCGCCGACCCTGCCGCCGGTCGGCGGACGCGAGCCGGAACGCACACTCGGACGGAGCGAGGGAGAGTAGTGGGAGATCACGCCATGGCAGTCCGGCAGGGGCACCACACCCGCGCTCGCGCCGAGGTCCGCGCCTGCGGCGCCCGGCTCGCCGTGCTGCTCCTCGCCTGTCTCCTCGTCCTCACGGGGTGCTCGGCCATTCCGACGACGGGGCCGGTGGGGGTGATCGAGGCGTCCGACGGCGAACCGGACGCCGTCGCGCCGGTGTTCGACCCCGAGGGCCCCGCGCCCGGAGCGACGCCCGAGCAGATCCTCCGCGACTTCATCACCGCGGGGACGGGCGCGAGTGACGGCTACAGCGTGGCACGGCAGTTCCTGAGCCCGGACCTTCGCGCGACGTGGCAGCCCGAGGAGCGGATCGTCCTGTTCCGGTCGGATCCGCGCGTCGAGAAGCGCGAGGCCGAGGGCGTCTACCAGATCCAGCTCGAGACCGCGGGGACCGTCGATGCCCGCGGGGTGCGCACCAACACGGTCGTCCCCGCGACGGAGACCCTGGGCGTGCGGATGGTCCAGCTCGACGGCGAATGGCGGATCGACGAGATCCCGGACGGCATCATGCTCGCCCAGAGCAGCGCCCGCGACCTCCTGATCTCGCACAGCCTGTACTTCTACAGCAGCAACTACCGCTACTGGGTGCCCGATGCCCGCTGGTTCGTCCGGCGTACGGGGGTGACCGCGCGGATCGTCAGCGCGATGCTCGCAGGTCCTGCGCCCTACCTGCAGGGGTCGGTCACCAGCGCCTTCCCCGAGGGTGTGACGCTCATCCGTGATTCGGTGCCGATCACCTCCGGCAAGGCCTCCGTCGAACTCTCACCGGAGATCCTCGAGAACGCGACGAACCTCAGGCTGCAGCAGATGAACCAGCAGCTCCAGGTCAATCTGCTCGGCCTGAACGACGTCACGTCGGTCGAGATGGCCAGCGACCAGCCCATCGAGCTGGGACCGCCGGCGCCGGACCTGATCGTTCCGGATCTGACCCCCGATGTCGGCGGCGAGCAGGTGGCGGTCGCGCAGGGCGAACTGGTGCGGGTCCGCAACGGTGCCGTCACCGAGATCGAGGGGCTGGCGTCGGTGCGGGCACTCGAACCACGCGACCCCGCCACGTCCGTCTCGGGCAGCGCCTACTCCTTCCTCGACGCGGACCGGAAGACCCTCTACGTCACCGCGCCGGGCAGTGACGCGCGCGCCGTCATCCGCGGCAGTTCCCTGACGAAACCCTCGTTCGATCCCGAGAACTGGGTGTGGACCACCCGCTCGGTCGGGGGCCGCAGCGAGGTGCTCGCCATCCCGCCGGGCGGCACGGAGGCGAATGCCGCCGTCCTCTCGGCCGGTTGGCTGGGCGACCGGAGCGTCAGGGAACTCCGCATCGCCCGCGACGGATCGCGCGCACTGATCGTCACGGATCGCGGCGGGGAGGGCGAAGTCCTGCTGGCGGGCATCACGCGCTCCACCGAGGGGGCTCCGCAGACGCTCACGACACCGCTCACGCTGCCGACGGACGGGTCGATCGACACGGCGACGTGGGCCGGCCAGGGCGTGATCGTGGCGTCGTCCGTCGGGGCGGGCGAGGAGGCCACCCCGGTGATCCTGCACCTCGACGGCGAGCGCGAGTCGATGGCGGCGCTCGACGGCGTCCTCGGCCTCAGCGCGGGCTCCGACGCGGAGGACACGTTCTACGCCGAGGCCGGCTCCACCCTGTACCGGCGCATCGGCGGCAGCTGGGTGGACGAGCAGGTCGCCGTGACGGACCCGGCCTTCCCGGGGTAGGGACATCCACATAGGGGCTGCCCGGCCCCGCGTGCGCGTCCCCTCCTGTGGACTGCGGGGATGAACATCTTCGACCCCTCGTCCGTCCTGGACCGGATCGTCCTCGGGCGGTCCTACCGGCGTGCGGCGGATGCGCTCACCGCCTTCGCGGCGATCGTCCTGCCGTCGTCCTGCGTGATCTGCGGCCAGTGGGACACGTCCCTCTGCCCGGGATGCAGCGCGGTCTTCCGGCGTGCGACCTCGCGGCCGTTCCGTGCGGAAGCAGGAGCGGAATCCCTGCCCGACGTCGCCCTCGACGCGGCCGGGACGGCCGGATCCGGCGACCGCACCGACGCCTACGGCCCGCTCCCCGTCGTCGCCGCCGGGCGCTACGGACGCGCCGTGTCGGGTGTCCTGCTCGCCTACAAGAATCACGGGCACGTGGACCTCGCGGCGCCGGTGGAAGCGGCCCTGGCCGGTGCGCTGCACGAGGCCGTGACGCACCTGTGCCGGTCCCCGGACGGCCCGGGACCGGCACGTCAGGTCCTGCTCGTCCCGGTGCCCGGCCGTGCCTCGTCGCAACGGCGGCGCGGCTATGACCCGCTCATGCTGCTGCTGTCCCGCCTGGAGCGGAGAGGCGGGCTCCCGGCCGGTACGAGGCTCGTCGCGGGGGCCCGCCAGGTGTCGCCGGCGGCACGCCTGAGCGGCGCCCTGATGCGGGGAGGGGTCGAAGGTGTCCTTCGGGACGGTCTGGCCGCGCTGTCCGGGCCGGGCGGCGGGCAGAAGGGTCTGGGCCGTCGTCGGCGCCGCGCCAACGTCCTGCGGTCCATGCGCGCCGGCAGGCACGCGCGGGCGCTGCTCGCGGACCGCGACTGCATCATCGTCGATGACGTCCTCACCACCGGGGCGACGATCGGCGAGCTGCACCGCGTCCTCCGGGGCGGCGGGGCGCGGGTGCTGGGCGGCGTCGTCATCGCTGCCACGTCCTCGCCCGCCGGTGCCCGCCCCGGCACGGTGCCCGGGCCGGGCACCGGGTGAGCGGACGGCCGCGACACTGCACAGGCCGGCCCGGGCGAAGTACCGGAACTTTCGGAGTGGCGAGGGATGAATAAAGGAGGGGGGTGAACTACCGTGAAGTACGGGTACGACACAGTGACGACACGTACCCGTCGGTGGCGGCTCTGCGGATACGCCTCGGCCGCCGTCGTATCACCAAGTGATGTGGAGGGCACCATGGAATTCGTGATCAATGGTCGGAACCTGGCGGTATCGGACCGTTTCCGTGAGTACGCGACGGAGAAGATCGACAAGATAGAGCAACTCGGCGACAAGGTACAGCGCGTCGATGCGAAGATCACCAAGGAGCCCAGTGCCCGCATGGCGGATACCTCTCTCACCGTCGAGCTGACGGTGATCTGCAGGGGCCCGGTCGTCCGGGCGGAAGCGTCAGCGGCCGACAAGTTCGCAGCCTTCGACCTGGCCTACGGGAAACTCCTCGAGCGCCTGCGCCGCGCACGGGACCGTCGCAAGGTCCACCACGGCCGCCACACCCCGGTGGCCGTCCGCGTCGCCACGGCCGATCTCGAACCCGCCGATCCTGCGCAGCCCCTCTACCTCGAGGCGGCGGCCAGCGCCTCGACACCCCAGGAGCCCGCCCCGCAGCCGGACGACGCCGACGCCTACGCCTCGCCGGACGACGTGCCCGCGGGTGACTCACCGGTCCTGATCCGCCGCAAGGTCTTCTCCGGCGTCCCCATGACCCTGGACGACGCCGTCGACAGCATGGAACTCGTCGGGCATGACTTCTACCTGTTCGTCGACTCCGCAACCGGGGCCCCCTCCGTGGTGTACCGGCGGCAGGCATGGACCTACGGAGTCATCACCCTCGACTCGAACGGCGCCGAAGGGACCGAGGAGCTCCTGGCCTACCGCGCCAGGGAGGCGGCCTCCGCCTAGAGGTCACCACCACGGCCTGCCCCTGCCGGCCGTGTTCTTCACCGACGTCCACGGAACTGCCTCCGCGCCCAGCGCGGAGGCAGTTCGGTGCAGGAGCCCATGCCGAACCTCACCCTCGCCCAGGCACGGCGGATCGCCCTCGCCGCCCAGGGACTGCATCGCCCACGCCTCGAGAAGCCCTCGTCCCCGCGCGCCGTCGCGGCCGCCGCACGGCGACTGCAGGTCATCCAGATCGATTCGGTGAACGTCCTCACCCGATCCCATTACCTGCCCCTGTTCTCGCGCCTCGGCTCGTACGACCGCGCCGGGCTCGATGCCCTCCACTCCCGCTCCCCGCGCAGGCTTGTCGAATACTGGGCCCATGAGGCGAGCCTCGTGCCCCCCGAGCTGTTCCCCCACCTGAAGGCATGGCAACGCCGGACGTGGATGGGGGCGGACAGCGTCCCTGCTGCCCAGCGCGAGTCCCTCGAATCCGCGGTCCTCGATCTCCTCGGCAGGGGGACGCCGCTCACCGGGTCGAGCGTCCAGCGGCTGCTCGGCGGGGACGACGCACGCCCCGCCGACGGTTGGGGGTGGCGGTGGACCGCCGCGAAGCGCGTGCTCGAGGATCTCTTCGCCCGCGGCGAGATCGGCTCCGCCGGGCGGACGGACCAGTTCGAACGCCTGTACGCCCCCATCGCGCGCGTGCTGCCCGACGCCGCCCTCGCCGTCGCCTCCCCGGACCGGACGGAGTCCCTCGCGGTGCTGGCCGAGCGGGCCGCGGGAGCGCTCGGCGTCGCGTCCGCGCGGTCCGTCGCGGACTACTTCCGCACCCCCGTCCGGGAGACGCGATCCGTCCTCGATGCCCTGGTGGGCGCCGGGGCGCTGGAGATCGTGACCGTCGACGCAGGGGTGGAGCCGTGGTACCTGCACCCCGCGGCGGCCCGCCCGCGCCAGGCACGGGGGAGGGCGCTCCTCAGTCCCTTCGACTCGCTGGTCTTCGAGCGGGACCGGCTCCACCGGCTCTTCGACTTCCACTACCGCATCGGGATCTACACGCCCGCCGCACGGCGCACCCACGGGTACTACGTGCTGCCCTTCCTGCTGCGCGACTCCTTCGTCGCGCGGGTGGATCTCAAGGCGGACCGCGCGTCCGGGCGGTTGCTGGTGCGCGCCGGTCATGCGCAGCCCGGCGCTCCCGCCGACACCGCGGTCCACCTCGCCGACGAGCTGCGCCTGCTGGCGCGGTGGCTGGAGCTCGACGACGTCGTCGTCGAGGACCGTGGCGACCTGGCATCCGCGCTGTCCGGGCAGGTCGGCAGGCTACTGTGAGCGGACACGCAGTTCCGAGTCGCTGCGGCGTGCCGCAGGGGAACTGAACCGGGGGGCCGAACGTCTCTCCCGTAGACTAGAGACGCCATCTTTGGGCAGCATCAGATTGGGAGCAAATACCAGTGCCATCACTTCTTGAACGAGTTCTACGCACCGGCGATAAGAAGACACTGAAGCGACTCCGGAACTACGCTGACGCGATCAACGTCCTCGAGGACGAATTCCGCGAGATGTCCGACGCAGAGCTGCGCGGGGAGACCGACCGGCTGAAGAAGCGCCTCGCCGACGGCGCGACCCTCGACGACCTCCTTCCCGAGGCCTTCGCCGCCGTCCGTGAGGCGTCGAGCCGCACGCTCGGCCTGCGCCACTTCGACGTCCAGCTGATGGGCGGCGCAGCCCTCCACCTGGGGAACATCGCCGAGATGAAGACCGGCGAGGGCAAGACCCTCGTCGCCACCGCGCCCGCCTACCTCAACGCCCTGAGCGGCAAGGGCGTGCACGTCGTCACCGTCAACGACTACCTGGCCGAGTACCAGTCGGACCTGATGGGCCGCGTCTACCGGTTCCTCGGGCTGACGAGCGGCTGCATCCTCTCGAAGCAGGACCCCGCGACACGCCGCGAGCAGTACGCCGCGGACATCACGTACGGCACGAACAACGAGTTCGGCTTCGACTACCTGCGCGACAACATGGCCTGGAGCGCCGCGGAGCTCGTGCAGCGCGGCCACAGCTTCGCGATCGTGGACGAGGTCGACTCGATCCTCATCGACGAGGCGCGTACCCCGCTCATCATCAGCGGCCAGGCATCGGGTGACGTGAACCGCTGGTACAACGAGTTCGCGAAGGTCGTCCAGAAGCTCACGGTCGACGCCGACTACGAGGTGGACGAGAAGAAGCGCACGGTGGGCGTCCTCGAGGACGGCATCGAGAAGGTCGAGGACTACCTCGGCATCTCCAACCTGTACGAGTCGGCCAACACGCCGCTCATCGGATTCCTGAACAACGCCATCAAGGCCAAGGAACTCTTCAAGCGGGACAAGGACTACGTGGTCCTCAACGGCGAGGTCATGATCGTCGACGAGCACACGGGACGCATCCTCGCCGGTCGGCGCTACAACGAGGGCATGCACCAGGCGATCGAGGCGAAGGAGGGCGTGGAGATCAAGGCGGAGAACCAGACCCTCGCCACCGTCACGCTGCAGAACTACTTCCGCCTCTACGACAAGCTCTCGGGCATGACGGGCACCGCCGAGACGGAGGCCGCCGAGTTCATGTCGACCTACAAGCTCGGCGTCGTCCCGATCCCCACGAACAGGGAGATGGCGCGCAAGGACCTCTCCGACCTCATCTACAAGAACGAGGTCGCGAAGTTCGACGCCGTCGTCAAGGACATCGTGGAGCGCCACGAGACGGGGCAGCCCGTCCTCGTCGGCACGACGAGTGTCGAGAAGAGCGAGTACCTGTCGAAGCAGCTCGCGAAGGCGGGCGTCCGCCACGAGGTCCTGAACGCGAAGAACCACGCACGGGAAGCCGCGATCATCGCGCAGGCCGGCCGCAAGGGCGCCGTCACCGTCGCCACCAACATGGCAGGTCGTGGCACCGACATCATGCTCGGCGGCAACGCGGAGTTCAACGCCGTCGCGGCGCTCGAGAAGATGGGGCTCGACCCGGCGGACAACCCGGAGGAGTACGAGACCCGGTGGCCCGAGGCCCTCGAGGCCGCCAAGGAAGCGGTCAGGGCGGAGCAGGAGGAGGTCCGTGACATCGGCGGCCTGTACGTGCTCGGGACGGAGCGCCACGAGTCGCGGCGTATCGACAACCAGCTGCGCGGCCGCTCCGGCCGCCAGGGCGATCCCGGACGGTCCCGTTTCTACCTGTCCCTGACCGACGACCTCATGCGCCTGTTCAACTCGGGCGGCGCCGAGCGGATCATGAACAGCGCGACCATGCCCGACGACGTCGCGCTGGAGTCGAAAATGGTGTCGAAGGCGATCGAGAGCGCCCAGGGCCAGGTCGAAGGGCGCAACGCCGAGCAGCGCAAGAACGTCCTGAAGTACGATGACGTGCTCAACCGCCAGCGGGAGGCGATCTACGGCGACCGCCGGAGGATCCTCGAGGGCGACGACCTCAAGGAGAAGGTGCAGTTCTTCCTGGAGGACGTCATCACGGCGATGGTCGACGAGGCGACGGCGCAGGGCCACGGCGACGACTGGGACTACGACATGCTGTGGACGAACCTCAGGACGCTGTACCCGATCACCCTGACGGCCGACGAGGTCATCGAGGAGGCGGGCGGGAAGTCGAAGCTCACCCGCGACTTCCTGCACGACGAGATCCTCTCCGACGCGAAGCTGGCCTACCAGGCCCGCGAGGAGTCCCTCGGGGAGCAGACGGTGCGCGAACTGGAGCGTCGCGTGGTGCTCTCGGTCATCGGGCGGAAGTGGCAGGAACACCTCTACGAGATGGATTACCTCAAGGAGGGCATCGGCCTCCGCGCGATGGCGCAGAGGGATCCGCTGGTCGAGTACCAGCGCGAGGGTTTCATCCTCTTCCAGGCGATGATGGAGTCGATCCGCGAGGAGAGCATCGGCTACCTGTTCAACCTCGAGGTGGAGGTTTCCGCTCCGGTCCAGACCGGTCTCCCGGGAGTCACGGACGGCCGCGGCGTGGTCCAGGCGCCGACGATCAAGGCCGCCGGCCTCGAAGCGCCGGCCAAGCCTGCCACACTCAACTTCATCGCGCCCAACGCGCAGGGCGAGGCCGAGGTGCACGTGGAGCGGAACCGGGCGCAGGCCGCGCCGTCGGGCGGCAGGAAGAACAAGAAGAAGTAGTCAGCCGATCTCGAGGGCGGTGACCCGCCACGCTCCGCGCCGTTGCTCTATCCGAAGAGCGACGGCGCGGACGCGTTTGCGGTCGAAGGCGACCACCGCGGCCTCGTACACGCCCGGGCTCACGGGGCAGACGCGGGCGGATCGGATCACGACGCACCGGTGGGTGCTTTCCGGGACAGCCGCGCTGCGACCGGGCGGACGAGCGTCGATGCAGCGCACCAGGTTGGCGCGCAACTGGAGTCGTTCGTAGTTCTCGGCATCGAGCCAGCGGGCCATCTGCTGCAGGGGGCGTGATCCGCCCAGCACCTCGAGTGCGCCCTGGCAGACGGACCGGGCGATCCCGGCGATCCGATACTCGACCTCCGGCCCAGCACGGCCGGCGGCGTCCTCGTCCCGCAGCGGTCCGGGGGTGGACCCGGGCCCGCTGACCGGTTCCGCCGGTGACCTGAGCGGAATCATCGTGGCCCGCGCGTCGGCTGGACGGGGAGGGGCCGCGAGCAGGGGCCGCGGTGCCCCGCTCGCCTCGGCGAGCCGGGGAGCTGCGGGACGGAGGTGGGTGACGGCGTTCATGCTGGTTCCCTTCGTGGACTGGCTGGTGGTTCGGTCACCGGATCACGATCCGGTGGGCGCCTGCAGGACCGTGCCCGGGAGGAGGAACGACGGATCGTCCCCGACGACGGCGCGGTTGGTGGCGTACCAGAGGGGCCATGCCTCGGCGATGTCCGAGGCGGTCGCCAGCGGTCCG
The DNA here is from genome assembly GCF_058269155.1 of Arthrobacter sp. TJ-263. Taxonomy (NCBI): domain Bacteria; kingdom Bacillati; phylum Actinomycetota; class Actinomycetes; order Micrococcales; family Micrococcaceae; genus Arthrobacter; species Arthrobacter sp. TJ-263. The sequence continues at coordinate 1,077,868 of NZ_JBZCNE010000001.1, read as the reverse complement.
AGCCGGGCGGCGACGATCGACCACAGGGAATCACCCGGCGCGACGACGACCTCCTCCCCGCCGACGACGGTGCGGCTCTCCCTCCGCAGCAGTGGCCCGCCATCGACCTGCATCGGCACCGGTTCCCATGCCGGTGACACGGGCGCGGGCGCGGCGTCGGAAGACCCCGAAGGCGTAGCGGGTGCGGGTGGCTCCGCCCCGTGCCGTGGGTTCTGCCGGCCTGCGTCGGACGATCCCATGGGGGGCACCCGGTCCGCCGGCCCTGCATCGACCGGGGACAAGCCGCCGTGGACGGCCGGGGCGGATGAGCGGGCGGCGGCGGTCGCCGTCAGGACATGCTCCGATCCGCCCGCGGCGGCGGGCGCCACGGCCGGGACGGCGAGGAGGTTGGCGCCGAGGAGTGCGGCGGCGAGGCGTCGCATCATCGCGGGGGCGCACCGGGAGGCGAGAGCCGCCATCGCGGACGGGCCGCGTCGCTTCAGCAGTTCCGCGAGCACCGCCACGACGAACAGGAGGACCCACACGCCGACGACGGCGAGTCCGATCCCCGAGAGTGCCGCGCCGAGGACGCCCTCCAGGTCCGGTCCGCCTGGCGCCGGCCCGCCGACGAGCAGGGCGGCCCCTGCCCCTGAGCAGGCGATCCCGCACCCGAGGATCATCCCGGCCTGGATTGTGTCCGACGTCCGCATGGCATCGCTCCTCATCAAGTGACTTAGTTTGATTGAGTTTGATGCAGTTTGTCCATACTCGTGAAGTTGAACTGTGGATAGTTCCGATTGACGCCGGACCCGAGTGGTCCTAGGTTGGGCGGATGCGCTGGGATGCCCTCTTCGACGACCTCGAGTCGCAGCTCCAGGCCATGGCGGACACCGTCCAGGAGGGTGAGATCAGGGAGCGCACACGCTCGGAGCAGTCGCGGCTGACCCTCGCGCGGAGGCTGCTCGGCCAGACGGGCCGACCGCTCGGGATCTCCACGCGCGGCGGCCGGACGCTCGAGGGAACCCTCACGAACGTGGGGTCGGAGTGGATCGCCGTCGCGGTGGAGGGGCGGTCCGTGATCGTGCCGCTGGCGTCCCTGCACCTGCTCCGGGGGATGGGACGCGGCGCCGGCCAGCCGCTGTCGGGTGTCGGCGCCCGACTGGGACTGGGCTCGGCCCTGCGGGGACTGTCCCGCGACCGGGCGCAGATGACGCTCTGGACCGTGTCGCCCTCGGCCGGATACACGGGGATCATCCACAGGGTCGGTGCCGACTTCATCGACGTCGGGACCGCCGGGCCGGACCGCGACAGGCACCCCGCGCAGGGGAGGGAGGTCCTGACGGTCCCTTTCGCATCCATCGACGCCGTCGATGCGGTCGGAACGGCGGACTGAGCACGACGCCGTCCGTCCGCACCCCGGGGCGGCGCGGGGCCTCTCGGGAGCGATCAGGCCGGCGGGACGCTCCCGGCGTCGCTCCTCAGCGCTGACGCCGTCTTCTCGTACGCTCTGGCGATGTACTCCTCGAGGACCCGCGTCTCGACGCGCCACTGACCCCGGCCGCCGACCTGGATCGCCGGCAGCTCCCCCGATCGTACGAGGGCGTACGTCTGGGAGGAACTGATGTTGAGCACCTCGCCCACGTCGGCGAGGGTGAGGAAACGCCGCTCGACCACGGATCCGCCTTTCCTTCTCGTTCGGGGTGTGCATCCAGTCTGCCACCGCTGCGCGCGATCGCCGTAGTTCTCCACACGTCGACCCCGGGTATGGTCCACCGGTTCCCTTGGGGACTGTCGTGCACAACAATGACTTGCGGGGAGTGGGGCCCGATCGGGGCCCCACCGGTCGAGTGGGGGACGACAGTGAGTACCGACGCGCGTGCCGTGCAATTGCCGGGCGAGGCTCCACGGCTGCGGAAGCCGTCCTGGAGGGATCCGAGGCTGCTGATCGGACTCCTCCTGGTCCTCACGTCCACCGCCGGGGTGATCGCGCTCCTGGACAGCCAGAACACGACGGCGCAGGTCTACTCCGCCCGCGAGGACATCGCGGTGGGATCGAAGCTGACGGAGGAGGACCTGGTGGCCGTGCCGGTCCGTCTGGGCGACTCGTCCGGCGCCTACCTGCCCGTCGCCGGGGGCATTCCCGACGGAGCGGTGGCCACACGGCTCGTCACGCAGGGAGAACTCGTCCCCGCTGCCGCGATCGGCAGTGCCGACGCGCTCGATCGCAAGCCGGTCGGGCTCACGGTCGAGGACCCGCTGCCGAGCGGAACCGCGGCGGGGGACAGGGTGGACGTCTGGGTCTCCCTCCGGAGCGACATGAATTCCTACGAGGAACCGCGGCTGCTCCTCGAAGCCGCGGAGGTGGCGGAGCTGACGGTCGGGGAGTCCGCCCTCGGAGCGAGTTCCTCCACGCTCGTCCAGGTCCTCGTGGGGGACGACGCGATGCCCGAACTGCTGGGCGCGCTGTCGAACGAGGCCCGGATCGCCGTCGTCCTGAACCCGGGGGCCGGTTCGTGAGCATCCCGGTCATCACCCTCGGAGCGGAGGCGAGTGCCTACGTGCCCGGGCTGGAACAGCTGCGCGGGCCCGTGACCGTCGTGCGTCGCTGCGCGGAACTCACCGAGCTCGTCGCCGCGTGCCAGAGCGGCCTCGCGCGTGCGGTGATCATCGCGCCCGGTGCCGCCGAGCTCACCGCATCCCTCGTCGACCGCCTGCGTTTCACCGGGGTCGTCGTCGTCGCGCTCTGCGACCACCTGCCGGGAACCGGCAGTCCTGGCGTCGACGGAGTCGAGTACGTCGAGGCGACCGTGGAGCCCGCAGCGCTCGCGGCGGCCGTCGCCCGGGCGGTGGGACGATTCGAGGCCGATCCCGCCCGCCCGCAGGGTTCCCTCGCCTATGCCGATCCGCTGGGCCTGCCGGACGCCGCGGCGGTGCAGCCCGTCCAGGTGGCGGAGGAGCCCGGCACCGGGCGCATCGTCGCCGTCTGGGGGCCGCCGGGCGCCCCGGGGCGCACCACCGTGGCCCTCAATCTGGCCGCGGAACTCGCCGCGGCGGGCAGCTCGGTCCTGCTGATCGACGCCGACACCTACGGAGCGAGCATCGGCGCGTCCCTCGGACTGCTCGACGAGTCGGCCGGGCTCGCGCAGGCCTGCCGTATCGCCGACCAGGGGCGCTTCGACGGCACGGCGCTCGGCCGGATCGCGGTGAGCGTCGCGGTGAAGGGCGGGCGCCTGCGCGTGCTGACCGGCATCACCCGCCCCGACCGGTGGCCCGAACTGCGGCCCGCGGCCCTCGGCAAGGTCCTCGAGGCCGGACGCTCCCTGGCGGAGGTGACCGTCATCGACTGCGGCTTCTGCCTCGAGGCCGACGAGGAGCTCAGCTTCGACACGCTCGCGCCGCGCCGCAACGGGGCCGCGCTGCGCTGCCTGGAGGTCGCGGACACGGTCGTCGCGGTCGGCGCGGCGGACACCATCGGCGTGCCGCGCCTGGTGAAGGCGCTCGCGGAACTCGGCGATGCCGTCCCGACGGCGACACCCCGCGTGGTGTTCAACAAGGTGCGGGCGGCAGCGGTGGGCCGAGCTCCGGAGACGCAGCTGCGGGAGGCCTGGGAGCGCTTCGGGCCGACCTTCGGGATCTCCGCCTTCCTGCCCATGGACCATGCGGCGGCGGACCGGGCGCTGCTCGCCGGGACGGCCCTGCTCGAGACGGCGCCGGGCTCCCCGCTCAGGCTTGCGATCGCCGACCTCGCCGACGTCCCCGCCGCCGGGGAGGCGCGGCGCCGCCGGCCCGGAGGGCGGCCGCGCAACGTGAAGTTTCCGGGTATCCCCGCTAGGCTTCCACGGTAAGAGGTCGCAACGGAGCGGCCTTTCATTTCGTTACGGAGGCCCTTCCCATGTCGTCTGGATCCAGGACAACGGATCAGTCAAGCTCGGACACGTCACGGGAGGATTTCGTAGAGCACTACTTCGAGCATCTCGCGCGCGAGGACGCCGTCGGGTACCTCCCCACCGATCTCCACCAGCGGGCGTTCGCCCACCGTGACCTCGCCGAATCCCGTGGGCCGGGAACGGCCGCCGTCGGCGTCATGGATCAGGGCACCTCGAGCGTCGTCATGATCGTCACCGACGACATGCCGTTCCTCGTCGACTCGGTCACGGCCGAGCTCGTCCGGCAGAACGCCGCCATCCGGCTGGTGGTGCATCCCACCTTCCTCGCGGTGCGCGAGGACGAGACCCACGCCCTCACGGCACTCAAGCGTGTCCCCTCGACGGCCGGGGCATCGAGTGGGGACACCGCGGCCCTGCCGGACATCGGCGAGCTCGTCGGCCTGGACGGACGCACCACGCACATCGAATCGTGGATCTCCGTCGAGGTCGCGCGACTGGCCGACGCCGCGACGAAGGAATCGGTCATCGACGGCCTCCACCGGGTGCTGGGCGATGTGCGTGCAGCGGTGGAGGACTGGCCCGCCATGCGGAGCACGGTGCGCTCCGTCGAGGCATCGCTCGGGTCGGTCGCCGGCGCCGAGCAGCTCCCCGATCTGCGCCAGGCGCAGGAACTCCTCCAGTGGCTCGACAACGGCAACTTCACGTTCCTCGGCTACAAGGAGTACGACCTCGTGACGGACGAGGACGGCGCCGATGCGCTCCTCGTCCGGGAGGGCAGCGGCCTCGGACTGCTCCGGCACGGCAGCGGCGGCAGGCACCTGCAGCAGCTCACCCAGGCGGGACGCGCGAAGGCTCGCGAACGCCGGGTCCTGGTGATCACGAAGGCGAACTCGCGATCGACCGTGCACCGCGCCGCGTACCTGGACTACATCGGCATCAAGAGCTTCGACGCCCAGGGCAACGTCGACGGCGAGCGCCGCTTCATCGGCCTGTTCGCGACCAGCGCCTACACCGGTTCGGTGCGCAACGTGCCCCTGGTCCGCGACAAGGTCGCCGAGGTGCTGCGCCGCTGCGGCTTCCCCTCGGACTCGCATTCGGGCAAGGACCTCCTGTCCATCCTCGAGACCTACCCGCGTGACGAGCTGTTCCAGATCGACGTCGCGGACCTGGTGTCCACGGCGCTCGGAATCCTGCGCCTGCAGGAGCGACGGCGCACGCGCCTCTTCCTGCGGCCCGATGTGTACGGCCGTTTCATGTCCGCGCTCGTCTACCTCCCCCGCGACCGCTACACGACCAGCGTCCGGCAGCGCATCGAGGGCGAGCTGCGCACCGCGCTCAACGCCGAGTCCATCGACTTCGAGGCACGGATGAGCGAGTCCGCGCTCGCCCGGTTGTTCTTCCGGATCAGGCTGCAGCGGGGAGCCGAGATCCCCGCCATCGACGCCGCCGAGCTTGAGGACCGCCTCGTCCGGGCGGCCCGCTCCTGGCCCGAAGGAGTGGTCGAGGTCGCCCAGCAGCGCTTCGAGCAGGACACCGCGCAGCGCCTCGCGACGCTGTGGGCGGAGTCCTTCCCTCCCAGCTACCGCGTCGACTACGAGGTCGAGGATGCCCTCGAGGACATCGCCCGGTTCGAGCGGCTGGCAGAGGCCGGCGACGGGGCTCCGCAGCTCAACGTGTACGTGCCGCAGCGACAGGACGCCGAGGACGCCCGTCTGAAGCTCTACCTGACCGGGGCGAAGAGCCTCACGCAGATCCTGCCCTACTTCCACAACCTCGGCCTCGAGGTGCTGGACGAGCGGCCCTTCGAGATCACCCGCTCGGACGACCGCTCGTTCTTCCTGTACGACCTCGGGCTGAGGTTCCCGACCGGCATCTCGCCGCTTGCCACCGCGTCACTGCTCCGCGACGCCTTCCGGGCGGCCGTGACGGGCGACAGCGAGTCGGATCAGTTCGACCGGCTCGTGCTCCGCGAGGAACTCGGGTGGCGCCAGGTCGTGATCCTCCGCGCCTACGCCAAGTACATGCGCCAGATGGGCAACACCAACTCGTACGGGTTCGTCGCCGACACCCTGCTCCGCAACCCGGCCGTGACCCGGGCCCTCGTGGCGCTGTTCACCGCACGCTTCGATCCGGACCTCCCGGGCGACCGCGATGCGGCGACCGACGCCGCCCGGACCACGCTCGAGGAGGGCCTGGAACAGGTCCCGACCCTCGACGCGGACCGCGTCCTCCGGACCTTCGCGAACCTCATCGAGGCGACGCTGCGGACCAACTACTTCCAGGACAAGCGCCACGTCAGCCTGAAGTTCGACACGTCCCGCATCAACGGTGCCCCGTTCCCGCGGCCCAGGTTCGAGATCTGGGTCTACTCCCCGCAGGTCGAGGGAGTGCACCTGCGCTTCGGCAAGGTGGCCCGCGGCGGCCTGCGCTGGTCGGACCGGCGCGAGGACTTCCGGACCGAGGTGCTCGGCCTCGTCAAGGCCCAGACCGTGAAGAACGCGGTGATCGTGCCGACCGGCGCCAAGGGCGGCTTCTTCGCCAAGCAGCTGCCCGACCCCTCGCTCGACCGTCAGGCCTGGCTCAGCGAGGGCCAGGCCAGCTACCGCACCTTCATCCGCGGCCTGCTCGACATCACCGACAACGTCATCACGAACGGCACCACCGAGACGGTGGCACCGCCGCCCCGCGTGGTTCGGCACGACGACGACGACACCTACCTGGTGGTCGCCGCGGACAAGGGCACGGCGTCCTTCTCGGACATCGCCAACGAGCTGTCCGCCGAGTACGACTTCTGGCTCGGTGACGCCTTCGCCTCCGGCGGGTCGGTGGGCTACGACCACAAGGCGATGGGCATCACCGCGCGCGGCGCCTGGGAGTCCGTGAAACGGCACTTCAGCGAGTTCGACGTCGACACGCAGACCGACGACTTCACCGTCGTCGGCGTGGGCGACATGAGTGGTGACGTCTTCGGGAACGGGATGCTCCTCTCCGAGCACATCCGGCTCCTGGCGGCCTTCGACCACCGCCACATCTTCCTCGACCCGGATCCGGACGCGGCGGCGTCCTTCGCCGAGCGGCGGCGCCTCTTCGAGCTCCCCCGATCGAGCTGGGAGGACTACGACACCACCCTCATCAGCGCCGGCGGCGGCGTGTACCCGCGGCAGGCCAAGTCCGTCCCCGTCTCGCCGCAGGTGAGGGAAGCCCTGGGCCTCGACGCCGGGGTCACGCGGCTGAGTCCACCCGAACTCCTGCGCGCCATCCTCCGGGCCCCCGCGGACCTGCTCTACAACGGCGGGATCGGGACCTACGTGAAGGCCTCCGACGAGACGAACGCCGATGTCGGCGACCGCGCCAACGATGCGATCCGTGTGAACGGCGGTGAACTGCGGGCGCGCGTCGTGGGCGAGGGCGGGAACCTCGGGATGACCCAGCGGGGACGCATCGAGGCCGCGCAGTCCGGGGTCGTCCTCAACACCGATGCCATCGACAACAGCGCCGGCGTGGACTGCTCGGACCACGAGGTCAACATCAAGATCTTCGTCGACCGGATGGTGCGGGCAGGGCGCCTGCAGCCGGAGGAACGCGCGGAATTCCTGCAGTCCATGACGGACGAGGTCGGCCGGCTGGTCCTGCAGGACAACATCGACCAGAACGTGCTGCTGCTCAACGACCGCCAGCGGGTCGTCGAATGGGGCCCGAGCTACGAGCGCATGATGGACTGGCTGGAGAAGACGGTCGATCTCGACCGGGACCTCGAGGCGCTGCCGAGCTCGGCGGAGCTGCGCAAGCGGATCGACGCGGGCCAGGGCCTCACCTCGCCGGAACTCTCGGTCCTCGCGGCCTACGCCAAGATCGAGCTCACCAGGGTGCTCTCGGCCAGCACCCTTGCCGACGACCCGTACTTCAGCGGCACGCTGCGGCGCTACTTCCCCCGCCAGCTCGTGGAGCGGTTCGACGACCTGCTCGACACCCACCCCCTGCGCCGGGAGATCATCTCGACCGTCGTCGCCAACGACATCATCAACATGGGCGGGATCACGTTCGCCTTCCGGGTGATGGAGGAGACCTCCGTCGCCGAGCCGGTGATCGCCCGCGCCTTCGTGGCCCTGCGCGAGATCTACTCGCTGGACGAGACCGTGGACGCGCTCGCGGCGTTGCCGGCGGACTTCCCCACGGACCACTGGTGCACCGTGCACCTCGACCTGCGGAGGCTCCTGGACCGTGCCGTGCGCTGGTTCGTCAACCACGTCGAGCCGGGCATCTCGGTCGATCAGAGCATCGACGCGTTCAAGCCGCTGATCGCCCCGTTCCGTCTGCACCTCTGCGAGTACCTGCGCGGTGGTGACCTGGAGCGGGCCCGCAGCTGGCGGGCGAGGGCGGCGGAGTGGCACCTGCCCGACGAGCTCGGCCGGCACTGGGCCGAGCAGTTCGAGTCCTTCGCCCTGCTCGACGTCGCGCACTCCACGCGCAGGATCGACGAGCCCGTGGAGAACATCGCCCGCGTCTACTACGCGGTCTACGACCGCTTCGAGGTCGACAACCTGCTGGAGCGGATCACGAAACTGCCCCGGACGGACCGGTGGCAGGCTCTCGCGCGGGCGGCGTTGCGGGACGACCTCTACTCCACCGCCGCGGACATCACGGTGGCGGTCATGCGCGCGTCCCAGGACATGCAGGACCGCGACGCGGGCGAACGGTTGCAGGCGTGGCAGGACCAGAACGAGGACCAGCTCGAGCGGGCCAGCAACATGTTCGCCGAGGTGAACATGCTCGAACAGGACGACATCTCGTCCCTGTCGGTCGCGCTGCGGCTCCTCCGCTCGATCGTCCGCTGACGGCCGTGGCCGGCGGGCGCGCCCGCGGACGGTCGCGTCCGGTCGGGAGTGACAGACTGGACCCCGGCATCCTCGCCGGAGGTCCTGCGTCCGTCAGGCCCATCGTGGCGGGTTCCCGGCGCGTACGCAGCCCGTCCGGCGACGCCGTCGGTCCTGCCGCCCCGGCCCGAGCAACAGAGAGACTTCATGGCTATCTTCACTGATCCGATCCGCGAGTTCGCCGGGTTCGAGCCCGGCGACGCCGAGTGGCTGCACCTCCTGGTCGGGGACTGGCAGATGGTCGCCGACCTCGCCTTCGCCGACCTCGCCCTGTGGTTCCCGTTGGAGGGCGGCGGGTACGTCGCACTGGCGCATGCCCGGCCGTCGACGTCGCACACCGTCTTCCACAGCGACTTCGTGGGGGAGCGGATCCGTGCGGATCTCCAGCCGCTCGTCGACGTCGCCTGGTCGTCCCAGAAGATCGAACGCTCGGGTGAGACCAACTGGACCACCGAGATGGCGATGCGGGTCGAGGCCGTCCCCATGGTGCGCAACGGCCGCACCCTCGCGGTCGTGACGACCCACATGGACCTGTCCAGTTCGAGGATGCCCTCGCGGCTCGAACTGACCTACCGCCAGTGCGCGTACGACCTCCTGCGCATGGGTACGCTCGGGCTGTGGCCCGACTTCGCCACGCCGACGGGGTCCCGCCGGGGCGCACCCCGGGTGGGGGACGGGCTGATCAGGCTCGACGTCGACGGCATCGTCCAGTACGCGAGCCCCAACGGGGTGTCGGCCTTCCGGCGCCTCGGCGACGTGGAGACCCTCGAGGGCCGCCCGCTCGCCGAGATCACCACGGGCCTGCTGAAGGACCGGCGCATGGTCGACGAGACGCTGCCCCTGGTGGTGACCGGACGGATGCCGTGGCGTACGGAGATCGAATCCCGCGGCGTCAGCCTGTCCCTGCGGGCCATTCCGCTACGGGACGAGAAGGAACGCTTCGGGGCCCTCGTCCTGTGCAGGGACGTCTCGGAGCTCCGGCGCCGCGAGATGGAACTCGTGTCGAAGGACGCGACCATCCGCGAGATCCACCACCGCGTGAAGAACAACCTGCAGACCGTGGCCGCGCTGCTGCGGATGCAGTCCCGCAGGATGGTCAGCGAGGAGGGGAAGCTCGGCCTCGAGCAGGCCATGCGCCGCGTGTCCACGATCGCGCTGGTGCACGAGACGCTGTCCCAGGGCCTCGCCCAGAGCGTCGACTTCGACGAACTCATCTCCCGCCAGTTCCGCCTGTCCGCCGAGGTGGCATCACCGTCCCAGGCGGTCCGGACCGAACGGAGCGGGGATTTCGGGGAGCTCCCGAGCGACCTCGCGACCCCGCTGGCCCTGGTGATCAACGAGCTCGTCACCAATGCCGTCGAACACGGCCTCTCCGGCCGGGCCGGGACGGTGTGGCTCAGGGCGAACCGGAGGACGGAGGAGGACGGCGCGGAGATCCTCCGGGTCACCATCGAGGACGACGGCGTCGGCCTGCCGGTCGGCGGACACGCGGAAGGCCTGGGCCTGCAGATCGTCAGGACGCTGGTCACCAGCGAACTCGACGGGACGATCACGTGGAGCACGCGTCCGGGCGGCGGTACGTCGGTCGCCCTGGAGCTGGGACTACGCCTCAACCAGGGATCCTAGGCGGACCGGTTCACGACGGTGCCCGCACTGCGGGACCCGGACGACGAAGGGCCGCCCACTGGGCGGCCCCTCGTCGATCGACGGCACATGCGCAGGGCAGGGTACCGTCGGCGCCGGACCGAGGAATCGGTCCGGCGCCCTTATGAAGCGCGGCGGGCCCTTGCAGCCCTGCGCTTGAGCGCCCGGCGCTCGTCCTCACTCAGCCCGCCCCACACTCCGGCATCCTGCCCGGATTCGATGGCCCACTGCAGGCAGGTGTCCTGCACCTGGCAGCGGCGGCAGACGCTTTTCGCTTCCTCGATCTGGAGGAGCGCCGGTCCGGTGTTGCCGACCGGGAAGAACAGTTCCGGGTCCTTGTCCAGACAGGCCGCGCGACTACGCCAATCCATGGTGATCACATTCTCCTTCAGCCTCACGCATCATGCGTTTGTGAAAACATTCACGAGGGGGCTCATAGTAAAGGGGCCGATTTCGGCCCCCGGGATTCAACTGAGTTAACGCTGTCACGTAACCAACAGGTAAACAAGGGCTTGACGGGTCTAATTGGATCGACGGGTGAGTGGTTTGTCACAGCGATGCCTGCTATAGGGGTCTCCGGCGGTCGTCGGCGGGTCGGGTAGGGTTCGAGAGTGGCCACCGATCCAGCCCCGCAGCGGGCTCCCCGACCGCCCGGCGTCGTCCTGATCGCCGCCGTCCTGGTGCTCGAAGCGATTGCGCTCCTGGCCCTGTCTGTCGGTTTCTTCCTGTCGATCTTCGGGATGGACCCGATCTCCGTCGGGGGATCGGTCTTCATGACCGTGCTGCTCCTGCTGGTCGCCGCGGGCCTGGTGGCCATGGCTGGGAACCTGGCGGCAGGCTTCCGCTGGCCACGGTCGCCCTCCCTCGTGCTCCAACTGTTCCTGGTGATCCTGGCCTTCCCGTTCTTCACGGCCGGGAATCCGCTCGTCGGGCTCCTCCTCATCGCACCGGCCGCGGCGGTGATCCTCTCCCTCTTTTCGAAGCCCGTCGTCGATTTCACGACCCGGGTGACGGGGTCGGGAAGAACGCTGTAGGCCGCGCCGGGGGACGGCGGGGTTCTGCTCCCGAGAAGTCCTCCTGGTCCTCGTCGAGCGGTCCCTGCGCCAGCTGGACCTCCACCGTGCCCGACGGGTCGCAGGCGAACCCGCGGCCCGGGGGCGGGGATCCCCCCGGTTCGAGGCGGACCCCGAGGAAGTCGCCGTCGCCCGGTGACCGCGGGGACAGCACGAACCCCCGCCCGAGTCCGCGCACGTGGACGGCCAGAGGGGCCCGCACCACCAGGGACGGACCCGGCACGACGGTGAGGACCGCGGCAGCGCCCTGTGCGATGAGCCCTGCGAGCGACTGATGGACGTCGGCGGGAAGCTGGTCGGCATCGTCGACGAGCAGGAGGCAGTCCTTCGCCGACGGTCCGGCGCCGCGTTCGGCGAGGTCCCGCCAGTAGCCCAGCGACTCCGCGCTCGCCCCGCCGTCCGGTGGCGCGAAGACGGCAGGACGCGGCCGGAGCCGGGACGCCGAATCCCTGAGCACCCGGATCGCGGTGGTGCGTCCCGTCTTCGGGTGGCCCAGCACGAGGAAGACCTCGCCGGGCCGGAGGCTGATCGCGTACGGATGGAGGTCGTCCCCGCACAGACCCACGGGAAGATCGATCGACCCCCGCCGCGGTCCCACCCCGGATCGCCGGTGAAGCCGGGCCACCTCGACGGTGGACGGTAGCGCATGGACGGGGAACGGCGCCTCGGCAGGGGGAGTGACGAGCTGATCGGGCCGGGTGCCGTCCTGCACGAGCTGGCAGGAGCCGTCACCCCAGGTGCCGGTGATACGGCCCTGCGCGAACCCCCGGCCCGCAACGGCATCCACGGGTGGCATCTTCGGCCAGGCCATGGTCGTCTCCGGCTGGGCGCCCAGCGGGACGTAGACGCGATTCGGGAGGAGGGCGAAGAACCGTGCCGTCGTCAGGTCCCGGTCCCCGCCGATGCAGACCGTGACGCCGCGCGCGGAACCATCCCGGACGAGCGAGTGCAGGTCCTCCTCCGCCCGAGCGACGCGGCCCTGGCGGAACTGGCTGCTCCACCGCCCCCAGCCGGTGACCACGAGGACGATCCCCGGACCGTCCTCCGGCCCACGGCCCGAGAGACCCGCGAGCCTCTCGAGGACGCGGCCGGCACGCCTGGTCTCGTCCGACCGGACGTAGGCGCCCACCTGCGGGTTCGCCGAGCAGCCGACCAGGCTGCCGTCACCGTCGAGGAGATACAGGTGGACATCGGGATCGACGACCGGCAGGCGCCCGGCGACCGCCGCGAGGGCCTGCGTCGTGCCGCTGCCCGGGAGTCCGATGAAGGCGAGGTGGGAGTGGTGCTGCGGCCGCCAGAGCAGGAGCCGCTGGTCCTGGCGGTCCGGGAAGTCGGCGACGCCGAGGGCAACCCCGGCGCCGCCCGGACCGGAGGCAGCGGTGTCGCCCTCCGCCGTGGCGGGCGGGAAGGCGTCGCACGCCGTCGAGGTGAGCGCGGCGGGCAGGGGCGGCAGGACGGGCCGGCGGGGCGGGGGAGCGGCGTCCCCGGCGGCAGCGGACCGCAGGGCATCGACCGCCCGATCGAGCACGCGGGAGGAGGGCTGCTGCCGGGCCTCCTCCTCGGCGTCAGGTGCTGCCACCCGGGCGGGACCCGCTGACGGGCCGCCGATGTGGCCGGCGACGTCCTGCAGGCCCGCGGTGCGGTCCACCGCGGGCACCACCGAGGACGACGCGACCTGGAAGGCGATGGGGGCCTCCGACCCTCGGCGCAGGAAGGCCCGCCCGGGGGTGTCGACGGGTAGGTCGGCGGCGGCCGACGTCCCGAGGAGGTCCTGCGACTCCATCGGGGTCTGGACCCTGAGGAGCACGGACGAGGTGATGTTCGCCCTCAGGTCCGGGGTCACGGCACCCTGGGCTCTCTGCGTGGCCAGGACCAGGTGCACGCCGAGTGACCGGCCGAGCGAGGCGATCCTCATGAGATCGGGGATCGCGGTCGGGACGTCGTCGCTCAGCATCCTGAACTCGTCGATCACGATCACCAGGCGCGGAGGGCAGGAGGCTGGTGCGACGCGGCGAAGTGCATCCAGGTCCTGGGCGTCGTGCACGGAGCACAGGCGTTCCCGCCGGAGCAGTTCCGCTCGCAGCGATGTCAGGGCCCGCCCCGTGGATTCGGACGACAGGTCGGTCAGACTGCCCACACAGTGCGGCAGGGACGCCAGCGGTCCGAGGCCGGAACCGCCCTTGTAGTCGACCAGGAGCAGCGTGAGGTGCCGGGGCGGCTGATCGAGGGCGAGTGCGAGCACGAGGGTCCTCAGGAATTCCGACTTCCCGGAACCGGTGGTGCCGGCGACCAGCAGGTGCGGACCGTCCTTCACGAGATCGATCGACAGCGGACCGTTCCCGGACCTGCCCACCCGGGCCGTGGCGTGCTCGCCGTCGGACGCCGACCATCGGTCGGCGACCGCCGGTGCGAGCGTGTCCGGCCTCAGGTCCTCCGACCAGAGGGAGTCGGCCACCGGCAGGGCCGTATCGGCCCGCGTCCTCCGACCGGCGGCGGGCGGTGCCGGATCCAGCGCCGCCGCGCGGGCCAGTGCCCGGGCGGTCCGCTCGAACGTCCGCGCCGAGACCCCGTCAGGACGCACCTCGTGGTCGCGGCCGCCCAGACGGACCCACGCGGTCCCCGCCGTCAGCGTCATTCCCTGCCCCCCGTGCCCCCCGTCGCGTCCGGGGAGGGGTCGGTCCGATCGTGATCCGGCCGTGAAGCGGATGACGACGACCCTCGCGGCGCCGGCGAGCGCGGGCAGGTCCTCGGAGAGCTGGAACACCAGCAGCAGCAAGGCCTGTGCCGCGAGCGAGGCAAGGACGCCCCGGTCATGCGTGAGGTGCACGTTCGGCAGGAAGCGGGCGTGGTGCGGGAGGTCGCGGGCCGACCCCCAGCACACGACGGCCGGGGCCGCTGACCGGGGGTGGGCGGTCTGGAGCAGGAGGGCCCGCAGGACGCCCTGCACCCTCCCGGCGTCACCGGTGATCGTGAAGGGACCGGCGCAGGGGGTACCACCGGCGTCCGCGGCCCTCGAGCACGGGAGGAGGAGCGGGACGGCCTCCAGCATCGGGGGCGTGAAGGGCGGATCCGGACGCCGGGCGGTCAGGTTCGCCGGCTGGTCCGCCCTGCCGAGCCGCAGCAGGACGAGATCCGGTTCCGGCCTCGCGGCGCCGCTCGCCCCCGACGGCGGACGGCGGGACGCACGGACGGCGTCGAGCCCCGTCTGACCGGGATCGGGTGTCGCGCTTTCGCGCCTCGCGCGGTCCCGTCCGGCGGCGTCGCGTACCTCGTCGTCGAAGACGGCCGCCTTCCGGCGATACGTCATCAACGGCACGAGCCCCGTCACGGCGGAGAGTGCACTGAAGGCGAGGAAGAACCACATGCCGGTGGCCAGCGCGAGGACGACCCCGAGGGCGAGTGGCAGGACCGCTGTCAGGATCAGGATGCGCGACGGCCTGCCCGGCAGCTCCGCGATGACGGGCAGGGGCTCGAGGACGTCCCGGGGGTCTCCCGCCGTCCATCCCGGATCATCGATCAGCTCGATCCTGCACCGGCTCCCTCCGACCTGCAGGTCCGCCGCGCTGGTGATGTCCGCCGTCGTGATCCTGGCCTCGTCGACGAAGGTCCCGTTCGCCGACCCGAGGTCCTCGAGGATGATGGCGTCCTCCGTCACCGTGAGCACGGCATGATGCCGGGAGAGGGCCGGATCGGCGATGGCGATCTCGGCGGCCGCGCGTCCGATGACGTACCTGCCACGTGTCAGGGGGATGACCTGGCCGGCGTCCGGGCCGGTGTGGACGACGAACGCGAGGTGGGGGAGCGATGCCGGGGCGGGGGGACCCGGCGGTGCGCCGCACACGATGACGGCACCCTGCGGAAAGTCGCCGGAGTGGGGGCGGAGGGCGGCCAGCGGTCGTCCGTCCACCGTGAAGGGCCCCGGGTACCCGGACGACCCGAGCCGCTCCGCCAGGGCGGCGCCGGTGCGGAGGGCATCGGTGTCGACGACCATCTCCCGGACCGCGAACGCTGTCCCGGGAGCGCCCACGAGCGTGACGTGCAGATCCATCGGGAACCTCCTGGGACGGGAACTCCTCCCGAGGTTAGGGCGCGATCGGGCGGGCCCCGATCAGGGCCCTCCCACTGTGGACAACCGCTCCCGGCGCAGGCCGGGGTACTCGCGCTCCGCGACTCCTAGCCCCACCCAGCGCGGCCTGCCGGGACGACACGGGTTGCCCCGGTACAATCGTTCATCGTGTCTACCGAGAAGAACCTCCATGGCTGTCGCTGAGGCGAGTCCGACCGCTGCTCCCCGGAGCGGACCCGGCGGCTCCGACCGCGGTTTCCGTCCCGAGGTGCAGGGCCTCCGCGCGCTCGCCGTGCTGATGGTGGTGTGCTACCACATCTGGTTCGGTCGGGTCTCGGGCGGTGTCGACATCTTCCTGCTGATCTCCGCCTTCCTCCTGTCCCTGTCCTTCCTGCGGAGGATCGAATCGGGGAAGCCTCTCGACCTCGCGCGCCACTGGCTGCACCAGTTCAAGCGGCTCCTGCCCGCGGTCGTCGTCGTCATCATCGGTGTCCTCGGCGCGAGCTATGTCCTGGTGCCGCAGTCACGGTGGCCCGACATCATCGAACAGTCCTGGGCGTCCCTGTTCTACGTGCAGAACTGGGTCCTGGCCTCGAACGCCGTGGACTACTACGCCGACGACCACAGCCTCGCCAGCCCCCTCCAGCACTTCTGGTCCCTCTCGGTCCAGGGCCAGGTCTTCATCCTGTGGCCCCTGCTGTTCCTCGCCAGCGCGCTGCTGGCCCGCCGGTTCCGGCTCAAGGTGCGCGGCGTCGTGCTGCTCGTGTTCGGGATCCTCTTCGTCGCCTCGCTCGGCTTCTCGATCTGGGAGACGTACACGAACCAGGCCTACGCCTACTTCGACACCCGCGCCCGTCTCTGGGAATTCGCACTCGGGACCCTGCTGGCCCTGTCCCTGCCGTTCCTCCGGCTGCCACGCGCCCTGCGCATCCTCGCCGGATGGGTGGGTCTCGCCGCGATGCTCAGCGGCGGCTTCATCCTCGATGTCCAGGGCCAGTTCCCCGGGTATGTCGCCCTGTGGCCGCTGCTGGCCGCGGCACTGGTGATCGTCGCGGGCCAGACCGGCAGTGCGATCGGCGCCGACCGCTTCCTGTCGGCCAAACCCCTGGTCCGGGTGGGGGACCTGTCCTACGCCCTGTACCTCTGGCACTGGCCGGTCCTGGTGCTTGCCCTCATCTGGCGGGACCGGACCTCACCCGGGGTCCTGGGCGGTCTCATCGTCATCGCCGTGTCGCTCGTGCTCGCCTACCTGACCATGCGCTTCGTGGAGCGTCCGGTGCGGGCCCTCGCCTGGGCGGACAAGCGACGTCGTCGCGCCGTGATGGTCCTGGCCGTCAGCGTGGCGCTCGTCGCAGCACCCCTGGCCGGCTGGCAGCACGTCATCACCCAGCAGGCGCGGGACCTCGCGGCGAATGCCGATACGAACAATCCCGGCGCGCTGGTGCTGGACCCGCTCCTCGGCCTGACCGCTCCCGAGGGTGTGCCGCTGATCCCCGCCCCGACCGAGATGGACAAGGAGTACTTCCAGCTCGACAGTGTGTGCGCCGGGGACGACGAACCCGCCGATGAACTGATCCGGAGCGAGTGCTATGTCATCATGCCTCCCTCCACGCCCGTGCGGGAGATCATCGTCGTCGGTGATTCGCATTCCCAGCAGTGGTCGGCCCCGCTCGCCGCCATGGCGCAGGAGCGGGGCTGGAAGATGACCTTCGTCCTGCTGGGAGGATGCAAGTTCGGGTCGGGTCCGGAGGGGCGCACGCCCCAGTGCGAGCAGTGGAACGCGGCGGTGACCGATTACGTCCTGGCCCAGGCGCCCGACCTCGTCTACACCGTCGGAACGGTCGCCCGGCGCGACGATCCACAGGACGTCCTGCCGGCCGGTTTCGCCCAGACAGCAAGGATGCTCGGCGACCGCGGTATCCAGGTGGTGGCCGTCCGGGACAACCCACGCTTCGAGACCAGCAGGGTGCTCTGCGTCGAGACGCAGGGCGCGGACAGTCCCGCGTGCAATCCTGCCCGCGCGGATACCCTCAGCGATCAGCCCCCGGTCGCCGAGTTGCTCGAACAGGCCCCGAATGTCGCCTTCCTGGACTTCACCGACTACCTGTGCCGGGACGAGGACTGTCCGGCCGTCGTCGGCAACGTCTTCGTGTACATCGACGACAACCATGTCAGCGCAACGTACCTCCGATCCATGCTGCCGGTGTTCACCCAGCGCTTCGACGAGGCAGTGCGTCTGTAGGACGGTCGCGGCGCGCGCGGGGGTCTCACCGCCCCTCCCGTTGGAAGGCCCCCGGCTTCCGTCGGGTAGCCTTGAGCGGGTATGTCCGTCGTCAGAATCAATCCAGGAGCACTCGTGAACGTTGACCTCGTAGTTGTGGGGTCGGGCTTTTTCGGCCTGACCATTGCGGAAAGAGCGGCCACCCAGCTGGGCCTCAAGGTGGCCGTGCTCGACCGTCGGCACCACATCGGAGGCAACGCGTACAGCGAGAACGAGGCCCGCACCGGGATCGAGGTCCACCGGTACGGGGCGCACCTCTTCCACACGTCCAACGAGCGCGTCTGGGACTACGTCCACAACTTCACCGACTTCACGAACTACGTGCACAAGGTGTACACGCGTCACAAGGGCGAGGTGTATCCCATGCCGATCAACCTCGGTACGATCAACCAGTTCTTCCGCTCCGCGCTCGGCCCCGCAGAGGCGCGGGCACTGATCCAGGAGCAGGCGGGTGAACTCGCCGGCACGGACCCCCAGAACCTGAACGACAAGGGCATCCAGCTGATCGGCCGTCCGTTGTACGAAGCCTTCATCAAGCACTACACGGGCAAGCAGTGGCAGACCGACCCCAAGGACCTGCCGGCCGAGATCATCTCGCGCCTCCCGGTCCGCTACACGTACGACAACCGTTACTTCAACGACAAGTACGAGGGCCTTCCGGTCAACGGCTACACGGCCTGGATCGAGCGCATGGCGGACCACCCGAACATCGAGGTCCACCTCAACACCGACTTCTTCGACGAGGGCGGCGCGTACTCGCGCTCGTCGACGCTCGGGCAGGTCCCGGTCATCTACACCGGCCCCGTGGACCGGTACTTCGACTTCGCGGAGGGGGATCTCTCCTGGCGGACCATCGACCTCGAGGAGGAGGTACTCCCGGTCGAGGACTTCCAGGGATGCTCGGTGATGAACTACCCCGACGAGGACTCCGCGTTCACGCGCATCCACGAGTTCCGCCATTTCCACCCGGAGCGCGACTACACCAAGGACGCGACGGTCATCATGCGGGAGTACTCCCGCTTCGCCGAGAAGAACGACGAGCCGTACTACCCCATCAACACCTCCGAGGACCGCGCGAAGCTGCTCGCCTACCGCGACCTGGCGAAGGGTGAGAAGTCCGTGCTGTTCGGCGGCCGCCTGGGGACCTACAAGTACCTCGACATGCACATGGCGATCGGTTCCGCCCTCGCCATGTTCGACAACAAGGTCGCACCGCATTTCACGAGCGGGCAGAAGTTCGAGAGCGGCGGGGTCGACGCATGACCATCGGAGCGTCGGAGGACATCAGCAGCACGGCCGCGTCCGACACGACCGAGTACCAGGTCATCCATAAGATCGTGCTCCCGGTCGAAGGGGACACCGACGTCCTCCCCCTCTACGTGGACTTCAATCCGGCGCGGCGCGTCGTGGACCCCTCGCGACGTGCGATCCGTCTCGGGGCACCCAAGACGACACCGGCGTTCCCCGTCCTGAGCCACCAGAGGTCCGACTTCATCGCCGGACGCACGAGTCTGAAGCTGCCGGCCCACCGGAGGGTCTCCCTCGGCACCTACTTCAACGCGTTCCCGGCCAGCTACTGGCGCCGCCACACGCCCGTACGCTCCGTCCGGCTCCGTGTCGAGGTGGAGGTGGAGGCCGGCAGCGAAGCGTCGGTCATCGTCTACCGGTCGAGCCCGCGCGGTACCTCCAACAGGGTCGACAGCGCGACGACGACGACGAGTGGCGAGCTCGTCTTCGATCTGCCGCTGGCCTCGTTCGTCGACGGCGGCTGGTACTGGTTCGATCTCGTCGCACACGACGAGGAGGTGACGTTGTCGCGCGCCGACTGGTCCGTGTCCGCAGCTTCGGCCCGCAGCCAGGGGTCCCTCTCGATCGCGGTGACCACCTTCAACCGCCCCGAGTATGCGGTGCGGCACATGAACACCCTTGCCAGTGACCCGGATCTGCTCGGGGTCCTCGACCGCCTGGTGATCATCGACCAGGGTGACGACAGGGTCACCGACCAAGCAGCGTACGCAGCGGCCGCGGAACGTCTCGGTGAGCGGTTCCGCCTCGTGGAACAGGCGAATCTCGGAGGTTCGGGTGGCTTCGCACGGGGGATGGAGGAGGCCCTGCGCGCCGAGGACAGCGACTACGTCCTGCTCCTCGATGACGACGTGAGCATCGAGACCGAAGGCGTTCTCCGCGCCCTGCACTTCGCCAACTACACGACCGATCCCACGATCGTCGGTGGTCACATGTTCAACCTCTACGAGCGGGCTGTCCTTCACACCTTCGGCGAACAGGTGGATCGTCGTCGCTTCTTCTGGGGACCGGCGGCGAAGAGCCTCGAGGGGCACGATTTCTCCGAGCGGAATCTTCGCATGACGCCGTGGATCCATCGACGGGTGGACGTCGATTACAACGGCTGGTGGATGTGCCTGATCCCGCTGCACATCGTCCGTGAAATAGGGCTCGCCCTGCCGGTCTTCATCAAATGGGACGACGCGGAGTACGGGGTACGCGCCCAGAAGGCGGGCTTCTCCACAGTCACCCTCCCCGGCGCCGCGGTATGGCACATGCCCTGGACGGAGAAGGACGACACGATCGACTGGCAGGCCTACTACCACCAGCGCAATCGATGGGTCGCCGCGCTCAGCCACTCCCCCTTCGACCGCGGAGGGAGGATGCCCTTCGAGAGCCTCGCCCTCGACGTCCGGCACCTCCTCTCGATGCAGTACTCCGCTGTCGCTGTCCGTATCCAGGCCCTCGACGACGTCCTCGAGGGGCCGTCGCACCTCCACGCCACCCTGGGGGAGCGTCTCCAATGGGTCAGGGCGGCCCGGCGCGAGTTCACGGACGCACGGGTCATGCCGAACAGGTCCGACTTCCCCGAAGTGCGGGAACGGAAGAACCAGCAGCACATCCAGGAGCCGGCGACGGTCCTGGAGTCGCTGGTCCGCGCGGGCCTTGCGCTGGGGTCGCAGTGGCGGCCGGTTCCCGGCGACGCGGCAGACCGACCCGCCGTCGAGGTCCCGGCCATGGATGCGCGCTGGTGGCGCCTCACGCGCTTCGATTCCGCGCTGGTCACCGCATCGGACGGGACGGGTGTGTCGTGGTACCGGCGGGACCGCGCGATGTTCTTCTCCCTCCTCGGCAAGACGCTCTCGCGGCACTGGAAGCTCGTCAGCAACTGGTCCGAACTGCAGGCACAGTACAGCGGTGCCCTGCCCGAGTTCACCGGTCGCCAGGCATGGAACACGACATTCCGCCGGTTCTCCAAGGAGATCGAGGGAGACACGGCAGATTGAGCAACGGGGTGCGAGGATCCGCAGCGGATCTGCCGGGCGCCATGCAGACACCGGGTGCCGGTGGCGGACTCGCGGCGGTCCTGAAGAACCGATTCCTCCTCCGGCTGCTCGTGCGGAAGGAGATACGGGTCCGCTACCGCGGGTCCGTGCTCGGTCTGCTGTGGTCGTACCTCAAACCGCTCCTGCAGTTCTCGGTCTACTACATCGCACTGGGGATCTTCCTCAACCTGCAGGGCACGACGGAGAACTACGCCATCTACCTGTTCTCCGGGATCGTGCTCATCAACTTCTTCACCGAGGCCTTCGGCAACGCCACGCGATCCATCGTGGAGAACCGGGATCTGATCAAGAAGATCTACCTCCCTCGCGAGCTGTTCCCCATCTCGGCCGTCTGGGTGTCGGCGGTGCACTTCGTCCCACAGGCCCTCGTCCTCGCGGGCGCCTGCCTCGTCGTCGGATGGCGTCCGGATCTCCTCCAGCTGTTCCTGGTGCTCGTCGGCTTCCTGATCGTCGCCTGCCTCGCCAGCGGGCTCGGCCTGCTGTTCGGAGCGGTCAACGTGTACTTCCGGGACGCGGAGAACCTCGTCGACATGATCCTCATGGTGGTGACCTGGGCGTCACCGGTCCTGTACAGCTGGGTCCTCGTCAGCGACGCCCTCGGCAGCTGGTTCTTCCTGTACCAGCTCAATCCCATGACCGTGGCGGTCGAACTGTTCCATCTCGGCTTCTGGGTCCCCACCCTCGGGGACGGGACGGCCGGTTCCGCGCTGATGCCCGACCTCCTCGGTCTGTGGGTGCCCGTCGCCGCCGTCGTCTCAGTGATGATCCTCGTCCTCGGTCAGTTCGTCTTCCGACGCCTGTCGGCCAACTTCGCCCAGGAGCTGTGAGGATGTCCACCGACGCGATCATCGCCACCGGCCTGCAGAAACGGTTCGTCCTCCGTCATACCCGCTCGCTGAAAGAGGCCTTCGTCTGGTTCGTCCGCGGGCGCAGGGGTGAACTCGTCCAGAAGTTCAAGGCGCTCGACGACGTCGGGTTCACGGTGCGGACGGGGGAGACCGTCGCCTTGCTGGGCCTCAACGGATCGGGCAAGTCGACTCTCCTGAAGCTGATCTCCGGGGTGCTGCAGCCGGATGCAGGAGTCATCCGCACGCGAGGACATCTCGCCGGGCTCATCGAGGTCGGGGCGGGCTTCCACCACGACCTCAGCGGGCGGGAGAACGTCTACCTCAACGGCGCTATCCTCGGCATGTCCCAGCAGGACATCGAGGAGCGATTTGACTCCATCATCGACTTCGCCGAGATCGGCGAGTTCATCGACACCGAGGTGAAGTTCTACTCGTCCGGCATGTACCTCCGCCTCGCGTTCTCGATCGCGGTCCACACCGATCCGGACATCTTCCTCGTCGACGAGATCCTCGCCGTCGGGGACGAGCCCTTCCAGCGGAAGTGCCTGGCGAAGATCAGGGAGCTCGCCGCCGCGGGGAAGACCCTCATCGTCGTGAGCCACGACCTCGACCTGGTGTCCAGTGTCTGCGAACGCGGGATCCTCCTCGAGAACGGACGGCTCGTGAAGGACGGCGACGTCGCATCCGTCGTCTCGGAACTCAGACAGCGCGCAAGCGACCATTAGGAAGAGCCCGATCGGACCTCGCCGTCGTCGGGAACGACGCAGGCACCGGGAATGCCAGGATTTGATGAGAGGGAAGAATTTTGAGACATGAGAGCGCCGGTGAGGCTCATCCGATGATGAGCCGACGCGCCGTCGTCCTGGGGATGCTCGGGCTGCCGTTCATCGCCACCGCGTGCACCAGCGGCAACGAGGACCCGGGGGCCGGGACGGACGTCTTCCCGATCGATGTGACGCATCATTTCGGGGTGACGACGGTCGAGGAACGGCCGGTCCGCATCGCGACCTTCGGCTTCGCTGCCGCGGACGTCTGCCTCGCACTCGGGATCGCGCCCCTCGGCATGCCGGGGTCGAACGCCACCCCCTGGTACAACCTGCGGCGCGTCGCCGAGGAGACCCTGATGCCGGTCCTCTATCCGGATGATGTCGATCTGGCCCTCCCCGCGATCGAGGACCTCGAGCCGGATCTGATCTTCACCCTCGGTGCCGACATCACCCGCGAGCAGTACGGCCGGCTCTCCGAGATCGCCCCGGTCGTCCACGGGACGACTGCGGGGAAGCCCTCCTGGCGTGCGACGGTCGATCAGGTCGCACGGGCGATCGGCCGGTCCGGCGAAGGCGCCGAGCTCATTCGTGACACCGAGCAGCGGATCACCGCGTCGGTCTCCGACTATCCGGATCTGCCCGGGACCACCTTCCTCGTCGTCGAGGCCTTCACCGCGGCCGGGGCCGACCTCGGGGTCTACGGTGCCGCGTCCGGACCCGTGCGCATCCTCGAGGAGTTCGGGATGAGCGTCGCGCCGTTCCCGACCGGCATGGAGGAGGGCGGTGAGTTGGTGGACGATGTCTTCGGACGCGTCGGACAGGTCCGATGGCCTCGCGCCCGGGCGGACGAACTGCGCGCACAGGTCCTCGTCCTCGTCGCGGAACGAAGGCGGGCCCAGGAACTGGCGGACGAACTCGCGGGAGATCTCGATCCGGCACTTCAGGTCGTGCTGGCCCCGAAGGACGAGATGGGCGCTGCGATGATCATGGTGTCCCCGCTGAGCATCGAGTGGCTGGCGCGCAACTTCGTCCCCGTCCTCGCAGAGGCCGCATTCGACGTGCGCCGGTAGTCCGGCGCCCGGGAGAACCCGGGCCGGGTACGCCCTGATCCCTGACGGGCCGGTGCTGCATGGTTTACTTGTCACGTGCGAAGGACAACAAGACCTGCTGTCCTTGTCGCAGTGCTGGCCACCGTCTACTCCGGGTTCAGGATGCACACGCCGAGCTTCTGGGTGGACGAAGCAGCGACGATCAGTGCCATCGATCGCAGCCTGCCCGACCTGTTCCGTATGCTGGGCAACATCGATGCCGTGCACGGCTTCTACTACCTCCTTATGCGGGGGTGGGCAGCACTCTTCGGCCTGTCCGAGTTCGCGCTCCGATCACCGAGCCTGATCGCCATCGGTGTGGCCGCGGGGCTGGTGGTCGCCATCGGAAGACGGATCGGAAGCCTCGATTACGGCCTGACCGCGGCTGCCCTGATGGTGTTGCTGCCGAGGACCCAGTACATCGCCACGGATGCCCGCTCCTACGCCCTGGCGCTTGCGGCCGGTGTCGCTGCGACCTACTTCCTCGTTCGCGCCCGCGAGCTGCCGCGGCGGCGGTTCTGGGTCGGATACGCCGCGGCGGGCCTGCTGGCGACCCTCCTGTCCTTCTACACGGTGCTGGTCTTCGTCGCTCACGCCGTGACCGTCTGCCTGGACCGGAGACTGAGGGAGAGCTGGCGTCCCTTCCTGGCAACGAGCCCGGCGTGGCTGATTCCCACGGCCTGCCTTGCCGTGATCGGCACGACCCAGCAGTTCCAGATCGCATGGATACGCCCGATCGACGGCGGCGTCGTCGCGGAAGTCGCCCTCCTCCAGTTCTTCAGCGACGCCTACCTCATGGTCGACGGTGACATCGCCCCTCTGCCGACGCCGGGCGAGAACCTCACCATGGTCGGTCTCGCTGTCCTCCTGTGGGGCATGACGATCGTGGGGTCCCTGCGGCTGCGGAAGCATTTCGCCGGGACGCTGGCGTTGCCCCTGCTCGTGGTCCCTCTGCTCTGTGTCATCGGCGGGTCCCTGCTGCTTGGTTCGCCGTACTATCTGCCCCGCTACCTCTCGTTCGTTCTGCCGGCCGTCCCGCTGCTGGCAGCAGCGGTGGTGCTCCCTGTGCGCGGGTTCACCTCCCGTGGTGGACAGCAGGCACCGTCCGCCCGCCGGGACCGTCGGGCAGCGGTGGGTGTGCTGGCTGCCGTCGCCGTGCTGGCCCTCCCGTCCTATCTGGGCCAGCGGACGGAATACGGCAGGAGCCCGGAGGACGACTTCCGCTTCGTGGCGGACACGATCAGGGATGAGACCAGGACCGGGGAAGCTGTCGCCCTGACCGTGGATTCCGGCCTCGGCCGTATCGCCTACAAGGACTCCTTCGCCGGTCTGGTCGACGTCACGGTGGGGACCAGCGCAGATGAGTGGGGGAGGATCTACGATCAGCGCTTCGAACTGGAGGCCGTGAAGGACGAAGTCCTTCCGCACGATGTCATCTGGGTGGTGCATTCGAGGGGCGAGGTCGCCCCGGAGCGGACGCTCACGTCCTTGGGCTACCGCGCGGAGGAGCGCTTCGAAGGAACAGGCAGTGCGGTGGTCAGGTTCGTCCGCGAGGAGCCGTGACGTGCCCGCCGCCGTCGTGACCCGAGGGCCACGTCACGACGAGGCGCAGCCGGCACCGGCAGGTCGGCGAGGCTCGATACCCGTGGCGTGGGGGAGGATGTCCCTGCACGCGCTGATCGAGGCGGAACGTGGACCAGGGCGGAACGTGAACCCCGGCGCTCCGCGTCACGACTCCGTGCAGGCCTCAACACGGTAGAGGCGGGCGTCTCCTTCTTCGGCGACGAGGGAGATGCCGGGGGCACTCCCGTCCTCCAGGGCCAGGAAACCGATGTACGGTTCGTCGCCCGGCACGATCTCCTGATCACCGAAATCAAGAGCCCAGACGGCGCCCTCACTCGTGATGGCATCACAGACCGACACGTTGTAGCCTGCCTCGTCCCAGTGGTCGAGGAGTGTCTGCTCGTCGTCCGTGCGGTCACCGAAGATGTGCGGCGCGGTGGTGCGCCGGTCAGCGAGGGCGTAGACGAGGGACGCGCCGGTCCGGGGGTTGCCGACGATCACGTCTCCGGCCGGAACGAGATCGGGGACGCGCTGCAGGAGGGCGAGCTCATCGGTGGTCAGGAGCGGAGATTCCTCCTCGAGCGCGAAGACCTCCTCCATGCGGTTCTGGACCCCGGCCAGGGTTCCCCCCTGGGTCCCCACGCCGAGGACGAGGACGACCGCCACAGCAGTGATCGGACTGCTCAGGACCCTGGGCACCGCGTGCCGGGCCCGTCCCACAGTCGAGGAGCTCGTACTCCCGGAAATGCCCTCGTCCTGCGCCATGCGCTGCTGCGCGATACGCCGCAGGAGACCGGTCAACCACTCGGCACCCAGAACGCTCAGGGGAAGCGTGACGACGGGAAGCAGCGCCGCAAGGCGGAAACTGTCGTTGTACCAGACCCCGGTCAGGAAGGTCCGGAACCACCCCAGGCTCCAGCTCGACACGATCATGTACAGCACGCCCCCGATGACGAACATCATGAGGATCCACCACATGTTCCGGAACTGCCGGGCCGCGACGTAGATTCCGGCGACCGTCAGGATCAGGAGCACCCACGCCGTGGTCGCACCCATCGGCGCACTCCCGAGCACCTCGCCGATCGCCCGGGCATTGGTCTGGAAGGGCGTCCACGGGGCGAAGGCCAGCGATGGCCGGATCTTCAACCACGCAACGAGCGTGATGCCCGCATAGACGACGAAGAGGATGCCCCAGAGGACGGGGCGCGAGCGCTCGCCCGTCCCGTCACGGCGTCCCTGAATCTCCCGCACAGCCCTTCCCGCCACTACCGGCCCGGCGAAGGCCAGAAGGGCGAGGAGGGTACTGGGGTGGGCGAGAGCGAGGCCGGGAAGGACCGCGGCCGCAAGCAGCAGGGCCGAGACGGAGAGTGAGCGACGACGCCCAGGGGTCATGCCGAGGGCCTCGACAGCCAGCCCCAGGGCTGCGGGCAGCAGGGCGATGGCTGCGTGGTTCGGGTAGAGGACCCCGAACGCGACCATCATGTACGGGAAGCCGCTCATGCCCGCGCACAGGACACCGGCAGCAAGCAAGGGGATGGGCCGGTAGCCGACGACCCGGCTGATCAGGAACACGCAGGAGAGGGGCCACACCAGGGCCCCGAGAACGATCGTGCCGGTGTTGACGGCGACAGGCACGGAGGTGCCGGTCATCATGACCACGAGTGCCATGAGATCGTGCATGGCAGCGGGGTAGAAGGCCTGGGAGGCTTCGGTCAGGTTCCCGAGGGTCAGCGCCGAACCGTTCTGGGTCTCGGCGATGTGTTTGATCGCATTCAGGTGGTACACGTTGTCGAACGTCTGCGAGAAGTTCTCCGGAGCCCCGAAACCCGCGATGTACCGGCTCCCGATGATCACGGCCGGGAACGCGACGGCGACCGGGATCAGCATCCTCGTGATCCAGGTCGGGAGCCCGTCACGGGCCATCGGCTGGTTGTCCACGAGGGCCAGATCCCCGTACCGGCGGACCGATCGGAGGCCGGCGGAATCCTTCCGGAGGAGCAGCCAGCGCGCGAACAGGACCACCGCAGCGAGGCCCATGGAGAAGACGAGATACGACACCGGGTTGAACGCCACTCCGAGGAAGGGCAGGACCACTGCGAGGCACGAGCCGATCGTCATGGAGATCGGGGCCGACAGGGCGGCGAGGCTGAGCCTCCTGACGCCGGCTGCCGCCAGGACGAGAAGTCCCGGCCCGAAGAATACGAGTACCGTGCTAGCGAAAGCAGGGGCAGTGGCCCACCAGCTCATATGGTCATTCTCCTCGTCGTGTTCCTGAGGGCCGCGTTCGGAGGACACAGCGGTAGCCCTACGAGAAGATCGTTGCCCTCCGTGGCCCTCCCGAGCCGGGGAATCCGGTGGCTTGCCTGAAGCCCACCAGACCATGATTCGCGGCTCCCACGGGCTCAGCACCGGGGTCGCGACGCCTGTTGCTATGATTGCACATCATGGGTAACAGACCGCCTTCCGGCATCCTGATCGTCATGCCTGCCTGGAATGAAGCAGAGGCGATCGGTGACACCATCAGGGACATCAGACGAGTGGAACCCGGAATGGACATCCTCGTGGTCGACGACGGATCACGGGACGACACGGCGAGGATCGCAGCGGAGGCCGGCGCCGTCGTGCTGCGGCTCCCCTTCAATCTGGGCGTCGGCGGGGCCATGCGGACCGGTTTCAAGTACGCCATCCGCCACGGGTACTCGGGCGTGATCCAGGTCGACTCGGACGGGCAGCACATGCCCGAGGAGATCGCGAAGGTCGTGAGGGGCCTGGAGACGGCCGACATCTCCATCGGAGCGCGGTTCGCCGGCAAGGGGGACTACCAGGCGAAGGGGCCGCGCCGCTGGGCCATGTCCCTTCTCGCCATGGTCATCTCCCGTGTGGCGGGTACCAGGCTGACCGATGTCACCTCCGGATTCAGGGCCGTGAACCAGCGCGGGCTGCACCAGTACATCGATCATTTTCCGGCGGAGTACCTCGGTGACACGGTCGATTCGCTCGTCGTCGCCCTCAAGTCGGGTTGTACGGTTACCCAGGTGCCCGTCGAGATGCGGCCGCGTCAGGCCGGCACCCCGAGCCAGAGCCCCTGGAAAGCCTCGATCTACCTCGCGCGGTCCGGGCTGGTCCTGTGCTTCGCCCTCGCCCGGAGAAGCACTCCGCGAGACCAACACGCTCCCTCGACCGGGGACATAGCAGGAGAAGGACCCGTACCCGTATGAGCGTGGCACTTTCACTGTTCTCCTCCATCCTCATCGTCGTGGCCGTCCTCGTGATGCTGCGGAACGGGAAACTGCGGGAGAAGTATGCGATCCTCTGGCTGGTGATCGGCAGCCTGTCGATCGTCCTGGCGCTGTTCCCCAGTATGTTGGAATTCGCGGCAGACGCGGTGGGCGTGATCATCCCGGCCAATCTGCTCTTCGCACTGGCCATCCTCCTGCTCCTGGGAGTGTCCCTGCACGTATCCCGCGAGTTGACGATCCTCGAGGACGAGACCCGGATCCTCGCAGAAGAGGTATCGATCCTCCGTTCGGCGGTGGAGCGGTTGAGCGGCTCGAATGCAACCAATGTCCCTCGGGACCGGACCGACCACCCCATGAACTTTGACCAACAGAGGAAAGACCAATGACTATTGACGTGATGTTCCCCTACTACGGGGATGTGGCGATGATGAAGGCGGCCGTCCAGTCCGTCCTCGATCAGGAATACCGTGACTTCGTGCTGACCATCGTCGACGACGGGTTCCCGGACGATTCGCTTCCCGCCTACTTCAAGGACCTGACGGACTCGGATAGTCGCGTCCGGTACTTCAGGAACGAGGTCAACCTCGGCGCGAACGCGAACTACCGGAAGTGCCTGTCCCTCATCGAGCACGACTACGTCGTGATCATGGGAGCGGACGACCTGATGCTCCCGAACTATCTCTCCGTGGTGCACGAGGGGTTCGACGGGCAGTCCGTGGACATCATCCAGCCCGGCGTGGACGTCATCGACGAGAACGGGACCGTCTACGAGCCGATGGGCGATCGGGTCAAGAGCTACCTGCGCCGTCGGCTCGTGGGGGAGAGCGCGAGTGCGGTCGTGGAAGGCGAACCGCTCGCCGCGAGCCTCCTCACCGGAGACTGGCTGTACTTCCCGTCCCTCGCCTGGCGGTCCGAAGCCATCAAGCGTCACAGCTTCCGGGAACAGTACGACGTCGTTCAGGACCTCGCCCTGGCGACGGACATCATCATGTCGGGCGGGAAGATGCTCGTCCTGGCGGAGACCTGCTTCCTCTACCGGCGCCATCGCGAGTCCGATTCCTCCGTGCGGGCCCTCGACGGCCGCCGGTTCGCCGAGGAGCGCGCCTTCTTCGACGAGTGCGTCAAGGATTTCCGGAAGCTCGGATGGGAGCGGGCTGCCACGGCCGCCGGCCGGCACGCGTCGTCCCGGCTCCACGCACTGACCCTTCTACCGCAGGTGGCTCGACGCCGTATGTGGGGCGGGATGCGTAAGCTGACCGCTCACGCCCTCGCCAGGTAGTGATGCTCAGCAGGTCCTCTACGCCACGGCCTGCGCGGGCCGACCGGAGCGTCTCCGGCACGTGGTACCTCGTCGGTTCGCTGCTCCAGGGTCTGGGGCTCCTGCTCATCCAGCCCTTCGCTGTCAGGATCCTCGACGAACGACAGTGGGGATACGTCTCGACGTCGGTGGTGACGATCCAGGTCCTGGTCGTCCTCATCTCTGCGGGCCTTCCGCTCGCGATCACGAACCTCTGGTTCGCGCGGGAGCGGGGACAGGACCGCTCCCGTGGGATGTACGGATTCATGGCCATCGCCTCCGCGGCACTGGCCGCTGCAGGTGCGCTCTGCCTCCTCGGTCTGGGTGCCCTGACGGGGGAGGGTGTGGCGTCCACCACCGTCCTGTCGGTGGTCAGCGTCGGGATCCTCGGAACGGTGCTGGGCTCGCAGGCCGTGCTCCGCGCGCAGAACCGGCCCGGGCGTTTCGTGCTGCTCAGTATCGGGTCATCCGTCCTGGCCAACCTCCTCGGTCTGCTGGGCATCATCTTCATCGCGCCCACCGCCGAGGTCTACATGGGCGCCTACAGCCTCGCGGTCCTGGCTGCCGGAGTCGCGGCCCTCGTCCTCGCCCGGCCGCGTCCTCCGTGGAAGGTGCCGGGCTCGGGCCGTGAATCGCTGAAGATCGCCGTACCGCTGCTGCCGCACACGGGAGCACTCATGCTGCTCACGCAGGGGTCCGTCCTGATCCTCGCCTATGCCGCCGCGGTCGAGGACGCGGGTCATTTCGGAACGGTCCTGATCTTCGCATTGGGCCCGATCACGATCCTGAACGCCCTGAACAACGCCTGGTCCACCCGGATGATGTCCGCCGGAGAGGATCAGCTGGTGGACGAAACGCGGCGCGTGTCCCTCGAAGCCGTTGCCTGGGCGGTGGGGGTCGGGCTCCTCGCCTCCTCCGGCGCGGCCGTGGGATCGTTCATCCTCTCGACCGAGCCCGGGCTCGTCTGGCCGATCGCGATCACGCTCCCGCTGGTGTCGATCGGATACGCGTTGTTCCTCGTGGCCTCCAATCTGCTGTACATCGCCGACGGGACCCGGCGCCTCGCCTTCGTGACCCCCGGTGTCCTGGTGGTCGTCGCCGTGCTCGCCTGGTGGCCGGCCTCGGAGGCCGACCTCGTGGTGGTGGCCATGATCCAGGTGCTCGGGTTCGCGTGCCTCGGCCTGCTGACCTACGCGATGGTCCTGCGGACGCCCCCTGGCAGAAGCGTGCCCCTCGCACTGTTCCTGGGCGGTTTCGGCCTGCAGGTGGGCGTCGTGGTCCTGCTCGGCCTCGTCCCGCTCAGCTTCATCGCCGGCGTGATCGAGGTTGCCGTGATCGTCGCGCTGCTCGTGGTGCTGTTCCTCCTCCGGTCCTGGCGGAAGGCCGTGCAGACGCCGTCGGGCTCCGCGAAGCACTAGGACGCGACGGCGGCGAACCGTTCCGCGAAGGTCGGGATCAGCGAGCGGACGTAGCTCCGTGCGACGTGGTCCCGGTCGAAGTAGACGTGAAGGCCGCCGATGGCCGCGTAGCAGGTGTCATCCGGGCAGAATCGGTCCGAGAGGTCGATCACGTGGATGTCCGGTGCGTCCAGCGCGCGTGCCGCTTCGGCGACCGGATCGGCGGGTAGCGCCTGCGTCTTCGGGTTCGCGCA
This sequence comes from Arthrobacter sp. TJ-263, assembly GCF_058269155.1. Taxonomy (NCBI): domain Bacteria; kingdom Bacillati; phylum Actinomycetota; class Actinomycetes; order Micrococcales; family Micrococcaceae; genus Arthrobacter; species Arthrobacter sp. TJ-263. The sequence goes on along the minus strand of NZ_JBZCNE010000001.1, from coordinate 1,046,261 downwards.
AGCAAGTGGTGACTCCTCGTTGCGGGCGAGGCACTCCGGTGTCGAGCGATCCAGGGTGAGCGGGGTGTCCCTGATGACGTACACCTCCGTGCCGCGTGCGGTCCATGGAACCACGCGGTCCGAGAATGCTGTCCGGTACTGCTCGGCCTGCGGGCGACCGGTGCCGTCGTCGATCTCCTCTCCGGCGGAGAAGGAGGAGAGGAACACGACGTCGGGCGGGGCTGCGAGGACGCGGTCGGACACCGACCGGCTCCACTGCAGGCACCGCTGCTGCACCCTGCTGTCGGTCGTCTCCGCTCCCATGAAGGCGGACCGCTTCACATCGACGTAGGGACACCCGCCCAGGAGACTGACGGTGACCTTCCAGTGATGCTCGCGTGCCAGGGGAAGGATCGCCGCTTTCCACTGCTCCGCATGGGAGTCGCCGATCAGCCAGACGGTCTCGGCATCCTCCCGGCCGTCCGAGAAGTCACAGAGCGTCAGGAGCTTCTCGTCACCCACGACGATCGGGTCGGGGTGGGGGCCGCACTGCTCGTCGGTGAACCACGGGGCTTCTCCGGCGCCGATACCGGTCGCCGCCGGCGGTCCGAACGGTTGCTCGCACACGGCTGCGGACAGGCTCTTGGCCCCGAAGCAGTCTCCTCCGGACAGCGCGTCGAGCCGCCGTGCGTCTGCCGCCTGAGCGAAGCCGGCAACAACGATCAGGGCTGCGCAGATCGTCGTCACCGTCACGGTCGCCGCGACCGTCACGCCCAGGATCCGGCGAGGCGAGGCGCCCGGCAGGAAGCGGGACCTGCCCGGATCCTCGATGTACTTCTTCGTCAGTCCGGCGAGGACCACGGACAGCAGGACCGCCAGGAGGAGATCGGAGGTGTCCAGCGGACGATCGATGATCGATGGCAGCAGAATGATGACGGGCCAGTGCCACAGATAGAGGGAGTAGGAGATGTTCCCGAGTATCTGGACCGGGGTGACACTCAGCACGGTGTTGGGGGACCAGAGGGGTGACCGCGGGCCGGACGCGATGATGAGCGCCGTACCCACCACAGGGACCGCCGCGAGATACCCGGGGAAGGGCGTCGATTCGTCGAACACCAGTGCCGAGGCGGCTATGAGGACCACTCCCGTCCACTGCGCGACGCCTGCGACCCGGAGGCGCCCCGAGTAGCGCTCGTCGGTGAACCAGGTTGACGCAGCTGCCGCGATGAGCCCGCCGGCGGCGAACTCCCAGACCCGGGTGGGCGTCACGAAATAGGCTTCGCTCCGGCTGATGTGGGTGAGGTGGATCGAGAAGGCGAACGAGGCCGCCCCGACCGCGGCAAGCGCAGCCAGCATGAAGGTCTGCGGCGAGCGTCGCCTGCCGGCGAGGGAATACACACCGATGAGCAGGAGCGGCCAGATCAGGTAGAACTGTTCCTCGACGGACAGCGACCAGTAGTGCTGGACGGTGGATGCCTGGTTGTTCAACGCCGAGTAGTCGACGGACTGCGCAGCGAGGGACCAGTTCTCCAGGTACAGGGTGCTGGCGATGGTCTCCCGTCCGATCGAGATGAGCCGACCCGTGGGCAGATAGACCGTCGCGACCAGGAGGGACAGGAGAGCGACGAGCAGTGCGGCGGGCAGGAGGCGTCGCGCCCTCCGCGCGTAGAACTGCCCGAGCCTGATCCTCCCGGTGCGCTTCAACTCGCCGAGCAGGTGCTGCGTGATGAGGTAGCCGGAGATGACGAAGAAGACATCGACCCCGACGTAGCCGCCGGAGAGGAGATCCGGCCACAGGTGGTTGACGACGACGAGGAGGACGGCCAGCGCCCGGAGCGCCTGGATGTCGCGGCGCTGCGGTTTGCCGAGCTTCGCCCGTTTCGGCGGCCCGACCCGGGCAGCATGGTCGATCACTCAGTCTCCTTCTGGTGGGGCGCGTCAGTCGGGTGTCCGGACTGACAGGCGCGAGCCCATGGTATCCCCCTCCCTTCCCCTGTCAGCCCGGTGCGGCGGTGGGGTGGGTCAGGTTCGTTTGACGCCTGTGGTGGGGGTCCAGGTGAGGGTTCCGCGTTGGAAGGTCTGGGTGCAGCGGGTGCTGGTGGTGCAGGTCTGGTTGGTGGTGGGGTAGCCGAGGGTTCCGTTCTCGGCGCCGGACTGCCGGTAGGTGGTGCGGATCGGTCCGTTCGCGGTGATGCGGGCTCCGGTCTTGGAGCTCCAGAGGATCTCGCCGCCCTGGAAGGACTGGTAGCAGCCGTTGTCGCGGATCCCGCAGATCTCGTTGACCCGGGGGTATCCCAGGGCGCTGTTCTCGGCGCCGGCACCGCGGTAGGCGGTGCGGATGGATCCGGTGGTGACGAGTTTGGCTCCGGTGGCGGCCGACCAGAGGATCTCGCCGCCCTGGAAGGACTGGTAGCAGCCGCCGTTCTTCAGGCCGCAGATCTCGGCGGTGAGGGGGAAGCCCAGTCGTCCGTTCTCGGCTCCTATGGACCGGTAGAGGTTGCGGATGCCGCCCTGCCTGCTGATGTTGGCTCCGGAGGCGGCGGACCAGAATATTTCGCCGCCCTGGAAGGACTGGTAGCACCCTCCGTCGCGGATACCGCAGATCTGTGCGTTCACGGGGTAGCCGAGGAGGCTGTTCTCCGCTCCTGCCGCACGGTAGGTGGTGCGGATGGGGCTGTTGTAGGTGATCCGGGCTCCGGTGGCGGCCGACCAGATGATCTCGCCGCCCTGGAAGGACTGGTAGCAGCCGCCGTTCCTCAGGCCGCAGGTCTCCTTGCCGGCGGGGAACCCGAGGACGCCGTTCTCGGCTCGGGAGCTGCGGTAGAGGTCACGGATCGCGCCGGCCCTGCTGATGTGTGCTCCGGTCTTGCTGGAGTAGAGGATCTCCCCGTTCTGGTATGCCTGGTAGCAGCCCTCGAGTCTGAGTCCGCAGGTCTCCGCGGTGACGGGGTAGCCGAGGATGCCGTTCTCTGCTCCTGCGGCACGGTAGGCGGTGCGGATCACGCCGGCCTTGGAGATCTGGGCCCCGGTGGTCGGGGACCAGAGGATCTCGCCTCGCTGGAAGGCCTGGTAGCAGCCGCCGTTCCTCAACCCGCAGGCCTCCGCGCCGATCGGGAAGCCCAGTGCTCCGTTCTCCGCTCCTGCGGCACGGTAGGCGGTGCGGATCACGCCGGCCTTGGAGATGTGGGCTCCGGATGCGGTGGACCAGAACACCTCGCCCTTCTGGAACGACTGGTAGCAGCCGCCGTCGCGGATCCCGCATACCTGCGCGGCCTTCGGGTAACCCAGGACACCGTTCTGGGCCCCGGCTCCCATCCATGCATTGCGGATCGCGCCGTTCGAGGAGATCACGGCACCGGTCCCGGAGGACCAGATGACCGCACCATTCGTGAAGCCCTGGTAGCAGCCCCCATCGACCAGGCCACAGACCACACCGGACTGCACAGCACCGAGCTGCGGAGCAGAAGACACCACCGCCGCGATCGCCGCCGCCGCCCGCGCGTCCGGCGAGTTCGTGTTGTTCCTCGCGAAGGCATCCAGGCTCGCGAGATCTCCGTTCCACTGGTTCCAGTCGCCGATCACCGGGCCGCTGTCGGTGTACTGCCAGACGTCCTGCCTGGTCCAACCGGTGGGCATCGTGCCGGGGGTGGTGGTCCCGTAGCGTGCCACGTGCAGTGCGTGATCGCCGAACGCCGTGGAGTTGCCGGTGCATTGGTTCCACCAGCTGGCAGCCGTGTAGATCATCGGCTTGCGGCCGGTCAGCTCCTGCATCCTTTGTGAGAACTCACTGATCCAGGCGACCATCTGGGACGGTGTCATGTTGTAGCAGGTGTTGCCCAGTGACGGGTAGGGATTGAATTCGACGTCGAGAAGGGGCGGGAGTGTCTTGCCGTCCGCACTCCATCCCCCACCGTTCCTGACGAAGAACTCTGCCTGTTCAGAGGCCGAAGACATGTTGGGTAGGGCGAAGTGATATGCGCCCCGGTACATGCCGGAATCCGCAGACCCTGCGTACTGGTCGGAGAAGTAGGGGTTGATGTAGTCGTTGTTCTCGGTTGCCTTCACGTAGGCGAAGCGGGCACCGTACGCCCATGCCGACGACCAGTTGACGAACCTCCCCTGATGACTGCTCACATCCACACCGAGAACTCCGCCAGGATTCCAGTAGCTCGTTGCAGCCGAACCTCCTCCCGAGGGGGATTCGGCGCCCTTCATCCCATCAGGGCGGTTGTCGCGCGATTCCTCGGCGCGAGGGATCTGGGGGTCGCCGGTCTCGGCGATCCGTGCGAGGCCCTGTCCCATGGAGGCGTTCCTCTCCTCGGGCACCATCGCGGGGAGACCCTGCTGTTCCGTCTCCTCCTTCGGAGGGTCGGAGACCTTCCGATCAGTGACCGTCCCGTCGTCGACGGGCGCTTCCTCTCCGACGGGGGCTTCGTCGCCGGCCGGGGTCTCGGCGACGGTGGCGGGAAGCCCTTTGGCGGTCGGAGCGACCTGCGGTGTGGCTGTATCGGTGGTCTCGGTCGCCAGGGCAGGCGACATCGACACAGGGGTCACGGGACCGATGAGGATCGCTGCAAGCAGCACAGCGACGCCGGTCAGGGTGGAGGTTCGTCTGGTTGTCACAGTGGATCACCTATGTATTCGGGGGCTGTGCCCGGAGGCACGCGTGCTGGTGGATCGATCGGTGGGGTGGGTCAGGTTCGTTTGACGCCTGTGGTGGGGGTCCAGGTGAGGGTTCCGCGTTGGAAGGTCTGGGTGCAGCGGGTGCTGGTGGTGCAGGTCTGGTTGGTGGTGGGGTAGCCGAGGGTTCCGTTCTCGGCGCCGGACTGCCGGTAGGTGGTGCGGATCGGTCCGTTCGCGGTGATGCGGGCTCCGGTCTTGGAGCTCCAGAGGATCTCGCCGCCCTGGAAGGACTGGTAGCAGCCGTTGTCGCGGATCCCGCAGATCTCGTTGACCCGGGGGTATCCCAGGGCGCTGTTCTCGGCGCCGGCACCGCGGTAGGCGGTGCGGATGGATCCGGTGGTGACGAGTTTGGCTCCGGTGGCGGCCGACCAGAGGATCTCGCCGCCCTGGAAGGACTGGTAGCAGCCGCCGTTCTTCAGGCCGCAGATCTCGGCGGTGAGGGGGAAGCCCAGTCGTCCGTTCTCGGCTCCTATGGACCGGTAGAGGTTGCGGATGCCGCCCTGCCTGCTGATGTTGGCTCCGGAGGCGGCGGACCAGAATATTTCGCCGCCCTGGAAGGACTGGTAGCACCCTCCGTCGCGGATACCGCAGATCTGTGCGTTCACGGGGTAGCCGAGGAGGCTGTTCTCCGCTCCTGCCGCACGGTAGGTGGTGCGGATGGGGCTGTTGTAGGTGATCCGGGCTCCGGTGGCGGCCGACCAGATGATCTCGCCGCCCTGGAAGGACTGGTAGCAGCCGCCGTTCCTCAGGCCGCAGGTCTCCTTGCCGGCGGGGAACCCGAGGACGCCGTTCTCGGCTCGGGAGCTGCGGTAGAGGTCACGGATCGCGCCGGCCCTGCTGATGTGTGCTCCGGTCTTGCTGGAGTAGAGGATCTCCCCGTTCTGGTATGCCTGGTAGCAGCCCTCGAGTCTGAGTCCGCAGGTCTCCGCGGTGACGGGGTAGCCGAGGATGCCGTTCTCTGCTCCTGCGGCACGGTAGGCGGTGCGGATCACGCCGGCCTTGGAGATCTGGGCCCCGGTGGTCGGGGACCAGAGGATCTCGCCTCGCTGGAAGGCCTGGTAGCAGCCGCCGTTCCTCAACCCGCAGGCCTCCGCGCCGATCGGGAAGCCCAGTGCTCCGTTCTCCGCTCCTGCGGCACGGTAGGCGGTGCGGATCACGCCGGCCTTGGAGATGTGGGCTCCGGATGCGGTGGACCAGAACACCTCGCCCTTCTGGAACGACTGGTAGCAGCCGCCGTCGCGGATCCCGCATACCTGCGCGGCCTTCGGGTAACCCAGGACACCGTTCTGGGCCCCGGCTCCCATCCATGCATTGCGGATCGCGCCGTTCGAGGAGATCACGGCACCGGTCCCGGAGGACCAGATGACCGCACCATTCGTGAAGCCCTGGTAGCAGCCCCCATCGACCAGGCCACAGACCACACCGGACTGCACAGCACCGAGCTGCGGAGCAGAAGACACCACCGCCGCGATCGCCGCCGCCGCCCGCGTGGCATTCGTCTCGGGGGGAGTGATCGTCACGACGGCACTCGCACCCTCCGGATTCGCAGGAATGGCTATCGAGCTGATTTCCACCCGTGTTCCCGAGTGCGTGACGAATGTCTGTCCTGCCGCCCACGTCAGCGCGCGATGGGAGTAGCCGGACAGCCTGCTGTTGGGGGTGAGGACCGCGGAGGCGTTCCCGCTCCAGCCGAGGATGTCCTGCTTGGTGATCTTGACGCCCTGATTACCGCCGACCGCGCTGGTCCTGTCGAATCCGACGGGCACGCGCAGTTCGAGGTAGTAGACCTCCTCGCTGACCGGATCGGTGAACTTGAGAGCCCTGCCGGCCTCCTTGCCGGCCCAAGGCTTCAGGGTGAACCGCTGACGGTCCGATGGTGTGCCGATATCGCGGATGTCCGCGGGAGACCCGAAGCCGCCGTACTCCCAGAGGAAGGCGTTGATGACCGGCGACGCGACCTGGGCGTAGCCCATCAGATCCGACATGTCGCTGTATTCGGAGGACCAGCACGCCGGGTCCGCCCATGATCCGCCCGAGATCGGAGCATCCGTGCGGCCGCTCGTGCAGGCCAGGGAGTTCGCGTGGTGGAGACCCAGCACGTGCCCGAACTCGTGCGTCACGACGTTGTTCGTGAGTGCCGAGGGATACGGCATGATCACGCGCCCGCTCGTAGGACCGTCCGTGAAACCACCCCCGAGAATGCCCCACGACCCGTTGTAGTTCAGGTCCGCATGCGGCACGAAGATCACCAGGGCTTCGTAGGGCCGGTACTGCCAGTTCAATTCCTTGGTCACTGTCGCCATGATCGTGCCGTAGGAGTCCGTGATCTTCGCGGCCGACTTGTGGCGGTATTCGTTCACCTTCGTCATCGAGAGCCGCCCCGCGGAGACCGAATTCCAGTACGAATTGGCGTTCGTGATCGAATTGCGGGCCGCCGCCAGGTTGATCGCATCGGTGTCGGCAACTGTCTTCCCCGACAGTTGCACGGTGACCAGCGTGACCTTGAAGGCCCCGGACCGCGGGGCGAGCGCCGCGCTCCCGCCGCTGCCGTCGAGGTTCAGCGGCGACGCCGTCTTCATCGGAGTGACCGGTTCCGCATAATGCTCGCCGTAGCGGGCGTTCGACCCGGGCTCGTCGAGCGGATTCCAGTTCAGATCCGGCACGAACGAGGTCACTTCATCCTGCGCCGCGGGCTGCTTCACCGGCGCGGCTTCCTTGGTGGCGGCAGGAGGAGTGGGCGCGACCGTCGCAGCCGGCGCCGGAGCTGCACCCGGCGTGGGGGCCTTCGCCGGAGGGGTCGGCCCAGCGGTCGGGGCAACTGGGGTGGTCGATGGGGCGACAGGAGTCGCTGTCGCCGACGGTGACGGGGCGGTCACCGTGTCGGTTGCTACAGCGGGGACGGCGCTGCCCAGAAGTCCGAAGGACAGCAGGGCTGCGCTCAGAAGTCGGGCGGGGAAGGGTAATGTCACGGGTTTCTCCAGCAGATTCCGGGCGTCAGCCAGCTGATTGAATTCCCGTGCAGACTACAGTTCTGTTACGAACGTGACTAACGTTTCGGAAGTGAAAGTGGAATCTTAGGCAAAACCTGCGCTTATGTCCGTATCCGCGCTGGCGTGTCGCTCTTGCGCGGTGCCCGTTGCCGTGATTGTCATCTCGTCCCCGAATTTATGCACATGCCTGGCGCGCTCTATTCGGGCAGCCTCCACTTCAGTAGGGTGAAGGCGGCGGAAGCAATTCCGCGCCCGAACGGCGTATCGACGTCGGCGGGCGGACATATGGGGGACATCAATGGATGCTGTTCGCTTGGTCGAGGGCGAGGTGCGCGAACTCATCCGCCGGCGCGGCCTCGACCCCGGCCGCCAGGTGGGCGAGGTGCAACTCCTCGTGCATGACGCCGTCGCCGACTACGAGGAGCGTTCGGTGCTCGGGGTCCTCCCGCCGCTCGGGCGGCTGGACGCCGCGCGCAAGCAGATCTACGACGCCGTCGCCGGGTTCGGTGCCCTCCAGCCCCTGCTCGACGATCCGACCATCGAGGAGATCTGGATCAATGCGCCCGCGGAGATCTATATCGCACGGGACGGGGAGTCGGAGCTCACGGCGCTGTCGCTGACCGACCAGCAGGTCCGGGACCTCGTCGAGAAGATGCTGAAGTCCTCCGGGCGGCGGCTCGACCTGTCCTCGCCGTTCGTCGACGCCTCCCTGCCCGACGGTTCCAGGCTGCACGTCGTGATCCCGGATGTGACCCGCAACCACTGGTCCGTGAACATCCGGAAGTTCGTCGCGCGTGCTTCGAGGCTCGAGCACCTCGTGGAGCTGGGGACGCTGTCTCCCCAGGCGGCGCGATTCCTCGGAGCAGCTGTCGCCAGTGGCCTGAACATCCTGGTCTCCGGGGCGACCCAGGCAGGCAAGACGACGATGCTGAACTGTCTGGGGGCATCCATCGGCCCACGGGAGAGGGTCATCACCGTCGAGGAGATCTTCGAACTGCAGCTGCCGCTGCGCGACGTCGTCGGCCTGCAGTGTCGCCAGCCCAACCTCGAAGGACACGGCGAGATACCCCTGCGGCGCCTCGTGAAGGAGGCCCTCCGGATGCGCCCCGATCGGCTGATCGTCGGCGAGGTGCGCGAGGCCGAGAGCCTGGACATGCTCATCGCCCTCAACAGCGGCCTGCCCGGGATGTGCAGCGTCCATGCCAACAGCGCGCATGACGCCATCACCAAGATTTGCACGCTGCCGCTCCTGGCGGGGGAGAACATCTCGAGCAGTTTCGTGGTGCCGACCGTCGCCTCCTGCATCGACCTCGTGGTGCATTGCGCACGGCTGCCCGGCGGTCAGCGCCGGGTCACCGAGATCATGGCCCTTGGACGACGGGTGGAGAACGGCGTCATCGAGTCCTCCCCGGTCTTCACACGGATCGACGGAAGCTTGGAGCTGACGGCCACCGGCATGCCCGCCGAGGAGAAGTTCGCGGCCGCGGGCGTCGACGTCTCGGCCGCCCTGGGCGTGCGGGCGTGAACACGGCGGCAGGGGCGGGCCTCGGCGTCGGCCTGTTCCTGATCTGGTGGTCGTGCTGGGAGCGGCCCGCGCGCGACCGTCGGGCCCCCGCGCGCCGGTATCCACTCGAGGACCTCCTCCTGCGTGCAGGGATCGAGCGTGTCTCGGCCCGCGGGCTGCTCGCCACCTGCGCCGCCACGGGACTGATCGTGCTGCTCATCGGGTTCGTGATGACCGGCTCGGCACCGATCGCGCTGTGCTTCGCCCTGTTCGGTGGATTCCTGCCGTTCTCGATCGTGAAATGGCGTGCGACGAAGCGCACCGCTTCGCTGCGCGAGCTGTGGCCCGACGTCGTGGACCATCTCCGGTCGGCCATCCGCGCGGGGCTCTCGCTTCCCGAGGCCCTCATCCAGCTGGGAGAGAAGGGGCCCGTCGAACTGAGGGCGGCCTTCCGGGCCTTCGGCTCCGACTACCGCGCGGGCGGACGGTTCGACGACGCGCTCAACCGGCTCAAGGAGCGGCTGGCGGACCCGGTCGCGGACCGCATCGTCGAGGCACTCCGCATGACCAGGGAGGTGGGCGGGTCGGACCTCGGCCGCCTCCTGGGTACGTTGTCCGAATTCCTGCGGGACGCCGCCCGCACCCGTAGCGAACTGGAGGCGCGGCAGTCCTGGACGATCAACGCTGCGCGCCTGGCCGTCGCGGCACCGTGGTTCGTCCTCATGCTCCTGTCCACCCGTCCGGAGGCCGTGCGTGCCTACAACACGGCAGGTGGCGCGGTCGTGCTGCTGGGAGGGCTCCTCGTGTCCGCGGTCTGCTACCGCGTCATGCTCCGGATCGGCGCGCTGCCCGAGGACGAGCGGGTGCTCCGATGACGCCGACTCTCGCGCTGGCGGCGCTCTGCGGTCTCCTGCTTGGAGCGGGTCTGTGGCTGGTCCTCGTCCGCCTGCCGGCCATGCGCGCCACAACCCTGACACAGCGCATCGCACCCCAACTGCGCGCGGTGGACCTCCGGTCCAGGCTGCTCGCGGACGCGCCGGGCAACGCCACACCCTTCGGGCCGCTCGAGCGGATCCTCCGCCCCCTGCTCGCCGACGCCGTCGCGTGGTCGCACCGCTTCAACCCGGCAGCCGCGACCCTTGCGCGCAGGCTCGCCCAGGCCGGCCGGGCGCAGACCGCCGCGGACTTCCGGGCTCAGCAGCTGCTCTGGGCTGCGGGCGGACTCGCCGCATCGACCCTGATCATGGTGCTCCTGGCGGCCTCGGGGTCGGTCAACGTGCCGCTCGCCGTCGTGATCGTCCTCGCCTGCGCCGTTCTGGGATTCGTCGGCCGCGACTACGTCCTCTCGTCCGAGATCAGGAGACGCGAGGCACGCATGCTCGCCGAGTTCCCCAGCCTCGCCGAGCTCATGGCCCTGGCTGTCTCGGCGGGGGAGAGCACCACGGGCGCGCTCGAGCGCATCTGCAGGACTGCCACCGGGGAGCTTGCCGGCGAGTTCGCCCTCGTGCTCGCCGCGACGAGGGCGGGCAAGCCGCTCGTGGAGGCGCTGCAGGAGTTCTCGCACCGCACCCGCCTCGCGCCGCTCGCGCGCTTCGTCGACGGCATCACCGTGGCGGTGCAGCGGGGGACGCCGCTGGCGGACGTGCTCCGCGCGCAGGCGCAGGACGTCCGCGACCTGGCGAAGCGCGAACTGATGGAGTCCGCCGGGAAGAAGGAGATCGCGATGATGGTGCCGCTGGTGTTCGGTGTCCTTCCGCTGACCGTCCTCTTCGCTGTCTACCCTGGCATCGCCCTGATCAACCTCGGTTTCTGACACCACAACGACGACGACTAAAAGGGGAACGCCATGAAGATCCTGACCGGAGCCTCACGCCTCGCCCAACTCCTCCTCGGCGCCATCGCAGCCCTGCTGGCCGGAGCCGGGGACCGGGAACGGGGGGATGTGCCGGGCTGGGTGATGATCACGCTGATGTCGGCGGTCCTCGTCGCCGCCCTGCTGGCGATCGCCGGGCCCGCCCTGGAGGGCCTGTTCAACCAGGCGATCGACCAGGTATCGCCCTAGGCCATGGCCCTCGCGCTGGTCGGTCCACGCGCCGCTCGGAAGGACCCGGAGCGTGGTGCCGCCGTCGTCGACTTCGCCCTGATCGGGGGCCTGCTGACGGTCGTCTTCATCGCGATCCTCCAGCTGACGCTCGTCCTGCACGTCCGGAACACGCTCATCGACGCCGCCGCCTCGGGAGCACGGTACGGCACGCTCGCGGACCGCTCCCCGCAGGACGCCGTCGGCCGCGCGGAGGACCTGATCCGCGGGTCACTCGCGGATTCCTACGGGTCCGATGTCTCGGTCGGTGAGAGCACGGTCGGCGGCGTGAGGACCCTCGAAGTGGTCGTCTGCGCTCCGCTGCCCGTCATCGGACTGATCGGACCGGCAGGAATCATGGAGGTGCGCGGCCATGCAGCGCTCCCGTCCTGAGTGCAACCCCGGACGGTCCGGAGAGCGCGCAGGGCCACGGGCCTGCGCTGTCCCGGCGGCAGTCCGTCCGAGCCCGGGACGTCCGAGCCCGGGACACCCGTCCCCCAGACGCCCGCGGTTCGGGGCGGAGCGTGGGAGCGCCGTCATGGAGTTCGTGTTCCTGGGGGTCCTGCTCCTCGTGCCGGTCGTCTACCTCGTCCTGACGGTCGGGCAGCTCCAGGGTGGCTCCTTCGCCGTCGTCGGGGCGGCCGACCAGGCAGCGAAGGTGTACGTGGATGCCGCGTCGCCCCAGGAAGCCGACGCACGGGCGCGCGAGGCGGCCCGCATCGCGCTCGCGGACTTCGGCTTCGGGCCGGAGCAGGCCGCGGTGGACATCGCCTGCAGCGGTCGATGCCTCGCGCCGGGAACGACCGTGACCGTCGTCGTCCGCCTCGACGTCCCCCTCCCGCTGGTCCCCGCGATCGCCGGGACCCACCCCTCGGCCGCCACCGTGGACGCCACCTCCACCCAGATCGTCGAGCGCTTCGGGTGACGAGGCGCACAGGCGGTGCAGACACGACGGCCGACCGCTCGGAGGAGGGGCAGGTCGGTGTTCTGGTCATCGGCTACCTTCTCGTCTGCCTCCTCGTCGTCACCGTCGTCCTCGCGGTGTCGGCCGTCTACATCGAGCACAAGAAGCTGCTGTCGGTGGCGGACGGTGCGGCACTCGCTGCCGCCGACAGCTACAGCATCGACGTCGGTGTCGGCGGAGGGGACCCCACGCCGCCCCTTCCGGCCCTGCAGGATTCCGGCGTGGAGGAGTCGGCGGCCGGTTACCTCGCCGCCACCGGGGCAGCGGCGCGGTTCGAGCAGCTGGCCGTCGACCCGTCCTCCGGCGCGGAGGACGGGCGGACCGCGCGGGTGGTACTCACCGCCGTCGTACGCCCACCCATCGTGAACTTCCTGGTGCCCGCCGGCATCCCGATCGTCGCGCAGGCCGATGCACGGGCCGAGCTGGTCCGATAGACGGGCGGGAGAGCCCATGACGTAGGCTGGAAGGACCATGGCAACCACTGATTTTCCCGCAGAGATCCGCGCCCTCCGCGCCAAGTACCAGTCCATCGAGCAGGTCTCCGACGTCGAGGGAATCCGCAAGGACATCGAGGAGCTGAGCGAGGAAGCGGGAGCACCCGACCTCTGGGACGATCCCGCCGCGGGCCAGAAGGTGACCTCGAAGCTGTCGCACCGGCAGTCCGCTCTCGAGCGCCTCGAGACCCTGGAGAGCCGGATCGACGACCTCGAGGTCCTCGTGGGACTCGCGCAGGACGAGAGCGACGAGGACACCCTGGCCGAGGCCGAGAGGGAGCTCGTCTCCCTCGGCAGATCCCTCGACGACCTCGAGATCGTCACGCTGCTGGCCGGGGAGTGGGACGAGCGTGAGGCCGTCGTCACCATCCGCTCCGGCGCCGGGGGCGTGGACGCCGCCGACTTCGCCGAGATGCTCCTGCGCATGTACCTGCGGTGGGCCGAACGCCACGGCTACCCCACGCAGGTCCTCGACACCTCCTATGCGGAGGAGGCGGGCCTCAAGTCCGCGACCTTCGAGGTCAAGGCCCCCTACGCCTTCGGCACGCTGTCCGTGGAAGCCGGGACGCACCGCCTCGTCCGCATCAGCCCTTTCGACAACCAGGGCCGCCGCCAGACCTCCTTCGCCGCGGTCGAGGTCATCCCGCTGATCGAGGGTACGGACGTCATCGAGGTCCCGGACAACGAGATCCGCGTCGACGTCTTCCGGTCGTCGGGACCCGGCGGCCAGTCGGTGAACACGACGGACTCGGCGGTCCGCCTGACGCACCTGCCCACGGGGGTCGTCGTCTCCATGCAGAACGAGAAGTCGCAGATCCAGAACCGCGCCGCAGCCATGCGGGTGCTCCAGTCGCGGCTGCTGCTGCTCAAGAAGGAGCAGGAGGACGCCGAGAAGAAGGCGTTCGCGGGCGACGTCAAGGCCTCCTGGGGTGACCAGATGCGCTCCTACGTGCTCAATCCGTACCAGATGGTCAAGGACCTCCGCACCAATCACGAGGTCGGCAACACATCGTCGGTGTTCGACGGCGAGATCGACGACTTCATCGATGCCGGCATCCGCTGGCGCACGAACAACCGCAACGACGCCGGGTAGGGCTACGCGTCTTCCGGCGCAAACCACTTGTTTTCTACTCGAGCTCTTGCCCGCGACACACCGCAGAGGTAAAGGGCGTTTCTCGACAAGTCGTTATAGTCGAGGAGCCGGCGCTTCCTTCCCCGAGCCAATGCCCGTGCCCCGGCGATCCACGGGCGCAGAGTGATCATGATCAGATTCGACGACGTCACGAAGACCTACGACCCCACGTCGCAGCCCGCCCTCGATGCCGTCTCCCTCGACATCGACCGCGGCGAGTTCGTCTTCCTCGTGGGCGCCTCAGGCTCCGGCAAGTCGACGTTCATCCGTCTGGTGCTCAAGGAGGACCGGGCCTCGCGGGGCGCGGTCTACGTGGCCGGCCAGAACGTCGCGAACATCCCCAGCTGGCGCGTGCCCCGCCTGCGCCGGGGCATCGGCGTCGTCTTCCAGGACTTCCGTCTCCTCCCCAACAAGACGGTCTTCGCGAACGTCGCCTTCGCGATGCAGGTCATCGGCAGGAGCCGGGCCGTCATCCGCGAGACCGTGCCGGACGTCCTCGCCACCGTAGGCCTCGACGGCAAGGACAACCGGATGCCGCACGAGCTGTCCGGCGGCGAGCAGCAGCGCGTCGCGATCGCGCGCGCGATCGTGAACCGTCCCGGCATCCTGCTCGCCGACGAGCCCACCGGGAACCTCGACCCGACCACCTCCATGGGCATCATGAAGATCCTCGACACGATCAACCAGAACGGCACCACGGTGGTCATGGCCACGCACGACGACGACATCGTCAACACGATGCGCAAGCGCGTCGTGGAACTCCGCAGCGGGTCCGTGGTGCGCGACGACGCCCAGGGCATCTACGCGGGCCGCCCCGAAGCGATGGCCGGATGAGGGTCGCCTTCATCCTGTCCGAGATCGGCTCGGGCATCCGCCGCAACCTGTCGATGGTCACCTCGGTGATCCTGGTGACCTTCATCTCGCTGACCTTCGTGGGTGCGGCGGGCCTGTTCCAGCTGCAGATCAACCAGATGAAGGGGTACTGGTACGACCGCGTCCAGGTCACCATCTACCTCTGCGTGGACAACTCCTCCGAGGCGAGCTGCGCTGCCGGACCGGTCACGGGGGACCAGCGTGCTGCCATCGAGGCCCGGCTGGAATCCGATCAGTTCGCCCCGTACGTCGACACCGTCACCCACGAGACGCAGGAGGAGGCACTCGTCCACTTCCGCGACCAGTTCGCCAACTCGCCGATCGTCGACTCCGTCACCGCGGAGCAGCTGCCCGAGTCGTTCCGGGTCAGCCTCGTCGACGCCGAGAAGTACGAGGTCATCGACGAGGCCTTCTCCTCCGAACCGGGCGTGGATGCGGTCAGCGACCAGCGGGACTTCCTGGAGGCGATCTTCCGCTACATGAACTGGGCGTCCGTCGTCGCGCTCGCGATCGCCGGCATCATGACGTTCTGCGCGATCCTGCTGATCGCCACGACCATCCGGCTCTCCGCCTTCAGCCGCCGCCGTGAGACGGGCATCATGCGCCTCGTCGGCGCGTCCAAGGCGATCATCCAGCTGCCGTTCATCCTCGAGGGCGTCATCGCCGCGGTGATCGGGGCGGTCCTCGCGTCGGCGACGCTGTGGGGGGCCTCCCGCTTCCTGATCGACGGCTGGCTCGTGAACACCTTCCCGCAGACGGCGTTCATCTCCTCCCAGCAGGTCCTGCTCCTGGTTCCGGTGCTCATCCTGCTCGGTGCCCTCCTCGCAGGGATCTCGTCCCTGCTCACCCTCCGACGATACGTAAAGGTCTGACAGCGATGACGCCCAGCGCCAGGGGACCCGTGCGCCCGCCAGGATCATCGTGGCGACCACGGCAGGACAGGCGGACCTATCTTGTCCGCGCCACCGCAGGGACATCGATCGCACTCGTCGCGGCCCTCGCCCTCGGCTTCGGTACCCCGGTGGTCGCGGACGAGCTCGAGGACCGCAAGAGTGCCCTCGAGAACGAGGTGGCAGAGGTGCAGCAGTCCATGGAGTACCTCGACGCGGACATCGCCGAGACCATCGGCGCGCTGAGAACCTACCAGGGCCAGCTCCCCGCAGCGCAGCAGTCCCTGGCTGAGGCCCAGGGCCGGGTCGAGACGGCGGCGGACGACGTCGGAGCCCTCGCGGTGCGCGTCGACCTGGCGCAGGAGACGAAGACGAAGATCACCGAGGAGCTCCGCGCCGACCGGCAGGAGATGGACGAGACCCGCGAGGTGATCGGCCAGATCGCCACGGAGGCCTACAAGAACGGCGGCGTCCCCACCAACGTGTCGCTGCTCCTGGGTGCCGACGGCGTCGACGACTTCACCCGGTCGATGGACATGGTGGACCAGGCCCTGCGCAGCCAGAACGCCGCAATGGCCCGGCTGTCCGAGCAGAACGCGACGAACGCGAACAGCCAGGCACGCCTGATCGCCGTCGAGGCCGAGATCGCGAGACTCAAGGAGAAGGCGGACGACGCACTCGCCGCAGAACAGTCGGCACGGGACGCCGCGGCGGGGGAGAAGGCCAAGGTGGACCGGCTCGTGGCGGACACCTCCGCCCTGTCCGCGAAACTCCAGGAACAGAAGCCCGTCATCGAGGCGAAGCTCGCAAGTGTCGAGAAGGCCCAGCAGCAGGTCAACGCGGACATCGCCGAGCGCCAGCGCCGTCAGCTCGAGGAGGCGCGCAAGGCCGAGGAGGCCCGCCAGAAGGCCGAGCAGGCCCGCCAGAAGGCGGAGCAGGACCGCCTCCGCGCCGAGGCGGAGGCGGCGGCCGCCGCCGAGGAGGCCCGCCGGAGGGCCGAGGCCGAAGCTGTCGCAGCTGCCGAGACGGCACGCCGTGCAGCCGAGGCCGCCGCTGCGAACAGGCCCGCGCCCGCTCCCGTACAGCCCAAGGCGGTCGCTCCTGTCGCGCCCGTCGTCCCCGTCATCCCGGACCTGCCTGCTCCTGCGCCGTCGAACCCCACCGCCTTCGGCCTGAGGTCGCCGGTCGGCGCCCCGATCTCGTCCGGCTTCGGGTGGCGCCCGACGCCGGTGGGAACCATCGACTTCAACGGCACGGGCGGCTACGTGCACACGGGCATCGACTACGGGGTGGGCTGCGGCACGCCCCTGTACGCGCCCGCCGCCGGTGAGGTCTGGTACGCGGACTCGAACGTCCTGCCCGGTGCGGGCAACCGGATCGTCCTCAACCACGGCGTGATCGGCGGGAACGCGCTCGCGACGAACTACTACCACCTCACGAGCTACGTGGTCTCGGTCGGGCAGCGCGTCAGCGCAGGCCAGCTGATCGGCCACACCGGCACCACGGGGAACTCCCAGGGCTGCCACCTCCACTTCGAGACGATGCTGAACGGTACGCTCGTGGACCCGCTGGGCCTGCTCGGGTCGTAGGATGGAAGGCACTGCCCACCCGCGGGCCGCCGTCCGCAGCAGTGTCGCGAGAAGGAGTATCGCCGTGCCGAAGGAAAGTGGCCGGAAAGTGGTGGCCACCAATCGGAAGGCCTTCCACGACTATGCCGTGCTCGACACCTACGAGGCCGGGCTCGCCCTGATGGGCACCGAGGTGAAGTCCCTGCGTGCCGGACGCGCCTCCCTCGTCGACGGCTATGCGGTCTTCTACAACGACGAGCTCTGGCTCGAGGGCATCCACATCTCCGAGTACTCGCAGGGCAGCTGGACCAACCACGCCGCGCGTCGCCGCAGGAAGCTGCTGCTGCACCGCGAGGAACTCACCAAGATCTCCCAGAAGATCCGCGAGTCCGGCTTCACCCTCGTCCCGCTGCAGCTCTACTTCCTCAACGGCAGGGCCAAGGTGGAGATCGCCGTCGCCCGGGGCAAGCGCGACTACGACAAGCGGCAGACCCTGCGCGAGAAGCAGGACAACCGGGAAGCGCTGCGCGCCATGCGCGAGAAGAACCTCGGCGCATGAGCGATGTCTTCTGGGAGACCCAGGAGGACGACGGACCCGAGCCGTCGGAGCTGCGGTACAGGCGGCCCTGGTGGGTGACGCTCGGCGCCCTGGTGGACCTGGTCCTGCTGCTGATCGTGGTGCCGGTCGGCATCCTCTCCCTGATCCCGTTCGTCTTCCTCGTCTACGTCTACTTCGCGCAGGTCCTCGTCTGGGTCTCGCCCGTCCTGGTGGTGCTGAACGCAGCCATCTTCTGGTGGGGTTTCCGGCGCAAGCAGGCTGCGACCACCGCGCTGGCCGCCCTCGGCATCGCCTTCGTCACCCTCGCCTTCGTGATCGTGCGCCTCTGGCAGTCGCCCGTCGTCATCCTGGGGGTCACCCTGGGGCAATGACCCGGCCTCGTTCACCTGCGGCGAAGCCCTGCCGGCAGACCGGACGGGTGCGGTAGAGTGGAGGAACTGGACGGCCGGTGGGCCGGGCAGCGCAGGAATCACGCTTAGGAATCATCTGACGCCTGAGCACCTTGATAACTGAACATGGGGATGACAGGTTTCGACGATGTTAGTCGCGACAGGGGAAGCGGGCCGAGGACACAGGGTTATCTCGTAAACGCTCCTTGTAAAACAATAAGTGCCGAACAAAAGCGCACTGACTTCGCTCTCGCTGCCTAAGCAGCCTAGCTAGTCCGTCAGCCCGGGTTTGCTCTCGCCCCGGATACTGGCGTCATTTAGAGGGCCACTGCTCCCGGTCCTCGTT
The DNA here is from genome assembly GCF_058269155.1 of Arthrobacter sp. TJ-263. Lineage (NCBI taxonomy): Bacteria > Bacillati > Actinomycetota > Actinomycetes > Micrococcales > Micrococcaceae > Arthrobacter > Arthrobacter sp. TJ-263. Next base: position 1,027,810 of record NZ_JBZCNE010000001.1, on the reverse strand, counting down.
GTAGGGACCGGGGGGACTCTTATACAACTGGGCTCGGCAGTCACTCGTTCGCACGATGACTGGAGCCGAGAAAAACCGACGCGAACTGCGCCCGGAGAAGCCCTGACTACACTGCATCGGACGCGGGTTCAATTCCCGCCATCTCCACAGCTCCACGACGAAGCGCCCTGCCGGTCTCCGGCAGGGCGCTTCGTCGTTCCTCCGGCCGGCCGACTCTTGTCCGGCGCTATCGGCGCGTCTACCGTTGAGCCACGCCGACGTCCGGGGGACAGAGTGAACCGCATGCTCGTGCATCTGCTGATCGCCCTGTGCTGCGCCCTGATGACCGCTGGAAGCCTCGCCACAGCGCCGTCGAGCCACGCCGGGACGGCGATCGACGTGCGGCACGCGCAACTCGGCGGCGCCGGCGGGCGCCTCGGCCCCCCTACGGGTGCCGAGTTCTGCGGACTCCGCAACGGAGGGTGCCAGCGGAATTATCAGCGCGGCGTCATCGTCTGGTCGCCGGCCACCGGGGCACAGCCTTCGTACGGCGCCATCGGTCAGACCTGGCGGGCCTATGGCTCCCAGAACGGCCGCTTCGGGTACCCCACCGGGCCCGAGGTGTGCGGCCTGCGCGGCGGCGGCTGCTACCAGAACTACCAGGGCGGTTCGATCATCTGGTCCCCGACCACGGGAGCAAGGATCTCGGTCGGGGCCATCAGGGCCCGGTGGGCCTCCACCAACTTCGAGAACGGCGCCCTGGGCTATCCGATCTCCGACGAATCGTGCAGCGCGGGAGCCTGCAAGCAGCGATACCAGCGTGGTGTCATCACCTGGACCGCCAGGGGTGGAACCGTGCTGAGCCGTGACATCGACGTCGCCGCATCGTCGGTGGTCGTCGTCAACAAGCGACGCATGCTGAATCCCGCCGGCTATACCCCGGGCCCGCTGGTGAACGTGGGGGGCCCATTGCTGCGCAGCGACGCGGCGCAGCAATTCACCCGGCTGCTCGCCGATGCGAGGGCCGCGGGTGTCGCCATGGTGCCGGTCAGCGGATACCGGTCGTTCGCTACGCAGGCCTCCCTCTACGCCTCCTACGTCAACCGGTACGGGCAGGCGAGGGCAGACCTCATCTCGGCGCGTCCTGGCTACAGCGAACACCAGACCGGCCTCGCCATCGACATCGGGAACCGCAATGGATCGTGCGGTCTGCAGGAATGCTTCGCGGGCACGCCGGCGGGGGCCTGGGCCGCGCAGAACGCGTGGCGGTACGGATTCATCATCCGCTACCCCCAGGGCCGGACCTCGACCACCGGGTACGCGTACGAGCCCTGGCACCTGCGTTACGTCGGCACCACGATCTCCTCGGAGATGCGTGCCCACAGGCTGCCGACACTCGAGCACTACCTGTCGATCCCGGCGGCGCCGTCCTACTGATCGATCGCCCATGGGGAGGACCGTTCCGGGAACTACACTGGGGCCATGAGCTGGACCGACAGGACGCCGTCGTGGCTCCCTCCACTACCGCCGCCCCGCCGGGGACGCGCCTTGATCGTGCTCGGCTGGATCCTCGTGGGGAGCACCTTCGTGTACATCTTCGCCATGAGCTACTTCGGCGGGACGCACACGCTGTACACCCTCGTCCCCCTCCTGCTCGGTCTCCTCTGCCTGATCGTCGGCCTGCTCCGGCGGGACACGCGCGCACGGTAGGTATTTTGTCCGGGGGTTTATTTACACGGTAGAAATAAGCAATGACCTCCGAACCCCTCCATCTCTCGCGCGGCGGCACCAGCGTGGTGCTCGATCCGCATCCGCACGGCATGCCGACGATCGCCTACTGGGGTCCGGCCCTCGGCGACGTCGGCCTCGACGGACTGCGGGGGATCACCGCAGCGCACCAGCCGCAGCGCGTGTCCGGCGGCATCGACGTCCCGGCCCTCCTGACGCTCCTGCCCCTCGAGTCCGCCGGCTGGCAGGGGACCCCCGGACTGGTGGGCGACCGCGCGGGCGCCCGGCTCTACCCGCGGTTCACCGTGACCTCGATGGAGCGGGAAGCCGGCGGCGCACTCGTCGAGGCACGCGACGAGGACGCGGGACTCGCCGTGCGCGCCCGCCTCGGCCTCACGGCGTCGGGCCTCTTCACGCAGGCTCTGGAGCTCACCAACACGGGCGACGACGACTACGAGGTGCGCGCGCTCAATCTGTTCTTCCCGCTGCACCACACGGCGGCGGAGATCCTGGACACGACCGGGCGGCACCTGCGCGAACGGTCGCCGCAGCGCCACGACCTGACCACCGGCACCTACTCGCGGACGAGCAGGCGCGGCAGGCCGGGAGCGGACGCCACGGTCCTCCTCGCCGCGGGTACCCGCGGCTTCGGGTTCGAGCACGGCCTCGTCCAGGGCATCCATCTGGCATGGAGCGGCAACCAGCAGGTGCTCGCGGAGAAGACCCCCGCAGGCTCGGTGTTCCTCTCGGCAGGCGAGGTGCTGTCCCCCCGCGAGGTCGTCCTGGCGCCGGGGGAGAGCTACTCCACCCCGCCCGCCGTCGGCTCCTGGGGGCACGGCCTGAACGAGCTGTCCGGCCGGTTCCACCGGGACCTCCGGGCGCGTGACTCCCACCCGCAGCGCCCCCGCCCGGTCACACTGAACACGTGGGAGGCGGTCTACTTCGCGCTGGACCTCCCGCGCCTGCTGGCCCTCGCGGACCGCGCGGCGTCCCTCGGCGTCGAACGGTTCGTGCTCGACGACGGCTGGTTCCGTGGGCGGCGCGACGACACCTCCAGCCTCGGCGACTGGTATGTGGACGAGACCGTCTGGCCCGACGGACTCGCTCCGATCATCGATCACGTGCGGAACCTCGGGATGGAGTTCGGCCTGTGGTTCGAACCCGAGATGGTCAACGCCGACTCGGACCTCGCGCGCGCCCACCCGGACTGGATCCTGCAGGCGGAAGGCCGCCTGCCACTTCCGGGCCGCCAGCAGCAGGTACTGAACCTGGGCAATCCGGACGCCTACGCCTACATCCTCGAACGCCTCGACGACATCCTGACGACCAACGACATTGCCTACGTCAAGTGGGACCACAACAGGGACCTGCTCGAGGCCGCGGATGCGAGGACGGGCCGGGCCGCCGTCCACCGGCACGTCGAGGCGCTCTACCGGCTGCTCGACGAACTGCGGCGCCGGCATCCGGGGCTCGAGATCGAGAGCTGCGCCTCGGGCGGTGCACGCGTGGACCTCGGGATCCTCGCACGGACGGACCGCATCTGGACGAGCGACTGCATCGACCCGATCGAACGGCTCGTGAACCAGAAGTACACGGGTCTCGTCGTGCCGCCCGAACTGCTGGGCATGCACATCGGCGGCCCCGTCTCGCATTCGACGGGCCGCGCCCACACCCTGCCGTTCCGGGCCGCCACCGCGATCTTCGGCCACTTCGGCATCGAGTGGGACATCTCGGACCTGACGGAGGCGGAGTACGGGGTCCTCGGCCGCTATGTGGCCCTCCACCGGTCCTGGCGCGACGACTTGCACCGGGGGAGGGTGGTGCACGCCGAGTGTCCGGACCCCGCGATGGACCTGCGGGGCATCGTGTCCGAGGACCGGCGCCGCGCCCTGTTCGGCTACTCGCTCACGGCGTCGAGCGCGAGCTACCCGCCCGGTCCCGTGACCTTCCCGGGCCTCGACCCCGACGCGCTGTACGAGGTGCGTCCCGCGGTACCGGAGGAGGGGCATCCGGGCAACGGACAGTCGCCGCTGGCCTGGCTGCAGCGGGCACTCGACGGGGACCCGGTGCGCCTGTCCGGGCGCGCCCTGGCGCAGGCCGGTCTGCAGGCGCCCGTCCTGCTCCCCGAACAGAGCATGCTGATCGAGTTCCGCGCGGTCGGCGCCTAGCGGGTTCCCGGGCGGCCCCGACCCGTGACGGACACTGACTGCCGGAGCGGTCGGGGTCTTGGTGACGGCCCGGACCGTGGGGCATACTGGCGCGATGCATCGGCGCTCCAGGCCCTCGGCCCCATGACCATCCCCAGACCGCAGGTCGTCTTCGTCACCGGGGGCAGCCGTGGCGTGGGCCGGGGTATCGCACGGGCATTCGGCGAGGCAGGAGCCACCGTCTACGTCGGCGGCCGGACGACCACCGAAGGAACAGCGCCCTCGCGGATGCCGGGAACCATCCACGACACCGCGAGGCTGGTCACGGAGTCGGGCGGCACGGGGATCCCGCTGAGACTCGACGTGAGTGACGACAGTCAGGTGGAGGCCGCGCTCGCCCGCATCGACGCCGAGCAGGGACGCCTCGATGTGCTGGTCAACAGCGCCTGGGGTGGCTATGAGCGGTTCACCGACGGCAGCGAGTTCAATCCCGGTCCGTTCTGGCAGCAGCCCCTGTCCTTGTGGGATTCGATGCACCGCACAGGGCTGCGGGCGCACTACGTGGCGTCGTCGTTCGCCGCACCACTCCTGATCGAAGCCGGCACGGGGCTGATCGTCACCCTCTCCTCCTTCGCCGGCCAGGTCTTCGTGCCGCCCGTGCCCTACGGGGTTGCGCACGCGGCCATCGACCGCCTCGCGGCGGATATGGCCGTGGACCTCGAACAGCACGGGATCACGTCGGTGTCCCTCTATCCGGGGCTCGTCCTCACGGAAGGCGTACTTGCGAACATCGAGCATTTCGAGCACGAGACGAACCGCGAGACGCCCCTCTTCGTCGGTCGGGCCGTCGTGGCACTGGCCGCCGACCCGCACGTTCTCCGTCTCACGGGCCTGCCGCTGGTCGCCGCGGAAGTGGCCCGCGCCTACGGGGTGAAGGACGAGCACGGACATCAGCCGTACTCGAACCGGCCGGCGATCAGCGGTGAGCCGACCCCGGCCTTCCCTGATCCCTTCGCCCCGCCTGCCTGACGCCCCTACGCGCCCTCGGTGAGAGTCCGTCCGAGGAGAGACAGCAGCGAGTCGATGCCGCCGTCGTGCATGGCGCGGCGCTGGCGCTGCGCGCCGGTGCCTCGTTCGGCGATGGTCTCGATGCTTGCCTTGACCCAGTCCGTGTCGCCCTCGTCCTCGAGGGCGGGGCCGATGTGTTCGAGGAAGGCCGCGAGGTGCCGCTCCGCGGGCACGGGCTCGGCCGTGGCGAGGTCCACGAGGTGGCGCCCCATGCCGTCGCGTGCGGCCTGCCAGAGGGCTGCGTCCAGCAGTTCCGGATCCGGGACGAGGGGAGCGGTATCGGCCTCGGCCGCCCGGAGTTCCGTGACGACGAGCGCGCGCGTCAGGGCGCCGAGCAGCACCGAGTCCCGGGCTTCGAGCTGGACGTCGCACGCCCTGAGTTCCAGCGTGGGGTAGTGGTCGGAGAGCCGTGCGACCCAGGTGAGGACACCGCGGTCGAGGATCGCACCCGTGGCGGCCAGGCGGGTGATCCGGCGTTCGTAGTCGGCGGCGTCGGCGAAGTACGGGGCGATTCCCTGGACGGCCCAGCGGCGATAGTGGATGACCCGCCAGCTGGCGAACCCGCTGTCGCGGCCCAGCCAGTACGGCGAATTCACGCTCAGGGCGGCCAGCAGGGGGATCCAGGGCCGGATCCGGTTGAGCGCCTGCACGCCCTGCTCGGGATCCGGTACGCCCACGTGCACGTGCAGGCCGTTGACGAACTGGTCGCCCACGATGCCGGGCGCGCTGGCCCGGAGGTCCTCGTAGCGCTGCTTGTCGGTGAGCTCCGGATACGCCTGGGGGATCCGCGGTGCCGTGCCGGTGGCCGCGCCGATACTCCCCGTCCGGGCGGCAGCGTCCGCGAACTTCCTCCTGAAGTTCAGCAGCGACTCCTCGGCCTCCGTCAGGGTCGAGCAGACCGGGGTGGCCGTCTCGATCTGGCACGAGAGCAACTCCCGCTGGATCTCGTCCGAGTCAACCTCCGGATGGGATTCGAGCATGCCCTCCACCTCGGCGGCGTGATGGGCGGGCAGCCCCGACCGCGGGTCGAGGAGCAGGTACTCCTCTTCGAGTCCGAGTGTGGTCATCGGGGCACTCCGTTCAGCTGGCAGGGCGCGGGGCAAGGCAGGTCCCGACCAGTCTAGGAGGAGACGCCACGCCGTCGTGACGCGGCGTCGATCGTGCAGTCCTCGTGCGGGACGGTGCTCTCGATCCACAGCGACCGCGCGAGGGCGCCGTCCGCGGAGAGGCTGGGCGCCGAGGGGTCTGCACCGAGGCGCAGCTCGATCGACGGCCCAGGGCCGCGGCGGGCCACGAGGAGGACGGCGTCGAGGGCGACGCCGTGCCGGTCGAGGAGGCGTAGCACCTCGGGGTCGTCGTCGCTGACCCGTGCGAGCTTGCCGAGGTGGCCTTCGTCCAGGCCGTCGAGCCGGTGCGCCGGAGGGTAGTGGACGCGGCCGTCCGCCCCCGGGATCGGATCACCGTGCGGGTCGCGCGTGGGCCGGCCCAGTTTGTGGTCGAGGCGCTCCACGAAGGCATCCGAGACCGTGTGCTCGAGCAACTCCGCCTCGTCGTGCACCTCGTCCCAGCCGTAGCCGAGCTCCGTGACGAGGAAGGTCTCGATGAGCCGGTGGCGGCGGACCATCGCGAGGGCGAGTGCCCGGCCCGACGGCGTGAGGCCGATGGGCCCGTACTTGCGGTGCTCGGCCAGGCCCAGGCCCACCAGCTTGCCCACCATCCCGGTGACGGACGAGTTCGCGACGGTGAGGCGGACGGCCAGGTGCGTGGCGGTGATCGGCTCCGCCTGCCATTCCGTGAAGGCGTAGATGGCCTTCACGTAGTCCTGCACGCTCGTCGATTCGATGCTGAGCACGGCTCCCCTGCGGCCCGTCATCAGGCGTCCCGCAGCGACGTCGCGGCGGGCGTGCTGGACGGGGCGACCGTCCTGCGTCGTCGTCGTGCCCGCCAGAGCATGCCGTCCGGCCGGCCCACGAGGTAGACGACGGCGAACACGAGGGCCTGGCACAGCACGACGGCGGCACCGGTGGAGATGTCGAGGTAGTAGCTGGCATAGATGCCGGCCACGGACGCGGCCACGGTCAGCACGACGGCGATCACCAGCATGCGGTCGAAACTGCGGGAGAGGAGGAACGCCGTGGCGCCCGGCGTGATCAGCATGGCCACGACGAGGATGATGCCCACGGCCTGGAGGCCGACGACGACGGTCAGCGCGAGCAGGCCGAGGAGGAGCGCGGACAGGAACCGGGTGTTCAGGCCGATCACGTGGGCGTGCGTGCGGTCGAAGGCCAGCAGGGTGAGGTCGCGTCGCTTCACGAGGAGGACGGTGAGGGTCACCGCGCCGAGGATCAGCACCTGCCGGACATCGCCGGCGGACACCCCGAGGACGTTGCCGAACAGGATGTGCATGAGGTCGATCTGAGACGGCGTGGCCGAGACGATGGCCAGACCGGCGGCGAAGAGGCCGGTGAAGACCACGCCGATCACGGTATCGGCCTTCAGCTTGGTGGTGGACCGGACGAGCCCGATCAGAGCCACGGCCCCGACGCCGAACACGAACGCTCCGATGGAGAAGGGGATGCCGAGGATGTAGGCGAGGGCGACGCCGGGCAGGACGGCGTGCGACACGGCGTCCCCCATCAGGGACCACCCCATGAGGATGAGCCAGCAGGAGAGCACCGCGGCGACGACGGCCGCTGCGACGGTGACGGCGAGGGCCCTCGTGAGGAAGCCGTACTGGAGCGGTTCGAGGAGGAACGCGAGGACGTCCATGTCAGGGCGCTCCCTTCGGTGAGGAGGGAGCCGCACCGGGGGAGGCGGAGGGGATACCGGCGGGCAGGGGGCCGAAGGCGAGGGCGAGGTTTCCGTGGGTCAGGACCTGCGACGGCTCGCCCTGCGCCAGGACGCGCTGGTGCAGGAGGACGGCTTCGTCGCAGAGGTCCGGCACCCCCGCGAGGTCGTGCGTGGACACGAGTACCGATCGCCCCTCGTCCCGCAACGCCTTCAGGAGTGCGGTCATGGTGTGCTCGCTCGACTGGTCGACCCCCGCGAACGGCTCGTCGAGGAGCAGGAGCCGGGCGTCCTGGGCGATGCTCCGCGCGATGAACACGCGTTTGCGCTGCCCGCCCGACAACTGCCCGATCTGGCGCCTCCTCAGTTCCGACAGCCCGACGCGCTCCAGTGCGTCGTCGACGGCCGCCCTGTCGGCCGCCCGCAGCCGGCGTGCCGTCCCGAGCCGCCCGTACAGGCCCATGCCCACGACATCCGACACCGACACCGGGAAGGTCCAGTCGACGCCCTCCGCCTGCGGCATGTAGGCGACGAGCCCGCTCTTCCTCGCCCGGGCGATGGAGCTCCCGAAGAGCTTCACGGACCCAGCCTGGGGCGTGAGGAGACCCATGAGGGAGGTGAAGAGCGTCGACTTCCCGGACCCGTTGACGCCGATGAGCCCGCAGATCCTCCCGGGCGCGAGGTGCACGCTGACATCGTCCAGGGCCAGCACGTCGTCGTAGCGGACGGTGAGGTGCCGTACGTCGATGACAGGCACGGGCTCTGCCTCCCGGGGGGTGGTCATCGTGTGAGTCCTTCCGCGATGGTGTCCAGGTCGTAGCGGATGAGGTCCACGAACGTCGGCACCGGCCCCTCGGGTCCGGACAGCGAGTCGACGTACAGCGTTCCGCCCAGCCGGGCGCCGGTGGCGAGGGCCACCTGTTCCTGGGCGGAGGGGTTGACCGTGGATTCGCAGAAGAGCGTCGGCACGCGGTTCTCCTCGACGAACGTGATGACACCGCGGATCTGCCGTGGCGTCCCCTCGGAGTCGGCGTTGACCGGCCAGATGAACGCCTCCTGGATCCCGGCGTCGCGCGCGAGATAGGAGAAGGCCCCCTCGCAGGTCACGAGTGCCGCGGCGTCGACGTCCGCCAGGTCCTCGCGGAAGTCGGCCAGCAGGGCCGCGAGCTCGGCCTTGAGCTGCCGGCCGTTCGCCGCGAAGTCGGCGGCATGCTCCGGGGCGAGTTCGGAGAGGGCCGCGACGGTGTTGTCCACGTAGGTCTGTGCGGCGACGGGGGACATCCACGCGTGGGGGTTCGCCCGTCCGCGGTAGTCGCCGGTGCGGATGTCGACGGGTTCGACGCCGTCGGACAGGACCACATGGGGTGCGTCGACGGAGTTCAGGAACCGCTCGAACCAGCGCTCCAGCCCCAGCCCGTTGTCGACGACGAGGTCTGCGTCCTGGGCCCGCACGAGGTCGGACGGCGTGGGTTCGTACCCGTGGATCTCCGCTCCCACCTTGGTGATCGACTCGACGCGGACGTGCCCGCCGCCCACGGTGTCGACGAGGTCGGCGAGGACCGAGAAGGTCGTCAGGACGCGCGGGCGGTCGTCGGGGGCGGAGGACGGCGGGGCCTGACGGGCGCACCCGGTGACCAGGACGGCGAGGACCAGGCACTGGAGCACCGTGGCCCGGCAGGACGTCCACCACCGGTTTTGAGGCATGCCTAAATCTACCGTTTAGGCATGCCGAAATCTAGGCCGTTCGCAGGGAGGTACGCCAGGCGTGGGTGTAATAGGGCAGGCGGAGCGTTGCCGTCCCGGCGAAGGCGAGGTAATCGGTGAGGTACCACCGGAGATTCGCTTCGACGCGGCCCTGCAGCGCGGGCGCCGCCCGCTGGTAGTAGCTGCGGGACCGCGCGAGGTCGAGGATGCCGGGGACGTCCAGTTCCTGGGTCCAGTGCACCACCAGGTCCTCCGGGGCGTCGAAGGCGGCCCCGAACACGGGGCGGTAGGAGGGCGAGAACACGTCACCGGCGTGCATGATGCGGGACAGCCGGTGCACCCACGGGACCGAGACGTCGAGCTGGTTCCACAGGAGGGCGAGCCGGCCCGCCGGCTTCAGGACCCGTGCTGCCTCCCGGACCGTGGCGGTGTGGTCGCACCAGTGCCACGCCTGCGCCAGGGTGAGCAGATCCAGGGAGGCCTCCGGGAGGTGGGTCTCCTCCGCCGTGCCCCGGACGGCGGGGACCCCGGGCAGCCTGTCTCCGAGGACGGCCAGCATGTCCTCGGAGGGATCCACCGCCGTCACCGCGACTCCGCGCTCCACGAGCAGTTCCGTGAAGAGGCCGGTCCCGGCGCCGAGGTCGGCTGCGCGGCGGGCGCCGGCGGGGATGATCCAGTCGGCGGCGGCCTCGGGGTAGCCGGGGCGTACGCGATCGTAGCGGCCTGCTCCGGACAGGTAAGCGGCGGCGAGATCCCTCCGGCGTTCCTCCCCGAGCCGCGGCCCGCCCTTCACCACGGCGTGCCCGCCGCGCTGCGCGTGCTGCTAGAGCAGGTCATCCACATCGGGGTTGAGGGTCCGCAGCACCTCGCTGTGCAGGGTGCCGTTGGTCGCGAGGGCGTTGCCGCCGTGAGGTCCGTCCTCGCCGTCGAGGGAGGTGAAGCGCCCTCCGGCCTCGGTGACGATCGGCACGAGCGCCGCCATGTCGTACAAGTTCAGGTCGGGTTCGCAGGCGATGTCCACCGCTCCCTCCGCCACGAGGCAGTAGGACCAGAAGTCACCGTAGGCACGCGTGCGCCAGACCCGGTCGGTGAGGTTCACGAATTCGGCGAGCGTCCCGCGTTCGCGCCAGCCGGAGAGGCTGGAGTAGGACAGCGAGGCGTCCTCGAGGCGGGAGACGTTGGAGACCCGGAGGCGCTGTGCGGCGGCGAGGGACTTCCCGGTGTAGGCGCCGGTGCCCTGGGCCGCCCACCAGCGCTTGCCCAGTGCGGGAGCGCTGACGAGGCCGACGACGGGCTTGCCGTCGTCGATGAGCGAGATGAGCGTGGCCCAGACCGGGACGCCGCGTACGAAGTTCTTGGTGCCGTCGATCGGGTCGATGACCCAGCGGCGCGAACCGGACCCGGTGCTGCCGAACTCCTCGCCGAGGATCGCATCCCGGGGCCGTGCCCGGGAGAGCTGCCCGCGGATGGCCTCCTCCGCGCTCTTGTCGGCGTCCGTCACCGGCGTGAGGTCCGGCTTGGTCTCCACCCGCAGGTCGAGCGCCTTGAAGCGCGACATGGTCTGGTCGTCCACCGAATCGGCCATGATGTGGGCGAGGCGGAGGTCGTCGTTGTAGCCCTGCGTGAAACTCATACCGTTCAACCTATCGTCTCGGTGGGCGCATCCCGTGCGGGGCGCGAGGAGTGGCCCGGAACAGCAGAAAGCCACCGGGGGCTCGCGCCGCGCGGTGGCTTTCTGACCGTCACCGCCAGGCGGTGTCGGAGGAATCAGAGAACGGTGATGTTCTCGGCCTGGGGACCCTTGGGACCCTGGGTGGTCTCGAAGTTGACCTTCTGGTTCTCTTCGAGGGAACGGTAGCCGTTCGAGTTGATCGCGGAGAAGTGGGCGAACACGTCAGCGCCGCCGTCCTCGGGAGCGATGAAGCCGAAGCCCTTTTCGGCGTTGAACCATTTCACTGTGCCAGTAGCCATTGAGATTTCCTTACCATGTGAGAGCGTCCCGACGTTCGGGGCTCATCGTGCAGTTCGTTACCCGCTTATCAAAAAAGCTGTCGAACTCCAGGTGGAGGGTCAAGGCTTAGAGATGTAATGCGCAAACAACAACAGGATCGAGCCTACCAGTGATCGGGCCGATCACTGGTGTCCGAGTTCCTTGGCGTCGTGTGAGCTGCCTCGCGCCTCGGCCGTCCCGGCGCTGAGCAGGCGCCGCAGCGAGGCCAGGCGCACGGGCCCGGAGTCGCCGGCGAGGCCTTCGGCCACGTAGCTGTCCAGGCCGCATCCGACGGCGTGGTCGTCGTGCCGGCAGCCACGCTCGCAGCGCTCGGTCCCGGGGTCGAGGTCGGGGAACGCCTTGAGGATCCTGTCGGCCTCCACGTGCGCGAGCCCGAAGGACCGGATGCCGGGGGTGTCGATGATCCAGGTGCCGGGCGCGGCATCCGCGGCTTTCAGTGCGAGCGCGGAGGAGGACGTGTGCCGTCCCCTGCCGGTCACCGCGTTCACGCCGCCCGTCGCGCGCGTGGAACCCGTCAGGGCGTTGACCATGGTGGACTTGCCGACGCCGGAGTGGCCGAGCAGTACGCTCACCTGTCCGTCGAGCTCCTCCCTCAGGGCGTCGACGGCGGTGGAGGACAGGTGCGCGGACTCGCCGTCGTCGGAGGTGGCCTCGATGCCTGTGCTGTCGTCCGTCCGGCTGATGATCACGCGGAGGTCCAGGTGTTCGTAGTTGGCGAGCAGGGGCGCGGGGTCGCGGAGGTCGGCCTTGGTGATGCACAGCAGGGGTTCGATACCGGCGTCGTAGGCGGCGACGAGCGCCCGGTCGATGAAGCCCGTCCTCGGCTCGGGGTTGGCGGCCGCGACCACGATCACGAGCTGGTCCGCGTTGGCGACCACCACGCGCTCCACCGGGTCGGTGTCGTCCGCGCTCCTGCGCAGCACCGTCGTCCGTTCCTCGATGCGCACGAGCCGCGCGAGGGAGTCGGGGCCGCCCGAGAGATCACCGACTAGGGCCACGAGGTCACCCGCGACGACGGCGTTGCGGCGCAGTTCGCGGGCCCGCGCGGCGATGACCGTCCGCTCGCCGGCCGTGCCCTCGTCGACCACGGTGGTGTAGCGTCCGCGGTCGACCGTCACGACGCGGCCCGTCTCGGCGTCCTCGTAGGCGGGGCGGTTCTTGGTCCGCGGACGGGTCCCCTTCTTGTTGGGGCGGATGCGGACGTCGGACTCGTCCCAGGCCCGCGATCCGCGGCGGTTGCCGGTCTCGCTCATGCCCTGGCCACGGGTGCGGTGGAGAGCGGCGCGCGGTCGGATCCCGGCTCGCCCGCGGTGCGCGCGAGGGCAGCCCAGAGATCGGGGAACTCCGGCATGGTCTTGGCCGTGGTGCCGATGTTCTCGACGTCCACGCCGTCCACGGCGAGTCCGATGATCGCGCCCGCGGTGGCCATCCGATGGTCGTCGTACGTGCTGAAGAGACCGCCGTGGAGCGGTGCCGGGCGGATGACGAGGCCGTCGGCCGTCTCCTCCGCGTCCCCGCCGAGCCCGTTGATCTCCGCGACGAGCGCAGCGAGCCGGTCGGTCTCGTGCCCGCGCAGGTGCGCGATGCCGGTGAGGGTCGACGGCGTCGTGGCCAGGGCGCAGAGCGCGGCGACGGTGGGGGCGAGCTCCGAGGTGTCGGCGAAGGTCCCGCCGTCCACCGACGCCCCGCCGGTGACGGTGAGGACCCCGCCGTCGAGGTCCGCCGTGGCGCCCATCAGCGGCAGGATGCGCCGCCAGGCGTCGCCGACCTGCGTGGTGGCCTCGGGCCAGTTCCGCACCCGGACGGTGCCGCCCGTGACGACGGCGGCGGCGAGGAAGGGGCCGGCGTTGGAGAGGTCGGGTTCCACGGCGGCGTCGAACGCGGTGATCGGCCCGGGGGAGACGCGCCAGTGGTTCGGCACGGAGTCGTCGACGGCCACGCCGACCGCCCGCAGGGTCTCGACGGTCATGCGGACGTGGTCGAGGCTGGGCACGGGCTTGCCCACGTGCTCGAGGTGCAGCCCGTCCGTGAAGCGCGCGCCGGCGAGCAGCAGCGCCGACACGAACTGCGAGGACGCGGAGGCGTCGATGACCAGGTGCCCGCCGTGCACCCGGCCCTCGCCCTGCACAGAGAAAGGGAGGGACCCGGCCCCGCCGTCGTCGATCCTGAGGCCGAGGCCCCGGAGGGCGTCGATGATGCTGCCCATGGGGCGGCGGCGCGCGTGCGGATCGCCGTCGAACGTGGTGGTGCCGGACACCAGGCCGGCCAGCGGGGGCACGAAGCGCATGACGGTGCCCGCGAGGCCGCAGTCCACGGCACGCGAGGCCGGCCCGCCGCTCCGCAGGGGGATCACCCGGAGGTCCGGGCCGAAGTCGCCGTCGCCGGGGACCTCCTCGATGACGGCGCCGAGCGCCCGCAGTGCGGCGATCATGAGGGCCGAATCACGTGAGTGCAGGGGCCGGCGCAGGCGGCAGGGGCCGTCCGCCAGTGCGGCAAGCACGAGATAGCGGTTGGTGAGGGACTTGGAACCGGGAACCGAGATGTCGGCGTCCACGGGCCGGGTCAGGCGGGGTGCCCTCCATCCGGTCCGGTGGGGCACCCCGCCTGATGACGCTGCCATCGAGCCTAGGAACCGACGACGTCGGACGCGGTCTTGCGGACGGCCTTGTCGGCCTTCTTCAGCTGCTTCCTGGCATCCGTCGCGAGGTGCTCGGCGCGCCAGGCGATGCCGGGGCGTCCGTTGGTGTCGACGGCGGCGAGCAGGACGGCGCCGATCAGCGAGAGGTTCTTGAGCAGCTGCGAGCGGCGGGCCTTCTTGCCCTCGGGGCTCGATGCATCGGCCGAGCGGTAGTCGACGAGCGCGTTCACCGTGGTGGTGACCGTCAGCAGCAGTGCCGCCACCCGGGAGAACCGGCCGATACCCAGGAGGATGGCCGCGCCGACCTGCGTGGCGCCGAGGACCTGGCCCACGAGCTTCTCGTTGCCGGTGATCGCGCCGGCCGAGGGGACGATCTTCGCCACGCCGGTGAGGACGGGCTTGAGCTGCGGTGCCGTGGCACCCGCCGTACGGAGTCGATCGACGCCGCTCACGACGAAGCTGCTGGCGATCAAGGGTCGGGCTACTACGCGGACAAGGGTCATAACTGCCTCCTGGTTGCCGGCGGGTCGGCCGGGCATCGGTTTCTCGGGTACGAAGCACGCTGGTCCTAGTTTTGCATGCCCCACCACCGGGGACGATCCGCGAGCCCGCGAGCGCGTGGGGTTGCGGCGCAGCCGGGAGGGGACGGTCCGCGTACGGCGGGTGCGGGGACAGGAATAAGGGGGCGGGGGGAGGGGTTGGAACAGGCGTAACGGACATGGGAACGGGAGAAGGGATTAGGGATGACAGGTGCGTGTACCGCGACGGTCGAAAGACCGGATTTCCAGTTGTCGACGTCTCCCGGGCGGGTCGACACCACGGTGTCGCAACGGCGGGAACGCGTAGACTTTGGCTCGATGAATACCACAGCCCCCGCAGGCAGCAACCAGGCCGAAGATGCACAGTTGGACGTGTCGACGGAGTCGGAAGCCGACCGCAAGGCACGCTTCGAGCGTGATGCGATGCAGTACGTCGACCAGCTCTACTCGGCCGCCATGCGTATGGCCCGCAATCCCAGCGATGCGGAGGACCTGGTGCAGGAGGCCTACACCAAGGCGTTCTCGGCCTTCCACCAGTACAAGCCGGGCACCAACCTGAAGGCGTGGCTGTACCGCATCCTCACCAATACCTACATCAACCTGTATCGGAAGAGGCAGCGCGAACCCCTCCAGTCGCACTCGGACACCATCGAGGACTGGCAGTTGGCCAAGGCTGCCGAGCACACCTCCCTCGGGCTCCGCTCGGCCGAGGTGGAGGCGCTCGACCACCTGCCCGATTCGGACGTGAAGGACGCGCTGCAGGCCATCCCCGAGGAATTCAGGCTCGCGGTGTACTTCTCGGACGTCGAGGGCTTCGCGTACAAGGAGATCTCAGAAATCATGAACACGCCCATCGGGACCGTCATGTCCCGGCTGCACCGCGGCCGCAAGCTGCTCCGCGAGCATCTCGCGGAGTACGCGCGTGATCGCGGGCTGGGCGCCAGCACCGGTGCTGGCGCGAAGGCCAAGGTCGCAGCGGGCGCGAAGGGTAAGGAACAGGAGATGGAGAAATGAGCGATTGCGGGAGCATGGGCGACTGCGCCGATGCGAGGATCGAACGTCTGTACGAGTACCTGGACGGTGCGCTGTCCCACCAGGACCTCGTCGAGATCAAGGATCACCTCAACGACTGCCCACAGTGCGCCGAGGAGCACGACCTCGAGTGCGTCATCCGGTCCGTCGTGAAGCGATCCTGCACCGAGGTGGCGCCCTCGACCCTGAAGGCGAGCATCCTCGACCGGATCAGCCACCTCAAGACCGTGGACCACTGACGACCCGGGAGACACAGAACCCGGTTCACCCGATCAACACAGAACCTCCGGCCCCTTCAGGGACCGGAGGTTCTGTGTCTGCGTCCTCCGGTGTCGGAGGACGCCTCGTACGCCTGGACTCAGGTGTTGGGGCGCTTACCGTGGTTCGCGCCACCACGCTTCCGGTCGCGACGCTTGCGTGCTCGCTTGCTCATGGCTGCCTCCTTCTTCTTCAGGCTCTGTAGTCGTGCAGAACTGCACCCAAGTCTCCCACACGGCGAGGGGCGTCGCCTAAACAGCCCGCCGCCTAGGATTGGGGGACCATCCATGATCGAAGGAGCTTGTGTATGCGCGCCGCCTACGCCGCAACCCAGTCCGCGGACACCCCTCTCGCCGGCCTCACCGTCGGGGACCTCGACATCCCCGCGGCGCCGGACGGCTTCGTCCGGGTGAGGGTCGTTGCCTCCTGCCTGAACCACCACGATCTGTGGTCGCTGAAGGGCGTCGGCCTGCGGGAGGACAGCCTGCCGATGATCCTCGGCTGCGACGCGGCGGGGATCGACGACGACGGCAACGAGGTGATCGTGCACGGCGTCGTCTCCTCGGAGGGCTGGCGCGGTGACGAGACCCTCGACCCGAAGCGCTCCCTCCTGTCCGAGCGCCACCCCGGCACGATGGCCGACTACGTCTGGGTCCCCGAGCGCAATCTGGTGCCCAAGCCGGCGGAACTGTCCTTCGAGGAGGCGGCCTGCCTGCCCACCGCGTGGCTGACGGCGTACCGCATGCTGTTCACGGTCTCGCCCGCGGCCCCCGGCTCGACGGTGCTCGTCCAGGGAGCGGGAGGCGGGGTCGCCTCGGCCCTGATCGCGCTCGCCTCCGCGGCCGGCTTCCGGGTGTGGGCGACGAGCCGCAGCGGGCAGAAGCGGCAACGGGCCCTCGACCTCGGGGCCGAGCAGGCGTTCGATGCCGGAGCCCGCCTGCCGGAGCGCGTCGACGTCGTCTTCGATTCCGTGGGGGAGGCCACGTGGGCCCACTCCCTGAAGTCCCTCGTACCGGGCGGCACCGTGGTCACGTGCGGCGCGACGAGCGGCCCGGCCCCCTCGGCGGACCTCAACCGCGTGTTCTTCCTGCAGCTGCGCGTGCTGGGCTCCACCATGGGGACACGGGACGAGCTCGTCCGGTTGACGCGTTTCCTGGTGGCCACCGGGGTGCGGCCCGTCATCGACGCCGTGCTCCCGCTCGACGACGCCGCCGAGGGGTTCCAGCGGATGCTCGACGGCGACCTGTTCGGGAAGATCGTCTTCCGCCACTGAGCGGGACTCCCGCACGACGACGAAGGACCCCTCCGCTTGGAGGGGTCCTTCGTCGTCGTGCGGGGACTGCTACTCGGCCACGCCTGCCGCCAGGATCGCCGAGCGCTGCCGGCGCCGCAGCGACTGCTCCGTCGGGTCCGGCACGGGCGCCGCCGCGAGCAGCCGGCGCGTGTACGGGTCACGGGGATATTTCAGGATCTGCTCCGTGCTGCCCTGCTCCACGAGCACGCCCTTGTTGAGCACCGCGATGTGGCTCGCGAGCAGTTCGACGACGGCGAGGTCGTGGCTGACGAAGAGGCACGCGAAGCCCCGCTCGCGCTGGAGCTCCTGCAGCAGGTCGAGGACCTTCGCCTGCACGGAGACGTCGAGGGCCGACGTCGGCTCGTCCGCGACGAGGAGGTCGGGCTGGAGCGACAGCGCGCGGGCGATCCCGACGCGCTGGCGCTGGCCGCCCGAGAGCTCGTGCGGGTACCGGTTGCGGAAGGCGACCGGCAGCTGGACGTCCTCCAGCAGCGACGCGACCCGCTTGTCCAGGTCCGCGCGGTTCAGCTTCTCGTGCAGGAACAGCGGCTCGCCGATGCTCTCACCGATCGACATCCGCGGGTTGAGGGACGCCGCGGGATCCTGGAACACGATCGCGAAGCGCTTGCGCAGCGGCAGGAGCTGGCGGGCGCTGAGCTCCGTGATGTCCGTGCCGCCGATCCGCACCCGGCCTCCGGAGGTCCTGATCAGGCCGGTGACGGCGCGCGCGATCGTGGACTTGCCCGAGCCCGACTCCCCGACGAGCCCCATGACCTCGCCCGGGTTGATGGTGAGGGAGACACCCGAGACCGCCTTGAAGGGCGGCTGGCGGAAGCGCCCGGGGTACTCGATGTCGACGTCCGTGAGTTCGAGCGCCGGGACGACGCCGGACGCGGTGTGGGACTCGCGCGCGCGCAGGGTCGCCGCGGCGTACTCCTCGTGGATGCTCAGGTGTCCGTCGACCACCTCGACGTCCGTGAGGACGCCGCCCACCTTCGAGCCCAGGTGGGGCACGGACCCGAGGAGCTGCTTGGTGTAGGCCTCGGCCGGGGCCGCGAACAGTTGCGCCGTCGGCGCAGCCTCGACGATCCGCCCGCGCTCCATGACGACGACGCGGTCCGCGAGGTCGGCGACGACCCCCATGTCGTGGGTGATCAGGAGCACGGCGCTGTTGAGCCGCTTGTTGAGCTTGCGCAGGAGGTCCAGGACCTCGGCCTGGACGGTGACGTCCAGCGCCGTCGTCGGCTCGTCCGCGATGAGCAGCATCGGGTCGTTGGCCAGGGCGATGGCTATCATGGCGCGTTGCCGCTGGCCACCCGAGAACTGGTGCGGGAAGTTGTCGTAGCGGCGCTCCGGCTCCGGGATCTCCACCATGCGCAGGAGCTCGATGGACCGCTTCTTCGCCTGCGTGGGGGAGAGCTCGGTGTGCTGCTCGACGGCTTCGCGGATCTGCTCGCCGACGGTCAGCACCGGGTTGAGGGCGGTCATGGGCTCCTGGAAGATCATCGCGATCTCGTTGCCGCGGACCCGCCGGAGCGTGCCCTGCGAGGCGCCGATGAGTTCCTTGCCGAGCATCTTCGCGCTGCCGTGCGAGCGCCCGTTGCGGGGGAGGAGCCCGAGCAGGGCCATGGAGGACATGCTCTTGCCCGAGCCGGATTCGCCGACGATCGCGAGGATCTCGCCGGGGTGGATCTCGTAGGAGACGTCCTCGGCGGCCATGACCCACTCGTTGTCGACGTTGAACTCGACGCCGAGGCCCTGGACGGCGAGGATCGGTCCGTCGACGGGGGATGCCTGCTCGTCCGAGATGGTGACGGTACTGGAACTCATTACTGCTTCACCCTTGTCTGCTTGGGATCGAATGCGTCGCGCAGGCCGTCACCGATGAAGTTGACGGCGAGGGCGATGCCGATGATGAAGGCGCCGGGCCACAGGAACAGCCACGGCCGGACGGTGAGCGCCGAGCGGTTGTCGTTGATGGCCTTGCCGAGGGAGGTGTCGGGGGCCGTGACGCCGAGGCCGAGGTAGCTCAGGGCTGTCTCGAGGAGGATGGCCCCGGAGATGGCGAGCGTCGTGGAGACGATGATCACGCCGACCGTGTTGGGCAGGATGTGGCGGAAGATGATGCGGGCGGAACTGGCTCCGACCGACTTCGCGGACTCGACGAACTCCTTCTCGCGCAGGGACAGGAACTCGCCGCGGACCAGGCGCGCGAGGCCGGTCCAGGTCACGAGGCCGAGGAAGACGGCGAAGGGGATGATGCCGTATTCGGCGACGATGCCCGCGACCGCGGCCGCGATGACGACGGTCGGGATGGTGATCACGACGTCGGTGATGCGCATGAGGAAGGCCTCGGTCCAGCCGCGGAAGTAGCCGGCGACGGCGCCGACCGTGGTGCCGATGACCATGGCCACGATGCCGACGACGAACGCGATGATCAGCGAGGTCTGGATGCCGCGCATCGTCAGGGCGAAGTAGTCGCGGCCCAGCACGTCCTGGCCGAACGGGTGCTCGCCCAGGCTGAACGGCCACAGCGTCAGGGTGGGCTTGCCTTCGTTGAACCGGTCAGCGAGGACGTCGTAGTCCTTGTCCCACCAGCCGGGGATGCCCGCGAAGCCGATCGAGGTGAACGCGAGGAGGAAGATCAGCGTGAGGAGCGCGATGCCGGCGAGGGCGCCCTTGTGCCGGAAGAACCGTTCCCGGATGAGGCGCCCCTGGCTCTTGGCCTCCGTGGTCCGGATGCGGTCGGTCTGCTCGCGGGTGGGGATGGCCGTGGCGATGTCCGTGTCCTGGCTCTGCAGGGTCATCTCGGACAATTCGACCGACGGGCGGGAATCGTCCCGCGGGTTCTGGTGATTGCTCATGATCGGGTCCTAGCTCAGGGTGATGCGCGGGTCGAGGAACGCGTAGGCGATGTCGGCGAGCATGTTGAACAGTACGGCCGCGGTGCCGACGACGAGGAAGAAGGCCATGACCGGCCCGGGATCCACGTGGTTGATGCCGTCGATGAACATCTTGCCCATGCCGTTCCAGCCGAAGACCTGCTCCGTGATGACGGCGCCGCCGAGGACACCGGCGAAGTCGAACGCCATCAGGGTGGTGATCGGGATCATCGCGTTGCGGAACGCGTGCTTGACCAGGACGGTGCGCTCGCTGAGGCCCTTGGCCCGTGCGGTGCGGATGTAGTCCTGGTTCATGACGTCGAGCTGGCTGGCCCTGGTGTACCGCGTGTAGGTGGCGAACGAGATGAGCGTCAGCGCTATGGTCGGCAGGATCAGGTGCAGCGCGTAGTCGAGGTTGATCTCCCAGAACGTTCCCGCCAGGTTGGCGGACTGCGAGCCGGTGGTGGGGATGGGCCGTCCTCCCGCCTTGGCGGACAGGGTCGGGTAGGCCTGCAGGAGACGGTCCAGCAGGATCAGCAGGCTCACCGACACCGCGATGACGGCGCCGATCTTCGCGGCCTGGGCGCGGAACGGGCCCCCGACGACCCCGGCGACGACGTAGGCGAGCACCGCCGTGACGATCACGAGCGCCAGCACGACGAACCAGGTCGGATCATCGAGGATGAGGAGCGAGACGAGGTAGCCGAGGAAGCTGACGCCGGCGGCCGCGAGGGCGGCGTTCAGGACGCGCCGACGGCGGAAGCCGGCGAGGAGGGCCGTCCACAGGACGGCGATGCCCGCGGCGGAGACCAGCATCCCGACGACGCCGAGGCCCGGGCTGACGAACCAGCCGGTGACGAGGAGGAGGTAGAGCGCGACGGCGGTGGCCGCGGCAGCGATGCCGAAGGTGGCCAGGCGCCGCCTCCGGTCGCCACCGACGACCACCGCCCAGATGACGCCGGCGATCACCCCGATCAGGGCGATCGTGAGATAGGAGAACTGCGGATTGGCCAGCCACGTGTTGAGGTCGATCGCAAGATACTGCTTGAGGAGCGTGGAGAGCCAGAACAGGGGCAGCGAGAACAGCAGGAAGGAGATGAAGGTGATCGAGTAGTCGAAGACGCTGTACTGGCGGATCGCCGTCACGATCCCGACGATCACGCCGAGCACGAGGGCGAGGACGGTCGCCACGACGACGAGGCGCAGCGTCGAGCCCATCGCGTTCTCGAGCTGGGGGAGGACTGCGGCACCGGAGCGGTCCATGCCGAGGGTGCAGCTCACTCCGCCGGGGACGAGGCAGTGGCCGACCTCCTGCAACCAGAGGAAGTAGCGGGGGATGGGAGGGACGTCCAGGTTCATGGCCGCTGTGCGGGCGGCGATGGTGGCGGCCTTCTCCGGGCCGCTGGTCTCACCGAGGTCCTCGAAGGGATCACCCGACGAGATGGTGAGGAAGTACATCAGCGTGGTGGCTGCAAGCATGATGAAGAACGAGATGATCGTTCGTTTGGCGATGAAGTAGAACACGTGGGGGCTCCTTGGGAACGGTGCAGGCTGTAGCGGTGCCGGGCACAGGGACGGGCAGGCCCGCGGGCCTGCCCGTCCTCATGCGTCAGCGGAAGGCTGCAATCAGTTCTGCTTCGTCCAGCTGTAGGCGTTCCAGGTGATACCGGTCTGCGTCGGGTTCATCTCGACGCCCTCGAGCTTCGAGGAGGACCCGATGATGTCGGCGTTCGCGTAGAGCACCACGTTGTACTGCGTCTCGGCGAGACGCTGTTCGAGCTCGGTCTTCAGGGGCACGACCTGCTCTTCGTCCGTGTTCGTGACGATCTCGCTCCAGAGGCGGTCGACCTCCTCGTCGGCGTAGCCGCCGAAGTTCTGCTCGCCACCCGAGACGTAGATCGACTCACCGGAGGCGACGAGGCCGGAACCGGCCCAGCCGAAGAGCACTGCGTCCCACGCGCCGGGCTGCGAGAGCTTGGCGCTCCACTCGGCCTCGGGCTGCGGGATGATCTCGAACCCTGCCTTGTCGCAGGAGTCCTTGACCAGTGCCACCATGTCGGCGCGCAGCTGGCTGGTGGACGCGTACATCAGCGAGACCTTGACGGGCTCGGTCTTGCCGGCCTCGGCGAGCAGGGCCTTGGCGCCTTCGATGTCCGCGGCACCGTCACCCTGGGCGGCGGGAGCGCCGTCGAGGACCGTGTCGTAGTCGGGCTGTCCGGGCTGGTACTCGCGCAGGTTCATGACCGTTCCCTCGGGATCGATCGGCGTCACGAACTTGTCGACCATGTCCGCGCGGGGCGTGCAGGCGTTGAAGGCCTGACGGACCTTGAGGTCCTCGAAGACGGCGCCGGGACGCTGGTCGAGGTCGATGTGCGAGAAGGTCAGTGAGGTGCCGGTGTCGACCGTGACGGTCTCGCCGATCTGCTCGAGGGCGGCCTTGGTGTCGACCGTGGGGCTGGAGGGGTCGATCACGTCGACGTCGCCGTTCTGGAGGGCCTGGACGGCCTCTTCGTCGACGACGGTCTTGAAGACGATCATGTCCGTCTGGCCGGCCCGCTCCTCACCCCAGTACTGGTCGTTCTTCACGAGCGTCAGGGTGCCGTTGGTCGCGTTGTCCAGCTTGTACGGGCCGGACGAGGGGAGCAGCGCGGTGTCCGGCAGGGTCGGCAGGTCCACCTCGTAGTCCCAGCCGGTGTTCCAGAACTCGGCGACGGGCGTGAGTGCTGCGATGTCGGTCGCCTTGACGGCTTCGACGAGCTCGGCGCCGTCACCCTCAGGGGACAGCCCGCCCTGCTCGGCGGCGATGTGCGCGGGCATGAGGGTACCCGGCGTGAGGAGGGCTTCCCAGTCGGCGTAGGGCTCCGAGAAGACGACCTCGAACTCCTTGTCGCCCGGCTCGCCCTCGATCATGTCCATCAGGGCGAAGCCGTTGGTCGAAGCGGCCTGGAAGAGGTCCGACTCGGCGCCCGTCTCGGGATCCTTCTCACCGGTGGGGTGCGTGCCCGACAGGGCTGCCCAGGTGAGCAGGACGTCGTCGTAGTCGATCGGCACGCCGTCGGACCACACAGCATCTTCGTTGATGGTGTATTTGACGGTGAGCGGGTCATCGCTGACCTTCTCGTACGAGCCGAAGTCCGGGTTGGCCTCGAGCTCCCCTGCCGCCGTGAAGGCAGCGAACCCGCCCGAGGTCAGGTTGTCCACGTAGGTGTTGTAGACGGAGTTCGTGGCGGCCGTGTTGCCGTTGTAGCCGGTCGGAGCCTGGCTGATCGCGACGTTGATCGTCGTGGCCAGGTTCTCCTCGGCACTTTCCGAGGCCGGGGCCGCGGCGGTCCCGCCCGCCGATCCACAGGCACTCAGGGCGAGCGCTCCGATGGACAGTGCGGCGAGCGTCAATGTGCGCTTATTACGCATTCGATAGTCCTTACTGTGCTGGGCGCGAGGGACGCAGCAATGTCCCACGAGGCGGATTGCCGCCGTGACGGCAATCACACTCGGTCAGCATAGCGAAGGATCGTTGCCTTCGGACACTCAGTAAGTCACTGATAACCCATTTGTTACCCCGGCGAAACATAAGGCGTCTGAGCAATGAGAAAGGCCCCGCGGACAGCGTGTCCCCGGGGCCCTCCAGCTCGTGGATGCCTTACTCTGGCGCGGGCACTTCCAGCCACTGGAACCACCCGCGGTGCAGCACGAGCCAAGCCATCAGGCCATAGCCGGCCTGGCCCGGCGTCCCGCCGTTGGACGCGAGGTCATGGCGCCACTGCTCGTGGGCGAGCAGGGGGCTGAAGGTGTCGACGAAGACGTGCTTGCGGCGCGTGGTCACGTCACCGAAGGCGGCGGACAGATCGGCCAGGCGGCGGTTCCGTTCGGGGTCGAGCCCGGGGGGAGGTCCGACGACGAGTGCCTTGACGCTCGACTGCGAGGCGCCGTCGAGGATGTTCGCGAGATTGAGGCGGCTCCTCGCGGTGGACAGCTCCAGGTCCAGGTCGCGGTCCGACAGCCCGATCACCAGGCGGTTGTCGTAGCCGTCGGCGAAGCGGCGCCCCGCCTCCTGCAGCCAGCGGTTCGCCAGGGCCTCGGTGCCCTCACCGGGAGCGGCCAGGCTGTACGCCTCGACGGACACGTTGTCGGGTCGGGTCCGCGCCATCACGCGACCGAGCCAGCCGAGAGCCCTCGGATCACCGAGCCCTGCGAGGAGTTCGTCGCCCACTGCTGCTAGCCGGATTCTGCGTTGTTCCACTGGTTCCTCGGTGTACTCGTCGAAAAGTGCATGGCTGCCCGGGCATGCCGCTGACAGGCCCTTAAAGACATCGGGTGGGACCGGAGCCCCACCCGACATCATACTGATGGCTTACTATTGCCGGCCGAACGCCAGCTTGATCAGGAGTTCCTGCTCCTTGGCGTGGTTCTTCGCCGAACCCGTCGCCGTGGAGGCCGAGGCGGGGCGCGACGCGAGCCGGAGGGGCCGGTCGAGCTCCTGGGGGAGGTTGAGCCCGATGAAGGGCCACGGTCCCTGGTTGGCCGGCTCGTCCTGGGCCCATACGAGCTCCGCCCCGGGGTAGGTGTCCAGTGCGGCCCTGATCTCCTCCACCGGCAGCGGGTAGAGCTGCTCCACGCGAATGATGGCCGTCCTGCCGTCGTCGAGCTTCTGGCGCGAGGCCAGCAGGTCGTAGTAGAGCCGGCCGGAGACGAGGATGACCCGCTCGACGTCCTTCCCGGGTGTCTCGAGCGTGTCGGGGATGACGGGCCGGAAGGTGCCCTGCGTGAAGTCCTCCACCGAACTCGCGGCCGCCTTGAGGCGGAGGAGCTGCTTTGGGGTGAAGATGATCAGCGGCTTCCTCGGACGCGTGTAGGCGTGCCGGCGCAGCAGGTGGAAGTGCGAGGCGGCGTTGCTCGGGTTCGCGACGACCATGTTCTCCTCGGCGCACATCTGCAGGAAGCGTTCGATGCGCGCGGACGAGTGGTCGGGGCCCTGGCCCTCGTAGCCGTGGGGCAGCATCAGGACGAGCGAGGACCGCTGTCCCCACTTCTGCTCCGCGGAACTGATGAACTCGTCGATGATGGTCTGCGCGCCGTTGACGAAGTCACCGAACTGCGCTTCCCAGATCACGAGGGCGTCGGGACGCTCCACCGAGTAGCCGTACTCGAAGCCCATGGCCGCGTATTCGCTCAGCAGGGAGTCGTAGATCCAGAACTTGGCCTGGTCCTCGCTGAGGTCGTCGAGCGGCAGCCACTCGTGCCCGGTGGCGCGGTCGTGGAAGACGGCGTGCCGCTGCACGAAGGTGCCACGGCGGGAGTCCTGGCCCGCGAGCCGGACGGGGACGCCCTCCATGAGGAGGGAGCCGAAGGCCGCGATCTCGCCGAAACCCCAGTCGATCCCGCCTTCGCGGGACATCTGCTCGCGCTTGTCGAGCAGTGCCTTGAGCTTCGGGTGGACCGTGAAGCCCTCCGGGATCGCGGTGTGCGCCGCTCCGATGTGCGCCAGCGTCTCCGTGCTGATCGCCGTCTGCGGGGCGGCTGCAGCCTCGCTGTCGGACTGCTGCGCGTAGGGCCGTTCCAGGTCCGAGACCGCCTGCGGGTCCTTGGCGATGACCGGGATCGGGGAGGTCTGCGCCGCATGGGTCTCGGCGAAGACGCGCTCGAGGCGCTCCTGGTAGTCGCGCAGTGCCTGCTCGGCTTCCTCCTGCGTGATGTCCCCGCGACCGATCAGCGCCTCGGTGTACAGCTTCCGGACGGAACGCTTGGCCTCGATCAGGTTGTACATCATGGGCTGCGTCATCGAGGGATCGTCGCCCTCGTTGTGGCCGCGACGGCGGTAGCAGACCATGTCGATGACGACGTCCTTGTTGAACCTCTGGCGGAACTGATACGCCAGCTGGGCCACGCGGACCACGGCCTCGGGGTCGTCGCCGTTGACGTGGAAGATGGGTGCCTGGACCATCTTCGCGACGTCGGTGGAGTACACCGAGGAGCGCGACGACGTCGGGCTCGTGGTGAAGCCGACCTGGTTGTTCACGATGACGTGGATGGTGCCGCCGGTGCGGTAGCCGCGCAGCTGGGAGAGGTTGAGGGTCTCCGCCACCACTCCCTGGCCCGCGAAGGCCGCGTCGCCGTGGATGAGGATCGGCAGGACGGGGAACGTCTCACCCTGGTCCAGCAGGTCCTGCTTGGCGCGGACGATGCCCTCGAGCACGGGGTCCACCGCCTCGAGGTGGGACGGGTTCGCGGCGAGGTAGACCTTCGTCTCGTTGCCGGCGTCGGAGGTGAACGTCCCCTCGGTGCCGAGGTGGTACTTGACGTCGCCCGAGCCCTGGACCGAGCGCGGATCCTGGGTCCCCTCGAACTCGCGGAAGACCTGGGCATAGGTCTTGCCGGCGATGTTGGTGAGGACGTTGAGCCGCCCGCGGTGCGCCATGCCGATGGCGACCTCGTCGAGTCCGTCGTCGGCCGCGCCGGAGATGACGGCGTCGAGCAGCGGGATCAGGGACTCGCCGCCTTCGAGGGAGAAGCGTTTCTGGCCGACGAACTTGGTCTGCAGGAACGTCTCGAACGCCTCCGCGGAGTTCAGCTTGTGCAGGATGCGCAGCTGCTCCTCGCGGCTGGGCTTGGAGTACGGGTGCTCCAGCTCGTCCTGGAACCACTGGCGCTCTTCGGGGTCCTGCAGGTGCATGTACTCGATGCCGGTGGTGCGGCAGTAGGCGTCGCGGAGCACCCCGAGCATGTCGCGGAACTTGAGCGACGGCTGGCCGCCGAAGCCGCCCGTGGGCCATTCGCGGTCGAGGTCCCACAGGGTCAGGCCGTGCGTGCGGATGTCGAGGTCGGCGTGCTTGCGCTGGACGTACTCGAGCGGATTGGTGTCCGCCATGAGGTGCCCGCGCACGCGGTACGCATGGATGAGCTGCTGGATCCGGGCGACCTTGTTGATCTGGTCCATCGGATCGACCTGGATGTCCGCGCTCCAGCGCACGGGCTCGTAGGGGATGCGCAGCGACTCGAAGATCTCGTCGTAGAAGTTCTGCTCACCCAGCAGCAGCTGGTGGATGATGCGCAGGAACTCGCCGCTGCCGGCGCCCTGGATCACGCGGTGGTCGTAGGTCGAGGTCAGGGTGATGGTCTTGCTGATCGCGTGCTTCGCGAGCGTCTTCTCGCTGGAGCCCTGGAACTCGGCGGGGTACTCGAGGGCGCCCGCGCCGATGATGCAGGCCTGACCCTTGGACAGGCGCGGCACCGAGTGCACCGTGCCGATGCCGCCCGGGTTGGTCAGGGACACGGTGGTGCCCGCGTAGTCGTCGGCACCGAGCTTGCCGGCGCGGGCCTTCTTCACGAGGTCCTCGTAGGCGTGCCAGAACTCCGAGAAGTTCATGGTCTCGGCCTTCTTGATGTTCGGCACCACGAGCGAGCGCGTGCCGTCCGGTTTCGGCATGTCGATGGCCAGGCCGAAGTTCACGTGGGCGGGCTGCACCGCGGACGGCTTGCCGTCGACGACGTCGTAGTAGACGTTCTGGGAGGGGAACTGGGCGAGCGCGCGGATGATGGCGTACCCGATCAGGTGGGTGAAGGACACCTTGCCGCCGCGGGCGCGGGCAAGGTTGCTGTTGATGACCACACGGTTGTCGATGAGCAGCTTCGCGGGGATGGCGCGGACGCTCGTCGCCGTCGGTACGCTGAGGCTCGCCTCCATGTTGGTGGAGATCGCCTTCGCGGGGCCGCGCAGCACGCTGACCTTGTTCTCATCCATCTCGGGGTTCCGGTCCGAGGCGGGAAGCTGTGCGGGGATGGGCTTTGCTGCGGGCTTGTCCTCGCGCGAGGAGTCCGGCTTCTTCGCCGGCTCGTTGGCGACGGGAGGCTTGCCGCTCTGCTGGGTGCTCGCAGGCGATTCTCCGGAGGCCTTCGGCGCCGCGGTCTCGGTCTTCACGACCGGCAGTTCCCGCGTGGAGAGATTCGCTGCCGACGGGGAGGCCGACGGCGGGCTGGCCGGTGCCGGGGCGGCGGGCTTCGTGACGGCGGGCGGCGTCGCCCTGTCCGCCGGGGCGTCCGCGCCGCTGCGGCCGTTCCCCGACGGCGCACCCTCGGCGTCGAACGAGTCGAAGAGTTCCCACCACTTGCGGTCCACCGAGTGGCGGTCCCGCTTGAACTGCTCGTAGAGCTCGTCAACAAGCCACTCGTTCCCGCCGAATTCTTCAGGTAGACGGTGGCTGGTCTGTTCTGGCACTTGGTATACGCCTCTTCCGTAAGTTGCCCTGAGCGCGGTGCGGTCGGCAGGATCGGCGCGACGCCGTGTCTGGACCCTGTCCAAGTGTAGTGACAGGAGGAACGAACAATCCAATCAGCAGGGCCGGGACGCACTAGACTCTTTGCGGCTGTCTATCAAGGAGAACCATGCGCTTCATCAATCCGCCCACCACCGACCTCACCTACTCCGATGTGTTCCTCGTGCCCTCCACGTCCGAGGTCATCTCCCGCTTCGACGTCGATCTGTCCTCGGACGACGGCACGGGCACCACGATCCCGCTCGTCGTCGCCAACATGACGGCGGTGACCGGGCGGCGCATGGTCGAGACCATCGCGCGGCGCGGCGGCATCGGCGTCCTGCCGCAGGACGTCCCCGTGGAGGTCATCTCCGAGGTCACCTCGTGGGTCAAGGAACGCCATCCCGTCTTCGAGACACCGCTGCAGCTGCAGCCCGGCAACACCGTGGTGGATGCGTTGCACCTCATGCACAAGCGCGCGCACGGGGCGGTCCTCGTCACGGACGACGCCGGTGCCTGTGTCGGCGTGGTCGACGCGGACGACTGCGAGGGGGTGGACCGCTTCGCCTCGCTGGAGTCGGTGATGCGCCCGGCGCCCGCCGCCTTCGAGGCGTCGATGTTCGACGCCGATCCGGCGGTCGCGCTGCAGAAGGCCTTCGAGGACCTCGACGGGTCCCGCGTCTCCCTGGCGCCGGTGGTGCGCGACGGCGTGCTCCAGGGCGTCATCACCCGGACCGGGGCGCTGCGCTCCACCATCTACGAGCCCGCGCTCGACGCCGCGGGCAGGCTGAGCGTGGCGGCCGCCGTCGGCATCAACGGTGATGTCGGGGCGAAGGCGGCAGCACTGCTCGACGCCGGTGTCGACGTCCTGGTCGTCGACACCGCCCACGGCCACCAGCGGAAGATGCTCGACGCGCTCGCCGTCGTGCGCGGCCTGGACCCGACGGTGCCGATCGTCGCCGGGAACGTCGTCAGCGCCGAGGGAGTGCGCGACCTCGTCGCCGCCGGGGCCTCGATCGTCAAGGTGGGCGTGGGTCCGGGTGCCATGTGCACCACGCGCATGATGACGGCGGTCGGCCGCCCGCAGTTCTCCGCCGTCCACGAGTGCGCCCAGGCGGCCGCCGAGCTCGGCGCCCACGTGTGGGCCGACGGCGGCGTGCGGTACCCGCGTGACGTCGCCCTCGCCCTCGCCGCAGGCGCGAGCCAGGTGATGATCGGCTCCTGGTTCGCCGGGACCTACGAGAGCCCGGGCGACCTGCAGACCGACAGCAGCGGGCGCCGGTACAAGGAGAGCTTCGGGATGGCCTCCGCCCGGGCCGTGCAGAACCGGACCCGGAGCGACGACGTCTTCGCGCGAGCCCGCAAGGGACTGTTCGAGGAGGGGATCTCCACCTCGAAGATGTACCTCGACCCGGCACGGCCGGGCGTCGAGGACCTCCTGGACATGATCACCGCCGGCGTCCGCAGTTCGATGACCTACGCCGGGGCGGCCACGCTGGCCGAGTTCCGTGACCGCGCGGTGGTCGGCGTGCAGTCCGCCGCCGGCTACGAGGAGGGGCGCCCGCTCCCGCAGAGCTGGTAGGGGCGGGTCCGGGCGCCGATGCCGCGGCGCCCGGACCCCCGTTGCGCTGTGAGCGAAGAAGCCGGGGGTGCCGCGCGGATTGCGTCCGCCGGACGGGGGCCCGGCACGTAAACTGGGAGTCTTATGGACAGTCCTCCCAGGGGCCGGCTCGACGCCGGCGCACCCTCCTCCCTTGCCCACCCGCTGCCCGGGGACCCCGGACGAGCCGTGGACGCCGATTCCGACCAGGGTGCGCTGCCTGCCCCGTCGGACACCGCGGACCCCCTTAAACGCGGACCGCTGCTCTCCCGCCCGGACCTGATCGGGGAGGGGAAGTAGCGGTGGAGTGGATCTACCTGGCTGCCGGCCTCCTGCTCGTGCTGGGTACGGGTTTCTTCGTGGCCGTCGAGTTCGCCCTCGTGGCCCTCGACCAGACGTACGTCCAGCGCGCCGTGGACGAGGGGGACACGAAGGCCGCACCCCTGCTGCGCTGCCTCAAGTCGCTCTCGACCCAGCTCTCCAGCTGCCAGCTGGGCATCACGCTGACCACGCTGCTGACCGGCTACGTCATGGAACCCTCCGTCGGCAAGCTCCTCGAGACGCCGCTCTCCGCGCTCGGCCTCTCGGAGGCCGTCGTCGGGTCCGCCTCGCTCATCATCGCGATGGTCCTGGCGACCCTGCTGTCGATGCTCATCGGCGAGCTGGTCCCCAAGAACCTCTCCATCGCGCTGCCCTTCCGGGTGGGCCGTGCCCTGGCCCGCCCGCAACTGATGTTCACCGCCGTCTTCAAGCCCGCCATCCTCGTGCTGAACGGGTTCTCCAACCGCATCCTCAACATCTTCGGACTCGAGGCGAAGGAGGAGATCTCCGGCGCGCGGACGCCGTCGGAGCTCTCCTCGCTCGTGCGTCGATCCGCCGAGATGGGCACGCTGGACCAGGGCACCGCGAACTTCCTGGCGCGCACCTTCAGCTTCTCCGAGCGGACGGCGGCCGACGTCATGACCCCGCGCATCCGCATGGAGGTGATCGACTCGGACCAGTCCGTGGCCGACGTCGTCGAGGCCGCGCGCCGCACCGGCTACTCGCGCTTCCCGCTGATCGGCGACTCCGCGGACGACATCCGCGGCGTGGTCCACGTCAAGAAGGCCGTCGCGGTACCGCGCCACAAGCGCGCGGACCTGCCCGCCGGCACCATCATGACCGACGTCCTGCGTGTCCCCGAGACGGTGCACCTCGATTCGCTCCTCAGTGAACTGCGCGAAGCGAACCTCCAGCTGGCCGTGGTGCTCGACGAGTACGGCGGCACCGCCGGTGTCGCCACGCTCGAGGACCTGGTCGAGGAGATCGTGGGCGAGGTCGCGGACGAGCACGACAAACTGAAACTGGGCGTCCTGCAGAGCGCTGCAGGGGACTGGTTCTTCCCCGGTCTCATGCGTCCCGACGAGGTCACCCTGCAGATCCCCGGGCTCGTGGTGCCGGACGAGGCAGGCTACGAGACCGTGGCCGGGTTCATCATGGCCGAGCTCGGCCGGGTCGCAGCGCCCGGGGACGCGGTCGAGGTCCCCGCGGGCACGCTGACCGTGGAACGCATGGACGGACGGCGCATCGACCGCGTCCAGTTCCGTCCCGCGCCCACCCCTGAGCACGACGACGAGAGCGCCGTCGTGCCCGAGCACCAGCCCGTGCCCCAGGGGTCCTCGGGTGCCGAATCGACCACCGGGCCCGTCTTCGCCGGCAGCACGGCCTACCGGAAGGACCACCGATGAGCGACTGGGCGGGAATCGTCTGGCTCGTCGTCCTCCTGGCCGGCAACGCGTTCTTCGTCGGCGCCGAATTCGCCATCATGTCGGCGCGCCGCAGCCAGATCGAGCCCCTGGCGGACACGGGGTCGAAGCGGGCGAAGACCACGATCTGGGCCATGGAGCACGTCTCCCTCATGCTCGCCTGCGCGCAGCTGGGCATCACGGTCTGCTCGCTCCTGATCCTGCAGGTCGCGGAGCCCGCGATCCACCATTTGCTCGTGGTGCCGCTGGAAGCCGTCGGCATCCCCGAGGGCCTCGCCGGAGGGCTGGCCTTCGGGATCGCCCTGGTCCTGGTGACCTTCCTGCACGTGACCTTCGGCGAGATGGTGCCGAAGAACATCTCGGTCTCGGTCGCGGACAAGGCTGCCCTCCTCCTGGCCCCGCCGCTCGTGATGATCGCGCGGGTGGTCAACCCGGTGATCTCCTCGCTGAACTGGGCCGCGAACCATATCCTCCGCGCCCTCAGGGTGGAGCCGAAGGACGAGGTGTCCTCGACCTACACGCTGGAGGAGGTGCAGTCGATCGTCGAGGAGTCCACGAAGAGTGGACTCGTGGACGACGAGTCGGGTCTCATCACCGGTGCGCTGGAGTTCTCCGGGCAGACGGCCGAGACGACGATGGTGCCGCTCAGTGGGCTCGTCACCGTCCGCACCGATGCGACGCCGGAGGACTTCGAGCGCGCGGTCGGACGGACCGGGTTCTCCCGGTTCGTCATGGTGGACGAACACGGCAACCTCACCGGCTACATGCACCTCAAGGACATCATGTCGATGCCGCAGGCCATGTACCGCAGGCCCATCACGGAGAACAAGGTCCGCACGCTGGCCAACCTGTCGCTGCACGACGAGATCGAGGACGCCCTGACCGTGATGCAGCGGACAGGGTCGCACCTGGCGCGCGTCCTCGGGCCCGATGGCTCGACGCGCGGCGTGCTCTTCCTCGAGGACGTGATCGAACAGCTCATCGGCGAGATCCGCGACGCCACGCAGAACCAGGGCGCGCGGAGGTCGGGGGAGGGCATCGGCGGTCCCGACGCGCCGGTCACCTCCTGACCGGTCCGGTGAAATGCGAATGGTTCGCGTCTGGGTTATGCTCGAAGCACTAACCTGAACAATTCTCATTAGTCTGATCGAGGTTCCACGATGCCAGTTCCCCGCCGTCTCGCTCTTCCTGCCCTGGTGGCAGTCTCGGCCCTCGGTCTTGCCGCCTGCGGAGACGGCGGGTCCGATGCTGCGAACGGGCAGGCGGACGCCGGCGGGGGGGCGATCACGGTCGTCACCGCCACCAACGTGTACGGCGGTATCGCCGCGGCCATCGGCGGCGACGACGTCGAGGTCACCTCGGTGGTGAACAGCCTGAGCCAGGACCCGCATTCGTACGAGCCGACCGTGCAGGACAAGCTGTCCGTCTCGGAGGCGGACCTCGTCATCGAGAACGGCGGAGGGTATGACACCTTCCTCGGGCGCCTCGCGGACGAGACCGGCGTCGAGACGGTGCTCAACGCCGTCGAGCTGTCCGGCCTCCAGGAGCCCGGCAGCGCAGGGGAGCATGCAGGCGAGGAGCATGCCGGCGAGGAAGACGCAGGCGGGGAGCACGCGGACGGGGAGCACGCAGGCGAGGAGGAGCACGGCCACGGATCCTTCAACGAGCACCTCTGGTACGACCTGCCCGCCATGGCGACGCTCGCCGACGCCATCGCGGACGAGCTGGCCCGACTCGACGAGCCGAACGCCGATGCCTACCGCGAGCGTGCCGACGCCTTCATCGAGGATCTGCAGCCCCTCCAGGACCGGCTGGCCGCACTGGCGTCGGCACGCGGGGGCGACCGCGCGCAGGTCGCGGTGACGGAGCCCGTCCCCGCGTACCTTCTGGAGGCGGCCGGGCTCGAGGACGTCACACCGGAGGACTTCATCGAGGCGATCGAGGAGGAGTCCGACGTCCCCGTGGCGGCGCTCGAGGAGATGAAGGCCCTCGTCTCGGGTGGCAGCCTCGCCTTCCTTGCCTACAATGGCCAGACCGAGGGAGCACAGACGGAAGCCGTCCGTTCCGTCGCCGACCAGGCGGGCCTGCCCGTCGTCGAGTTCACCGAGACCCTGCCCGACGGCGAGGACTACGTGTCCTGGATGGCGGGCAACACCGACAGCATCGAAGCCGCCCTCGGCTCCTGAAGAACCCGCACCACGCTCCTGCACCACCCGGAACCACTCCTGAACCACGACAGACTGGAAGCCGCTCCGCATGACCTCGACAGTGCCCCGGTCGGCGTCCTCCTCCTCCGAGGGGACGGACGCCCGGCCGGCGATCAGCCTGCGGGACGCGGCGCTGTCCTTCGGTGACCGCGCCCTGTGGGAGGGGCTGGACCTCGACATCATGCCCGGCGAGTTCTTCGCGGTCCTGGGCCCCAACGGCTCGGGCAAGACGAGCTTCCTGAAGGTCCTGCTGGGTCTGCAGCCGCTCGACTCCGGCACGGCGACCGTCCACGGCGGCCCGATCACGCGTGGCAGCCGGGCGCTCGGATACATCCCGCAGCAGAAATCCTTTCCCGCCGAGACGCCGCTGAGGGCCCGCGACCTCGTGGGCCTCGGAGTGGACGGCCACCGCTGGGGACTGCGCCTGAGGGGCCGCGGGTACCGCGAGCAGGTGGACCGGCTCCTGCACGACGTCGGCGCCGACTCCTATGCGGATGCGCCCGTCGGCCTCCTCTCGGGAGGCGAGCAGCAGCGCCTGCGGGCCGCGCAGGCCCTCGCCACGGACCCGGCCGTCCTCCTGTGCGACGAGCCCCTGCTGTCGCTGGACCTGCACCATCAGCAGGCGGTGAGCTCGCTCATCAACAGGCAGTGCCATGAGAAGAACAGCGCCGTGGTGTTCGTGACCCACGAGATCAACCCCGTGATCGACTACGTGGACCGCGTGCTGTACCTCGCGGACGGGAAGTTCCGTGTGGGCAGCCCCGCCGAGGTCATGACGAGCGACGTGCTCTCCGACCTCTACGACAGCCCTGTCGAGGTACTCCACAGCAACGGGAGGATCGTCGTCGTCGGTCTGCCGGACGCCACGACCCACCATCACGAGAGCGCCTAGGCCATGGACTTCCAGGACGTCTTCGACGCCATCTTCACGTTCGACAACTACGCCCAGTTGCTGCCGCTGGTCCGGAACTCGCTCATCGCCGGGGCGGTGCTCGGACTCCTCGGCGGGCTGATCGGCATCTTCGTCATGATGCGGGACCTCGCCTTCGCGGTGCACGGCATCGCCGAACTGTCCTTCGCCGGGGCCGCGTTCGCGCTGCTCGTCGGGGCCAATGTGGTGGCCGGTTCCCTCGTCGGCTCCGTCCTCGCCGCGCTCGTCCTCGGACTCATGGGAATCCGCGCCCGTGACCGGAACTCGATCATCGGCGTCGTGATGCCCTTCGGCCTCGGCCTGGGCATCCTGTTCCTCGCCCTCTACGAGGGGCGTGCCGCCAACAAGTTCGGCCTCCTGACCGGGCAGATCGTCTCGGTCGACGACGTGCAGCTGAACCTGCTCGTGGGGTGCGCTGTCGTCGTCATGCTCGCCCTGGCCGCGATCTGGCGCCCGCTCACGTTCGCGAGCGCGGATCCCGATCTCGCGGAGGCCCGCGGCGTGCCGGTCCGGGGTCTCTCGATCCTGTTCATGGTCCTGCTGGGCATCTCCGTGGCCCTGTCCATCCAGGTGGTCGGTGCCCTGCTGGTCCTCGCGCTGCTGATCACGCCGGCCGCCGCTGCCCTGAAGGTCTCGTCCGCGCCCGGCGTCGTGGTCCTGCTGAGCGTGGTGTTCGCGTGCACCTCCGTGGTGGGAGGGATCCTGCTCGCGCTGGGCGGCCGCATCCCGATCAGCCCGTACGTCACGACGATCTCGTTCGCCATCTACCTCCTGTGCCGCCTGATCGGGTCCCGCCGCTCGGTGCGGAGATCGCGCCTGCCCGGGGACGCGGCCGGATCGCGGCGGATGGCCGCCGGCGTCCCGGCCTGAGCGCGGACGCCCCGGCACGGACGATCCCGGGAAGCGGGAAGGCCTAGGAGCCGGAGGTGTGACCCGGCTGCTGGACGGCGTCCGCGATCGCTCGTTCCATGCTCCGCAGGAAGCGGGTGACCGTCTCGGTCTCCTCGCCCGTGAGGCCGTTCGCGGCGGCGAGGACACCACGCTTCTCGATGTCGAAGGCGGACCGGAACTCCTCGGTGGCCCTGTCGCCGGGTTCCAGGATCACCGCGCGGCGGTCGACCGGGTGGCGGCGACGCCGGATGAAGCCGGCCTTCTCGAGCCGGTCGATGACGAGGGTGGTCGATGCACTCGAGATCCCGAGGGCCAGCGCGAGCTCCTTGGGGCTGGCCCCCTCGTCCTCCTGCCAGACGCCGAGGAGGTAGCGCAACGCTCCGAGATCGGTCTCGTTGATGCCGAGTCGCTGGCTGAGCTCCCGGCGAAGGCCGCTCTCCACGGTCCGGTAGGCGCGAAGGGCGTTGAGGACGTCGACGCCGGTCGCCGGCTGGTGGGTGGCACCCCCGCCGGACGGGGGGTACCAGTAGCCCGCTCCCTGCCGCTCGTCCGAAGGATCCATGGCCTTATCCTAGATCATCTAGTAGTCAGTCTCCCTAGATACATGGTCGGTTGCGGATCCTCGCGGGATCCCGGATCAGGCAGGCGGGCCGGCGGTCCCGGTCGCGGGGAAGTCCAGCTCCGTCATCGCCTGCCCCAAAGCGTCGAGGAAGCGGTGAATGGTGCTGCAGTCTTCGGGCGGGAGTGCGGAGGCGATCTGCATCATCCGCTCGTGCATGGTGCCCATGGTCGACCGCACCTCGTGCTCGGTCGTCGCCGTCGGCCACACCTCGATCGCACGCCCGTCCGTGCTGCTCCGACGCCGTTCGGCGTGGCCGCTCTGCTCGAGGCGGTCGACCAGCACCGTGGTGGCGGCCGAGGAGATCCCGAGCTCACGGGAGAGGGCAGCGGCACTGAGCGGGTGCCCCGCCTGGCGCGCACGCAGCATCAAGCGCAGCGCTGTCATGTCGGTCCTGCCGAGGTGCATGGATTCCCTGCTCTGGCCCCGCATGGAACTCTCGGCATCCCGGTAGCGGCGCACGGCGTCCACGAGATCGAGGACGGGATCCGCGTCGCCGGCCGAGGCGGCACGACCGCGTCCGGCACCGGCCGGGGCCGGCCCGGCGGGGACGGAACTGTCGGGAGACATCACGGGACCAGCCTAGTCGCCCGCACCGACATGATCAGCGCCAGGACTGCGGTGGCGCGGGCAGGGGAGATGCTGTGCACCGTGGGAGGACGGCTCAGGGCCGGTCCCTCGCCGCTGTGCATTCCGGGCACAGGCCCTGGATCTCGACGGTGTGGGCGGCGTCCGAGAAGCCGTGCTCCGCCGCGATCCGGGCGGCCCACTGCTCGACGGCGGGCGCCTCGATCTCCACGGCGCGTCCGCAGTTCCGGCAGAGGAGGTGGTGGTGGTGGTGCTCCACGGCGCAACGCCGGTAGACCGCCTCGTTGTCGCCGTTCCTCAGCACGTCCACGAGGCCGTCGTCGGCCATGGACTGGAGGATGCGGTAGGCGGTGGCGAGCGAGACCGATTCGCCGCGCTCGTGGAGCACGCGGTGGAGCTCCTGCGTGCTCACGAAGTCGTCGAGGGCGTCGAGGGCGGCGCTCACCGCACGCCGCTGCCGCG
Source organism: Arthrobacter sp. TJ-263 (assembly GCF_058269155.1). Lineage (NCBI taxonomy): Bacteria > Bacillati > Actinomycetota > Actinomycetes > Micrococcales > Micrococcaceae > Arthrobacter > Arthrobacter sp. TJ-263. Next base: position 990,451 of record NZ_JBZCNE010000001.1, on the reverse strand, counting down.
TGACGCGCTGCTCGGATCCCCTGCGGGTGGGCGGTGCGGGCGGTGTGGGTCGCGCTGACGGCGCGGCCGTCCCCGTCCGCGGTCCTGCCTCGGAGGTCGCCTCAGGCGTCATGTCCTACCCTTCCTGCGGGCTCGGGTGCCCGGGATCAGAGTCAAGATTATCAGCGCGGGCGGCGGTAGTCTGAGGCGATGCGGCTGACCAAGTACACCCATTCGTGCGTGAGGCTCGAGCAGGACGGCTCCGTGCTCGTGGTCGATCCAGGGTCCTTCTCCGAGGTCGAGGAGGCGCTCGAGGGTGCCGCCGCCGTCCTCATCACACATGAGCACCCCGACCACGTCGCCGTCGACCGCGTGGTCGCCGTGCTCGCGGCTGACCCCTCGATGGGACTGTGGGCGCCGCCGGCCGTGGTCGACGCCGTCGTCGAGGGTCTGGGTGCTGCGGCGGAGGAGCGCGTGCATCCCGTGGCCGGCGGCGAGGAGTTCACGGCCGGCGGGTTCCGGGTCAGGACCTTCGGCGGACAGCACGCCCTGATCCACCCCCTGATCCCCGTGATCGCCAACGTGGGCTTCCTCGTCGAGGAATCCGTCTACCATCCGGGCGACTCGCTGATCGTGCCGCACGGGATCGCCGTCGGGACCCTGCTGGTCCCGGTGCACGCGCCGTGGTCGAAGCTCGCCGAGGTCGTGGACTTCGTGGCGTCGGTCCGGGCGCCCCGCGCGTTCCAGATCCACGACGCCCTCCTCAACGAGGCCGGGCTCGGCATCGTCGAAGGCCACCTCACGCGCCTGGGAGCCCGGTACGGCACGTCCTTCCGGCACCTCGCGGTCCGCGAGGGCGCGGACGTCTGACCCGGGCCTGCCCTCCCCGGTCGCCGGGCGGGTTCCTTGGTGGGCGCATGCCGGTGTGGTGGACTGGCCTGCATCAGGACCGGCCGCGGTGAGCCCGCGGTCCGGTCACACGTTCCGACAGGAGATCTCGATGAAGACTCTGATGGATGTGCAGGAGCTGCGGGACCGGATGACCTCCGGTGCGCAGACCATCCTGCTGGATGTGCGCTGGGCCCTAGGCGACCCCCACGGCCACGGACACTACCGCGAAGCCCACATACCCGGCGCCGTGTACGTGGACATGGAGACGGAGCTGTGTGCCCCGGGCGGTCCCGGGCTCGGGCGCCACCCCCTTCCCGACGCGGCGGCCCTCCAGGAGGCGGCCCGCCGATGGGGACTCAACGACGGCGACACCGTGGTGGTCTACGACGACTCCGGGAACCTTGCGGCGGCCCGCCTCTGGTGGCTCCTGCGCGACGCCGGCTTCGCGTCGGTCAGCCTCCTCGACGGCGGCCTGGGGGCCTGGCGCGCGGCAGGGTGCGACGTCGAGGGCGGGGAGGAGCGGCACTGCATCGGGAGCGTCCACCTCACCTCGGGCCACATGCCGGTCGTCTCCATCCCCGACCTGCTCCACCCCGCGCACCGCGACGTGATCCTCGACGCCCGCGCCGGTGAACGCTTCCGCGGGGAGCACGAGCCGATCGATCCGCAGGCCGGGCACATCCCCGGAGCCGTCAGCGCCCCGACGGCCGACAACCTCGGCGACGACGGCCGCTTCCGGTCCGCGGAGGAGCTCCGCCGCCGCTTCGGCGCCCTGGGTGCCGGCCGCGGGCGCACCGCCGTCTACTGCGGGTCGGGCATCACCGCGGCGCATGCCATCGCCGCGCTGGACATCGCCGGCTTCGACGCGGCGCTGTTCCCGGGCTCGTGGTCCCAGTGGTCGACGACCGAGGGACTGCCCGTCGCGACGGGTGCCTGACGCCACCCGGGTGCGGGACGAACCGTGCGGCGGGGCCCGTGGTGGCCCCGCCGCACGGTGGCGCGGTAGCGTCGGGGCATGACCCCAGGACGACCCGCGCCGCCGCCCCTGCGTGGCGGCATCCCGCTGCCCGCAGGCCGGGGGCGCCGCGGTGTCCCGCCGGCAGCAATCCCAGGAGGACCACCGATGGCCACGCTCTTCACCAGAATCATCGACGGCGAGATCCCCGGACGCTTCGTGTGGCAGGACGACGACGTCGTCGCGTTCCTCACCATCGCCCCGATCACCCCCGGGCACACACTCGTGGTCCCGCGGCGGGAGATCCCGCACTGGCTCGAGGCCGATCCGGAGACCCTGACCCGGGTGATGGCCGTCGCCCAGACCATCGGCAGGGCGCAGGAGACGGCCTTCGGCGCGAAGCGCGTGGGGGTCCTGCTCGAAGGCTACGAGGTGCCCCACCTGCACGTGCATGTCTGGCCGACGCAGTCACCGGAGGATTTCGACATCCGACGCGTGGACCACGCGCCGGACCCCGCCGCGATGGACCGCAGTGCCGAGGCATTGCGGAGCGCGCTGCGCGACGCCGGACACTCCGCCTCCGTCCCCGCCTGAACGGGCCGCCGGCCGCTACCGCGAACCGCTCCCCGCTGGTAGGTTGCCGGTGCATGGAAGCTATCGAGAGCATGTTGACCGGCGGGCATCCCAACTCGATGGGGCGCACGGTCGAGGTCGTGGAACTCGTGGTGGCGGACCGGTCGCGGCTGGAGGAGTTGTTCGGGTGCTACGGCAGCACCGACCCGGTGGTGCGGCTGCGCACCTCGAGCGCCCTCAAACGCCTCGAGGCCGCGCGGCACGAGTGGCTGGTCCCGTTCGCGGACCGGCTCATCGACGACGTCGGCATGCTGGACCAGCCCTCCGCACAGTGGACGCTCGCGAAGCTGCTCCTGCGGCTCACCCCGGACCTGACGCCGGACCAGCGCCGCCGCGCCACGGTGATCCTCCAGCGCAACCTGGAGCAGCAGCACGACTGGATCGTGCTGATCAACACCATGGAGACGCTGTCCGCCTGGTCCGCCGGCGATCCCGCCCTGCGTGCGTGGCTGGACCCCCAGCTCGAGCGCCTGGCCGGCGATCCGCGGACGTCGGTCGCCGAGAGGGCACGGAACCTCACCGCCCGGGCCAGGGGCGACCGGATGCCGTCCGGTGCTCCGTCACCGGACGGCGCCCTGCGGGTCGCGGTCAGCGCGTCTCGGCGAGGGCCTCGTTGAGGGCCGTCCTGACACGCTTCTCGGAAACCGAGTAGGCGGTGCCGAGGTCCTGCGCGAACAGGCTCACCCGCAGTTCCTCGATCATCCAGCGGACGCGGGCCAGGGACGCCGGCCGGTGCCGACCTGCAGCGAGGGACGCGACGGCGTCGTCGTACTCGTCCTCGAGCCGCTGGACGACCGCCGTTGCGAGGCCGTCGCGCTGCACACTGGTCGGCAGCTTCTCGAGCCGCACCTCGACGGCCCGTAGATAGCGCGGGAGGTGCGCCAGCTGGGCGTAGCCCGTGGCCGCGACGAAGCCGGGTCGCACGAGGTGCTCGAGCTGGCTCCGGACGTCGTTCAGGGCCGTGATCAGTGCCAGGCTCGTGGTCCCCTTGAGCTGCTTCTGGATGCGCCGGTTGCTGGCGAGCACCTTCTCCACCGTCGCGGTCACGATGAAGACCGTGTCGATGAGCTCCGCTCGGACCTCCTCGTACAGCCGGTTGAACGCCTCCTCGGTCCAGGGCAGCTGCTCCGGGACGAGCTTGTCGATCGCCGCGAGCGAGCAGTCCCGGATGAGCTCGGCGACACTGCCGTGCGGGTTCTGGCTGAAGGTGAGCTTCTCGGTGTTGCTGAGGTGCTCCAGGACGTACTTCGCCGGGCTCGGGATGCGCAGTGACAGGAGCCGGATGATCCCGGCCCGCATCGCCGTCGACTGCTCGCCGGCGGTCGGGAACACCCGCAGGCCCACCGAGGTTCCCTCGTCGACGACGGCGGGGAACCCCGTGACACGGTGCCCGGCGACCGTGCGGGACACCTCGCGCTCGATGTCCCCGAAGACCCAGGTGCTCTCGCCCGTCCGCTCGGCGACCGCGGGCGCCTCCGCCACGGCCACCGCTCCGTGGGGCAGGGCGGCGCCCTGCTCGGCCTGCCCGCCCGCCGCGGTGTCCGCTGCGTGCGTCCGCCCGGAGCCGCGGCCTGCCGGCTCGGTCCGCGTGCCGTTCCGGCCGGCGGGACCGGCGGACGCCTTCCCGCGGCCCCCGCGGCCCGGACCGCCCGCCGGGCGGGTGCTCCCGGGCGTCGCTCCGAGGGATTCCGCGATCGCGCGGCTGACCGCCGGTGCCAGGGCCTCCTTGAGCGCCTCCAGGTCGCGGGATTCGTCGAGCACGCGACCGCCGGCGTCGACGATGCGGAACATCATGAGCAGGTGCGGCGGCACAGCGGACCAGGTCCACGACCCGGGCGGGATGACATGGCCCCGCAGGCGGCGCAGGGCGAGCTCGAGGGACGCCTCGAGGTCGTCCTGCGCGGGATCGAAGTCGGCCGCGAGGGCGGCGACGGCGCCCCGGGCGACGTCCGGGGCGGGCACGAAGTTCTTCCGCACCTGCTTCGGCAGCGACTTGATGAGTGAGGTGACGAGTTCCACGCGCTGGCCGGGGATCTGCCAGCGGAACGGCTTCGGGTCCAGCTGGTTCAGGAACAGGACGGGGATGGTCACGGTCACGCCGTCGTGCGCGCCGGGGGTGAGGGGTGAGAACTCGTAGGCCAGGGGCAGCTCGAAGCCCGCCTGGTGCCAGGTACTGGGGAAGGCCGTCTCGTCGAGCTCCGCCGCGTCCTCGCTGAGGAGCTGCTCCGGGTCGAAGTCGAGCAGGTCGGGCTGCTCGTGGCGTGCCTGCTTCCACCAGGAGTCGAAGTGCCGCTCGGAGACGACGTCCGGGCCGATCCGCTGGTCGTAGAACTCGAACAGGGTCTCGTCGTCGACCCGCAGGTCCCGCCGTCGGAGCCGGTTCTCGAGTTCCTCCACCTCGGCGAGGCGGGCCTGGTTGCGACTGAAGAACGTGTGGTGGGTCTTCCAGTCGCCTTCGACGAGGGCGTGCCGGATGAACAGCTCGCGGGCCACCTCCCGATCGATCCGCCCGTAGTTGATGCGGCGTTGGGGCACGATCGGCACGCCGTAGAGCGTCACCTTCTCGTACGCCATGACCGAGCCCATCTTCCGGGACCAGTGCGGTTCGCTGTACGTGCGCTTCACCAGGTGCGGCGCCACCTGCTCGGCCCACAGGGGGTCGATGCGCGCCACGACGCGTGCCCAGAGCCGGGAGGTCTCTACGAGTTCGGCGGCCATGACCCAGTCCGGTGACTTCTTGAACAGCGCGGACCCGGGGAACACGGCGAAGCGGGTCCCGCGTGCGCCGGAGTACTCGCGCTTGCGCTGGTCGTAGAGGCCGATGTTGCCGAGCAGGCCCGCGAGCAGGCTGATGTGGATCTGCTCATGGAGTCCCACGGGGTCCACGGGGCCCGCGGGCAGGGTGATGCCGAGCGGCTTCGCGAGCTGGCGCAGCTGCTGGAACAGGTCCTGCCACTCGCGCACGCGCAGGTAGTTGATGAATTCGGTGCGGCACAGTTTGCGGAACTGCGTGGACGAGAGTTCGTCCTGCTTCTCCTGCAGGTACCGCCACAGGTTGAGGTAGGCGGTGAAGTCCGAGTTCTCGTCCACGAAACGCTTGTGCTTCTCCGCGGCCTGCTGCTGCCTGGCGGGCTGGTCCGCCGACGGCCGCTCCCGCGGGTCCTGGATGGTCAGCGCCGCGGCGAGCACCATGACCTCCTTGACGGAGCCACGCGTCCCGGCCTCGACGATCATGCGCCCGAGGCGGGGATCCACGGGGAGCTGGGAGAGCTTGCGGCCCACCGGGGACAGGCCGCCGTCGTCCTTCAGCGCACCGAGCTCACGGAGCAGGGCGACGCCGTCGTTGATCGCCTTGGTCTCGGGGGGCTCGACGAACGGGAATTCCGCGATGTCCTTGGGGCTGCGGGTCACGCCCATGGCCGCCATCTGCAGGATGACCGCGGCGAGGCTGGTCCGCAGGATCTCCGGCTCGGTGAACGGCCGCCGCGACGCGTAGTCCTCCTCCGAGTAGAGGCGGATGGCGATGCCGTCGGACACCCGGCCGCTGCGGCCCGACCGCTGGTTCGCGGAGGCCTGGGAGACACGCTCGATCGGCAGTCGCTGCACCTTGGTGCGGTGCGAGTAGCGCGAGATGCGTGCGGTGCCGGTGTCGACGACGTACTTGATGCCGGGCACGGTGAGGGAGGTCTCCGCGACGTTCGTCGCGAGGATGATGCGGCGGTGGCTGCCGGTGGGGCGGAAGACGCGGTGCTGCTCCTCGAGGGAGAGCCTCGCGAAGAGGGGGAGGACCTCCGTGCCGCGCAGGCGGGTGGTGGACTGGATGCGTGCGCGGAGGGCGTCGGCGGCGTCGCGGATCTCGCGCTCGCCGGAGAAGAACACGAGGACGTCGCCGGGGGCTTCGAGGGACAGCTCGTCCACCGCGTCGCAGACGGCGTCGAGCGGATCGCGTTCCTCCTCGAGCTCGCTGTCCGCGCCGCCCTCGCCGTCGTCGAGCCCGCCCGGCGGCTGGTCCAGGGGCCGGTAGCGGATCTCGACCGGGTACGTGCGGCCCGAGACCTCGATGATGGGTGCGGGGGAGGTGTCCGCGACGGCGGCATCGGCGGCGAAGTGTGCGGCGAAGCGCTCGGGGTCGATGGTCGCCGAGGTGATGATGACCTTCAGGTCCGGGCGCTCGGGCAGGATCCGCTTGAGGTAGCCGAGGATGAAGTCGATGTTGAGGCTGCGCTCGTGGGCCTCGTCGATGATGATCGTGCTGTACTTGCGCAGCATCCTGTCGTGCTGGATCTCGGCGAGGAGGATGCCGTCCGTCATCAGCTTGATCTTCGTCCGGCGGCCCACCGACCCGGTGAAACGGACCTGGTAGCCCACCTCCTCGCCGAGCGGCACCTGCAGCTCCTCGGCGATGCGCTCGGCGACGGTGCGGGCCGCGAGGCGCCGGGGCTGGGTATGACCGATCAGCCCGTGCTCCGCCAGGCCGAGCTCGAGGCACATCTTGGGGATCTGCGTCGTCTTCCCGGACCCGGTCTCGCCGGCGATGATGGTGACCTGGTTGGCCGCGATGGCGGCCATGATGTCGGCCCGGCGTTCCGAGACGGGAAGATCCGCGGGGTAGGAAATAGTCAGTGGCATAGTTGCCTGCCAGTCTAGTTCCTCGCACCGGGCCGCAGGCGGGATGTTCACCGAGGGCCGGGCTCCGGCCCTCCGCCGTCGTGCAGCAGGCCCGGCGCCGCCGTCCCTGTGGGCTCGCCTGCGCGGCGGAGCCGGTCGGCGACGACGGCGGCGCGGTCACGCATCGCGGCCGGTTCGAGGACCTCGAAGTCGATGTCCCAGCTCGCCAGATAGGCCAGCGGGAAGTCGAGGGAGTCGAAGCCCGCCCTCAGGAGCGTGTGGTGGTCGCCGTCGGCCTCGAGGGTGCCCGTGCTGGGCGGGACGTGCGCTGCCAGCTCCTCGAGCGGCGCGTGGAACCGGATGACGGCATCGTAGGAGAAGGGCGAGCGCGTGATGGACTCCTGCACGTAGACCGCGAGGTCGGGCGCGGGCAGCGGGCGCGGCACGAAGCGGTCCCGTGCCACCGGCACGCTCCGGCACCGGTCCACGCGGAACGTCCGCCAGTCCTCCCGCGTGCGGTCGAAGGCCACCAGGTACCACCGCCGGCCGGTGTCCACGAGCCGGTACGGTTCGACGACGCGCCGGGAGGACTCGCCGTCGTGCCGGTCGTAGCGGAACGCGACGCTGCGACGCTCGGTGATCGCCGCGGAGAGGGCGGTCAGGATCTCCGGGTCCACCGGGGTGCTCACCGCGGCCATGCGCGTCACCGCCGAGCGCAGTCCCGCGAAGCGGGGCCTCAGCCGGGGCGGCAGGACCTGTTCGAGTTTGGTGAGCGCGCGCACCGAGGCTTCCCCCACGCCGGAGACCGGGCTGGCCGTCACCGCGGTCAGGCCGATCGCGACGGCGAGCGCCTCGTCGTCGTCGAGCAGGAGGGGCGGCAGCTGGGCCCCGGCGCCGAGCTGGTATCCGCCGGCTACCCCGGGGGAGGCGTTGATCGGGTAGCCGAGCGTGCGGAGCTTCCCGATGTCCCGCCGGACCGTCCGCTCCGTGACCGCCATGCGCTGCGCGAGGGCGGGTCCGGTCCACTCGCGCCGGAGCTGGAGGAGCGAGAGGAGCTGCAGCAGGCGCGCCGAGGTCTCGATCATGGGTCAACGGTACGGCGGAAAGCGGACGGGAGCTGTCCTGATCCAGGTCTCTTCCCCGGATGGTCCGCCGTGGTGCGTGTCAGGGGCCCGGGCGCCGGATGAGCCATTCCGCCCACGCGATCAGGGCCGCCACACCGGCCAGCACCGCGGGCAGGCTGGATCCGGCATCGCCCAGCAGGAGGGCGAGGACGGCCACCGGCTGCGCCACGGCCTGGATCCGGAGGAAGGACACGGCGAGCCGACGGAGCGCCGCGACGCTGACCCATCCCCGCAGGGGCAGGTGCAGGAGCAGGAGGTAGAGGATGAAGACGGTGTGCAGCCCGGCGACGACCACGAGGAGCCACGGGGACCCGGCGGGCACGTTCACCGCGTAGGCGACGACGAGCAGCAGCAGGGACAGGGCCACCACGCCGACCGACGGGAGCACCGCCGCGCCCACGGCCACCACGACGGGCAGGACGATCCACAGGGAGCCGCTCCAGGCGATGCTGCCGAGGAGAACGGCAAGGAGGGCGGTCGCGCTGCGCACCACCCACAGGGGTACGAGGCCCCGCCGGTCGGGCACGGCCGGCGAACCCGGAGTCCGGGCACCCCGCTGCAGGGTCATGGCGTCCTCCGGGCGGACCCCTGGCCCGTACGCCGCCCGGCCCGGCGCGCCAGCAGCCGGAATCCGGTCTCGAGGTCCGGCCCGAAAGGCGCACCGAGGCCGCCCGCCCGGCCGGGCTGCGGAGCGAGCCGTGCGGCCGGCTGCGCGTCGGCGGTCGCCCCGGCGATCACCGGGATGCCGTCGCCCTGCAGGTCCTCGAGCAGGAGGCGACGCCGCAGGAGCGTGAGCCGCACCGCCTCGGCCTGCGCCGCCGTCGTCTCCGTCCGGTCGAGCGGCAGCATGCAGTCGACCCCCGCCACCACATGCCCCTGCGCGTGCCAGAGCCGCAGCAGGCGTGCCGGCTCGCCGTCCAGGAAGGCGGAGAACACGACGACGACGGCGCCCTGCGGCGGCACGGGATCCCTCCGGCGCCGCCGCCGCGGCACCACCGCCGTGCCGGCGAGCCGGACCCGGATCTGTTCGAGATGCCGTGCTCCGGCTGCCGAGCGCAGGGCGCGCCGCGTGCCGGACAGGTCGTCGACGCCCACGCGGTCACCGACGGAGAGGTAGGAGGCCGCGACCGTCGTGGCGGCCGTCCGTGCCACGTGCAGCGATCCGGCCGCCAGGCGTGGAGGAGCCGCAGCGAACCAGTCGGCGGTCGAGGACGGCAGATCGTGCGCCTGGTCGACGACGAGGAGGACCGAGGCCTCCGCGTCCGCGAAGGTGCGCCGCACCATGAGCCGGTCCTGGTCGGCCGACCGGCGGGCCGTGGCACGCCAGTCGATCCTCCGCAGCTGGTCTCCGGGTTGCAGGGGAGCGACGGACCGCAGCTCGCCGCCGTCGCCCGGGCGTCCCGAGCGATGCGTGCCGGCGAGGCCCACCAGCCGTCGGGAGACAGGGCGCGCGAGGGTCGCGCCGATCGGCGGCAGGATGCCCACGCGCACCGGTGGCGCGGCCACGAACGCGGACGGCCGGGCGAGGTCGGCACCGAAACTCGCGGCGCCGTAGGCGAGGACGTCCCGCTCCCCGGAGGGCGGCGCGTCCACCAGCAGGGGGCACTCCTCTCCGGCCAGCAGGACGACGGCGTCCGGAGGGTACCCCGGGGCAGCCAGGGTGGTGACGACCAGGCGTCCCGGGTCCGGGGTGCCGCCGTCGTCCCTCGGGGCCAGCAGCAGGCGCAGGCGCGGGCCCCGGGTCTCGGTCCGCCGGTCCGCGGTGATGCGCACCTCGCACGCGCTCCCGGGTTGCGGCCCCGCGCGCCCGGCGAGCGCGAGGAAGGCGAGCGGTGCCGCGAGTGCCACGGTGTCCGGGCGGCCGGAGACCAGGCCCGCCACCACGCAGACGAGCGTGATGATGACGGCGAGAGCCCAGACGGGGGACCGGACGGCGGCGGCCCTAGCCACGGGGCACGGTCGGCGGGGTGGGCACCTCGGCCAGCACCTCCCGCACCACCTTCTCCGTCGCCACGCCCTGCGCCCAGGCCGACGGCGTCAGCGTCAGCCGGTGCGCGAGGACGGCCGCTGCGCCCTCCTTCACGTCCTCCGGCAGCACGAAGGTGCGGCCGTCGAGGACCGCGAGCGCGCGGCCGAGCAGGACCAGTCCCTGCGACCCGCGGGGGGATGCGCCCACCTCGACCGCCGGATGGTTCCGCGTCGCGGCGGTGAGCCGGACCGCGTAGTCGATGACGTCGTCGTCCACGCCCACGGATTCGACGGCGGCCTGCAGGCGCAACAGTCCCTCGGCCGTGGTCACGCTCGCCACCCGCGTCTCGTCCTGCCGCCGCGCGATGCGTCGCGTGATGATGTCCTGCTCGCCGCCGGGGCCGGGGTAGCCGAAGCGCAGGCGGACCAGGAAGCGGTCCAGCTGTGCCTCGGGCAGCGGGTAGGTGCCCTCGAACTCGATGGGGTTGGAGGTGGCGAACACGTGGAAGGGGCGCCGGAGCGGCAGGGTGGTGCCTTCGGCGGACACCTGCGCCTCCGCCATGGCTTCGAGGAGCGCGGACTGGGTCTTCGGGGACGTCCTGTTGATCTCGTCGGCGAGGAAGAGGCCCGCGAAGATGGGGCCGGGCTTGAACTCGAACTCCCGGGTGGCCGGGTTGAAGATGGACGAGCCGGTCACGTCCGAGGGCAGGAGGTCCGGCGTGAACTGCAGGCGCCGGAAGTCGAGCCCCAACGCCTGGGCGAGGGTCTTGGCCGCAAGGGTCTTCCCGAGGCCGGGCAGGTCCTCGAACAGGACATGGCCACCCGCGAGCACGGCCGCGAGGGCCAGGCGCAGGGCGCCCTCGGCGCCGACGACGACCGTCCCCGCGCGGGCGAGGACCTCGCGGCCAACGCGAGCGGCATCGAGCCGATCCGCGCCCGGTGTGTCGGCAGGGCCGCTCAGGACCGCGCCGGGGTCCGCGGCGGCGCTCGACGGGGAGGAGCTCGGCTCGGTCATGGGGCCTCCTGGCGATGGATCGGCGTCGGGTCGGTCTGCGGGGCGAGGACGATGCGCTCCAGTTCCGCGCCGAGCTCCCGGAGCTCGCGGTGGGTCAGCGCGGGGGGCCGGACCTCATCGAGGAAGGCATCGAGCCCTTCACTGCGGGGCGTGCCGGGCCGCGCCGCCGCCACGGAGCGGGCAAGGCCGTGCACCTCGAGGACCGCGCGCATCCCGGGGTCCGTCGACGCGAGGGAGAACTCGAGCGACTGGACGTCCGCGAGGCCGCGCTCCGGCTCGGGCGGACGCGCCAGGACGATCCGCGGGACATCGACGGCCTCGAGGACACCGTTCGCGATGCCCGCAGCGCCTGCTGCGCCGACGAGGACGACGCCGTGGCGGGCGTCGAGCCCGAAGAACCAGACGGCGACGAGCGCGAGGCCGACGAGCACGACCGTGACGGCCCATGCGGACCGCTTCACGGCCGGACCCCCGGGTGCCGGGCGCGTGCGGCCAGGGACCGCGTCAGCTCGTCCACGCTCGCCACCGCCGTGTCCCGATCGGCGGGACCCAGGGGATCGATGGAACGACTCCGGCCTTCCTGCCCGAAGCGGGCGCGCTGGTACAGGTGGTTGAGGGTGGTCAGCGGCAGGGGAGGGACATCGAGGGTGGCAGCCAGGGCGGAGGCGAAGTCCGACGTCGTCTGCGAGGGCGTGCGGCCGGCGCCCGCCTCCGCGCACACGCGCTCGAGGTCGAGCCAGCACCGGATGATCGTGTCCGAGGTGGCGCCGCCGCTCACCAGCGCGGCATGCGACGTCGCCGCCCACGCCGGCAGCGTCACCGATGCGGGGGCGACGGTGCCGGCGTGGTCGAGATCGGCCTGCTCCAGGGGAGCCCCGCCGGGTCCGTGCCGGCCGCGGAAGCGCAGCAGGAACCGCGTCAGGAGGGCCAGCGCGAGCATGAGGAGGACAAGCGTGACCGCCGCCAGGGTGCCTCCGTCGACGACGATGCGCTCGCCGTCGGGCAGGGAGGAGGCCGTGACCGTCACGGTCGGGGCGGGGGACTCCGGCTGTCGGGGGGAGCTGACCGCCGGGTCCATCACGGGATCGGCGGAGAAGTCGCCGACGAAGGCTGCGGCGAGGACGACGAGGACCAGGACGACCAGGGTCAGGGCGGCGGAGGCGCGCGGCGGTCCGGCTGCTGTCCCCACGATCCCCCCGCCGGTCGGTGCCCGTGCGCACCCCGAGGCCCGCATCCTGTGGAGCCTACCAAAACAGAACCGCCGCCGGCCTGATGGCCGACGGCGGTGGATGTGCCCTCGATAGGATTCGAACCTACGACCTTCTGCTCCGGAGGCAGACGCTCTATCCCCTGAGCTACGAAGGCAGATACGGGAACTCCCGTACCCGTTAGGGACTCATCGAGCTTAGCAGGTGGCGCTTGTGTGGGGAAAACGCCGGCGCGGGGAGCGGAGCGCCGGGCACTCGGGTCCGCGGAAGTGTCCGCCCGCGACCGGGGCGCCCCACGGTGATCCGCGCCAGCGGTCAGAGTGTGATGGCGACCTTGCCGCGGACCTTCCCGGCGTGCAGGTAGCGGATGGCGTCCGGAGCCTCTTCCAGGGGAAAGGTACGCTCGAGCGGCGCGCGCAGCAGGCCCGCCTCGACGAACCCCGTGAGGGCAGCGAGATCGTCGCGGCTTGTGACGGCCATGAGACCCCGGAGTTTCTGACGGGTGACGAGCGACAGGGCCGGTGCGCCGACCATGGCCCGCTCGAAGCCGCCCAGCAGTCCACGGCCGCCCTCCCCGCCGACGAGGACGAGCGTTCCATCGGGGGCGAGGGCCCGCCGCAGCTTCCGCAGCGGGCGGTTGCCGCCGGTGTCGAGGATGAGGTCGAAGCGGCGTGTGCCGTCCACCGGGTCCTGCCGGGTGTAGTCCAGCACCTCGTCAGCGCCGAGGCCGCGGACGAAGTCGAGCTTGCCTGTGCTCGCTACTCCCGTGACGTGGGCGCCGGACGCCTTCGCCAACTGTGCCGCGAATGATCCGACGCCGCCCGAAGCGCCGAGCACGAGCACGCGCGTGCCCGCTGCCACGCCACCCCTGCGGAGACCCTGGAGCGCGGTGCAGCCGGAGATCGGGAGGACCGCCGCCTCGGCGAAGCTCAACCCTGCAGGCTTGGGCGCCAGCCCTTTCTCCGACGAGGCGAGCGCGAAGTCGGCGAAGCTGCCGGATGCGACGCCGAAGACCTCGTCGCCCGGGGCGAACCGAGTGACCTCGGGGCCCACCGCTTCGACGATGCCCGCGACATCCGCCCCGCGGGTGCGCTGCCGCGGCCTGCGGACGCCGAAGGCAGGTCGCACGCCGATGGGCCGGCCCGCCATGATGTGCCACACACTGGGATCGACGCCTGCCGCGCGGACGCGGATGAGGACCTGGTGGCGCCCGGGCTCCGGCCGCTCGACCTCCTCGAGGCGCAGCACGTCCGCGTCTCCGTATTCGTCCTGCACGATCGCCCTCATGTGGATGCTCCTTCGTCGGTGTCCGGGTACTGGAAGACGGCGTCGAGTCCGACGCCGAAGACTCGCGCGATCTGGAACGCGAGCTCGAGTGTGGGGGAGTAGCGGCCCTGCTCGATGGCGATCACGGTCTGGCGGGTGACGCCGATCCGGTCTGCGAGCTCGGCCTGGGTCATCTCGCCGTGCGTGGCGCGCAGGGCGCGGATCCTGTTGCGGACGCGGGTGGGCTTCACCATTCCGGCAGCCCCCGCCGGTAGCCGACGACCTTGGTGATCGATCCGAGGACCGCGGACAGCACGAACCCCAGGTAGATGACGTTCGCGATCCAAAAGGAGTCCGCCTCGAGCATCGCGAGCAACAGCGCCGAGACAGCGCCGAGGATGACGAACGACTGGCCGACCTGGTCACCGAATCGCGCGATCTGCCGGTCCCGCTGGTCGACGCGCCCGGCATCCCGTCGGAACATACCGGAGACGATGCCGACAAGGATGTTGATCACGATGCCGGCGACGATCCCGCCCACGATGGTCCAGAGCATGATCGGCGCGTAAGGGCGCTCCGTCAGTGCGCCGAAGCCGCTGCCGAGCAGCAGGCGGAGGTAGACCGCGTACCCGAGCACCGCGACCATTCCGAGAATCCACGCGTTCTTCTCCTGCGCTGACACGGCCACTCCCTTGTAAAACATTATTGACACGCACAAGCTATGCCTGCCTCGGGGATGTGTCAAGGATCTTTTACATGATCGGGTGGTCGGGCCCCTGTGACACGACGCCGGCCGTCAGGACGAAGCCACTCGCCAGGAGGGCGGCGACGTCGAACGCGGAGTGGTGCTGCACCGATTGCCGAGAGGGATGGTCTGCGCCGTTGCGGGAGTCGATCTCGAGCGATCTCTGCCGGCGGTCAGATGAGGGAGAGGACGAAGGAGAGGACGAAGCCGGCGGCGGTGCTCATGGCAACTGCGGGTCCGCCGTGCTCGTAGGCTTCGGGCATGAGGGTGTCGGCCAGAGATGCGATCACAGCGCCGGCGGCGAAGGCCAGGGGCAGGGAAATGGCTTCCGGGTCTGCCCCGGACAGGGGGCCGGCGCCGATCACGACGGCCAGGACCAGCAACACCGCGCAGGCGCCCCACAGTCCGAGGATGCGTCCCGTCGACCTGCCCTGGGCGCGCATGGATGATGCTCCTACGAGAGCTTCGGGGAGGTTGGACACGAAGATCGCGGCCAGCAGAGCCAGTCCGCCGGTTCCTCCGCCGAGGGCGACGCCCAGCGCCACATTCTCGGGCACGCCGTCGAGTGTGACAGCGGCCAGAAGAGCGAGACCTGCTGCGCCGCGCGTCGATGCCTTGGAGGATGTCTCCCCAGTCGCCGCGGCGTCGGTGTCCAGTTTGGCGCTGCCCTGATAGTCGTCTGCGGCCTCCGGTTCGGGACCGGCCTGGGCCCACCGGTCGAGGAGTGCGCTGAGAACGGTGAAGACCAGGGCGCCCGCGAGTAGGCCAAGCGCTGCCCGCCAGATCCCGCCCTGTTCGAAGGCGTCCTCGAACAGCTCGAACGCCAGCGCGGTGATGAGAGACCCCGCCGCGAAGGACAGAAGGATTGCCAGCACCCGTTTGGGCAGATCGAACCGGACCCCGATCACTGCTCCGATGATCAGCGCACTGGAAGCCACCACACCGAACAGCAGCGACATCATCATGGGCCCAGTATAGGAATCCGTGCCACGGGGTGGAGGAGTGCGGCGACAGTTGCATCGGGTGCTCGGTCAGGTGCTCGGTCAGCTGCTCCAAGGACGGCCTCATCGGATTCGCCCACCACGAACTGCTCCAGCTCCGATACGCATCCTGTTCCTCAGGCGGCTGTTCAATGGGATTGCGGAGGTATTCGTGAGGTACTGGGATGAGTCCCAGCCGCTGACGGGCAGTGTCGCGGGCGAATGGGACACCTTTATCGGATCAGTGGAAGGACGGGTTGATGGTCGCGAATGCACTCGGGGTGGTGGTGACAGGGATGGGGGCCATGACTCCTGTCGGAGAGACGGTCGCCCGAACCTGGGACAGCCTCATCGAGGGTCGGTCCGGCATCGCGGTCCTGGACCAGCCATGGGCGCAGGAGCTGCCGGTACGGGTTGCCGGTCTTGTTGCCGCCGATCCCGCGGCATCGCTCTCCACCAGGGAATATCGGCGGATGGATCGGTGTGGGCATTTCGCACTGGTCGCATCAAGGGAGGCATGGCACCAGGCCGGCAAGCCGGCCGTCGAGCCGGACAGGCTCGCCGTGGTCATCGGGTCCGGTTACGGAGGTCTGGGTACGGTGTTGTCCCAGGTCCGGACCTTGGATGCCCAGGGCTCGCGTCGAGTGTCTCCGCATACGTTGACGCAGATCATGGCCAATGGTCCGTCGGCGTGGGTGTCCATCGATATCGGCGCGCAGGGAGGCGCCCGGACGCCGGTGAGTGCCTGTGCCTCCGGGGCCGAAGCGATTGCCCAGGGCGTCGAGATGATCATGTCGGGGGCGGTCGACGTCGTCGTGGCCGGGGGAGTGGATGCCTGCGTGAACGAATTGGCGATCAGCGGTTTCGCCCAGCTCCGGGCTCTGTCCACGAGTGAAGGGGATCCGGCGGGTGCTTCGCGGCCTTTCGATCGGGACCGGAACGGGTTCGTGATCGCCGAGGGTGCCGGCGTCGTCGTCCTCGAGCGGGAGGACTTCGCCCGGGCGCGGGGAGCCGAGATCCTGGGGCGGATCGCAGGGGCCGCCGTCACCTCTGATGCAGGGGATATTGTGGCCGCGGATCAAGCCATCCAACACCGGGTCATGCAAAAAGCTCTTGCGATGGCAGGGCTGACCGGGTCGGATGTCGACTTCGTCCACGCGCACGCCACGTCCACCCCCATCGGTGACCTGCTCGAAGCCGGTGCGATCACTGCGGTGGTCGGCAATGATGTGCCTGTCACCTCGACCAAGTCCATGACCGGTCACCTGCTGGGAGGAGCCGGAACGCTCGGCGCCATCGTGGCCATCGAGGCCCTTCGGACAGGACAGCTTCCCGGCACGCTCAACTACGAGAATCCCGACCCGAAGATCCATCTGAACATCATCAATACGACGACGGGATGTGCCGCCTCGAAAGCTGCCATCACCAACGCCTTCGGATTCGGCGGCCACAGCGCCGCCCTCATCATCACCGCTGCCTGACGGACTCCTCCTGGAGGGCGGTGTCCCGCCGCCCTTTAGTCGCTCCAGCACGCAGCTGCGGCACGAAGAAGAGTACGCAGATACGGCTCCGGTCCGAGCCACAGCTCGAGGGCCTGATCGACCTTCGGCGCGTAGCAGCAGCAGCCGCAGCGATGGTGATGCATGCAGATGTCAAGGCCCCAGTAGGTTGCTCAGCCTGTGAAGCAAAGCAGCCTTACTATCAGTATGCTTAGGTTGTGTACGTGGAGGCATGCCTCTGCGAAGGAGTTATGACGAGGCTCTTTCAACGCCTGAAGGCGGGCGAACAATCAACCGCGCGCTGCCGCGGCCTTCCACTTCGGACCCTCCGACGCTATGTCGGAGGCGCAGTTCGGAGAAGGTTCCCACGAAGCGGCACGTGTATGACTGAGACGAAAGAAGATCTGACATGGCAGAGAACAACACTTCCGGGGCGAGTACCCCCAGGAGCCGCAGGAACGACGTCGTCGCTGCGGAGAAGGAACGCTTCGGCGGCATCAAGTGGGGCTCGGCGTTCTTCGGCTGGCTCACCGCCATCGGACTGACCGTCCTGCTCAGCGCGCTCGCCACCGCAGTCGGTGCAGGTGTAGGGGCCGCGAACACCAGCGGCGCCTCGGACGCCGCGAACCAGGCTACGCAGAACGCGGAGACCCTCGGCATCGTCAGCGGGATCGTCCTCGCGATCATCCTGTTCGTCGCCTACTACTGCGGCGGGTACGTCGCCGGGCGCATGGCCCGCTTCGACGGTGTGAAGCAGGGCGTCGCCGTGTGGGTATGGGGCATCATCATCGCGATCATCGTCGCGATCCTCGCCGCCATCGCCGGCGACCAGTTCAACGTCCTCTCGAGCATCGGCGGCGCGCCGCAGATCCCCGTCGACGGCAGCCTGCTCACCGCCAGCGGCCTCATCGCCCTCGCGATCGCCGTCCTGGTCCCCCTGATCGGGGCCATTCTCGGCGGAAAGGCCGGCATGCGCTTCCACCGCAAGGTCGACCAGGTCGGCATCGACCACCAGACCGGTATCACCCACTAACACCGGCCTCCGGCACCGCCCCAGCAACACATCAGCAGGACCAGCGACATCGACCGGCCCCACACGGGTCCGGTTCCACATCAGTCATTGCCTCACGTAGATCGGAGGACGCCGGGTATCACTCCCGGTTCCTCCGGAAGGAGATCTCATGATCACGCAGAACGACATCGACACCATCCTCTCCGGCCGCGGCCACGTCCTGGACTCCCACGGATCCAAGATCGGATCGGTGGGCCAGGTGTACCTGGATGACCAGACGCAGGACCCGAGCTGGGTCACCGTCAAGACCGGCCTGTTCGGCACCTCGGAGTCCTTCGCGCCCCTGCAGGGAGCGAACGTCAACGGCAACGATGTGACCATCGGGTACACGAAGGATCAGGTCAAGGACGCGCCCCGCATCGAGTCCGACGGAGACCTCAGCCCCGAAGAAGAGGACCGCCTCTACCGTCACTACGGCCTCTCCGGACACACCACCGGTACGCCTGCCGGGACCACGGGCACGTCCGGCGGCGACTTCCTCGACAGCGACACCACCCGCACCACCGCCGGCACCACGAGAGGGACTGCCGGCTACGAGGCGGGGTACCAGGCCGGCGACGAGCGTCACGACCGCTCGGGCACCACGGTGGGTCATGACACCTCCGGCCCCACCACCGATGACGCGATGACCCGCTCGGAAGAGCAGCTCCACATAGGTACCGAGCGCCGCGAAGCCGGCCGTGCCCGTCTGCGCAAGTACGTCGTCACGGAGAACGTCACCAAGACTGTTCCCGTCACGCACGAAGAGGTTCGCATCGAGCGTGAGCCCATCACCGACGCCAACCGGGGTGACGCCCTCGACGGCCCGTCGATCAGCGAAGAGGAACACGAAGTCGTCCTCCACGCCGAGCGCCCCGTGGTCGAGAAGGAAGCCGTTCCGGTCGAGCGCGTCCGCCTCGACAAGGAAACCGTCACCGCCCAGGAAACCGTCACCGAAGAGGTCCGCAAGGAAAAGATCGAGATCCTCGACGCCGACGGCACCGACGTCGGCGACACCACCGACGGCACAGGCCGTCGCACACCGTAGTTTCAACGGCGGGTAGATCCGCCGGCACCACCAGCTACACGGAGGGGCGCTGCCTAGGCAGCGCCCCTCCTCATTGTCCAGGAGTTCCACCGTAGGACCGATGCTGACGGGCGTCGCGGCGGGCATTTCGATAGTCCCATATCGGCCCTGCGGTACGAACCTCACGGCCGCCCCGCCGAACTGCCAGGACAGGTCTTCAAGCCCAGCGCCCGAGTGGGGTCACCCCGGGTGGGTGACGCGCCGCTCGGCACCGGCACACAGGATGTGACTGCGGCCGCCTGTCGGACCGCCCGTAACGCTGAGAAAACGGGGTCTTCAGCCTGGCTGAGACGGTCCCGGGAAAGCATTTCCAAAGGAGCCTCCGATGTCGAGATCAGGCCCGGGCCTTGCTGGAGTCGTCGCACTCGGGGTAGCTGTCGCAGTGCTCACGGGCTGTGACACGTCGACCCCCGGCACGTCGACCCCCGGCACCTCGATCCCCAGCACAAGCGCCAGCAGTAGGGCGCCGGAGAACGTCTCGGAGGTGTGCACGGCAGCGAGCGACTTTGCTGCGGCCCTGACAGCTTTCAAACAAACACTCACGCCGGGTGTCACCGTGGAACAGCTCGATGCGGCGCGGGATGAGGTCGTGACAACCTACGACGACCTGATCGAAGCGAGTCAGGACGTCGCGGAGGACCAGGTGGGCGCTGTGCGGACGGCCAAGGATGAGTTGGTTCGAGCCGTCGAGGCTGTTCCCGACGATGCCACCCTGAGTCAGGCGATCGCCTCCCTGCGGGATGAAGCCGCCGACGTCCAGGCCACGGTCAGTGATCTGCAGGCGGAGGCCACGTGTTGAGTGTGCAGAAGTCACGGGCCGGCTCCGGGCTTGTTCTGGCCGTCCTGGCGTCCGGCCAGTTCCTGATGACTCTCGACAGTTCCGTGATGAACGTCTCGATGGCCACGGTGGCCGCGGACCTTGGGACGACGATCACCGGCATCCAAACCGCTATCACCCTGTACACCCTGGTCATGGCGTCGCTGATGATCACCGGCGGCAAGGTGGGGACCATCATGGGCCGTCGGCGTGCTTTCGCGCTGGGTCTGATCATCTATGCCGCAGGTTCACTGACGACGGCGCTTGCGCCGAACCTGGGAGTGCTGCTCGTCGGCTGGTCCCTTCTGGAGGGTATAGGGGCTGCATTGATCATGCCCGCGATCGTGTCGCTCGTCGCGGCCAACTTCCCGCCGGAACGCCGAGCCGGGGCATACGGACTGGTGGCCGCTGCAGGGGCCATGGCGGTCGCCGCAGGTCCTCTCATCGGTGGCGCCGTGACCACGTTCGCATCGTGGCGCTATGTTTTCGTCGGCGAGGTGATCATCGTCCTGGCGATCCTGCTGGTTCTGCGCAGGGTCGAGGACGTCCCTGCGGCCAAGGTCCGGCTCGATTTCGTAGGATCCGCATTGTCGATCGTGGGACTGGCCATGGTTGTCTATGCCGTGCTGCGTTCGGGTGAGTGGGGATGGGTGCAGTCGAAGCCCGGCGCGCCGACGGTTCTGGGTCTGTCCCCTGTGGTGTGGCTGATGATCGGCGGGCTGCTCGTCCTTTATGTGTTCCTGCGGAGAACAACGCATCTTGCCGCAGTGGGCGGCGAGCCGCTGATCGACCCCGGACTGTTCCGGAACGAGCGCCTCACCGGGGGGCTCAGTATATTCTTCGCTCAATTCCTCGTGCAGGCCGGCGTGTTCTTCACCATTCCGCTGTTCCTGTCGGTGGTGTTGGAACTGAGCGCTCTGGAGACCGGGATCCGGATTTTCCCGCTGTCCGTGGCGCTGATTCTGGCCGCGGCAGGAATCCCGAAGGTGTGGCCCCGTGCGAACCCGCGCCGTGTCATCCGCCTGGGTCTGATGTTGATGATCGTCGGCATTCTCATCCTCGTGGGAGGTATGGATCCAGGGGCGGATGCCGGCATCGTCGCAATCCCGATGCTGCTGATGGGCTTCGGATTGGGGGCGCTGTCGTCGCAGCTGGGCGCCATCACGGTTTCGGCGGTCCCGGACTCCCAGAGCGCGGAGGTCGGCGGGCTGCAGAATACGGCCACCAACCTCGGGGCCTCCCTGGGTACCGCGCTGATCGGGTCGGTACTCATCGCGACCCTGAGTACCTCGTTCATGGCCGGCATCCAGAATAATCCCGCGGTTCCGAGTTCGGTGCAGGAGGAAGCATCGGTCCAGCTGGCCAGTGGTATCCCGTTCATCTCCGATACGCAGCTCCAGGAAGCGCTGGACAACGCCGACATCGACCCGGAAGCCGCTGATGCCATCATGGCGGTCAACTCGGACTCGCGGCTGGAAGCACTGCGGGTGGCACTGGCTCTGGCCGCACTGCTGGCGACCGCCGCCCTGTTCCTCACCGGACGGCTCCCCGAAGAGGCCGTCGGAGCACCGGACGAAACCCCACACCGTGCGGAGCCCACGGAACCCGCGGAGTCCCGCTAGATTTCCCACGGCGACCAATGAGCCGTCATCAGTCCCACGAAGAAGCCGTCGAAGGCGGCGATGATCGTTGGAATCAATCCGTCCTTTCAGGGACGTATGGCCCTAGCAGGCGCGGCTGGCAGGGGATGAAGCTGACATTTGGTGTCATCACGAATTCATGAAGAGCCAGTTGGATGGCGTGAAAGGGGGCCCGGATGCAGGCGATAAGGCTCAGCAGGTGAAGGACGTCACGGTATTCCTCCTCGATGACCACGAACTGGTGCGGCGGGGGCTGCGAGAACTGTTGGAGACCGAGGGGTGTGTGATTGTCGGGGAGACCGGTTCCGCCGAGGAAGCCACGCGCCGGATCCCGGCCCTGTCACCGGACGTCTCGATCCTGGATGTGAGGCTCCCGGATGGAACGGGGATCGAGGTATGCCGGAATGTGCGCTCCATCAACCCTTCCCTCTCCTGCGTCATTCTGACCAGTTACGACGATCGCCAGGCCGTGCGCGGGGCGATACTCGCCGGTGCCGCGGGGTACATCCTGAAGGAGATTCTCGGCTCGGATCTGGTCGGGAAAGTCCTCCGGGCCGCCGCGGGTGAGTCCCTGTTCGAGCCCGGCATGAAGGAGCGCATCATTGCCGGGCTGAACGATCCACCGGAGGAAGATGCCCGCCTCGCCCGCCTGACGACGCAGGAAAGGAAGATCCTGACCCTGATCGGGAAGGGGCTGTCCAACCGGGAAATCGCCGGCGAACTGTTCCTGGCCGAGAAAACCATCAAGAACCATGTGTCCTCGATCCTGGCGAAACTGGGCTTCCAGCGGCGGACCCAGGCTGCCGTCTACATTTCCACATCGGTCGAGCCCTTGCCCAGCTAGCTACGCAGGGGCACAGCGAGCACGACCTCGGTCCTGGACCGAGCGCCCCCGGGATCGACAGGGTGCACTGCAGAGTTCCGATCGGAGACGCGTGCGAAAAGGACGCATGAAGGGGTTGGACATGTTGCGTCGGGCACGTCGCAACGCCACTTGGTCGAGTACATTCCGACGCCACACATCTGTCGTGGTCGGGGCCTGTGACATTGAGGTCGGGTGTGGTCGTTCTGCATTGGATGCGTCCGGGAGTCCAGGTGCGCTGCATCCAATGGGTGGTGCGCTTGGCCTTCGAGATCGAAGTCGAGGTCGAGCCATTCGGGACCGGTGAGTTCCTGCTAGGTCGAGGTGATCCGGGCGGTGGGCAGTGCTGCGGCCATGGTGAAGATTGTCCGCAAGAGGATCTTGAGCCGTGCAGCACCGGCGTCGAGCGAACTGGATCGCAGGTCCGCGGAGTCCTGCATTCATCGAGTCGGTTGCGTTGGGCGGGAAATCGGACTCCAATAGTGCGATGACCAACGAGCCCGGCACGACTACATCAGGTGCACCAAGTGGATTGAAGCGGGCGATCGGAGCCCCGCTGCTGTTCGCGTTCATCGTGGGAGACACCCTCGGTGCCGGCATCTACACCCTGGTGGGCACCATGGCGGCTGACATCGGGGGTGCGATCTGGATACCGCTGCTTATCGCACTGGTCGTAGCACTGCTCACTGCCGGGACATACGCGGAACTCATCACAAAGTACCCGCACGCGGGAGGAGCCGCACGCTACGTCGACCGGGCCTTCGGCATTCCCTATCTGTCTTTCCTCGTGGGCTTCCTCATGATGGCCTCGGGCATCACCACGGCCGCTGCCCTCGCGAATGCCTTCGCCGGCGACTACCTGACAGCGCTCATCGATGTGCCGGCCGCTCCCGCAGCGGTGGTGTTCATCATCCTGTTGACCTTGATCAATCTTCGCGGCGTCCGGGAGTCCCTCACCGCGAACCTCATCGCGTCGATCATTGAGGTGACCGGCCTCGTGCTCGTCATCGTCGTTGCCGCCATCGTGCTCGCCAGCGGTAACGGTGAACCATCCCGGCTGCTCGAGTTCGCGCCGGACGTACCACCGCTCCAGGGCGCGTTCGCCGCATCGATCGTCGCGTTCTTCTCCTTCCTCGGCTTCGAGGCAGCCGCCAACATGGCTGAGGAGGTCCGTAACCCCTCCAGGGCTTATCCTCGCGCCCTCTTCGGCGCCATCGGCACCGCGGCCGTCGTCTATCTCCTCATCGCCCTCGGCGCGGTCATCGTCCTGCCCCCGGCCGACCTCGCCGAATCCACCGGCCCGCTGCTCGACGTCGTCGCCGCCAGCGGGGTGGGGATTCCGCTCGGACTGTTCAGCCTGATCGCCCTGATCGCCATCGCGAACGGTGCGCTGCTGTTCATGGTCATGGCCAGCCGCGTCGGCTACGGACTGGCAGAAGCAGAACTCCTCCCGCGCGCATTCGGTCGTGTGCTGCCGGGACGCCGCACCCCATGGGTCTCGATCGTCGTCGTCGCCGCGTTGACCATCGCACTGACCCTCACCGGAAACCTCTCGACACTGGCCGAGACGACCGTGCTGTTACTGCTCCTGGTGTTCCTCTCGGCCAACGTCAGTGTCCTCGTCCTCAAGAAGGACAAGGTCGACCACGACCACTTCACAGCCCCGCGGGTCGTGCCGGTACTCGCGATCATCGCCAGCATCGCACTCCTCACGCAGCAGACCGGGATCGTCTGGCTCGGCGCCGTCGCCTACATCATCGTCGGGTCCCTGCTGTTCCTCGCCGCGCGCGCCGGACGCAAACGCGAAGACCGCGCCCGCGCCAGCTGACCACCAGCCCCGCTGCTGGAACCGATCAGACCTACTCGGGGCACCGAACCATGAACCAAAAGGCCCGGGCTCGGGTTCCCAAGCGCCGGACAGCAGCCCGCAACGTCAACCCGCCGGCGTCGGAAGTACAGACAGCCACGAGAAGGAAGTGACACTGATGAGTGCGGATACCAGCAAGAGCAGCACCAACTCGGGTGGTTTCTCGGAGGAGGAGCGGACTGCCATGACAGAGCGTGCCGCCGAACTCAAGAAAGAAGCAAGCCGAACACGCGGTGGTAAAGCAGCTGCCGAGGAACTGGAGGTGTTGTCGAAGATCGCTGGGATGGAGATGCCCGACCGCGCCGCAGCGGAGCGCATCCACGCCATCGTCACCACCCATGCCCCCGAGCTGTCACCGAAGCTCTGGTACGGTCAGCCCGCTTACGCGCGCAAGGGGAAAGTGGTGTGTTTCTTCAGGAGTGGGCACACCGACAGCGAACGGTACTCGACCTTCGGCTTCTCGACCGAGGCCCGCCTCGACGATGACTCCGGACTCTGGCCCACTTCCTACGCAGTGAACGAGCTGACCGACGAGGCCGAGATGGCGATCATTGCCCTCGTCAAGAACGCGGTGCGCTGAACCGTCGGCGCACCGGTCCTACTTCTCAGGAGTGGTCTGGCGTGAGTGCTGATCATCCGGAGCTGCTCGTAGAGGCAGGGTTCTTGGTATTTTCCCGGCGCCTCCCGCCCAGGCCTAAACTTGAGGTACTGAGTGTCCATCTGGAGATATTCCGGTTCTTCAGTGGTGTTTCAAGGAGCACGGGCACGTTCCGTTTCCGGTCGCACGTGTAAGCAGGTCTCGCTATGACCGCACAGGCTCAACAGCGCAGCGCACGGTTCGCCGCCGACGCCGCGGAACTGACCGTGCAGGAGCTCTGGCTGCACTACTTCAGCATCGGGGGCAACGTCCGGGCCTTCGAGCTCGATGCCTATCTCAACGGCGTCTATCCGCTTCCGGTGGGGGACCGTAACCTCGTAGCCCTTGCGCTGAACGAGTTGATCGACGATCTGCCGCAACGGCCCAGGGCCGTCTTCGACGACGATGTGGTATCTCCCTAGCCCCTACGAGACCGGGCGTCATCGCCGGGCCCAGCCGTGGCTTGCAGGTCGCTTTGACGGCCGGCTGCGTGATCATTGGTCGGCCGTCACGCCCTGCCCGTCATCCCCATGAGGTCTGCTCAGGTAGCGTACGTGCCGATTGTGCTCTCGAGAGGAAGGGTCATGCTTCAAAACGTGTTGTGCACACTGAATCTGCGCCATCTCTGGCACATCGAATCTACCGACGACGGCAGTCGTTACAGGCGTTGCGGGCACTGCGGGAAGTACGACCGCGACAGAGACAGCAGTGGCTTCATGCATTGAACAGTTCCGTTGGAGGCTTCCTGTGAGGCGCCGGTCCCGGCAGCGCTCTGCGCCCGGGTGGAACAGCGCGCAGCGCAGGCAGGCTGCAACAAGCTCCACCCCGCCGTCTGCACCGAGAACCCCGCTTGGCCCGATGGCTCTGCCAACACTTAGGCGTGCGTGGGCCGATCAACACCACAGCGGTCTCGTTCTTCCGTGGTAGACAAGGATCATCTCATCGATGGAGGACCACTCGTGACTCATGCGAAGCAGCACCTATTGGCCGATCCGGCGTCACCGGTTTTCGGCATCACATCGACGGCGATCATGGGGGGTCTTACCCTCATCGATCCATCCAAGCTGGACGACCAGCAGCGCCGCGTTGTCCACGTCGCGACCGCTGCTGTCACCGGCCTGTACATCGGCGTCACGGTCGGTGGCAGGCGATCACTGTTGCGGGCACTTGCGGGGCTTGCGGCAGCAGCCGCCGCCCTTCGCTTTGCCGATGTCGGAGATGTGATCGATGCCCGTCTCGAGGAAAAACTTCGGCGGGCCGGCACGCGGCACCCGCGCCGGTGGATGGCAGCAGGCACCGCAGCATTCACCTTCGCTGGTTTCCTCGGTGACCGTGCTGCAGCCAGGAGGGAGCAGTTCATGGCGATGCTGGACGATGAACCTGAGCAGGTGAGGTCGCTGGACCCGCGCATTCGAGGCCTCATCGAAGGCATGCTCGATGCGACCGAAACAGCGGGAGTTCGCGAGCTCCGCGCGCAGCTGGCCGTCGCGCACGAGGTCCACTGGGCCGACGAATTCACCTCGACCGTGTACTTCGAAGTCCCAGCCGACGTGCCGCGCGCAG
This sequence comes from Arthrobacter sp. TJ-263, assembly GCF_058269155.1. Lineage (NCBI taxonomy): Bacteria > Bacillati > Actinomycetota > Actinomycetes > Micrococcales > Micrococcaceae > Arthrobacter > Arthrobacter sp. TJ-263. Next base: position 964,056 of record NZ_JBZCNE010000001.1, on the reverse strand, counting down.
TGCCCCATGACCAGGTCTTCCCGGTGCGCGCTCAATTCGTCGGACCGGAAGGTGCGCCGCATCAGGTCCTCCTGCAGCTTTCCGCCGGCCGGTTGGATCACCTGACTGCAGAAGCGTCCGACCAGGAGACCGTCGAGTTCGTCGAAAGTCTCCTGACGGAATGGCCCGATCCTTCCGAGGTCGTTTACGTCATGGACAGCGCGGACGGGACGAACTCACCGATCGGTTCGTGACGCGATGTCGTCCGAGCCGGCTTCGCCGCGAAACTCGGTGAGCGGCCCGCAGCGGCCGTCACGTTGTCGGACTTCTCCTTCGACGAGGAAGAGATCCTGACCTGATCGAGTCCGCCGCGGAGCAGTTACGGCAGGACGGCGGGATGCTCCTGCTGACGCTCGAGCCGACGGAGGACGTGGCTGCGGTCACCGAGGCTCGCACGGACGGGCTTGGCGACATGCTCGCCCGGTTCAACTCCAACGGTGTCCCGGTCATGGTGCTGACCAGCCCGCCGGGCAGAACGACGGTGCGAACGGCGATGATTCGATGCTCCCGGACTTGTATGGTCGCGAACCACCGACGTAGGCCTGGGTGCTCTCATCGGATGTGGCGACGCCGACGCATTGGTGCGCGCAAACGCATCCGTTACCGGCCGGTGCCTTTCCGTCGTACCCCGTGGTCCGCATGCCGAAGAATACGCGGTCAGCGGTCATCGCGCTTCGTCTCATCAATGCGGTGAGCGGTCGGCTACTTCTTCATCCCTCCCTGATCGATCAGGGTAGGCCGCCATGACACCGGAACCATCCGCGGCATCGTGGTGGCGCTCCCGATCGGCTGGTGGGCACCCCGTCAGGACGAAGAACTCTGTGGATGGTCTTGTGTTTGAAGTAGGTTCAGGTCCATGAATGCTCAGCAACTCATGGTCACGGCCTCGGATGGCAGTCAGCTGGCTGTGACGCGGTGGTCAGCACCGGGACCTGCGGTTGTCCTCCTGCACGCTGGTGTCGCCGACCGGCGATCCTGGACCACGGTGGCGGACGCGCTGCAGGGCGACGGTCTCGATCTCATCGCCTATGACAGACGCGGCTACGGAGACACCCCGGCAGCGGCGGACTCATCGTCATTCACACACGTGGACGACCTGCTTCACGTCATGGACGAACTCGCCCTGGACCGGGCCCTTCTCGTCGGCAACTCGATGGGCGGGGCAGTCGCGCTGGATATGGCGCTGCTGCATCCTGATCGCGTCAGCGAAGTCGTGCTGATCGGCGCTGCGGTATCAGGAATGACCGACGAGGACACCCCGTTCGACTGGGAACCGGACGACTCCTCCGCCCCGCTCATGGCACGTGCAGACAACCCGACCGTGGCAGACGACGACAGGATTCGGGCGCTTGCCCACCTGTGGTTGGACGGCCCAGGAGCCGCGGAAGGCCGCGTCGCAGGAGATGTCCGTGCCCTCTTCGAGGCGATGAACCGGAAGATCCTGGCGGCCGCTGCACCCGATTCTGCCGGCAGTGCCGGTGTCGATGCCTGGACCCGACTCGGCGAGGTGACCGTGCCGGTGCTGTGCACCTGGGGTGACCTCGATCCGCCCTGCGACGTGCCGTTCTACAAGGAGACCGCACGCCGCATTGGACAGGGGGCAGGACGCGTCCTCCCTGACGTGGCACACCTGCCTAGCCTCGAGCAGCCCGCACTCATCGCGGAGATGGTCCGAAGCGCCGCACACCACTAAGCCATACCCAGCGAGGTATCCGCTGTGCCCGAGGAAGTTGCGCGACGCTCACAAGGGCTTAGGGCAAGTTTGCAGTAGTCGCAGAACCCATCAGCGGATGAGGTGCCTCCTTGGCGGGGACGGACGTCCCGTTGAGGAGGTGCATGCGCGGGTCGTGGATCGCATCGACTGACCGGGCCATGGTGCTGAAGGCAGCTACGTGCGGCTGAAGTTCCACGCCTGGACGTGGTGGATGGTTGCTGCCTTGGGGTAGCGGCCTGAGGCGGGCCCGATTTCGAAGAGGTCGATCATGAGGAGCAGCGGGTAGGTCGGCGCTTGGGTCAGGCGCCGCACAACGCGGCCTTCACAGCCGATGATCGTTTCGTTGTTGCCCCAGATCACGGTCCACGTGTGGGGCTCGGCGGCGTCGAGGGGGACGGCGACCTCGGCGATGTCCGTGACCAATCGGGAGTCGTGGTGCGCCTTGATACCGGAACGAGCAATGGTGGTCTCGCCGATCGTCTCAGCGTCGATCTCGAATATGCAGATCTCTCCAGAATGCTCGGCAGAGAGATGCTCGGTGCCGACCAGCCACGCCGCCAGCATGCAGCCCTCGTCTCGGCTGGCCGTGACGGTTACGTCGATGCGCCCGCTGGAGGGCGCGAACAGCAGTCGCTGTGGGGTCTGGGTTCGAACGTGGAGTTCGTCATCGCGATGGCGGTGTGTTCCGTTCGGAGATCCGACCGGACCCGAATAGGTGCCGGTCTGGAGGTTCGAGACGCGCAGAGGCGCGTCCTCGGGCCGCCAGTCGCGTTGATCGGCTTCGATCCTGAGCTCGACACCCTCCGGAGTGACGCGGTAGCGGGCTTCGGATCGGTCCGGCGTCGTCCAATGCGGCAGATAGTGCGGGACCCACCACCGCGTGGACAGTCCGTCCGAGAAGTTGTCGTCGAGGTCTGGAGTCCGGTTCGGCGGCGACGGCAGCTCTTCGGGAGTCACTTCTGTTCCCTCCGTATCCAGCCGTCCAGAAGCATATCCACGAAACCGCGGCCGAGCTCCGTTTTCGCTTCGGGGGATTGCAGGTACCGGGCCGGCACGGAGTGGACGCTTTGCACGAGGGCTACCAGGGCCATCGCTGCCTGATTCAGGTCCGTGATCGACAGCGTCTCGGATTGCGCATCCCGCGCCGCCGCGAGTGCGGTCGAGATAGGTTCTCGCAGCGAGTCGTACGCCAGCGCAGCGAGCTCGTCCGCCGCGGCTGGAGGGAGGGCAGGGAAATCGGCCAACGCCATCCTCGCCACATCGACCGGGGGGTGGGAGGTGAACCAATCCGCCACGGCGTAGAGCGGGCCCCGGACTCCGGAAGGAGCAGTCGCGACGGCTTCCTCGAGTCCGCGGCGATGTTCGTGGAAGCTGGCTGTCATCACGTCGACATAGATCTGTTCCTTGCCGCCCGGGAAGTAGTAGTAGATCGAGGCGTGATGCAGGCCCGAGGCCTCCGCGATGTCCCGCAGCTTGACCGATGAGAATCCGCGGGCAGCGAACAACTTCTCCGCCTCGGTGAGCAACTTCGCGCGGGAGGGACTGTTGAGGCTTGTCGGCCGTGCCATCTCAGGCTCCCGCCGCGGGGTCGGAACCCGGAGATGGACGGGAAGATGCACTGGCGGGAGGTTGATCGATCCGCTGCGTTCGGGTCACCGGTCTGCTTGTCCGCAGGTGCGCCACGGTCGACCAGGTCAGCATGAGGACCGCGAAGCCGAGTACCAGGCCGGAGAGGAGAACGACGCTCAGCGCGACCTTCGCCGCTTTCACTCCCACCCCGATCAGGGCCCATGACCCGAGGCCTTCCGGGTTCCAGATCGCCAGGGCGAAAAAGACGTTCTCCGTCCAGTCGAACAGCGCCCCGACCAGCGGGATGAGCACCACCCTGGTGACCGACGGGAGCCCCCGCAGCCGCTGCAACACCGTCAGCGACCGCGCCAGAACGAGGCAGAGGAGCAAGGAAGCCGCCAGGGGGAAAACCGTGTCGACCAGAAGGAACAAGAGGTAGGCCTGCCGTGCGGGCCCGTCGTACAGCGGAGCCTGTACGAGGATCGACTCGACACCCAGAGGCGTCTGCAGGTCGAACGGCGGATACCCGACGAGTTGATCAACCCGGGCACCCACACCCTGCAGCACGATCAGGGAGGCCGCCGTCGCGGCGGCGGTCACAGCAATCACCCACCACCTTTGCGACGCGGCGACGATAGCGGCTGCCAGCCGGTGCGTCATCACTCACCTCCTTTCCGATTCGTCCACCAACATGTTGGTTGAATTATTGCTTGGTAGACCACACCAGACAAGAGACAACCTCGAAAACCTCCCGTCACAGGACGTCCCAGGGGCAGCATCGTGTCTGTTCCGCATCCTGAGCAACGGCCGCGGCGTGATCACCCTCTTTTGATGTTCAGGATCGATGGACATCGCGCCGTCGGGAGGCGCTCCGCAGGGCGGCCCACTGCACTTCGCCGGTCAACCGGGCGTGCTGTTGATGCGCCTCCCGTTGACGATTCAGTGCGCACACCTGATTCGAAGGACTTTCGGCCCTGAACGTGCACAGGCCCAAGGGTGAGTGTAGGAGGACGGTGGGACTCGCTTTCTCGGACGGGCGCCGCTGCCCCGGAGACAACGATCTCCCGTCACCGCACAATCGGAGTCACCACAGTGAGAAAGGAAATCCTCATGCCCCTCTCCGATGATCTGAGCAGGCTCGCGGCCAGAGCCAAAGAGGCTGAAGACCGTTTTGCCGCCGCCGAGCAGGATGCGCACGCGAAGTTGCAGCAGGACGTCCAGAGCGCACGGAACTCGCTGCAGAAGGGCACGGACCGGCTGCGCGAGACCGCCGAAGCGAACCAGGGAAGGGTCGCCGCGTGGTGGAGCGACGTGCAGAAGAGCTGGGACGATGACATCGCGTCGATCCGTCGCGACATCGGATCAAAGAAGGCAGAGCACGACGTCAAGGCCGCGCAGCGAACAGCAGAGGACGCCGAGGACGACGCGAGATTCGCGATCGCGTATGCCTATTGGGCGGTAGAAGAAGCCGAGTACAGGGTCCTCGACGCGGCGTTGGCTCGAAAGGACGCCGATAGCAAGGCATCGGCGGGAAGGTGATGCTGGCGGGCAGCACCTCGATGCCGACGGTATTGCCGCCGGCATCGCGGCCCGCAGGCAGATGCACTTCCTCCCCATAGGTGAGACACCACGGATTGTGGTGCAGCGACTCTAGGAGCAGAACGTGGCTCCAGTCCTCTTCAGCGGACCTCCCGGCGCGGACGCGCAGCAACGCTCTGAGGTTCTGAAGGAGCGTGTGTACGTCACGTTCACCACCCTGGCCGTGACGATCGCCTTCGAACGCGACTCCGAACACGCCACAGTAGGCGGCGCCGCGTTGACGCTGCTGCTCACCGTCGTGGGCACGCTGCTGGCGGTGTTCGTCGCAGATGTAACCGCGCACATGGTGCGGGAGAGTTCCCTGCCATCCCGGGCCGAACTCGCCCACCTCACCTATGTCAGCTTCGGGTCCCTGGGAGTGCTTCTGGCACCGATGGCGATCCTCGGGCTCAGCGCCTTTGGCGTGCTCGAACTGGCACCCGCACTCCGGCTGATAGCGGTAGCGCTCGTCGCCACGCTGATCGTGGTCACGCTGGTCGCCGTGCGTCGTCTGCGCGTGAGGCCATGGCTCAAGATCCTGGTCCTTGCCATCATGGCGGCGCTCGGACTGGCAGTACTCGCTATTGAACTCGCCATCCACTGAGCGAGGATCCTCCGGCGGACGGCATGTATCTACTCAGGAGCCGGAGCCGAGGGCAGCTGTGATCGATTTGATGTGGCCTGTAAGACGATCTGCGTCGATGGCTGACATCGTTTCGGTAAGCGCGAGGACACGTTGGGCGGCAGGGCGATAGTGCCGGCCCAGTATCTGCCAGACCTTCGGCGTCAGTGTCACCAGTTTCACCCTGCGATCCGTCGGTGACGGCTCGCGGGCGACCAAACCTGCAGCAGCCAGTCGATCAACGATCGTGGTCACCGCCGCGCGGGTGACGTGCAGGTGGTGCGCGAGGTCGACCTGCGAGGTCGACCCTCCTTCCAACCGGTTGAGGAGCCGAAGTTCGGTCCGCGATACCCCCAATCGCTGGGCCACGAGTGCGTCATGAGCGTCGAATGCCGCTCCGAGCGCCCTGCACGCCAGAAGCAAAGGATGCTGAGTGTCAAAGTCCATTAGCTCGAGTATATTACAGTCAAATCGTTTGACTATTTTCAGAGGCATCTCATGAAGTGGACCGAGACCATCACGATCGAAGCACCCAGGGACGTCGTGTATCAGGCCGTTCGTGATCAGCACACCCTGATGCAATGGTCGGCGTGGCCCGAAGCCACCGGGTTCACCTGCCGGGTCGACGGTGACGGGACGAGTCCCGGCTCCCAGATCGTCTTCGCCGACCAGAAGGGCGTCGAACAGGGTCGCCAGACCCTGGTTTCCGCTGACGCCGGTGTGATCCGGAATACGATGCGCAATAGGGGCCCCCGCGGTCGCTGGGTGAGCCCGAACGTCGACTTCCATATCGATTCCGCGACACCGACCCGGACCCGAGTGGCGCTTGCCTTCGATGTCGATCCTCCCGTGCCGCGCATCCTGAAACCCCTGGCGAACAGGTGGCTGCGCCGCTCGATCCGGCCGCTGCACGTGAAGGACTTGCAGCAACTCAAGGACCTCGTAGAGGCGCCGCATGTCCGCTGACCCACACTCGGCGGCCGTTGCTCCACGGGCATGGGCTGAAGATGAACGTGCCCGGAAACGCGGGCGGGTGCAGATGTTCAACGCGACCCGGCCTGATGGCCTGGACGGATGGACCATCGCGCTCGAGCAGTACGAGCTGCTCGTCGATGTCATCCTGACCACGATCGACGCCTTCGCCGCCGACGACGGCACCGTGCCGCTGCAGGTCATCGTCAACGAAGGGCAAACCAGACTCGGGTCCCATCCGGCTTTCCCCAACGGACGGCTCGCCAACTACGTCCGCTACACCAAAGTCGACCTCGAAGCCCGCGGACTCGTCGAGCGCGTCCCCAAGAGCTCACCCCAACGCGTCCGAAGAACACCTGCAAAGCTCGGCGACACGTAAGCATTCATGATCCGGAGAAAGCGCGGATCGTGCCGTGCAGGGATCCTTACCGTTCACGCCGCCGGCGGGTCCTGACTGGAGAGTGGTCGGGGAAGTCGTCTCCGATGCCGCCGGTCTCGTCGGCCGATTCCACGAACCCTCCGATCAACAGTGACTTCAAACGGCCTCACCTGGTAAGTCCGCATGCGCTTCGGCGAGATGTACCCGAAAGTGATCTCCCGAACCACTCGACGGCCGGAGCAGACGACGTCGATCGAAACCACGTCGGGCACACGTGACTTCGAATATCTCTGCGCGGATGGTCGTTCAGGAACGGAGTGGCCCGTTGTAGGAGGACGACAAGAATTCGTTCCAGGGTGTAGTGGTGAACTGAACGGGCGTCTAGCATATTAAACATGCGTTCAGCATCCGAAGATCTGAGCACCCGCGCGCGGATACGTGACGCTGCGGTGGCTCTCTTCGGGCGCGACGGTTTCGGCACAACAACTGTTCGTGCGATTGCCGCTGCGGCGGATGTCAGCCCTGGGCTCGTGCTGCATCACTTCGGCTCAAAGGATGGACTGCGTCAGGCGTGCGACCGCTACGTGGTGGAGGAGTTCGTCGGCCGGAAGGACGAACTGACCCGAGACGCGACCTCGGCAATTGCTCGCTGGCTAGCCGATGTTGATCGGTTTCATCCGCTCATCGATTACCTCGCCCGCATGCTGTCCTCGGGAACAACCGCCGCGGATGAGCTTTTCGACGCGCTGCTCACCGGTACGTCCCGGATGCTGGACGAGCAAATCGCCGCAGGCATCATGCGGGAGCCCGAAGACCGCGACATCCTCGCGCTGTACCTCACGCTGCACGGCTTGGCCCCACTGGTGATGCGCCGGCAGGTCACGCGGGGTCTCGGCCTCGACCAACTGAGCGAGGAAGGCATCCGTCGATCGACGATCCCGATTCTCGATCTCTACACGCACGGCCTCTACTCCGACGATCGGATGCTTGTCGCCGCGCGCGAGGCACTGACGAGGACGAGTGGACCTCGCTCCGACAAAGGGGAGAACGACCCCAATCAGGACCCGGACCCGCCGCGCCCCCGCCGGTCCTGACTCCATCCACTTCATTCGCACGAAAGGAACACGGGGCGATGATCCCTGCTATCGAAACCTTCGAACTGACCAAACGCTACGGCGCACATCAAGCACTCCATGGCCTCGATCTCGACGTGACACCAGGGGCGGTATTCGGACTGATCGGCCCGAATGGGGCCGGCAAGACCACGACCCTGCGTATCCTGCTCGACATCATCCGGCCGACGTCCGGAACCGCGAGGATCCTGGGTACCACGCCCGGCGAGGGCGGCCCGGCCTTCCGGCGGCGTATCGGCTATGTCCCCGGGGAACTGCGGCTCGAGGGACGCCTTCGGGGCCGGCAACTGCTCCGGCATCTCGCCGAGATCAGCGGTCCGGTTCCACCAGGGACGATCGACAGGCTCGCCGATCGGCTCGGCGTGAACCTCGACCGACCGGTCCGCGCGCTCTCGAAGGGCAACAAGCAGAAACTCGGACTCATCCAGGCATTCATGCACCACCCTGAACTGCTGGTGCTCGACGAGCCGACGAGCGGGCTCGACCCACTCGTGCAGCGAACCTTCCTTGAAATGGTGCGCGAGGCGCGCGACGCGGGTCAGACGGTTCTGCTCAGTTCGCACGTGCTCAGTGAGATCCAGCAGACCGCCGACGAGGTCGCGGTGCTCAGTGGTGGCAGGATCGTCGCTCAGGGTCGCGTCGACTCGCTGCGCCTCAGCAGCATCCGGCATGTGCGGGCGGGCGTCGACGGGACCTCCCTTGCACTGCTGCGCGGGGACCTCGAGAAACTGCCCGGACTCAGCGACATAGCCGTCACCGGTGACGGAGGCGGTGGGATCGCGCGCCTCGCGGCGAAAGTCGAGGGCGACATCGATCCGTTCGTGAAGCTGCTGGCCCGCCACCGGGTTGTCGACCTCACGGTCGAGGAACCGGATCTCGAGGAGTCGGTGCTCCAGCTCTACGGTTCCGGCAGCGTCGAGGAGGCGGCTCATGTCTAAAATCCTGCCGGTCTTCCGTCGTTCGCTCGGTGACTCGTGGCGTTCACTCCTGGGCTGGAGTCTTGGGGTCGCAGCCGCGCTGCTGCTGTACCTGCCACTGTTTCCGAGCATCGGAGGCAACGGTGAGATGCAGCAGATCATCGACAGTCTCCCGCCCGAGCTCGTGAAAACGCTCGGCTACGAGCAGATCGCGTCAGGTCCGGGGTACGTGCAGAGCACGTTCTACGGGCTCATCGGATTCCTGCTGCTGGTCATCGCCGCGGTGTCCTGGGGGTCGTCGGCGATTGCCGGCGCCGAGGAGTCGGGCCAGCTCGAGCTCACGCTCGCGCACGGGGTCAGCCGCACGCAGGTCGCACTCGAGTCGGCACTGTCGGTGATCGTTCGACTGGCCTGGCTCGGGCTGCTCGCCGCGGCGATCGTGGTCATGCTCATCGAACCAGCCGAACTCGCCATCGACCCGCCCGATGCAGTGGGCACCTCCGCGGCGCTTGTCGGACTCGCAGCCCTGGCGGGCGGGTTCGCCCTTCTCGTCGGCGCCGTCACGGGCCGACGGATCCTCGCCGTAGGTGCCGGCGCGGGCATCGCCGTCCTTGCATACGTGGGAAACGCGATAGCGAACCAGGTGACAGACGCACAGTGGCTTCGCGCGGTCTCACCGTACTCCTGGGCGTACCGCGACCGGCCGCTCACCGACGGCACCGACTGGGCAGGGCTTGTGCTCCTGTGGGGGGTGAGCACAGTCCTGGTCGTCCTGGCGACGATCGCGCTTCGACGACGTGACGTTATCGGATGACATCCTCGGCATGGTGGCGTGTCGCGCCACCGTGCCCTCCTGTCACCGACCGAGCTGCAGCCGCTTGCAAGCGACGGTGGGGGCGATGCCGCGCACCGCCCGAGCCTGGTGCGCTACAAGAAAGCGTCGCTTACCGCTGCGGTTCACACGGGGAGTGGTGATGGTTCGACCGGCCGTGCTGCATCCTTTCGAGGTGCGAGATTCGAGTGGCCGTACCCGGATGCTGTTGTTCGAAGCTGGACACGAGGAGGACAGATAACTCCGTTCGAAGGCAGCCCTTGGTATCCCTGAGAGAAACCCATCCGGCCGGCCCGCATACCTGCTGGTGTCTTCTATGCTGAGCCGATGAGGAGACGGGTGGTGCTTGCATCGGCGGCGTCGGGGCTTGCCGGACTCGCGGCGCTTCTGACGTGGCGAGGGCCTCGCCTGCCGCCCGGCACCGGGAGAATGATTGCCCTCATCCGCGCCGGCCCCGTGACGGGAGTCGTCAGCGGTACATCGGGGTACGCCCGGTCCGGCGGGGTCCGGATCTGGTACGAGTCCCTCCCTCCTGTCGGTGCGGAGAGGGGTGTCGTACTGCTCGACTCCTCACTCGGTGTGGGCTCCCTGTTCTGGCCGCCCGCGTTCCTGCGCGGGCTGGCGGCGGCGGGGTACCGCGTGGTCCGGTACGACCACCGGGGCACCGGCGCGTCCAGTTGGATGACAGGCTGGAGCCGGAAGCACCCGTACTCCTTGATCGACATGGCGAACGATGCGATCGCCGTCCTCGACGAGCTCCGCGTCGATAGGATCCACGTCGTCGGGCTATCCCTCGGAGGATTCGTCGCCCAGGAGGTCGCGCTCGCCCACCCTGAGCGTGTCCGCTCCCTCACCCTCATGTCCACCTCGGCGGACCCGACCGACCCCTCGATGCCCGGACCTCGGACCTGGCCGCTGATCCGGTCTGCGATTGCGGGGTTCCCACTGCTGCGATACCGCTTGCTCGGTGGGGAAACGAATCGCGTGAAGGAGCTCCTGACGGGACTGGTCGCGCACGGCGGAGACGAACCCGTCGACGTGGAAGAGTGGACCAGGATCATCCTCTACGACCTGCGGGAACGACACGGACTCAACCTCCGCGCACTGCTGCAGCACCAGGCAGCTGTCGCCGTCACCCGCTCCCGATACCACCTGCTGGCCGGCATCACGGCACCCACCCTCGTGATACACGGCAACGCCGACGCGCTCCTGCCGATCGAGCACGGCCACCGCCTCGCCGCAGCCATCCCGTCCGCCCGCGGCCTGTGGCTGAAGGACGCCGGTCACCCGTTCCCCTACCCTGACATGCCGATGGTGACGGCCGCGATCACGAACCACCTCGACGCCACCCATGCCCGCCTCCGGACCAGGCGGCAGCCGGCTTCCGAGCAGCACGACACCAGGAAATAGGTGAAGACGGAAGACATCGACGAAATGGGGATGTCCCGTTGCGTCGCACACGCGAGCCTCCTGTCACCGGTCGAGCTGCAGCCGGTTCCAGGCGACGGCGGTTGCACCGGCGAATGCCGCGGAGGCGAGCAGTGTCGGTAGAAGCTGGATCGGCGTCACGGCTCCTGGCGTCATCGCCCACAAGGCGGGAGCCCCGAACAGTGCCCATCCACCCAGGCCGGACAGCACGCCCACCTGAGCGATCACGAGGATCACGATCGTGGCCGCGATGCCCGGCAGGATCCCGCGACCGCGCGTCGCGGCCCAGCCCGCGGGCGCCGCCGAGAGCGCGGTGAACACCGACAGCACAAACAACCGGAGCAAAGCGAAACCGCTCTCGTACGTAGGAAGCCCGTATCCCAGCAGCACTCCGAGCAGCCCCGTCGTCACCGTCAGCCCGAGCGCGACCATCACCGCCCAGACGAGGAACACCGCGAGTTTCGCGACCGCGATGGTCGACCGGCGGATGGGGAGTGCGAAGAGGCCGGTGATCGTTCCATCGGCGAACTCACGTGCAACGATCCAACTCACGGCGACGCCGAATGCGAGCAGCCCTCCGGCGGCCGCAATCTGCATCACCGCGCCGATGAGCAATGGCCAGCCGTCGAGGGCGCCGAGCGGTCCGAGTTGCCCGGCGACCTGCTCGTTGCCGGCCTGCACGGCCAGCACGAGGCTGCCGCTCAGCACGCCGAGGCCGGCCAGGAGCAGCCACGTGATCGTACGGAAGACCTGGGAAGCCGCGGCCTTCCGCGCCTCGACGGCGAACGCGACGCCGAGGTACTTCATCGTCGTGCCTCGTCGTCGGCGTGTACCGCGGAGAAGAAGGAGCGTTCGAGGTCGAGGGTGTCGGGATCGAGGCTGCCGATGACACGTCCCCTGTTCATCAGCGTGATGCGGTCCGCGATCCGGGCGACCTCGTCGAGGTGGTGACTGGACACGAGAATCGCGGCGCCATCATCGCGACGTCGCAGCAGGGTCTCGCGCAGCAGGAGAACGCCGGCGGGGTCGAGCGCGTTGGACGGCTCGTCGAGCACGACGGTGCCCGGCGCGTGCTGCAGCGCCGCCGCGAGCCCGACCCGCTGCCGGTTGCCCTGCGAGAGCCGCCGCGCGGCCACCCCGGCATACGCACCGAGTTCGAAGGCAGACAGAGACCACTCGACCATTCCGTCGATCCGGTCCGACCCGACGAGGCGAAGACGCGCGGCGATCTCCAGATTCTGCCGTACATCGAGCTCCGGGTACGCAAAAGCCGTCTCGAGAGTGTGCCCGACCCCCGCCCATGCCGCGGGCTCGACCCCGGAGAGCGCAACACCGCCGAGCGTGACCGATCCGGAGTCAACACTGAGCATGCCGAGCAGCACACGCAGGAGAGTGGTCTTGCCCGCACCATTGAGGCCTACCAGGGCATGCACCTGCCCGGGCTCGACAGCGAGCGAAACCCCATCGAGGGCGAGCGTGTCACCCAGCCGGCGGCGCACCCGGTCCGCGCGCAACCCGCCGACGTCGTCCATGCTTCATACCCTAGGAGACCCGATCCGCCCGCGATAGACAACCCCGACCGAGGACGATCCATGACGGCTCGCGGACCTCACGTTCGCCCGACGGCGGTACCGCCGGTGGGCCGACAGGATCAAGGCAGCGAAGGAACGCGGCGTCTGCCAGGGCAGAGCCGGCGAAGGTGTGAAGGTATTCGGCTGTGTGGAGTACAGGACGAGCGCGGCGACGGTGCCTTCATCGGGCGGGGGGTCTGGTTCTGATTCACCCGCAACTGGTGATGGTCGCGTGCACCGAAAGCAATAGCTTGGCAACCGTGTGGGCGGCGGAAGGAGAAGGGATGCCCACCTGCGAGCAAGGGCGCACCGACATCGTTCTGTCGAGTACTTCGGTGCCTCAGTCCACGGGGAGTCCGCCTTCCGGGCGAACGTGGGCTGCCTGCGTGTCGGGTTGCCGGGAAGGAGCGGGGCGGCCGTATCACCGCCCGGTATCGATCCGATTGCCGTGATTCGTTCCAGGGCCTACATCGCTGCGCTCGTTCTGGCAGCGGTTCTGGGTGTTCCCATCTCGATCATTGCGTACGGCTTTCTCGCTTCGGTCGCGGCGGTCCAGCAGTTCGTCTTCGTCGGGCTGCCGGATCAGTTCCTCGGGGGTCCCGCTCCTGCGTGGTGGCCTGTTCCGTGGTTGGTGCTCTGTGGGCTGCTGACGGCGTTGACCATCCGGTATCTGCCGGGAACCGGGGGTCATTCACCCGCCGAGGGATTCAGGACGGGCGGCGCTCCGCCCAAGGGCCGGGAGCTCGTGGGGATCGTCCTCGCGGCGCTGACCACGCTCAGCCTCGGTGCGGTGCTCGGTCCGGAGGGCCGTGCCCTCGATCCGCCTCCTTCCAGCGTGAGTATCCTGATGCGCATGGTCGGTTCCGTGTATTGCCTGGAGGGTAGAGCCGCGTGAAGGCCGTCGTCTACGAGCGCTACGGCCCACCGGACGTGCTGAGGCTGAGCGATATCCCGATGCCGACGCCCAGAGCACATCAGGTGCTCGTCGAGGTCGCTGCGACGTCGGTCAATCTGTCGGACTGGGAGGGGCTTCGCGGCAAGCCGATGTACGCACGGCTCGGCGGGCTGCGCGCCCCGGCCCGCCCGGTGCTCGGCTCCGACATCGCCGGACGCGTGACCGCCGTCGGCTCCGGCGTCACCCGGTTCCGGGTCGGCGATGAGGTGTACGGCGACAATCTGGGACTCAAGGGCGGCTTCGCCGAGTACGCAGTGGTCCCCGCCGCCGCGCTCTCCCACAAGCCTGCCGAGCTGACGTTCGCGGAGGCTTCGACGCTACCGCAGGCAGGCTCGATCGCTCTCCAGGGAACCGCCCGCGCGCACCACGGGCAGCGCGTGCTGATCAACGGGGCGGGCGGCGGCTCGGGATCCTTCGCGATCCAGCTCGCCAGGCTCTCGGGCGCACACGTGACAGGCGTGGACAACGCCGGCAAGCTCGACTTCATGCGGAACCTCGGGGCCGACGAGGTGATCGACTACCGCCGCCAGGACTTCACCAGACTCGAGCCCTACGACCTGGTGCTCGATCTTGTCGCCCAGCGATCCGCGTTCGCCTACCGGAGGGCGCTGACCCGCGGCGGCCGGTATCTCTGCGTGGGCGGAACCGTGGGAACGCTCCTGCAGGTTGTCGCCGTCGGAGCCGCTTCGGGCTTCCTCACCGGGCGGCGGCTCGGCGTCCTCGCTGTCAGACAGGGCCCAGCGCATTTCGAACCCGTCGCGCAGCAGTGCATCGACGGCGATCTCGACATCCACATCGACCGCACCTTCCCGCTCGGCGAGGTACCGCAGGCCCTCACCCATGTCGGCGAGGGGCGCGCGCTCGGCAAGGTGGTCGTTGTCCCGTGACGTCGCTCGCGCTCCGGAGGTCCGGGACCCTGCCGTGAGTCCATCAGGCCAGGGGCTCGTCCGTGTCCACTGCTCGTGGAAGGTGTTCCACGGCCCCTTCCATCGAGCGGATGCAGGCCGCGTTGCCGCTGATCGCCGCTTCGTAACGCCCGATATCGGAAGCGCCGAGGTGGGCCACCACCAGATCGAGCAGTGACGCGACGGATTCGTTCGACCGGCCCGCAGCCTGCAGACTGATGGCTTCGAAGACCGCCAGGGCAGGGGAGTCGGGGAACAATCCGCGCGCGGTTCCGAGGACCTCGAGCGACGTCCCGTACTCGCCCAGATTCCTGAGCGTCGATCCGTACTGGAGGTAGCACCTGCGCAGCAGGTCCCCCTCGAGCCCGGCAGCAAGAGCCTTCTCATAGAATGCCTGCGCGAGGTCCTCCCGGCCGGCGGTGTCGTAGGCCCCGCCGACCTCGTAGAGTACGCGCGCATCCTCGGGGTATGCGGCGTGGAGGGGGAGCAGCGCATCGATGGTCGGCCGCATGTTGTCGCGGTCCCGACGCCCGACGATCAGGTCGAGCTCGTCATCCAGAGTCATGGCGCCACTCTCGCACAGGTGACGCACCGGATGCCGTCCCGAGGGGTGCGGCTCCCTCAGCTTTTCGTGACCGTACCCGGCAGTTCAGCCGCGTAGTCGGTGAGCGCCCTGCGGTAACCGTCGAGGGTGGGGATGAGGGCGAGGAGCGCTGTCCTCAGTGCGTCCCCGTGGCGGCCTGCGTCATGCAGTGCCAGGGCAAGGAAGGCCTGCCGTGCGCCTTCATCGACGCCGGCGTCGGGCATCGATTCGAGGATCGCCACGGCTTCGGCGGGGTTGCCGGTGTTGCGCAGCGTGCTCGCCAGCTGGATGGAGACGCGCAGCGCGCTCGAGCCCTCCAGCCCTGCTCCGATGGCTCGCCGGTACAGCGGGATCGCCTCGTTCTCGAGCCCGAGAGCATCGTGGACCCCGCCCAACTCGAAAAGTGCTTCTGCATCGCCCTCGGGCCGAACCGAGACGAGATCCCGCATCCTCGCGATCGAGCCCTGCGGATCGGCGTCGTCGAACTCCTGCTCGTAGAAGCGGTCGATCGCCTGGTGCCACGCTGCGTCAGCTATCCCGCCAGCTTGCCATGTCGCACGAGCACGGTCGGATCGACCTCGCCGATGCCCCGCCGAGGGATCGACGTGCTTCGTCGCCACGAGACCTATCCGGCGAGGGCATCGACCGCTTCCTGCGTGTAGGGAAGGGTGCCGTCGAGCGGTGTCAGCGTGAACCACTCGCCGTCCTGCCGGGTGGCGAACACGAGCAGAGCATCGGAGGTATCCAGGGGGTCGCCGTCCGGGTACTCCGCGGTGCCGCTGCAGGAGTCGGGCATCGACGAGATACGCACGCTTCCTCCATCGACCCGGCCCTTCAGGACCTCGTCCGCCCGGACCTCGTACGCGTGGGCATCGACCCCGAAGATGCGCGCTGTCCCGTCGCGCGTGCTCGACGACGTGACGATCACGAGGTCGGCGGCGTCGTACTTCTCCTGCGGCGTCGGAAAGCCCGCCCAGCTGGGGCAGGAGACGGACCCGTAGCCACATCCCGAGAGGGCGCACGCGGCAAGGGCGGCTGGCACGGACCACGCGCCGCGCCCCCTCGGTCGTCGAAGGCGGTGAACCCCGGCACCGGAGTCGGGAGCGATCACTCGTCCGGCTTCGGTTCCATGAGCTGGATGAGGTTGCCGCACGTGTCATCGAAGATCGCGACGACGGCGGCGCCGATGTCGAGCGGCGGCTGGGTGAAGACCACGCCCAGGCCGGTCAGTCGGGCGTGCTCGGCCTCGACGTCCGCGACCGCGAACTGGGCCAGCGGGATGCCGTCATGGACAAGGGCGTCCCGGTACGGCTTCACCGCCGGGTGGCTGGACGGCTCCAGGAGCAACTCGGGTCCGTCGGGCGATTCGGGGGACACCACGGTGAGCCAGGAATGGATGCCGAGAGGGATGTCCTGGCGCTTCACGAAGCCCAGCACATCGGTGTAGAAGGCGAGTGCCTCCCGCTGGTCATCGACGAACAGACTCGTCAGGGCTATCTTCATCGCTCACTCCTCTTCCTCACCGACCACCGTGAGGCCCAGAGTATGCCGCATCGCGGGTGCGGAACAGGCCCCGAACCGGGCTGCCGATCAACCGTCGGCTCAATAGCCCAGGAAGGCGTCCGTGGTCACACGGGAGACGCCCGCCGTGCGTACCGCCGCACGCAGGCGTCCGATGAAGGCGGGGGAGCCCGAGACGAGGACCCTGCGGCGGGGGAGGTCCTGCACCGCCGCGAGGAGGTTGTCCGCCGTCGGCTCGGCCCCCGCGAGGGTCCACCCCGCGGGCAGGGCCGGGGCATCACCGGACGTCGGCATGTACAGCACGACGCGCGTCCCCAGGCCGGTCAGCTCGTCGCGGAAGGCGATCTCCTGCTCGCTGCGGACCGCATAGACGAGCACGACGTCGCGTTCCTCGCCGCGCTCGCCGAGGTCACGGAGCTGGCTGATGAACGGCGTCACGCCGATACCTCCGGCCACCAGCAGGACCGGGACCGCCGGATCGCGGGGGAGGCGGAAGTCGCCCCCGACGAGCGTCCCGGTGACCTGCGCGTTGTCCGGGAGGTCGAGGAGGGCGTTCTTGAAGGAGCTGCCCGCCTCCGTGGTCCGCAGGCCGAACGTCACGGCATCGCGCCGCTGCGGCGCGGAGGTGATGCTGAAGACCCGGCGGCTGCCGCGGCCGTCGACCCCGCGATGCGGCAGGTCCAGCTCCATGTACTGCCCGGCCCGGAACCGTACGGGGCGCCGGGTCGCGAAGACCAGCTCCGTGCTGGTCGGAGTCAACTGCCGCCTTCCCGCAAGGGACAGCCGCACGCCCCGGCGCTGCCCCATGGCGAACGCGACGGCATTGCCGAGCACGAGGGCGAACTCGGGCCCGAGGAACACCGGGCCGATGGACAGCTGAAGGGCGAACACCACGCCCACGACGGCGGCGACGAGCCACTGCTGCCACCGGAGCGGCGGCAGGGTCAGCGGCTCCGTCATCATGAAGCCGAGCAGGAACAGCACAGGGTACGAGGTCAGGATGAGCTGGAGGCCGGCTCCGGGCATCATGCCGTTCTGCACCAGGCCGTAGAGCAGGATGCCGACGGTGACCACGAGGAATGCTGCCGCCATGGACATCCTCCGCGTCCGGTGGAGCAGGAGCGCACCGCCGACCGCGACGACGGGGAGCATGTAGGCGTTCGCGACCCACCACCCGGCAACCCCCACTCCGAGGAGGGTGGCGACAACTGCCCCCGTCGCCGCCGGATTGAAGACATGGCGTCCCCTGACGGCCAGCAGGAACTTCGAGGCTCCTGCCGCCACGCCCGCGGCGAGTATGCCCCCGAGTCCGGCTCCCGTGCCCGACGGGAACATGATCAGGAACAGGATCAGTCCCGTGATGAGCGAGGACTCGCCGTGGGGCCGGAGCCGGAGGATCAGCGCCATCAGGCGGGTGCCGATGATCGTGCCGCCCACGGCAGCCACCAGGGTTCCGCC
Organism: Arthrobacter sp. TJ-263; assembly: GCF_058269155.1. Lineage (NCBI taxonomy): Bacteria > Bacillati > Actinomycetota > Actinomycetes > Micrococcales > Micrococcaceae > Arthrobacter > Arthrobacter sp. TJ-263. The sequence goes on along the minus strand of NZ_JBZCNE010000001.1, from coordinate 945,880 downwards.
GATCTCGGCGGGGGTGAACGCCAGCAGGCCGGCCAGCGAGAGGACCAGCGCTTCGACGGTCAGGATCGCCAGGAGTGTCAGCGTCAGCCGGTACATGGTGATGCGGCCCAGGAGGCCGTCGAGTGCTGCGGTCATGAGAACAGGGCTCCTGCGAGGGGTGCGGAATAGCGGGCGCGTCCGTCCGAGTACATCAGCACGTAGTCGAACTCGAACGATCCCGCGAGGTCCGCGGGATCGGTGAGGAACAGGGCGGTGCACAGGCCGTCGGCGGTCATCGCATCCTCCGCGAGAACCCAGGTCGCGACGACGGTGTCCACGCTCCGGCCGGTCCTCGCGTCCAGGACGTGGTGCAGGCCATCGCCCCAGGCTCGGCGGTTCGACGCGGACGCGCACAGCGCGCCGGTCCCCAGGCGAACCGCACCGATCGCCGACGACGGGTCGTAGGGGTGCTCGAGGGCGACGGTGATGGTTCCGTCGCCCGCCCTGCGCATGTCCCCGCTGGCATCGACGACGACGTCCCCGTGACCCTCGGCGCACAGGTACTCCAGCATGAGGTCGACGAGCTGTCCCTTGCCGGCGGCACCGACGTCCAGGATCGCCGGTTCGCGCAGCGTGACGCCGTCGTCCGTCCAGGTCAGGACGTCGTCCCAGGCCCGGGCGGGGGCAGGCTCCTTCGCGGGCGTCAGCGAGTAGTCGGCGTCGTAGCCCAGCGCGGCGAGAGGGTCACCCACGAGCGGCGAGACGCCGCCGTCCGTGAGGTCGTACAGCGAGCGCAGCAGGAGCCCGAGCTCCGCGCCGTGGGGAGGCAGGGGCAGCGAGCCGCCGGCAGCGGCCAGGGCCGTGACGCCGGAGTCGGCGCGGAACCGCGAGTAGAGGGCGTCGTACTCCCCGGCAAGGCGTAGCAGCTGTGCCCGCTGGCCGGGCACCAGTGCAGCGCCGGTGTCCACGCGCCAGCCGGTGCCGATCGCCTCGAAGCCGAAGGAGTCCGCCACGCCGACTCGCCTAGAGCTGCGCTTCGTTCTTGATCTTGCCCAGGGCGTCGTTGAACCCGCCGCTCGTCAGGGACGAACCGGCCACCTTGTCCACGGAGAGTTCGTCCAGCTTCTTCCCGACGACGACGTCGGAGATGCCGCCCGCGAAACGGCCCTGGTACTCGGTGGTGGTGGGGTTGTCGGGCATCGGCTCCACCTCGACGGCGGTGACGACGTCGGCCTCGAGCGTGAGCGTCACGCCCACCTCCTCCTGCCCGGCGGGGGACTGGTAGCTGCCCGTCCCGGTGTAGGTGCCGTCCCTGTAGGCCTCGCCGGTGGATCCGCCGGCAGCCGACGTCTCGGCCGGGGCGTCGGCCGCCGGCTGTCCGGAGGCCGGCGCTCCTGGGGCGGGTTCTTCTGCGTCGGCGCCGGCGCAGCCTGCAGCGCCGAGGATCGAGACGGCGGCGAGCGCCGTCAGGACCCTCCTATGGCGGGGGAAGCCGGGCGTGCCGGCCGCCGCGCGGGCAGCCGTTCGGGTCAGGCCTGTTCTGGTCACTGGGTGCTCCTGTCGGGGTGCCGCGACGGGACGGAGCGGGCATCCGAACCGTCGACATCATTGAACCTGAAACTAACATCAGTGGTCAGCCCAACGATCTATGCGTCCATTCGTTTCCGTGGCCGCTGCGGACGGTTCAACCGTGGATTCCGCGTGCGCTTGACCCTCGTCACGAAAATCCGGGGGGCCGGGGCCGCGCCGCTATGCTGGACGAGTGACTCCCGAAGAACTCTCTGCCGCCATTTCCGCATGCCTGAAGGCCGCCGTCGAGGCCGGTGACTTCACCATCGACCTTCCCTCGGAGGTGCGGGTCGAGCGGCCGAAGAATCGTGAGCACGGCGACTGGGCGACGAACATCGCCCTGCAGCTCGGCAAGAAGGCGGGGATGAATCCCCGCGACTTCGCCCAGATCCTCAGCGAGCGCCTCGCCGGTATCGAGGGCGTCAAGAGCGTGGAGATCGCGGGCCCCGGCTTCCTCAACATCACGCTCGACGCCGGAGCAGCGGGCGAGCTCGCCCGCACGATCGTCGAGGCGGGCCCTGCCTATGGGACCAACCAGGCGCTCGCGGGCCACACCGTCAACATGGAATTCGTGTCGGCGAATCCGACCGGACCGCTGCACCTGGCCCACACACGCTGGGCGGCCCTCGGTGATTCCATCGCCCGCGTCCTCCGGGCCAGCGGCGCGAACGTGACCACCGAGTACTACATCAACGACGCCGGCACGCAGATGAACAACTTCGCGGACTCCGTCCTCGCGACCATCAAGGGCCGCCCGACACCCGAGGGCGGCTACCCGGGCCAATACATCGCCGATCTCGGCCGCACGGTGCTCGCCGCCCGCCCCGACGTGGCGGACCTCGACGACGACGCCGCGCTGCCGATCGTGCGGGCCCTCGCCTACGAAGCGCAGATGGCCGACATCAAGGAGACGCTGACGGACTTCGGTGTGCACTTCGACGTGTTCTTCTCGGAGTCGGCGCTGCACGACGGCGGCGCCGTGGAGCAGGCAGTCGACCGCCTGCGGGAACAGGGACACGTCTTCGACGAGGACGGCGCCGTATGGCTCCGTACGACCGACTTCGGTGACGACAAGGACCGCGTCCTCATCAGAGCCAAGGGTGAACCCACCTACTTCGCTTCCGACGCCGCCTACTACCTTTCCAAGAAGGACCGTGGTTTCCCCGAGAAGATCTACCTCCTAGGGGCGGACCACCACGGCTACATCGGCCGCCTGAAGGCCATCGCAGCCTGTGCCGGCGACGACATGGAACAGAACATCCAGGTCCTGATCGGCCAGATGGTGTCGGTGAACGGCGCCCGGCTCTCCAAGCGTGCCGGCAATATCATCGAATTGCGGGATCTGCTCGACTGGCTGGGCAAGGACGCGCTGCGGTACTCCCTGGGGCGCTCGCCGGCCGACTCTGCCATGTCCATCGATCCTGAGCTGCTGCGGAAGAACACCAACGAGAACCCCGTGTTCTACGTGCAGTACGCCCACGCCAGGACCCACGCCGTCGCCCGCAACGCGGTCTCGGCGGGAGTGGACACCGGCTCCTTCGACGCGGCGTCGCTCAGCCACCCCACGGAGGGTGAGCTGTTGGCCGCGCTCGGCCAGTTCCCCGGCGTCGTCGCTCAGGCCGCCACTTTCCGGGAGCCGCACCGCGTGGCCCGCCACCTCGAGGTGATCGCCGGCACCTACCACCGCTGGTACGACGCCTGCCGTGTCGCGCCGCTCGGCGACGCACCGATCGAGGACGTCCACCGCTCACGCCTCTGGCTGAACAACGCCACCCGGCAGGTCCTGGCCAACGGCCTCGACCTCCTCGGTGTCTCCGCGCCGGAGAGGATGTGAGCGGCATGACCGCGCCGGACGGAGCGTCACCGCTCGCGCCCGCCTGGCTGTCGCTCCCTGAGCACCAGGCCCGGCTGGAGCCGAAGCTGTGGGCCGAGGACGTGGAGCGCGGCGACGACGGCGTCCTGCGCGTCGACGGCGTCTCCGTGGCCGATCTCGCCGCGGACTACGGCACCCCGCTGTTCGTCATGTCCGAGCGCGACTTCCGCTCGCGTGCCGCCACGTTCCGCGACGCCTTCAACGAGGCCTTCCGCGACCTGTGCGGAGGGGTGGACGTGTTCTACGCGGGCAAGTCCTTCCTGTGCACCGAGGTGGCCCACTGGGTGCGGGAGGAGGGACTCGGGCTCGACACCTGCTCCGGCGGCGAGCTCGCCGTCGCCCTCCGCGCCGGCATGCCCGGCCACCGGCTCGGGCTGCACGGGAACAACAAGTCGGCGGCGGAGATCACGCGCGCCATCGACGCCGACCTCGGCCGGATCGTCGTCGACAGCCTGCAGGAGGTCGCCCTCGTGGGAGACCTGGCCGTGCAGCGCGGGCGCCGCGCCAACGTCATGCTCCGCCTGACGCCGGGGGTCCACGCCTCCACCCACGAGTTCATCGCCACGGCGCACGAGGACCAGAAGTTCGGCCTGTCGCTGACCACCGAGCAGGGCCCGGGCCAGGTCGGGGGAGGACGCCCGCCAGAGGACGACGGCGCCTCGTCACCCGCCGCGCGCGCCGTCGCGGACGCCCTCGCCCACCCGGGCATCAACCTCCTCGGTGTGCACTGCCACATCGGGTCCCAGATCTTCGAGCCCGAGGGCTTCGAACTGGCGGCGCAGCGGCTGCTCGGCTTCCTCGCGGAGGTCCGGGACCGGCACGGCGTCGAGCTCACCGAACTCGATCTCGGCGGCGGCTACGGCATCGCCTACACCGAGGAGGACGAGCCGCGACCGGCAGCGGAGATCGCCCGCGCCATGGCGTCCGTCGTCGGCGCGACCTGCCGCGAGCTGCGCCTGCAGGTCCCCCGGATCTCGATCGAACCGGGCCGCGCCATCGTCGGCCCCACGACGTTCACGCTGTACACCGCCGGCACCACGAAGACCGTCCGGGTGGACGCCGCGGCCCACGGCTCCGAGGAGCTGCAGGACGCCTCCGTTACGCACCCGCGACGCTATGTGTCGGTGGACGGCGGCATGAGCGACAACGCCCGTCCGGTGCTCTACGGCGCGGATTACTCGGCCGTCCTCGCGTCCCGGACGCCCGAGGCGGACCCCGTGCTCTCCCGCGTGGTTGGGAAACACTGCGAGAGCGGTGACATTGTGGTGCGGGACGTCTACCTCCCCGAGGACACCGGTGCCGGTGACCTCCTCGCCGTGCCGGGCACCGGAGCCTATTGCTGGGTGCTCTCGAGCAACTACAACTACCTGACCCGTCCGCCCGTCGTGGCGGTGGCCGACGGCCGTGCCCGGCTGATCGTGCGCGGCGAGACCGAGGAGGACCTGTTCCGCAGGGACGTCCAGCGTCACCCGGCCCCGCACGACCCCGCCTTGCCCGCCCCGGAACCAGGAGCCCCTCGGACCGCATGAACACTCCAGCCACGCCTTCCCGCCAGCCCCTCCGCGTCGCCCTGCTCGGCTGCGGCAACGTCGGCTCGCAGGTTGCCCGCATCCTGCTCGAGGACGCGGAGAACCTCGGCCGCCGTGCCGGAGCGCCCCTCGAACTCATCGGGGTCGCCGTCCGCACCCTGGACGCCGAGCGCGACGTCCGGCTGCCCGCCGGGCTCCTGACGCTCGACGCCGAGAAGCTCGTCGAGGACGCCGACATCGTCATCGAACTCATGGGTGGCATCGAGCCGGCCAAGTCGCTGATCCTCCGCGCGATCGAGCACGGGGCGACGGTGGTCAGCGGCAACAAGGCGCTCCTCGCGCAGGACGGCCCCGAGCTCTACGAGCAGGCCGACGCCGCCGGCGTCCAGCTCTCCTACGAGGCCGCCGTCGCCGGTGCGATCCCGATCCTGCGGCCCATCCGGGACAGCCTCTCCGGCGACCGCATCACCCGGGTGCTCGGCATCGTCAACGGCACCACCAACTACATCCTCGACCAGATGGACTCCACGGGAGCCCAGTTCGCGGATGCGCTGAAGGCAGCCCAGGACCTCGGCTACGCCGAGGCGGATCCCACGGCCGACATCGAGGGCCACGACGCCGCCGCGAAGGCCGCGATCCTCGCCTCCCTGTCCTTCCACACACGCTTCGCCCTCGACAACGTCCACTGCGAGGGCATCACCTCGGTCACGGCCGACGACATCGCGGCCGCGGCGGAGGACGGCTACGTCATCAAGCTGCTGGCGATCGCGGAGATCCTCACCGACGACGCCGGTGAGGCCGGGATCGGCGTGCGCGTCCACCCCACCCTCCTGCCGCGCTCCCACCCGCTGGCCGCCGTCCGCGGTGCCTTCAACGCCGTGTTCATCGAGGCGGAGAACGCCGGGGAACTGATGTTCTACGGCCAGGGCGCCGGCGGCACCCCCACGGCCTCGGCGGTGCTGGGCGACGTCGTCAGTGCCGCCCGCCGCATGGTGCTCGGCGGCCCGGGCCGCACCGAGACCACCACCGGGCACGTCCCGCCGCTCGGCATCGACACCGTCCGCACGAGCTACTGCATCGGGCTCGAGGTCGCGGACCAGCCGGGCGTCCTGGCCCGGATCGCCCAGATCTTCGCCGAGAACGGCGTCTCCATCGAGACGATGCGCCAGCGCATCCACCAGGGCGGACCCGACGGCGCCACCACCGCCGAGCTGCGCATCGTCACCCACCGCGCGCCCGAGGCGTCCCTCGCCGCGACCGTCCGGCAGGTCGCCGCGCTCGACGTCATCACCGCCGTCTCATCCGTGCTCCGAGTAGAGGGAATCTAAGTGGCCCACCAGTGGCGCGGAGTCATCCGCGAATACGCAGAACGCCTGCCTGTCACCGACGCCACCGAGGTCATCACCCTCGGCGAAGGCGGCACGCCGCTCGTGCACGCCCGGCACCTGAGCGAGCTGACGGGGTCCACCGTCTACCTCAAGGTCGAGGGGATGAACCCCACGGGGTCCTTCAAGGACCGCGGCATGACCATGGCGATGACCGCCGCCGTCGCCGCCGGGGCGAAGGCCGTGGTCTGCGCGTCCACGGGCAACACCTCCGCCTCGGCCGCCGCCTACGCCACGCAGGCCGGCATCACGTGCGCCGTGCTCGTGCCGGATGGCAAGATCTCGATGGGCAAGCTGAGCCAGGCGATCGCCCACGGCGCGCAGCTGCTGCAGGTCAACGGCAACTTCGACAACTGCCTCGACGTCGCCCGGAAGCTCGCGGAGGCGTACCCGGTGTTCCTCGTGAACTCGGTGAACCCCGCGCGGCTCGAGGGTCAGAAGACGGCGGCCTTCGAGGTCGTCGACACCCTCGGCGACGCCCCGGACTACCACCTGATGCCCGTGGGCAACGCCGGCAACATCAGCGCGTACTGGAAGGGCTACAAGGAGTACGCCGCGCCCTACGACTCCATGTACCACGGGGAGCTCCCCGCCGTCGCCACGCACACCCCGATCATGTGGGGCTTCCAGGCGGAGGGCGCCTCACCGCTCGTCAAGGGGCACCCCATCACCGAGCCGGACACCATCGCGACCGCCATCCGCATCGGCAACCCGGCGTCGTGGGACTTCGCGGTCGCCGCACGTGACGAGTCCGGCGGACTCATCGAGGCCGTGACCGACGACCAGATCCTGGACGCCCACCGCTGGCTGTCCTCCCGCGAAGGCGTCTTCGTGGAGCCCGCGTCCGCCGCGGGCGTGGCCGGCCTGCTGAAGAAGCACGCCGAGGGCCTCGTCCCGGAGGGCAAGACGATCGTCATCACCGTCACCGGCCACGGCCTCAAGGACCCCCAGTGGGCGCTGCGGACCGCCGACGGTGCCGACGTGGAGCCCACCAAGGTGGAGTTCGACGTCGTGAGCGTCGCCGCCGCGCTGGGACTCGAGGACTGACATGCTGCACGCGGCACCCCTGCCGGAGGATGTGCTCGACCTCCCGACCGTCGACGCCGGCCAGGACGTCGAGGTCAGGGTCCCCGCGACGAGCGCGAACCTCGGACCGGGCTTCGACGCGCTCGGACTCGCTCTCTCGCTCTACGACACCGTGCGCGTCCGCACGACGACCTCGGGTTCGGTGACGGTGCGACCCACCGGGGAGGGCGCCGGCGACCTGCCGCTCGACGGGAGCCACCTCGTGGCACGCTCCCTGATCAGCACCCTCCACCGGGCGGGGCGCCGCGCTCCGGGGCTCGAACTCGACACGGTGAACGTGATCCCGCACGGCAGGGGCATGGGGTCCTCGGCCTCGGCGATCGTCGCGGGGGTCCTCGCAGGCAACGCGCTGTTGCCGGTCGGGGAACGCACGGACGCCGCACACCTCCTGCAGTGGGCGGCCTCGATCGAGGGACACCCGGACAACGTGGCTCCCGCCCTGGTGGGCGCCCTCGCGATCTCCTGGGAGAGCGGGCGGGCGTTCCACAGCACGCGCGTCGAGGTGCACCCGGACGTCATCCCGATCCTCGCGGTTCCGGACCGGGCGCTGTCCACCGAGAGCGCCCGGGCGCTGCTGCCGGCGTCGGTGTCCCACGCCAGTGCCGCCGCCAACGCCGGGCGGGCAGCCCTGATCGTGCACGCGCTCGGCACCGATCCGTCCCTGCTGTTCCCCGCCACGCAGGATGCGATCCACCAGGACTACCGCGCCCCGGCCATGCTGCCGAGTGCCACCCTGCTGCGCGGGCTGCGTGCCGCCGGGTTCGCCAGCACCATCTCCGGGGCGGGACCCAGCGTGCTGACCCTCGCCGTGGGGGAGTCCGGTGCCGACGCCGCCGAGGGGGAACTCCGACGCCTGATCGATACCGGCGACACGCCGGGGGCGTGGCGGGTCCTCCGGCTGGCAGTGGAGCGGGAAGGTGCTAAAATAAGAGGGCACCAGGGGTAGCGAGGCGGTCACGCCGACCTACTGTGCATCTCGAAGAGTACGTTTCGGGAAGTACCGTGTGCTTCTGTTGAGTCGGCCGTCCTGTCTGGACCGCCGCAACACTGCAGGTCCCATCAGCAGCAGCACATCCTGACGGTGTAGCCTCCGATCTATCCCGGAGCGTATGGACTCAACCTCCCGCGCAGGGACATTCTCAGGCTCCCAGCATCACCCAGGTCTGCCGGATCTCATCCGGTTCGGCTGATCCCCCGCCTGCTTCATATGCGGCACGGGGCAAACCACCGCGGACCACTGATCATGTGGCCGCCCGACGAGGGGGAAGGATCCTTCGTGACTGAAACCACTGACCTGTTACCAGGTGTGGCCACCCAAGACGCTGAAGAAACCGGCGCAACAACTTCCAAGAGCAGCGGTCTTGCCGGCCTGAAGCTCGCCCAGCTGCAGGCGCTTGCCGGTCAGCTCGGCATCACCGGTGGATCGAGGATGCGCAAGAGCGATCTCGTCTCCGCGATCTCGGACCACCAGCGCGGCTCCGCGGTCGCCGACCGCCAGAAGGCCCCCAGCGTCCGCACCGAGCGCAGCGCCGACGCCGAGCGCCCGGCCACGGCGGGCACCCCGGGCGGGGCAGAGGACGGCCAGGACCAGGACGCGCAGTCCGCCCCGGCCGAGCGCCAGCCCCGCACCCGCAACCGCAACCGCCGAGCAGGCAGCGACGGCGTCGTGTCCGTGCCGACGACCGAGACCGCCGACCAGGCCGAAGCCCCGTCGCGGGACGGCGCCGAGGACGGCTCGGGCTCCGAGCAGCAGGACCGCGGTGACCGCGAGAACGGCGGGCGTAACCAGCGCAACCGTCGCAACCGTCGCGGCGAGGACCGCCCGGACGCGCAGTCGGGCCAGAACGAGTCCGTGAACGGTTCGCAGGGCGAGTCCCAGAACGCCGGGCAGGGCGAGGCGCAGGCCGAGTCCCCGTCCGGGCAGCAGGGCGACGCGCGCAGCGACCGCGGTGAGCGACGCAGCCGTTCCCGCAACGGTCGCGACGACGACCGTTCGGGCAACGGCTCCAACAACCAGTCCGGCAACCAGTCGAACGGCCAGTCGGGCAGCCAGTTCAACAGCCCGTCGACCAGCCAGTCGACCAACGACGGCCAGAACGACGGCGGCCGCAGCGGCAACGAGCGCAGTGACAACCGCAACGGCTCCAACGAGGACGAGGGTCGCGGGCGCAACCGCCGCAACCGTGCGAACCGCAACGGTGGTAACGGCCCCGAGGACCGCAACAGCCGGTTCCGCGACCGCAACGAGCGCAACGACCGCCGTCGTGGCCGGAACCAGAACCCCGAGGTCGACGACGTCGAGGTCACCGACGACGACGTCCTGCTGCCCGTCGCGGGCATCCTCGACGTCCTCGAGAACTACGCCTTCGTGCGCACCTCCGGCTACCTGCCGGGCCCGAACGACGTCTACGTCTCGCTCGCCCAGGTCAAGAAGCACAACCTCCGCAAGGGCGACGCCGTCGTGGGCGCCATCCGCGCCCCCCGCGAGGGCGAGACCCAGGCCAGCGCACGCCAGAAGTTCAACGCCCTGGTCCGCGTCACCTCCATCAACGGCAAGCCTGCCGAGGAGCTGAAGGACCGCGTCGAGTTCGCGAAGCTCGTGCCGCTCTACCCCTCCGACCGTCTGCGCCTCGAGACGGACCCGAAGAAGATCGGTCCCCGCGTGATCGACCTCGTGGCCCCGATCGGCAAGGGCCAGCGCGGCCTGATCGTGTCGCCGCCCAAGGCCGGCAAGACCCTGATCCTGCAGGCGATCGCCAACGCCATCACGATCAACAATCCTGAGGTCCACCTCATGATGGTCCTGGTCGACGAGCGTCCCGAAGAAGTCACGGACATGCAGCGGACGGTCAAGGGAGAGGTCATCGCCTCGACGTTCGACCGCCCCGCCGACGACCACACCACGGTCGCCGAACTCTCCATCGAGCGCGCCAAGCGCCTCGTGGAGATGGGCATGGACGTCGTCGTCCTCCTCGACTCCATGACCCGCCTCGGCCGCGCCTACAACCTGGCCGCTCCGGCGTCGGGCCGTATCCTCTCCGGTGGCGTCGACTCCGCGGCGCTGTACCCGCCGAAGCGTTTCTTCGGTGCCGCGCGCAACATCGAGAACGGTGGCTCGCTCACCATCCTCGCGACCGCCCTCGTGGAGACCGGTTCCAAGATGGACGAGGTCATCTTCGAGGAGTTCAAGGGCACCGGCAACATGGAGCTCCGCCTCTCGCGGAACCTCGCCGACAAGCGCATCTTCCCCGCCGTCGACGTCAATGCCTCCGGCACGCGTCGCGAGGAGAACCTGCTCTCGCCCGACGAGGTCAAGATCATGTGGAAGCTGCGCCGCGTGCTGTCGGGTCTCGAGACCCAGCAGGCACTGGAGCTGCTCACCAACAAGATCCGGGAGACGCAGTCCAACGTCGAGTTCCTGATGCAGGTCCAGAAGACCACCCTGGGCTCCAAGGACTCCGACTAGCACCGGGCAGCCGTCCGGGACGAGCGGGCCATATCCTGGCCGGCTCGTCCCGGACGGCTTCCTCCTTTAACCGGCATCCTGCGTCGAGACGGCTGGATCGGCCGGATGGAGCACCGCCGCGTGGTCCTCTCTGCCTTCTCGACCTTCGTAGACTGGCTGCACAAGCCGAAAGAGGTACATCCGATGTTTGAGTCCATCCAGGGCCTGCTCGACGAACACTCCGAGCTGCAGGACCAGCTCGCCGACCCGGCCGTCCACGCCGACCAGGCGCTGGCCCGGAGGCTCGGACGCCGGTACGCCGAGCTGGGGCGCATCGTCGACGCGCACAACCGCTGGAGCGCGCTCGACGACGACCTCGAGGCGGCCCGCGGCATGGCGTCCGAGGATCCCGAGTTCGCGGCCGAGGTCCCCGTCCTCGAGGAGCAGCTCGCAACAGCGCAGGAGAAGCTGCGCCGGCTCCTGATCCCGCGCGATCCGAACGACAGCCGCAACGTCATCATCGAGGTCAAGGGCGGTGAGGGCGGCGACGAGGCCGCACTGTTCGCCGGCGACCTGCTGCGCATGTACACCCGCTACGCCGAGTCCCGTGGCTGGAAGACCGAGCTCCTCTCCGCCAACGAGTCGGATCTCGGCGGCTACAAGGATGTCCAGATGGCCATCAAGGGGTCCTCGAACGACCCCGCGGAGGGCGTCTACGCCCGCCTCAAGTTCGAGGGCGGGGTGCACCGCGTCCAGCGCGTACCCGTCACCGAGTCGCAGGGCCGCATCCACACATCGGCCGCGGGCGTGCTCGTCCTGCCCGAGGTGGACGAGCCCGAAGAGGTGGAGATCAGCCAGAACGACCTCAAGATCGACGTCTACCGGTCCTCGGGCCCGGGCGGCCAGTCCGTGAACACCACCGACTCGGCCGTTCGCATCACGCACCTCCCCACCGGGATCGTCGTCGCGATGCAGAACGAGAAGTCCCAGCTGCAGAACCGCGAGGCCGCGATGCGGGTACTCCGCTCACGCATCCTCGCCCACGAGCAGGAGAAGATCGACGCCGCGAACTCGGACATCCGGAAGTCGCAGATCCGGACGATGGACCGCTCGGAGCGCATCCGCACGTACAACTATCCGGAGAACCGGATCGCCGACCACCGGACCGGCTACAAGGCCTACAACCTGGACGCCGTCATGAACGGCGACCTGGAACCGGTGGTGCAGTCGGCCATCGAGATGGACGAGCAGGCCCGCCTGGACGCCATCGGCGCGGACGAGTAGCCGTGGAGGAGGCCCTGCGGGCCGCCGAACGGCAGCTGCGCTCGGCGGGGGTGCCCAGTCCGCGGGTCGACGCCGAGCTGCTGGCCGCCCACCTGCTGGGAGTCTCACGCGGTCGGGTGCGTGCCCTGGCCCTGATCGGCACGCCCGTCCCCGAAGGCTTCCAGGCCCTCGTCGACGAGCGTGCCCGGCGCGTGCCGCTGCAGCACCTGACGGGGGTGGCCCATTTCCGCCGCGTCGACCTGTCCGTCGGGCCCGGTGTCTTCGTCCCGCGGCCGGAGACCGAGACCGTCGCGCAACTCGTGATCGATCGGGCGCTGGGTCTCGCCGCGCCCAGGATCGTCGACCTCGGCACGGGGTCCGGGGCGATCGCCGCCGCCGTCGCCGACGAGGTGCCCGGCGCCCAGGTGTACGCCGTCGAACTCAGCGACCTCGCACTCGCCTGGGCGGGACCGAACCTCGCGCGCTTCGGGGTCCACCTGGTGCAGGGCGACCTCGCCACCGCCCTGCCGGAGCACGATGGGACCTTCGACGTCGTGGTCTCCAACCCGCCCTACATCCCCGCGGAGGCCGTCCCCAACGAACCGGAGGTCGCCGAGCACGATCCACGGATGGCGCTGTACGGCGGGGGAGCGGACGGCATGGAACTGCCCCGCGCGGCTGCCCGGTCCGCGGCCCGCCTGCTCAGGCCCGGCGGGTACTTCGTGATGGAGCACGCGGAGGTGCAGGCGCCGTGGGTCGCCGCCTACCTCGAGCGGACGGGCGCCTGGACCGCGATCACCACGCATCAGGACCTCAGCGGCCGCGATCGCGCCACGAGTGCCGTGTCGACGACCGCCCGCACATCCCCCGACACCCCCCGAGAGGCACACCGATGACGGAGCACACCCCACCCGGACGGCCGGACGCCGCCCCGCAGGCGACGGTCGCCGTCGCAGCGGTCACCTACGACCGGCACGACGAGCTGGCACAGCTCCTGCGGTCCCTCGCGGAGCAGACCGCGCCGATCGGGACCGTGGCCCTCGTCGACTCGGGGACGAAGCCCGCGACGGACGTCGTCGACGCCGCCACGGCGGCCGGCGGCACCATCCACTACCTGCGGTCGGAGGCCAACCTCGGCGGAGCAGGGGGCTTCGCGTTCGCCGTCCTCGCGGCCATCGCGAGCGGAGCGGAGTGGATCTGGCTCATGGACGACGACGGCCACCCCGAGGACGGGCGCTGCCTCGCCGAGCTGCTGGAGGCCGCGCTGGAACACGACCTCGACATCGTGAGCCCGCTCGTCGCCGCGACGTCGGACCCCTCGCGGCTGTCCTTCAACTTCCGCATCAACGGGCTGCTGACCAACGACCGCGCCGTGCTCGAGTCCAGGGGCTACCTGCCCGACATGGTGCACTTCTTCAACGGCGCGCTGATCCGCGCGGACGTGTTCTCGAAGATCGGCCTGCCGGACATGAAGTTCTTCATCCGCGGCGACGAGGTGGACTTCCTGGCGCGCGTGCGGAAGGCCGGCCTGAGGTACGGGACGCTCGCGACCGTCGCGGTGCGCCACCCGGCCACGTGGTCGGAGATGAAGCCGATCTTCGGTGGCTTCATCACCCCGGTGATCCCCGACGGCGACTTCAAGCGCTTCTCCTACTTCCGGAACCGCGCCTACCTCGCCCGCAAGTACCGCAACCTCCGGTGGTTCGGGGCGGACGTCATCGGCTTCCCCTACTACTTCATCACGCAGCGCGACCTCACCGGCCTGCGCGCGTGGTTCACGGCGTATTCCGCGGGGCTCCGCGGCACCGGCTTCGGGCCGCCGCCCCCGTCCTGATCGCCCGCCGGCCGGCCGGCGGATGCGCCGATGTGCATGGCCGCGGGTAGCAGTGAAAGGATGATCGGGTGACAACGAGCTACGACTGTTCCGAGCCCACCCAGCGAAGCGAAGGGCTGGCGGCCGCCCAGCGCGCGGTAGCGCTCAAGCAATGCATCGTCCTGCCGACCGACACCGTCTACGGCATCGGGGCGGACGCCTTCTCGCCGCAGGCCGTGGCCACCCTGCTCGCCTCCAAGGGACGCGGACGGAACATGCCACCGCCGGTGCTCATCCCGCGGATCCAAACGCTCGACGGCCTGGCGACCGAGATCCACCCCGACGCCCGCCGTCTCGCCGAGGCGTTCTGGCCCGGTGGCCTCACCCTCATCTGCCTGGCACAACCGTCACTCACCTGGGACCTGGGCGACACCCTCGGGACCGTCGCGCTCCGCATGCCCGACGACGACGTCGCCCTCGAACTGCTGACGCTCACGGGACCGCTCGCGGTGTCCTCCGCGAACCGGACGGGCCGGCCGGCCGCGACGACGGCCGCAGAGGCCGCCGAGCAGCTCGCCGAGTCGGTGGCCGTCTACCTCGACGCCGGGCCGCGGGCCGACGCCGGAGGCACGGGATCCACCATCGTCGACACGACGGGGGAGGTGCTCCGGGTGGTCCGGCAGGGCACCGTGTCGCTCGAGCAGCTGCGGGACGTGGTGCCCGGCGTCGTAGGGATCGACGGCGGGACCCCGGCCGGGCCGGACGCGGGGACGCCGGGCAGTAGGTCCGAGCCCGCCGCCGGGCAGTAGGTCAGAGCCCGCCGGCATCCTTCGCCGCACGGTCCGCGCCGGCGAGGACCTGACGGATCCGGGCCGTGGGGGTCAGGCCCTGCGCGTCGGCCCACCCGGGCACCTGGTCCTGACCGAACCACATGAGTTCGACGCGGCGAACATGCCCGTCGAGGCGACCGCGCACCAGGGACGACACCACGTAGCCGCCACGGACCGCCGCCCGGCACAGCGCCGCCGGTAGCACCCGGGGGTGTCCGCCCGCCGCCTCGAGGACAGTCCGCACGGTGAGTCCCTCCCAGGGCTGGAGGACCCGCGCCGGAAGAGCCCCGGGGTGGGCACCGAGGGCCAGCACCAGGTCCGCGAGGGAGTCCACCGAGGTGATCGGCGATCGTGCGGTGCCCGGGGACGCCACGGATGCGAGGTTCGAGCGGGCGAGACGCGCCAGGGCCGCCGTCGTCGGACGCCCCTCGCCCTGCACCGAGGTGGCCCGCACCGTCACGACGGACAGGGACTGCTCCCGCGCCGCCACGAGGTCCAGGACCTGTTCGCCGAGCGCCTTGCTGCGCGAGTACGCCGAGAAGGGTCGCACGGTCCCGGTCTCGTCCAGCAGGGGCGTCCGGCCCTGCACGGCCGCGCTGCTGAGATGGACGAGGCGCCGCGCGCCGGCGGCCGACGCTGCCCGGGCGAGGACGGCGGGCAGCAGGGCGTTCGCGCCGAGCAGGTCCGCCCCGGCGGTCGCCGAGGGGGTGGCGAGGCCGGCCGCGTTCACGACGACGTCGTACCCTGCCATCGCGGCCTCCAGCCCGGTGGTGTCCGTGGCATCCGCGGCGGCGAGGAGTGCCTGCGGCGCATCGGCGGTCGTCGCCAGCCGTGGCGCCGGCAGCGCGTGCGCGTCGATGCCCGCCGCGTGCAGGGTCCGCAGCACGGCGGAGCCGACGAAGCCGGAACCGCCGAGCACCAGCCAGCGCATCAGGATCTGCCCGTCCGGCCGGCCGGGTCCCGCAGGGGCGGTTCCGGCTGCCAGTCGGGATCGCGCAGGATCACCCGGGCGGCCCTCCACCCGCGCCACACCTGGGAGGCGCCGGAGACGGAGCGCTCGACGGCGAGAAGGCGGACGAGCTCCTTGCCGGCGGACAGGAGCGTCCCGAGGCCGAACCCCACCCGGTGGTAGCGGCC
Source organism: Arthrobacter sp. TJ-263 (assembly GCF_058269155.1). Lineage (NCBI taxonomy): Bacteria > Bacillati > Actinomycetota > Actinomycetes > Micrococcales > Micrococcaceae > Arthrobacter > Arthrobacter sp. TJ-263. The sequence continues at coordinate 929,971 of NZ_JBZCNE010000001.1, read as the reverse complement.
GTGCAGCCGGAGGTACCGCGCGAGGTACCCGCGGTTGCGCATGCCGCAGAACCGTGACAGGTCGCTCGACTCGTTCAGGTGCCGGACGCCGAGGTCCACCTGCCGCTGCGCGCGCGTCTTCCGGAGGACGAAGGCGTCGACGTACGCCACCGGGTACCGCTGCGAGACGAGCCACCCGTACGTGAGGTCGTCCCCGTTGAGGAAGAACCGGGCGTCGGGCAGGCCGATCTCGCGGACGACGTCGGCCGCGACCAGCATGCCCTCGAAGCATGCGACATTGGTGTGGAAGACCGGCGACGCCGCGAAGACGTCACCCCGCACCGGGAAGTGGACGCCGGTGAACTCGTCGAGGACGTGCTGCCAGAAGAAGGGCCGGCCGGCGGCGTCGTAGCGGCGTCCGTGGATGCACGAGTACCGCCCCATCCAGGGCGCGAAGGACGCGAGGGCGTCGGGGAGGGCGACGACGTCGTCGTCCATCAGCCAGAGCCAGTCGGCTCCTTCCTCGAGGGCGCGCGCGACGCCGGCCGCGAACCCGCCCGAGCCGCCCACGTTCACGGGCAGGCGTTCCACGAAGAGGGGGACCGGGAGGTGCGCATCGGCGAGGACGTCGCCGGTGGCGTCGGTGCTGGCGTTGTCGACCACGACGACGCCGGCCGGCGCGGGTTCGAGGGCCGCGATCGAGTCGAGGAGCTCCCGCAGGAGGGCCGCCCGGTTGAACGTCGTGATCACGAGGAAGACACGGGGCGAGCCGGCGTCGGGGACGTGCAACCTGTTCCTTCCGGACCGCGCCCTGACAGTGCGCAACGGGCCTGGCACAGGTGGGGCAGTTAGTATTCTGGGGTAATAGCAGTCTATTACACCGTGTTCCAGCCCCGGTCGGACGTGTCCCCACACCACGGGTGCGGGGCTTCCGGGCCGCAGCCACGCCCGGTGACGCGGTGGACGCCTGCATGACACCGTTAGGAATCATGGGACTCAACGAAGGCCGGGCCTCCGCCCGGACACCCGGCTCCACGGCCGTAGCCTCCTCCGGCGACAAACCGGCGATCTGGCTGTGGTCGCAGTACCTGCTCGACGCCGCGGCCTGGATCGTGGCCATCCTCCTCGCGCTGATCCTCCGCTACGAGCTCCTCGTCAAGGAGATCAACGTCCCGGGTATCGCCACGTTCTGCGCGGTGGCCGTCGTCGCCCAGCTGGTGGTGGGGCTCAGCTTCGCGCTGTACCGGGGGAGGTACAGCTTCGGGAGCTTCCACGAGGCGAAGCTGCTCGTCATCGTGGCGGTGCTCGTCGCCGTCATCCTGGTGCTGGTCAGCGTCGCGTTCTTCACGGTGATCGAGGTCCCGCGCAGCATCGGCATCATCGCCTTCCCCTTCGCGTGCATGTTCCTGGCCGCCACCCGCTACCTGAAGCGCATGTACGTGGAGAGCAAGGCGAAGCCCGGCGAGGACGCGCAGCGCACGCTGATCTACGGGGCGGGGTTCCTCGGCAACTCGCTCGTGGGCCGCATGATGCAGGACCCGGGCTCTCCCTACTTCCCCGTCGGCCTGATCGACGACGATCCTGCCAAGAAGCACCTGCGGCTCTCCACCGTGCCGGTCCTCGGGCGGGTCGACGACCTGCGCGACATCGCGGCGAGGACGCAGGCCTCGGTCCTGGTCATCGCGTTCGCGGAGGTGGAGGCCGCGCAGGTGCGCCGCGTCTCCGACCTCGTCGCGGGGCTCGGCATCAGGGTGCTCGTCCTGCCACCGCTGCGGGACATGCTCGGCGCCGCCGGCGCCGCCATCGCGGACTTCCGGGAGGTCGCCGTCGAGGACCTCATCGGTCGCCGTCCCGTGGACATCCATCCGGACGAGGTCGCCGGGTACGTCACCGGGAAGCGCGTGCTCGTGACCGGGGCCGGCGGGTCGATCGGCTCCGAACTGTGCCGCCAGCTGGCGACCTTCGCCCCGGCGGAGCTCATCATGCTCGACCGCGACGAGACGGGCCTCCAGTCCACGCAGATCTCCCTCACCGGGCGCGGCCTGCTGACCGGTCGTGACACCGTCCTCGCCGACATCCGGGACGCGGACGCGCTGCTGAACATCTTCGAGGACCGCAAGCCCGAGGTCGTCTTCCACGCGGCCGCCCTCAAGCACGTGTCGCTGCTGGAGCAGTATCCGGAGGAAGCCTGGAAGACCAACGTCCAGGGTTCGCTGAACGTCCTCCGTGCCGCGGCCGCCGTCGACGTGACCAACTTCGTCAACATCTCCACGGACAAGGCAGCGGACCCCACGAGCGTCCTCGGGCACTCCAAGCGCGTCGCCGAGAAACTCACCTCGTGGCATGCGGAGGACACGGGCAGGGGGTACGTGTCGGTCCGTTTCGGCAACGTGATCGGCAGCCGCGGGTCCATGCTCCCGCTGTTCACCGAGCAGATCCGCAACGGCGGTCCGATCACCGTGACCGACCCCGAGGTGACGCGCTTCTTCATGACCATCCCCGAGGCCTGCCAGCTCGTCGTCCAGGCGGGGGCGATCGGCAGGGGAGGGGAGGTCCTCATCCTCGACATGGGCGAGGCCGTGAAGATCCTCGACGTCGCCCAGCGCATGATCGCGATGTCCGGCAAGGACATCGACATCGTCTTCACGGGCCTGCGGCCCGGCGAGAAGATGCACGAGGACCTGATCGGCGTCGGTGAGAACGACTCCCGCCCCCTCCACCCGAAGATCTCCCACACGTCGGTGGCGCCGCTGCATCCGGAGACGCTGAGCCTCCAGCGCTGGAAGGCCGAGGGCGGCTTCGGACAGGGGCAGATCGGTGTCCTCCTGGGTGACGCCGTGGAGCACTCCGCCCGCACCGCACCGTCCACCGCCGGCACCGCAGGGCCCGCCGCATGACCGCGCAACTGGTGATCGTCGGGCTCGTCGCCCTGGGACTGTCCCTCGCGCTGCCCTTCGTCGTGAAGCCCCTGCTGAAGCGGTGGGGCGTGGTCGACATCCCCAACAGCCGTTCCTCGCACAGCACCGTCGTGATCCGGGGCATGGGGATGGCCGTCGCGATCGCGATCCTCGTGGCCCTTGCCGTCTCCCTCGCCATCCGCCTGGTCGCCGTCGACCGCTCGCTCGTGCTCGTCGTCATCGGCATGGTGGCCGCCGCAGCGACGCTCGGCTGGATCGAGGACCTCAGGGGACTGTCCGTCAGGGTGCGCGCCGCCGCGCAGCTCCTGATCGGTGCGCTCGGTACGATCGTCCTCGCCACGACGATCGAGGACAGCAGCTACTGGTGGGTGCCGGTCGGGGCCGTCGCCGTGGCCACCTACATCAACGCGGCCAACTTCATGGACGGCATCAACGGGATCTCCGGCATGCACGGGGTGGTCGTGGGCCTCTTCTACTCGTGGGCAGGGGTCCTCAGCGACCAGCTGTGGCTGACGGTCGCGGGGCTCGTGGTCGCGGCCGCCTTCGCGGGCTTCCTGCCCTGGAACCTCGGCCGGGGTTTCGTGTTCCTGGGCGACGTCGGCAGCTACCTGCTCGGAGCGTCGATCGCGGCCATCGCGGTCACGGGGCTCCTCGCGGGCGTCTACCTCGAGTACCTCCTCTCGCCGGTGCTCATCTATCTCGCCGACACGTTCACCACGTTCCTGCGCCGGGCACGACGCGGGGAGCGTCTCTACGTCGCACACCGTCAGCACGTGTACCAGAGGCTCACCGACACCGGGCTCACCCACGTGCAGGTCGCACTCTTCGTGAGTGTCCTGTCCTCGCTCACCGGGGCCGCGGGCTTCGTGCTCGCCACCGCCGCCGCACCCCTCGCGGTGCCCGCCTCGCTGTTCGCCGCGGCCGTGGTCGCGCTGTACCTCTTCTCGCCGAGGATCTTCCGCGCCATCGCCCGTCGTCGGACGGCGGTGGGGGCCTGAGCCGGGGCGCGAACCCCGCCGTGGGGTAGAATTTCAGGCGCCGGGCGCGGTGACCTGCGGTCCCGCGCATCCGGCTCCAACCCTCACGACGCCGTCGACCGGGGACCAGCAGGGCGCCCACGGCGCAGCCAACAGAGCGGACAGCACGTGCCACGACCGGAGAACCCGGCCACCGGAGCCGACGACGCCACGCTCATCCCGGCGTCGGGACCCACCCGGAGTCCCTGGCTCCGCATCCTCGGGTGGAGTGCCGCCGGGGGCGCGGCGACCGCAGTCCTGCTTGCTGCCGCGGCGCTGGTCGCCGCCTCAGCCACCGCCGGCCTGAGCGTACTGTTCGGCGCGGCCCTCGTCATCGTGTTCTTCGGCATCAGCCTCCTGATCGGCCACTTCACGGGCAGGACCAATCCGTCCGGGGCGCTCGGACTGTTCGCCGTCACCTACGCCATCAAGGTCGTCGGATTCGGCGCCGTCCTGTTCCTGTTCGGCACCCCGGACTGGCTCGAGCGCACGTGGTTCTTCTGGGGCGCCCTCGCGACCGTGATCGTCTGGCAAGTGGCCGAGGTCGTCGCATTCTCGCGGCTCCGCACGCCCCTCTACGACGACCAGCCCGGGACGGCCGCGACGCGCCCGGCCACGCGGCCACCGGAAGGACCCTGATATGAGCGGTGTCTCCCCGGGTCCCGACGACCCCGCCGACGGCAGTCCGGCGCCGGGCGAGGCCCGTTTCTCCAACGGCGGCTACAACGCCGGCATCGCCGTCCTGAGCTACATGATTGGCGGGATCGCGGTATGGAGTTTGATAGGCTGGGGGCTGGATAATCTCCTCGACACGCGCTGGTTAGTGCTGGCGGGAGCGTTCTTAGGTGCAGCAGGGGGTTTCTATCTCTCCCACATGCACAACCTCACCCGGAACCACACACCGAATCCGCACGGCGGATCCCGGTCGACGCCCGGTGCCGAGGAAGAACCGTAGTGAATCCCCATAACTTCATGAGTCGGACCAGTCACGCTGCGGCCGAACAGATCTTGCCCAACGATGGACACTGCAGAGAGGAAACGCGTTGATCGCGCTTGCGCTCCCGGCCGCAACTACCGAAGAGGGATTCGTAGCCCCGACGATCGAGGACACCCACTACCGGGACATCCTCCCCTGGGGTGACCCCTACGGCGTCTGGTTCGACCCCGGCTTCGGCAAGCAGATGCTCATGGTCATCCTGTCCGTGGTCATCATCGCCACCTTCTTCCTGATCGCGTCACGACGCCGCCAGATGGTCCCCGGCAAGGTGCAGTTCCTCGGTGAGTCGGCGTACGGCTTCGTCCGCAACTCCATCGGCAAGGACATCATCGGCGGCCGGGACTTCATGAAGTACGTCCCGTGGCTCTTCACCGCCTTCTTCTTCGTGCTGGTGAACAACATCTTCGGGGCCATCCCGTTCCTGCAGCTGCCCACCTTCTCGCACCCGGGCAGTGCCTACGCCATCGCGGCGATCTTCTACCTCCTCTGGGTAGGCATCGGTATCCGGAAGCACGGCCTGCGGTACTTCAAGCTGGCCGTCGTCCCCTCGGGCGTCCCCTGGTACATCCTGCCGATCGTCGTGCCGATCGAGATCATCTCGAACTTCATCGTCCGTCCGGTCACCCACTCGCTGCGACTGTTCGCCACGATGCTCGCCGGCCACCTGATCGTGACCCTCGCTGGATCCGCCATCGAGTACATGGTGATGACGGGCAACATCCTGCTGCAGGGCACCAGCGTCCTGGTCCTCCTCGGCGCCGTCGCGATGTACATGCTGGAGGCCCTGATCATGGTCCTGCAGGCCTACGTCTTCACGCTGCTGGCCGCGATCTACATCGAAGGCGCGCTCAACGCCGACGCCCACTGATTCACACAAGTCTTCCCCGTCGGGGATGATCCCAAACAACCTGTCGCATCAAGGCGGCATCTTGAAAGGAACACAATGGAAGTACAGGGTAGCCTCAACCTCGTTGGATACGGTCTCTCCGCAATCGGCGGTGGTGTCGGTGTGGGTCTCGTCTTCGCGGCCTACATCAATGGCGTAGCTCGCCAGCCTGAGGCACAGCGTGTCCTCCAGCCCATCGCCTTCCTCGGCCTCGCGCTGACCGAAGCCCTCGCGATCCTGGGCCTCGTCTTCGCCTTCGTCATCGGCGCCTGACAAGGCCGCCCTGACCGACCGAAGACAAGCTGAAGAAAGACGGGTGAAAAATGCTTAACGCAGCGATTATGGCGGCGGAGGAGGGCTCGAGCCCGCTCGCACCGAACTGGTGGGAGTTCCTCGTGACACTGGCCGGCTTCGCCGTGCTGATGTTCATCGTCATCAAGTACGTCATGCCGGCATTCGAGAAGACGTTCGAAGAACGAACGGCTGCCATCGAGGGTGGTATCGCCAAGGCGGAAGCCGCCCAGGCGGAAGCCAACGCGGCGCTGGAGGAGTACAAGCAGCAGCTTGTGGATGCCCGCACCGAGGCCAACCGCATCCGTGAGGAAGCGCGCGCCGAAGGTGCGCAGATCCTCGCGGACCTGAAGGAGAAGGCGGCCGCGGAGTCGGCACGCATCTCCGAGCAGGCCCACGTGCAGATCGAGGCCGAGCGCCAGGCCGCCGTGGTCTCGCTCCGTACCGAGGTCGGTACGCTCGCGACCGATCTGGCCAGCCGGATCGTCGGGGAGTCCCTCGCCGACGACGCCCGTTCCTCCCGCGTCATCGACCGCTTCCTCGCCGACCTCGAGACTTCGTCGCAGGGTGCGGTCTCGAACAGTGCAGGTGCGGCGAAGTAATGGCAGGAGTATCGAGCCAGTCCCTGGCAACGGTCCGTGAAGGGCTGGAGTCCCGACTGCAGGGCGCAACCCTCGGCCTCGCGGAAGAGCTGTTCGGCGTGCTGTCGATCCTCGACACCAACGCCGGTCTGCGCCGTGCGCTCACCGACCCGTCCCGCACCGGCAAGGACAAGGCGGTGCTCGTCGACCAGCTGATCGCCGGCCGTGTCTCGTCCGAAGCCGCAGCCGTGGTCAGGGACCTCGTCAGCGAGCGGTGGGCCAACGCCCGCGACATCGGTGATGCCCTGGAGACCCTCGCGGCGACCGTGGTCATCGCGGTGGCCGAGCAGGGCAGCGGTGTGGAGGGCCTGGACCGGCTCGAGAACGAGCTGTACTCCTTCACCCAGGTGGTCGCCTCGAACCACGCCCTGCAGAGGGCGCTCTCGGATGCGCAGGCCACCCCGGAATCGAAGGTCGTCCTCGGCCTGAAGCTCGTGCCGCAGGCCGGGCCCGCGGGCAGGCTCCTCATCAGCCAGGCCGTGCGCTCGCCGCGCGGACTCAAGCCCGCGATCCTCGTCGAACGGTTCCTCGAACTGGTCGCCGCGCGCCAGCAGCGCTGGATTGCCAACGTCAGCGTCACCCGTCCGCTGACGGCAAGCCAGCTCGAGCGGCTGGAGTCCGGCCTCAACGCGATGTACGCCCGCGAGCTCAAGGTCAACGTCAAGGTAGACCCCACACTGATCGGCGGAGTCCGTGTCAGCGTGGGCGACGAGATGGTCGATTCGACCGTCATCACGCGGCTGTCCGAACTGCGCCGCAAGCTGGCGGGATAGGGCGCTCGCGCCCTGTCCGATCCGCGCCACACCCACTGAATCACACACCGGTCGCCACGCATCCCATGGTGATCACAACACAGGAGAGCAGGGACTGAGATGGCCGAATTGACCATCAACGCCGAAGACGTCCGTAGTGCGTTGAACGACTTTGCGGCGTCCTACGAGCCCGGAAACGCGGAGCGCGTCGAAGTCGGCCGCGTGACCACCGCCAGTGACGGCATTGCCCGTGTCGAGGGTCTTCCCTCCGTCATGGCCAACGAGCTGCTGCGGTTCGAGGACGGCACGCTCGGACTCGCCCAGAACCTCGACACCCGGGAAATCGGTGTCGTCGTGCTCGGTGACTACAACGGGATCGAAGAGGGCCAGGAAGTACACCGGACGGGCGAGATCCTCTCGGTTCCCGTCGGTGACGCCTTCCTCGGTCGCGTCGTCGACCCCCTGGGCCAGCCGATCGACGACCTCGGTGAGATCGTCGCCGAAGGACGCCGTGCCCTCGAGACCCAGGCTCCTGGCGTCACGCAGCGCAAGTCGGTGCACGAACCCATGCAGACCGGCCTCAAGGCCATCGACGCGATGATCCCGATCGGCCGTGGACAGCGCCAGCTGATCATCGGCGACCGCCAGACCGGCAAGACCGCGATCGCCGTGGACACCATCATCAACCAGAAGGCCAACTGGGCTTCGGGTGACGTGAACAAGCAGGTCCGCTGCATCTACGTGGCCATCGGCCAGAAGGCGTCGACCATCGCCGCCGTCCGCCAGACCCTCGAGGACAAGGGCGCCCTGGAGTACACGACCATCGTCGCGTCTCCCGCCTCCGACCCCGCGGGCTTCAAGTACCTCGCCCCCTACGCCGGTTCCGCCATCGGGCAGCACTGGATGTACGGCGGCAAGCACGTCCTCATCGTGTTCGACGACCTGTCGAAGCAGGCCGAGGCCTACCGTGCGGTGTCCCTCCTGCTGCGGCGTCCGCCGGGACGCGAAGCCTACCCGGGCGACGTGTTCTACCTGCACTCCCGCCTGCTGGAGCGTTGTGCCAAGCTCTCCGACGAGCTCGGTGCCGGTTCGATGACGGGCCTCCCGCTCGTCGAGACGAAGGCCAACGACGTCTCGGCGTACATCCCGACCAACGTCATCTCCATCACCGACGGCCAGATCTTCCTGCAGTCGGACCTCTTCAACGCCAACCAGCGTCCCGCCGTGGACGTCGGCGTGTCGGTGTCCCGCGTGGGCGGTGCCGCACAGGTGAAGTCGATGAAGAAGGTCTCGGGCACGTTGAAGCTGGACCTTGCCCAGTACCGCGACATGCAGGCTTTCGCCATGTTCGCCTCGGACCTGGATGCGGCGTCGCGCCAGCAGCTGACCCGCGGCGCACGCCTGATGGAACTGCTGAAGCAGGGCCAGTACTCGCCGATGCCGGTCGAGCAGCAGGTCGTGTCCATCTGGGCCGGGACCAACGGCCACCTCGACGATGTCCCGGTGGAGGACATCAACCGCTTCGAGACGGAGTTCCTGGAGCACCTCGGGCACAAGTCGCAGATCCTCACCACGCTCGCCCAGACGGGCAAGCTCGAGGATTCGACCGCCGAGGAGCTGAAGTCGCAGATCACCGGCTTCAAGCAGGGCTTCTTCGGTGCCGGGGCGGACGGCTTCGGCGCAGGTCACGAGGAATTCCAGGCGATCGACGCGGATTCGGTCGAGCAGGAGAAGATCGTTCGACAGAAGCGCTAGAGGATCTGCACGACGGGAGGGGCACGGCCCCTCCCGTCGGCAGGACCCTGGCCTGATCGCTTCCCGTAGCGGGGGCGGAGGAAAGGACAACAATGGGAGCCCAGATCCGGGTCTACCGCCAGAAGATCGCCTCGACCACGTCGACGCGGAAGATCTTCAAGGCGATGGAGCTGATCGCGACTTCTCGCATCGGCAAGGCACGTTCGCGTGTGGCGGCGGCACTGCCGTACGCCAACGCGATCACCCGTGCCGTTTCGGCCGTATCGTCGCAGTCTGAAATAGACCACCCGCTGACCACCGAGCACGGCGAGGTCCGACGTGCCGCCGTCCTGGTGATGACCTCGGACCGCGGTCTCGCCGGGTCGTACTCGGCCAGCGCGCTCAAGCAGGCGGAGGGTCTTTTCGAGACGCTCCGATCGGAGGGCAAGGAGATCCAGGCCTTCCTGGTCGGCCGGAAGTCCCAGGTCTACTTCGATTTCCGTGGCCGCGACTACGAGAAGGTCTGGACGGGTTCCACCGACGCTCCCGAGTTCGCTACGGCCCGCGAGGTCGGCGAGGCGCTGCTCGCGGCATTCCTGAAGGACTACGAGGACGGCGGCGTGGACGAGATCCACGTCGTCTACACGAAGTTCCGCTCCATGGTCGTGCAGGAGCCGTCGGTCATGCGTCTGCTCCCGCTCGAGGTCGTGGAGGAGGAAGTCACCCAGGAGGGTGACCTCCTGCCGCTGTACGAGTACGAACCGGAGCCGGAGCAGGTCCTGGACGCCCTCCTGCCGCGCTACATCGAATCGCGCATCTTCGCCGCCATGCTGCAGGCGGCTGCGAGCGAACTCGCCGCCCGCCAGCGGGCGATGAAGTCCGCGGGCGACAACGCGACGGAGCTGATCAAGAAGTACACCCGCCTCCGCAACACGGCCCGCCAGGCCGAGATCACCCAGGAACTCTCGGAGATCGTGGCCGGCGCGGACGCATTGAGCGCCTCCTGACGCACCTCCCCATCCGGGCCCTCGAGGGTGCCGGGTGCACAGCTAGACTTAGTTCCACGCCATCTACGTAAATGAAGTGAGAGAGATGACTGCCCAGACTGTTGAACACGGTACGGACTCAGTTGCCCCCGGCGCCACCGGCCGTATTGCACGTGTCATCGGCCCGGTTGTCGACGTCGAGTTCCCGGCCGACGCAATCCCCGCAATGTACAACGCCCTCACCACCGAGATCACTCTCAACGGTGAGACCCGCCTGATCACCTTCGAGACCTCGCAGCACCTCGGCGACAACCTCGTGCGCGCCATCTCCCTGCAGGCCACCGACGGCCTCGTCCGGGGGACCGTGGTGCAGGACACCGGAGCGGCGATCTCGGTGCCCGTCGGCGACGGCGTCAAGGGACACATCTTTAACGTCCTGGGCAAGCCGCTCGACGTCGACGAGTCCGAGCTGCAGATCACGGAGCGCTGGCCCATCCACCGCAAGCCCCCGAGCTTCGCCTCCCTCGAGGGCTCGACGGAGATGCTCGAGACCGGCATCAAGGTCATCGACCTGCTCACGCCGTACATCAAGGGTGGGAAGATCGGCCTGTTCGGTGGTGCCGGTGTCGGCAAGACCGTGCTCATCCAGGAGATGATCACGCGTGTGGCCCGCAACTTCGGTGGCACCTCGGTGTTCGCCGGCGTGGGCGAGCGCACCCGTGAGGGCAACGACCTCTGGGTCGAGATGGAGGAGGCGGGCGTCCTCAAGGACACCGCGCTCGTCTTCGGCCAGATGGACGAGCCGCCCGGAACGCGTCTCCGCGTGGCGCTCTCGGCCCTGACCATGGCGGAGTACTTCCGCGATGTGCAGAACCAGGACGTGCTGCTCTTCATCGACAACATCTTCCGGTTCACCCAGGCGGGTTCCGAGGTGTCGACCCTGCTGGGCCGTATGCCGTCCGCCGTGGGCTACCAGCCGAACCTGGCCGACGAGATGGGTCTCCTGCAGGAGCGCATCACCTCGACCAAGGGCCACTCGATCACCTCGATGCAGGCGATCTACGTCCCCGCCGACGACTACACCGACCCGGCTCCGGCAACCACGTTCGCGCACCTCGATGCGACCACCGAGCTCTCCCGGGAGATCGCGTCCCGTGGCCTGTACCCGGCCGTGGACCCGCTCGCCTCGACCTCGCGCATCCTGGATCCGCAGTACATCGGCCACGACCACTACAACACGGCCGTGCGCGTGAAGCAGATCCTGCAGAAGAACAAGGAACTGCAGGACATCATCGCGATCCTCGGCATCGACGAGCTCAGCGAAGAGGACAAGGTCGTCGTCGCGCGTGCGCGCCGCATCCAGCAGTTCCTCTCCCAGAACACCTACACCGCCAAGCAGTTCACCGGCGTCGAGGGTTCGACGGTCTCCATCAAGGACACCATCGAGGGCTTCGCGGCGATCTGCAACGGCGACCTCGACCACATCGCGGAGCAGGCGTTCTTCAACATCGGCGGGCTCGATGACGTCGAGCGCCAGTGGGCCAAGATCCAACAGCAGACCGGTAAGTAACGCCCATGGCATCACAGGGCGAACTCGAGGTCGAAGTTGTCGCGGCCGACCACTTCGTGTGGTCGGGCGCGGCACGCAAGGTCAACGCACGCACGGCGAACGGACAGATCGGGATCCTCCCCGGTCACGCACCGATCCTCGCGATCCTTGAAGCCGGCGAGATTTCGGTGGAACCGGTCAGCGGCGAGCGCCTGGTGGTCGGCGTGGACGGAGGATTCTTCTCGGTCGATTCCAACCGCGTCGTGATCGTGGCGGACAACGCCAGGGTCGGCGGTTCGGTGACTCCGGAATCCGCCTAGGCCTTCCAGCATGGAGGCACTGGGTGTGACGTTCATCTGCCTTGCGGTCGCCTTCGGCCTGCTCGTGCTCGTGATCGGAGCATTCCTCCTCCGCCGGTTCCAGCTCAATCGTGCGCTCGGCACATTCGACGCCTCCATCCGCCTCCCTCCCCAGGGATGGCGGGTGGGGGTTTGTCGTTACACGGACAATCACCTGGAGTGGCTCAGCCTGCTCTCGCTGAGCCCCATCCCGAAGTTCCGGTTCCTCCGGAGCTCCCTCGAGGTCGAGGGTTGGCGTGCGCCCACCGAAGCCGAACGCGTGCGGATCCAGCCCGGCGCCATCATCGTCCAGCTGGCCCACGAGGGCGAGCCGTTCGACCTCGCCATGCGCTACGACGTGTACGCGGGCCTCTCCTCCTGGATCGAGGCCGGCCCCGTCATCGGCATCGGTACCTGGCGCTGATCCCCGGCGGCGTCATCCTGCAGGCGCCCGCCTCAGTCCTCGATCGGCCTGACCCACGTCCCGTCGCGCAGTACGCCCTTGAGCTGGAGGTCGGGCGAGACCACGACCGCGTCGGCGCGCAACCCCACGTGGAGGCTGCCCACCTCGTCGCCGAGCCCCAGGACCATCGCGGGCACCGCGGTCGCTGCGCGCACCGCGTCGACGACGTCGACCCCCGCTCCGACCGTGCACCGGACGACGTCCAGCAGGCTCCCGGCACCGCCGGCCAGGACACCCGTGGCCGTCAGCACGGCCGCGCCGTCGACGACGGTGATGGCGGCCCGACCGAGGCGGTACTCACCGGACGTGCGGCCCGCTGCCGCGGTCGAGTCACTGACGAGGCAGATGTTCTCGGAGCCCGCGATCGTGAAGGCCATGCGGATCGTCTCCGGGTGGAGATGGACGTTGTCGGCGATGAGTTCGACGGCGATCTCCCCGGCGCGCGCCCTCTGCAGGAGCAGGGGGACCGGACCCGGGGAGCGGTGATGCATCACGGGCATCGCGTTGAACAGGTGCGTCGCCGTCGGGCGTCCGCTGAAGCCCGCGAAACCGGTCGAGGCGAGTTCCTCGTTGATGAGGTCCAGGGCGTCCGAGGTCTCCTCCGTCGAACTGTCCGTGTGCCCGATCGAGGGGATCACGCCGTGGGTCACGAGTTCGAAGACCAGGACGTCGCAGCCCGGCAGCTCCGGGGCGTACGTCATCGAGGTGAGGTGCCCTCGGCCCGCGGTGACGAGGCGCGCGACGTCCTCCTGCGTGGGCAGGATCAGGAAGGCCGGATCCTGGGCGCCGTGGCGCTTCTTCGACAGGAACGGACCCTCGGCGTGGATGCCGGCGATCAGCCCCGACTCCGCGGCCCCCGCGAGCCTGCCGAACGCGGCCTCGAGGTCCACCAGCGGCGCCGCGCACGTGCTCGCGAGCACCGTCGTCGAACCACTGCGATGCAGGTGGGCCGCGGCGCCTGCAATGTCGGCGTCCGAGCCCGAGGTGAAATCGCCCCCGCCGGCGCCGTGGCAGTGCAGGTCGATGAGCCCCGGGAGGATGAAGTAGCCCTCGGGCAGTTGCTCCCCGGGTGCGCCGCCGTGCGACATCCCGGCCTCGGTAATGCGTGAGCCCTGCCATCGCAGGACGCCGTCGTCGACGATACCCTCGCCGGTCACCAGTCGGCCGGACAGGGCGGTGGGCGTTCTGCTGGAGAGAGCCATGGTCCGAGTGTAGGGGCCCGGGCGCGGCCGCCCTAGAAGAGCCGGGACGCGCTGTCGTCGACTCCGCGCATGGCGTCGTAGTCCAGCGTCAGGCAGTCGATGCCGCGGTCCGTGGCGAGCACGCGGGCCTGGGGCTTGATCTGCTGGGCCGCGAACACACCCCGCACGGGGGACATGAGCGGGTCGCGGTTCAGCAGCTCGAGGTAGCGGGTGAGCTGCTCGACGCCGTCGATGTCCCCCCGGCGCTTCAGCTCGATGGCCACGGTGCGGCCCTGGGCGTCGCGGGCGAGGATGTCCACGGGACCGATGGCCGTCATGTACTCGCGCCGGATCAGCGTGAACCCTGCCCCGAGCAACTCGATCTGCTCGGCGAGGAGGCGCTGCAGGTCGGCCTCCACACCGTCCTTGACGAGGCCAGGGTCGACGCCCAGGTCGTGGGAGGAATCGTGCAGGTGCTCGCGGATGTTGATGACCAGCCGGTCGTCGCTCTTGGCGTGCTGCACCGTCCACACCTCGGTGATGCCCTCGGCGCGATCGGCCTCGTCGGGCGCGCTCACGCGGAGGTTCGCCGGCGGGCTCATCCAGTTCAGGGGCTTGTACGAGCCGCCGTCGGAGTGCACCAGCACGGAGCCGTCCGACTTCACCATGAGGAGCCGGGTGGCCAGCGGGAGATGGGCGCGGAGGCGGCCGATGTAGTCGACGGAGCAGCGGGCAATGACAAGACGCACGGGGACGACTCTACCGGGCGGGGAGCGCAGCGCATGATTCGCGGACCGGTCCCCGGTAGGACCGCCTCAGCACCGGGCCGGGTGGCAGACTGGAGCGGTGCCCCGTTCCAACCGACCCAGCCGGCCCGGTGGTGGTGCGCGGAGCAAGTGGACCCCGCCGCCCGAACTGGACCTCGAGCGCGCCCGTGCGGGCATCCCCAGCCGTGAGAGCGCGCCCGACGGCGAGTGGTCGGTGCGCCGCATCACGGAGCGGAACGCCGCCAAGACCTACACCTGTCCGGGGTGCCATTCGTTCATCCTCCCGGGGATCGCGCATCTCGTCGTCTGGCGGGAGGACTCGCTGTTCGGTCCGCAGACCGCGCTGGCCGAGCGCCGCCACTGGCACGTGCGGTGCTGGCAGACCCGCAGTTTCCGCTACTGACCGCGCACGCGTCCAGCCCTCGCGCGCCGGGCCGCGGTCCGCCCCGACCTAGACTGGGGGCATGGCGAGCGACATCACCGACCACACCTCCACCACCGACGAGCCGATCGAGATCCGCGCGTCCACCGTCCTGCCCGCCGATCGGCGCGACATCGAGCTGCACACTGCCGATGGTCTGACGCTCGTGGGGGAGTTCGCCGCGCCGGCCGGCGGCCGTACCCCGAAGGCCACCCTCGTGACGCTCCACCCGCTGCCCACGCACGGCGGCTTCATGGACTCCCACGTCTACAGGAAGGCGTCCTTCCGGCTGCCCGCCCTCGCCGACATCGCCGTCCTGCGCTTCAACACGCGCGGCACGTGCTCCCCGCGCGGGTGCAGCGACGGGGAGTTCGACGGCGGCGACGGCGAGCGGCTGGACCTGCAGGCGGCCGTCGACTGGGCGGTGGCGCAGGGGCTGCACCACATCTGGCTCGTGGGCTGGTCCTTCGGCACCGAGCTGTGCCTGAAGTACGGCGCCCAGGACCCGGTGGCGGAACTCATCGAGGGGGCCATCCTGCTGTCGCCACCGCTGCACCGCGCGGGCGACGCCGACCTCGACGCCTGGGCTGCCAGCGGCCTGCCCCTGAAGGTCCTGGTGCCGGAGTTCGACGACTACCTGGTGCCCGACGCTGCCGCCGCCCGGTTCTCCCGCGTGCCGCAGGCCGAGGTCGTCGGCATCGACGGGGCGAAGCACCTGTGGGTGGGGGAGAAGTACGCGGCGCGCGCCCTCAACGAGATCGTCGGCGTCGTGCGCCCCGAGGTGGACCTCCCGCTGCCCACGCAGTGGACCGGCCCGTCCGCCGTCGCACCGTCCACACCGGCAACGCGCTGACCGGGCCCGCGCGCATGGCGGACCGGTCTACAGACGGTCCTGGCGGGCGATGAAGACCTCCTTGAGCAGCAGCATCACCGCTGCCGCCGTCGGGATGGCGATCAGGGCGCCGAGGACGCCGAGGAGGCTGCCGCCCGCGATGACCGCGATCACCGCGACCGCCCCGGGCACCGCGACCGCGCGGTGCATGATCCGCGGGGAGATGAAGTACGCCTCGAACTGCAGGTAGGCGACGTACGGGATCGCGAACAGCAGGGCCGTCTGCCAGCCCACCGTCAGGGCGATGAGGGAGACGAGGACGGCCGCGGTGGCCGCACCGATCAGCGGGATGAAGGCCAGGAGCACGACGACGAAGGTCAGCAGCACGGAGAACGGCACACCCGCGATCGACATCACGATGAACGCGAACGTGGCATTGAGCAGCGCCACGCACGCCTGGCCGATGACGTAGAGACCCACACTGCGCGTGATCTCCTCCGAGAGCACCTCGACGCGCGGCCGGCGGGAGCGGGGGGCCAGCCGGTAGGCCCACTTCTTCATGCCCGGCAGGGATGCGAGGAAGTAGAGGGCGAGGACCAGGATCACGAGCGCTCCGAAGAGCCCGTTGACGATCACCGTCCCCACCCCGAGGACGCCGCCGAAGATCCCGCCCACGGCCTCGCTGTTGGCGAAGAACTTGTCGATCTCGGAGCTGACGCGCTCGCGGACCTGGAACTGCCGGTCGACGCTGGTGAAGAACTCCGAGTTCAGGAAGCTGTCCGCGTAGCCCGGCGCGCGGTCGACGATCTGCGAGGTCTGGCTCACGATCGTCGGGATGAGCAGCGCGAAGAACCCCACCACCACGCCCATGAGGATCAGGAGCGAGACGGCGATGCCGGCGGGCCTCGGGACGTACTTCGTCTCGAGCCAGCGGACGATCGGGTCCAGGCCGAGGGCGATGAAGAGCGCCGCTCCGATCCAGACCAGGAGCTGGCCGACATTCGTGATGATGAAGAAGGCGAGCAGCGCGAGCCCGACGCCGACGCTCATCATGAAACCGAAGTGGATGGGGTGCGCGCGCATGGTGGGCGCGTTGTTGCCTCCGAACTTCAGGCGCTCGTCGGCCAGGGACACGTCATGGTCCACCGCCACCTCGGACGGCTCCACGTCCGGCGGGAACTCGAAGCGGGGGCGCGGCTGGGCGGACGGGAACGAGTTCCGGGCGAGGGTGAAGAGGGAGCGCCACGCCGACGACGGCCGCGTGGCCGGCCGTGCCTGATCGTCGGTCGACCGTTCGTCGCTGCCGTTCGCGGACGCCTCGGGCCGCGGGAGCGGCTGATCGAGCGGGACGTCCTGGGGGTCTGTCAACGAAGGGCTCTGCTTTCACGTGCGCGGTGTCCGGCCGCGGGAGGAAGGACTAGCGAAACCCTAACAGCCGGGTCCCGACGGCCGGGTTCTTGACGAACGACGGTCCGGGTGCGCCGGGCTCGCGCGGGGCCGGATCGGTCGGACGATTGTCGTTACCATTGAGGAACTGTTCCGGGGTGGGGCCGCAGCGGCATGCGGCACCACCCGAGCGGAATCAGAGCGGAAGGGGCCACGCGGTCCGCCGTCACGGACAACGATAGGCAACGAGTGCGCGTGAAGACAGCAGTACCGATCATCGTGGCAGGGCTCCTGCTGATGCTCCTCGGCATCGGACAGCGGACGGTCTGGGCTCCTGCCGAGACCGTGACCGCCGGCGTCGCACAGGACGCCGAGGCCGGACCGGTCACGGTGATCGAGCCCGGCGCCCGAGGGGACGTCGAGGGCCCGGTGGAGGTGACGGTCGAGGCCGAGGGTCCCTTCACCCTCGCCGTCGGGCGTGCGTCCGACGTGGAGGCGTGGGTGGGCGACGCAGCGCACCTGAGTATCACGGGGCCCGGCGAGGAGGCGCTGGAATCCGGATTCTCCGAGGGCGAGGACTCGGTACCGGATCCGCGCGGCAGCGATCTCTGGATCGCGGAGGAATCCGGGGACGGATCGCTGACCTACCGCTGGAACGCGCCCATCGAAGGCGACTGGTCCATCCTGCTCGCGGCCGACGGCGACGCACCCGCCCCCACGCAGGTGTCCGTCACCACTCCCAACGACCAGTCCACCCCCCTCGCCCTGCCGCTCATCATCGGCGGCGCAGTCGTCGTCGTGCTCGGCATCGCGCTCCTCCTGATCCCGCCCCGCCGACCCGGGAACGGGAACCGGCCCGCACCCGTCGAGGGGACGCGCGCCTACGCCCGCCGGCACGCCGCGGCCGGCACTCCCGGCGGAGCCTCCCGCATCGCAGCCCCCGGCGCGGCCCTTCTGGTCTCAGGCCTCGTGGGGTCGGGGTCGCTCCTGGGCATCGCTCCCTCGATGGCGACGACGACGCCGTCGCCCGCGCCGTCCTCCGCGGCCGCCGTCAACGGGGCGCCGTCGGCCGGCAGCGAGGCCAGCGGACCGCCCGTGGTCCTCGACGCCCAGCTCGACCGCATCCTCGGAGCCGTCGCGTCCACCGTGACCGACGCCGACGCGGCCGCCGACGCGGAACTCCTCGCCCCCCGGGTCGACGGCGCAGCCCTCGAGCTCCGCACCGGCGCCTACGCGGTGGGCGCCAAGGACAAGGAGGCCACGGCGCCCGTGCCCGTCGCCGCGACGCCGCTCCTGCTCGACATGGTCCCCACGGGTACCGGGTGGCCCCGGACGATCGTCGCCCTGACGCAGGGTGAGGACAACCCGGTGCCGCAGGCGCTCCTGCTGGTCCAGGAGGCGCCGCGGGAGAACTACCGGCTGACCTCGGCCGTGCAGATGCTGCCGGGCAGCACGTTCCCCTCGCCGCCGGCTCCGGGCGCCACCGGACCCGTGCCCCTCGACGACGCCGGCGTCCTGGCGAGCGCACCGCAGGCCTCCGTCGCGTCCATCGCCGACTTCCTCACGAAGCCCTCCGGCCCGAACGCGGAGACGTTCGAGGAGAACTCCTTCGCCGAGGCGATCACCGGGTTCCAGGCCGACGTCGTCGCGGATCCCGGCAACAAGGCGGCGAGGATCACCTTCACGCACGCGGCACAGGAGGACCAGACGCAGGCGCTCCTGACCGGTGACGGCGGGGCCATGGTCTTCGGATACCTCACCCACACCTACTCCAGCGTCCCGAAGGCACGCGGCGACACGATCGACCTCAAGGGCACGGTGTACCAGTCACTGACAGGGAAGGCCGTGAGCGGGAAGGGCATCGACGTCAACTACGGCGAGGCCGTGATGATGTACGTACCGCCCGCCGGCAGCGAGGATAGGATCCGGGTCATCGGTGCCGCCCAGCAGTTGCTGTCGGCCACCCTCCGCTGACCCGCGCCCTTCCCGGTCCTCTCCGGCTCCAACCAGTAGCAGTCACAGAAAGGCAGAGCATTGTCCACACCAGCACAGCGGGGCGGGATGCCGCCGTCGAGCATGAACCTGCGGGGAGCGGTGGACCTCTCCGCCCTCAAGGCACGCGCGGATGCGGCCGCACGGCCGGCCGCGGCACGCCAGGCCGCCGCGCCGAGCCCGTACATCGTCGAGGTGACGGAACAGACCTTCCCGCAGCTCGTGCAGCTCTCGTCGCAGGTGCCCGTGGTCGTGAACCTCCGCGCCACCTACAGCGACCAGTCCACCCAGGTCACCACTGTGCTCGAGGCCGTCGCCGTCGAGTTCGACGGGCGGATGCTGCTGGCCAACGTCGACCTCCAGGCGCAGCCGCAGATCGCGCAGGCCTTCCAGGCCCAGGGTGCGCCGACCGTCGTCGCCGTGGTGAAGGGCCAGCCCGTCCCCCTCTTCGAGGGTGTCCTCCCGGACCCCCAGATCCGCGCCTACCTCGACGAGCTGATGAAGGTCGCCGAGGCGAACGGAGTGACCGGGACGCTCAACGACGGCTCCCAGCCCGGACCGGCCGGCGCGGAGGAGCCGCCGCTGCCGCCCCTCCACCAGGAGGCGTTCGATGCGATCGAGCGCGGCGACTACGGGGCGGCCGCGATCGCGTACCGTCGTGCCCTCGCGGAGCAGCCGGCCGACGCCGACGCGAAGGCCGGCCTCGCGCAGGTGGAACTCATGGAGCGCGTCCAGGACCTCGACGCCGCCGGCGTCCGTCAGCGCGGGGCCGACGAGCCCGACGCCCTGGAGGCCCAGTTGGCCGTCGCCGACCTGGACCTGACGGGCGGGCATGTCGAGGACGCCTTCGGCCGCGTCATCGCCTTCATCGGCAGGACCTCCGGCGAGGACCGGGAAGCGGCCCGCAGGCGGCTGCTGGAACTGTTCGACGTCGTCGGCGTCACGGACCCGCGCGTGACGAAGGCGCGCAGCGCGCTGGCCCGAGCCCTGTTCTAGGCGCTTCTCCCGGACGCCCTGCCGGGCGCCCCGGCGTCGACCCACTCTCCACCAGAGGACCACGATGACTCCCGCAGCTTCCCCGGCCGGCGTGCCCGGCCTGTTCGATCCGCTGACGCTCCGATCCCTCGAGCTGCCGCACCGCGGCTGGGTCGCAGCGATGTGCCAGTACTCGTGCGACCCCGTCGGCGCCGCCGGCGTGCCGACCGACTGGCACCTCGTGCACCTCGGGCAGTTCGCCCTCGGCGGTGCGGCGCTCATCATCACCGAGGCGGCCGCGGTGAGCCCCGAGGGCATGATCAGCCCGCGCGACGCCGGTATCTACACGCGGGAGCAGGCCGAGGCGTGGCGCCGGATCAACGACTTCATCCACGAGCACAGCGCCGTCGGGACGAAGACCGCGGTCCAGCTCGCCCATGCAGGCCGGAAGGCCTCGACGTACTGGCCGTTCAGCGGCAGGCGCGACTCGGTGCCGGAGGCCGACGGCGGCTGGCAGACCCTCGGTCCCACGGACGAGGCGTTCGGTGCGTATGCCGCGCCGCGCGCGATGACGGAGGAGGACATCCAGCACGTCATCCGCGACTTCGGCGCCGCCGCGTCGCTCGCCGTGGAGGCGGGGTTCGACACGATGGAGATCCACGCCGCGCACGGCTACCTGCTGCACCAGTTCCTCTCACCCCTGGTCAACACGCGGACCGACGGCTGGGGCGGCTCGGAGGAGGCCCGGTTCCGGCTCACGCTCGAGGTCGTCCGGGCGGTCCGCCGGGCCATCCCGGAGGGCATGCCGCTCCTGCTGCGCATCTCGGCATCGGACTGGACCGAGGGCGGGCTCGACGGCGACACCTCCGCCCGGCTGGCGAAGCGGGCGGCCGAGGAGGGCGTCGACTTCGTCGACGTGTCCTCGGGCGGTGCGGTCCCGGCCGCCGCCATCCCCGTGGGGCCGGGCTATCAGGTGTCACTCGCCGAGGAGGTGCGGTCCTCCGGCGTCCCGACGGGCGCCGTCGGCCTCATCGACGATGCGCGCCAGGCGGAGGAGATCATCCGCGGGGAGCGGGCCGACGTCGTGCTCATCGCGCGGGCCGCCCTGCGCGACCCGCACTGGTGGATGCGCGCTGCCCACGAGCTCGGACACGAGCTGGCACCCGCCCCGCAGTACGAGCGTGCCGGGTCCTACTGACGACGCCCTTTTCCTCCTTTGGGATGACGATCGGCGGAGCGGCGCGTTGCTAGCGTGGAGCCATGAGTTCCCCTGCGCCGTCGCCATCCGTCGAGAACGAACCCGGGGGGCGAGCCGGCAGCGCCGCCCTCAGCATCCGCGGGCTGGCCAAGCGGTTCGGCGAGAAGATCGCCGTCGACGGCGTCAGCCTCGAGGTCCCGCAGGGGTCCTTCTACGGGCTCGTCGGGCCGAACGGTGCCGGCAAGACCACCACACTCTCGATGGCGACGGGTCTGCTCCGCCCCGACTTCGGGCAGGTGCTCGTCCACGGCGTCGACGTCTGGGGCCGGCCGCTGGAAGCCAAGAAACTCATGGGGATCCTGCCCGACGGCGTCCGGCTGTTCGACCGGCTGACCGGTGAGCAGCTGGTCACCTACGCAGGACTGCTGCGCGGCATGGACCGTGAGACCGTCGCCGAACGGACCGGCGACCTGCTGCGGGCGCTCGATCTCGCGAACGACGCCGGCACGCTCGTGGTGGACTACTCGGCGGGCATGACGAAGAAGATCGCGCTCGCCTCCGCCCTCATCCACGCCCCCCGCCTGCTGGTTCTCGACGAGCCGTTCGAGTCCGTGGATCCGGTCTCGGCCGCGAACATCCGCGACATCCTGGCCGGCTACGTGGAGTCCGGAGGGTCGGTCATCGTCTCCAGCCACGTCATGGACCTCGTGCAGCGCATGTGCGACCACGTCGCCGTCATCGCCGCGGGCACCGTCCTCGCCGCAGGGACGATCGACGAGGTCCGCGGCGACGCGACGCTGGAGGACCGCTTCGTCGAACTCGTGGGTGGACGCAACACGTCGGAGGGGCTGTCGTGGTTGCGGACCTCCTGAAGCTGAAGCTCCTCCTCCTGCGCAACTCGCTCAAGCGGAGCACCGCGCAACTGGTCGGCGTGATCCTCGGCGGCCTGTACGGGCTCGGCGTCCTGGGGACGATCGTGGTCGGGCTCGTGTTCCTCGGTGCAGCCGACCCCGAGTTCATCCGGACCGTCCTCGTGCTCGGAGGATCCGCCGTGGTGCTCGGCTGGATCGTGATCCCGATCGCAGCGACCGGTATCGACATGACGCTCGACCCCGCACGGTTCGTGACCTTCGCCATCCCGCAGCGGCAGCTCCTCACGGGGCTCGTGCTCGGCGGACTCGTGGGCATCCCGGGCGTCGTGACCCTCGTCGCCGCCCTGGCGCAGGTGTTCACCTGGATCCGGTATCCGGCCGCGGCGGTGACCGCGCTGGTGTGCGGGCTGGTCGCCGTCCTGTTGTGTGTGGTCGCCTCACGGCTGGTGACGACGGCGGTGTCCTCCATGACCGGCTCGCGCAGGTTCAAGGACATCAACGGCATCGTCGCCTTCATCCCGCTGATCTTCCTCGGGCCGATCATCGGGGGAGTGACGGCAGGGTTCCAGAACTCTCCCGGCTTCGCCGCCACGCTGGCCGACGTCCTCGCCTGGACGCCGCTGGGTGCGCTGTGGGCCGCGCCCGCCGACGTCGCCGCCGGCAACGCCGGGATCGCTGCGCTCCGGTTCCTGATCGGCCTCGGGACGGTCGGTCTGTTCCTCCTGCTGTGGAGCCGCAGCCTCAGCCACGCGCTGGTCACTCCTCCGTACAACGCCGTGGCCAAGCGCGCGGGCGGGAACCTGGGGTGGCTCGGCCGGCTCCCGCCCACGCCCGCGGGTGCTGTGGCCGCGCGTGCCCTGACCTACTGGCTGCGGGATCCGCGCTACTCCGCCTCGCTCGTGGTGATCCCCTTCATTGCCGTGCTGCTCTTCTTCTCGGGAGGTGGAGGCGGGGCCCTCGCGTACCTCGGTCCGATCACGGCATTCTTGCTGGCCTGGTCCATCTCCGCCGACATCTCCTACGACAACACGGCGTTCAGCCTGCACCTCTCGACGGGGGTCAGCGGACGCGACGATCGTCTGGGCCGGGCGCTCGCACTGCTGGTGTTCGCGGTGCCGACCACCCTGGTGTTCACCGTGGGTCCGCTGCTGATGATGGGACGGCTCGAGGACCTGCCGGTGATGCTCGGCCTGGGGATCGGTCTCCTACTGACTGGGACCGGGCTGTCGAGCCTCGTGTCCGCGCGCTATACCTACAACGTTCCGCTCCCGGGGGAGAGCGCCTTCAAGACACCGCCGGGAACGAACTTCCTGATGTTCGCCGTGCAGTTCATCGGCTGGATCGTCATGCTGCTGCTGGCGCTGCCGGAGATCGCCCTGACGATCGCCTACTTCGTGACCGGGGACGCACTGTTCGGGTGGCTGAGCCTGCTGGTCGGAGTGGTTCTCGGCGCAGTCCTGCTGGTGGTCGGGATCCGGACCGGAGGCCGATGGTACGACCGCAGGGCTCCCGAACTGCTGCTGGCGGTCTCGGCGAACCGCTGAGGCTCCGGCCACCTGCCGCGCAGGTCTCCTGCCCGGAGCGCTCCCGCGGCCCGGGCGGGCTGTCCGGACGTACGCCGGCGGTCACCCTAAGGCCAGCAGGTCCGCCTGACAAGGGTGGTTCGACTCGAGTAGTGCGGCTGCCCTCCCGGCTGTGCATAACCCTCTTGACGCCGACTGCTCCGGGCTATGCTGAGGCCCATTCCGGCGACATCGGCGAAGTGATGGGGGAGTTGCGTGTTTCCTGTGCGTGCAGAGGGCCATCGACGGGCAGCACCGATCCTTGCCGGGGCAGCAGTGGCGCTGGCGCTCCTGACCGGTTGCCAGAACGATGCGGACGCCTCGCCCGCACCGACTTCCGATCCGCCGCCGTCAACGGCTGCGCCCTCGACCGCTGAGGCGTCCACCCCTTCGGCCGCACCTGAACCATCGCCGGCGTCGTCGGCCGGTCCGGCCACCAACCTCCCCGTCCCAGTGAAGCCGGCGCTCGCGGACCAGAACACGGCCGAAGGGCTCGAGGCCTTCACGGAGTACTGGCTCGAGCTGTTCTCCTACGGCTACGAGACGAATGACTGGGCGCCGTTCGAGGCGGTGACTGATCCTGGGTGTCGCACCTGTGCTCAAACACAGCAAGTTGTCGAGGAGTTTTACACGGGAGGAGGGTGGATGGGTGGAGGAGGATTTCAACTCCTTGATTTTGGCACTGACTTTCGCATAAATACGTCCGGTTCGATCCAGAGCATCGTGAGGTACCAACAAGATGATTTAATGTATTACGAAAGTAACGGTTCTCAATCGCAAGGCGAAGCTCCAGAGGCGTCAGTCAATGTCACCTTCAGTGTTTACGAAGAGGGCGCATGGTTTTTGCTCGACTTCGGAAGTCCAGAAGGTTCGTGATGCGCCGTCTGCGAAGTATTACATGTTTGTTTCTCATTACTCTTTTTGCAGCAACATCGAGTTCTTCCGCTGTTGGTCAGACCAAGGCGCCTAATGCTTTCGCCGACAACAACGAATTTGGGGCTGTTAACTCTAAAAAATCGCAGCGGCCAGCTAGCTCAATGGGTCAAGAAGAAAAAACTGACGTGGTGCCAGTGCAATCTGCGGCTCTTGTTACGGACGACGGGATCTCCTACACCTACGTCCGCGCCTGCACTGCCGGCGCCGGGAGTGCCCTGGATCCGGCGACCTGCCCTCGCATGGACGCCCAGTGCGATGCCCAGGACGACGGCATCCTCGTGAACTGGATCGAGGTGAACAACAACGCACAGCCGGCAACTCGGACGCCGACCGGCAGGTCGTCCTGCATGTATCCCGGAGAGCCTCCCGCACCGCCGGTCGAGGGAGCAGAGGTCGCCGAGGAGATACCGATCGTGATCACCCTCGAAGAGTTCCAGAAGCAGCCCGTCCTTGCAGCGACCATCGTGTCGCAGCCCTCGAACTTCGGGCTCAGGAATGCGCACTCCAACATCTACGCGCAGGCGCGGGAGCAGGAGTTCACCTTCGAGTTCCAGGACGCCTCGATCGTGTTGAAGGCCCGCCCTGTGTCCTACCAGTGGAACTACGGCGACGGGACCAGCGCTACGACGACCACCCCGGGAGGCCCGGTGGACGGGGCTGCCTTCGACACCCAGACGCCGACGAGCCACCAGTACACGCAGACCGGTGATTTCCAGCTCACGCTGACGACCTTCTTCGCCGGTGACTACTCGGTGGATGGAGGGCCCTTCCAGCCGGTCGCCGGTCAGGCGGCGGTCGTGTCGGAGCCCCACCTCATGAGTATCTGGCGCACCAAGGGGCACAACGTGAGCGAGAACTGCATCGAGAATCCCCGAGGAATCGGCTGCGAAGCTCCTACCCGATAGCCCGCCGATGTTCTCCTGCGACGTGGTGGTTCCAATCAGAAGGGTGGAGGCTCGGGATCGCAGGCGTAGGTCCTGCCCGCAGGTGAGGTGGCGACGAGGGTGCCCGGCGCGGGCTGGTCATAGTGCCAGAGGCCTTCGCTCTTGAGCATGTGGTGTTTGCGGCAGAGGTGGGCGAGATTGTCGTGGCTGGTGGGTCCGCCGCGGGACCAGGGGGTGGTGTGGTCCAGTTCGCAGCGGGCCGCGGGGACGCTGCACCCCGGGTGTCGACACGTGCGGTCGCGGACCCGCAACCACTTCTTCAGGTCCGCGGGAACGGTGTACGTGGTGCGTCCGACGCTGAGGACGGCCCCTGTCTCGGGGTGGGTGAGGAGCCGGGTGAAGGAGGGTGCGTGAGCGGCGAGCCGGCGGGCGAGGTCGGCGGGAATGGGCCCGTAGCCTTCCAGATCCGCGGGGGCGTCGTCGACACCGAGCAGGGTCAGGACCGGGACGGTGACGTTGATGTGCGCCCGGACCGGGTATCCGTCCGGTGCCACCGGGCCGGAATCGGGCCCGGGTATGCCGTCCTGGCGTTCGGGCTCGCCGAGGAGGAGATCGGTGAGGATGTCGGTGCGCAGCTGCGGGAGCGTTCGGCGTTCGGTGGGGGCCTGGAGGGCGCGAGCCGTGGAGGTGAGTCGTGCATCGATGGCGGCGGCATCCGTGGCCGGCAGGTGGACGTGGAGCCAGGCCATGGCGTCGTCGGCGGGTTCGAAGTCCACGCGCCGTCCCTGGGCCGCGGTGCGGGCGCGCTCCTCGAGGGCTTCGGGGTGGAGCTGAGTACGGAGCCGGCGGGCCCGGTAGCTCAGGCGGGAGAGGGTGGTGTCCGCGGCGATGGGCAGCAGGGCCTCTTCGAGGCGGGCGGCGGCGTGGTGGGGCAGGCCGAGGTATTCGTGCAGGAGTGTGGTGGCGTGCGGCCAGGAGATCGTACCGTCGCCGAGGGCGGTGAGCGTCCGGGGATGGTAGTTGACCAGCAGGGCGGAGTATTGGACCAGACGGTGCGCGGTGCGTTCGGAGATGCGCAGCAGGCAGGCGATCTCCGTGGCGGTGGTGGTGTCGGCGAGATTGGTGCGGTGCGGTCCGGGCCGACCGGGCCAGAAATGGTCCATCATCTTCGTCTCGAAGACTTTCCGCAATTCTTCGGTACTCGCGGCGAGTTCGGCGTCGATCCGCGCTTTCTCGGCACTCAGGTCGGTGATCCGAGCGGATATCCGATCGAGTTCCAACCCGTGTTCCGTCGACGTCCTCATGAATACATTCTCCCGCCCGCCACCGACATTATCCGGGCGCTCGCCAGTCCATTGTCGCGCCCCTCGGACAATGCGATTCCGGGCTCGGGCGTACTCCGGACGCCGATATGCGGGGCGTGCTCCCCGGGCCTCGAGGGCGCGGGGGACGGGCGATAGACTGGCTCCATGACTATGCCTGCTGATCCCTTTGCAAACGATCCACGCGATCCCGGCACCGGTGGCTCGACTGCGACCATCGAGCGTGAGGAAGTCCGCCAGGAGGTCGAGCCCGGCGACGCAGAGCGCTTCGCGCACTATGTCCGCAAGGAGAAGATCATGGAGTCTGCCTTCACCGGCGAGCCCGTGATCGCCCTCTGCGGCAAGGTGTGGACCCCCGGACGCGATCCCGAGAAGTTCCCCGTCTGCCCCGAGTGCAAGGAGATCTACAATGGTCTCCGCCCCGGCAACGACAAGCCGAAGGACTGACAGCGGCGGACCTTCGGCGCGCCACTCGGCGTCGGCCCATGGTCGGCGCTACTGGTGCGCCCCGATGGGAGTACCCCATCACTCGCGGCGGGACGCGCCCCGACCTGAACCCGAGGTGACATGAGCAAGACTGCGGATACATCCACGGGTGCAACCGGAGGGGCGATGTCGCCCGAGCTGCGCCCCCTGACCATCGGGATCCTGGCGATCATCACGTGCGCGGCCTTCGAGGCGATGGCCGTGGTGACGGCCATGCCGTCGGTGGCGCGTGAGCTCTCCGGGGAATCGAGCTACGGCCTCGCCTTCTCGATGTACCTGACGGCGTCGCTGCTCGGTACGGTCGTCGCCGGCTCATGGTGTGACCGTAAGGGGCCCCGGCCTGCGCTCGCCGTCGGGCTGGGCCTCATGGTCCTCGGCCTGCTGGCCGCGGGTGCCGCACCCGCCTTCTGGCTCGTGACGGTGGGCCGCGCCATCTCCGGGCTGGGCGGCGGATTCATGATCGTCGCGGTGTACGTCGTCATCGGGCGGTCGTTCCCGGAGAAGGCCCGGCCGGTGGTCTTCGGCTGGCTGGCGGCTGCGTGGGTGCTGCCCGCGCTGATCGGTCCTGTGGTGGCCGGGTTCGTGACCGAGCACCTCGGCTGGCGCTGGGTGTTCCTCGGCGTCGTACCGATCGTGCTCGCCGCGGTCGTCATCGTCTGGCCGAAGACGAGGAACCTGGGACCGGTCGAGGCCCCCGACGCCGGATCGGCGAAGGCCCGCACCCTGCGTGGCCTCGCGCTGGCCTCCGGCGTCTTCGCCGCGCAGTGGTCGCTGGTCCATCTCGCGGACACCGAGGATCCCGGCGGTGCGACGGTGGTCGGGCTGGTGAGCCTCGCGGCCGCGGGAGTCGTCGTCGCCCTCCTCGTGCTCCCCGCCCTGCTGCCGAAGGGCACGCTGGTCCTGGGGCGCGGGTTGCCGAGCATCATCGCCACGCGCGGCTTCGTCAATGTCGCGTTCTTCGGCACCGAGGCCTTCATCCCGCTCATGCTCGTCAGCTCGCGCGACATCAGCCCGGGAACGGCAGGACTGACACTGAGCGCCGGCGCGCTCGGCTGGAGCGCGGGGTCCTTCGTCCAGGCACGCGTGACCTTCGCGCGCCAGTGGCTGCTGGTCGCCGGGTCCTCCATCCTGTCGCTGAGCCTCGGCGGCTTCGCTCTGGCCACGGCGGTGGAGGCGCCGCTGTGGGTGCTGGCCGTGGTGTGGGGACTGTCGGGCTTCGCCATGGGCATGACGCTCTCCAGTACCTCGGTGCTGGTGCTGAAACTGTCGGCGCCGAACGAGCAGGGGCGCAACTCGGCAGCCCTGCAGATCTCCGACCAGCTCGGCGGGGTGGTGGGCACGGCGGGTGCGGGAGCCCTCTTCGCCCTCCTGCACGACGACGCCGATCCGGGACACGTCCCCACCTTTGTTGCGATCTGGCTGGCTCTCTGGGTGTTCACGGCAGCAGGTATAGTTTCGGGTCTGAGAGGGGCCCGGTCACCCGGTGACGGCCCCGGTCTCTCCCCCAGAAAGTCAATGGAAGGTACTGTCCCGGCGTGAGTAATGACACCCTGTTCGGTGCCGGCGCAGCCCTGCCTCCCGCGTACCCGGAGCGCGCCGCCTGGGGGACAGCCCCCAAGCTGCGCCAGTGGCAGAGCGAAGCGCTGGAGAAGTATTTCCAGGAATCCCCGAGCGATTTCCTCGCGGTCGCCACGCCCGGCGCCGGCAAGACCACCTTCGCGCTCCGCGTGGCGACCGAGCTCGTGGAGCGGGGCATCGTCAACCGCGTCACGGTCGTCGCCCCCACTGATCACCTGAAGCGCCAGTGGGCCGACGCCGCAGCCCGGGTGGGCCTCGCGATCGACCCCAACTTCAAGAACGCCGACGGACGTCACGGCGGGGCGTTCATCGGCGTCGCCGTGACCTACGCGCAGGTCGCGAGCAAGCCCATGCTGCACCGCGCCAAGACGGAAGCCGCCCGTACCCTGGTGATCCTCGACGAGATCCACCACGGCGGTGACGCCCTCTCATGGGGCGACGGCATCCGTGAGGCCTTCGAGCCCGCGACCCGCCGCCTCGCCCTCACGGGGACGCCCTTCCGCTCGGACACCGCGGCCATCCCCTTCGTCGAGTACGCCGAGGACCGCGACGGCATCCGCCGCTCCCGTGCCGACTACACGTACGGCTACGGCCAGGCCCTCAAGGACCACGTGGTGCGCCCCGTCATGTTCATGGCGTACTCGGGCCAGATGCGCTGGCGCACGAGCGCGGGCGAGGAGATGGCGGCGTCCCTCGGTGAGGCCTCGGTCACGAAGGACATCACCGCCCAGGCCTGGCGGACGGCACTGAATCCGGCGGGCGAATGGATCCCCGCCGTCCTCGCCGCCGCGGACAAGCGCCTCACCGAGGTGCGGCGCACCGTGCACGACGCCGGTGGCCTCGTCATCGCCACCGATCACGACGACGCCCGCGCCTACGCCGGCCAGCTCAAGCGGATCACGGGGGAGTCCCCGACCGTCATCCTGTCCGACGACGCCAAGGCGTCCTCGAAGATCGAGGAGTTCTCCGCGGGGGACAAGCGCTGGATGGTCGCGGTCCGCATGGTGTCCGAGGGCGTCGACGTCCCGCGTCTCGCGGTGGGCGTCTATGCGACGTCGACGGCGACCCCGCTGTTCTTCGCCCAGGCCGTCGGCCGGTACGTCCGGGCGCGACGGCGCGGGGAGACGGCGTCGATCTTCCTCCCCTCGGTGCCGAACCTCATGGCGCTGGCCAACCAGCTCGAACTCGAGCGTGACCACGCGCTCGACCGCCCGGAGAAGGACGACGAGGGGTTCGGCCTCGAGGACGCCCTCATGGAGGCCGCGAACCGCGAGGACAAGGCGTCGGATTCCCTGACCAAGCAGAAGTTCGAGGCGCTCGAGTCACAGGCGTCCTTCGACCGCGTCCTCTTCGACGGCGGCGAGTTCGGCACCGGCGGCGAGATGGGCAGCGAGGACGAGCAGGACTTCCTGGGCATCCCCGGACTGCTCGACGCCGACCAGGTGGGCCAGCTGCTGCGCCAGCGCCAGCAGGAGCAGCAGGTCCGCCGGAAGTCCAGGCCGGCCGCAGCACCCGCCGCCGAGCCGCTCGTGGTGGATCACCGCCAGCTCACGGAGCTGCGGGGCCTGCTCGCCAAGAACGTCTCGGCGTGGGCGGCCCGCACCGGGATGCCGCACGGCCAGGTCCACACGGAGCTGCGGCGCCAGTGCGGGGGACCCGCGGTGGCGCAGGCCAACGAGGACCAGCTCCAGCGCCGCCTGCAGAAGCTGCAGGACTGGTTCATCGGGAAGAAGTAAGGAAGTGAGCGAAGGCCCTAGCGGACCAGCTCGGCGCCCGCGGCCTCCAGCTCGTCGAGGGTCTCCTCGGAGCTGTCCTCGTGCACGCCGCGCGTGAGCCCGGCCTGCACGGTGACCGTGTAGCCCGCCTGGAGTGCGTCCAGCGCTGTCGCCCGGACGCAGTAGTCCGTCGCCAGGCCGACGACCACGACGTCGTCCACGTCGTGGTCCCGCAACCAGTCGTCGAGGGTCATCGGGTCCTCATCGCTGTCCACGGCGGCCCCGCTGAGCTTCTGGTCGCCGGTCGGCACCTCGTCGTCGGGTGCCTTGACGCCCTCGAACCCGGAATAGGCGGCCTCGAACCGACCCTTGCGGAACACCGCGTCGATGCTCTCGGTGTCGAGGTCCGGGTGGAAGTCGGAGCCCTTGGTGTCCGCGACGCAGTGGACGGGCCAGGAGTCGACGAAGTCCGGCGTCTCCGAGAAGTGGGTCCCCGGATCGATGTGCCAGTCCTGGGTGGCGACGACGTAGTCGTACCGTGCGGCGTGCTCGTCGATGTGGTCGCTGATGTCGGCGGCCACCTGCGCGCCCCCGACGACGGCGAGCGACCCGCCCTCACAGAAGTCGTTCTGCACGTCCACGATGATCAGTGCGCGCGTCATGATGCTGCCTCCTCGTATTCGGTGGGGATGACGGGCTCGCCGCGCTGCAGCCGCCGGACGGCTCCCGGCAGTTCGGCGATGGAGCGCAGGTGCCGCTCGGCGGCGCGGGTGACGGCCTCCGGTCCGGTCCAGCCGGGCAGCACGACGCCGTCGCTGACGAACTGCTGCGTCAGTGGGCGGTCGTTGCCGTCGTCGCCGGGGCTGATGCCGATCCCCACGATCTCGGCCTGCGCCCTGCCGTGCTCGTCGAGGCGGCGCAGCGCGCGCTTGTGTCCGCCGACCGACGCCTTGTTCTTGGCCGCCTTCGCGACGGACACGAAGGTGCCGTGGTCGTCCTGCCTGCTCACGAGTTTGTACACCATGCCCGCGGTCGGCGCGCCGGACCCCGTCACGAGGGACGTACCCACGCCGTACGAGTCGACGGGCGCCGAGGCGAGCAGCCCGATGGCGAACTCGTCGAGGTCGGAGGTCACGACGATCTTCGTGAGGTGGTTGCCGAGGTCGTCGAGGAGTTCACGCACCCACCGCGCCTGGGCCACGAGGTCGCCGGAGTCCAGCCGGACGGCGCCCAGCTCGGGCCCCGCCACGTCGACGGCGGTCCGGACGCCCTGTTCGACGTCGTACGTGTCCACCAGGAGCGAGGTGCTGCGTCCGAGGGCGGCGACCTGCGCCTCGAAGGCCGCCCGCTCGGAGTCGTGCAGGAGCGTGAAGGAGTGCGCGGCCGTGCCCACCGTGGGGACGCCGTACCGCCGGCCGGCCTCCAGGTTGGACGTGCTGGCGAAGCCGCCGATGATCGCGGCGCGCGCCGCGGCCACCGCGGATTCCTCGTGCGTGCGGCGCGAACCCATCTCGATGCAGGGGCGTCCTGCCGCGGCGCCCGTCATGCGGGAGGCCGCCGAGGCGATGGCGCTGTCATGGTTCAGGATCGACAGGATGAGCGTTTCGAGGATGCAGGCCTCGGCGAAGGTCGACTCCACCGTCAGGATGGGGGAGTTGGGGAAGTAGGCCTCGCCCTCCGCGTATCCGGAGATCGATCCGGTGAAGCGGAAGCCGGCCAGCCAGGCGAGCGTGGCGTCGTCGACGATCCGGTGGTCGCTGAGGAACGCGAGCTGCACGTCGTCGAACCTGAAGGCCGCCAGCGCCTCCAGCAGCCGCCCCGTGCCCGCGACGACGCCGTAGCGGCGACCCGCGGGGAGGCGGCGTGCGAAGGCCTCGAACACCGAGCGGCGGTGGGCCGCCCCGGAGTGCAGCGAGGCCTGCAGCATCGTGAGTTCGTACTGGTCGGTGAACAGGGCACTGTTCGGCGCGGTCACCGCCGGCGGTGTGGGACCGGCAGCGGCCGGCGGGTTCGTGGTCAGGGCATCGGTCACCCTGAAAACGATAGCCGGGCGTCCGCCGAGAGAGTACCCGGCCACCCCGCGCGGGCGAGCCGCCCTAGAATGGCGATCATGACAGTTGGCTTTGCAACCGGTACCGACACCCGGGAAGAGACGGGCACGGCCGAGAAGACCGACCTCGACCAGCCCTGGGTCGTGGTGGTGTGGAACGACCCCGTGAACCTCATGAGCTATGTGAGCTTCGTCTTCCAGTCCTACTTCGGCTACAGCGAGGCCAAGGCGCGCACGCTCATGCTCGAAGTGCACGAGCAGGGCCGCTCCGCCGTCGTCTCGGGCACCCGCGAGAAGGTGGAGCAGGACACCGTCGCCCTCCACTCGTACGGGCTGTGGGCCACCTTCGAAAAAGCCGGAAGCGAGTAGGCGGACCCCATGGCGAAACCCTTCAAATCGACGCGCCGGGGCATCACCGGAGCGTTGGAGCCCGGTGAGGCGCGCCTGCTCGGAGCCCTCCTCGACGACGTCATCTCCATGCTCGAGCCCGAGTCCGCTCCCAGCGAGGATCCGCTGGCGGCGCTGGTCGGCATGTCCGGTGCCGACGCCGAGGCCACGGCCCCCGAGGATTCCGCCGTCCGACGCCTCCTGCCGGATGCCGTGCGGGGCGACGACGACGAAGCGCTCGCCTTCCGCCGCCTGACGGAGCGCTCCCTGCGGGAGCAGAAGATCGGCGCCCTCCGCAGCAGTGCGCTGCTCCTCGAGTCCAGCCCCATGACGCTCACCGGGGAGCAGGCCCGCCTGCTCGCGCAGGCCCTCAACGACGTCCGGCTGGTCCTCGCGGACCGGCTGAGCATCGAGACGGAGGAGGACGCCGAACGGCTCCACGACATCGCGGACTCCAAGGACGTCGACGACGTCGAGTCCTACCTCGCCCTCGTCTACAACTTCATCACGTGGCTCCAGGAATCGCTCGTGCAGGCGATGCTGAAAGCGGCGAAGCTGGAGCGCTGACCCGTCGGCCCACCGGACCGGCCGCGTGCGGTCGGACAGGAGCTGTGACAGAACCCACGGATCGGCGAATAGTTTTCAACGGCGACACGTCATATTGTCGAAGGATCATGAGCCCAGAGCCAGCGAACACGGACCGCAGCGAAGCGCCCATCGGGATCTTCGACTCCGGCGTCGGCGGACTGACGGTCGCCCGAGCGGTCATCGACCAGTTGCCCCACGAGTCCGTCATGTACGTCGGCGACACCGCCAACGGCCCGTACGGCCCGCTGCCGATCGCCCGGGTGCGCGCGCATGCGCTCGGGGTGATGGACGAACTCGTGGACTCGGGCGTCAAGCTGCTCGTCATCGCCTGCAACTCGGCCTCGGCGGCGGTCCTCCGCGATGCGCGGGAGCGGTACACGGCCCGCTACGGCATCCCCGTGATCGAGGTCATCCAGCCCGCGGTGCGCCGGGCCGTCGCGGCCACGCGCTCGGGCAGGATCGGCGTCATCGGGACGACGGCGACCGTCGGCTCCCGCGCCTACGACGACACCTTCGCGGCCGCCCCGCACCTGGAGATCACCTCCGTGGCCTGCCCTGCGTTCGTCGAGTTCGTGGAGGCCGGTGTCACCGGCGGTGAGGCCCTGCTGCGGACGGCGGAGGAGTACCTCCGACCCCTCAAGGCAGCGGGCGTGGACACGCTCGTGCTCGGCTGCACCCACTATCCGCTGCTGACCGGCGTCATCTCCTACGTCATGGGGGACACCGTCACCCTGGTCTCGAGCGCCGAGGAGACGGCCAAGGACGTCTACCGCGCCCTCGTCCTGCACGGCCTCGAGCGCGAGACCACCGCACCGGGCGTGCATCGGTTCATCGCGACCGGCAACGCCGCAGGATTCGAGGTCCTCGCCCGCCGCTTCCTCGGCCCCGAGGTGCTCAGCGTGCAGCACGTGGACCACGTGGCCGCGCAGTACCCGACGGGCAGCCTCGCGCGGATCACGCCCGAGATGATCGCGGCCGCGGGGTTCCCACGGGCATGAAGCTCACGATCGTCGGGTGCAGCGGCTCCTTCCCCGGCCCCCAGTCACCGGCCTCCTGCTACCTGCTCAGCGCGCACTGGCAGGGCCGCACCTGGCGGATCCTCCTCGATCTCGGCAACGGGTCGCTCGGCGCACTGCAGCGGCACATGGACCTCCGCGAGATCGACGCCATCTTCCTCTCCCACCTGCACCCCGACCACTGCATGGACCTGTGTGGCCTGCACGTCGCCGTCCACTGGGATCCCTCCGGCTGGGGGCTGCCCCGCATCCCCGTCTGGGGACCGGCGGCGACGGCGGACAGGATGGCCAGCGCCTACGGACTCGACCCCGACCCGGGCATGCACGAGGACTTCGACTTCCAGTCCTGGACCGACCGCGGCCCCGTGACGGTAGGGCCCTTCACGATCACCCCGTTCCAGGTCCTCCACCCCATCGAGGAGGCGTACGCGCTGCGCGTCGAGGTGGCCGAGGCCGATGCCGACGGCGTGGACCGCACGCGCGTCATCACCTACTCCGGCGACACCGACGCGTGCGACGGCCTGGTGGACGCCGCCCGCGACGCGGACATCTTCCTGTGCGAGGCCGCATTCCACGAAGGCCGCGACGACGGCATCTCCGGCGTGCACCTCACGGGCAAGCGGGCGGGCGACGTCGCCACCCGGGCGTCGGCCAAGCGCCTCCTCCTGACCCACCTGCCGGTCTGGAACGACGCCAACGTCGCCGTGAGCGAGGCCCGCGAGAGCTACGACGGCCACCTCGCCGTCGCCGTCGCCGGTGTCTCCTACACGGTCTGACGGACGGCGCCGGCCCGCCCGGTGACGAGCGGTGGTCGTCCCTGCCAGCGTTCTCCCATGCGTCCCCGTCTAGACTGGAAGCCATGACCCCCGCGAACCCGACGTCCGTCCCTGCCCCCGGGAGCACCGCCCCCGTCCTCCGCGCGGACGGTCGGGCACCCGATCAACTGCGCACCATCACCATCACGCGAGGCTGGTCGAAGCAGGCCGAAGGATCGGCCCTCATCGAGTTCGGCAACACCCGCGTGCTCTGCACGGCATCGCTGACCAGCGGGGTGCCGCGGTGGCTCAAGGGGGAGGGGAAGGGCTGGGTGACCGCCGAGTACGCCATGCTTCCCCGCGCCACCAACACGCGCTCCGACCGCGAGTCGGTCAAGGGGAAGATCGGCGGCAGGACGCACGAGATCTCCCGGCTGATCGGACGGTCGCTGCGCTCCGTCATCGACACGAAGGCGCTGGGCGAGAACACCATCGTCCTCGACTGCGACGTCCTGCAGGCCGACGGCGGCACGCGGACGGCCGCGATCACGGGAGCGTATGTCGCGCTCGCCGACGCGATCCGGTACGCCAAGGACAAGAAGCTCATCCCCGCCTCGGCCTCCCCGCTCACGGACACCGTCGCCGCCGTGAGCGTCGGCATCATCGACGGCGTCCCCATGCTCGACCTGCCCTACGTCGAGGACGTGCGCGCCGAGACGGACATGAACGTCGTCGTCACCGGGTCGGGTACCTTCGTCGAGGTCCAGGGGACCGCGGAGGGCGCGCCCTTCGACCGCGCCGAACTCGATGCCCTGCTCGACCTCGCGCTGGTGGGCACGGCCCAGCTCACGCAGATCCAGATCGACACCCTCCGGGACTCGCAGGATGCCTGAGCCGTCCCGGCCCCGGCTCGTCCTCGCCACCCGGAACGCCGGCAAGCTGCGCGAACTGCGTGAGCTGCTCCGCGGGCAGGTGCCCGGGCTCGACGTCGACACGCAGGTCGTCGACGCCGCCGCCGTCGGCGCCCCGGACGTCGTCGAGAGCGGTGTCACGTTCGAGGAGAACGCCCTGCTGAAGGCCGAGCAGACCGCGCGGGCCACCGGCCTCCTCGCCGTCGCCGACGACTCGGGGCTGGCCGTGGACGTCCTGGGCGGGGCCCCTGGCATCTTCTCCGCCCGGTGGGCGGGCCGGCACGGCGACGACGCCGCCAACCTCGACCTCCTCCTCGCGCAGCTCGCCGACATCCCGCAGGAGCGGCGCGGCGCGGCCTTCGTCTGCGCGGCGGCCCTCGCACACCCGGACGGCGCACCGGCCGGGTACACCGAGCGCGGCGAGCTGCGGGGATCGCTCCTGACCGCAGCGCGTGGCGCGGGCGGGTTCGGCTACGACCCCATCCTCGTCCCCGAAGGACTCGACCGGACGTGCGCGGAACTCGCCCCGGAGGAGAAGAACGCGATCAGCCACCGCGGTATCGCGTTCAGGGCGCTCCTGCCGCACCTCGTCGACGCACTGCAGTAGCGGTCGACCGACGCACCTGCCAGCACCACCTGCCAGCACCACCTGCCAGCACCGCACGCCGACCGTCCCGCAGGACGGACCATGAGAGGGACGGATACACCGTGAGCATCACCCAGACAGTCCAGACGATCGACGTCGCAGCGGCGACCACGACGTCGGACGGCTCGGCCCTCGGCGCCGTCACGGACTGGGCGGTGAATCTGATGGAGACCATCGGAGCGCCCGGTGCCGGCCTGGCCATCGCCCTCGAGAACCTCTTCCCGCCCCTGCCGAGCGAGGTCATCCTGCCCCTGGCAGGCTTCACCGCCAGCCGCGGCAACTTCTCCCTGTTCGAGGCGATCCTGTGGACCACCATCGGCTCGGTCGTCGGCGCCTACGCGCTGTACGCCCTCGGGGCGTGGCTGGGCCGGGACCGCATGCGGCGGCTCGTGTCCAGGGTGCCGCTCATCGACCTCGAGGACGTCGACAAGGTGGAGGCATGGTTCGACCGGCACGGCTACCGGGCCGTCTTCTTCGGCCGCATGATCCCGCTCTTCCGGAGCCTCGTGTCCATACCGGCGGGCATCGAACGCATGCCGATCGGCAAGTTCCTCCTCCTCACCACGGCCGGAAGCCTCATCTGGAACACCATCTTCGTGATGGCCGGGTTCTACCTGGGCGAGAGCTGGCACATCGTCGAGCAGTACGCGGACACGTTCCAGAAACTCGTGATCATCGCCGTCGTCCTGTTCGCCGTCTACTTCGTCGTCTCCAAGGTGCGCAAGCACCGCGCGAAGAAGCGGATCCAGTGACCGGCGGGCCCGCCGGTGCCGCCGCGGACCCCCTGGTCCGCGTCTGGCCGCTGTTCGGGCTCGTGCTCACGACACCGCGGCTGGTGCTCACCCCGGTCCGCGACGATCATCTGCCGGAGCTGGTCGACGCCGTCCTTGCCGGCATCCACGACCCCGCGGAGATGCCCTTCAGCGTCCCGTGGACGGACGCGCCGCGGGAGGTCCTGATCACGGAGACGGCGAAGCACCAGTGGCGGATCCGCGCGGGGGTCTCGGCGGACGCCTGGACCATCAACTTCGCGGTGCTGCACGAGGGCCGCGTGATCGGCGTCCAGGACCTGACCGCCCACTCCTTCCCGCTGCTCCGGCGCGTCGGCTCCGGCTCCTGGCTCACCCGGTCCGTCCACGGTCGGGGGCTCGGGACCGAGATGCGGGCGGCCGTGCTGCAGTTCGCCTTCGACCACCTCGGGGCGACCTCCGCGGTGTCCGAGGCCGCGGCCTGGAACGGTGCCTCGCTGGGCGTGTCCACGCGGCTCGGTTACGCCCCGAACGGGACCTCGCTCGTGGAGGCCCGCCGCGGGGAGGTCGATGTGCAGCAGAACCTCCTGCTCGCCCGGGAGGACTTCGTCCTACCGGACTGGGTGGCCGACGTGCAGGGAGCCGACGCCGTCCGGGACCTGCTCATTCCCGGTACGCACCACTGACCGCGCGGCTCTCCGTGAGCAGGCGCGAGAGGTCCGCCGACGGGTCGAACAGCACCGCGTGGATGCCCAATTCCTTCGCCGTGGCGATGTTCGCGGGCGAGTCGTCGACGAAGGTCACCTGCTCCGGCCCGGCCCGGAGTTCGGCGAGGACGTGGTCGAAGATCGCGCGGTCGGGCTTGACCAGCCGCAGCGACGAACTGAAGAAGCTGTGCCTGAAGAGCCTCGTCCACGA
This sequence comes from Arthrobacter sp. TJ-263, assembly GCF_058269155.1. Lineage (NCBI taxonomy): Bacteria > Bacillati > Actinomycetota > Actinomycetes > Micrococcales > Micrococcaceae > Arthrobacter > Arthrobacter sp. TJ-263. Next base: position 891,294 of record NZ_JBZCNE010000001.1, on the reverse strand, counting down.
TGCGCCCGCGAACCGCGCGGCCATGGCCGCCGGCATATTGGACAGCACCGCCAGGCGGTCGCCCCGCCCGTCCAGGTCCTCGAGGACGTCGAGTGTGTCGAGATTCAGGTGCGACCACTGGTTCGCGTCGAGGATGTCGAGCCAGCCGGCACGGAGGGACCCGACGCGGCTGCCGCACACGAGCGACCAGTACTCGTCGGAGGTCAGGGACCCGGCGTCATAGGCGAAGCGGTGCCGCCAGTAGGCGGAGCCCTGGTCCTGGAGGTGGTCGACGCCGGCCGCCTCCGCGAGCAGGTCCCAGTCCTGGGGTGTCGGGGGCGTGGAGATCACGTTGCCGTAGTCGAAGAGGTACCACCGGTGCTGACTGTCAGTGCGGGCCATGGTCCAGCATAGGAACGCGCCCCGGGATACGGCACCGATGCTGCGGTGAACTTCGGGTGAACGGTCGGCGCCGGGGCAGCGGTAAACTGGGGACCGTGGGAATCGCGTTCACGGCCATCGACTTCGAGACGGCGAATGGCTTCCGCGGCTCCCCGTGCGCCGTCGGCCTGACCAAGGTCAGGGACGGCCGGGTCGTCGAGGAGGCCTCCTGGCTGATGCGTCCGCCCGTGGGCCACGACCACTTCGACTCCCGCAACATCGCGATCCATGGCATCACCTCGGCGATGGTCGAGGACGCCCCCCGCTTCGGCGAGCTCTTCCCCGAGATCGGGGGCTTCATCGGCTCCGACGTCCTGGTCGCGCACAACGCGGCGTTCGATCTCGGCGTCATCCGGTCGGCGCTCGAGGTCTCCGCGCTGTCGGGTCCCGCGTGGGACTACGCCTGCACCGTGGTGCTCTCCCGCAAGAGCTATTCGCTGCCCTCCTACTCCCTGCCGTTCGTCGCGGAGGCGGCCGGGGTGCCCCTGCTCAACCATCACGACGCCGTGGAGGACGCCCGGGCCTGCGCCGGCATCATGATCGACATCGCGCGCCGGTACGACGCGCCGACCGTCGAGGGCGTGCTCGAACGCCACAACCTCCGGCTCTCGCGCGCCGAGCCCTACGCGCCCGGCGTCGACGAGCTGTCGAAGGCGACGCGCACGGCCCTCGAGCGCGGCACGTCGCCCACGGGCTGGTCCGGCTGGCCGGAGGAGGGGGAGAACCCCCACGCAAACGCCCAGGCCGATCCGCGGCACCCGCTGTACGGGCAGACCGTGGTCTTCACCGGCAATCTCGGCATCCCGCGCCCCCAGGCCAAGGAGCGTGCGGCGCGCCTCGGAGCGCAGCCGGCGAGTTCCGTCACCCGGCGTACCACGGTCCTCGTGGTCGGGGACGGCTTCGTGGCATCCGACCTCCGCAACGGCCGCGTCACCGGCAAGGCACGGCGGGTGCTCGAACTGCACGAGCGGGGCCAGGAGATCGAGGTGCTGTCCGAGGCGGAGTTCCTGCAGATGACCGGCGGACGCTGGCCTGCCGACAGCCAGTGACCGCGACGCCGGCTGCCCACCCTCCGGTCAGAAGCGGAGGTCGACGCCGGTCAGCCGGGCCGACAGGTCGATCAGCCGGCTCGCGGCGTTGCGCTCCAGCGCGTGCCGCTTCGCGGGCACGACGACGGGCTGCCCCGTGAGCTGGAACCAGCCGTCCGGACCGCAGTAGGCGCCGTTCGGGATCTGACGGTCGATCGTGGCGCGGACCAGCGGCCAGGCGCCGTCGTCCTTCCCCTGCGCCACCGGCTCCATGACCCGCTGCCTCCACCGGGGCGCGGAGCGGTGCGCGGCGACCCCGGGGCGGTCCGGGGTCAGCATGCCGAGGGCCAGTCCCGGATGGGCGACGACGCTGGTCGCCTGGCTGCCGGTGGCGTCGAGGCGCCGGGCGAGCTCGAAGGCGAAGGCCATGACGGCGAGCTTCGACGTCGCGTAGGCGCGCGCACTGCTGTACGACGACGGCTGGAGGAACGACGGCGTGAGCCGCGCCCAACGGTGGCTGATGCTGCCGAGGTGCACGATCCTCGTGCCCGCGGCGGACAGCGACGGCAGGAGGCGGGCGATCAGCGCATAGTGCCCGAGGTGGTTGGTGCCGAACTGGAGTTCGAAGCCGTCCGCCGTCGTCCGCCGTCGCCCGGACCCCACCACGCCTGCGTTCGCGAGGAGGCCGCTCAGCGGCGCTCCGGCAGCGATCGTCGCGGCGGCCGTGCGGACGGACGCGAGATCCGCCAGGTCGAGGGGCTGGAAGGAGAGACCGGCGCCGGGATACCGGCCGCGGATGGCGTCCATGGCCCGCGCGGCCTTGTCGGCGCTCCGTGACGCCAGGATCACGTGGGCGCCCGCGGCGGCCAGCTGCTCGCAGGCGAAGTAGCCGAGACCGGCGTTGCCGCCCGTGACGAGGATGCGCTCGCCGGCGAGCGGAGGGAGCTGGACAGGGTTCCACATGGGACCAAGCCTAGAGCGCTCCGCCGTCCCCGGCCGCTGGGATCCGGCGGCCGCGGACGGGACGGGTCAGGAGCCGGTGGTCGCCTTCAGGAGGGTCCTGGCCATGGACCGGACGACGCCGGCCGCCCCGGGAGCGGTCAGGTAGGCGTCAGGCAGCGCGATCGTCCCGTGCAGTGCTCCGACGATGCCGCCCGCGAGCGAGGCCGCGACCACGGGTGAGGCGTCGGGCCGGCCGGCGGCCGCCGCATGTGCCAGCGCTGCAGCGAGCTGTTCGCGGGGCGATGCCGCGGACGCCCCCTCGCGAGCAGCCTGAAGGGCCGTTTCGAGGGTCGCGGCGGCCGTCGTCGCGTCCGCCCCCGTCCGTTCGGCGGGGGATCGGTGCGCGGTGACCCCCTCCGAGGCGGCACGTGCCGGATCCGTCCCCGTGTCCTCCGCCAGGTGACGCTCCTCGCCGCGCTCGGCGAGGACGGCCTCCTCGAGGGTGAGGCCGTCGATGGCGAGGGAGCGGATGACCCCGCTGTACAGGGCCGCGGTGGCCCGGGCGGCGGCGGACCCGTGCGTGAGGGCGGCGGCCTCGACGGTCAGCCGCTCGACCAGGCTGGCCGGGATGCGGGGCACCAGGCCGAAGGGTGCCGAACGCATCAGCGCACCCGCTCCCTCCGCCTCCGGGTTCAGCGGCCGTGCGCGGGTCCCCATCTCGCCGGTGAGGAGGGCCCGGACGGTGTCGGCGTCCGGTTCGTGCACCGGGAGGATGTCCTCCTGCCGGTCGAGCCACCGGGCGGGCGCTGCCGGCGCCCTGGGTGGGAGGTGCTCTCCCTGGCGCGTGAGCCACCGCAGATAGGCGAGCCACAGGCAGGCGGTCTCGTCGGCTGCGACGCCGTCGTTCGCCCACTCCAGCGCGTCCGTCAGGCCGTCGACGGTGTACAGCGTCAGGTGGGTGGCGTCCGAGACGGCCAGGTCCGAGGGATCGACCAGGGCGGGCAGCGGATCGTCCCCCGCTGCGTACAGGAGGCCGTAGGCGTCACCCGCCATCGTCCCGAGGAGGCACCCCAGCACCCGGTCCTCGTAGGCGGCTGCGGCCCCCTGTCGTGCATCCCCGGCGGCCTGCGCGTCGCCCGTGCCGAAGTCCGTGTCGCCGCCGGCGGCGGTGTTGTTCGTCATCACCCGACCAGTCTAGGAGGCGGGGCCCGGACCCCCACCCGATCGCGGCCCCGCCGCGCGCTGATCCATGGAATGTCGGCGTACGGCGGTAGCGTAAAAATCATGAAGATCCTTCACACGTCCGACTGGCACCTGGGCCGGTCCTTCCACGGCACCGGCACCCTCGACGCCCAGCGGATCTTCGTGGACAACATGGAGAAGACGGTCCGTGAGGAGGGCATCGACGTCGTCCTGATCTCCGGGGACGTCTACGACCGGGCCCTGCCCGCGGTGGACGTCGTCGCACTGTTCGACGAGGCGCTGGACCGGCTGACGATCGCCGGTGCCCAGGTGGTCATCAGCAGCGGCAACCACGACTCCGCGACCAGGCTCGGGTTCGGCGGGCGCATCCTCGCTCGCGGCGGGGTCCACCTGCGGACGCGCCTCGAGGACATCGCCGTCCCCGTCGTCCTCCCTCTCGGCGGGGAGGCCGACCTCGCGATCTACGGTGTGCCCTACCTCGAACCGCGGGTCGTCGCGGAGAGCCTGCAGGCGGAGGCCCCCACGCATACGGCGGTGACCACGGCGGCGCTCGACCGCATCCGCGAGGACCTGGTCCAGCGATCGGCCGCGCGGCGCACGGTCTCGATCGTCCTCGCCCACACCTTCGCCGCGGGGGGTGCCGGCTCGGACAGCGAACGCGATCTGGCGATCGGCGGTCTCGGAGCCGTGCCGCTCTCCCTCTTCGACGGCTTCGACTACAGCGCCCTGGGGCACCTCCACGGACGGCAGAGACTCTCGGGGACCGTGCGCTACTCGGGGTCCCCCCTCGCATATTCCTTCTCGGAGGCCAACCAGGCCAAGGGTGCCTGGCTCGTCGAGGTCACCCCGGACGGGATCGGTGGTATCCAGGCCGTGGAGTGGCCCGCGCCCCGCGACCTCGCGGTCCTCAGCGGGCGGCTCGAGGACCTGCTGGTCCGGGACGACCTCGCCTGGGCCGAGCAGGCCTACTGCCAGATCACACTCACCGACCCCGAACGGCCGGCGCGGGCCATGGAGCGCCTGCGCGCCCGGTTCCCGGACACGCTCGTCCTCGCCTTCGCGCCCGACGGTGGAGAGCAGGCCGACACCCGCACGTACAGCCAGCGCCTCGCCGAGGCCCGGGACGACGCCGAGATCTGCTGCGGCTTCCTGGAGCACGTGCGTGGCCGGAAGGCGTCGTCCGAGGAGCAGGCGCTCGTCCGGTCGACCGTCGACGCCGCACTGAGCCTCGCCCACGAACGGTAGGCCACCCCATGAGACTTCATCACCTCGAGATCCAGGCCTTCGGGCCCTTCGCCGACCGGCAGAGCGTCGACTTCGACGCCCTCTCGGCCCAGGGCCTGTTCCTCCTCAACGGGCCCACGGGCGCGGGCAAGTCGAGCGTGCTCGACGCGGTCTGCTTCGCGCTGTACGGCTCCGTCCCGGGGGCGCGCCAGGCGGCGAAGAGACTCCGGAGCGACCACGCGGCCGAGTCCCTCGCCCCGGAGGTCTCCCTCGAGTTCTCCGTCTCGGATCGCCGCTTCAGGGTCGAACGGTCACCGGCCTGGGACAGGCCGTCGCGACGCGGGAGCGGCACGACCACCGAACAGGCGCGCACCCTGCTCAGTGAGCGGATCGGCAGCGACTGGGTCCAGAAGTCCGCGCGGAACGACGAGGCCGGGCTCGAGCTGCAGTCGCTGCTCGGGATGGACAAGGAGCAGTTCACGAAGGTGGTGATGCTGCCGCAGGGCGAGTTCGCGGCCTTCCTGCGGGCGGACGCCAAACCACGCCGGGAACTGCTGCAGCGGCTCTTCTCGACCGCACGCTTCGAGGACCTCGAAAGGCTGTTCGCCGAGGAGCACCAGCGGACCGCCCGACGCCTCGCGGAGCAGGAGGGCCGGCAGCGGCACCTGTTCCAGCGTGCCGTCGACGAGGCCGGACGCCACGATCTCGCACCCGCGGACGTGGGCGCCGATCCCGATGCCCCGGACGCCTGGGCCGCAACCCTGCAGGCGCTGTCCCTGGCGCTCTCCGAACGCCGCGCCGCCGCCGCCCGCGAATCCACGGAACTCGCGGAGCAAAGTGCACTCGCCGACGGTGCGCTGGCGACGCTCAGGCACCGGCGGCACCGCTTCGACGCGCTGGCGCAACTCCGGGCGCAGCGCGAGGAGCACCGCGGCCGGGCGGAGGAGATCGCCGAACTGGTGGACCTGGCGCGACGCCACGACCAGGCCCGCGGGCTCGCCGCCCATCTCCGGCTCGACGACGAGGCGGCATCGCTGGTCGAGCAGGCGCGCGCCCGGCACACGGAAGCGCTCGACCGCCTCCGGCACAACGACACGGCCGGCGAGTACCTCGACGTTGGACCCGGGATCCCCGGGGGAGAGGGGGACGGCAGCGTCTCACGTGACGCCCTGACGAGCGCCTGCACGGCGTCCTCCTCCGTCCTGGCCGTCCTGCGGGCGGCCCTGCCGGACGAGCAGCGGCTGCTCGACGTCCGTGAGGGGCTGGAAGCCCTCGGGTCGACGATCCGACGCCTTGATGACGGGCTGGACGACGCCCGCGAGGGCATCGCGCGATTGCAGCGTCAGCGCACCGACGACGCCGGGAGCCTCGCGCCCCTGAGGGAGGCCGCCGACGGGCTCGCCCACCTCCGCACGGGCCTCGCCGCCGCGGTGGCCGCCGAGGAGACGGTGCAGCAGTACGGCGCCGCGACGAAGCGCCAGGCCGCAGCGGAGGCCGGCTACGTGCTGGCCTCGGAGCGGTTCCTGACGCTCAAGGAGGAGTGGCTGGCCAAGCTGCAGCTCCGGCTCGAGCAGGCGGCGCAGGAACTCGCCGAACAGCTGGAGGACGGCTACGCGTGCCCCGTGTGCGGGAGCACGGAGCACCCGGCCCCCGTGCCGTCGCCGGAGGGCGAGCGGATCAGCCTCGACGAGGAACAGGCCGCACGGCGCCTGCAGGCCGAGGCGGAAGCGGCCCTGCAGACGGCGCGCGAGGTGCGGGACCACGAGCGGCTCGCGGTGGCGCAGCTGGCCGCCCGCGGCGGCGAGGCCGTCCCCGAGGACGCCGCGGCAGCGACACGGGCAGCGCGCTCCACACTGCAGCGCGCCGAGGCCGCCGAGGTCGAGTGCGCCGCCGTCGAGGAGCGGATGCGCCGGGCGCTCGCTGAGGAGGCCAGGATCGGTGAGCTGCGGGACGCGCTGCGCGAGGAGCGCGCCGCCGCCGAGAGCCGGCGATCGTCCCTGACGGACCAGGACGCCGAGCTGTCCCAGCGGATCGCCGGGCTGCAGGCGGACGCACCGTCGCTCGCCGTTCGGATCGACGCCGTCCAGCGCGCCCACGACGACCTCGACCGCGTCCGGGAGACCCTCGACGCGCTGGCCCGGGCCACCGGCACGCAGCAGGAGAACGCCCTGCGGCTCCGGGACGCCCTCCAGGGGACACCGTTCGATGCAGCGGAGGAGGCGCGCACCGCCCTCCTGCCGGAGGAGCGCTCGGCAAGCCTCGCGGCCACGCTGAAGGAGTACGAGCAGCGCGGGCACCGCCTCGATGCCGCGGAGGACGACGACGCCGTCCGGGACACCCTCCGCGAGGAGCAGGAGGGGATCCTTGCGCCGACCGACGACGACGAGCGCCTCGCCGGCGCCACGGCCGACGACCTGAGGGCGAGGGCGCACCGGGCGGGCATCGGCGCCGAGGTGCTCGGGCACTCGGTGGTACAGCTCGAGTCGTACACCGGGCAGCTCGCCGACCTCGAGAAGGACATCGCGCCGCTCCGCGAGGAGGCCCACCTGGCCGCGGCGGTGGCCGACACCGCGCGCGGCGGCGGGGAGAACCTCTACAAGATGTCCCTCGCCACCTACGTGCTCGCTTCACGCCTCGAACAGGTGGCGGCCGCTGCCACCGAGCGGCTGCTGCAGATGTCGGACGGCCGGTACCAGCTCGTCCACAGCGACGCCACCGCAGGCAACCGGCGGTCCGGTCTCGGCCTGAACGTGATCGACGGCTGGACGGGGAACCGGCGGGACACCTCGACGCTCTCCGGAGGAGAGTCCTTCATGGCCTCCCTCGCCCTCGCGCTCGGACTGGCCGATGTGGTGCAGCAGGAGGCCGGGGGGCTCGACATCGAGACCCTCTTCGTCGACGAGGGTTTCGGCTCCCTCGACGACCAGGCGCTCGAGCAGGTCATGGATGCGCTCGAGGGACTGCGGAGCGGCGGACGCGTGGTGGGACTGGTCAGCCACGTGCAGGAGCTGAAGCAGCGGGTGAGCGCGCAGCTGCAGGTCGTGAAGGGCAGGCAGGGCTCGGTCCTCCGCTATGTGGAGCAGCCAGCCAGCGTGTAAACTCGGGGCGTTACCGGGTCGGGCGCATCGGGAGGAGGGACGATGCGCGTTCGATGCACCCGGAAAGCGCATGTACCAGACTCCTTCACCGGCCTCGCCGGACCCCACGCCGTCCCAGGACGCCCCTTCGACCCCGCCGCCGCCCGGCCCCGAGCGGTCCCGCCTCGGCAGGTTCGGCGTCCTCCCGCACCTCGCTGGCACCTCCTTCCTGGTCCTCGGCCTCTTCGCACGCCTTCCCCTGGCCATGCTCACCGTCGGCGCCCTGACGCTCGTCACCACGGCGAGCGGCTCCTATGCCGCGGGTGGCTTCTCGGCCGGCGCCGTCGGCCTCGGCTCCGCGCTCGGGGCACCCCTGCTCGGTCTCCTCGCGGACAAACGCGGGCAGCGGATCGTCCTGCTCGTCTCGGCCCTGCTCAACACGGCGGCGATCGTGGCCCTCCTGATCGTGACGCTGACCAGCGCGGTCTTCACGGGGGGCGCGCTGACGCTCGTCCTCGGGGCAGCCTTCGCCGTCGGCTTCACCTGCCCCCAGATCGGTCCGCTCGCCAGGGTCCGCTGGATGGCGATGACCCGGCGGAGCCCCCGGTCGGCCCTGGACACCGCACTGTCGTACGAGGGCACAGCGGACGAGCTGACCTTCGTGCTCGGGCCGGCCCTCGTCGGGCTGCTCGCGAGCCTGATCGCCCCGTGGCTCCCGCTCGCGCTGGCCGCGACCCTCACCATCACCCTCGTGAGTGCCTTCGCCGTGCACCGGACCGTGGTCTACAGCGATCGGGGATCCCTGGACGCCCGCACCCTCGCCGACGACGCCGGCACACGCGCCGACGGTGGCCTGAGGGCTGCGTCGCACGCGGCCCGCCCCTCCGCGGCCGGGGCCCCCCGATTCGCCCTCGTCCTGCTGCCCGTGGCGGGCATGGTGGCGGTGGGCACGTTCTTCGGCTCCACCCAGACCTTCCTGACAGCCTTCTCGGGCCAGTTCGGAGCCACCGAGTCGTCGGGCCTGCTCTACGCGGTCATGGGCCTGACCTCGGCGGTCGCCGCGCTGTCCGTCGCCTACTGGCCGCAGCGCCTCCGCCACACGACCCGGTGGATGGCCTCGGCCGCGGCCATGACGGTTGCCGCGGCCGCCCTGGCCCTGCCCGCCTCGATCGCCGCCATGCTCGTCGCCCTGCTGTTCCTCGGGCTCTTCGTGGGACCCACGATGGTCACCATCTTCTCCATCGGCTCCGCGGTCGCACCGGCCCACCGCCTGGGCACGGTCATGACGCTCCTCGCGAGCGGCATCGTCGCCGGCACCGCCGTCGGGTCCGGACTGGCAGGGATCCTCGCCGAGACCGGGGGTGCTGCGGCCGCCGTCGTCGTCCCGGCGGCCGCCGCGGCCGTCCTACTCGTCCTCGGGTCCGTGTCCGCCATCGCGCTGCGGCACGTCAGCCGGGCCTGAGGCGCCCGCCCCGATGCTCAGCAGGCTGACAATCGCCGCGCGTCACGCATAGGATCGTAGGACACCCAGATCCAGGAGGACGCATGAGCACCGAAGGCACCGAGCGCGACGACGCCGCAGAATCACAGGGCGCCGGCCCCGAGGGCACTATCCCGGCCAGTGAGGACGGGGTGGCAGCCGGCTCCACGGACGAGTCGAGCAACTTCGAGCCCGAGGAAGATGCGGGCGAGGGGCGCTAGCCGGCTCGATCGTACGACGACACCGTGAAACTGCGCCCCCACCGGATCGACCGGCGGTGGGCGCAGTTCCACGGTGAGGACCACGAGCACACCGGCTGTCCGGCCGGCGACGCCCGGGGTCAGCTGATGCGGGGAGCGCGGGCGGGCGGATCGGGGATGTGGACGTTCCCCGTGAAGACACCGCCGGTGACGAGGTCGCCGTCGTCGGTCCCGCCGGAGCCCACCGGCGAGGCGAGGCGGGCCACGGATGCGACGGACGCCATGGTCCGGGCGTCGACCCGGACCTCGTCACGGCTGCGGAGCTGCAGGGCCACCTCGTGCGCGTCGGGCCGGAGTGCCGGATCCCTCGCCGTCATCCGGCGCAGGAGTCCGCTCCACTCCGGCTCGAGGGAATCGGGCACGTGGGGATCGCGCAGGAGCCGGGCCAGCGCGGCCTCGACCACCGGGCCGGGGAACGACTTCTCGCCGGTCAGGCATTCGAGGAGCACGAGGCCCAGCGAGTAGATGTCGCTCCGCTCGTCCAGCGGGTCGCCCTTGGCCTGCTCGGGGCTCAGGTAGTTCGCCGTGCCGATCGTCGCGCCGACGGCCGTCGCCGTGGTGGCCTCCACCATGCGGGCGATGCCGAAATCGGTCAGTTTCGGGTACAGCCGCGTCCCGTTGTCCCCGCTGTGGAACATGAGGATGTTGGCGGGCTTCACATCCCGATGGATGACGCCCTCCGAATGGATGTACGCCAGCGCATCGGCGAGGTCCGCCCCGAGTTGCGCGACGTCGTCGGCGGGCAGTGCGCCGCGCTTGAGCAGGTGCCGGAGATCCTCGCCGTCCACGAGCTCCATGACGAGGAAGCCGGCCGTGCGGCCCTCGTGGTCCTCGTGCATCCCTGCATCGTGGAGGGTCACGAGACCCGGGTGGTTCAGGGTGGAGAGCAGGATCGTCTCGGTGTGCTGGCGGCGGTAGTCGTCGTCGGTGGAGGTCGTCGGGTTGAAGAGCTTCACGGCGACGTCGCGCCCGAGGTTGCGGTCCACCGCGCGGTACACGGATGCCGTGCCGCCGACCCCCAGCAGGTCCATGGTCTGGTATCGGTCCCCGAGGAGAACGGTCACGCGTGTCCTCCCGCTGGTGGTGATGGTCGGCGATCGCCGGCGCACCCTAAGTGTGCTGATCAAATGTCAGTATAACGCGAGGGCTCGGTGAAGATACCGCACTGCCATGCCCTTTACCAAACCTTGATCAGGGGTGGGTCACGCCAGGAAAGCGACCGCCGCATCCTTGAAGAGCCTGGCGGTGATGGCGTTGGAATGATCCCTGCCCGGCAGTGTCGTGATGCGGGCATCGGGCGCCCAGTCCCGGAGGTCGGTGATGCCCTCCGCGTACTCGTCCTGGTCTCCGGCGACCAGGAGCAGGGGCATCTTCGGGACGGCCTGCTGCGGGTCGAACGGCTCCGTCTTGATGGCGGAGACCATCGCGAGCAGCGAGGGGAGATCGTTGTGCGGTCCGGCCTGCGCCATGCGCAGGAGGTCCGCCGTCGTCGGGTCCTGCGAGGCGGGCCCGCCCGCGAGGTGGAGTTCGGCCCCCGGAAGATCGAACGTCGCGAGCGGATCGGCGGTGCCCGGCCCGCCGAGCACCATCCTGCGGACCAGCTCGGGTTGGGTGGCGCCGAACTCCCAGGCCAGGCGCGACCCGAGGGAGTAGGCGACGACGTCCACGCCGGACCCCGGCACGTCACTGCGCAGGGGGAGGACCCGCTCGTCGAAGAGGGCCTGCAGGATGTCCGCGCGCATGCGGCTCGGTGCGTAGGCTCCCGCGTCCTCCGGCGCCGCGCTGTCCCCGTGCGCGGGGAGATCCACCATGATGACGCTACGCCCGGCGTCGTTCAGGAAGCGGACCCAGCCCGTGTCCACCCAGTTCTGCCGGGACGAGGAGCCGAAGCCGTGCAGCAGCAGGACCGGCGGCAGCTCGAGTGGCTCACCCGCATCGCTGCGCGTGATGGACAGGCGGGGGTCGACGCCTTCGACGAGGTGTACGGAATGGTGGTCCATGCCTCCCATCGTAAGCGCGCCGGGATCGGGCAGGTCGCGGGACACCCCTTCGAGGGCCGAGGCGGGACGAGAAGGCTGGTCGAATCGTCCGACGTGAGTTATAGTCATTTTGACCCTAACAAGTGGGACTCATCCAGCGGACGGAGGATGGGCGTGTACGGCTCGGCCAACGTCTCGGAGCGGCAGTCCCAGGCTCCCGCCCTCGCCATCTCGACCGTGATCTTCGCGCTCCGCACCGACCCCTCATCGGGCCGGTCGGAGATCTGGCTGCCGCTCGTCCGCCGCATCAGGCAGCCGCACCTCGGCAAGTGGGCGCTGCCCGGCGGCCCGCTCGGCGCCCGGGAGTCGCTGCAGGACGCCGCCTCGCGGAACCTGCGGGACACGACGGCGCTCGATCCGACCTACCTCGAGCAGCTCTACGCCTTCGGCGGGCTGGACAGGTCCGCCACCCAACGGCTCGTGTCCATCGTGTACTGGGCCCTCGTCCGTCCCGATCAGGCGGATCTGGCCCGCGACTCGGAGAACGTGCGCTGGTTCCGCGCCGCCGAGGCGGTGGGCCTCGCCTTCGATCACGACGAGATCGTCGCCTACGCCCTGGAGCGCCTGCGCGGAAAGGTCACCTACGGGTCCGTCGCCTATCACTTCCTCGGCGATCGCTTCACCCTCGCGCAACTGCGGGGCGTCTACGAGGCCGTGCTCGGCAAACACCTCGACCCGGCCAACTTCCGGCGCCAGCTCCGATCGGCGCAGGACATCGCCGCGACGGACGAGGTCCTCCATGGCGGCCGGAACCGGCCGCCGCGCCTCTACCGCTACACGGGACCGCATTCCGGGGCGCCTGCTCCCGGGACGTCGACCTCCGGCGCCGAGCCACCGACCGCGCCGGCGTCCTAGCCCACCCCCGACGTCGTACCCGAGGTCGGCCCCACCTCCAGCCCCGCTGCCGACCGCCGTGCCGGCCCCATCCCAGGGAGAAGCCCCATGTCCGTCACCACCGCCATCCAGCTGATCACCCGCGGAGAGGCCGGGGCCCCCGGGGCCGCCGGCGCCACCGGGACCTGCACGCCGGACCTCGCGCAGAACCCCTGGGCCTTCGATGCCCTTCCCCTGCCCGACTACGGCCCGGGCGCGTCCATGTTCGACACCGCCCCGGCCGCGACCCCCCGGCAGGGGGAGCTGCCCGAGGAGTACAGGACGGCGTCCGCCGAGGACCTCGACCGGCGTATCCGCGTGGCCCGGGAGACCCTCGGCGAGTCCGTCGTCATCCTCGGCCACTTCTACCAGCGCGACGAGGTGGTGCAGTACGCCGACTTCGTGGGCGACAGCTACCAGCTCGCCCGCGCCGCCACGGAACGCACCGCGGCCGAGGCGATCATCTTCTGCGGGGTGCACTTCATGGCGGAGACGGCGGACATGCTCTCGACGCCGGAGCAGGCCGTCATCCTCCCCAATCTCGCCGCCGGCTGCTCGATGGCGGACATGGCGGACATCGACTCCGTCTCCGAGTGCTGGGACCAGCTCACCGCGCTCCTCGGCTCCGCGCCGGACGCCCACGGCCGCCGGCCCGTGATCCCCGTGACGTACATGAACTCCTCGGCGGCCCTGAAAGGCTTCTGCGGGGAGAACGGCGGGATCGTGTGCACCTCCTCGAACGCGGCCGCCGTGCTGGAGTGGGCGTTCGAGCGGGGCCAGCGGGTCCTGTTCTTCCCGGACCAGCACCTCGGACGCAACACCGCCAAGGCCATGGGTGTGCCGCTGGAGCAGATGCCCCTGTGGAACCCGCGCAAGCCCTGGGGCGGCACGGACGAGCAGACGCTCAAGGACTCCCGCGTGATCCTCTGGCACGGCTTCTGCTCGGTGCATCGGCGCTTCACCGTGGCGCAGATCGAGAAGGCCCGCGCCGACCACCCCGGCGTGCGCGTGATCGTGCACCCCGAGTGCCCCATGGCCGTGGTCGACGCTGCCGACGAGGCGGGATCCACCGACTACATCCGCAAGGCGATCGACGCCGCCGCACCCGGCAGCACCTTCGCCGTCGGCACCGAGATCAACATGGTGAACCGCCTCGCCGCCCAGTACCCGCAGCACACCATCTTCTGCCTGGACCCGGTCATCTGCCCGTGTTCCACGATGTACCGGATCCACCCGGGCTACCTGGCCTGGGTGCTCGAGGGGCTCGTGGAGGGCCGGGTCCTCAACCGCATCACGGTGTCCGACGCCGTCGCCGAACCGGCCCGCGTCGCGCTGAACCGGATGCTCGCGGTCCGGCCATGACGGCGGATGCCGTGCAGCGCGCGGTCATCGTGGGCTCGGGCGTCGCCGGACTGCAGACAGCACTCGTGCTGCGCAGGCTCGCGCCGCACTGCGAGGTGGTCCTCGTCTCCAAGACGGCGCTCGCCGAGAGCAACACCCGGTACGCGCAGGGGGGTATCGCCGCCGTCGTCCCGGACGCGGCTGCCGCCGGCGCGCACGACTCCGTCGCCGATCACATCGCCGACACCCTGACCGCGGGTGCGGGCCTGGCCGAGCCCGAGGCCGCCGCCGTGCTCTGCGAGGGGGCGGCACAGGGGATCGCCGCCCTCCAGGCCGCGGGGGTCGTCTTCGACGCCTCCCCGGCCGACGCGGCGGTGCCGGCCAGGGGCCGGGAAGCCGCCCACTCCGCGCCGAGGGTCCTGCACCTCGGCGGCGACGCCACCGGGGCGGGGCTCGTCGCGGCGCTCACCGCCGCGGTGCGCCGCGACGCCGGCATCGAGGTCCTCGAGGACACCCTCGTGACGCACGTGCTGCTGCACGACAGTTCTACCCAGGACGGCGATGGCGGCGAGGCGGCCCCGTCCTCCAAGGACGACCGGCGCGCCTCGGGCGTCGAGGTGCTCCACGGCGGAGTCGCGCGGACCCTCCGGGCGGACGCCGTCGTCCTTGCGACCGGCGGGGCGGGTCAGCTCTTCGAATCCACCACCAACCCGCGGATCGCCACGGGCGACGGCGTCGCACTGGCCTGGCGTGCCGGGGCCGCGGTGACGGACCTCGAGTTCTTCCAGTTCCATCCCACCTCCCTCGACGTCCCCGGCAACCCGCTGATCTCGGAGGCGGTCCGGGGCGAGGGGGCACGCCTGGTCGACGCCGACGGTCACCGCTTCATGGCCGACTACCACCCGGACGGAGACCTCGCGCCGCGGGACGTCGTCTCGCGCAGCATCGCGCAGCACCTCGTCGGGAGCCGCTCCCGCAACGCCTCCGGCGACGGCACACCGGAAGGGCGTCGGCGTACCGGCGTCTACCTGGACGCAACGGCGCTCGGCCGTGCGTTCCTGACCCGGCGCTTCCCCACCCTCACGGCCCTGACCGTGCAGCACGGCTTCGACTGGTCCTCCGCGCCCGTCCCGGTGGTGCCGGCCGCCCACTACTGGATGGGCGGCGTGCGGACGGACACCTCGGGGCGGACGTCGGTCCCGGGCCTCTTCGCGGTCGGTGAGGTGGCCCGGACCGGAGTGCACGGCGCGAACCGGCTCGCCTCCAACAGCCTGCTCGAAGGAGTGGTGTTCGGTGCCCGCTGTGCCGCCGCGCTCGCCGCCGGCGGAGGGAGGGCGCCGTCTTTCGACGTCGAACACCTCGACCTCGAGGCGGAGGAGACGGCCACGCAGTCGTTCACGCGCGGCGACCTGCAGGCCGTCATGACCGACCACGCGGGAGTGCTGCGCACGGGCACCGGCCTCGACCTCGCCCGCAAGCACCTCGCCTCCTACCGTCCGGACACCGACCCCGAGCTGGCCAACCTGCTGCTGTGTGCGCGGCTGCTCGTGCACGCGGCGTCCCGACGCTCCGCGTCCTGCGGGGCGCACCACCGCTCGGACCAGCCCGATGCCGCCCCTCCGGCTCCCGCCCCGAGCCGGTCCTACGTTCGAGCCACCGAAGGAACCCACCCATGACCGAGACCGCCACCGTCCCACCCGTCCGGCAGGACGCCGTCGAGCCCGTGCGGCCACCGCAGCACCTGATCGACGCCGTCGTCGCCGCCGCCCTCGCCGAGGACGCGCCGTGGGGGGATCTCACCTGCCAGGCCCTGATCGGCCCGGACCAGCGGGCGACGGCGACCATTACGGCCCGCGAGCCGGGCGTCCTCTGCGGGACGGCCGCCATCGAGGCCGCGATGCGCCTCACCGATCCGCGGATCCGCGTCGCCTTCCCCCGCTCCGACGGGAGCGCCTTCGCCGCGGGGGACACCATCGCGGAGATCGAGGGACCGGCCGCCGGCATCCTCACCGCCGAGAGGACCGCCCTCAACATCGCCCAGCGGCTCAGCGGGATCGCCACGATGACCCGCGCCTTCGTCGATGCCGCCGCCGGCACCCGCGCGCGCATCACCGACACCCGCAAGACGACGCCGGGGCTCAGGGTCCTGGAGCGCTGGGCCGTCCGGTGCGGGGGTGGCTCGAACCACCGCTCGGGCCTGTCCGACGCCGTCATGGTCAAGGACAACCACCTGGCGCTCCTCGCCGTGGACGGCCCGGAGGCCCTCACCGAGGCGCTCCGCGCGGCGCGGTCCAGGCTCCCGCACACCGTGCACGTCGAGGTGGAGGTGGATCGCCTGGACCAGATCGAGCCCGTGCTCGCCGCCGGGGTGGACACCGTCATGCTCGACAACTTCACGCTGGATGACCTCGCCGAGGGCGTGCGGCGGATCGGCGGCCGCGCGCTCGTCGAAGCCAGCGGCAACGTCCGCCTCGACACGGTACGGGCGATCGCGGCCACCGGCGTCGACATCATCTCCGCGGGAGCGCTCACCCACAGCGTGCGGTCCCTCGATCTGGGCCTGGACTTCGTCGCGCAGCGGGCGGCGATCATGGACCCGGGAGGGCGGCCATGATCTACCTCGACGCCGCTGCCACCGCGCCCGCCCGGCGTGAGGTCCTCGAGGAGATGTGGCCCCTGCTGACCACGACGTTCGGCAACCCCTCCAGCCACCACACCTACGGCGAGGCCGCGGCGTCGGACTACGCCCGCGCCCGGTCCCGCATCGCCGCGCTGCTCGGCTGCAGGCCGGGGGAGATCATCTTCACCTCGGGCGGCACGGAGGCGGACAACCTGGCCCTCAAGGGCATGGCGCTCGCCGCCCCGCGCGGTCGGCACCTCGTCACCAGCGCGATCGAACACCCGGCGGTGCTGGAGGTCCTGGCCTACCTGCGGGAGTTCCACGGCTTCCGGATCACGGTGCTGCCCGTGTCCGCCGCTGGCCGGATCTCGCCGTCGGACCTTGCCGCCGCGCTCGAGGAGAGAACCACGCTGTGCACCGTGATGTATGCGAACAACGAGGTGGGCACCGTCCAGGACGTCCCCGCCCTCGCGGAGGTCTGCCGGCGCGCAGGCGTACCCTTCCACACCGACGCCGTGCAGGCGGCGGGATGGCTTCCCCTGGACGTCGACCGCCTCGGCGTCACAGCGCTCAGCATCTCGGGGCACAAGCTCGGCACACCCAAGGGCATCGGCCTGCTGTACCTGCGCTCCGGCACGCCGTGCGAACCCGTGCTCCACGGCGGCGGCCAGGAGCGCGGGCGCAGGTCGGGTACGGAGAACGTGGCCGGCGCGGTGGGGCTCGCCCGCGCCCTGGAGCTCGCCCGGGCAGCCCTGCCCGGTGCCGCCGACCGGTCGGCGACCGCCCGCGACGCCCTGACCGCGCGGGTACTCACCGATGTGCCCGGGGCGCTCCTCACGGGCGACGCCGTGCGCCGGCTCCCGAATCTCGCCTCCTTCTGCTTCCCCGGCGTCAGCGGGGAGGCGATCCTCCTGGAACTCGAGCGCCGCGGCGTCGTCTGCTCGAGCGGGTCCGCGTGCGCGGCGGGATCCTCCGAACCCTCCGGCGTCCTGCTGGCCCTCGGCCTGGACGGCGAGACGGCGCAGAGCGCCGTGCGGCTCTCCTGGACGCAGGACACGTCCTCCGCCGATCTGGCCCAGGCGGCCCGCGCCGTCGTCGATGCCGTGAAGGCCGTCCGGTCCCTCGGCGCGGCACACGCGGGCAGCCCCGCCGGAGCCTAGACTGGCCGCACCGAGCCACACCCAGGGAGGGACGCCATGGAGCACGGACCGTCCGGAGGGCCGGGTGGGCGACTGCCGCAGGCCCTCGCCGCTGCCGCTCTGACGCTGATGCTGGCCACCGCGTGTACGGGCCCCGGGGGCGACGGCGGCGCGCCGTCGTCGCCCGCGACGACCGCCGTGACCGCGACGGCCGAACCAGCCGAGGCCGCGGCGGCGCCCCTGCGTGAGGCACGCGAGGGCTGGAAGGTCTTCACCGATCCGGGGCGGCTTCTGAGCTTCGAGCTCCCCGAGGCGTGGGTGGTGCAGCTCCTGGAGCCGGAACCCGGGGTCTACGCCCCCGATTCGCTGCACTATGCGGTCCGCACGCCGGAGGGCGTGACGACCGCCGAGCTGCACACCGGCATCCAGACGCCGGAGGCGCCCTGCCCCGAGGCGGAGCGGACCCCCTACTACGTCATCGGCAGCGAACCGCTCGAACTCACGGGTAAAGCATCGGCGGATGCGGATGTCGAGCCGCGCTTCGTGATCCGGCTCATCACGGGCTTCCGGTTCTTCGCGGCCTACGGCATCACCGATCAGGCCGGCGGCGCGGACGGTCTGGCCTGCACGCTGTCCAACACCGTCGAGGGCGGCGACGCCCTCGGCCGGGTCAGCTTCGGCGACCTCGAGGTGCTGGCACCGAAGGCGCCCGCGAACACCGGACCGCAGACGGTCACCTTCGGGACGATCGGGGAGGCCCAGGCCTACTACGACACCCCGGACTTCGCGACCATCCGCGAGATGCTCCGCTCCCTCCGGATCGCCCCGGGCACCACCGGCTGACCTCCTCGCGCAGCGAGTCCTCAGTCGACGGGCTGCAGGGCCCCGAAGTCCACTCCGGTGAGCTCGGCGCTGCGGTTCCAGAGGCGCACCGCGACGTCGCGGTCCAGCACGCGGGGCACAGGGGCGACGAGGCGGGGTGCGCCGCGGGTCTCGCCGAAACCGGACGGCCCGTAGTAGTCCCCGCCCCGGACGTCGGCAGCCGTTGCCGCGTAGAGGACGGGCAGCGCGCCGGCCGCGGCGGACTGGCCCATCAGTGCGACGAACCCCGAGAGCACGTCGAGTACCGCGGGCATCTTCATGCCGGCCGTCAGGTTCGTGGTGGCCCCGCCCGGATGCGCTGCCACCGACGTGAGGTCCCAGCCCGCGGCACGGGCGCGCCGGTCGAGCTCGACCATGAAGTAGAGATTGGCGATCTTGCTCTGTCCGTAGGCGGCCCACCGGCGGTAGCGGCGCTCGGACTGCAGGTCGTCGAAGTCGATGCGCCCCCGCTTGTGGGCGAGGCTCGAGAGCGTGACGACGCGGGAGGACCCTGCCTCGCGCAGGTTCGGCAGCAGCAGGCCCGTCAGGGCGAAGTGGCCGAGGTGGTTGGTGCCGAACTGCAGTTCGAAGCCGTCGGCCGTCGTGGACCGCGGCGTCGCCATCACCCCGGCATTGTTGACGAGGAGGTGCACCGGACCGCTGAGCCCGGCCGCGAACTCGCGGATGGACTGCTGGCTGGCGAGATCGAGGAGGCGCAGCTCGACCCTCTCGCTGCCCGTGATCGAGCGGACCCGCTGCTCGGCCTCGCGCCCGCGCTGCTCGCTGCGGCAGGCGAGGATGACCTCGGCGCCCTTCCTCGCGAGCCCGACGGCGGTCTGGAGACCGAGCCCGCTGTTGGCCCCGGTGATGACCGCGCGCCTGCCCGTGAGATCGCCGATCGCGTCCGCTGTGAAGTCGTCGTTCATCCTGGTCCTTACTGTTCGTGCGTCCTGCCCCGGGGTCCGCGGGGTTCGGTGTCAGGCGCCCAGCCGGGCGTTGATCTTGTCCGTGAGGGCCTTGAGCTGGTCCATCTCCTCGGGGTCCAGGACGGGCGCGAGGACCTCCCGGATACGCTGCACATGCCCCGAGCCGATCCGCCGCTGGAGCGCCCTGCCCTCCTCGGTCAGCGCGAGTTCGATGCCCCGGTGATCGGTCGCGGCAGGCCGCCTGCGCACGAGGTTCCTGGCCTCGAGCCGATCGACCATGCGGCTGAGGCTGGGCTGGCTGATCAGGAGGTGGTGGTTCAGCTCGTTGAGGCGCGTCCAGCCCGTAGGGCACCGGCTGAGGTTGAACAGGACGTCGTACTCGCGAATGGGCAGGTCCTTGAAGGAGGGGTCCTGCCGGATGCGCTGCATGATGCCCACCTGCGCACGGAAGAGCGACTCCCACGTCTCCGAGGCCTGGCGGACGGAAGCCGTCGACTCGGCGCCCCCGACGCTCGCCGGGCCGTCGGCGGGTTCGTCGGCGGGGTCGACGGCGGTGGGCAAGCGGTCAGCCATGGCGGTTTCGGGCCTCCTGCCGGGGCACCGGCAACTAGATACGGACGCATCGAGTCTACGCCGTCCTCCTCCCGCCGGCCCACCGGTCAGGCGGTGGCCTCGGCCTCCCGGCGCAGCGCCCGCTGCTCGCGCCGGCCCTCGACGAGCCGGTACAGGACAGGGACCAGGACGAGGGTCAGCGCGGTGGAGGAGACGAGTCCGCCGATCACCACGATGGCGAGGGGCTGCGAGATGAAGCCACCCTTCCCCGTCAGGCCGAGGGCCAGCGGCGTCAGGGCGAAGATGGTCGCCAGCGCGGTCATGAGGATCGGCCGCAGGCGCTGACGGGCGCCCTCGCGGATCGCGTCAGCGACGGGCATCCCCGGTCGGCCGTCGTGGGGGAGGCGGTACTGGTTGATGAGGTCGATCAGCACGATCGCGTTCGTGACCACGATGCCCACGAGCATCAGCATGCCGATCAGGGAGGGCAGTCCGAGGGGGGTCCCGGTGATCAGCAGCAGGGCGATGGCGCCGGTGGCCGCGAACGGGATGGACACGAGCAGGATCAGGGGCTGGAGGAGGCTCTTGAACGTCGCGACCATGATCACGTACACGATGGCGACGGCGGCCCACAGCGCGAGGAACAGCTGGTCGAACGATTCCGCCTGCTGGCTGGAGGCACCACCGATGGTCGCGGTGGCACCGGGTGGCAGGTCGATGCCGGCCAGGCGCTCGTCCACCGCCCCCGTCAGGGTGCCGAGATCGTTACCGGACGGCGTGATCGAGATCCGGGCCGTGCGCTCACCGTTGGAGCTCGTCACCGACAGCGGCACCTGGACCTCCTCGACGGACGCCACGTCGGTCAGGGGGACCGGCCCCGTCGCCGTCGGGATCCGCAGGTCCCGGAGCTGGTCGAGGCTCGAGATCGTGGTCCCCTCGCCGATCAGCACCGGGAAATCGTCGGTATCGAAGCGCACCGAACCGGCCGGGACCGGGCTGATGCTGCCACCGAGGAGGCCCGCGATCTGGCCTTCGCTCAGGCCCGCCTCGACGGCCGCCGTGCGGTCCACGTCGATCTGGACCTGCGGCTGGGCCGCCGCCAGGTTGCTCGTGATCTCGCCCGCGCCGTCGAGCCCCTGGAGCCCCTCGAGGACGGCGCGGTCCGCGGCCTGCAGATCCGCGGTGACGGGCGCCGTGATGTCGATGTCGATGGTACTGGAGGTCCCGAAGCCGCCCTGCTGGCTGGACAGGGAGATGGTGCCCGCGTCATCGAGGCCCTCGAGGTCCTGGCGCACGGACTCCTGCAGGCCTTCCTGATCCGCGTCCTGGTCGGTGATGACGGTGAAGGTCGCCACCGAGGCGCCGCCGGAGAACTGCGCCGCGAATGCCCCGTCGGCGTTGCCGACCGTCAGTTGCACGTCGCGGATCTCCGGGTTGTCCATGAGGACCTCCTCCGTCCGGGCCGCCGTCTCCGCCGTCGTCGCCAGGCTGGTGCCCGGGGCGAGGGTCTGCGTGATGGAGAAGCTGTTCTGGCCCGAGGAGCCGAGCAGGTTGGTCGGCAGGAACGGGACCATGGCGGCCGTTGCGCCCAGGACGATCACACCGCTGATGAGGGTGATCACCGGGTGGCGCTGGGTGCCGGTGAGGATCGGGAGGTAACCGCGCTGGAGGAGGGACGGCCGATCGTACGGCTCCGCCCGGGAGGCGGGGGATGTGGCG
The DNA here is from genome assembly GCF_058269155.1 of Arthrobacter sp. TJ-263. Lineage (NCBI taxonomy): Bacteria > Bacillati > Actinomycetota > Actinomycetes > Micrococcales > Micrococcaceae > Arthrobacter > Arthrobacter sp. TJ-263. The sequence continues at coordinate 869,590 of NZ_JBZCNE010000001.1, read as the reverse complement.
GCGGCCAGGGAGGTGGAGGGAACGGCGGAGGCGGCCGGGGCCGCGACGTGGCGGGCCTCGTGGGGTGCCGGGGGTGTGCGCCTCAGGAACCAGTAGGCGAGCACCGGGATGATGGTGAGGGACACGGCGAGGGAGGCCAGCAGGGCGATCCCGGTGGTGATGGCGAAGGGGCGGAAGAGCTCTCCGGCGAGGCCGCCGACGAAGCCGATCGGAGCGAAGACGGCCACCGTGGTGAGCGTCGAGGCGGTGATGGCTCCGGCCACCTCGCGCACCGCCGTGAGGATGGCCTCCCGTTTCTCCTCCCCGTACCCGAGGTGCCGCTTGATGTTCTCGATGACGACGATCGAGTCGTCGACCACGCGCCCGACGGCGATCGTCAGGGCGCCGAGGGTCAGCAGGTTGAGGGAGTACCCCGCGACGTACAGCCCGATGAACGTGATGAGCAGGGACAGCGGGATCGAGATCGCGGTGACCAGGGTGGAGCGGACCGAGAGCAGGAACACGAGGATGATCAGCACGGCGAAGCCGAGGCCCAGCAGCCCCTCGGTGGTGAGGTCGTCGATGCTGCGTTCGATGAACGGGGCCTGGTCGAAGACCACGGTGATGTCCGCGGCGTTGCCCAGTTCGGTCTCGAGCTCGGGAACGAGGCCCACGATCTGCTGGGAGATCTCCACGGTGTCGCCGTCGGGCACCTTGGTCACCGTCAGTGCGAGCGTCTCGATCCCGTTGGTGCGAGCGACGGAGGTGGGCTCGTCGTCGGCCAGGCCGACGTCGGCGAGGTCGCCGATCGTGCTGACCGGACCCGGGGAGGGGGTGTCCGAGGAGGGGAGCACCGGGAGCGCCTCGATGTCCTCGAGGGACCCGATGCGGCTGCCCGCCTGGATGGTCAGCGATCGCGGGTCCTCCTCCAGGCTGCCGACGGGGAACAGGGCACCGTTGTCCTCGAGGGTGCTGCTGATGTCGCCGACCGTCAGGTCCGCGGCGGCGAGGGCGCCCTCGCGCGGAAGGATCGCGACGTGCTGGGTGGATCCTCCGGAGACGTCGGCGGTCCGCACGCCGTCGATCTTCTGCAGGCGGGGGACGGTCAACCGGGCCAGGTCACCGTTCAGTTCGCTCAGCGACTGGTCGGAGGAGACCGCCATGAACACGATCGGCAGGTCGCTGATGCTGCCGGCGAGGGCCTGCGGCTCGACGTCCTCCGGCAGGGTGGGGCGCACCGTGGAGATCGCGCGGTCCACCTGCGCCCGGGCCCGGTCGAGGTTCGTGCCGTACACGAAGACGAGGCTGACGGTCGAGATGCCGGAGCGCGAGGTGGACGACGACGACTCGAGGCCCTCGACGCCGCTCAGCGCCGCCTCCAGCGGCCCGCCGACCTGCTGGTCGAGGTACTCCGGGGACGCCCCGGGCAGCGCGGAGATGACCGTGATCTGCGGGAACTCGAGGGACGGGATGAGTTCCTGCTTGAGGGAGCCGAGGGTGATGACGCCGAAGACGGAAGCGAGGATGGTGATCAGCGCGATCAGCGCCCTGTTGCCCAGGGAGAAGTGAGCCAGACGGAACAAGGAACCTGCCTTTGATGCTGGGGTCGACCGGCCGGCTGGCTCCGTCGGACGTTATGCGAGCTTGAGGACCCGGTCGGTCATCGACTGCACCTCGGCGGCCAGGGACGCAGTCTCATTGAGCTTGACGCCGTACCCGGGCAGCATCTCCTTGAGCTTCGGCTCCCAGCCGGACATCTTGGCCGGGAAGCATCGCCTGAGCAGTTCCACCATGATCGGCGCCGCCGTGGACGCTCCGGGAGAGGCGCCGAGGAGCGCACCGACCGAGCCGTCCGAGGAGGTGATGACCTCGGTCCCGAACTGCAGCACGCCGCCCTTCCCGGGAGCCTTCTTGATGACCTGTACACGCTGGCCCGCGGAGATCAGTTCCCAGCTTCCGCCCTCGGCCATCGGCAGGAAGTCGGTGAGGGCGTCGTTCTTGGCATCGCGGTTCTTGAGGACCTCCGTGATGAGGTACTTCGTCAGGGACATGTTGTCCTTGGCGACCGCGAGCATCGGCACGAGGTTCGACGGGCGGATCGACGTCGGCAGGTCCAGGTAGGAACCGCTCTTGAGGAACTTGGTGGAGAAACCGGCGTAGGGGCCGAACAGCAGGGAGCGCTCGCCCTTGACGAAGCGCGTGTCCAGGTGCGGGACGGACATCGGCGGGGCACCCACCGACGCCTGGCCGTAGACCTTCGCGTTGTGCCGGCCCACGAGGTCCGGATCGGTGCAGCGCAGGAACTGGCCGGAGACCGGGAAGCCCGCGAACCCGCGGCCCTCGGGAATGCCGCTGCGCTGCAGCAGGTGCAGGGCGCCTCCGCCGGCGCCGATGAAGACGAACTTCGTGGTGACGGTGCTGGTCTCGCCGGTCGCCTTGTTCCTGACCTTCACGTCCCAGCGGCCGTCGGTCGCCCGAGCGACGTCGAGGACATCGAATCCGTAGTGCAGGTCGACGCCGGTTCCCTCGAGGTAGGTGGTGAGGTGGCGCGTGAGGGCACCGAAGTCGACGTCGGTGCCGCCTTCGACGCGCGAGGCGGCGACGGGCTGGGAGGGGTTGCGGCCCTGCATCACGAGGGGGGTCCATCCCGCGATGGTGTCGTGGTCCTCGCTGTGCTCCATGGTGCTGAACAGCGGTTGCGGGCTGAGTGCCTCGTAGCGCCGGCGCAGGTACTCGGCGTTGGCCTGGCCCCATACGAAGCTCATGTGAGGCACCGGGTTGATGAAGGTGCGGGGGTCGCCGATGAACCCCTCGGACACCATGTGCGACCAGAACTGGCGCGAGACCTGGAACTGCTCGTTGATCGCCACGGCCTTCGCCGGATCGACGGAACCGTCCTTCCCCGCGGGGGAGTAGTTCAGCTCGCAGAGGGCCGAGTGGCCGGTGCCGGCGTTGTTCCAGGGGTCGGAGCTCTCGAGGCCCGCGACGTCGAGCCGTTCGAAGAGGGAGATGTCCCACTCGGGCTGCAGTTGCCGGAGGAACGCGCCGAGGGTGGCGCTCATGATCCCGCCGCCGATCAGGACGACGTCGGTGGTCTTGGCGGGCGTGCCCTGATGGATTGTGGTCAACGGAGTCTCCAGTCGCGAGGTCACTAGGAGACAAACACTAGCGTCTGGTGGTGACCGAACTTAAATCGTCCTGAGGTCGCGGCCGCCCCCGGGATGCCGTGCCGGGCAGCTCAGTCCGACGGCGTCGGCCGGGGTTCGACATCGGCCAGGTCGATGCGGTTGAAGACCTCGTTCATGACGGGGCTCACGGGGTAGGTCGTCACGCGCGGGCTCATCGCCAGCGCGGAGATCGGGAACGCGAGCGGGACGGCCGGGATCCGGTCGGAGACCTGCGCGCTGATGTCCGCATAGGCCTCGGTGCGGTCCTCGCCCGCAGGCAGTCCCCGTGCCCGGTTGATCTTGCTGAACAGCTGCGGGTCCTCATAGGCGAACTCCTCCGAGTACATGCCGAAGAGTGCACCCACGAAGTTGTCGGGGTCCTGGTAGCTGCCGCTCCATCCGAGCAGGTGGAACGCCCGGTCCCCGGACTGCTGGACCGCCTCGACGTAGCCTTCGCTCCAGTCGACGGGTACCGGCTTGATGTTGAAGCCGGCCTCGGTCAGCTGCCGGCTCAGCTCCGCGTAGGCCTTCTCGGGGGAGGGCAGGTAGGCCCTGGAGACGTTGCGGGGATAGTAGAAGGGCAGCTCGCGCCCGTCGTACCCGGAGCGCTCGAGCAGGTCCTTGGCGAGCTCGACGTCGTAGCCGTAATCCTCGACCGTCTCGTTGCTCACACCGAGCTTCTCGGGGATGAACTGACGGGCCGGCTTCGTCCCGTTGAGGAAACGGCCGTCGATGAGGGCGCTCTTGTCGATGGCGTGCGCTACGGCTTCGCGGAACAGGGGGTCGTCGACGCCGGGGAAGCCCTGGTTCATGCCCAGGTAGAGCACGGAGTACGGATCGCGCTGCAGGAACTGGAGACCGTTGCGGGCGAGGTCGACGGCGCTGTCCACGGACACGAAGTCGTAGCCGTCGATCCGGCCCGAGGTCAGGGCGCGCGCCCGGGAGTCGGGGTTCGCGATGGTGGTGAAGACCACGCGATCCACCTCGCCGCGCTCACCCCAGTAGTCGTCGAAGAACGCGAGCTCCACATCCCCTTCCTCCCAGGAGACGAGTCGGAACGGTCCGGTTCCGACGGGCGCCTGGCCGTAGCGGGAGATGGGGGCGCCGTCCCGTGTCCCGGTCAACTCGTCCGCAGCACCGGCCTCGAGCGCGGCGGGCGAGGACATGGCGAAGGCGGGTGTGGCGAGCGCCGGGATCAGCCCCGTGATCCGGGAGGTGAGTTGGAGGTCCAGGGTGTGCGCCGAGGTCGCGGTGCAGTCCTCGTAGAGGCTCACCTCGGGGGTGTCGGAGTATCCCTTGAACACGTTCTCGAAGGGCAGCCGGTTCGTAGCGGCTCGCGCGCTCTCGGGGAGCGTGTACCAGCGGTCGAAATTGGCGCACACGGCGGCGGCGTCGAACGTCTCGCCGTCCTGGAAGACGACGTCGTCGCGCAGGGTGAACTCGTAGGTCCGCCCGTCGTCCGACTCGTCCCAGGATTCCGCCAGGAGCGGCGTCGGCTCGGAGGTCAGCGGATCGACGCCCACGAGTCCCTGGAGGATCTGCTGGCTCACGCGGTAGGACTCGGTGTCGTTCGCGAGCGCCGGGTCCAGCGTGCGGGGATGCGCGGCCGTGCCGAACGTGAACGTGGCGGCGTCCGAGGCCGGGGCCGACGTCGTCGTCACGGGTTCGGGGGACGGAACCTGGCCCACCGTGCAGGAGGCGAGCGATACCGCTGAGACGAGGGCGGCTGCCATAGCGGCGACGCGTTTCACACCGTGGGTCGCCCGTGCGTGGCTGGTGCGGCGCGCGGCAGGGTTGTTCACTGGCGTCGGTCTCCGAAGGGCAGGGGGCCGGTCCGTCATGGGCCGGTGGCTGGAATGCCCCAGTGTAGGCGATGGTCCTGTCCGGCCCGCCCAGGGACTGGCCGGTCCGGATACACGAACGGGCCCCCCACCCCGAGGGGTGCGAGGGCCCGTCCGTGATCCCTGGGACATGTTAGAGGGATGCGCCAGGGAGGCGGGGGAGTCCTTAGCCGGCGGGGGGCGTGAGGACGGTGTCGATCAGGTACACGACGGCGTTGGCGGTCTGGACGCCGCCGCAGATCACGTTGGCACCGTTGACCTGGAGTTCGTCGCCCGAACCGGTGACCTCCAGCTCCGCGCCCTGGACCGTGGTCTGCATGGTGCCCTCGAGCTCGGACGGCTGGATCTTGCCCGGGACCACGTGGTAGGTGAGGATGCTGTTGAGGCCGTCGGTGTCGGTCTTCAGGCCCTCGACGGTCTCGGCCGGCAGTGCCGCGAAGGCGTCGTCGACCGGTGCGAAGACGGTGAACTCGCCGCCGTTGAGGGTGTCCACGAGGTCTACCTCGGGGTTGATGCCGCCGGAGACGGCAGCGGTCAGCTGGGTCAGGAGGGGGTTGTTGCCGGCGGCGGTCGCCACGGGATCGAGCGCCATGCCGGCCACCGATCCGTCGCCCTCGGGAACTTCAGCGGCGTAGCCCTCGCAACCGGGGCCGACGAGGTTCGCTGCGGGGTCCATCATGGCGTCAGCGGAGGGGCTCATGCTGGCCTCCATCGAGGGGGACTCACTGGCCATGGTGGTCTCCTCGGCCATGCTGCTCGAGTCCGAACCGGACGCTGCTTCGTCGCCTCCGCCACAGGCCGCGAGGCCGAACATCGAGACTGCCGCGATACCCAGGATGGACAGGTTCCTACGCTTGGTGATCTGCATGAAATTCCTCCATAGTTACGACCCGGCATCTGCCTCGGTCTGTGACTGTCGTGTGAAACACATCGTGTCGATGTCTCGGAGGTACTTCGGGCGTGCCGGAGAGGTGGATGGGTCGGATTTCTCGGGAAGGTATCCCAGGCCGATTCCGCGACCGGGCCGTGACCTGCGACGATGCGGGCGGATGCGGCGTCGGTCCGGTCCGGTGCGTGGTGGTGATGGTGCGCAGGAGGGGGCAGTGGTCACCAGCTGCCGCGCCTCTGATCAGCTGGCGCCATCACGGAGGGGCTCTGGGTCACCCACTGCCGCTGCCTGCGACATCGGGCGCCCGTTCAGTTCATGACTCAATGTGCGACGACGAGGTCCAGAAAGGCTTGCTCGCGGGATTGGTGCTGATTCTCGGGGGTGAGCTTGACTGCGCAGTCGATGATCTCCTGCGCCACGATGAGGACCTTGCCATTCGTTCGCTGGCTGTATGAAGTGATCCGGTCGAAGGCTTCTGCGGCGTTCATGCCGGCGAAGGCCATGAGGACGCCCTTGGCCTGCTCGATGACCGCGCGGCCCGCTGCCGAGGCGGTGACAGCTTCGTTCGCGACCTGGAGCGTATCGGAGTGGATCGAACGGGTGAGGTCCACGACCAGAATCATCCGGCCGATCGCTTCCGCGCCGTCGAGGATGCGGTCGCCGAAGATGAGGACCTTGTGGGCTCGCCCCTTGAGGTCACGGATGGACATGCATATCGATGTGGGCCCCCCTGTCGAGGAGAGGCCGTCCCAGAAGTTGCGGGCGGCATCGCGGTCGGGGGGTTCGATGTGGGACAGGCACAGGTCAAGAGTGGGGATGATGTCGCCGCGCTCGTAGCCGTGGATGCGGTACAGCCCGTCCGACCACCGGAGAGCGCCATCAAAGAAGTACTGTTCGGCGGTGCCGGTCGGGCAACCAACGAAGTACTCGATACCGGATACAGCCCCCGGTAGGGGGGTCAAGTTCTCACTTGCAGGGGTCACAGCTGGCCGTTCGCCGTGCTTGAGCCAAGCTGTTTCCTCAACTCGACTCCAAAGTCGACACGATAACAAATCGACGCAGGTCTTGGCGAGACGGTACGTCCTCGATCGCCATGACTGAACGCGATCAGCACATGCTGACAGTGGCGGGCCCAAGCCCGCGGGAATGCTTCTGCCTGTGCGTCCTACCGTGCGCAAGAGGGGACTTGAACCCCTACGTCCGAAGACACTGGAACCTAAATCCAGCGCGTCTGCCAATTCCGCCACTCGCGCTCGGGATGCCGCTCACGCGGAGGGCATTCCTTGTCCTTCACTGTAACGCCAATGGATCGGCGTCCGTGGTTCCTGGAAACTTCCTACCGGTCGATCCCGAGGTCGCGACGCAGCTTCGCGACGTGACCGGTGGCGCGCACGTTGTACTGGGCCATCGCGATCCTGCCCTCGGGGTCCACCACCACCGTGGAGCGGATGAGGCCCTCGTAGGTCTTCCCGTAGTTCTTCTTCTCGCCCCACGCCCCGTACGCTTCGGCGACCGCGTGGTCCTCGTCCGAGAGGAGGGGGAAGGTGAGCGATTCCTTCTCGGAGAAGGCGGCCAGCTTACCCACCGGGTCCGGGGAGATTCCCAGCACCTTGTAACCGGCCGCGCCGAGCGAGGCCAGGTTGTCGCGGAAGTCGCAGGCCTCGGTGGTGCAGCCCGGAGTGGCGGCGGCCGGGTAGAAGTACACGACGACGTTGGTGCCCCTGAGGGAGGACAGCGTCACGTCCCGGCCCGAGGCATCCCTGAGCGTGAAATCGGGGGCACCAGCGCCCGTGGTCAGTCGTTGCGACATGCATGCTCCTGGGAATCGATGGGACGGCGGCGTCGCGGGACGCGCCGCAGGGCCGGGGCCCTGGTGGCCGGAATGGAGAGATCGGGCAGCCAGCCTAGCTATCATAGTTGGAAGGTCCGACGCCGATGGCGGCCGCCGGTCTCGTGAGCGAGAGGAAGTGCACGGTTCTATGCCCGATCTGGAGCAATGGCCCACCGGTCGACTGCTGACGACAGCGGCGCGTCTGGTCGAGCACGCATGGAATGAGCGTCTGGTCGATATCGGAGTGACCCACGCCGGAGTGATAGCCCTCGGTGTCCTCGCTGATCAGGGAGCAATGACGCAGGCGAGTCTCGCCCAGATCGTGCGTGTGCAGGCGCAGACGATGGGCAAGACCCTCTCCCGGCTGGAATCCAGGGGCCATGTCACGCGTGTGCGGAACGATCTGGACCGGCGCTCCCACATGGTCTCGATCTCGCCCGCGGGGCGCCAGGTCCTCGAGGCCTCCGAGGACATCGAGCGCACCCTGGTGGCCGGCGGGGGTCTGGTCTCCGAGGAGCTGCGGAGCCACCTGAAGACCGTCATCCGGGAACTCGGTGCGCCGCGCTGGAACTACACAGCGGCGGGCGCGGCCTCGAGCGAGGGTGTCGCAGCCGAGGGCTCCAACGCTGCCGGGCCCGCTGCCACCGTCCCTACCGTGCCCAGCTGACCCGACTGCGGGACCCAGTGTCCTGATGAAAGCCCCTCGCCCGGGAGGTAGGGGTATCTTGCGTGGGCGGAAAGGGGGCCGACATCCATTGTCGGCGCGGTGCCGGGGAATCAGGACCTGAGGCGCATCGCCGCAGCGTCATTGCCGAGGATCCAGTCCGGACTCGGCAACTCTGATTCAGGACTTCTCAGAAAATCTTTCAGGGCCGCCTCCACTGGTCCAGCCTCCTGCACGAAGCGCAAAGGAATGCGAGCCGTCACCGGACCCATCGGCACCTCCACACCCTCGTCGTCCGTCCCTCCAGCCTGCGACAGGACAGCCCACGAGCCATCTTGCTCACCTCGGGCGGTGCGATGACATACAAGTCCGGACGCCGCACTCCCGGCCGCCTCGAAGCGAGCCGACCCGTACTCGACGACCAACCGCCCGCGCGTCGTGCCATTCAAAGCATGCAGCGCGCCGATCGCGGCCGCACCGGCGTCCGCGACGCTCTGGAAGCCCTGCTCGTTGACAGTCCAGAGTGCCGCCGGTTCGACGACGCGCGTCCTACCAGCCCGCCCCCACGCCACTCCGAGCCAGACACCCGCAAGGAACCCGCCGAACCAGGCATACCCCGCAGTGCCCAGGGCGAACCACACTGCCAGAAATGACACGAGAACGACGGAGCCCATCCACCGCCGGGCGACGCCCCACCGCGTACACACAGCCCCCAGACATAGTCCTGCCAGCATCACGCCGACTTCCAGAATCACCTGCTCCGTCGGGACGAAGACCATGACCGCGACCGTAGCGAGCAACACCCCCGCGCTGAAGATCAGAGATCCCATCCAAGGCCGACGTGTTTTTCCCATAACCTCATTCTGATCGACCCTCGACCGCCACATGGGCAATTACGCGACCAATCCCCGACAACGATCGTCGCACCCACCAGCGAAACGCCCGACGGGCGACCGCTCGGCGGGAGGGCCGGGCTCGGTATGGGTAGGGTGGGACCGTATCGCTGGGAATGCATCTGGAAGGACGGCCATGACCTTGGTTCCGGTTCCTGACCTCACAACACTTTCCCGAGGGTGGCGTGACTGGATCCTCTTTGCTGAAGTCGGAGAGCAACTCCGGGACCGCGGTTCACTGAACGTCAGGCGAGACTCCATCGAGTGGGCCGTGCTCCATCAAGCGGCGGACTACGTCCGCGTCGGTGTGATACTTCCCGATCGCATTCAATTGTGGGATCAAGCGGGCGCCGGGCTGTCCTCCCGAATGCAGGCGTGGCTCGACGACGCCCCCGTAGAAGACCCCTTGGGCCCGGTCATGAAGCTGTATTTCGAAATCACGGATCGTGCCAAAGAGCTGATCCCGGAGAATCTCCAGTTCTGAACTCGCCGGTCCAGCACGCCTCGTTGTCCGGTAAGGGTCGACTGAAGCGCCTGTTGCTGTTCGCCGATCAGGACCGCACGTGACCGCAACTGCACCTATCGTCGGTTCATGAGACTTGTGCCGTTGACTCCGGAGAACCTCGGCAAGGCCGTCGGCATCACGCTCCGGCCCGAACAGGAGGCCTTCGTCGCACCGGTTGTGCAATCGATCGCCGAAGCTTACGTGAACCCCACGGCCTGGCCACGGGTCGTGGTTGACGGCGACGACGTGCTGGCCTTCATCATGGGTAACTTCGATCCCGACCACGAACTCGAAGCATTCCGCGCCGGCATCTGGCGACTCAGCGTGGCCGCGTCCGCTCAAGGACGCGGCGTGGGACGGTTCGCCGTGAATGCCCTGGAAGAGGAGGCCCGTGACCGCGGCGTGGAGCGCATCTCCGTCCTGTGGGAGCGAGGCGAGCATGGTCCGGAAGGGTTCTACCTCAAGCTCGGCTTCGTTCCCACCGGAGAGGAACTCTTCGGTGAGGTGGTCGCGTTCAAGGACCTCAGCATGCGAGGGAAGGCATTCCCGTAGATGGATCGTCGATCGGCCGCGGTTCTGATGGGAGCGCCCTGAAGCGTTTCGCCGGCCCTCCGCATGCGGACGGCGGCGCCGGCGTAGCAGCGAGCATTCCCTAACGGGGGAAGTGGGGGCAATTCGACAGAGCTGCACTGAACCCGGCAGTGGCACTTCCATGCGGCTTCTGACGCCCCATCAGGCCCGCGCGGAGATCTGCTGCACCGCCCAGCCGTTGCCGTCCGGGTCGCTGAAGAACACGAACCCGACGTTGTCGAGGGCCGTCCCGCCCTGCCGCACCGCATCCGGGTCACCGCCCATCACCTGGATATCGCCGACGTCGACGCCGCGCTCCACGAGCTGCGCGTGCGCCTCGACCACGTCCGGGACGACCAGCTGCAGTCCCTGGAGGGAGCCAGGGGGCATCCGCGGTACGACCCCCTCGCCGATCACGACCGAGCAGCCGGAGCCCGGCGGCGTGAGCTGAACGAGCCGGTGGCCGGGACCCATGGTGATGTCGTGGTCGACCACGAAGCCAAGCTTGTCGGAATAGAAGGCCTTGGCGCGGTCGATGTCGGCCACCGGCACGACCACGACCTCCAGCGTCCAGTTCATGAACAACTCCTCGATGCGCTCGTGTGCGATGACTTCACGGGGGTCCCAGGGTGACCCCGCTGTGATCCTGCCACCACGCACCCGCCGTGACAACGGTCCGAAGCCATCGGAAGGGACGATGCCCGGCGGCGGCCGGCACGGACCACCGTGCCGTACCTCCACGCGGCGGAAAAGGGAAGACCCCCGGCTGATTGTGCTTTTCTTGCCGAGCACCCTTGCTTACTAAGCGTGCTGATGTTTGGTTGGGACACGTGAGTGTCCAGCGCCCATCGGAGAACAGCATGCAGACCACCGCCGAAGCCCGGCCGACCGTCCTGGCGCGCCCGAGCCGTTCCGCCGATGCAGCTGCCGTGGATGCTCAGGCCGGTCCTGCACCTCGGGACAGGCCCCTCAAAGCCGCCCTGCAGGACGACATCGCCCTGCGGCACCTGGACATCGCCGAATCGGTCGCGCGGTCCTTCGCGGTCAGCGGCCCCGAAGCAGCCGACATCCGTCAGGTCGCCTATCTGGGACTGATCAAGGCAGTGCAGCGCTTCGACCCTTCGCGTGGCATCGCGTTCGCCTCGTTCGCCGTCCCCACCATCAGCGGTGAGATCAAGCGCTACCTCCGTGACTCCTGCTGGGTCGTCAGGCCGCCGCGGGAGGTGCAGGACCTCCGCACGGAGATCGCCCGGGCGGCTCCCGCCCTGGCACAGCGGCTCGGCCGGGAGCCCACCGCCCGGGAGCTGGCGCTCGAGCTCGGCCGGCCCGAGGGCAGGGTCCTCGAAGCGCAGGCCTGCTCGTCGAGCCTCCGGCCGGTGTCGCTCGACGCGCCCGTCGAGGGGCGCACGTGGGCCGATACCCTGGCGAGCGATACCTGGGGCGCGGAGCGCAGCGACGACCTGATCTCCCTGCGCGGTGCGGTCAACGAACTGAGCGGCAGCGAGAAGGAACTCCTCTACCGCCGGTACTTCATGGAGCAGACCCAGCAGGGCATCGGCGACGACCTCCGTATGTCCCAGATGCAGGTCTCGCGGGCGCTGGCACGCATCCTGGTGAAGCTGCAGAAGAGGCTCCTGGGCGCCCCCGTCGCCGAGGCCGAGCACCCCGTGCGGTCCGGTATCGCCTAGGAGATCCCGTGGTCCGCCGCCGCGGCCAGCACATGGTCCACGGTGACGGCGAGGAGGGCCGGATCCGGTGTGGCGGAGAACGTCTCACCGACCCGCACCGATTCGTCCGTCAGGACGGTGTGGGGTCCGGGCGGCGGGCCCCACTCCGAGGGCGGCGCGGGCCCGAACAGCACCACGGAGGGCCGCGCATAGGCCGAGGCTAGGTGTGCCGCCCCCGTGTCCGCGGAGATCACGAGGGAAGCGCCGGCCACCAGTCCCGCAAAGACGTCGAGCGGCAGGGCCCCGGCGGCGACCGAAGCCTCCGGCAGGCCCGCGGCGTCGGCGACCGCGAGGGCGCGCGGACGCTCCTTGGCGCTACCCGTGAACACCACCCGGTGTCCGGCGGCGGCCAGGGTGCGTGCAACCTCGGCGAACCGTTCCACAGGCCAGAGCCGGCTCCCGTAGGCGGCCCCGACATGCACGACGACCGCGCCCGGCGCCGGATTCCCGACGTCGGGCACACGGAGCCTGCAGTCCAGGGGGTCGGCGGGGACCCCGTGCCAGGTCATGAGCGACGCCCACCGCTCACGCTCGAGGATGCCGGTGCGCCACTCGGGTCCGTCCCAGCCCCGGGAGCGGTGCCCCATCCGGCGTCGTGCGCCGATCTCCTCGAGACGCCCCCGGCTCTCCCCGCCGCTCCCGTGGAGGTTCACGGCGAGGTCGATCCGGCCGTGCTCGATGGGCAGGGGGTCGTCCAGACCATGGGTGGGCAGCAGGTCGTCGACGGCGTCCGTGAGCGGAATGATCGGACGGAGCCATTCCTGGGCGGCATAGAGGATGCGGTGCTCCGGGAAGGCGCGCCGCAACCCCTTCAGCGCGGGCACCGCCACGAGGAGGTCCCCGAGCTTGAGGGCCCGCAGCGCCAGGATCTCGGGGCGCCCGTCCGGTGCGGGGGTCGAGGCCGCCACCGGCCGCGGACCGGGCCCCGAATCGGGCCCGGACGGTCGAGCGGACGTGCCTGTGGTGCTGGTGCCCTCGGGAGTCATGGGAATGATCCTGCCAGAGGATGAGTGCTGCACCTCGCGGGGCATGCGAGAGCGCCTCCCGGGAAGAAGTTCGACGGAAAGTGTTTAGCAGTGCTCCTGTCCGGGAACTAAGCCTGTATGCATACTTCGGCCGGACCCACGCGGACAGCTCCCCGGGCTGTCCTGTTCGACCGCGACGGGACGATCGTCGTGGACGTCCCCTACAACGGCGATCCCGCGCTCGTCCGGCCCATGCCCGGGGCGCGCGAGGTGCTCGACGGCCTGCGCTCCCGCGGCATCCCGGTGGGAGTGGTGACCAACCAGTCGGGGATCGCGAGGGGACTCATCACCCGTGACCAGGTGGACGCCGTCAACGCCCGCGTCGAGGAACTGCTCGGACCGTTCGACGTCTGGGAACTGTGCCCCCACGGGTCCGACGACGGCTGCGCGTGCCGCAAGCCCGCGCCGGGGATGGTCCTGGCGGCCAGCTCCCGCCTGGGGCTCGAGGCCCGGGACGTCGCCGTGATCGGGGACATCGGGGCGGACATGGGAGCCGCGGCCGCCGCGGGTGCGCGGGCCGTCCTCGTCCCGACGAGCGTCACGCTCGAGGACGAGATCCGGTCGGCTCCCGCCGTCGCACGGACCCTCGCCGAGGCCGTCGACACGCTGTGGACGGGGGCGCCGTGAGGCGCCGGGTCCTCGTCGCCCGCCTGGACAGCGCCGGCGACGTCCTCCTCGCCGGGCCCGCCGTCCGTGCCATCGCCGCGGGGGACCACGGGGACTCCCCGAACGACGTCGTCATGCTGTGCGGGCCGCAGGGCGCCGCTGCCGCGCGGCTGCTGCCCGGCGTCGTCGACGTCATCACCTGGTCCGCCCCCTGGATCGTGGACCCGGCCCCCGAGCCCACGCCGGAGCTGATGACCGAGCTGCACGAAGCCGTGGTGGCGCTCGCCGTGGACGAGGCCGTACTCCTGACCTCGTTCCACCAGTCGCCGCTGCCGCTCGCGTTGCTGCTCCGGCTCGCCGGCGTCCGCCGGATCGCGGGGGCGTCCGTCGACTACGCCGGATCGCTCCTCGACGTCCGGCTCAAGCCGGGCGAGGATTTCCCGGAGGACCAGCCGGAAGCGGAACGGGCGCTCGGCATCGCCGAGGCGGCGGGCTACGCCCTGCCCCCGGAGGACGACGGCCGGCTGCAGGTCACGGGCCTCACCGACGCCTCCGGCCTCGTCGGCAGCGGACCCTATGTCGTCGTCCACCCGGGTGCCACCGTGCCCGCGCGCGCCTGGCCCCCGCTCCACCACGCGGCCGCCGTCGAGCTCCTGACCGCCGCGGGCTTCCGAGTGGTCGTCACCGGCGGGCCGAACGAGACCGACCTGACGTCCACGGTCGCGGGCCCCGAGGCACTGGACCTCGGGGGCAGGACGGACCTCGCCACGCTGGGCTCCGTCATCGCCGGGGCGTCCGTCATCGTCACCGGCAACACCGGGCCGGCGCACCTGGCGGCCGCCGTCGGCACGCCCGTCGTCTGCCTGTTCTCGCCCGTGGTCCCGGCGGTACGCTGGGCGCCCTACCGTGTGCCCGTGGAACTGCTCGGCGACCAGGACGCGGCCTGCGCGCTCAGCCGGGCCCGCGTCTGCCCCGTGCAGGGGCATCCCTGCCTGTCCGGCGTCTCCCCGGAGGACGTCATGGACGCCGTGCTCCGGCTCAGCTCCGGGATATCGTCACTCGGCTCACGCCGCAGCATCGGCCGCACCGAGGGCCGCCGACCAACGAGGGGACACCGATGAGGATCCTGTTATGGCACGTGCACGGAGGGTGGACCGACGCCTTCGTGCGGGGGGAGCACACCTATGTGCTGCCGACCACGCCGGACGGCGGAGCCTGGGGTCTCGGCCGTGCGGGCCGCGACTGGCCGGCCTCCGTCATCGAGGTGGCACCCCATGACCTCGCCGACGCGGACATCGACGTCGTCGTCCTGCAGAGGGTCGCGGAGATCGCCGAGTGCGAGCGGCTCCTGCGGCGCACCCCGGGCTGCGACCTCCCCGCGGTCTTCCTCGAGCACAACACACCGCGCCGGGACATCGTCGGCACGGTCCATCCGCTGGCGGGCCAGACCACCATCCCGATCGTCCACGTCACGCACTTCAACGCCCTCTTCTGGGACAACGGCCGTGCAGACACCACCGTGATCGAACACGGCATCGTGGACCCGGGCTACCTCTACACGGGCGAGCTGGAGCAGCTCGCCGCCGTCATCAACGAGCCGGTGCGCCGCGGCCGGATCACCGGCACCGACCTGCTGCCGCGCTTCGCGGGTGTCGCGCCCCTGGAGGTCTTCGGGATGGGGACCGAGGGGCTCGCCGATGCCCTCGACCTCGCACCCGGAGAGCTGCGCATCGGCGGCGACCTGCCCATGGCGCAGCTGCACGCACGGCTGGGACGGTCCCGGGCCTACGTCCACCCGCTGCGCTGGACGTCCCTCGGGCTCTCGCTCCTCGAAGCGATGCACGTGGGGCTCCCCGTGCTCGCGCTGGCGACCACGGAGGCGGCACGCGCGGTGCCCCCCGAGGCGGGGGCGATCTCGACGAGCGTCGACGACCTCGTCCGCATGGCGGCACGGCTCATCGACGACCCCGACGAGGCCCGGACCCGGGGACGGGCAGCACGGGAGGCGGTGCTGGCGCGGTACGGGCTGGCCCGGTTCCTGGCCGACTGGGACGACATCCTGGAGCAGGAACCCACGCGGCACCGCGTCCTGGCGGTAACAGAGAGGAAAGCCCAGTGAGGATTTCTATGGTGTCGGAGCACGCGAGTCCGCTCGCCGCGCTGGGGGGTGTCGACGCCGGGGGGCAGAACGTCCACGTCGCCGAGCTGTCCCTCGCGCTGGCACGCCGGGGACACGACGTGACGGTCTACACGCGCCGCGACGACCCGGCCCTGCCGGACCGGGTGCGCACCGATCCGCACCTGGAGGTCGTGCACATCACCGCGGGCCCCGTGCGGAACGTCCCGAAGGACCTGCTGCTGCCCTACATGGGCGAGCTGGCCGAAGGCATCATGGAGGACTGGGGGCCGGAACCACCGGACATCGTGCACGGGCACTTCTGGATGTCCGGGCTCGCCGCCCTCGATGCCGCCGGACGGTCGCGCGCCGCCGGCCGGCCCGTGCAGGTCATCCAGACCTTCCACGCCCTCGGTACGGTGAAGCGCCGCCACCAGGGAGCCGAGGACACCAGCCCGTCCGAGCGGCTCATGCTCGAGGCCATGGTGGGACGCAGCGCCGACCGCATCGTCGCGACCTGCTCGGACGAGGTGTTCGAGCTCAAGGCCATGGGGGTCCCGGGGAGCCGCGTGTCGATCGCCCCGTGCGGCGTCGACGTCGAGCTGTTCACGCCGCACGGGCCGGTGGAGGGCCGCGGACGCGCGCACCGCATCGTGAGCGTGGGACGGCTCGTCCCGCGCAAGGGCATGGACCTCGTCATCCGGGCGATGCGCGAACTCGCCGACCTGGGCCGCGACGACGTCGAACTCCACATCGTGGGCGGCGCCGGCAGCTCGACCGGACTCGACGACGACCCGGAGGCGCAGCGCCTCCGCGCGCTCGCCGTCGATCTCGGCGTCGCCGACCGCGTGGTGCTGCGCGGGCAGGTGTCGCGGGTGGAGATGCCCGCGGTGCTGCGCAGCGCCGACGCGGTGGTCTGCGCCCCCTGGTACGAGCCGTTCGGGATCGTCCCGCTCGAAGCGATGGCGTGCGGTGTCCCGGTGATCGCCGCGGCCGTCGGCGGCCTCGTCGACACCGTGGTGGACGGCACCACCGGACTGCACGTGCCGCCGCAGGATCCGGCGGCCATCGCCGCCGCGATCTCCGACATCGTGGGCCAGCCCGACTGGGCCCGCGAGCTCGGCGCCAGCGGCTACCGCCGCGTCAAGGCACGGTACTCGTGGAGCCGCATCGCGGCCGACACGGAGAAGGCCTACCAGGCGGCCCTCGCCGCCGCAGCACCCGCAGAACCGGCCACCGCGCGGCGTAGTGCCGCGCGTCGACTCGAAAGCACAGGAGGCAGGGCACTGTGACCACGCATCTCACGGACATCCAGTCCGACATCCGTCCGAACCTCGTCCCGGGCACCGTGCAGGAGGACTCGCGGCGACTCGTCCTGGACCACCTCCGGGCGGTCACACCGGCCCTCGAATCCCTCGCGCTCAACGCCGGCACCCTGGCCGGCTGGGGCGTGGAGATGGCGGACCGGCTCCTGGCCGGCCGGCGGCTGCTCGCGGCCGGCAACGGCGGTTCCGCCGCAGAGGCCCAGCACCTGACGGCGGAACTCGTCGGCCGGTTCGACGGCGAGCGCGAGCCGTTCTCGGCGATCTCCCTCCATGCGGAGAGTTCCGCGGTCACGGCGATCGCCAACGACTACGGGTTCGACCACCTGTACGCCCGTCAGGTGAGTGCCCACGGCCGGGCGGGGGACATCCTGGTGCTCCTGAGCACGAGCGGCAGGAGCCCCAACCTGCTGCGCGCCGTCGAGGCCGCCCGTTCGGCGGGCATCACCACCTGGGCGCTCACCGGGGCGGGACCCAACCCGCTCACCGAGTGCGTCGACGACTTCGTCGCGGTGGACGCGCAGTCGGCCAACGCCCAGGAGGGCCACCTCATCGCGCTGCACGCGATCTGCCGGGCCTTCGACGCCGAGGTGCACCGCCGCCGTCGGGAGGAGCAGCGATGAGGATCGTGGTGGTCGGGGACGTCCTCCTCGACACGGACCTCTCCGGCGGGGCCGGACGGCTGTCGCCGGACGCGCCCGTGCCCGTCGTCGACGTCGACGACGTCCAGCGCCGCGCCGGCGGCGCGGGCCTCGTGGCCCGCATGCTGCACGCCGACGGACACGACGCCGTCCTGGTCACCGTCCTGTCGGACGACGAGGCATCGGGACTCCTGCGGGCCGAGCTCGACGGCGTGACCCTCGTCGCGGGCCCCTCCGGCGCGCCCACCCCCGTCAAGACGAGGGTCCGGGCCTCGGGCCAGGCGGTCGTCCGGTTCGACGAGGGCTGCGCGACGCCTCCCGTGCCGGGGTCCACGGACGAGATGCTGGCCGCCCTCGACGGGGCCGATGCGATCATCGCGGCGGACTACGGCCGCGGCCTGCTCGCCAACGAGGACCTGCGCGCGCGCCTCGGGACGCTCGCCCGGACGATCCCGGTGGTGTGGGATCCCCATCCCGCCGGCGCCCTGCCGGTCCCGGGTGTGGCCGCGGTGACGCCGAACCTCGGGGAGGCCCTGCGCTTCGCCGACGTCCAGGGGTCGGGAACGCAGGCCGCGGCAGCAGCCGCCGACGTCCTGCTGGCCGCGTGGGGGAGCAGGGCCGTGCTCGTCACCATGGGCGACCACGGGGCCCTCGTCGCCGCGGCGGGCCTCCTGCCGCAGGTGGTGCCCGCGCCCCGGGTCAGCGCACCCGATCCCTGCGGGGCCGGTGACCGCTTCGCCTCGGCGCTCGCCGTCGGGCTCGCCGCGGGGTCGCCGATCGACGCGGCCGCCCAGCAGGCGACCGAGGCCGCCGCGCACTTCCTCGCCTCCGGGGGTGTCGGCGCGCTGGGCCGGCAGCGCGAGGACGCGCCGCAGCATCTGCCGGTCGACGGGCTCGACGCCCTGACCGTCGCACGGCGGACGCGTGAGGCCGGGGGGACCGTCGTCGCGACCGGCGGATGCTTCGACCTGCTGCATGCCGGGCACGCGCGGACCCTCGCCGCGGCACGGCAGCTCGGCGACTGCCTGATCGTCTGCCTCAACTCGGACGAATCGGTGCGCGGGCTCAAGGGGGAGAGCCGTCCCATCATCAAGCAGGAGGACAGGGCGGAGCTGCTCTCGGCCCTCGGGTGCGTGGACGCCGTCCTGGTGTTCTCCGAGTCGACGCCGGAGAACGCCATCTCCCGCCTGCAGCCCGACATCTGGGTCAAGGGCGGTGACTACGCCGCCGAGGACCTCCCCGAGGCCGCACTCGTGAGCAGCTGGGGCGGCAGGACCGTCACCGTCCCCTACATCCCCGCACGCTCCACCACCACCCTGGCAGCCGCACTCGCCCGCGTCGGCTGACCCACACAGATCTTCCGGCCCGTCCGGCCGGCCCCATGCACGCTACGAAAGGAACGCACATGACCGAGAACACCATGACCGGGAACACCATGACCACCACGACCGGCAACGGCTTCAACCCGGGGCGCGTCCTGGTGACCGGCGGAGGCTCCGGCCTCGGCGCGGCCATCGTCCAGGGCGTCCTCGCCGCCGGCGGCACCCCCGTGGTGCTGGACCGCGACATCAGCCGCGTCACCGGCGTCAAGGCCTTCGAGGTCGACGTCGCGGACCGCGAGGCCGTCGAGGCCGCGGTCCGTCAGGCCGCGGAGATGATGGACGGGCTCGACGCCGTCGTCACCGCCGCCGGGATCGACCGGTGCGGTGCGCTCGACACCGTGCCCGCCGACCAGTGGGAGAAGGTGATCGGCGTGAACCTGATGGGGACGGCATCCACCGCCCGCGCCGCCCTGCCGTACCTCAAGAAGACCCACGGCCGCGTGGTCACCATCGCCTCGACCCTCGGCATCAAGGCCGTGGGCGACGCGACGGCCTACTGCGCCTCGAAGTTCGGGGTCATGGGCTTCTCCCAGGCCCTCGCCGCGGAGACCGCCGGGCAGATCGGTGTCACGACGATCATCCCCGGCGGCATGAAGACGCGCTTCTTCGACGACCGCGACGAGCAGTACAAGCCGCAGGACGACTCCCGCCTGAACGATCCCGAGCGCGTCGCCGAGGCGATCCTCTTCGCGCTCTCACAGCCCAGGAGCTGCGAGATCCGCGAGATGGTCATCGCCCACGCAGAAGAAGGCTCGTGGCCCTGAGTTCGGCGACGTCCGCGTAGACGGCTCCGGGCTGGACGGTGGCGACGATCGAGTCATCGTGCTCGCAGCGTTCCGCCGTCCAGCCCACCTGGGTGATGTCCACGCCGCACACCGGGCAATGGGTCATCCAGGAGAAGTGCACGCGGTGCAGGGTCCGCCCGATGGCCCCCGCGTTGATCACGTTGCCGAGCCAGTACACGCCGACCGTGGGCGTCCCGACGGCCTGTGCCAGGTGCCGGGGCCCGCTGTCGTTGCCGACCAGGACGGCGCTGCGGTGGAGCATGCCGGCCAGCTCACCGAGCGAGAGCTGCCCCGCGAGCGACCGGACGTCCGCCGCCGGATCCTGCGCGAGCGCCAGGCGGACGATCTCCTCCGCCGCCGGCACGTCCGTCGCGTCCCCGACCACCACCACCTCGCAGCCGTCTGCGGCCGCGCGCACCGCGACCTCCGCGAACGACGACGGCGGCCACCGGCGGCGCGGATCCGTGGCGCCGGGATGCAGGGCGACGACGGCGCCCGCGCCGGTCAGCTGCGCCGCCCGGTCCACCTCCTCCGGGAGGACCGTCACCCGCGGTTCCAGGCCGAGGGGTGAGGCCCCGGCCAGCCCCACGACCTCGAGGGCACGGAACACCTCGTGCTGGTAGTAGACGTAGGGGATGGTGCGTTCCAGCGCCACGGCGTCCGGCGTGCGGGTGCCGACCGTGTGGCGGGCCTCCAGCCGCAGGAGGAACGGGTTCGAGTTGCGGCCGCCACCGTGCAGCTGGATGGCGAGGTCGAAGGACCCCCGAACCCCGTCGAAGAAGGCGTCCACCGC
This sequence comes from Arthrobacter sp. TJ-263, assembly GCF_058269155.1. Lineage (NCBI taxonomy): Bacteria > Bacillati > Actinomycetota > Actinomycetes > Micrococcales > Micrococcaceae > Arthrobacter > Arthrobacter sp. TJ-263. The sequence continues at coordinate 848,854 of NZ_JBZCNE010000001.1, read as the reverse complement.
TCCCGGGTCCTCGTCCCCGGGGCGGACACCGGGGGCGACGGGCAGCTCCACGACCGAGGACACCGGTCCCGGCCTGCCCTGGAGCAGGGCTGCGTGGCCGGGCATGCCGAGCAGGGTGATCGCGGCGTCGGGGTAGCGGGCACCCAGGGCGGAGATCGCCGGCATCGCGAACATGAGGTCCCCGAGCCCGCCCCCGCGCAGGACGGCGATCCGCCGGATGTCCCGGAACGGTTCGAGCACGGGGCCCACCGCCCGCGCCGTGTCCTGCCGCCCGCCGAAATCCGCCGTCGTGCCGTCCCGCATGGATGTCCTCTCCGTCCGTCTGCAGAGTCCTGCGACCCACCGCTGTCCAGCTGTTTCCCGTCGAAGGAAAAGGCCGGTCCCACTCCTCCTGCCACCATATGCTAAGCGTGCTGATGGCTGCGGGACGGAGGAGAGAAAGCGGCCCTCCGCCTGTGTGAACGCGCAGGAGCCGGGTACGGGACGAGTAGATCAGCCGTTACGGCCTTCGACCTCGAGGAGCACCATGCCCATCAACTCCCAGCCACCCACGATGCCCGACGTGCTCGGCGACGAGTCCATCACCATCGTCGATCCCCGGGACGGCAGCGCGGTGGGCACCCTGCCCTGCGCCGTGCGGGAGCAGGTCTCGCTCGCCGTCGCCCTGTCCCGGTCCGTGCAGCCGGAGTGGGCGGCCACGAGCCCGGCGGAGCGCGGCTCCGCCCTGCGGCGGGCGGCCGCGGCGCTGCGCGACGGCGCCCGGGAACTGGCCGACCTCAACACCCGGGAGACGGGCAAGCCGCCCGAGGACGCGCTCGGTGGCGTCGAGGCGGCCATCTCCACGCTCGAGCAGTACGCGGAACTTGGTCCCGTCCACCGCGGGCTCAGCCTGCGCGGGGCCGTCACGGCCACCGACTACACGGTGGCCGAGCCGCGGGGCGTCGCGGTCCTCCTGACACCCTGGAACGACCCCGTGGCGGTGGCGGCCGGCCTGATCGGGGCGGCGCTCGTCACGGGCAACACGGTGATCCACAAGCCCAGCGAACGCTGCCCGCACGTGGGCGAGCTCCTCGGCCGGTTGCTCCAGCCGGCGTTCCCGGACGGCGTCCTCGTCACCCTGACGGGTGGCGCCGCGGTGGGGCAGCAGCTCACCACGGAGACGGATGTCGACGTGGTGGCGCACGTGGGCTCCAGTGACACCGGCGCCAGGATCGCCCGCGCAGCGGTCCTCACCGACGCCCACGTCATCCGTGAGAACGGCGGCAACGACCCCCTGATCGTCGACGCCGACGTCGACCCGGTGTGGGCGGCCGGCCAGGCGGCACTCGGCGCCTTCGCCAACGCCGGGCAGATCTGCACCTCGGTGGAACGGATCTACGTGTGCAGGCCGATCGCGGAGCCGTTCCTGGCCGCCCTCGCCGCCGAGGCCCGCAGCCGGAATGCGAGCGGGTCCTTCCCCCCGCTTGTGGACCGCCGCATGCGGGACGTCGTCGAGGGGCAGGTCGGCGAGGCCCTCGAGCAGGGCGCCGTGTGCCTCGAGGGCGGCGCCGTACCCGACGGGCCGGGTGCCCACTACCCGGCGACGGTGCTCTCGGAGTGCACCGGGACCATGACCGTCATGACGGAGGAGACCTTCGGCCCGGTGGCGCCGGTGACCGTCGTCGACAGCTTCGACGACGCCCTGCGCCTCGCTGCCGCCGGCCCGTACGGGCTCGCCGCGTCCGTCCTGACCGGGAGCATCGCCCACGCCCAGCGGGCCATCGCCGGGCTCGCCGTCGGCACCGTCAAGGTCAACGCGGTGTTCGGGGGCGCTCCGGGCGGTTCCGCGCAGCCCCGCGGCATCAGCGGGGCGGGATTCGGCTACGGCCCCGAACTGCTGGACGAGTTCTCCCTCGTGAAGGTCGTGCACATCAGCGCTCCACCGCAGGAGGGCTGATGGACGACGCCCTGCAGCGCCACCCCGCCGACGCCGCGCCCACGGATCGGGACGGCACGGCGGATCTGGCGCAGGTGCGTGGGCTCGCGGCCTGGGTGCCCGCTGCCATCGCCGATCGCGCACCGTCCGTCACCGTGGTCGGGGACGCGATGCTGGACGGCTGGTGGAGCGGCACCATCGAGCGCTTCTGCCGGGAGGCACCCGCCCCGGTGGTCGACATCGCGCGCCGCGAGTACGCCGCCGGGGGTGCGGCGAACACGGCCGTGAACCTCGCGGCGCTCGGCGCCCGCGTGCGGATGTGCGGGCTGATCGGGGACGACGACGCCGGCCACCGCCTGCGCGACATCCTGGCGGACGCGGGCGTGGACACCACCGACCTCGTTCAGGACCCGCGCGTCTCCACCACCACCAAGTACCGCATCCTCGCCGGGGACCAGGTGATGCTGCGGCTCGATGACACCTCTGACGGGCTGCCTCCGGCCTCGATCGCCGCCCTGGCCGCGCGGATCCCCGACGCCGTGACGGGCGCCGACGCGATCATCGTCTGCGACTACGGCTCCGGGGCGCTCGACGGGGAGGTCCGTGCCGCCCTGGCGCGCCGCGCGACCCTCGATCCCGGTGCGGTGGTCGTGGTCGACGCCCACGACACCGCGGCGTGGTCCGCCCTGCACCCGGACATCGTCACCCCGAACGCGCAGGAGACCGCCCAGGTCCTCGGCATGCGCCTGGATACCCGGACCGATCGCGCCGCCGCCGTCGCAGCGCGCCGCAGCGAACTGCTCTCGGCGACCAACGCGGTGAACGTCGTCGTGACGCTGGACCGCGACGGCACGGTCCTGCTCGGGCCGGACGGCGAGGAGCACCGCACGTATGCCAAGCCCGCCACCGAGCGGCAGGCCTCCGGTGCGGGGGACACGTTCGTGGCGAGCCTCACGGCAGCCCGCGCCGCCGGACTGCCCCTCACGACGAGCCTGGACCTCGCGCAGGCCGCGGCGGACGTCGTCGTCCACCGTCCCGGCACGTCCGTGTGCACGACGGCGGACCTGACGGGCCACCTGCAGCAGTTCGCGGACACCGCCCTCGCGACGGACGAGCTGCTGCGGAAGGTGGAGGCGGACCGCGCCGCGGGCAAGCGGATCGTCCTCACGAACGGCTGCTTCGACGTGCTCCACCGCGGACACACGCGCTACCTCAACCAGGCGAAGCAGCTCGGGGACGTCCTCGTGGTCGCCCTGAACGACGACGACGGCGTGCGCCGGCTCAAGGGCCCGGACCGGCCCATCAACCCGATCGCCGACCGCGCGGGCGTCATCGCCTCCCTCAGCTGCGTCGATTACGTCACGGTCTTCGCGACGGACACCCTCGTCCCGCTGATCGAACTGCTGAAGCCCGACGTCTACGCCAAGGGCGGTGATTACACCGCGCAGATGCTGGAGGAAGCGCCCGCCGTGGAGGCCTGCGGCGGACGCGTCAGCATCCTCGACTACGTCCCCGAACGCTCCACCGCGGAGGTGGTCCGCCGGATCCGCGCCACGCCCTCGGCGGGTGAGGCGCCGTGACGTCGCAGTGGTCGGGGGAGTGGGCACTGAAGCCTCCGGGGGAGGAGCCCGAGGTGGACGTGCTGATCCCCTCGTTCGGGCGTCCCGCGGAACTCGCGGTGACGCTCGCGGGCCTCGCCGCGCAGGCGGGGCCGGCGTTCCGCGTCATCCTCAGCGACCAGACCGAGGGGGCCGCCGCCCTCGACCAGCCGGCCGTCCGCGCGATGGTGCGGGTCCTCGAGGCGCAGGGCCGGCCGGTCCGGCTGGAACGCCATCTGCCGCGCCGGGGACTCGCCGAGCACCGGAGCTACCTGCTGGGACTGGCCGAGGCCCCGTCCGTCCTCTTCCTGGACAACGACATCTGGCTCGAGCCCGGAGCGCTGGACCGCATGAACCGGGCGCTGCGGGCCGCCGGGTGCGGGTTCGTGGGCTCCGCGGTGCAGGGCCTGTCCTACCTCGACGACCCCCGGCCGCACGAGCGGGGCGAGCTCGTCCTCTGGCCGGACAACGAGGTGCAGCCCGAACGCGTCCGCCCGGGGACCGACGGCTTCGACCGCTGGCCGCTGCACAACGCGGCCAACCTGGCCCACGCCGCCGCCGAGCTCGCCATCCCGCCCGGCCAGTGGCGGCTCTACCGTGTCGCGTGGGTGGGCGGCTGCGTGCTCTTCGACCGCCGGGCCCTCCTGGACTGCGGCGGATTCGACTTCTGGGACCGATTGCCGTCCGAGCACGCAGGGGAGGACGTGGCCGCCCAGTGGCGCGTCATGGAGCGCTACGGCGGCGCCGGCATCATCCCCTCCGGGGCCGTGCACCTGGAGGCCCCCACCACGGTGGTCCACCGTGACACAGACGCTGCCCAGGAGATCCTGGACCAGTGACGGTGCTTCGGCACCGGCAGGCACCACCAGAAACCCGACCGGATACACCCGAACCGAAGGAGCACCACATGGCAGATCCGAGCCCGATCGACATCCAGAAGGCCCTGGGCGGCATGGACTACCCGGCGTCCAAGGACGACCTCGTGAAGCACGCGAAAGACAAGGGGACCGATGACACGGTCCTCGACACCCTCGGGAACCTGCCCGACCGCGAGTACGACTCGCCGACGGACGTGAACAAGGAAGCGTCCAGGTAGGCCGGATCCGACGGCGGTGTCCCTGCGGGGGCACCGCCGCCGGGCGTGCCTATGCGGGCCGATTCACGGGGCTAGCCCTGTACCGTCTCCCGTGCCGATCCCTGGCCCGCCGCCTGCGCGCCGTCGTTCCCGGACGCCCCGGCGATGTTCACCATCCAGCTGATCCCGAAGCGGTCCACGCACATGCCGAAGCTGTCGCCCCAGGGCGACGGCGCGAGGGGCATCACCTCGGTGCCGCTGCCCGCGAGGGCGTCCCAGTAGCCGCGGAGCTCCTGCTCGTCGTCGCCGCTGATCGACAGCGAGTGTCCGGCGGGAGCGGTGTATTCCATGCTGTTGGGGGTGTCGGCCGCCATCAGGACCTGCCCCGACGGGGTGGTGAGCATGGAGTGCATGATCTTGTCCTGCTCTCCCGGATCCTCGCTCACCTGGTAGTCCGCGAAGGTGCTGCTGGTGAGCTCGCCGCCGAACACGGACTGGTAGAAGGCCATGGCCTCCCTCGCCGTGTCCTTGAAGCTGAGATACGTGTTGATCGTCGCTGCCATGAGGTCGCCTCTCGTCGGGTGGCTCGCCGGCCACTCCCTTGTGCTGGACGGACCGATTATCGTCCCCGGGAGCGGAACCGGGAAGGGCCCCACGGACCTCAGGGCGGTGGGGGCTCCGGCCGCTGGCCGATCGCCCCGGCGACCTTCTCCTCCAGTGAGCTGACCGTGGCGTCCGGCAGCACGATCAGGCCGTCGAGCTCACGGCGGGCGCGGCGGTAGGCGGTCTGACGCTCCGCCGCCGTGGCGGCGTCGTCGATGGCCACGGTCACGAGCCGGCGCGCCGTCTCCAGCCGCTGCCGCTCCTCGGCGGTGAATCCACTGGCACGGACCCGCCGGGCCTCGGTCTCGGCGATCTGGAAGGCGACGTCGTAGGAGGTGACGGCGGAACGGTACGCCGCGAGGTCCTCGGGCGTCATCGAGGCGGGGTCCTCCGGCCGCAGCGAGTCCGCCTCCCGCTTGGCCCGGAGGAACGCCACGGTGAGCGGCTCGCGGACATCGGTCATCATCGGGTAGTCGATGAGCTTCGCGGCATCGAGTTCGTAGGCCAGCCACTTGCGGTCGACCTCGTCGTGCATGCGCCGTACGTGGTCGCCCTGGGTCTTCGTCGGGACGGCCTTCCTCGCCGCGGGCGTCGGGGCCTCGAGCGGCGCCGGAAGGCCGGCGGGATGCTTCAACCGGTACAGCTCCATCTTGCGCTGGTGCCGCCGCTCCGTCGCCTCGGAGAAGGACTTGCCCCAGATGGCGAAGACACCCGAGAGCGGGAACACCAGCCACCAGTAGCTCCCGGCGAAGGAGAGGATATCGTTCACGCGTCCATCGTAGGCCCGGCCGTTGCTGCCCCACGAGGACGAGGGAGCCGCTTAAAGAAACGAAACCCCGCCCTCCAGGCGGCGAGACCTGAAGGGCGGGGCTTCGATGTGCACCCCTCGGGACTTGAACCCGAAACCCATTGATTAAGAGTCAATTGCTCTGCCAATTGAGCTAGAGGTGCGTGGCGTTTTCCCGGCTTCCTCATGCCGTCCGGGTCATCCGCAACAGCATGAAACTCTACCAGCACTTTGCCCGAAACCTGAAACCGGGGGATCGATGCCGCACCGGAGGGTCCGGCGGATCCCGGCGCCGGGGCGGCGCTAGGCTGGCGCCATGACGACCCCCGCCGCCACGGCGCCCCCTACCGTCCGCATCCTCAGCGTCCCGTCCGCCGATCTGCGGGACGCCCTGTCCGGCGTCTCGCCGGGCGTCGACGTCGTGCTCTGGGACTTCCACACGCCGCCCGAGGGCTGCGACCCGGCCGACCTCGACGCCGTCGTCCTCCCGTACACGGGCCGCGCGCACCTCGACGGGGCGCTCGACGCCGCCCCGAACCTCAAGATCGTGCAGACACAGTCCACGGGCTACGACGGCGTGGCGGACCTCGTCGGCCCCGGCGTCGCCATCGCCACGGCTGCCGGCGTCCATGCGGCGGCCACGGCCGAACTCGCCGTCGGCCTCGCCCTCGCGTCGTTGCGCGGGATCGACGACGCCGTGCGGCAGCAGGCCGAGGGTCGCTGGCACAGCGCACGCTACCCGGGCCTCGCGGACCGGCGGGTCCTGCTGGTGGGCGTCGGCGGGATCGGCGAGGAGATCCGCCGGAGGCTCGAGACGTTCGAGGCGATCGTCACGCGCGTCGGCAGTTCGGCGCGCGACGACGCCCTGGGCCACGTCCACGGCAGCGACGAACTCGTCCGGCTCGCACCGGAGCACGACGTCGTCATCGTGATCACGCCGCTCACGGACGCCACACGCGGGCTGATCGGGGCGGAGGTGCTCGCGGCCCTGCCCGACGGCGCACTCGTCGTCAACGTCGCCCGCGGCGCCGTCGTCGACACCGCGGCGCTGACCCGTGAGGTGCTGGCGGGCCGGCTACGGGCGGCGCTCGACGTCGTCGACCCGGAACCGCTGCCCGCGGGGCACCCGCTGTGGAGCGCGCCGGGGGTGATCATCACCCCGCACGTCGGCGGCAACACCGGGGCCTTCCCGCCCCGGATCCTCGCGCTGCTCCGCCGGCAGGTCGAGCTGCTCGGCCGGGGTGCGGAACCGGCCAACCTCGTGCGGCGCGGGCCCTGGAGCTGACGCCCCTGACGGACAGGACGGGCCTGCCGCCCTGCGGCGTGCCGGCAGGCGCTCAGGCCATGCTGATGAAGGCCGCCATGAAGGATGTGAAGTCCGTCACGTCGTCGTGCTGGGCGAGGAGCAGGGCCGTGCCGGGGCCGACGTCGAGCACGGGAGCCGCCGTCACGCCGAACCGGAAGATCCGACCGGTGCTGGTCCCCACCTCGAAGCTGCCGTCCTCGTCCCACTGCAGCGCGTGCGCCAGGTTGGTCATGTTGACCTCGACGGGTACGCCGGCGCCCGTGATGCCGGCGAGGTCCACCGGGGCGATCATCAGTTCGGCCGGCTTCCACCGGTACCCCACGACGTAGGCCGTCCGGGCGCCGGGCGCGGCGGCCTGCACCGCGAACACGAGGTTGTAATCGCCGTAGTTGGGGATCTGCGAGTCGAAGACCCGGCGCAGGGCGTTCTTCAGGCCCTGCCCGCCGTCGAGCGGTCGGCTGGAGGAGGGCTCATCGGGGGTCATATCACGGCCATTGCGGTAGGAGGCTGTCGGACTCGGCCCCTCACGGGACTGCTCGCGGTGCGCCCGGCGGGCTGTCGATTCGCCCGCGAAGTCCACACTGTACCGGAGCGGACGCCTGCCGGACGAGGCACGGCGCGCACGTGCGGGCCCGCCGCTACCGGGCCCGCGGACGGCTGTAACAGGCCGGTCACATGGCGAAACCTGCCCGCGACGCGGGCCTAGACTCTCCCCTATGAGCGCGGACACAACCCCAGACATCAAGCCAAGAAGCCGCATCGTCACCGACGGCATCCACGCGGCCCCCTCACGCGGGATGCTTCGAGCGGTGGGCATGGGCGACGACGACTTCGCGAAACCGCAGGTCGGCGTCGCGAGTTCCTGGAACGAGATCACCCCCTGCAATCTCTCCCTGAACCGTCTGGCCCAGGGTGCCAAGGAAGGCGTCCACTCCGCGGGCGGGTTCCCCATGCAGTTCGGCACCATCTCCGTCTCCGACGGCATCTCCATGGGACACGAGGGCATGCACTTCTCCCTCGTCTCCCGGGAGGTCATCGCGGACTCGGTCGAGACCGTCATGCAGGCCGAGCGCATCGACGGGTCCGTGCTCCTTGCCGGCTGCGACAAGTCCCTGCCGGGCATGCTCATGGCGGCCGCCCGCCTCGACCTCGCCTCCGTGTTCCTCTACGCGGGCACCATCATGCCGGGCTTCGCCAAGCTCGAGGACGGCACCGAGAAGGAAGTCACCCTGATCGACGCCTTCGAGGCCGTGGGAGCCTGTGCAGCAGGCACGATGAGCCTGAAGGACCTCGACAGCATCGAACGCGCTGTCTGTCCCGGGGAAGGCGCGTGCGGCGGTATGTACACCGCCAACACCATGGCCTGCATCGGCGAGGCCCTCGGAATGTCACTGCCCGGGTCCGCTGCCCCTCCCTCCGTCGATCGCCGACGCGACGCATTCGCTCAGAAGTCCGGCGAGGCTGTCGTCAACCTCCTGCGCCTCGGCATCACGGCGCGCGACATCATGACCAAGAAGGCCTTCGAGAACGCCATCGCCGTCACCATGGCCTTCGGCGGCTCCACGAACGCCGTCCTGCACCTCCTGGCGATCGCCCGCGAGGCCGAGGTGGACCTGAGCCTCGACGACTTCAGCCGGATCGGCGACACGATCCCGCACCTCGGCGACCTCAAGCCGTTCGGCCGCTACGTCATGTTCGACGTCGACAAGGTGGGCGGCGTCCCCGTGATCATGAAGGCACTGCTCGACGCCGGACTGCTGCACGGCGACTGCCTCACCGTTACCGGCAAGACGCTCGCGGAGAATCTCGCGGACATCGATCCGCCGGATCTCGACGGCAAGATCCTCCGGGCCCTCGACAACCCGCTGCACAAGACCGGCGGTATCACCATCCTGCACGGGTCCATGGCCCCTGAGGGCGCCGTGGTGAAGAGCGCCGGGTTCGACGCCGACATCTTCGAGGGAACGGCACGCGTGTTCGAGCGCGAGCAGGGCGCCCTGGACGCGCTCGACGCCGGGCAGATCCACGCAGGGGACGTCGTCGTCATCCGCTACGAAGGCCCGAAGGGCGGCCCCGGCATGCGGGAGATGCTCGCCATCACCGGCGCGATCAAGGGCGCCGGCCTGGGCAAGGACGTGCTGCTGCTGACCGACGGCCGCTTCTCCGGCGGCACCACGGGCCTCTGCATCGGGCACGTGGCGCCGGAGGCCGTGGACGGCGGACCCATCGCCTTCGTGCGCGACGGCGACCGCATCCGCGTGGACATAGCCGCGAAGAGCTTCGACCTCCTGGTCGACGACGCCGAGCTCGAGGAGCGCAGGATCGGCTGGGAGCCCCTTCCCGCCCGCTACACCAAGGGCGTCCTGGCGAAGTACGCCAAGCTCGTCCACTCGGCCTCCGAAGGGGCCTACTGCGGCTGAGGCCCCACCCGCCGGGAAGTCGCGACCTCCCGGCGGGCCCCGGCCCAGGGGTTAATGTCCACTAACTGGACTGCTTGTCCATCATGTGAGACGGGAAGGGGTCCGGTTGACACCCTTTCCCGGGGGCGTGGAAACTACAGGTATGCAGCCCGAACCCGTAGTCGTCATTCTTATGCAGCGCGTGGCCTGAAGCCCGTCTTGTAGACGACTGCAGTCACGCGCAACCCCTCGTAGAGCCCCACCAGGCTGAGGGGTTTTTTTGTTGACACAACCCGTCAATACAGAAGAGTGCGCGGAAGCCCGCAGTCACAGCTGCAGCAGTGCAGCGAACGTTCCAAAGGAAGTCTGAGATGTCCAAGGGATCGCCCATCAGCCCAGCGCTGTTGGCAGCAAGGCCAGCACCTCCCGCAGCACCCGCGCGCGAGTCGGCGCCCGTCGCTCCGGCGAGCTCCGTCCGCGGCCCCAACCGGGTCGTGGCCCCCACCGAGATGCTCGGATCGGCGGCGATCGTCCGCTCCCTCGAGGAACTCGGCGTCGACGACGTCTTCGGCCTTCCCGGCGGAGCCATCCTCCCCACCTACGATCCCCTCCTGGCGTCCACGAAGCTCCGGCACATCCTCGTCCGGCACGAGCAGGGAGCCGGCCACGCGGCCCAGGGCTACGCCATGGTCACCGGCCGTCCCGGCGTGTGCATCGCGACCTCGGGACCGGGTGCCACCAATCTCGTGACCGCCATCGCGGACGCGCACATGGACTCCGTCCCCATGGTGGCCATCACCGGCCAGGTCTCGAGCGCGTTCATCGGCTCCGACGCCTTCCAGGAGGCGGACATCGTCGGCATCACCATGCCGATCACCAAGCACTCCTACCTCGTCACCAACGCCCAGGACATCCCCCGCGTGCTCGCCGAGGCGTTCCACATCGCCACCACCGGCCGCCCGGGCCCGGTGCTCGTGGACATCGCCAAGGACGCCCAGCAGTCGTCGATGACCTTCTCCTGGCCGCCCCGGATCGACATCCCCGGCTACCGGCCCGTGCTGCGCGGACACGCCAAGCAGGTCCGTGAGGCCGCACGGCTGATCAGCGGATCGCAGCGTCCCGTCTTCTACGTGGGCGGTGGCGTGGTCAAGGGGCACGCCTCTCAGGAACTGCGGGAGCTCGCCGAACTCGTCGGCGCGCCCGTGGTCACCACCCTCATGGCCCGCGGCGTCTTCCCCGACTCCCATCAGCAGCACGTCGGCATGCCGGGCATGCACGGCTCGGTCTCGGCCGTCACCGCGCTCCAGCAGGCGGACCTGCTGATCACGCTCGGTGCGCGGTTCGACGACCGCGTGACCGGCGTGCTCGCGAGCTTCGCGCCGCACGCGAAGGTGATCCACGCCGACATCGACCCGGCCGAGATCTCCAAGAACCGCGCGGCCGACGTGCCGATCGTCGGCTCGGTGAAGGAGATCATCCCCGAACTGACCGCCGCCGTCCGCGAGTCCTTCGCGGCGCAGGAGCGCCCGGACATCTCCGCCTGGTGGAGGACCATCGACCACCTCCGCGAGACCTACCCGGTGGGCTTCACCCGGCCCGACGACGGCCTGTCGGCCCCGCAGCAGGTCATCAAGCGCATCGGCGAGCTCACCGGACCCGAGGGCGTCTTCGTCTCCGGCGTCGGCCAGCACCAGATGTGGGCCGCACAGTTCATCCAGTACGAGCGCCCGCACGCCTGGCTCAACTCCGGCGGCCTCGGCACCATGGGCTACTCCGTCCCGGCCGCCATGGGCGCCAAGGTGGGCAATCCGGACCGCGTGGTCTGGGCCATCGACGGCGACGGCTGCTTCCAGATGACCAACCAGGAGCTGGCCACCTGCGTCATCAACAACATCCCCATCAAGGTCGCGGTCATCAACAACTCCTCGCTCGGCATGGTCCGGCAGTGGCAGACCCTCTTCTACGAGGGCCGCTACTCCAACACCGACCTCAACACGGGCCATGACACCGTCCGCGTGCCGGACTTCGTGAAGCTCGCCGACGCGTACGGCTGCGTGGGCCTGCGGTGCGAGCGGGACGAGGACATCGACGCCACCATCGAGCAGGCGCTGGCGATCAACGACCGCCCCGTCGTCATCGACTTCGTGGTCAGCCGCGACTCCATGGTGTGGCCGATGGTGCCCTCGGGCGTCAGCAACGACCTCATCCAGATCGCCCGCAACATGACCCCGACCTGGGAACAGGAGGACTGACCATGGCACGCCATACCCTGTCCGTGCTCGTCGAGGACGTCCCCGGCGTCCTGACCCGCGTCGCCAGCCTGTTCGCGCGGCGCGCCTTCAACATCAACTCCCTCGCCGTCGGACCGACCGAGGTCGCGGGCATGTCCCGCATCACCGTTGTGGTGGAAGCCGAGGGCGATCTCCTCGAGCAGGTCACGAAGCAGCTGAACAAGCTCATCAACGTCATCAAGATCGTCGAGCTGACCACCGAGCAGTCCGTGCAGCGCGACCACGTCCTGATCAAGGTCAGGGCCGACGCCGCCACGCGCCTCCAGGTGACCCAGGCCGCGGACCTGTTCCGCGCGTCCGTCGTCGACGTGGCGATCGACTCGCTGATCATCGAGGCGACGGGCACGGCCGAGAAGCTCGCGGCGCTCCTGTCCGTCCTCGAGCCGTTCGGCATCCGCGAGATCGTGCAGTCGGGCACGCTCGCGATCGGCCGGGGCGCCAAGTCGATGAGCGACCGCGCGCTGCGCAGCGCCTGACCCCCGACCCACCAGACCTTTCCAGCAGCACCCACCCCAAGGAGAAAACACCCGTGACCGAGATGTTCTATGACGACGATGCAGATCTTTCGATCATCCAGGGCCGCACCGTGGCCGTCATCGGCTACGGCAGCCAGGGCCACGCCCACGCGTTGAGCCTGCGGGACTCCGGCGTCGATGTGCGCGTCGGACTGAAGGAGGGCTCGGCGTCGCGTGCGAAGGCCGAGGCCGAGGGCCTGCGGGTGCTCTCCGTGGCCGAGGCGACCGCGGAGGCGGACCTCATCATGGTCCTCACCCCTGACCAGGTGCAGCGGCACGTGTACAAGGACGAGATCGCGCCGAACCTGCAGGCCGGCGACGCCCTGTTCTTCGGGCACGGCTTCAACATCCGCTACGGCTACATCCAGCCGCCGGCAGACGTCGACGTCGCCCTCGTGGCACCCAAGGGCCCCGGGCACATCGTCCGCCGCGAGTTCGAGGCCGGCCGCGGCGTCCCCGACCTCATCGCGGTCGAGCAGGATGCCTCGGGCAAGGCCCGCGACCTGGCGCTGTCCTACGCGAAGGCGATCGGCGGCACCCGCGCGGGCGTCATCGAGACCACGTTCACCGAGGAGACGGAGACGGACCTCTTCGGCGAGCAGGCCGTGCTCTGCGGTGGCGCTTCGCAGCTCATCCAGTACGGGTTCGAGACGCTGACCGAGGCCGGCTACAAGCCGGAGGTCGCGTACTTCGAGGTGCTGCACGAGCTCAAGCTCATCGTCGACCTCATGGTCGAGGGCGGCATCGCCAAGCAGCGCTGGAGCGTCTCCGACACCGCCGAGTACGGCGACTACGTCTCCGGGCCCCGCGTCATCACGCCCGAGGTGAAGGAGAACATGAAGGCCGTCCTCGCGGACATCCAGAACGGTGCCTTCGCCAAGCGGTTCATCGACGACCAGGACGCCGGTGCGCCCGAGTTCACCGCACTCCGCAAGAAGGGCGAGGACCACCCGATCGAGAGCACGGGCCGGGAGCTCCGCAAGCTCTTCTCGTGGATCAAGACGAACGACGACTACACCGAGGGCTCCGTAGCGCGCTAGCGCCGCCCGCCCCCGTCCCGGCAGGACACGTGTTCGATGCTCAGCGACGAGCAGGTGTCCTGCCGGACCTGTGTCCGCCTCCGGGCACGGTCCGTCCCGCCCCGTCCGCACTCCCGCCCACCCCGAAGGAACCCCCAGTGACCAAGCCCGTCGTCCTCCTCGCCGAAGAACTCTCGCCCGCCACCGTCGACGCGCTGGGCCCCGACTTCGAGATCCGCAGCACCGACGGCGCCGACCGCTCCCAGCTGCTCGGCGCGCTGGCCGACGTCGACGCCGTCCTCGTCCGCTCGGCCACCCGCATGGACGAGGAAGCCATCCGGGCCGCGCCGAAGCTGAAGGTCATCGCCCGCGCGGGGGTGGGCCTGGACAACGTGGACATCAAGGCCGCCACGCAGGCCGGCGTCATGGTCGTGAACGCCCCGACGTCGAACATCATCTCCGCCGCCGAACTGACCGTCGGCCACATCCTCAGCCTCGCGCGGAACATCCCGCAGGCCAGCGCGGCGCTCAAGGCGGGGGAGTGGAAGCGCTCGAAGTACTCGGGCACGGAACTGTACGAGAAGAACATCGGCATCATCGGCCTCGGCCGGATCGGGGCCCTCGTCGCGGCCCGCCTGCAGGGCTTTGGCACGCAGATCCTCGCCTACGACCCCTACGTGACCTCGGCCCGGGCCGCCCAGCTCGGGGTGCGCCTCGTGTCCCTCGAGGAACTGCTCCGCGAGTCCGACTTCGTCACCATCCACATGCCCAAGACCCCCGAGACCGTCGGGATGCTCGGCGCCGACGCCTTCGCGCTCATGAAGGACACCGCCTACGTCGTCAACGTGGCCCGGGGCGGGCTGGTCGACGAGGAGGCCCTCCACACCGCGCTGGAGCAGGGGCGGATCGCCGGCGCCGGCGTCGACGTCTTCGTCCGGGAGCCCAGCACCGACCTCCCCTTCTTCGCGCACGACAGCGTCGTGGTGACCCCCCACCTCGGGGCGTCCACCGAGGAGGCGCAGGAGAAGGCCGGGATCTCCGTGGCGAAATCGGTGCGGCTCGCCCTCGCCGGGGAGCTCGTGCCCGACGCCGTCAACGTGGCCGGCGGCGTGATCGATCCGGCCGTGCGGCCCGGCATCCCGCTCATGGAGAAGCTCGGCCGGATCTTCACGGCCCTCACGCACGCCTCCCTGACGCAGATCGACATCGAGGTGGCGGGCGAGATCGCGTCCCTCGACGTCAAGGCCCTGGAACTCGCCGCCCTCAAGGGCGTCTTCACCGACGTCGTCTCCGAGCAGGTGTCCTACGTCAACGCGCCCATCCTGGCCGAGCAGCGCGGCATCACCTCGCGCCTGATCACCACGCCCGAGTCCGAGGAGTACCGCAACGTGCTCCGCCTCCGCGGGGCGCTGTCCGACGGCAGCCAGATCTCGGTGGCCGGGACGCTCACGGGACCGAAGCAGGTGGAGAAGCTCGTGGGCGTCAACGGCTACGACCTCGAGATCCCCATCAGCGAGCACCTCCTCGTGCTCCTCTACACCGACCGCCCCGGCGTGATCGGCGCGCTCGGCCGGCTCCTCGGCGAGCGGGACATCAACATCGCCGGCATGCAGGTGGCCCGGAACAAGGAGGGCGGCCAGGCGCTGTCCCTCCTCACCGTGGACAGCGCGGTGCCGCAGGACGTCCTGGACGCCATCCGGACCGAGATCGGTGCCACCGTGGCGCGGGAAGTGGACCTGCAGGACTGACCGCCGGAACCCCCGAGAGGACGAGCATGCCCACCCACCACCTCCCGGCGACGCAGGCGACCGCCACCCAGGTCCTGTCGCGGGACACCCCGCCCGTGCTGAGGATCGAACCCGGCGACCGCGTGGTCGTCGAGTCCCTCGACGCGTCCGGCCACCTCGAGCGGCAGGCCACGCCGGGGGCGGTGACGCCCTACCGCTTCCCGGACCGGCGCGGCCACGCCCTCACCGGGCCGATCGACGTCGCCGGGACCGTACCCGGCGACGTCCTCGCGGTGCGCTTCGACGCGCTGGAGCCCGCGGACTGGGGCTTCACGGTGGCCGGTCGGCGGGACGACGCCTTCGCGCGGAGCCTCGGCCTCGACGGGGCGGAGCCCGCGTGGCTGCTCTGGGACCTCGACCGGGTGGCCGGGACCGGCACCAACCAGTACGGGCACGTCGTCCGGCTGGCGCCCTTCCTCGGCGTGGTGGGGCTGCCGCCGGCGGAGCCGGGCGAGCACTCGACCACCCCGCCGCGCGCGGAGGGCGGCGGGAACATCGACTGCCGGGAACTCACGGCAGGATCCACGCTCTTCCTCCCGGTGACGGTGCCCGGCGCCCTCCTCCACCTCGGCGACGGGCACGCCGCCCAGGGCGACGGCGAGGTGGGCGGCACCGCCATCGAGTGCGGCATGACGACGACGGTCACCGTCGACGTCCTCCGCGACGCCCCCGTCCCCGGCATCCATGCGGTGACGCCGACCGCACGGATCACCTTCGGCTTCGACGCGGACCTCAACCGGGCGACGGCGGAGGCGCTCGGTGCCATGCTCACCTGGCTGCAGCACCTGCACGGGCTGGAACGGAAAGCCGCGCTGGCCCTGGCCAGTGCCGTCGTCGACCTCCGGGTCACGCAGATCGCGAACCAGACGTGGGGGGTCCACGCGGTGCTGGGGCTCGACGCCGTGGGGACCGCCTGAGGTCCTGGCCTGCGCTGCACGCTTGGGCAAATGCGGTCCGCGCGGGGTAATTTCATAGGGTGACTCCCGCAGCCGACGAGAAGCCCTCGTTCTACATCACCACGGCCATCTCCTACCCCAACGGCGTGCCGCACATCGGCCACGCCTACGAGACGATCGCCGTGGACGCCATGGCCCGTTTCAAGCGCCTCGACGGCTACGACGTCATGTACCTGACGGGCACCGACGAGCACGGGCTGAAGATGCAGCAGTCCGCGGACAAGGAGGGCGTCCCGGTCCGGGAGCTCGCCACCCGTAATGCGCAGGCGTTCCGGGACATGAACGACGTCGTCGGCACCTCCTACGACCGCTTCATCCGCACCACGGACGAGGACCACTACGCCGCCGCCACCGAGATCTGGAAGCGGATGGAGGCCAACGGCGACATCTACCTCGACAAGTACGCCGGCTGGTACTCGGTGCGCGACGAATCGTTCTGGGGCGAGGACGAGACGGAGGTCCGCGAGGACGGCGTGCGGTATGCGACGGAGACCGACACCGAGGTCACCTGGACCGAGGAGGAGAGCTACTTCTTCCGGCTCTCGGCCTACCAGCAGAAGCTGCTGGACCTCTACGAGGCGCAGCCCGAGTTCGGTGCGCCCCAGTCCCGCTTCAACGAGGTCATCTCCTTCGTGCGCCGCGGCCTCGAGGACCTGTCCATCAGCCGCACCACCTTCGACTGGGGCGTCCCGGTGCCCGGCAACCCCCGGCACGTCATGTACGTCTGGGTGGACGCGCTCACCAACTACCTGACCGGCATCGGCTTCCCCGATACCGCGTCCGAGCGCTTCCGGAAGTTCTGGCCCGCGGACGTCCACGTGATCGGCAAGGACATCTCCCGCTTCCACGCCATCTACTGGCCGGCCTTCCTGCTGTCCGCCGGGCTCGAGGTCCCCAAGCGCGTCATGATCCACGGGTTCCTGCACAACAAGGGCGTGAAGATGTCGAAGTCGCTCGGCAACACCGTGGCGCCGGCCGACTGGGTGGACCAGTACGGCCTGGACCAGGTGCGCTTCTTCCTCCTCCGCGAGGTGCCGTTCGGTGCGGACGGATCCTACAGCCACGAGGCCGTGGTGGGGCGCATGAACTCCGACCTCGCCAACAACTTCGGGAACCTCGCGCAGCGGTCGCTGTCGATGGTCGCGAAGAACTGCGGGGGCGCCGTGCCGCAGCCGGGGGAGTTCGCCCCCGCCGACACGGCGATCCTCGACAGGGCACACGCACTGCTCGACACGAGCCGTGCCGCGTACGGGAAGCAGGAGTTCTCCCGCGCCCTCGAGGCCGTGTGGACCGTCCTCGGCGAGACGAACGCGTACTTCGCCGACCAGCAGCCGTGGGTGCTGCGGAAGACGGATCCGGAGCGCATGGCGACCGTGCTCTACGTGACGCTGGAGGTGCTCCGCGTGGTCGCCGTCCTCGCCCAGCCGGTCATGCCGACCAGCGCCGCGCGGATCCTCACGGCCCTCGGCCAGGGGGACGCGAGCGACGACGCCCGCCGGCTCTTCACCGCCCTGGACGAGCGGATCGAACCGGGCACGCCCCTCCCCGCGCCGACGCCGGTGTTCCCCAAGTACGAGGAGCCCGTCACGGCGTGACCGCCGGCCCCGAGGGGTCTACTGGAGCAGGAAGCGGGCCGGGGCGGTCTCCGTCATGACGCGGCCCACGGTGTCCTGCTGCTGCTTCGACGCGACCAGCAGGCGCTCGAGTTCTGTGCGGTCGAAGCCCTGGTGCCCGGGGCCGGCGGTCGCGTCCGGCGGCAGTGCGAGGAGTGTGGACCACAGCGCCTCCTTGCCCCTGAGCAGGGACTGGAGGGCCTCGAGTTCCAGCTGCGCCCCGGCGGTCGCCTTGCGGCGCAGGGGGTTCAGGGGATCGAACTCGGCGACCACGGACGCGACGTGCGCGAGGCCCATCTTGAGGCGGCTGGGACGGTGTCCCAGGCCCTTGATGAGCTTCTTCAAATAGGTGCGCTCCTCGCTGATCTCCTTGCGCAACCGGGTGAACTCCGCCTCGTGCGGTGTGTTCGCCCAGGAGATCCGGGCCGCGTTGAACAGCCGGACGCCGTTCGTGGCGCCGGCGAGGTGGAGGTCCAGGTAGGGCAGGAGCGTTTCGGGGTCCAGCCGGCTTCCCGGGGTGCCGTTCGTGGCGCTCGTCATGGGTGTTCCTTCCATCGGATGATCAGCACCTCACCCTACGGCAGCGTGTTCCAGCAGCGGTAGCGTGATGGCGACGGCGGTCCCGACATCCAGGGTGGACTCGACCGTGATGCTCCCGCGGTGCGCCTCGAACGTCTTCTTGGCGACGGAGAGCCCGACGCCGGCCCCGGGCAGCGCCCGGTCCGCGTTGGCAGCCCGGTGGAACGAGTCGAAGAGGCGCGGCACGTCGTCCGCAGGGATGCCGATACCGGTGTCCCGCACGACGACGACCACGCGTCCGTGGTCCGGTTCGTGGGCCAGCCCGATCGAGACGGTGCCTCCCTCCCGCGTGAACTTGACGGCGTTGGACAGCACGATCGCCAGGGCCGCCGAGAGCTGTCCGCGGTCCCCGGACACCGTCACCGGATGATCCGGCAGCGTGCACTCGAGCACGACGCGGCCGGCGGAGGCCTGCAGGACGGCACGCGCGGCGAGCTCCGAGAGGAGGTGCACGAGGTCCACGGGTCCGTGCTCGGGCGCCTCGGATTCCCGGGAGGAGAGCGCGGAGATGTTCTCGATCAGGTCGCTGAGCTTGGCGGTGTTGCGCTCGACGGCCTGCAGCATGGTGCTCGCCTCAGGCGGCAGTTCCCCGCCGACGCCGTCGAGGATCATCTCGAGGTACCCTGCGATCGAGGCGAGCGGGGTGCGGAGTTCGTGGTTCACGGTCCCGACGAAGTCGCTCTTGGCCTGGTTGAGCGCCTGCAGCTTCCGGACCGCCTGCTGCTGACGCGAGATGAGCTGGGCCTGGATCAGTCCGTGCGCGAGATTCCCGAGCACGTGCTGGGTCAGGGCACCTTCCACCCCGGAGAAGGCCTGCGGCTGCTCCTCGCGCATGATCCACAGGAGGCCGAACGGTGTGTCTCCCTCGCCCAGTGCCGCCACGACGCCGTGCACGGTGCGTCGCCCGGCGTCGCCCTCCCGCAGCCACCCTGGGACCGGGACCTCTCCGGCGTCGGGCACGGCCCCGGGACCGGTGCTGAAGGTGCCGGTCGCGCTGTCCTCCCAGAGGGCCAGCGCAAGGGGGAGTGCGTCCTGCTCGTGCTCGCGCCGGGGTGCGGCCAGAGGCGTCCGCGTGCCCTCCGCGGGGTCGGTCCAGCTGCTGCCGTGGGCGGCGACGCGCTCGTCGTCGAAGACCTGCAGTGCCACGTGGTGTGCGCCGAGCGCGCGTCCCACGCCGGGAAGGAAGTGATCGATCATGGCCGCCGGGTCGTTCGTGGCGCGGATGCGGGCGGAGATGGCCCGCATGGCCTCCCGCAGCCGGGCGGCGGACGCCCGCTGCGCCCGGCGCCGCCGTCGTCGTGCGATCGCCGCGTGGGCGCGGTGCAGCAGCTCGGCGGGGTGCACGGGAGGGAAGACGACGTCGGAGGCATATCTGCCGACGGCTCCCGGTATCTCCCCGGTCCAGCCCTCGGGGAGGAGGAGGATCACGGGCAGGCTCGCGAGCGCCGGGTGCCGGGTGAGGACGTCCGGCAGCGCGTCCGCATGGGCGAGGGCCGTGGGCAGGTCGACCAGCAGGAGGTCCGGGGCGGCCTCGAGGACCTCGTCGAGCACGGACGCCCCGGGGACGACGGTCCTCACCCGACACCCGCCCTCGGCGAGCACCCGGTGCACGGCCGCGCCGTCCTCGGCGGACGCGGAGGCGACGACGGCGAGCGCCCCGCCGCCGTTCCCTGCTGCTTCGTCCTGCCCCACGGTGTCCTCTCCGATCACGACTGCGTTGCTCCCAATATAGGTGGCACGGGAGCAGTCGGAGAGGACGGCGCGACGGGCGTCAGTCGGTTGCCAGCCCGGCGACCGGTGACAGGCGGGCCGCCCGGCGCGCCGGGAGCACGGAGGCCAGCAGGCCCGCCCCGACCGCCACCGCGAGGACCGCCGCGATCTGCCCGACCGGAACGGCGAGGCTGACGGGGGCCAGCCCGCCCAGGGCGGACTGCGCGCCGAGCCAGCCGTAGAGGATGCCCAGACCGGCCCCGAGCAGCGCCGCGACACCGGCCATGAGCACGGCCTCGACGGCGAGCATCCCACGCAGCTGGCCCCGGGTGAGGCCGAGCGCCCGCAGCAGCGAATTCTCCCGGCGTCTCTCCAGCACGGACAGGGAGAGCGTGTTGGCGACGCCGATCAGCGCGATGAGCACCGCGACGGCCAGCAGTGCCGTCACGATCAGGAGCAGGACGTCGATGACCTGGTTGTACGCCACCCGTTCCAGCGCCGCCCCCGTGACCTGGTACTCGGACACGCCCGTGGCATCCACGATCCGCGCCTGGATGTCCGTCACCGACTCCGCATCGGCGGCGTCGTCGAGTTTCAGCCAGTACGTCGTCCCCAGATGGTCCTCGAGGGTCGCCCCCGGCACCCGGTCCGCCGCGGGGTCCCCGGTCATGTCCAGGTAGGCGGAGAGGGCTCCGTCCGGGGTGCCGCCGAGGCGTTCCGCCGTGTCGGTGGTGATCAGGGGCTGGAAGTAGGCGGCGTCGACGGACGCGACGGGGAGCGTCGTGGGGCCGTCGCCCCCCTCGAGCGTCACGTCGGTCTGCGTCCACGTCTGGGGGGCGAGGACCACCCCGTCGGTCAGGGCGGCACCCTCCGCGCGCAGGACGCCGGCGAGCTCCGCGGGGTCCACGGCGTAGACCACCTGCCCGCCGTCCTGCGTGCTCGTGAGCATCACGGGCGTGAGCTCGACGGCGGTCCGCACGCCGTCCACCTCCAGCAGCGTCGGACCGTCGACGCGGGGTGGCTCGCCTCCCGGTGCGTCGGTCGCCGCTGCGGTGCCGGGGACCGAGACCGCGAGGTCGACGGCGTAGTTCTCGGCCAGTTCCCGTTCCAGGGCCGTCCGGGAGCTGTGGGCGCCGGCCATCATCATGGTGACGAGGGTGACGCCGATCATCAGGGCCGCCGAGGACGCCGTCGTGCGGGCGGGGTTGCGCACCGCGTTCAGCGACGCGAGGGTGCCGGGCACGCCCAGCGGTCGGGCGATCCTGCCGACGGCGGCGACACAGCGGGGCACGAAGAAGGGTGCGAGGAGCATGACGCCGAGGAAGGAGGCGGCGCCGCCCGCGACGGCCGGGACGAGGGCGACGGACACCGCGCCCAGCAGCAGCAGGCCCCCGCCCACGAGGACCGCCACGAGGCCCGCGACCAGGCGGACCCGGCCGCTGCCGCTCCCGAGGACCGGCGGTTCCACCGGCCGGAGTGCGGCGAGGGGGGCCACGCGTGTGGCGGCGCGCGCCGGGACGAGCGCGGCCAGGAGGGTCATCAGCACGCCCACGGTGATACCGGTGACGACGGCGGACACCGGCACGGCGAGGACCGCGAAGGAGCCGTACTCGGTCTGCCGGGCCAGGGCCACGAGCGCGCCCATGACCCCCGCGGCCAGCAGCACGCCGAGCACCGAGGACACGGCGCCCACGATCGCGGCCTCGGCGAGGACCGAGGCGCGGACCTGACGCCGCTCGGCGCCGAGGCAGCGCAGGAGGGCGAGTTCGCGGGTGCGCTGGGCCACCAGGACCGAGAAGGTGTTCGAGATGACGAGCCCGGCGACGAGGACGGCTACGGCCGCGAAGGCGAGCAGGACCCCGGTGAGCACGTCGCTGCCGTTCGAGAACTCGGCGACCTCCGCGACGGTCTGCTCCGCCGCCGTCCGGACCACCAGCGGGCCACGTTCGTCCGCGGGTGCGGCGGCGACGGCCGAGGAGGCAGCGGCGCGTACCCCGGCCGGATCGGCCCCGGGCGTCAGGGCGAGCTGCACGTTGCGGTACAGGGTCTCGCCGTCGTTCAGTTCACGCACCACGGTCGGGGAGGCGAGGACCTGCACCGCGCCGGCGAGGGCGGGGTCCGTACTCGGCACCGTGAGACCGGTGACGGTCAGTGCGTTGCCCGGCGAGGTGGCGGGAGCGCCGGCGTCGAGCGCCACGGTGTCGCCGGGGACGACGTCGAGGCGGGCCGCCGAGTCCTCGTCCAGTGCCACGTGGCCGGGTTCCGACGGGTAGGACCCCGCGGTCATGACGGCGGTCTCGAGCCGCGAGGGGGCCGTCGTGGTCAGGACGGCGAGCGAGTCGTCGGAGCCCGTGCCGAGCTGACCGTAGGCGCGTTCGAGGCCGTGGACGGCGTCCACACCGGGGAGGGCGGCGAGGTCGGCTGCCACCCCGGTGGGGACGGAGCCGCCGTCCTGCGCGGTCACCACGAGGTCGGCCCCGGCGTAGGAGGCACCGATGCTCTCCTGGAGGCTGGCTTTCGTCGTCGCGCCCACCATGAGGGTCGCGGAGAGGAACGCGACGCCGAGCATCACGGCGAGGCCGACGGCGAGGAAGCGCCGGGCATGGACCCGGACCTGGGCGAGGGCTACCTGCAGCACGTCAGCCCCCCAGCGCCGCGAGCGCGCCGAGGATGGCGTCGGGGGTGGACTGCTGGAGTTCGCCCACCAGTGCGCCGTCCTTCATGAGGACCACGCGGTCGGCGTAGGACGCCGCGACGGGGTCGTGCGTGACCATGATGATGCTCTGGCCCATCTCGGTGCAGCTCCGCCGGAGCAGGGACAGCACCTCGGCGCCCGTGGCCGAGTCGAGGTTGCCGGTGGGTTCGTCACCGAAGATGACATCGGGGCGGGTCAGCAGGGCGCGGGCGACGGCGACCCGCTGCTGCTGGCCACCGGAGAGCTCGTGCGGACGGTGGGTGAGTCGGTCACCGAGGCCCAGCGACGACGAGATCTGCTGCAGCCAGGCCGTGTCCACCGTGCCGCCGGCCAGCGCGACGGGCAGCGTGATGTTCTGCTCGGCGGTGAGGGTCGGAACGAGGTTGAAGGCCTGGAAGACGAAGCCGACGCGCTCGCGCCGGAGCCGCGTCAGGGCGGCGTCGGGGAGCCCGGTGATCTCGGTGCCCCCGATCCAGAGCCGGCCGGTGTCGATGCTGTCCAGTCCGGCCAGGCAGTGCATGAGGGTGGACTTGCCGGACCCGGACGGTCCCATGATGGCGGTGAAGCGTTCCGGCTCGAAGTCGAGGGTGACGTCGCGGAGGGCGTGGACAGCGGTCTCGCCCCGGCCGTAGCTCTTGGACACGGCGCGCGCGGCGACGGCGCCGGAGGGCGGCGCCGAGGAGCCCGGGATCGCCCCGGGGAGATTCGTCGATAAGGTCATGCTTCCACGCTAGGGACGCCGGCCGTCGGGCGGATCGCCGCCAGGTCGTGGATCGAGGGGCGGAGTCTCCTCCCGTGGGATGAGCCGGACGCGCACGGTCTCCACCCCCGGTCCGCACTCGCGCCGAGGCGGGGTGCGGACGTGCCGGTCACGGCCGGACGATGCCTGTCTCGTACGCCATGACGACGGCCTGCACGCGGTCCCGCGCCTCGAGCTTGGCCAGGATGTGTCCCACATGCGTCTTCACCGTCGCCTCCGAGAGGTAGAGCTTCGCGGCGATCTCCGGATTCGACAGGCCCTGGGCGATGAGCCCGAACACCTCGCGCTCGCGGACGGTGAGCCGCGCCACGGCCTCCGCGTGGGCGTGCTGCTCGGGGGAGGGCTGCCGCAGCAGCGGTGCCACGTGGTCGAGCAGCCGGCGCGTCGTCGAGGGTGCTATCACGGCGTCCCCGCGGTGCACCGTCCGGATCGCCTCGAGCAGTTCCTCCGGCGGTGCATCCTTCAGCAGGAACCCGCTGGCCCCGGCGTGGATCGCCGCGAGGGCGTACTCGTCGAGGTCGAAGGTCGTCAGCACCACGATGCGGGGGCCGGCCGCGGCACCCGCCGACGGGGTGCGGTCGGCGAGGATCCGCCGGGTGGCCTCGAGGCCGTCCATGCCCGGCATCCGGACGTCCATCATGACGACGTCGGCGCGCGTGCTCGCGAGCGCCCTCACCGCTGCCTCGCCGTTCGCTGCCTCGCTCACCACCCGCAGGTCGGGCTGGGAGTTGATGAGCATGGCGAAGCCGCTGCGGACGAGGTGCTGGTCGTCGACGATCGCGACGCGGATCGGTGCGGCGGCGTCGGCCGTCCCTGCCGCGAGGCGGTCGCCGGCGGGGGTCTCGGTGATGCTGTCCATGCTCTGTGTCGTCTCCTCTGATCGCCGTGCTGGGGTGGTGCCGGTCTCCGGCCCGGAGTGCCTCAGGTCCGGGTGTAGGGGATGAAGGCCTCCACCCGGTAGCCGCCGCCGATCCGGGGCGCAGCCGCTACGGAACCGTCGTAGAGCCGCACGCGCTCCGTCATCCCCAGGATCCCCTGGCCCGCACCCGCGGTGGCGGGATCCGCCGCGGCGCCCCGGCCGTCGTCGTCGACCGTGATGCTGAGCCCCCGGGGACCGTGGTCGAGCACCACGTCGGCGGTGGTGGCCGCCCCTGCATGGCGGAGCACGTTGGTGAGCGCTTCCTGGACCACGCGGTAGGCGGTCAGCTCCGCGCCGGGTGGCAGGTCGCCGCGCGGCGTCCCCGTGCGGCGGCACGCGACGCGGATCCCGGACCGGCGCACCGACCGGACGAGGGAGTCGACGTCGTCGAGCGTCGGCAGAGGGCGGGTGGATGCACTCTCGTCCCCGCGCAGCACCCCGAGCAGCCGCCGCATCTCGCGGAGGGAGCCCCGCCCGGTGTCGGCGATGGTCCCGAGGGTCCGGACGGCGACCTCCGGGGAGTGCGCACTGGCGTACCGGGCGCCGTCGGCCTGGGTGATGATCACGGACAGGGAGTGGGCCACGATGTCGTGCATCTCGCGGGCGATATGGCTGCGTTCGTCCGCCGCGGCGAGGTCCCGTTCCTGCTGCCGCTCGACCTCGAGCCGGCGCGTCCTGTCCTCGAGGGCCTGGTAGGTCAGGCGGCGTGAACGCGACAGATCGCCCAGCGTCCAGGCGAGCAGCACGAGCGATTCCACGAGGAACAGCAGGATCAGGAACAGCGGCACGGTGGTGAGGGCCGGTTGGCCGGGGCCGAGTCCGATCAGGGTGCCGTACCGCACCAGGCCGATCGATGTGCCGGCGACGGCCAGTCCCAGCCCCCCGAGGCTCGCCCACCGGGGACCGTGGGCGGCGAGGGTGAAGAGCGTGATGAGGATGACGAACTGGGCCGCCACCGGCTCGATCCCGGTGACCAGCTGCATCACGGAGACGCCGGCGACGAGCCCGGCCGAGAGGACGATGCGCGAGCGGCGCCATACCAGCGGGACGGTCAGCGCCGCCGATACGACGACGATCAGCGTGTACCCCTCGATGCCGTCCGCCGCGAAGGGCAGGACGAACAGGAGGAGGATCGCCAGTACCAGGCAGGCATCGACGGTTCGCGGATGCGTGCGGACCCAGCGCGCCAGCCGCAAGTGGATGTCCATGGAGTCCCACTCTAGGCGGGGCGCTCGGCCGCGCACATCAGACCCAGGGTGGAGCCGTCTCACCCTGCGGACGGATTGTTGCCACCCGGAACGCTTTCCTACGCTGGGACCATGACTGATGCATCCCGCCGTCTCGACCTCGCCGTCATCCCGGGAGACGGGATCGGGCCCGAAGTGACCGCCGAGGCGGTCAAGGTGCTGCTCGCGGCGGTGGGTGACGCCGCCGAGCTCTCCCTCACCGAGTACCCGCTCGGCGCCGAGCACTGGCTGGCCACGGGGGAGACGCTGCCGGATGCCACCCTCGACCGGCTCAGGGTGCATGATGCCATCCTCTTCGGAGCGGTGGGCGCCGCCCCCGGCGACACCCGCATCCCGTCGGGGCTGATCGAGCGCGAGCTCCTGCTGAAGCTCCGCTTCTCGCTGGACCACTTCGTGAACCTGCGCCCTTCACGGCTGTTCCCCGGCGTGCCCAGTCCCCTGGCGGATCCCGGGGTGATCGATTTCGTCGTCGTCCGGGAGGGGACCGAGGGCCCCTACACCGGCAACGGCGGGACGCTGCGCGGTGGCACGCCGCACGAGGTGGCCACGGAGGTGTCCCTCAACACCGCGCACGGCGTCGAGCGGGTGGTGCGCGATGCGTTCCGGCGGGCCGCCGCACGGAGGAAGAAGCTCACCCTGGTGCACAAGCACAACGTCCTCGTGTACGCGGGGCACCTGTGGAAGCGCACCGTGGAGGCCGTCGCCGCCGACTTCCCGGACGTGACCCACGACTACCTGCACGTGGATGCCGCGATGATCTTCCTCGTGACCGATCCGTCGCGCTTCGACGTGATCGTCACCGACAACCTCTTCGGGGACATCGTGACGGACCTCGCGGCAGCCGTGACGGGCGGCATCGGCCTCGCGGCGTCGGCGAACCTGAACATGGACCGCACGGCTCCGTCCATGTTCGAACCCGTGCACGGCTCGGCGCCGGACATCGCGGGCCGGCAGGTGGCCGACCCGACCGCCGCGATCCTCTCCGCGGCACTCCTCCTGCACCATCTCGGCCTCCCGGACCGCGCGGCACGGATCGAACGCGCGGTCGAGGAGGACATCGCTGCCCGCTCGGGTGCGCGGAGCACCTCGGCGATCGGCGATGCTATTGCCGCGGCCGTGTCCTAAGGTGGTTACACATCATTAACCCAGTGCCGGAGCACTGACCACCGACGGACGACGGCGGCCGAGCCGCGCGTACAGTCCGTACCAGCGCGGAGGAACCATGACAGCCACGGATACCCATTTCGCCCAGCACCTCTCGACGCAGCGGGCGTCGGCCGAGGAGCGGGAGGCGGTGCTGGCGAACCCCGGCTTCGGCAACTTCTTCACCGACCACACGGCGATCGTCGACTTCAGCGTCGACGAGTCGGGCGTCGGCGGCTGGCACGATGCGCGCGTGGAGCCCTACGGGCCGATCGCCCTGGACCCCGCGGCCGCCGTCCTGCACTACGGCCAGGAGATCTTCGAGGGCATGAAGGCCTACCGCCACGCGGACGGCTCGGTGTGGACCTTCCGCGCGGACGCCAATGCGGCGCGCTTGAACCGCTCGGCGATCCGCCTCGCGCTGCCCCAGCTGCCCGAGGAACTCTTCCTCGAGTCCCTGCGCCGGCTCGTCGCGGTCGACCAGGAGTGGATCCCCTCCGGCGACGGCGAGAGCCTGTACCTCCGGCCGTTCATGATCGCCACGGAGGCGTTCCTCGGCGTCCGTCCCGCCCGCGAGGTGTCCTACCGCGTGATCGCCTCGCCCGCCGGGAACTACTTCGGCGGCGAGGTGAGGCCGGTGGACATCTGGGTGTCCCGCAACTATGCGCGGGCAGGACGCGGAGGCACCGGGGCGGCGAAGGCCGGCGGCAACTACGCCTCCTCGCTCGCGGCCCAGCTCGAGGCGGAGGCCCACGGCTGCAAGCAGGTGCTCTTCCTCGACCAGTTCAACGACAACGCCGTCGAGGAGCTCGGCGGCATGAACGTATTCTTCGTGTTCCGTGACGGGTCGATCGTCACCCCGGCCCTCTCCGGCACCATCCTCGAGGGCGTCACACGGTCCTCCATCATCCAGCTCGGCCGGGACCGGGGACTGGAGGTCAGCGAGCGCAAGATCACGCTGGACGAGTGGCGCGACGGCGTCGCGAGCGGCGAGATCACCGAGGTGTTCGCCTGCGGCACGGCCGCGGTCATCACGCCCATCGGCCGGCTCCGTGACGGCGACGAGTTCATCGGCGCCGAGGGCGCCCCCGCCGGCGAGGTGACCATGTCCATCCGCAGCGAGCTGCTCGGCATCCAGACCGGCGTCGTCGAGGACACGCACGGCTGGCTCACGCGCCTGGTCTGAACCTCGGGAGAACACGACGGCGTCCGTCCCGCCCCGTCAGGGGTGCGGGAGGGACGCCGTGGTCGTTCACGGGTGCATGGATCCCGTCGGACCGCGGGGGAGTCAGACCGACGACGCCGTCTCCGCGTCGTCGACACCCTCGCCCACCCGCAGGTGCCGCGTGGTGGCGAGCAGGGTCGACGCCTCGTCCGCGGGCATCGGGCGGCTGAAGTAGTAGCCCTGCCCGCTGGCGCATCCCAGTGCCCTGAGCTGGTCGGCCTGCTCGCGGGTCTCGATGCCTTCGAAGACGGCTTCGAGACCGGCTGCCCGGATGAGCTGCAGGATGGCTGCGACGAAGTCGAGCTGACCTGTCCTCGTGTTGAGCTCGACGAGGAGCGACCGGTCCACCTTGACCATGCTGACCGGCAGTTCCCGGAGGTAGCTGATGGAGGAGTAGCCCGTCCCGAAGTCGTCGATCTCGATCCCGACGCCGAGCTGCTGCAGGCTCAGCAGGGAGTACATCTCCACCTCTCCGCGCGTCACGATCGCCGTCTCCGTGATCTCCACCACGAGGCTGTGGGCCGGGACCTCGAGCTTCCGGAGCAGTCCCCTGATGTGGTCGACGAGGTCGAGCTGCTTGAGTTCGACGGCGGAGAGGTTGACCCGCAGCTGGAAGTCGTCGTCGAGCGGGAGGTCCTTCCGCCAGGCCGCGAGCTGCTGCAGGGATGCGGACATCACCCAGCGGTCCAGGTCGTGGATGACGCCGATCTCCTCGGCGAGCGGGATGAACGTGTCCGGGGGGATCAGCCCGCGGAGGGGATGCTGCCACCGCACGAGCACCTCGACGCCGAGGATCCGGTTGGTGGCGAGTTCGACGACGGGCTGGTAGTGCAGGACGAGCTGGTCGGAGCTGATGGCGTCCCGGAGTTCCGTGGCCATCTGGCTGCGGAGTTGCCGGGAGTACAGCATCACGGGTTCGAAGACCTTGATGATGCTGCGGCCCTCCCGCTTGGCGGCGTACATGGCGGTGTCCGCGTCAAGGAGGAGTTCGTCCGCCGTCTGGCCGGCGGCGCCGATCCGCACCCCGATGCTCGCACGGGAGTGGACGTACAGGGAGTCGAGGCGGATCTGCTCCCCGAGGGCGTCGAGTGCCCGGCGGGCGACCTGCATGGCGATCTCCATGGTGGCGCCCGGGAGCAGGATGGCGAACTCGTCGCCGCCGAGTCGTGCCACGAGGTCGCTCTCGCGGACCACCCCGAGGAGGCGGTTGGCGACTTCCCGGAGGACGCGGTCGCCCGCGTCGTGCCCGAAGCGGTCGTTGACGTTCTTGAAGCTGTCGAGGTCGAGGAGCAGGAGTGCCGGCGGCTCGGCGTCGGTGGCGGCCGCCTGGGCGAGTGCCTCCTCGATGCCGTCCATGAGGGCGACGCGGTTCGCGAGGCCGGTCAGGGCGTCGGACATCGCCATCTTCATCATGTCGAGGTGCGCCTGGCGCAGCATCGCCGTGCGGCTCTCGACCCGCTTCTCGAACTGCTCGTAGACCTGCTCCAGTTCCTCGGCCAGCAGGTTCACGCCGGTGATCACGGCGTCGACCTCGTCCCGCGCACTGGAAGGTTCGATGCGGCTGCTCAGTTCACCGCGCGACAGCCGGACGATGCTCTCGACGAGCATCGCGAGGCGGGGGTCCTTCTGGTCAGCGCTCATCGGGTCCAGAGTACATTCCGCCGAGCGGCACATCCGGCGAGGTGGCCGACGGCGCGGCGCGTTGTGGGTACCCGGGCGGGGGGTGCGCGGGTCGTGGCTGTCACGGCCCTGACAGCCGTGCCATGGTCCCGGGACGAAGGAACCCCGACCGGGGTGGGAGTAATGGGGGAAAACGCCCGACCCGGCCGGGGTCTGCTGACCAGCGTACGCCAACCGGACGGGAAGCAGGCCCATGTACCGGGAGTAAATTCCGCTTGACGGCAGGCCGGCGAGCTGCTGGCCGGTTCAGCCCCGGATGGAATCGATCAGGGCCCGGGCGGAGGAAGCCCGGTCCTCCGCGCCCGATTGCAGGAAGAGGTCCTCACTCGCCTCGAAGTTGCCGATGGCACCGGAGTCACCACCGCGTTCCGAAAGAGCCTGACCGAGCAGGAAATGGGCTTGCGCCGCCATGTGCGTGGCCAGGAGGTGCTTCTTCTGGACGATGGACGTGAGTAGTGTCACGGCCGCCTCGACCTGACCGGTCAACACGAGCCACTGTGCCCGGGTGAGGCTCAGTTCGAGACGGTCCCGCTCCGACCCGCCAACGATCGAGCTCGCGAGCTCTGCTCGTTCGATGCACTCGAGGGTCTCGGGCTCGATAACGCCGGCGGTCAGGCGGAGCGACGCCGACGCGCGATTGAAGCGGGCCCACAGATCGAGGTCGTTGGTAGGGGAGAGAGCCTTGGCCGCACGCCCGTGATACTCCACGCCCTCCGGGATGTGTTTGAGGAGAAATGCCACATTGCCGATGGCCCAGTAGCCGACCCCGGTGGTCTGGCTGAGGGGTTCGGAACGCAGGATCTCGTCGAGAGCCCGGCATTCCTCCCAGGCGGAGTCGAGCTGGTCACTGTCCGCCAGTGCTGCGATGAGCGCATTCCTCGCGCCGACCAGGACGTTGACGTCGTCGACCTCGCCCGAAGCGTCATCGACGGCCTGTCGAGCGGCGATGACAGCGGCGGTGAGGTCTCCGCAGCCCTGGAGGGCGAGGGAGAGGATGGTGGAGACCCGCGCACTCAGGGCTTTGGACTGGGTGGTCAGCGTGTGGCCGGCCAGTGTCTCGGCCACTTCTCTCGACTCCTGCATCAGACCCTGCTTCCGCAAAGTCTCGGACACGAAGAAGGTGGCGTTCCACCAGCCCAGATCGTCGCTGTCGTCGAGGGCGGAGGCTGCCATCTCCTGTGCGAGATGCTGGGCGGTGACGTAGTCACGCTGGCTCCACGCATCGCGTGCCCGGAGTTCGATCAGCAGACGCTGTCCCGCTGCTTCCTGATAGGTCATACTCACCTTCGGCTTTCCGGATCGGTCCAGCTACTGCTCCCCATTATTGGTGCTGCAACGCAATGCGACGAGAGATTCGAAAATTGTAGAAAGAAATTCTGGAAATGTGTTACCAAAGTGACTGGTGTGGCTTACCATGATTCTTGGGCCGCTCGTGGTATGAGAGCTGGACCCTGTCATCACTCGACCACCTGCCAAAGGATCCACATCATGAAGCGCATCACCTCCGCTTTCCTTCTCGCAACACTCCTCGTGACCGGAAGTGCAGCAGCGGCCAACGCTGCTCCCGCGAAGACCGGCGTCGTCGCTCCCGTCTCTTCACTGGACCGCGTCAACAACTGGCCCGGCTAGTCACCAATCGGCAGATGGTGGCGTTCCGTTAGGTCCGCGGAACCATCTGTATGCCGGAACTGATACCGCGGGCACCCTCTCTCTGGGAAGGGAGTGCCCGCGGTATCTCCTTTTGCCCCGCGCGACGAAACCGCATACCCCGACATCGGGACTCGAAGGCCCGCGCTAGGCTTGGCGGCATGCGAATTGCACGCTTTGTCGTAGATGATGACCCAATGTTCGGCGTCGTGGAAGGGAGCGAGGGCAGCGAGGAAGTCGCCGTCATCCAGGGTGACCCCTTCTACGCCGGCATCCAGCTGACCGGAGTACGCCACGCCCTCGAGGACGTCCGCCTCCTGGCGCCCGTCATCCCCCGCAGCAAGGTGGTCGGCGTGGGACGGAACTACGCGGACCACATCCGGGAGATGGGGAGCGAGACGCCGGCCGCGCCGCTCATGTTCCTCAAGCCCAACACCTCGGTGATCGGCCCCGGGGACCCGATCATGCTGCCGTCCTTCTCGGACCAGATCTCGTACGAGGCCGAACTCGCCGTCGTGATCGGCCGGATCTGCAAGGACGTCCCGCTCGAGCGGGTCGACGACGTCGTCTTCGGCTATACCTGCGCGAACGACCTGACCGCACGCGATGTCCAAGAGACCGACGACCAGTGGGCGCGAGCCAAGGGCTTCGACACGTCCTGCCCCATCGGCCCCTGGATCGAGACGGACCTCGACCCGGAGAACCTCACGGTCCGGGGGAGCCTGGACGGCGAACTCCGCCAGGACGGCTCCACGAGCGACATGATCTGGGGTGTGCGCGAACTCGTGGCCTACGTCTCGCAGGCCTTCACCCTGCTGCCGGGAGACATCATCCTCACGGGCACACCGGCCGGGGTCGGGATGATCACCGACGGACAGCGGTACGACGTCGACATCGAGGGCATCGGACGCCTGTCCAACCCGGCGCGCCGCTGACGCGTCTCCGCCGTCGGGCCCGCAGTCCGGGTCCGACGGCGCGCGGCCGCCGCTGATGGTCCCACCTAGAATGGGACCACCATGACTACTGCCGCAGAGTTCCCCACCGTCTCCGATGCCACGCCCGTCCGGGTCCGATTCTGCCCGTCGCCGACGGGAACCCCCCACGTGGGCCTCGTCAGGACTGCGCTCTTCAACTGGGCGTACGCCCGCCACACCGGCGGCAAGCTGATCTTCCGCATCGAGGACACCGACGCCGCCCGCGACAGCGAGGAGAGCTACCAGCAGCTGCTGGAGGCCATGACCTGGCTGGGCATCGACTGGGACGAGGGCGTCGAGGTGGGCGGACCGCACGCGCCCTACCGCCAGTCGCAGCGCGGTGAGCTCTACCGGGACGTCATCGACCGCCTCGTCGGGGCGGGCCACCTCTACGAGTCCTTCTCGACGCCCGAGGAGGTGGAGGAGCGCCACCGTGCCGCCGGGCGGGACGTGAAGCTCGGCTACGACAACCACGACCGCACGCTGACCGAGGAGCAGAAGGACGCGTTCCGGTCGGCCGGACGTCCCGCGGTCCTGCGCCTGCGGATGCCCGACGAGGACATCACCTTCACCGACCTCGTGCGCGGGGAGATCACGTTCCGCGCCGGCAGTGTCCCGGACTTCGCCGTCGTCCGGGCCAACGGTGCGCCCCTCTACACGCTCGTCAATCCGGTCGACGACGCCCTGATGGGCATCACGCACGTCCTGCGCGGCGAGGACCTGCTGTCCTCCACGCCCCGCCAGGTGACGCTCTACCGGGCGCTGATCGACATCGGAGTGGCCCGGCACATGCCGCTGTTCGGCCACCTGCCCTACGTCATGGGCCAGGGCAACAAGAAGCTGTCCAAGCGCGATCCCGAATCCAACCTGTTCCTGCACCGTGAGCGCGGCTTCATCCGCGAAGGCCTCCTCAACTACCTGTCCCTGCTGGGCTGGAGCATGTCGGCGGACCAGGACATCTTCTCGGTGGAGCAGCTCGTCGAGAAGTTCGACGTGCGCGACGTGCTGGCCAACCCGGCGCGGTTCGACCTGAAGAAGGCCGAGGCGATCAACGGCACCCACGTGCGGCTGCTGGATCCGGGCGAGTTCCGTTCCCGCCTGCTGCCCTATCTCGCGGCGGCAGGCCTCCTCGGTGCCGATCCCACCGAGGAGGAGCTGCGCATCGTCGCCGAGGCCGCCCCGCTCGTCCAGGAACGCATCACCCTGCTCGGCGAGGCCCCCGAGATGCTGGGGTTCCTGTTCAAGGCCGACGACGCCGTGGACATCGCCGACGACGCCCGCAAGGGACTGCCCGAGAATCTCGGCGAGGTGCTCGACGCCACCCTGGCCGCCCTCGAGGGCTGCCCGACGTGGGACGCCGAATCGCTGCAGGCCGCGCTGCGGGCCGCCCTGGTCGACACGCTCGGCCTCAAGCCGCGGCTCGCCTTCGGCCCGGTCCGGACCGCGATCTCCGGGCGCAAGATCTCCCCGCCCTTGTTCGAGTCGATGGTGATCCTCGGGCGCGAGTCCTCGATCGCCCGCGTCCGGGCGCTGCGCGCGACGGCTGCGTGATGGCGACCGGTCGGGGCCCGGCAGGGCCGGCAGCGGCCGGGCAGGGCGTGCCCGACGCGGAGGGCCACGGCGTCGTCGACGGCGTGCTGTTCGACATCGACGACACGCTCGTGGACCTCGAAGGGGCCATGGGGCACACGCTGCAGGCCATCCCGGACCCGTCCCTGAACCACCTGAGCGACGACGACTGGGCACGCTACAAGGCCCTGTACACAACGGACCCCCAGCGGCACTACGACCGGTTCCTGGCGGGGGATGTCACCTTCGAGGAGCAGAGGGTGCACCGGGTCCGGCACGCGCGTGCCGCGTTCACTCCGGAGCCGTTCGTGGGGCACATGGCCGAGGCCTGGGTGCGCGCCTACGAGCAGACCCTGCCGCTGCACTTCCGGGCGTACGACGACGTCGCGCCCCTCCTGGACGAACTGGACGCCCGTGGCATCCCGTACGGCGCGGTCAGCAACAACGTGCACGCCTACCAGCGGGCCAAGCTGGACCACGCCGGCCTGCAGCGCATCGCGACGCTGGTCGGCATCGACACCGTCGGCGTGGCCAAGCCCGACCCGGCCATCTACCACGAGGGTGCACGGCTGCTCGGGACCGCGCCCGCGCGGACGCTCTACGTGGGCGACAATCGGCTGCTCGACGCCGTCGGAGCGCGGTCGGCCGGGCTGGTCGGCGTATGGCTGGACCGCGCGGGAGCCGGCCGGGCAGCGGGCACCGACGGCGGCTCGGCGGCCGATGCCGGGCACGCCCCGGAGGTGCCTCGCATCAGGGGTCTGGAGCCCGTTTTGCAGTTCCTGCCTTCTGTCCGGTAAAGTTGTTTCTCGGCGCGGAGCGGTTACGCGACCGGAGTCCAGCACGATCGGGACTCCGAAAAGTGCCATTGGGGTATGGTGTAATTGGCAACACACTGGTTTCTGGTACCAACATTCTAGGTTCGAGTCCTGGTACCCCAGCGCACTTCCGCCCCCGGGCGGAATGGCAAGAGCACACGGCAACACATAGTAAGATGGAAAGTACTGGCCCCATCGTATAGCGGCCTAGTACGCTGCCCTCTCACGGCGGTAACGCGGGTTCGAATCCCGCTGGGGTCACATTCGCCCGCAAGGGCACAGTCCGTCAGGACGCCGGGAAGTCCCGGACATCACCACGATGTCCGGGACTTTTCCGTTTGCGGAGAGGACGAGGACTTCGGGGCGCGGAGGCGGGGGACTGGCATGATGGTTTCATGAGTGCACCTTCCATGGTCGGCGAAGCCCGCGGGCTCGCCCCGCTGCTGCGCGAAGTGCGTGCCGCACTGGACAGTCTCGCGTTCCCGCTGGAGCTTCCCGGCTCGGACGTTGCGCGGGAATCGGCGGCAGCCGCACGCGCTCAGCTGACCGACTACATCCTTCCGCGACTGGCCAGCCTGGATGCCCCGCTCGTCGCCGTCGTGGGCGGGTCCACGGGCGCCGGGAAATCCACCCTCGTCAACGCCCTCGTGGGGCGTCCCGTCTCGGTCACGGGCGCCGTGCGCCCCACCACCCGCCAGCCGCTCCTGCTCCACCACCCGGATGACGGCGCGTGGTTCGACGACGCGCGGATCCTGCCCACGCTCAGCCGGGTCCGCCTCGCGACCGACGACGGCGGTGCCGGCGACCCGCCGACGGCGGGCGCGCCCGCAGCGCTCCATCAGGCCTCAGGGCCTGACACCCTGCTCCTGCGCCCGACGTCGACGCTCCCGCCCGGCCTTGCACTCCTCGATGCCCCTGACGTCGACTCCATCGCGGACGAGAACCGCCGGCTCGCCGGCCAGCTGCTCGCGGCGGCGGACCTCTGGATCTTCGTGACCACGGCCAACCGCTACGCGGACGCCGTCCCCTGGAGGCTGCTCGCGGAGGCCGGCCGCCGGGACGTCCTCGTCGCCGTCGTGCTGGACCGTGTGCCGGCCGGAGTGGAGGAGGAGATCAGGAGCGATCTCCTGACGCTGCTGTCGGCCGAGAACCTCGGGCACGCACCCATCTTCGTGGTCCCGGAGATGATGCTCGGTCCGTCGCGCATGCTGCCGGCAGACGCCGTCGAGCCGATCACGCGATGGCTGCAGGCCCTGGCAGCCGACGCCGACGGGCGGCGGGACATCGCGCGACGGACGGTGAGCGGTGCGATGCGCGCCCTCGCCGGTCGCATCGACGGCATTGCCGAAGCCGCAGGCCAGGAGCAGTCCGTCGCAGATGCCCTGCGCGCAGCCGTGGAGGGCGCCTATGCGGACGCCCTGGCGGACGTCCTCGCGGCTACGGAGGACGGCAAGCTGCTGCGCGGGGAGGTCCTCGCCCGATGGCAGGACTTCGTCGGCACCGGTGAGTTCATGCGCGGCCTCGAGACGAGGATCGGACGCGCGCGGGACCGGATGAGTGCGTTCTTCACGGGACGGCCGGCCCCGGCGGCGACCGTCGCCGAAGCCATCGGCAGCGGGTTGCAGACGGTGATCGTCGAGCAGGCGGCCCGCGCGGACGAGACCACGCGCAGGCGGTGGCGTGGGGACCACGCGGGCCGGGTGCTGCTCGGGGACGTGCCGGCGTGGGACGCCGCCGCCGTGTCGGCCGAGGTGGCCCGCGAGATCCGGGAGTGGCAGCAGGACATCCTGCTGCTGGTCCAGGCCGAGGGCGCGGACAAGCGCTTCACGGCCCGCATGCTCTCCTTCGGTGTCAACGGCGTCGCCGTGGCCCTGATGGTGGTGGTCTTCGCGTCCACGGGAGGACTCACGGGCGGGGAGATCGGCATCGCCGGGGCATCCGCGGTCGCGGGCCAGAAGCTCCTGGAGGCGGTCTTCGGCGACGACGCCGTCCGGCGACTGGCCGCCACGGCCCGCAGGAACCTCTACCAGCGCGTCGACGCGCTGTTCCGCCGCGAGCGCGAGCCCTTCGGCCGGTGCCTGCAACCCCTGGCGCTCCAGACCTCGGCCGAGGCGCTCACCGTCCTGGCGAGCCGGCTCCGCACGGCGCTGCCGGCGGAGCCTTCCGCTGCGGGAGACGGCGCGTGAGCCGTACCGGGCAGGACACGACGGAGACCGCCGGCTCGCTGGCCGAGGTGCTCGCGCACCTGCACGAGGCCTCCGAGCTCGGTGCGGAACGGCTCCCGCCGGAGGAACTGGAACGGCTCCGCCGGACGCTGGAGCGCGCGGGCCGGCGGCGGTCGCTGTCGGCGGACCACACGGTGGTGGGCATCTTCGGGCCGACCGGCAGCGGCAAGTCCTCGCTCGTGAATGCGCTGAGCGGCACCGGCGCAGCCCGGGTCGCGGTCCGGCGGCCCACGACGTCGGAGCCGCTCGCCCTCGTCTGGGGCAGTAGCGGGAGCGACGAACTGCTCGACTGGCTGGAGGTCCGGCAGCGTGTCGCCCTGCCCGAGGGCGCGCCGCTCGTCGGGGGAGGACCGGCCCGGGAGCCGCGCGTGCTCGAGGTCGTGGCACCCGGCGGAGGGCGGACCGACGCCGCGCTCGACGCGCGCACCGACCTCGGCGGACGGGAGACGCACCCCGGGGCCGAGGGCCCTGACGGTCGGGTCGCGCACGATGCCCCGGTCGGCGGAACCGACCGGCCGGACGGCCCCGGCCCCGAGGACGGGCACGACGCCGGGGCGGTGGCAACGCCCGCTCCGGACCCGGGAGCCCGTGGATCGCGCCGCGGATTCTTCCGCCGGCGCCGCAGGGGATCGACGCCGTCGGCCGGTCAGGAGCCCGCGCAGCAGTTGCTGCCCGCGCTGCCGGACACCGCCGG
This sequence comes from Arthrobacter sp. TJ-263, assembly GCF_058269155.1. Taxonomy (NCBI): domain Bacteria; kingdom Bacillati; phylum Actinomycetota; class Actinomycetes; order Micrococcales; family Micrococcaceae; genus Arthrobacter; species Arthrobacter sp. TJ-263. Next base: position 811,108 of record NZ_JBZCNE010000001.1, on the reverse strand, counting down.
GCTGATCCTCCTGGACCTGCCCGATTTCGATTCCACGGCGGTTGCGCACCGGGAGACCGTCGAGCGCCTGGCGGGGATGGTCGACGTGCTGCTCTGGGTGGTCGACCCCCAGAAGTACGCAGATGCGGCGCTTCACCACGGCTTCCTGCGGGACCTGGCGACCCATGAGGCGGTGATCCTGGTGGCACTCAACCAGGCGGACCGCCTGGACCCGGAGGATCTCGAGGCCGTGCTGTCCTCCCTCGCGGGCATCCTCGCCGGCGAGGGGCTGCCGGGGGTCGACGTCGTCCCGGTGTCCGCGCGGACGGGCCAGGGGGTCGGTGAGCTCGCCGGAGGGATCAGGGAGCTCGCCGAGAGCCGCGCTGCGGCGATGCGCAGGGTGGCGGCGGATGCCGAGCGTGCGGCAGGTGATCTGCTCCCGTTCGTGGCGGAGCACGTCGCGGCGCCGTCCGACGCCGCGCGGGCGGCCCTGTCCGCGGAGCTCGGCATGGCCGCAGGCGTGCCGGTGGTGGTGGACGCCGTCCGCAGCGCCTATCGAAGGGACGTGCACGCCACCACGGGCTGGCCGGTGACCCGCTGGCTGGCGGGGCTCCGCCCCGATCCGCTGCGCCGGTTGAACCTGCGGCGGCAGGACGTCATCCCCGAGCTGCGCCGGTCCTCGCTCCCCGTCGGGGACCCGGCGCAGCAGGCGCGGGTGGGGCAGGCCCTGCGGGTGTTCGGGGACGCGGCGGCCGGCGGCCTCCGTGATCCGTGGCGTACGTCCGTCCGGGATGCTGCCCTGAGCACGTCCCCGGAGCTCACGGACGCCCTCGACGCGGCCGTCACCGGCACCGACCTGGAGACCGGTCGGAGCAGGTGGTGGGGTGTCTTCGGTGTCCTGCAGTGGATCGCCTTCGCGGCCCTGGTCGCGGGACTCGCATGGCTCGGTCTCCTGGCGGGTCTCGCGTTCCTGCAGCTGCCCGCCCTCGAGGTGCCCCGGGTGGAGGGCTTCCCCCTGCCCACCCTGCTGATCCTCGGCGGCCTGGTGGCCGGCGTCCTGCTCGCGGTCGTTGCTGCCCTCCTCGCGCGCTGGGGGGCCGGGAGGCGCGCGTCAAGGGTGCGCAGGAAGCTGCTGGCCGCCTGCTCCCGCGTGGCGGCCGACGTCGTCCTGCAGCCCGTCCTGGACGAGGTGGACCGCTGCAACGCCTTCAGCGCCGCCGTGCGTGCGGCCTCGCAGCGCAGCTGAGGGTAGCGCGGGGCCCTGGGCTAGCGGGTCAGCCGCCGGGAGGCTGCCAGGAAGGCGACCTTCCCGATCAGCACCAGGGCGCCGAGGTCTGCCAGCATCTGGACGATCAGCAGGGACCGGGCCAGTTCACTCTTCGGCGTGATGTCCCCGAATCCCACGGTGGCGAAGGTCGACGTCGTGAAGTACAGGGCATCGATCCGGTCGAGGGGTTCGCTGAAGGACGCGGGGTCGGTCTCGGACATGGACACGTAGAGCAGCGCGAAGAGGCACAGCAGGATCAGGATCAGTTCGACGACGGCCTCGGCGGCGCGGATCTGGGGGACCTGCGCCGCCATGATGGTATGCAGTTCGAGGGCCATGGCCGCGAGGAAGACGACGACGACGGCGATCAGCCGGATCCAGGCAGCGATGGGATTCTCCTCGTTGAACCCTCCGACGGGGAAAAGGACATAGGCGCCGAGAAGAATTGTGAAGAAAATGGTAAGCCGTATGATCGAATTCGCGACGGCGCGCCGACGGCCGGCCTTGTCGAGTTCACGGAAGAACGCTGGGCTGCTTTGCCCGATGCTTTTCGCACCCATGCTTCATGGTACCGCCGCCCCTCCCGGTGCCACATGGGGCCGGCGCCGATCAGCGGGAGGGTTGCGCGGTCGGGACCTTCGGCCCTTTGCCGCCCATCGTCGGATCACCACACTTGTGATATCCAAGCCGCGCCGGTCCGTCTGTCCTCGCGGCGCTTTTAAAATTCTGACAGGAGTGGACAGATGGAATTCTGGGAGAACATTTGGAACATCATTTGGTTGTCCTTCTCGATTATGGTGTTCTTCGCCTATCTGATCGTGTTGTTTCAGATCATCATCGATCTCTTCCGCGATCGTGAGCTCTCGGGCTGGTTGAAGGCGGTCTGGATGGTGGGCCTCATCTTCATCCCGATGATCACCGCCGTGGTCTACCTCCTGGCGCGTGGGCGTGGCATGGCCGATCGCGAACTGGCCAGCAGGCAGGCCGCTCAGGAGTCGATGGACAACTACGTGCGGAGCGTCGCCGTACCGACGTCGGCCGAGGAGATCGCGAAGGCGAAGGAACTGCTCGAAGCCGGCACCATCACGGAGCCGGAATTCGTGAAGCTGAAGGATCGCGCCCTGGCCTCGGTCTGAGTGCACCCGCTGATCCCGTTCCCCGGGCAGGTCCCGGAGGACGGGATCAGCCATGTGCGGGTCCGGCCGTTCCGGGAGCGCGGACTTCAGGGAGTAGGCGCGGCAGTCCGGGCGATCGGGCTGTGGCCGGAGCAGACCCAGTCCACCGAGCCCGAACGGATGCGCTCGGCCAGGAGCCGGACGGTGCGCGCAGCGACGGGCCGGTCATCGATGAGGGGCGCGTAGAAGTCCCGGACGCCCCCGTCCGCCGACACCCTGGCGGCATCCCCCGTGAAGAGGACCCCGCGCCACTGGAAGGCGTAGTGGCCGGGGGTGTGACCGGGGGTCGGGAAGTACTCGAGCCCGGGGAAGATCTCGCCGGAGCCGGTGAGTTCCCGTACGTCGTCCGGAAGGCGGACAGGGAAGATCCGCCGCAGCACCCTCCGAAGACGGGTCTTCGGTGTGATCCGGCGGCGCAGCACGTCGGCATCAGCGGAACCGATCCAGACGCTCGCGCCGAGGGCTTCCCGGAGTCGCCGCGCCGCCTGGGCATGGTCGGCGTCGTAGTGGGTGAGGACGATGTCGGTGATCGGGCCGGTCGTCGCCTCGTCGGCCCGCAGCTCGGCGATGACGCCGTCGAACCCCGACGCCAGGCCGGGGTCGATCACGGCGGCCCGGCCGGCGCCGACCACCACGAAGCCGTGGGAACCCTTCTGCTGCTCGAGTTCGTGGCAGTCCTGGTCGATGAGTCGCATGGTGTGTCCTTCGGCTGGGTCGGCGGCATCGGCGCGGCGTGGTCGAACCCTACCAAGGCGACGGCCCTCCGTGCCGTCACGCCAGGAGGCGCAGCACCTTGTCCACGGTGTTGAGGTTGCGGGTCGTCGAGTTCGCCGCGTGTCGCGTCCTGGCGAGCAGCTTCGCCAGGGGGACGTCGGTCGACCTGCCTTTCGGCGGGAACCAGGCGATCGCCGTGCCGCCGGTGAGGGCCACCGGTTCCTCGCCGAGACCGCGGGCCTCGTCGACGAACGCCGACTGTTCGTCCGGCCCCGTGAACAGCGTGACGTACGTGTGCGTGTCGGCGTTCCCCTGCTCGGGCACCGACGCCGCGATGCCGGCGAGCTCGGCCCGCTCGACGACGATCACGCGCGCCGGATAGCCGAAGCGTGCACGCAGTGCCTCCTCCACACGGCCGGTGAGCTGCTCGGCCCTGAGCGCGGAGGAGCAGGTGGCGTTGCCGCTGGCGAGGACCGTGGCGACGTCGCCCACCGGCAGGCCGGCGAGCAGTTCGCGGAGGTCGGCCATGCGGATGGTGACCCCGCCGACGTTCACACCCCGCAGGAAGATGGCATACCGACGCCCGGTTCCGGGGGCGTGCTCGCCCATGTCAGTCGGATGCCTTCGCCACGGCGAGCGTCAGCTGGCGCGCGGCGTCCGAGACCACCTCGGCGTGGATGCGGCCGGGCTGGCGGGTGAGGCGTTCCATCGGTCCGGAGATCGACACGGCGGCGATCACGCGGCCGGACGGACCGCGGACCGGGGCGGAGACGGAGGCGACGCCGTTCTCCCGTTCACCGAGGCTCTGCGCCCATCCGCGGCGCCGCACGCCGGCCAGCACGGTCGGCGTGAACCGGGCGTCCTGCAGCCCCTTGAGCAGGCGGTCGTGGTCCTCCCACGCCAGGAGGCACTGCGCGGCCGACCCGGCCTTCATGGACAGCTGGGTCCCGACCGGGATCGTGTCCCGCAGTCCCACGGGGCGCTCGGCGGATGCCACGCAGACGCGCCATTCGCCCTGCCGCCTGAACAGCTGGGCGCTCTCGCCCGTGGCGTCCCGCAGGCCGAGGAGCACCGGTCCCGCCGAGGCGATCAGGCGGTCCTCGCCGGCGGCCGAGGCCAGTTCCACGAGCCTGCTGCCGAGGACGAAGCGGCCCTGCATGTCCCGGCCCACCAGCCGGTGATGGGCCAGGGCGAGGGCGAGCCGGTGCACGGTGGGGCGCGCCAGGCCGGTCGAGGCGACGAGCTGGGCGAGGGTGGTGGGCCCGGCCTCGAGGGCGTCGAGCACGAGGGCGGCCTTGTCGATGACTCCGACGCCGCTAGAATTGTCCATAGGATGATATTGCCGTCTCATAATCTGAGACGCAAGCTCTCGGGCTGGCACTCGTCGACGGGCGCTGGTTGAGTTGATGACACGAGGAGTTCAGGCCGCTGCCCCTACCGGGGTCCGGGGCCGGAGCGGAAAAGGACGAGCGTCATGGGCAAGACACTGGCAGAGAAGGTCTGGGACGCACACGTGGTGCGCAAGGGGGACGTCGTCGGCGCCGAAGCGCAGCCGGACCTCCTCTACATCGACCTGCACCTGGTCCACGAGGTCACCTCGCCGCAGGCCTTCGAGGGTCTCCGCCTCGCGGGGCGGCCCCTGCGCCGCCCGGACCTGACGATCGCCACCGAGGACCACAACACGCCCACCCTGGACATCGACAAGCCGATCGCCGACCTCACCAGCCGGACCCAGATCGAGACCCTGCGGGCGAACTGCCGGGAGTTCGGCGTACGGCTCCACTCGCTCGGCGACGCCGAACAGGGCATCGTGCACGTCGTCGGCCCCCAGCTCGGCCTCACCCAGCCGGGACTGACCGTCGTCTGCGGGGATTCGCACACCTCCACGCACGGCGCCTTCGGCGCGCTCGCCATGGGCATCGGCACCTCCGAGGTGGAGCACGTGATGGCCACCCAGACGCTGTCGCTGAAGCCGTTCCGGACCATGGGCATCACGGTCGAGGGGACGCTGAAGCCGGGCGTCACCTCCAAGGACATCATCCTCGCCGTCATCGCCAAGATCGGGACCGGCGGCGGGCAGGGCTACGTGCTCGAGTACCGCGGGTCGGCCATCCGGTCGCTGTCCATGGAAGCGCGCATGACCATCTGCAACATGTCGATCGAAGCGGGAGCGCGCGCCGGGATGGTCGCCCCCGACGAGACGACGTTCGCCTACCTGAAAGGCCGTCCGCATGCGCCGGAGGGTGCGGACTGGGATGCCGCGGTCGCCGAGTGGCGCGAGCTGCGCACCGATGACGACGCGGTCTTCGACGCGGAGGTTTTCCTCGACGCGAACGAGCTGGAGCCCTTCGTCACCTGGGGGACCAACCCGGGGCAGGGCGTCTCCCTCTCGCAGGCCGTGCCGTCGCCGGAGGATTTCGACGACGAGAACGACAAGGCCGCGTGCAGCCGCGCGCTGGACTACATGGCACTGCAGCCCGGCACCCCCATGAAGGACATCCGGGTGGACACGGTGTTCCTCGGCTCCTGCACGAACAGCCGCATCGAGGACCTCCGCATCGCCGCCGACATCATCAGGGGGCGCGAGAAGGACCCGGCCGTGCGGATGATGGTCGTCCCGGGGTCGGCCCGCGTGCGGCTGCAGGCCGAGGCCGAAGGCCTGGACCGTGTCTTCAAGGACTTCGGGGCGGAATGGCGGTTCGCCGGCTGCTCCATGTGCCTCGGCATGAACCCCGACCAGCTGGCCCCGGGCGAGCGCTGCGCGTCGACGTCGAACCGGAACTTCGAGGGTCGCCAGGGCAAGGGCGGAAGGACGCATCTGGTCTCGCCGGTCGTCGCCGCCGCGACGGCGGTGCGCGGCACGCTCAGTTCGCCGTCGGACCTGCCCCCGCGTCCCGGCGGCACCGAAGCCCACGGCACGGGCGCCCACGCCGCCCCGTCCACCGTCACCGCAGCCTAGGAGCCCGCCATGGAGAAGATCACCACGCACACCGGCATCGGCGTGCCGCTGCGCCAGAGCAACATCGACACCGACCAGATCATCCCGGCCGTCTACCTCAAGCGCATCACCCGGACGGGCTTCGAGGATGCGCTCTTCGCCGGCTGGCGCAAGGACGAGGACTTCATCCTCAACCGTGAGCCCTACGCCCGGGGGTCCGTCCTGGTCGCCGGGCCGGATTTCGGCACCGGGTCCTCGCGGGAGCACGCCGTGTGGGCGCTGAAGGACTATGGGTTCAAAGCCGTCCTGTCATCGCGCTTCGCGGACATCTTCCGCGGCAACTCGGGCAAGCAGGGGCTCGTCGCCGCGCAGGTCGCCCAGGACGACATCGAGCTCATCTGGAAGGTCCTGGAGAACGAGCCGGGTGCGACCGTCACGGTGGATCTCGAGGCGCGCATGGTGCAGTGCGGGTCCGTGACCGCACCCTTCCAGCTCGACGACTACACGCGGTGGCGCCTGCTGGAGGGCCTCGACGACATCGGCCTCACGCTCCGGCAGGAGGAGCACATCACGGCGTTCGAGGCCCGCCGTCCGTCCCACAAGCCGACCACCCTTCCCGTGCGCACCTGACCGCTCGCCGGGCGGCCCCGGCCGTCGCGAGATGCCCGCGGCTGTCACGCAGCTCACAGGCCCTGTCCGGGACCGGGAAGGAATGCCGACGCATCCCCCGAGGTTCCTGTAGGGGAGCTGGGAGTGCACCCAGTACCCTTGTTTTTTGTCTGCCGGACGGTGCTCCTATGCTGGGAGGGGGCATTTTCGGGTCCGCGGGGGTTCAACGTATGAGGGAAACAGGTATTCATGGGTAGCGTTCTGACCATTCGAGGCGGCATTCCGCTGACGGGCAAGGTCCTCGTCCGCGGGGCGAAGAATCTGGTGCCGAAGGCGATGGTCGCATCGCTGCTGGGCAACTCACCGTCCGTCCTCCGCAACGTCCCGGAGATCAAGGACGTCGACGTCGTCACCAGCCTGCTGCAGCTGCACGGCGTCACGGTGACGAAGGACCCCATCACCGGCGACCTCACGATGGACCCGAGCGACGCCAAGATGGCGATGTCCAAGGACATCGACGCGCACGCCGGCGACTCGCGCATCCCCATCCTCTTCTGCGGGCCCCTGATGCACAGCATCGGCGAAGCCTTCATCCCGGATCTCGGTGGCTGCAAGATCGGTGACCGGCCGATCGACTACCACATGGAGGTCCTGCGCAACTTCGGCGCCGTCGTCGACAAGCGCCCGGGCGGCATCTCCATCTCCGCGCCCAGGGGCCTCCACGGCGCCAAGCTCACGCTGCCGTACCCCAGCGTCGGGGCGACCGAGCAGGTGCTCCTCACGGCGGTCCGCGCCGACGGCATCACCGAACTCTCCGGAGCCGCCGTCGAGCCCGAGATCATGGACCTCATCGCCGTCCTGCAGAAGATGGGCGCGATCATCACGGTGCAGACGGATCGCGTCATCCGCATCGAGGGCGTCAAGGAACTGACCGGCTACAACCACAAGGCCATCTCCGACCGCAACGAGACGGCGTCATGGGCGTCCGCCGCTCTCGTCACCAAGGGTGACATCTACGTCGAGGGCGCGCGCCAGCTCGACCTCACGGCGTTCCTCAACACGTACCGCAAGGTCGGCGGCGCCTTCGACGTCGACGACGACGGCATCCGCTTCTACCACCCGGGCGGCCCCCTGAAGCCGCTCGTGCTCGAGACGGACGTGCACCCCGGCTTCATGACGGACTGGCAGCAGCCGCTCGTCGTCGCCCTCACGCAGGCCACCGGCGTCTCGATCGTCCACGAGACGGTGTACGAGAACCGGTTCGGGTTCACCGAGGCGCTGCTCCGCATGGGCGCCAGCATCCAGGTGCACCGCGAGTGCCTCGGCAGCATCCCGTGCCGGTTCGGGCAGCGCAACTTCCTGCACTCTGCGGTGATCTCCGGACCCACGCAGCTGCACGGCACCGATATCGACATCCCCGACCTGCGGGGAGGGTTCAGCCACCTCATCGCGGCCCTCGCCGCCGACGGCGTCTCCCGCGTCACCGGGATCGAGCTCATCAACCGCGGCTACGAGCGCTTCCAGGACAAGCTCGAGGGCCTCGGCGCGGACTTCGATGTCACGGAGGACGCCCCGGCTGTCGCCGTGGCACTCGCGTAGGAGGCCCGGCGGTATGGGGGAGTCACGGGGCTCACGCGCCATGTACACGTTCCTTTCCCTCTGGGTGAGGCCGGTCATGAACGGGCTGATGGCCAAGGAATGGCGGGGGCAGGAGAAACTGCCGCGCGGCACGGGCATGATCGTGTGCCCGAACCACGTCACCGAGATCGACCCGGTGGTCATCTCGCACTTCCTCTACAACCAGGACGTCATGCCGCGCTTCCTCGCGAAGGCGAGCCTGTTCGAGGTGCCCGTGGTCGGGTTCATCCTGCGCACCATCAAGCAGGTGCCGGTCGAGCGCACCTCCGCGGGGGCGAACCGCTCGCTGGAGGCCGCCCGGGCGGCGCTCGCCGACGGTGGCGGGATCATCATCTATCCCGAGGGCACACTCACGAGGGACCCGGACATGTGGCCCATGAAGGGCCGCACCGGAGCCGCCCGCCTGGCCCTCCAGACCGGCGCGCCAGTGGTGCCCATCGCCCACTGGGGCGCCCAGGAGGTCTTCCCCCGCTACGCGAAGCGCTTCCACCTGTTCCCCCGCAAGCGTGTCCGGGTGCTCGTCGGTGATCCCGTGGACCTCTCCGAGTTTCGGGACGCCCCGCTGACGAGGACCACGCTCGACGCGGCCACCGACCGCATCCTCGTGGCCATCACGGCCCTGCTCGCCGAGCTGAGGGGCGAAGAACCACCCGCCGAGCGCTGGGATCCGGCGCTGAAGCACCAGAAGATGACCGGCCGCGACTTCGAGGGCCGTGCGGACGGCGAGGGCCGCGTCGACGGAGACGACGACGCCGGACCGGTGCCGGGAGGGGAACGATGACGGCCGACGCGCACGCGAGGCGGCCCGCGAAGATCGCCGTCCTCGGGTCCGGCAGCTGGGGGACCACGTTCGCGAAGGTCCTCGCCGATGCCTCCCCGGACACCCCGGTGATGCTCTGGTCCCGCCGGCCCGAGGTGGCCGCCGAGATCACCACCGAGCACCGCAACTCGCGTTACCTCGGGGAGACCCGGCTCCCGGCGAACATCACGGCGTCCGCCGACGTCGGGGCCGTCCTGGCCGGCAGCAGCCTCGTGGTCCTCGCCGTGCCGGCCCAGTCCCTGCGCGCGCAGCTGCCCGCGTGGCGTCCCCTCATCGCTCCCGATGCCGTCGTCGTCTCCCTCATGAAGGGCCTCGAGGTCGGCACCGACGCCCGCATGAGCGAGGTGATCGCGGAGGAACTCGCGCTGCCCGAGCGGCGGATCGCGGTGCTGTCCGGTCCGAACCTCGCCATGGAGATCGCCCGGGAGGAGCCGACGGCGTCCGTCGTCGCCTGTGTCGACCACGACACGGCCGCCTGGATCGCCGCGGCCTGCACGGCCTCCTACTTCCGCCCCTACACGTCCACGGATGTGATCGGCGTGGAGATCGGCGGCATCGTGAAGAACGTGATCGCCCTCGCCGTCGGCATCTGCGAAGGCCGGCGCATGGGCGACAACACCAAGGCCTCCGTCATCACCCGCGGGCTCGCCGAGACGACCCGCCTGGCCGTGTCCCTCGGGGGACGCCGGGAGACGATGGCAGGCCTGGCCGGGATGGGAGACCTCATCGCCACCTGTTCGTCGGCGCTGTCGCGGAACCACACCGCCGGGCACCTGCTGGGACAGGGGCTGAGCCTCGACGAGGTGACGGCGAGGATGAACCAGACCGCCGAGGGCATCAAGTCCGCGCAGGCCGTCCTGGACGCCGCCAACCAGCGCGGCGTCGACATGCCCATCACCGAGAGCGTGGTGGCCGTCCTCCAGGGACGGCTGTCCGTCAACGACCTCGGGCCGCGCCTGCTGGCCCGCAACCTCAAGCCGGAAGGCGATCACACCCCGTGACCACCGTGAGCACCGCGCCCGCCGAGACCCCGGCGAGCTCCGGCAAGCCCCGCGTCCTCGTCCTCTTCGGGGGCCGCTCGAGTGAGCACGCCGTCAGCTGCGTGACCGCCGCCGGCGTCCTCGAGGCGATCGACCGCACCCGCTACGACGTCGTGCCCGTGGGTATCACGCGCTCCGGGCAGTGGTCCCTGGTGTCCGCGGATCCGGCCTCGTGGTCCCTGCGCTCCGATGTCCTGCCCGAGGTCATGGCGACCGAGCACGCCGTGGTCATGGGCTCGGCGGTCGACGGCGGAACGGGCCAGGAACTGCTCATCGCCGCTCCCGGGTCCGTGCCCGAGAGCCTCGGCGGTGTCGACGTCGTCCTGCCGCTCCTGCACGGCCCGTTCGGCGAGGACGGCACCCTGCAGGGCATGCTGGAGATGGCCGACATGCGCTACGTGGGCGCGGGTGTACTGGCCTCCGCCGTCGGCATGGACAAGCACTACATGAAGGTCGTGTTCGAGGCCGCCGGGCTCGACGTCGGCCCGTACGACGTCGTCACCGACCGCCAGTGGCGCACCGACGCCGAGGCCGCCGTGCGTCGCGTCGCGGCGCTCGGGTTCCCGCTGTTCGTGAAGCCGGCCCGCGCCGGCTCGTCCATGGGGATCACGCGGGTGGACGACGTCGACGGCATCCGGGCGGCGATCGAGGCCGCCCGCGTGTTCGACCCGAAGGTGATCGTCGAAGCCGGGATCCACGGGCGCGAGATCGAGGTGGCGGTCCTGCAGGGGCGCGGGCTCGACGCCCCGCGCACCTCGCTGCCCGGTGAGATTGCCATGCAGCCGGGCGACCACGCCTGGTACGACTTCGAGGCGAAGTACGTGGACGGCGCCGCCGCCGAGCTGACCTGCCCGGCGGACCTCCCGGCGGACGTCATCGACCGCGTCCGGCTCCTGGCGGCCGACGCGTTCGACGCGATCGGCGGGGAGGGGCTCTCCCGCGTCGACTTCTTCTACACGGCGGACGGGCGCCTGGTGATCAACGAGATCAACACGATGCCCGGCTTCACGCCCATCAGCATGTACCCGCAGATGTGGGCGAAGTCCGGTCTCGGGTACACCGAGCTGATCGACGAGCTGATCGGGCTGGCGCTCGAGCGGGGTACCGGCCTGCGCTGAGTCTCCGGTCAGGAGGGCCGGTGAGCAGGGCCGGCGGGCGGAACGGCGCGCTGACGCGGCGGTCAGGTTAGCAGGAGCACCCCGAGGAGTGAGCCTCCCGCGAGCAGGACCGTCGAGATGGCACCGACGGCGGCGAAACGTCCTCCGGTCCGCAGCAAGCGGCGGACGTCGATGCCCGCACCGAGCCCGAACATGCCGGCCGCCAGCAGGATCGTGGTGACCGTGCGGCCTGCCTCCAGCACCTGATCCGGCAGGACGCCCACTGACCGCACCGCCACCATGACCAGGAAGCCCACCACGAAGAGCGGCACCACGGGCGGGCGGGACGAGCTCCGGGGTGCGGTTTCCGGTCCGGCAGCCGCGCCCAGGGCCACGCTGCGCCGTCGTTCCCCGAGAGATGCCACCGCGGCGACGGGTGCCAGCATCAGCACCCGGCCGAGCTTGACCACCGTCGCGACGGCGAGCGCCGTGACTCCTGCGGTACCCGAGACGGCCACGACCTGCGCCACCTCGTGGACGGCCAGGCCGGCCCACATCCCGAACCGGTCCTCGCTCAGCCCGAGCAGGCCGCCCAGCACGGGGAGGACGACGATCATGAGCGAGCCGTAGAGGGTGACCATCGCGACGGCGCCGGCGGTCTCGTCGTCGTCGGCCTTCACGACGCCCTGGAGACCCGCGATGGCGGAGGCCCCGCAGATCGAGAAGCCGGCGGCCATCAGCGTGGCACCGGCGCGGGTGAGCCCGAGGCGAACGCCTAGCTGGAGCGTGAGGACATAGCTCAGTGCCACGCATGCGACGATCAGGCCGAGGACCGGGAGGCCAAGCGCCACGATGTCGGGCAATGCGAGCTGGAGACCCAGCAGGACGACGCCGGCCCGCAGCAGTTTCTTGGTGCCCGCCGTCACGCCGGGCCGGAGAGAAGGGGCATACAGGGAGGAGTTGGCGAGCAGGACACCGAGCACCAGGGCGATCACCAGGGCGCCGAGGACGGACTGTACCGATCCGGCCCAGACGGCGACGGCCACCCCTGCGGCGACCACGGCCAACCCCGGCAGCAGTGACCCGGTCCGTGCCCGCGCGAGGGTGGAGCGGCGGATCGGGGGCATGACGGGGCTGCTTTCGGAGGTGGGCAGGGGAGAAGGGGCTTCGGGTCATTGTTCCACGGCGGAGGGAGCAGTAGTCTCTTCCCCCAGCCTGGTCCGACGAGTTCCCGGGGGACACCATGTCGACTTTCCTCTTCGTCACGCTCGACGCCGGTGGCAACGTTCCGCCGGCCCTCCTCATCGGTCGCGAGTTGATGCGCCAGGGGCACACTGTCCGCTTCCTGGGGCACGCGGAGCAGGCGGAGGCAGTGGAAGCCACCGGTGCGGACTTCACGGCATACCGTTCCATCGCCCCGATGACGCCGACGGTCGAGGTCTCAGCCCTGCGTGACATCATCAACTGGTTCTCCACGATCATGGACCCGGGCATTGCTCGCGACATGGTCAGCGAAGCCCGCCACGATCCGCCGGATCTGCTGGTCATCGACTGCCTGCTGCTCGGCGCCCTCGGGACCGCCGCGAAACAGAAACTCGCCTACGTGTCGCTGGTGCACAGCTTCTATGCCTACTTCGACGGCCCTTTCCGGCGCGACCCGGTCGCGCTACTGGCACGGTTGAAGGGACGGGGGCCGCGACAGGTGACACGACACGCGCTCGCGACGCTCGTCTGCGCGGACCCCGCCCTCGATCCGGCGGCCTCCACTCCTCGTTCTGGCACAGCGGTGTGGGCGGGTGCCGCGGTGGACGTGACCGCGCCGGCGACTCCGCCGGACACACCCCATGTTCTCGTGAGCCTCAGCACCATCGCCTTCCCCGGCCAGCCCGAGGTGCTGCAGCGGATCCTCGACGCCGTCGCGGACCTGCCCGTCGACGTGACAGTGACGACGGGACCGGCCGTCGACCCGGCCCGGCTGTCCGCCCCCGCGAACGTGACCATCCATCGGTACGTCCCGCACACCGAACTGATGCCCCGGTGCTCGATGGTGGTCGGGCACGGCGGCCACGCCACGACGATGCGGGCCCTCGCCCACGGCCTGCCGATGCTCATCCTGCCCATGCACCCGATGCTCGACCAGCCGATGATCGGGAAGGTGGTCCAGGAGGCGGGCGCCGGCCTGACCCTGAGCCGCAAGTCCTCCGAGGCGCAGATCGCCGACGCGCTCATGACCGTCCTCAGCACGGACCGCTACGCTGCGGCCGCGGCCCGGATCGGTGAGAGACTCCGGGCCGCCGAGGGGGCACGCAAGGGAGCACAGGTGCTCGAGGACGTCGCACGGCGAGCCGCGGCCTAGCCCGCCCGTCGCCGGGAGCCGCCACCGCGGAGGGACGAGCTAGAGGATGCTGTCCGTCAGCGCGTCGGGGGTTCCGAACCGGTGCGCCGTGATGCTGATCGCCTGCTCCTGCAGGAACGGCAGCAGCTCGATCCGCCCCGATTCGGTGACGGGCTGCGCGTACACCGCGAGGTCGGGACGCCCGCCGGTCGCCTCGGCGAGGGCCGAGGCCCCACCGCCGATCAGCCGGACGCGGCGCGCCGTGAGCGACGCCGCCCGGGCCAGCCAGGCGTCGTCGTCCTCGAGGGTGACGCCCTCCGCCTGCGCCAGGACGACGGATCGGAGCGCGACGGGAAGGTCGACGGCACTCGACACCGTCACCGGGGCGCCGGCGGCGCGGGCCGCGAGCAGCACGCGCACGAGGTCGGCGATCGGGGCACCCGCGGCGAGGCGGACCGTCACCGGGTGTGCGAGGTAGCGGAACAGGTTCCGCTCCGCCGCGAGCCCCGAGACGTCCTTCACGCAGCCGAACTCGCTCGTCCATGCTGCCGCATCGGACGCCGCGGCGCGCTCGAGACGGGCGACGTCGGCCGCGGGCAGCCCGGCCGCGCGGGCGGCCGTGAGCAGGGGCTCGACGACGGGCAACGGGCGGTCCTGTGCCTGCGACTGCCTCGGGGCCCACGCGCCGAGGCCCACCAGATAGTTAGGGCCTCCCGCCTTGGTGCCCGCACCGACGGCGGACTTCTTCCAGCCGCCGAAGGGCTGGCGCTGGACGATCGCCCCGGTGATGCCCCGGTTGACGTAGAGGTTGCCGGCCTGCACGCCGTCGATCCAGGTGGCGATCTCCCGGCCGTCGAGGGAGTGGATGCCGGAGGTGAGGCCGTAGTCGATGTCGTTCTGCAGTGCGATGGCCTCCTCGAGCGTGGCCGCGGTCATGATGCCGAGGATCGGGCCGAAGTACTCGGTGAGGTGGTACGTGGACCCGCGCTGCACGCCCGTGCGGACGCCGGGACTCCACAGGCGGCCCGAGTCGTCGAGCTGCCGCGGCTCGATGAACCAGGACTCGCCCGCGCCGAGCGTCGTCAACCCGTCCAGGAGCTTGCCCGCGGCGGGCTCGATGACGGGACCCATCTGCGTGGACGGGTCGGCGGGGTAGCCCACGGACAGGGACGCGACGGCGTCGAGCAGCTGGTTGCGGAAGCGCTGCGACGTGGCCGCGCTGCCCACGAGGATGACCAGGGAGGCCGCGGAGCACTTCTGGCCGGCATGGCCGAAGGCGGACTGCGCCACGTCCCTCGCGGCGAGGTCGAGGTCCGCGCTGGGGGTGACGATGATGGCGTTCTTGCCGGAGGTCTCCGCGAGCAGCGGCAGGTCCGTCCGGAAGGAGCGGAACAGCTCCGCGGTCTCGTACCCGCCGGTGAGGATCACCCGGTCCACGCGGGGATCGGCGAGGAGCTGCCGTCCGAGGTCCCCCTCGTCGAGGTGCGCCAGGTGCAGGACCTCGCGCGGCACGCCCGCGGCCCACAGGGCCTCGACCATGACGGAGCCCGAGCGCCGCGCCTGCGGTGCCGGCTTGATGATCACGGAGGACCCGGCGGCGAGGGCCGCCAGGGTGGAGCCTGCGGGGATCGCGACGGGGAAGTTCCACGGCGGTGTCACGACGGTGAGCCGGACGGGGGAGAAGGACGCGCCGTCGACGTCGTCGAGCTCGCGGGCACGCTCGGCGTAGTAGTGGGCGAAGTCCACGGCCTCGGAGATCTCCGGATCGGCCTGGTCGAGCGTCTTGCCGGTCTCAGCGGCCATGACCTCCATAAGATCGGCCCGGCGCGCCTCCAGGGCGTCCCCGGCCCGGTGCAGGACCACGGCGCGCTCGGCCCCGGTCAGCGCGCCCCAGGACGCCGACGCGGCGACGGCGCCCGCGATCGTGTCCTCGAGGTCCTCCGTGCGGGTCAGGGTGGTCGCGGCGACGACATCGTTGCCGAGCTCCGAGGTGGCCACCCGGTCGAGGATCGCCCGGCCCCAAGCGCGGTTCGCCGGGAGCGAGGGATCGGTGTCTGCGGTGTTGGAGAACCCGGTCCCGGGGTGCGCCGGGGCGGGGACGCTGCGGTCCTGCTGCCGGTTCGGCGTCGGGATGACCGTGTCGAGCTCCTTCAGGGAGGCCAGGAAACGGTTCTTCTCCCGCTCGAAGAGGGCCTCGTTCTCCGTGAGCTCGAAGACCGCGGACATGAAGTTGTCCCGGCTGGCGCCCTCCTCCAGGCGGCGGATGAGGTACGCGATGGCGACGTCGAACTCGCCCGGGTGCACCACGGGCGTGTAGAGCAGCAGCGAGCCGACGTCGCGCTTCACGGCCTCGGCCTGCCCCTGCGCCATGCCCAGGAGCATCTCGAACTCGATGCCGTGGCGGACGCCGCGCTCGCCGGCGAGCAACCAGGCGAAGGCGAGGTCGAAGAGGTTGTGGCCGGCGACGCCGATGCGCACGTTGTCGATGCGGCCAGGCTGCAGGGCATAGTTCAGCACGCGCTTGTAGTGCGTGTCCGAGTCCTGCTTCGAGCCCCACGTAGCCAGCGGCCAGTCGTGGAGGGAGGCCTCCACCTGTTCCATCGGGAGGTTGGCCCCCTTGACCACGCGGACCTTGATCCCCGCTCCGCCCCGGGCCCGCCGGGCAGCGGCCCAGTCCTGCAGCCGGATCATCGCGGCCAGGGAGTCGGGGAGGTACGCCTGCAGGACGATGCCCGCCTCGAGGTGCGTGAACTCGGGCCGGTCGAGGATGTCCATGAACACCGCGATCGTGAGGTCGAGGTCCTTGTACTCCTCCATGTCCAGGTTGATGAACTTCGGCGTCCCGGCCTGCGCCGCGATCGTGTACAGGGGGGCGAGCTTCTCGGCGACGTGCCGGACCGCCTCGTCGAAGGCCCAGGCGGGGTGCGGGGCGACCGTCGAGGAGACCTTGATGGAGACGTAGTCGACGTCGGGCCGCTCGAGGAGGCGGACGGTGCCGGCGAGGCGGCGGTCGGCCTCGTGGTCGCCGAGGACGGCCTCGCCCAGCAGGTTGATGTTCAGGCGGATGTCGTCGCGCCTGATCTTCCCGATCGAGCGGCCCAGCCGGGCGTCGGAGGCGTCGATGATGAGGTGCCCCACCATCTCGCGCAGCACGCGGCGGGCGATCGGGATGACGACCTGCGGGAGGACGGGGGCGACGGCGGCGCCCACCTTTACGGCGGAGCGCATGTACCAGGGGAGGAAGGCGGGCACCTTCGGGGCGATGGCCCCGAGGTTCCGGGCCGCGACCGCGAGGTCCTCAGGGCGGATCACGCCGTCGACGAAGCCGACCGTGAACGCCAGTCCGTCCGGGTCCTTGAGGACGCCGGCGAGCTGTTTGGCCGAGGAATCGACCGGGACCTGCGCCGCATCGGTCAGCCACCGCCGCACGAGGGCGATCGCAGCATCCGGCAGCGCTGCCGGGATGTCCGTGGTGCCGCTGGGGCCGGCGGAGAAGGAGGCGGGCTCGACGTCGGCGCTCGGGTCGGCGATCGACGGCTCCGTGGACGCCGGGGTGCCGGCGGTGCCCTCGCGGGGCGGGATCTGGGTTGTCATGGCAACGGCTTTCGGTCGGACGGCTCGCGCCGGGCGCAGGGTGAAGCAGCTACTTCCTCCCCAGTATCGGCCGCACCGTACGATTAGGAAAAGCGATGAATACCGAACGGTATTCGTCAGTAGGCCCGAAGGAATAGGAAGTCGATGCTCGACCTGCGCAGGCTCCGTCTGCTCCGTGAACTGAAGATCCGGGGGACCCTCGCGGATGTCGCTGCGGCCCTGAGCTACAGCCCGTCCTCCGTGTCGCAGCAGCTCGCCCAGCTCGAGAGGGAGGTGGGTGTCCAGCTGCTGCGGAAGACCGGACGCCGCGTGGTCCTCACGCCCCAGGCGGAGGTCCTCGTCGCCCACACCGCGGAGCTGCTGGAGACCCTCGAACGGGCCGAGGCGGACCTCGCCGCCTCGCTGACCACCGTGTCCGGGACGGTCCGCGTCGCGGTGTTCCAGTCGGCCGCGCTCGCGCTGATGCCGGATGCCCTGACCGCCATGACCCTCGACTACCCCGACGTGCGCGTCGAGATGGTGCAGCGCGAGCCGGAGACCGCCCTCTACGAGACGTTCGCCCGGGACTTCGACCTCGTGATCGCGGAGGAGTACCCGGGGCATGCCGCTCCGCGCCACCCCGAACTCGACCACGTGGCGCTGACGCAGGACGCCATCCAGCTCGCCGTGCCCATGGAGGGCCACCGCCATGCAGGCATCTCCTCGGTGGCGGAGGCGGCCGGTGCGGCCTGGGTCATGGAACCCAGGGGCGCGGCGTCGCGGCACTGGGCCGAGCAGGCGTGCCGACGGGCCGGCTTCGAGCCCGACGTCCGCTACGAGACGGCGGACCTGCAGGCGCAGATCCGGCTCATCGAATCAGGTAACGCCGTCGCGCTTATGCCGGAACTGGTCTGGACGGGCCGCGACGTGCCCGTGCAGCTGCTCGATCTCGCCGAGGACCCGCGGCGCTCCATCTTCACCTCCGCGCGGCGAGCGGGTGCCCGCCGTCCCGCCGTCCTCGCCGTCCGCGAGGTCCTCGGCCGCGCCGCCGCCGATGTGCGCCGTCCCTCCTCCCTGCAGCTGGAACAGCAATAAATCGCCGCCACAGCCCGTTGATTCCAGCAGACCTGCTTTTCGCGCCACCACGCCCCGCTCCTAAGGTTGTTCCATGTCCCTGCAGTCCACACACCACGCATCAGCACCCGTCCCGGCGACCGTGGAGAGGGTCGTCGAGACCGTGTTGCCCACGCGGCACGGGACCTTCCGCATGATCGGCTACCGGGACGGCGCGGGCACGGAGCACGTGGCGCTCGCCCAGGGGATCGACGACGGCGCGCACGGCACGGTGGAGGCGCCGCCCCTGGTCCGCGTCCACAGCGAATGCCTCACCGGGGACGCCTTCGGCTCCTGGCGCTGCGACTGCGGGGAACAGCTCGACGCCGCGCTCGCCGTCATCGCCGGGGAAGGGCGCGGCGTCCTGGTCTACGTCCGCGGCCACGAGGGCCGCGGCATCGGACTGCTCGCCAAACTCAAGGCCTACGCCCTGCAGGACCAGGGCGTGGACACCGTGGACGCGAACACCGAGCTGGGACTGCCCGTCGACGCCCGGCGCTACGACCAGGCGGCGGAGATCCTCCAGGACCTCGGCATCCGTGCGGTCCGCCTGCTCTCCGGCAACCCCGCCAAGGAGGAGGCACTGGAGGACCTCGGGATCGACGTCGTCGAGCGCCGCGGCCTCGCCGTGTCCGACCGGTCGGAGAACGCCGGCTACCTCGCGACGAAGCGCGCCCGGATGCGGCACGACACCCCACCATCCGCCGACGCCTGGAGGTCCCTGCTCGACGGCGCCGTCCCCCCGGCGCCCGCGCCGGGCGAGGCGGAGGAACTGACCCACCGGTACGGCTACCTCGCGGCGGCGTCCGGGACGCTCGTCGTCGGACAGCTGCGGCAGAGCCTCGACGGCTTCATCGCCTCACGCTCCGGTGACTCAGGTCTCCACGCGGAACGCGGCGACCACGGACACCTGCAGCGCCTGCGCGCGCTGGTCGACGCCGTCGTCGTCGGAGCGTCGACCGTCCTCACGGAGGACTGCTCGCTGACCGTGCGCGACGTACCCGGCACCAGCCCCGTGCGCGTGGTCCTGGATGCGTCGGCGAAGGTGGCAGCGGAGGCGCGGGTCCTGGCCGACGACAGCGTGCCCACCCTTTGGATCATCGGCACCGACGCCATGGCCCCCGACGGACTGCCGTCCTCCGTGGAGGTGGTGCGGTTGGGCGCGGAGGACTTCGCGCCGCAGCGGATCCTGGGGATCCTGAAGGCGCGCGGACTCGAGAAGGTCCTCATCGAAGGCGGCGGCAACACGGTGTCCCGCTTCCTCGAGGCCGGGCTGCTGGACCGCCTGTACCTCACCACGGCGCCGGTGCTCGTGGGCGACGGCGTCCCCGGCATCCGCTTCACCGGCTCCGACGCGCTCGCCGAGGCGCGGACGGCACCCGTGCGGCGCTTCGTCTTCGGCCAGGACATCTGTACGGAGTTCAATTTCGCCGGCGTGAGGTAGAGGACGTCCAACGCTTGGTCCCACTCTCCGGACCGGTCGAGCGGGAGTATTCGAACTTTCCCGGTCGGCCGACCCGAGGAGTGGGACCAGGTCGGGTCAGGAGTCGCTGACCCTCTTGCTCTTGCCCTGCAGACGGTCGATGTGCTCGGAGGCCTCGGCCTTGTTGATGTCGGCGGGGATCTCCTCGCCCGCTTCGCGCGCCAGCGTGTCGAGGTAGCTTCGCTGTGCCGCCGTCATCGGCTCGTCGCCGGTGACCCAGTCGGAGGGATCGCGCTCGAAGCCGCCCTCGGGCTCGGATTCCGGACTTCCCAGTGTGTCTGCCATGTGAGTTCCCTTTCGTCGTGAACAGCGTGAACCATCAGTCTAATTAGTGTCTCTGACATCCTCGGGGAGTGTGCGCGATGATCACGTCCACCGGCCTGCCTGGCCCGTCCGCAACGGACAGCTGCATCGGATGTTTGCTTCCCCGGTTTAGTAAGGGTGCTTACGGTAGGGGAGCAAGGACCGCACGCACGGGATCGCCCGCAGACACCAGGAGGAACAGTGACGCAGCCAGCGCAGCAGCAGGAAACACCAGGGACTACCGGGGCTATGGACCCGACGCCGGACCACGGGGAGCAGACCTACCGGGGCTCGGGGCGCCTGACCGGCAAGAAGGCCGTCATCACCGGCGCGGACAGCGGGATCGGCCGTGCCGTCGCCATCGCCTACGCGCGCGAGGGCGCGGATGTTCTGATCAGCTACCTCAACGAGGACGACGACGCCCGCGAGACTGCGCGCTGGGTCGAGGAGGCCGGCCGGAAGGCGGTCCTCTTCCCGGGAGACCTTTCCGACCCGGCGACGTGCCGCGCCGTGATCGACACGGCGGTGCAGGAGTTCGGCAGGGTGGACGTCCTCGTCAGCAACGCCGCCTACCAGATGTCGCATGAGACCATCGAGGAGATTTCGGACGAGGAGTGGGACTATACGCTCGCCACCAACCTCAGCGCGTTCTTCCACCTCACGAAGGCGGTCCTGCCGCACATGAGGCCGGGTGGTTCGATCATCGGCTCGAGTTCCATCAACTCCGATAACCCGGTGCCTACGCTGATGCCCTACTCGGCGACGAAGGCGGGCATCGCCAATATGACGGCAGCTATGGCCCAGCTCCTTGCCGAGCGAGGGATCCGCGCCAACTCGGTCGCCCCGGGCCCCATCTGGACACCGCTCATCCCGGCCACCATGCCCGAGGATCAGGTCGAGACCTTCGGCCAGCAGGTGCCCATGCAGCGCGCGGGTCAGCCTGCCGAGCTCGCTCCGGTGTACGTGATGCTCGCCTCCGACGAGGCCAGCTACGTCTCGGGCGCCCGCATCGCCGTGACGGGCGGCCAACCCATCCTCTGACCCCGCGACCGGGCTCCGTCCGGGTCCGACGACTGCGGGGGGGGGGGGGGCAGTGGTCACCCGCGGAACATCGGCAGGGGAGCGCCGGTGACGCCGGGCTCGACGGCGAACAAGGCGCCGGCCTGCGGCTCCGAGCCCTCGGGGATGTTCTCCTGCGTGGTCGTGATGAACAGTGTTGAGAGGTCCTCCCCGCCGAACGCGCACGCCGTCACGTTGGTGACCGGCAGCGGGATGTGCTCGGCGAGCCGGCCGGAGGCGTCGTACCTGGCGATCGCGCTACCCCCGTACAGAGCCGTCCAGATGCCCCCTTCGGCGTCGATCGCCATGCCGTCCGGCATGCCCAGGGCGGGCTCGACGACGGCGAAGGTGCGCCGGTCGGTGAAGCGGCCGGCGCCGACGTCGTACGCTAGCGCGTCGATGCGGCCCGTCGGGGTGTCGCTGAGGAACGCTGTATCCCCCGAGGGGGAGAAGTGCAGTCCGTTGGACACAGTCAGACCGGTCAGGAGCGTGGAGACCGTGCGGTCGGCGTCGAGCGAGAAGAGGGTCCCCGCGCCGAAGCCGCCCTCCCAACCCATGGACCCGCACAGGAAGCGGCCGGCGGTGTCGCAGCCGCCGTCGTTCATGCGGACCGCGCTGTCGGTGAAGGCGTCGGGACCCTGCTCGATGTTCGAGAAGGAGTCATCGGCGAACACGAAGCCGCGCTCCACACCGATCACGTAGCCACCGGAGGCGCGTCCGCGGAGAACGCCGGCCAGCCGCGGGTGGACGTCGTGCCGGTCGAAGGTCCCGTCCTCGTGGCGGACCAGGACGTCGCCCTCCAGCATGTCGACGAGAAGGAGCTCGCCTCGACGCGGGTCCCAGTACGGGCCCTCTCCGTGGAACGTGCAGACGTCGGAGATTTGCTCGGCTTTCACGGTGCCTCCTGGCAGTCGGTTGATTCGGGGCTGGGGTGCGTCAGCCGTCGGTCGGTGCGGGGGTGGCGTCGGACAGCCCGACGCAGGCGCGCGTCGGGTCGACCCGCGATACGGCGTCGCCGAGCTCCACGAGGACGGTGCTCGACGCCACCTCGTCGGGATCGAACAGGACCTCGACCGCCGGGTCGCGCCCGTAGGTGGTGGCCGTCCACGCCGGGTCCCCTTCGCGAACCACCCAGTCGACGTCGTTCACGGTGACGCAGGGATCGGTGGTGGGCCCCGGAACGTCCACGCCGCACCGCAGCACCACGCGGGACGGGTCACCCCAGGCAGAGGTGGCCTGGCTGTTCGTGTCGCGCTGTTCGTTCTCGGCGACGGTGGGCGGCAGCGCGATCATGACGTCGGCGCACCGGGCGTTCGCGGCGTCCCCGGCCGGGTCCACGTCCACCACTGACGAGCACCCGGTCAACCCTGCCATGAGGGCCATGGCGGGCAGCAGGGAGGTCAGGGCGCGGGGGAGGGCAGGCATGATGCCAGCCTAATCGGTGGTCCTGCGACGCTGCGGCGGGAACAAGTCGAATGCGGGCACGACACGATGGCGGTGGGCCGCGCCGGAAGCAGGGCGGCAGGAGCGGCCGCCAGTAGGATGCAGGAGCCGGCAGCCAGTCTCAGGCTGCTGGTTCCCCCCGCGCACCCGGCGTTGCCCCCAACCCGTGCGTGCGAGATCCCGAGCCGAGGACGAATGACCACGCACCACCGCTTCCCCCCGACCGCCACCGCCTTCAGGACCATGACCGGCACGGTTGCCGTCCTCCTCTCTGCTGCGGTGCTCGCCCCGGTGGCCGCACTGGCCGTCGAATCGGAGCCCTCGTCCGTCCGCCCCGCGGTTGTCGGCCAGCAGCAGCCGCGCGTGGTCGAGCAGCCCCGGCCCGATGCGACCTTCGGCGAACCGGCCCCGCCCATCATCGACCCGTTCGCCGTCTCGGGGACGGACCCGGCCACGGGCTTCGCCATCAACGCCTGGACAGGGTTCCTCGTCCATCCGGGGACCGGCCACCTCATCGAGCCCGGAACCGGCAATCTCGTGTTCGCTGACACCCTCATCTACACGAACTTCCGCTACGACGCGGAGACCCGCGAGGTCGTCGCGATCGGAGACGAGGCACCGGCGCCCACGCCGAGCCCGGGCGAGCCGACGCCGACCACGTCCCCCTCACCCACCGCGACCGCGACCGCGACCGCGACGGCGACCGCTCCGGTCACGACGGCACCTCCCGCACCGACCGCTGCACCCACTGCCGCTGTGGGCAGCGTCCCGGGGCCTGCGACGGCCGCGGCGAGCGCCACACCGCGCGCCAGCCGGTCCGCTACACCGACCGCCGGCAGCGCGACAGCGGTGACAGAGGAGGAGCGTGTCACGTCGCTCGCGCCGGTCGCCTGGATCGGAGCGGGCATTGTCGCCGCCGCGCTCGCCGCCGTCGCGGTCCTCGCCGTCCGCCGTCGCCGGAGCCACTGACCCGGACCGTCGTTGAACGAGCACACCAGCTTCGCGCCATCCCTTGAACTGATCTATGCCACGACACGGGAACCCTCGGAACTACTGGAAGGCCAAGACGGCCGCCCATTCGATGCTGATGCTCGGCGACCAGAATCAGCCGGTCCTGGCGAAAGCTCCGACGACGATGCTCAGCCCGACCAAGGCATCTGGTGACCTGAGGAGCGCCCTGCCCGGTGCTCGAACGGCGCTGCGGACCGTCTCGCACAGCAGTACCAGCATGACCGTCACCGACGTGGTTCGCTCGGACGTGCCTCGTTCGTTGACCTGGCGGTGGGTGACCGACGCCTCCGTGAGTGTGAACAGTGAGACGAAGCGAGTGGTGCTTCGAAAAGACGGGCAGACCGCGGACATCCATTTCGATGGAGTGCCCGCCGGCGCCGTCCTGACGAGCTCACCTGCCCCGGAAACCTCGAGTACGGGCGCGCGCCTGACCGTGATCAAGCTGTCGATGCCGAATGTCTCGAGCCTCAACCTGGTCGCGACGGTCTGGTAGTGATCGTTATTCGTCACGGCTAGCCCCTACTGTGGGACAGTGTCCCCATTCGTCGGAGAAATGACCGAGGCCGAACTCCTCGCCCGCATCTTCCCCCGCCTCCCCGTGCCGGACGCCGTCCTCCTCGGCCCCGGTGACGACGCCGCGGTCCTCGCCGCCCCCGACGGCAGGACCGTGATCAGCATCGACACGCTCGTCGAGGACCACGATTTCCGGCTCCTGCGACCCAGCGGCCACTGCACCACCGGCTACGACGTCGGCTGGAAGTGCGCCGCCCAGAACCTCAGCGACATCAACGCGATGGGGGGCCGTGCAACCTCGCTCGTCGTCAGCCTCACCCTCCCGCCCACCACTCCCGTGGAGTGGGTCGAGGCGCTCGCCGACGGCCTGACCGCGGCGATCCGTGAGCTCGGCGCAACGGGGTGCGGCGTCGTCGGCGGCGACCTCGGGGCCGGGTCGCAGCTCGTCATCACCGCCGCGGTCACCGGGACGCTCGAGGGCCGGGAGCCCGTCCTGCGCTCGGGTGCGAATGCGGGGGACACCGTCGCGGTCGCCGGCACCCTCGGCCGCGCCGCCGCCGGCCTCGCCCTCCTCGAGGACGGCCGCCCGCTCCAGGATCTCGGTGGATCGGGCGAGGAGCTCGTCGCAGCCCAGCTGCGGCCACGACCACCCCTGGCCGCCGGTCCCGCCGCCGCCGTCGCCGGGGCGTCCGCCATGCTCGACATCTCCGACGGGCTAGTCCGGGATGCCGGGCGTATCGCGACGGCGAGCGGCGTGGGGCTCGATCTCGACCCGGCGGCGCTCCAGCAGTACGCAGGTCCGCTGGAGGAGACCGCGGCGCTGCTGGGCATGGATCCGATGGAGTGGGTGCTCGGCGGGGGCGAGGACCACGGACTCCTCGCCACGTTTCCGCCGGGGGTCCTGCTGCCGGCCGGGTTCACTGCGGTAGGCTCGACAGTGCCGGGCGAGCCGCTCGTGACACTGGCGTCGCAGGCCGCAGCTCTCAGGGGATGGGATCACTTTGCACACTAAGGTCACCGCGAACGCGCTCGCGATGAAGCGTTGGTTGAGCAAGGCCGAGGAGTCCCTCGGGAACCACAGCGACCGCCTGAACGCGATCAACATCTTCCCGGTGGCCGACGGTGACACCGGCACCAACCTCTACTGCACCGTCCGCACCGCCGCACGCGCCGCGCACGCCACCGACGCCGTCGACCTCGGCGAACTGCTGAGCATCGCGGGCCGCGCCGCCATGGAGGAGGCGCTCGGGAACTCCGGCACCCTCTTCGCCGTCTTCCTCTCCGCGCTCGCCGAACCGCTGCACGGCACCACGCGACTCACCAGCTCGTCGCTCGCGTCAGCGCTGCACCGTGCGGAGATCCGGAGCTGGTCCGCGCTCAGCGACCCCGTGCCGGGCACCATGCTCTCGGTCCTCGAGGCGAGTGCGCGCGGGGCGGCCGAGACCGCCTCCGGGCACGCCGGCGACGACAGCAACCACGCGCTCACTGTCACCCTCCGGGCCTCCGTGCAGTCCGCGCTGCGGGCCGTGGTGGACACGGAGAGCCAGCTCGGCGCGCTGACCGAGGCGAAGGTGGTCGACGCCGGCGGCGTGGGCTTCCTCCTCATCCTCGACGCGCTCCGCGCCGCGGCCCTCGGCGAGGAGCTGCAGGACGAACTCCTCGACGGCCTGCACGGCTACGACATCCAGGCGCCGCACATCCACCAGGGCGGGGACGCCGACGGCGTCGAGGTCATGTGCACCATCAACCTCAGCCCCCTGGACGCGGCCACCCTGCGCCTCCACCTCGACGAGATCGGCGACTCGGTGATCATGAGCGCCGTCACGGAGGTCGAGGAGGGCTACCGCTGGCGCGTCCACGTGCATGTCCCGGACGCGGCACCCGCGCTGGCCCTCATCCACGAGGCGGGAACGCCGGTCAACATCACGGTGACCCAGCTCGCCGTCCCGCCCGTCGGAGTCGAGGCCGGTGAGTCCTGACACGGTGCGGCCCGTGACCGGCACGGAACGGCAGGCGAGCGCGTCCGAGCTCGACGCATCGCTCGGGAAGCGCCTCGGCCCGGTGGCGAAGCACCTGGAGAAGTACTTCGGCATCACCACCGTGGGGGAGCTGCTCAACCACTTCCCGCGCACCTACCTCAAGCGCGGCGAACTGACGCCCATCGCGGAGGTCCCGGTGGACGAGGAGGTCACCCTGATCGCCCGCGTGCAGTCCGCCAACTCGCGGCGCATGCACACGCGCAAGGGGACGCTCCTGGAGGTGGTCATCACCGACGACGCCGACGGCAGCCTCGGCGGCATGAACCTCACCTTCTTCAACGGCTTCACCGCAGCCCGGGAGCTCAAGCCCGGCGTGCGGGCCATGTTCTCGGGCAAGGTCACGATCTACCGCGGCCGGCTCTCGCTCACCAACCCGCGCTACTCCCTGCTGGACGAGGGCGACGACGATCCCGCCCGCGCCAAACGCCCCATCCCGGTCTACCCGGCGGTCGAGAAGCTCAGCAGCGAGCAGATCGCCAAGGCCGTGGGCGTGGTCCTCGACACCCTGCGGCTCTCCGACCTCGACGACCCCATCCCGGCGTCGATCGCCCGCCGCGACAAGCTCATGAGCCTCGCCACCGCCTACGAGCTCGTGCACCGGCCGCCGCAGATCGAGGACGCCTACCGGGCCCAGCACCGACTCCGCTACCAGGAGGCGTTCGTCCTGCAGGCGGCCCTCGCCCGCCGTCGTGCGCTCGCCGCCCGGGAGGAGGCGACGGCGCGCCCGCCCCAGGCGGGCGGACTGCTCGACCAGTTCGACGCGAGGCTGCCCTTCACCCTGACGCAGGGACAGCACGACGTGGGCCGGACCCTCGCGGAGGACCTCGCCCGGAGCCACCCCATGAACCGGCTGCTGCAGGGTGAGGTGGGCTCGGGCAAGACCCTCGTGGCCCTGCGCGCCATGCTGCAGGTCATCGACGCCGGGGGACAGGCGGCGCTGCTCGCGCCCACCGAGGTGCTCGCCGCCCAGCATCTGCAGTCGATCACCCGGACGCTCGGGCCGCTGGCCGAGGGCGGCATGCTCGGCGGGGCCATGGACGGCACGCGCGTGGTGCTGCTCACCGGGTCCATGTCCACGGCGCAGCGGAAGAGATCCCTGCTCGACGCCGCCTCGGGGGAGGCCGGGATCGTCATCGGCACCCATGCGCTGCTGTCCGAGAACGTGCAGTTCTTCGACCTGGGCCTGATCGTCGTCGACGAGCAGCACCGCTTCGGCGTGGAACAGCGGGACTCCCTGCGGACCAAGGCCCGCACCTCCCCACACGTGCTGGTCATGACCGCGACGCCGATCCCGCGGACCGTCGCCATGACGGTCTTCGGCGACCTCGAGACCTCCACGCTCTCCGAGCTGCCGGCCGGTCGGTCGCCGATCACGACGCACGAGGTGGGGCTCACGGAGCACCCGGCGTGGATCGACCGCATCTGGGCGCGCGCCCGGGAGGAGATCGACGCCGGGCGGCAGGTCTACGTGGTGTGCCCGAAGATCGGCGACAACGGCAGGGTCGACGACGACGCCCCCGAGGCGCTCTACGGGGAGCCGGCCGCGGACCGGAAGGCCGGGGGAGCGCAGGAGCTCACCAGCGTCGTCGCGCTCTTCGAATCCCTGGCCGGGATCCCGCAGCTGCAGGGCGTCACGAGCGGCATGCTCCACGGGCGGATGGACCCGCAGGACAAGGCGGACGTCATGGCGCGCTTCGCGGACGGCACCGTGCAGCTGCTGATCGCCACCACGGTGATCGAGGTGGGCGTCGACGTCCCCAACGCGACGCTCATGGTCATCATGGACGCGGACCGCTTCGGGATCTCCCAGCTCCACCAGCTGCGCGGGCGCATCGGCCGGGGCGGGCACGCGGGAACCTGCCTGCTCGTCACGAAGCTGGAACCGGAGCACCCGAGCCGGGAGCGGCTGGCGGCCGTCGCGTCCACCACGGACGGCTTCGAGCTCTCCCAGAAGGACCTCGAACTCCGGCGTGAAGGGGACATCCTCGGGGCGTCGCAGTCCGGCGGGCGCTCGGCGCTGCGCTTCCTGAAGATCACCCAGCACGGCAAGGTCATCGAGAAGGCACGCACCGATGCACAGGAGATCGTCGCCGAGGATCCTGACCTGCACGATTCCCCCGGCCTGGCGCTGGCGATCGAGCTGTACCTGAACCCCGAGAAGGAAGCGTTCCTCGAGAAGGGCTGACCTGCGCCCTCCGCGTCTGAGGAGGTAATCTGTCTTCCATGACGCAGATACGGATCGGAGATGCCGCCCGCTTCCTCGCGGTCAGCGACGACACCGTGCGCCGCTGGATCGACGGCGGCCTCCTCGGCAGCACGAAGGACGCTTCGGGGCGGGCCGTGGTGGACGCCCTGGAGCTTGCCGGGCTCGCGCGCCGCAATGCGGTGCTCCCCGGGGACCCCTCGGACATCGGCCGGTCCGCACGCAACCGCTTCGTCGGAATCGTCACGGACATCATCACGGACACCGTCATGGCCCAGGTGGAACTCCAGTGCGGTCAGCACCGCGTGGTGTCCCTCATGAGCAGCGAGGCCGTGCGGGACCTCGGCCTGGAGAAGGGCTCCATCGCCATCGCCGTCGTCAAGGCCACCACGGTCATCATCGAGACCCCGGCGGGCAAGGCGTGACCGGGGTGTACCTGATGCCTGCCCTCCGCCGGACCGCCGCTCTCGCCGGGGCCGCCGTCGTGCTCGCCCTGACCGCGTGCGGCACCGCGGACCCCGACGCCGCCGCGGGCGGTGACGCGGGCGACGGCAGCATCACCGTGTTCGCCGCCGCCTCGCTCACGGACCCCTTCACGGAACTGGCCGGGCAGTTCGAGGAGGCCTACCCGGGGGCCGAGGTCACCCTGAACTTCGCGGGCTCGTCCGATCTCGCCACCCAGATCAGCGAGGGCGCACCGGCCGACGTCTTCGCCTCCGCCGACGCCAGGACCATGGTGAAGGTCGGAGCCCTGCTCGACGGCGACCCCGTGGACATCGCCACCAACACGCTCCAGCTCGCGGTGCCGCCGGACAACCCGGCGGGGATCACCTCCCTCGTCGACGCTGCGATGCCCGGCGTCAAGACGGTGGTCTGCGCGCGGCAGGTGCCCTGCGGGGCGGCGGCCGCGAAGCTCGAGGAGGCCGCCGGCGTGGACCTGACGCCCGTCAGCGAGGAATCCTCCGTGACGGATGTGCTGGGGAAGGTCACCTCCGGCGAGGCGGACGCCGGCCTGGTCTATAGGACCGACGTGCGGGCGGCGGGCGACGCCGTGCGCGGCATCGACGTCCCGGCAGCCGCCGGCGCGCCCACCACCTATCCGATCGCGGCCCTCGCCGGCAGCGGTGACGCCGGGACCGCGCGGAAGTTCGTGGAGTTCGCGTCCGGTCCGTTCGGGCAGTCCGTCCTCGGGGCGGCGGGCTTCGGTGCGCCCTGAGGCGGCACCCCTGAACGCCGCACGCCTGCCCCGCTGGGTGGTCGCGGTCGCCGTTGTCGGCAGCCTGTTCGTGGTCCTGCCCGTCGTCGCGATGGCCCTGCGGGTCGACTGGCCGCACTTCGTCCCCCTCATCACGTCGGAGAGCGCGGCGGCGGCCCTGCTGCTGAGCCTGCGGACCTCCCTCACTGCGACGGCGCTCTGCGTCCTGTTCGGCGTTCCCATGGCGCTCGTCCTCGCCCGGACCTCGTTCCGTGGCCAGCAGTTGCTCCGGTCCCTCGTGCTGCTGCCGCTGGTCCTGCCCCCCGTGGTCGGGGGCCTCGCGCTGCTCTACACGTTCGGGCGGCGGGGGCTGCTCGGGAGCAGCCTCAGCGCCCTGGGCATCGAGATCGCCTTCACGACCACCGCCGTCGTCCTGTCGCAGGCCTTCGTCGCGCTGCCGTTCCTGGTGCTCAGCCTCGAGGGCGCCCTGCGGACGGTCGGCACCCGGTACGAGGCCGTGGGCGCCACCCTCGGCGCCGGACGCTGGACCGTGCTGCGGCGCATCACCCTGCCCCTGGTGCTGCCGGCGCTCGTGTCCGGGGCTGTGCTCTCCTTCGCGCGGGCCCTCGGGGAGTTCGGTGCCACGCTGACCTTCGCCGGCAGCCTCCAGGGCACCACGAGGACGCTCCCGCTCGAGGTGTACCTCCAGCGGGAGACCGACCCGGACGCCGCCGTCGCCCTCTCCTTCATCCTCGTGCTGGTGGCCATCGCCGTCGTCGGTGTGGCCCACCGCGTCCGGCCCCTCGGCGACCTCGCACCGCCGCGGGCGCCGTCCCGGGAGGCGGCCCGCGCATGAGCCTCACCTTCACCGCAACCCTGGCCGAGCGCGGCTTCGACGTGGCCTTCGAGCTCACCCCGGGGGAGACACTCGCCGTCCTGGGGCCCAACGGTGCCGGGAAGTCCACACTGCTCACCCTGCTCGCCGGTCTGCTCGCACCGTCCACGGGGCGGGCGGAGCTGGACGGGACCGTCCTCTTCGACGTCGGCGCCGACCGGCGCACGCTCGTGGAACCTCGCCACCGCGGTGTATCCCTGCTCGCGCAGGAGGCGCTGCTGTTCCCGCACCTCACCGCGCTGGAGAACGTCGCGTTCGGTCCTCGGAGCCGCGGCGTGGAGCGGACCGCCGCCCGCGCGACAGCCCTGTCCTGGCTGGACCGCGTCGGCGCCGCGGATCTCGCGGGACGGCGGCCCGGCCGGCTCTCGGGCGGGCAGGCGCAGCGCGTCGCCGTCGCCCGCGCGCTCGCAGCGGACCCGTCACTGCTTCTCCTGGACGAACCGCTGTCCGCCCTCGACGTCACCGTGGCCCCGGCCATCCGGACCCTCCTGCGGGATGTCCTGGTGGACCGCTCGGCGATCATCGTGACGCACGACCCCCTCGACGCCTTCCTCCTCGCCGACCGCGTGCTCATCCTCGACGGCGGCAGGGTGGTGGAGTCCGGGGCCACCGCAGCCGTCCTGACGCGGCCCGTCACCTCCTTCGGCGCGCACCTGGCCGGCCTGAACCTCGTGACGGGACTCCGCACCGCGGAGGGCTTCCGGTCGGAGGAGGGGTGGATCGTCCCGTTCGCCGACACGGCGCCGGAGGGGACGTCCCTCGCGCTCGCCGTCCGGCCGGGCCGGGTCACCGTGTCCCGCAGCGCCGCGACCGCGCCGGGAACGGCCTGCATCGCAGCGGAGGTCGACGACGTCGAGCACCGTGGCGACCTCGTCCGCCTGCACGCCGGCGGCATGGCGGCGGACGTGGCCCCGTCCGACGTCGTCGCCCTCGGGATCGTGCCCGGCAGCCGGATGTTCCTGGGGTTCCGCCATGAGGACGCAAGCATCTACCCGCTGTAGGACCTGCGCGTGCCGGACGGGCGATAGAGTCGACGGCATGACCCGTATCATCGCCGGAGCCGCGGGCGGCTCGACCCTCACCAGCGTCGAGGGGAACGGCACCCGGCCCACGACGGACCGCGTGAAGGAAGCCCTCTTCTCGAGCCTCGAGTCCTACGGGGTGGTGCACGGTGCGCACGTGCTGGACCTCTACGCCGGCTCGGGCTCCCTCGGGGTCGAGAGCGCGAGCCGCGGCGCGGCCACCGTGGACCTCGTCGAATCCGCCGACCGCGCCGCCGCCGTCGCGCAGAAGAACGCCGACCTCGTGAACAGGGTGCTGGGCTGGACTGCGGTGCGCGTGCACCGGTCCAAGGTGGAGACGTACCTCGAACGCGTGGCGCCGGACGTGACGTGGGACCTCGTCCTGATGGATCCGCCGTACACGGTCATGGCGGACGGCGTGCTCGCGGTCCTGGGCGCCCTGGAGTCGCGGCTGGCCGAGGGTGCCGTGGTCGTCGTCGAGCGGTCGTCGCGCTCCCCGGAACCGGACTGGCCCGTATGGCTCGAACGGTTCGCGGACAAGAAGTACGGCGAGACGCGCCTCTGGTTCCTGGAGCCCGCCGTCGACTGACGTGCGGACCCGGCTGGGGCCGGGCTCCGATCACCCTTGGGGTCGGAGCCCGGCCCGAGCTGCGGGGACTAGGCCCGGCGCCTCGTCCTGACCAGCGCCGTCACGCCCGCGGCGAGCCCGAGCAGACCGGCGACCAGTCCGGCCCAGCCGACCGCCGACGTCGAGCCGGTGTCGGTGCCGGCCGCGGCATCGGTGGTCGACCCCGCCTGCTCGGTGTCGACGGCCTCGTCGGTCGCCTCGCTGTCAGCCGTTCCGTGGGAGCCGTGCGCGTCCTCGCCCTCGGCAGCGGCGGTGGTCACGAAGGACGGTGCGGGCTTCTCGGGCTCCTCCTCGCCCTCGACGGTCTCCTGGGTCCACTCCGAGAGCTCGCCGTCCGTGTAGGACTGCGTGGTCGGCAGCAGTACGGTGGAACCTGCCTCCGGGAGGCGGCCCACGGAGATCGAGAACGTCTGGTACTCCTGCTGGGAGATCTCGGCGCCGGCGTCCGCCGTCCACACGACGGACAGGGGCGCCTCGCTCAGGGTGGCGCCGTCGGCGGTGGTGACGGGCTCCGGCAGGGCGCCGGTGACCACCTCGGCCGTCCAGCCCTCGACCGGCTTGACCCGCACCGAGGTGAAGGGCTGCTCGGTGGGAAGCTGCACCTCGAGCTTGTTCGTGCCGGCGGTCTCGGATTCGTTGGGGACGCTGAAGGTGAGCTGCGCGTAGCCGTCCTCCGTGGTGGAGGTGGGTGCGACGCTGACATGGGCGGCCGCGGCGCCGAGGCCGAGGGTCATCAGGCCGGCGGTGGCGAGGGCGACGGCGCCGGTGGTGAGGGCGCGGGATGCATGGGAGGAGGTCATGGGACTGCCTTTCGGGGGTGCGCTCCGGCCCGCGGCGGGGAGACGGGGAGCGGCGAGGATCTGGGGAGGGTGGTGCGCAGGACGCGCCGCCGTCGCCCGGGGGTCCGCAGGACGTCCGGGGTCAGATCGGCAGCGCGGAGGTGCACGGCGGCCCGCGCAGCGTCGGCACCGAGGCGTGCACCGACAGCGGGGCGACGGGCGCAGGGACGTCCTGGACGGGGCGGCGGCGCGCCGGAGCCGGCGGGGCGAGCGCCGGGCGGACGAACAGCGGACGGAGCCATGCGCGGAGGAGCTCGAGGGCGTGGTCGCTGCGGGACACCGCGACGGCCAGGATCACCGTGGCGAGTGCATGCAGCAGCAGCATCGCGAGGCCCCCGGAGGCGGCGCCCAGCTGGTCCTGCACGGCCGGCGAGCAGGCGAGCTCGAAGGCCGCGTGGTGGCCGGGCATCGCGGAGGAGCTCCGGCAGACGGCGGGCGCGGCCGTCATACCGAAGAGGGTGTGCAGGAGCAGCTGCCCGGCGCCCATGGCGAGCAGCGCCGCACGGAAGGAGAGCGCACGCCGGGTGAGCAGCATCACCGGGACCAGGAGGAGCGCGCCGAGCAGCAGGATCACCCCGAGGTGCGGCAGGTGCCCGGCGGCGAGGACGTGGGATGCCGCGGACACCGACAGGATGAGCGAGACGAGGGTGAGGGCCCGGAGATAGGGGAGGACGCCGTCGGCCATGCGCGTCTCCTCCCCGTCATGCAGTGCTGCAAATCATCGGTGGGGCTACCGGCACTCCTGGAACGCCCACCTTCCCGACCAGCGTACCGCCGTCGTCCGCGCCACCCCTGTACGGGTACTTCGTGCGGGCGCGGCCTGCGGATGGGCCTTGCGGGAAGGCGCCGACGGGCCGCCGGTCATGACGCGTATCGGTGGCTGCCGTGGAACCGCGGGGCACGGGCGGGGCATACCGGGAGGTCGTCCGGTACCACCAGGGAGCAGGACCCGGGGAAGTCGAAGGCAGCCTGGTCGGCCCGGCCGACGCCCAGGCGGCGGAGCGCGTCGATGCCCTCGGTGTCGATGTGCTGGGCCTTGCTCGTATCGATCACGACGCAGGGCTCCTGCAGGATGCGGAAGCAGCGCCTGACGACCGGCAGGAGTGCCCGGTGGTTCTCCTCCGTGAGGCACCCATGGATTTCCATGTGCGCCAGGCGGAGCTCGAGGTCCAGGTGGATGGTGATGCGCAGTTTGTGGCTCATGGCCAGGTCTCCGAGGGACGGGAAGGGTCCGAGCCAAACTGCTTCAGCCTCTTCAGGCTACGAGGAACGCCGGGACAGTGCAGCGCGGAATTCTCCTTGACAGCCCCGCCCTCCCGTGGCGGGCTAGGTTGGAAGCTGCTCGAAATGCGCGAGGTCCGGGCCCACCAGGACGGCTGCGGGATGGGGTCCGGCGGCACGCAGCGCCCGGGTCCAGGCGGCCGGCCACGCCGCGCGGCGGGCGGCGACGACGACGTTCCCCGCCTGCTCGCCGCCCACCATGGCGGCCTCGGTGAGGACCGCGGTGGCCGGCGCGAGGGAGGAGAGCTGGCGGCTCTGGGCGCGGGCGAAGGCGAGCGGGGGGTCATCGCCGACATTCACCAGCACCACGCCGTCCTCGGCGCACACCCGCAGCAGATGCGCCGCGAAGTCCGGGCCGGTCAGGTGGGCGGGCGCGTCCGCTCCGGCGAAGATGTCCAGCACGACGACGTCGAAGGCCGCGTCGGGTTGCTCGAGCACCGCGTCTGCGGCGTCTCCGACGACGATCTCGCAGGACGTGCCCTCCGGCAGCGGCATCGCCTCGAGGACGAAGTCGATCAGCTCGGCCTCCAGGTCCACGGCCACCTGCCGGGAGCCGGGCCGGGTGGCCTGGACGTAGCGGACGAGGGTCAGGGCCCCGGCGCCGAGGTGCAGGACCCGCAGGGGAGCACCCGGGGGTGCCGCGAGGTCGATGACGTTGGCGATGCGCTGCAGGTACTCGTAGAAGACCCGGCCGGGATGCAGCATGTCCACATGGGACTGCTGGGCGCCGCCGATGCTGAGGATCAGGGCGCCCTCGATGTAGGCGTCCTCGTCGATCTCCGCGTACGCGCCCGTCCCCGGAAGCCAGCGGGTGGGCACCTCGAATTCCCCGTCCCCTTGCGCAGGCTCCGGTGCCCGCTCGCTGCTCACACCCGCTCCCGCAGGGTCGCCAGGCGCCGCGCGCCCTCCTCGATCACGTCGAACTTCTTGCAGAACGCGAAGCGGAGCAGGGACCGGGTCTGCCCGGCGCCCTCGGGGTGGCAGAACATCGCCACGGGGATCGCCGCGACGCCGATCAGGGCGGGCAGGCGGCGCGCGAGGTCCGTGGCGTCCTCGATGCCCAGCGGTGCGGCGTCCACCATGGTGAAGAAGGTGCCCTCCGGCTCGAACACGTCGAAGCCGGCCGCGCGGAGGCCCTCGCCCAGCAGATCGCGCTTCTTCCGCAGGGTGCCCGCGATCGAGGCGAAGAACGCGTCGGGCAGCGCCAGGCCCTGCGCGACCGCGCCCTGGAACGGCGTGCCCGAGGTGTAGGTGAGGAAGGTCTTGACGGTGCGCACCTGGGCCACGAGCTCGGCCGGTCCGCTGAGCCAGCCGATCTTCCAGCCCGTCACGGAGAACGTCTTGCCGGCGGAGGAGATGCTCAGGGTGCGTCCGGCCGCCCCGGGCAGGGACGCGATCGGCACGTGCTCCACGCCGAAGGTGAGGTGCTCGTACACCTCGTCGGTCACGATGATCGCGTCGTAGCGCTCCGCCAGCCGCACGATCAGCTCCAGGGCGGGGCGGGTGAAGACGCTGCCCGTCGGGTTGTGCGGATTGTTGACGACGACGATCCTCGTGCGCTCGCTGAACGCCGCCTCGAGGCTCGCGGCGTCGGGCTGGAAGTCCGGCGCGCGCAGCGGGGCCGTGGTGTGTGTCGCGCCGGAGAGGCCGATCACGGCGCCGTAGGAGTCGTAGAACGGTTCGAAGGTCAGCACCTCGTCCCCGGGGCCGGCGAACGCGAGGATCGCGGCGGCGATGGACTCGGTGGCGCCCGTGCTGACGATCACCTCGGTCCGGGGGTCCACCGTGAGGCCGTAGAAGCGCTCCTGGTGTGCGGCGATCGCGTCGCGCAGCACCGCGAGCCCCTGGCCCGGTGCGTACTGGTTGGCCCCGCCGGCGATGGCGGCCCGTGCCGCGTCCAGGATCTCCCGCGGACCGTCCTCGTCCGGGAAGCCCTGGCCGAGGTTGACCGCGTCATGCTGCTGCGCGAGGGCCGTGACCTCCTCGAAGATCGTGATGCCGAGCCGGCCGTCGTCGCCGAGCAGGTTCGCGCCGCGCGCCGCCCGCATCCACGGCGCCCCGCCGATACCCCGCGGGGAAGGAGTCTGAGCGTCTGTCGTCATCCCACCAGTATCACCGCTCCCACCGCCGGGGGCCCGCCCGGTCCGCCGAGGAACCCCGGGACTGGGTACCGTGGGGGGATGAGCCGCGCCGTCTGCCCCGGATCCTTCGACCCCCTCCACAATGGCCACCTCGAGGTCATCAGCCGTGCCGCGCGGCTGTTCGACGAGGTGATCGTCGCGGTCTCGACGAACTACGCGAAGACGTACCGCTTCGCCCTCGATCAGCGCATGGCCTTCTGCGCGGAAAGCCTGGCGCACCTGCCCGGGGTGACGGTGCTCCCGATGGGTGAGGGCCTGCTCGCGGACTTCTGCCGGGAGCACGGGGCCGGCGCCCTCGTGAAGGGGCTGCGGTCCGGCCTCGACTTCGACTACGAACTCCCCATGGCCACCATGAACCGTCACCTGGCCGACATCGACACCGTGTTCCTGCCGACGGACACCGAGTTCGCGCACGTCTCCTCGACCCTCCTGAAGGAGGTGGCGTCACTCGGCGGGGACGTCACGCCCTTCGTCCCGGACGCGGTGAACAAGCACCTGCGGACGTCCTGATCCCGGCCCGCGGGCCCGGTCCTCAGACGGGGCGGGCGCAGGCCGGCCGCCGTGCGCAGGACCCGCGGGAGGCGTCGACGCCGTGCAGGGGGCGGGGATTCGGACATCACGGTCCGAGCCTAGACGTCCCGCCCGTTTTGGGCCTGCCCGCCGGATCAGGCTAGGATGGTACGTCGGTCATATGTTCTACAGGAGTCACCATTAAAAGCGATCTCAGTTCGCCTTTGACTTTCAGTGTCAAGGATCTCGGGCGCAGTCCGGGAAGCATGCGGACAATCGAAGAACATGCACCGGTACCCAAGGATTTCGGCGTAGCCCTGATCGGAGTGCAGGAGGGTTCCGACATGGAACTGGATCTGCGCTTCGAATCGGTGCACGAGGGAATCCTGGTATCGGGAACGGCGAACGTCGAAGTAACCGGCGAGTGCGGCCGGTGCCTGGAGCCACTGCGGTTCGACCGCGACGTGGAGATCCAGGAGCTCTTCTTCTACAGCGACTCCGCGTCGCTGTCGGTGGAAGAGGAAGAAGAACAGCACAGGGTGGAGAACGATTCGGTCGATCTGGAACCCGTGTTGAGGGATGCTGTGGTTACGTCACTGCCATTCCAGCCGGTGTGCCGGGAGGATTGCCAAGGTCTGTGCTCCGAATGCGGAGCCCGGCTCAATGATGATCCTGACCACCACCATGAAGTTTTGGATCCTCGCTGGTCAGCCCTCGCCGGGCTGACGGGCACCGCCGCCGAGCAGAACGCGGCACCCAAGTCAGAGTCAGACGAGAAGGAAGAGAGTTAGCCGTGGCTGTCCCGAAACGGAAAATGTCCCGCGCGAATACCCGCGCACGCCGGTCCCAGTGGAAGGCAACCGCCCCCAAGCTGGTCAAGACCCTCGAGAACGGCCGCGTCACCTACAGCCTCGCCCACCAGGCCAAGGTTGTCACCGACTCCGCCGGCACCCCGCTGTTCCTCGAGTACAAGGGCCGCAAGGTAGCCGACGTCTGACAACGGACCCGCGCCGCAGGGCAGGTCTCGAGCCTGCCGGCGCCCGTCCGATGCTGGATCGGTTGATGCAGTTGTGAAGAATACGGAAGACCTCACGAAGCGTCTCGGTGTCGATATCGATGCCGGGACGCTTCGTCTTGCCCTCACGCACCGCTCCTACGCCTACGAGAAGGGCGGGATCCCGACGAACGAGCGCCTGGAGTTTCTCGGCGACTCGGTGCTCGGGCTGGCGGTCACCGACGCGCTGTACCGGGACCACCCGGATCTGTCCGAGGGGGACCTCGCGAAGAGGCGCTCAGCCGTCGTCAGCACGAAGGCACTCGCGGGGGTGGCCCGCACCCTGGACCTCGGCAGCTACGTGCTGCTGGGCCAGGGGGAGAAGCTGACGAACGGGCGGGACAAGGCCTCGATCCTGGCGGACACCATGGAGGCCGTCATCGGGGCCGCCTACCTCAGCCACGGCATCGAGACGGCCCGCGCCATGGTCATGCGGCTCATCGGACCGCTGCTGCGCGATGCGGCGGTGCTCGGTGAGGGGACCGACTGGAAGACCCGCATCCAGGAGACCGCGGCCGGTCGGCGGCTCGGGACGATCGACTACCGGGTCGACGGGACGGGACCCGATCACGCCCGGACGTTCACGGCCCGCCTGCTGATCGGTGGCATTGAGTACGGCTCCGGGTGCGGGAACTCCAAGAAGGAAGCCGAGCAGGCGGCCGCGGCCGAGTCCTGGAAGACGCTCGCGGTGCCCCTGGACCCCCTGCCGCCCGGCCCCGCCGACAGCACCGGCACCACCGCGGTGCCCGACGGACCCTGAGTGCCTGAACTCCCCGAGGTCGAGGTCGTCCGACGGGGCCTCGCACGCTGGGTGGCGGGCCGCACCATCGGATCCGTGGACGTCCTGGATCCCCGATCCCTCCGGCGGCACGTCGACGGCGTCGAGGACTTCGTGGGCACCCTCGAGGGTGCCCGCGTCAGCGACGTCGTGCGCCGGGGGAAGTTCCTGTGGATGATCCTCGAGGACGCGGCCCGACCCGGTGATCGCCCGCACGTCGCACTGATGGCGCACCTCGGGATGAGCGGGCAACTCCTCGTCGAGGAACCCGACGCCCCCCTCGAGAAGCACCTGAAGGTCCGCCTCGCGCTCTCCCCGGCGGTCGACGACGACGGCGCCGCCCTGCCGGGCGAGCTGCGGTTCGTCGACCAGCGGATCTTCGGCGGGATGTTCGTCGCGGAGCTGGAGCCGACACCGGACGGCCTGCCCGGCGGGCTCGGCGCCTCCGACCTGCCACTCGTTCCCCACCAGGCTGCGCACATCGCGCGCGATCCCCTCGACCCCGGATTTTCCACGGATGCCTTCCACGAACGCCTCCGCGGGCGCAGGACGGGCCTGAAACGGGCCCTGCTCGACCAGGGGCTCATCTCCGGGATCGGCAACATCTACGCCGACGAGGCGCTCTGGGCGGCCGGATTCCACTACGCGCGCCCCACGGACACCATGCGCCGGCCCGACACCCGGCGCATCGTCGACGCCGTCACCTCCGTGATGGAACGGGCGCTGGCGGCCGGTGGCACCAGCTTCGACTCCCTGTACGTCAACGTGAACGGTGCATCGGGCTACTTCGCGCGCGATCTGGAGGCCTACGGGCGGGAGGGCCGGCCATGCCGCCGCTGCGCGTCCGAGGGGCGGACCACGCTGCTGCGCCGCGAATCGTTCATGAACAGGTCGTCCTACCTGTGCCCGATCTGCCAGCCGCGCCCGCGCAAAGCACGGTTCTGATCCGTTAGGCAGAAAAAGGTGATATTCGCCTCGTGATCTAAATGTGACAACAGGTATTACCAACCGGTACGGTTAGTCTCGCGTCCGATCCACAACGGATGGGCGCCCATCCTCACACTGCCTAACCCTGTCGATGAGGACGGACCGTTCGCACTACACATTCGACAGGGGCGGGGGAACCACTAGCGGACCCGATCACGGGTCCTAGGGGTAAAGACACGCGCAGACCAGCGCTGGGGGCGATGGTCTGTAGCAAGCGTGTCCGGATGTCCCATCCGAACCCGACAGCTAACTTCGCAGGCATTGGGAAAGGCATCAACATGTCCAAGAGCAATTTCGCGCGCCACCGGGCCGTCCCCACGCGCATCAACCCCTTCATCACGGCATCCCGCGCCGTCTCCGCAAGCGCCTCCGTCGCCGGCAAGCCTGCCGCCGCCGTCGCCGTCGCTTCGGGCATCATGTTCGGCGCATCGCTTCCCGCGAACGCCGCAGGCGAGATCAGCACCCAGCCGGCCGCAGCCTCCACTGCTGCCGCAGGCACCCACACCGTGCAGGCCGGCGATACCCTCGGGTCCATCGCGGCGATGCACGGACTGAGCGTCGACAGCCTCTTCGCGGCGAACGGACTCGGCTCCGCCTCGGTGATCTACCCCGGCCAGTCGATCTCCCTCGGCGGTTCCGCTGCTCCCGCGCAGTACTCCGTGCAGTCGGCATCGATCGTCGCCGTGCCTGCCGCGGCCCCCGCCGCGGCCCCCGCCGCAGCGCCTGCCGCTGCTCCGGCAGCGACCCCCGCAGTCAGCTTCCAGTCCACCCCGTCGATCACCCCTGTGGGTAACGGCGGCGTCGTCGGAGCGGCGATGCAGGGCGTCGGCTCGGGCTACGTGTATGGCGGGACCTCCTTCGGTGCCTGGGACTGCTCGGCCTTCGTGCAGTGGGCCTACGCCCAGAACGGCGTCAACCTGCCGCGCACCACCTGGGCCCAGTTCGCTGCCATGACGCCCACCAGCAACCCCCAGCCGGGTGACCTGGTGAGCCAGAACGGTGGCAGCCACGTGGGGATCTACCTCGGCAACGGCCAGATGGTCAGCGCCCTGAACCCCTCGCAGGGCACCGTGGTCCACTCGGTCAACGCCATGTCCGTGGATGGTTACTACACCCGCTAATTGAGCCGCCGGCCGTACGGCCGGCGCCACCAGTGAGACGGTCGGAAGGACGGGATGCATCACGCATCCCGTCCTTCCGCGTATCCGGTGGGAGCACGTCGTGCACGTGGGGTGGGTGGTCGACGGCGACACCCGCGCACTCAGGCGGAGAGCCTCAGCGGTAGTACGCCGCCAGGCGCTCGAGCCCTTCATCGACGCTCACGGACGGGCGCCAGTCGAGCACGCTGCGCGTATCCCGCTGGTCGAACCAGTGCGCGGTCGAGAGCTGTTCCGCCAGGAAGCGGGTCATGGGAGGCTCGTCCGTCCTGCCGAGCCGCAGCCAGGCCCGTTCGATCACGGATCCCGCGCCGCGAGCCAGTGCTCCCGGGACGGACCAGGCGGGTGGCTCCACGCCGCCTGCGCGGCAGATCCCGCCGAGCAGTTCGGCGATGGGGCGCGGCTCGCCGTTGGTGACGACGAGGGCCCGGCCCTGCGCCGCATCCATGCGCCGCAGGCACGCGACGATGGCCGAGGCCGCATTGTCCACGTAGGTCGTGTCGATCAGGGCCGTGCCGCCGTCGAGCAGGGGCAGGCGTCCGTGCCGTGCGCGCTCGATCACGCGTTCCACCAGCTGGGTGTCGCCGGGGCCCCACACGATGTGCGGCCGCACCGCGGCGACGCGGAACGCCGGCGTCGAGCGACCCAGGGCGAGCAGCTCGGCCGCGGCCTTGGTCCGGGCGTAGTCCCCGCGCGCGTGCGCCGGGTCCGCGGGGCCGGCGGGAGCACCGACGAGCGAGGAGCCGGCGTGTGCCACGGACGGCGAGGACACGTGGACGACGTCGGTGACCCCGGCCGCATGGGCGGCGTCCAGCAGGATCCGGGTCCCGTCGATGTTGGTGCGGTCGAACTCGGCGGAAGCCCCGGTGAAGGAGACCTTCGCCGCCAGGTGGATCACGGCGCGGCAGTCCTGGACCGCTGAGGCGACGGCGTCCGGATCGGTGATCGAGCCCAGGACGTCCTGCGCGCCGGACACGGAGGATGGCCGGCGCTGGAGGCACCGGACCTCCTCCCCGGAGGCGACGAGGTGTTCGGCGACGGCGCGCCCCAGCATCCCGCTCGCACCGGTGACGAGGACCGTCACAGGGACCCCGCGCGGGCACCGGAGAGGAACCGGCTGCACCACTGCGCGATGCGCGTGCGGTCGATCTTCGCGTTGTGCCGGATGTCCACCGGGAGGGAGGGAACGGCGACGACCGCGGCGAGGCCGACACCGTGCCTCAGCGCGGCAGCCCGTGCCGCCTCCGTGAGCGGAGCATCCGCCAGGGCCGGGCGCCGTCCTGCGGCGTCCGTCTCGAGGACCGCGACGACGGCCTGGGTGCCGGCGGGTCCGACGCCCACGAGGGCAGCCAGCCGGACGCCGTCGATCGTCTCCAGCGACTGCTCCAGGGCGACGGGCGTCAGGACGCCGGAGGCCGCCGTGATGATGTGGCCGAGCCGGCCCTCGACCCACAGGCGCCCCTCGGCGTCGAAGTGGCCGACGTCGCCGGTCCGGTGCCACGGGGGAGTCCGCGCGGACTCGCGCTGCGTCCTCCACAGCCGGAAGTAGCGGTCCTTGACGTGGGGGGCGTCGACGAGGATCTCGCCGGTCCGCCCGGGCGCCGTCGTCGCCTCGCCCGTCGCCGCACCGTCGTCGTCGAGCGGACTGACGGCGACGCGGGCGCCGTGCACGGGGAGGCCGACGCACACCCCGCCGCCGGCGCCGTCGAGCCCGTCCCGCGCGTCAGCCGACGCGCGACGGATGCCCGCGAGGTCGATGTCCGCGACGAGGAGGGATTCCGTCATGCCGTAGGGCGTGTGCAGGGCGGCCGACGGCACGAGGTCCTGGACGGCTTCGAGGAGCGGGACGGGGATCGGCGCTCCGGCCGAGAGCAGCAGGGAGATCCGGCCGAGGGCCGTCCTGCCCACGTCGGTGAGCGCACCGGCGGTGGCGAGCACGTTGCGCAGGGCGGCCGGTGAGGCGAAGACGACGGTCGCGTCGATCGCGGCCGCGGCGTCGGACAGCGCCTGCGCGGTCAGCGTCCTGGGGGCCGTGACGTCCATGGCCGGGGTGACGGAGGTGG
The DNA here is from genome assembly GCF_058269155.1 of Arthrobacter sp. TJ-263. Lineage (NCBI taxonomy): Bacteria > Bacillati > Actinomycetota > Actinomycetes > Micrococcales > Micrococcaceae > Arthrobacter > Arthrobacter sp. TJ-263. The sequence goes on along the minus strand of NZ_JBZCNE010000001.1, from coordinate 768,206 downwards.
CCCCGAGTGCCGGGCCGAGCAGCGCGAACGGCGCGAAGCCCGCGACGAGCGAGGCACCCTCGCCGAGGCCGAGGGTCGCCGCGACGGCGTCCCGCATGGCGGAGAGCTGCCGGTGCGTGTAGACGACGCCCTTCGCGGGGCCCGTGGAGCCCGAGGTGAAGAGGATGGCGGCGTCGGCGTCGGCGGCGGGCGCCTCCACGGCGGACCGGGCCGGGCGTGCGGCGCGCAGGTCGTTGAGCGAGGCCTCCACGCGCAGTGCCCTGCGCCTGGCCGGGGACAGGGGAGCGGCACTGATGCGCCGTCCGGGCCACCCGAAGGCGCGGGCCGCGACCAGGGCGCGTTCGATGCCGATGACGACGTCGGGCGCCGACCCCTTCACGGCACGGCTGAGTCCACGGGCGCCGAGGCCGGCGTCGGCGACGACGATCACGGCACCGATGCGCAGGCAGGCGTAGATGAGCACGGTCAGATCCACGCCGGGCGGGACGAGGAGGCTCACGCGGCTGCCGGGACCGTAGCCGAGCGCGGTCAGGCCGGCGGCGACGGCGGCGACGTCGTCGTCGAGCTCCCGCCAGGACAGGGTCCGGGGCGGGCCGGAGGGCTTCATCTCCGCGACGGCGGTCCGTGCGGCGTCCGGCCCGGCGGCCAGGTCGGTGAGCCGCCGGCCGAGCGGGACGTAGGGCGCATCATCGCGCGGCGGGACGTCAACACGGGGCGCGGGGTGCCCGACCGACCGTTCGGCCAGCCACTGCAGGGCCGTCGACGCCGTGTCGACGTCCTCCTGCACGAGATGGCCCGCATGCTCGAAGCGGTGGACGTCGGCCCGGGGGAGCCGGCGAGCGAGGTCCTCCAGGTAGGGGTCCGAGAAGATCGGGTCGTGCGGTCCCCACATCATGAGCACGGGGACGTCCAGGCTGCGGATGCCCTCGGCCGTCGCGGTCAGGGCCGGGTAGCTGGGATGCGACGGATCCGCGGGGATGTCCGAGACGAAGTGCGCGATGCCCTGGCGGTCGGCGGCGGTGCGGTACGGGTCCCGGAAGGCGCGGCGCACGTCCGGGGCGAGGGCGGGCCGGGCGAGGGCGAGGGTCACGTCGAGGAACGCGCTCGTGGTCCGGGTGCCGAGGCCGTGGACGCCCGGGGCGAGGGCGAGCCTGAGCGGTGCGGGGATGCGACGGTCCGCGTCCTGGTGGATGGCGGTGTTCGTGAGGACGACGCCGGCCAGGTCCTCCCGGTTCCGGTCGGCGTAGCCGAGGCTGACCACGCCGCCCCAGTCGTGCCCCACGGTGACCACGGGACCGGTGAGCCCGACGGCGGCCGCGAAGTCCTCGAGGTCGGTGATGCGGTCGGCCAGCCGCCGGAACACGCCCGTCCGCTCGGAGTAGCCCATGTCGAGCTGGTCCACGGCGACGACGCGCCAGCCCGCGGCGCGGCCGGCCGCCAGGTAGGTCCGCCACAGGTAGGACCAGGTGGGATTGCCGTGGACGCAGAGCAGTGTCCCCCGGACCGTGCTGTCGGCGAGGTCGGCGCCGTTGTCGAGGTAGTGCCAGCGATGACTGGTGCCGGGGCGGTCCGCCCCGCTGGTCGAGGGCACGTCGATGTACGTCGACCAGGAGGGGTCGACGCCGGGGAGTGCTACCACGCAATCTCCATCATCGACGTGTTCAGTCCGGACCCCACGCCGAGGCACAGGACGCGGTCCCCGGATCTCAGGGACGAGGCTTCCTGGGCGAGGGTCATGGGCAGGGACGCAGGCCCGACGTTGCCCCAGTGCGGGAAGGTGATCGGCACCCGATCGCGCTCGAGGTCGACGGCCTTGATGATCGCGTTGGTATAGGAATTGGAGACCTGGTGGGTGACGTAGCGGTCCATGGAGTCCCACGCCCAGCCGTCCGCCTGCGCCTCGTGCCACGCGGTGACCACGAGGTCCAGGCCGCCTTCGAGCAGGCCCTTGGTGTCGGTGTACATGCCGTCGATCCCGCCGACGCAGAGTTCGTGGTGCTCGGTCCCGGCGCGGGAGACGCCGCCGAGGATCCGGTGCGAGCCCGGGTGCAGATCCGCGGGGCCGAGGACGGCGGCGGCCGCCCCGGAACCGAGCGTGAGGGTCGCGAATTCGCTGAGGAAGTCCTGGCGCGTCGAGTCCTCCCGGTTGAGCCGCCGGAAGGTGGCTTCCTGGGTCTTCTGGGCGTCCTCGCCCGCGACGATCAGCGCGTACTTGATCTGCCCCGAGTCGATCATGTTCGCCGCGAGGGTCATGCCGTTGACGAACCCGAGGCAGGCGTTGGCCAGGTCGAAGTTCATGGCCGAGGAGGGGAGGCCGAGCGAGTGGTGGATCTTCACGGCGACGGACGGCTCGAGGTTGCGCCGCGTCACCGAGGTGTTGATGAGGAGGCCCACCTCGCCCGGCTCGATGCCCGCCTCGGCCATCGCCTTGGCGCCGGCCTCGATGGCGGCGTCGTCGAAGTCGGAGCCGGGAGACCACCACCGGCGTTCGGTGACGCCCGCGACGCGCTCGAGGAGCCGCTTGGAGAGGCGCAGCCTCTTCAGGCTGGGGGCGAGCCGTTCGTCGAACTCTGCGGAACTGACGACTACCGGCGCCTCCACAGTCGTGACGGCGAGCAAGGCCGTGTTGTCATGTCGGAAGGTCGCGTTACCGGTCAAATTTCCTGCCTCGTCAACTGATAGCGCCGGTCTGTGGCCGGGAAGGACCCACGAATGGGTCAGCCTGGACGCCTTCGGATACTGCTGAAACTTTCGTAAGCCTACTTGGTAATACTGCGGCGGTCATTCCGGAGGCGTCCGGGACGGACGTCCTGGCTACCTGCTACCGATACCGTCGGTGTACTCCGGTAGATTAGGTAGGTCCTACCCCATCTGGAGAGCCTGCCACCGTGCATCTGAAGAGTCTAACCGTGCGAGGGTTCAAGTCTTTCGCCTCGGCAACCACCTTCGACTTCGAGCCGGGCGTCACCGCCGTCGTCGGCCCCAACGGGTCAGGCAAGTCGAACGTCGTCGACGCGCTGGCGTGGGTCATGGGCGAGCAGGGGGCCAAGACGCTCCGCGGCGGCCGGATGGAGGACGTCATCTTCGCCGGGACGACCGGCCGGGCCCCGCTCGGGCGCGCCCAGGTGTCGCTCACCATCGACAACGCCGACGGCGCCCTGCCCATCGAGTACGCCGAGGTGACGATCTCCCGCACGCTCTTCCGGGCGGGCGGCTCCGAGTACGCCATCAACGGCAGGAGCTGCCGCCTCCTCGACATCCAGGAGCTCCTCTCCGACTCCGGGCTGGGCCGCGAGATGCACGTCATCGTCGGCCAGGGCCAGCTGGACAAGGTGCTGCATGCCACACCCGAGGAACGGCGGGGCTTCATCGAGGAGGCCGCGGGGATCCTCAAGCACCGCCGCCGGCGCGAGAAGACCGTGCGGAAGCTCGACGCGATGGAGACGAACCTCGCACGGCTGTCCGATCTCACGGGGGAGCTGCGCCGCCAGCTCACCCCGCTCGGGAAGCAGGCCGAGGTCGCCCGGCGGGCCCAGCAGGTGCAGTTCGCGGTACGGGACGCGCGGTCGCGCCTGCTCGCCGACGAGCTCGTGGGCCTGCGTGCCGGGTTCGAGCGGGACACCGCGGCCGAGGCCGCCCTGCAGGCGCGCCGCGACGAGATCGGGACGCTGCTCGGCGTCGGCCAGGAGCGGCAGGCGGACCTCGAGCAGGCCGCGGCCGCGTCCGTCCCCGCGCTCGACCGGGCACGCGAGGCCTGGTACGCGCTCTCGAGCGCCCGGGAGAAGCTCGGCGCCCTGGCCACGCGCGCCGAGGACCGCGGACACCTCCTCGGGCAGGCAGTCGAGCCGGACCGGGGGCGCGATCCCGACCACCTCGACCGGCAGGCCGGGCGCGTCCGGGCGGAGGTCGCCGGGCTGGAGGAGGAGGTGGCCTCCCTCCGTCACGCCCTCGAGCAGACCCTCGCGGCCCGTCGCACCGCGGAGGAGGCATCGGCCGCCGAGGATGCGAGGCTCGCGCTCCTCCTGCGGGCCGCCGCGGACCGGCGCGAGGGAGACGCCAGGCTCGCAGGCGCGGTGGGCGCGGCTCGCTCCCGCGTCGAGTCCGCGGTCGCCGAGCTCGGGCGCCTGCGCGCGTCCATCACCGCGGCCGAGGAACGACGGCGGACCGCCGAGCGCGAGTTCCAGGCGCTCGAGGGCCGGGTCGCGGGGGACGAGGAGGGCGAGGAGGGCCTCGATGCGGAGTACGAGGCGGCGTCGGAGGTCCTCCGCTCCCTCACCGAGGACGTGGCAGCGCTCGTGGAGGAGGAGCGTGCCACGGAGCGGGAGCGTGGTGCCCTGGCCGCGCGGCTCGAGGCGCAGCGCGAGGGTCTGCAGCAGCGCGACGGCTCCGCGGCCCTCCTCGCCGCCGGGCTCGACGGCGTGCTGGAGCCGCTCGCCCAGCTCCTGCACGTGGTGCCGGGCTTCGAGAAGGCAGTCGTCGCGGCGCTCGCCGGCTCCGCCGACGCCGTCGCCGTCGGGAGCATCGCGGCGGCGGAGCGGGCGGTGGAGCTCATGAAGCGCGACGACGCCGGCCAGGTCTCGCTCGTCGTCGCCTCCGGACCCGGTGCGGCCACCCGGCCGGACAAGGCGGGCGCGGGACCGGGACCCGGCTCCGCCGTCGTCCCCGCGCTCGCCCTCGTGACCGCCCCGCCCGCGCTGCAGCCGGCCGTGGCCGCGCTGCTCGACGGCGTGGTGGTGGTCGCGGATCTCGGGGCGGCGCGTCGTGCCGTCGAGGACGGCACCGCCCGGACGGCGGTCACCCACGACGGCGACGTCCTGTCCCGCCACACGGCCCGCGGGGGCACCCCGGGTGCGGCGGGATACCTCGAACGGCGGGCCGCCGTCGAGGACACGGAGGAGAAGCTGGCCCGGACCTCCACCGCCGCCGACCGGCTCCGGTTCCGCCTGACCGCGGCGCGGACCCGCCGGCAGGAAGCGCAGCACCGCGTCGACGCCGCGCTCGAGCGCCTGCACGAGTCCGACGCGCGGATGGCCGCGGTCGCCGAGAAGCTCGGCCGGCTGCACGGCGAGCTCCGGTCCGCGGGCGGGGAGGCCGAGCGGCTGGCCGTCCTCGTGCGTGCGGCCGAGGCCAATCTCGCGCAGGAGGAGGCACGGCTGCGGGAGGCCGCCGAGCGGCTGTCGGACCTCCAGGAGCAGCCCGTGGAGGCCGAGCCCTCGAGCGAGCACCGCGACGCCCTGCGGCGCGCCGCGGCGGATGCCCGCCAGGCCGAGCTCGAGGCCCGCCTCGCGCTGCGCAGCCGGGAGGAACAGCTCGCCGCGCTCGGGAACCGGGCCGCATCGCTCGAACGCGCGGCGCAGTCCGAACGCCGCGCACGGGAGGAGGCGGCGGAGAAGGCGAGGATCCGTGAGGTCCGGGCCGTCCGGGCCGTGGCGGTCGCCGCGGCGGCGCGGCGGGCGGAGCAGCGCGCGGCGCGGTCCGTGGCCGTTGCGGCGGACCAGCGTGACGCTGCCGAGCGGCTGCGCGCGCAGCAGGATGCCGACCTCCAGGAGGTGCGGGGGTCCAACGCAGCCCTCGGCGTCGAACTGGCACGGCTCACGGACTCGGTGCACCGGGACGAGCTCGCCCGCGCCCAGCAGCGCCTGAGGATCGAGGCGCTCGAGAACCGCTCCATCGAGGAGCTCGGCCTCACCCCGGACCACCTCGTGGACGAGTTCGGGCCGCACCTGCCCGTACCGGGGGACGCGGCGACGGAGGACAAGTGGGCCGCGCTGCGCGCACCGGTCGACGACGACGGCAACCCCGTGCCGCAGGGCGTCCCGTTCGTGCGCCAGGAGCAGGAGAAGAGGCTGAAGCGGGCCGAACGGGATCTCGCCGCGCTCGGCAGGGTGAACCCCCTCGCCCTCGAGGAGTTCGCGGCGCTCGAGGAGCGGCACCAGTTCCTGAGCACCCAGCTCGCCGACCTCAGGGCGACCCGGAAGGACCTGCTGGACATCATCCGGGAGGTCGACGAGCGCGTGGAGCAGGTCTTCACGGCTGCCTACCTGGACACCGCCGAACAGTTCGAGCGCGTCTTCGCCACCCTGTTCCCGGGCGGCGAGGGCCGGCTGGTGCTCACGGACCCGGCGGACATGCTCGCCACCGGCATCGAGGTCGAGGCCCGCCCTGCCGGCAAGAAGATCAAGCGGCTGTCGCTGCTCTCGGGCGGCGAACGGTCGCTGACCGCCGTCGCGCTGCTCGTCGCGATCTTCAAGGCCCGGCCCTCCCCGTTCTACGTCATGGACGAGGTGGAGGCCGCCCTCGACGACACCAACCTCGGGCGGCTGATCACGATCTTCCAGGAGCTGCGGGAGTCGAGCCAGCTGATCATCATCACCCACCAGAAACGCACGATGGAGGTCGCCGACGCCCTCTACGGCGTGACGATGCGCGGCGACGGCGTGTCCACGGTCATCAGCCAGCGCATCGGCGTCGCGAGGCAGGACGCCCTCGGCTAGGACCCCGGGGTGCCCTGCTCCTCCGCGGACGGGCCGGCGCGGCGGGCGCCCGGGTCGTCGCCGGCGGGCCCGTCCGGTGCCGTGCGCTCCGTCCGCGGGAGCGTCTCCCGGGACAGCATCCACACCCCGGCGGCGAGGGCGGTCAGGACCCCGGTCACGGTGAAGGCGAGGGCGAAGGAGCCGAAGGCGAGCTGGTCGATGATGAGGCCGGCGAGGATCGGGCCGAGGATCGCGCCGAAGTCGGAGCTCATCTGGAAGGTCGCGAGGACCCTGCCGCCGCTGCGGTCGTTGCCGACGACGTCCGCCACCGCCGCCTGCTGCGCGGGATTGAGGATGCCCGTGCCGAGGCCCGCGACGACGCACAGGGCGAGGAAGACGACCACGTTCCCGGAGAAGCCGAGCGCGATCATCGCGGCCCCGTTCACGAGGAGGCCCGTGATCACGAGCGGCCGCCGGCCCAGCGAGTCGGCGAGCCCGCCGGACACCGTGAGGGCGAGCGCCGTCCCCGCGGCGAAGAAGGCCAGGGAGATGCCGGCGATCTCCGTGCCCGCTCCGAGGACCGCATCCGCGAAGAGCGGCACGAGCGCCATGCGGACGCCGAAGGAGGACCAGCCGTTCGCGAAGCTGGACGCGAGCGCCGCGCGGTACCCGGAGTCCGTGACCGCCTCACGCACCGTCAGGGCCGGCATTCCGCGCGCCGCCGTGCGGTCCGAGAGCGAGGTGTCCTTCAGCTGGAAGAAGACGACGGCGGAGGCGACCAGCAGGGCCGCCGCGTAGACCAGGAACGGCACCCGCAGGCCGAAGCGGGCGAGCAGGCCGCCCACGATCGGACCGCCGATGCTCCCCAGCAGGAACGCTGTGGCATACGCGCCGGAGACACGGCCGCGGATGGCCGGCGGGGCGAGCCGCACGATCAGGCCCATCGCGGAGACCGTGAACATCGTGGAGCCGATACCGCCGAGGGCGCGGAAGACGAGGAGCTGCCAGTAGTCAGCAGCGAAGGCACAGGCGGCGGTGGACAGCGCCACGATGAGCAGCCCCACGATATAGACGGGCCGTTCGCCGAGCCGCTCCACGAGCCGGCCCCCTGCAGGTGCGAAGACGAGGCGCGTGAACGCGAAGGCGCTCACGATCACCGCCGACGCCGTGACGCCGACGTCGAAACTCTGCGCGAACTGCGGCAGGATCGGCGCCACGAGGCCGAACCCGATCGCGATGACGAACGCGGCCGCGATGAGGACCCTGATCTCCCGCGGGATCCGCTGCCGCTCCCCGACGGGTGCGGTACCGTCCCCGGTCCGGTGTCCCGGACGGGGGATGCGGAAGGGGGAGCGCTTGGGTACGCGAGGGAATCCGGCCATGGTCCTCGCATTCTGTCACCGCCCCGGCGCCGGGGTTCAATCCGTGCGCGCAGGGCCGTGTGAGAAGGTGGATCAGTGAACGACATCCTCCTGCCTGTCATCTTCGTCATCCTCGCGATCGCCGTGCTCGGCTCGCTCGCCGTCGTCCTCGTGCGCGGCAGACGGACCCCTCCCGGCCTGTACTCCTCGCCCCGGGACCCCGATGACCAGGTGGAGGGCGGGGCGCACGGCGCCACGTCCACGGACGTCCTGGAACGGCCCGACGGACTCCCGACGGACGTGCTCGTCCCGAACGACCTCAGCGGCCTGGAGGAAGCGCCGGCCCCGAGCCTGGACACCGTCGACCCGGTGCAGGGGCGGCTCGCACGGCTGCGTGCCCGCCTGGTGCGGTCCAACAACGCCCTCGGCAAGGGCCTCCTCGCCCTCCTGTCCCGGGACAGGATCGACGAGGACGTCTGGGACGAGGTGGAGGAGACCCTCCTCATGGCGGACCTCGGCACCGAGCCCACCATGGAACTCGTGGACGCGCTGCGTGAGCGCGTCAAGGTGGCGGGCAGCCGCAGCCCGGCCGAGGTCAAGGACATGCTCCGCGAGGAACTCGTGAAGCTCGTCGACCCCACCATGGACCGGTCCCTGGCGACCCACCGCCACGCGGACCGCCCCGCCATCGTCATGGTGGTCGGCGTCAACGGAGTAGGCAAGACCACCACCGTCGGCAAGCTCGCCCGCGTCCTCGTCGCCGACGACAAGGACGTGCTCCTCGGCGCCGCGGACACGTTCCGTGCGGCCGCCGCCGAGCAGCTGGCCACCTGGGGCGCGCGCGTCGGCGTGCCGACGGTCAAGTCCGACGTCGACGGCGCCGATCCCGCGTCCGTCGCCTTCGAGGCGGTCAAGACCGGCATCGAGCAGGAGGTCGACGTCGTCCTCATCGACACCGCCGGGCGCCTGCAGAACAAGGTGGGCCTCATGGACGAGCTCGGCAAGGTCAAGCGCGTGATCGAGAAGCAGGGCACCGTCGACGAGGTGCTCCTCGTCCTGGACGCCACGACCGGCCAGAACGGGCTCAGCCAGGCCCGCGTGTTCGCGGAGGTCGTGAACATCAGCGGCATCGTGCTCACCAAGCTGGACGGGACCGCCAAGGGCGGCATCGTCGTGGCGATCCAGCGCAGCCTCGGCGTTCCCGTGAAGCTGATCGGTCTGGGCGAGGGTGCGGACGATCTCGCGCCGTTCGACGCCGAGGGGTTCGTCGACGCCCTCCTCAGCTAGAGCGGAGCGGGCTGCGACCTGCCCCGCGTCAAGGCCCGGGGAGCCGGGAAACCTGCAGGAAACACGATCGACACGGGGTCTTTACTCCAGCGCTCGCCCTGTAACCTGCGCGCAACGCGATGCCCCCGGGATCGAAACACGTCCATCGCATTCTGGAGGAGCGGGAAGTCCCCGCCCCTTTGGAAGGATCGTGTTTGATGGATCTGACAGCAGGCCACGTCTGGGTGATGATCTCAGCCGCCCTCGTACTACTCATGACCCCCGGGCTCGCCTTCTTCTACGGCGGCATGACCCGCGCCAAGGCCGCACTGAACATGATGATGATGAGCTTCATCGCCGTCGGACTCGTCGGGATCGTGTGGGTCCTCTGGGGCTACTCGATGACCGGCGGCGACGGCGTCGCCCAGCTCTTCGGTAACCCGTTCGCCTCGTTCGGCATGAGCGGACTCATCGGCACCGAGGACCTCATCGGCGCCGGCTACGGCGCGACGTTCGCCATCATCACCGTGGCCCTGATCAGCGGTGCCATCGCCGACCGCGCGAAGTTCGGTGCCTGGGTGATCTTCGTCCCCATCTGGGTGACCCTCGTCTACTGCCCGCTCGCGTTCATGGTGTGGGGCGGGGGTCTCCTGAGCGCCGACGGCGCCGTCGGAGGCGCGGTCGGCGAGGCTGTCGACTTCGCCGGCGGCACCGTGGTGCACATCAGCGCCGGCGTGGCGGCCCTCGTGCTCGCCGTAATCCTCGGCAAGCGCCAGGGATTCGGCAAGGACCCGGCGCAGCGCCCGCACAACATCCCGTTCGTGATGCTCGGAGCCGCACTCCTGTGGTTCGGCTGGTTCGGCTTCAACGGCGGCGCGGCCGGATCGGCCGAGGAAGCGGGGCTGATCTGGGTCAACACCATGGCAGCCCCTGCTGCCGCGATGGTCGGCTGGCTCATGACCGAGCGCATCCGTGACGGACGCCCGACCTCGCTCGGCGCCGCGTCCGGCATCGTGGCCGGACTCGTGGCCATCACCCCGGCCTGCGCGAACGTCAGCCCCGTCGGCGCCATCTGCCTCGGCATCGTCTCCGGCGCGGTCTGCGCGCTCGCCGTCGGCATCAAGTACCGGCTCGGGTTCGACGACTCGCTCGACGTCGTCGCCGTCCACCTCGTCGCCGGCATCGTCGGCACCCTGTCCCTCGGGTTCATCATGCTGCCCGTCGAGGGTGAGGGCGGCGGCCTCTTCTACGGCGGCGGCGCCGGCCAGCTGGTCGCGCAGATCGTCGCCGCGGCCATCGCGATCGCCCTCTCCGCGATCATGACCGCGATCATCGGCCTCGCCATCCACAAGACCATCGGCTTCCGGATCAGTTCGGACGACGAGGTGTCCGGCGTCGACCTCACCGAGCACGCGGAGACCGCCTACGAATTCGGCGGGCTCGGTGTCGGTGGATCCTTCCACCCGTTCGCCGACCAGGTGGTCAGCCAGCAGGGCGCCAAGCACAGCAGCAAGCAGAACTCCGCACAGCAGGACGTCACGGAAGGCGCGCATTCATGAAACTCGTCACAGCAATCGTCCGGCCCGACAAGCTCGACGGCGTCCGGGGGGCCCTGGAGAACTACGGCGTGCAGGGCCTCACGGTGAGCCAGGCGAGCGGTTACGGCCGCCAGCGCGGTCACACCGAGGTCTACCGCGGGGCGGAGTACACGGTGGACCTCCTGCAGAAGGCGCGCGTCGAGGTCCTGGTCGCCGATGCGTGGGTGACCGACATCGTCGACGTCCTGGTCTCCACGGCCAACACAGGCCGCGCGGGGGACGGCAAGGTATGGGTCATCCCCGTCGAGGAGGCCGTGCGCGTCCGCACCGGCGAACGGGGGGAAGCCGCCCTGTAGGGCAGGCCCCGCCGCACGAAGAGCGCAGGACTCACCTTCTCAGAACGCCCGACCGGGCAATCCGGCCGGGCGTTCTGCGTCCGCGCGCTCTTGCCGTCACCGGGCATCGGGCATATCCTTGGACAACCTTCTCATTGATCAACGAATACATTGATTAATGGGACAGTGATCAATGAGGAAGTGCAACTTCAGAAGAGGACCCCGTGACCGACGACGAGCACCTCGACATCGCCTTCCTGGCACTTGCCGATCCCGTCCGCCGCCGCATCATCGCCCGGCTCAGCCGGGGCCCGGCCACGGTCAACGAACTGGCGGAACCCTTCGCGATCACCAAGCAGGCGGTCTCGAAGCACATCCAGGTCCTCGAGCAGGCGGGGCTCGTCACGCGCACGCGCGACGCCCAGCGCCGGCCCGTCCACCTGAACCCCGCACGGCTGGAGGCGCTCACCGCCTGGATCGACCAGTACCGGCTGATCCACGAGGAGCAGTTCCGCAGCCTCGACGCCGTGCTATCCACCCAGGCCGCGGCACGCGGCCCGCAGGCAAAGGACTCGACATGAGCAACGCCCTGACACTCACCGTCCCGGAGGGCCTCCCCTTCATCGACCTCGACCGCGAGTTCGACCATCCCGTGGCGGAGGTGTTCCGCGCCCACAAGGAGCCCGACCTCGTTGCACAGTGGCTGGGCCCGCGGCGTCTCCGCCTCGGCATCGACCAGTACGACTTCCGGACCGGCGGCAGCTACCGCTACACCCACACCGGTCCGGACGGCGTCGACCACGTGTTCAGCGGTGTCTTCCACACCGTCCGGGAGAACGATTTCGCGATCCAGACCTTCGAGTACGACGGCTACCCGGACGTCGTCAGCATCGAATTCCTGACCTTCCAGGACGTGGGTGGCGGCAGGACCCGGCTGACCGCTCATGCCGTCTACCCGAGCATGGAGGCCCGCGACGGCATGGTGCAGTCGGGGATGGAGGGCGGTCTGTCCGAAGCGTACGAGCAGCTCGACGAGTTGCTGCGTCGCGCGACGGTCTGAGCGGGCGGGCCTCGTGCGGCCCTATTCCTTCCGGCCGTGCGAGGACGGCCACCCCTCCGGCCCGTCCGAGCCCGCCCGGTACTCCTCGAGGGGCACGCGGCCCTCCGACCACGCCTTCAGGACCGGCTCCACGATGCGCCAGCAGTCCTCTGCGGTGTCGCCGCGGACCGAGAGCGTCGGATCGCCGGCGAGGACACCTTCGATCACCTCACCGTAGGGGAGCAGGTCCGTCTCGTTGAGGTCGGCGCTGAGGGTCGCCCGGTCGAGGGAGAAGATGTCCCCGGGCCCGTTGACGTCGATCTCGAGCTGCAGCGTGTCGGGGCCGAACCCGATGCGCAGCTTCGTCGGCGCGTCCTGGCCCGTGAACCCGACGGGCAGGTGGCTCACCGGACGGAAGGTGATCACGGCCTCCTTGCGCTTGACGCCGAGCGCCTTGCCGGAGCGGAGGACGAACGGTACGCCGGACCAGCGCTCGTTGTTGATGGACACGGTGATCTCCGCGAGAGTCTCCGTGCCTTTCTCCGGGTCGACGCCGGGCTCGGCGGCGTAGTCGGGGACCTCCCGGTCGCCGATCGTGCCCGCCGCGTAGCGTGCCCGCCGGCTGCTGCCCGGGCTGTCCAGGTCCACCGTGCTGGCCCGGAGGACGGAGCCGATGTGGTCGCGGAGGTCCCTCTCGTGCAGGGTGGACGGCGCGTTCAGGGCCAGGAGCGCCATGACGTGCAGCAGGTGGCTCTGGATCATGTCGCGGAGCGCGCCCGCGCCGTCGTAGTACCGGGCCCGGTTCTCGAGCGCGAGGTCCTCGTCGAAGATCACCTCGACCTTCTCGATGTGCAGGTTGTTCCAGACCGGCTCCAGGATGCGGTTGGCGAACCGCAGGCCGAGGATGTTGAACACTGTCGCCTTGCCGAGGAAATGATCCACACGGTGGATGTTCTGCTCGGGCACCAGCTTCGAGAGCTTCTCGTTGAGGCGGTGCGCACTGGCCTGGTCCGTGCCAAAGGGCTTCTCCATCACGAGACGGGTGCTCGTCGGCAGGGAGCCCGGCCCGAGCGCGCTGCAGGCGAGCTGGCTGACGGCCGGGGGCAGCGCGAAGTAGATGGCCACGGGACCCTCGAGGCCCTGCACCAGGTCGGCCAGCCCGTCCTTCGTGACATCGAGGAGGTGGTACCGGCTGTTGTCGCGCACCTGCTGCAGCGACGCCCGTCCGGCGTCGTCCGCCTTCTCGCGGGCGACGGCGAAGGAGCTGTCCAGCCGCTCACGCCACTGCTCGTCGGTCCAGTCGTCGGAACCCGCGCCCACGAGCTTCAGGCCGTCGGCGCGTCCGAGGCGGATGAGCCGTGCGAGTCCCGGCAGGAGCAGGCGCCCGGTCAGGTCGCCGGAGGCGCCGAGGATCAGGAGCGTCCTGACGCGGGTGTCGGCGTCGGCGGGAATGGTGTCGTGCTCTGCGAGCGAGGAAGTATCCACCTCCTCACCTTGCCACTTCTGCCCCCGGGGTGTCCTGTGCCGGCGGGGTGCGTCGTGGTTTGCGCGCGGCGGTCCGGCGGGGCAGGAGGCGTCGGAGGGCGGGACGCCGAGCTCCCGAGCGCCCCCAGTTGATACCCTTGGGAGTTGAGTCTCCAAAGTCCCCGATGAAAGTAGTGCACGGCACGTGTTCAATTCACTCTCCGACCGGCTGACTGCGACCTTCAAGAATCTCCGCGGCAAGGGCCGCCTCACCGAGGCGGACATCGATGCCACGGTGCGCGAGATCCGGCGCGCCCTGCTCGACGCCGACGTCGCCGTTCCCGTGGTGCGCGCCTTCACGGCCGCCGTCAAGGAACGCGCCCTCGGCCTCGAGGTCTCGCAGGCCCTGAACCCGGGCCAGCAAATCGTCAAGATCGTCAACGAGGAGCTCGTCGGGATCCTCGGCGGCGAGACCCGGCGCATCCGGCTCGCGAAGAACCCGCCCACCGTGATCATGCTGGCGGGCCTCCAGGGCGCGGGAAAGACCACGCTCGCGGGCAAGCTGTCCAAGTGGCTCAAGGGCCAGGGCCACAGTCCGCTGCTCGTCGCCTGCGACCTCCAGCGCCCCAACGCCGTCCGCCAGCTCCAGGTCAACGGCGAGCGGGCGGGCGTGCCCGTCTACGCGCCGCACCCCGGCGTCAGCTCCGAGTTCGAGGCCGCCACCGGCGACCCGGTCGCGGTCGCCCGCCAGGGTGTCGCCGAGGCACGGGCCCGCCTGCACGACGTCGTCATCGTCGACACCGCCGGTCGCCTCGGCGTGGACGCCGAGCTCATGCAGCAGGCGGCCGACATCCGGGCGGCGATCAGCCCCGACGAGGTGCTGTTCGTCATCGACGCGATGATCGGCCAGGATGCCGTGAACACCGCGCTGGCCTTCAACGAGGGCGTGGACTTCACCGGCGTCGTCCTGACCAAGCTCGACGGCGACGCCCGCGGCGGCGCCGCCCTCTCGGTCGCGTCCGTCACCGGCAAGCCGGTCATGTTCGCCTCCACGGGTGAAGGGCTCGGCGACTTCGAGCTGTTCCACCCCGACCGCATGGCCTCCCGCATCCTCGACATGGGTGACGTCCTCACCCTCATCGAGCAGGCCGAGCAGTCCTGGGACAAGGACGAAGCCGCCCGGATGGCGAAGAAGTTCGCCGACCAGGAGGACTTCACCCTCGACGACTTCCTCGCGCAGATGCAGCAGATCCGCAACATGGGCTCCATGAAGAAGATGCTCATGATGATGCCGGGCGCCGCCAACATGCGGGAGCAGCTGGAGAACTTCGACGAGCGCGAGATCGACCGCGTGGAGGCCATCGTCCGCTCGATGACCCCGCACGAGCGCGTCGCCCCGAAGATCATCAACGGCTCCCGCCGCGCGAGGATCGCCCGCGGTTCCGGCGTGCACGTCTCCGAGGTCAACGGCCTCCTGGAGCGCTTCACGCAGGCACAGAAGATGATGAAGAAGATGGCTTCGGGCGGGGGCATCCCGGGCATGCCGGGCATGGCCGGTCCGGGAGGCTTCGGTGGCCCGCGCAAGACCAAGGCAGCCGCCGCCAAGGGCAAGAAGAAGCCGCGCTCGGGCAACCCCGCGAAGGCCGCGC
This sequence comes from Arthrobacter sp. TJ-263, assembly GCF_058269155.1. Classification (NCBI taxonomy): domain Bacteria; kingdom Bacillati; phylum Actinomycetota; class Actinomycetes; order Micrococcales; family Micrococcaceae; genus Arthrobacter; species Arthrobacter sp. TJ-263. Next base: position 753,081 of record NZ_JBZCNE010000001.1, on the reverse strand, counting down.
AGGAGCTGCAGGAAGCGGAAGCGCGGCGCGCCGCCGCACGCACGGCCACGCCCACCGGTGCCGCCTTCGGCGGCCAGCAGGACTTCGACCCGTCGGCGATGAACCTCCCCAAGGGCTTCGAGAAGTTCCTCGGGAAGTAGCGCGCGCGTGCCCTGCGAGGATCCGACCCGCCGAGGCCCTCACTGATGGGTGTCGGGCTGTGATGGGCGCCGAGCGCGTGGTGTTCGTGCACGGCAGCGGTCCCTTCGGTGCCGCGGCGTGGCCCCGGCAGCACGGCCTGTCCATCGACTTCGACTGCCTGTACGTCCGCCGGCACGGGTTCTCGGCCACCGAGGAGCCCGCCGCCACCGATCATGACCGGGACCAGGAGATCGTCGCCGACGCCCTGGGCGGTGGGGGACACGTCGTCGCCCATGCCCAGGGCGCCGTGGCGGCCATGATGCTCGCCGTCGAGCGTCCCGACCTGGTGCGCTCGCTCACCCTGGTGGAGCCGGCGTGCTTCTCCCTCACGGCGGAGCTCCCGGCGACGGCGGCGCACATCGCGCTGATGAAGCCCCTCTTCGCGGAGCGCCATGCGATGTCCGACGACGACGTCCTCCGTGCCTTCGCGCGGCAGGTCGTCGACGACGATGCTCGGACGCCCGCCACGGCCGAGGCCCAACGCGACGCCGCGAGGCTCCGTCTCCAGAGCCCTCCCTGGGAGGCACCGCTGGCCATCGTCCCCGGCGTGCCGACCCTGGTGCTGACCGGAGGGTGGGAACCCCTGTACGAGGAGGTCGCCGAGTACCTCGCCGGCACCGGCGCGATCCACCGGGTAGCACCCGGCGGACACCGGCCGCACGACACCGCCGAGGGGGATGCGCTCATCCGGTCCTTCCTGCGCGCCGGGCGGCACCAGGCCGCCGCATGAGGACCGTCGCCGGACCGTCCCGTGGTGCCTGACGGACCCGGGTTCCTGCATCTCACCGGGACGGTGCTGCTGTCGCCGACGTGGACGGTGCCGGACGTCTACGTGCAGGAGGGCCGCTTCACCTTCCGGCGTCCGTCCGGCCGTCCGCTCCGGACCATCGAGGGGTGGGTGCTGCCCGGCCTGGTGGACGCGCACTGCCATGTCGGCCTCGACCGGCGCGGACGGGTGCCCGACGAGCTGGCGGAGCAGCAGGCCCTGCAGGACCGCGATGCGGGCACGCTGCTCATCCGCGATGCGGGCGTCGTCAACGACACGCGGTGGGTGCAGGACCGCGCGGACCTGCCGCGCCTGGTGCGCGCGGGCCGGCATGTGGCACGGACGCACCGCTACTTCCGCGACTACGCCGTCGAGGTGGAGCCCGCGGACCTGGCCGGGGCCGTCGCGGAGCAGGCGCGGCGCGGCGACGGGTGGGTCAAGATCGTGGGGGACTGGATCGACCGCTCCCTCGGCGACCTCGCCCCCGCCTTCCCTCCCGAGGCCCTGAAGGACGCCGTCGACGCCGCGCACGCGGAGGGTGCCCGGGTGACGGCCCACTGCTTCGCGGCAGAGACACTCGACAGCATGCTCGACGCCGGGATCGACTGCATCGAGCACGCCACCGGCATGCTCCCGCGCCACGTCCCCCGGTTCGTGGAGCAGGGCGTGGCCATCGTCCCCACGCTGATCAACATCGACACCTTCCCTGCCATCGCCGACGGCGCCGCCGGCAAGTACCCCGACTACGCGGCGCACATGCGCCGGTTGTGGGGCGGGCGTGAGGCGATGGTCCGGCGGGCGTACGACGCCGGGATCGCCGTCTATGCGGGCACCGACGCCGGCAGCGTCATCGCCCACGGCCGGCTCCCGGACGAGGTGACGGCACTGGCCGCTGCGGGCCTCGGCCCGGCCGCGGCCCTCGACGCGGCCTGCTGGTCCGCCCGCGCCTGGCTGGGCTTCCCGGCGATCGAGGAGGGTGCGAGCGCCGACGCCGTCGTCTGCGCGGCAGATCCGCGCCTCGACGTGGGTACCCTCGCCTCCCTCCGGGCCGTGGTGCTGCGCGGAGAGGTCATGGCGAGAACACCGCCGGAATAAGTTGAAGCTTCAATGAGTTGGACGGGGGGAGACCTTCTACTCCGAGGAGCCGACATGCCCGTGCAGGACCTGCTGCCCACCGACACCGCCATGGGACCGCTGACGCTCAAGGTCGGCGACCTGGCCGGACTGGCCCGCTACTACACGGCCGCGCTGCGCCTGGAGGTGATCGATGACGGGACGGACGCCGTCGTCCTCGGACGGCGGGGGAGCGCCGTCCTCCGCCTCGAATCGGCCCCCCATCTGCACCTGCCCCAGCGTGGCGACGCCGGCCTCTTCCACACCGCCCTCCTCTTCGCGGACCGCGCGGACCTGGCCGCCGCCGTCGCCTCCGCCGCGCGGCAACCCCTCAGTGCCTACGTGGGCAGCGCCGACCACCTCGTGAGCGAGGCGTTCTACTTCACCGACCCCGAGGGGAACGGCATCGAACTGTACGTCGACCGGCCCAGGGACAGCTGGAACTGGACGAGCGACGGGCGTGGCACCCGCTCGGTGGTGATGGACAACCTCCCCCTGCCCCCGCGGGACTACATCGAGCGGCACCTCACCGAGGACGCCGTGTCACAGGCGGAGTCCAGGGCGGCCGGCGTGGGCCACGTCCACCTGCAGGTCGGCGACGTCGGGACGGCCCAGAACTTCTACGTGGACGTCCTCGGTTTCGAGCGCACGGCGGGATGGCACGACCAGGCCCTGTTCGTCTCCGCCGGCGGGTACCACCACCACATGGCGATGAACGTCTGGAACAGCAGGGGCGCAGGGCCGCGGAAGGACACCCTCGGCCTCGGGGAGGTCCTCATCCGGGTACCGTCGGAGGACGAGGTCGGGGCACTGGCGGACCGCCTGGCCCATGCGGGCGTCGCGAACCACCACACGGGGGCCGAACTGCGTTTCGAGGACCCCTGGCGGAACCGGCTGAGGGTCGCCGTCGACGCCGCGCCGGGCGGAATCGCCTAAAGAACGGCCGTCTGGCACAATGGTTCCGTACTCGATCCGTGCAGCCCCTCTCTCTGCGCGTGCATTGTGTCCTTTGAACCCTCATGAATGGCCCGCCCCACGGGAGCAGGATGACGGGTTCGCCCCTTTTCATTTACAAGGAGTGACCACACAAGTGGCCGTAAAGATTCGCCTCAAGCGCATGGGCAAGATCCGCGCACCGTTCTACCGCGTCGTCGTCATGGACTCACGCTCCAAGCGTGATGGCCGTGCCCTCGAAGAGATCGGCAAGTACAACCCCACCGAGGAGCCCTCGTTCATCGAGATCAACTCCGAGCGTGCGCAGTACTGGCTCGGTGTCGGCGCGCAGCCCACCGAGCAGGTCTCCGTCCTGCTCAAGATCACCGGTGACTGGCAGAAGTTCAAGGGACTCAAGGGCCAGGAAGGCACCCTGAGGACCAAGGCCGCCAAGGAGGCGTTCGTCGCCCCCGAGAAGGGCTCCGTGATCGTCCCCGAGGCCATCACCCCGAAGGCGAAGAAGAACGACGACGCCGCCGCGGAAGCCACCGAGGCAGAGTAACTTGCTGGCCGAAGCTCTGGAGCATCTCGTCCGCGGCATCGTCGACAACCCTGACGACGTCAGGGTCTCCGCGAAGACCAACCGCCGCGGCGAGACGCTCGAGGTCCGCGTGCACCAGGAGGACCTCGGTCGCGTGATCGGCCGCCAGGGGCGCACCGCCCGCGCCCTGCGCACCGTGGTGTCTGCCCTCGCGGACGGCGAGCCCGTGCGGGTCGATGTCGTCGACACCGACCGCCGCCGGGACTGACCGGCCCCGAGCTTCACGGCACACAGCATGCTGAACGGCCCCACCACCAGGACCTGGTGGTGGGGCCGTTTCCGTCCACCCATGCAGTACCCAGGTAGTACCCATGTATCAGCCAGACAAAGCAGGAGCACCACGATGGACGTACTCGTAGCCAGGATCGGGAAGCCCCACGGCATCCGTGGAGAGGTGACGGTGCAGCTCTTCACCGACGCCCCCGAGGACCGCTTCGAGCCGGGCGGGACCTTCCGCGTGGAGGGCGCCGCCGTCACCGAACTCACGGTCGTCAAGGCGCGGTGGAACAAGGACATCCTGATCGTCGGCTTCGAGCAGGTGGCGGACCGGAACCAGGCCGAGACCCTGCGCGGCGCCCAGCTCTTCGTCGACACCGCCGGTGCCCAGGAGAACGACGACGACGCCTGGTACGAGCACGAGCTCGTCGGCCTCGATGCCCGTGTCGACGGGACGTCCGTGGGCAAGGTCACCGCCCTGCGTACCATGGCGGTCCAGGACCTCCTCGTCGTCGAACTCGCCGACGGCCACGAAGCGCTGGTGCCGTTCGTCACGTCGATCGTGCCCGAGGTGGACCCGGAGGCCGGTTTCCTGACCATCGTGCCGCCGGCAGGCCTCTTCGACCTCAACACCCCGGGCTCCAACCAGGCGCCCGACGACGGCGACGACGTCGCGCGCGACCCGGCCGCCGACTCGCCCCACCCTGCGCCGGGCCGGACACGCGACTAGTGCGCATCGACGTCGTCTCCATCTTCCCGGAGTACCTCGCCGCTCTCGACCTGTCCCTCATCGGGAAGGCGCGCCAGGACGGCGTGCTGGACGTGCGGATCCACGACCTGCGCGCGTTCACGACCGACAGGCACCGTACGGTCGACGACACCCCCTACGGCGGAGGCGCCGGCATGGTCATGAAGCCCGAACCCTGGGCGCAGGCGCTCGAAGCGGTCCGGTCCGAGGCTCCTGCCGGCTCCCGGCCCGTCCTCATCGTGCCGTCCCCGGCCGGCGCCGTGTTCGACCAGGCGATGGCCCATGAGCTCGCCGAGGTGGACCACCTCGTCTTCGCGTGCGGCCGGTACGAGGGCATCGACGAACGCGCGGTGGACTGGGCCCGCGAGGAGTTCGACGTCCGGCCCGTGTCACTCGGCGACTACGTCCTCAACGGCGGGGAAGTGGCGGTGCTCGCCATGGTCGAGGCCGTCGCGCGGCTCATCCCCGGCGTCGTCGGCAACCCGGAATCCCTCGTGGAGGAATCCCACGCGGACGGCCTGCTCGAGTACCCCGTGTACACCAAACCGTCGTCCTGGCGCGGCCGCGACGTCCCCGAGGTGCTGCTGAGCGGCAACCACGCGAAGATCGCACAGTGGCGGCGGCTCGAGCAGTTCCAGCGCACCGCCGACCGGCGGCCCGACCTCCTCGGCCGGGTGGATGTCGCCGCCCTCGGGAAGGCCGACCTCACGGCGCTGCGCGCGGCGGGTTTCGACGTCGTCGACGGCAGGCTCACGAGACCGCAGCATTAACGGTTGGCGTCCGCGCTGTGGAATAATCGTGCTTTGTGTCCACTGGGCCGGACCCTGCCACAGGGGGCGTGCGGCCAACAGTTCAACACACCGACCACCGAATCATCGGATCGGCCGGAAAACCTACTTCGGCGGTATCGCCCGGGCCGTGCGCCCTGTCCTTGACCGCCGTGACCAACGTGGATGACCTGTGGCGTCCACCAGGAGCATGACCATGCATATTCTCGACTCAGTCGACGCCGGATCCTTCCGCGACAACGTCCCCGACTTCCGCGCCGGCGACACCGTCAACGTCCACGTCAACATCATCGAAGGCAAGAACACCCGTGTTCAGATCTTCAAGGGCTTCGTCGTCGGCCGCCAGGGCGACGGCATCCGCGAGACCTTCACGGTCCGCAAGGTGAGCTTCGGTGTCGGCGTGGAGCGTACGTTCCCCGTCCACAGCCCGGTCCTCGACAGGATCGAAGTTGTCTCCAAGGGCGACGTGCGCCGCGCCAAGCTGTACTACATGCGCGAACTGCGCGGCAAGGCAGCAAAGATCAAGGAGAAGCGCGACCCCAAGACGGTCAAGTAACCTCCTCTGGTGCATGAAACGCCCGCTCCCCGGTCCCCGGCCGGAGGGCAACCGAAACGCCGGCCCCGCTCTGTGGGCTGGCGTTTCGTGTTCTCCGCCGTGCTGGTCGCCGTCCTGGTCACCGGACTCGTGCGCGGCTTCCTCCTGGACGTCTACTTCATCCCGTCCGCGTCCATGGAACCCCTGCTCACCGAGGGCGACCGCGTGCTCGTGGAGAAGCTCGCGGATTCGGACGTCCGGCGCGGCGACGTCGTCGTGTTCGACGGCCGCGGGTCCTTCGACCCCATCACGGACCCGCGGAGCCTTCCCGAGCAGGTCCTCGCCGGCGCGGGGCAATGGCTCGGGCTGGCGGGCAGCGACACCACGTACGTCAAGCGCGTGATCGGGGTCGGCGGGGACCACGTGGTGTGCTGCAGCGGGGACGGATCACTGACGGTGAACGGGGACACCCTCGAGGAGCCGTACGTCCATCAGGGCGACGCCGCCAGCACCACGAGGTTCGACGTCGTCGTCCCCGAGGGGCGGCTCTGGCTCCTCGGCGACCACCGGTCGGCGTCGATGGACTCGCGGTCCCTGCTCGGCGCACCCGGCGGGGGGCTCGTCGCCGAGGATCGGATCATCGGGCGGGCCTTTCAGCTAGTCTGGCCACTGGACCGGTCCGGCCCGATCGACCGACCGTCCGGCTGACGTCCCGGTGGCCAGGTCGCCCGTCGGAGGCCGTTCCCCGCACCGGCGGCCGCCGGTCATCACGAGTACAGAGGAAACTGTTCACATGGCACGGAGCTTCCGCAGGAAGTCCTCTTCGCGGGCCGAGGCCCCTGCACCACCGGCATCCGGTCCCGACGCACCGTCCGCGGACGGTGCCGTGCCCGACGCCCCCCGGGAGCGGCAGCGCGGCGGCAAGGACCGCGATCGCGGCTTCGGCGCGTGGCTGAAGGAGATCGGCACGATCATCGTGATCGCGCTGGTGCTCTCGTTCCTCATCAAGACGTTCCTCTTCCGGGCGTTCTTCATCCCCTCCGGCTCCATGGAGGAGACCCTGGAGATCGACGACCGCATCTTCGTCAACCAGCTGGTGCCGCAGCCCTTCGACCTGCAGCGCGGGGACATCGTCGTCTTCAGCGACACCGGGAACTGGCTCCCCGCCCAGGCCGACGCGCAGGTCAGCTGGTTCAAGGAAGCGCTCATCTTCATCGGGCTCGCCCCCGACGAGTCCCAGCAGCACCTGGTGAAGCGCGTCATCGGGCTGCCGGGCGACCACGTCGTCTGCTGCGACGCCCAGGGCCGCCTCACCGTCAACGGTGAGCCGCTCGACGAGCCCTACCTGTACCCGGGCGCCAACCCCTCCGACCTGCCGTTCGACGTCGTCGTACCCGACGGCAGGCTCTGGGTGATGGGGGATCACCGCAACGCCTCCGCGGACTCGCGGGCCAACCAGGACAAGACCGGCGCGGGCTTCGTGGCGATCGACGACGTCGAGGGCAAGGCCGCGGTCATCGCCTGGCCGCTGAGCCGCCTCGGCTTCCTCCCCACGCCCTCGGACGTGTTCGAGGGCGTGCCCGATCCCCAGCCCGGCGCGCAGCCCACCCCTTCACCCTCGGGGCCATGACGGCCCTGCGCAGGAAGCGCTCCACCGCCCCGACCCTGAGCGTCGAGAAGTCCTTCGCCTCCGCGGGTCACCGCTACGTGGCCGGATGCGACGAGGTGGGCAGGGGGGCCCTCGCCGGACCCGTGTCGGTGGGCATCGTCGTCGTCGACCTCGGCGCGCCCGCCCCGCTGCGGGGGGTGCGGGACAGCAAGCTGCTCCCTCCGGCGGAGCGCGAGGCGCTGGTGCCCCGCATCCGCCGCTGGTCCGTCGCGTCCGCCGTCGGCCATGCCTCCGCGGCCGAGATCGACGCCCTGGGACTGATGTCCGCGCTGCGCGCGGCCGGGAGCAGGGCATGGGCCTCCGTCCTCGACACCGTGACCCCCGACGTCGTCATCCTCGACGGCAACCACGACTGGCTGTCCGCGCGGTCCCAGGGGGTGCTCTTCGGGACGGACGACGGCGAGTACGCCGCGGTCGAGCAGGTGGATCCGGCCGGCTGTACAGCCCCGGTGCACACGCGGATCAAGGCCGACCTGAAGTGCCTGAGCGTCGCGGCGGCCAGCGTGCTCGCGAAGGTGGAGCGCGATGCCCTGATGGTGTCCCTCGCCGCCGATCATCCGGACTTCGGGTGGGACGTGAACAAGGGCTACGCGACGGAGAGCCACCGTGCGGCCATCGACTCGGCCGGGCCGAGTGAGTACCACCGAAGGACCTGGCGTCTGGGAAGCCTGGAGCGGCCCGACGCAGCCCGTATGGAAAGTGGAGGATGATGATCGAATGAGTGCCGAGGATCTTGAGAACTACGAAACCGACATGGAGCTCCAGCTCTACCGCGAGTACCGCGATGTGGTGGGGCTGTTCAGCTATGTCGTGGAGACGGAGCGCCGGTTCTACCTGGCGAACCACGTGGACCTCCAGGCGCGCTCGGCCGACGGTGAGGTCTACTTCGACCTGACGCTGCAGGACGCCTGGGTGTGGGACGTGTACCGCTCGGCCCGCTTCGTGAAGAACGTCCGGGTGATCACCTTCAAGGACGTCAACGTCGAGGAGCTCGCCAAGTCGGACGACATCGCCCTGCCCAAGGACGGCACGCTGGGCAACTGACGCCCGCCGCGGGTCCTGACGGCGTCAGGACCCGTCGTCCTCCCCGCCTCCGTGCGGGAAGGCGTCCTCGGCATCGAGCGGCACGTCGGCGGCCTGCTCCAGGCGGTCGGCCTCCGAGCCGCCCGTCCCTTCGCCAGCGATCCCCACACCCTCCGGGGGAGCCCCGGCCTCGAGCGGTGTGTCCTGTTCCTGCCGATCGGCCTCCGAGCCTCCCGTTCCGCTGCCGGCCGGAGCCCTGGTCCCCGCCCCGGCGTCCTGGGCCGGGGTCCGTTGCTCCTGGAGGTCCGCTTCGCTCCCACCGGGCACGACGTTCCTCTGCTCTGACACGGTGTCCTCCATCCGTCGTCGGGCGCGGCCGCCGGCCGGCTGCCGCTGCACCCCCACGCTAGGCCGACGCGCGGCCGTCCGCCAGTGTTCCGACCGCCGAGGGGGGACGGCGTCACCCGGTTGTCCACATAGCCGCCTGCCGCAGCTCCGGGACTCCCTCCCTCGACGAGCCTTGGGGACGGAGGTGACAGCCATGGTGGCGAAGGATCAATTGGGGCGTCGAGGGGAAGCGGTAGCCGCCGCCTTCCTGGAGCGGGCCGGTCTGACGATCGTCGACCGGAACTGGAGATGCCCGGCGGGGGAGATCGACCTCGTGGCGGTGGACGGGTCCACCCTCGTGATCGTGGAGGTCAAGACGCGCAGCTCGGACGACTTCGGGCAGCCCCTCGAGGCCATCACGGCCACCAAGCTCGAGAGGCTCTACCGGCTCGCCTCGCAGTGGGCCCGCGCGCACCACCTGCGGTTCAGCGGCTTCCGCATCGACGCCGTCGGCGTGCTCGACGACGGCACGGGAGCGCCGCGTATCGAACACGTGCGGGCCGTGATCTGATGGCGCTCGGACGGACCTACGCCGTGTCCCTGGTCGGCATGAACGGGCACGTCGTCGAGGTCGAGGCGGACATCGGGCAGACCCTGCCTGCGTTCGTGCTGCTCGGCCTCCCGGACGCGTCGCTCAACGAGGCCAAGGACCGGATCAGGGCCGCGGCCCGCAATGCCGGCGTGCCGCTCAGCCGCCGGAAGATCACGGTCAACCTCATCCCCGCATCCTTGCCGAAGCGCGGGTCGTCCTTCGATCTCGCCATCGTCATGTCGGCGCTGGCAGCGGCGGGGGACGTCCGTGGTGTCGGGTCCACGGTCTTCATCGCCGAACTGGGACTGGACGGGCAGCTCCGGCCGGTCCACGGGGTGCTGCCCGCCGTGATGGCTGCCGTGGAGGCCGGGCACCATCGCATCGTCGTCGCGGAGGAGAACGCGCCGGAGGCGGCTCTGGTCCCCGCCGCCGAGGTCGGGTCCTACCGCACGCTCGCCGAGGTGGCGCTGGCCTTCGGGGCGGATGCAGCGCGGGTCGCGCTTCCCGAACCCTCCGTCCGCAGTGAACCGGTCCTGCCGGTGGTCCGGTCCGGTCCCACCCGGGATCTCTCCGACATCGCGGGCCAGCACGAGGCCCGGTTCGCGCTGGAGATCGCTGCCGCAGGGGCGCACCACCTCCTGATGGTCGGACCACCCGGCGCCGGCAAGACGATGCTCGCGGAGCGACTGCCGGGCATCCTCCCGGATCTCGAGGACGACCACGCGATGGAGGTGACGGCGATCCACAGTCTGTCGGGCGAGCGGCACTGCACCGAGCTCGTGCGGAAGCCGCCCTTCGAGAGCCCGCACCACACGGCGACACCCGCCTCCATCATCGGGGGTGGCAGCGGCATCCCGAGGCCGGGGGCAGCATCCCGGGCGCATCGGGGCATCCTGTTCCTCGACGAGGCGCCGGAATACGAGAGGCGCGTCCTCGAGGCGCTGCGCGAGCCGCTGGAGAGCGGCAGGCTGGTCCTGCACCGGGCCTCCGGTACGGCGTCATACCCCGCCCGCTTCCAGCTCGTCCTGGCCCTGAACCCCTGCCCCTGCGGTCTAGCGAACGGCAAGGGGATCGACTGCCTGTGCACCGCGCAACAGCGCCGGAGATACTTCAACCGCCTCTCCGGGCCGCTGCTTGACCGCGTCGACCTGCAGTTGGCCGTCCAGCGTCTGAGTCTGGCCGACTACGTGGACGTACGGTCGCCGGAGACCTCCGCCGCTGTCGCCGGCAGGGTCGCCGAGGCGCGTGCCGCCCAACGGGAACGCCTCCTCCGATGGAACTACGCGACCAACGCGGAGGTCCAGGGCCGGATCCTCCGGGGTGAGCTGGCGCTCCCGCGGGCCGTCACGGCCTCGCTCGACCGGGCGCTGGACCGGAACCTCGTCAGTGCGCGCGGGTGGGACAGGGTCCTGCGCGTCGCGTGGACCATCGCGGACCTCGGCGGTCGCTCCCGTCCGGACGCGGACGACGTCGTCACCGCCCTCGGTTTCCGCCTGCAGGAGCGTGCCGCGTGAGTGGGGCGCAGCAGGATCTCCGTCTGGCCAGGGCTGCACTGTCACGACTGTTCGAACCCTCGGACACCGTCGGCCTGGCCCTGGTGTCGGTCGTCGGACCCCGGGATGCCCTGCGCATTGCCCGCCGCGAGACCGGGGTGGGTGTGGATGTCCACCGCCGGCTGGGCGAATCCCTGGACGTCCCGGACGGCGGACGCCGTCCCCTGGAGGACGGGCTGGAACGATGGGCGCCGCGCCTCCGCGACCTCGCACCCGAGAGGGATCTGGCGACCCTGGACCGGCTCGGCGGACGCCTCGTCGTGCCGGAGTCCGCCGACTGGCCGGCGGCGCTGGACGACCTGCAGCAGGCGGCACCGCTGTGCCTCTGGGTGCGGGGCCGGCACGAGATGCCGCCGTCCGCGCGTCTCGCCGCCCTGGTCGGGTCGCGGGACAGCACCGCCTACGGCTCCTTCGTCACCGCCGACCTGGCCTCGGGACTCGCCACCCGCGGCTACACCCTCGTCTCCGGCGGCGCCTACGGCATCGACGCTCAGGCGCACCGGGCCGCGCTCGCCACCACAGGGGGTGGGGACCACGCGGCCACGATCGCCATCCTGGCCTGCGGTATCGACCGGTACTATCCGGCCGGGAACGAGGACCTGCTGCGTGCGATCGCTGACCAGGGCGTCCTCGTCTCGGAAGTCCCGCCCGGCAGCTCCCCGACGCGTTGGCGGTTCCTCCAACGCAACCGGCTGATCGCGGCGCTCAGCGCGGTCACGGTCGTGGTCGAGGCGCGGTGGCGCTCGGGGGCACTCAACACGGCCCATCATGCCGCCGGGCTCGGCCGGCCGGTCGGAGCGGTACCGGGCTCCGTGCAGTCGGCGAACTCCGCAGGGTGCCACCGCCTGCTGAGGGACGGTACGGCGGTATGCGTCACGGACGCCGCCGACGTCGTCGAGCTCGCCGGCCCCCTCGGCGCCGAGCCGCTCGGCGACCGGGCTCGAGCCGACGCCGCTCCCGTCCTGGACCACGACGGCCTGACCATCCCGGACCTGCTGCTGCTGGACGGCCTCCCTGTGCGGGCGCCGACGACGGTGGACAGGCTGTCCGTCGTCGCGGGTCTCTCCACGCGGGAGGTCATCAGCGGACTCGCGCGACTCGAACTGGCAGGACTCGCCGTCAGGGCCGGTGGCGGGTGGTGCCGCCGGAGACCCTGACGCCCTCGCACTGCCGAACCCACCGGCGCGTGCCGCAGCCGACACCGCCGCTGAGACCCCGCCGTCCAGACCCCACTCCCCAGGAGGACTCCCATGACCAGCACCCGTCCCGCCGACCCGGGGACCGACCGGTGGCACCATGAGCTCCAGTCACAGGTGGGGCCCCTGGTGATCGTCGCCGGTGCCGGAGCGATCGTCGGTCTCTATCACGCGGGGCACGCCCCGGCGCCGGACCCGGTGCGTCTCGGGCACCGCGTCGTCGCTGATCAGCTCGGCGGGCGGGGTGCCCCGCCGACAGCAGAGGACCGGGCGCTCACCCCTCCCGCCGCTACCGTCGCTCTGCTCCTCCGGGCGGACCGGGAGCTGGGTGAGTACTTCGCAGGGTCGCGGCGCGCCTTCGGGTCCCCGGTCGAACTCCACGGCACGACCTTCCAGCTACGGGTCTGGGCCGCACTGAGGGCGATCCCCTACGGAGAGACCCGCAGCTACCGCGACATCGCCACCCGGCTCGGCAACCCCCGCATGGGTCGCGCGATCGGGGCGGCAGTGCGCAGCAATCCCGTATCGATCATCGTGCCGGGCCACCGGGTGGTCGGCAGCACCGGCGCCGTGGTCGGATATGCCGCGGGAACCGCGACCAAGACCGCGCTGCTGGAGCTGGAACGCGCCCACGGTGCGCCTCCCGATCCGGTGGCCGCGGCAGACATCCGGCCGTGATCCGGCCCGGGGCCGTGGTGGTCCGGACCGCCGGGCCGAGGCGGGTCGCGGTGGCCATCCGGCCGGCCGCCGCCGGAACCGCGGACGCCCCGCCGTGTCGGAGCACCCAGGGGACGCGGAATGCCGTGGATACTGGGGAGCGGAGGATTTCATGGCAGACAGCAGCGCGGTACTGGCGGGCGAGCTCCGCGCGGGCCTCGAAGGATTCGGGGACTACCTGACGCGGGAGCGCAACCGCTCGGAGCACACCGTGCGGGCATACCTGAAGGACATCGAACTCTTCCTGCTGCACGCGGGGGACTCGGGCGTCACCACGCTGGTGCAGCTGGAACTGCGGCACTTCCGCGCGTGGCTCGGTGCGCTCGACACCGCGGGGCTGTCCCGGGCGACGATCGCCCGGCGCGCCGCATCCGTCCGCACCTTCATGGACTGGGCGGTCCGCGAGGAACTGATCCCCGCCAACCCGGCCCTCCGCCTCCGCGCCCCCAAACGCACCAGCAGCCTGCCCGCCGTCCTCAGCCAGCCGCAGGCCGCCGCGATGTTCACGAACGCGGCCGAGCGGACCGGGCCGGGGGACCCGCACGAACTGCAACTGCGGGCGATGCTCGAGCTGCTGTACGGGACGGGTGTCCGGGTCGGCGAGCTGGTGGGTCTCGACATCGACGACCTCGACACCGAGCGACGGACGCTCGTCGTGCTCGGCAAGGGAGCGAAGGAGCGCACCGTCCCCTACGGCGTCCCTGCCGCGCACGCCGTCGACGACTGGCTCCGCCGCGGACGGCCGCAGTGGATGACGTCGAAGAGCGGTCCCGCCCTCTTCCTCGGACGGCGCGGAGGACGCATCGACCCGCGCGCCGTGCGAGCCCAGGTCAGGACGACCCTCGACGCGCTGGGCGACACCGCCGCGCGCGGGCCGCACGCCCTGCGCCACAGCGCTGCGACCCATCTGCTCGACGGCGGTGCCGATCTCCGTGCCGTCCAGGAGATCCTCGGACACTCCAGCCTGGCCACCACGCAGCTGTACACGCATGTATCCGTCGACCGGCTCCGCCGCAGCTACGAACAGGCGCATCCCAGGGCCTGACGCACCGACGCCCGGGGGCGCCGCGCCCGACGCACCCTGTCCACGGGATGGGCGCGCGGGCGCCGAAGTGGCGAAATTCACTCCTCTCGTGCAGAATGAGCAGGAGTCAGGCGGATCCCGCGTGGTATCGCGGGAGGGTCTCGGGAAGCTCTGCCAGGTTCATCGCACTGTCATCATCCGTTGCAGGTCGTTGGGGAAGACGTACCTACAGCTATGGAGGATGGAATGTCTGTTGTGATGGCGCGCGGTGTCTTGTACGTGCACTCAGCCCCTACTGCGTTGTGCCCCCATGTCGAATGGGCAATCGGCTCGGTGCTCGACAAGCGCATCGACATGGAGTGGACACCGCAGCCTGCCGCGCCCGGAATGCTGCGCTCGGAGCTCTCCTGGGTGGGCCCCCAGGGAGCGGGCGCGCAACTCGCCTCCGCCCTCCGTGGCTGGGCGCACCTGCGCTACGAGGTCACCGAGGAGCAGAGCGCCGGTGCTGACGGCGGCCGGTGGTCGCACACGCCCGAGCTCGGGATCTTCCACGCCACGACGGACGTCCACGGCAACATCATGGTGACCGAGGACCGCATCCGCTACGCCTACGAGGCGGGAGCCGGCGATCCCGCCGCCGTCTACCACGAACTGTCCCTCGCACTCGGGGAGTCGTGGGACGAGGAACTCGAACCCTTCCGCCACGCCGCCGAGGGTGCCCCCGTGCGCTGGCTGCATCAGGTGGGCTGACCGCCCGGATACGCTCCCACACACGGGAAAGGCGCCACCCGCGCGGGTGGCGCCTTTCCTGCTGTCCGGGGTCAGACGTTCCGTACCACGATGACGGCGTTGTGGCCGCCGAACCCGAAGGAGTTGCTCAGGGCGACGATGTCGCCCTGAGGCAGGTCGCGCGGGGCGGTGACGACGTCGAGGGGGATCTCGGGGTCCTGGTTGTCGAGGTTGATCGTCACGGGGGCCTTGCGCTCGTGGATGGCGAGGACCGTCATGACGGCTTCCACGGCACCGGAGGCCCCGAGCAGGTGACCGGTCTGCGACTTCGTCGCCGAGACCGCCACGTCATGCACGTGGCTGCCGAGGGCCGCCTTCAGCGCGGTGTACTCGGGCTTGTCGCCGACCGGCGTCGAGGTGGCGTGCGCGTTGACGTGAACGACGTCCTCCGCCTGGGCGCGGGCATCGAACAGGGCCGCCTTGAGGGCGCGGGTCGCGCCCAGGCCTTCGGGATCGGGGGCGGTGATGTGGTAGGCGTCCGCGGTCACGGAGGTGCCGGCAAGCTCGGCATAGATGCGGGCACCGCGGGCCAGGGCGTGCTCCTCGGCCTCGATGACGAGTGCGCCCGCACCCTCGCCCATGACGAAGCCGTTACGGTCCGTGTCGTAGGGGCGCGATGCCAGCTCAGGCTCGTCGTTCCGCCGGGACAGCGCCTGCATGGCCGCGAACGCGGCGATCGGCATGGGGTGGATCGCGGCCTCCGCGCCACCGCACATGACGACGTCGGCCTTGCCGGACCGGATCAGGTCGAGGCCGACGTGCAGTGCCTCGGTGCCGGAGGCGCAGGCGGACACCGGGGTGTGGGCGCCGGCGCGGGCGCCGAGGTCGAGGCTGACGGCTGCCGCGGGACCGTTGGGCATCAGCATGGGCACGGTCATCGGCAGGACCCGCCGGGGGCCCTTCTCGCGCAGCGTGTCCCAGGCGTCGAGCAGCGTCCACACGCCGCCGATGCCGGTGGCGAACGCGACGGCCAGGCGATCCTTGTCGACCTCCTCGATGCCCGAGTCCCGCCACGCCTCGCGGGAGGCGACGACGGCGAACTGGGTGGAGGGGTCCATCCGCTTGGCCTCGACCCGGGTGAGGACCTCCGACGCGGGGGTCGTGATCTGGGCGGCGAAGGTGACCGGCAGCTCGTACCTCTGCACCCAGTCGGCTTCGATGGTCCGTGCGCCCGAGACCCCCTTGAGGGAGTTGGCCCACATGGTCGGGACGTCCCCGCCGATAGGGGTGGTGGCACCGAGTCCGGTGATGACGACTTTGCGTGGCATGGTCACTCTTTCGAAGCTGGGAGGTGCGCCGGCACGACCGGGGCGGGGGGATTACGAGTACGGCCGCTCACGGCGGGGACGCCGGGAGCGGCCGCAGCGCTCGGAACCGCAGGAACTAGGCCTGTGCGCCCGAGATGAAGTTGACGGCGTCGCCGACGGTCTTCAGGTTCTTGACTTCCTCGTCCGGGATGCGCACGCCGAACTTCTCCTCGGCGTTGACGACGATGGTCATCATCGAGATGGAGTCGATGTCCAGGTCATCGGTGAAGGACTTGTCCATCTCCACGGACTCGGGGGCAAGACCGGTCTCCTCGTTGACGATCTCGGCGAGACCGGACAGGATTTCTTCGTTGCTAGCCATGGTGGCTCCTTTTCTGTTCTTGCCGGTGCACCGGCGGGGATGGTCAAACCGCACTCTCGCGGTTTGGGCTTGAAAACTAGGGGAGAACGACGACCTGCGCGCCGAACACGAGGCCCGCGCCGAAGCCGATCTGCAGGGCGAGCTTCCCGCTGAGCGTCGGTTGTTCCTTGAGGGTGCGGTGCATGGCGAGGGGGATCGAGGCTGCCGAGGTGTTGCCGGCGTCCACGATGTCCCGCGCCACGTAGACGTGCTCGGGGAGCTTCAGCTGCTTCACCATCTCATCGATGATACGGATGTTGGCCTGATGGGGGAGGAACACCGCGAGGTCGTCCGCGGTCACGCCGGCCGCGTCGAGGGCTCTCTGGGCGACCTTGGCCATCTCCCAGACGGCCCAGCGGAACACCGTGGGGCCGTCCTGGACCATGGTGGGCCACAGGCTCTGGCGGTCGGCGTCGGCCTCGCGCTCCGCGTCCGTGGCGACGGCACCGATGGCGTAGTCGCGCACGTCGATGAGGGATCGGTTCATGCGGATGGCCTCGTGCTTGCTGCCGTCCGATCCCCACACGGAGGGGCCGATGCCCGCGGTGTCGCCGGGGCCGATCACCACGGCTCCGGCGCCGTCGCCCAGGAGGAACGAGATGGTGCGGTCGGCGTTGTCGATGAAGTCGGAGAGCTTCTCGACGCCCACCACGAGGACGTACTCGGCAGTGCCGGCATGCACCAGGGCGTCACCCTGCGCGATGCCGTAGCAGTAGCCGGCGCAGGCCGCGGAGATGTCGAACGCCGGTGCCGGCGTCGCCCCCAGCCGGTCGGTCAGCTGCGCGGCCGCCGACGGCGTGGCGTAGGGGTGGGTCACCGTCGAGACGAGGACGGCGCCGAGCTGTGACGCGTCGATCCCCGCGGCTTCCAGCGCCTCACGGGAGGCGGCCTCCGCCATGTCGATGACGCTGACATCGCGGGGCGCACGGTGCCTGGTGACGATGCCGGTCCGCTGCCGGATCCACTCGTCGGAGGAGTCGATCCACTGGCACACGTCTTCGTTGGTGACGATGACCTCCGGCCGGTACGCGCCGACGCCGAGGATGCGGGTGTGCTCGCGGAGGGGGGCTTGCTTGATGGCGGTGATGCTCACTGAGGTCCTTCGGAGGTAAGGGACGGATCCAGGTCCGGGGTCCGCGAGTGCTCCGTGATGAAGCTGCGGGCGGCGTCGAGGTCCTCGGGCGACTTTACTGCGAGTGCCGCCGTACCGCGCATTCCGCGCTTGGCCAGACCGGTCAGCGTGCCCGCGGGCGACAGCTCGACCATCCCGGTGACACCCATCGCCTGCATCGACTCCATGCAGAGGTCCCAGCGCACCGGGCGCGACACCTGCGCGATCAGGCTGTCCAGGTTGCCCTCCCCGGCGGCGACCGGCCGGCCGTCATAGTTGGACACGAGGGTGGCGAGCGGGTCGCTGGGCGTGAGGCTGGGGCGCAGTGCCTCGAGGGCCGTCACGGCCGGGGCCATGTGAGCGGTGTGGAAGGCCCCGGCGACCTTCAGGGCGATGACGCGGGCCTTGGCCGGGGGAGCGTCGGCGAGGGCCGCCAGCTGCTCGAGGGTCCCGGCGGCGACGACCTGCCCGCCTCCGTTGGCGTTCGCGGCAGTGAGCCCGAGGTCCGCGAGCACGGCGGCCACCTCGTCGGGATCGCCGCCCAGGACGGCGCTCATGCCCGTCGGCAGGGCGGCGGCGGCCTGGGCCATGGCATTGGCACGCACACGGACGAAGGCGACGGCGTCGTCCTCGCTGAGCGCTCCCGCGACGGCCGAGGCGGTCAGTTCACCCACGGAGTGCCCTGCGACCACGGTGGCCGCGGTGAGCGGGTGGTCCTGGAGGAGCAGGCGCGCGGTGACGAGGCCGGCCGCGACGATCAGCGGCTGGGCGACGGCGGTGTCCTTGATGCTCTCCTCGTCGGAGACGGTGCCGTGACGGATGAGATCCGTGCCGGCGCGGTCGCTGAGCTGTTCCAGGTGCTCGCGGACTCCCGGGAGCTCGAGCCAGGGGCTCAGGAAGCCCGGTGTCTGTGAGCCCTGTCCGGGGCAGGCAATTGCAAGCACTCTTCCAGCTTTCCAAATGGGCGGAGCATTATCGGGTGTTCGGCCGAACCAAGCTCACTGATGGTCTTTGTGGGAAGTCTACAAGGACACCGCGCGCGGGGCGGCCGTCGTCGCTCCCTGGTCGGCGGGTGCGGCACGTGCCGCACGCCCCGTTGCGAGCACCGCTCCCGGGCCGGCCGCCTGGGCGGGAGCGAGGCGGCCGACGACCAGCGCCGTCTGGAGGACGTACGCCTCGCGGGGGACGAGAGGATCCCAGCCGGTCACGTCGCAGACGCGGCGGAGCCGGTACCGGACGGTGTTCGCGTGCACGAAGAGGGACCGCGCGGTGGCCTCCAGCGAGTGCCCGAGGCTGAGGTAGGCGGACAATGTCTGCTCCAGCCCGTTTGAGGCCGCGAGGAGCGGGCGGTAGATCATCCTGATCAGGGCGCGCCGCGCGGTGTCGTCGCCGGACATGACGCGCTCCGGCCACAGGTCCTCGGAGGAGACGGGCCGGGGTGCGCCCGGCCAGGCGCGGGCCGCGGTCAGCCCGGCGAAGGCCGCCTGGGCCGAGCTGCTCGCGGCGACGAGCGATTCCGCCTCGGGGCCGAACACGACGGCGCCGTCGCCGAAGAGTTCGCTGATCCTCGGATACGCCTTGTCCGCGTCGCGGACACCGCCCAGCACGAGGATGAGCCGCTCTCCCTGGATACCCACGAGGACGTCCTCGGCCAGCCGACCGGTCACGCGGCGGAGTTCGTTGAGGAAGCCGGCGTTGGGTTCCTGCGGGGCGCTGCCGACCATCACCGTAATGCGGGCCTGGGACTTCCACCCGACGGCGGCGATCCGGGAGCGGAGGGCGTCCGAGCTCTCGCCGCGCAGGATGGCGTCCACCACGAGCGCTTCGAGCCGCGTGTCCCAGGATCCGCGGGTCTCGGCGGCCCGGGCGTAGACGTCGGCCGCGGCGAAGGCGACCTCGCGCGAGTAGCGGAGCACGGCCTCACGCAGGGGCCCCTGGTCGGCGGCGGGCGCGAGGAACGGCACGTGGTCCTCGACGACCTGCACCACCACGCGGATGAGCTGCAGGGCCTTCTGGAGGCTGATGGAACGGGTGAGCTCCGTGGGCGCCGTGCCGAAGACGTCGCTGAGGACCCAGGCCGGTGAGACGGGCTTCTGGTACCAGTTGACGAAGGACGCGATGCCCTTCTGCGCCACCATCCCGAGCGCGGAGCGCTCGTCGGGCCGCAGTCCGCGGTACCACGGCAGGTCGGCGTCGAGCTGCCGCAGCGTCGCGGTGGACAGCGACCCGATGGTGGCGCGCAGCTTCTCGACGGTCGCCGGATCCGGGGGAGCGGCGCCCGCGTTCGTCGCCCCTCCCGTCGTCGGGACGCTGGGAGGGACGTCGTCAAGCTGCGGCATCCTCCGAGCATACGGTCTCCGGCCCGTGGCCTCCCATTTGTGTGAAGGCTACAAAAAGGGCGACGGCGGGCGCAGTATGCACTGCTCCCGCCGTCGCCCCCTGGGGAACCGGGACCTAGGCGTCGCCACCCGTGTTGCCGGTGGTTCCGGCGTTCACATCGAGCAGCCGGTACTTCTCGATCGCTTCCTTCGGCGCGTTGGCGTCGACCTCGCCGCGGCGGGCGAGCATCTCGAGCGCCCGGACCACGACGGAGTGGCTGTCGATCTTGAAGAACCGGCGTGCCGCCGCGCGGGTGTCCGAGAAGCCGAAGCCGTCGGCTCCGAGGGTCGCGAACTCGTTCGGCAGGAACTGCCGGATCTGGTCGGGGACGGCCTTCATGAAGTCGGAGACCGCGACGATCGGACCCGTGGCGCCTTCGAGCTGCTGCGTGACGAACGGCTTGCGTGCCTCGGCGCCCGGGTTGAGGAAGGCTTCCTCCTCGGCGTCCAGGCCGTCGCGGCGCAGCTCGTTCCAGGAGGTCACGGACCAGACGTCGGCCGAGACCCCCCACTCGTCGGCGAGGATCTGCTGCGCCTCGAGGGCCCACGGAACGGCCACACCGGAGGCGAGGAGCTGGGTCCTCGGTCCGTCGACCTTCGCGGGCTTCAGGAGGTAGATGCCCTTGAGCAGGCCCTCGACGTCCAGTTCCTCCGGCTCGCCGGGCTGCTGGAACGGCTCGTTGTACACCGTGATGTAGTACATGACATTGCGGAAGGATTCCGGCTTGTCGCCGATGTCCCCGTACATCCGGTTGAGCCCGTCGCGGACGATGTGCCCGATCTCGTAGCCGAACGCCGGGTCGTACGTGATGACGGCGGGGTTCGTCGAGGCGAGGATCGGCGAGTGGCCGTCGGCGTGCTGGAGGCCCTCACCGGTCAGCGTGGTGCGTCCGGCGGTCGCCCCGATGATGAATCCCCGCGCCATCTGGTCGGCTGCGGCCCAGATGGAGTCGCCTGTGCGCTGGAAACCGAACATCGAGTAGAAGACGTAGATCGGGATCAGCGGTTCGCCCTGGGTGGCGTAGGCGGTGCCGGCGGCCGTGAAGGCTGCCATGGATCCCGCCTCGTTGATGCCGGCGTGGAGGATCTGGCCCTGGATCGACTCCTTGTAGGCGAGGACGAGGTCGCGGTCCACGGACAGGTAGTTCTGGCCCTTGGGGTTGTAGATCTTGGCCGTCGGGAAGAACGAGTCCATGCCGAAGGTGCGTGCCTCGTCAGGGATGATCGGCGTGATGCGCTTGCCGAACTCCTTGTCGCGCATGAGGTCCTTCAGGATGCGCACGAACGCCATGGTGGTGGCGGCCATCTGCTTCCCGGACCCCTTCTTGGCGGTCTCGTACGCCTTCTCGCCGGGCAGCACGACGTCCGCGTGCTTGGTCCGGCGCTCGGGGACGAAGCCGCCGAGCTCACGGCGGCGCTCGAGCATGTACTTGATCTCGGGTGCGTCGGCGCCCGGGTGGTAGTACGGGGCGTTGTAGAGGTCGTCGTCGATCTGCTCGTCGGTGACCGGGATCCGCAGGTGGTCGCGGAACGCCTTCAGGTCGGCGTTGGTGAGCTTCTTCATCTGGTGGGTCGCGTTGCGGCCCTCGAAGTGCGGGCCCAGGCCGTAGCCCTTGACCGTCTTCGCCAGGATCACCGTCGGCTTGCCCTTGAACTCGGTGGCGGCCTTGTACGCCGCGTACACCTTGCGGTAGTCGTGGCCGCCGCGCTTGAGGTTCCAGATCTCGGCGTCGGTGAGGTCCTCGACCATGGCCTTGGTCTCGGGCGACTTGCCGAAGAAGTGGTCACGGACGAAGCCGCCGGACTCGGCCTTGTAGGTCTGGTAGTCGCCGTCGGGCGTCTGGTTCATGATGTCCACCAGCGCGCCCTCGTGGTCCTTGGCGAGCAGCGAGTCCCACTCGCGGCCCCAGACCACCTTGATGACATTCCAGCCCGCGCCGCGGAAGAAGGCCTCGAGCTCCTGCATGATCTTGCCGTTGCCGCGGACCGGCCCGTCGAGGCGCTGCAGGTTGCAGTTGATCACGAAGTTGAGGTTGTCCAGGTTCTCGTTCGCGGCGAGCTGGAGCAGGCCGCGCGATTCGGGCTCGTCCATCTCGCCGTCGCCGAGGAACGCCCAGACCTGCTGCTCCGAGGTGTCCTTCAGGCCGCGGTTGTGCAGGTAGCGGTTCGACTGCGCCTGGTAGATGGCGTTCATGGGGCCGATGCCCATCGACACGGTCGGGAATTCCCAGAAGTGCGGCATCAGGCGGGGATGCGGGTAGGAGGAGAGGGCGTGGCCCTCCTTCGACTTCTCCTGACGGAACCCGTCGAGGTCCTCCTCGGTGATGCGTCCCTCGAGGTAGGCACGCGCATACATGCCGGGGGAGGCGTGTCCCTGGAAGAAGATCTGATCGCCGCCGCCCGGGTGGTCCTTTCCCCTGAAGAAGTGGTTGAAGCCCACCTCGTAGAGGGTCGCCGCGCCGGCGTACGTCGAGATATGACCGCCGACGCCGATCTCGGGGCGCTGCGCACGGTGCACCATCACGGCCGCGTTCCAGCGCATCCAGGCGCGGAACTTGCGCTCGATCTCCTCGTCGCCCGGGAACTCCGCTTCCTGGTCCGCCGGGATCGTGTTGACGTAGTCGGTCGTCGTGACCATCGGCACGCCGACGGACTGGGCGCCGGCCCGCTGGAGGAGCGAGCGCATGATGTACTGCGCACGTTCGGTGCCCTGGACGCGAATCAGCTCGTCGAGGGATTCGATCCACTCGGCGGTCTCCTCGGGGTCCCCGTCGGGTTTGCCAACGGTCAGACCGCTGAGGATGTCCGCCGTACCTTGTTCTGCAGCCACGTGATGTCTCTCCACTTCCACAGATTCTGTCTGTGTCGCTTTATGCCTGCACACGGCTCGTAGGCCCGCGCAGAGATGTATGCCCGGCGTAAGCCACCCAGGCCATATAGTGCCTTACTCTATCGCCGCCGTGCGCCCGATGCGTAGCGGGAGCCGGGCCGCCGGACAGATTACGCCGAGGGCGTGTAGGGGGCGTCCCCGCAGGAGAGCCGGGCGTGCGCGGCGGCGCCGCACCCGAAATCCGCCCGCTGGCTTGATGCTGGGCGCAGAAAGGTGTTGGCTGGTAGACATGCACATCTATAGCAGGACCCGTCGGGCGACAGTCCCGTCTTTCCAGGAGGAGACAAGTGAGCGAGGCTGAAGCCGCCACCGCGGTCGACGTGGCAGGCAAGTTGGGTTTCAAGCAGGGGGATCTTGTCCAGGAACTCGGGTACGACGACGACGTCGACTTCGACTTCCGCGAAACCCTCGAGGACGGCATCGGGTCCGAACTGCTCACGGAGGACGACCAGGACGTCGTCGACGGTGTCCTCCTCTGGTGGCGGAACGGCGACGGCGATCTGGTGGACGCTCTCGTGGACGCCCTGACCTCGCTGGGCGGCAACGGGGTCGTCTGGCTCCTCACCCCGAAGTCGGGCCGGCCCGGATACGTACCGCCCGCCGACATCCAGGAAGCCGCCCCGACGGCAGGACTGCACTCCACGTCCTCCGCCGGTGTGTCCAAGGAATGGGCCGCCACCCGGCTCGTCAACCGCCGGAAGCAGTAGGACGTGCCCCTCGACGTCGGAACGGTGGCACCCGGGTTCGCCCTGGCGAACCAGTTCGGCGAGACCGTGACGCGGTCGTCCCTTGTCGGCGGCTCCGTCGTCGTCTTCTTCCCCTTCGCGTTCTCCCGCGTCTGCACCGACGAGCTCGGCCAGCTCCGGGACAGTCTGGAACTGTTCGACGCCGCCGGCGTCACGCTCGTGGCGGTCTCGGTGGACCACAAGTACACGCTGCGGGCCTTCGCCGACGCGAATGACATCTCCTTCGACCTCCTGGCCGATTTCTGGCCGCACGGCGCGACCACGCGCGCCTATGGGGCGTTCGACGAGGAGCAGGGCTACGCCGAACGCGTCAGCTACGTGCTCGATGGTGCGGGCGTGGTCCGTGCCGTCGTGTCCTCACCCCATGGGCAGGGCCGGCCGATCGCCGACTACGCCCAGGCGCTGAGCTCGGTCGAAGCGGCCCTGTGACCGGTCCGGGCGGCGGCATGCGGATGCGTGACGACCTGCCCGGACCGGAATCGAACCCGGGGCTCGGGCTGACGGGGTTCGTGCGCGAGCCCCCGGCGTCGGTCCTCCCGGCGCTGCAGCCGGCCGAGCTCGGCCCCCTCGACGAGGCCGTCGCCCTGCTCGGCGGGCTGCGACTGGTCGTGCTGACCGGTGCCGGGCTCAGTACCGACTCCGGCATCCCGGACTACCGCGGCCCGCAGTCGGTGCCCCGGAACCCGATGACCTACCAGCAGTTCGTCGGTGACGAGGCGCTCCGGCGCCGCTACTGGGCGCGCAACCACTTGGGGTGGCGGCACCTCCGCCGGGCCGACCCCAATGCGGGGCACGCCGCCGTCGCCCGGTTGGAGCAGCGGGGCCTGCTGTCCGGCCTCATCACGCAGAACGTCGACAGGCTCCATTCCTCGGCCGGCAGCATCAACGTCATCGACCTGCACGGGACGTTCGACCGCGTGGTGTGCCTGCAGTGCGCCTCACTCTTTGCGCGGTCCCGGATCGCGGAGATCCTCGAGGCACTGAATCCGGGCTACCTCGAGCGGGAGTCCGGCGCCGGGGACATCGCCCCCGACGCCGATGCCGACGTGGACGACACCGGCGATTTCCTGATGGCCCCGTGCCCCGCGTGCGGCGGCATGCTCAAGCCCGACTTCGTGTACTTCGGCGAGAACGTTCCCAAGGGCCGCGTCGCCGACGCGTACGCCATGGTCGACGCCGCCGCCGCGCTGCTGGTCGCCGGTTCCTCGCTGACCGTGATGAGCGGGCTGCGGTTCGTCCGCCACGCGGCGAAGGCGGGCAAGCCCGTCGTCATCATCAACCGCGGATGGACGCGCGGGGACGAGTTCGCCTCGCTCAAGATCGAGGCGGGTGTCTCCGAGGCGCTCACCTACCTCGCCGGACGGCTCCCGGACCTGACGCAGCCGTAGGGAGAGCACTGCGTCCCCAGGTAGTCAACTTTCCGTCCGAGTAGTGGCTTCGGTGTCGGCACCGCACGCACCGCTGTAGCGTCGGTCCATCAGGTCTCTCAAGCAAGGTGGAACAATGCGGCACACGACACGATCTCTTCTGCTGGCTTTCGGATCCGCCGCGGCGTTGGTCGCGGCACCCCTGGCGCTGGACGTCCAGGGCGGGACGGTCGCGGACCACGCCGTGGCAGGCCCCGGCGCGGCGACCACCCCGTCGATGGCGATTCCTGCGGTCCCCGGGGCCGCGGATGGTCCTCCTGCCGTAGGCGCATCCACCGAGGACCCGGTCGAGGTGGTTCCGGTGACCACGACGACGGTCCAGGTTCCGCCTCCCGTCGACGCCGGACCGGAGGGCGACCTCCTGTCGGAGGTCCCGCCTCCGCCTCCCTCCCCGCAGTGCCCGATCACCGAGGAGGGCGCCTGGTGGACCGATCCCGCCGATCCCCATACCTGCCTGCGGCCCGGGTCCATCCCGTTCTTCGAGCCCACGCCCCCCGGCATCGCGCCCGAGCTCCTCGAACCGATCTTCGAGGACCCGCCGACGTCGCCCGATGCGGGCGAGGACTGCCGCCTCACCGGGGCGCAGGAGTGCGTCGTCGGCATCATGGGCCAGGACTACGTGGTCACCTTCGCCGACGGCAGGCCGGTCGGCGTGGTCGAGGCGCAGCGGTAGGAGCGCGCGAGCCCGTTGCGGTCAGGTTGCGGCTAGAGTGGACGGCGTGCTGGGACAGTGGCGGTGGGATCGGAGGACGGCGGTCTTCGTGGCGGGCGCGAGCATGATCGCTCTGTGCATCGCCGCCCGCAGGCTGGGTCTCGGCGTCGACGACGACGGCGGGCCGGCTCTGTGGCTCGCCCTTCTCTTCGTGGTCGGCGCGTCCCTGATGCTCATCGTCCTGGCCGGGAGGCTGATTGCCGTTCTGAAGAAGCGCTGACCGTCGCCGCAGCGGGGACCCCGGACTACTTGTCCCCGCGGTGTGCAGGTCGAGTACCCGCTTCTCGGGTGGTGCACCGGCCGAGCCATTACTGTCGCACCTATGAGCTACACAGAGCACCGTTGCCAGTGTTGCGGAGAGCTCTGCGAGACACTCTTCTGCGAGGACTGCCAGGCCCACGAACTCCAGGCCGCTCGCTGACTGCAGCCGTGCACCTGGAACGCAGAAGGAGCCCCGCCCGTGCGGGGCTCCTTTCGTATGCTGTACCGACGCGTTCGGTCGGCTCCGGGACAGTCTGGAACTGTCCGACGCCGCGGGCGTGGTCCGTGCCGTCGTGTCCTCACCCCATGGGCAGGGCCGGCCGATCGCGGACTTCGCCCAGACCTGCGGTGGACGGGAGGCAGCGGAGAGAATCCGGCACCGTAGACACGGCGACGACGAAAGCGCTACTCCACCTTCGCGGCAGCGAAGGTTGTGAACCCGCACCTCAAGGGGCCACGCTTACCTTGGGATGGACCACTTCGACCGGGAGGAGCACGTGGCGACCCTGCGCGCACCAGCACCAGGCGCCACAGCGACCCGATCCGGAGCCATTGACGCTCTGCGTGTCCTCGCGGTCGTCGGTGTCGTCGCCGGGCATGTCTGGTCGGGTCCGCTCGTCGACGCAGGGCTCTACACGTGGCACGTCCCTGTGTTCTTCCTGCTCGCCGGATACCTCTGGAGGACTCGGCGGCCGGGTGCTCGACGGGCGGAGGTGACGGAGGCGAAGAAACGCTTCCGGACGATCATGACGCCGTACCTGGCATGGTTGGCCGTGACCCTGATCGTTCATGTCGGCATCCTTCGTCAGCGCGGGTCGCTGGCACCCGAAGCCGTGATCCTGCCTCTCATGGGCGGGTCCCTCAACGCGGGACCGTTCGGTGCGTACTGGTTCATGACCGCGCTGTTTCTTTCGGCCCTCATGTTCCGGGCACTAGAGCGTGTCCCCCTCGTCCTCCGGACCGCGCTCATCGTCGGTCTTGCGGTCGTCACGCACGTGTTCAGGGAGGTCCTCGCCCCGCTGCCCTTGTCCATCGGGGTGGCCGGCGCCGCGCTCGTCTTCATGCTCGCGGGTCAGGCACTGCAGCACCTCCGCAGTCGGGTGCGCCGGCCGGTCCGGGTCGGGGCGGTGTGCCTCGTCGTGGGGGTCGTGCCTGTCGTCGCTGGGGTGTCGGCACCACTGGACATGAAGTACGGCGAGCTCGGCACGCCGGTTCTCAGTGTTGTCGTAGCGGTGCTGATCACCGTCGGCCTCCTGTTGATGCTCGAGGGCGTCTTTCCCCTGCTGCCCGGATCGGTCCATGTCCTGTCCGAAAGGTTTGCTGCGGGCTGCCTGATGGTGGTGCTGACCCACACCTACGTTCTGTGGCTCCTTGCCGTACCGGACACGGAGAGGTCGTTCTGGGTACTGGTTGCGGCGCTGGTCCTGCCGTGGGCTGTCGCCATGATCCTCCATCGGACACCACTCTCCCAGGTGTTTCTCGGGATGCCACGCGCCACCTGATCGCGGGGTTTCCTGCTGCCCGGGAATGACGCGGGCAGCAGAAAACCCCGCCCATCCCGGGAGTCGTCCCAGGAATGGCGGGGTTTCGAGTGGTGGGTCCTACCGGGATCGAACCGATGACATCCACGGTGTAAACGTGGCGCTCTACCAGCTGAGCTAAAGACCCTCATCCCGTGACACCGGACCATCGGCCAGGGCGGCATCACGAGGATCGACTATACCGGCTCGCCGATCGTCCGCGCCAATCCTGGCACGCCTACTCCTCGGCGGCGAGCTGGCCGCACGCGCCGTCGATCTCCTTGCCGCGGGTGTCGCGGAGCGTCGTCGGGATACCGGCGTCCCGCAGCCGGTTGATGAACTCGGTGGAGACGCTCTTCTCGGAGGCCGTCCAGATGGATCCGGGCGTGGGGTTGAGCGGGATCGGATTGACGTGCACCCAGCCGCGCCCGCGCTGGTTGAGCTTCTTCGCCAGCAGGTCCGCGCGCCAGGGGTGGTCGTTCATGTCCTTGATGAGCGCGTACTCGATGCTGACGCGCCGTCCGGTGACCCGGTAGTAGTTGTAGGCGGCGTCCAGCGCCTCGTCGACCTTCCAGCGCGTGTTGACCGGGATCAGCTCGTCGCGGAGCTCGTCGTCGGGCGCGTGGAGGGACAGCGCGAAGGTGACCGGGAGGGACTCCGCGGCGAGTTTGTTGATCGCCGGCACGAGGCCGACCGTCGACACCGTGATGTTGCGTGCGGACATGCCGAGGCCCTCGGGGGAGTCGTCCACGAAGCGGTGGAGGGCGGCCATGACGCGCTTGTAGTTCGCCAGCGGCTCACCCATGCCCATGAAGACGATGTTGGTGACGCGGTCGGCGTCGTGCCCGCCGTCCGTGCGCAGGTCGCCGAGGGCGCCCTCGGCCAGGGCGCGGTTCGCGGCGACCACCTGGTCGACGATCTCCGCGGTCGACATGTTGCGCGTCAGGCCCGCCTGGCCGGTCGCGCAGAACGGGCAGTTCATGCCGCAGCCGGCCTGGGAGGACACGCAGAGCGTCACCCGGCCCGGGTAGCGCATCAGCACCGACTCCACGAGGGCGCCGTCGAAGAGGCGCCACAGGAACTTGATGGTGTCGCCGTTGTCCGTGGTCAGGCGCTTCACCTCGGTGAGCAGCGGCGGGAACATGGCCGCGACCAGTTCCTCGCGCCCGGCCTTCGGCAGATCGCTCATCGCCGCGGGGTCGGTGCTGTAATGCGAGAAGTAATGAGTGGACAGCTGCTTGGCGCGGAAGCCCTGGTGTCCCAGTTCCTTCAACCGCTCCTGCCGCTCCGGCAGGGTCAGGTCCGCCAGGTGTACCGGCGGCTGGCTGACCCGCGGGGATTTGAACTGCAGGAGCGGCCTGCCGTCGCTGGCGACGATCGGCTGGGCGCCCTCCACCTCGGGGCGCACCTGGGGGCGCGAGGAGGCGGGGGCAAGGGCAGGAGGGGTAACGGTAACGTCGGACATCCTTATCATTCTTTCACGGATGGCACCAGCGTCCCAGCCGGGGGCACGGTGGACAGCTCACGGAATGCGTGAGCCGGGCGACACATAACGCCGCGGGGGCCCGCGGGTGTGGCGGCGCGCAGCGCGACGGTAATAGTGTGAAAGCGACCGGAGGAGCCGCGTGGGAACGCGCCCGAAGCACCGGCACATGCAGCGCGTTGCATGCAGTCGACCAACGACGGAGAACACATTGAGCGCACAGATCGGCGTCACGGGCCTGGCAGTCATGGGAGCCAACCTCGCCCGCAACCTGGCCCGCAACGGCTACACCGTGGCCCTGCACAACAGATCCAACGAGAAGACGTACGCCCTGCTGGAGAAGCACGGCGGGGACGGCGAGTTCATCCGCACGGAGACCATGCAGGAACTCGTCGACGCGCTGGAGAAGCCCCGCCGGGTGCTCATCATGGTGAAGGCCGGCAAGCCGGTGGACTCCGTGATCGAGCAGCTGGTGCCGCTGCTGGAGCCCGGGGACATCGTGATCGACGGCGGCAACTCCCACTACGAGGACACCCGCCGCCGTGAGGCGGCCCTGTCCGCGCACGACCTGCACTTCGTCGGTGTGGGTGTCTCCGGCGGGGAGGAGGGTGCGCTCCTGGGCCCGTCCATCATGCCCGGCGGGTCCCGCGAGGCCTACGATTCGCTGGGTCCCATGCTCGAGAAGATCTCCGCCAAGTACAACGGGGAGCCCTGTTGCCGCTGGATCGGCACGGACGGCGCCGGCCACTTCGTGAAGATGGTGCACAACGGCATCGAGTACGCGGACATGCAGGTCATCGGGGAGGCCTTCGACCTCCTGCGCTCCGGCGCCGGCATCGAGCCGGCCGACCAGGCGACGATCTTCACGGACTGGAACGCCGGGACGCTGTCCTCGTTCCTCATCGAGATCACCGCCGAGGTGCTCGGCCACACGGACGCGCGCACCGGCAGGCCGTTCGTCGACGTCGTCGTCGATGCCGCCGGGCAGAAGGGGACCGGCCGGTGGACCGTCGTGTCGGCGCTGGAACTGGGCAGCCCGACGTCGGGCATTGCCGAGTCCGTCTTCGCGCGCGCCCTGTCCTCCCAGCTCGAGCAGCGCCTCCAGGCCCAGGACGTCCTGCAGGGGCATGAGGGGACGGTGGAGCTCCCGGACACGTTCGTGGAGGATGTCCGACTCGCGCTGTATGCCTCGAAGCTCGTGAGCTACGCGCAGGGCATCGACATGCTCACGGCCGCGGCGAAGGAGTACGGCTGGGACCTGAGGCTCGACGAGATCGCGTCCCTGTGGCGGGCCGGCTGCATCATCCGCGCCGAGCTCCTCGACGACATCATGAAGGCGTACGCCGGCAGTGACCGCCCGGCCAACCTCCTGCTGGCCCCCGCCTTCGCCGAGGCGATCGCCGGCGCCGTGCCGGCCTGGCGCCGCGTGGTCGCCACCGCCGTCCAGCTGGGCATCCCCGTACCGGTCTTCTCGGCGTCGCTGGCCTACTACGACGGCCTGCGCCGCAAGCGCCTGCCGGCCGCCCTGACGCAGGGCCTGCGCGACCTCTTCGGCGCGCACACCTACAACCGGGTCGACGGCGAGGGCACCTTCCACACGCTGTGGGGCGAGGACAAGTCCGAGATCGAGGCCGTCGACACCCACTGACCGGGCCGTCAGCGACGGCACGGACGACGAGAGCCCCGGACCGAGGTCCGGGGCTCTCGTCGTCCGACGGTGCCGCGTCAGATGTAGATGGCCGGGTCCACGTACTCCGCGGGGTCGACGGCCGGCTGTGTCTCCCGGCGCGAGTCCCGGTGGCGGAACGTCGCCGGGATGCCGGTGATGATCGAGTCCGGGGGCGTGTCCTTGACCACGACGGCGTTCGCGCCGACCGCGCTGCCCGCACCGATGGTGATGGGCCCGAGGACCTTCGCGCCCGCGCCGATCGTGACGCGATCCCCGATGGTGGGATGGCGCTTGACCTTCTCCAGCGAGCGTCCGCCCAGGGTGACGCCCTGGTACAGCATGACGTCGTCGCCGATCTCCGCGGTGCTCCCGATCACGACCCCCATCCCGTGGTCGATGAAGAACCGACGACCGATGGTGGCCGCCGGGTGGATCTCGACGCCGGTGAGGGCGCGCGCCAGCTGGGCCAGCGCGCGAGCGGGGAATCGGAGCCTCTCGTCGCGCCACATGCGGTGGGTCAGGCGGTGGACCCAGATGGCGTGCAGCCCCGAGTACACGACGGTGGTCTCGAACGGGCCACGCGCAGCCGGATCGTGGGTGCGCGCGGTCTCGAGGTCCTCACGCAGTCGTTCTAGAAAGCTCACCGGCTACCTTTTCGTGGAGTGGTTGGGACGGACGTCGCGGCGGGATCAGCCGCGGATGTCGTCGAACAGGATGGTGGAGATGTAGCGCTCGCCGAAATCGCACACCACGGCCACGATGAGTTTACCGGCGTTCTCGGGGCGCTTCGCGAGTTCGAGCGCCGCCCAGACGATGGCCCCCGACGAGATCCCGCCGAGGATGCCCTCCTGGGTCCCGAGCGCGCGGGCCACCCGCACGGAGTCCTCCACGGTCGCGTCCATCACTTCGTCGTAGATGTCGCGGTCGAGGTTGTCCGGGACGAAGTTGGCGCCGAGGCCCTGGATCTTGTGCGGGCCGGGGGCGCCGCCGTTGAGGATGGGCGAGTCGGCGGGCTCGACGACGACGATCTGCACGCCGGGCTTGCGCTCCTTGAGGACCTGGCCCACGCCGGTGATCGTCCCGCCGGTGCCCACACCGGCCACGAAGATGTCCACCTCGCCGTCGGTGTCCTCCCAGACCTCCTCGGCGGTGGTGGTGCGGTGGATCTCGGGGTTCGCCGCGTTCGCGAACTGCTGGGCCCAGATGGCGTTCTCGGTCGTCGCCACGATCTCCTTGGCGCGGTCGACGGCGCCCCGCATGCCCTCGGATCCGGGGGTGAGGACGATCTCGGCGCCGTAGGCCCGGAGCATGACGCGCCGCTCGGTGGACATGGTCTCCGGCATGGTCAGCACCACCTTGTACCCGCGGGCCGCCCCTACCATCGCCAGGGCGATCCCCGTGTTGCCGGAGGTCCCCTCCACGATCGTGCCGCCGGGGCGCAGGGCGCCCGCCTTCTCGGCGGCGTCGATGATGGCGACGCCGATGCGGTCCTTGACGCTGTTGGCGGGGTTGTAGAACTCGAGCTTGACGGCGACCTGCGCCCCGAGTCCCTCGGTCAGCCGGTTGAGGCGGACGAGGGGGGTGCGCCCGACCAGTTGGGTGACGTCGTCGTAGATCTTTGCCATGGGGAGCCTGCCTTTTCGGGGGTTCAGCGTACGGGGTGTCGTCGTGGGTGGGGCGGCGCGGGCGCGCCCCGGGGCGACGGCGGTCAGCCTAACGGCCGGGCGCCGGTGCTCCTACGCGGCCAGCCACTGGGCGTAATACTTCCGGGCCTTCGCGAGCTTCGGGTTGATGATCACCTGGCAGTAGCCCTGCTCGGGGTGCTTCGCGTAGTAGTTCTGGTGCCAGTCCTCGGCGACGTGGAAATGGGGGAGCCGGCTGACCTCCGTGACGATCGGGTTCTTCCAGTTCTCCTGGTTGCGGCGGATGGCGTCCTCGAAGAGTTCCTTCTGCGCGGCGTCCTGGTAGTACATGACGCTGCGGTACTGGGTTCCGACGTCGTAGCCCTGCCGGTTGAGGGTGGTGGGGTCGTGGGACACGAAGAACATGTCCAGGATGACGTCCTCGGGCACGACGTCCTCGTCGAAGCTGACCGCGACCACCTCGGCGTGTCCCGTGATCCCCGAACACACGCTGTCGTAGTCCGGGTGCCTCGTATGGCCGCCGGTGTATCCGGAGACGACCTCCGTCACGCCGCGGGTCTTCTGGTAGACGGCATCGAGGCACCAGAAGCAGCCCCCTCCAAGCACAAAAGTCTTCATGACTGTGTCAATGCGCGCCACGTGCCGATGATTCCCGCGCCTGTTCCGCCGCCGGTGGACGGGGCGGACTTGGCGGGCCCTGCTTCGGCGGGTATTACTGGTGTCATGGACCAGAACGAGCACGACTCCGGCGTCGCTCCGTCCGGCATCGACGCACCCGAACCACCGGGCATGCATGCTCCGACCGTCGGCGACGTACTCCTGGCCATCGAGGAACTATGGCCCGAGAGCCTCGCGGAGGACTGGGACGAGGTGGGGCTCGTGGCCGGCCGGTCGGGGAAGCGGGCGGACAGGATCCTCTTCACCGTGGATCCCACGGCGGCCGTCCTCGACGAGGCCCTCGACTGGGGCGCGACGATGATCGTGTCCCACCACCCGCTGCTTCTCAAGCCCGTCTCCTCCGTCGCGGCGTCGGGGTTCAAGGGGGAAGCCATCCATCGGCTGATCGAGGCAGGCTGCGCCCTGGTCACGGTCCACACCAACGGCGACAGCGCGGTGGGCGGAGTGTCCGACGTGCTGGCGGACGCCCTCGGCCTGCAGGACGTGCAGCCTCTCACCCCGGCGGCGGACGGGCTGCCCGAGGAGGGCATCGGCCGGGTCGGGAACCTCGGATCGCCGGTGACGCTCGGTGACTTCGCGGAAGTGGTGTTCTCCATCCTTCCCGCCGTGGCGGGCGGTGTGCGGGTCGCCGGCGACAAGGACGCGCTGGTGCGGCGGGTCGCCGTCTGCGGCGGCGCGGGCGATTCCCTGTTCGACCGCGTCCGGTCGAGCCGGGCCGACGTCTATGTGACCGCGGACCTCCGGCACCACCCGGCGTCGGAGGTTCGGGAGGCAGCGGCCGGTGCCACGCCCTACCTGATCGACGTCTCGCACTTCGGCAGCGAGTGGCTGTGGCTGACGCCCGCCGCCGAAGCCCTCGCCGGCGTCCTCACCGATCAGGGCTTCACCACGGACATCCGGGTGAGCGGGGTCAACACCGACCCCTGGGACTTCGTCCTCACACCCGGTCACTGACCGCCGCCCCGGGCGGCGTGGCCTAGGCTGGGACGACGCCCACCCCCGCTCGTCGTGCCCCATCCGACCCATCCTGGAGGTTTACCGTGGCCAAGGCTGCACCCGAGGAACAACTCCGCCTGCTCGACCTGCAGGCCCTCGATTCGACCCTCAACAAGCTTGCCCGCCAGGCCGCCGCCGCGCGCAGCAATCCCGAGATCGGGATCGTCGCCGGCCGGGTGGCGGACGTGGACGCCGAACTCGTCCGGGCGACCACCGAGCTCGGGGACCTGCAGCGCGAGCTCACCCGCGCGGAGGACGAGGTCCAGTCCGTCGTCAACCGGCTCGAACGCGACGAGAAGCGGCTCAACAGCGGAACCGGGACCTCGAAGGACCTCACCGCGCTGCAGCACGAGGTCGCCACCCTCACGAAGCGGCGGTCGGACCTCGAAGACGTCGAACTCGATGTCATGGAGCGGGTGGACACGGCGCGGGCCGCGCAGGCCGAGGTGCAGGGGCGCACGAACGGCGTCCGCGCCGAGCTCAAGGCCCTCGAGGACGCCCGGGACGCCGAACTGGCCGACGTCGATGCCCAGCGCGCCCGGGTGCAGGCGCAGCGGGACGAGCTCGCCGCCACCTTCGACGCAGGGCTCCTGACGATCTACGAGCGGATCCTCGCCCGTCGCGGCGTGGGTGCCGCGCGGCTCTTCCACGGCAAGTCCGAGGGATCGGGCATGCAACTGAGCCCCGGCGATCTCGCCGACATCTCCGCGGCCGCGCCCGACGACGTCGTCCTCTGCCCCGACTCGGGTTGCATCCTCGTCCGCTCGAGTGACTGGGGAAACCAGCAGCCGTGACGGATCAGCAGTTGTTCGACCCCTATGCGCAGGACCAGGACGCGGCCCAGGACCACGTGCGGCAGGACCTCCCCGCGCGCCTCGTCGTCGAGGCCGACGGCGGGTCACGGGGCAATCCCGGACACGCCGGATACGGCGCCCTCGTGCGCGATCCCGACACGGGCCGCATCCTCGTGGAGAAGGCGGCCTACATCGGCAAGGCCTCCAACAACGTCGCCGAGTACTCCGGACTTGTGTCCGGACTGGAGCTCGCCCGGGAGATCAACCCGCAGGCGGCCGTGCACGTGAAGATGGATTCCAAGCTCGTCGTCGAGCAGATGTCGGGGCGCTGGCAGATCAAGCACGCGGACATGCGCGTCCTGGCGGCGAGGGCGCGGAAGGTCCTGGATCCGCGGCGCGTGACATACGAATGGATCCCGCGCGAGCGGAACAAGGACGCCGACCGGCTCTCCAACGAGGCGATGGATGCCGGGATGGCCGGCGTCGACTGGAAGCCCCGCGCCACCGCCGGGGCCTCGACCGCGGCGTCGAGCGCACCCTCGACGGCGCGCGACGCCCCCGTGCAGGAGGCGCCCCGCCGTGCAGGTCGGTTGCACCACGTCGAGGTATGGACGAGGGATCTTCCCGCGGCGGACGCCAGCCTGGGCTGGCTGCTCGAGCGGCTCGGTTTCCCCCGCAGGGAGTCGTGGAAGAACGGCGTGAGCTTCGGCTCCGAGGAGTTCTACGTGGTCCTGGAGAGCGGCCCGGATGTCGCGGCGGGCGGCCACGACCGCCGTCATCCAGGGGTGAACCACCTCGCGTTCCGCGCGGGCTCACGCGCCGACGTCGACCTCCTGGTCCGCCGCGCAGCCAGTCACGGCTGGTCGCTGCTGTTCGCCGACCGTCATCCCTTCGCGGGCGGCCCCGACCACTACGCCGCGTACCTCGAGAACGCCGAGGGGTTCGAGGTGGAGCTCGTCGCCGACTGAGCGGGGCGTCAGTCGAGCATGATGTCGAGCTGCGCGGGCTTCCGCGAGGTGGCCGGTTGCAGGTCGGCCGTCCACTTCTCGCGGGCCGCCCCGAGCAGGGCAGCCGGCGTCGCGGGGACGGCGCCGCGCCGCGTGAGCAGGTGCCGGGCGAGCTCGCCCCGCGTGTGCTTCGCGAAGTGCGAGACGACCGTCCTCTTCCCGTCCCGGATCTGGAAGACGTTGACGGCGGCGCTCTGTTGCGGTGGCGAGGTCCAGGCCGCCGCATAGGTGCTGGACCGGCAGTCGACGATCAGGCCGTCGCCCGCGTGGAGCGCCAGGGGAGCCGCGAGGTGCTTCCTCCAGTAGGTGGCGAGCCGCCCCGTGCCCGGGAGGTCCACCGCCATCGACAGGCGGTAGGCGGGGATCCGGTCGCCGAACGCCACGGCTCCCCACAGGGCGGAGACGACGACGCACTGCTCCCGTGCCTTGCGTCTCTGCACGGCGGTCATCCCGGCGTAGCCGAGGGCGTCGTACAGGACCCCCGAGTAGATGTCGTGGGCGGGAGCGGCGGGCGCGAGGTCGAGCACCAGGTTCCTCGCCACGTCCTCGGCGAGGGATGCCCCGACGCCGAGGACCGCATGCGCGTCGTCTGCAGCACTGGCGGCCCTCAGGGCGCCGAGCACGGCCCTGCGCGCGTCGTTGAGTTCGGGGAAGTGGAGGTCGTCCAGGTGGAGCGGTGCACCCGTACGGGCTGCGGACTTGCCTTCGGACGGGGGGAGCAGGATCAGCACCGATCCACTGTATCCAACCCGGGCAGGCCGTCCGTGCGCGGCAGCCGGCGGTGTCCCGGTCACCTAGAATGGGAGCTGGATGGGTCGACCAGGCGGCCGCGTTGGACGGTGCGAGAGCACCCGCTCCACCGAGGAACGTCCGGGCTCCGCAGGGCAGGGTGGTGGGTAACGCCCACTCGGGGTAACCCGCAGGCCAGTGCCACAGAAAAGAGACCGCTCCCGCCGCAGGCTTCGGCCGGCGCGGGCAGTAAGGGTGAAAAGGCGGTGTAAGAGACCACCAGCGTGCCGGGTGACCGGCGCGGCTCGGTAAACCCCACCCGGAGCAAGGCCAGACAGTGCGCGCTCGAGGGCTGCCCGCCCGAGTGCACGGGTAGGCCGCTGGAGGGCGTCGGCAACGGCGTCCGTAGATGGATGGTCGCTACTCGCGCGTCGGTGACGGCGCGCGATGACAGAACCCGGCGTATCGGTCGACCCATCCCTCGACCTGCCGTCCACCCATCGGCCGGCTCCCCGGATCGGATGCGGTCCCCGTGCGATCCGGAAGCACGGCACGGTCTCCGGCGCGTCATACGTTGTCGCGGGACCCCGCTCGTCCTACTGTGTGAACATCGCTGCGGGTCTCGTACGCAAGCGCTGCGGTATGAACGGGTCGGCCTTCTGCTGGGGCTCGGGGTCGGCCCGTTCGCCTCGACCCGGCTGCGCGGTCACCGTCATTAAACGGTCCCCCGTACCCGGTCTCAAGAGGTAGGGGGACCGCCCGGCGTCTATAGCCGCCTCGGGAGCTCGTCGACCGCGATACTGCTGGGGGAACGACCGCGGGACGCACTCCCACCTCCATGGTGCGCTTCCGCCGATCACGCTGCAATCGCAGGGCCCCGGCTAAGCCGAGGGAGGAATCGGGAACAACGGTCCCACTTATCCGTTGCCCAGGCGAAACATTATCGGTGGTCTCCGGGAACTCGTCAAGACCCGATGAACCATCGGCCGGCAAGTAGTCACGGCCTGCCTGTCACACGGGGAGCTCTGGCTTAGGGTGATCGGATGAGCACTGGGGGCGCTGCCGAACGACACCTGTTGGTGCGCAACGGGAACTTCCGCGCGCTGATGGTCTCCAGCACGTTCGGTGTGCTCGGCAACGCCGTCGCAGCGGTGGCGCTGCCCGTCATCGCCGCGGTGGAACTCGATGCCAGCAACTTCGAGGTCGCCGCCCTCGCCGGCATGACCTTCTTGCCCTGGCTCCTCTGCGGGCTGCTCATCGGCGTGTGGGTCGACAGGCTGCCGCGTAAGCCGGTGATGCTCGCGTCCCTCTCCGTCCGCGTCCTGGTCCTCGCCCTCCTGCCCGTCGGCTACTGGTGGGGTTTCCTCAGCACTCCCTTGCTGTTCGCCGCCGCCTTCGTCGCGGGTGTGGCCGGCGTCTTCTTCCAGCTGGCGGACGCCGCCCTGGTGCAGCAGGCCGTCACCCCGGACGAGCTCATGGAGGGCAACGGCCTGATCACCGGGTCCGGTGCCGCGGCGGACGCGGCAGGACGCTCCGCCGGGGGGTGGCTCACCGGTGCGGTCGGCGCCTCCAACACGCTGATCGTTCAGGTGACGACGTCGGTCATCGCGCTTGCGGCCATCCAGCGCCTCGATGTGAAGGAAGTGGTTCGCCCGCGGAGTGATCCTCGGATCGTCCGGGAGATGTGGGACGGATTGCGCTACACCTTCAGCACGGCCCCGCTGCGCGCCCTCCTGCTCAACGCCGCGCTCTGGAACCTCGGCGGCAACATCTCCGCGTCCCTGCTCGTGCTGCTGGTGCTGAGGACCCTGGGGGAGTCGGAACTGTGGCTGGGCCTGCTGCTGGCCGCGTCGTCCGTCGGAGGAGCCGTCGGCGGGGTCACGGCCAACTCCCTGGGCGAGCGCTTCGGGTCGGGGCCGCTGTGGCGCTGGTCCATGGTGCCCGGCGTGCTCGGCTACGCCTCCCTCCTGATCCTCACGCCCGGCGCCGGGATGCTCTGGGGACTCCTCGGCATGTTCGTGATGGGCGCCAGTGTCTCCTGGAACATCGTCGTCGGTACGAGCTTCCGCCAGCGCGTGTGCCCGCCGGACATGATGGGCCGTCTCGGGGCTGCGTCGCGCACGGTGAGCTGGGGCATGCTCGCGCTCGCCAGCCTGCTGGCGGGAGTCCTGGCGGAGACCGTCGGCATCCGTGATGCGGTCCTGATCGGGGTCCTCATCGCGTGCACCGCTCCGCTGGTGGCGCTGTTGGGCCCCCTGCGCGGCGTGAAGCGGTTGGAGGACCTCGCCCAGGCCCCGGCTCCGGCAGCCCGGGTCGAAGCGGCGAGGAAGCCCTGACGCCGGAACCCGACCCCGATCCGGTCCTGCTAGTGACCGAACGGGTCGGGGTCCACGCCGGGCAGCCAGGTGAGGCCGGGCACGCCCCAGCCGTTGTTCTTCATCGCCTTGCTCGCCTTGCGTCCCTGCCGGTTGTCGAGGCGATCCACGTAGAGCCGGCCGTCCAGGTGGTCGTACTCGTGCTGCATGCAGCGGGCGAACCACCCCGTGGCCTCGAACTCGACGGGCACGCCGTCGCCGTCGAACCCGGACACCCGCGCCCAGTCGGCCCGCTTGAGGGCGAAGGACTCGCCCGGGACGGACAGGCAGCCCTCCGCCTCATCCTCAGGATCGGGATCGGATCCGGGAACCTTCGAGGTCACGAGCGTCGGGTTGACGAGGACACCGCGCGGGGCGACGTCGTCGTCGTTCTCCATCCCGTAGACGAAGACGCGCAACCCCACGCCGATCTGCGGGGCGGCGAGGCCCACCCCGTTGGCGACGTCCATCGTCTCGAACATGTCGGCGATGAGGGCGCGCAACGCGTCGTCGAACGCCTCCACAGGGAGGGCGCGCCGGTGCAGGACCGGCTCGCCGGCGATCGTGATGGGGTGGACGGTCATGGAACCTACCTGTTCTGGGTGGGGCGGTCAGCGATCGATCGGCCGATGGACTCGCGCATGATCTCGCTGGTCCCGCCGAAGATCGTCAGCAGCCGCGCGGCGAGGAACGCCTGCGAGACCGGGTATTCGAGGATGTAGCCGTACCCGCCGTGCAACTGGAGGCAGCGGTCCGTGATGGACTTGGCCCGCTCACTCGCCCATAGTTTGGCCTGGGCGGCGCCCGTGGGCGTCAGTGCGCCGGCGTTGAAGGCCAGCACCGCCTGATCGACGAAGGTCTCCGTCACCTGCACCTCGGTGAGGATGTCGGCGAGCACGTGGCGGGTGTTCTGGAAATCGAGCACCCGCTCGCCGAACGCACTTCGCTCGGTCACGTACCGCAGCGTCTGCTCGTAGGTTGCGCGCGCGAGCGCAGCGGAGGCGACGGCGATGCCGAGGCGGCCCTGCGGGATCTGCTCCAGGCTGTAGCGCAGGCCCTGGCCCACCTCGCCCACGAGATCGGCGCCGGGTACGCGCACGTCGTCGAAGAAGAGCTCGGCGGTGTCGGATGCGCGGAGGCCCATCTTGTCCAGCTGGCGGCCGGGCGCATAGCCCTCGCCCTTGCTCACCATGAACAGGGAGAACGAGTCGCTCGAGCCCCGTCCGGAGCTGCCATCGGTGCGCGCGAGCACGAGGGACGCGTCCCCGCTGATCCCGTTGCCGATGAACACCTTCTGACCGCTGATCAGCCAGTCGTCGCCGTCGCGTACCGCCCTGGTCCGGATGCCACGGAGATCGCTGCCGGCTCCCGGCTCGGTCCACGCGCAGGACGTCACGATCTCACCGGAGACCATGCCCGGCAGCCACCGCTCCTTGAGGTCGTCCGAACCGTAGGCGAGCAGGTGCGGGAGGACGAGATCGTCGTGCAGGTGGAAGGCGAGGCCGACGGCGAGGTGATTGCTGCGGGCGAACTCCTCGTCCAGCACCGTCCGGAACCGGTAGTCCGGCATCCCCGCTCCGCCGAACTCCTCGGGGACGGCGAGCCCGAGCAGTCCCTGTTCACCCGCCGCGGTCCAGACCGAGCGGTCCATCAGGTGCTGCCGGTCCCAGTCGGCGTAGTGGGGAGCGACGGCGCGGTCGTTGAACTCGCGGGCGACATCGCGGAAGAGCTCGTGATCTTCTTCGAACACTGTGCGTTCCATGACGTGGGTCCTTCGGATGCTCGCAGCCGTGAAGGCGCAGGCCGGGACGGCCGTTCTCCAGGGCTT
Source organism: Arthrobacter sp. TJ-263 (assembly GCF_058269155.1). NCBI lineage: Bacteria > Bacillati > Actinomycetota > Actinomycetes > Micrococcales > Micrococcaceae > Arthrobacter > Arthrobacter sp. TJ-263. The sequence goes on along the minus strand of NZ_JBZCNE010000001.1, from coordinate 712,417 downwards.
GGGCTTGATGGGGCCTGAATGACGTATGCCGCCCCGGACGATCTCCGGGACGGCATACGTGGTCAGGATCATCCCTGACGACTGAGGGTGAGTAACGGGGGTTGAACCCGCGACCTCCTGGACCACAACCAGGCGCTCTGCCAACTGAGCTATACCCACCATGTGTCTCCACAGCGCACCCCGGTGCCGGGTGACCCCGCCGGGCTGTCCGTGGAAGGCAGCGGATACAAGTTTACACACTTTTCGGTGTGGTCCTGACAACGCCGCAGGTGCACCTCGGGGGCGCCGCCGGAGCCCTCAGGACGCGATGGTGCGCGCGATGTTCTTGCTCGTGGCGGAGTCGGGTCCGGGGGACGGCACGAAGACCGCCGACCGGTAGTACCGCAGTTCCCTGATCGAATCCTCGATGTCCCCCAGGGCCCGGTGGCCGCCGGTCTTCGCGGGAGCCTGGAAGTAGGCGCGTGTGTACCACCGACGGGCCAGTTCCTTGATGGTCGACACGTCGATGACGCGGTAGTGCAGGTGGTCGACGACCAGCGGCATGTCCCGGACGAGGAAGTTCCGGTCCGTGCCCACCGAGTTGCCTGCCAGCTGGGCCTTGCGGGGCTCGGGGACCCACTTCCGGATGTACGCGAGGACCTGCTGCTCGGCGTCCTCCATGGTGATGCCGCCGTCGAGCTCCTCCAGCAGGCCCGACGTCGTGTGCATCGTCCGCACGAAGTCACCCATCTGGGCGACGGCCTCGGGTGTGGGCTTGATCACCACGTCCACGCCGTCCCCGAGCACATTGAGCTCGGAATCCGTCACGAGGACGGCGACCTCGATCAGGGCATCGTTGATGAGGTCCAGCCCCGTCATCTCGCAGTCGATCCAGACGATGGGGTCATTCGATATCGGCATTCGACCAATGTACCGCCCGGCACCCCTGCTCCCGTGCCCGACCCTGCACGCCCTCACCGCGGCTCGTACAGGGTCGCGCTCGGGGCCCGGTGCTAATATTCGAACAGTTCGCTCAGGGCTGCGGGGAGATCTGGGAAACCCTGCCGCTTCCGGTAAGGGCACCGCTCGCGGGCCGCCCGCCGTCGGGTCGTCACCGGCCGACGGCCCGAGGACGGGGCGTTCGACGCCGACTTCTGCCTGCCGACGATTGGATTTCCCCGATGCCCTCCCAGGTCCCGCTCTCCGAGGTCGCGACGCAGCAGGGACCGGACCGACCGAACATCGCCATCGTGCAGGGATTCGTCGGATCACTCCTCATGTGGATGGGGTCGCTCGGCGTCGGGTGGCTGTCGCTCGCGTCCGCCGAACTGAGGCGCACCCCGATCATCATCTGGCTCCGTTTCGAGCCTGCCGGCGCCGTGCTCTCCGTGCTCCTCCTGGCGCTCGGCGGCATGCTCCTCGTCCGCTCCTGGCTGCGGTTGGGACAGCGACTGAACGGCTGGTCGGACGACACGAGACCGTACCTGATGACCGCCATCGTCGCGTGGACCATCCCGCTCGCTGCCGCGCTACCGCTCTTCAGTCGCGACGTCTTCGCGTACATCGCCCAGGGCCAGGTCATGGTGGCCGGGCTCAACCCCTATGTCGACGGGTATTCGCAGATCTCGAACTACCTGCAGATCGGTGCCGACGACCTGTGGGCGCAGAGCCCCACACCCTACGGGCCTGTTTTCCTCTGGATCGAGGAAGGCATCGTCAGGATCACGGGCGGCCACCCGGATACCTCGATCATCCTGTTCCGCGTCGTCGCGCTCGTGGGAGTGGCCCTGTGTGTCTACGTCATCCCCAAGCTCGCGGCCCTCCACTCCATCAATGCGAATCGCGCCCTCTGGCTCACCGCCGCCAACCCGCTGTTCCTCATCAACTTCGTGGCGGCCATCCACAACGATTCGCTCATGATCGGCCTCGCCCTGGCGGGGCTGTACCTGGCAGCGACGAAAAGGCCCGTCCTCGGGATCCTCCTGATCACGCTCTCGATCGGCATCAAGCCGATCACGCTGATCTTCCTGCCCTTCGTCGGCCTGATGTGGGCGGGCAGGGGTGCCTCCTGGCCACGCCGGTTCCTCTACTGGTTCCTCACCGCCGGCATGTCGCTCGGGCTCCTCTGGATCATGGGGCTGGTGAACACCTTCGGGTTCGGCTGGGTCGGCGCCCTCAGCACCCCGGGCAGCGTCTGGATCTGGTACGCGCCGGTCGGCTTCATCGGCCTCGTCATCGCCTCGCTCGGCGACGCCGTCGGCCTGCCCGGCTGGGACCTCGCCGGCGCCTTCCACACCCTCGCCCGGGTGGCCTCGCTCGCGATCATCGCCCTCCAGATCTTCCGCGGCGACCACAGCCGCCTCGTCCACCGGCTCGCCATCGCGTTCGCGGCCATCGTGCTGCTGGCGCCGATGATCCAGTCCTGGTACGTGGTCTGGCTGATCCCGCTCTTCGCGGTCACCGGCATCCGCGACGACTGGCAGGTGAAGTTCCTCTACTTCACGGTCGCGTTCTTCATGGTGTACGCCATCTCGGACCAGCTCGACATCTTCCCGTACTTCGACTTCAGCCTCATGATGGCGCGTCAGATCGCGGCCGTCATCGCGCTCGGATTCGCGCTCTACCTCGTGTTCATCGACCGCAGCACCAAGGTCCTGTTCCTCCGGCGGTATCGGCCGTCCACGCCCGGCCTGACGCACTGACCCCGCATCCCGGCGTGCGGGACCGGCCCTGAACGGCGATACTGAACAGATGATTGAAACAGGAACGACGACGTACAACGGCGAGTTCGAGATCACCCACTGGGATGCCGAGCCGTACGCGGAGCCCGGCAGCACGGGCGAGCTCTCCCGCGTTCGGGCCTCGAAGGTCTTCGAGGGCGAGATCACCGGGACCAGCACGGCGGAACTGCTGATGGCAGGGAACGACGTCGGCGCGGGCTACGTCGCGTCCGAACAGTTCGTCGGGACCGTCGGGGACCGGACGGGCGCCATGACGGTTCAGCACTGGGGCGTCGCCGAGGGCGCCGATGCCGCGAGTTCGGGGCACATCATCCCCGGCTCCGGGACGGACGGGCTCCGCGGCATCGCGGGCAAGGCCATCTACTCCCAGGACCCGGACGGGCAGCACCGGCTGGAACTGAGGGTCAGCTTCCCCGCCGACACCGAGTAGGGCTTCCGGGCAGGCCCGCGATCGCGGTCGGTCCAGCGCCGGACCACCCATAGTAAACTGGCTTGACTGCCTCCGTAGCTCAGGGGATAGAGCAGGGGCCTTCTAATCCTCTGGTCGCAGGTTCGAATCCTGCCGGGGGCACAGCATGAGGGCCGGACGCCGAGGCGTCCGGCCCTTCGCCTGAATCGTCAGTGAGTTGCCGGGGAGCGCGAGCCGCAGGAGTCCTCGAGGTGCCCTCGGGCGTCGGTTCCGGAACGCCATGTATCAGACGGTGAGTGCGGTGGAAGCCGAAGGAGAGAACAACGTGGTCAGGACGGACGAACGGGAGCGGGTGTCTCTGCCGTTCGTTGTCCGCCCGGGCCTCCCGGCGTGGCTGGTGGCCGGCATCCTCTTCGCCGTGGGCTTCGGTGTGCTCCTCGGGAATGTGCAGCACCTACGCAGGGTCCCGGGCTTCGACGATCCCCGGTGGAACGGGGACCTTGACGGCTCCTACGCCGAACTGGCGGGCCATGGGATCCTGGTGATCGCTTCGCTCCTGTTGGTAGCACTCGCCCTCCGGCTCCGTTCAGGCTGGGCGTACGGCGCCTGGGCACTCGTCCTCGCAGGGCTCGCGGTCGATGATTTCTTCCTGCTCCATGAGCGTGGAGGCGAGCACCTCGCGGCCGCACTGTCCCTACCGTCCGTACTGAATCTCCGGCCCGTGGACCTCGGTGAACTCCTGGTATGGGCGGCCGAGGCGGCGATCCTCGGAATGGTGCTGATTCTCGCGCATGCGGCGAGTTCCCACAGCGTCCGGCGGGATTCCTGGAGCCTGCTTGCCCTGATGGTCGTCCTGGCCCTCTTCGCGGTTCTCATCGACATGGTCCATATCGCCGTCGAATCCGGAATCAGCCAGCGAGCCAACAGTATTTTCGCGCTGGTCGAGACGGCGGGGGAGCTGGGCGTGATGGCGCTCATCCTCCTACGGGTGGTACAGATCTCCCTGCGAGCCGGTCCTTCAGCCTTCGGTAGCGGCGGCGGAGGAGGCTCACGAGCGAGGCGTCACTGACGGCAGCCTCCAGCTGCATCAGGCGGTGTCCTTGCTGGTGCAGCTGGTCCTGGATCTGGCGTTGGGTATGGAGCAGTTCCCGATGCATGGAGCTGGCGTACATCATCATCCCGAGGCCATGGTCGGCCACGTCCTGCTTGAGGTAGTTCTCCCGCACCAGTTCATCGAAGCCCCGGTGATCTTCCGCCCGGTCGAGAACACTGTTCCCAAGATCGCCGCTCACACCGAGCCGCTGGTTCCAGTAGGCGCGCGGTTCCCCGTCGATGAACCCGATCGAGTACCTCCGGGCGAAACGGAGGTGGAACTCCCAGTCGCCCACCACCTCGAGCGCCTCGTCGTAGAAACCGATCTCGTCATGGGCCCGGCGCCGGTAGAGGAAGGAGATAGGGACCCCCCGGTTGTGGTGAATGAGGGCCGAGAGCGTGATCCTCGTGAGCTCCGGTTCGAGGATCTCCCGTCCTACGACCTCGATGGTACTGCCGGTGATCTCTTCGTAAACCACTTCCGTGCGCACCATGACTCCCTCGTCGTCGGAGGACTCGAGGTAGTCGACAGTGGTAGCGAGGAAGTCGGGCCGCCATTCGTCGTCGTCGTCATGGATCGCGATGAACGTCGAATCGCATGCGCGAATCCCGAGGTTGGACGCCGCTTCCATACCGAGCGATGTCGGATTGTGGAGGACAAGCACGGAATCCGCGAGTCGCGCCGAGTGCCGCGCCACCACCCGCTCGACGTCGGAGGCGACCCCGCCATCGTTGACGATTACCAGGAACCAGTTCCGGTACGTCTGTGCCAGAACATCCGTGACCGCACGCTCGAGCAGGGTGCCCCGATTCTTGGTCCGCATGATGATTGCAACCTGCGCCTGGTAATCGTGTTTCAGCATCGTTTCCTCGATTAGGGCAGGGGCTCCGATGCCACCTCCGCTGCTCCATCCTATGGGGACTCCGAGCCCGGACTCCGAAATGACCCCGTCGATGCCAGGAGCCAGATGGGGGTTCGCCACACTTCGAAGGTGGTTGTCCACATAGGGCCGACAGCCTCCCCGTCGGAGGCTTCCCGTCCGAAGACTTGGTCGGGGCCGGCACCGGACGCCGCCTACCGGGATCTACGGAAGGACGAATCATGACCGACATCATCACCGTGCGGGGCTACGTCGCCACGGACGTGCGGCTCACCTCGGCGCAGAGCGGACTGGCCGTCGCCGGGTTCCGTATGTGCTCCACCGACCGCCGCTTCGACAGGGAGTCGAACGCCTGGGTGGACGGACACACGAACTGGTACTCGGTATCCATGTTCCGCCAGCTCGCCACCAACGCGGGTGCCAGCCTGAAGAAGGGCGATCGTGTGATCGTCACCGGTCGGCTCAAGGTGCGCCCGTGGATCAACGCGGACGGCCGGACGGGGACGTCCGTCGACATCGATGCCGACACCGCCGGACACGACCTCATGTGGGGCACCGCGAACTTCAAGCGCACCACGGCCGACCGCAGCGAGGCGCACACCGACGCCGGCCCGGACGATCCCGCCGGCGGTGATCCGGCCGGGGAAGCCCTTCCCGCCGGCATGGACGCGGCCACGGGGGAGCTGTTCGGGCCGGCTTCGGGTCTCGACGGGGATCGGGACGACGACGGCTCGGGCGCGGGGGACAGTCCTCCGGCGGAGGAGGCGGGCGGTGACGAGGACACCCGCGAGGAGGAGTCCGTCCCGTTCTAGCCGGGGCCGACGGGCGATCGGTGGCAGGATGAGCGGGTGCCTGCTGACTTCCCTCATACCTGGCCCGACCGAACGGTTCGGGTGATCGTGGCGCTCGCTGTCGGACTGACCCTCGGCCTCACCTCCTGCACGGACAGGCCCGTCGGGGCGCCGGACCCATCGGGCACCGCACCCACTTCCGGGGCAGCGGAACTCCGCCCGGCCCCGACGTCGCCCGGCGACGGCGTATCCGCGACGCCCTCCTCGGCGTCCGCACCGGCCGCTCCGGACGGGGACACACCGGGCATCGCCCGCGCTGTCGAAGGCGAGCTCACCAGCCTGGCGAGTGGTGGAGACGCGGTCACCCGTGAGGGGGTCCGGGCCGCCATCGAGCGGGGCTTCGCGGAGGCGGGCGCGGCTCCGGCATCAGTCGAGGTGTCCATCGACAGCACGCCCACCGGGCTGGACGTCGACGCGATCCAGGGCGCCGGTCTGATCGACGGGAGCTGCGTCTTCGGGGAGGTGCGCGAAGGGACGGTGACCGTCGCGGTCCTTCCCGCGCTCGCCTCCGGCCTGTGCTTCGTCGGTGACCAGCGCTGATCCGGGGAGGGCGCCGATCCGGAGCGGCGCCGATTCGGGGACCCGGGCGGCCCGACGGTCACCCGCCCGGACCACCCGAGTGTGAGATCGGTCCGGCCAACCACTAGCCTTAGGTGCATGGCGGAATTTATCTACACAATGAGCAAGGCCCGCAAGGCCGTTGGCGACAAAGTAATCCTCGACGACGTCAGCATGTCGTTCTTCCCTGGCGCGAAGATCGGTGTCGTGGGGCCGAATGGTGCGGGTAAGTCCACCATCCTGAAGATCATGGCAGGCATGGATACGCCGTCCAACGGCGAAGCGCGCCTCAGCCCCGGGTACACGGTCGGCATCCTCCTGCAGGAGCCACCGCTGAACGAGGAGAAGACCGTGCTCGGCAACGTCCAGGAGGGCGTCGGCGAGATCTTCGGGAAGATCCAGCGTTTCAACGAGATCTCCGAGGAGATGGCCTCCCCGGACGCCGACTACGACACACTGCTCGACGAGATGGGCAAGCTGCAGGAGGCCATCGACGCCGCGGACGCGTGGGACCTCGACTCCCAGCTCGAGCAGGCCATGGACGCCCTCCGTTGCCCGCCGCCCGAGGCCGACGTCCGTGTCCTCTCCGGTGGTGAGCGCCGCCGGGTGGCGCTCTGCAAGCTGCTGCTGCAGAAGCCGGACCTGCTCCTCCTCGACGAGCCCACCAACCACCTCGACGCCGAGAGCGTGCTGTGGCTGGAGCAGCACCTGAAGTCCTACGCCGGCGCCGTCCTCGCCGTCACCCACGATCGCTACTTCCTCGACCATGTCGCCGAATGGATCGCGGAGGTGGACCGCGGTCACCTGTACCCCTACGAGGGCAACTACTCGACCTACCTCGAGAAGAAGCGCGCGCGCCTCGAGGTGCAGGGCAAGAAGGACCAGAAACTCTCCCGGCGCCTGACCGAGGAACTCGAATGGGTCCGGTCGAACGCCAAGGGACGCCAGACGAAGTCCAAGGCACGCCTGAACCGGTACGAGGAGATGGCGGCGGAGGCGGAGCGTACCCGGAAGCTCGACTTCGAGGAGATCCAGATCCCGCCGGGCCCCAGGCTCGGCAGCCAGGTCATCGAGGCGCACGACCTCCGCAAGGGATACGACGAGCGCATCCTCATCGACGGCCTGTCCTTCTCGCTGCCGCGCAACGGGATCGTCGGCGTCATCGGCCCGAACGGCGTCGGCAAGACGACGCTGTTCAAGACCATCGTGGGTCTGGAACCCCTCGACGGCGGCGAACTGCGGATCGGCGATTCGGTGAAGATCTCCTACGTGGACCAGTCCCGCGGCGGCATCGACCCCAACAAGAGCCTGTGGGAGGTCGTGTCCGACGGCCTCGACTTCATCCAGGTGGGCCAGGTCGAGATGCCCTCGCGCGCGTACGTGTCGGCGTTCGGCTTCAAGGGACCGGACCAGCAGAAGAAGGCCGGTGTCCTCTCCGGTGGTGAGCGCAACAGGCTGAACCTCGCGATGACCCTGAAGCAGGGTGGCAACCTGCTGCTCCTCGACGAACCGACCAACGACCTCGACGTCGAGACGCTCTCGAGCCTCGAGAACGCCCTGCTCGAGTTCCCCGGCTGCGCCGTCGTCGTCTCGCACGACCGCTGGTTCCTCGACCGGGTGGCCACCCACATCCTGTCCTACGAGGGCACCGAGGAGAACCCGGACCACTGGTACTGGTTCGAGGGCAACTTCGACGCCTACGAGCAGAACAAGGTGGAACGGCTCGGAGCCGACGCCGCGAAGCCGCATCGCGTCACGCACCGCCGCCTCACGCGCGACTAGCAGGAGCCCGCACCGGCCGGAAGCAGCTGACCGGCGGAAGCGGACAGCGGAAGGGACACGGCTCCGGCCGTGTCCCTTCTTCTCTAAGTGGTGCAGGCGTGGAGGTCAGCCGGGCGGGATCCTGACCATGCCCTCCTGGGCCACGCTCGCGACCAGTGCACCGCTGCGATCGTAGATGCGGCCGGCGGCGAGCCCGCGCGAGCCGGACGCACTGGGGGAGCTCTGCACGTAGAGCAGCCAGTCGTCCACCCGCACGGGACGGTGCCACCACATCGCGTGGTCGAGGCTTGCCACGTTCATGCCGGGATGGATCCAGCTCAGGCCGTGCGGTCGCAGGATCGATTCGAGCAGGGTGTAGTCGCTCGCGTACGCGAGGGCGGCCCGGTGGATGTTCGGATCGTCCGGCATGGGTCCGAGGCTCCGCATCCAGACCGCGTTCCGGGGTTCCCGTGACCCCTCGTTGGACAGGTAGAGCGGGGCGTCGACGTGCCGGATGTCGAACGGCCGGTCGAAGGCCCACGCCTGCGCGACAGGGTGGTCGAAGGCGCCGAGCAGTTCGGCCGTCGACGGCAGGCTCTCGGGGTCGGGGATGCCGGCGGGCATCGTGTCCTGGTGGGTGATGCCCTCGTCGGGCTCCTGGAAGGACGCGATCATGGACAGGATGGGCACGCCGTTCTGGTAGGCGTGCGTGCGGCGGGCGGAGAACGACCGCCCGTCACGCAGGCGCTGGACGCCGAACGTGATGGGCTGGTCGGCGTCGCCCGCCCGCAGGAAGTAGCCGTGCATGGAGTGGACGTCCCGCGTCGGCTCGACCGTCCGCATCGCCGCGATCAGCGACTGCGCGAGCACCTGGCCGCCGAAGACGCGCCGGCTCGGCTGCCGGGCGGAGCTCCCCACAAAGATCTCCTCGTCCGTCTGCGCTCCCTCCGCGCTGCTCAGGTCGAGCAGATCCAGGAGGGCCCGGGTGGGGTCCTTCGCCTGCGCTCCCCGCGCCGGTGCCTCTGATGCTGGCGCGTGTTCTGCCATGGTTCGGTGTCTCCTCGTAGGGCGGGGAAGCGGTGCGCTCCCGGGCATCTACTGACAGTAGACGCCGCTCCATGCGCACTCAATACGGGCACGCGGCCCCGCCCATGGTGTTCCTCACACCCTGGTCCGCGGGCCACGGCGAATCGTCGGGTGGTGGCCGGGTTTGAGAGGATGGCGCTATGTCCCCGGTGCACACCTTCCCCCTCCAGCTGCGGTTCGGCGACGAGGATTCCTACGGCCACGTCAACAACGTCCGCTTCCTCCAGTTCCTCGAGGACGCGCGCCTGTCGCTGATGCACGAGCCGCGGCCCGAGGGGTCGTTCATCGAGCTCATCGACCCCGACCACTACACGCTCGTGGGCCGCCAGGAGATCGAGTACCGCTCGCCGCTGACCGTGAGCATGGAGCCGGCCGCCGTCGATCTCTGGGTCACCGCAGTGGGCGGCTCCAGCTTCGACCTCGGCTACGCGGTCCGGGACCGGGTGGCGGTGGACGGGAGCACCGTGAGTGCGATCGCCGCGACCACCATGGTGATGGTCAGCCGCAGCACCGGTCGTCCCGTGAGGCTGTCCGGCACGCAGAAGGCCATCCTCCTGTCCTGGCAGGGACCGCCCGTTCCCTTCCGCCGTGCGCGGGGCGGCACGCGGGTATGACCTCCTCGTCCCTGCGCTTCGCGGACCCGCACACCGTCGCCGACCTCCGCACCTTCACCGCCCGTGCCCGCGCCAACGACGACGGCGGGATGAGGCTCGTGGGCGCCGGCCGGGTGCTCGCCGCGTACGTGTGCACGCTCCGCCCCACCGTGCTCGGCGAGGCCGTCCCCACCGTGCTGGGGCTCAGGACCATGGCCCTCGCGGAGGAGGCCGACGTCGACACCACGGTCGCGCTCGGCTCGGTCCTCGACCGGCTCGCCCGCATGCCCGACGGCGACGTCCTGTTCCCCGTCCCCACCGTGACGGTCACCGAGAACTGGGCAGGCGTCCTTCCTCCGCGGTCGGGATGGGAAGCGGCGGGGACCGTGGCGGTCGAGGTCCTGGACCAGGCTGCGCAGCAGGGCATCGGGGAGGTGGCCCGCAGCCTGCCCGAGCGCGCGGGCGCACCCCTGGTGAGCAGCGCGAGGATCGCGGTATGGGGGCGCCCCCTGGCGGGGGTGCCCGGCGCGGTCCCGGCCGGGGCGGCCTTCGGCGCGTTCAGCCTCGGCTTCCTCCAGCCCGGGACGTCGGCGACCGTCCACACGAACGGGCGCTGGTCACGTGTCAGCACTGCGCGCGGCCACGTCCTCGTCCGCGCCGCCGCCGTCCTCTGACCGGCTGACGTCAGTCCGCTGCGTTCACCATCGAATGCGCGGCGCGCTCGAGGTAGTCCCACAGGGTCGTCTCGTGCAGGGGGGCGAGGTCCAGGGTGTCCACGGCGGCGCGCATGTGCTGCAGCCACCGGTCGCGTGCCTGCGGCCCCACCCGGAACGGCATGTGCCGCATGCGGAGCCTCGGATGGCCCCGCTGCTCACCGTAGGTCTTCGGCCCGCCCCAGTACTGCTCGAGGAACAGCAGCAGGCGCTCCTTCGCCGGACCGAGATCCTGCTCCGGGTACATGGGACGCAGCACGTCGTCGGCCGCCACGCCGTTGTAGAAGGCGTCGACCAGCCGTACGAACGTGGGGTGGCCTCCGACGGCCTCGTAGAAGTTGTCCGTGTACTGCGGCTGGGTGAAGCCCTGCCCGGCGGCGACGAGCCGCTCCACGGGCAGGGCCGTCCGTGCCCCTGCGGGGGGAGTCCCGTCCGGTGTCTGTGCCGGGTTCTCCTGCGCGCTCATGACTGCTCCTGGACGAGGGCGGGTGCTGCCGGGACGGCGGGTTCGGGGGTCGGCTCCACGTAGTCGCCCTGGGACCGGTTGCCCACCTTGGTGATGTCGCCGTTCCGCACGTACCAGATGGCTCCGTCCTTATCGACCATGCGGGTGATGCGCAGGCCGAGGGACTGGACCACGCCGACGGTCTCTCCCACCTCGATGGTGTCGCCGATGCCGTACTGGTCCTCGATCGTGATGAAGAACCCGAGGAAGGCGTCGCGGATCACCTCGCGCGCACCGAAACCGATGGCGATGCCGACGATGCCGACGCTCGCGAGGATGGGCCCGATGTTGAAGCCGAGTGTGTCGATGGCCATCAGGCCCGCGATGATCGCGATGGTCAGGGCCGCCACGCTGGAGAGCAGGCCGCCGATCGTCTCCGCACGCTGGACGCGCCGGGCGCCGTCGAAGGGGCGCAGCGCGGGCTGGGCCCATTTGAAGTGCGGCTTCTTGAAGACGCTGTAGCCGCTCTGGACGCGCTTGACCGAGCGGTTGATCACGGCGCGGATCACGAGCCACAGGATCAGGGCGCCGAGCAGGATGACCAGCGCGGAGATGACCTGGCCGCCATAGCCGAGGGAGGTGAGGAATGTCATGGGAATCGCTTTCGTGCGGGCATCCGGGGTCCGCCGAAGGTGGGCGCGGTAGGCGCGGGGATGCCTTAACAGGCTACAGCGGAGGGGGTTGCCCTGTGGGCCTGTCGTCCTCAGCCCGGGCCCGCGCCGGAGGTGGGTTCATGGTGGACCGGGAAGTTCAGGGACCGCGCGATGAAGCACAGGCGGTTCGCCTCCGCGTGCAGGGAATCCGCGAGGCCGCTCTGGCCCGCGTCCTGCAGGTCGACGGCGGGGTGCAGCACGATCCCGGTGAACTCGCCGCTGCCGTCCCGGTTCAGGCGCATGGTGCCCGTCGCCGTGTCCCGGTAGCCCGTGACGACGACGCCAGCCCTCACCGCGACGTGGAGATAGGACAGCATGTGGCACTGCGCGACGGCGGTCAGCAGCAGTTGCTCGGGATTCCAGCGGTCCTTCGCCCCGTGGAACGTGGGGTCCGCCGTCCCCAGGAGGAGGCCCGGGCCGTCCACGTCCACCTCGTGGTCGCGGCTGTAGGCACGGTATCCGGAGGTCCCGGTGCCGAGGTTCCCGGTCCAGCGGACGCGCGCCGTGTAGTGGTGTTCCTGCAGGTTCATGACACGACCCTAGCGCCGGCGCCCCGGACCGCGCGGAACGCGCGGCGGGGAGGACGATGGTCCTCCCCGCCGGCGAGTACCTAGCGGTCGGCGGCCTGCGCCTTCAGGGCGCGGACGACGCCGTCCCGGCTCTCCAGCACGAGGCGCCGGAGCGACGGCGACTCGTCGCCGAGCGCGGCGAGGAAGGCGTCGGTGCGGTCCAGCGTGTCCTGCGTGGTCAGGAGCGACGGGTAGAGGCCCACGACGATCTGCTGGGCGATCTCGTGCGTGCGGGTCGCCCAGACCTCCTGGATGGAGGCGAAGTACCGCCCGACGAACGGCTCCAGCAGCGACCGGTCGTGGACGCGCGTGAACCCGCCGATCATGGACCGCTGCGCGGCGTTCGGCAGGTCCGCCGAATCGACGAGTGCCGCCCAGGCGGCCTCCTTGGCCTCCGGCGTCGGCACGGCCGCGCGGGCCGCGGCCGCCGCGAGCTGGCCGGTGGCCGTCGAGTCCTTCGCGAGCTCCCCGTCGATCTCCTGCTCCCCGGCGCGCCCGCCGGCCACCAGGCTGGTGAGCAGCTCCCACCGCAGGTCCTGGTCCACGCTGAGCCCCTCGGGGACGCGCTCACCGGAGAGCAGCGCCGCGACGGTGTCCAGCTGGGGGGCCGTGCGGGCGTGGGCCGAGAAGGCCTTCGTGAACTGCAGCTGGGCATCGGAGCCCGCCTCGGCGGCGAGGGCGAGCTCCAGCAGGCTGTCCGCCGCGGCGTCGCCCATCGGCTCCCGGTCCTTCGGGGTGACGTAGAACGCGAGGGTCGAGGCGAGCTGCCGGAGCAGCACGAGCACCACGGACGAATCCGACTCCGCCCCGATGTTCTGCAGCACGAGCTCCACGTAGTCGCGTGCCGGCGTCTCGCCGTCGCGGGCCGCGTCCCACGCCGAGGCGAGGACGAGGGTGCGGGGGAGTGAGTCCCGGAAATCCCTGACGTGGCGCACGGAGGTGCGCAGGGACGCCGGGTCGAGGCGGATCTTCGCGTAGGCGAGGTCGTCGTCGTTCAGGAGCACGAGGGCCGGCTGCCTGCGTCCCACGAGATCCGCGACCTCCGTGCGCTCGCCGTCGACGTCGAGCTCCAGCCGGTGCACCCGGACGAGCGCGCCGTCGTCGTCGTGGTCGTAGAAGCCGACCGCGAGGCGGTGGGGCCGGATGGTCGGGAACGCCTCGACCGCGCTCTGGAGGATCGCGAACGAGGTGATCGTACCGGTCCCGTCCGTGGTGAACTCGGGGCGGAGCGTGTTGACGCCGGCGGTCTCCAGCCAGAGGGCGGACCACGCCTTCAGGTCGCGGCCGCTGGCTGCCTCGAGCTCGGACAGCAGGTCCACCAGCTCGGTGCTCTTCCAGGAGTGCTTCGCGAAGTACTGGCGCACGCCCTGCATGAATTCTTCCTGGCCCACCCAGGCCACCAGCTGCTTGAGCACCGACGCGCCCTTCGCGTAGGTGATGCCGTCGAAGTTGACCTGGACGTCCTCGAGGTCGTTGATCGTCGCGACGATCGGATGGGTGGAGGGCAGCTGGTCCTGGCGGTAGGCCCAGCCCTTCTCGAGGATCGCGAACGTGGTCCACGCCTGCTCGAACTCCGTGGCCTCGGCGGCCGCGAGGGTGGACATGAACTCCGCGAAGGACTCGTTCAGCCAGAGGTCGTTCCACCAGCGCATGGTGACGAGGTCGCCGAACCACATGTGGGCCAGTTCGTGGAGGATCGTGATGGCGCGCCGCTCGACGGTCGCGTCGGGGACGCGTCCCCGGAAGACGTAGGTCTCGACGAAGGTGACGGCGCCCGCGTTCTCCATGGCGCCGGCGTTGAACTCGGGCACGAACAGCTGGTCGTACTTCGCGAACGGGTACGGGGCGCCGAACTGCTCCTCGTAGAACGCGAAGCCCTGGCGCGTCAGGGCGAAGATGTTCTCCGCGTCCAGGTACTGCATGAGGGACTTGCGAGCGAACACCCCGAGCGGGATGGTGCGGCCGTCCGAGCTCGTCAGCTCGCTGCGCACCGACTGGTAGGGCCCCGCGATCAGCGCCGTCACGTAGGAGGACATGACCGGTGTGGGCTCGAAGGACCACGTGGAGGCGGCGCCGCCGTCGGCGTCGGATCCCGCCTGGACGGGCTCCGGGGTGGCGGTGTTCGAGATGACGTCCCAGTGCGAGGGCGCGGTGACCGAGAAGCGGAACGTCGACTTCAGGTCGGGCTGCTCGAAGACGGTGAACACGCGGCGGGAGTCCGGGACCTCGAACTGCGTGTACAGGTAGACCTCCCCGTCCACGGGATCGGTGAACCGGTGGAGGCCCTCCCCGGTGTTCATGTAGAGCATGTCGGCCTCGACCACGAGGACGTTGCTGGCGGCCAGCACGGGAAGCTGGATCCTGACGCCGTCGGCGACCTCCGCCGGGTCCAGTGCGACGCCGTTCAGCTCCACCCGGTACACGGTGTCCGTCACGGCGTCGATGAACGTCGAGGCGCCCTGGCGTGCGTCGAAGGAGACCACCGTCGTCGAACGGAACACCCGCTCGCCGCGCGTGAGGTCGAGGGTGACCTCGTAGGAGTGGACGGTGAGCAGATCGGCGCGCGTGCGTGCTTCGTCGCGCGTCAGGTTCAGACCGGGCAAGGATCGCCTCCAGGGGTGGGATACGGATACTCCGCATGTGATGGGGGTTACGCAGCGGTTCGATTCTCTCACTCCACCCGGCGCGGCCGCGCACGTCGACCCCTCCGGCCCCGCGGTCTAGGCTGGAACTCTCCCGTCCTGCTGCGCGGACATCTCCCGCAGTGACCATCGCCCGCTCCCCGGCACCATCCAGAAGGAACCGATCATGATGCGCGTCCACCTCGCCACCGACCACGCCGGCATGGAGCTGAGCGCCCACCTGCTCTCGCACCTCACCGCGGCAGGCTACGACGTCGTCGACCACGGTCCAACGTCCTACGATCCCGAGGACGACTACCCCTCGTTCTGCATCGACGCCGCGCGGGCCGTCGTCGCGGACCAGGCTGCGGGCACCCGGGCCCTGGGGATCGTCCTCGGAGGCTCCGGGAACGGCGAGCAGATCGCCGCGAACAAGGTGCGCGGCGTCCGGGCCGCCCTCGCCTGGAGCCTCGACACGGCACGCCTGGCACGCCAGCACAACGACGCGAACGTCGTCGCGGTCGGCGGCCGGCAGCACTCCGTGGAGGAGGCGACCGCGATCATCGAGGCGTTCCTCTCCGAGCCCTTCAGCGGCGCCGAGCGGCACAGCCGCAGGATCGCTCAGGTGGCCCGGTTCGAGGAAACGGGAAGCGTTGCCTGAGGGCCACTCGGTCCACCGGCTCGCCCGGCAGTTCGGCTCCGTCTTCACCGGTGAGCGCCTCGCCGTCTCGAGCCCGCAGGGACGCTTCGCCGCCGGAGCCGCGCAGCTCGACGGCGCCACGCTGGTCAGCGCGCTCGCGCACGGCAA
Organism: Arthrobacter sp. TJ-263; assembly: GCF_058269155.1. Classification (NCBI taxonomy): domain Bacteria; kingdom Bacillati; phylum Actinomycetota; class Actinomycetes; order Micrococcales; family Micrococcaceae; genus Arthrobacter; species Arthrobacter sp. TJ-263. Next base: position 696,597 of record NZ_JBZCNE010000001.1, on the reverse strand, counting down.
GCAGATGTTCCTGCGGTTCGACAACCGCCGCGTCCTGCGCGTGCACCTCGGCCTGTACGGGGCGTGGACCTTCGGCGGCGACGAGACGTTCCGCGGGGCCTCGAGCATCGGGGCCCCGCGCCGGGTGGGGGAGTCGGAGCAGCCCTCCGAGGACGGCGTCGCCCTCGGCTACGCAGGCCCTCCCGCCCCTGTCGGCGCCGTCCGTGTCCGGTTCGTGTCGGCGCACGGCTGGGCGGACCTCCGGGGACCCACCGCGTGCGAGGTGATCACGGAGGCCGAGGAGAAGGCGGCCCGCGCGAAACTGGGTCCCGACCCGCTCCAGCCGCGGTCGGACGGCACGCGGTTCGCGCAGAGACTCCTGTCCAGCATCACCCCCGTGGGCACCCAGCTGATGAACCAGGCGGTGATCGCAGGGATCGGCAACATCTACCGGGCCGAGGTCCTGTTCCTTCAGGGCATCAACCCATGGCGACCGGGCAAGCAGGTCCGCGACGACGAAGCGGCAGGCCTCTGGGCCGAGACGGTGCGACTGATGAAGGACGGGGTCCGGGACGGGCGCATCGTCACGACGACCCCGGAGGCGCGGAACGGGCGGCCGAAGCGTTCGGCCCCGCACTACGTCTACAAGCGGCCGGGCCAGCCGTGCCGTCGTTGCGGGACCCCCATCCTCACCGCGGTGATGGCGGCCCGGAACGTCTATTGGTGCCCGCGGTGCCAGGAGGTTTAAAGAGAAGAACCCGGACCCAGGGTCCGGGTGATGCGGCCTTGAGGGCCGGGAGAAGAGGGGATGACGGGAATCGAACCCGCGTAATCAGTTTGGAAGACTGAGGCTTTACCATTAAGCTACATCCCCGCAACGGGCGCCTTTCGGTGCCCCGTGGAACGCCTATAACTACATCACAGCCGGCGCGCTATCGCCAAATGTGCGAGGTCAGCGTAAAGGTGCGTAGACTGGCACTCGCACTTACGGGGTGTAGCTCAGCTTGGTAGAGCGCCTGCTTTGGGAGCAGGAAGTCGCAGGTTCAACTCCTGTCACCCCGACTCTGTTGTGTGATGAGGAAAGTGCCTCCGCTGCAGAACCAATCCCAATCATTTCAGGAGTCCTACGCTGTGAAGAGCGCTGTTGAAACCCTTTCCCCCACCCGGGTGAAGCTGAACGTCGAGGTACCTTTCGAGGAACTGAAGCCCAGCATCGACGAGGCCTACAAGACCATCGCGACCCAGGTGCAGGTTCCAGGATTCCGCAAGGGCAAGGTTCCCACGCAGCTCATCGACCAGCGCGTCGGCCGCGGCTACGTCATCGAGACCGCCATTAACGACGGCCTCAACGGGTTCTACCAGAGCGCCGTGCAGGAGACGGGCATCCGCCCGCTCAGCCGCCCCGAGGTCGAGATCACCGAGGTCCCCGATCCCGCGAAGAAGGACGGCCAGCTGACGTTCAGCGTCGAACTGGACATCCGCCCCGAGATCGAGCTGCCCGACTACAAGGGCATCGAGGTCACCGTCGAGCCAGTCGAGGCCTCCGACGAGGACATCCAGAAGGCCATGGACGAGCTGCGCGGTCGCTTCGGCACCCTGACCGCCGTGGACCGTCCCGCCCAGGACGGCGACTTCCTCACCATCGACCTGACCGCGTCGGTCGGCGACGACGAGGTCGACTCCGCCCAGGACCTGTCCTACCAGATCGGCTCGGGCACCATGCTCGAGGGCATGGACGAGGCCGTCACCGGACTCTCCACCGACGAGGACGCCACGTTCGAGACCAAGCTGGCCGGCGGCGAGCACGCAGGTGCCGACGCTCAGGTCAAGGTCGTCGTCAAGGCGGTCAAGGAGCGCGAGCTCCCCGCGGTCGACGACGAGTTCGCCCAGCTGGCGTCGGAGTTCGACACCGCCGAGGAGCTGCGCGCCGATCTGTCGAAGCAGGCCTCCGAGTCCAAGCTGATGGACCAGGGCGTCGAGGCGCGCGACAAGGTCCTCGACAAGCTCGTCGAGCTCGTCGCCGTGCCGGTCCCCGCGAGCGTCATCGACGAGCAGCTCGAGCAGCACTTCAACGGCGAGAACGCCCACAGCGCCGGCGAGGACCACGACACCGAGGAGCACCGCGCGGAGATCCGCACGAACACGGAGCGTGCCTTCCAGAACGAGGTCATCCTCGACGCCGTCGCCGAGAAGGAAGAGGTCGGCGTCAGCCAGGCCGAGCTGATCGACTACATCGTCTCGACGGCCGGTCAGTACGGCATGGAGCCGAACCAGTTCGCCCAGATGCTGGACCAGAGCGGCCAGGTCCCGATGATCGTCGGAGAGGTGCGTCGCCGCAAGGCCCTCGCCAAGGTCCTCGAGTACGCCACGGTCACCGACACCAACGGCGCCTCCGTCGACCTCAGCGAGTTCGTCCGGCCCGTCGGCGACGACACCGAGACCATCAGCGCGGAGGACCTCGAGACCGAGCAGGACGTCGTCGAGGACGGCCAGGCGACCGAGGTCGCAGAGGCGCCCGAGGGCGACGTAGCCGACGTCGAGCAGACCGGGACCGAAGCCCCCGAGGCCGTAGCGCCGGAGGCTGCAGCGCCGGAGGCTGCCGAGGAGCCCGAGGCCGCGGAGGCACCGAAGAAGAAGAGGGCGCCGCGCAAGAAGGCGGCCTCCGAGTAGTCAGCAGTGCAACCAGCGGTGCCGCAGCCTCCGGGCGGCGGCACCGCTGTTTTTTAAGCCCTGAGGAGACGGGCGAAAGCCCTCGGCGAACGGCATCCGGAGGGCCGCGGCGCGACCGTGCGCCGTCAGCGAACAGTTCCCGGAGCGGGAGCAATTCGTCACGCCAGCGGGTTAGTGTCCAAGGAGAGACAAACGGACGGGTCGGCCGAAGCGGCAGCGGCCCGCCAGAGTGAGAGGTTAACGTCAATGGCAACCGAACCAAGCACCCCGAGCATGGCCGGCCCCGAGATGGGCGGTCGTGACGACTACATCTACAACAGGCTCCTCAAGGAGCGCATCATCTGGCTCGGTTCGGAGGTCCGCGACGACAACGCGAACGCCATCTGCTCTCAGCTCCTGCTGCTGTCGGCCGAGGATCCCGAGCGCGACATCTTCCTCTACATCAACTCGCCGGGTGGCTCGGTGACCGCCGGGATGGCGATCTACGACACCATGCAGTTCATCCCCAACGACGTCGTCACGGTGGCCACCGGCCTCGCCGCCTCGATGGGCCAGTTCCTGCTCTCCTCGGGCACCAAGGGCAAGCGCTACGCCACCCCCCACGCCCGGATCCTCATGCACCAGCCGTCCGGCGGCATCGGCGGAACCGCGACGGACATCCGGATCCAGGCCGAGCTGATCCTGCACATGAAGCGCGTCATGGCCGAGCTCACGGCGGAGCAGACGGGTCAGACGGTCGAGAAGATCCTCAAGGACAACGACCGCGACAAGTGGTTCACGGCCCAGGAGGCCCTCGACTACGGGTTCTTCGACCACATCTCCGCGCACTCGGGCTCCGTGGCCGGCGGCGGCGGAACCGACCAGACCTCCTAGTCCGCGCCCAGCCCCTATCTTCACCAGTCGTCCTACAGGAGACACCATGAACCACGTATTCCAGGCAGCAGCGGGATCGACGGCGCAGAACCTGCCGACCAGCCGCTACATCCTTCCCCAGTTCGAAGAGCGCACGCCCTACGGCTTCAAGCGCCAGGACCCGTACACGAAGCTGTTCGAGGACCGCATCATCTTCCTCGGCACGCAGGTGGACGACGCCTCAGCGGACGACGTCATGGCCCAGCTGCTCGTCCTCGAGTCCACGGACCCCGAGCGCGACATCACGCTCTACATCAACTCGCCCGGCGGCTCGTTCACGGCCATGACGGCGATCTACGACACCATGCAGTTCATCCGGCCCGAGGTGCAGACCGTGTGCCTCGGCCAGGCTGCCAGTGCCGCGGCGGTCCTGCTGGCCGCGGGAGCCCCGGGCAAGCGGCTGGCCCTGCCGAACGCGCGCGTGCTGATCCACCAGCCGGCCCTTTCCGGAGGACAGGGCGGGCAGGCCTCCGATCTGGAGATCCAGGCCAACGAGGTCATGCGCATGCGCACCTGGCTGGAGGACACCCTGGCCCTCCACTCGGGTCGCAGCTCGGAGCAGGTCAACATCGACATCGAGCGCGACAAGATCCTCACGGCGGCCGACGCCGTCGAGTACGGACTGGTCGACGAGGTCCTGACCTCGCGGAAGATCACCCCGCCGAAGATCAACACCCCGTAGCAGGACGGCGGATCCGGGGGCGGACCGGGCCCGGATCCCGCCGCCCGGTCCGTTCCGCGCCCGTGGTGCCGCATGGCACCACGGGCCTTTTGATACTGGCTCCCGCGCCCGGGTGGCCTAGAGTGGTGATAGCAATCGCGATATACCTAAGGGGACTGGACCATGGCTCGCATTGGTGAGAGCACGGATCTGCTCAAGTGCTCTTTCTGCGGGAAGAGCCAGAAGCAGGTCCGCAAACTGATCGCGGGCCCCGGCGTGTACATCTGCGACGAGTGCATCGACCTGTGCAACGAGATCATCGAGGAGGAGCTGTCCGAGGTCGCCGACCTCGGGACGTTCGAGCTCCCGAAGCCCCGCGAGATCTTCGACTTCCTGCAGGAGTACGTGGTGGGCCAGGAGCCCGCGAAGCGTTCCCTCGCCGTCGCCGTGTACAACCACTACAAGCGCATCCAGTCGGGTAACGGGCCCCGCGCGGCCGGTACCCTGGCCGACGCCGTCGAGACCGAGGACGTCGAGATCGCGAAGTCCAACATCCTGCTCATCGGGCCCACCGGATGCGGCAAGACCTATCTCGCGCAGACCCTCGCCCGGCGGCTCAACGTGCCCTTCGCCGTGGCCGACGCAACGGCTCTCACCGAGGCGGGCTATGTCGGCGAGGACGTGGAGAACATCCTGCTGAAGCTGATCCAGGCCGCCGACTACGACGTCAAGAAGGCCGAGCAGGGCATCATCTACATCGACGAGATCGACAAGATCTCCCGCAAGAGCGAGAACCCGTCGATCACGCGTGACGTCTCGGGTGAGGGCGTCCAGCAGGCGCTGCTGAAGATCCTCGAGGGCACCGTCGCCTCCGTTCCGCCGCAGGGCGGGCGCAAGCACCCGCATCAGGAATTCATCCAGATCGACACCACGAACGTCCTCTTCATCGTCGCCGGCGCCTTCGCCGGTCTCGAGGAGATCATCGGTTCACGTGCGGGCCGCAAGGGCATCGGCTTCGGCGCCCCGCTGAGCTCCCTGAAGAACGAGGAGGCGAGCTACGGGGACGTCATGCCGGAGGATCTGCTGAAGTTCGGCCTCATCCCCGAGTTCATCGGCCGGCTGCCCGTCATCACCACCGTCAGCCACCTCGACCGCCCGGCCCTGATGCAGATCCTGACCGCGCCGAAGAACGCCCTGCTCAAGCAGTACCAGAAGATGTTCCTGCTCGACGGCGTCGAGCTCGTCCTCGAACCGAAGGCCCTCGAGGCCATCGCCGACCTCGCGCTGGATCGCGGGACCGGCGCGCGGGGCCTTCGCGCCATCATGGAGGAAGTCCTCCTGCCGGTCATGTTCGACCTCCCCAGCCGCGAGGACATCGCGACGGTGGTCATCACCGACGACGTCGTCGCCAAGCGCGCCGAACCCACCCTCATCTCGCACGAGGTGGCGTCCAAGCGCCGCAACAAGTCCGCCTGATAGTCCCCATGCGAAAGGCCCGGCCGGACGGCCGGGCCTTTCGCATGTCCGCAGGTCAGGGGTTCGCTGCCACCGCGGCGTCGAGGGCGGCGACGGGGTACGACGGCGGATGCACCGCAGCCATCTCCTCCAGCACCCGCACCACCTGGCAGCTGTACCCGAACTCGTTGTCGTACCAGACGTACAGGACGAGGTAGGTGCCGTCGGCGATCGTCGCGAGGCCGTCGACGATGCCCGTGCGTCGTGAGCCGACGAAGTCCGTCGAGACCACCTCCGGGCTGTCGATGTAGTCCACCTGCTTCCGCATGCCCGAGTGGAGGGACATCTCGCGGAGGTAGGTGTTGACCTCCTCTTTCGTGGTCCCGTGCTTGAGGGTCAGGTTGAGGATGGCGATCGAGACGTCCGGGGTCGGCACGCGGATGGAACTGCCGGTGAGTTTGCCCGCCAGTTCGGGCAGCGCCTTCGCCACCGCCGTCGCCGCTCCCGTCTCCGTGAGGACCATGTTGAGTGCCGCCGAGCGCCCGCGCCGGTCGCCGCGGTGGAAGTTGTCGATCAGGTTCTGGTCGTTCGTGAAGGAGTGGACGGTCTCCACGTGCCCGTGGATGACGCCGAAGCGGTCGTTGACCGCCTTGAGGACGGGCGTGATCGCGTTGGTGGTGCAGGATGCGGCCGTGATGATGCGGTCGGTGTCCTCGATGGCGGCGTGGTTGATGCCGTGCACGATGTTCTTCAGGCTGCCCTTGCCGGGCGCGGTCAGCAGCACCTTGGCCACGCCGCGGCTCCTCAGGTGCTGGGACAGCCCGTCGGCGTCGCGCCAGCGGCCCGTGTTGTCCACGACGATGGCGTCGTGGATGCCGTAGGCCGTGTAGTCGATGGTCGCGGGATCGTCGGAGTAGATGACCTGGATGCGGATCCCGTTGGCGGTGATCGTGTTCGAGGCCTCGTCCACCTGGATGGTCCCCTCGAAGGACCCGTGGACCGAATCGCGGCGCAGCAGGCTCGCGCGTTTGGCGAGGTCGTTGTCCGAGCCGCGGCGGACGACGACGGCGCGCAGCCGCAGCCCGTGGCCTCCGCCGGCCTTCTCGATGAGGAGGCGGGCCACCAGGCGCCCGATCCGCCCGAAACCGTACAGGACGACGTCGGTGCTCGTGCGTTCGTCGCGCCCGCCATGGCCGACGATGTCTGCGAGCTCCGCGCGAAGGAACTCCTCGAGGGTCAGGCCGTCCCCGGCGCGGTCGTAGGCGAGGCGGAGGCGTCCGATGTCGATCGCTGCTGCTCCGAGGTCCAGGTCGACGAGGACCTGCAGCAGGGGAGCGGTGTCCTCGAGCAGGAGCTCCTCGGTGGTGATGCGGCGCGCGAAGCGGTGCGCCTTGAGGATGTTCATCGTGGACTTGTTGATGAGGCTGCGTCCATGGATGCTCGTCACGACATTGTTCTCGCGGTACAGGCGTCCGATGAGCGGGATCATGGCTTCGGCGAGTGCCTCGCGTTCGAGCCAGGTGTCGTGGGTCTCGGTCCGGTGGTGCTGCACAGCGGCATCCTTTTCGGCACCGGGGTGGCCGGTGCGAGCTCATCCAGCCCGATGGCGACGCAGGGATAGCGCCAGGCATCCTCGACTGGTCGTGTCCTCTCATTAGACCGCCTCCTGCGGGCCTGCACCAATTCGGCCGGAATAGCGGGCCGCCGGGGCGGGTTGCACCCGGAAAGGCCTCGGCCTCACCAACCCTGCAAGGAGCACCCTATGAGCGCGTCCACGACCGTCGAGAAGGCCGATTTCTGGTTCGACCCCCTGTGTCCCTTCGCCTGGATCACGTCCCGCTGGATGGGCGAGGTGGAGCAGGTGCGTGACATCTCGGTCGCCTGGCACGTCATGAGCCTGTCCGTCCTCAACGAAGGACGGGACCTCCCCGAGGAGTACCAGGCCATGATGGTGCAGGGCTGGGGCCCGGTGCGCGTCATCATCGCCGCAGCCGAGCTGCACGGCGACGAGTACATCAAGAAGCTGTACGACGCGATGGGGGCCCGCATACACATCGGCCAGAACAGGGACTTCGACGTCGTGATCCGGGAGTCGCTGGACGAGGTGGGCCTGCCGGCCGACCTCGCCTCCTACGCACACACCGACGAGTACGACGCGCAGCTGCGCGCGTCCCACAAGGACGGCATCGACCGTGTGGGTGACGAGGTCGGCACGCCCGTCGTGGCTTTCAACGGCACCGCGTTCTTCGGTCCGGTCCTCACCAGGATCCCCCGTGGCGAGGAGGCCGGCAGGATCTTCGACGGCGCCGTCCTGATGTCCGGGTTCCCCGGATTCTTCGAACTCAAGCGCTCCCGCACGGAGAGCCCGCGGTTCGACTAGCCTCCAGTCGGCCTGAACGCAGGAAGGGACCCGCCCACCGGCGGGTCCCTTCCTGCGTCGGGTGGCTACTCCGCGGGCTGCGGCACCAGTTCGACCTCGGAGACGCTCAGTGCGCCGTCCCCTTCGACGACCTGGAGGTCCCGGGCGTTGCCGGCCGCGAGGAGGTCTGCCAGGCCCGCACGGATCTGCCCCACCTGGGCGGCGGACGCCGTGACGACGGCGCGCTCCACCTCGGTGCGCTGCTTGACCTTGGCCTCGGACTTGGCCTTGCGGATACCCCCGAGGGCCAGGGCCACGGAGGTGAGGACGCCGGCGTCGGCCGTGTCCGGCAGGGCCGTGAGCGCGTCGGCGCCGGGCCAGGCCGCTTGGTGCACCGATCCCTCGCGCCACCAGCTCCAGACCTCTTCGGTGGCGAACGGCAGGAACGGCGCGAACAGGCGCAGCAGGGCGTCCAGCGTCGTCGCCAGCGCGGCCTGGACCGACTGCGTCCCGGCGTCACCCGCGTCGCCGTAGGCACGGTCCTTGACCAGTTCCACGTAGTCGTCCGTGAAGGTCCAGAAGAAGGACTCCGTGAGCTGGAGGGCACGGGCGTAGTCGTACTTCTCGAAGGCTGCCGTGGCCTGCTCGGTCACCGTGCGGAGCTGGACGAGCAGGGAGGTGTCCAGCGCGTTCGAGACACGGTCCAGTGCACCGGAGCCGATGGACGCCTCGGTGACGCCGAGGTTGAGGACGAACTTCGAGGCGTTGAGCAGCTTGATCGCCAGGCGGCGGCCGATCTTCATCTGGTTCACCTCGTAGGCGGTGTCCGCGCCGAGTTTCGCCGACGCGGCCCAGTACCGCACGGCGTCAGCGCCGAACTGCTCCAGGACGTCCGTGGGGACCACGACGTTCCCCTTGGACTTCGACATCTTCTTGCGGTCGGGGTCGAGGATCCAGCCGGACAGGGCCGCATGCTTCCAGGGCACCGAGTCCTGGAGCGCATCCGCGCGGACCGCCGTCGAGAACAGCCAGGTGCGGATGATGTCGTGCCCCTGCGGGCGCAGGTCGAACGGGAACACCTTCCCGAAGAGATCCTCGTCCCGCGCCCAGCCGCCCACGATCTGCGGGGTCAGGGACGACGTCGCCCAGGTGTCCAGCACGTCGCTGTCGCCGATGAAGCCGCCGGGCCGGTTGCGGGCGGATTCCTCGAACCCCGGAGCCGGGTCGGCGGCCGGATCGACGGGCAGGGACTCGAGGGCCGGGATGATCGGGTCCTCGTACTCCGGTTCGCCGTCGCCGTCGAGGCGGTACCAGACGGGGACGGGGACGCCGAAGAAGCGCTGTCGCGAGACGAGCCAGTCGCCGTTCAGTCCCTCGATCCAGTTCTCGTAGCGGGACCGCATGAAGGAGGGGTGGAAATCGATCTCGCGACCCCGCTGGATCAGCGCCTCCCGCTTGCCGGCGTCGCGCCCGCCGTTGCGGATGTACCACTGGCGGCTGGTCACGACCTCGAGGGGCTTGTCGCCCTTCTCGTAGAAGTTGACCGGGTGCATGATCTTCTTCGGCTCGCCCTCGAGGTCCCCGCTCTCGCGGAGCAGGGCGACGACGGCCTCCTTGGCGCTGAAGATGGTCTTGCCGGCCAGCCGGGTGTAGTTCTCGCGGGCCTTCTCGGTCGTGATCCACTCGGGGGCCTCGGCGCGGAGCCGGCCGTCGCGGCCGACGACGGCGCGGGTGGGCAGCTGCAGTTCCCGCCACCAGGTGACGTCGGTCAGGTCGCCGAACGTGCAGATCATGGCGATACCGCTGCCCTTGTCGGGCTTCGCCAGGGGATGCGCCTTGATCTCGACCTCGACGTCGAACAGCGGGCTGGTGACCCTGGTGCCGAAGAGCGGCTTGTAGCGCTCGTCGTCGGGGTGCGCCACGAGGGCCACGCAGGCGGGCAGCAGCTCGGGGCGCGTGGTCTCGATGTGGATCTGCGAGCCGTCGGGGGCGTGGAACGCGATGCGGTGGTAGGCGCCGGGCTGCTCGCGGTCCTCGAGTTCGGCCTGCGCGACCGCGGTCCGGAAGGTGACGTCCCACAGCGTCGGCGCCTCGGCGAGGTAGGCGTCCCCGGCCTTGAGGTTCTCGAGGAAGGCGCGCTGCGAGACGGCGCGTGAGGTGTCGTCGATGGTCCGGTAGGTCAGGTCCCAGTCCACCGAGAGGCCCAGGGTGCTGAAGAGGTTCTCGAAGACCTTCTCGTCCTCGACCGCCAGCTCCTCGCAGAGTTCGATGAAGTTCTTCCGCGAGACCGCGTCGAAGTCCCGCTGGTTCTTCGCGGGCTCGGCGGGGGGCCGGTAGTCGGCGTCGTACGGCACGGAGGGGTCGCAGCGGACGCCGTAGTAGTTCTGGACGCGGCGCTCGGTCGGCAGTCCGTTGTCGTCCCAGCCCATCGGGTAGAAGACGTTGGCGCCGCGCATGCGCTTGAACCGCGCCATGACATCGGTCTGCGTGTAGGAGAACATGTGCCCCACGTGGAGCGATCCCGAAGCGGTGGGCGGGGGAGTGTCGATCGAGTAGACGTCCTCGCGCGTCGTGTCACGCTTGAAGGCGTAGGTGCCGTCCTCGCGCCACTGGCGGGACAGTCTCTCCTCGAGGCCCTCGAGCACGGGCTTGTCGGGGACGGAAACGGGCTGGGGGGAGGGCGTGTCTGTGCCCTGGGTGGTATCGGCCATTCCTCCATTGTTCCCTACTGTCCGCGGACTCCGGCACGCCGGTGGCTTCCATGCCGGAAGTACGCCGGCTGCTCCCGGCGCGGCCGGTCAGTGGCCGGCGCCGAGCTTCCCGCCCAGGCGTTCACGCATCATCGTGGAGGCCTCGTTGAGTCCGACGATCGTGACCTCGGTGCCGTGGGTGCGGTACTTCTCGGTGATGGCGTCCAGCGCGGCGATGGTGGAGGCGTCCCAGAGGTGGGATCCGTGCAGGTCGATGGTGACCCGGTGGGGGTCTGTGGCGTACTCGAACTGGGTGTAGAGGTCGTTGGAGGACGCGAAGAACAGTTCGCCGTCGACCGTGTAGGTGGCGTGCCGGTCCCCGTCCGCGGTGGTCTCGGTCCGTTCGACGGTGACGAAGTGCGCCACCCGGCGGGCGAACGCGACCATGGCCACGAGGACACCGACGATGACGCCGATGGCGAGGTTGTGCGTCCAGACCGTCACGATGACCGTGGCGAGCATGACGGTCGTCTCGCTCTTGGGCATCCGCTTCAGCGTTCCGGGCTGGATGCTGTGCCAATCGAACGTGGCGATGGACACGAAGATCATCACCGCGACCAGGGCGGCCATCGGGATCAGGGCGACGATGCCGCCGAGGACGACGACGAGGACGAGCAGGAAGATCCCGGCGAGGAACGTGCTGATCCGGGTGCGGGCGCCGGAGGCCTTCACGTTGATCATGGTCTGGCCGATCATGGCGCAGCCGCCCATGCCGCCGAAGAACCCGGTGATGATGTTCGCCGTGCCCTGGCCCCAGGACTCGCGGGTCTTGTTGGAGCGGGTGTCGGTGATGTCGTCGACGAGCTTGGCGGTCATGAGGGACTCGAGGAGCCCGACGGCGGCCAGCGCCAGCGAGAACGGGGCGATGATCTGGAGGGTCTCGAGGGTCAGCGGCACGTTCGGGAAGAACAGGAACGGCAGGCTCTCGGGCAGCTCACCCTTGTCTCCGACGGTCGGGACGAGCACGTTGGCGAGGACCGCGAACACGGTCAGGACCACGATGGCGACCAGCGGTGCGGGCACCGCCCTGGTGAGGCGCGGCAGTCCGAAGACGATGAGCAGGCCGACGGCGACCATCGGATACACGAGGAAGGGTACGTCCACGAGCTCGGGGACCTGCGACATGAAAATGAGGATGGCGAGGGCGTTGACGAAGCCCACCATGACGGAGCGGGGGATGAACCGCATGAGCCGGGCGACGCCGGTGACGCCGAGGATCACCTGGAAGAGACCGCCGAGGATCACCGCGGCGATGAAGTAGTCCACGCCGTGGCTGGCTACCAGCGGGGCGATGACCAGGGCGATCGCGCCGGTCGCTGCGGAGATCATGGCCGGGCGTCCACCGAGGAAGGCGATGGAGACCGCCATCGTGAACGAGGCGAACAGGCCCAGCCGCGGGTCGACGCCGGCGATGATCGAGAAGGCGATGGCCTCCGGGATGAGGGCGAGGGCGACCACGAGGCCGGCGAGGACCTCGGTCTTCAGCAGACGCGGGTTCCGAAGCGTTCGGGCGACCGACTGGCGTTCGACCGGGGTGAGTTCTGGTCTCGCAGTGGGTGCGGCTGCTGACATGGCGGGATCCTTCGTGCGTTGGAGTACAGGGCGGCGGGAGACGGCTGGTTCGCCGCTCGGGAAGGGGAGCTAGGCTGTACGCCGGCGTACAGAAGAACCGCGGGATGCCGCAGTAACCGTTAAACTCTAACTTAACGTCACGTGAGGTTGTAGCAGGCATGGAAAGGGAAGCACGGATGAGCGATGCGACACCGGAGGTCGCCGAGGCGGGCCGGACCATGCATATCGGCGAGCTGGCCGAGCGCACAGGCCTGTCCCTGCGAACGATCCGTCACTACGACGAGGTCGGTATCCTCCCGGCGACGTCCCGCACCGAAGGCGGGTTCCGCGTCTACACCGAGAACGACCTCGAGCGGTTGATGGTGATCCGCCGGATGAAGCCACTGGGCTTCACCCTCGAGGAGATGACGGACCTCCTCTCCGTCCTGGACGCCCTGCAGCTGGAGACGGACCCGGCGGCGGCCGATGAGCTGCGCGCACGCCTTGCCGCCTTCCGGGACACGGCCGTCGAAAGGCGGGCCAAGATGGTCGAGACCCTCGCCCGCGCCGACGAGTTCATCGACGTCCTCACCCGCTACTGACCCAATACCCCGGCATCATCGCGGCGTCATCGGCGGCGTCCGCACCAGCCATGTGCTCATCGCCTACCGCGGTGGGGTCAGGCGGTCAGCCAAGGGTAGCGGCTGCCAAGAAGATTGGTGATGCGGGTCAGAGCCTGGGCCTGGGCGTCGGTGACGACGGTGCGACGCGACAGTGCGTAGGCAAAGGCGCCGAGTCTGATCCTGTAGCGTGCGGCGAGCTCTGAGTGGGGGGCGGCGCAGAGGGTGTCGACGGCTCGGACCATGTCTCGCATCTCCTCGATTCTGAAGTTGAGCACGTCCATGTGCGTCAGGATTTCCAGAAGCATGGTCTGGTCAACGCCGAACAGGGGGCCCTCGCCTGGGTCGATGGTCACCGGTTCGATGATGTGCAGCAGCAATAGGTTCTCGATCACGTCCTCAGGAACGCCGCTGGTGAGCGATGTGTCCTTCAGGTCCATAAGAGTTGTTGTCGGGGCGGTCTTTTGGCTTTCCATGGTTGTCCTCCACTTGGTGACGGGGTTCTGACTATGGGTTCTCTGGCTTTCTGTGCGAGGGCCTCGAGTCCTTAGGGGCGTCCTGCGCTTTACAGGGCAGGCTTCTGGCTGGGGGTGCGCGGTGCGGTGGCCGTCCACCCGGTGGTCGCGAACAGCTGGTCCTCGAAGTAATCGGTGAGAGTTTCGACGTACGTGCGGGTGAGGTGGTCCAGGTCCATGTACACGAAGACATTGCCGACGACGGCCGGGCAGGTGGTGTCGGTGCAGTATGCCGGTGTGAGGTCCAATGAATGCACGAGCGGTTCCCGGGCCGCGATCGCTTCGACCGGATTGACGGGTAGGAGCGCCTGACCGCGGGGGGTGTTGCACTGCGGTGCGTCCTGCCCGTGGAGCTCGACGCATTCGAACATGTTGATCGGGAAGCGGGGATTGTCCCGGATGGCGAGGACTTCGATGCCGTCCTCGAGGAAGACACCGATGCCTTCTTCCCAGGCCGGGACGAGGAGCTCGTGCGGTTCCTCGGCCGTGCTGAGGGTGCCGTGGGTGATGACCGCGTCGGGCTGCAGGTCCAGCACGTACTCGCGGGCGGCGTCATTGCGCGCATTGCATGCGTCATCGCGGGTGTCGGACTCCGCTCCGTAGCGGCAGGCGTTGCGGAGCAGGGTGATCATCCGCCACTGGTTCTTCTCGGCGATGTGGGTGAGTGCGGGCATGAGTTGGTTGGCGTGCGAGTCGCCGAGGACGACGACCGTACGGGTTGCCTGCCCGTCGGGTTCGATCTGGTGGCAAGTCTCCAGCGCCTCGTCCTGAGGCCGGTATCCGCCTTCGCAGGAGGGCCCCGCCTTGCCCCATTCAGCGCCCAGATCTGTGGCGGCCGGCACCAGCGCGGCGTCCGGTAGGGTCGCGTGCTCCTCGGGTGAGAGGAGCGCTTGCGCTCCGGGGTTCAGCGCCGCCGGTTGCTGTGCGAGTTGCTCCTCCTTGATGCTGATGCGCGTCTCCCAGCCGGAGAGGGGAACGGCGACGATCAGGGCGCAGCCGACGGTGAGCAGGGCGTTGCGTCGCTTGCGGCGGTGCACCCACGACCAGCCCTGCAAAGGACGCTCGACCAGGCGCATCGTGCCCCACGACAGGGCCGCGGACAGGGCGATGATCAGGGCGCCCTCGCCGAGGGACACGGCGCTGGTTCCAGTGGTGACGAGGTAGGTGATCAGGATCGGCCAGTGCCACAGGTACAGGGCGTAGGAGATCCGCCCGACCGACAGGACCGGTGCTGCACTGAGGATCCGGTCGATGCCGAGCGGGTGACGGGGCTGTTGTCCCTGTGGGCCGGCGGCGATGACGGCGGCGGCACCGAGGACGGGGATCAGGGCGATCCAGCCGGGGAACTGGTTCTCGACCTGCACGACGAGGCCGCAGGCGATGATCATCAGGATGCCGGCCCAGCCCAGGGCCAGCCGGGTCAGTCGGTTCAGGTTCAGGTGGGGCAGGGCCAGGGCCAGCAGGGATCCGGCGGCGAACTCCCACAGCCTCGCCCGGGTGTCGAAGTACGCGAAGGCCTGGTTCGTCGTCGTCTGGTGCACCGAGAAGGCAAGCGACACGGCGAAGATCAGGGAAAAGACCGTTCCTGCGACCACGGTGAAGGAGAACCGGGTGCGCCGGGCGGCGAGGATGCAGCCGGCCAGGATCAGCGGCCAGAGGACGAACACCTGGCCCTGGATGGACAGGGACCAGAAGTGCTGGAACGGACTGGCCGTCGCGGCGTCGGCTGCCTGGTAGTCCACGGCGCCGAACGCCAGGTCCCAGTTCTGCACATACAGCAGCGACGCCCAGGCGTGTTCGATCAGAGTGCCCCACCTGACCTGCGGGAAGAATGCGATCGATGCAAGGACGGTTGCGAGCAGGACGACCGCGGCCGGCGGCAGGAGCCGCCCGAACACGCGCGTCCAGTACGTGCGCAACCCCAGCGGGCCCGCCGTGGAGCGGCGGGCGAATGAGGCGGTGAGGAGGAACGCGGAGACGAGCAGGAAGACGTCCACTCCGCCCGATACCCGTCCCAGCCACACGTGATAGACCACGACCAGGACGAGGGCGACCGCGCGGAGGCCCTGCACCTCCGGCCGGAAAATGCCCGACGAATCGGCCGGCGTAGCTGTAGGGAGGCGCCCGGGACTGGGTGGTGTTCCGGGTTGTTGGACTGTGTGCGATGTCGTCAAGAGGTGTCTCCTACCCGTGGTGGGGACCGGGTGATCGTGCCGGGTGAGTCGTTGCGGGGGCTGTAAGGCGACCACGAGTGGTGGCCGAGGGCATCGGGGTCGCAGGCCGCCCGCAGCATGAGGGCCGGGGTCGGCGACGAGGGTCCCGGATCTGCCGCTGATCCTGAGGCTGTGGTGTCTACCCCGGCTGCTGAACCGCGGGCTGAATGGGGTGCTGGAGGCTGGTGGATACCTGGATGATGAGGTCATCGGCGCGGTCGAGGTCAGCCGCGAGTTTTGTCCGGCGCCGGCGCGCTTCCCCGAGCAGGGTTTCCATCGCGTCGAGATTCACCAGCCCGTGGTAGCCCGAGCGTGCTGTGAGGACGTCGAGGAGCTCACCGATTTCCTCGAGGCTGAATTTCAGGGCACGTGCCTGACGAATAAGGGTCAGCCTGGTGGAGTCGTCTTCCGAGTAGACCCGGAACCCTCCATCGGTGCGCCCGCTGGGGCGCAGGAGTCCGATCTCGTCATAGTGGCGCAGCGTGCGCAGGGACAGGCCTGTCCGATCTGCGAGCTCACCGATATGCACGGAAAATCCTCCTGATCGCTTGGCCTGCCCCACACGCCCAACTCTACCATTACGTTAGAGTACAGTTAAGCATGGGCCTGATGGCCCCTTCCTTCTTCCCGGACGCAGCGTCGCGTCCCCACCTTCTTCACCACCGAGGGCAGCCAATGCGCCCTCCTGATCCCTGGAAGGGGACTCCCATGGCTGTTGCCACCACCGCTCCGCCGTTGACGCCCGAGGACCGCCAATCCGTCCGGCGGACCCTGCGCGCGCCGCGCCTCCTGCGCACCGAGGTCCTCGCCGGCCTCGTCGTCGCCCTGGCACTGATTCCCGAGGCCATCGCGTTCTCCCTCATCGCAGGTGTCGACCCGCGGATCGGTTTGTTCGCCTCCTTCACCATGGCGGTATCCATCGCGTTCCTCGGCGGCCGCCCCGCCATGATTTCCGCGGCCACAGCCGCGACGGCCCTGGTCATCGCGCCGCTCGTGGCCAGTCATGGAATCGATCACTTCATTGCCGCGGTCATCCTGGCCGGAGTCTTCCAGGTGCTTCTCGGCGTGCTCGGGGTCGCGAAGCTCATGCGGTTCATCCCCCGCTCCGTCATGGTGGGCTTCGTGAACGCCCTGGCCATCCTGATCTTCACCTCCCAGCTGCCCGAGCTCCTCGGGGTTCCCTGGCTTGTGTACCCGATGGTCGCCGTCGGACTGGTCATCATCTTCCTGCTGCCGCGTATCACCCGCGCGGTTCCCGCACCCCTGGTCGCGATCGTCGTCGTCACCGCGGCCGCGGTCGTCTTCGCGATCACCGTCCCCACCGTGGGAGACAAAGGCGAGCTGCCCGAGAGCCTGCCGTTCCTGTTCTTCCCGAACGTGCCGCTGACCCTCGAGACCTTCCAGATCATCGCCCCGTTCGCGGCCGGCATGGCCGTGGTCGGTCTGATGGAATCGCTGATGACCGCGAAGCTCGTCGATGACGTCACCGACACCCGGTCGAACAAGACCCGCGAATCGTGGGGTCAGGGCGCGGCGAACATCATCACCGGGTTCTTCGGCGGCATGGGCGGCTGCGCGATGGTCGGCCAGACCATGATCAACGTGAAGGCTTCCGGAGCGCGCACAAGGCTTTCCACGTTCATGGCCGGACTGTTCGTCCTCGTCCTCGTCGTCGCCCTCGGTGACGTGGTCGCCCTGATCCCGATGGCCGCCCTGGTCGCGGTGATGATCTTCGTGTCCATCGCCACGTTCGATTGGCACAGCATCCAGCCCGGAACGCTGAAGCGGATGCCCAAGAGCGAGACGACCGTCATGCTCGCCACGGTCATCGTGACGGTCTGGACGCACAACCTCGCCATCGGCGTCATCGTCGGTGTCCTCGTGGCCATGGTCGCGTTCGCCCGCCGGGTCGCGCACTTCGTCACGGTCGAACGGACCGTAGAGGAACACTTCGGCGTACCCGTCGCGAAGTACGAGGTGTCAGGTGAGTTGTTCTTCGCCTCCTCCAACGACCTCTACACGCAGTTCGAGTACGCCGAGGACCCGGACACCATCGTCATCGACATGTACGGATCCCACCTCTGGGATGCATCGACCATCGCCGCGCTGGACGCGATCACCGCCAAGTACGACAGCTACGGCAAGAGCGTCCAGATCGAGGGCCTCAACATCGCGAGCCTCGCCATCCGCGAACGCCTCGGTGGGCACCTCGGCGGCGGCCACTGACACCAGAAGGGCCGGCCCCGGGCGGATTGCCACCGGTCGACCTGAACCATCCCGCGGCCCGGCTGGTCGATAGGGTCGAAGCAAGCACACGGCACAGACCTTCGACCCACACGTACTCCGCAGGAAAGACAACCGATGCCCGCAGTCAACGGGGCCACCACAGCACGTGCACTACCGACAACAACTCCCCGCCGCTCATGGTGGGGAGTTGTTGCCGCCGGAGCGCTCATCAGCGCCGCCACAGCACCGGGACAGACCGCCGGCCTGTCCCCGCTCACCGACCCGCTCATCGAGGAGCTCGGGATGTCCCGCACGGACATCTCCTTCAGCTACCTCCTCGGCACTCTCGCCGGCGCCGTTGCGTTGCCGTTCATCGGTCGCGGCATCGACAGGTGGGGTGCCCGGAAGGTCATTCTTGTTGCAGTGACCGCATTCGCCATCGCCCTGCTGGGTTTGAGCTTCGTCAGCGACATCTATGGGCTCACTGCGGGCTTCGTGATCCTGCGCATGGCCGGGCAGGGAACGCTGACCCTCGCGGCGACCACTGCCGTCGTCAAGGCCGTCCACCACCGGCGCGGGCTCGCCGTCGGACTGGTCTCCGCAATCGGGTCCGCCGGGATCTCCCTGACCCCGATCCTCGTCGAACGTCTTGTCAGCAGCGGTGGCATCGCCCTGGCTTGGCGTATCCAATCCATTGCCGTGCTCGTCATCGTCCTGCCGATGATCCTGTTCCTGCCCCGCCACCAGGACCACACGCAACCGCATCCGCTGACTCGACCGTTGCACGCACTGCCGACACCGCAGGCGATGTCGGCCGAGCCCGACGTCGAACATCAACCGTCATCAGGTTCTACCGTGTGGGCGACGAAGGACGCCGTCCGAACACCGATTTTCTGGGTCATCGCCGCAGCGTTAGCGGCCACCGGCATGCTGTCGACCGCCCTGGCCTTCCATCAAATGTCCATCCTCACCACTCAGGGGCTGAGCACCACCGAAGCGGCCGCGAACTTCATCCCGCAGACCGTCACCGCGATCCTCGCGACCCTGACCGTCGGTGCGGTGGCACACAGGCTCGATCCGCGCCACGCGCTCACGGGATCCATGGGGCTTCTCGCCGCAGCGCTCTGCTTCCTGCCCCTGATCACCGGCTTCGGCCTCGCCGTCGTCTACGGGCTCATCCTGGGCGCCGCCGGCGGTGCGATCCGCGCCATCGAACCGATCGCTCTCGCGCACTACTTCGGCACGGACAGCATCGGCGGCATCCGCGGCATCATCACCTCGATCAATGTCGGCTCCACAGCCCTCGGCCCGATCCTCTTCTCCATCGGCCGCGACATCACCGGCAGCTACACAGCCCCCAGCCTGATCGCCGCGCTCATCCCCGTCACGGTCGGGACGGTCGCTCTGTGCTGCCCTACGCCGGGCGGTCCTGGCGTCCACCGGACGACGTCACGCCTGCCCCATACCTGGCCTGAAATGCGCAGGAGGGTCAGACGCCGACGACGGTGAGCCATCCCGCGAGCGCGAGCAGGGTGATGACGAGGACCGGGATGGTGAGCACGATGCCGGTGCGGAAGTACTGGCCCCAGCCGATGTGGATGCCCTTGCGGTCCAGGACGTGGAGCCACAGGAGGGTCGCGAGGCTGCCGATGGGTGTGATCTTCGGGCCGAGGTCGGAGCCGATGACGTTGGCGTAGATCATCGCCTCCTGCGTGAGGCCGGTGGCGCCGGCGGACCCGATCGCGAGGGACGCGATGAGGACGGTGGGCATGTTGTTCATCAGGGACGCGAGGACGGCGACGATGACACCGACGCCCAGGGCGGTGATCAGGACGCCGTCGGAACCGACGGCCGAGAAGACGCCGGCCAGCTCGTCGGTGAGGCCCTGGTTCCGCAGCCCGTACACGACGAGGTACATGCCGAGGGAGAACAGGACGACCTGCCAGGGCGCTTCCCTCAGGATCCGCGGCACCGAGATCCGGGCCGCCGGAGCGGGCACCGCCGCTGTCCCGTCAGCCGACGCCTGCAGGTCTCCGTTGGCGTCGGCGGGGCCCGCGTGGGAGGCAGCGGATGCGAGGGGGCCGGCCGTGGTCCGGCGCCCGATCCCCGCGGTCTCGTAGTCGAGGTCTTCCGCCCGATCCGCGGCGTGCGGTGATCCCGGTGCTCCGTGCTGCGTGTCGGGGGCGCCGGCGGGGGTGCTCGTGCGCGGGAAGAGGAAGGCGGGTCGGCGGGAAGCGACGATCATGAGGACGACGGCGCCGAGGCCGGCGACGGCGGAGAGCGGGATGTGCAGGGCTTCCGCGGCGAAGTAGCCGATCAGCAGGACACCGAGGACCACCCAGCCGGTCCTGAAGGTCAGGGGGTCCGCAATCGCGGATCTCGGGGTCGCGAGGACGGCGACGTCGTAGTGGCGCGGGATGGCCTTCCGGAAGAACAGGAGGAGGACCCCGAGGCTGGCGGCGACCGACACGAGGCCGACCGGGACCATGACGAGCGCGTAGCGGGCGAAGCTGATGTCGAAGAAGTCCGCGGTGACGATGTTCACCAGGTTCGACACGACCAGGGGGAGGCTGCCGGCGTCGGCGATGAACCCGCACGCGATGACGAACGCGAGGGACGCCCTGGCCGGGAACCTCAGGGCGAGCAGCATCTGGATGACGATCGGGGTGAGGATCAGCGCCGCTCCGTCGTTGGCGAACACTGCCGCGATCGCTGCTCCGAGCAGGACGATCAGGGTGAACAGCAGGTGGCCGTTGCCCCGCCCCCACCGGGCGACATGCAGCGCGGCCCAGGTGAAGAATCCGGACTCGTCGAGGATCAGCGAGATGATCACGATCGCCACGAACGCGAAGGTCGCGTTCCAGACGATGTCCCACACGATGGGGATGTCCGACAGGCTCACGACGGTGGTGAGGAGCGCGACCGCGGCCCCGCCGAGAGCGGACCAGCCGATGCCGAGGCCCTTGGGTTGCCAGATGACGAGGGTCAGGGTGGCGAGGAAGATCAGGATGGCGACCACGGTCATGGCAGCAGGACTCCTAGCAGGAGGAACTCACGAAAGAACCAGGGCAGGGACGAGCGGGGAAGTGCAGCAGGCGGGGGAGCGCTACGGGGTGGTGAGGGTGGCGTGCAGGGCGGTGACGCGTGCCAGGATGTCGTCGCGGACCAGGCGCATGCGGTCGATGCCGTCGATCCCGCGTTCGCTGGGCTCGTCGGTGGTCCACCGTTCGTAGCGTGTGCCGTCGACCTCGTCGATCTGCGCTTCGGGGCCGAGGATCACGACGACGTCCGCCCGGCCCTGGTCCTCGGCGGTGACCTGGCGCGGGGTGTTCCGGCTGATGTCGACCCCGACCTCGGCCAGGACCTCGGCGGAGAGGGCATTGACGGCGGAGCCCGGCCTCGACCCCACTGACGCCGTCGTAACCGAGTCGCCGGCGACCTTGTCCATGAGGCCGGCCGCCATCTGGGACTTGCCGCCGTTCTTGACGCAGACGAACAGGACGGAGGGCTTGTCCGCTTTGAAGCTCACAGGGGTCTCGATTCGTGGTGGAGGGCAGCGGCGTGAGGGGGTGTCACCGGGTCTCGATGAGGACGCCGGCGAGGGAGTTCAGGGCCCCGGGCACCAGGGAGTAGTACGCCCAGACACCTCGCTTCTCGCGGTGCAGGATGCCGGCGTCGACGAGGATCTTCAGGTGATGGGACACCGTCGGCTGGCCGAGATCCAACGGCTCGGTGAGGTCACACACGCACGCCTCGTTGGCGGCGCTCGCCGAGATGAGCGAGACCAGGCGCAGCCGGTTCGGGTCGGCGACGGCCTTGAACTGCTTCGCGAGTTCCTCGGCGCGATCCGCGCTCATCGCAGGAGTCCCGGAAGGCACGCAGCAGCGACCCTCCTCGGTTTCGCCGGGGAGCGAGGCGGGAGCCGGTTCGGTTGCTGCGAGGCCCGCTGTTCCGGGCTCGGAGATGGTGGTCATGGGATCAGCATACCTGTGCATTGACATTCATCGATGTATTTCCGCATACTCGACATCGAAGCCAGTCGATCTTCGGTGGGATGCCGGTACACGAGGTGTCGGACCCGGGGCTCGGCTCCTCCTCTCCATCCAGACGCCCGGCCCTCCGGCACGAGGCGAAGAAGCAAGGACCATCATGAGCACCGAGACAGCAGCTACGACGACCACCGATCACAGGAAGCCCTCGGTCCTGTTCGTCTGCGTCCACAACGCCGGTCGGTCACAAATGGCTGCCGCGTACCTGAGCCACTTGTCCGAGGGGCGCATCGAGGTCCTCTCCGCCGGTTCGCAGCCCGCCGACCAGGTCAATCCCTCCGCGGTCGAGGCGATGAAGGAGGAGGGCATCGACATCACCGCCGAGACCCCGAAGATCCTCACCACCGACGCCGTGAAGGCCTCCGACGTCGTGGTCACCATGGGCTGCGGGGACGAGTGCCCCTACTTCCCCGGCAAGCGGTACGAGGACTGGGTCCTCGAGGATCCGGCAGGCAAGGGTGTCGACTCGGTCCGTCCCATCCGCGACGAGATCAAGGGACGCATCCAGCAGCTCATCCGCGAACTCCTGCCCACCGGCGCCGGAACACCGGGCACCAGTACCACGGCCTGACCTCGCCGCAGCACATGGAGCGGCACACCAGCATGACCCCCGATTCGAGAGGCACTGCCATGACGGACGTCCAGAGCGAGAAGATCATCGTCGTGGGCTCCGGCCCCGCCGGGTACACGGCGGCGATCTATGCCGCCCGGGCCGGCCTGGCGCCCAGGGTCATCGCGGGTGCCGTCACCGCGGGTGGGGCGCTGATGAACACGACGGAGGTCGAGAACTTCCCCGGCTTCACCAGCGGTATCCAGGGCCCCGAATTGATGGAGAATCTCCGCCGGCAGGCCGAACGCTTCGGCGCCGTGATCGAGTACGACGACGCCGCGAGCGTGGAGCTGACCGGGAACCTCAAGACCGTCACCACCCTCAGCGGCACGCCGTACCAGGCGCCCGCGGTGATCCTCGCCACCGGCTCCGCCTACAGGGAACTCGGCCTGCCCGACGAGAAGCGCCTGTCCGGCCGGGGCGTGTCCTGGTGCGCGACCTGCGACGGGTTCTTCTTCCGCGGCCAGGACATCATCGTCGTCGGCGGCGGGGACTCCGCCATGGAGGAAGCCCTGTTCCTCACCCGCTTCGCGGACACGGTCACCGTCGTCGTCCGCGGTTCTGCGCTGCGTGCGTCGAAGATCATGGCGCAGCGGGCCCTGGACAACGAGAAGATCCGCTTCGAGTACACCAGTGCCATCACCGCCATCCATGGGGATGCGAAAGTCACCGGCGTCACCCTCTCGGATACCGTGACCGGTGATGCCCGCACCATGGCTGTGACCGGGATCTTCGTGGCCATCGGCCACCTTCCGCGCACGGATCTCGTCGACGGACAGGTCACCCTCGACGACGACGGGTACATCGTCGTCGACTCGCCCACGACCCTCACGAACCTCCACGGCGTCTTCGCCTGCGGCGACGCCGTGGATCACCGGTACCGGCAGGCCATCACCGCCGCAGGCTCCGGCTGCGCCGCAGCCCTGGACGCCGAACGGTACCTCGCCGCACTCGAGGACGCCCCCAGCATCGCCACCGCACTCATCGAGGAGACCGCCCATGCCTGACATCACCGACGCATCGACCACCATCGCGACCGACCTCCCGGTCGCTGTCATCGGCGCCGGACCGATCGGCCTGTCCGCGGCGGCCAACCTCCTCGAGCGGGGGCTCACCCCGATCGTCTTCGAACAGGGCGACAGCGTCGGTGCCGCGATCCGGCAGTGGGCTCACATCCGCCTGTTCTCGCCCTGGCAGTACGACATCGACCCCGCAGCCCGTCGCCTGCTCGAGCCCACCGGATGGGCCGAGCCACGCCGGACCGCCCTGCCGTACGGGCGTGACCTGGTGGAGTCCTATCTCGAACCCCTCGCCGCCGTCCCGGCCATCGCCCGGACGCTGCGGTTCGACAACACCGTCACGGCCGTCACCCGGCTCGGGATGGACAAGACCCGCACCCAGGGCCGCGATACGACGCCCTTCCTCGTCCGCGTCACCGGCCCCGAGGGCACCATCGATCACACGGTGCGTGCCGTCATCGATGCGTCCGGCACGTGGGGTCAGCCCAACCCGCTCGGCCAGGCAGGACTGCAGGCACCCGGCGAGGACGCCGTGGCCCACCTCGTCACCTCCGCGCTGCCCGACGTCGTCGGAACCGAGCGGGCGCGCTTCGCGGGGAAGACGACCATGGTCGTCGGCGCGGGGCACTCGGCCGCCAACACGCTGATCAATCTCGGTCAGGTCGCCAGGAACGAGCCCGGCACCAGGATCCTGTGGGCCGTCCGCGGCAGCGGATCGGCCCAGCGCCTCTACGGCGGCGGGGACCTCGACGGGCTGCCCGCCCGGGGCGCCCTCGGCAGCCGCCTGAAGACCCTCGTCGGCGACGGCGTCGTCGAACTGGTCACGGACTTCACCGTCACTGGCCTCGCCCGACGTGGAACGCGTCTCGCCGTGACGGCGTCGACGCCGGACGGCGACCGCACCGTCGAGGTCGACGTCCTCGTCCCGGCCACCGGATTCCGCCCGGACCTCGGGATGCTGCGCGAACTCCGGCTCGAACTGGACCCCGCAGTGGAAGCACCGCGGGCGCTCGGGCCGCTGATCGACCCGGAGTTCCACTCCTGCGGGACGGTCCCCGCCCACGGCGCGGACGTCCTGGCGCACCCGGAGAAGGATTTCTACCTGGTCGGCATGAAGTCCTACGGACGGGCCCCCACCTTCCTGCTGGCCACCGGATACGAGCAGGTCCGCTCCGTCACCGCGGCGCTCGCCGGCGACACCGAGGCCGCGTCCCGTCTCCAGCTCGAGCTGCCCGAGACGGGAGTCTGCAGCACCGACCTCGGGGGATCCTGCGACACCCCTGCTGCC
The DNA here is from genome assembly GCF_058269155.1 of Arthrobacter sp. TJ-263. Taxonomy (NCBI): domain Bacteria; kingdom Bacillati; phylum Actinomycetota; class Actinomycetes; order Micrococcales; family Micrococcaceae; genus Arthrobacter; species Arthrobacter sp. TJ-263. Next base: position 671,720 of record NZ_JBZCNE010000001.1, on the reverse strand, counting down.
GCGGCGACGGAATCCGAGGGCACTGCCGATGCCGGATGCTGCGGCGTACCGCAACTCGTCAGCATCGGCTTCCCCACCGGGACCGCCCACGGGCGGTCGGGTGACCCTGACTACTGATCCGCCTCACAGCGGGCAGGGGGACAGGAGAGAAACCGGCGGGCGGTCCCGCCTGCCGGTCAGTGCACCAGAAAGGACAGCACGATGAGCACGTCACCGATCCCCGATGCCCCTACCGGCAGCCATGAGCACCTCCTCCACCGCATCTCCGACGAACTCGCCGCATCCTTCGACGGAGTGTTCGGTCCCGAGATGGTCGAGCGCTACGTCTTCGAGTCCTACACGGCTCTCGCCCGTACAGCGAAGGTCAGGACCTACCTGCCGATCATCACGCGTCGATTCGCCCGCGATCGTCTCTCCGCGCTCGCCCACGCCGAGGGCAAGCGGCCCAGCGGAGTCCCGGAGGTCCTCTTCGTCTGCGTCCAGAATGCCGGACGCTCGCAGATGGCTGCGGCCCTGCTGAAGGACCTGACCCAGGGATCGATCAACGTCCGCTCCGCCGGCTCGATGCCGGCCGAGCACCTCGACGGGAACGTCGTCACCGCCATGCAGGAGATCGGACTCGACCTCGGTGAGGAGTTCCCGAAGCCCCTGACCGACGACGTGGTGCGGGCAGCGGACGTCGTGATCACCATGGGGTGTGGAGACACCTGTCCCATCTACCCGGGGAAGAAGTACGAGGACTGGCAGATCTCGGATCCGGCGACGATGGACCTGGACGGAGTGCGCACCGTCCGCGAGGTGCTCACGACGCGCGTCCGGAACCTCGCCTCCACGCTGCTCACCGTGCCCTGACCGGTACGGGGCCGTGCCCGGTGCAGGCGCGGCACGGGTGTGCCCGGCCCCCACTGGCTACAGTGGGCCCATGACCGAGACATCCAGGGCGCCGCTCGGCGCCCCCGCTGACCCAGCCCCTTCCGCCCTGCGCGCGATCGTCACCGGCGCCAGTTCCGGGATCGGCGCCGCCACCGTCCGCGCCCTCCGCCGGGACGGCTGGGACGTGGTGGCAGCCGCCCGACGGCTCGACCGCCTGCACGCGCTCGCCGAAGAGACCGGGGCGACGCCGTTGGCCCTCGACGTCACCGACCAGGCGTCCGTGGACGCCTTCACGGCCGAGGTCACGGCGACCGGCCCGGTCCATGCGCTGGTCAACAACGCCGGGGGTGCCTTCGGAACGGAGCGGGTGGCCGAGGCCAGGACCGAGGACTGGGAGTGGATGTACGACGTGAACGTGCTCGGCTCCATGCGCATGACCCGGGCGCTGCTCCCGGCGTTGCGCGACGGCGGGCAGGGGAGCGTCCTGTTCCTGACGTCCACGGCGGCGCTCGCACCCTACGAGGGCGGCGCCGGATACTGCGGCGTGAAAGCGGCGCAGGAGTCGATGGCCCGCTCGCTCCGCCTCGAGGAGGCCGAGCACAACGTCCGCGTCATCGAGGTGTCCCCGGGCATGGTGCGCACCGAGGAGTTCTCCCTCAACCGGCTCGGCGGCGACCAGGGCGCGGCCGACCAGGTCTACGCCGGGGTCGAGTACCCCCTGACCGCCGACGACGTGGCTGCCGCCGTCGCGTTCACGCTCAATGCGCCGCACCACCTGAACATCGACCACCTCGTCCTCCGGCCGCTCGCCCAGGCCGCCAACCACAAGGTCCTCCGCGCCTGAGTCCCGAGCGGACAGCGCAGATCCTGTCCTGCGGCGATGGTCAGGCCCTGGGAGAGACGCCCAGCCGGACGCTGTAGTTGTCCATGGTCCCCGGCAGGGGTCGGGCCGGGTCGAGTGCCTGCCCTGCCTCCACCTGGAAGTCGTGTCCCGCCACGAGCGCTGCCAGGGCAGCGCTCGTCACGAGCAGCACCAGCTGCTTGCCCGGGCAGACCACCGGTCCGCCGCTGAAGGGAACCAGCGGCCAGCCGTCGTCCTCCTCGGTCAGCCAGCGCTCGGGCGAGAAGCTGTGCGCGCTGCGCAGGGAACGCTCGTCCCGGTGGAAGTACGGTGCGTAGATCAGGACGCCGCAATCGGCCGGCATCAGTCCCTGCTCCCACTGCACCGGCTGCGTCGTCTGCCGGAGGATCATCGGGGTGGTGGGCCACAGGCGCAGCGACTCGAGGATGCCGGCCCGCAGGTAGGGGAGGAGCCGGCGTCCCGAGGTGTCGCCGTCGACCTCCCGCCGAGCCGCGGCCATCGCCTCCGGATGGGTGGCGAGTACGGTCAGGGCACGGAACGTCGCCATGCCGGCGGGATCGAACGCGAAGAGCCACTGCGGTACCTGGTCGGCGGGCTCGGCGCCGTCGCCCTTGGGCGCGCCGGCCATCACGGAGGCGAGGCTTCCCGGCTCGGCGTTCGCGAGTTCCTCGTTGATCCGCGCCAGGAAGCGCCGGCGCGTCTTCTTCCGCACCGGCTTCATGAACGCCCAGTTCCCGTCCTTGCGCAGCCGGATCACCATGCCCGTGAGGTCCTTGTCATCGCGCGCGTGGTCGCCGAACACCACGCGCCGCACCACCCGGTACCACGCGTCCTGGAAGTCGTCCCAGGGCAGGGATCCGCTGCGGACAGCGTCGGCCAGCACCTGCCGCATCTCCTCCTCCACGACGGGCACGAACCGGTCGGCGAGGTGGTGCACGGGGTGGTCCGTGTCGAGGACCTGTTCCTGCAGGGCGCGGCGCACCGTCCGGAGGGGACCACGCGTGATCAGCACGTTGGAGGGCTGGAAGTGGGAGAGCGCCGCACGCTTCTCGCTGCTGGCCGCGGTGAACGGGTCGGGGGACTGCGCCAGGACGGTGTTGGCGTCGCCCGGCGCCAGGACGATGGCCTGCTTGCGGATCGGCAGCCTCAGCATCAGCGGACCATCCGGGTGCTTGGCGTGGATCCTCCTCACGATCCCCGCCGCCCTGGTGTCCAGGTCGAGGCGCGCTGCGAGTCCCACCGCCCACGGGCGCCGGATGATGGGGCCCTTCACGAAGGTCGGCAGGAGCACGCCGAGGAGCAGGCGGGCCGTGTCCGGGGCGGACGCGGTGGGCAGGGCGGGTGATGTCATCCTTCCACCCTGCCAAGCCGCACAGCCCACCACAACGGATTTCGGCGCGTGCGCCGGCGGCACCGGGTGTGCTTCGGCCCTTTCGACAACGATTTCGGAGCCGGGATAGACTGGATGCACAAGCGTCGACCCGGCCATCACCGGTGAGCTTCCGGAAGAAAGGCCGGCCTCCTGCGAGGCGGCCCGTAGAACCGGACGGGGAGCCCGTTACAGCCTGGAAACGAGCGGCAGCCCCGGCCCGCGTGACCGCGATGAGCGGAACGGCGGACGACGGCGGCAAGTGAGGTGGTACCGCGGGTCCTGGACCCTCGCGGCCGGTCAGGCAACCGGTGGCGGGAGACAGGTCCCGTCCTCACGGCAGGACTCCTGCACCACCCGACGCCGCCGCACACAGGATGAGACCCATGCCGCAGATCTACCCCAAAGCAGTGTCGCCCGACGACGGCGGCACCCCCTCCGCCGGGACCAGCGCCTCCCCGCGCTTCCCCGAGCTCGAAGAGCGAGTCCTCCGCTACTGGCAGGAGGACGGCACCTTCCAGGCGTCCATCGACCACCGCGACGCCGGCGTCGACGGTTCCAACGAGTTCGTGTTCTACGACGGACCGCCGTTCGCCAACGGCCTGCCGCACTACGGCCACCTCCTCACGGGCTACGCCAAGGACCTGGTGGGCCGCTACCAGACGCAGCGCGGACGCCGCGTGGAGCGGCGCTTCGGCTGGGACACGCACGGCCTGCCCGCCGAACTCGAGGCGATGAAGCAGCTCGGCATGACCGACAAGCAGCAGATCCTCGCGATGGGCATCGACAAGTTCAACGACGCCTCCCGCGCGTCCGTCATGAAGTACGCGGGGGAGTGGCGCGACTACGTGACCCGCCAGGCGCGCTGGGTCGATTTCGACAACGACTACAAGACGCTCAACCCCGAGTACATGGAGTCCGTCCTCTGGGCCTTCAAGACCCTGCACCAGAAGGGCCTCACCTACAACGGCTACCGCGTGCTGCCGTACTGCTGGAACGACGAGACGCCGCTGTCCAACCACGAGCTGCGCATGGACGAGGACGTCTACCAGGACCGCCAGGACCAGACCGTCACGGTCACGTTCCCCATCCTCCCCGGCGACTCGGCCCTCTCGCAGGACCTCGCCGGTGTGCAGGCCCTCGCCTGGACCACCACGCCCTGGACCCTGCCCACCAACGCGGCGCTCGCGGTCGGACCGGACATCAGCTACGTCGTCGTCGAGGGCCGGCGCGAGGACGAGGGCGGGCGGTACCTGATCGCCGAGGAGCTCCTCGGCCACTACGCCAAGGACCTCGGCTTCGCCGATGCCGCGGCCGCGCGCGACGCCGTCACCTCCCGCCACCTCGGCACCGAGCTCGCAGGCCTCACCTACCAGCCGCTCTGGGACTACCTCGCGGATTCGGAGGAGGGCGGTTACCGCAACGCCTTCCGCATCCTGGCCGCGGACTACGTCACCACCACCGACGGCACCGGCCTCGTCCACCAGGCGCCCGCCTACGGCGAGGAGGACCAGAAGATCTGCGAGGAGGCCGGCATCCAGGTGATCCTCTCGGTCGACGAGGGCGCGAAGTTCCTGCCCATGTTCGGCGAGGGACCGCTCGCGGAGATCGTGGGCCTGCAGGTCTTCGAGGCCAACCGGCACATCACGCGTGTCCTGAAGTCCGAGGGGCGCCTGGTGCGCCAGTCCAGCTACGTCCACAGCTACCCCCACTGCTGGCGCTGCCGCAACCCGCTGATCTACCGCGCCGTGTCCTCCTGGTACGTCGAGGTGACCAAGATCCGCGACCGCATGGTGGAACTGAACCAGGACATCACCTGGATCCCCGGGAACGTCAAGGACGGCCAGTTCGGGAAATGGCTCTCCAACGCGCGCGACTGGTCCATCAGCCGCAACCGCTTCTGGGGCAGCCCCATCCCCGTGTGGGAGTCGGACGACCCCGAGTACCCGCGCACCGACGTCTACGGGTCGCTGGCCGAGCTGCAGGCCGACTTCGGGCGCCTGCCCCTGAACAAGCAGGGCGAGGTGGACCTCCACCGGCCCTTCATCGACGAGCTCACGCGCCCCAACCCGGACGACCCGACCGGTCGCTCCACCATGCGGCGCGTCGAGGACGTCCTCGACGTCTGGTTCGACTCCGGGTCCATGCCCTACGGCCAGGTGCACTACCCGTTCGAGAACGGGCAGTGGTTCGACACGCACAACCCGGCCGACTTCATCGTCGAGTACATCGGGCAGACCCGCGGCTGGTTCTACATGCTGCACATCCTGTCCACCGCGCTCTTCGACCGGCCGGCGTTCCGCAACGTCATCAGCCACGGCATCGTCCTCGGCTCCGACGGGCAGAAGATGTCCAAGAGCCTGCGCAACTACCCGGACGTCTCCGAGGTCTTCGACCGGGACGGCTCGGACGCCATGCGCTGGTTCCTCATGGCCTCCCCGATCCTCCGTGGCGGCAACCTCGTTGTGACCGAGCAGGGCATCCGCGACGGCGTCCGCCAGGTCATCCTGCCGCTGTGGAACGTGTGGCACTTCTTCAGCCTCTACACCAACGCGGCGAACGGCGGCGAGGGCTACGAGGCCAGGACGGTGACGCCGGAGGCGGCCGCGCTCCTGACCGAGCCGATCGACCGCTACATCCTGGCGAACACGGGGAACCTCGTCCGCGACCTCACCGGGGCGCTGGACGCCTTCACGATCAGCGACGCCTGCGAGTCCCTGCGCCGGTACCTGGACACCCTCACCAACTGGTACGTGCGCCGCAGCCGCCAGCGCTTCTTCGACGAGGACACCGACGCCTTCGACGTGCTCTACACCTGCCTCGAGGCGGTCTGCCGGGTCGCGGCCCCGCTGCTGCCCCTGGTCACCGAGGAGATCTGGCGCGGTCTCACGGGTGGCCGCTCCGTCCACCTCACCGACTGGCCCGAGGCGACGTCGTTCCCCGCCGCCCCGGATCTCGTGGAGCAGATGGACCGCACGCGGTCCGTGTGCTCCGTCGGCTCCAGCCTGCGGAAGGCCGCGAACCTCCGGGTGCGGCTCCCGCTCCGGGAGCTCACCGTCGTCGCGCCGGCCGCCGAGGACCTCGCCGGGCAGTACGCGACGATCATCGCCGACGAGCTGAACCTCAAGGGCGTGCGCCTCGTGGACGCGGCGGATGCCGAGCCGGCCGAGTTCGGCATCACCCAGCGGCTCGTGGTCAACGCCCGCGCGGCAGGACCACGCCTCGGCAAGAACGTGCAGACGGTGATCAAGGCCTCGAAGTCCGGGGACTGGCAGGTCGACGACGACGGCGGCGTCACCGCGGGCGGCCTCGCCCTCGAGCCGCACGAGTACACCCTCGACACGGTGGTGGAGGGCAACGATGCCGCCTCGAAGGCAGTGACGGTCCTGCCCGGCGGCGGGTTCCTGGTGCTGGACACCGAGGTGACCGCCGAGCTGGCTGCGGAGGGGACGGCCCGCGATGCGATCCGCGCCATCCAGCAGGCACGCCGCGACGCCGATCTCGACATCAGCGACCGCATCCTGACCACCGTCGGCGTCGCCGCCGAGCAGGTCGGCGCGCTCGAGGCGAACGCCGGACTGATCCAGGCCGAGACCCTGACCCTCGAGCTGCGCATCGAGGCCGTCGCCGACGCGGGCGACGAATTCACCATCACTGTCGAGAAGCAGGAGCAGCAGCATGGATGACACGACCGGCATCGACGGCACCGACGGCACGGGGAGCAGCGCCGAACTGGACGCCTTCTCGGTCGAGAGCGTGTACGCGGAGCTCCTCGGGCGTGCCCCGGAGAACAGGATGGAGCCGCGCCTGGCGCCGCTCCACCGGGCGATGGAGATCCTGGGCGAGCCCAACAAGGCGTTCCCGATCATCCACATCACCGGTACCAACGGGAAGACCTCGACCGCGCGCATGATCGAGAGCATCCTGCTGGCGCACGATCTGCGGACCGGCCGCTTCACGAGCCCGCACCTCTCGCGGGTCACGGAGCGCATCAGCATCGACGGGGAGCCCGTCCCGGACGAGACGTTCGTCCGGGTCTGGGACGAGATCAAGCCCTACCTGGACATCGTCGACGGCGAACTCCTCGTCGCCGGGGAACCCCGCCTGACCTACTTCGAGTGCGTCACCATCCTCGCGTTCGCGATCTTCGCGGACGAGCCGATCGACGTCGGCGTCATCGAGGTGGGACTCGGCGGGATCACCGACGCCACGAACGTCGGTGACGGACAGGTGGCCGTCATCACCCCGATCTCCCTCGACCACACGGAGCTCCTCGGCGACACCGTCGAGGACATCGCCCTCGAGAAGGCCGGCATCATCAAGCCCGGCTCCTTCCTGGTCAGCGCGATCCAGCCCCGCGACGCCGCGCAGATCCTCCTCGAGCGGGCCCGCGAGGTCGGGGCGGAGTTCCGCTTCGAAGGGGTCGAGTTCGGCGTCGAATCCCGCACGGTCGCCGTCGGCGGCCAGGTGGTGTCCCTCACCGGGCTCGCCGGCCGCTACGGCGAGCTACTGGTACCCCTGCACGGCGAGCACCAGGCGGAGAACGCGGCCGTCGCCGTCGCGGCCGTCGAGGCGTTCCTCGGGGGTGGAGAACGCGAGCTGGAGACGGAGCTCGTCCGGAACGGGCTGAGGGCCGTCACCTCGCCCGGCCGCCTCGAGGTGGTCCGGACCGCGCCGAGCATCATCGTGGACGCAGCGCACAACCCCGCCGGGGCGCGGGCCGCGGCCAAGGGCATCAACGAGGCGTTCGACTTCAGCCGGCTCGTCCTCGTCATCGGAGCGCTGCAGGACAAGGACGTGGCGGGCATGCTGGCCGAACTGCACGAGGAACTCGGCGGCATCCTCGAGGACGTCTGCCTGACGCAGTCGACGTCGCCCCGCTCCGTCCCCGCCGCCGACCTCCTGCAGCCAGCCCTGTCGGCCGGGTTCGCGGAGGAGAACATCACCATCCTCCCCGGGCTCGACGACGCCCTGGAGTGGGCGGTGATGAAGGCCGAGGAGAACAACGACCTCTCCGGGGGCGTCCTCGTGACCGGATCCATCACGGTGGTCGGGGAAACCCGCACGCTCCTGGGAAAGTAGGCCTACGCATGGCACGACGCATGACCAAGGCGCAGCGCGAGTGGCGGCCCGGCATGCCGAAGAAGCGGCGGTCCACGAAGGTCCTGTTCGCCTCGACGGTCCTCTGCCTCGAGGCGTTCGTGGTGTTCTTCGCGACGCTCGCTGTCTTCGGCCTGCGGCGCGACGAGATCTCCCCGGCCCTCATCCTGACCTCCGGGCTCCTCCTCAGCGTGGTGCTGGTGCTCACCTGTGCCGTCCTGACGAAGAAGTGGGGCATCGCGCTCGGCTGGATCCTCCAGCTCGTCCTCATCGCCGGGGGCTTCCTCGAACCCGTCATGTTCGTCGTCGGCCTCGCGTTCGCCCTCACCTGGCTGTACGGGATCCGGCAGGGCATCCGCGTGGACCGCGAGAACGTGGAGCGGGACCGGCTGCAGGCGGAGTGGGAGAAGGCGAACCCCGAGGAGCAGGGCCTTTAGTAGAGTCGACCCCGGTACCAGTTGTCCCATCCGCGCCGTCCGCGACGGCGCACGCACCCCAGGAGTCCCCATGAGCGTTGAGCGCACCCTTGTCCTCGTCAAGCCCGACGGCGTGTCCCGCGGCCTGACCGGCGTCGTCCTGTCCCGCGTCGAGGCGAAGGGCTACACCATCGTCGAACTGAAGCGCGTGCACGCCACCCGCGAGCTGCTCGAGGAGCACTACGCCGAGCACGTCGGGAAGCTGTTCTACGAGCCGCTCGTCGAGTTCATGCTGAGTGGCCCGATCGTCGCCGCCGTCTTCGAGGGCGAGCGCGTCATCGAAGGGTTCCGCTCCGTGGCAGGGACCACGGACCCGACGACGGCGGCGCCCGGCACCATCCGCGGCGACTTCGGCCGCGACTGGGGACTCAAGGTCCAGCAGAACCTCGTGCACGGCTCCGACTCGGCCGAGTCCGCCGCACGGGAGATCGGCATCTGGTTCGCCTGACGCGCGTCCACCGTTGCCCCGGGTCATGTGCCTGGGGCAACGGTGTTGGTAGGTTAGGGGCATGATGACCTATCGCAGACTGGGCTCCTCGGGGCTCAGCGTTTCCACCGTCGGGCTCGGCTGCAACAACCTGGGCCGGGCCGGCACCACCTCCGAGTCGCAGGAGGGTACCGACGCCGTCGTGCATGCAGCGATCGACGCCGGGATCACCCTGTTCGACGTCGCGGACATGTACGGCAAGGCACCGGGCATCAGCGAGGTGCAGCTCGGCAAGGCCCTCGGCAGGCGTCGCGACGACGTCGTCCTCGCGACGAAGTTCGGCCTCGACATGGACGGCGTCAACGGACCCGACTGGGATGCCCGCGGATCCCGCCGCTACATCATCCGCGCAGCCGAGGCCTCCCTGCGGCGCCTCGGCACCGAGTGGATCGACCTGTACCAGTACCACGCGCCGGACACACGGACGCCGATCGAGGAGACCCTCGCGGCCCTCGACGACCTCGTGACGAGCGGCAAGGTGCGCTACCTCGGGCACTCCAACTTCGCAGGCTGGCAGATCGCCGAGGCCGAGTTCACGGCACGCAGCGGCGGGTACACGCCCTTCATCTCCGCGCAGAACCCCTACAACCTGCTGGACCGACGCCTCGAACGCGAGGTGGTCCCCGCCGTCGAGGCCTACGGACTGGGCATCCTGCCGTACTTCCCCCTCGCCAACGGCCTGCTCACCGGCAAGTACCGGCGTGACGAGGTACCCGCCGGCAGCAGGCTCACCCACTCACGCAAGAACGTGCTCGAGACAGCGGACTGGGACCAGCTCGAAGCCTTCGGCGCCTTCGCGGCCGGGCGCGGCCTCACCGAGGTCCAGGTGGCCTTCTCGTGGCTCGCGGCCCAGCCGTCGGTCGGTTCCGTGATCGCGGGCGCCACATCGCCCGAGCAGGTGCGGCAGAACGCGGCGGCAGCCGACTGGACGCCGTCGGACGAGGACCTCGCCGCGCTGGACCGGATCTTCCCGCGCCCGGCGGCCTGAGCCCGATCGGCGGAGCCGCCCGGGACGATCAACACCTATGCCGACCGGTCCGGCGCTGCTGTCCCGGTCGCGGACGACGAAGCCCTCACTCCGCGGGAGGGCTTCGTGCTCGGCAGGCCGCCCGGTCGGGGTGATGGTCCACCATGCCGCACACAGCCGGCGGCGCGGCACACGATGTACGAGGTCGAAAGCTCAGCCGATCGCACGGCGATGGCATGGGCACGACGACGGTGCCACACTGTGCCCGTGGCTCGGCGGGGCGTGGACGGATGGTGAACCATGAGCGAGATCCGCGTGAGGACGGCGTCCGGCCGGTGGATCCTCCTGGCAACAGTGCTCGGGTCGGGTATCGCGGGGATCGACGCCACGGTCGTGAACATCGCGTTGCCGACGATCGGCATGGACCTGGGCACGGACTTCGCAGCCCTTCAGTGGATGGTCACGGGATACACCCTGACGCTTGCCTCCTTCATCCTCCTCGGCGGCTCCTTGGGCGACAGGTTCGGACGCCGGCGCATCTTCATCGTCGGTGTCGTGTGGTTCGCCGTAGCCTCCCTGCTCTGCGGGCTGGCACCGAACGCCGGCCTGCTCATCGCGGCCCGCGCCTTGCAGGGGGTCGGAGGGGCACTGCTCACGCCAGGCAGTCTTGCCATCATCCAGGCCAGCTTCGCCGGTGAGGACCGCGCACGAGCCATCGGCGCCTGGTCCGGACTGGGCGGTGTGGCCACCGCCATCGGACCCTTCCTCGGCGGCTGGCTCGTGGAGAGCGTCTCCTGGCGCTGGATCTTCCTCATCAACGTGCCCATCGCCGCCACCGTCATCTGGATCGCCGCCCGGCACGTCCCCGAGACGCGCGACACCGACGCGACGGGCCGGCTCGATATCGCCGGAGCCGTCCTCGGGGCGCTGGCGCTCGCGGGAACCACCTACGCCCTGATCGAGGCGCCGACCCAAAGGGTCGGCTCTCCAGCGGTCCTCGCATCAGGAGCCCTCGGCCTCACCGCCGCCGTGGCTTTCCTCGTGGTCGAATGGCGCTCCGAGCATCCGATGCTTCCGTTGCGGATCTTCGGTAACCGCCAGTTCAGCGCCGCGAACGCCGTCACCTTCCTCATCTACGCCGTGTTCGGCGGCATCTTCTTCCTGCTCGTCGTCCATCTCCAAGTCGTGGCGGGATTCAGCCCGCTGGCGTCCGGGACCGCCATGCTCCCCATCACGGCTCTGATGCTGGTCCTGTCACCCCGCGCAGGGGCGCTCAGTTCCCGGATCGGGCCGAGGATGCCGATGGCTGTCGGACCACTGCTGTGTGCTGCGGCACTTGTCCTCATGCTACGGATCGGGCCGGGTGCGTCCTACCTTCTGGACGTGCTGCCGTCGGTGATCGTGCTCGGCCTCGGCCTGTCGCTGCTCGTTGCTCCCCTGACATCGACCGCGCTGTCCGCTGTGCCGGAACGCCAGGCCGGGTTGGCCTCCGGCGTGAACAACGCTGTGGCGCGGGCCGCTGGCCTGATGGCAATCGCTGTCCTGCCGGCCGCCGTGGGCCTGACCGGCGACGCCTACAGCAACCCGCAAGTGTTCGAGGCAGGTTTCGACGCTGCCTGCATGATCGGCGCGGTCGTCCTGGTGCTCAGCGGCATTCTTGCGGCCGTCACCATCCGGAACCCCGCCCTGCCGGAGACCGATCATCCGACGCACTGCGCGGTTGACGGCACGCCCGCTGCTCCCGGGGCCCTCCGCGAGGCTCGCAGTGGGGCGGACCGGGCCTGATGTCCCGCTCCTATCGATCGCTGGGTCCGCCGGCATCAGGAGCACGACGTCGGCCGCTCCGTAGGGGTTACAGGGTCTGATCGCGAGTGACGAATACGAACGGCGTGACGAGCACCCGGCCGGCCGGTAGTGCGAGTCCAGGGGCACCGTGCAGGTCGTCGCTGCGGTCGGCGATCCGGACGGCAACGTCCGTCGAGCGCGGCTTGAGCACCAGCCGGACGACCACGCCGTCCGGTGTGCTGCCGGTGAACTGGAACCCGAAGTCCCAGGAGCCCTCGGCTCCCCGGACGGGGAGGTCGCGACCGGCCACCCTGGCCTCCCGCACGGTGGCGGTGCGGGCGTCGACCCACAGGCCGACCGTGGGTGCTCCCCGTGTGGAGGACAGGCGCAGGGTCAGTTCACGCAGGCCGTCCCGCGTGCGGTCGTCGAGCACCTCCAGGTCGGGTCCGGTCAGGCCCGGTGCGGAGGGGGCGGGCCCGTGGACGAGGTCGGCCCCGTTCGTCCACGGGGCCTGGTCCAGTGCCTCGGGGCCGGCCGGCAGGAGCGCGTGGCTCCAGGCGGAGCGGCGGGGGGTCGACGAGATCCAGTGGCCCTCGCCCGTGTCGGCGGCCAGGAGGTAGGAGACCGATTCCTGCCGTGGAGGGGTCATGTCCTCGCGGTTGAGCACCAGGCCGAGGGCTCCGACGGCGGTTGCAAGCGTCAGCGCCATGCCGGGGACGGCCACGGCCCGCCAGGACCCTCGGCGTGATCCCCGCCTTGGGCTCGTCGGCGCGGGTCGCAGGGCATCCACGAGCGGCAGTGCGAGCAGCAGCAGTAAAGCCAGGAAGGCGGCGCTCACCGGTCCACCCAGGCCGAGGCCGACGTCGAAGCCCGCCCAGATGCCGGGGGCGATCAGGACCGTCGCGGCCATCACGCCGAGGAGCAGGATGCCGTCGGACGCCGTGGACCATCGCCGGGGCAGCACCGCGGCGACCCCGACGGACATCGCGATGCACACCGTCGGGAACACGATCCCCATCGACATGCCCGGCAGCGCCAGCGCGAGGAGCAGGCCGCCTGCGGCGAGGAGGACGAGGGACCCGAGGGGGAGGGCGGTCCCGCCCAGGAGCCTCCGTGCCGGTCCCACCATGGCGGCGACCACCCCGGCCGAGGCCAGCAGCATGGCGGCGTGGTAGGGCATCGGTTGGTACGGCTCGCCCAGGACGGCGGACGCCTGCGCGGGATCGATGGCCAGTGCGGTCAGCCAGACGGCGAGGCCGGCACCGCCGGCCGCGACCAGGCAGGCGGCGGCGATGGCGGCGGCGACGGCGGTCCTCGGAAGCGTCAGCGTCCTCCGCCGTCGCGCGACGACGACGAGCGTGAGCGCCAGCGCGAGGGTGCCGACTGCCAGCGGCACGTCGAGGGTGGCAGGGTAGCGCAGGAGACCCCAGGGCAGGGTGGTGACCCGCTCCTCACCTCCTTCCTGCAGCGTCGCGAGGTCGACGTCGGTGAGCGTCCGCGCCAGGGCCAGTGTGGTCTGTCCCATCTGCTGCAGGGAGGCGGGGGAGAGGCGCGAGGCGTCGTCCAGGGGTGAGTGGTAGAAGGCCGCGCCGGCCACGAGGGCCGTGTCCAAGCCGTGCCACCCGGCGTCGCTGAAGTGCCTGAAGTCCGAGTCGTGCGGCAGCGTCTCGAAGGTCGCCTCCGTGCTGGAGTCCACGAACACTCCCGCCACCGAGGAGAGGGCGTGGAGGAGCTCCCCGTTGGGCGAGGTGATGCGGAACGTCATCGGTGTCCCGCCCACCCCGCGGGCCTCGTGGTTCAGCACCACCGTGGGACCAAGCGTTGCCGCGTGTTCCCGGACGAAGGCTTCGGCTCCGAGGAGGCCGGTCTCCTCACCGTCGCTCATCAGGACGACGACGTCGTTGCGGGTCCGTCCGGGACCCTCGCCGAGCGCACGGGCGGCCTCCAGGACGGCGGCGACGCCCACGCCGTCGTCCGCGGCCCCGGGCGAACCGGACACGGTATCGTAGTGCGCCGCGAGGACCACCGTGCCGGTCGGTGCTGACCCGGGGAGGGTGGCGACCACGTTGGCGACCTCGGCAAGGCGCTGGGTGCCGCTCGTGCCCCAGTCGGTGAAGCCGACGGTGCGCTGGATCTCGACCTGCCAGTCCGAGGACGCGAGGGAGTCGGCGAGGTAGGTCTGGGTCTCGGCGTGCGCCGCCGAGCCGATGGTCCTCGGCGCCTGGCCGAGGTGCTGCACGTGGGCCATCGCCCGGGTGGCGCTGAACACGGTAGCGGGCGCGTCGCCGGGCACCGGCGTCTGGGGGGCGATGGCGAGGGTGGAGACCAAGGCGGTCGCTGCGACCGCCAGGGCGGCAAGGAGCGCCCGGGGCCCTCGTCGGGGCGGCGGCGGTGGGGTGAGCGGGGCGCTTCGCCGCTCGGAGGTGGTGGTCATGGCGGTCTCCTTCAGTTCTCGTCCGGTGGGGTGGTCGTGGACAGGTCGAGGATGGCGACACCGCTCTCCCACAGCAGTTCGAGCAGTGCGCGGACGGCGGCTTCATCGAGCAGTCGGAATTCCAGGGCAGTCCGGTTGCCCTCGGTCCGCAATCCGGGGGGCCCGAATCGGCGGTCTATCTCGTGACGCACACCTGCCGGCAGGTGCCCGGCGATCTCTACGCGGCGGTCGTGCTGCATCGTGCCTCCCTGGTTCGTCCAGGACAAGCGTGCTGCGCGACGGGTGGGGCGTCACCACACCCGGCCACGACCACCCGGGGTGGTCCGGTTCACACCGGACCGGACCGGGCCGGGTTGGTCAGATCAGGCCGGTCAGATCAGGCCGAGTTCGCGACCGCGGGAGACGGCGTCCGCCCGGGAGACCACGTCGAGCTTGCGGTAGAGCGACTTCGTGTAGCCCTTGACGGTGTTGATGGACAGGAAGAGCTCCCGGCCGATCTCGCGTTGGGAGAGGGTGCCCTGCAGGGCGCGGAGCACGGACAGTTCCCGGTCGGTGAGTTCCTCGGCCAGGGCGCCGCGACGGCGGGCTGCCCGGGCTGCTCCCCGGCCGATCCGTTCCTCGGCCAGCAGCAGGCGTCGCAGCGTCGCCGGGAAAACCCCTTCGGTCTCGGTGAGCTCCCTCGCCTCGGTGAGCGCGGCGCGCGCTGCCGGTCGGTCGCCGACCGCCAGTCGCGCGTCTGCGAGGGTCACCAGGACGCGGGTGGTCTGGGACGGGTGTGCGGCGGCCCGGGCCAGCCGTGCGGCGTGGTCCAGAGTCGCGCAGGCCATCCACGGCTCGCCGTCGTCATACGCGAGTCGTCCCTCGGCTGTACGAAGGAGAGCTATCGACTCTCCCGCTGCGTCCCCGAGCACCGCCTCCAGGGCGTCGGCGGCACGGACTGATGCATGGACCACGGCCCGGGCATCCTCGGTCCGGCCCCCGTCGAGGAGTGCCGTGGCCAGCAGTCCGGCCGAGATCAGCCTGGTGAAGGCCGGGAGTCCCAGCAGTGAGGCCTGGTGCCATGCCTCGTCAAGAACCGGTATCGCATCGTCGACCTCACCACCGCCGAGCAGCACCAGGCCCAGGGCCAGCCGCGCGATCACGTACCCCGGCAGGGTCGGGTCGTCCTCGAGGCGCACTGACTCCTGCGCCTCGAGGACGGACATGGAGCCGGGCGGGGATCCGAACGACACCCGGAGCGCACCGATGGCCCCACGTGTACTCGCCCATCCTGTCGGTGCACGGTCATCCACCACCAGGGCAGCTTCCGCGATGCTCAGCAGGTCGTCCACCCGCTCAAGCTGCCCGCTGAAACCTGCAGCGGCCGCCATCGCGATCGCCAGCCGCGGGTCGGCATCGACGAGCCGACGGTCGAGCCGGTCCGCTAAAGCCAACAGTGCGGTCGACGCACCAGCGCCGATGAACTCGTCATCGGTGTCGAGGATGAGCGCGGCAGCCTGCTCCTGGTGGCCCGCATCCAGCAGGGCCCGCGCGGCCGCCTCCGCGTCGCCTCGATCGTGCCACCACTGGGCCGCAGCAACCAGGACCTGCGACACCCGACCGGGTGCCGTCGCGTCGAGCTCCCGGCGCAGGCTCTCGCGAAACAGCCGATGGCACCGGTACCACGCCCGTCTGTCGTCGAGGGCAATCAGGAACAGCCCGGACCGCTCCGATTCCTCGAGCAGCTGCGCGGACCCGGTACGACCGAGAGCGGCGTCGCACAGGTCGCCGCTCAGCCGATCCAGGGGTGAGGTCTCGACCAGGAACCGGCGGTGGTCCTCCGTCAGCCGGCCGAGGACCTCACCACCCAGGTAGTCGAGGATGTGGCGGTGGTCACCGCGGATGGCGGCGACCCAGCGGGCAGGGTCTGTGGTGCCGCGAAGTGTCAATGCTGCGAGGTGGAGGCCTGCGGCCCAGCCCTCCGTGCGGTCCACCAACTGCGCCACCTCGCTTTCGTCGATCAGCACCTCGCCGACCTCGGTCACGAGCCCGGTGGCCTCATGCGCGGTGAAGGCCAGCTCTGCGGCGCGGATCTCCGTGAGCTGTCCGCGGGCACGGAGACGGGCCAGCGGGAGCGCCGGGTCAGCGCGCGTGGCTAGAATCATGCGGATGTTCGCCGGCAGGTAGGCCAGCGCGAATTCCACGCCCTCGTGGATTTCACGGGCCTTGATGACGTGGTAGTCGTCGAGCACCAGGACGTAGTCGCCGCTGTCGGCCATGAGGTCGTTGAGGAGAGCTGGCACCGCCACCTGGATGGGGGGAAGTCGGGGCACCGCCAGCGCCGCCAACGCGGATCTACCGAGCCCCGGCCTGCGACGCTCCAGTGCCATGGCGACGTAGGTCCAGAAGCGCACGGGATCGTCGTCGCCCTCGTCGAGGGTCACCCAGGCGACGGGCCGGTGGGGCACCTCGGACACCCACTGGGCCAGCACGGTGGTTTTCCCCCAGCCGGCCGGCGCAACTAAAACGGTCAGCGGTGTCCGTGGAGGGTCCGCCAACTGCCGGAGCAGCCTGTCACGGGTGACGGCACCCGGTCGGGTCCAAGGTGGCGCCAGCTTGCCGGCCAGAACGGGTCCCGGCATACCCGACGCCTGTTCGCTCGCCATGGACGGCCGCCTCGTTTCGACGTCGCAACTTCAGCAACGCGCTCAGACTACCGATTGGCTGGTGCCGGAACCAGCCCCGATGCGAGCCTGTCGCCGTGACGGGAATCCGCGACGCCGCCCCCTTCGCTGTCCAGATCCAGCGGTTGGAGCAGGCGGGCCGTGCCCTTTGACGCAAAGCACGACAGACAGAGGAGGCCCCGACCGGTTGGTCGGGGCCTCCTTCGTCTGTCACACGCCGCGCCGGGCCGGCATCAGGCCAGGTGGAAGGTCTTCCCGAGAACGCGCTCGGACGCGCCGACCCGGTCCAGGTACGGGGTGATGCCGCCCAGGTGCATGGGCCAGCCGGCACCCATGATCATGCAGAGGTCGATGTCCTCGGGGGCCGCGACGACGCCCTCGTCGAGCATGCGCCCGATCTCGTCCGCCAGGGCGTCCTGCGTGCGGCGCAGCACCTCCTCCGAGGAGGACGGGCTGTCTCCGCGGTCCATGAGCGCCAGGGTCTGCTCGGGAACCACGGAGGAGCCGTCCTCCTGCTTCTCCCACAGGCCCTTCACGCCGGCATCGATCAGCTTCTGCTGGTTCGCGGAGACGTGGAAGCGGTTGCCGAACGCGGTGTGCAGCGACTCCTGCACGTGCTGCCCGACGGGCAGGCCCACGAGGGCGAGCAGCCGGAACGGCGTCATGGGCAGGCCCATCGGCCGGAGGGCGTTGTCCGCGGTCTCCGCGTCCGTCCCCTCGTCGAAGACCGCGGTGATCTCGCCGAACATGCGGCCGAGGATCCGGTTGACGACGAACGCCGGCGCGTCCTGCACAAGGACCGCGTTCTTCTTCAGGCCCTTCGCGAGGACGAAGGCGGTCGAGAGCACGGCGTCGTCGGTCTTGGGTGCGCGGACCACCTCGAGCAGCGGCATGGCCGCCACCGGGTTGAAGAAGTGGAAGCCGACCACGCGTTCGGGGTGCACCAGGTCCGCGGCCATCTCGGCCACGGACAGCGAGGACGTATTGGTCGCGAGGATGCACTCGGGCGAGACGACGGCCTCGACCTCCGCGAAGACCTCCTTCTTGACCGACATCTCCTCGAAGACGGCCTCGATGACGAAGTCGGCGTCCGCGAAGACGTCCTTCGACACGGAGCCGGAGACGAGTGCCCTGGTGCGGTTCGCGGCGTCCTGCGTCAGGCGCTTGCGCTCGAGCATCTTGTCGATCTCCGCGTGGACGTACGCGACGCCCTTGTCCACGCGGGCCTGGTCGATGTCCGTGAGGACCACCGGGACCTTGAGCTGCCGGGCGAACAGCAGCGCGAGCTGGCTCGCCATGAGCCCGGCCCCGACGACGCCGACCTTCGAGACCGGGCGGGCGAGCTTCCGGTCCGGGGCGCCGGCGGGGCGCTTGCCGCGTTTCTGCACCAGATCCAGGAAGGCGTACACCGTGGCATGGAACTCGGCCGTCTGCATGAGTTCGGCGAGGGCCGTGCACTCGGCAGCCGCCGATTCCTTCCGGGACAGCGTGAGGCCCGCCTCGAGCAGGTCGAGCACCCGCGACGGCGCCGGAGCGGCGTTGCTGGTCCTCGCCTCCACGAATCGACGGCCGGCCGTGACGGCGCCGGACCACTCGGCGTCGTCGTACCGGGCGAGACCGGCACGCCGCTGCTCGACGGCGTCCGCGGCCTCGCCGCCGTTGACCACGCGGGCGGCCCAGAGGAGGGACTGCTCGATGTAGTCGGCGGGCTCGAAGAGGGCATCCGCGATCCCGAGGTCGTAGGCGGCCCGGCCGTTCAGGCTCCGGTTGTTGCTCAGCGGGTTCTCGATCATGACCTTGACCGCGTTGGCCGGGCCGATGAGGCGGGGGAGTCGGTAGACGCCGCCCCAGCCCGGGACGAGGCCGATGAAGGCCTCGGGCAGGCCGATGCCGCTGGCGCCCGAGGAGACGGTGCGGTAGGTCGCCGCGAGGGCGATCTCCAGGCCGCCGCCCAGGGCCACGCCGTTGATGAAGGCGAAGCTCGGCACGCCCAGGTCCGCGAGGAGGTCGTACGCCTCGTGGCCGAGCTCGGCCATGAGGCGGCCGAGGTGCTCCGACCTGACGCTCTTGACCGTGCTGAGGTCCGCGCCGGCGACGAGGAAGTAGGGTTTGCCGGTCACGGCGACGGCGGAGATCTCCCCGCGCGCCGCGCGGTCCTTCAGGCCCTCGAGCGTGCGGCCGAACTCGATCAGCGTGTTGGGCCCGAGGGTGGTGGGCTTCGCGTGGTCGAGGTCGTTGTCGAGGGTGATGAGCGCGAGCACCCCGGCGCCCTCGGGCAGCGTGATGTCCTGGACATAGGAGTGGGTGACGATCTCGGCGGGAACCAGCGCGGCCAGTTCGTCGTAGCGTTCGAAGCTCATGCTGCATCCTGTCCGTAGTGCTCGTGGTGGGGGTTCTCCCAGATGACGGTCGCGCCCATGCCGAGGCCGATGCACATGGTGGTCATGCCGTAGCGGACCGAGGGGTCCTCCTCGAACTGGCGGGCGAGCTGGTTCATGAGGCGGACACCGGAAGAGGCGAGCGGGTGCCCGACGGCGATGGCGCCGCCGTAGCGGTTCACGCGCGGGTCGTCGTCGTCGATGCCGAAGTGGTCGAGGAAGCTCAGGACCTGGACGGCGAAAGCCTCATTGATCTCGAACAGGCCGATGTCGGAGATGTCCAGCCCGGCCTGGCGCAGCGCCTTCTCCGTGGCGGGGACGGGCCCGATGCCCATGACCTCCGGTTCGACACCGGCGAAGGCGTAGGCCACCAGGCGCATCCGCACCGGCAGGCCCAGTTCCGCCGCCGCGTCGGCGGAGGCGAGGAGGGCCGCGGTGGCGCCGTCGTTCAGTCCGGCGGCGTTGCCGGCGGTGACGCGCCCGTGGGCGCGGAACGGCGTCCGCAGCGTCGCGAGGTCCTCCACGGTGGTGCCGGGACGCGGGGGCTCGTCGACGCTGTTGAGGGTCCAGCCCGCGCCGGTCTTCTTCCCGGCGACCGGCACGAGATCGGGCTGGATGCGCCCGTCCTCGTAGGCCGTGGCGAGCTTCTGCTGGCTGCGCACGGCGTAGGCGTCCGTGCGGTCCTTCGTGATACCCGGGAAGCGGTCGTGGAGGTTCTCGGCGGTGTTGCCCATGTTCAGGGCCGCGGGGTCCACGATGCGCTCGGACATGAAGCGCGGGTTCGGATCCGCGTCGGCGCCCATCGGGTGGTTGCCCATGTGTTCGACGCCGCCGGCGATGACGACGTCGTACGCACCGAACGCGATGCCGGACGCCGTGGTGGTCACGGCCGTCATGGCGCCCGCACACATGCGGTCGATGGCGAAGCCGGGGACGGTGCGGGGGAGCCCCGCCAGGAGGGCGGCCGTCCGGCCGATCGTGAGCCCCTGGTCGCCGGTCTGCGTGGTGGCCGCGATCGCGACGTCGTCGATGCGTTCGGGCGGCAGGGACGGGTTGCGGCGCAGCAGGTCGCGGATGCACTTCACCACGAGGTCGTCGGCGCGCATGCCGGCGTAGATGCCCTTGTCGCCCGCCTTGCCGAAGGGGGTCCGTACTCCGTCGACGAAGACGACGTCGCGGACGGCGCGTGACGCGCGTGCCGTTCTGCCCGTGGGCATGGTCCCGGTTTCTAGGCTCACCTGGTACTCCTCTTCGAGATGTTGATCCGCGAACATGTTACTGGTCAGTAACATAGCGTGCAAGCGGCCGCCCGGGTGAGATCGGCTAGTCGGCAGCCGCGTCCTGGTTTCCCTGTCCACCCTTGGCGGGCAGCGGATCCGGGTCGAGGAAGGCGACCGTGATGATCGCGGCGACCTGCTCGATCTGCCACGGACGTGCACCGAGATCGGCGAGGGCCGCCGCGACGGACTCGAGCGAGATCTCCGCGGGCGGGCGCCAGGCGAGACGGCGCAGGTAGTCCGGCGTCAGCAGGTTCTCCACCGGCATCCCCAGCTTCTCGGCGCGCTGCGTCACCCGGGGCCGGGCGGTCTGCAGCCGGGCAGCGGCCTCGGGGTCCTTCTCCGCCCAGACGCGGGGTGGGGGCGGAGCATTCGAGGAGACGTGCAGGGGCGGGAGGTCGGTGAGCTTCCCCGCCTCGTTGAGGCACCGGATCCAGCGCGGGGCCTCCTTCTGTGCCGCCCGGCCGTGGAAGCCCTTGGTCGCCAGCAGCTGGGGAACGGTGGTCGGCATGGCCTTGGCCGCGGCGACGATGGCGGAGTCCGGGATCAGCCGGCCGGGAGCGACGTCCCGGCGCTGCGCGAGGTCCTCCCGCTCGAGCCACATCTGCCGCACGGCGGCGAGCTGCCGCCGGTCGCGCAGCTGGTGCAGCCCGGAGGTGCGGCGCCAGGGGTCCACGCGCGGCTCCGCGGGGGGAGTCCGGCGGATGTGCTCGAACTCCTCCTCGGCGATCCCCAGCTTGCCGTCCTGCTCGAGGAGCGCGGCCAGCTTGTCGCGCAGTTCGGTGAGGACCTCGACGTCGAGCGCCGCGTAGCGGAGCCAGGGCTCGGGGAGCGGCCGCTTCGACCAGTCCGCGGCCGAGTGCTCCTTGGCCAGGCTGAAGCCGAGCTGCGATTCGATGACGGCGGCGAGACCCACCCGCGGCAGTCCGGCCAGCCGCGCCGCGAGCTCCGTGTCGAAGAGCCGGTCCGGCCACATGCCGAGCTCCGAGAGGCAGGGCAGGTCCTGGCTGGCGGCATGCAGGATCCACTCGACGCCGTCGAGGGCCTCGTCGATGATGCGGAGGTCGTCGAAGGGCTCCGGGTCGATGAGCCAGGTGCCCGCTCCCTCGCGGCGGATCTGCACGAGGAAGGCGCGCTGCCCGTACCGGAAGCCCGAGGCCCGCTCGGCGTCGACACCCGCCGGTCCCGTCCCGCCCGCGAGGGCCGCCGCCGCGCGTTCGAGCCCGGCCTGGGTGTCGATGACCAGGGGCACGCCGTCGCGCGGTTCGGTGAGGGCGAGGGATTCGGGGATGCCTGTGTCGGCGGGATCGGATGCTTCGATGCGGTCCGTCTGTTCGGAAGTGTGGGAACTCATGGTGTTTTCAGTCTATCCCGGAGCATTCCGCGGCCCGACGGCCCCTCCCGCGTTTCGCACGCGGCCTCAGGACCGTCGGTGCGGAAGGTGGGCGACGCCGGCGGGCAGGGGCGGCAGGCCGGCGAAGGTGCACACCATGTCCGTCCAGGCCTCGAGGTGGCGCTGCACGTCGGAGGTGTCGGGTGTCCAGGAGGCCCGGAGTTCGATGTCGATGGTGTCCGGGCGGTCCCCCAGCATGCCGTAGCTCTCGGACAGGATCCTCGTGGCGGTGCCGCCCGCGCTGTGGTGGCGGGCGCCGCGGTTCTGCAGGGCCTCCACGAGCCAGGTCCAGGCCACGGAGCCGAGCAGGGCGTCGTTGCCCATGTCCGCCTCGAGCTGGGCGCGGATGTACGTCACGATCCGGAACCGGCCGTTCCACACCTCGGAGCCCGCGGGGTCGTAGAGGAGGATGAAGCGGCCCGTGGCCAGTTCCTCCGGATCGGGCGCGACGACGAGGGAGCGTGCCGGACCGTGGACGGGGGTGAGCGGTGGGAGGGTCGCCTCGAACACCTCGGCACCGAGGGCGACGGCGAAGGGGGCCAGGCGGGAGGGTGCGGGAACCTCTTCGAGGCGGATCTCGCTGCGGCGTGCCGCCCGCCGGAGGCCCGCGAGGGCGTCGAGGAACTCGGCAGGAAGCTGCGACACGCCACCGATTGCACTCACTCCCGCAGGCTATGCCCTGGGGGCGGGCGCGCAGCGGCGGCGCGCCGGGACCGTCAGGCGGACGCCTCCCGGCGGATGGCGTCGACGAAGGCGTCGACGTCCTCCTCGGTGGTGTCGAACGAGCACATCCAGCGGACCTCGCCCGTGGCCTGGTCCCAGTCGTAGAACCTGAAGCTCTCGCGGATGCGGTCCGCGGCGCCGGGGGGCAGGATCGCGAAGACCGCGTTCGCGGTGGTCTCCTGGGTAAGGGTCACGCCGGGGATCCCCCGGACCCCCTCCGTCAGGCGGGCCGCCATGGCGTTCGCGTGGGACGCCGAACGGAGCCACAGGTCGCCGTCGAGCAGGGCGATGAGCTGGGCGGAGACGAAGCGCATCTTCGACGCGAGCTGCATGTTGAGCTTGCGGAGGTACTCGAGCCCGGTGGACGCCTCCTGGTTCAGCACGACGACGCACTCGCCGAACATGAGGCCGTTCTTGGTGCCGCCGAAGGACAGGATGTCCACGCCGGCGTCGCGGGTGAAGGCCCGGAGGGGCTGGCCGAGCGCCGCTGCGGCGTTCGCGAGCCGGGCGCCGTCCATGTGGAGGCGCATCCCGCGGGCATGGCAGTGGTCGGCGATGGCCTTGATCTCGGCGACCGAGTAGAGCGTCCCGAGCTCCGTGGTCTGCGTGATGGAGACGGCCAGGGGCTGCGCGCGGTGCTGGTCGCCCCAGCCCCAGGCCTCGCGGTCGATCAGCTCGGGCGTGAGCTTGCCGTCCGGCGTGGGCACGGTCAGGAGCTTGATGCCGCCCACGCGCTCGGGTGCGGCGTTCTCGTCGACGTTGATGTGGGCGGTCTGCGGGCAGATCACGGCGCCCCAGCGCGGCAGCATCGACTGCAGGGAGAGCACGTTCGCTCCGGTGCCGTTGAAGACCGGGTAGATGGAGATCCCCTCGCCGAAGTGGTGCTCCATCACCTCCAGCAGCCGCGCGGTGTACTGGTCCTCGCCGTAGGCGACCTGGTGCCCCTCGTTCGCCGCGGCGATGGCCGCGAGGACCTCGGGGTGCACCCCCGAGTAGTTGTCCGACGCGAAGCTGCGCTGGGTGCGGTCGTGCAGGGGAGCGGGCGGGGCCACGGGAGTCAGGGTGTCGGTCACCGTCCCATTATCCCCGAACCGCGTCGATGCGGGTCCCGTTGACCTCCGCGGCCGGCGCCCCGGCCAGGCCGGCGAGGATCGCCGCGAGGTCGTCGACGTGCGTGTGGCCCTTGAACGCCCGCTCCGGGTGCTGCCCGCGCATCGCGTCGTCCACGAGGGCCCTGACGACGACCGCGGTCGCTGCCGCCGTCGTGCCGTCCCGGGCGAAGCCGTCGGCGACGGCCTGGACCCAGGCGTCGACGGAGGCCTTCACCGCGGCATAGGACGCGTTGGCCGCGGTGGGCGCGGTGACGGCCGTGGCGGACACGGCGGCGAGCCGGCCGCCGTGCTCTGCCAGCTGGTCGTAGAACGCCCGGCTCGTGTTGAACAGGGTCACGAAGACCGAGCGGTGCAGGAAGCCGTAGTCCTCGGCGGTCTGCGTGGTGATGCCCTTGCCGCCACGCCAGCCGCCGACGAGGTGGAACAGTGCGTCGGCGCCGCCGTGATCGGTGCGCACGCGGTCGGCGAGGGCCAGGACCGCGGCCTCGTCCGTGAGGTCGCACACCTGCCGGTCCACGCCGTCGAGGTCCGCGAACGCCGTGTCGAGGCGGCCGGCATGGGACCCGACGGCGACGACGGTCAGTCCGTCCGCCACCAGCCGCCGGGTGAGGGCGACGCCGGCTGCGCTGGTGGCGCCGGCGACGACGGCCGTGCGGGTACCGACGTCGTCGCTCACGCCGCGTCCGCCGTGATGCCGGCCGTGGACTCGATGACGGGCTTCATCTTCCGCTCCAGCGCCTCGAAGAACATGGACAGGGGGAACTCGTCGTCGAGGACGGCGTCGGTGAGAGCACGCGGCGGACCGAGAAGCTCGAGCGCGTCCGGTCCCTTCGCCCACACGGAGGCGGGATGCGGTGTGACGGTGGCCGAGACCAGCTCGTAGGCGGCGAGCCAGTGCGCGATCTTGGGGCGGTCGATGGACCGCCAGTACAGCTGCTCGATCTGCTCGCCGAGGGCGACGACGACGTCGGCCACCTCGTCCCAGTCGATGGTGAGCTTGGTGTCCGTCCAGTGGAGGACGCGGTGCTGGTGCATCCACGCGAACAGGAGCTGGCCGCCGAGGCCGTCGTAGTTGCGCACCCGGGTGCCCGTGATGCTGAAGCGGAAGATGCGGTCGAAGATCACGGCGTACTGCACGAG
Source organism: Arthrobacter sp. TJ-263 (assembly GCF_058269155.1). Classification (NCBI taxonomy): domain Bacteria; kingdom Bacillati; phylum Actinomycetota; class Actinomycetes; order Micrococcales; family Micrococcaceae; genus Arthrobacter; species Arthrobacter sp. TJ-263. The sequence continues at coordinate 646,681 of NZ_JBZCNE010000001.1, read as the reverse complement.
CCGGGCGTGCCTGCGGGCCTCGGGCGAGGCGTCCTCGTCCTTGGCGATCCGCACCGACTCGCGGAACGCCGTCAGGTCGCAGCGCAGTTCCTCGAGCGAGTACAGGAAGAACGGCATGCGCTGCTTGATCATGAACGGATCGAACGGCAGGTCGCCGCGCATGTGGGTGCGGTCGTGGATGAGGTCCCACATCACGAAGGTCTCCTCCGCGAGCGCCTGGTCCTCCAGCAGCTCGAGCGCCTCGCCGGGCAGGTCGAGGCGCGTGATCCCGGCGGCGGCGCGGACCACCCGCCGGAAACGCGCGGCCTCGCGGTCCGCGAAGATGGCGCCCCACGTGAACGTGGGGGTCCGGCTCACGGCGACGGTCTCGGGGAAGAGCACCGCGGAGTTCGTGCTGTAGCCGTCCGTGAAGTCGAGGAACCTGATCGGGACGAAGAGGGCATTGGAGTAGTCACCTGCTTCGAGTTCGGCGACGAACTCCGGCCACAGCCCCTCGACGAGGACGGCCTCGACGAGCCGGTTGGTGCTGCCGTTCTGGGTGTACATGGGGAAGACGACCAGGTGCTGCAGGCCGTCCGTGCGGTCCAGCTGCGGCTGGAAGGCGAGCAGCGGCTCGAGGAAGTCGGGGACGGCGAACCCCCCGGCGCGCCACGCCTCGAAGGCCGTCACGGTGCGGGCGAGGTAGTCGGCGTCGTGGGGGAACAGGGGTGCGAGCTCCTCGACGGCGGCGATGATCCGGAGGGTGTGGTCCGAGGCCGCCGCGTGGTGCTCGGCATCCGGGATGGACCCGTCCTTGACCTGCAGGAGTCGTAGCTCGTGGGCCGCGGCCTTGAGCGCCTTCCAGGCGTCGGTGTGCTGCGGCGTGCGGTTCGCTCGAACGAGGGGAGTGACGGTCATGGCTCCTGCTTTCTCCGGCCGGGACAACGGGTGGTGCGTATGGGGGAGCCTAGCAACTTGAACAGGAACTCTTAGCCACAAGCGGCCCGAGCATCAGACTTCCTTGCTCTCAACATCAGTTCGGAGTACAGGAGGGCCAGCCGGCCTTCACAGCACCCGGGAACGCAGGAAGGCCGGCCCCGGAGGACCGACCTTCCTGCACCACCCGCGCACCAGGGCGCCCGGGTGGCTACTCGGCGGGAACCAGCTTCATGGAGATGGAGTTGATGCAGAAGCGCTGGTCGGTCGGCGTGTCGAAGCCCTCGCCCTTGAACAGGTGCCCGAGGTGCGAGTCGCAGCGGGTGCACCGCACCTCGATGCGCTCCATGCCGAGCGAGCGGTCGTGCAGGTAACGGACGGTGCCTTCCGCGAGCGGTGCCCAGAAGGAGGGCCACCCGCAGTGCGAGTCGAACTTCTCGTTGCTCGTGAACAGTTCGGCACCGCAGGCCCTGCACTCGTAGGTGCCCGCCGTCTTGGCGTCGTAGTACTCGCCCGTGTACGGGCGCTCGGTGCCGGCGTTCCGCAGGACCTGGAACTCCTGGGGAGTCAGCTCCTGCCGCCATTCGTCGTCGGACTTCTCGATCTCTGGCCGGTAGCTCTCACGTTCAGTGGTCATAGCCTCTGCAACGCCTACGAGTCACCAATAAATCCCGACCCCGAGTACAGGTGCAGCACGGCGATGCCGAGCTTAGCCTGGGCCTTGCTGGCCCAGTCGGTGTGGAAGGTGTCCGCCACGGCGTGGGGGCGGGTGATGACCACCGCCTGGGCGGCTCCGCTCGCCTTCGCCTCCTGGATCATGGCGTCCACGGGATTCTCGCTCGTCGTCCGCCCGCGGGCCGTGAAGCCCTCGTCCAGGAGCAGCTGCAGCGAGGTCTCGAGGGCCTCGCGGGCCGTGGCCTCGTCGTGGCGGCGGTCGTCTGCGGAGAAGGTGCGGAACGCCTCGCCCACCTCGAACAGGCTCAGGTGGCGGAAGAACTCTCCCAGCACCGATTCGTTCGCGTCCTCGGGGATCAGGACGACGATCTCCACCAGTTCGTCCTCTCCGCGCAGGGTCTGCAGGTTGCGGAGATCCGGGCCGGTCAGTGCTTCTTCGCTCAGCACGAGGATTGTCTGGGTCATGGCGCCACTGTACTGCGCGGTCCTGCTCGCCATCCGAGGGGGACCCGCGGCGGCTGTGAATCGACGACCCTCGGCGCCGCAGGGTAGAAATGGAACCATGACATCGATGACGCCGCCGGCCGCCGCGCAGCAGGGGACCGCACCGTGGCTCAAGTGGACAGCGCTCGGCGTGGGCGCGGGGGCGGCCGTCGCATCCTCCGCGGCCGGAGCCGTCTCCGGACTCGCGGTGTATTTCGCGCGGCAGGTCGTCACGCCGGCGCGCGCCCGCGACGAGAACCTCGACATCCTCGCCGTCGTCGGATCCGCCGGGAACCAGACGGTCATCCTCCCCGCCACCGACGACACGACCGTGGAGGGGACCTACAGCCTCTACTTCGACCGTGGGGCCGGCCATGCCCGCATCGGTGCCATCCGGTCCTACGTCCCCCGTGAGGGCACCGTGGAACGCTGCGTCGACAGGGTGGACGCGGGCGACCTCGCCGCGGCCACGCGCGGCTGGTGGAGCGGCGCCGTCTACCCCTCGCCGTCCGCGGTGGGCTTCGCGGACGAGGAGGTGCACATCCCCGTCGAGGGCGGGGCCGCCCCCGCCTGGCTGGTCCGCGCCGAGGCACCGTCCGGCACCTGGGCGATCATGGTGCACGGCCGCGGCGCCACGCGTGCGGAGGCGTTGCGCGCGCTCGCTCCGGCCCGACGCCTGGGCATGACCAGTCTGGTCATCTCCTACCGGAACGACGGCGAAGCCCCCGCGGCACCGGACGGCCGCTACGGCCTGGGCATGACGGAATGGCACGACGTCGACGCCGCCATCGACTTCGCGATGACGCACGGCGCCCGCGACGTGGTGCTCTTCGGGTGGTCGATGGGCGGGGCGATCGTCCTGCAGACCGCGGACCTCTCACGCCACCGCAGCCGGATCACCGCGCTCGTCCTGGACGGGCCGGTGATCAACTGGATGGAGGTGCTCGCCCACCACGCCGCCCTCAACCGGATCCCCGCCCCCGTGGGGCGGCTCGGCCAGTACCTCCTGGCAAGCGAACGTGCGCGGAGGATCACGGGCCTCGCCGCCCCGCTGGACCTCAAGAGCATGGACTGGATCACGCGTGCGGAGCAGCTGACCCTGCCCACCCTGATTCTCCACAGCGAGGACGACGAGTTCGTCCCCATCGGCGCTTCGGCCGAGCTCGCGGCGAAGAATCCTGCCTTCGTCACGCTCGAGCGGTTCCACCGGGCCCGGCACACGAAGGAATGGAACGTGGATCCGCAGCGGTGGGAGTCCGTCGTCGAACGCTGGTTGGACGGCCTCCTGTTCGGCCGGACCCTCCCCGGCGGGAAGATGCCCGACCCGGCGGCTACTGAGCGTCCCTGATCTTCCGTTTGATCCGCCCCAGCATCGCGGACATGCCGCGCATCCGCAGGGGAGTGATGGCGCGGGTGAGGCCGAGGCGGTCGGGGACGTCGTCCGGCACCGCGAGGACCTCGGCGGCCGGTAGGCCGTCGAGCCCCTCGAGTAGGACGCCGGCGAACCCGCGCGTCGTCGGGGCCTCCCGGGGCGCCGAGAAGAAGAGGTGGACGGGCCGCTCCGGTCCACCGCCGATCTCCATGGTGAGGAACAGCGGGCTCTGGCACTCGACCACCTGCTCGAGCAGCTCGGGGTGGTCGCTGTACCGCTCGGGCAGCCCCGGGAGCCCGGTGGAGAACTCGAGGAGGAGCTGCAGGCGGTCCGGCTCGGACAGGGCCTGGAAGTCGTCGATGATCTCGGCGAGTTTCGCCGGGACGGTCTCCGCGGTCATCGTGCCGACGTCCGCGATCCGGCCGGCAGCTCGCCGGGCTCGGTGCCGCGGACGATGGGCACGCGGACGGCGTTGCCCCACTCGGTCCACGAGCCGTCGTAGTTGCGGACCCTGTCGAAGCCGAGCAGGTGCGTGAGGACGAACCAGGTGTGGCTCGAGCGCTCCCCGATCCGGCAGTACGCCACGACGTCGTCGCCGTCCTGCAGCCCCGCCTCGTCCCGGTAGATGGCGTCCAGTTCGGCGCGGGAACGGAAGGTCCCGTCCGGGGCGGCGGCCCGCGCCCACGGCACGGAGCGGGCGGTGGGGATGTGGCCGCCGCGCAGGGCACCCTCCTCCGGGTAGGCCGGCATGGTGGTGCGGGCACCCGTGTACTCGTCGCCGGAACGGACGTCGATCAGCGGGTTGCCCAGGTGGTCGAGCACATCGCTGAGATAGGCGCGGATCGTGGCGTCGTCACGGTCCACGATCGGGTAGTCGACAGCAGTGATCCCGGGCTTGTCCGTGGTCAGCGGACGGTCCTCCGCCACCCACTTGTCCCGGCCGCCGTCGAGCAGGCGGACGTCCTCGTGGCCGAAGAGCGTGAAGACCCAGAGCGCGTAGGCGGCCCACCAGTTGCTCTTGTCGCCATAGACGACCACGGTGGAATCCCGCGAGATGCCCTTGGACGCCATCAGGCGTGCGAAGCCCTCACCGTCGATGTAGTCCCGCGTCACCTCGTCGTTGAGCTCCGTGTGCCAGTCGACCTTCACGGCCCCGGGGATGTGACCCGTCTCGTACAGCAGGACGTCCTCGTCCGACTCGACGACGACGAGCCCCTCAGCGCCGAGGTTCGCGGTGAGCCAGTCGGTCGAGACGAGCCGCTCGGGGTGGGCGTACTCGGCGAACTTGTCCTGCGGATCGGGAGCCAGGGTCATTGCGGCCTTTCGCGTAGCTGTCAGCTGTCCGGGCACGACCGCGACGTCCTGAGGACGGGCGGGCGTGGTTTCCACTAGCCTAACGACGCGGCCGGGCAAATGCTTCCGGGACGGCCGCGCGTCAAGGGCCGTCGGGTGCGGGCCCCGGGGGCATCACGCGGACGGGGGTGCCGTAGTCTTGCGTTGCGGAACGGCACCCTGCGGGCGTGCCGCCGCCACCACCAGCCGGAGAGAGAAAGCGGTCCACGTCCGTGCCAGTCATCGAACACCTCACAGAGCGCAGCCCCAGGGTCTCCGTCGATGAGTTGCTGGGCGGCTTCTACCCGTCACCCCGCTTCGGTGAGGTGTCCTTCGACACCTACCGTCCGGATCCGCAACAGCCGTCGCAGGCGGCCGCGGTCTCGAAGCTGCGCGACTTCGCGTCCTCCGTGGACGAGCCGAAGCCGTCGGGCCTCCGCAAGCTGTTCGGCGGAGGGAAGAAGACCGAGACGCGGGCGGGTATCTACCTCGACGGCGGTTTCGGCGTGGGCAAGACCCACCTCCTGGCATCCCTGTGGCACGCGTCGTCCGGGCCGAAGGCCTTCGGGACGTTCGTCGAGTACACGAACCTGGTCGGGGCGCTCAGTTTCCGCAAGACCGTCGATGCGCTGAGCAGCTACAGCCTGGTCTGCATCGACGAATTCGAACTCGACGATCCGGGCGACACCGTCCTGATGTCACGGCTGATGCGCGAGCTCGCGGACGCCGGGGTCAAGCTCGCCGCGACGTCCAACACCCTGCCGGGGTCCCTGGGGGACGGGCGGTTCGCCGCCCAGGACTTCCAGCGGGAGATCCAGGTGCTCGCCGACCAGTTCGACGTGGCCCGCATCGACGGTGAGGACTTCCGCCACCGCGGCCTGCCGCAGGCCCCCGACGCGATGGACGACGCCGGTCTGCGCGAGAGGGTCGCATCCTACGCGGGCGGGGTCCTCGCCGAGGACGAGTTCGGGGATCTGCTCCGGCATCTCTCGGACGTGCACCCCAGCCGTTACCGGCAGATGCTGGACGGCATCGACGCCGTCGCCTGGCACAACGTGGAGACGATCACGGAACAGGCGGTCGCGCTGCGCTTCGTGGTCCTCGCGGACCGGCTGTACGACCGCGACGTGCCCATCATGGCGAGCGGCACGACCTTCGATCACCTCTTCACCGAGGAGATGATGCACGGCGGCTACATGAAGAAGTACTACCGCGCGGTCTCCCGCCTGACGGCCCTTGCGCGACAGGGCAGCGACGTGGCGTCCTAGCCCCGGACGGGCCGACGGGCCGACCGGTCAGGGCCTCGACGCAAGAAGCGCCGGTACCGCCTCTCGGCGGGACCGGCGCTTCCTCATTGCCAGGCTGGGTACTACACGGCCGGCGGGGAGGTGGGGCCGAAGCCGCCCTTGCCGTCCTTCTTGTCGACCTTGTCGACCATCTCCGAAGCCTTCGTCTGCACTCCGTTGATGTGGCGTGAGTACTTGCCATGGGTCCTGCTGTCGACGAAGCCGCCAGCCTTCCCGATGCCGTTCTTCACCTTGTCGGAATTGTCGCCAATCAGTTCGGTCGCCTTACCCGCGAGGGTGCCGGCCTTGCCCTTGAGCCCGTCAAATAAACCCACGGACACCTCCTTTCGGTCGTGGAAACGCAGTCCGTTTCCGCTGCACCCAGCATAGGTCAGGACCGGAAGGAGAGGGGAACGGGGAGCGGCCGGTTCGCCGACGGCGGAGCACAAAAAAAGCCCGGTCCTCGCCAGGACCGGGCCAGGGCCGACAACCGGCCTGAGAGCGGACGACGGGATTCGAACCCGCGACATCCACCTTGGCAAGGTGGTGCTCTAGCCAGCTGAGCTACGTCCGCAAAAAAGCGCCCCCGAAGGGGCGCCGTAGTGGGCGATACTGGGATCGAACCAGTGACCTCTTCCGTGTCAGGGAAGCGCGCTACCGCTGCGCCAATCGCCCATTGCCATGGGTGTTTCTGCTCGTTCTGCACCGAGGTGGGGACGGGATTCGAACCCGCGTATACGGCTTTGCAGGCCGCTGCCTCGCCTCTCGGCCACCCCACCATGATCGGATCTCTCCGACCACCGGACGGATCCGGCCATACAGGGACTTGCGAGCGGACGACGGGATTCGAACCCGCGACATCCACCTTGGCAAGGTGGTGCTCTAGCCAGCTGAGCTACGTCCGCAAAAGAAGAACAAACCCGAAACCTCCGCTCGATGCCGTACATTTCGCGGTGTTTCTTCGTTTTCCAACGAGAGAAAACTCTATAGGACGTTCGGGGGTTCGTCCAATCGGCAGGGGCGCCGTCCCGGCGGGGGAGCGGCCCGGACCGGTCCGGGCCGTCACCGGACGTGTCGGAGCCACCTGAGAGACTGGAGTCATGACCGCCCCGCTCCTCGCCCACGCGACACCGCACGGCCGGATGTACGCCCGCTCCACGTCGGAGCAGCCCGCCGTCCCGTCCATCACCACCGTCATCTCGCAGCTCCCCACCTCCCTCGGCGGCTGGTACGGCCACATGGCCGCCAGTGCCCTCTCGCGGGACCCCCGCCTGCCGGCAGCCCTGGGGAACGCCTCGGAGCTGCGCACCGCCGTCCGGGAGGCCGCGTCGGCCGCGGAGCGCTATCGCGACGAGGCCGCCCTGCGCGGCACGCGGGTGCACCACTACTGCGAACAGGTGGCGCTGCGAGCCCTCGGGCGTCCCGACGAGCTCGACGCAGCCCGCCTCGCCCTCGAGGAGCAGGGCGAGGGCGGTTTCGCGCAGCGGTTCGACGAGTGGTGGGACCTCTACGACGTCCGTCCCGTGGAGCCCGAGCTGACGGTCTGGAACAGCGAACTCGGCTATGCGGGAACCCTGGACCTCGTCGCGACGATCGGTGGACGTACGTGCCTGATCGACTACAAGACCAAGAACACCGACCGCGACGGTTTCGTGAAGGCGCTGGACGACAAGGTGGTGATGCAGCTCGTGGCGGGCATGAAGGCGGAGGAGTCCCTCGTCGACCCCCGGAAGGGCGAATGGCGGCCGTGGGCGCACGGGGACCAGCCGCTGCTCCTCGGGGTGGCCGTGGGCCAGACCGAGGTGCGGGCCATGAGGGCCAACCCGTCCGTGCTGAAGAACCACTGGCTGCGGTTCTGCGCACTCCGCCGGGCGTGGGAAGCGGGGCTCGACGCCGAGGAGGCGGGGCGCGCGCTCCTGCCGCTCGGTCCGCCGCCCAGCCGGTCCGTCCCCGCCGAACCCGCCCTGCCCGCCTGAGGTACAGCCTGATCCCGGCCGCGACCGCGCGGCACTAGGATTGACGGGGACTCCGAAGCATCCGAAGTGACCGAAGCGAGGAACAGAGCACCGATGGCCGTCCTGAGTATCCGCATGATCGGCGATCCGATCCTCCGCACCCCCGCCGCGGAGGTCACCGAGTTCGGGCCCGACCTCGCTCGACTGGTCGAGGACATGACCGAGACGATGATCGACGTGCAGGGGGCCGGGCTCGCGGCGCCGCAGGTCGGCATCGGACTCCAGGTCTTCACCTACCGGGTGGACGGCGTCCAGGGGCACGTGGTGAACCCTGTGCTCGAGGTCGGCGGCGCCTCCCAGGGGGAGTCCGACGTCGAGGGTTGCCTCTCCGTGCCCGGCCTCGGGAGCTTCGTCGACCGGTCCGACTGGGCGCGCGTCACGGGCAAGGACGTATCCGGAGCGGACGTCGCGGTGGAGGGCACGGGCATGCTCGCGCGCGCCTTCCAGCACGAGACCGACCACCTCCGCGGGACGCTGTACATCGACCGGCTCGCGGGCGAGGACCGGAAGAATGCGCTCAGGGCCATCCGGAGTGGCGACTACAACCAGGTCACCTCACGGACGGCGGTGGAGCGCTCACGGTCCCTCGGATCGAGCTTCACCCGCCCCCCGACGCCGGTGACGCCGGTGGCCGGTCGGCGCGCCGGCGCCGCGGACCGGACCGCCCGATGAGGATCCTCTTCGCGGGGACGCCCGGGGTCGCCGTGCCGTCGTTGCGGGCGCTCGTGGACGCGGGCTTCGACGTCGCCGCGGTCCTCACGCGGGTCGATGCACCCGTGGGACGCCGGAAGGTCCTGACGCCGAGCCCGGTCGCCGCCGTCGCCGAGGAACTCGGGCTGCCCGTCCTGAAGGCGAACCGCTTCACCCCGGAACTGATCACGCAGCTCGGTGCCCTCGGCCTCGATGCCGCGGCGATCGTCGCGTACGGCGGCATCGTCCCGCCGGCAGGACTGGCCGTCCCGCGGCACGGCTGGATCAACCTTCATTTCTCGGTCCTCCCGGCCTGGCGGGGTGCCGCGCCCGTGCAGCACGCGGTCCTCGCAGGGGACGACGTCACGGGTGCGAGCACGTTCCTCCTCGAGGAGGGTCTCGACACCGGACCCGTCTTCGGCGTGATGACGGAGACGCTCGACCCCGGCGCCACGAGCGGCGAGGTCCTCGACCGCCTGTCCCACAGCGGCGCGGTCCTGCTCGTGCAGACGCTCTCCGGTCTCGAGGCGGGCCGGGTCACGGCGACCCCCCAGACGGGTGAGGCCAGCCTCGCCCCCAAGCTCACGATCGACGACGCGCGGATCGACTGGTCGCAGCCGGCCGTCGCCGTGCGCCGCCGTATCAATGCCGTGACCCCCGAACCCGGGGCGTGGAGCACGCTCGACGGGCAGCGGGTGAAGCTCGGACCCGTCACCCCACCGGGCGGCGATGAACGACTCGCGGACGGCGGGCGGCCCACCGTCCCGCCGGGCCGGATCGACGTCGTCGGCCGGCAGGTCCTGGTGGGGACAGGCACCCACGCGCTGGTCCTCGGGGACCTGCAGCCGGCCGGGAAGAAGATGATGAGAGCCCTCGACTGGGCCCGGGGCGCGGCGACGCGCGGAGAGCTGGTGTTCGAGTGAGTACGACCGGAGGAACGAACAGGGGATCCGGCGGGCGCGGTGAGCGCAGCCGGGGCGCCGCGGGCAAGGGTCAGGGTACCGGTCAGGGAGGTGGCACCCGGCGTCGCGACGACCAGGGCCGGGAACGGAACCGAGGCGGCGACCGGCAGTTCTCCCAGGCCGCGCCATCCCAGCGCACCCGCCGCGCGGACCCCGCACGCCTCGTCGCGTTCGAGGTCCTGCGCGCCGTCGCCGGCGAGGACGCCTACGCGAACCTCGTCCTGCCGACCAGCATCCGCCGGCACCGCCTCGACCGTCGCGACGCGGGCTTCGCGACGGAGCTCACCTACGGAGCCCTGCGCGGGCAGGGCACCTACGACGCCGTGCTGGCCCGCTGCGTCGACCGTCCGCTGGACCAGCTCGACCCTGCCGTCTTGGACGCCCTGAGGCTCGGCGTGCACCAGCTCCTGGCGATGCGGGTTCCTGCCCACGCGGCGCTGGACCAGACCGTGGGCCTCGTCCGCGCCGTGATCGGCGCGGGACCCTCCTCGCTCGTGAACGCCGTGCTCCGCAAGGTCACGGCACATGACCTGGACGGCTGGATCGCCGTCCTCGTCGAGGACCTGACGGACCCGACCGCCATCGCAGCCCTGACCTACAGCCACCCCGAGTGGATCGTCCGCGCGATGCGCCAGGCGCTCGTGGCCCACGGCCGGGACGTCTCGGAGATCGATGCCCTCCTGGCCGCCGACAATGCGGCGCCCGTGGTCCACCTCGTCGCCCTGCCGGGGCTCGGCACGCTCGACGACGCCCTCGAGGAGGGGGCGGAGCCGGGCCGGCTGGCCCCGGGATCGGCCTCCTACTCGGGCGGCGACGTCAGCAGGCTCCCCGGCATCGCCGCGGGCACCCTTCGCGTGCAGGACACGGGATCGCAGCTCGTGGCGCGGGCCCTGGCCGCCGTCGACCTCCACGGACGCCGGCCGGACGGCCCCGAGCAGTGGCTGGACCTGTGTGCGGGCCCCGGCGGGAAGACCGCCCTGCTGGCGGCGATCGGACTCGACGACGGCGTGCACCTGACCGCGAACGAACCGGTCCCGCACCGGGCCCAGCTGGTGAGGCAGGCGCTGCGGCCCCTGCCGGAGGACTCCTGGACCGTCCGCGTGGGGGACGGGCGCGACGTCGGGCGGGAGCAGCCGGAGGGCTACGACCGCGTGCTCGTCGACGCGCCCTGCACGGGCCTGGGCGCCCTGCGCCGCCGTCCCGAGTCACGCTGGCGCCGGAAGCCCTCGGACCTCGTGGGCCTGGCGCCCCTGCAGCGTGAGCTGCTCACCTCCGCCCTGGACGCCGTCGCCCCCGGCGGGGTCGTGGCCTACGTGACCTGCTCGCCGCACCACGCGGAGACGGACGCCGTCGTCGACGACTGCCTGCGCAAGCGCCCCGGCTTCGAGCGCCTCGACGCGGGAGCCGCGCTCGACGCCGTGAGCGTCGGGGGAGCGCTCGATGCCGGGCACGGGACGAGCGCGCAGCTCTGGCCCCACGTGCACGGCACGGACGCGATGTACCTCGCGCTGATCCGCAAGAATCCCTGAGGACGTCAGGGCAGAGGCAACGAAAGGGAACGGCAGTGACGCATCCCCGTATAAATCCGAGCATCCTCTCGGCGGACTTCGTGAACCTGGAGGCCGAACTGCAGCGCATCGCGTCGGCCGACGCCGTGCACGTGGACGTCATGGACAACCACTTCGTGCCGAACCTGACGCTCGGACTGCCGGTGGTCCGGAGGATCCAGGCGGTCAGCCCGCTGCCGCTCGACGTGCATCTCATGATCGAGGACGCCGATCGCTGGGCGCCCGCCTACGCGGAAGCCGGTGCCGCGTCGGTGACGTTCCACGCGGAAGCCGCGGCTGCACCGGTCAGGCTGGCGCGGGAGCTGCGGGATGCCGGCGCGAAGGCCGGCATGGCGCTGCGGCCGGCCACGCCCGTGGAGCCCTACCTGGACATGCTGGGTGAGCTCGACCTGCTGCTCGTGATGACGGTGGAGCCGGGGTTCGGCGGGCAGTCCTTCCTGGACCTGACCCTGCCGAAGATCCGCCGCGCCGCCGAGGCCGTCCGGGGTGCGGACCGGCCGCTCGCCATCCAGGTGGACGGGGGCATCACGGAGGAGACGATCCTGCGCGCCGCCGACGCGGGGGCCACGGTCTTCGTGGCCGGTTCCTCGGTCTACGGGGCGGACGACGCCGCTGCCGCGATCACCGCGCTCCGGGCGGCAGCGGTCCGGGAGGGCTGAGGCGCCGCCCGACGGCGTCGCGGTCGGTGTCATGCTCCCGATCAGGTGGTTTCGGCGGGCGGGTCGGTCACCGTGATCCGGACGGACAGGGCGGTGCGTGCCGCTTCCTTGAGGACAGCGAAGCGGGGATCCGGCACCGTGAGGAACGGGACCTGCGGGAGGCCCGCGAACCGTGAGAGGACGGGCTCGCCGAGGGCACTCGTCGCCAGGGTCCTGTCGCCGCCGAGCTGCAGGCACGACGGCGGGTGGGCTCCGAAGAGGACGGCGGCGCGGGCCGCGGTCTCCTCCACGAGGGCATCGGCCTGGTTGGCCCGTCGCCGCGCGAACCGCTGCTGGGACCAGCCGCCCGCTGCCGTCCGGCCCTGGACGTAGCGCGTGCCCGTCTTCGAGGACACGATCCCGCCGTTCCGCGCGACGCCCACGGAGTAGCCGCCGCGCCGGATGAGCAGGATCCCCACCGTGCCGGCCGGGTCGACCGCGGAGAGCAGGTCCGCGACGAGCCCTGCGCTCTCCACCGGCCCATCGGATACCGGGCTCGATGCAGGGCCCGGTACGGGGCACGGGAGTGTGCCCGGCGGCAGGGGCGGGGTCAGGACCGCGATGCAGCCGTTCGCAGCGGTCACGGTGACCGAGCCGTCCGCGCGGCCCGGGACGGCCTCCGCGCCGAAGGGGCCGTTGCGGACCTCGAAGCGTGCGAGCCACCCCTCGAGGCGCTCGGCCTCGACGAGGACGGACCTGCTGGGGGACATCGGCTTCCTCTCGCGACGTGGGCGACCGGCCGCCATCCGTCGGGAGGGGCCTCGGCGGGTGCTGCGCGTCAGTGGCCCACAGTAACGTTGGGGCCGTGAATGATCTATTCAGTGCCGCGGCCGACGACGACGAGTCGGACGACGCTCCCGCCGGCGGCACGCGCGGTTCGGCGGGCCTGCGGCCGCGCAGCCCGCTCGCCGTGAGGATGCGACCACGCAGCCTGGACGAGGTCGTCGGCCAGCAGCACCTGCTGGGCCGGGGATCGCCGCTGCGGACGCTCGCGGGGGAGCACGATCCCGGCGCCCACGCCGCGCCGTCGTCCGTGATCCTGTGGGGCCCGCCCGGGACGGGCAAGACGACGCTCGCCCACGTGATCGCACGCGGCCAGGGCCGGAAGTTCGTGGAACTGTCCGCCATCACCGCCGGCGTCAAGGACGTGCGCCGCGTCATGGACGACGCCCTAACCTCCCGCGACCTGTACCGGCAGACCACGGTCCTGTTCCTCGACGAGATCCATCGCTTCAACAAGGCCCAGCAGGATGCCCTGCTGCCCGGGGTGGAGAACGGCTGGGTGGTCCTCATCGCGGCCACCACGGAGAACCCGTCCTTCTCGGTCGTGTCGCCCCTCCTCTCGAGGTCGCTCCTGCAGACCCTGCGCCCCCTCGACGAGGCGGACATCCGGGGCCTGCTCCAGCGGGCCGTCGGCGACGACCGCGGACTCGCCGGGACGGTCGAGCTGTCGGAGGAGGCCCTCGAGCATCTCGTGCGCCTGGCCGCGGGCGACGCACGGCGCGGCCTGACCGCCCTGGAGGCGGCCGCCGGCGTCGCGCAGTCCGAGCGCGATGCCCCGGCGGGCGAGCACGGGCGGCCCGGCTCGCCCGCCGACGACGAGGACGACGACGACCAGGAGGGGCGGGAGGTCCTGCCCGTGCCGGTCACGCTGCAGCACGCGGAGAAGGCCGTCGACGTCGCCGCCCTGCGGTACGACCGCGCGGGCGACCAGCACTACGACGTCGCCAGTGCGTTCATCAAGTCCCTGCGCGGATCCGACGTCGACGCCGCCCTGCACTACGTGGCGAAGATGCTCGAGGCCGGCGAGGACCCGCGGTTCATCGCCCGTCGGCTGATGATCTCGGCGTCGGAGGACGTGGGGATGGCGGACCCGACGGCGCTGCAGACGGCGGTCGCCGCGGCCCAGGCCGTGCAGCTCGTCGGCATGCCCGAGGCCCGGATCATCCTCGCCGAGGCAGTGGTGCACATCGCGACCGCGCCGAAGTCGAACGCCGCCTACAACGGCATCAACGCCGCCATCGCGGATGTGCGTGCGGGTCGGGGCCAGGGCATCCCGGCGCACCTGCGGGACGCGCACTACCCCGGCGCCTCCCAGCTCGGTCACGGGAAGGGCTACGTCTACTCCCACGACGAGCCGCACGGCATCGCGCTGCAGCAGTACGCGCCGGATGATCTGGTGGGCCGGAACTACTACGAGCCGACGGACCGGGGAGTCGAACGGGACATCGGCTCCCGGCTGTCGCGACTCCGACAGATCATCCGCGGCAAGTGAGGACGGGACCCCGTACGGCGGTCGGGTCGACGGGATTCGGTCCGCCGGCGCTCGCGCTGCTAGCATTGGACGCTGACTGGCAAGTCGTCGTGTACCAGCCTTCCCCCGCGCCCTGCAGCAGGTTCCTGCTGCTGCGTGCGGGTGGCAGGCCAGGGTCGCGGCGGACTGTAGTACCGGGAAGCGGCCAATCCCGGCTCTCCGCAAGTGGAGGCCAGCGACACCGGAAGTGCGGACGCCCCCGTGGCGCAGGTCCGCTTCTTCGCCGCAAAAACATCGAAAGGTAGACGTGGCTAACAACACACGTGCCCGCCGGAAGGTCCGCATCTCGCGTGCCCTCGGCATCGCCCTGACTCCCAAGGCCGAGAAGTACCTCGAGCGTCGGCCGTACGCGCCGGGCCAGCACGGTCGCGCGCGCCGCAAGCAGGACAGCGACTACGCCGTCCGCCTGCGCGAAAAGCAGCGCCTGCGCGCCCAGTACAACATCCGCGAGGCGCAGATGGCGCGCGTCTTCGAGGAAGCGCGCCGTACCTCGGGCCTGACCGGTGAGAACCTGATCGAACTGCTCGAGATGCGTCTCGACGCCCTCGTGCTCCGTGCCGGGTTCGCCCGGACGAGCGCCCAGGCCCGTCAGCTCATCGTCCACCGCCACATCATGGTCGACGGTGCCCGCGTCGATCGCCCGTCGTTCCGGGTGGCCGAAGGCCAGCTCATCCACGTGCACAGCCGCAGCGAGACCAT
Source organism: Arthrobacter sp. TJ-263 (assembly GCF_058269155.1). NCBI lineage: Bacteria > Bacillati > Actinomycetota > Actinomycetes > Micrococcales > Micrococcaceae > Arthrobacter > Arthrobacter sp. TJ-263. The sequence goes on along the minus strand of NZ_JBZCNE010000001.1, from coordinate 631,672 downwards.
GGTCCCCCTGCAGGTTGCCGCCGCAGGTGCGCACCGCGACGTCCTCCCCGCCGTCCCCGGCTACCTGGACGTCCAGCTCGACAAGCTCCAGGCGCGCCTCGTGCGTCGCCCGAAGCGCTCCGAGGTCCCCGTGACCTGCGAAGAGCAGCTCGTCGTCGAGTACTACGCACGCTAGACGTCGACGTCCGCGGGTCCCCCCGCGGTCCTGAACGACAAGCGTGGCCGAAGAGCCCGCGGCACCCGCCGCGGGCTCTTCGTTCTGTAAGGTACTAGGAGCACGAAATTCCCTCCCGCCCCTTCCGGCGGTGCCCCCATGCGTAAAGGAGACCGCCCATGTCAGGTGGAGATATTGCTGGCCTGATAGCCGCGGGCGTGTTCGCCGTCCTGGTCCTGCTGCTGGCCGTCCCGATCTGGAAGCTCGGACGCGTGTTCGACGAGCTCCGCACGGCCATCCGTACCGTCACCGACGAGACGACGCCGCTGATCGAAGAGGTCACGAGCACCGTGAGCACCACGCACCGGCAGCTGAAGACGGTGGACGGGATCACCTCGAACGTCTCCGACGCGTCGGCGAACATCTCCGCGCTGTCCTCGCTGATCGCCGCCACCGTCGGCTCCCCGCTCATCAAGGTCTCGGCGTTCTCCTACGGCGTCCGCTCGGCCTTCGCCGGCCGGACCTCACCCGCACGCCGACGCCGCAGCCGCTAACCCAACGACGAACCGGAGACAACAATGATCAGACGAGCATTCTGGCTGGCAGCCGGCATCACGATCGGCGTGGTCGCGGTGCGCAAGGTGACCCAGGCCAAGGCCAACCTCGGCCCCGAGGGCCTGAACCGGGCGGTCGGGCAGATCAGCGACAGCATCGCCGACTTCGCCGATGCCCTGCGCTCGGCCATGACCGAGCGGGAGGACGACCTCCGCTCCGCCCTCGGCGTGCCGGCACCCGAGGCTGCCGCCGCCAGGGACGCCGCCGCGGACGCGGTCCCCGCGACGCGCCGCTCCCTCCGCTAGGACGAAGTACTGCCGGCGCCGGGGAGTCCGTCCGCCGTCGTCGTGCCCTGCCGGTCCGTGCGATCGAGCGGCAGGGCGGACCCCGCCTCCGACCGCGACCCGCGCGACCGCGCCGGGTCCCACTTCCCGTCCGGGCGCCCGGACCACCCACTGAAGGATCTGACCCCATGAAGTCCCACGAGATCGCCGGCCGCTGGCTGAGCTACTTCGAGAAGAACGGGCACACGGTCGTGCCCTCGGCGTCGCTGATTTCCTCAGACCCGTCCCTCCTGTTCACGGTCGCCGGGATGGTGCCGTTCATCCCGTACCTGACCGCCCGCGAGACACCTCCGTACAGCCGTGCGACGAGCGTCCAGAAGTGCATCCGCACCGGCGACATCGAGGAGGTCGGCAAGACCGCCCGGCACGGGACCTTCTTCCAGATGTGCGGCAACTTCTCCTTCGGGGACTACTTCAAGGCCGATGCCATCCGCATGGCGTGGGAGCTGCTGACCAGCGACGTCGCCGACGGCGGGTTCGGCCTGCCCGCCGAGAAGCTGTGGATCACGGTGTACCACGAGGACGACGAGGCGCTGGAGATCTGGCGCGACGCGATCGGCGTCCCGGCCGGGCGCATCCAGAAGATGGGCAAGAAGGACAACTACTGGTCCACCGGCCAGCCCGGCCCCGCCGGTCCCTGCTCGGAGATCTTCTACGACCGCGGGCCCGCCTACGGCGCGGAGGGCGGCCCGGAGGCCGACGACGACCGGTACGTGGAGATCTGGAACCTCGTCTTCATGCAGTACCAGCGCGGCGAGGGCACCGGCAAGGACGACTTCGAGATCCTCGGCGAGCTGCCCAAGAAGAACATCGACACGGGCCTCGGGCTCGAGCGCCTCGCGATGATCCTGCAGGGCGTCGAGAACATGTACGAGACGGACCAGGTGCGTCCCGTCCTGGACCGCGCCGCGGCGCTCAGCGGGAAGACGTACACCAGCTCCGAGTCCCCGCAGGACCCGCACCACACCGACGACGTCCGCCTCCGGGTGGTCGCCGATCACATCCGCTCCTCGCTCATGCTCATCACCGACGGCGTGACCCCCTCCAACGAGGGCCGGGGCTACGTGCTGCGCCGGCTCATCCGCCGCGCGGTCCGCGCCATGCGGCTCCTCGGCGTCGAGAAGGCCTGCCTGCCCGAGCTGCTCCCCGCCTCGCGGGACGCCATGAAGGGCGTCTACCCGGAGGTCGACGCCGACTTCGAGCGCATCAGCCGGATCGCCTACGCCGAGGAGAAGGCGTTCCTGCGCACCATCGCGTCGGGCACCGCACGCCTCGAGGAGGCCGTACGGGAATCCCTCTCCGAGGAGCGTCCCCTGTCGGGCCAGGACGCCTTCACGCTCCACGACACCTACGGGTTCCCCATCGACCTGACGCTCGAGATGGCCGAGGAGGCCGGGCTCGCCGTCGACGCCGAGGGTTTCCGCTCGCTCATGCTCGAGCAGCGCCAGCGCGCCCAGGCCGACGCCCGCGGCAAGAAGGCCGGCCACGCCGACCTCTCCGTGTTCACCGAACTCCTCGGCCGCGGCCAGACCGTCTTCACGGGCTACGACGAGCTGACCTCGGAGGCCACGATCGTCGCCGTCCTGGACCACGGCCAGTCCGTCCCGAGCGCCCTCCAGGGGAGCGAGATCGAACTCGTCCTCGACCAGACCCCGTTCTACGCCGAGGCCGGAGGGCAGGCGGCCGACGTCGGACTCGTCACGGGCGACGGCTTCGTGGTCGAGGTGCTCGACGTCCAGCGTCCCGTCAAGGGCCTGAGCGTCCACCGCGCCGTCGTGCGCGAGGGCGAGGTGTTCCAGGGTGCCGTGGTGACGGCCGCCGTCGACCGCCGGCGCCGCCACGCGGGGGAGCAGGCGCACTCGGGCACGCACATCGTCCACGCGGCCCTCCACGAGATCCTCGGCCCCGAGGCGCTGCAGCGCGGCTCCTTCAACAAGGCCGGCTACCTGCGGTTCGACTTCTCCTGGGGTGAGGGCATCAGTGCCGGCGCCCGTTCGGAGATCGAGGAGGTCTCGAACATCGCGATCCGCAACAACTACGAGGTCGAGACCAGGATCATGTCCCTCGCGGACGCGAAGGCGCTCGGCGCCACCGCGCTGTTCGGCGAGGCCTACGGGGATACGGTGCGCGTGGTCGAGATGAACGCCGAGTTCTCCCGCGAACTGTGCGGAGGCACGCACGTGCCCTCGACGTCGCTCATCGGCAGCCTGACGCTGCTCGGCGAGCAGTCCGTCGGCTCGGGCAACCGCCGCATCGAGGCCCTCGTGGGGCTGGACGCGTTCCGGCACCTCGCCGCCGAGCGGGCGCTCGTCACCGAGCTCTCCGACATGCTGAAGGTGCCCTCGGCCCAGCTGCCCGAACGCCTGTCGGCCACCCTCAGCAAGCTCAAGGCCGCGGAGAAGGAACTGGACCGGCTCCGCCGGGAGCAGCTCGCCCTCGCCGCGGGGTCGCTCGTCGACACCGCGGTGGACGTCGACGGCGTGCGCCTGGTCGCGCACGACGCCGGCGAGATCGGCGGCGCGGACGAACTGAGGACCCTCGTGCTGGACCTGCGCGGCCGCCTCGGGTCCGAGCCCGCCGTGGTCGCTGCGACCGGCGTCGCGCAGAACCGCCCGCTCGTCCTGGTCGCGACCAACGAGGCGGCGCGGGCCGCCGGGGTCAAGGCCGGTGCCCTCGTGCGGACCGCCGCGAAGATCCTCGGCGGCGGCGGCGGCGGCAAGGACGACGTGGCGCAGGGCGGCGGTTCGGACCCCACGCGCATCCCCGACGCGCTGGCGGCGATCCGCACAGCGGTGGCGGAGCGCTGACGGCCCCCGTGGAGGAGAACGGCGGAGGAGCGGCGTCGGGCACTCCCGAGGGCCCCCCCTACCCCTTCGGCCCGAAACTCGGCGTCGACGTCGGGCAGGTCCGTGTGGGCCTCGCCGGGTGCGATCGCGACGGCCTCATCGCCACGCCGATCCGCACGCTGAAGCGCGACGCGCGGAAGAACAGCGACGTCCGGATCCTCGTCAGGGACGCCGTCGAGCGTGGCGTCGTGCAGATCATCGTGGGACTCCCGAAGAACCTCAGCGGACGGGAAGGCGCGTCCGCGGAGATGGCGCGGGAGTACGCCGCCCTCCTCGTGGAGGAACTCGCCCGGCAGTCCTATCCGGTACCGGTACGCCTCGTGGACGAGAGGCTGAGCACCGTGTCGGCCCACCGTTCGCTGCGTGCCGCTGGTCTCGGCAGCCGTGATCATCGTAAGGTGGTAGATCAGGTGGCTGCCGTCGAAATACTCCAGCACGCCATCGACACGCAACGTTCACGTGGACGGGATGTGGGCGATCCGGTTCCTGTGCGAGCAGCGACGGGTGCCCAGGGCCCGCTGCTGACCCCTACAGAGGAGCCAGTCATCAGACACAGTTCGCCCAGCAGGAGGGAATCCGAGTCGTGAGCGACCGCCATTCCGCACCCCAGGGCGCCGCAGACGATGCGGCGGACCACTCTGCAGACCACCCCGACGACGGCTACTACGACGAGGCCCACGAGGACTCCTACGCCCATCCCGAGCCCGTCGAGGAGTTCTTCGTGGCGCAGGAAATGCCACGCCACGGCAGCAAGCGGCAGCCCTCGAAGGCGAAGCGGCGCCGCCGCATCCGCCGCACCGTCGTCATGCTCGTGGTCCTCGCACTGTTCGCCGGCACCGTGTACGGTGCCGCCCTCATGCTGCGCGACGCCCTCGGCCTGAACGAGGTCACGGACTACGCGGGCCCGGGCGGTGAGGAGACGGTCTTCACCGTCCCCGAGGGCGCCGGTGCGCTGGCGATCGGGACCGGACTGGAGACCGCCGACATCGTCGCGGACTCCGGGACGTTCGTGGAGGCGCTGGGCGCCATCGCGGAAGGCCGTGAGGTCCAGCCCGGCGAGTACGAGATGCGCCTGCAGATGTCGTCCGCCGCCGCCGCCGAGGCGCTTCTCGGCGAGGACCCGACGATGGTCTCCTACGCCGCGATCGCCCGCGACCTGCGGCAGGGCGAAGTCTTCGACATCCTGAGCGAGTCCACGGGCATCCCGCGTGCGGAGTTCGACGCCCTCGCCGAGGACCCGGCGCAGTTCGGGCTCCCGGCCCAGGCACTCTCCCTCGAGGGGTACCTGCACCCGGGCGAGTACCGCTTCGACGTCGAGGCGACCGCCACGGACATCGTCACCGAGCTGATCACGGCGACGACCGACCGGCTCACCCAGGACGGCGTCACCGACCCGGACGAGCAGTACGAGATCCTGACCGTGGCGAGCATCGTGCAGGCGGAAGCGCAGGAAGGCGACTACGCCACGGTCGCCGGGTCCATCTACAACAGGCTGACGCCGGGCAACACGGAGACCAACGGGCTGATCCAGTCGGACGCGACGGTGACCTACGGGCTCGGGACGCGCACCTATCAGCTGACGGAGGAGGAGAAGAACGACACCTCCAACCCGTACAACACGTACGCCAACCCGGGACTCCCGAAGGGGCCGATCGGCTCTCCGAGCGACGAGGCGATCGACGCGACCGTCAATCCCGCGGACGTCCCGTTCTACTTCTGGGTGACGGTCGACCTCGACACGGGGGAGACCAAGTTCTCGGAGACCTACGCCGAGCACCTGCGCTACGTCGCCGAGTACGACGCCTGGTGCGGCGACAATCCCGGACGGTGCCAGTAGGTGGTACCGGCCGGGACCACCGCGGCCCGGGGATCCCGGGCCGCCGTGATCGGTTCGCCGATCGCGCACACGAAGTCCCCCCTGCTGCACAGGGCGGCGTACCGGGCGCTCGGCATCGACTGCTCCTACTCCGCGATCGACGTCGATGAGGCGCGCATCGGTGCGTTCGTCGACGACGTGCGTGCCGACGGCGCGTGGCGCGGATTGTCAGTGACGATGCCCCTCAAGGGCGCGATCGCACGGCTGGTCGACGTCACGACGGCGCCGGCGTCCGTCCTCGGCGTCGTCAACACGGTCGTCGTCGGCGACGGTCCCCACCCGACGCTCACCGGCCACAATACCGACGTCGCCGGGGTGGCCCACGCCCTCGCGGCGGCCGGCGTCGTGACGCCACGACGCGCCGTCGTCCTGGGCGGCGGAGGCACCGCCGCCGCCGCCGTGGCCGGACTGGCGCAGCTGGGGGCCGACGCGGTGTCCGTGCTCGTCCGCCGTCCCGCAGCCGCGGCGGACCTCCCGCGCATCGGTGCGGCCCTCGGCGTGGAGGTCGCCCTCGTCCCGTGGTCGCTGGCGGCCGAGGTGGTGCCGGCGTCCGACGTCGTCATCTCGACCCTGCCGCCGCGCGCCGCGGACCCGCTCGCCCGGGAGCTCACGGCGCAGGCCGGCTTCCGCACCGGCGGGACGCTGCTCGACGTCGCCTACGACCCCTGGCCGAGCCGGCTCGCGGCGGCCTGGCATGAGGCCGGCGGGCGCATCGTGCCCGGCCTCGACATGCTGATCCACCAGGCCGTCGAGCAGGTGGCACTGTTCTTCCCCGGGGCCGGTGGGGACCGCTCCGGCGTCCTGCGCGTGATGTATGACGCAGTGGGTGGCATCCGGCGCTGAGGTGGACTGCGCCGCATGGCAGTATGGAAGCCATGTTGCGTTGGTTGACGGCAGGAGAATCGCACGGCCCCGCCGTGGTCGGCATCATCGAGGGCATGCCCGCGGGGGTGGGTATCACGAGCAGCGATATCCAGGACGCGCTGGCACGTCGCCGGCTCGGGTACGGGCGTGGTGCCCGCATGAAGTTCGAGCGGGACCAGGTGCGCATCATGGGCGGCGTCCGGCACGGGCTGACCCAGGGCGGCCCCGTCGCCATCGAGGTGGCGAACACCGAATGGCCCAAGTGGGAGCAGATCATGTCCGCCGACCCGCTGGGGGAGCAGGACGCCGCGGAGCTCGCCGATTCGGCCCGCAACGCCCCCCTGACCCGGCCGCGCCCCGGGCACGCCGACTTCACCGGCATGCAGAAGTACGGCTTCGACGAGGCCCGTCCCGTCCTGGAACGCGCCAGCGCCCGCGAGACGGCGACCCGGGTGGCGCTCGGCGCCGTCGCCGCGAAGTTCCTCGAAGGCCTCGGGATCCGCCTCGTCAGCCACACCGTGGCCGTCGGATACGTCTCGGTGCCGGAGGACGCCGTCCTGCCGACGCCGGGCGACGTCATCGCCCTCGACACCGATCCGCTGCGCTGCTTTCACCGGGACACCTCGGATGCGATGGTCGCGGAGGTCGACGCCGCCCACAAGGAGGGCGAGACCCTCGGCGGTGTCGTCGAGGTGGTCGCCTACGGACTCCCGCCGGGCCTCGGCAGCTACGTCCACTGGGACCGCCGGCTCGATTCACGCCTGGCCGCGGCCCTGATGGGTATCCAGGCCATCAAGGGCGTGGAGGTCGGCGACGGCTTCGACACCGCCGCGCGGCGCGGCACCGCGGCCCACGACGAGATCGTGCGCAACGAGGAGGGCAAGATCGTCCGGGCCAGCAACCGCGCCGGCGGGATCGAGGGTGGCATGAGCATCGGGGACACGCTCCGCGTCCGCGCCGCGATGAAGCCCATCGCCACCGTGCCCCGGGCGCTGAGGACCGTCGACGTCAGCACCGGCGCCGCCGCCCGTGCGCACCACCAGCGCTCGGACGTGTGCGCCGTCCCCGCAGCCGGCGTGGTCGCCGAGGCGATGACGGCCCTCGTGCTCGCGGAGGCGGTCACCGAGAAGTTCGGCGGCGACTCCCTGGCCGAGACCGCCCGCAACCTGCGCAGCTACCTCGAGAACATCCCGGAGTTCCTGGACTCCGCCGGGGCCTGATGCAGCGGGATCGTCCCGTCGTCCTCGTGGGCCCCATGGCGGTCGGCAAATCGGCGGTGGGCAGGATGCTCGCCGAGCGGATCGGCGCGCGGTTCATCGACACGGACCGGGTGATCGTCGAGCGGCACGGCAGCATCGCCCGGATCTTCGCCCGCCGGGGCGAGGAGGCCTTCCGTGCCATCGAGGCGGACGTCGTCCGGACGGCCCTCGCCGAGGACGCCGTCGTCTCCCTGGGCGGCGGGGCCGTCCTCCACCCGCAGACGCGGGAGCTGCTGCAGGACACCACGGTCGTGTTCCTGGACACCGACCTCGCGGCCGTACTCCCGCGCATCGGCGCGGATTCCGGCAGGCCGCTGCTGGCCGGGCGGCCGGCGGAACGATGGCAGGAGCTCTACGACGAGCGGCGGCCCGTCTACGCCGCGCTGGCCACCGCCGTCGTCGACACCCGTGGCCTCTCCGTCCGCGCGGTCACCGCGGCGGTGCTCCGGGCCCTGCCGGCCCTGCACGGCAGCGACGGTCCGCGCAGCGACAGCGCCCCGACGACACACGACTCGACACACGACTCGACACACCACCTGGACCACGAGAGCGGGACGACACCCCATGGACACTGAGACCCCCACCATCATCCCGGTCACCGGGAGCACGCCCGGCGACGCGTACGACGTCGTCGTCGGCCGCGGACTCCTCGGGCGGCTGCCCGCGATCCTCGGGGAGCGCGTGCGGCGCGTCCTGGTGATCCACCCGCGGGCGCTGCGTGCGACCGGTGACACCGTCCGCGACGAGCTCGCCGACGCCGGCTTCACCGCCGTGACCGCGGAGATCCCCGACGCGGAGGAGGGCAAGCACATCCAGGTGGCCGCCTTCTGCTGGCAGGTCCTCGGCCAGAACGACTTCACGCGCTCGGACGCCGTGGTCACCGTCGGCGGGGGATCGGTGACCGACCTGGGCGGATTCGTCGCGGCGACCTGGCTGCGCGGGGTCCGCGTGGTGCACCTGCCCACGAGCCTGCTCGGCATGGTGGACGCCGCCGTCGGCGGGAAGACCGGCATCAACACCGCCGAGGGCAAGAATCTCGTAGGAGCCTTCCACCCGCCGGCCGCCGTCCTGGTGGACCTCGACGCGCTGGGCACGCTGCCGAAGAACGAGCTCGTGACCGGACTGGCCGAAGTGGTCAAGTGCGGGTTCATCGCGGACCCGGTCATCCTCGACCTGATCGAGCAGGACCAGGCCGCCGCGACGGACGCGGCCTCGCCCGTGCTGCGGGACCTCGTGGAGCGTGCCATCCGCGTGAAGGCGGACATCGTCTCCGAGGACCTGCGGGATTCGGGCCGCCGCGAGTACCTGAACTACGGCCACACCCTCGCCCACGCCATCGAGCTCGCCGAACGGTACTCGTGGCGCCACGGCGCGGCGGTCTCGGTGGGCCTCGTGTTCGCCGCGGAACTCTCGCGGATGGTCGGACGGCTCAGCGACGCGGACGCCGACCGCCACAAGAGCATCCTCGAGTCCCTCGGCCTGCCGGTCACCTACCGGCGTGACCGCTGGGCCTCGCTGCTGGACGGGATGCGCCGCGACAAGAAGTCCCGCGGCGACCTCCTCCGCTTCGTGGTGCTGGACGGCATCGGCAAGCCGGGCATGCTCGAGGTCCCCGACACCTCATTGCTCTTCGCGGCCTACCAGGAGATCGCGTCCTGACCCCTCCCTGACCGCCTCCGCGGGGTCCCCGTGGCGCACGGGGTAGACTGGTCTCTGGACTTTTGGCGCGCCTCCGCGCGCCCGCTGTGCCCCGGCCGGCCGATCCATCCGAGAACCCGACGAAAGTGAATCTGTGGCGACCACGAACGACATCAAGAACGGCACTGTTCTGAAGCTCGAAGGCAACCTCTGGAACGTCCTCGAATTCCAGCACGTCAAGCCCGGCAAGGGTGGCGCCTTCGTCCGCACCAAGCTCCGCAACATCCTCTCCGGCAAGGTGGTCGACAAGACCTTCAACGCCGGCCTGAAGATCGAGACGGCCACCGTGGACCGCCGCGACTACCAGTACCTGTACAAGGACGGCGAGGACTTCGTCTTCATGGACACCACGGACTACGACCAGATCACGGTCCCGGGCAAGACCGTCGGCAACGCCGCGAACTTCATGCTCGAGAGCCAGATGGCCACGATCGCCATGCACGAGGGCTCCCCGCTGTACGTCGAGCTGCCCGCCTCCGTGACGCTGGAGATCACCTACACGGAACCCGGCCTGCAGGGCGACCGCTCCACCGGCGGCACCAAGCCCGCCACCGTCGAGACCGGCCACGAGATCCAGGTACCGCTGTTCCTCGGCACCGGCACCAAGGTCAAGGTCGACACCCGCACGGGCGAGTACCTGGGACGCGTCAACGAGTGAGCGCACGCGGTAAGGCCCGGCGTCGGGCCCTGGACATCCTCTTCGAGTCCGCGCAGCGCGACATGCCGGCCCTCGAGGTCATCCGTGCGCGCCGCGAGAAGACGGACATGGTCATCGCGGACTACACGGTGGACGTCGTCGAGGGCGTCCTCGAGCGCCAGGAGGAGATCGACGAGTTCCTGAGCACCTACTCGCAGGGGTGGACGCTCGACCGCATGCCGGCGGTCGACCTCATGATCCTGAGGATCGGCAGCTGGGAGCTGCTCTACAACGACGACGTCCCCGACGGCGTCGCGGTCAGCGAGGCCGTCGAGCTCGCGAAGATGCTCTCCACCGACGAGTCGCCGAAGTTCGTCAACGGCCTCCTCGGGCGGCTGCAGCAGCTCAAGCCGACCCTGCTCGCCTGAGCGCCCCCTCGTAATCCCCCGGAAGCTCCCGCAGGCCGTCGACGGCCTCCGGGAGCTTCCGTGCTCCCGGACCCGGACCCGGCCCTTCGGTGCGCAGGTGCGGTGGGTGTCGCCGTCGGACGGACCACAGCTGCGCACCCGAGCCCCGAACGTGCACCGGGGCGGCACCGGTGCGGCACCGGCGCCCGCGCCTACCGGGCGGCCGAGGCCAGCTGGAAGATCCGGGCCCGCCGCTGCGACGCCTCGGCCAGCAGGGCGCGCTCCTCGGCCACGTAGTCGCCGTCGCGCCGTCCGCCCAGCATCCGCTGGCGCGTGTACGCGATGCGCGACCCCGTCCTGATGAACGCGCGCATGTCCTCCTTCGCCCCGACGGACTGCGCCCAGGCGAGGGCCCGTGACCGCCCGGGCCGGGTGGCGAGCATCTGCACCTCCTCGGGCGTGAACCACCCCGCCTGCGCGTAGTCGCCGAGGCGGGCCTCGGTGAGGCGCTGCTCGGCGCGCCGGAGGAGGACGACGGCGATCACGGCGGCGACGAACAGAGGCACCTGGACCACGAAGTAGAAGAGGAAGAAGTTGTCGAACAGGAGGATGGTGCCGCCGTTCCACAGCATGTGCCCGGCGATCGCCGGCAGGAGCCCGAGGACGAAGGCGCCGAGGATCCGGGCGTTCCCGCCGCCGCGGGTGAGCGCGTAGCCCAGGACGAAGCCGAGCAGGGCGGTGAACATCACGTGGGCGAAGGGGGAGAACAGTCCGCGCAGGACGAACACCCCCACGAGGGCGCCGGCGTTGCCGGAGTCCATCACGGCGGAGCCGAAGTAGAGGATGTTCTCGGTGAACGCGAAGCCCGCCGCGACGGTGCCGGCGTAGACGATGCCGTCCACGGGCCCGTCGAAGTGGCTCCGGCGCGTGTACACGAGGATCAGCACGCCGAGGCCCTTGGCGAACTCCTCCACGAGCGGGGCCTGCAGCACCGGGCCGATCACGTCGGCGGACGTCGTGGTGAGCGCGTCCCCCAGCAGCTCCACCACATAGGTGCCGAGCAGCAGGGTCACGGCGACGGACGCGCCGGCGCCCCACAGGAACGCGAAGAGCAGGGCCCCGCGCGGTTCGGGATCCCACCGGTCGATCCAGCGCAGCCCGAGCAGGCAGATGCCCAGCGGCACCAGGGCGAGGATCCCGCAGAGGATGAAGGCCGACGGCCCGAGGGACAGCGAGAGGACGAGGAGGACGCCCGCGACCACCAGGGCCGCGACGAGCACGAGGAGGACGTCGAGCACGCGGCGGCGTCGCGGCGGCCGGTTCCACACCGGGTGGAAGGGGTCGCCGGCACCACGCATCGGGGCCGCCCGGGGGTGCCGCTCGGTGGTGTCGCCCCACCATCCCTGATCGCGTCGCCCGTGCCACTGCTGCTCCTGCCGCATGCGGTCGGGGCCGGCCGGTGAGCCGTAGCCCTGGTTGTTCATCGCCATGATCCAACCCTAGGGGCAAGCGCCGCTGTGGTAGTTTTGAAGCCGCAGCCACCCTTTAAGTTCCGTCCAGTGAGGCGGGGAAGGAGGAAGCGTGTTATGACCATGCCTGCCTCGGAATCCGGCATCACCAAGCGCGTTGTTCTCGCAGCAGCAGACATAGACCGGGTACTCACGCGCATCGCCCACGAGATCCTCGAGGCGAACAAGGGCTCGCGTGATCTCGTGCTCCTCGGCATCCCCCGCAGGGGTTTCCCCCTCGCCCAGCGCCTCGCCCAGAAGATCGCGTCCGTGGATTCCTCGGTGGACCCGGACCTCATCACGGGTCAGCTCGACGTCACCATGTACCGCGACGACCTCCGCCGCAACCCCACGCGCTCGCCCCTCGCGACCCAGCTGCCGCCGTCGGGCATCGACGACAAGGTCGTGGTCCTCGTCGACGACGTCCTCTACTCGGGGCGCACCATCCGGGCGGCCCTCGATGCCCTCGCCGACCTGGGCCGACCACGCGCCGTCCGCCTGGCGGTCCTCGTGGACCGGGGGCACCGCGAGCTCCCCATCCGCGCCGACCACGTGGGCAAGAACCTCCCGACGTCGTCCCGGGAACGCGTGCGCGTGCATCTCGCGGAGATCGACCTGATCGGCGGTTCCGCCGTGAACGAGGTCGTCATCGAGGACCGCGCGTGAAGCACCTGCTCAGCACGCAGGACCTCTCCGCGAGGAACGCCCTGCGGCTGCTGGACGTCGCCGAGGAGATGGCGGCGGTGGGGGAGCGGGAGATCAAGAAGCTCCCCGCGCTGCGTGGCCGGACCGTGGTGAACCTCTTCTACGAGGACTCCACCCGCACCCGCATCTCGTTCGAGGCCGCGGCGAAGCGCCTCTCCGCGGACGTCATCAACTTCGCGGTCAAGGGATCCTCGGTGTCCAAGGGCGAGTCGCTGAAGGACACGGCGCAGACCCTGGAGGCCATGAGCGCCGACGCCGTCGTCATCCGCCATCCGGCCTCGGGCGCACCGGCGCGGCTCGCGGCGTCGGGCTGGATCGACGCCGCCGTCGTCAACGCCGGGGACGGGACGCACGAGCACCCCACCCAGGCCCTGCTCGACGCCTTCACGCTGCGCCGGCACTGGGCGGGGCTCGGGGGCATGCCCAGTGCCGGGAGCACCCTGGCCGGCATGAAGGTCCTGATCGTCGGGGACGTCCTCCACTCCCGGGTGGCGCGCTCCAACGTCTGGCTCCTGACGACGCTCGGCGCGGAGGTCCTCCTCGCCGGCCCGCCCACCCTGCTCCCGGTCGGTATCGCGTCCTGGCCCTGCACCGTGTTCTACGACCTCGACGACGCCCTCGCCCAGCGGCCCGACGCCGTGATGATGCTCCGCCTGCAGGCCGAGCGCATGAACGCCGCGTTCTTCCCCTCGACCCGCGAGTACTCACGGCGCTGGGGGTTCGACGACGGGCGGCTCGCACTGCTGGACACGATGGGCCTGGACGACACCGTGATCATGCACCCCGGGCCCATGAACCGGGGCCTCGAGATCTCCTCCGCCGCCGCGGACTCGCCCCGCTCCACCGTCCTCGCCCAGGTCCGCAACGGCGTCTCCGTGCGCATGGCCGCGCTGTACCTCCTCCTCTCGGGGGACCCGCACGACGAGCACGACGACGAGACCGACGACCCGACCGCCCTGATCCCGGAAGGCCGCACCCTGTGACCACCCGCACCACCGACCCCATCCCCTCCGCCTACCTCATCCGGGGCGCCGCCGTCCTGGGCGGCGACGTCCAGGACGTCCTCGTCCGCGACGGGGTCGTCGCCGCCGTGGGCGCCGCAGCGACGGCGGAGGCGCCGTCGGACGCCGGGACCGTCGACGCGGAGGGGCTGATCGCCCTGCCCGGCATGGTGGACCTCCACACCCACCTCCGCGAGCCCGGCCGGGAGGACGCCGAGACGGTCGAGACCGGCTCCCGCGCCGCCGCGCTCGGCGGATTCACCGCCGTGCACGCCATGGCCAACAGCTCTCCCGTGGCCGACACGGCCGGCGTCGTCGAGCAGGTGTACCGCCTCGGCCTCGCCTCCGGCTGGGTCGAGGTACGCCCGGTCGGGGCGGTGACCGCCGGCCTGGGCGGCGAGCGGCTCGCGGAACTAGGCGCCATGGCGGAATCCCGGGCGGCCGTCCGCGTCTTCTCGGACGACGGCATCTGCGTCCACGACCCCGTCCTCATGCGCCGCGCCCTCGAGTACGTCAAGGCGTTCGACGGCGTCATCGCGCAGCACGCGCAGGAACCGCGCCTCACCGAGGGCGCCCAGATGAACGAGGGCGAGGTCTCGGCCGTGCTCGGCCTGGCCGGCTGGCCGGCCGTCGCGGAGGAGAGCATCATCGCCCGCGACGTCCTGCTCACCCAGCACGTCGGCTCCCGCCTGCACGTCTGCCACGTCTCCACGGCCGGATCCGTGGAGATCATCCGGTGGGCGAAGGCCCGCGGCATCGATGTCACCGCCGAGGTCACCCCGCACCACCTGCTCCTGACCGACGAGCTCGTCCGCAGCTACGACCCGGTCTACAAGGTCAACCCGCCCCTGCGCACGTCCGACGACGTCCACGCGCTGCGCGGGGCCCTCGCCGACGGCACGATCGACGTCGTCGGCACCGATCACGCACCGCACCCGAGCGAGCACAAGGAATGCGAGTGGGCGCAGGCCGCCATGGGCATGACGGGCCTCGAGACCGCCCTGTCCGTCGTCCAGCACACCATGGTGGAGACCGGCCTGCTGGACTGGGAGGGCTTCGCCCGGGTCACCTCGACCGGCCCGGCCCGCATCGGCCGGCTCGGACACCAGGGCCGGCCGATCGCCGCGGGGGAGCCGGCGAACCTGATCCTCGTCGATCCGGCCGCGCGCTGGACCGTCGATCCGTCCACGATGGCCACCAAGGGCCGCAACAGCCCCTTCCGCGGCCTCGAACTGCCCGGCAGCGTCCGGGCCACCTTCTACGCCGGGCACCCGACCGTCCTCGACGGGCGCCTCGCCTCCCCCCGACCCGCGTCCGGAACGCCCGCCACCGAAGGGGCCGCCGCATGGAATCCCTAGGCTGGGTCGCCCTGACCCTCGGCATCATCGCCGTGATCGTCACGCTCATGGGACTCGGGTGGCGCAACCGGCTGCGTCGGCAGTCGGACGTCCCCGAGCCCCCGGAACCGTCCGCGGACCTGGGACCCGTCCTCTACGAGGCCGAGGGGCAGTACGTCGCGACGACGACGGCGGGGGACTGGCTCGACCGCATCGCGGTCCACGGGCTGGGCCTGCGCGGCAACGCCGTCGCCTCCGTCCACGAGGACGGCATCCTGATCACCCGTACGGGCGCCCGTACCGTCTTCATCCCGCGCGGCGACCTCACCTCGGTGCAGCTCGCGGGCGGCATGACGGGCAAGTTCGTCGAGAAGGAGGGGCTCGTGATCCTCACCTGGCGCCTCGGCACCCTCGGCGTGGACACCGGGTTCCGCACGCGCCACGCCGCGCACAAGGCCCAGCTCCTCGCCGCCACCGCCGCTCTCGTCCCGGTCCGCCCAGCGCCCCCGGGCACCACCCGCGCCGACACCACCGACTCCACCGACTCCACCTCCGACCGCACTCCACCGACCCCCGAAGGCAGGGAACACCTGTGAGCCACGCTCCAACAACGGCCCCGGTCCACCGACAGGCACCCGCAGTGCTCGTCCTCGAGGACGGCCGCACCTTCCGCGGCCGCGCCTACGGGGCCGAGGGCACCACGCTCGGCGAGGCGGTCTTCGCCACCGGCATGACCGGGTACCAGGAGACCATCACCGATCCGTCCTACGCCCGCCAGCTCGTCGTCCAGACGGCACCGCACATCGGCAACACCGGGGTGAACGCCGACGACGCCGAGTCGCGGCGCATCTGGGTGGCCGGGTACGTCATCCGCGACGCGGCACGCCGTCCGTCCAACTGGCGCTCCGAGCAGAGCCTCGACGACCAGCTGCGCGAGCAGGGGATCGTCGGGATCGAGGGCGTCGACACGCGCGCCGTGACCCGGCACCTCCGCGAGCGCGGCGCCATGCGCGCCGGGATCTTCTCCGGCGCGGATGCCGCCCTGCCCGCGGACCGCCTCCTCGACCAGGTGCTCGCGCAGCCGTCCATGGCGGGCTCGCGGCTCGCCGAGGAGGTCAGCATCGACGAGGCGTACGTCGTCGAACCCGCCGACCACGGCTGGACCGGCGGGACGGTGGCCACCATCGCCGCCCTGGACCTCGGCATCAAGACGATGACGCCCCGGCACTTCGCCCAGCGCGGCGTCCGCACGGTCGTCCTGCCGGCCGCCGCGACGTTCGACGACGTCCTGGCCGCCCGGCCGGACGGCGTCTTCATGTCCAACGGGCCCGGCGACCCCGCGACGGCCGACGCGCAGGTGGACCTCCTGCGGCGCGTGCTCGATGCACGCGTGCCGTTCTTCGGCATCTGCTTCGGCAACCAGATCCTCGGCCGCGCGCTCGGCTTCGGCACCTACAAGCTCCGCTACGGCCACCGGGGGATCAACCAGCCCGTCCTGGACCGCCGTACCGGCAAGGTCGAGATCACCTCCCAGAACCACGGGTTCGCCGTCGACGCGCCGCTGGACGGCCCCGTCGAGGCGCCCGCCGGCAGCTACGGGCGCGTCGAGGTCAGCCACGTGTGCCTGAACGACGACGTCGTCGAGGGACTCGCGTGCCTGGACATCCCGGCCTTCTCCGTCCAGTACCACCCCGAGGCGGCGGCCGGTCCGCACGATTCGGCGTACCTCTTCGACCGTTTCATCGACCTGATGCTGTCCCAGAAGGACCGCCCGGGCGCCCGGCCCGGCCACGGCAGCACACACCCCGGCACAACCCAGGAAGAGAACTGATGCCCCGCAGAACCGACCTCAAGAGCGTCCTCGTGATCGGCTCCGGGCCGATCGTCATCGGGCAGGCCGCCGAATTCGACTACTCGGGAACGCAGGCGCTGCGCGTCCTGCGCGAGGAGGGCCTGCGGGTCATCCTCGTGAACTCGAACCCGGCCACGATCATGACCGATCCGGAGTTCGCCGACGCGACGTACGTCGAGCCGATCACCCCGGACGTCGTCGAGAAGATCATCGCGAAGGAACGCCCGGACGCCCTGCTGCCCACCCTGGGCGGCCAGACGGCGCTGAACACGGCGATCGCCCTCGACAAGAACGGCGTCCTGGAGAAGTACGGCGTCGAGCTGATCGGCGCGAACATCGCCGCGATCGAGCTCGGCGAGGACCGCGAGAAGTTCAAGGGCGTCGTGGCGCGGTGCGGCGCGGAGTCGGCCCGGTCCTCGATCATCCACACGATCGACGAGGCCCTGGCGGCCGCCGAGGACCTCGGCTACCCGATGGTGGTCCGGCCGTCCTTCACCATGGGCGGCCTCGGCTCCGGCCTCGCGTACACCGAGCAGGACCTGCGCCGGATCGTCGGCCAGGGCCTGCAGTACAGCCCCACGAGCGAGGTCCTCCTCGAGGAGAGCATCCTCGGGTGGAAGGAGTACGAGCTCGAGATGATGCGCGACAGGAACGACAACGTCGTCGTCGTGTGCTCCATCGAGAACGTGGATCCCGTGGGCGTGCACACCGGCGACTCCATCACGGTGGCGCCGGCCCTGACACTCACCGACCGCGAGTACCAGCGGCTGCGGGACATCTCGATCGCCGTGATCCGCGAGGTCGGCGTCGACACCGGCGGCTGCAACATCCAGTTCGCCATCGAACCCGACACGGGCCGCGTCGTCGTCATCGAGATGAATCCGCGTGTCTCGCGCTCCTCCGCCCTCGCGTCGAAGGCCACCGGGTTCGCGATCGCCAAGATCGCGACGAAGCTCTCCCTCGGCTACACGCTCGACGAGATCCCCAACGACATCACCCTGAAGACCCCGGCGTCCTTCGAGCCGACCCTCGACTACGTGGTGGTCAAGGTGCCGCGGTTCGCGTTCGAGAAGTTCCCCGCCGCGGACCCCACGCTGACCACCACCATGAAGTCCGTGGGCGAGGCCATGGCGATGGGCCGCAACTTCACGGAGGCCCTGCAGAAGGCCCTCCGCTCCCTCGAGCAGAAAGGGTCGCAGCTGTCCTTCGCGCCGGTCCCCGCCGGGGACGTCGACGCCCTCGTCGAGGCGGCCCGACGCCCCACCACCGACCGGCTGTCGCAGGTGCAGCGCGCCCTGCTCGGCGGCGCCACGGTGGAGCGGCTGTACGAGGCCACGGGGATCGACCCGTGGTTCCTCGACCAGCTCGTGCTCCTCAACGAGATCGCGGAGGAGGTGCGCTCGGCGCCGAACCTGACGGAGGACGTGCTGCGGCGCGCCAAGCGGCACGGGTTCTCGGACGACCAGATCGGCTCCCTCACCTCCACGCCCGAGGCCGTGGTGCGCGGGGTGCGGCACGCGCTCGGTATCCGCCCGGTCTTCAAGACCGTGGACACCTGCGCGGCGGAGTTCGCCGCCTACACGCCCTACCACTACTCGTCCTACGACGAGGAGGACGAGGTGGCGCAGCACGAGAAGCCCTCGGTGATCATCCTCGGCTCCGGGCCCAACCGGATCGGCCAGGGCATCGAGTTCGACTACTCCTGCGTCCACGCCACGATGGCGCTGCGGGAGGCCGGCTACGAGACGGTCATGGTCAACTGCAACCCCGAGACGGTCTCCACGGACTACGACATCTCCACGCGGCTGTACTTCGAGCCGCTGACCCTCGAGGACGTCCTCGAGGTCATCGCGGCCGAGCAGCGCACCGGCGGGGTCCTCGGCGTCTTCGTCCAGCTCGGCGGACAGACGCCGCTGAAGCTCGCCCAGGAACTCGCCGACGCCGGGATCCCCATCCTCGGCACGTCCCCCGAGGCCATCGACCTCGCCGAGCACCGCGGGGCGTTCAGCCGCGTGCTCGACGCCGGCGGCCTGATCTCCCCCAAGAACGGCACCGCGGTGTCCTTCGAGGACGCGAAGAAGATCGCCGACGCCATCGGCTACCCGGTGCTGGTGCGTCCGTCCTACGTGCTCGGCGGCCGGGGCATGGAGATCGTCTACGACGAGGCGAACCTCTCGCGCTACATCGCCAACGCCACGGAGATCACCGAGGCGCACCCGGTCCTGATCGACCGCTTCCTCGAGGACGCGATCGAGATCGACGTCGACGCGCTGTACGACGGCACGGAGATGTACCTCGGCGGGATCATGGAGCACATCGAGGAGGCCGGCATCCACTCCGGCGACTCGGCGTGCGTGCTGCCGCCCATCACCCTCGGAGCCGATGTCCTGCAGCGGGTCCGGGAGGCGACGCTCGCCATCGCCGAGGGCGTCGGCGTCCGCGGACTCATCAACATCCAGTTCGCGCTGGCCTCCGACGTCCTGTACGTCCTCGAGGCGAACCCCCGCGCCTCCCGGACCGTGCCCTTCGTCTCGAAGGCCACCGGGGTGCAGCTCGCCAAGGGTGCCGCCCTGATCGGCACCGGGGTCACGGTCCCGGAGCTGCGCGAGCGCGGGCTGCTGCCGGCCACCGGCGACGGCGGCTCCCTGCCGCTGGACGCGCCGGTCTCCGTCAAGGAGGCCGTGCTGCCCTTCAGCCGCTTCCGCACCCCCGAGGGCACGGTGGTCGACTCGCTGCTGGGTCCCGAGATGCGGTCCACCGGTGAGGTGATGGGCATCGACAAGTACTTCGACACGGCCTTCGCGAAGAGCCAGGCCGCGGCGAACGCGGCCCTGCCGGTGCAGGGCAAGGTCTTCGTCTCCGTCGCCAACCGGGACAAGCGCGCCATCGTCATGCCGGTCAAGCGGCTCGTGGACCTCGGCTTCGAGATCGTGTCCACGGGCGGCACGGCGGACGTCCTGCGGCGCAACGGCATCCAGGCGACGACGGTCCGCAAGGTCGCCGAGGGTACGGGGGCCCACGGCGAGGGCACCGTCGTCGACCTCATCACCGGCGGCGGCATCGACATGATCATCAACACGCCGTCCGGCGGCCAGGCGCGCGGCGACGGCTACGAGATCCGGGCGGCCGCGACCTCCTACGGTCTCCCGGTGATCACGACGATCCCCGAGGTGGGGGCCGCCGTGCAGGCGATCGAAGCCATGCGCTCCTACGAGTGGTCGGTGACGAGCCTCCAGGAGCATGCAGCGAACCTCCGGGCGTCCACCGCGGCCCGCGATGCCTCCTGAGGCAGGCGCCGCCGCCCGCGCGCCCTTCGGGGAGCGGCTCGCGGCGGCCCGGGCGGCCCGGGGGAGCCTCTGCGTCGGCATCGACCCGCACCCCGGGCTGCTGGCGGCCTGGGGGCTGGAGGACTCCCCGGCGGGCCTCGAGCGGTTCTCCCTCACGGTGCTCGACGCCGTCGGTCCCGTCGCCGCGGCCCTCAAGCCGCAGGTCGCGCTCTACGAACGGCACGGTGCCCGCGGACTCGCGGTCCTCGAGACGCTGCTGGCCCGCGCGGCGGACGCCGGTGTCCTGACCATCGCGGACGCCAAGCGCGGTGACATCGGCTCCACCATGCGGGCCTACGCCGAGGCGTGGCTGGGGGAGGGTCGGCCGCTGGCCGCCGATGCGGTCACCCTGAACCCGTACCTGGGGTTCGAGTCGCTCCGGCCCGCCCTCGACCTCGCCGCCGCGACGGGACGCGGAGTGTTCGTCCTCGCCCTGACGTCGAATCCCGAAGGGCGCTCGGTGCAGCACGCCGGCGGTCCCGCGTCCGTGGCACGGTCCATCGCGCATGCGGCCGCCGCCGAGAACGCCGGCCCCGGACCCGGACACGTGGGACTGGTGATCGGCGCGACCATCGGCGACGCGGCGCACCGGCTGGGCCTGGATCTGCCCTCCCTCAACGGCCCCGTCCTCGCCCCCGGGGTCGGCGCCCAGGGCGCCGGGCGCCATGAGCTGGAGGCCGCGTTCGGCGCGGCCCTGCCGTTCGTGCTGCCGACCTCGAGCCGTGCGATCCTCGCCGCGGGCCCCGACGCGGCGACCCTGCGGGTGGAGGCGGAGCGCACGCGCGACGGGCTCGGATGACCGCGACGGCGCATTGATTTCGGAGGCGTACGCCCGGTAGGTTCGTTCCACCGGGCCTGCCGGGCCCCACCGACCCCGGACGACGACCAGGCGTGTCCGTCGATCCACCTGACCCAGCCACACGACGAGCGGTCGCCGCCATTCGTGGTGCCGTCCAGCGTAGGGAGCACCCTTGAGCCTGAAGCCACTGACGGACGACGAACGAACACGGGCGCGCGAGAAGGCGACGGCGGCGCGGGCGGTCCGTGCGGACATCAAGTCCCGGCTGAGGACCGGTAAGCTTTCCGTGGCGGACGTGATCGAGAATCCCGACGGCGATGACGCCGTGGGCCGCCTGAAGGTCTTCGATCTCCTCAAGGCCCTGCCCGGCGTCGGCGACGTGCGCGCGGCCGCCATCATGGCGGAGGTGGGCATCGCGGGGACCCGCCGCGTGCGCGGCCTCGGGATCCACCAGCGCAAGGCCCTCGTCACGTATCTCGAACAACACCAGTCTGGCTCGGCCAGAAAGTAAGGAAGCGGTAGTGTCACAGCCCCGGTTGACAGTCCTGGCCGGCCCGACGGCGGTCGGCAAGGGAACAGTCTCGACCTACATCCGGGACAACTATCCCGCCGTGTGGCTGTCGGTGTCGGCGACCACCCGCCCGCCGCGCCCGGGGGAGGTCGACGGCGTGCACTACTTCTTCGT
Organism: Arthrobacter sp. TJ-263; assembly: GCF_058269155.1. Lineage (NCBI taxonomy): Bacteria > Bacillati > Actinomycetota > Actinomycetes > Micrococcales > Micrococcaceae > Arthrobacter > Arthrobacter sp. TJ-263. The sequence goes on along the minus strand of NZ_JBZCNE010000001.1, from coordinate 609,819 downwards.
CTCCCCGGACGAGTTCGACCGGCTCGTGGCCGAGGAGCAGCTGCTCGAGTGGGCCGTGGTCCACGGCCGCAACCGCTACGGCACGCTGCGCCGGACCGTCCAGGCCGCGATGGACGAGGGTCGGACCGTGCTCCTGGAGATCGACCTGCAGGGAGCACGCCAGGTGAAGGAGACCATGCCCGAGGCCAACTTCGTGTTCCTCGCGCCCCCCAGCTGGGACGAGATGGTGCGCCGGCTCGAGGGACGCGGCACCGAATCGGCCGAGGAACAGCAGCAGCGGCTGGAAACCGCTAAACTGGAACTTGCCGCCGAGCCGGAATTCAACCACACCGTCGTCAACGACACCGTGGAGCATGCGGCAGACGAGCTCGTATCACTGATGGGACTGCGTCCGCTGGAGCGCTGAAGCGCGCTGATCCGGCCGGTCCCGCCTTATTTTTTGGAGAACTCTGTGTCAACTCAGCCCGAAGGCATCATCAACCCGCCGATCGATTCTCTGCTGGAGGCCTCGGACTCGAAGTACGCCCTCGTGATCTACGGGGCCAAGCGTGCCCGCCAGATCAACGCGTACTACTCCCAGCTCCACGAAGGCCTCTTCGAATACGTCGGCCCCCTCGTCGACACCCGGCTGAACGAGAAGCCCCTCTCCATCGCCCTGCGCGAGATCAACGAGGGCATGCTGGTGTCCGCGCCCATGGAACAGTCCGAGTAGTCCCGGCAGCCCCGAGCACGGACAGCCGGTGCGCGTAGTCCTCGGTGTCGGAGGAGGGATCGCAGCCTACAAGGCCGCATCCCTCCTCCGTCTTTTCACGGAGTCGGGCCACGACGTCACGGTCGTCCCCACCGACGCCGCCACCCGCTTCGTCGGCACGGCCACCTGGGAGGCGCTCTCGGGCCACCCCGTGAGCAACAGCGTCTGGGACGACGTCGACAAGGTGAACCACGTGCGCCTCGGGCACGAAGCCGACCTCGTCGTCGTCGCGCCGGCCACCGCCGACGTCCTGGCGCGGGCCGCCGCGGGACTGGCGAACGACCTCCTGACGGGCACGCTCCTCATGGCGCGCGGCCCCGTGGTCATGGCGCCGGCGATGCACACCGAGATGTGGCAGCACGCGGCGACCCGCGCGAACGTGCGCACGCTCCGGTCGCGCGGCGTCACCGTCCTCGAGCCGGCGTCGGGGCGCCTCACCGGGTCCGACTCCGGCCCCGGCCGGCTCCCGGAACCGGCGGACATCCTCGCGGCGGCCCTGGCCGCCGCCGCACCCTCCGGGAGCGGCAGCCTGCAGGGCAAGCGTGTCACGATCTCCGCCGGCGGGACGCGCGAGGCCCTCGACCCGGTACGGTTCCTCGGGAACCGGTCCTCGGGCAAGCAGGGCATGGCGCTGGCGGAGGCGGCCCTCGCCCAGGGCGCCCACGTGACCCTCGTCCTGGCCCATGCGGAGGTCGCACCGCCCGCCGGCTGCGACGTGGTGCGCGTCGAGTCCGCCCTCCAGCTGCGCGACGCCGTCCTGGGCGCACTGCCCGCCACGGACGTGCTGGTCATGGCCGCCGCCGTCGCGGACTTCCGTCCGGCCGAGGTCACCGCCACCAAGATCAAGAAGAACGACGACGGGACGGACCCGGTCATCACCCTCGTCCGGAACCCCGACGTGCTCCGCGAGGCCGTGCTCGCCCGGGACGCCGGTGCGCAGCCGCTGGTCATCGCCGGCTTCGCGGCCGAGACGGGGGACCCCTCGGCCGATCCGCTGACGCACGCCCGCGCGAAGCTCGCCCGGAAGGGGTGCGACTTCCTGGTGCTCAACGTGGTCGGCTCGGACCGGGTGTTCGGCGAGGACACCAACGAGGTCACCATCCTCGACGCGGACGGGGGTGAATCACCCGCGGTGCAGGGCTCGAAGCGGGCTGTCGCCGACGCCGTGATCGCCCACGCCGCGCGCCTGCTGTCCCGCTGATCCCCCACGGGCCGGACTGTCCCTCCGACCAAGTAGAGTGAGCACGTGAATTCTCCCAGCATCGATTCCCCCCTGCGCCTCTTCACGTCGGAATCGGTGACCGAGGGCCATCCCGACAAGATCTGCGACCAGATCAGCGACGCCATCCTCGACGGGATGCTCGAGCAGGATCCGGATTCGCGCGTCGCGGTGGAGACCCTCGTGACCACGGGGCTCGTGCACGTCGCGGGGGAGGTCACCACCGAGGCCTACGTCGAGATCCCCCAGATCGTCCGCGAGACCATCCTCGGCATCGGCTACGACTCCTCGGCCAACGGCTTCGACGGCGCCCGCTGCGGTGTGTCGGTGTCCATCGGCCAGCAGAGCGCGGAGATCGCCTCCGGCGTCTTCACATCGCTCGAGACCCGCGAGGGCACGGGCGTCGACCCCTACGACGCCCAGGGCGCGGGGGACCAGGGCATCATGTTCGGCTACGCGAGCGACGAGACCTCCGTGCTCATGCCCGCCCCCATCTGGCTCGCGCACCGGTTGTCCGAGCGCCTCACCGCCGTCCGCAAGGACGGCACCCTCCCGTACCTCCGCCCGGACGGCAAGACCCAGGTCACCGTCGGGTACGACGGCGACCGCCCCGTCTCGATCGACTCCGTGGTCATCTCCTCCCAGCACTCCGCCGAGGTGTCCCTCGAGGAACTGCGTGCCGGTCTCGTCGAGCACGTGGTCACCCCGGTCCTGGCCGACTCCGACCTCGACGCGTCGTCGGTCCGCCACATCCTCAACCCCGGTGGCGCCTTCGTCATCGGCGGCCCCGTGGGCGACGCCGGACTGACGGGCCGCAAGATCATCGTCGACACCTACGGCGGCACGGCCCGCCACGGCGGTGGCGCCTTCAGCGGGAAGGACCCGTCGAAGGTGGACCGCTCCGCGGCCTACGCCATGCGCTGGGTCGCGAAGAACGTGGTGGCGGCCGGCCTCGCCCGCCGGGCGGAGATCCAGATCGCCTACGCCATCGGCATGGCGCAGCCGGTCGGTATCTACGTGGAGACGTTCGGCACCGAGACCGTCGATCCGCTCAGGATCGGTACGGCGATCCGCGAGGTCTTCGACCTCCGTCCGCTCGGCATCATCAACGCCCTCGATCTGAAGCGCCCCATCTACCAGCGCACCGCAGCCCACGGGCACTTCGGTCGCGAGGACGAGGGTTTCACCTGGGAGCGCATCGACCGCGTGGACAAGCTCAGGAGCTACTTCAACGCCTGACACGGGAGGGGGCGGCCGGAGCATCATGACGCACACCACCCGTGTGCCCGACGCGACGGACGGGCAGCTGTCGCTGCTGCACGGCTTCGGCGCGGCCCGGCTGCCGCAGGCCGATCCCGAGCGGGCGTCGTCGCTGCCCATCGCCCGGGTCATCCTCGACGCGCAGCTTCCCCACCTCGACCGGTTCTTCGACTACGCGGTCCCCGCCGCCATGGACGCCGAGGCGCAGCCCGGCGTCCGGGTGAAGGTGCGCTTCGCCGGGCGCGAGCACGCCGGCTTCCTCGCGGAGCGGGTCCAGGAGGCCAGTACGGCGGCGACCCTCCTTCCGCTCGCGAAGGTCGTCTCCCCCCAGCAGGTCCTCACCCCCGAGGTCCTCGCCCTGGCGACGGCGGTCGCCGCGCGCTCGGTCGGGACCGTGAGCGACGTCCTGCGGTCCGCCGTACCTCCGCGCATGGCGCGGGTCGAGGCCGAGTTCGACGACCCGGGCGGTGCCGGGGAGACCGCGCCGCAGCCTTCCGAATCCGCCACCGACGCTGCCGACCCTTCCGACCCCGCTGCCCCGGCGGGCATGCTGCCCGTCGCCGTGGGACGGCCGTCCTCCGGCAGCTTCCTGCGCTACACGAACGGGCTCTCCTACCTGCAGCACCTCCGCTCCGGGGAGTCGCCTCGCGCGGTCCTGACGAGTCTCGGCGGGTACGGTGCCACGGCCTGGCACGAGGAGATCGCCGACGCCGTCGCGGCGGCCGCGTCCGCGGACAGGGGAGCGGTCGTCGTCGTCCCCGACCAGCGGGACCTCGCCCGCGTGGAAGCCTCACTCGTGGCCCGCCTCGGGGCGTCGGCGGTGGCCCGGCTGACGGGCGAGGACGGTGCGACGCCGCGGTACCGCAACTTCCTGCGCCTCCTCCACGGGTCGGCGACCGTCGCCGTCGGCACGCGGTCCGCCGCCTACGCGCCCGTGCGGAACCTCGGGCTCGTCTGCCTGTGGGACGACGGCGACGACCAGCACGTGGAGCAGCGCGCGCCGTACCAGCACGTCCGCGACGTCCTGCTGCTGCGCGCCGAGCAGGAGGGAGCCGCGATGCTGCTCTCCTCGTTCGGCCGCACCACCGAGGCGCAGCGCCTCGTCGACACCGGCTGGGCACACGCCATCCAGGCCGACCGCAACGAGGTCCGCCGAGCGGCGCCCCGCGTCATCCACGCCGCCGACGCCTACCAGATGGAACGGGATCCGCTCGCCGCCCAGGCCCGCATCCCCCACGCCGCCTGGGCGGCGGCGCAGGCGGGGCTGAAGACCGGACCCGTCCTCCTGCAGGTCGCCCGCACGGGCTTCTCCCCGGCCCTGGCCTGCGACCGGTGCCGCCACGCCGCACGCTGCACGGTCTGCGCCGGGCCGCTGGCACAGCCCGGCCGCCACGCGCCGCCGGCCTGCCGATGGTGCGGGCGCCCGGACAACCACTGGACCTGCCCGGAGTGCGGCGGCGGCCGGATGCGCGCCACCGTCGCAGGCGCCACGCGGACGGCCGAGGAACTGGGACGCGCGTTCCCCGGCGTCCCGGTCATCTCCTCGGCAGGCGAGCACATCGTCGACGACGTCCGGGACGTGCCCGCCGTGGTCGTCGCCACCCCCGGGGCGGAACCCGTGGCCGCGGGAGGGTACGCGGCCGTCATCCTCCTCGACGGCAACGCCCTGCTCAGCCGCGAGTCGATGCGCGCCGGCGAGGACGCACTGCGCCGCTGGTTCTCCGCGGCGATCCTCGCGCGCCCCTCCACCGCGGGCGGGACCGTGGTGATCACGGGCGACGACGACGTCGCCGTCGGCCACCTCGTCCGCTGGGACCCTGCGGGCGCCGCGTCCCGCGAACTGGCCGAGCGGCACGAACTCGGACTACCACCGGGCGTCCGGTACGCGGTGCTCACGGGGACCAGGGAAGCCCTCACCCACTTCCTCGACGGGCTGGACACCGAAGGTGCCGTGCGCGTCGTCGGCCCCGCGCCGGTCCCGCCGGATGTCCGCCGGGACGCCGTGGCGGCTGCCCGGGCCCTTGCAGGCCCGAAGCGCGGCGCCGACCGGGGAGTCCCGGCCCCTGCGGAGGCGCTGGCGGGACAGGGCAGCCATCGGATGCTGCTCTTCTTCTCCTACCGGGCAGCCGCCGGCATCACGAAGCTGCTCCGGGCCCGCCGGGCGGCACTGTCCGCCAGGCGGACGGGAGACCCGGTCCACATCAGGCTCGACGCACTCGACGTGCTCTGACCCCTCGCCGGCCGGGCCGCGGAGGGCTCACCGCGCGATGCCGGTGGTCCGGGATGTCCCGGACCACCGGCATCATCCGACCTGGGCTACTTCCGGGCGGTGAAGTACGCGTTGAACGGATCCGACTCGACGCCCTTCGACTCGATGTCCCGGAAGCCGGCCTCGGCCAGCATCGCCAGTGCGCGCTGCTCACCCCACACGGTGCCGAGCCCGTCGCCGCCGAGTCCGAGCGAGACGCTCATGCAGTGGACCGTGGAGATCGCGTAGAGGTAGCTGCCCCAGGGGAGGTCGATGTTGTCCTGGACGTTGCTGGACGCCTTGATGTCCACCATCAGGAACGTGCCGCCGGGTCGCAGGGCCCGCTGGATGTTGCGGAGCACCCTCGCCGGGTGCGCCTGGTCGTGGATGGCGTCGAAGGCGGTGACGGCGTCGAAGCCGTCCTCGACGTCCAGCCGGGCGACGTCGAACAGTTCGAACCTCGCGTTCGCCACCCCCATCCGGTCGGCCTCTGCACGGGCGGTCCGGATGGCCGCTTCGGAGAAGTCGTAGCCGGTGAACCGGCTGGACGGGTAGGCCTGCGCCATCAGGTTGACCGCATGCCCGCTGCCGCAGCCGATATCGGCGACATCGATCCCGTCCCTGAGCCGTGCCGGCAACTCCGGCACCAGAGGGAGGATGCCATCCACCAGGGCGAGGTCGTGCACCGCAGCGCTGGTCTCCGCCATGTTCCGGTGGAAGTGGGGGTAGTCCTCGTAGGAGAGTCCACCGCCGCGCCGGAAGCGCTCGATGACCTTCTGCTCCATCTCGCCCATCATGGACGTGTGCTGCATCAGGATGGCCAGGTTGTTGGGACCCGCGGCGCTCGTCAGCACGGCCGCGTGCTCGCGCGGGAGCCGGTAGGTCCCGGTCTCCGGGTCGTACCGGACCACCCGGGCCGCCGTCATGCCGCCGAGCCATTCGCGGACATACCGTTCGTCGAGGTTCCCGGCGTCGGCGATCTGCTCGCTCGTGGCCGACGGCAGGTGCGCCAGTGTCTCGAAGAGCCCGGTCTGGTGTCCGATGCTCGTCAGCACGGCGATCGCCGCGTCATTGAGGATGCCCACGAAGCGTGCGGCAAGGGCGGCTGCGGCCTCGGCGTCGAACTCCTCGCCGGCGACCCCGGCTGCATCGGCTCCCGAGGTGTCGAACGTCGCGACGGACGAATCATCGAGCACTGTGCCCTGGTTGATGGTCATGATCTTCTCCCTGTGTGCGACGGGCTCCTGTCGGCCCGGTTGATACGACTCTAGGAATCCGGGCCCGGCCCGGCATCGGGTGAACGATGCGTTCTGAGCGGCGCCGCGATGGGGCGAACGATGCAGGCGGCCCACCGGGGTGCCGCCGCGTCGGCCGTCACGGACGGGGGAGGACCCCGTGGTCGTGGGCCCAGGCCGCGGCGGCCGTCCGCGAGGACGTGCCGATCTTGGCGAAGATGTTGGCGAGGTGCCGGCCGACCGTCTTCTGGCTGATGAACAGGGCGTCGGCCGCTGACTTGTTGCTGGCCCCGGCGGCGACCAGCGCGAGGACTTCCGCCTCCCGCTGGGTCAACCCGCCGGGCAGCCGTCCGCCGTCGAGCCGGAGGACGTCCGGCAGCGCACCGAGCTGGCGGTAGATCGCCAGGGCCGTCGCGGAATCCGCGGCCGCGGCTGCGGCGCCGGCCCGACCCGTGCCGCGGTGCGCCCGGGCCAGGAGCTCGTGGACTTTGGCGATCTCGTAACGGGCCTGCATCCCGCGGTACTCGCGGGCTGCGGCCTGCAGGACGGGCATCGCCTCGGCGTACCGCGCCTGGGCGACGAGGACTGCGGCCCGCGCATGACCTGCCCAGGCCCGGAGCCCTGGGGTGTCGAACACCATGGCGGTCTCCTCCAGCTGGGTGCAGAGCCGATCCGCCTCATCCCGGAGCCCCATCGTGAGGGCGATGTCGACGGCGGCCTGCAGCAGTCGTGCGCAGGCGAGCCGGTCGCGTCCGGCCAGGGACGCGCTCACGCCGGACCACGCGGCGTCCCTGTCTCCTGCTGCGTGCTGGAGCAGGGACTCACCGGGCTGGGGGTCGGTTCCCAGGCTCCGCGCCCGCCCGTAGGCGGTCCGGGCACCGGCGACGTCCCCTCGCAGCCGGCGGAGCTCGCCGAGCTGGTAGAACGCCTCGCCCGCCACCCAGTTGTTGCGGCCCACCAGCTCGGCCCCGCTTCTCTCGATCGCGTCCTCCGCGGCGTCCCAGTCCCCCTCGATGCTGGAGAGTTGCAGGCGGTGGATACGGCAGATGCCGGAGTAGACCACGTCGCCGGAGAACTGCTCGCACCACTGCTCGGTGGCGCGGGTCCACGCCCGCATCCGGTGCGGGTCGTTGACGTCGTAGCAGGCGTGGATGACGATGCAGTAGATCTCCCCGGCCCACTCCGGCGGGAGCCGGCCGGCGAGTACCGGCAGCATCGCCTCGTCCAGTTGCGCGAACCCGGCGGCGGTCCTGCCGCTGCGCAGGTCCGCCAGCCCGGCGAGCACGAGGGAGAAGGACGTGAGCGCCGGAGCGCGCAGGCGCCGTCCCAGGTCCTCCAGGCGCGCTGCGGCCTCCCTGGCCGGGCCGAGGTCGCGGACGTCGAGCGTGAGGGCGGCGTCGAGATAGAGCAGGTAGCCGTGCTCCACTCCCTCCGGGAGGTCCTGCAGGATCCGGCGGGCACGGTTCGTCCAGCCGGACGCGATGACCAGGTCGCCGCGGATGAACCAGACCAGCCCGACGTCCAGGGCCTTCCGGGCGGCGCCGAGCGCGTCCCCGCCGTCGAGCAGCCGGTGGTGGACGTGCTCGGCGATCTCCAGGGATTGCTTGACCCGCCCGGTCCACCACGCCGCCCCGCCGAGCAGGCCGAGGTCCTCGGAGGAAAGCTCCGATCGGAGCCGTGCCTGCTCCAGCTGCTGATAGGCGGCCTGCCAGTCCCCGCGCCCGTACGCCGCCCGTCCATCGGCAAGCAGCTGGTCGAATTCCTCCATGCGGACCTCCGCATCAACGGTAGCTCCGCTCCTGCCCGGCGGGAAGGTCAGCGTCCCGCCTCCGATGACCGCAGCGGGGAAGCCTGCCGGTCCCGCCGGCGGATGACGACCTCCGCCACGATCACGTTGACCGTCCATCCGGCACCCATGAGCAGGGCCCTCGGCGTCACTCCGGGCGGACTGTCGAGGACCTCCGGGACGATGAGGATCAGGGCCTGGGTGCCCGCGCCCAGGCCGATCGCGTAGGCGCGGGTCATCCACGCGCCGTGGGCCCTGATGTTCCCGCGGACCACGGCGCGGACGCCCAGGAGGAGGCTGAGGACCATCCCGGTGCCGAAGAGGAGCCGGAAGGCGAGGAGGAGCTGGCCGTCACTGGGCGGGAGCGCGGAGAAGCAGGCCAGCCACAGGCCGGTGAGCGCCGCCACCAGTCCTGCCGGGAAGAGGATCCGGCCGGCGCTCCGGTGCCAGGTCCGCCTGCCCCGCCGCAGGGACGGCAGGAACTGGAACGCCCCGAGCAGGGTGTACAGCGTGGCGCCCAGGATGTGCAGCACGACGGGCACGGGGAACTCGACGAGGCGCGCGTTCCGCTCGGTGATCTCGGCCCCGCCGGTCAGCTCGGTGAGGCGGGCGGCGCCGGCGAGCACGGGGATGAGGCCCAGCAGGATCAGCCCAGCGGGCACCAGCCACGCCCGTCGGCGCGAGGGTGTGCTCCGTAGCCCGGTCGCGGTCTCGTCGGCTTGCCGGGTTCTCGTCATGGCCGTCCTGCCCTTCTCTGCTGCCCTCCGGGAATGCCCGGGCGGTAGCGGTGGACTGCCGACCCGGCGTAGAGTGTACGGCGTACACTTCATGGGCATCACCCTAGGTGTACGTTGTACACCCGTCAAGGGCTGAGCGGTCGGGAACGGGGGATGGTCGATGATGGCAGGACGCGGGACGTCGCGCACGCGGTTGAGCAGGAACGCGGTCCTCGGCGCCGCCGTCGCCCTCGCGGACGAGCAGGGCGTGGGCGGGCTGAGCATGCGGACCCTCGCCGAGGACCTGGGGGTGGTCCCGATGGCGCTCTACAAGCACGTCTCCAGCAAGGAGGACCTGCTCGACGGCATGGTGGACATGATCGTGGCCGAGATCGATCCGCCGCTCGAGGGGCAGGGGTGGAAGACCACCGTCCGCAGCAGGGTCCTCTCGGCCCGGACCGTGCTGCAGCGCCACCGCTGGGCACGCCAGGTCCTCGAGACCCGGACCACCAGGACCCCCGCCGTGCTCGCCTACACCGACTCGTTCATCGGCATGTTCCTCGACCGCGGGTTCTCGGTCGATCTCACGCACCATGTCATGCATGCGCTGGGCAGCCGGATGTGGGGCTTCACCCAGGAACTCTTCGACGCACCCGGACCTGCGGCCGGCCCGTCGGTCGCGGAGGACGCGCGGGTCGGTACCGCGTCCGGCTCGGCACAGCCCGATGCGGCCCAGCTCGCGGAGCTGGCGCGCCGGTTCCCGAACGTCCTCCGGATCGCGATGGCCTCGGCGCACGACGACGGCGTGGTCGGGCGCGGGTGCGATGACCAGTACGAGTTCGAGTTCGCCCTCGACCTGCTGCTGGACGGCATCGAGGGCCTCCATGCCCGCGGCTGGACGTCGGCGCGGACGTAGTGCATGGTTCCCGCCGGTCAGGGCGCGAGCCGCCAGCCCTCCGAATCGACGTCGACCACGAGCGGCGGTCGGCCCTGCAGTCCGCGGCGGCGGAGGGCGAGCGCGATGGCCTCGGCCGGTGCCGTGATGAGGAACGTCTCGCCCCGGAACCGGTCGGCGGTCTCCTCGACGACGCCCGCTACGTCGCAGGGATCCGCGAGCTCGAAGCGATCGGCGATCCTGCGGCGGCCCAGCCAGGGTGGCGGCTCGGCGCCCAGGCCGAGCAGGATCGCCGTGGCGGGGCACTGCAGGTCCGTCATGGACCGATCCTTTCGGGCGCCGTGCCCGCTGACGTGCGGGACGGCAGGCGGATCGGCCGGGCCCGTCGTCGCGTGAACTCCTCGACGGCGCGGCGGCAGGCGTCCCGGAGCTGGTCGGCGGATTCCGCCCACGAGTACGTCGCCGCCCGCTCGAGCCCCGCCCGGGAGGCCTCGGCCCAGCGGCCGGGCTCGTCGAGGGACAGGACGGCGTCCGCGAGCGCCCCGGGATCGTCGGGGTCGACGAAGAGTGCTGCCGTCCCGCCGACCTCGCGGAAGATCGGGAGGTCACTGGCGATCACGGGCGTACCGGCCGCCATCGCCTCGATGAGCGGCAGGCCGTAGCCCTCGGCCCTGGAGAGGGTCACGAGCGCCGTGGAATCGGCGAGCAGATCCTCGTACTCGGCGTCGGTCACGCCGTCGTGGAAGACCACGCGCCCCGCCGCGGGCACGAGTGCCTCGAGCTCCGCCCGGCGTGCGGGCGAGATCCTGCTCAGCAGGTGCAGCGTGTGCCCGGGGAGGGTATGCATGGCGCGGACGATCGTCTCGACGTTCTTGTAGGGCATGAAGGATCCCATGTAGAGCAGCGACGCCGACCGCGGTGCCTCGGGGTCGCGACGCCGCAGCGTCGGCTGGGGTGCGTTGCCCACGAGCAGGACGGGCCGGCGGGTCAGCCGGTGGCGGTGCATCAGCTCCGCCGTCGTCGCGGAGATCGTGGCGACGACGTCCGCACGGTCCAGCAGGAGCCGCTGGGGCCAGTACGCCAGGTGGTAGAGCCGCCACAGGGCGCGGACGGGCAGCGGCAGGAAGGACGGCGGCGTCGGGTTCTGGTAGTAGATCAGGTCGTGCAGCGTGAGCACCAGGGGATACCTGCGGCCCCAGGATCCCATGGTCTGCATCGGGCAGACGACGACGTCGGGCTCCAGCCGGTTGAGGCGTGCGGCGACGAACAGCTCGGCGGGGGAGAGCGGGCTGTTGATCAGGACGTGCGGGACCTCCGGGAGGAGGGCGAGCTGGCGGCGGTCGCTGATGAGCATCACGACGTCGTCGGTCGCGGCGAGCGCGGCGATCAGGCTCGCCCCGTACCGGCTGATGCCGTCGTGGTGGTCGGTGCGGGTGAAGCGCGCGTCGAACAGGATCCTCATGCGGGCACGGCCTCCAGGAATCTCCCGATCAGGAGCGCCGCCTCGCGCGGCTTCTCGTAGTGGACGAGGTGGCCGACGGCGGGGAGGATCTCCAGGGTCGCCGCCGGCATCAGCGCTGCGAGGTCCCGCTGGCTCTCCACCGACCCGATGTCGTCCTCCGCCGCCGCGACGAGCAGGACCGGAAGCTCCAGGGCGCTCGCGCGGTCCCGGACGGTCCCGGAGATGGAGGCGCGGAAGGCCTCGAGCACCACCCGCCGGCTGGCGAAGGAGCTGAAGTACGCGCGGTGCTGGCCGTGGATCCAGCGGCGGAGCGCCCGGTCCTTCGTCTTGGCCATGAAGACGCTCATGCCGCGGACGATCACGGGATTCGAGAGCAGGGCCCGGCCCGCGGCCTCGGGCAGCCGGTCCGCTGCCACGTAGTAGGCCTCCGCGACACGGGAGGCGATGCGGCTCGGGCCCTCGAGGGCGGGAGCGCTGATGGGGTTGACCAGCACCAGGGCCGCTGCGAGGTCCGGGGCGAGCGCCACGGCCTCCGCCGCGACGATCGAGCCGAACGAGTGCCCGAGTAGCACGCGGGGTCCCGGGACGAGGAGCCGTGTGCAGTCGGTGATGAACCGCGCGTAGGTGCCGACGTCGTGCGTGCCGGGCAGTTCCTGGCCCTGGCCGAAGCCGGGCAGGTCCGGCAGGAGGACGCGGTGGCCGGGCAGTTCCTCCACGAGGCGCAGCAGTCCGTGGTGGTCGCCGCGGAATCCGTGCACCATGACCAGCGGCGGTCCCGGCAGGACGCCGGGCTCCTCGATCGCCGGGAAGTCCCAGATCCGCTGGAGGGTTCCCTCCCATGCCAGGGTGCGGACGACCGCCCGCCGCATCAGTTCACCCTGTCGGGGTGCGACCCGAAGCGCTGGTCGCGCTCGAGCGCGTCGAGTGCCGCGACCTGGCCGTCGTCGAGCCCGAACCCGAAGATGTCCAGGTTGGAGCTGATCCGCTCGCGTGAACTGGCCTTCGGGATGGTCAGGATGCCGTGCTGCAGGTGCCACCGCAGGATCACCTGCGCGGGCGTCCGTCCGAGTTCCGCCGCGATCCGTCCGATGACGGGGTCGCCGAGGACGTTGCCGCGCCCGAGCGGGCTCCAGGCCTGCGTCGCGATCCCGTGCTGATCGTGGAAGGAGCGGAGTGCACGCTGCTGAAGGTACGGGTGCAGCTCGATCTGGTTGAGGACCGGGACCACCCCGGTCTCGGCGAGCAGGCGCTCGAGGTGGTCTTGCTGGAAGTTGGAGACGCCGACGGACCGAACGCGCCCGTCGGCCCGGAGCCGCTCGAGGGCCCGCCAGGACTCGACGTACAGGTCCCTGGACGGGCAGGGCCAGTGGATGAGGTACAGGTCGAGGTACTCGAGGCCCAGCAGCCGCAGGCTCGCGTCGAAGGCGCGCAGGGTGGCATCGTACCCGTGGTCCTCGTTCCACACCTTGGAGGTGATGAAGAGGTCCTCGCGCTCGCCGGAGTAGGCCTGCGCGGCGGCGCCGACGCCGGACTCGTTGCCGTACAGGGCCGCCGTGTCGAGGAGGCGGTACCCCGCCGCGAGCGCCGTCGAGCAGAGGTCCCCGGTGTCCTCGGGCGGCACCTTGTAGACGCCGTACCCGATCACGTCGATCGAGTGGCCGTCGGCGAGCGGCGCGCGGGGAACGGAGGAGTCCATGGGTGAACTCTACCGAGACCGCCGGGGCCCGGGGCCCGGATCCGGCCGCGCGGGGGGCTAGGCGTGCAGGAGGCGGCGGGCCGAGCCTTCGTCGAGGATGAGATCCGACGCGAGGCCCGCGGCGAGGGCGCCTCGCAGGCCGTCGATCTTCGACTCGCCCGAGACCACGCAGATGCGCCGCCGGACCCGGCTCAGGGCGTCCAGATCCGGTCCCGTGCTGCGCCCGTTCAGGAGGATGTCGCGGTGGCTGCCGTCGGCGCGGAAGAACATGGTGGCCACGTCGCCGACCACCTCGTCCTTCTCCAGGGTGTCGAGATCCTCGCGGTCGAGGTACCCGCCGCTGTACACGTGGCTGGGGACCCCCGCGCCGATGGAGCCGACACCGAAGATCGCCATGGTCATGCGGCGCTGCAGGTCGAGGATCCGCCGGACACTGCGCTCGTCCCACATGGCCGTCTTCGTCGCCGCGTGGTCGAAGAACGCGGGCACGGGGAACTGCTCGACGCGCGCCCCGTAGGCCTGCCCGAAGCGGCGCAGGATCTCGCTCGCGTACGTGATGCCCGTGGTCTGCGTGTTGCCCGCCCCGTTGAGCTGGACGATCGTGCTGTCGTGGGTCTGCTTGCGCGTGAGGTGGTGGCTGACCGCGCTGAGGGTCGAGCCCCAGGCGACGCCGATGATCGCGTTGGAGTCGACGAGGGGGCCGATGGTCCTGGCGGCCTGGATCGCGACGCGGTCGAGCACCTCGGAGTCGTTGACCGAATCCGCCACCGGGACCACATGGGCCTCCACGGAGAAGCGGCGGCGGATCTGCTGCTCCAGCGCGGGGGCCCGGTCGGACGGGTTGTTGACCTGGATCTGCACCAGGCCGGTCTCCCGTGCCATCGAGAGCAGCCGCGAGACGGTGGACCGGGAGGTGCGCAGTTCCCGGGCGATCGCGTTCATGGTCAGGTCCTGCAGGTAGTACATCTGGGCGGCCCGCAGGGCGTCCCTCGACCGGGATCCCGGCGACCGCTCCCGTGCCGGATCGTCTGCTTCCGTGCTGCCCCTCGTCGACGTCATCCCGTCAGTGTGGACCGCACTGCACGTTTGTGCAATGCGGTTGACTGCTATTCCCAGTCCTCGAAGAATGAGGGGTGCAGTAACCAATCCCGACATTGACGTTACGGAGTAGTACCTTGAGCATTCCAGCCGACCGGATCAACGGTGAAGGCACAACGACATCGACCCGCAAGGTGGTGCAGGAGCTCCGGGACAACCCCCGGGCCACGGTCCTAATCATCGGCGGCGGCATCAACGGGGTCGGCACGTTCCGCGACCTCGCACTCCAGGGGATCGATGTCGCGCTCGTCGAGCGTGGCGACTACTGCCAGGGTGCCTCGGGTGCGTCCTCGCACATGATCCACGGAGGCATCCGCTACCTCGAGAACGGCGAGTTCCGACTCGTCCGGGAATCCGTCGTCGAGCGCAACGCCCTCCTGCGGATCGCCCCCCACTACGTGAAGCCCCTCAAGACCACGATCCCCATCTACACCACGTTCTCCGGGATCCTCTCCGCCCCGATGCGTTTCCTGACGCACCGCCAGGGCAAGCAGGTCGAGCGGGGCGCCGTGCTCATCAAGGCCGGCCTGACCATGTACGACTTCTTCTCGCGTGACGGCGGCAATGTGCCCCGCCACTCGTTCGTCGGCCGCAAGAAGGCCCTCGCCGCCATGCCCGACGTCCGCAAGGACATCAAGTACGCGGCGACCTACTTCGACGCCTCGGTGCACAACCCCGAGCGCCTGACCCTCGACGTCCTGCGTGACGGGAAGATCGCCAATCCGTCCGCCCGGGCCGCGAACTACGTCAGCGCCATCGGGACGACCGACGACGGCGTGCTGCTGCGTGACGAACTCACGGGCGAGACGTTCTCCTTCCAGGCCGACGTGGTCGTCAACGCCACCGGAGCGTGGACGGACGGGACCAACGCCGCGCTCGGTACGGAGACCCGCTTCATGGGCGGCACCAAGGGCTCGCACATCGTGCTCGACCACCCCGAGCTGCTGAAAGCGTGCAACGGCACCGAGATCTTCTTCGAGCACATCGACGGCCGGATCGTCCTGATCTACCCCATGGG
Source organism: Arthrobacter sp. TJ-263 (assembly GCF_058269155.1). Taxonomy (NCBI): domain Bacteria; kingdom Bacillati; phylum Actinomycetota; class Actinomycetes; order Micrococcales; family Micrococcaceae; genus Arthrobacter; species Arthrobacter sp. TJ-263. The sequence goes on along the minus strand of NZ_JBZCNE010000001.1, from coordinate 594,435 downwards.
CGACCGCGTCCTGGTCGGCACGACGGACATCGACGTCGACGTCGACGAGCAGGCGGTATGCACCGACGAGGAGATCGACTACTTCTTCGAGCTGATCGGACACGTCTTCCCGGACATCAAGGTCTCCAACGAGCACATCGTCTACAGCTTCTCGGGCGTCCGTCCGTTGCCGCGGCACGACGAGACGCAGCCAGGCTTCGTCTCCCGCGACTACCGCATCGAGAAGCGCGAGGAGACGCTCGGCACGCGGAAGGTCACCACCCTCAGCCTCGTCGGCGGCAAATGGACCACCTTCCGTGCACTGTCCGAGCACCTCGCCGACGAGACGCTGGCCGCGCTCGGCGCCCCCCGCAAGACCTCGACCGCGGGCGTCGCCATCGGCGGGGGCCTGGACTTCCCGACCGACGAGGCCGCGGAGCGTGCCTGGGTCAGGAAGGCCGTGCGCCCCGGAGTCGACGAAGCACGGGTCGAGGTGCTGCTGACCCGTTACGGGACCCGTGCGACGGACGTCATCGAGTACCTGGCGGACGGCCCCGACAGGATGTTCCACTCCACGAAGGAGCTCAGCACGCGCGAACTCGCCTACATGGTGGAGAACGAGCAGGTCGGACACCTGATCGACGTCCTGATCCGCCGGACCTCGCTCGCCTTCAGGGGACTGGTCACCGCTGATCTGCTCGCAGAACTCGCCGACACCCTGGCGCCCCTGCTCGGGTGGGATGCAGCGCGATCAGCAGCCGAGATCAAGCTCGCCGAGAAGGTCCTCGCGGACGCGCACCGGGTGCACCTCAAGAACCTGACGCCGTAGCGGCACCCGCCGCATCGGGGTCGAGCCGCTGCTTCCAGCAGCGGTGCAGTGCCAACGGCAGTGGTTGCCGGGGGGAAGCGAACGGGTGCCGTCGAGGCGGCGGCACCCGTCGATAAGTGAATAGACAAAGGAGTCAAAGATGTCTCTGGACGTATTCGTCGCCGAAACATTCGGCACATTCATGCTGCTGTTGCTCGGCACCGGTGTGGTCGCGAATGTCGCGCTCGCCAAGACCAAGGGCAATAACGGCGGTTTTCTCATGGTCAACTTCGGGTGGGGGCTCGCCGTCTTCGCCGGCGTCTACGTCGCCGCGCTGTCCGGCGCCCACCTGAACTTCGCCGTCACCATGGGCCTCTGGGTGAACCCCGACGTCGCTGAATTCGCCCCCGGCGTGGACAAGGACTTCGTCAACGCCATGGGCTACCTCGCCGCACAGATGCTCGGCTCGATCCTCGGCGCCGTCTTCTGCTGGCTCGCCTACAAGCAGCACTTCGACGAGGAGCCGGAGCCCGCGAACAAGCTCGGCGTGTTCTCGACCGGTCCCGCCATCCGGAACTACGGCTGGAACCTCGTCACCGAGATCATCGGCACGTTCGTCCTCGTGTTCGTGATCCTGTCCTTCGGCAACACCCCGTCCGGCCTCGGCCCGCTCGCCGTCGCACTCCTCGTCGTCGGCATCGGTGCCTCGCTCGGTGGTCCCACCGGCTACGCCATCAACCCGAACCGCGACCTCGGCCCCCGTATCGCCCACGCCCTGCTCCCCATCAAGGGCAAGGGCAGCAGCGACTGGGGCTACGCGTGGGTCCCGGTCGTCGGACCGATCATCGGCGGCGTCCTCGCCGGCATCGTCATCCAGTACGTCTCTTTCCCGCCCGCAGCCTAGAGAGCATTGCCTCGGGCGGCCCTACGGCCGCCCGCTTCTCCACGTCGTCATCCAATGAAGGAGTAAGACATGTCGCAGCAGTACGTCATCGCCATCGACCAGGGCACCACCTCGAGCCGTGCCATCGTGTTCGACCACAAGGGGGACATCGTGTCCTCCGGCCAGAAGGAGCACGAGCAGATCTTCCCGAAGGCCGGCTGGGTGGAGCACGATCCCGCCGAGATCTGGAACAACACCCGCGAGGTCATCGGCAACGCGCTGTCCAAGGCCAACCTCACCCGCCACGACATCGCCGCGGTCGGCATCACCAACCAGCGTGAGACCGCCGTCGTCTGGGACAGGACCACCGGCAAGGCCGTGTACAACGCCATCGTCTGGCAGGACACGCGGACCCAGAACATCGTCGACGACCTCGCCAAGGACGGCGGCGTCGAGCGTTACAAGGCGAAGGTCGGACTCCCGCTGGCCACCTACTTCTCCGGCACCAAGATCAAGTGGATCCTCGACAACGTCGACGGTGCCCGCGCGAAGGCCGAAGCCGGCGACCTCCTGTTCGGCAACACGGACTCCTGGGTCACCTGGAACCTCACGGGCGGCACCGACGGGGGCGTGCACATCACCGACGTCACCAACGCCTCCCGCACCCTGTTCATGGACCTCGAGACCCTGTCCTGGGACGAGTCGATCCTCGCCGACTTCGGCGTCCCGCTCTCGATGATGCCCGCGATCAAGTCCTCCTCGGAGGTCTACGGCACCGTCCACACCTCGCAGCTCCTCCGCGAGGTGCCCGTCGCCGGCATCCTCGGTGACCAGCAGGCAGCGACGTTCGGCCAGGCGGCGTTCGAGAAGGGCGGCGCGAAGAACACCTACGGCACCGGCAACTTCATGATCGTCAACACCGGCGAGGAGATCGTCCACTCGAAGAACGGCCTGCTCACGACCGTCTGCTACAAGCTCGGGGACGCGAAGCCGGTCTACGCGCTCGAAGGGTCGATCGCCGTCACCGGTTCGCTGATCCAGTGGCTCCGCGACAATCTCGGCATCATCAGGAGCGCCCCCGAGGTGGAGCAGCTCGCGACGACGGTTGAGGACAACGGGGGCGTCTACATCGTCCCTGCGTTCTCCGGCCTCTTCGCACCGTACTGGCGTTCCGACGCCCGCGGCGCGATCGTCGGCCTGACCCGCTTCGTGAACAAGGGCCACATCGCCCGTGCCGCACTGGAGGCGACGGCCTTCCAGACCCGCGAGGTGCTGGACGCGGCCAACGCCGACTCCGGGGTGAACATGGAGGACCTCAGGGTCGACGGCGGCATGGTCGCCAACGACGCCCTGATGCAGTTCCAGGCCGATATCCTCGGCATCCCTGTCATCCGTCCGAAGGTCACGGAGACCACGGCCCTCGGCGCCGCCTACGCCGCGGGCCTCGCCGTCGGCTTCTGGAAGGACACCGACGAGCTCGCCACCAACTGGGCCGAGGACAAGCGCTGGGACCCGGCGATGGACGACGCCGAGCGTGACCGTCAGCTCCGCATGTGGAAGAAGGCCGTCACGAAGACCTTCGACTGGATCGACGAGGACGTGCGCTAGCACGGGTGCATCGAGGGCATCCCCGGTCCGTCGGTCCGACGGGCGGGGGTGCCCTTCCCGCGCGGCGCCCCGGCCGGGCGCCGTTCGGCGCGCACTGCTAAAGTGAAGGCATGCTGCGCATCATGCTCCTTACGTAGCCGTACGGTCTCCGCCGTGCGGCCAGCCCCTCCCGTCTGCGAGGGGCTTTTGTGTGTCCGGCGCAGGACCGCCCCCGTCGTCGCGCCGCCGGGTCGCAGCACGAGCCAGGCAGTGACGCATCACCGCAGAACCACGTTCCACCGACAGGACAGGCCAACATACAGTGAGCAGCAACCCCGAGGTCGCTCAGCCGGACGACAACACCTACGATTTCCCGGCCATCGAGGCGAAGTGGCCGGCGGTCTGGGACAGGCTCAGGGCGTTCGCCCCGGTCGACGACGGCTCGCGCGAGCGGCGCTACGTGCTGGACATGTTCCCCTACCCGTCGGGCGACCTGCACATGGGCCACGCCGAGGCGTTCGCCATGGGCGACGTCGCCGCGCGCTTCTACCGGCAGAAGGGGTTCGACGTCCTGCACCCGATCGGCTGGGACTCGTTCGGGCTCCCGGCCGAGAACGCGGCGATCAAGCGCAACGCGCATCCGGCCGAGTGGACGTACGCGAACATCGAGACCCAGGCGAACTCGTTCCGACGCTATGCGATCAGCGCGGACTGGGACCGCCGGCTGCACACCTCGGACCCGGAGTACTACCGGTGGACGCAGTGGCTGTTCGTGCGGTTCTTCCAGAAGGGACTGGCGTACCGCCGGGACTCGCCGGTGAACTGGTGCCCGAAGGACCAGACGGTGCTGGCGAACGAGCAGGTCATCAACGGTGCGTGCGACCGGTGCGGGACCATGGTCACCAAGAAGAGCCTGAACCAGTGGTACTTCAGGATCACGGACTACGCGGACCGCCTGCTCGACGACATGGAGCAGCTGAAGGGCCACTGGCCGGAGCGTGTGCTCGCCATGCAGCGCAACTGGATCGGCCGGTCCGAGGGGGCCCACGTCCGCTTCCGGATCGGGGCCGACGGCGACCTGCCGGACACCGATGTCACCGTCTTCACGACGCGTCCCGACACCCTGTACGGGGCGACCTTCTTCGTCGTCGCCGCGGATGCCCCCCTGGCGCTCGACCTGGTCACCCCGGAGCACCGGGCCGCCCTGGACGCGTACCGCGAGCAGGTCAAGGGGCTGTCGGAGATCGAACGGCAGGCCACCGAGCGGGAGAAGACCGGCGTCTTCACCGGCCGCTACGCCGTCAACCCCCTCAACGGCGAGAAGCTGCCCGTGTGGGCCGCGGACTACGTGCTGGCCGACTACGGCACCGGCGCGATCATGGCCGTCCCCGCCCACGATCAGCGTGACCTCGACTTCGCGCGGGCCTTCGACCTGCCGGTCCGCACCGTCGTCGACACCGGCGCGGAGGATGCCGCCGCCACCGGGATCGCGACGACGGGCGAAGGAACCCTCGTCAATTCGGGGGAGCTGACCGGCCTGGACAAGGCGACCGCCATCCGCCGCGCCGTCGAGCTGATCGAGGCACAGGGCACCGGCGAGCACACCATCAACTACCGGCTGCGCGACTGGCTGCTGTCGCGGCAGCGCTTCTGGGGGACGCCGATCCCGATCATCCACTGCCCGTCCTGCGGGGAGGTCCCGGTCCCCGACGACCAGCTGCCCGTCACCCTCCCCGAGGGACTCCGCGGGGATTCCCTCGCCCCGAAGGGGACCTCGCCGCTGGCCGCCGTCGAGGAGTGGGTCGACGTGGCCTGCCCGTCCTGCGGGGGTGCCGCGCGGCGGGACACCGACACCATGGACACGTTCGTGGACTCGTCCTGGTACTACCTGCGCTTCATCGATCCGCACCTGGACACCGCACCCTTCGACACCGAGGCCGTCAACCGCTGGCTGCCGGTGGGCCAGTACGTGGGCGGCGTCGAGCACGCCATCCTCCACCTGCTCTACAGCCGGTTCTTCACGAAGGTCCTGTTCGACCTCGGCATGGTCTCCTTCACCGAACCCTTCAGCGCCCTGCTCAACCAGGGCCAGGTGCTCAACGGCGGGAAGGCCATGAGCAAGTCCCTCGGCAACGGGGTGGACCTCGGCGAGCAGCTCGACCGCTTCGGCGTCGACGCCGTCCGCCTGACCATGGTGTTCGCCTCCCCGCCGGAGGACGACGTCGACTGGGCGGACGTGTCGCCGTCGGGCTCCGCGAAGTTCCTGGCCCGCGCCTGGCGGCTGGGCGGCGACGTGACGAGCGCCGTCGGCGCCGACCCGGCGGCGGGTGACCGGGCACTGCGGTCCGTGACCCACCGGACGGTCGCGGACGCCTCCGAGCTCATGGAGGCCAACAAGTTCAACGTCGTCATCGCGAAGCTGATGGAACTGGTCAACGCGACGAGGAAGGCCATCGACTCCGGGGTGGGTGGCGGGGATCCGGCCGTCCGCGAGGCGACGGAGGCCGTCGCCGTCATCCTCGGCCTGTTCGCGCCCTACACGGCCGAGGATCTGTGGGAGCGGCTCGGCCACGAGGCGACCGTGGCGACGGCGGGCTGGCCCGTCGTCGATCCCGGTTTGCTGACGCAGGACAGCGTGGTCGCCGTCGTGCAGGTGCAGGGCAAGGTGCGCGACCGCCTGACGGTCTCGCCGGACATCGACGAGGACGCCCTGCGTGCGCTCGCGCTGGCCAGTGAGCAGGTGCAGCGCGTCCTGGACGGTCGCGACGTGCGGACGGTCATCGTGCGCGCGCCCAAGCTGGTCAACATCGTCCCGGCCTGATGGGACCCCGATGAGCCGGGCGTCAACGGGCGGCGGATCGGTGGGGGACGCGCTGTGCGCATAGCCGTCGTCACCGATTCCGCCGCGGGCTTCCCGCCCGGCTGGCGCCTGCCCGGGGCGCCCGCCGAGGGGATCGAGGTGGTCCCCATGCCGGTGCTCGTGGGCGACGAGATCCTCACCGGCGAGTACGACGACGTCACGGCCCCGCTGATGATGGCCCTCGCGGCCGGCGAGGACGTGCGCACCTCGCGTCCGTCGCCCGGCCAGTTCGATCGGTTGTACGGCCGGCTCGACGACGAAGGCTACGACGGCATCGTGTCCGTGCACCTCTCGGGGCTGCTGTCCGGAACGGCGGACGCGGCGCGTCTCGCGGCGTCCCGGGCGGCGCTGCCCGTCGAGGTCATCGACACGCGGACGGCCGCCATGGCGCAGGGCCGGGCGGCCCTCGCCGCCCTGGCGGCGGCACGCCGCGGCGGTGACCTGCAGGCCTCGGCCGCCGCCGCGGCGATGGCTGCCCGCGGGTCGGCGCTCTACTTCTACGTCCCGAGCCTCGAGCAGCTGCGGCGCGGTGGACGGGTCACCGGCGCGGCCGGATGGCTCGGGACGCTGCTCTCCGTCCGGGTGATCCTCCATGTGCAGGGTGGTCGCCTGGTGCCGCTGGAGCGGATGCGCACAGCCGCCCGGGGGATCCAGCGGCTGCAGGAACTGGCCGAGGCCGACGTCGCGCGACGGGGTGGGGGAGCCCTGCTTACCGTGCATCACTTCGGCAACGAGGAGGAGGGTGAAGCCCTCGTCGGGCGGCTCGAACTGTCCCTCGGGGCCGGCCGGGTCTCCCTGGCACCGTGCCCCGCGGTCCTCGCCGCCCACGCCGGTCTCGGCGTCGTGGCCGTCACGGTCAGTGCGGAGCAGCCCGGGCTCGACTGACACACGCGGGGACCTGCCGAGATGTCCACATAGCGGCATCGGCCCTCGGGGACGTACCTCCCCGTTCCTAGGGTGGCTGCATGGGAAAGCACCGATGGCCGACAGCGGGGGACGCCGGGGCGCGGTCGCCCCGCCCGCTTCCGCTCGGCGAGCCCGATGGCGGCACCGACGGTCATGGTCCCGCTGATGCCGACGAGGGGGTGCCCCGCCATCCCGGGGGTGTCCAGTGGCGTGTCGCGCGCTCGGCCGCGCTCGTGTTCCTCGGCGTCGCGCTGGCCGTCGGAGCGGCCCTCTTCCTCGTCCGCAGCTCCGAACCCTCCGCTGCCGCCGTCTCGGTACAGCTCGATGCCGGGCCCACCGATTCGCGTGAGGGGAGCGCCGGTCCTGCGGACAGCGGACCCGGCCCTGGGGGCAGCCCCGGCCCTGCCGAGGGGGCGTCCGCTCCAGCGGGCGGCAGCGCTCCGCCGGACGGTCGGGTCGAGCCTTCGTCGCCGTCCGGTGCCGATGCAGGGGAGGGGCCGGTGATCGTGTATGTCACCGGGGCGGTGGCGTCCCCCGGGGTCATCACGGTTCCCGCCGGCACCCGCCTCGTCGAGGTCATCGAGCGTGCGGGGGGCGCCCTCCCGGAGGCCGACCTCGAAGGGATCAACCTCGCCGGGATTCCGGCCGATGGCCAGCACATCCACCTGCTGGCGAAGGGCGAGGAGCCCCGCCCCGTCGCAGGGGAGCCTCCGGCTCCCGCGTCCTCGCGGGACGGGTCCGGGGACCCACCGGATCCGACGGCGGGCGGTGCCGGTGCGCAGCCGGAGACCATCGACATCAACACCGCCACACTGGCCGAGATCGAGACGCTCCCCGGGGTGGGACCCGTCCTCGGCCAGCGGATCATCGATTGGCGGGACGAGCACGGCCCCTTCGTCCAGGCTGCCGACGTCGACGCCGTCCCCGGCATCGGTCCCGCGCTGCTCGAGGGGATCCTGCCCCTCGTCGCCGTCCGGTGAGCCGGGCGACCGGACACCGTGCCGCCCTCGGCGGCGGGTCGGGGCGAGACCTGCCTCCCGGCGCCACATCGGACGGCGCCACATCGGACGGCGCCACATCGGACGGCGCCGAGTCGGGTGGTGCGGTGTCGGACGGGCGGCGCCTTCCGCGCTGGAGAGGCGATCTGAGGCTCCTGCCCTCCGCCGCAGCGGCGTGGATCGCCGCCGCGACCGCCATCCACGGCGGAGCGCCCGGCGCGACGGCAGGAGGCCTCCTCGCCGGTGCGGCCGGCCTCGTTCTCGGGTGTGTGCTCCTCCTGGTCCCTCGGGGGCGGGCTCCCACGTGGGCGGTGGTATCCGCGCAGGCCCTCCCCCCGGCCGCTGCTCTGGCGCTCGTCCTGCTGGCTGCGGGCGGCAGCCTCGCCCGCGCCGAATCCGGGCCGGTCGACCGGGCGGTGCAGGCCGGCGTGCCGTTCACGGCGGTCCTGCGGATCTCGGGCGAGCCGACGCTCCTGCCGCAGGGTGCCTTCGGCGGCGGGGATCGCTATCTGGTGGATGCCGACGTGATCGGGGGCGTCCTGCAGGGGAGACGATTCGCCTCCAGGACGCCGGTCGCGGTCCTCGCGCCGGAGCCGTGGGGCGGGATGGGGTCCGGAGACACGGTGCGAGTACTGGGAACCGCGAAGCCCTCCGATCGTGTCGGCAGGGCGGTTGCGGTCTTCCTGCCCGCCAGTCCACCGACCATCGACAAGGCGGGCGGGTGGCTGGGCTATACCGATCGTCTGAGGACGCAGTTCCGGGAGCTCTCCCTGCACGACGACCGCGACGGAGGGCTGCTGCCGGGCATGGCGCTCGGTGACAGGACCGGTCTGGACCCCGTCCTGGGGGACGCCATGAGGACCACCGGGTTGACGCACCTGACGGCCGTGAGCGGGGCGAACTGCTCCTACGTCGTGGCCTTCGCCTTCCTGGCCCTGCGTCTCGTCCGCGCCCCGCGTCCGGTGGCGGCCGTGGGAGCGGTGGTCGCCCTCGCGGGGTTCGTGATGCTGGTCCGGCCCGAACCGAGTGTCCTCCGCGCCGCCGTGATGGGCTCGATCGGTGTCGTGGCCGTCCTGTCCGGGCGCGGGAGGGTGTCGTTGACCCTCCTGATGCTGTCCGTGATCGTCCTGCTCGCCGCGGATCCCTGGCTCTCCGTGTCCTACGCCTTCGTGCTGTCGGTCGCCGCGACCCTGGGACTCGTCCTCGCCGGACCACGGGTGTCGGCGACCCTCGAGCGGGTGATGCCGCGACTCGCCGCGCAACTGCTGGCGATCCCGTTGACCGCACAGCTGTTCTGCACACCCGTCCTCGTGCTGATCCAGCCCTCGCTCCCGCTGTACTCATTGCCCGCGAACGTCCTCGCCTCCCCGGCCGTCCCCGCGATCACCCTGCTGGGCATGCTCGCCGTCCTGGCGCTCGTCGTCGTGCCGGTCCTGGCACCCCCGCTGATCGCCTCCGCCCAGTGGGGTACGCGGTGGGTCGCCGGCGTGGCGGAGGTGCTGTCCCACGGCCCGGGGGCAGCGGTGCCGTGGCTCCCGGGGGTACCCGGAGCGGTCGCCGCGGCGGCCGTATCGCTGACGGTCCTGCTGATCCTCGCCCGGCGGGAACCTCCGGGCGCCACCCGGGGAAGTACCGGTCCCCGCCGACACCGGTCGCCTCTGGGCCGGTCGATCCCGCACCGCACCCCGTCCCTGGGGCTCAAGCCGGCCGTTGCTCCCGCGGGGGCCCGCCGCCGGCGTACGACGGCGGTGGTCCTCGCGGTCCTGGTCCTGTGCGTGGCCGCCGCCGCGATCGTCCGGGTGAGGGCGGGACCCGCCGCCGGGGAATGGGATCTGGCGATGTGCGACGTCGGCCAGGGCGACGGCATGGTCCTGGAGACGACGCCCGGCCACGCACTGGTCGTCGACGCCGGGCCCGACCCGGACGCCATGGACCGCTGCCTGGACGCCCTGCACGTGGAGGTCATCGATGCCCTCGTCATCACGCACCTGCACGACGATCATTACGGCGGCGTCGAGGGCGTCCTCCGCGGACGGGCCCTGTCGGCCCTCTACTACTCCAGCGGCGAAGCCGGCCTTCCTTCGGAACTGACCGAGGCCGCGGCGGCGGGCGGCGTCGAACCCAAGCGGCTCGACACCACGACCAGCCTCGACCTCCCCCTGCTCCGGGTCCGCGTCCTCTGGCCCACGGCGGCAGCGGACCTGACGGAGGAGAACAACGCGAGCGCGGTCCTGGACGTCGAGGTCCCGTCGCCCGCCCGCCCCGTCAGGATCCTGTTGACCGGCGACCTCGAGGAGGACGCCGCGGCGGCGCTGCTCGGCGTCGACCCCGGCCTGGCGGACAGGGGCGTCGACATCCTCAAGATCGCGCACCACGGGGCGAGGAACGGGGGCACGGCGGTGATCGACGCGGTCGGCCCGCGCCTGGCGCTCATCTCCGCGGGGAAGGACAACGAGTACGGCCACCCGCATCCGGGCATCCTCGACGCGCTCGGCCGGGCAGGGATCACGGTCGCCCGGACGGACGAGTTGGGCTCCTTCACGGTGCACGTCGTCGGCGCGACCGTCGAGGTCCGACCGCTCCGCTGACGCGTCCGGGACCCGGAGGGCGGCGACTTTGAGGCGCGTCGACGCCGTGCAACAGTAGGAGGTGTTTCGAAGGAAGGAACCTCGCCACGTGGCAACGAGATCACCGGCCGGCCGGACCGGCGCCGCCCATCAGCAGACAGCCTCCTGGCGTGACGTGCAACCGGCGGGAGTCGTCCTGCTCGCGGGCCCGGAGGACTACCTCGCGTCGAGGGCGGCGGAGTCCATCCGCCGGCAGGTCCGGACGGCCCAGCCCGAAGCCGAGCTGGTCCGGTTCGACGCCGGATCCTACGAGGCCGGCCACCTGGCCATGCAGGCCAGCCCGTCACTCTTCGGGGACTGGAAGATCATCGAGGTGGCGGGGCTGGCGCAGATGAGCGACGCCTTCCTGCTCGACGCGCTGTCCTACCTCGCCGACCCGGCACCCGACGTCGTGCTGGTGCTGCGCCATTCCGGCGGCAACCGCGGCAAGAAGCTCCTGGACGCGATCAAGGCCGCCCGGGCCACCGTCGTCGACTGCCAGCCGCTGAAGAAGGATGGCGAGAAGGCCGAGTTCGTCACCACGGAGTTCCGCCTCGCACGCCGACGCATCGACCCCGATGCCGTCCGGGCGCTCGTGGCGGCCGTCGGATCCCAGCTGCCGGAGCTCGCGGCCGCCTGCCAGCAGCTCATGGCCGACATGACCGGCGACGTCACCGTCGAGACGGTGGAGAAGTACTACGGGGGTCGCGTCGAGGCGACGGGTTTCAAGGTGGCCGACGCGGCGCTGGCGGGACGCACGGCGCAGGCGCTGTCGATGCTGCGCCACGCCCTCGCGACGGGCGCCGACCCCGTCCCCATCGTCGCCGCCCTCGCGATGAAGGTCCGGGCCGTCGCGAAGGTCCACGGGGTCCGGGGCTCCTCCATGCAGCTCGCCAAGGACCTGGGGATGGCGCCGTGGCAGGTGGACCAGGCGCGGAAGGAAGCGCAGCGTTTCAGCGCCGACGCCCTTGTCCGGTGTGTCCGGGCCCTCGCGGAGGCCGACGCCCAGGTGAAGGGCGAGTCGCGGGACCCCGTCTATGCGGTCGAACGCGCCGTCACCGTCATCGCGCTCGGGGACGGCTGACCGGGTGTCCCGCGGGGCGGCGGCGCCGACGGCTCCGGAGGAACGACGAAGGGCCGGCCCCGTCAGGAGCCGGCCCTTCGTCGAAGGTTCCGCAGCTTAGAGCGCGTTGACCTTCTTGGAGATCGCGGACTTGCGGTTCGCTGCGTTGTTCTTGTGCAGCACACCCTTGGTGACGGCCTTGTCGAGCTTGCGGCTGGCTGCCTGCAGCGCCGTAGCGGCAGCGTCCTTGTCCGCACCCTCGACGGCCGTGTTCACGGCGCGGATGGCGGTCTTGAGCTCGGACTTGACCGAGTTGTTACGCTGCCTCGCCTTTTCGTTGGTGAGGATGCGCTTCTTCTGGGACTTGATATTTGCCACGTATGAGAACTTTCTTTGTATTGCGGACTGGTCGTGAGGGTATTTCGGCCAACCGAAGACTGAGCGGCGTGGGGATACCGTGTGGCGATCGGCCAAAGTGCCCGAAGACCTGCGCGGACACACAGCTATACAGATTAGCAGAAACCCGCACACAACCCGAGCGGTCCGGCGTCGGCCGCTGGTTCCGGCGGCTGCGCCGGGCGCGTCCGAGCACCTGCAGGTCAGTCGAGCAGGTGCTCGGGGACCCTCGCGACCACCTGTTCGTACTGCCGGCGAGGGAGGACGGCGCCCTCCCTCCTGACGTCCCCGGGCAGGATGCGGAGCACGCGGTCCACCCTCACCTCGCTCGGGCGCCCCTGCCGGTCCCATGCCCCCGTTCCGATGTCGACGTAGCGGTCATCGTGATCGCCGGCGTTGTTGCGGTCCCGGCTGGTCAGCATCAGCCCGAGCAGGGTTCCGCCCTCCCGCCCTACCAGCAGCACCGGCCGGTCCTTCCCCTGCGACGGGTCGTCCTCGTACGGCACCCATGTCCAGACGATCTCCCCGGGGTCGGGCTTGCCGTCCGCGGTGGGGGAGTACGCACCCAGGGCCGTCCGCCGATCGCTCCGGGGTGGCCGGGACGGGGACATCCCCGGACGTCGGGCCGGCCGCCGCCGCACAGGGGCGTCCTCCCGCTCGACGGGCGTGGTGCTGCCGGCGGCGCGGACGACGCGGTTCGCGAGGACCAGGAGGGAACGCAGGGTGATCGCCATGGTCGAATCCTAGCGAGCACGGCGTCGGCGACCGGCGGTCCGAGCGGCGGTCCGCGGCAGAGACACGGCAGCCGGTGCGGGCGATTGCCGCAGCCGTGCGGCGTCATGGGACACTAGGGGAGGCCTCCGTGGACCGGCGGGCCCGGACCCGAGGCCCACCCGCCCGGCCGTCGGACGCCGGACCCGGTTTGGTGAGAGACCCTGCAAGAGACCCTGTTCCGCAAGAGTGAGGAAGCTACGTGTCACCCATGGCCCGCACCGCTCCGGTGCCTGCCGCCACCGATCCGGCGATCATCAGGAATTTCTGCATCATCGCCCACATCGATCACGGGAAGTCCACGCTGGCGGACCGCATGCTGCAGCTCACGGGAGCCGTCGAGCAGCGGGACATGAAGGCGCAGTACCTCGACCGGATGGATATCGAGCGCGAGCGCGGCATCACCATCAAGTCCCAGGCGGTGCGCCTGCCCTGGGAGGTCGACGGCACCGCCTACGCCCTCAACATGATCGACACACCCGGCCACGTGGACTTCACCTATGAGGTGTCACGGTCCCTCGCGGCCTGCGAGGGCGCGGTCCTGCTCGTCGACGCGGCGCAGGGCATCGAGGCCCAGACCCTCGCGAACCTGTACCTCGCGATGGAGAACAACCTCACGATCATCCCGGTGCTGAACAAGATCGACCTGCCGGCCGCCCAGCCCGAGAAGTACGCGGCGGAACTGGCGAGCCTGATCGGCGGCGAGCCGGAGGACGTGCTGAGGGTGTCCGGCAAGACCGGCATGGGCGTCGAGGTCCTCATGGACAAGATCGTCCGCGACCTCCCGTCACCGACCGGTGATCCGGACGCCCCGGCCCGAGCGATGATCTTCGATTCCGTGTACGACACCTACCGCGGCGTGGTCACCTACGTGAGGGTCGTCGACGGCAAGCTCAGCCCGCGCGAGCGCATCCAGATGATGTCCACACGGGCCAGCCACGAGCTGCTCGAGATCGGCGTCAGCTCCCCCGAGCCCAAGCCCAGCAAGGGTCTGGGCGTCGGCGAGGTGGGCTACCTGATCACGGGGGTCAAGGACGTCCGCCAGTCGAAGGTCGGCGACACCGTCACCAACCTGGCCAAGCCGGCCGCCCAGTCGCTGGGCGGGTACCAGGATCCGAAGCCCATGGTCTTCTCGGGTCTGTATCCGCTGGACGGCACCGACTATCCCGTGCTGCGCGATGCCCTCGCGAAGTTCACCCTGAACGATGCCGCCCTGGTCTACGAGCCCGAGACCTCGGCCGCGCTGGGCTTCGGGTTCCGCGTCGGCTTCCTCGGGCTGCTGCACCTCGAGATCACCCGCGAGCGCCTCGAGCGCGAGTACAACCTCGACCTCATCTCCACCGCACCGAACGTGGAGTACGAGGTCACCCTCGAGGACAAGCGCGTGCTGAAGGTGACCAACCCCAGCGAGTACCCCGTGGGCAAGATCGCCGAGGTGCGCGAGCCCATGGTGTCGGCGACCATCCTCGCACCGTCCGAGTTCGTCGGCGCCATCATGGAGCTCTGCCAGCAGCGCCGCGGTGTCCTCGGCGGCATGGACTACCTGTCCGAGGAGCGCGTCGAGATCCGGTACCGGCTGCCGCTCGCGGAGATCGTCTTCGACTTCTTCGATCTGCTGAAGTCCAAGACCCGCGGCTACGGGTCCCTCGACTGGAAGGCCGACGGCGACCAGGTGTCCGACCTCGTCAAGGTGGACATCCTCCTGCAGGGCGAGCAGGTGGACGCCTTCAGTGCCATCACCCACCGCGACAAGGCCTATGCGTACGGCGTCATGATGACGGGCAAGCTCCGCGAGCTGATCCCGCGCCAGCAGTTCGAGGTCCCCATCCAGGCCGCGATCGGGGCCCGCATCATCGCCCGGGAGAGCATCCGCGCGATCCGCAAGGACGTCCTCGCCAAGTGCTACGGCGGCGACATCACCCGCAAGCGCAAGCTGCTCGAGAAGCAGAAGGAAGGCAAGAAGCGCATGAAGATGGTGGGGCGCGTGGAAGTTCCCCAGGAAGCCTTCATCGCGGCCCTGTCCTCCGACGAGTCGAAGGACAAAGCCAAGAAGTGATGCGCCACTGTTCCGGGTGGACGGGACGTCATGCCTAGCGTCCTGCCGCTCGGCCTGCCGGCACCGGAGGACGGCGTCCTGCCGTCCTCCGCAGCGCGGGGAGCCGTCGACCGCGCCTTCTGCCTCTATGTCCACATCCCGTTCTGCGCCGTCCGGTGCGGCTACTGCGACTTCAACACCTACACGGCCACGGAGCTCGGCGGCGGCGCCTCGCAGGACGCGTACGCCGGCTCCGTCCTCACGGAACTCGCCCTCGGCGCCCGGGTGCTCGAAGCCTCGGGTGTGCCACCACGGCCACTGGCGACGGTCTTCTTCGGGGGCGGGACGCCCACGCTGCTCCCCGCGGAGGACCTCGCGGCGATCCTCCGGGCGGCCCGTGACCGGTGGGGACTGGCGCCCGACGCCGAGGTGACCACCGAGGCGAACCCGGACTCCGTCACGCCGGAATCGCTGGGGGTCCTTCGGGAGGCCGGCTTCACCCGGATCTCCTTCGGCATGCAGTCCGCCGTGCCGCACGTCCTGGCGGTCCTCGACCGGACCCACTCCCCGGAGCGCGTCCCGCAGGCCGTGCAATGGGCCCGGGAGGCCGGGCTGAAGGTCAGCCTCGACCTGATCTACGGCACCCCGGGGGAGTCCCTGGAGGACTGGCGGACATCCCTGGCCACGGCGCTGTTCTACGGCCCCGACCACATCTCCGCCTACGCCCTCATCATCGAGGACGGGACGAAGCTCGCATCGCGCATCCGCCGCGGGCAGGTGCCGCCGATCGACGACGACGACCACGCCGACAAGTACGCCCTCGCGGACGAGATGCTCACCGAGGGCGGGCTGCAGTGGTACGAGGTGAGCAACTGGGCGCGCACCCCCGCCGACGCCTGCCGGCACAACCTGGCCTACTGGCGCGGCAGTGACTGGTGGGGAGCGGGCCCGGGAGCCCACTCGCACGTCGGCGGCACCCGCTGGTGGAACGTGAAGCACCCACGCCCCTACGCGGACGCCCTGGCGGCGGGCCGTTCCCCGGCGGCCGGACGCGAGGTCCTGTCGGACGAGGACCGCTACGTCGAGGACGTGATGCTGCGGGTGCGCCTGCGGGAGGGGCTTGCCGCCGACACCCTCACGTCGTCGGGCCGTCGGGCCGTCGCGGGCCTGATCGCGGACGGGCTCGTCGAGCCGGCGGCGGCCTTCGCGGGTCGCGTGGTCCTGACGTTCAGGGGTCGGCTGCTCGCGGATGCCGTCGTGCGCCGGCTGCTGCCCGACTGAGCCGGTGGCCGCCCACCGACCCATCCGGAACGGGTCGGTGGTTCAGCGGATGAGGCGCAGGTTCAGGGGGTAGCGGTAGGGCCGGCCGCGGTTCACCTGGATGCCGGCGTTCACCGAGAAGATGGTGATCGTCAGCCAGATGAGGGCGTTGGCGACGGCGAACACCCCGCCGACGACCGGCACCAGGGAGAGCAGCCAGGTAACCAGCGCGAGGATCGTGGGAGGGAGCGTGAAGTTCAGCGCCTCCTTCGACTCCTGGGCCGTGAACGGGCCGCGATCCTTGAAGATGAGGAAGATCAGCAGGGAGGGGATGAATCCGAGGATCCCTCCGAAGTGGGCCAGGGTCGCGAACTGGCGATCCTCCGACGCCGTCAGGGGAAGGGCGTTCGCCGGAGTGCCTTCGAATGCGGGCTGCGACTCGCTCCGTCCGTGGTGCTGGCGGTCGGCGGTATTGGACAACGTGGATTCCTTTGCTGGCTGTCGAAGAACTTCCCCCGGAGTGTGATCCAAGGATACGTGGTGGCCGGGACCGCCCGGCTCAGGAACCGCCCGGAGCCGCGGTGAGGAAGTCGATCACTTCCTCGACCCGGCCCAGCAGGGAAGGCTCCAGATCCGCGTAGGTGCTGACCCGGCCGAGGATGCGTTTCCATCCGTTGGCCACGGCGGCCTGGTCGTGGTGGGGCCAGCCGAGACCGGCCAGGATGCCCGTCTTCCAGTCCTGGCCGCGGGGGACCACGGGCCAGGCCGCCAGGCCCAGCGCCGTCGGCTTCACGGCCTGCCAGACGTCCACGTACGGGTGGCCGACGATCAGCACGTTGCCGCGGGCCCCGGGAGCGGTCATCGCCTGCTGCGCGATCCGGGATTCCTTGGTGCCCGGGAGCAGGTGGTCGACGAGGATGCCGAGCCTGCGCTGCGGACCGGGGCCGAAGGCGCGGATGGCGCCTTCCAGGTCGTCCACGCCGTGCAGCGGCTCGACGACGATCCCCTCCAGGCGCAGGTCGTCGCCCCACACCTTCTCGACGAGCTCGGCATCGTGCTGGCCCTCCACCCAGATCCTGCTCGCGCGGGCGGTCCTGGCCCTCGCGTTCTCCACCCGCACGGAGCCGGAGGCGGTGCGGTTGGCGGTGCGGGCGGCGGTGCGGGCGGCGCCCGGGACGGGAGCGACGACGTGGACCGGGCGTCCGTCGAGGAGGAAGCCGTGGCCGAGCCGGAACGTGCGCGTCTTGCCGCGCCGGTCCTCGAGCACCATCACGTGGAGACCGCCGGACTTCTCGACGCGGACCACCGCGCCCACGAATCCGCTCTGGACGTCCTCGAGGACCATGTCCTTCTCCACAGGGACATCGGCGAGTTCCACCCGCTTCGGGGCCGCTAGGTCGCGGGCTCCCCAGCTGTAGTCCATCCCGGGTGTGTCCTTCCCACGGGGGCTCCGACGGTCTGCCGCAGCCCGGGATCCCAATGCTAACAATCGAAGCGGACGTACTAGACTTGGCACTTGGGCGTGTCGAGTGCTAACCGTGGGGGTACCCGCCTGCCACGCGAGCCCAGGGGAGGAACGGAGCCGGAGGTGACACAGGAATGAGTGAACCGCGACGCCTGGAGGTGCTCCGGGCCATCGTCGAGGACTACGTCCACTCCCGGGAGCCCGTCGGGTCCAAGGCCCTGGTGGACCGCCACCGGCTCGGCGTCTCCTCGGCCACCATCCGCAACGACATGGCCGTCCTCGAGGAGGAGGGCCTGATCACCGCGCCGCACACCAGCTCGGGACGCATCCCCACCGACAAGGGCTACCGCCTGTTCGTGGACCGCATCTCCGAGGTCAAGCCGTTGTCCGCGCCGGAGAAGAAGGCCATCCAGACCCTCCTCGAGGGTGCGGAGGACCTCGACGACGTCATGGACCGCACGGTGAGGCTGCTCGCGCAGATCACCCACCAGGTGGCCGTCGTCCAGTTCCCCCGCGTCGGCGGGGCGTCCGTGCGGCACATCGAATGCGTGCTGTTGGCCCCGCAGCAGATCCTCGTCGTCCTGATCGCGACGAACGGCACCGTGCAGCAGCGCATCGTACGGACCCACGCGGACATCGAGGAGTCCGAGCTCGCCGAGCTCAAGCAGCGCATCCTGTCCGCCGTGTCGGGCGTGAAGCTCGCGGCGCTCCCGGGTGAGCTCGGCCTCGCCCTCTCGCAGTTCCCTCCAGGCCTCCGTGCCCACGGGGGTACGATCGTCAGGGCACTCGAACAGCTCGCCGGGCTCGGACGGGACGATCGCATCCTGCTGGCCGGGACGGCCAACCTGGCCCGCTCCACCGGGGACTTCCCGCTGAGCATCGGCCCCGTCCTGGAGGCTCTCGAGGAGCAGGTGGTCATGCTGAGGCTGCTGTCGGAGATGGAATACGACGCGCGCGGCATCTCGGTGCGGATCGGGAGCGAGAACCCCTACGGAGGGTTGTCGGAGGCCTCCGTGGTGGCGACAGGGTACGGACCGGATGCCGGAGCGAAGCTCGGGATCCTCGGCCCCACCCGCATGGACTACCCGACGACGATGGCGGCGGTGCGCGCCGTCGCCCGCTACCTCTCGAGGATCCTCGAGGAATAACACGGGAGCGGGCAGCGGTTCTGGGTAGTCGACGGCCGCCCACGGCCGACCACGGCCTTTCCGCCGGCACAGCCGGCGAGCAGATGACAGAACGTTCAACAGGAAGTGATGTGTACGAGTGAGTAATCACTATGAGGTCCTCGGTGTAGCGCAGGGTGCAACCGGGGAGGAAATCAAGAAGGCGTACCGCAAGCTCGCCCGGAAGCTCCACCCCGACGTGAACCCGGGTCCGGACGCGTCGGAGGAGTTCAAGCGCGTCAGCCACGCCTACGAGGTGCTGTCCGACCCCCAGAAGCGGCGGGTCTACGACACCACCGGCAACGAGAACGGGACGGACAGCGGCTACGGCGCCGGGTACTCGGGCTCGGGCTTCGCCTTCCAGGACATCTTCGAGACCTTCTTCGGCGGCGGTGGCCAGCAGGCCGGCGCCCCCTCGCGGACGCGTCGGGGACAGGACGCGCTCATCAACGTGCGCATCGATCTGAAGGACGCCGTCTTCGGCACCAACAAGAAGATCGAGGTGGACACCGCGGAGACGTGTCCCACCTGCGACGGCAGCTGCTGCCAGCCCGGCACCTCACCCCGCACCTGTGACATCTGCGGCGGGTCGGGCCAGGTCCAGCGGGCCGTCCGCTCGATCCTCGGCCAGGTCATGACGAGCGCCCCCTGCGGCACCTGCCAGGGCTTCGGCACCGTCATCCCCAGCCCCTGCCACGAGTGCAGCGGCGAGGGCCGCGTCCGCGCCCGCCGCACCCTGACCATCAAGGTCCCCGCGGGCGTCAGCACCGGCACGCGCATCCAGCTGGCCGGCCAGGGCGAGGCCGGGACGGCCGGCGGACCGCAGGGCGATCTGTACGTCGAGATCCGGGTCGCCACCGACTCCACCTTCCTGCGCGACGGCGACGACCTGCACGTGACACTGAGCGTCCCCATGACGGCGGCGGCGCTCGGCACCACGGTGCACCTGGACACCTACGACGGCGACCAGGAGCTCGATATCAAGCCCGGCACGCAGCCCGGCGAGATCCTGACCCTGCGGGGACTCGGCGTCACGCACCTGCGGAGCCAGGGCAGGGGTGACCTGCGGGTCCACCTCAACGTCGAGACCCCGCGCAACGTGGACCCGCAGCAGGAGGAGCTCCTGCGCAAGCTGGCCGAGCTGCGCAACGAGGAGTACACCGACGGCCAGCTGGCCAGCAGCGGCTCCGGTGTCTTCGCCCGCCTGCGGGAGCGGCTCGGGAACCGCTGACCATGACGCGTCCCCTGTTCTTCGGACCGGGTGAGGCGGTCCGTGCGGCGACCCCCGGCAGTGTCTTCGTGCTCGGCGGGGACGAGGGGCGGCACGCTGCGACCGTCCGCCGCCTCGGCGCGGGCGAGCACCTCGATGTCTCCGACGGTGCCGGTTTCCGGATCGGCGGCGTCATCACGGCCGTCGGGAGCGGGACCGTCGAGGTCGCCGTGGAGACGGCCGGCCAGGAGCCCGCACCGCGGCACCGGCTGATCCTCGTCCAGGCCCTCGCCAAGGGCGGACGCGACGAGCAGGCCGTGGAGGCGGCGACCGAACTCGGGATCGACGCCGTCGTGCCCTGGCATGCCGAGCGGAGCATCGTGCGCTGGCGCGGCGACAAGGCCGAGAAGGGCCGGCAGAAGTGGGTGTCGCTCGTGTCGGCGGCATCGAAACAGTCGCGGCGCTCGTTCGTGCCCGAGGTCCATGCCGTGATGGACACGTCGCGGCTGGCCGCGTGGGCGGAGACCGTCGACCGCATGATCGTCCTCCACGAGGACGCCGACCTCCCGCTCGCCGACCAGGTGTCCGCGCTGCTCGCGGGCGGGCCGTCGCACGGGACCTCGACGGCCGTCGTCGTCGGACCGGAGGGTGGGATCAGTGAGGCGGAACTGGGGAAGCTGCGCGCCGCCGGAGCCGATGCTGCGCGCCTGGGCCCGCACGTGCTGCGCTCCTCGACGGCCGGCCCTGCGGCCCTGGTGCTGTTGAACCACCTGCTCGGGCGCTGGTAGTCCGCGTCGCGCGAGTCCGTCCGCTAGTCGACGACGACGGTCTTCGAGTCCGCCGACTCCCCGTCGTCCGAGGAAACCGAGACGGTGATCTCGTACCGCCCCGGTGGCAGGGTCACCGGGAACGAGTAGGCACCCGGGGCGCCGTCCTGGGGGGTGATGTCGACGGAACCGTCCCGGAAGAGTTCCGTGCCACCCTCCGCCGATCCGTCGACGCTTCGGTCGATCCGCCAGGCCAGTTCGTCCTCCGAGGCCGGGCCGATCCCGTGGATGGTCAGGCTCCCGGAGTCGACCTGCACACCCTCCTGCGGATCGATGATCCACAGTGGCGCGAGGGTCGCGGTATCCCGGGTCCATTCCCCGCCCAGGTCGATGGACCCGAAGGCACGGTGATCCGCCGCGCCGTCGACCAGCACGACGACCGAGCTCGCCTCGCCGCCCGCGATCAGCCCCGCGTCCGAGGCCGCCGCAGTGGCCGTGTACACGAGCTGCTGCAGTGCCAGCCGCCCCTGCTCCTCGTCGAGGCGCCGCGGGAAGGCGTCGGAGGAGATGTCGAGGGTGATGACGTTCTTCGTCGAGACGGATGAGCTGACGTTCGAAGCCGCCCGCCAGGACGAGTGGTAGTCGGGATCGAGGGGCTGCGCCGAGGTCATCAGCCGGACGGCATCCGCGATCGGATCGCCGGCTGAATCCTCCGGCGCGGCCAGGTACTCGCGGAAGAGCCGCTCGGCGCCGTCGTCGGCGCCGAGCCAGTAGACGGGCACGAGCGGTCGGGCGGTGTCCGACGGGCCCTCGGTGGGGCCCCGCCCCGAGGCCTCATCGGGTGGATCGGTGGCGGCGCGCTCGTCCGTCGTCGTCGCGCGGGGATCGGGAAGGGGAGCCATCTGCGCATTGCTCGACGGCAGCCCCAGATCGGGGAGGAGGAAGGCGCCGGTCCCCAGCAGCACGGCACCGGAGGCCAGGAGGATGCCGCCGAGCCCCAGCCGGTTCTTCCTCAGCGGGTCCTGGTGGTTCATGCTTGCCTCCTTCCGTCGAATGCGCGCGGGACGATCGGTGGTTCCCGGCAACAGGTGGTGTGGTCCCGGGGTGTGCTCCGGCGGCTCCGACCCTGGCGCGGGCGGTGGCGGACTGCTCAGGGTGGACCTGTTTCAGCTTGGCACAGGGCGGCAGCGGTGCCGGGTCGAATACCGACACTGGGGATGACTGAAACCTGATCGATACGAAGCCGTGGCCTATTCGCTATGAATTCCGGGACCGACGGGCGGCCGAGGGACAGCCCGAGAAACGGCTTGCATTCCGGCCCCTCCCGGGGAATGGGGAGCGCACGGGACATGTTGACGGAAGGACCGGGACAGGCGGGGTGGCGTATCATTGGCATCCCTGCCTCATGGGCGGACACGGGACGGAACCACCCGTACGACACCAGTACGACAATTCGGATGAGGGGCGATCGAAGGCCGGACGGCCGAGGTATGAGCGAAACTTCAACAGGCATCAACGCGGCAGGACTCGACACCAGGGTGTTCCTCTTCGACTCGACGGAGCAGATGGTGCAGGCGCTGGGATCCAACGACGAGGCGCTGCGGCTGATCGAGGACTCCTTCCCCGGCGTCGGTCTCCATGCCCGCGGCAACGAGCTGACCATCACCGGTCCCTCGGCCGACGTGCTGCGGACCGAGCGGCTCGTCGCGGAGGTCCGTTCCATGGCGGCCAACAACGCGCCGGTCTCGCCCCAGGTCCTGGAGCAGCTGGTCAGCATGCTGAAGACGCAGAGCGCTGCCCGCCCGGCGGAGGTGCTGTCCGTCAACATCCTCTCCTCGCGCGGCAGGACGATCCGCCCGAAGACCCTCAACCAGAGCACCTACGTCGACGCGATCGACCGCAACACCATCGTGTTCGGCATCGGTCCGGCAGGTACCGGCAAGACCTACCTGGCGATGGCCAAGGCCGTGCAGGCGCTGCAGCACAAGGAAGTGAACCGGATCATCCTGACCCGGCCGGCCGTCGAGGCGGGGGAGCGTCTCGGATTCCTGCCGGGAACCCTCAACGACAAGATCGACCCGTACCTGCGCCCCCTGTACGACGCGCTGCACGACATGATGGACCCCGACTCCATCCCGCGCCTGATGGCGGCCGGCACCATCGAGGTGGCCCCGCTCGCCTACATGCGTGGCCGGACGCTCAATGACGCGTTCATCATCCTGGACGAGGCCCAGAACACCACCCCGGAACAGATGAAGATGTTCCTCACGCGCCTCGGCTTCGGTTCGAAGATGGTGGTGACGGGCGACATCACCCAGGTCGACCTGCCCAGCGGCACGAGCTCGGGCCTGCGCGTCGTCAGCGAGATCCTCCGCGACGTCGACGACGTGTACTTCAGCGAGCTCGACGCCTCCGACGTCGTCCGGCACCGGCTCGTCGGGGACATCGTCAGCGCCTACGGCACCTGGGACGAGACCCAGCGCGCCGCCCAGGCGCACACCGGCCGGCCGGCGGCCGTCCGATGAGCGTCGAGGTCAACAACGAGTCCGGGCACGACGTCGACGAAGCGTCCCTCGTCCGCCTGGCGAACTTCCTGCTCGAATCGCTCTTCGTCCACCCCGAGGCGGAGCTGTCGGTCATCCTCGTGGACGTCGCCGCGATGGAGAAGCTGCACGTCGAGTGGATGGACGAGCCCGGACCCACCGACGTGCTCTCCTTCCCCATGGACGAGTTGCGACCGGGTACGCCGGGCCGGGTGACGCCGGCCGGGCTCCTCGGTGACATCGTCCTGTGCCCGGAGGTCGCGGCGTCGCAGGGCGCCGCTGCAGGGCACAGCACGAATGAGGAGCTGCTGCTGCTGACGACCCACGGGGTCCTCCACCTCCTCGGTTACGACCACGCGGAACCCGAGGAGGAGAAGGAGATGTTCGGTCTGCAGCGCCAGCTCCTGTCCGATTTCCTCGGCGGTAACGCCCCTCAGGAGACGCGCGCTTGACCATCTGGCTACTCGCACTGATGGGGTTGCTCTTCGCGCTCACGGCTGCCCTCGTCACGGCCGCCGAGGCGGCCTTCAGCTACCTGCCGCGCCAGGAGGGCGAGGCCCTCGTGCAGGAGTCCCGGAGGGGGTCGATCAGCCGCATCCTCGACGCGCCCGTCGCCCACATGCACGCCCTCCGGTTCTGGCGGGTGTGGTTCGAGATGGCCGGTGCCGTCGCCGTCGCGATCCTCTTCCACGACCTGCTCGACAGCATCTGGCTGGCGGGACTCCTCGCCACCGCTGTGATGGCCGCCATCGGTTTCGTGATCGTCGGTGTGTCACCCCGTCAGCTGGGGCGCACCCACGCGCCGGCCGTCGTCCGCCTGACGGCCGGGCTCGTGTCCTTCCTGTGCGTGATCCTCGGCCCGATTCCCCGGTGGCTCGTGCGCATCGGCAGCTCGATCACACCGGGCGCAGCCCGCGACGAAGCCGCGTTCTTCACGCAGGAGGAGTTCAGGGAACTCCTCTCCCGTGCGTCCGACGCCGAGATGATCGAGGACAACGAGGCGGAGCTGATCCACTCGGTGTTCGAACTCGGCGACACCAAGGTCCGCTCGGTCATGGTCCCGCGCACCGACATGGTCACCATCGAGTCCGGATCGACGCTGAGCCAGGCCATGTCCCTCTTCCTCCGCTCGGGCTACTCCCGGATCCCCGTCATCGGAGAGAGCTCGGACGACATCCGGGGGCTGCTGTACCTGAAGGACGTCGTGGCGAACCTCCACGGACGGCCCGCGTCGAACCTCTCCCGTCCCGTCGACGCCGACTGCCGACCCGCGCGCTACGTCCCGGAGTCCAAGCCGGTCGGCGACCTGCTGCGCGAACTGCAGCGCGAGTCCACCCACGTGGCCATCGTCATCGACGAGTACGGCGGCACGGCCGGTCTGGTCACGCTCGAGGACCTCATCGAGGAGATCGTCGGCGAGATCGTGGACGAGTACGACTCCGAGGTGCCGGAGCAGGAACAGCTCGACGGCGGCGAGTACCGGGTCAGCGCCCGCATGGGGATCGACGACCTCGGTGAGCTCTTCGGGATCGACCTGGACGATGAAGAGGTGGACACGGTCGGCGGCCTGCTGGCCAAGACCCTGGGCAGGGTGCCGATCGTCGGATCAGAGGTCACAATTGACGGTATCGGGCTGCGGGCCGAACGCGTGGAGGGGCGCCGTAACAGGGTCTCCCACGTGATCACCTACCGCCTGCCGCCCGAGCACGCAGCGCACGACGAACGAGAGACGATAGAGGCTGACAATGAGCGACGCTAAGCACAGGGCCGGATTCGTCTCGCTCGTCGGACGGCCGAACGCAGGCAAGTCGACCCTCACGAACGCCCTCGTGGGGCAGAAGGTCGCCATCACCTCGGCCAAGCCGCAGACCACCCGCCACACCATCCGGGGGATCGTGAACCGCGAGGACTCGCAGATCGTCCTCGTCGACACCCCCGGACTCCACCGCCCCCGCACGCTGCTGGGCCAGCGGCTCAACGACCTCGTCGCCGACACCCTCTCCGAGGTGGACGCCGTGGGCTTCTGCCTTCCCGCCAACGAGAAGATCGGTCCCGGCGACCGCTTCATCGCCGAGCAGCTGGCCCGGTTGAACCGCAAGCCCCTGATCGCGGTGGTCACCAAGACGGATCTCGTGGACCGGCAGGCCCTCACGGAACAGCTCCTCGCCGTCGCGAAGCTCGGCACCGAGGTGGCGGGTGCCGACGGGTGGGCCGACATCGTTCCCGTCTCCGCCGCCGACGGATTCCAGGTGGCCACCGTCGCCGAGGTCTTCAGCAGGCACATGCCCGAATCCCCCGTCCTGTACCCGGACGGGCAGCTGACGGATGAACCGGAAGCCGTCATGGTGGCCGAACTGGTCCGCGAGGCCGCCCTGGAGGGCGTCCGCGACGAACTCCCGCATTCCCTCGCCGTCGTGGTGGAGGAGATGATCCCGAGGGAGGGGCGCAGGGACGACGATCCGATGCTCGATGTCCACGTCAACCTGTACGTGGAACGTCCGTCGCAGAAGGCCATCATCATCGGCAAGGGTGGCGCACGGCTCCGTGAGGTGGGGACGAACGCGCGCCGGGGCATCGAGGCCCTGCTGGGGACGAGGATCTACCTGGACCTCCACGTCAAGGTGGCCAAGGACTGGCAACGCGACCCCAAGCAGCTCGTCAAGCTAGGGTTCTAGCGGGCACTACTTCCCGGCACCGCTCGTTGGACCGCCGGGACACGCCGCCTGCAGGCCCATCCGGCCGACCGACTTTCTCACCTGCCACCGTGCACCGGTGCGCCGTCCGGCCGCCGTCCCGTACGTCCGACCAAGCACCCGAAGGAGCCCCGGCATGACCCGCCGACCATCCAGCGATGGCGCGCAGAGCGCCGGCGACGCCCCCGCGGCGGTCCCGGGTGATGCGTCCGTCGACACGGCCCCGGCCGGGCGGCACCTGGGCCGCGGGAGGCGGCACCGCGGGCTGGCCGTCGGGGCCATGGTGATGGCATCCGTGCTCCTCGCCGCCGTGGTGTTCGTCGCGGTCCAGGTGTTCCGCCTGCAGTCGAACGTCGCCACCTCCCCGCTCAACCTGGGGCAGAACGGGGAATCGGCGCTTCCCGTCGACTCCAGTACTGACCCCGTCCAGATCCTCATCCTCGGCACGGACACGCGGACGGGCAACTCGGGGAAGTTCTTCGGCAGCGAGGACGACTCGGCCGGGGAGGGCAATTCGGACGTCATGATGCTGCTGACGCTCTCCGCCGACCGGGAGGACGTCGCCGTCGTCTCGTTCCCCCGTGATCTGCTGGTGCCCCTGCCCAGCTGCGTGAACCCCGAGACGGGGGAGGCCTCCCCGGCGATGGATCTCGGCCAGCTGAACGGCGCGCTCGGCGAGGGCGGTCCCGGATGCACCGTCGCTGCGATCAACAATCTGACCGGACTCTCGATCGACCACTTCATGATGGCGGATTTCGATGCGGTCAAGGAGCTGTCCTCCACCCTCGGCGGCGTCGAGGTCTGTGTCGAGGAACCCGTGGACGACGAGTACTCCGGTCTGACCCTGCCCGCAGGGACCAGTGAGGTGGAGGGGGACCAGGCCCTGGCCTTCCTGCGGACGCGCCACAGTTTCGGCGACGGGGGCGACACGGGGCGCATCGCGGCGCAGCAGTCCTTCATGGCCTCCATGGCCCGCAAGGTGCGCGCCGAAGGCACCTTGACCAATCTGCCCCGTCTCTATGCGATCGCCGACACCGTCACACGCAACCTCACGGTGGACGAGGGCCTGTCCAGGCCCGTGGAACTGCTGAAGATCGCCGACCGCATGAAGGACGTCGACCTCGGCAACATCGCCTTCGTGACGGTCCCCACCGAGCAGTGGGTCGAGGATCCCAACCGCCTCGTGCTCGACGAGGAGGCGGCCGCGCCGCTCTTCGACGCGCTGCGCGAGGACCGGGGCCTCACCGAGGACGAACCGGAACCCTCGGCCACGCCGACCGCTCCCGCGACGCAGGCACCCACCACGCAGGCCCCCGCCACCCCGGAGGCCCCGGTGGTCGATCCGGGGTCGGTCCCGGTCCTCGTCGTGAACGCCACCTCGGACCCGGAGCGGGCGGCCGAGGTGCAGAAGATCCTCGTCGCGGCCGGGTACACGCAGGCCGCACCCTACCCGTCCGTGCCGGCGGAGTTGTCGCAGGTCTATTTCAGCTCGGGCTACGAGGCGGCCGCGGCGGATCTCGCCGCCCGGTTCGGCGTGCCGCAGAGCCAGGTCACCCTCGACGAGTCGGCGGCCGGGGTCCAACTGCTCGTCGGTGCGGACCTGGCGACGGGCTCCAGGGTCGTCGTGCCGCCGCTCGGCAGCGCGCTGGAGGGACAGACCGCGGACGAGGTCACCTGCCAGTCCTCGTCGGGCCTGTAGGGAAGGCTCCCCGGGACGCAGGCCGGCCCCCGCGTCCGGGGGACACGGGGGCCGGTCGGTTCCCTGCGGTGCGGCCTACCAGATCCGCACGCGGTCCTCGGGCTCCAGCCACAGCCGGTCCTCCGCTCCGAGGCCGAAGGCCGCGTGGAACTCGTCCAGGTTCCGGACCACCTGGTTGCAGCGGAATTCGTTGGGGGAGTGCGGATCCACGGTCAGGCGGCGCTTCGCCTCCTCCGGCCGGATCTTCTGCTGCCAGCACGTGGCCCAGGAGAGGAAGAAGCGCTGGGTCCCGGTCAGTCCGTCGATCTCCGGCGCCTGAGCACCCCCGAGGCTCAGCAGGTACGCGCGGTAGCTGATGCCGAGCCCGCCGAGGTCGCCGATGTTCTCGCCCAGGGTGAGTTCGCCGTTGACGCTCTGTCCCGCGACCTCGGACGGTTCGAGCGCCGCGTACTGGGCGACGAGCCGCCCGGTCAGGGCGTCGAACGCGGTCCTGTCCGCCTCGCTCCACCAGTTGCGCAGGCGCCCGGTGCCGTCGAACTGGGACCCTTTGTCATCGAAGCCGTGGCCGATCTCGTGGCCGATGACCGCACCGATCGCTCCGTAGTTGACGGCGTCGTCGGCCTCGATGTCGAAGAACGGGGGCTGGAGGATGGCCGCCGGGAAGACGATCTCGTTCATGGTGGGCATGTAGTAGGCGTTGACGGTCTGCGGTGTCATAAGCCAGGTGCCGCGGTCGATCGGTCCGCCCAGCTTGTCGAGCTGCCGACGGTGCTCGAACTCGGCGGCGCGGAGCACGTTGCCGTGGAGGTCGGATGCCTGCACCTCGAGCGGGCCGTAGTCGATCCACGTCTCCGGGTAGCCGATCTTCGTGGTGAACTGCGAGAGCTTCTCGAGGGCGCGCTCCCGCGTCTCGTCCGTCATCCACGCCAGGGACGTGATGCTCGCTTCGTAGGCGGCGATGAGGTTGCCGACCAGTTCGAGCATGGCGGCCTTGTGTGTCGCCGGGAAATGCCGTTCGACGTACCGCTGCCCGATCGCCTCGCCGACCGCACCCTCGACCAGGGCGACGCCACGCTTCCAGCGGTCCTTGATGCGGGGAGTCCCTGCGAGGTGCGTGCCGTAGAACGCGAAGGCGGCATCTACGAACCGCTCGTCGAGGTAGTCGGCCGCGTGCAGCAGGACGCGGCTCTGGAGCCACTCGCGCCAGGTGCCGAGGTCCTCGGAGCGCAGCGCGGCGTCGAGTCCGCGCACGAACTCCGGCTGGTTCACCACGAGCTCCGCAGCCTGGTCCGACGTGTCGGTGATGATGCGCAGCCACGGGAGGAGATGGTCCGACAGCCCGGCGACGGCGTCGTGCTGCACCAGGTTGTACGTCTTCTGCGGGTCCCTCCGCTCCACGGACCCCATCGACGACGCCGCGAGGCGCGTCTCGAGCGCGAGCACGCGGGCCGCGGCGCCGGCCGGATCAGTGGTCCCGCCGAGTTCGAAGAGCTGCGCGAGGAGCTCCCGGTACCTGTCGCGGGTCTCGGCGAAACCCTCCTCGCGGTAGTAGGACTCATCGGGCAGGCCGAGGCCCGACTGGTACAGGTGCAGCAGGTAGCGCTCGGGATTGCCGGCGTCGTTGCTCACGTACGGCGCCACGAAGCCCTGGACGCCGGAGCGGGTGAGGCCGGCGCTGAGGTCGACGAGGTCCTCGACCGTGGCCGCCGCCCGGATGCGTTCGAGCAGGGGCACGATCGGCGCGGTACCCTCGGCCTCGATGCGCGCCGTGTCCATGAAGTCCGCGTACAGGGTGCCGATCTTCGCGTCCAGCCCCTCCGTGGAACCGTCCGCCGCCTGCGCCGCGGCCTCCTCGATGATGGTCCGGACGGCGAGCTCCGAGGCATCGCGCAGGGCGGTGAACGAGCCCGTGAGCGGTCGGTCGTCGGGGATGACCGTGTCCTTCAGCCACACGCCGTTCGCGTGCCGGAAGAGGTCGTCCTGGGGCCGGATGGTGGTGTCGAGAGTGGCCGGATGGAAGGTGCTGATCGTCATGATGGCTTCCTGATTCCTCGTGGTGCGGCGGGCCGGCACTCGTCCGAGCGCCCCCGGGAGCCATCCTATGTGCCGTGCTATCGTGGCACTGTGCGTGCACAGAGAACTTTTCTTCGGTGCCGCGGCGAGGCCAACTAGGACTCAGAGCCACTGGCCACCCCTCGCCGCGGTGTTCGCGTTGCCCGGCCGCCGGCACACTCAGTTCCCATAGACAGGGCCGATTTCCCCATGCGAAACGCACAGAAGACCTCCGGTATGCCGTTCGGCAAGTACCGCCCCTTCCAGGACCAGATCACCGTTGAACTGCCCGACCGCACCTGGCCGGACCGCGTGATCACGAAGGCGCCCCGCTGGTGTGCCGTCGACCTCCGCGACGGGAACCAGGCCCTGATCGACCCGATGAACCCCGAACGCAAGCACAAGATGTTCGATCTGCTCGTCCGGATGGGCTTCAAGGAGATCGAGGTCGGCTTCCCGTCGGCGTCGCAGACCGATTTCGACTTCGTCCGCCAGCTCGTCGAGGGGGACCGCATCCCCGACGACGTCACCATCCAGGTCCTGACGCAGTCGCGCGAACACCTGATCGAGCGGACCTACGCGTCCCTCGAGGGGGCGGACCGTGCGATCGTGCACCTCTACAACTCCACGTCGGTGCTGCAGCGGCGCGTGGTGTTCAACCAGGACCAGGACGGCATCATCGACCTCGCCCTCCAGGGCGCCCGGCTGTGCCGCAAGTTCGAGGAGAACATGGGCAGCACGGCGATCACCTACGAGTACTCCCCGGAATCCTTCACGGGGACCGAGCTCGAGTTCGCCGCACGCATCAGCAACGAGGTCTCAGCGGTGTTCGAGGCCTCCGCCGACCGGCAGGTGATCCTGAACCTGCCCGCCACCGTGGAGATGGCGACGCCGAACGTGTACGCGGACTCCATCGAATGGATGAGCCGCAACCTCACGGACCGGGACAGCATCATCCTGTCGCTGCATCCCCACAACGACCGCGGCACCGGGGTGGCCGCGGCGGAACTCGGGTACCTGGCCGGCGCCGACCGCATCGAGGGGTGCCTGTTCGGCAACGGCGAGCGGACCGGCAATGTGGACCTGGTGACGCTCGGCATGAACCTGTTCAGCCAGGGCATCGACCCGGAGATCGATTTCTCCGACATGGACGGCATCCGGCGCACCGCCGAGTACTGCAACCAGCTCAGCGTGCCCGAGCGGTCCCCCTACGGCGGCGACCTCGTGTTCACGGCCTTCTCCGGCTCCCACCAGGACGCCATCAAGAAGGGCTTCGAGAGCATGGAGCGCGACGCCGCCGACGCCGGCGTCGGTGTCGACGACCTCCCATGGGCCGTCCCGTACCTGCCGATCGACCCCAAGGACATCGGCCGGTCCTACGAGGCCGTCATCCGGGTGAATTCGCAGTCGGGCAAGGGCGGGGTGGCCTACCTGCTCAAGAACGAGCACAGCCTCGACCTGCCGCGCCGCGCGCAGATCGAGTTCTCCGGTGTCATCCAGCGCCGTACGGAGACCCAGGGCGGAGAGGTCAGCGGTGCGCAGCTGTGGTCGGTGTTCCAGGACGAGTACCTGCCCACGCGCACCGAGGGCGGCTCGGAGGCCTGGGGCCACTACGAGCTCACCTCGGTCAACACGGATACGGCGGAGGACGGCTCGTTCAAGCTGGTCGCGACGCTCCTGGTCGACGGCGTGCAGCAGCGGAAGGCTTCCCAGGGCAACGGTCCCATCGATGCCCTGCTCACCATCCTCGGCCAGGACGGCGTGGACGTCCGTGTCCTCGACTACACCGAGCACGCCCTGTCCTCGGGCGGCAACGCGCGTGCCGCCGCCTACGTGGAGTGCGCCGTCGGTGAACGCGTGCTGTGGGGCGTCGGTATCGACGCGAACACCACGATGGCTGCGCTGAAGGCCGTCGTCTCGGCGGTCAACCGGGCCATCCGCGACGCCGCCTGAACCCCGTCCGGTCCCGACCTGCCGCCCCCGCCGTCCCGCGCCGAGCGGACCTGCGGGGGTGGCAGGTGGAAGAATGGTCCAGTGCCCTCCTCGTCAGCATCACGCACCTACCGCACCGAAGGTGTCGTTCTGCGCACCTACAAGCTCGGCGAGGCGGATCGCATCATCGTCCTCCTGACGCGGGAGCACGGGCAGGTCCGTGCCGTCGCCAAGGGCGTCCGCCGGACCAGCAGCAAGTTCGGTTCCCGGCTGGAACCGTTCATGGCCGTGGATCTCCTGCTCGCGCACGGACGGAACCTCGACGTCGTCACCCAGGCCCAGACGAAGGGCGCCTACGGCCACGGCATCGCCTCGGACTACGGCCGCTACACCGCCGCCACCGCCATCGCCGAGACCGCCGAACGCCTCACGGACCTCGGAGAGGCAGGAGGGGCGCAGTACGCGCTCGTCGCCGGGGCGTTCTCCGCCCTGAGCCGCGACCTGCACCCCTCGGAGCTCATCCTCGATTCCTACCTGCTGCGCGCCCTGGCGACGGCGGGGTGGGCCCCGAGCTTCACGGACTGCGCCCGCTGCGGTGCGCCGGGCCCCCACTCCGCCTTCTCCGCGCCGCTCGGTGGCGCGGTCTGCCCGGCCTGTCGGCCGCCCGGCTCGGCCTCGCCGGCACCCGCGACCATGGAACTGCTCGGCGCGCTGCTCACGGGCGACTGGTCGGTCGCGGACGCGTCGGAGGCCGGCGCGCGGCGCGAGGCCGCTGGTCTCGTCGCCGCCTTCCTGCAATGGCACCTCGAACGCGGGGTCGCCTCCCTCAAACATGTGGAGCGTGTATGAACAACCCGGCCCGACCCGTGGCGCCGTGGCCCCACCCGAGCGGTGAGCAGGCACCGTCCATCCCGCGCCAGTTCGTCCCCGACCACGTGGCGATCGTCATGGACGGCAACGGCCGCTGGGCCAACGAGCGCGGCCTGCCCCGCACCGAGGGGCACAAGGCCGGGGAGGCGGCCCTGCTCGACGTCATGGCCGGCGCGATCGAGATCGGCGTCCGCCACGTCTCCGTGTATGCCTTCAGCACCGAGAACTGGAAGAGGTCCCCCGAGGAAGTGCGGTTCCTGATGGGGTTCAACAAGGACGTTCTGAGGCGCCAGCGCGACCAGCTCGACGCGTGGGGGGTCCGGATCCGGTGGTCGGGGCGCCGGCCGAAGCTGTGGCAGTCGGTCATCCGCGAACTGGAGGAGGCCGAGCGGCACACCGCGGGCAATACGACCTGCACCCTGACGATGTGCGTCAACTACGGCGGACGCGCGGAGATCGCCGACGCCGCGCGGGCCATCGCCGAGGACGTCGCGGCCGGCACCCTGAAGGCCTCGTCGGTGAGCGAGAAGACCGTGCAGCGCTACCTCGACGAGCCGGACCTCCCCGACGTCGACCTGTTCCTGCGCACCTCGGGTGAGCAGCGGTTGTCGAACTTCATGCTGTGGCAGTCCGCCTACGCGGAGATGGTCTTCATGAACACGCTGTGGCCGGACGTCGACCGCCGCACCCTGTGGCGCGCCATCGAGGAGTACGCCGCGCGCGACCGCCGGTACGGCGGAGCGGTGGACCAGGCGGCGGACCGGGTGTCCTCCTGACGCGTCGGCGGCCTCAGCCGGGAAGGGGCCGCCCCGGCGTCCGGTACCCCACGGGGACCTGCGCGTCCATCCACCCGGCGGCCGCCCGGACCGCGGCGCCGCGGACCTCGGGTCGGGACAGGAAGACGTCGTGCAGTGCGCCGGGCAGGCGCCGGATGGTGACGTCGTGCCCGAGTTCCGCCGCCCGGCGTACCATCGGCACCACGTCGAGGATGATGTCGGACTCCAGCATCGACTCGTTCCAGGTGGCGCCGATCACGGACGCCGTGGAGCACAGGACCAGGACCGGAGCATCCACCGTGACGCCCCGGGCCAGGGCCCGGTGGCCCGCCAGGACGGCCGCGAGCCACCCGGCCCGGATGGGGAAGCCCGTCTCGGGCCGCCAGACCGGGTCGATCCGCCATTCGCCGTCGAGCGTGTCGCTGATGCTCCTGAAGTAGAACCCCAGTGCGGGAAGGCGCAGCCGTGCCTTCGGCCGACGGCGCGAGAGGGTCTCCAGGATGCCCTGCGCGGCGGTGCGCAGCAGGGTACTGCCCTGGGTGTCGAGCCACGGACTGTTGAGGACGAGCGCCGCGATCCTCCCCGGGTTGCGGGCCGCCCACAGCGTCGCGGTGAGCCCGCCGGTGGAGTGCGCCATCAGGACGACCTCCGGGTCGATCCCGGTTCCCGCGCGCGCCGCCAGCCGCGCCCGCAGCGCGGCCAGTGCCGCCTCGATGTCGGGGTCGTACTCCTCGAGGGACAGGGCGAAGCCGGGTGTCTGGCCGGGCAGCAGGCTGCGGCCGTATTTGTGCAGGTCCAGCGCGAAGAACGCCCAGCCCCGCGCGGAGAGCGCTTCGGCGAGCTCGGCGTGGAAGAAGTAGTCGCTGAAACCGTGGATGTAGAGCACGGCCCGGGTGGGGCTCGATGGTCCGGTGCGGGCACCGGGCGACGCGTCCGGCTCGTACGCCACGAGGGTCGCCACCCGCGCGCCCTCGTCGTCGGGCTCGAGAGGGAGGGTCAGTGTGCGGAAGGGATCGCCCAGGATGTCCACCGACCAGCTCTCGTCCATGCCCCGACCCTACCGGCGCGCCCCGCCGGGCGCCGGGTCCTCCTGTCGAGTTGGCGCCCGCCGGGGCAGCGTGGAACTCTGGTGCCATGCGCTTCTACCCGACCTTCTTCAGGATCGTCTTCTCCGGGATGGACGCCGAACGGGCCCACAGGATCGGTTTCGCCCTGATCCGGGCGGTCGACCTCACACCGGTCGGCTGGGCCCTGCGCCGTCTCTGCGCGCCCGACCCGAGCCTCGCCACCACCGCCTTCGGCGTGGAGTTCCCCTCGCCGTTCGGACTCGCCGCGGGCTTCGACAAGGGCGGCAGGGGAGTGCTCGCCCTCACCGCGCTGGGATTCGGCCACGTGGAGATCGGCACCATCACCGGCCGGGCCCAGCCGGGCAACCCTGCGCCGCGCCTGTTCCGGCTCGTCGAGGACCGGGCCGTCATCAACCGGATGGGCTTCAACAACGACGGCGCCGTCGCCGCCGCTCCCCGCCTCCGGGCGGCCCGGCAGCGGCTGACGCGCCGCTCCGGCGGACAGCAGCGGCCGGTGGTCGGCGTGAACATCGGCAAGACCAAGAAGGTCGACATCGCCGACGCCGTCGCCGACTACCTCGTGAGTACCGAGCAGCTCGCCCCCGTGGCCGACTACCTCGTGGTCAACGTGTCCTCGCCGAACACGCCGGGGCTCAGGCTGCTGCAGAGCGTCGAATCGCTCCGCCCGCTGCTCGAGGCGGTGCGCAGCACGGCGGACAGCGCGGCGGGTCGGCATGTGCCGCTCCTCGTCAAGATCGCCCCCGACCTCACGGACCAGGACCTCGACGACGTCGGCGCCCTCGCCCTGGACCTCGGCCTCGACGGGATCGTCGCCACCAACACCACCATCACGCGCGAGAATCTTGCCACCGACCCCGCCACCGTGATGGCCATGGGCGTCGGCGGCCTCAGCGGGGCGCCCCTGAAGGCACGCTCGCTGGAGGTCCTCACCCGGCTCCGGTCCGCCGTGGGCGACCACCTGGCCATCGTCTCCGTGGGCGGCGTCGAGACGCCCGACGACGTCCTGGAGCGGCTCGAGGCAGGTGCCACGCTGGTCCAGGGGTACACGGCGTTCCTCTACGAGGGTCCGTTCTGGGCGCGCAGGATCAATCGCGGACTGCTGCGGGCCCGGCGCACCTCACCGGCCTGAGCTGCGGTGGACGCGAGAGAGCCGGGCCCGCGGGCCCGGCTCTCGGTGGTGCACCGCACCTGCACGGTGCGTGTCGAACGGTCAGGCGGGGTACTGGCCCCGGCGGACCTGCGGCTTGGGCAGGCGGAGGCGCCGGAGCTGCAGGGCGCGGGTGACGCCGTACCAGAGGTCGCCCTGGTTGGGGGACCCGAACTTCTCGGTCAGCTTCTTCTTCAGCTTGCGGCGCAGCAGGACGCAGTCCACGATCACCGCGACGATCAGGACCCAGAACGCCATCAGCACGGCACTCTGCACGGCGAGGGACTGGAAGAAGCTGAGGATCACGAACACGAGGGCGGCGATCATGAGGAACTCGCCGATGTTCACCCGGGCGTCGACGAACTGGCGGATGTACCGGCGGTTCGGGCCCTTGTCGCGCAGGGGGAGGTAGCGTTCGTCGTCGGTGTCGAGCGCCCGCCGCATCCTCGCGCGCTCGTCCCGCACCGTGGTGCGGCTCTGGTCGCGCGCCGCCTTCCGGTCATTGGGCACGAGGGGCCGCTTGCGGGCGGCCTCCTGCACGCTGCGCTTGGGCGTGGGCGCGCCCTTTCGCTGCGCGCGCTGCGCCTCGGGGGTGCTTGAAGCGCTGTCAACGGCTTCCTGGGCAGAGGGGGCTTCTTTGTTTCGTCCGAACACCCCCTCAGGATACCGGGTCCGCGCCCGCCGGAGGCCGAGCCCCGACCACCGCTCCCGGCGGGGCGCCGGCCTCCGACCTCCGGGTGCGGCGTGTGTAGGGTTCTGGCATGACTTCCGTGAACACCCCGACCGACCACCCGCACGATTCCCCGCGTGTCGGCGACCGGCTCCGCGCCAGCGTCGACGCGTCCTTTCCCCGCATCGTCGAGCAGCTCTCGAGCCTCGTCACCATCCAGGGCATCGCCTGGGACGCATTCGACGCCCACGAGCTCGACCGCAGCGCCGAGGCGGTCGCGGACCTGATCCGCGGCGTGGGGATCGACGACGTCCGCATCCTGCGCGTCGACAACGACGGCACGCCGGGCGGTCCCGCCGTCGTCGCCCGCCGCGCCGCGGCCGACGGGCAGCCGACCGTCCTCCTCTACGCCCACCACGACGTGCAGCCGCCCGGGGACCCGGCGCTCTGGGAGTCCGAGCCGTTCGTCGCGACGGAGCGCGACGGCCGGCTGTACGGCCGCGGCGCGGCCGACGACAAGGCGGGCATCATGGCGCACATCGGCGCGTTCGGGGCGCTCACCGAGGTGCTCGGCGACGCCTTCGGCGTGGGCGTGACCCTGT
Source organism: Arthrobacter sp. TJ-263 (assembly GCF_058269155.1). Classification (NCBI taxonomy): domain Bacteria; kingdom Bacillati; phylum Actinomycetota; class Actinomycetes; order Micrococcales; family Micrococcaceae; genus Arthrobacter; species Arthrobacter sp. TJ-263. The sequence goes on along the minus strand of NZ_JBZCNE010000001.1, from coordinate 557,603 downwards.
TCATCGAGGGGGAGGAGGAAGCCGGTTCGCCGACCTTCCGGTCCTTCCTCGAGACCTATCGGGACGACCTCCAGGCCGACGTCATCGTGGTCGCGGACTCCAGCAACTGGAAGGTGGGCGTGCCCGCCCTGACCACGAGCCTGCGGGGACTCGTGGACGGCACCATCGAGGTGCAGGTCCTCGACCACGCCGTCCACTCGGGCATGTTCGGCGGCCCCGTGCTGGACGCCCCGACGCTCCTGTCCCGGCTGATCGCGACACTGCACGACGACGCCGGCGACGTCGCCATCGCGGGCCTGCACGGCGGGGACCACGCGGACGTGGACTACGACGAGGACGACTTCCGGGCGGATGCCTCGGTGCTCGACGGCGTACGCCTCGCCGGGACCGGGTCCATCGCCTCCCGGCTGTGGCACAAGCCCGCACTGTCCATCATCGGCATGGACATCCCGTCCGTCGCACTGTCCTCCAACACGCTCCTTCCGCGGGCCCGCGCCAAGTTCAGCCTGCGGCTCGCCCCCGGACAGGACCCCCGGGCCGCGATGGAGGCCGTCCGGGCCCACATCGAAGCCCACGCACCGTTCGGCGCCCGGGTGACGTTCACGCCGGGGGAGACGGGAAGCCCCTTCCGGACGGACACCACGGAACCCGCATCCCGGCTCGCCCTGTCGGCGCTCGAGGAGGCCTGGGGCGTCCAGGCCGTGGAGGCGGGCATGGGTGGCTCGATCCCCTTCATCGCCGACCTCACCGAGCTGTTCCCGTCCGCGCAGATCCTCATCACCGGCGTGGAGGACCCGGACTCCCGTGCGCACAGCGCGAACGAATCACTGCACCTCGACGAGTTCCGGAAGGCGGTCCTGGCCGAGGCGATCCTCCTCGCCCGCATCAACGACGGCGGACTCACCCGTAGCTGAACGGTGAAGAACGCGGCGGGGCGGAAATGTTTCCGCCCCGCCGTCCGTTATCACTGGTGCGGGCCCGGCGTACGATGAAGGAAAGCCGTGCGCGCCATACCGCGGACGGCACTGAGAGCGGACACACCACGGTGGGGTCCGAGCGAGGAGAAACACCATGAGCACATCGACCACCGACACCGGATCCGTCCAGGATTCCGCGGAACTCACCGCGCACGAGGTCAACCTGTCCGACGTCGCGGCAGGGAAGGTGCGCAGCCTCCTCGAGCAGGAAGGCCGGACCGACCTCAGGTTGCGCGTCGCGGTCCAGCCCGGCGGCTGCTCCGGCCTGATCTACCAGTTGTACTTCGACGAGCGTGTCCTCGACGGTGACGCGGTCCGCGACTTCGACGGCGTCGAGGTCATCGTGGACAAGATGAGCGTCCCGTATCTGTCGGGCGCATCGATCGATTTCGAGGACACCATCTCGAAGCAGGGCTTCACCATCGACAACCCCAACGCGGGCGGATCCTGCGCCTGCGGGGACTCCTTCCACTAGCACGCCGACAGGGCCCGGAACGTCACCGACGAGGTGTGTTCCGGGCCTTTTGCGTGTCACCGGATCGCGGGTCTTCCGGGTAAGCTCTACAGTGAGTAGTAAAACTGGATGTGCACCCCGGGCCGCTTCACGGGCGGGTGGCAACGCACGTAGAAAAGGAAGGTCCGTCTGTGATTTCGCAGGACCGAACCGGTAGCAAGCGCGTCAGGATCACGAAGATCTCCAGCATCTCGCTGGTCGGCGCCCTCCTACTGACCGGCTGTTCGGCAGAAGCCCAAAGGGGCTGGCTTCCGGCAGACCGGGACAACACCAACCACACCGGGGCCATCACCGATCTGTGGGTCAACTCGTGGATCGCGGCCATGGTCGTCGGCATCATCACGTGGGGCCTGATCATCTGGTGCATGGTCGCGTACCGTCGCCGCAAGAACGACACCGGGTACCCCCGGCAGATCAGCTACAACCTGCCGCTCGAGATCTTCTACTTGACCATCCCGCTGTTCATGGTCCTCGTGTTCTTCTACTTCACGGAGCGCGACATCGCGACCATCGACGCCCGCGTCGAGGATCCCGACGTCATCGTGGACGTCCGCGGCAAGCAGTGGTCGTGGGACTTCAACTACGTCAAGGAAGACAAGTACTCCACGGGCGTCCAGGGGAACCTGAACGGTGAAGAGGGCGTACCCGAGAACCTGCCGACCCTGTACCTGCCAGTCAACCAGTCCGTCGAGCTCCAGCTCAACGCACGCGACGTGCAGCACTCGTTCTTCGTCCCCGGATTTCTGATGAAGCGCGACCTGTACCCGGGCCGCACCAACTACATCAACCTCACTCCGACGAAGGAGGGGGTGTTCGCCGGCAAGTGCGCCGAGCTGTGCGGCCAGTACCACTCGGAGATGCTCTTCAACGTGGAGGTCGTCTCGCAGGAGGAGTTCGACGCGCGGATGGCGCAGCTCGAGGACGGCCAGCTCGGCGACGAGTACGACCGCGATTCCTATCCCGAGGACGATCCCGATACCGACCCAGCCAGGAGCAGCAGCTGATGTCCACCTTCGAATACACCCTTGAGGAAGCCGGCACCGTCGCGGCTCCGCGTGTAGTTCCGAGGTCCAAGGGACGCATCGTCGTCAACTGGATCACCTCGACCGACCACAAGACCATCGGGTACATGTACCTGATCGCGTCCTTCGTCTTCTTCTGCTTCGCCGGCGTCATGGCCCTCATCATCCGGGCGGAGCTGTTCGAGCCGGGTATGCAGGTCCTGCAGACGAAGGAACAGTACAACCAGCTGTTCACGATGCATGGCACCGTGATGCTCCTGATGTTCGCGACCCCGCTGTTCGCGGGCTTCACGAACGTCATCATGCCGCTCCAGATCGGCGCCCCCGACGTCGCCTTCCCCCGCCTGAACGCCCTGGCTTTCTGGTTCTTCCTCTTCGGCAGCACGATCGCCGTCTCCGGCTTCATCACCCCGCAGGGTGCCGCGTCGTTCGGCTGGTTCGCCTACGCGCCGCTGTCCAGCACGACGTTCTCGCCGGGCGTGGGTGGAGACCTGTGGGTCTTCGGTCTCGCGCTGTCGGGCTTCGGCACCATCCTCGGTGCCGTCAACTTCATCACCACGATCATCTGCATGCGTGCCCCGGGCATGACCATGTGGCGCATGCCCATCTTCACCTGGAACGCACTGATCACCTCCATCCTCGTCCTGATGGCCTTCCCGCCGCTCGCCGCCGCGCTGTTCGCGCTCGGCGCCGACCGTCGCTTCGGCGCCCACATCTTCGACCCGGAGGCCGGTGGAGCCATCCTCTGGCAGCACCTCTTCTGGTTCTTCGGCCATCCCGAGGTGTACATCATCGCGCTGCCGTTCTTCGGCATCGTCTCCGAGATCTTCCCGGTCTTCAGTCGCAAGCCGATCTTCGGCTACAAGGGCATCGTCTACGCGACGATCGCCATCGCGGCACTCTCCGTGACCGTGTGGGCGCACCACATGTACGTCACCGGCGCCGTGCTGCTCCCGTTCTTCGCCTTCATGACCATGCTCATCGCGGTACCCACCGGCGTGAAGTTCTTCAACTGGATCGGCACCATGTGGCGCGGGTCCATCACGTTCGAGACGCCAATGCTGTGGAGCCTCGGCTTCCTCGTGACGTTCCTCTTCGGAGGGCTCACGGGCATCATCTTGGCGTCACCGCCGCTGGACTTCCACGTCTCCGACACCTACTTCGTGGTCGCGCACTTCCACTACGTGGTCTTCGGGACCGTCGTGTTCGCGATGTTCGCGGGCTTCTACTTCTGGTGGCCCAAGTTCACCGGCAAGATGCTCAACGAGCGCCTCGGCAAGATCCACTTCTGGATGCTGTTCCTCGGCTTCCACGCCACGTTCCTCATCCAGCACTGGCTCGGCGTCGAGGGCATGCCCCGCCGCTACGCGGACTACCTGCCGGAGGACGGCTTCACGGCGATGAACCAGTTCTCCACCATCGGGTCCTTCGTGCTCGGCGCCTCGCTGATCCCGTTCTTCTGGAACGTGTACATCACCTGGCGGACCGGCAAGAAGGTCGAGGTCGACGACCCGTGGGGCTTCGGCGCCTCGCTGGAGTGGGCGACGTCATGCCCGCCGCCGCGTCACAACTTCACCTCACTGCCGCGCATCCGGTCCGAGCGCCCCGCACTCGACCTGCACCACCCCGAGCTGCAGCAGACGCACACCCCCGATGACAGTGCCGCCAGCTTCATGGGTGCCGCTGACCGAAAGGACGCCGACGCATGAGGATCGAGACGAAGCTCTTCACCTACCTGACGCCGTTCTTCCTGCTGGTGGGCACGGTGTACGGGTTCATGGTCGAATGGATGGAGCCGGTCGGGTTCCTCGGTCTGTACCTCACGGCCGGCCTCTCCGGGATGATCGGTTTCTATCTCGGCTTCACCGGCAAGCGCGTGGGCGACCGCCCGGAGGACCGACTCGACGCGGAGATCCACGAGGGTTCCGGCGAGCAGGGGCACTTCAGCCCGTGGAGCTGGTGGCCCCTGGTGCTCGGCCTGTCCGCCGCGACCAGTTTCGCCGGCCTGGCGGTCGGCTTCTGGATCCTCTACATCGGCATGGGGCTCGCCGTGATCGCCCTGGTCGGCTGGGTATACGAATACAGCCGCGGGTACCACGCCCACTGATCCGAACCCCCGTAATCCGAAAGGGAGCCCGCCATGTGCGGGCTCCCTTTCGTTCGTCCGGCGTCGTACAGTCGTAGTGCCGTCCGACGCCCCGATCACAGGAGATGGAATGTATGGCCGTGGTGCCGCGACGCTTCGACGCCGAACCGCTCGACGACGCATCAGCAACACCGAAGCATGTGCAGCTGCGCGAGAGCCTCAGGCGCTACATCCGCCGGTTCGGTGAACCCGGAGCGGGGATACCGTCCGAACGGGCTCTCGGCAGCTACTACGGGGTCGCGCGCATGACGGTCCGTCACGCCATCGACGCCCTCGTCGCCGAGGAGGTGCTGGAGCGCGTCGTGGGTCTCGGCACCTTCGTCGCGCGCAGCAAGATGGATCTGCACATGAAGATGACGTCCTACACCGAGGAGATGATCCGCCGGGGGATGGTCCCCGACGCGCGGGTCCTCAGCTTCGAGCAGCAGGGGGCCTCGCCCCTCGTTGCGCGGGAACTCCGGATCGAGATCGGGCAGCCCGTGGTGCGCTTTCGACGCCAGCTCCTCGCCGACGGTGAGCCCATGAGCGTCGACGAGAACTTCATCCCGTCCCACCGCGTGCCGGGTATCCTGGACGATCCTCCACCCACGTCTCTCTACAACGTCCTGAGCGAGAAGTACGGGCTGGTCATGGAGTGGGGCGAGGACACCATCGAGGCGACGGCCGCCTCGCCGTCGATCGCGCGCCTGCTCAACGTGGAGATGAACGCGCCCCTGCTGAGGATCCAGCGGCACGCGTACGTGGCCCGCACCATGGTCGACTACTCCGTCTCCTACTACCGCGCCGACCGGTACAAGCTGTGGGTGCCCCTGCAGCGCCCCGGCGTCCGCACGCCGCGCGCCTACAGCGCCCAACGCCTTCACTAGCCCCAGCCGGCCGTCCTGAGCCGCTGGGGCGCACGCTCCAGGAAGCCCACGGGAACGCAGAAGGACCCGGACGGTGACGTCCGGGTCCTTCTGTCAGCCTGCCGGGGGTTGGCCGCTAGTGACTGGCGATGGACTCGCGGTCCTTCGCGCCGGCGACCTCGCCGTGGTGATCTCCGTGCGACGCCTCGAGTTCCTTCGGCGTCACCGGTACCACACGGTCCTCGAAGAAGAAGCGGGACACACGGCCATGGGCCTTGTCCAGGAGCGAGATCTTGCCGTTCTCGTCCGGCTTCGGCACCGTGACCTCGGGCGACTCGAAGGCGGTCAGCTTGTACCGCTTGTAGTCGTCCACCGGTTCGTGGACCTCGATGAACTCGCCGTGCGGCAGGCGCACGATGCGTCCGGTCTCGCGGCCGTGGAGGGCGATCTCGCGGTCCTTGCGCTGCAGCGCGAGGGAGATCCGCCGTGACGCCATGAACGCGAGGATCGGACCGAAGATCACGAGGAAGCGCAGCCAGTACGTGACGTCATTCAGCGACACCATGAAGTGCGTGGCGATGAGATCGGAGCTCGCGGCCGCCCACATGACGCAGTAGAACGTGACTCCTGCGACGCCGATCGCGGTGCGGGTCGGGGCATTGCGGGGACGGTCGAGCAGGTGGTGCTCCCGCTTGTCCTTCGTGACCCAGGCTTCGACCCACGGCCAGGCGAACATCGCGGTGAACACGATCATGGCGGGGACGAGGGCGGGGATCAGGACGTTCAGGGACAACGTGTTGACGCCCCAGGGGAAGGGGAGCAGGAACTCGAAGTCGAAGTTGTCACCGAGCGTCCCGGGCATGAGGCGCAGCGCGCCGTCCACCCAGCCGATGTACCAGTCGGGCTGGGTACCGGCGGACACGGGGGAGGGGTCGTACGGGCCGTAGTTCCAGATCGGGTTGATCGTGAACGCTGCGGAGATCGCGGCGAGGACACCGAACACGATGAAGAAGAATCCACCGGCCTTCGCGGCGTACACGGGGCCGACGGGGTAGCCGACGACATTCGTGTTCGTCCGGCCGGGGCCGGGGAACTGCGAGTGCTTGTGCAGCACCACCATGAACAGGTGGATACCGATCAGCAGCAGGATGACCGCCGGGATCAGGAGGATGTGCAGCACATAGAGTCGGCCGATGATCATGGTGCCCGGGAATTCCCCTCCGAAGAGGAAGAAGCTCAGGTAGGTTCCGACCACGGGGATGGCCTTCATGACGCCGTCGATGATGCGCAGCCCGTTGCCGGAGAGCAGATCGTCGGGGAGGGAGTACCCCGTGAAGCCGGCAGCCAGGCTGAGGATGAGTAGGGTGCAGCCGACGACCCAGTTGAACTCGCGCGGGCGGCGGAAGGCCCCGGTGAAGAACACGCGCAGCATGTGCACCGCGACCGAGGCGACGAAGAGCAGGGCCGACCAGTGGTGGATCTGGCGCATCAGGAGCCCGCCACGGACGTCGAAGGAGATATCCAGCGAGGATGCGTAGGCGACGGACATCTCGACGCCGCGGAGGGGCAAGTAACTGCCCTCGTAGTGCGTCTCGGCCATCGAGGGATCGTAGAAGAAGGTGAGGAACGTGCCGGTGAGCAGCAGGATGACGAACGTGTACAGTGCCACCTCGCCGAACATGAAGGTCCAGTGGTCCGGGAAGATCTTCCGCCCGAACTCCTTGACGATTCCGGAGCCGCCGACCCGTGAGTCGACGTAGTCGGTGACCTTACCCGTGCGTGTCTTCGGCGCATAGGGTTGTGCCGCGGTTGAGCTGCTCATGTCAGCCTCGCTCCCAGAAACTAGGTCCTACGGGTTCTTGGAAATCGCTGGACGCGACGAGGTAGCCCTCGTCGTCGACCTCGATCGGTAGCTGTGGCAGCGGACGCGCAGCCGGACCGAAGATCACCTTGCACTCTTGTTCGAGGTCGAAGGTGGACTGGTGGCAGGGGCACAGCAGGTGGTGCGTCTGCTGCTCGTACAGTGCCACCGGGCAGCCGACGTGGGTGCAGATCTTGGAGTACGCGACGATGCCGTCGTACGCCCAGTCCTCGCGCCCGGGGGAGGGGTTGAGCTCTTCGGGATCGAGGCGCATGAGGAGGACGACGGCCTTGGCCTTCTCCTCGAGCTTGTGCTCTGCCTCGTTCAGTCCTTCGGGGATGACGTGGAATGCCGAACCGATGGTCACGTCCGACGCGCGGATCGGCGTGCCGCTGGGATCGCGGGTCAGGCGGACACCCGTGTCCCACATGGTCTGCCTCAGCACGTTCCCCGGGAGGGGGCCCAGGTCGCGGAAGATGACGATCGCCGGGAGCGGAGCAAGGAGAGCGGCCCCCAGGAGGGTGTTCCGGATGAGGGGACGCCGCTTGATGCCTGACTCGTCGAGGATGTCGTTGACGATCTTCTCGGCGTCGCGGCGGTCCTGCTCTGGACGGATCTCGTGACGCTGCTCCGTGACCTCGTGGTCCGGCATGAGTGTTTTGGCCCAGTGGACGATCCCGACGCCGATGCCCAGCATCGCGAAAGCGGTCCCCAGACCGAGCATCAGGTTCTGGAGCCGCAGCCGCGCGATGGTCTCGTCGAGCGGTACGAGGAAGTACCCCGCGAAGAACAGCAGCGTCCCGAGGACGGAGATGAAGAACAGCAGGGCGACCTGGCGTTCGGCACGCTTCTCGGCACGCGGATCCCGGTCCGCGAGGCGCGGGCGGTGGGGCGGAAGGCCCGGGTTCTCGAACTCGTCCAGCGCCCGCCCTGGCGTCGCAACGGTGACCGAGCTTCCGGGAGCGCCGTGACTAGAGTCGGCCATGATCCCTCTTATCTTTCATTAGGTACTGCGAGTCTGTAATTGATTCGTTCACGGGGCGCTCCCGGATGGTCAGGAGGAGCGCGACGTGAGCCACACGGTGAACGCGATGATGACGCCGAGCCCGGCGACCCAGATGAACAGGCCTTCGGAGACCGGTCCGAGCGAGCCCAGATCCGCTCCGCCCGGGGAGCCCTGCTCCTCGATCGTCTTCAGGAAGGCGATGATGTCCTGCTTGTCCTCGGGGCTCACATTGGCGTCGCTGAAGACCGGCATGTTCTGCGGGCCGGTGACCATGGCTTCGTAGATGTGCTTCTCGCTGACGCCGTCGAGGGACGGGGCGTACTTGCCGCGGGTCAGGGCGCCACCGGCGGCTGCAGCGTTGTGGCACATCGCGCAGTTCACCCGGAACAGCTCCCCACCGTGGGCGGGGTCGCCCTCGGACGCGTCGAGGATCTCCTCGGAGGGGATCGAGGGACCGGCGCCGAGCGAGGCCACGTACGCGGCCATCTGGCTGATCTGCTCCTCGGTGAACTGGACCGGCTTGGCCTGCGCCTGGGGGCCGTCCATCTGCATGGGCATGCGCCCCGTGCCGACCTGGAAGTCGACGGAGGCTGCGCCGACGCCGATGAGCGACGGTGCGGCGTCCGACCCCGTGGCGCCCATGCCGTGGCACGAGGCACAGTTCGCCGAGAACAGCTTGCTGCCCTCTTCGACGTCGTCGGCAGTAAAGGTCGTGGTCTGAGCCTGCGCCTCGTTGGCGGTACTGGCTGCGGCGTAGATTCCGCCGGTGAGGAGGAGTGCCATCAGGAGCAGCGCCAACGCTGCGAGTGGGTGACGCCGCCTCTGGGAGAGTGCCTTCACGGGGTGGTTCCTGCCTTTTTCGATGCGAGCGCTGCGGAGATTCTTCAGTGAATTCTACCTCTAGTAGAAGAGCCTACAGGAGGAGTCACTGGAGGAAGTAGATGATGATGAACAGGCCGATCCAGACCACGTCGACGAAGTGCCAGTAGTAGGACGTGACGATGGCGGAGGTGGCTTCGAAGTGCCCGAACTGGCGGGCGATGAATGCGCGGCCGATGATCAGCAGGAAGGCGACGAGGCCGCCCACCACGTGGATCCCGTGGAAGCCGGTGGTGATGTAGAAGGCCGATCCGAAGGCGTTGGAGCTCAGGGCGACGCCTTCCGCGACCAGCTCGGCGTACTCGTACGCCTGCACCGAGACGAAGATCGCGCCCAGGAGGAACGTGAGCAGGAACCACTCGACCATGCCCCAGCGGGAGAACTGGAAGAGCCCGCCCGTCCTGCGGGGCTGGAGGCGCTCCGCGGCGAACACGCCGAACTGGCAGCTGAACGAGCTCGACACCAGAATGACGGTGTTCACGAGCGCGAACGGGACGTTCAGCTTCTCGGTCTCCATCGCCCACATCTCGCCCGAGGTGGAGCGCAGGGTGAAGTACATGGCAAAGAGGCCGGCGAAGAACATCAACTCGCTGGACAGCCACACCACGGTTCCGACGGAGACCATGTTGGGGCGGTTCAGAGCGGGATGCGGGGCGGCGCTGGGGGCTTGGGTCGCAGATGTCACAGACTCATTATGTCCCCAAGATCAGCGCGATCACCAACGCGAAACGGCCGTCGCGAGGGCCGTGGCGGGGCGGGGGACGTGTTACGCCCGTGATTCCGCGGAAGTTCCCCGGGATGACTTTCTACAATTCGTAGATAATCTTGGACGGTGATCCCGACAACGAGCCCTGCCGCAGTGCAGCCCACCTGGCCGTCGATCTTCTCGTCCCTCCTCGCGAGGGCGGATCTGAGTGTGGGACAGAGCCGCTGGGCGATGGACACGATCATGGCGGGTGAGGCGAGTCATGCCCAGATCGCAGGCTTCCTGATCGCGTTGCGTGCCAAGGGGGAATCCGTCGACGAGCTCGCCGGGCTCGTCGAGGCGATGCTCGGCAGGGCCCACCGGATCCGGGTGGACGGTCCCACGCTGGACATCGTCGGGACCGGCGGTGACGGGCTGGGCACGCTCAACATCTCGACGATGTCCTCGCTTGTGGCCGTGGGTGCGGGCGCGAGGGTCGTCAAGCACGGGAACCGGGGCGCCTCGTCCGCATCCGGCGCGGCGGACGTGATCGAGGAACTCGGGGTCCGCCTCGATCTGCCACCGGCGGACGTCGCCAGGACGGCCGAACGGGCCGGGATCACGTTCTGCTTCGCGCAGGTCTTCCACCCGTCCATGAAGCACGTGGCGGTGCCGCGGCGGGAGCTGGGTGTCCCCACGGCCTTCAACTTCCTGGGGCCGCTGAGCAACCCGGCCGGCGTCAGCGCGCAGGCGCTCGGGTGTGCGGACGCGAGGATGGCGCCCCTGATGGCGGGCGTCCTCGCGGCGAGGGGGATCCGCGCCCTCGTCTTCCGGGGCGACGACGGCAGGGACAAGCTGACCACCAGCGGGTCCTCCACCGTGTGGGAGGTCCGCGACGGGCAGGTGGAGTCCCACGAGGTGCACCCCGGGGACTTCGGGCTCGAGGTCGTCCCCGTCGACGCGCTGCGCGGCACCGACGCCGCGGGGAACGCGGCGGTCGTCCGGTCGGTGCTGGGCGGCCTGACCGGGCCCGTCCGGGACGCCGTCGTGCTCAACGCCGCCGCCGGCCTCGTGGCGCTGGACCCGGCCGCGGAGGGAAGCCTCGTGGACCGCATCACGGCGGGCATGGAGCGTGCGCAGACATCGATCGATTCCGGTGCCGCTGCGGCCGTGCTGGAGCGCTGGGTCGAGGTCAGCCGCTCGTACTGACCGTCGTGCCGGGCGCCGCGGTCGGCTCCTAGCTGTCGAACCCCAGGCTGAAGGCTGCGTCGAGGTCGTGCTGGGAGTAGGAGCGGAAGGCGATCTGCGTCGTCGTCGAGCGGATGCCCTCGATCTTGGAGAGGCGGTCGGCGATGACGTCGGCCAGGTCCTCGTGGCGGCTCACACGTGCGATGGCGATGAGGTCCCACTCGCCCGTCACCGAGTACACCTCGCTGATGCCGGCGATCTCCGAGATCGCCTGTGCGCTCTCGGGGATGCGCGAGGCGTCGGTCTGGATGAGGACGAATGCGGTGATCATGGCATGCCTTTCGGGACAGGAAGGGGAATCGGACCTACGCTACCGGCCGGCGGCGGCGCCGGACCACGCGGAGGACGACGATGCGCGGGAGCAGCAGGAACGCACCGAGGACGATCAGCGTGACGATCTGGAAGCTGAGCGCGACCCCGCCGCCCGACAGCGCCCGCACCGCCAGGCCGCCGGCGACCGTCACCAGCCACAGGACCACCCCGATGGGCCAGAGTGCGCCCGGCGCCCGCCACGCGCAGACGGCCACGGTCGCGACGGCGTAGGCGAGGAGGAATGGCCAGGCGGTGTCAAGCACGCCGGCGACGGTGACGCCGTGCTCGTGCGTGCGGCGTCCGGACGCCGCGAAGACGAGGATGAGGACGACGTCGGCGACTCCCCAGACGATCGAAGTCCTGCGGGCAGGTGCCGGCCGGGACGACCGGTCGGCGGGGCGGAGGGAGGCGCTGCGGGGCATGGCATCAGCCTAGTGGCTGACGCCCATGTGCTTCCCGGCACCGGTGACGTGGAGACTCAGGTGGTGCGTTCAGACTGTCTATCCGAGGCCGCCGGGCCGGCTACCGGAGCGGACGCGAAGAGATCGAGGCCGAGGCTTCGGGACAGGCTCCGTATGGCGTGCTGCCCTCGGATGCTGGTACCGGCCGCGTCGAGTCGCGGGGAGTAGGCTGCCAAGCCGCCCTTGCCCGGTGCCACGGTGACGATGCCGCCGGAGACGCCGCTCTTGCCCGGCAGCCCGACCTCGTAGAGCCAGTCGCCCGAGCGCTGGTACAGGCCGGAGGCGGCCATGACGGCGAGGGTGTCCCGGCAGACGGAAGGGTCGACGACCCGCTCGTGCGTCAGGGGATTGACCCCGCCGTCCGCCAGCGTCGCGCCCATCACGGCGAGATCCCTGGCCGAGACGAGGAGCGAGCACTGCCGGGTGTAGATGTCCGTGGTGAGCAGGGGATCGTAGGACATGTGCCCATAGCTCCTGAGCAGGGCCGCGAGCGCACGATTCCGGTGGTTGGTCGCCGCCTCCGATTCGTAGACCTCGACGTCGAGCAGCAGCCGCCGGCCGGCGAACCGGGACATGCCTTCCTGGAGGAACTGCCACTTGGCGGCGGCGGAGTCCCCTGGGACGAGGCTGATCATGACGAGCGCCCCGGCATTGACCATCGGATTCCTGGGGCTGCCACCGTTGAGTTCGAGCGCCATCACCGAATCGAACGCCAGTCCCGTGTTGTTCACCCCGACCGCCTCCCGGACGGTGGTATGACCGATGGCCTCGCACACCAGGGCGAACGTGAAGGCCTTCGAGACCGATTGGATGGAGAACGCGTCCTGTGCATCGCCGATCGAGAACGAGGTGCCGTCCACCCCGCAGACGCTGATGCCGAACCGGCCCGGATCAGCGGCGGCGAGCGACGGGATGTAGTCGGCCACCGTGCCGTCGTCGAGCGTGGCATAGGTCGCATGGGCGTCGCGCAGGAGACCGGTCACTGTCGGACGGGAGGGAAGGCGGCCCGTCGAGGTGAAGGGCGCGTCACCGGGCGGGTCCGCGGTACGAACCGGGTTGAGGAGGTCGAGGTCGCCGCCGTCCAGGGACGCCACTAGGCCGACCGACGGTTGAGCAGCCACCCCACGGCGATGCCGACGACGGCGGCACACGTGAGCGTGATCCACAGGGGGAGCGTCACCGTGACGAACAGCAGCGAGACGCTCGTGTCCTGCCTGTTCTGGGCGATGAAGGTCACGGCGAGAACGGCGAGGGCGATTGCGACGATCCGGCCCACGGTGAGCCGGTGCCCCCCATGCTTCGCCGCGGTCGTACCCTTGGCCCTGTTGCGGTCCGTCATGACGATCCCTCTTCTCGATGGGTCGTGGCCGGTCGGCTCGCCGAGCCGACCGGCTCCCAGTATGTCCCGACGCCTCGGGCGCTGATCATCGACGGACGCCGATTTGCTCCCGTGCTGGCGCGGATCACCCGTGCGGGGTGTGGGCACCGTCTGTCACGTGGCAGAAGCTGGCCGGAGTCGTGGAACCGCGACGGGAGGTGGCACCGTGTGGGAGGAGCTGGTCCACGGGGGGAAGGTCCGCCGGGTCGGGGCCATGACCGTGGCGACGACAGCGCAGTCGGCACCCAGGCTCTCCGTGATCGGGCCCGAGCTGCAGGGCATGACCTACCTCGGCTTCCTGGTCCGCGGACGTGCAGAAGCACGGGTGCCGGACGGGTCCGTTCTGGCCATCCACCCGGGGGAGGCCGTCCTGCTCGCGGAACCGCTCGGCGTCGTCCTGGAGAGCCTGGTCCCCACGCGCTGGGTCCATGTGCTCGTCACCACATCCAGGCTGTGCGAGCGTGGCGTCCCGGTCCGCGCCGGCCGGGGCGAGAAGCGGGGTGGGGCACTCGCAGGCCCTGTCGCCGCCTTCGCTTCCTCCCTCGCGGAGGGGCCGGAGGACGCCGGTCCGGTCAGCGACGTCGTCGCGGCCCGCGTCCTCGAGAACCTGGTGGTCGCGGTGTACGGCGACGCGCACGAGGAGGCGGACCCACGGCCGGAACGGCGCCGCCGGGTGCGGCGCGCGGCGATCGATCTCATCGATGAACGCTTCAGCGATGCCCTGCTGACACCGGCGGCCATCGCGGCCGGTGTCGGCGTCTCGCTGAGGCACCTGCAGCGCTGCTTCGAGGGAAGCGGGACGACCATCGCCACGGAGATCAGCAACCGGCGGACGGAGAATGCCTTCGTGCTGCTCACCGCACCCGCCTCGCGTGAGCTCACGGTCAGCGAGGTGGCCCGGCGGTCAGGTTTCTCGTCCGCCTTCGAACTGCGCTCGCGGGTGCGTGCGAGGTTCGGCGTCCCACCCTCGGAGCTGCGACGGTCCGGACCTCCGGCAGGCCCACGCGACCCCATCGGGACGCCGCCGTGACGCGTCAGGCGGAGGCCGGGAGGACCTCCGCGGCGCGCGCGTTCCGGTAGTGCGCCATCGGCACGCCGAAATGCCCTTCGAAGGCGGTGCGCAGCTGATCGGCCGAGGAGAAGCCGGCGCGGAGGGCGATGCGCGGGTCCGAGCGGTCCGGACCGGTGAGGGTGGTCAGGAGGAGCGCGGCGTACTCGCTGCGGGCGCGCCTGATCTCGAGGGCCAGCGTGGTGCCGGAGCCCTCGAAACTGCGTTGGAGATGCCGCAGTGACACGTTCAGTTCCCGCGCGATTCCTGCCGGGCGCAGCGACGGATCCGCGAACCGCCGGTCGACGACGCCCACGGCGCGCTCGCGGAGGAGCGCCCTGAGTGCGGCGCCGTCGGTCCGCGGCGGGTCGGACTCGAGCAGGGCGCCCGTCAGGAGTTCCACGAGGCTGCGCTCGGTCGCCCTGGACGTCGTCGTATCCCGCAGGGCCGGACCCGACCGCAGCAGGGCGTGCGCGAACTCCCCGAGCGGCGCGGAGAGGGAGCTGCCCGGGCAGGCTCGTGCCACACCGCCGCGCAGGCGTAATCCCCGCGCCGCAAGGATGTGCGCCGGCAGGCGCAGGAGGAGGATCAGTGCGGGGTCCCGGCCGTCGTCCGCGATACGCAGGTCACCCTGAACGACGGCGAGCGCCCCCTGCGGGAGGGCGAGCAGTGGTCCCACCGGCCCGCCCAGCGTGATCGACCCGTCGAGGGGGATGACGGCCTGGAGCCTCCGGCCCGTGGGTTCCCGTGCCTGCAGGGCGGGGACGGTCGATCCGGGGAGGCAGCTGATCGTCAGGTCGCCGATCGTCCGTGACCGGTCGGTGACGCTGCGGGCGGGGCGTGCCGGCACTGGTCGCTCCTTCCCCGGCGCCCTTCCAGCGCGACGGCGGGGAATTGCGACGCCCGGTCCTTTCCTGGCGGATCCTTCCCAGAGTGCGACGGCGGAGCGCGCTTCCGGATCACCTCCCGTGGGTGAACGGCATCGGTCGCTGGTCCACCCGGGTGCATGGGAAGCAGGACAGCGGCCTTCCCTAGGGCAGCCGGGAGGGACTCCGCACCGCCGCCATGTGTGCCCGGGCCGCGTCCAGCGGCACCGGGCTGACCAGGACGGCCGGCCCCCGATACAGGGTTCCGCTGTCCAGCGGTCGGCACCGGAGGCCACCCCGGCCGCGCATGGCCCGATGGGCACCCGGCGCCAGGACGCGGTCCATCCAGGCGCAGGGGTGGGCGTGCCGCCCGCCGTGGAGGGAGACGCTCCCGCCCGCACTCTCGAGGGTGAAGTCCTCGCCGATCAGCGGGGTGAGCTCGGCACCCCGGAGGACCACGTTGCGGCGCGGGAGCAGTGGATCGAAGGGGGCCGCTCCGAGCTCCGCAGCGATGGCCTCGAGCGACTCGATGGAGAACAGGGTCACGGCGGCATCCATGTGGGCGGCCTTTCCGAAGAAGCGGTCGCCCGCGATGCCCTTGCCCGCCACCACCTCCGCGCGGTCCGCATCGACGGTGGCCACATCGGCTGCCCCGTCCCGGGCACGCCCGAAGTAGGCGTGGTCCGGCGAGACGAGCAGGTGCAGGATGTCGACGTCGTACCGGAACTCGTGCGTCATGGTCCCACGCTAGCCGGTCCCGCTCGTGACGTCGCCGCTCCGGCTCAGACACCGGCCGGCTGCGGCTCGCGCTCCCCGTGGACCGCCCAGTAGCCCAGCGAGCGGGCCTTGTAGATGGCGGGGTTGTGGGAGGCGATGGTCCGCGCATTGCGCCAGTGCCGGTCGAGCGCCCGGCCCGTCGAGGTCGCCGACGCCCCGCCGACCTCGAACAGCTCGGTGGCCGCCAGCAGTGACTGGGCGACGGCGACGAGCTGCGCCCGGCTGACCGCCAGGTCGGCCTCGTCCACCGCCGCCCGGGCAGCCTGCCGCCCGGGGGTCCCGTCGTCGGGCCCGTCGCAGGGCATCGCGGTCCGGAGCCGCTCGTAGGCCGTGTCCAGGTGGTCGGCGGCCGCGAGGACGACGGCCTCGGCCGCGAACGCGCGGCTGCCCAGTTCGCCCACCACCTGCAGTACCTGCGGATCCTGGCGCGGCAGCGCCGTGGTCGCGTTGATGTAGGACCGCGTGCGGGGCCGGACGAAGTCTGCCGCATCGTCGGCCGCGGCCCGGGCGATCCCGGCGAGCGACGCGACGAGCACCAGCTGGAAGAACGCGTGGACATGGCTCGGCGCGTCGGGGGAGAAGGGGCGCACGTTCCGCGGGTCCACGCGCACCTCCGTGAAGTGGGTGGTGCCGCTGCCGGTGAGCCGCTGGCCGAAACCGTCCCAGTCGTCGATGCGCTCCACGCCGGGGGCCGTGGCCCGGACCGCGTACCCGACGCGCTCGCCGTCGTGCACGGCGCTGCCGGCGATCCAGTCGGCGTAGAGGCTCCCGGTGCTGTAGTACTTGGTGCCCGTGAGCGTCGACGCGCCGTCGGGAGGGCCCGGGGACGTCAGGGCCGTCCGGATGTCCCGCAGCGACGTGCCGGTGAGCTCGCTCGAGGCGTTGCCGACCATGGTCCCCGCCGCGATGTCGAACAGCCACCGGTCCCGGTGCGCCGACGGCGGCTGGAGCAGTGTCCCCTCGACGTAGGCGAAGTGGCCGCGCCACAGCTGCGTGAGATTCGAGTCCGCCGCCGCCAGGTCGGTGAGGAGGGTGAAGAGCTGCCGTAGGGACACCCCCGATCCGCCGTACTCCCGGGGGATGCGCAGGGCGCCGAATCCCGCCTGCTTCAGGGCCGCGACCTCGTCGAAGGGCAGCACGCGGTCCTGCTCCCGGCGGGCCGCTCCGGCGGCGATGGTGTCGAAGAGCGGACGGAACCGTTCCCTCAGGGCTGCGGTCGTCGGCGGGGTGGCCGCCGGGCCAGGCTCGCTCGTCAGGGACTGATGGGTGGTCGTGGTGGGCACGATGGACTCCTAGGCGTAGGACGGGGCGGGCGGGATGGTCCCGGCAGGTCCAGGCGGGATGCCGCCGACCAGGGGCACGTCGAGAGGCGCAGCGTCGTGGCCGAGGTTGGCCCCGTTGCGGTACCGCGCGCCGGGATGCTCGTCGAAGAGCCGTGCGGACCCGCGCCCGAACAGTCGCTCGCGGAAGGTCGATTCCTCGTACGACCTGCGGTACAGGCCGCGCTTCTGCAGTTCGGGGACCACGAGTTCGACGAAGTCCTCCGCGGTGCCCGGGGTGAGGAACTGGCGGAGGTTGAAGCCGTCGAGGTCCGTGCCCTCGACCCACCGCTCGATCTCGTCGGCGACCTCCGTGGGTGTGCCGATGGCCACGAAGGGCCCGCGGTCGAAGCGCGTGATGCGCTCGAGGGCCTCGCCGACCGTGGTCCCCGCCGGGTGCCGCCGGTTGCTGGGCTGCCGGTCACGGCCGGGCCGGTCCTCCCGCGCGAGGATGTCGTCGATCACCTCGTCGGGCCGGTAGGCCGCGAGGTCGATGCCGTCGCCTCCCGCGTGGGCGAGATAGCCTTCCGCGCTGGAGAGTCGACGGTACTCGTCCGCCTTGCGCCGGGCGTCCTTCGACGTCCTGCCGACGATCACGACGGCGCTCGCGAACGTCTTGATGTGATGGGCGCCCCGGCCGTTGGCGACGGCGAGACGACGCAGGTCGGCCACGTTGTCCCGGTAGGCCGCGGCGTCACGGCCGCCCACGAACACGCCCTCGGCGTGCCGCGCCGCGAAGGCCTTGCCCGCGATGGAGCTCCCGGCCTGGAAGAGCACCGGCGTGCGCTGGAGGGAGGGTGCGCTCAGATGCGGTCCGGCCACGGAGAAGTGCGGTCCGCGGTGGTTGATGTAGCGGACCTTCGACGGGTCGGTGTAGATGCGCCGCTCGCGGTCCTCGATCACGGCGTCGTCGTCCCAGGAGCCCTCCCACAGCTTGTACAGGACGTCGAGGTACTCGTCCGCGATGGCGTACCGCTGGTCGTGCTCCACCTCGTCCGCCAGGCCGAAGTTCCGGGCCGCGTTGGGGAGGTAGGACGTGACGATGTTCCAGGCGAACCGACCCTTGGTGAGGTGGTCGAGGGTCGACGCGCGCCGGGCGAAGGCGAACGGCGGTTCGTACGTCGTGGAGAACGTGGCCGCGAAGCCGAGGTGCGTCGTCGCCGCGGCCATCGCCGGGATGACCAGCAGGGGGTCGTTGCTCGGGATCTGCACGGCTTCGCGCAGGGCCGTCTCCGGGCCCCCGCGGTAGCCGTCGTACGCACCGACGACGTCGGCGAGGAAGACGCTGTCGAACAGCCCGGCCTCGAGCATCTTCGCGGTCTCCACCCAGAAGCCGAGGTCGTTGAAGCGGTGGCGGTTGTTCTCCGGGTGCACCCAGAGACCGTGGGAGATGTGTCCCACGCAGTTCATCTCGAAGAGGTTGAAGGCGATCTGGCGTGTCATGGGCGGAACAGGTCCTTCCGGACGGCGGGGAGTTCGGGGATGGCGTTGATGAGGTGGCGCGTGTACTCGTGCCCTGGCTGGTCGAAGACCTCGGCCACGGGCCCGTGCTCGAGGACCACGCCGTCCTTCAGGACCAGCACCTCGCGGCTGATGTGCTGGATGACGCCGAGGTCGTGGGAGATGAACAGGTAGCTGAGCCCGAAGCGGTCCTGCAGGTCCGTCAGGAGGTCGAGGATGCGGGCCTGCACGGTGATGTCGAGTGCAGAGACGGGTTCGTCGCAGATGATGACCTCCGGTTCGGCGGCCAGGGCGCGGGCGATGGCCACCCGCTGCCGCTGGCCGCCGGACAGGTCGAGCGGTCGGGCACGGGCCCGGTCGGCGGGCAGCCCGACGAGGTCGAGCAGTTCGAGGACGCGTCCGGCCCGTGCGGTCCGCGGGGTCCCGGCCGCGGCGACGGCCTGTCCGATCACCTGCCGCACGGTCTTGCGGGGATCGAAGGACTGCAGCGGGTCCTGGTAGATCATCTGCACGGAGCGGCGGGCCACGAGGTCCCTCGACGCCCGGTGCTCGCCCCAGGTGCGTCCGCGGACGTGGACCGTCCCGGCGTCGGGTGCTTCGACGCCGAGGGCGATGCGCGCCACGGTGCTCTTGCCGCTCCCGGATTCGCCCACGATCCCGAGGGTGGTGCCCCGGTGCAGCGTGAAGGACACGCCGTCGACCGCCGTACGGCGGCCGCGGCCGGGCCCGCCGAAGGCCTTGGTGATCCCCTCGACCGTCAGGGAGGGCCGGCCCGGCGTGGGGGCCTCCCGGAGGGCCGCGATGCCCTGCCCGCCGTCGGGCTGCGAGCGGTCGTGTCCGTGTCCCCGGTCGGATCCGACGACGGTCAGGCGCCGTCCGCGCGAGGAGCGCGACGGGATGGCCGCCAGCAATCCCTGCGTGTAGGGGTGCCGGGGGTCCTCGAGGACCCCCTGGACGCTGCCCTCCTCCACGATCACGCCGTGGCGCATCACGGCCACGCGGTCGGCGAGGTCCGCGACGACGGCCAGGTCGTGGCTGACCACGAGCATCGCGGTGCTGCCTCCCTTGAGGTCGCCGAGCAGGCGGAGGACCTGCGCCGCGATGGTTGCGTCCAGCGCCGTCGTGGGTTCGTCCGCGATGAGGAAGCCCGGGTCCGCGGCGATCGCGGAGGCGATCAGGGCGCGCTGGCGGAGTCCGCCGGAGAGCTCGTGCGGGTACTGCCCGGCGCGGACCTCCGGGTCGGGGACGCCCACGGAGGCGAGGAGTTCGACGACGCGCTGCCGGCGGGCACCGCGGTCGAGGTCTCCGTGCAGGCGCAGGACCTCTCCCACCTCGTCGCCGACCGTGCGCAGGGCGTCGAGGGAGGACAGCGCGTCCTGCAGGATGAACCCCGCCTCCTTCCCCCGGACGCGGGTCCACTGGCGTTCACCCCAGGCGGAGGCGTCGCGGCCGCGGAAGCGTTGCGCGCGGGAGCGGACGTCGGCACCGGGGCCGGTGAGTCCCACGAGGGTGCGCGCGGTCACGGACTTCCCGGAACCGGACTCGCCGACCAGCGCGAGGCATTCGCCCGGTCGGATGGAGAGGCTGAGGTCGTGGATGATCTCCCGGCGGTGGATGCCGCGACCGAAGGCCACCGAGAGCCCTTCGAGTTCGACGACGGGAGTGTCCGCCGCGGTGGTCGGGGTGGAACCGGCGGGGGTGGTCAGGGCGGTGGGGCTCATGTGAGCCTCCCTTCGGCACGGCGTCGGAGCTCGCGCCCGATCACGGTGATGGACAGGACGGTCGCGACGAGGAACGCCGCGGGGAAGGTGATCATCCAGGGTGCGTTCGAGATGAAGTTGCGGCCGGCCGAGAGCATGGCTCCCCATTCGGGGGCGGGGGGAGGCGTCCCGAGTCCGAGGAAGCTCAGGGACGCCCCGGCCCCGATCGCCGAGCCGATGCCGATCGTGGCGAGGACGAGGACGGGCTTGAGGACGTTCGGCACGGTGTGGGTGACGTGGATCCGCCACGCCGGCAGGCCGAGGGTGCGGGCGGCCTCGACGAAGCCCGACCGCCGGACGAGGTGTGTCTGCGCCCTCGTGATCCGTGCGTAGTAGGCGATGCTGCCGGCACCGATGGCGAGGATCGCGTTCTCCGTCCCTCCGCCGATGATGCCGATCACCACGAGGGCGAGGAGGATCTCCGGGATGGCGAGGGTGACGTCGAGGAAGCGCATCACCGAGGCTTCGACGAGCCGCCCGTTGAGCCCGGCGAGGAGGCCGATGGCGGTCCCGCCGACCACGCCGATCGCGGTCGCGCCGACGCCGATGTACAGCGAGGTGGCGGCTCCGTGGACGATCCGCGTGTAGTTGTCGGCGCCGGAGTCGTCGGTGCCGAACCACGCGGTAGCGCCGGGTGCCTCGAAACTCCTGGCCGGGTCCACGGCGTACGGGTCGGCCGGAGCGAGCAGGCCGGGGGCCAGCACCGCCGCCGCCAGCCACAGGAGGAACGCGGAGGCTGCCAGGATGCCGGGACGCACCCGCCACCGGCGGCGCCGCGTCCGCGGGGTCTCGACAGGGGCCGCCGGGCGGTCCGGGATCCCTGCCGGCGGGGCGGCTGCGGAGGGGACGGCGGGTGCGATGGTGCGCGAGGCGATGCTCATGCGGTCACCACTTTCGGGTCGATGAGCGTGTACAGGAGGTCGATGACGAGGTTCACGACGACGTAGACGGCGGCCGCGAGGAGCACGATCCCGATGATGACCGGCAGGTCCTTGTTGTAGACCGACGCCAGGGTGAGTGATCCGATGCCCTGCCGGCTGAAGAGGGTCTCGACGACCACCGACCCGCCGAGCAGGGCCGCGACGACGAACCCGGACATGGTCATCACGGGGATGGCCGCGTGCCGGAGGGCGTGGCGGATCCTCACCGGGAGGTCTCGCATGCCGCGGGAGCGGGCCGTCAGGATGAACGGCTGCTCCAGGACGTCCTCGAGCTCGTTCCGCAGGACCTGCGAGAGGGTCCCGAAGATCGCCAGGGCGAGGGTGAGGGCGGGAAGGACCAGGGCGGCGGGCCCCTGGTTCCCGCCGATGGGGAACCAGCGCAGCGTGAACGAGAAGACGATCAGCAGCGCGAAGCCGATGATGAAGGTCGGCGTCGCCGCGAAGACCACTTCGATGCCGGAGACGATCGACCGGATCCAGGGGGCCCGGTGCGCGGACAGGATCGCGACCGCGAACGTCAGCGGCAGGGCCACGACGACGGCGGCCGCAGCGAGCGCCGCCGTCGCGCCGATCTGCTGCCCGATGGCTTCCGTGACGGGCAGGCGCAACCGGTAGGACTGTCCGAGGTCCCCCTGGAGGAGGTTCCCGAGGTAGCTGCCGTACTGGACGATGAAGGGCTGGTCGAGCAGGTAGTCGGCACGGACCTGCGCGAGCGTCTCGGCGGTGGGCCGTGCATCGGGTCCTCCGAGGATCAGCAGCGCCGTGTCGCCCGGGATCAGGTAGACCGCGAGGAACGTCAGCGTCGCGGCTCCCCAGAGGACACCGATCCCGACCGCGAGCCGCGTGAGGACGCGCCGGAGCACGGCCATCTACTCGGCCTTCCAGGCGTACGTGAGGACCGGCACCGGGTGGGAGGTGTCCACGGCGACGTCGTGCAGGGTGTTCGCGTAGGCGAACTGGCTCGGATTCTCGTAGAGCGGCACGCCGGGCACGATCTCGAGCAGCCGGTGCTGCGCCTTCGAGTACGCCTCCTCGGCGGCGGGTCCGTCATCGGCCTCACGGGCCGCGGAGAGCAACGCGTCGAGCTGCGGGTCGTTCACGTACGAGGAGTTCTGACCGATCCGCTCACCTGTGATCTCGGAGGAGTGGTAGCGGATGAACAGGACGTCGGTGGTGTTGGTGTGCCACACCCCGGCCAGGGCGTCGTAGTCGCCGGCGTAGCGGAGTTCGGTGAGCTGCGCCTGGGGGAGCTGGATGATCTGGAGGTCGAAGCCGACCTTCCGCGCCTCACCCTGGAGCTGCACGAGCAGCGGGCTCGGCGTGGAACTCTCCACCGTGGGCACCTCGACCGTGAGCCGCTTCCCGTCCCGCGTGCGGAAGCCCTCGTCGTCCCGCCCGGTCCAGCCGGCGTCGTCGAGCAGCTGGTTCGCCCGCTCGGGGTCGTGGGTCAGCACGCCCTCCACGGACGGGTCGTAGTACTTGCTCTCCTTCGACAGGAAGCCGTCGATCGGGGTGTAGGTGCCGAAGCCGAGGCTCTCCGTGACGGCTCCCGTGTCCACGGCGGCGGCGAACGCCTGGCGGACCGCGAGGTCGTCGAACGGCGCCCGGTCGAGGTTGAAGCTCAGCACGTAGGGGCTGCCGGTGCGGGGCAGGTTCTCGTAGGTGAAGTCCGGGTCCGCCTGGACCGCGGCGGCGTTCTGCGGCGCGAGGTTCTCGGTCAGGTCGTACTGCCCCGAGACGAGGGACTGGTGGCGGATGACGGGTTCGCTGACGAGGGTGACCTCCACACCGTCGAGGTGCGCTTCGCCGTCACCGTCCAGCCATTCCGGCGCCCAGTCGTAGCCGTCCCGTTTGGTGTAGCTGATGCTCTGGCCAGGCTTGTAGTCGGCGACGGTGAAGGGACCGGTGCCGATCGGCTCCTGGCACAGCGTCTCGGGGGACTCGGAGATGGCCTTGCCCGAGTTCATGCCGAGCCAGGACTGCGCGAGCGTGTAGAGGAACGGCGTGTAGGGGTACGCGAGGTGCGCTTCGAAGGTGTACTCGTCGATCACGGTGCCGTCCACGTACGGGGCGATGTACGCGGCGGCGAGGGGCGACTTCGTGGCGGGGTCCCTCATGTGCTCGAAGTTCTGCCCGAGGACCTCCGCGTTCCAGGGGGAGCCGTCGCTGAAGGTGACGCCCTGCTTCAGGCGGAACGTGTACGTCTTGCCGTCCTCCGAGACCTCCCAGGACTCCGCGAGGTACGGCGCGATCTCCCCGTTCTCGTCGAGGGTCACCACGTTGTCGTAGATCAGGCGCCCCAGGAACTGTTGCTGCGTCGCCGAGATGCCGTGCCCGTCGAGGCACCCCGGCTCGGCCGAGATGGACACGTCGAGGACGCCGCCGGCCACCGGCTCGCCGTCGGTGACGGCGGACGGGCTCGCCGGCCCGGCGCAACCGGTCAGGAGGGCGAGGAGGCCGACGGCGGACAGGGCGGTGACATGTCCGAAGTAGTTTCGATTTCGGGCAGGACGAAGTACGGATGCATTCATGGAGAATTCCTCGGAAAGGCGTTCCGGCGCAACGCACAGCGCATTACGCAGGGAATGGGAAGAAAAGGGAAAGACGCGCAGAAGGCGCCGGGATCCTGCTAGGGGAAGGCGGTACAGCTCATGATGAGTGCCTTTCGAAGTGCTCTTGCCCGCGCCGGACCGGCACTGAGTGCCAAGGCGAAGGCCGCTTCGTCATCCGAACCACCCACGAACATGGGGTTGGTGCGCGGCCTAGTCGGAGCTTGGCGGCCGCGTCTCTTGAAGCTGCAATTACTATAAGCATGCCCCTCGATCGATTCGGTCAACAAGAAGTTATGTGACTACGACTATGCGCGGGCCCGGCAGCGCCCGGGGATAAGGCCGGGTATCACGATCGGAAGCGCCGGCCCGCCGGCAGATGTCGCCACGTGCTGCGGGCACCGGTCCCTGGGGCGCGTGCCGCGCGCAGCGCGTAGAGGATGGTCAGGAGATCGATCCCCTCCTGGCCGAACGCGCCGGCCAGTGGGGGGACGAGTCCCAGGGCGGCGCCCGTCATCAACACGAGGCTCAGGGCGATGCCGATGCCGATGCTCTGCAGCGCTATGCGCAGGGTCCGCTTGCCGATGATCACGGCCTCTGTGACTTTCGCGAGGTCGTCGACGGTGATGATCACCTCCGCCGATTCGCTGGCCGCCGTCGATCCCGGCGCCCCCACGTAGACGGCGGTTTCCCCCGGAGCCGGGGGAGGGTCCGGGACGCGCCCGACGATGCCTTCCACGAAGCGGCGTTTGCCGACGGCGATCGCGGTCCCCGCGACCTCGGCGCGAGGACCTCGTCCTCGGTGAGGGGTCCCGCCGTCGGGGCGAGGACGATCCCGCCCATCAGTGGCGTGACGGAGGTCAGGGTGCCGGTCGTGTCGAAGGCGACGCTCCGGGCCCGCGCGAGCTGCTCCAACGCCTGGGTGAGCCGAGCGGGGTGCCCGCTCGAGCAGTGCCCGTAGCTGCGTCTGGGCGCGTGCGGACGCGAACTCGTCCAGTGCCTGCCCGCAGGCGATCATCAGCACGACGACGATGCTTGCGTGGTACTCGCCGGTGACGGCTGTCGTGACGATGGCCATCAACGCCAGGAGGTCGACGCCCGATGGCCCTCCGGATGTCCTTGAGCATGCCGAAAGCCTGTACGGTCGCGAGCCCGGGGGAATAGGACGTCGCGATGATCTGCGCGGCGGCCGATGTGCATGCGCGTCAGCCTAGGCCGCGGCACGGAGGGCGTGCAGGGCCCTTGTGCCCCGATCCGCCAGCGTGTCAGGCATCGCGTGAGGTGGTCAGGTGGGTCCCGAGGAGACGGTCAGGTTGTTGTAGACGGCGCGGACGGCCGGGTCGCACCAGCAGGCGAAGCCTGCGCGTGACTTGTCTTCGCGGCGCAAGGCGATTCCGGAAAGCACCACGATGCCCTCCGTCACGGTGATGTCCAGGATCGCGCAGTCGGCCGCGCGGCGGACCGCGTGGCGCAGCAGATCCTCGAGTGATGCGGGACTACTCGCCCCGCGTACTCCTCCATCCTCGACGAGGTGGTTGTCGACCGACGTCGTCATCCGTCCACTGTGCGCCGGGCACCGGTTCCCGTGCAGGGTCCAAGGTCCTTCCCCGGCCGTCCCGGCCCGCGGGTCCGGGCGGAGGACGACGCCGGATGGGACTTTAGGCCCTAGTAGTCGGTTGATGACTCGCGTGTGATGTTCGTGCAAAGCGAGACACCGATCCGAGAGGTTCGCACAGTGACCAACATCAGTTCAATTTGGACGAGGATCGATCCTGGAGTGCAGCAGTGGGTTCTCGCGAACCCGGGATGCCTGGTCCTGCCGCGCACTCTGGTGAATCGGGTGGAAGCAAGCATCGGCGAGAGCCTGCATGCGGACGACCACGGGGAGTACTGGTTCTCCGGCGAGGAGCTCGTGTTCCTGAAGGCGCGTCGTCGGGCACAGGAACTCGGCGGGTACAGCGCGGATGGGCAGGGCAGCATCCGATGGGACGACCACGCAGAGATGCTGGACCGGTGAGGAGGCGTCCAATCGCGGCCGGCGGTGTGACCCGGGGATCGGCGAGGACCGCCTACCGTCGGGGAGGGACCACTGCCCTCGGTGCCGAGTCCGAGGAGACGATGCGGCGGCGCGCGATGGCGATGCACCCCTCGGCCTCCAACCGGAAGCTCAAGATCCTCGTCAGCGCCGACGCCGAAGCGCACATCGTGCAGATCCTCGTGCACGGCTGCGTGTCTGCGGTCAACCTGCACGCCCTCGACCTCGTGGTGAGACGGGCAGCCACCCTGTCACCGGGAACGAACGTCGTTCTCGACCTGAGCGAAGCGCAGGCCTGGGACTCGGTGCGGACCGATCTTCGCCCCGAGTCGATCACCGCGCGTCTGACCGCGCAGGGGACCGCACCCGCGCCCTTCCCTCTGGGGGTCATACCGCCCGCACCCTAGGGTGCGGGGCAACGGACAGGTGCACCCTGGGTTCAACGGCGAGCGCGGGGTGCACCGAGGTGGGCCCCGCGCTCGCGGGTCCTTCAGGTGCACCAGAACCAGCCCGGTGGGCGCCAGCTCGACGGAACCTCGTGATCGCGACGGCATCCGCAGCGGGCGCAGCAGTATCTCGCCCGAGCGTGTCGGGTGCGACCGTTGGGGAGGACCACCTGTTCGGAGTAGGCGGAATAGACGAGGGCCTCGTCCGAGCCGCAGGTCAGGCAGACCGGCACCAGTCCACGAGGACGCTCCTGCCGGACTGCCCGTTCACGGATGGCCTTCGTGTCCATGATGTGTCCTTTGTCCAGAATGCGTCATTTCGCATCCGCCGTCGTAGGGGATGGACT
This sequence comes from Arthrobacter sp. TJ-263, assembly GCF_058269155.1. Lineage (NCBI taxonomy): Bacteria > Bacillati > Actinomycetota > Actinomycetes > Micrococcales > Micrococcaceae > Arthrobacter > Arthrobacter sp. TJ-263. Next base: position 530,720 of record NZ_JBZCNE010000001.1, on the reverse strand, counting down.
GCGGATGATTCCTGACTCCCGATCCGGATGGTCGACATGGCTGCCGGGGGCTAACGGGCGGTCGACAGGCGGCGGTCACGCATCCGGGTGGGGGCCATCTCGTAGAAGAGGTCGCGCATGCCGGGCGCCCACGGCTCCTCCGAGACCTTGCCCCAGAGGGTGGTGAGGAAGGCCGGGTCGTCGACGCGGGTGGCTGGTCCGTTGGCGAGGACGGTCCGCCCACTCCGGGTACTCCGTTCGGTGAGACCGACCTGGAATCCTGCGTGCTCGAGGAAGCTGCTGGCGATGGTGTCCTGACATGGCGGTGTCGACACCGTGTCCTCCTTCGTCCCTGGGGGTCGTCCGATCGCGCGTCGCACCAGGTGCTTCCGGGGCTGAGGGGTGCTTTCTGTCGACGCTACAAACACTTCGCCCTCCGTATCAGGGTCCAAAGGCCCTGATCAGCGCTCCCGGGATCTGTGATCGTGGGACGGTGCCTCACCTCCCCGCGACGCCGGATATTCACGGCCGCCCTGCGGGTCGGTCCGCCGGCCGTAGTCGGCGCCAGGAAGGATGCGCGTGGGGGGCGGTCGTCGTTCCCGATCAGAATCAGCAGGCTAAGGATGCATCATGACCACGGTCCTCCCGGAGGCGGAAGCAACCACACCCTCGATCCAGCGTTCCGAGCCGATGCTCGTCGCGGTGCGCGATTCCGCGGCGGACCGCACCGCGGTGGAATGGGCTGCCGCCCGGGCGGCGGCTCTCGAGGCTCCGCTGACGGTGCTGCACGCCGTCGCGGACCCGTCCCTGATGCCGCCCGGCCGCCTGTACGGCGACGAGGTGATCGCCGGGCGCGTCATGGTCAGTCGCGAGGCATCGCGCGTCGCCCACCGGTATCCGGGACTGCGGGTCAGCACGTACCTCCACTGCGGTGACGTCGTCGAGGCGCTGCTGGGCCTGTCCGCCGCCGCGCCCATGATCGTCGTGGGTGCGGACCGGCGCGATCCATCCAGTGGCGAGTTCAAGGGCTCCGTAGCGCTGCAGGTGGCGCTGAACTCCGCGACGCCCGTCGCCGTCGTGCCACCGGGGCACGGCTATCGGATGGACTCCAGGCAGGCCAGAGGGGGAGTGGTCGTGGGGGTGGACGGCTCGGACGTGTCGCGGGCCGCCCTCATGAGAGCGGCTGAGGAGGCCCACAGGGCAGGCGTGGTCCTGACGGTGGTGACCGCACTGGGGTCGTCACCGCAGCGTATGGCGGTCGGTGCGTCGCCTATGCTCCTGGCCGTGCGCACGCGCTATCCGGATCTCCTCGTGAGCTGGATCGTGGATGACCTGCATACGCCGGTCGAGGCCCTTGCGCTCTACGGCTCCGGTTCCGATCTGCTGGTCATCGGCCGCCATGGGAGCGGTGCGCGATCAGCGATGTCGCTCGGCTCGGTCACGCATACGCTGCTCCTCGATCCACCCTGTCCCACCCTGGTCCTCACTCGTCGTGAGCCCGAGCCGTCCGTGAATGCGCCGCCGCGTGCAGAGGAGCGAATGAGCGTCCGGTGATCGTCTCGGGCACCAGTCGCATGAAGCGGTCCTTACGGCCCATTTCCCACGGATGCAGCGGCAAGGTGACCGTGTCCATGAGTTCCCCCGTCTGGTTGATGGTCGCTGCTTGTCCGTGGACGATCACACTCCACACCAGTGCGCCCCCGTTGAGGAAACCGTCCGCCTCGAGAGCGACCGGCGCCTTCTCGGAGAATCGGGACTTCGTCCCCTCCGAGGTCCGGAAGACGATCGTGCCGTGTTCCACGACGAAATTGACCGGGAAGATGCCCGGAACCCCCTGGCTGCACAGGGCGAGGCGCCCGAAGGGAGCATCCCGGAGCAATTTCCAGCATTCGTGCGCTGGAAGGATTTCCGTAGGTGTATTCTCGGCTTCCATAGATCGACACTACGAAGTGGCCCACAGGCCGGATAGGGCACTCTGACCCTTTTCCCGGCCCGCCGGTCAGGTCTCATTCAAAGTGGACGGATCGTGGGTCCCCGGGGGGCGGGGCCACACGTCGACAGTACGGAGTGCGGCACGTGGTCACCTATTCTGAAGAACTGCCCAACGGAGTGTCCCCTCGGACGACGGCGTTGGCCGGGATGGAAGACCTACTCGCTGCCTTTGCGGCCATAGCGGACGACCTCGGGCTCGACACCGTGCTGGAACGCGTCATCTCGGCGGCCTGCCGACTCGTCGATGCCCGCTACGGAGCCCTCGGAGTCATCGGCCCGGACCGTACCCTTGGTCACTTCACCACCGTCGGCCTGGAGGACGACGAGATCCGGCGGATCGGCCAGTTCCCGACAGGGCACGGAATCCTCGGTCTGCTGATCTCGGTGCCGCACTCGCTCCGCCTCTCCGATCTGCGCGAACATCCCCTCGCCTACGGCTATCCGTCGGACCACCCGCCGATGAAGTCCTTTCTCGGCGTTCCGATCCGTATCCACGACCGCGTCTTCGGCAACCTGTACCTGACCGAGAAGAACGGAGGTGCGGATTTCTCCGTCGACGACGAACAGCTCGTCGTGGCGCTCGCCTCGGCTGCCGGGGTCGCGATCGAGAACTCGCGGCTCTTCGATGAAGCGAATCGACGCACCCGCTGGCTCGAGGGTGGACTGAATGCCGTGAGGGAACTGCTCGGCCAGCATGACGAATCGCGCCATGATCTGGACATCCTCGCGACCCACGCGCTGAATGCCTCGCAGAGTATCCTCGCGGCCGTCCTCAGGGATTTCGGCAACCATCGCGGAGTGGGCTGCGAGGCAGTGGACGGCGTCGAGGTCGAGGCCCTTCTCGGCCAGTCGAGCCTGGATCCGACGCTGCTCGACAGGCTTCCGACCACGCTGTCGCCGATCGTCCTGGACGCGGACGAATTCGCCCAGGTGCTTCCCGGCGCCCCGGAAGGAATGATAGGGACGGCGCTCTGCAGCAAGCTCCCGGGCGACGGCAACCGCCGATTCCTCGTCGTCGGCCGCTCACCGGGCGGGTCGCCGTTCTCCGACGTCGACCACGAAATGATGACCACCTTCGTATCCCACGTGTCCCTGGCCCTCGAACTGCTGCGTGTTCATCGCCAGCGGGAACAGGAGGCAGTCTTCGGCGACCGCGACCGGATTGCGCGTGACCTGCACGACCTGGTGATCCAGCGGCTCTTCGCGGCCGGCCTGAGCATCCAGAGCCTGCGGAAGTACACGCCGGACATGGAGGCCCTGAACCGCATCTCGGCGGTGACGACGGAGCTGGACGAGACCATCCGGGAACTGCGTGACACCATCTACTCGTTGCGCACGGTTCCGCAGGTCACCCCGACGTTCACCTCCACCATCTTCTCCCTCGTGGCGGATGCATTCGACGGCCACGACCTCGCGCCGGTCCTCCAGTTGTCCGGCCCGCTCGACGCGGCGCTGGATGACGAGCGAGCCGATCATGTCCGAGCCGTACTGCTCGAGGGGCTGTCGAACGCGCTGCGCCACGCCGACGCGCAGACCATCACGGTCACGCTGCGAGCGATCGGCGAACACCTCGAGTTGAGGATCACCGACGACGGCCGTGGGTTCGAGAATCCCATCCGCAGCAGCGGCCTCGCCAACATGAAGCGCCGCGCGGAGCTGTGCGACGGCACGATCTCCATCCTCAGTGAACTTGGTGCGGGGACCGAGGTCCACCTCAGGATCCCTCTGAATTCGACGGAGACAACGGACCCGACGGGCGGGAGATGAACACCGCTGCCTGGGTGCGGCGCTGGAACCCCAGCTTCGACAGCAAGGACGACACATAGTTCTTCACGGTCTTCTCCGCCAGGAACAGTTCCGTGCCGATCTCCCGGTTGGTCAGCCCGGCCCCGATGAGCGTCAGTACCTTCTTCTCCTGACTCGTCAGGCCCGTCAGCCGCGGGTCCTCCGCAGGGGTGTCCAGGAGTCCGGAGGTGATCCGTTCCGTCACCCCGGCGGCGAACAATGACTGACCGGACGCCGCACGGCGGACCTTCTCCACGAGGTCGGAGCCGAGGATCTCCTTGAGGATGTATCCGGCGGCACCCGCGAGTACAGCGCCCCGCAGCGCCTGCTCATCGTCGTAACTGGTCAGGATCACGCAGGCCAGCGAAGGGTCGACCGAGCGCACGTCACGACACACTTCGATCCCCGTGCCGTCGGGCAGCCTCGCATCGAGGATCGAGATGTCCGGTGACAGGGCAGGGATCCTCCGGGCCGCCTCCTCCGCGGATCCGGATTCTCCGACGATGGAGAAACCCTCGCTCTCCAGCAGCTCGCGCAACCCACGCCGGACCAGCTCATGGTCATCGAGGAGGAACACCGTTGCTTCCTCCGGATGCCCACCGGTCGCGGGGTAGTCCATCTCCAACCTCCGACGTCGTCGACGCGCCCGACGCTACCGGTCCGGCTGCCTCGTGTCCAAGGACCATCATCACCCGGTGCCGCGCTCGCGGTCAGGGCACAATGGCCCCCAATCGGGTGGGTCTTTCGGCCCTATCTCGCCCACGAGGGGCCGGAGACGATGACGGGGCGCACGTTCACCGGCGGCGAAGGAGCAGAACCCCATCATGGACATGACACCCCCACCCCGCCGATCCCGCGTCATCGTGGTCGGCGTCGACGGGTCGGAGCAGTCGATCGCCGCACTGGAACTCGCAGGCAGGCTCGTCCCGCTCGCCGGTGACGTCATTCGGGCCGTGACGGTATGGCAGTACCCCATAGGGTTCGGCACCTTCGCCCCGATCACCTGGAACCCCGACGAACTGGCCGGGAAGGCACTCGACGACGCGCTGTCGGCAGCGTTCCAGGGTGAGCCACCCTGCCCGCTGGAGCGCCGGGTCCTCCAGGGGGCCCCGGCCCAGGTGCTCATCGAGGAGAGCCGGAAGGCATCGATGGTCGTCGTCGGATCGCGGAGTCACGGCGGGTTCGTGGGACTCCTCCTCGGCTCCGTGAGTTCCGCCGTCGCGGAGCGCTCCGCCTGCCCGGTCGTCATCGCGCACGGCGCGCTCCCCGCATCCGACGGCGAGCCCGCCGCGGCCCGGCCCGCCACCGCCTCGGCATGACCTCCACCACGGGCGGTACCTCGGGGTTCCGTCAGGGCAAGCCGGTGATGGTCGGCTACGACGGGTCCGACGAATCGAAGAGAGCTCTCCTGTGGGCTTCACGCTATGCCGGCGTGGCCCAGTTCTCGCTCGTCGTCGTCCATGCCTTCATCTGGCCGTACTTCACCGACCGGCTGGGACCGGTGGCGGGTATCGAGGACAGCGGGCTGCGTGGGGAAGCACTCCGGATCGTGGCGGAAGGACGTGAACTGGCGCGGCGCTCCGAACCGGATCTCGAGGTGCAGGACCGGATGGTGACAGGCGCCCCCACTGCTGTCCTGACGACGCTCTCGGAGGAGGCCTCCCTCCTCGTCACGGGAACGCGGGGCCTCGGCGGCTTCTCCGGTCTGCTGGTTGGCTCGGTGAGCCTCCATCTCGTCTCCACCACGTCGTGTCCCGTCACGGTCGTCCGTGATGCCCGTCCTACGCACGACACCGTCCTGGTCGCCGTCGACGGTTCCCCCGAGAGCGACCGCGCGGTGCTGGTTGCCGCTGAGTTGGCCCGCACCCTGCACAAATCACTCCGGTTCCTGCACGTCGGCGGCCCTCACCGGCGTGGGGAGGCGGAGGCTTCTTCGCGTGCCCAGGAGCAGGATCCGGTCCTCGAACAGGCTTCCGCGCTGCTCGGCGAGCACGCGGGGCTGACGACGAAACGGGACCTCCTCCTCGCGGCCTCCGTTCCCGGCAGCATCGTGGAGGAGGCCCGGAAAGCCGCCTGTGTCGTGCTCGGAGCGAAGGGCCGCAATACGCTGGGCATCCGGCTCGGGTCAACGGTCCACGCGGTACTGCACCACGCGAGCGGCAACGTCGTCGTCGTGCGGTAGGTCAGGCCCGTGAATGGACCCTGGTGCTCGCCGCCAGGGGCACCGTCACTTCCGGATCGCGCCTGAACGGCACCTCGAGCGCTGCCCGCAGGAACCAGCGCACCCGCAGGACGGGCGAGGTGACCGTCGGAGCGGGAACGGTCCCGGCCGTGAGGGTGAACGGCACAACCGAACCCCTGGCCGCGTGCGCGGGGACGCGGACCTCATCGATCACCGTCTCCTCGACGAGGAAGTTGCCGGCATGGTGCTCCTTCTCGGCACGTTGCCCGGCCCAATACATGACTTCCTCCTGCATGACGATACTGATGCTCAGGGTGCGTGCCCTGGAGTCGCTGACCGTCACGACGCCGGACACCTCCACCCCCGGATGCACTGAATGGGTGGACAGCTCGGACACGTGCAGATCCGTTGCGGCACGGCGCCCGTCCGTCGGGTCGACGCCGGGGTCGACGTCGACCCCGGTCCCGGTTCCGTCCGATTGGACGACCAGCGGATGGGAGCGGACGACGTCCCCGTTGCCCTCCGAGGACACCCGGGCACGCACCGACCAGCCGGACAGCGCGAGCTTCCCGTGAAGAGTGGGGATCGCCTCGGCGGGCACTATCAGCTGGCCCACCTCGAAGCACGACTCGCCCTCGCGCAGGGTGGGGTTCGCGCTGACCAGGGTGCTCCCGATGTCCCTCGAGCTGCGCTCGGCGGCATGGTAGGTTCCGCCGAACTGGTTCCCACGCATCTGCGTGAGTTCCAGCGAGTGCACGAGCGTGAACTGGACGGAGGTCACCCGTACGCGGCGGGTCGCGCGGATCTCCACGCTCACGGGGGTGCTGTGGCCCAGTACGGCGGTGCCCTCCGCGCCACGCTGCAGGAGGGAGAGATCCATGATCTCGTGGGGGTGAGTGGGGGTCATGATCGGTGGGCCTTTCCGTCGTGATCGGTGGGTGGGAGGTGTCGCAGACGGTCAGAGGCCGGGCGGACGGGCCGGGGGCGGCGGCGGTTCCCTTCGTGCTGTCCCCCAACCGGCGGTGGCGCGTGGCCGGGCTTCCGGCTCCTCCGGTCCCTGATCCAGGCGGAACGGCGGATACTCGTCACGGAGCAGGAACACATAGGCTGCCACGCGATAGGTCCAGCGGTGGATGCCGATCACCAGGCCGAAGAGCGGCGCCGGGTAGCGGGCCGTGAACAGGAGCGCGACCCCGGCGACGATCACCAGCAGGCCCAGCAGTGACGGCGCGGTGGTCCGGACCACGTCGCCGGAGCCGGGTATGACGACGACGGTCGTCGACCAGGCACCCGTCAGGGCAGCGACGACGAGGAGGTGCGGGAGGGCCAGCAGCCACCATTTCACGAGGACGAGGCCGCGGTGGAGCCTGGACGGGTAGGGGACCTCGAAATCGGCGGGATAGTCCGGTACGCGGGCCAGGGTGAAGGGCGGATACAGGTCTGTTCCGAGCGCGGAGGCGTAGAACTGCACGCGCCACGTCCAGCGGAAGACCCCCACGGCAAAGGCGAACAGGCCTGCCGGATAGCGCCCGGTGAACAGGATCATGACGCCGGCGGCCACCGTGCTCACGAAGCACGCAGTCCAGAGCAGCCACAGCACCACCAGATGCGGGATCACGAGGAACCACTTCACCAGCCACAGCCACCGGGAGAGTCGGGGTTGCAGGTAGCCCGTGAGGCGGGCCGGGTGGGCCAGGAAGTCACGCGCGGGGTCGTCCGACGCGGTGCGGTGGAGGTCCTCCGGGAGCCCCCGACGCCGGTTCTCGTCGGCGGCCAGGGACGGATCGATCCCCTTTCCGAGGGCGTTCGCCCCGATGAGGATAAGTGGGACGCCGACCAGCACCAGGACACCCGCGATCAGGAGCATCGTCAAGCCGACGGGCGCGAAGAGGCTCGACCGGAGGCCTGCCTGCAGATCGACGACGCCGGCCTGGCTGCCGTCGGCGTTCATCACCACCACCGCCCAGCTCCCGGAACGCACGTCCACGGAGATCACCTGCGTACCGGTACCGGAGGCCGACGCCGTCCAGAACGTCTGTTCGGTGGGTGGGCGCGGAGCCGAGGAGCCCGGGATCTCGCGGTAGCCGGCGCGGAAGGGGTCGGTGCGGACATCGGTCAGCTCTGTGTGCTGCACCGACGACAGGTACGCGTCGACGTCGGCCTGCCGTGCCACGCCGACGAAGACCGCCTCGGTGCTGGGCACGCCCGTGGCCGCCAGCTGGATCGTCGCGATACCCGCGGGGAGGACGCCCTCGTCGGTATCGAGTTGGACGTCCTGCAGCCGGGTGGTCAGCGCGTAGGAGTCGTAGTCGAAGCGTTCCGTGGATGTGGTCAGGAATTGCCCACCCCGCTGGAAGCCGGCGAGAGCGCTGACGAGCAGTCCGCCGAATGCAAGGCCCGCTGCTATCGAGACGAGCAAAGCGCCGAGGAGGACCATGATCAACGGTCCTGGCCGCATGGGCGTCCGAGCGGGCGGGGGAGTGGTACTCAACGAACTCGAACTCATGGCGGGCGTCCTCCGTGGTGGTACCTGGATGAGGAAGGAGCACCCCTTACTCCGGCACGGGCGCGAGCTTCCGGGTTACTCCTTCGAGGGGAGCGGGTGCGTCTCCCGGTATTTCTGGATATGCAGGGCAAGCTTGCGCTCTGCTTCCCGCCGACGCTCCATCAGGCGTTTGAGGTCGGATCCGGTGGGCCTGAGACCAATGGGCCTGAAAGTTTCGTCTTCGGTGGAGGGGTCGAGGTGGATAGGGGGAGGTGCGGGGATTGTTGAGGCAATCGGTCGCTCTGTCGAGCTCATTCATCTGTCCTTCGTTCGTTCGTGAAGTGGTCGACGACCGGTTGATGCTTCCCGTGTGCTTCTCGCCGGCGTCGCACGACGACCACTCCCGAAAGGGTTGCGTCCCAGTGTCCTGCGGGGTGGGTCGGTACTCTAGGGACTTTCGTCACCATTGCGGCGGCCGCTGCGATCGCCGCTGGCAGTCCCAGGGGCGCTGCGTGGTGCGACAGGCGATCGGACCTGCGGAGGAGTCACAGCCAGAGGCGGGGGCGCAGGAGCGCGCGGACCGGCATGGAGCCAAGGAGTTCGCGTTCCTGCAGCGGGGTGGTGTGTTCGTCGAGGAAGTCCAGGATCAGATCCGCGTCCAGCGACGCGAACGCCGCTCTCATGAAGCGGACTGCCGAGTCGGGGTCGTGCAGCCACATCTTGAGGACGGGCTTGTCGTAGAAGTGGAAGCGGCGCGGGGGGTCGGGTCCGCTCGGCGAGCCGGTCGCGGCGAACGACGAGGCGACGTGCTCGGCCTGGTGGAGGATGCGGGTGAAGCCGTACCCCGTCGTCGCCTTGATGATCCCGGAGGCCGTGCCAACGTGGAGATGTCGTCCTCGCGACGACTGGCGACGAAGACCGAGCGGGATCACCCCTCGCTGGACGGCGAGCGTGGAGAAGTCCGTCACTCCACAGGTGTTGCGGAGGTATGCCGCGGCCGCCGTTCCGAAGGGCCAGCCCAGGGCCGGTGCATCACCACGGGTGATCCTCGTCGTCTCCACGAACGCTTCGCGTGTCGACACCGGCAGGAGGCAGTGGAGGCGGACAGGCTGCCGGCCGTCGCACGACTTGAAATCCATGAAGGTGGCACTGACGGGTCGAAGGATTCGCTCGCGGTCCGGACCTGCCGGATCTCACCGGTCATGAGCAGGGGAGGAGTCGCACCGGGCGGTGGGGTGGTGCTGTCACAACAGTAGGAGGCCGTGAAGGATCGGCCGTCGGCGAGTACCACCGCGACCCGATCCCTCCGCGCGCGGATCCCCGTGACGTGGGCGTCGAGTCGGGTGATGCGAGGATCGGCGTTGATCACCCGATCCAGGCACTCGAAGATGTTCTGTGAGGAGGTCAGGGACAGCGTGTGGCGCTCGAGGGACAGGTTGCGCAAGCCTCCGACGGTATCGACCGCGAGCATCGTGTAGCTCGCCGAGGGGGTCAGCCGCAGCGGAAGGACGCCGTCGTACCAGTAGATGATGGACCGGTGCTGGTAGTGACGGCTGTCGTCGACGAGCAGGATCCGCATCTCGCCCAGGCCGGGGTGCCCGCTCAGGAAATAGGCGAGGCTTCGTCCGGCCAGTCCACCGCCGGCGACGATGATGTCGAACTGCGCAGGTTCACGACTCATGACGACGTGCTCGCCCGACGGGCCCCGCATCCGGCCAGGACGCGCCGACGACGCAGGGAGGGCGGTGGCGGGATCCTCAAGCGTCTGCGTCTTCGGTTACCTTGCCCTTGCCCGCTTTGCCCTCCCGTGGCTCGCTCTCCGCCACCTCATGAACGACGAGGACCGGACAGTGGGCGTGGGAGACGCAACTGGCGCTCACGGAGCCCAGGAGCAACCCGCGAAATGTTCCGTGACCCCGCCGGCCCACGATGAGCAGAGCGGCGTCGCGGGAGGCCTGAACGAGAGCCTTGCCGGGGTGGGCGAATATCACCGTGGTCTCGAGGCCGGTCGGGACATCTTCTCCGTAGGCCGTGGTGATGGCATGCTCCAGGTGGATCTTCGCGGCGTCGGCGAACTCACTGGTGCCGAGCGGAACGTACCCGGGGTATTCGGCCGGGTAGTCCCACGCCGCGACCGCCAGGATCGTCGCGTCGAAGACGGGTGCCAGCCGCTGAGCGTACCGCAACGCCTCGACGGACTGCTGCGAACCGTCGACGCCGACGACGATTCGAGGGCCGGCTGCTGTGCTCATGGGGTTTCTCCTCGGGCTCGCTGCGATCAGGGTGGTGGTGCTGCCTGAAGCGTGCCCATCGCTTGCAGGGGGCGATAGGGGCTTTCGTCCTATGAGCAGCGGGAGGCAGTCCTTGTGGCCCTGGAGCTCACTCGCTGCAACCTCCAACATGGCTCGATGCCACCTCCCGTGAGACGGGCCGCCGAGTAGGCCGGTAGGAGGCAACCGTGAATCAGGGACCAAAGACCCTGATGGGTATGGAGCATCCCGGCAACAATTGCCGGGTGATCTGCATCTCGACGGACAGCAAGGATCGTCCGGGCCGTGATGCGAACCCGGCGCACAATCGGGTGCGGGAGTTCGTGACATGTGAGGGAGCAGTACATCGCCGGTGAGAGTCCACAGGGCAGTGCCGGCCGGCAAGCACCGGGTGGCGTCCCGGACGGTCCAGGATCAATGTGCGTCGCATTTCTGCGCGACCGCGAACCGGCCCGGTTCAGGGCCACTCCTGGGGAACGGGTGAGCATTCAGATCAGGCTCCCGCGGCCGGGAGGTGTCGACACCCGCCATGACCGTGCTCGCCACACGGTTCGGGGCTGGAAGCCGACCTCCCACGAACCCGATGATCAGGAAGCGTCTTCGTGGTGCAGTCGGGGTCCGGCCACTGAGCCGGACGATGGGCCGCATGCGATCGTGATCCCTCGACAGGCGGTCGGGCGTGCACGCCGAAGGAGAACACCATGAGCCTGCGCAGCAGCATCACGAATGCGGCGAAGAAGCTTGCCGGCAGGGCCAAGGAGGCCACAGGCAGGGCGACGGGAGACGAGCGACTCGAGGCAGAGGGGAAAAGGGATCAGGTCAAGGCGGACCTGAGGCAGGCTGCCGAGAAGGTACGGGACGCCTTCCGGAAGCGCTAGCGGCGGGGCGTGGCCACGCAGTGGGCCGCCCCTGCTCACTCGTTGGCGTCACGGTCCATCGGTGCGGGCGGGGACGAGTGCGGTGAACCAGCGTCGGAAGCGGTTCGGCCGGTCGGTTCATCCTGCTGTCCCGCATCAGTCGGCGGACGGACGACCAGGACGGGGCAGTGGGCGTGGGCCACGCAGGCGCTGCTGATGGAGCCGACGAGTAGCCCCCTGAACGTCCCATGTCCGCGACTGCCCACGACGAGCAGGGCGGCGTCCCGCGAGGCCTTCACGAGGGTTTTCACAGGGTGCCCGAAGACCACTGACGCCTCGAGGCCTGGGGGAGTGTCTTCTCCGAAGGCGGCAGCCAGGGCCTCGTCCAGTTCCTTGCGGGCGGCGTGGGTGTATTCGCTGCGGCCGAGGGGGACATATGCGGGGTACTCGGCGGGGTCGTCCCATGCTGCGACGGCGCGGATGGTCGCGTCGAGGACGGGAGCCAACTTCTGGGCGAACCGCAGTGCGGCGATGGACTGTTCTGATCCATCGACACCGACAACGATCTGTGAGGCGGGCGCAGGGCTCACGACGCTTCTCCTTCTGTATCACAACGGTGGCATGAAATGCTCTGTCTCTGCACGATCTCCGCTGTCAGTCCTTCCACGTAGGGCCTTTCGTCCCCATCCACCCCGCGAGGGGTGGCCGAGGTCATGATCGGACCCGTGGATCCTACTGCCGCTCGAACCGTCTGCTCAGAGGCGTGGTGTCCGGGCGAGGATCGCGATGCGCATGCTGTCGGGACTCCGCCGGGGTAGAGGTGTCGCTCGCTATTAGTTGACATAATGTAGATTATCGGCGATTCAGGGAAAGCCTCGAGAGGGGTTCCCGCCGGCTTCTCCACTGCCGGATATTTCCACACGGGTGACCACCCGACCGACCTGTGTGGAGTCACATGCTGCATCGGAGGGCCGGCTCCATGCGCGCCCCAAAGCGTGCGTCCATGGCCGGTTCGCAGCGGATCGGCAGGGTCCTCGCGCAGGATCGATTCCCGGCGGCCTGATGAGCCGCTCGATTGCCTCCACCTCCATTCGTCAACTATCATTGACGAATGGAGGTGGACAGGATGAAGACGCTTGTCGGATCGATGGATGGTAAGGGGCCGGCGGAGGCTTTGCGGATCGTCGCCGAGCTCCAGCGGGAGGTGGCGCGCAGTGAGGCCGGGCTGGTCCGTAGTGCTCGCCAGTCCGGGCTCTCGTGGGAAGCCATCGCGCAGAGCCTCGGGGTGTCCAAGCAGGCCGTGCACAAGAGGTACGGCCGGCGGTAGTTCTGCCGATCCCCGTCGCAGCGCCGGGCTCACAGCTCTCCACCTGTCGCTAGGTCTGTGATCCATGGTGCGGGTGAAGGGTCCCACGGTGGATCTCATAGGACTCGGAGTACCCCGGCTCCTCAGGATCGTCGACGATCGGTTGATCTGCCATGAACTGGCGGATGACGTGAGCGAGTTCGCCCGGATTGCTGAAATTGATCGCGTGCGCGGCCCCTTTCATGATCACCACGAGGACGTGGTTGTCCGTGCGGCTCGCGACCTCGCGGACCCGGTCGGGGCTCGGCATCAGCGGATCCCGGTCGCCGATGACCACCAGGGTCGGGACCTTCAAGGCCAGCAACCGATCGAGGGACGGGTATCGGGTGAGGGCGCGGAACATCCTGACGGTGCTGGGAACGCCGAACCTGAGATAGTCCGGCGCTGCCACGCGCAACATCCCGACCGGCTCGCGTACGCCGTCGCGAGCGAGCTGCCGCACGGCGCGTCGTAGCGGCTGGTTGTACGCTCCCCCGGCCGGCGCGACGAGGACCGCCCGGTCCAGGCGCTCGGGATAGCGGTAGGCGAACTCGCAGATGACCGGACAGCCCATCGAATTGCCGACGAGCGTGGCCGACGTGACGTGACGGTCATCGAGGAACCTGGCGGCCGCGTGGGCGAGATCCGGCACGTCGAGGGGGTCTACCGCCCTCCCGCTGCGTCCGAACCCCGGAAGATCGGGGACCAGGGTATGGAACTCGTCGCGGAGACGTTCCGCCGTCGGCAGTAGGTACCGGCCGGACAGGCCGAAGCCGTGCACGTGCATCATGGCGGGCGCGTCGGGCCGGGCCGGTGATTCCCGGTAGAAGACGTCGACCCCGTCGATCCTCGTCCAGCGTTCCGCCAACGCCGAGGCCGCCCGCCTGGGCGGCCTTCGTCCCCTGCGTCGGGATCCGGGTAGGCCTGGCACGTCGGTCGTCATGTCGACTCCGGGGGTGAGAAGGAAGCGGAAGGGTCGCGAGGGTCGGCGCGGACCTCACCTCGGCAGCTACGGCAGCGGCGAGCACCCGGCCCAGCGCAGCCCGCATGAGTGCTCCCTCGTGGATCACCGACCACCATGCGTCGACGGTAGCGCCCGAGCCGGCGTCCCACGTCATTCCCCGGGGGTGATGTGAGAGGCGGCGCATCACCCTAGCGTGGACCGATGATCCCTCGACGGCGGTACCTCATCACCGACCACGGAGAGGCGGACTGATGGATCCGGTACTCAGCACGAACCTCGTGTGGATCATCGGGGTGCTCACACACCTTGCCGTCTGTATCGTTGCGCTCATCGTCATTCCGAAGCGGCGCAAGCCCACGGCGGCAATGGCATGGCTTCTGGCCATCGTGTTGCTCCCGGTCGTCGGCGTAGTGGTCTACCTCGTCATCGGCTCGCCCAAACTGCCCAAGCGACGCCGCGCGGAACAGAAGCGGATCACCGCTCTGATCGCTGCGGCTGCTGAAGGACTCGACCTGACCCCGCAACGCGACAGCTGGCCGGAGTGGTTCGCCAATGTCACCCGACAGAACCAGTTGCTGGGCGGCATCCCGGTCGTCGGCGGCAATACCGGCACTCTCCTGGGCGACTATCGACAGTCCATCGAGTCCATGGCCGCGGAGATCGACACTGCAGTGCGGTTCGTGCACGTGGAGTTCTTCATCGTGTCCTTCGACGACACCACCAGAAGTTTCTTCGCAGCGATGGAAGCCGCCGTCGGCCGTGGCGTCACGGTGCGCCTGCTCGCCGACCACGTCTCCTCCGCGAGAACAGTGCACAGCAAGGAGACCTTCGCTGAACTCGACCGCATCGGCGTGCAATGGAGCTACATGTTGCCGGTCATGCCACTGAAGGGCAAGTATCAACGGCCCGACCTCCGCAACCACCGGAAGCTGGTGGTGGTCGACGGGCGGGTGGGCTTCATGGGCTCGCAGAACCTGATCGACCGCAGCTACAACGCTCCGAAGAACATCAGACGCGGTCTGCAGTGGCAGGAGCTGGTGACTCGGCTCGAGGGACCGGTGGTGGCCGGTCTGAACGCCGTGTTTCACTCGGACTGGCTGACCGAGACCGGGGAACAGCTCGATCCGGCATCGCCGACTGCGAATCTGCCTGTTCGCAGTGCCGTCTTCGATCGGTCCCCGGATGCCATCGAATGCCAGGTGGTGCCGAGCGGACCGTCCTACGAGACCGAGAACAACCTGCGCCTGTTCCTGTCCCTGATGTACGGGGCGTCGAGACGAGTGATCATCACGAGCCCGTACTTCGTCCCCGATGAGGCGATGATGTACGCCATCACGTCCGCCTGCCAGCGCGGCCTCGATGTCCAGCTCTTCGTCTCGGAGATCGGTGATCAAGGTCCGGTCTTCCACGCCCAGCGTTCCTACTACGGGGAGCTCCTCGATGCCGGGGTGCGGATCTTCCGCTACCCGGCGCCGTACATCCTGCACGCGAAGCACCTGTCGATCGACGACGACATCGCGGTCATCGGGTCCAGCAACATGGACATTCGTTCCTTCAACCTCGATCTCGAAGTGTCGCTCCTGGTGCGTGGCCGCGTCTTCGTGCAACGGATGCGCGAGGTCGAGGAGCACTACCGGTCCGTGTCGAGTGAGTTGACCCGCGACGAGTGGGCACGGGAACCGCTCTCGTCCACCAGCCTCGACGGTGTCGCGCGGCTCACCTCGGCCCTGGAGTAACCGGCAGCCACTCCAGGGGCACTCCCCCGCCGTTCTGGGGACTTCCTCCCACGGGAACCCCGGTCATCAACAAATGTTGACACCCCGATCTCATCAACATAAGTTGATGTCATGGACCTCACCTCGCCGCCTCCTCCCGAAACACCGGCGGACGCTCTCGCTGCTGTCGTCGCCCTCCGCCGGCTCGCCGCATCCCTCGAGCGCTCCGCGGTCGACGAGGCCCTGGCCCAGGGATGGACCTGGGCCCAGATCGGTGCTGCGCTGAACCTCAGCGCACAGGCTGCACACAAGAGGCTCTCCCCCGGCCGTCGCCGACCCTCCTACGACTGAACAGGATCATCATGGGCATCAGAACCGCAGTCTCCGACGTCTCCTTCATGAAGTCGCTCTTCACCGCCGCAGAACGCATCGCGCACGACCTGGGAGACCCGGTGATGGGCGCCGAACACCTGGTCATCGCCGCGCTGGATCGCGGAGACCTCGACCGCTCCGAGCTCGCCCCCCTCCCGCTCGACGGGCCGCGGTTCCGCGCCGCCGTGATCGCCGTGCATGCGGATGCCCTGGGATCCCTCGGTGTCGCCGGAACCAGCACTCCCATCGACGAGGAACCGCGGGGTGCCCTGCACAGCACCTCTGCCGCCCAGGCCGTGTTCCAGGACGCGCGCAGGAGTGCCCGGGCACGGCGAGCGCCCCTGCGCGCCGTCGACATCATCGCGTCGGCCGCACGGCTCGACTACGGGACCACCGCCCGCGCCATCGACCGCCTCGGCATCAGCCGCGCCGATCTGCAGGCCCTCGCCCGGTAGGACGCGCGGGAGCCGCGGACGCCTCGGAGAGGACGTCTTCGGGAGGATGCACGTCGAGGGGACCGTACGTACACTCGGGCGATGGACCGAGATGCCCTGACTGCCTCGCACCGCCCCGATCCCCTCCGGAAGGGGCGCCTCGGGTGGCTGGTGGCCGGCGCATCGGGGGCGGGGCTCCTCCTTGCCCTGGTGCTGGCGGCCGCTCCCTTCATCCCGGCGACGGAAAGCGGCGTGACGGGGGCCCTGCTCCTCGGGTTCGCCTTCGGGTGGGCCCTGGTAGCGGTGCTGTCGGTGAGATTCTCCGACCAGC
Organism: Arthrobacter sp. TJ-263; assembly: GCF_058269155.1. Classification (NCBI taxonomy): domain Bacteria; kingdom Bacillati; phylum Actinomycetota; class Actinomycetes; order Micrococcales; family Micrococcaceae; genus Arthrobacter; species Arthrobacter sp. TJ-263. Next base: position 514,009 of record NZ_JBZCNE010000001.1, on the reverse strand, counting down.
CGCAGGGGTGGGCCGGGGTTCCCGCGGTGTTCATGGGCCTGGGCGGTCTGCTCCTGATCGTGTTCGGTGCCCCGATGCGGGAAGCGCTCGCCTGGATCTGGCCTCCCGCCCTCCTGGTGCTGATGATCTGGACGGCGTCGAGGATCCACCGGCAGCTCCGGAGCAGGGGCGCCCGCATGCTGCTCTACCCCGTGATCGCGCTGCTGGTCCTCGCGTCACTGACCGGCGGGTACGAGACCGTGCGGGGCGCCGTCCGTGCCGGAAGCATCCCGGAGCAGGGCCGGCTGATCGACGTGGGCGGGCACCGCCTGTACCTGCACTGCACCGGGTCCGGCGGGCCCACCGTGGTGATCGAACCGGGCGCGGGCCTGGCGTCGTCGGACCTGGCCCTGGTCTCCCCCGCCGTGGCCCGCGAGACCCGGGTCTGTGTCTACGACCGCGCGGGGCGAGGGTGGAGCGACCCGTCGGACGTCCCGCAGGACGGCGCGCGGGTCGCCGCCGACCTGCACACGCTGCTGCAGCTCGCGGACGAGCCCGGCCCCTACGTGCTGGCAGGCCATTCCTTCGGCGGTCTGTATGCCCTCACCTTCGCCGCCCGCTACCCCGAGGAGGTGGCCGGTCTGGTGTTGGTCGATTCGACCGCGCCGGCATCGGACCCGCCCCCCGACCCGGCGCGAGCGGCGGACCCCGGTGACACGACGCAGCGGATCTCCGCGCTCGTCGCCGCCGGTGGTCGGCTGGGAGTCGGCCGCCTCCTCGGTGTGGAGTCGGCCGACCACCTGCGGAGCACGGTCGACGAGTACCTCCTCGCCGGGTCCTCGGTGGACCAGGCCGCGGAGCTGCGGACCTTCGACGGCAAGCCCCTGGTCGTGCTGTCGGCGGGCCGTGGGACCAGGCCGGGGTGGGCCGCGTCGCAGGACGCCCTCGCCGCGCTGTCGGGCGACTCCCTGCACCGCGTCATCGAGGGGGCGACGCACGGCTCGCTGCTCGGCACCGAACAGGACGCAGCGCAGACCGCCCAGGGGATCCTCGACGCCGTCTCCGCCGCCCGCGAGCGCGACGCTAGTCCTTGACGTACTCCGCCAGGTGGCGCCCGGTGAGGGTCGAGCGTGCGGCGACGAGGTCGGCCGGCTTGCCCTGGAAGATGATGGCGCCGCCGTCGTGGCCGGCCCCCGGGCCCATGTCGATGATCCAGTCCGCATGCGCCATGACGGCCTGATGATGCTCGATGACGATGACCGACTTCCCGGCGTCCACCAGGCGGTCCAGTAGGCCCAGCAGGTTCTCGACGTCGGCCAGGTGGAGCCCAGCGGTGGGCTCGTCCAGGACCAGGATGCCGCCCTTCTCCCCCATGTGGGTGGCGAGCTTCAGGCGCTGGCGCTCGCCGCCGGACAGCGTCGTCAGCGGCTGCCCGAGGCTCAGGTACCCCAGCCCGACGTCGGACAGCCTGTTGAGGACCGCCGCGGCGGCGGGCACCTTCGACTCGCCGGTCCCGAAGAACGCCGCGGCGTCCGAGACGGGCATCGCGAGGACCTCGCTGATGTCCTTGCCGCCCAGGGTGTAGTCCAGCACCTCGGCCATGAACCGCTTGCCGTCGCACACCTCGCAGGTCGTCGCGACGCCCGCCATCATGGCCAGGTCCGTGAAGATGACCCCTGCGCCGTTGCAGGTGGGACACGCGCCCGCGGAGTTGGCACTGAACAGGGCCGGCTTCACGCCGTTGGCCTTCGCGAACGCCTTGCGGATGGGCTCGAGCATCCCGGTGTAGGTGGCCGGGTTGCTGCGGCGCGAGCCCTTGATGGCCCCCTGGTCCACCGCGACCACGCCGTCCCGCCCGGAGACCGACCCGTGGATGAGCGAGCTCTTGCCGGATCCGGCCACACCCGTGACGACGCAGAGGACGCCCAGCGGGATGTCGACGTCGACGTCGCGCACGTTGTGCGCCGACGCCCCCCGGATCTCCAGCGCGCCGTGCCGCGGCCTCACCGACGCTTTCAGGGCGGCGCGGTCGTCGAGGTGGCGGCCCGTGAGCGTGCCGCTGCGGCGCAGGCCCTCCACGGACCCCTCGAAGCAGACGCTCCCTCCGGCCGTGCCGGCACCCGGGCCGAGGTCGACGACGTGATCGGCGATCGCGATCATCTCGGGCTTGTGCTCGACCACCAGCACCGTGTTGCCCTTGTCCCGCAGGCGCAGCAGCAGGTCGTTCATGCGCTGGATGTCGTGCGGATGCAGGCCGATCGTCGGCTCGTCGAACACGTACGTGACATCCGTGAGCGAGGACCCGAGGTGGCGGATCATCTTGGTCCGCTGGGACTCGCCCCCGGAGAGCGTGCCGGACGGACGGTCGAGGCTGAGGTAGCCGAGCCCGATCTCGACGAAGGAGTCGAGGGTCTCCCCCAGCGCCGACAGCAGCGGCGCGACCGACGGCTCGTCGAGCCCCCGCACCCAGGCGGCGAGGTCGCTGATCTGCAGGGCGCACGCATCGGCGATGCTGATGCCGCCGATCTTCGAGGAACGAGCGGCCTCGCTCAGCCGGGTGCCGTGGCATGCGGGGCACCGGGTGAAGGTGATGGCGCGGTCCACGAACGCGCGGATGTGCGGCTGCATCGACTCGCGGTCCTTCGACAGCATCGACTTCTGGATCTTCGGGACCAGGCCCTCGTAGGTGATGTTGATGCCGTCGACCTTGATCTTGGTCGGTTCCTTGTAGAGCAGGTCCTTCAGCTCGTGCTCCGTGAACTCGCGGATGGGCTTGTCCGCGTCGAAGAATCCGCAGCCGCCGTAGATCCTCCCGTACCAGCCCTCCACGCTGTACCCGGGGATGGTCAGCGCTCCCCCGGCTAGGGATCTGGTGTCGTCGTAGAGCTGGGTGAGGTCCACGTCCGTCACGGATCCCATCCCCTCGCAGCGCGGGCACATCCCCCCGGTGACGGTGAAGCTGCGACGCTCCTTCACGGTGGTGCCGCCGCGTTCCATCGTGACGGCGCCGGCCCCGCTGATGGAGGCGACGTTGAAGGAGAAGGCCTGCGGCGAGCCGATCTGCGGCTGTCCCAGCCTGGAGAACACGATACGCAGCATGGCGTTGACGTCCGTGGCGGTGCCCACGGTGGACCGGGGATTCGCTCCCATGCGCTCCTGGTCCACGATGATCGCCGTGGTCAGGCCGTCGAGCACGTCCACGTCGGGCCGGGCGAGCGTGGGCATGAAGCCCTGCACGAACGCGCTGTACGTCTCGTTGATCATCCGCTGCGACTCGGCCGCGATGGTCCCGAAGACCAGGGAGCTCTTGCCCGACCCCGAGACGCCGGTGAAGACGGAGAGCCGGCGTTTCGGGATCTCGATCGTGACGTCCTTCAGGTTGTTCTCCCGTGCACCCCGGACCCGGATGAGGTCGTGGCTGTCCGCCGCATGCGCCGCTGTCGGGTCGACGTCGGTGGTGATGGTGCTCATGGGGCCTCCAATGACCGTGTGAAAGCCCGTTCCGGTATCCCGCCGGGCACCGCGGCGTCGGGCTCGGCGCGGCATCTCCGATTCTCGGTCCTCCCGCCGTCCCCGGGCAATGGGCCGGGCGCCCGTTCGTGTCCGCGTCTGTGCTTTGCTGGAGGGATGACCGCCGATGCTCCACGGACCCCTGTCGTCGCCCCGCTGCCGCGGGAGGCGATCGCAGCCCACGTCGAGTCCGTCCTCGCCGCGGACCTCCCGCCGATCGTCGCCGCCGGCCACCCGGTCCTGCGCCGTCCCGCGCAGGACTACGAGGGAGAACTCGACGACGGCACCCTCGTCCGGCTGATCGCCACCATGCGCCGTGTCATGCACGCTGCACCGGGCGTGGGCCTCGCCGCACCGCAGATCGGCCTCCCCCTGCGGATCGCCGTCCTCGAGGACCAGGGGACCGCCGATCCGGTGGTCGCCGCGGTGCGGACCCGCGCTCCCCTGCCCTTCACCGTCCTCATCAACCCGCGCTACGCGGCCGTCGAGGACAAGCGTGATGCGTTCTACGAAGGCTGCCTCTCCGTGCCCGGCTACCAGGCGGTCGTCGAGCGACACCACCGCATCGAGGCCACCTACACGCAGCCGGACGGCCGCACCGTCACCACGGGGTTCCAGGGCTGGCCGGCGCGGATCGTCCAGCACGAGACGGATCACCTCGACGGGATGCTCTACCTCGACCGGGCGATCCTGCGCTCGCTCACCGCCAACCAGGAGCACCATCGGTGGGCCCAGCCGACGGTCGACGAGGCGCGGCGGGGCCTCGGCTTCTGACCCCGCCGGCCCGCACTCCTACCGGTCCGCGACGACCGGAGGGTTCGCCGTCGTGGGCAGGTACTTCGCCCACCAGCGGAGGATGTGCTCGAAGCGCTGCCTACGGTGCCACGGCGACCCCGACCGGGACAGCTCGTGCGTCTCCCCCGGGAACACGAGCAGCTCCGTCTCCACGCCCTGCTTCTTCAGGGCCGTGTAGTACCGCTGGGCCTGCTCGATCGGGCACCGCAGGTCCTCCTCGGAGTGGATCACGAACGCCGGCGTCCGCACGTCGGCGATCTTCGCGAACGGGTTCTGCCCCGCGACGTGCGCCGGATCGGTGCCGGTGTACTCCTCGGAGAAGAACCAGCCGATGTCGGACGAGCCGACGAAGGACGGCGGATCGAGGTAGCCCCGCTCCACGATGGCCGCCCGGAAGCGGTGGTCGTTGGCAATGGTCCATGCCGTCAGGTAGCCGCCGTAGGAGCCGCCCATGACGCCGAGCCGTTCCCTGTCCAGGGCGTCGAAGTCGGCGAGCGCGCCGTCGACGTAGGCGAGGACGTCGTCGAGGTCCACGGTGCCCATGGCCTCCTTGATCACGCGTGCGTGGGCCTGACCGTAGCCGGACGCACCGCGCGGGTTGCACAGCAGGACGGCGTAGCCGGCTGCCGCGTACACCTGGGCCTCGTCGAAGTACCCCCAGCCGTACTGGGCGAACGGTCCGCCGTGGATGACGAGGAGCACCGGATGCGGTCCCTCGCCCTCGGGCAGGACGACCCACCCGTGCACAGGGGTGCCGTCGGGCCCGGTGTAGGTGCGTTCCTGCAGCTCGCCGACGCGCGTGTCGGCGCGCAGGGCGGCCGAGAAGTCGGACACGGTACGCAGGGAGCCGCCCTCGACGACGGCGACGTCCCCGGACGTCCCCGGGTCGGTGTAGGAGACGACGACGGTGCTGCCGGTCGATGCGGCCCCGTCGACGACGGTGGGCCCCGTGACGAGGGTGTCCGACACCCCTCCGGCGGAGACGCGCAGGAGCTCCCCCATCCCACGGGAGCGGTTGAACACGAGCACGGAGTCGGGGCCGTCCGGCATGATCTCCTGGACGTCCCCGAAGTCGATCGTCTCCGGATCGGTCAGGCGCCGGACGTCCTGCGGGTCCCCCAGCGGCAGGACGTAGAGGGCCGTGTTGCGGGCGACGAAGTCGAGGCCCGACGGCGACAGGTCCGTGGCCAGGAAGAACAGCGAGGCCCCGTCGGCGCTCGGTCGCGGTGCGCCGCAGCCGAGGCGCGTGTCCCCGCCCTGGTTCGTGAGCTGCCGGGAATCCCCGCCGTCGAGGTCGATCGAGTGGACGTCGGTCACGAGCGTCGAGTCCGCGTCCGGCTGGAGTGCAGCGGTGAAGAAGATCCTGCGGCCGTCCGCGGAGAAGACGGGCTCCACGTGGTCGGCGTCGGCCGTGGTGAGCCGGGTCGCCTTCGGGACGGCGCCCTCGTCCTCGAGGGCGCCCGGGCCTTCCTTGTGCTGCTCCTTCAGGCGGCCCACCGCTGCGACGAAGGGTTCCGTATCCGGATGGGGTATCGCCACCGAGAACAGCTGCGAGCGCTTGTCCGTGACGTAGCCGAGGCCGTTCATCCGGTACTTGTACTGCGTGACCAGGCGCGGATCCTCCAGCCCGGCACCGACGCCGTCGATCGTCCCGTAACGCCCGTGCTCGGGCACCCGCGCGGCGAAGACCACCGTCCGCGAGTCGGGGGAGATGTCGAACCGGCCCACCCCGAGGGGCTGGTCCGTCACCTGGACGGGCTCCCCGCCCGAGGCACGGACGGCGAACAGCTGGGGCTTGCCCTCGGGCGCCGCCCGGAGGAACAGGAGGAGCTCGCCGTCGGGCGAGTAGCGCGGTGCGGTGTCGCGGAAACCGCGGGTCAGACGACGGCGGGGGCCGCCGTCGAGCGGGATCTCCCACAGCTGGCCGACGTAGGAGTCGGCGCGGAGGTCCGGGCGGGTCGCGGCGACGACGAGCCGTGTGCCGTCCGGGTGGAGGGTCGGGGCGCCGGTGGTGGTCAGGAGTTCTATCTGGTCAGGTTTCACCCTCCCGATCAGACCCGAAACAGTGGCCTGAGTCAACGGGTAAGCCGCGGTCCCCTGCCTAGGATGGGACGATGCCCGCACTCCCCCTGCACCTCCTGACCTGCCCGGTCTGCACGCGCGCGCTGCAGGACGTCGGCCGCACCCTGGCCTGCGAGCACGGACACCGCTTCGATGCGGCACGCCAGGGCTACGTCAACCTGCTGACCGGCAAGGGCTCCCCGTTCGAGGGTGACACGGCCGAGATGGTCGAGGCCCGGGAGGCGTTCCTGGGCTCGGGCCACTATGCGCCGCTGCGCGAATCGGTGGTCGCGGCCGCCGTGCAGGGCGCAGGGGCGCCGGCGGTGGCGCTCGACGCCGGGGCGGGGACGGGCTACTACCTGGAGGGCCTCGCCGCGGCGGTGCCCGGTCTGTTCCCCGTCGCGCTCGACATCTCGAAGATCGCCCTCCGCCGCGCGGCGAGGCGCCTTCCGGGCGGCGTCAGCATCGTGTGGGACGTCTGGCGACCGCTCCCCCTGGCCGACTCGTCGGTGGACGTGCTCCTCAACGTCTTCGCGCCGCGGAACGTCGGAGAGTTCGTGCGGGTACTGGCACCCGGCGGCCGCCTCGTGGTCGTCACCCCGCGGCCGGGTCACCTCGCCGGCCTCGAGGAGGTGGGGCCGCTCCTGTCCGTGCCGGCCCAGAAGGCCGACGACGTGCGGGCGGCCTTCCACGGCGCCCTCGTGGAGACGCGACGCGAGGACCTCGACTACACCATGACCCTGCCGCGGGACCTCGCCCGCTCGGCGCTCGTGATGGGCCCCGCCGCGCACCACCCGGGCGCGGCGGGCACGACGACGCCCGACGGGCAGCGCGCCCCGGTGGAGGTGGCTGCGCGCTTCACCGTGCAGGTCCTCGCCCTCGCCGGACGGGCCGGGGGCGGCGAGGAGTGCAGTACGCTTCCCGCCGACGGCACGGATGGGTAACAACTCCGCGATCGGGGCCACCGATCCCTAGGTTATGCCGGACCCGTTTGCCATGATGGGAACAGCGCTCCGATCAGGTGCGCCAAGGGAGGGATTGCTCGATGGACTGGATGATCGCCAACGGCTGGATCTTCTGGCTGGTCCTGTTCCTGGGACTGGCCGTGGTGGAGACCCTCACCCTCGACCTGCTCTTCATCATGCTCGCCGTTGGGGCGATGGCTGCCCTGGTGGCCTACTTCATGGGCGCGGGCCTCGTCCTCCAGATCGTCGTCTTCGCGGTCGTGTCCCTCCTGATGATCCTGCTCGTCCGGCCCGTGGCGGTCCGCCATCTCAAGAGGGGCCCGGAGGACCAGCTGAACAACATCGACCGCCTCGTGGGTGCCGCGGCCGTCGCCCTCGAGCCCGTGACCGCGCACTCCGGCACCGTGAAGATCGGCGGGGACACCTGGACGGCGCGGTCGGCCGACGGCGCCTCCCTCCCGGTCGGGGCCCGCCTGGCCGTCGCGAGGATCGACGGCGCCACGGCCGTCGTCGAGCCCGCATCCGAGCGCCCCGCCCCTCCGGTCGCCGAGCCGTGATCGCGCGCCGCTAGCTGTCACGCTCTCCGGCCGGACGGCCGGGCGGAGCGCACCCACCACAACAAAGGGGATACATGAACGCCTCCGCAGGAACGATCGGGGTCACCCTCCTACTGATCGTCCTCATCATCTTCGTCCTGGTCATCCTCGTGAAGTCCGTTCGGATCATCCCGCAGGCGCGCGCGGGAGTGGTCGAGCGCCTCGGCAAGTACCAGCGGACGCTGAATCCCGGACTCACGATCCTCATCCCGTTCGTGGACCGGCTCCTGCCGTTGCTCGACCTCCGCGAGCAGGTCGTCTCCTTCCCGCCCCAGCCGGTGATCACCGAGGACAACCTGGTGGTGTCCATCGACACCGTGGTGTACTTCCAGGTCACCGACCCCCGCGCGGCCACCTACGAGATCGCCAACTACATCCAGGCCGTCGAACAGCTGACGACGACGACCCTCCGGAACGTGGTCGGCGGCCTGAACCTCGAAGAGGCCCTGACCTCGCGCGACCAGATCAACGGCCAGCTCCGCGGCGTCCTCGACGAGGCGACGGGCCGGTGGGGGATCCGGGTGGGACGCGTGGAACTCAAGGCCATCGACCCGCCCCACTCCATCCAGGACTCCATGGAGAAGCAGATGCGCGCCGAGCGTGACCGCCGCGCGGCCATCCTCACCGCGGAGGGCACCAAGCAGTCGCAGATCCTCACGGCGGAAGGCCAGCGCCAGGCCGCGATCCTCGCGGCCGAAGGCGACGCGAAGGCGGCGATCCTCCGGGCGGACGGCGAGGCCCAGGCCATCCACAAGGTGTTCGACGCCATCCACAAGGGGAATCCGACGCAGAAGCTCCTCGCCTACCAGTACCTGCAGACCCTCCCGAAACTCGCCGACGGCTCCGCGAACAAGCTCTGGATCATCCCGAGCGAGGTCGGCGAGGCGCTGAAGGGGATCGGCAACGTCCTGGGCACCACCACACCCGACTCGCCGTCCGACGGTCCGGAGCTCGCGACCCGCACGTGAGCGGCTCCCCTGTATAGTTAGATGTTTGCCCGTGCGCCCGCAGGAACAACACCGAGGCGTGCGGTGTTATGCAGACAGCTTCCGCGTCGCCTTCCGGCGGCGACGGTCCCGGCCCGTGCCGGCGGCACGGACCGGTCGATACGTCCGGTGAAACAACAGCGGCAACGGTCCCCGGCGACGGGGGCAAGGGTGACTAGGAGAACAACATGAGCGATCGCAGCCTGCGCGGCATGCGCCTCGGTGCGCAGTCGATGGAAACGGAGTCCGGCGTCGAGCCCGCTCCCCGACAGCGCGTGGAGTACCGGTGCGAGGACGGCGAACGGGTGTTCGTCACGTTCTCCTCCGAGGCCGACATCCCGGCGACCTGGGTCTCGAAGACCGGCAAGGAAGCCCTTCTCGTCGACGGCGAGAAGCCCGACACCTCGAACGACAAGCCGGTGCGTACCCACTGGGACATGCTCCTCGAGCGCCGTTCGGTCGAGGAACTCGAGCAGATCCTGCAGGATCGCCTGACGATCCTCCGCGAGCGTCGCGGTGAGCGCCGGTCCGCCTAGGCCGCACACGCTCCGAAGGGAAAGGCACCCGCCGCGGCGGGTGCCTTTCTTGTGCTGTCGTCCCGGTCTCAGGCCCGGCCGCTGAGCTTCGCCCAGCGTGCCCGGAGGCCCCACCGGGTCACGTTGGCGATCGCCTCGACGACGATGTTCCCGCTCATCTTCGAGTCCCCGAGCTCCCGCTCCACGAAGGTGATCGGTACCTCGACGATGGTCAGGCCCAGGCGCGCGACCCTGAAGGTCATGTCGACCTGGAAGCCGTAGCCCACCGAGTCCACCGCCGCGAGGTCGAGCGCCTCGAGCGTGGAGCGCCGGAACGCGCGGAAGCCGGCGGTGATATCGCGCACCGGCAGGCCCAGCATGAGCCGCGAATAGGTGCTTCCACCGCGCGAGAGGAGTTTCCGGTGCAGGGGCCAGTTGACGACGCTGCCGCCGCGGACCCAGCGGCTGCCGATCACGAGGTCGGCCCGGTGCACCGCGTCGAGGAGGCCCTGCAACTGCTCGGGCCTGTGGGAGCCGTCGGCATCCATCTCGACGAGGACGTCGTAGTCCCGCTCCAGGCCCCAGCGGAACCCGGCGATGTAGGCCGCCCCCAGGCCCTCCTTGCCCGTCCGGTGCAGCACGTGCACCTGGTCGTCGGCGGCGGCCGCCCGGTCGGCGAGGTCACCCGTGCCGTCCGGGCTGTTGTCATCCACGATGAGCACGTCCGAGGCCGGCACGGCGGCGCGCAGGCGGGCCAGGGTCACCGGCAGCGACTCGATCTCGTTGTACGTGGGGATGATCGTGACGACTCGCACGCAGGTGGGGCCTTTCCATCGGGATGCGCATCGCGCAGGACTGCTCCGGACGCGGAGCCAGTCTGCAAGTATAGGCGACCGGGGCGGCAAGGCCTTCGGGGAGAGCACTCGGGCAGGCCCGCACACCTTCGTACCGGTGCCCGCAGTGTGCGGCCATCGTTTTCTACTGGCGTGTGGACCTGCCCTTCGAATGCCGGCTCCGGTGAGATGGGCAACGCGCGCCATAAGAGAAGGCCGATGCGTTGCGCTTTGCGGAGACCAGCCAGGTTCCCTCCCGCAGGAGTTCCTCTAACCCGTTCTCAAGAGCTTACGTGCTGTGGAGGACGTGTCAACAACCCCCTGACCTGCGGAAACGTGTTCCGGTGCAGGTCAGGGGGCTGTTCGGTTCCTCCACCGGATGTGGGGTGACGGGCGCGGCGTCAGGCGTCCGCGAAGCCCCTGGCGATGTACAGGCGGTGCCCGTCGTGGACGGTTTCCAGGCACTCCGGTGCGTTCTCGGTATCGAGCGCCGGCAGCAGCGGCGTGCCCGCCCGGGGGTCGGTGCTCCAGGACTGCACCCGGTTGTCCGGGGTCTGCACCATCAACTCGTCGACCTTCCAGACCGCGAAGGAAGCGGGGGTCCCCGGCGCGAGCTGTCCCATCAGGGGGCTGCGTCCGGCGAGCCGCCAGCTCGCGCGCGTGTGGGCGATGAACGCGGCACGCGCCGAGATGGTCTCCGAGGCGTTGCTGTGGCGGAGGCAGGCCCGCACCGAGGCCCAGGGGTCGAGCGGCGTGACCGGGCTGTCGGAACCCAGTGCCACGAGCACGCCCGCGGACAGGAGCGAGGCGAAACGGTTCATGCCCGTGCGCCGCTCCCCCAACCGCTGGGCGTACAGGCCGTCCTCGGCGCCCCAGAGAGCGTCGAAGGCCGGCTGACCGCTGACGGCCACGCCGTAGTGCACCAGGGAGGCGATCGCGGCGTCGTCGGCGAGTTCCACGTGCTCCAGGCGGTGGCGGGCGCGGCGTACCTCGTCCACACCCAGTTCCCGTGCTGTCCGCTCGAGACCCTGCAGGACGACGTCGAGCCCGGCGTCCCCGATGACGTGGAAGCCGGCCTGGACCGTCTCGGCCGTCGCGGCGAGCAGGTGACCGGCGACGTCGTCCGCGCTGAGGTAGAGGGTGCCCCGGCTCCCGGGCGCGTCGCCGTAGGGGTCGCGGAGGGCCGCGGTGCGGGAACCGATCGACCCGTCGACATTGAGGTCCCCGGCGAGACCCGCGAGGCGTCCGCCGAAGCCCAGCATGAGCTCGCGCACCTCCTGTCGCGAGGACGTCAGCTGCGCCCAGTAGGGGATGACCTCGGGCAACGGCAGCTCGCGTGCCGGGCCGTCGATGGAGAGCAGTGTCTCCAGGTCCTCGAGGGGCGCGATGTGCGGGGCGGCCATCTCCGTGAGCGCGACGTAGCCGCGGGAGGCGGCATGGAGCAGGGCCGCCTGCTGGTACGTGCGCCGCTGCTCCGCCGACAGGCTCCGGGTGGCCCGGCGGGCGGCTTCGTGGGCGTCCCGGACCACGAAGCCGTCGTCCCAGCCGTCCGTGCCCGCGAGGCCGAGGCCCGCCGCCAGCGCGCCCGAGACGGCGGCCGAGTGGATGTCGGCGCGCACGAGGTAGACGAGGGCGCCGTCGCCGGCGCGATCGAGCTCCGCGGCGGTCGGCACCCGGTTCTCCGGCCACCGGGACTCGTCCCAGCCGAACCCGAGGATCGTGGAGGCGCCGGAGGACGCCGCAGCCGACACGGCATCGAGCAGTTCCTGCAGTGAACGGCACCCCGTGAGGTCGATCGATCCGAGGGCGATGCCCGTCTCGGTGGTGTGCGTGTGTGCGTCCACGAACCCGGGGGCGATGAGGGCGCCGTCGAGGTCCACGGTCCGGACGCCCGGGCCGGTGAGGTTGGCGGCGGCGTGCTCGGTTCCGACCCACGCCACCGTCCCGCCGTCCACGAGCATGGCGGTGGCGAAGGGGTCGGCGGGGCTGTAGACGGACCCGTTGCGGTACAGGACGGGCGTGGGGCGCTCAGGAGTTGGCATGGGGGTGCTGGACGGCTTTCTGTGGAGGGCGTGTCCGACGGCGGGGACTCACTCGCTGATGTTCGAGTATGCCACCACGCCCCGACGGACCAGGGCGATCGCGCGCTTGCAGGTCTGCTGCAGGTTCCCGGGGAGGTCGGGCACCTTCGCGAGCTGGTCGAGGAGGTCGATGACCTGCTTGGACCAGCGCACGAAGTCACCGGCCGCCAGTTCGGTCCCGCTCAGGGCGGCCTGGAGGGACCGGCCCTGCGCCCACTTGAACATCGGCCACACGAGCGAGAGCTCCGGTTCTCCGGTGACGGGGAGCCGGTGCTGCTCCTCGACGTCGTTGAGCTGCGACCACCGGCGGATGATCGTCTCGACGGACCCTTCCAGCGCCACGCTCGGCATGACCGGGCGCAGGCCCCGTTCCTCGCGCTTGGCCTGGTACACGAGCACGGTGATGACCGCGGCGAGCTCGGCGGCGTCGAGGTCGCTGAACGCGCCCTCCTCGATGCACAGGGCGATCAGGAGGTCCTTCTCCCCGTAGATCCGCCGGAGCTTCTGGCCGGAGGCGCTGACGACGACGCCGTCGTCGGTGTATTCGAGGTAGCCGTAGTGCCCGAGGACCTCGGAGACGCGGTCGAAGGTCTTGGCGATCGTGTTCGTGCGGCCCCGGATCTGGCCGGCGAGCCTGTCCGTCTCGCGGCGCAGCTTCCCCCAGCGCTCGGCCCAGCGCGCGTGCTGTTCGCGTTCGCTGCAGCCGTGGCAGGGATGGGCGCGGAGTCGGCGACGGAGGTCCGTGATCGCGCGTTCCTCCGCGGCTGCCGACGCCGAGTACCCGGCGGACACCCGGTCGGCACCCTGGCGGGGCGGCCGGTTCTCCTGCAGCGCATTCCGGAGGGACGAGGTGAGGTCGCGCCGGTCCTTCGGGCTGCGCGCGCTGAAGTGCTTGGGGATGCGGATGCGGGAGAGCACCTCGACGGGCCCGTCGAGGTCCTGCACGCCGACGCGGCGGATCTGCGTCTCGAGCGTGAGGACCGTGGGGCGGGGTTCCCTCGACGTGTCGCCGTCCAGCACCACGGCGAACCCCTGGCTGCGCCCGCCGGGCACGTCGATCACGTCCCCGGGCCGCAGGGATTCGAGGGAGGACTCGGCCGCGGAGCGCAGCGTCCGGGACCTGTCCCGGGACGCCCTCGATTCGAGCTCGGACAGTTCGCGCCGCAGGTTCGCGTACTCGCGGAAGTCCCCGAGGTGGCACGTCATGGACTTCTCGTAGCCCTTGAGGGAATCTTCGCGGCTGCGCACCTGCTTCGCGAGACCCACCACGGAGCGGTCCGCCTGGAACTGCGCGAAGGAGGTCTCGAGGATCTCCCGGGACCGTTCCTGACCGAACTGGGCCATGAGGTTGATGCTCATGTTGTAGGTGGGGCGGAAGCTCGAGTTCAGCGGATAGGTGCGCCGTGAGGCGAGGCCCGCCACCGCTCCCGGGTCCGTACCGGGCTGCCACAGGACGACGGCATGGCCCTCGACGTCGATGCCACGCCGCCCGGCCCGGCCCGTGAGCTGGGTGTACTCCCCCGCCGTCACGTTCACGTGGGCTTCACCGTTGAACTTGTCGAGCTTCTCCAGCACCACGGTGCGGGCGGGCATGTTCACGCCGAGGGCGAGGGTCTCGGTGGCGAACACGGCCTTGACGAGACCCGCGGCGAACAGCTTCTCGACGATCTCCTTGAAGGTCGGCAGCATCCCGGCGTGGTGGGCGGTGAAGCCGCGGATGAGGCCTTCGCGCCACGTCCAGAACCCGAGGATCTCGAGGTCGTCCCGGGGGATGTCCATCGTGGCGGCGTCGACGGTCTCGCTGATCTCGTCGCGCTCGTCCTCCGTGGTGAGCCACAGGCCGGCGTGCAGGCACTGGGTGACGGCGGCCTCGCACCCGGCCCTGGAGAAGATGAAGGTGATGGCCGGGAGCAGGTCCGAGCGGTCCAGGGCCGCGATCACCTGGGGCCTCGTGGCCCGGCGGACCATCGTCGTCGGGGGCGGCCCGCCCCGGCCGTTGCGCTGCCTGCCGCGCCGGCCGCCGGCACCCCACCCCGCGCGCTGGTTCATCCGGATCTCGCTGCTGGCCAGTTCGAGCAGCTCGGGGTTCACGTCGTACTGGTCGCGGGCGCCGGCTTCCGCCCCGGCGGGCGCCGCCTCGTCGAAGGCGACGTCGCCGGCGAACAGGTCCACCAGGTCGTGGCCCACCATGACGTGCTGCCAGAGGGGAACGGGCCGGTGCTCGGACACGACGACGTCGGTGTCCCCCCGCACGGTGTCGAGCCATGCGCCGAATTCCTCCGCGTTGGACACGGTGGCACTGAGGGACACCAGCTTCACCTCGGTGGGCAGGTGGATGATCACTTCCTCCCACACGGCGCCGCGGAAGCGATCGGCCAGGTAGTGCACCTCGTCCATCACCACGTACCCGAGGTTGTCCAGGGCGTCCGAATTGGCGTAGAGCATGTTGCGCAACACCTCGGTGGTCATCACGATCACGTCGGCATCACCGTTGATGCTCGTGTCCCCCGTGAGCAGTCCTACGCGGTCGCTGCCGTGTACGGCGGCCAGCTCCGAGTACTTCTGGTTGCTGAGCGCCTTGATGGGCGTGGTGTAGAAGGCCTTGAGGCCGTGCTGCAGCGCCATGAAGACCGCGAATTCGCCGACCACCGTCTTGCCGGCCCCGGTGGGTGCCGCGACGAGCACTCCCCTGTCGGCCTCGAGTGCGGTGCACGCTTCCCGCTGGAACGGATCGAGCTCGAAGTCGAGGGTCTGTTCGAAATGGAACAGCTGCGTCCGGGAGTGGTTCGTGCGGGCCCTTGCAGCTGCGTATCTCTCCGCGGGGGTGTTCATCATTCCAGCCTAGACGCTCCGCAGGTACCGGGCACGCGGTGCCCGGCGGCGGGCCCGGCCGGGGACCTCGCTTGCCGGAGGGCGTTCCCGCGTGCCTCGGCCTAGAGGGCGTCGAGGGGGGTGGCGGTGTCGGCGGTGGCGTCGACGGCGGCCTCGCGGGCCGCGGTGCGGCGGGCCCGCCGCTTGTCGTTGAGCAGGCACAGTCCGATCGCGAGGAAGAACAGCAGCAGCAGGGGCACCGCGAGGTAGAACATGCTCAGCGCGTCTCCGCCGGGCGCCGCCATCGCGGCGAACAGGCAGACCAGGAACACGGTGATGCGCCAGGCCTTCAGGACCTGCCTGCCGGAGATCAGGCCCACCATGTTCAGGCCCACCAACACCACGGGGAGCAGGAACGCGATCCCGAAGGCCAGCATCAGCCGCAGCACGAACGCGAAGTACACCGAGACGCTGATGTAGTTGGAGAAGTCCTCCGGCGTGAACTCGGTCAGCACCCGCACGGCGTTGGGAAGGATCAGCCACGCCAGGGCGATGCCGGCGAGGAACAGGGGGAAGGCGACGGCGATGAAGGCCAGCGCGATCCGGCGTTCCTTGGTCTTCAGCCCCGGCGTGATGAACGCCCACAGCTGGTACAGCCAGACCGGGCTGGAGAGCACCAGGCCCAGGAACACCGAGACCTGGATGAGGAGGTCGAACGGGGAGGCCGCGCTGTCGAAGTTCAGCGACGCCGTGCGGCCCTCCTGCTCGTTGATCGCGATGATCGGGGCGGCCAGGGCGCGCAGAACCGGCTCGTAGACGAAGAAGCCCAGCACGGTCGCGACGATCACCGCGACCGCGGACTTGAACAGCCGGTTACGGGCCTCTCGGAGGTGCTCCTTCAGGGCCATCCGCCCCTCGGGGTTGGCCTTCCTGCCGCGCTTGCGCGCCGATGCGGGTGACACGAAAGGAGATCCTGCCTACTGGCTGGTGTGCGAGCTACCGCTCTGCTGCGACGGACCCGCGGAACCCTGGGCGTCGGTGCCGGCGACCCGGGCATCGGTGGCCGGGGACGTGGTGTGGGGCTGCTGCGCAGCACCCTGCGGCGGAATGGGATTCTGGGCCGGCGCCTGGTAGGTGGGCGTGTAGGTCTGCGCGGTGGTGTGCGGCGCGGGAGTGTTCACCACCCGGCCCTCGACGGGATCCGTGCCGGTCTCACCCGTGTTGTTCTCGTCCTTCATCTGCTTCACCTCGGACTTGAAGATCCGCAGGGACTGTCCCACGCTCCGTGCCAGTCCGGGCAGCTTCGGCGCGCCGAACAGGACGATCGCAAGAACGATGATGATGACGATGTGCCAGCCTTCGAGCCTCATGCCCATTTCCTCTCGTTGGTTCACCCTCGAGTTTAGTTCACAGGTGGGGCATGTCCTGCAGGAGCTGCGGTTGTTCGCGCTCGGCCCGCTTCGCGACGCGGCGCGCGCGGCGGTCGTCGATGCGGCGGGTCCTCGCCAGGTCCCGGGCCGCGCGGACCGTCGCCGGAGCCGTGAAGACGGCCGGGACGGGGATGCCCGGCGCTCCCGGGCGGGCCGCTGCCGCTCCGTCGTCGACGGCGTCGGCGGAGGGCGCGTCCACCTGCAGGCGGTCCATGGCTTCCCCGAATTCACGGAGTGTTCGCATTCCGCGGCGGAAGACGCGGAAGCCGACGACGACGAGGAAGATCACGCTGACGGCCACCAGCGCGACCCACAGCACGATCCACATCCACCAGAGCATGACCCCAGTCTAGGCCAGTGGCTGGTGTGCGCGGGCGGCCTCGAGCCAGCGGAGGGTCTCCTCGCGCAGTTCGGGCGGAGCGATGACCGCCGCCGACCCTCCGAGGCCGGCCACGAGGCCCGGGATCCAGGTGCTGGACGCGATCTTGAGGCGCGCCACCAGTCGGTCCTCGCCGAGCTCCTGCACGGCGTCGGCGTTGTACTGCGCCGCGATCCAGCGGGCCCGGGGCTCGAGCAGCAGCGTGACGGTGAGATCGGCGTCGCCGGAGCGGTAGGGCGAGACGCTCCGGCGGTCCCGGGCGAGGAACTCCTCGTCCAGGGCCGCGGTGGCCGGCTGTTCCGTCAGGGTGGCCCGCTGGATGCGGTCCAGCCGGAAGTTCCTCAGCCCGTCGGAGTCCACGCTCCAGGCCTCGAGGTACCACGTGTCCTGGTGCAGGAAGATGCGGACCGGTTCGAGGAGGCGGTGCGTGATCTCGTCGCGTGTCGGCACGAAGTAGTCCACGTCCACGCGCACGTTCGAGTGCAGGGCGGCCTGCAGGACCTCGAGCGTCGGGTCGACGTCGTCCTCCGTGAGCTTGGTGGCCACGGCCGTCCCGATGCGCGCCGCGTCGCCGGTCGCGGCGGTCAGCTTGGTCTGGGCGCTGACGATCGCCTCGTTGTTCCTCATGCCGGGGAGCTCCCGGAGGGCCTGCAGTCCCACGATCAGGGAGCATGCCTCGTCCATGCTGAGCTTCACGGGCTCGGCGAGGTCGCGCGCGTTGGTGAGGTAGATCCTGTCGTCCTCGATGTTCACGTCCATCAGCCCGTCGGGGTAGTGGCGCGGTCCGCTGACGAACAGCAGGTCGAGGTCCTTGGTGAGTTGGCTCTCGGTCACGTCGAACCTGCGCGCGGTGTCCCCGACGTCCGCCCCCGGATGCGCCAGGAGGTACGGGACGAGGTCGAGCAGGCGCAGCAGGTGGTCCTGGGAGGAGGACTTGCGGCGGGGCGCCGGGCGGGCATGTCCGGTGATCTCGAGGTGTTCGGGCGCCCCGAGGGCCGCCTCGTGGGCCCCGTCGAGGAGCCGGAGGACCTCTGCCGCCAGTTCCGGGGGCTCCTCGACCCGGGCATTGGTGCCCAGCCCCGCGATGGTCGCGGCCATGGGACTCGATGCCGCATACGGCACCCGGAGGACGTCCCACTCCTCCCCCGTCTGCACGATCTCGGTGTCCTTGCGGACGCGCAGCACCTGGCAGGAGCCGGGCCGCGCCGCGATCACGGCGGTGCGGTCGGGTTCGCTGCGCGACAGGGAGGACAGCGTCTGGTTCATGTCGAAGGACGGCGGGACCTCGAACGTCCCCTGCAGGATGACGGGCTCGCCGGTCATGCGTGAGAGGCGGAAGAAGCGCTCGGCCTTGCGGGTGGTGTCGAAGCCGACCACGTACCAGTGGCCGAAGCGCGCGCCCATGCCCCAGGGGTGCACCGTGCGTACCTCCTCACGACCCGTGCTCGCGGCGCGGTAGGGGAACCGGAGGGGGGCGCGGGAGGTGAGGGCCTGCCACACGGTGTCCCAGTAGGGCGCGTCCGTGGTGATGCGGGGCTGGATGAGCGGGGTGAGCTCGATGCCGCCGTCGATGCTGCGGGAGCTGAGCTTCCGGAGGGCGCGGGACGCCGCGGAGTCGAGCGAACCCTGGTCCCAGACGCCGCCGGCGAGGTTGAGGACGGCGTACTCCTCGGGCAGGAAGGTCACGCCGCCGAGCCGGTAGTCCTCGGCGCTGATCCGGTACCGCTGCACGGTGTTGTCGTTGTCGAACAGGGCGTCCTCGCTGAAGGCCTCCAGTGGGATGCCCTGCTCGCGCAGGGCGGCCTTGTCGCGGTCGAAGAGCTTCTCGCGGGCCGCGACCGACGTCGCCTCCCGGTACAGGTCGATCTCCTCGAACAATTCCTCCTTCGTGAACCCGCGGCGGCTCGACAGGAGCATGATCACGAGGGTGAGGAGGCGTTCGGTACGTTTTGCGGACACGGTGAAACCCTACCTTCACGGGAGCGGCGGAAGGGACGTACCCCGACCGTGGTCGACGTACGTCCCTTCCGTGTGGTGGTGCGGGGGCGCGGCCGCCGGGTCGCGGCCGCGCGGGTGGTGCTAGCGGACGCCGAGCAGGTCCACGACGAAGATCAGCGCCTCGTTGGGGCCGATCGCCGATCCTGCGCCGCTGGCGCCGTAGGCGAGGTGGGAGGGGATCTCCAGGCGGCGGCGGCCGCCGACCTTCATGCCGAGGAGTCCCTGGTCCCAGCCCTGGATGACCTGCCCGACGCCGACCTTGAAGTCGAGCGGGGCGCCCCGGTTCCAGGAGGCGTCGAATTCCTCGCCCGTGGAGAAGGCCACGCCGACGTAGTGGGTGGACACGGTGTTGCCGGGCTTCGCCTCGTCACCCGTCCCCGTGATGATGTCCTCGATCACGAGGTCGGTGGGGACGTCGTGGGAGGGGAAGTCGATCTCGGGCTTCTGGCGGTCGAATTGGCGGTGGCCGAATGACATGGGTACTCCTTGGGTTCGGTGGTGGGTGGTGCTACTCGGCGGCGGTCTTGCCGGTGATCTCGACGTAGAACACGAGGGTGCCGGAGGGGCGTCCCTCGGGGGCCGGGTCGCCGTAGCCCCAGGCTCCGGGGATGACGAGGAGGACCTGGGAACCGACCTTCTGCCCGGCGAGGCCCTTGGTCCAGCCCTCGATCACTCCGGTGAGCGGGAACTCGGCGGCCTCGCCGCGCTCGTAGCTGGAGTCGAACTGCTCGCCGTCCTCCCAGCGCCATCCGCTGTAGTTGGCGGTGATGGTATCGGCCTCGGTCACTTCCTCGCCCGTACCCTCCTTGAGGACCTTCACCACGAGGTCCTCCGAGGGCTCGTTGTCGGGGATGGTGACCGTGGGCGCGCCCTTGTCATCGAAGGTGAACGTGGGCAGCTGGCCGTCGTCGTCGAGCTTCTTGACGTCTTCCGGTGAGAGGACCTCGGGCTCGGGCGGAGGCTGCTCGGCCGAGATGACCTTCAGGACGATCAGCTGTTCCGGGGTGGCCTGCTGGCCCTCCGCGGGCTCGGGAGCGGGTCGGGTGTAGGCCACCTGCGCGCCGACCTTCGAACCCGTCAGGACCTCGTACAGCTCGGCGTCCTGCTCCTTGAGCATGTCGTCGACGGGGAGGACCTGGGGGTCGCCCTGGCTGTAGGTGTCACCGAGGACCTCGCCGTCCTCGGCATTGAGCGACACGAGCTGGTAGCGCACCTGTTCGCCGGCCTCGATCGCGTCCCCATCTCCCTCCACGACGGTCTTCACGGCCACACCGGTGATGTCGAGTGGTTCGTCGAACTCGACGGTCGGTGCCTCTTCGTCGGTTCCGCCGGTCACGGCGACCGACTCGAGGATCTCGGCGGCGCCGGCGGACGTCCCCGACGCGTCCCCTGACGAGTCCCCCGTCAGGTCGTCCGTCGTGGGCCCGCCACAGGCTGACAGGAACAGCGTGAGTGCAAGGGAGGTTGTGAGTACTTTTCGCACGAAGCTACTTTCGGGTTGGTGTCCGGTCCGCCCGTGGAACAAAGGGCCCTGACAAGCCTAACGGCAACGGGGGCCGGGTTGCTCCTGTGAATGTCCCGCCAGCACCCTGACAGGACCCTGCGGACGGGATGACGGGCACGGCCGCGGAGGCCGGCGGGCAGCGCCCTCGCCGTCACAGCTGCTGCAGGAGTGCCTCGACGCGCTCGTCGACGGAGGCGAAGGGGTCCTTGCAGAGGATGGTCTGCTGCGCCCTGTCGTTGAGTTTGAGGTGCACCCAGTCGACCGTGTAGTCGCGGTTCGCCTCCTTGGCGCGCCGGACGAATTCTCCGCGGAGGCGCGCCCGGGTGGTCTGCGGAGGGACGTCCACCGCCTCCTTCACCGCCGTCTCCTCGACGACGCGGGCGGCCTCCCCTCTGGCCTGGAGGAGGAAGAACAGGCCGCGCGTGCGGGAGATGTCGTGGTAGGTGAGGTCGAGCTGGGCGGCCTTCGCCGAATCGAGGTCGTCGCCGGAGCGCGCCAGGTAGCGGTCGATCAGCTTCTTCTTGATCGCCCAGTCGACCTCCCGGTCGATGCGCGCGGTGTTCCCCGTCTCCACCGCGTCCAGGACGCGTTCCCACAGGTCCAGGATGGCGGGCACGTGCTGGTTGTGCGCGCCGTCCTGCTCCACGAACGCCGTCGCTTTCGCCAGGTACTCGCGCTGCATCTCGAGCGCGGTCATATGGCGGCCGTTGGCGAGTTTGAGGAGCTGCCGGCCCGTGAGGTCGTGGGAGATCTCGCGGATGCTGCGGATCGGGTTCTCCAGCCGGTAGTCGCGCATCAGCTCCCCCGCCTCGACCATCCGCAGCAGCAGGTCCACGGAGCCCACCTTGAGCAGCGTGGTGGTCTCGGACATGTTGGAGTCGCCGGCGATGACGTGCAGCCGACGGTAGTGCTCGGCATCGGCGTGCGGCTCGTCCCGGGTGTTGATGATGGGCCGCGAGCGGGTCGTGGCGGAGGAGATCCCCTCCCACAGGTGGTCCGCGCGCTGGGAGAAGGCGTAGATGGACCCGGTCTGGGTCTTCAGGACCT
This sequence comes from Arthrobacter sp. TJ-263, assembly GCF_058269155.1. Classification (NCBI taxonomy): domain Bacteria; kingdom Bacillati; phylum Actinomycetota; class Actinomycetes; order Micrococcales; family Micrococcaceae; genus Arthrobacter; species Arthrobacter sp. TJ-263. Next base: position 492,519 of record NZ_JBZCNE010000001.1, on the reverse strand, counting down.
TGCCGGCCCCGACGAGCAGCTGGCGTGTCACGAGGAACGGGATGAGGATGTCGGCGAGCCGGGCGAACTCGAGCTTGCGCGGGATGAGGTAGTTCTCGTGGCTGCCGTAGGAGTTGCCGGCGGAGTCGGTGTTGTTCTTGAAGAGGTAGATCCGCCCGTCGTAGCCCTCATGGGACAGCTTCCGCTGCGCCTCGGAGACGAGATCCTCCAGGATCAGCTCGCCGGCGCGGTCGTGGGCGACGAGCTGCGCGAGGTCGTCGCACTCCGCCGTCGCGTATTCGGGGTGGGACCCGACGTCCAGGTACAGCCGGGACCCGTTGGTCAGGAAGACGTTCGAGGACCTGCCCCAGCTGACGACCTTCCGGAAAAGGTAGCGGGCCACCTCCTCGGGGGACAGCGGGCGGGAGTTGGGCCCCGAGTAGGAGATGCCGAACTCGGTCTCGACCCCGAAGATGCGCCGGTCCATCAGCTGTCCTGTCCGCCCTGGAGCATGGTCTCGAGTTCGGGTCCGCCGATCCGGCGGAACGCGCGATGGCTGCCCCGCAGGGTGTCCGGGTCGCGTTCGAGGAAGGCGACCTCGAGGACGGAGGGATCGAGGGCGGGAGTGCCTGGTCGGTCGCTGTCGGCCCCCGCGGGAGTCGCGAGGGCGCGGGCGGCGGCCCGCACGCCGTCGGTCAGGCCCACGTCCGCGGACCAGGTGCCGCGGAGGGCGCCGACGACGGCGTCGGCCGCGCCGCCCATGACCACGAACCCGGCCTCGTCGGCGATCGAGCCGTCGAAGGTGAGGCGGTAGAGATGGTCGGCGTCCTGGATGCGCCCCACCTCGGCGACCACGAGCTCCACCTCGAAGGGCTTGCTCTCGGCGGTGAACACGGCACCGAGGCTCTGCGCGTACACGCTGGCGAGCCCGCGTGCCGTGACGTCCTCGCGCGCGTAGGAGTACCCGCGGACGTCGGCGTAGCGGACCCCGGCCTGGCGGAGACTCTCGAACTCGTTGTACTTGCCGACCGCCGCGAAGGCGATGCGGTCGTAGATCTCGCCGAGCTTGTGCAGGGAGGGCGACGGGTTCTGGGCGACGAGGGCGATGCCGTCCCGGCAGCTCATCACCACCACCGACCGGCCCCGCCCGATGCCCTTGCGCGCGAAGTCGGCGCGGTCCTTCATCAGCTGTTCGGGCGAGACGTAGAACTGCTGGGTCATGGCCTATGCCTCCCGGCCCGCGGAGGAACGGGCGTCGATGATGGTGTGCGCGACGGCTTCGAGGTCACGCTCCGGGACGCGACGCGTGCCGGCCGCGTCCACGACGTACATCACGGGCCACAGGCCGCGCACGATGTCGGGTCCGCCGGTCGCGGAGTCGTCGTCCGCGGCGTCGTAGAGGGCTTCGACCGCGACGTGGACGGCGGACGCCTCGTCGAGGCGCGGGTTCCACAGTTTCTTCAGGGCCCCCCGGGCGAAGACCGAGCCGGATCCGATGGAGTGGTGTTCGTGCTCCTCGTAGCGGCCTCCCGTGACGTCGAACGAGAAGAGGCGCCCGAGGTGCCGGTCCGTGTCGAAGCCGGCGAAGAGCGGCACGACGGCGAGGCCCTGCATGGCCATCGGGAGGTTCTGCCGGACCATCGCCGCGAGGCGGTTGGCCTTGCCGTCCAGGCTCATCATGGTCGCCTCGATCTTCTCGTAGTGCTCCAGCTCCACCTGGAAGAGCCGCGCCAGGTCGACGCCGATGCCGGCGCTGCCGGCGATCCCGAGCACCGAGGAGCGATCCGCAGGGAACACCTTCTCGATGTGGCGGCTGGCGATCACATTGCCCATCGTGGCCCGACGATCGCCGGCCATGAGCACGCCGCCCGGGAAGGTGAGCGACACGATCGTCGTCGCGTGCGGGGCGAGATGGGAGGCGTCGGAGGTCGCCGTGACCGGCCCGAGGATCCGGTTCGACGGCAGCATGCCCGGATGGTGCGCGCCCAGGTAGTCGGCGAAGGACGTCGAGGCGGCCCGCGGGACCGCTGCCGCGGCATCATCCGGAAGCATCCGCTACTGGCCGCCCTTCTGCACGAAGCCGCGGACGAACTCCTCCGCATTGGACTCGAGGACGCCGTCGATCTCGTCGAGGAGGTCGTCCACGCCCTGGGTCTGGCTGGAATCCTGCGCCGCCGCGGGAGCCGCGGGGGCGGCGTCGGGGAGGTCCTCCTCCTCCGCTGCGGAGGAGGCGCCGCTGGTGTTTCTGCGGTCCTGTGTCGCCACGGTATCCACCCTTTCCGTCGTCGTCATCAATTCGGTGGTCAGGCTCCTATGGTGCCACGCGCCGATCCGGGCCGCTCAACAATCGGGCGAGGAAATCCTCGGCATCCGTGGCTGCATCGAACAACGCCCCGGTGAGCGCCTCCGTGCCGCGCAGCGGTTCGCGGGTCTGGACACGCTGCAGCCGCCGCTCCCCCGGGAGCTCGAAGATCAGCGAGTCCCAGCTCGCGCCCACCACTTCGGCGGGGTATTCGGCGATGCACCGGCCGCGGAAGTAGGCGCGCGTGTCCCGGGGCGGTTCGACGGCCGCCCGCGCGACGTCGGCGGGATCGACGAGGAGCTCGATGTCGCCCCGGCGGGCCAGCCGCTGGTAGATGCCCTTCTCGGGCCGCAGGTCGGCGTACTGCAGGTCGATGAGCGCGAGCCGGGGATCCGTCCATGCCAGGCCGTCCCGTGCCCGGTACGCCTCCAGGACCTTCAGCTTCGCGATCCAGTCGACCTCGCGGGCCGCCTCCATCGGATCGCGCCGCAGCGTCGCCAGCAGCGCCTGCCAGCGGTCGACGACGTCGCGGGTCTGCCGGTCCGCGTCCGCCGGCAGCGCGGCCAGGACCGCGTCGCAGTAGAGTTCCTGCAGCTGGAGCCCGGTCAGGCTCCGCCCGTCCTTCAGCCTGACCTCCACCGTCAGCGAGGGGTCGTGGCTGATGGCACGCAGCGCCTCGACCGGGTCCTCGAGTTCGGGTACCGGCGCGAGGCCCTGCTCGATGAGGGACAGGACGAGGGCGGTGGTCCCCACCTTCAGGTAGTTCGACACCTCGCTCAGGTTGGCATCGCCGATGATGACGTGCAGCCGCCGGTACTTCTCCGCGACCGCGTGGGGCTCGTCCCGCGTGTTGATGATCGGGCGCCGCACGGTCGTCTCGAGGCCGATCTCGTTCTCGAAGAAGTCGGCCCGCTGGCTGATCTGGAAGCCGGGCTCCTGGTTCACGGGGCCGAGGCCCACGCGACCGGCGCCGCAGATGACCTGGCGCGAGACGAAGAAGGGGATGAGCGCTTCGGCGAGCTTCGAGAAGGGCACGCTCCGGGGGACGAGGTAGTTCTCGTGGGAGCCGTAGGAGACGCTCTTGTTGTCGGTGTTGTTCTTGTAGAGGATCACGGGCGAGAAGCCGGGAGTGGTCCTGATGCGGTCCATCGCGGCGACGGCCACATGGTCCCCGGCGCGGTCCCAGAGGACGGCGTCGAGGGGATTGGTGACCTCGGGCGAGGAGTACTCCGGGTGGGCGTGGTCCACGTAGAGCCGGGCGCCGTTGTTGAGCACGAGGTTCATGAGCACGGCGACCTCGGCGGGCTCCCCGCGCTCGAGGGCGATCTGTTCGGCGGTGAGCTCCACGGGTTCGTCCGTCAGCTGGCTCGGGTGGGCACTGCCGCGGTCCATCCGGAAACCGCGGGCATCGGTCAGCGGCGTCTCGTCCGTGTAGTCCCAGCGCGTGCCCACGAGGTTGCCCAGCCCCTCGCGCAGCGTGGCGGCGTAGGCGTTGACCACCTGCGAGGACAGCAACGTGGGGTTCGCCGACGGCAGGGCCGGCGCGATGATGCCGTACTCGGTCTCGGTCCCCATGACACGGTGGACGGAGACACCGTCACCGACGGCGGGCAGCTCCCCCGGCCGTCCGGCTCCCCGTCCACCCGTGACGATCACAGATACTGGCCCGTGTTCGCCGTCGTCTCGATCGACTTGCCCGGCTCCTGCCCGGCCTTGCCCTGCACGATGGTGCGGATGTACGTGATGCGCTCACCCTTCTTGCCGGAGATGCGCGCCCAGTCGTCCGGGTTCGTGGTGTTGGGCATGTCCTCGTGCTCGCGGAACTCGTCCACCACGGCCCGCATCAGGTGCTCGATGCGCAGGCCCTTGCTGCCGTCGAGGAGGAGGTCCTTGATGGCGTACTTCTTGGCACGGTCCACGACGTTCTGGATGACCGCTCCGGAGTTGAAGTCCTTGAAGTAGAGCATCTCGGTGTCCCCGTTGGCGTAGGTCACTTCGAGGTACTCGTTGGACTTGTCCGTCGAGTACATCTGTTCGACCGTGCGCCGGATCATCTCGGCGATGGTGGTCTGGGGGTCGTTGCCGTTCTCGGCGAGGTCGTCCGCGTGCAGCGGCAGGTCCGCCGTGATGTACTTCGCGAAGATCTCGGCGGCGCCCTCGGCGTCGGGCCTCTGGATCTTGATCTTCACGTCCAGGCGCCCCGGCCGCAGGATGGCCGGGTCGATCATGTCCTCGCGGTTGGAGGCACCGATGACGATCACGTTCTCGAGCTTCTCGACGCCGTCGATCTCGCTGAGCAGCTGCGGCACGATCGTCGTCTCGACGTCGGAGGACACACCGGTACCGCGGGTACGGAACAGGGAGTCCATCTCGTCGAAGAACACGACGACGGGGCTGCCGTCCGAGGCCTTCTCCCGTGCGCGGGCGAAGATGAGGCGGATGTGGCGCTCGGTTTCGCCGACGTACTTGTCCAGCAGCTCGGGGCCCTTGATGTTGAGGAAGTAGCTGCGGATCTGCTCGACGCCGGCGCGTTCGGCCGCGCGGGCAGCCAGCGAGTTGGCGACGGCCTTCGCGATCAGGGTCTTGCCGCAGCCCGGCGGTCCGTACAGGAGGATGCCCTTGGGCGGCTTGAGTCCGTGTTCCCGGTAGAGGTCGGGGTGCAGGAACGGGAGTTCGACCGCGTCGCGGATCTGCTCGATCTGGGGGCCGAGGCCGCCGATGTCGCCGTACGCGATGTCCGGGACCTCTTCGAGCACGAGGTTCTCCACTTCGCTGCGCGGCACCTTCTCCAGGCCGTAGCCGGACTTCGTGTCGACGGCGAGGGCGTCGCCCACGCGGATCTTCTCGGCCTGCAGGGGGCCGCTGAGCTTGATGACGCGTTCGTCGTCCGTGCGCCCCACGACGAGCGCGCGGTCCGCGCCCAGGAGCTCCTTGACGGTGACGATCTCCCCGGCGCGTTCGAAGCCGAGCGCCGCGACGATGGTCAGGGACTCGTTCAGCAGCACTTCCTGACCGGGAGCGAGCTGGCGGACGTTGATGAGCGGGCTGACGGTGACCCGGAGCTTCCGCCCCGACTGCAGGATGTCCGCGGTGTCCTGCACCGTCGCCTCGGTGGTGGTGCCGGGCTCGGAAGGGCGTTTCGGGTTCACCTGCATCACGGTGGCGAAGCTGAACGGGGCCGCGCCCTCCTTCTCGAGGGCCGCCTTCAGCCGGACGATCTCGGTGCGCGCGGCCTCGAGCGCCGCGACGAGCTTCCCGTTGTTCTGGGTGGCCGACCCCAGCTGGCGGTCGATCTGGCGCAGCTTGTCCCGCAGGACGTTCAGCTGGCGTTGCGCGGAGGAGTGGTCGACGAGAGGGGAGGCCGGCTCGCGCGATCCGGCGGCTGGAGCGTGGTCATCGGATTCCGGCATTTCGGTTCGCCACCTTCGGTTCGACCTTCGGCTGTCTTTCGACCTTAGCGCAGACGTCTGTCCGCCATGCGTACTGTTGCTGCGAGGTGACAACGCACGAGGGCGGCCGGTCTCTTCCCGCCGCCCGTGGGCAGGCCTACTCGACGGTGCCGCCGTCGGCGATCGCGTCGCGGCGGGCCTGGGCCTCCTCGGCGGGTAGGGACCCGCGCTGGATGGTGGACGCCGCATCCCGGGCGACGCGGCGCAACCGCTTGTCGGACACGTCGCGCTCCCCCACGGCCTGCGGCGTCCAGGCGTTGAGGTCCTCCTCGCTGAAGCCCGTCTTGGACGGCCGGCGCTTCGGGGTGAAGCCGGTGGCGCCCTCCGCCAGGCGGCGGGTGGTGAGGAGGAACCCGGTGTGCGCGACCATGCGGTGGTCGGGACGCACGGCGAGGCCCTCGAGGTGCCAGCCGCGCACCATTGACTCCCAGGCCTCGGGCTCGGTGAAGCGGCCGTCCGCGCGGATGGCCTCGGCGGTGCGGGAGAGCTGGGTGACCGTGGCCACGTAGCTGATCCAGACGCCGCCGGGGGCCAGGACCGTGGCGACGGCGTCGAGGCACTCCCAGGGGGCCAGCATGTCCAGCACCACGCGGTCCACCGATCCGGGGGCCTCCTGGGCGAGGACCTGTTCCTGGAAATCGCCGAGCGTGATCTGCCAGGCCGGGTGGGGCCCGCCGAAGATGGTCTCGACGTTGCCGCGGGCGATGTCCGCGAATTCCTCGCGGCGCTCGAAGGAGTGCAGGTAGCCGTGGTCGCCCACGGCCCGCAGCAGCGAGATGGACAGTGCGCCGGAGCCCACGCCGGCCTCGACCACGCGTGCGCCCGGGTAGATGTCGGCCATCGTGACGATCTGCCCGGCATCCTTCGGGTAGACGACTGCCGCGCCGCGCGGCATGGACAGGACGAAGTCCGAGAGGAGCGGCCTCAGGGCCTGGTACAGCTGACCGGTGGTGTTCTCGAGGATGGTCCCCTCGGTGGCGCCGATGAGCGCGTCGTGCTGGAGGAAGCCCTTGTGGGTGTGGAATGCGCCACCGGGTGTGAGGGTGATGGTATTCATCCGGCCCTTCTCGTCGGTCAGCTGCACGCGCTCGCCGGCGCGGAACGGCCCGCGGCGGGCTGCTGCACCATGCGGGTCGGCGGATGCTTCGGGTGTGGGGGTGGTGCTCATGGGTGGTCCTTCGGCGCGGGCCGGCGGGGCCGGCATGAATGAGGCGGGTTGGCTCGTGAGGAGGTGGGGGCGGGTGGGCTGGAGCGCGGCCGCCGGTCAGGCGTCGGGCGGGGTTCCCAGTGCGCTCTTGCCGGTGATGGCCTGCACCACCGTCCGCTGGTGGAGCAGGCCGGTGACCGCGCCCGAGCGGTTCACGACGGCGTACTGGTTGCCCTCCAGCCGCGCGAGGAACTGCACGAGCTCCTGTCCCTCCGCCCACTCCGGGACGTAGGCGCCGGCGGCGAGGCGGCGTGCGGCGGCATTGACGGGCGTGTCGGCCGCGGCCTCGTCCGGGACGGCGAGCAGCGCGGCGTCGTCGACCACGGCCTCGGGGACGCCGGAGGCCCCGGTCAGGACGACCGAGACACCCGGGTTCTCCCGGAGGATGCGCCGGACGGCGAGCACGCTGGTGCCCGCCGGAACGCCGACGGCGGGTTCCTGCAGTCGGCCCGCGCTGATCGCGGGGAGGCGCAGGCGCATCCGCGCGTTCGTGATGGCGGCCGTCGCACCCATCCACAGGAACGCTCCCATGACCACGGCGATGAGGATGAACGTGAGGTCGGGACCGCGGCCCTGGACCAGCAGCACGCCGACCACGCCGCCCAGCAGCAGGACCACGAGGATGCGTCCGGCCCAGCCGGCGGCCACGGTGCCCTTCTCCTGGCTCCCGGTCACCCGCCAGACCGCGCTCTCGACGAGCCGCCCGCCGTCCAGGGGCAGCCCCGGCAGCACGTTGAAGACCGCGACGAGCAGGTTCGCCCAGACGAGGATGGTCGTCAGGAGGTAGGCGGCACCGCCCGGTGCCACCGCCTGGAGGATCACCCAGCCGAGACCTGCGAGCACGAAGTTCGCGGCGGGCCCTGCGAGGGCGACGAGGAGGGACCGTCCCGGAGAGGCGTTGAAGCTCGCGAACTGGGTGTGTCCGCCCCACAGGTTGAGCACGATCCGCGTGGTGGGCCAGCCGAAGGCGCGGGCCGTGAGGGCATGCGCCAGTTCGTGGACGAGCACGGAGGCCGCGAGGAGCAGGGCATACCCGAGGGCGACGGCATACGCGCCGGCGCCGATCCCGGGGATCAGCTGGCCCACGCGCGGTCCGAAGACCAGCACGATGAAGGCCGTGATCACGAACCAGGACCACGCCAGGACCACGGGAACACCGGCGATCCGGCCGAGCGGCAGGCCGGGGGTCTTCTCCTGCCGCGGTGCGTCCTGGACTCCGCTCACGCGACGTCCTCGCTGTCCTCGAACTCGTCCTCGAACTCGTCCTCGGCGTCGGCCGCGGGCAGCAGTGCCGCGAGATCCGCAGGCGTGCGTCCGGCGAGTGTGTCCCACTCGGTGCGGCGTGGGTCGGGCGGCAGCGGCACGAAGTGCGGGACGGCGAGGGTGGTGAGCCCGGCGGCGAGGGCGGCGGTCACCCCGGGCAGGGAGTCCTCGATCGCGACCACCTGGTGCTTGTCCAGTCCCGGGTGGTCGGCGGCCAGCAGGTCGAAGCCCAGCTGGTAGGACTCCGGGTCGGGTTTGCCGGCACTCACGCGGTCCCCGGTGACGAGGTGGGTGAAGGTCCCCTCCGGCAGGTGTGCGGCGACCGCGCTCGCGAGGAGGGTCTCGGACATGGTGACCATCGCGCAGGGGATGCCCTCGGCGTGCAGCGCGGCGAGCAGTTCCCGCGCTCCCGCACGCCAGGGGACGGCCTGGCTGACGTCGGCCGCCACGCGCCCGATGAGGTGGTCGATGATGTCGCGGATGCCGAGGTCCACCCCGGCCTGCTGGAGCTGCCCGGCGGAGAACTCGAGGGCCTGGCCGACCAGCGTGGTGGCCTGCTCGTCCGTCCAGGTCCCGCCGTGCGCCTCGACCAGGTCCTTCTCGGCCCGGATCCAGTACGGCTCGGTGTCGACGATGGTTCCGTCCATGTCCCAGAGCACGCCGCGGAGGCCCCCGGAGTTCCCGGCGACGGCCGCCCGCCCGTCGTCGGCCTCGTCGGGGGCAAGGATGTGCGTGCTGCCGGTGGGGTGGGTTGCCATGCCTCCAAGTCTACGGTGGCGGTCCGGGCGGACCCGCCGCCGTGCCCCCGCGGCGGCGGGAGCCCGCCTGACATGGCCGCGCACCGGGGTCTAGGGTGAGAGCGTGGATAGCTTCGAAGAGAACCAGCCGGTCGGCGTGCAGGATCTGTTCCAGGACGCGGACGAGCCCGAGCGCAGGATCACGATCATGCTCGCGGCCTTCGAGGGATGGAACGACGCCGGTGAGGCGGCCAGCGACGCGCTGAAGTACATGGGGCGCTTCTTCGGCAGTGAACGCATCTCGACGATCGACGCCGACGAGTTCTACGACTTCCAGTTCACCCGCCCCATGATCAAGCGGAACTCCTCGGGACAGCGCCGCATCAAGTGGCCCAACACACGCATCAGCAAGACCGTCGTGCCCCACTCGAATGTCGACCTGATCCTTGTCAACGGCGTGGAGCCCTCCTACAAATGGCGGGCCTACACCGCCGAGCTGGTCGCGCTGGCGAAGGAGCTCAGCGTGGACTGCATCGTCCTGGTCGGCGCTCTCCTCGCGGATGTACCCCACTCGCGTCCCATCCCCGTGACCGTCACGTCCGACGACGACCTCGTCCGGCAGAGCCTCGACGTCGAGCCGTCCACGTACGAGGGTCCCATCGGGATCGTCGGGGTGCTGGCGGAGATGGGCCTGCTCGCGGACATCCCCACCATGTCCCTGTGGGCCGCCGTGCCGCACTACGTGGGTCAGTCGCCCTCACCGAAGGCGCAGCTCGCACTCCTGAACAAGCTCGAGGAGATCCTGCAGATCGCTGTGGACACGCACGTCCTCACGGAGGAGTCGGAGGCCTGGGAACGCGGGGTCGATGAGCTCGCCACCGAGGACCCCGAGGTCGCCGCCTACGTGCGCCAGCTCGAGGAGGCGAAGGACACCGTGGACCTCCCGGAGGCCAGCGGCGAGTCGATCGCCCGCGAGTTCGAGCGGTACCTGAAGAAGCGCCGGCGCGAACAGTAGGCCGGCCGCCGCCCGGTACGCCTGGAGCAGCTACGCCTGAAGCAAGTACGCCTAGAGCCGTACGCCGAGCAGGGCGTCGACGACGTCTCCCAGTGCACGTCCACCGGTCCAGCCGCCGGTCCGCGCGGGCTGCGCCGCGGCCCACGCGTCGATCGCGGCCAGCGCGGACGGCGCATCGAGGTCGTGCGCCAGGTGCGCCCGCACCCGGTCCCGGACCTCCACGACGTCCTGCTCCGTCGCGGACCGAGCCGCCCGGCGCCACGTGGCGAGACGGCGGATCGCGGCGTCGAGGACGCCGTCCGTCCACGACCAGTCCGCGCGGTAGTGGTGGGCGAGGATCGCCAGACGGATCGCCGCCGGGTCCACGCCTTCCTGGCGCAGCCTCGACACGAGCACCAGGTTCCCGCGCGACTTGCTCATCTTCTCGCCGTCGTAACCGACCATCCCGGCGTGGGCGTAGTGCTGCGCCAGGGGTGTGCCGCCGGCGGCCCAGGCATGCGAGGCGCTCATCTCGTGGTGCGGGAAGACGAGGTCCGAACCTCCGCCCTGCACGGTGAACGGGGCCGGCAGGAACTGCTGGGCGATCACGGCACACTCGATGTGCCAGCCCGGCCGGCCCTCGCCGAGCGACCCGGCGGGCCAGCTCGGCTCCCCCGGCCGCGCGACGCGCCAGAGGAGGGGATCGAGTGCGTTGCGCTTGTGGGGCCGCCGGGGGTCGCCGCCGCGTTCGGCCGACAGCGCGAGCATGGTCTCGACATCGAGGTGCGAGACCTGCCCGAGGAACCAGCGGGCGGTGTCGTCCGGGTCGAGGGCGGCTGCCGCGTCGAGCGAGAAGTAGACGTCGCCGTCGGGCTCCCCGCCCTCCCCCGGCACCGCGTAGGCGAGGTCGCGGTCCACCAGCTTCTCGACGATCGGGACGATCCAGTCGATCGACTCCACGGCGCCGATGTAGTGATCCGGCGGCAGGACGTTCAGGGCCTCCATGTCCTCACGGAACAGGGCGATCTGGTCGGCGGCGAGGTCCTGCCAGTCCACGCCCGTGGCGGTGGCCCGTTCGAGGAGGGGGTCATCGACGTCGGTCACGTTCTGCACGTAGCGCACCGTGGAGCCCGCATCACGCCAGGTCCGGTTGAGGAGGTCGAAGGCCACGTAGGTCGACGCGTGGCCGAGGTGCGTGGCGTCGTAGGGGGTGATGCCGCAGACGTAGAGACTCTGCTCGGGGAGGTTCCCGAGGGGTGCCGGCCCCTGGAGCGCCGTGTCGAACAGGCTGATACCCGACTGGGTGCCGTCGAGTACTGGGACAGGGGTCGAATTCCACGCAATCACAGTGTCAACCTTACGGGCCGCCGTCAGGCGCTGATGACGCCGAAGCCGAGGAGCACGTACAGGGCGAGGCCGAGCAGGATGCGGTACCAGACGAAGAGGCCGTAGCCGCGGGTCGTGACGTACCGGAGGAACCAGCCGATGATCGCGAAGCCGACGACGAAGGCCACGACGGTGGCCAGGGCGGTTTCCGCGAGCCCGTACGGACCGGTCTCGTCAAAGCTCTTCACGAGCTGGAACACGCCGCTGCCGAACACCGCAGGGATGGCCAGCAGGAACGAGTAGCGTGCCGCGGCTTCGCGGGTGTAGCCCATGAGCAGCCCGGCGGTGATGGTGCCGCCGGAGCGCGACACGCCGGGGATCAGCGCCAGGGCCTGAGCCAGTCCGTACAGGATGCCGTGCCGGTAGGTGAGGCTCCTGAGGTCCCGTGTCTGCCGTCCGACGGCGTCGGCGATAGCCAGGATGATGCCGAAGACGATCAGCATCGTCGCGACGATCCACATGCTGCGGAACGAGCCCTCGATCTGCTCCTGGAACAGGAGCCCGAGCACGACGATCGGCACACTGCCGATGATGACCAGCCAGCCCATGCGCGCGTCCGGGTCGTTCCGCGGAACCGTGCCCCTCAGCGCGCCGAACCAGGCTTTGACGATCCGGACGATGTCCCGCCAGAAGAACACGACGACGGCGGTCTCGGTGCCGAGCTGGGTGATGGCGGTGAACGCCGCACCCGGGTCCTCCGCGTTCGGGAGGAACTCGCCCACGATGCGCAGGTGTGCGCTCGATGAAATGGGTAGGAATTCGGTGAGGCCCTGGACGAACCCCAGGATGATCGCTTCTATCCAATTCACTCTTACGACCCTAAGCCATGCGGCGGGTGGCAGGCTTTAGGCTTGGCCTCATGCAACGGCGAAATGTGGGGATGAGCGGCCTGACCGTGTCCGCTCTGGGGCTGGGTACCATGAACTGGGGCCAGGAAGTGTCCGAGGAGGCCGCCCGGGAGCAGCTCCGCCTCTTCGCCGATGCCGGCGGCACTCTCATCGAGACCGCGGCACGCTATGGCGAGGGCCAGGCGGAGGCAATACTGGGCGGTTTCATCGGCGACACCGTGGCCCGCTCGGAGCTCGTCCTCGTGGTGCAGGGCGGCACCACCCGCACCGGGAGCCGACGCCTCGACGCCTCGCGCCGGGGTCTGCTCGATTCGCTCGACGCCTCCCTGTCGCTGCTCGGCACGGACCACGTCGACGTGTGGCTCGCGCCATCCCCTGACTCCGCCGTGCCGCTGGAGGAGACGCTGAGCGCGCTGGAAGCGGCCTACGTGACCGGTCGGGCGCGCTACGTCGGCGTCTCCGACTACGCAGGTTGGGAGTTCGCCCGCGCGGCCGCGACGGCGTCCTTCCCGCTCCTCGTCAACGACGTCGAGTACTCGCTCGTGAACCGTGGCGCCGAGCGGGACGTGCTCCCCGCCGCGGAGGCGTTCGGGGCCGCGGTGTTCGCCTGGGGGCCGCTGGGCCGCGGCGTCCTGACCGGCAAGTACCGCGGCAGGATCCCCACGGAGTCACGTGGAGCCTCCGATGTGTGGGCGCCGTACGTGGAGCCCTACCTCGCCGGGAAACCCCAGCGCATCACGGAGGCGCTGTGCACGGCGGCGCGCGGACTGGATCTGCAGCCCCACGAACTCGCCCTGCGCTGGCTCCTCCACCGGTCCGGTGTTGCCTCGGCGATCGTGGGCGCCCGGACGCCGCAGCAACTCAAGGAGATCCTGCAGACCAGCGGCTCGCCCGTGGCGGAACCCATCGCTGCGGTCCTCGACGAGGTTTCTGCCTGAAGCACGAGGTCTCCGCCTCAGGGGTCGGGCCTCAGGGGTCAGCTCTGAGGAGTCAGTTCTCCACTTCGGCTTCCACGAGGTCCGGCGCATACTCGGCGTCGTCGTCCTCGTCGTCCGCCTCCTCGTAGATCTCGAGGGGGGTGACCTCCCCGAAGGCGTCGTAGAGGGCCTCCTCGTAGACCTCGAACGCATCGGCGATCCCCACGTAGGCCGCCTCGACGGCCGGGTCGTCCTCGCGCCGTCGTGATGCCGAGGCCGCAAGGTGCTCCTCGAGGGCTGTCACGAGGGACTGGAGCGCGACACGCGGATCTATGCTCATGGCTAGACGTTATCGGTAAAGTGGACCGAATTGGAGGGATATGCGAGAACATTTTCTGAACGCCACAGCCGTCCGGGAGCGCGATTACGGCCGCCAGTACGAGTACCTGGTCCTCACGGTGAACGCCGGGGAACCGCTGCCGGCCGCGCGCAAACTCGTCGCCGAGCACGCCGAGTACGGCAAGTGGGAACTCGAGCGCAGCTGCATCTACATGGGGGGCGGCCGACGGTACTGGCTGCGGCGGAAAGTGCTCCGCGTCGAACGCACCGCCTGAACCCCCCTGCTTCGAGGAGGTCCCGAGCAGGTGGGTGGGCCCGTCAGCCCGACGGCGGACCCAGCAGCGCGGTCGCCACCGTGGCCCGCGCGGACTCCTCCGTCGACGGATGGAACTGCCCGGCCAGCGCGTCGCGGTGGAGGCGGGCAGTCTCCGACGACGCCGAGAACCCCGACCCCCCGCCCACGTGGAGCGCTGCCGTGGTGGCGTCCACCGCAGCCTCCACCGCATGCGTCTTGAGCGTCACGAGGCGCGCGAACCACTGCGCCGTTTCGCCCGCCCGTGCGTCCAGATCCCGCGTGACCTGCCGGAGTTCCGCCTCCGCGCCGGTCCGCCGCATGGCGGGCCCGGCCAGCAGGTTCCGCAGCACAGGGTCGTCGGACAGTGCGCGGTCCCCCACGTGGCTCCGGCGGCGCGTCATGGCGTCCACCGTGAGCTCGAGGGCGCGGTCCGCGATCCCGAGGTAGACGGACGCGACGAGCGTCTCGAACGCCGCGAAGATCCCGAAGACCAGCGGGTCCGCATTCGGCCCCACCGGCAGGGTGCGGAAGACCGCGTCCGGGGGGACCCTCACTCCGGCCAGGCGGGTCGTGTTGGACTGCGTGGCGCGCATCCCCAGCGGATTCCAGTCCTCGAGGGTCTCCACCCCCGGGGTGCCGCGGGGGACGAAGGCGTGGAGGATCGTGTCGTCCCCGCGGTTCCCGCCCTCGAGCTTCCCGAAGATCCCGAGGCGGGTCCACACGGGTGAGAGGCTCGTAAAGACCTTCGTGCCGGTGAAGCTGTACCCGCCGTCCGCCAGGCGTTCCACCCGTGTCAGCGAGTCGAACAGGACGGCGTCGTTGCCCGGCTCCGAGACGCCGAACGCGAAGACCTCTCCTCCCGCGGCGTCGTCGAGGACGAACCGCAGCGAGGAGTCGCCGCGGTCCGCGAGGAGGCCGGCGACGGCCGTCCAGACCAGATGCATGTTGATGCCAAGTGCCGTGGCGGGGGCGGCCGCGGCGAGCCGCCGCTGGGCTGCGGCGGCCAGCGCCATCCCGCCCGCGTCGCCCGGCGGTGTATCCGTCAGGAGGCGCAGGTACCCGAGCGCGGTCAGCTCCTCGAAGTCCTCGGTGAAGAAGGTGTTCGCGGCGTCGTAGCCGGCGGCGCGTCCCCGGAACCGCTCGAGCAGATCCTCCGGCAGGAGCTGCCCGACTCCGTGAGCCGTCGTCGTGGTGGTCATGGCGCCTCCCGGGGTGGTCGGATCCTGCTCAGTAGGTGGTGAGCAGACGGGCCAGCACCTTCGCACCGAAGCGCAGCGAGTCGGTGGGCACGCGCTCGTCCACGCCGTGGAACATGCCCGTGAAATCGAGCTCGTCGGGCAGCTGCAGGGGCGCGAAGCCGTAGCCGGTGATGCCGAGGCGGCTCAGCGACTTGTTGTCCGTGCCGCCCGAGAGCGTGTACGGGAGGACCTTCGCGCCGGGGTCCTCCGCGTGCAGGGCGTCGATCATCGAGTCCACGAGGTTGCCGGCGAACGGCACCTCGAGCGAGGTGTCCTTGTGCTCGTAGCTCACTTCGACGCCGTCGCCCGCGAGCCCGCGGATGATCTCCAGCACCTGGTCCTGCTGGCCGGGCAGCGTGCGCACATCGATCAGCGCCTCGGCGGTCCCGGGGATCACGTTGTGCTTGTAGCCGCTCTTGAGCACCGTCGGGTTGGCGGTGTTCTGCAGAGTCGCCCCGACGAAACGCGCCACGGTGCCGAGCTCCCTGAGGAGCACGTCCGGGTTGTCGGGGTCGAATTCGACGCCGGTCAGCTCGGTGACGCCGTCGAGGAACTGGCGTGTGGTGGGCGTCAGCTCGATGGGCCAGGCGTGGTCGCCGATGCGCGTGACGGCCCGCGCCAGGGCGGTGACGGCGTTGTCGGTGTTGATCTGGGAACCGTGACCGGCGCGGCCGTGGGCCACCAGGCGCAGCCAGGAGATGCCCTTCTCCGCCGTCTGCAGGAGATACGTCCGCTGGCCGCCGATCGTCGCGGAGAACCCGCCCACCTCCGAGATGGCCTCCGCGGCGCCCTCGAAGACCTCCGGCTTGTTGTCCACGAGCCAGGACGCACCGTAGGCCCCGCCGGCTTCCTCGTCGGCGAAGAACCCGAAGATGAGGTCCCGCTTGGGCTTGATGCCGTCGCGCTGCATGGACCGCAGGACGGACAGGATCATGGCGTCCATGTCCTTCATGTCCACCGCGCCGCGGCCCCAGATCAGACCGTCCTTCTCCTCGCCGCCGAAGGGGTCGACCGCCCAGTCCTCCTTCTGCGCGGGGACCACGTCGAGGTGGCCGTGCACCACGAGCGCGGGCAGGGAGGAGTCCGTGCCCTCCATGCGGGCGAGAACGGAGGTGCGGCCTGGAGCGGCCTCGAACAGCTGGGTCGGGAGTCCCACCTCCTCGATGAGTCCGGCGGTGTACTCGGCGGCCTTCCGCTCCCCCGGGCCCGCGTTGTCCCCGAAGTTCGAGGTATCGATGCGGATCAGTTCCTGGCAGATCCTGACGACTTCATCTTCGGGTGTGATGCCCACGTGGTCCTCCTCGGTAGCGGTTGCGACTCCAGCCTACCGAGCGCCCGCCCCCCGGGTCCGGCCGACCTGCCTGCAGACACGAGAAGGCCCCGGCCGGATCTGTCCGACCAGGGCCTGACTGGTGCAGGGCACGTGTCTTCGGGGCGTACTGCGTTCCCGGATTCAGGGTTTGGCGTAGTCGGCGAACCCCTGCCAGTCGATGAAGACACACGGTGTGTCTCCCACCACCCAGGCGTCATGCCCGGGGGCCATGGCGGCGAAGTCACCCGGCCCGTACTCCATCTCCTCTCCGTCGTTCATGACGACCCTCATCCGGCCGGACACGAAGTAGCCCACGTGGGCGGCCTGGCAGCTGTCGGTCTTCGCGATCGGTTTGACGTGCTCGGACCAGTGCCAGCCGGGATGGAACGTGGCGCGGCCCACCGGGCCCCGTTCCGAATCGACGAGTTGGAGCTGGCCCGAGTCGCCCTCGAACGGACGCGTCTCCTCGGGCGCATCAAGGCTCTTCCGAATCAAACCAGGCATCGTGACCTCCTGTGGGTCGTAGTGATCGTTCGTTGTGGTGAAGCGCCGGCGGCTGCTCCGGGGCCGCTCGTCCGGTCCGTGCACCGTGGGGAGAATGTGCATCCATTCCGAGAAGGCGGCGATGTCGTTTCACCCTCCGGTGACGTCTGCGCAGCTCAGTCTCACCCTCCGGTGACGTCTGCGCAGCTCAGGCGATGCCCCTGCACACGGCTTCGGGCGGGGACATCCAGCTGGTTCTGCCTGTTTTGTGGGACCAGAATGAACCTGCCGTCCCGAGGGGTCAAGAGCACATCGGACCCGATCTCGAGTTCCGCGCCGTTCCGGCGGCAGCACGGGGAGGCGCATGATCCCTACTTCCGCCGTCCTCTCCGTGCCCGAGTGTTCCTGGACGTCGAGAGCGCTGCCTCGGGCACAGCTTCCCCTCCCGGCACGTTTCCGGACCCACGCCGCGGCACTGTCATGGCGGCGACCTCCTTGAGCCGGGGGTGGAGATGGTCGTCACCGTCCACCGTGCCCGACTGCCACGACAGCGTGAGCCCGTCCGCGGTGTCCTCGAGCGACGCGAGGTTGTTGTCGAACCACGGTCCCCTGATGTTCCGCCAGCGGAACGGTGGATCGGGAACTTTCACGGAGCGCGCCACGAGTGCCCCGAGAGGTGCCGCCACGGCGTAGGACAGGATGGCCGTGGAGGAGCGCAGGAGCCGCGGCAGCGGATTACGGATCGGGGAGCAGACCACCTGGAGGATACGGCTGCCCGACGTCCTGTCCACCTCCGCGACGTACGAGAAGTGGACGTCTCCCGACAGGAAGGTCACCGTCTCCGGTGCCGGGCCCCGGTTGCCGTCCGCCACGTCCGTCGCCATGAGGGCCACGGCGCGGAAGCTGTTCTGGAAGGCGGCCCAGTGTTCGAGATCCATGCCCTGCCGCAGTTTCTCGCCCAGCCGTGCGCCCAGCGCGCCCCACGCACCCTGAGCGAGGGCCTCGTCCCACGACTCGATGTGATGCAGCCCCAGCGGCAGGAGGAACGGCAGCGAGGTTCCCACCAGCAGGTGCCGGAATCCGCCCACCATCCTGTGATCCAGCCACGCCGTCTCCTCCTCGCTGAGCAGGGAGCGCGCATCGGGTGTCAGCACGCGGGATACGCGGGAGTCGACCACGATCAGGCGCGTGTCATCGAAGTCGCGGCAGTAGCTCCAGCGGTAGCTGGCCGGGTCCTTGTCCGCCCGGTCGGCGAAGGCGTCGAGCTCCTCGCTCAGGTCGAGCTCGGCGGCGTCGTGATGGTTGACGATCCGTTGCCAGATGCGGTCCTCGGCACGCCCGTCCGGTGACAGGTTGCCGAGGTGCTGGTACACCCAGTACGACGCCAGGCCCGCGACGATCCGGTCCTGCCACCAGGAGGTGGCCTCCATTTCCTGCTTCCAGGAGGTGGAGGCGTTCCAGTCATCACGGATGTCGTGGTCGTCGAAGATCATGGCACTGGGAAGGGTGGACAGCAACCAGCGGTTGGCACTGTCGGACCAGGCCAGGTTGTACAGGTGGGCGTACTCCTCGTAGTCCTTCAGCTCGGCGCCGGGCTCCTCCTCGATGTCCCTCCGCCCGCGGATGAACTGCTGCATCTCCTCACTGGTGGAATCGGCGTACACCTGGTCGCCGAGGAAGAGCATCAGGTCCGGCCGCGGTGAACTGTCGTCCTTCGTCCGGTGGAGCGCGTACGCACGCATGGCGTCGATGCCGTGGGTCCGATTGCCCTCCTTGGTGTGGGGGACGCTCGTGCGGCAGGACCCGAAGGCCAGTCGCAGCGGCTTCCCCGGGGTGCGTGTCGCGATGCTCGACGGCGGGAATTCGGGAACGGATCCGGGGTCCGGCCAGGCCTGGTGTCCGTCGATCTCCACCGTGTAGGCGGTGACGCTTCCCGGCTCGAGTCCGTCCACCTCGACGAGCGCGTAATGGTGCCCGTGGACCGCGAAGGTGCGTGCTTCCCAGGATCGCCGGGCGGCCCGGACGACGACGCGACCCGCGGCACCGACCTCCACCCAGACACTGGCCGAGGTTTCGTCGACGTACCGCAGTATGGGGCCGAGGACCAGAGGATTTGGTGTCATACGTATGTTCTACCCTTCGGCACGCAGGTTGATACAGAAGAGCTTGCCTTGCAGATCACCATGCGAACCGCAGGCCCACGGATGGCCGAAGGCGGCACTCGCGTGGTCGGATCCGCCTCCACAAGGTCGAGGGCACAAAAAAACCCCGGCGAACCGGGGTTTTCTTTGTGCGCGGAGGGGGACTTGAACCCCCACCCTCAATAAGAGGACTAGCACCTCAAGCTAGCGCGTCTGCCATTCCGCCACCCGCGCGGGTGGTTTTTCACCGTAGAAACCGGCGAAAGCAACGAGAAATACTCTAACACGACTTCACCCGGGTTGTTGAATCGGCGGGCGCTAGGGGGGGCGACCACCGTATCCCCCATGGATCCGGTCGACGACGGCAGCCATACGTACTGCCGGGGAAAGGGCAACATCAGCCGCACCCCGCCCGCCGCCGTCGCCCCACGCCTATGCTGGAACGAGGACTGACCGGTGCCCGCAGCGCCAGGAGTGGAAGGAAGGAACCACATGGACCACGAAGACCACGCCGATTCCGACCGGGACCACGACACGGAGCCGCACGAGAAACGCGACCGGGAGCAGCACGCCCTGACCAGCGACGCCATGGAACGCGCGAACATCTCGATCGGCGACCTGTGGGAGCACTACTTCAGCATGGGCGGAGGCGTGGACGAGTACGAGGTCACCGCCTATCTGCACGGCCTGATCGAGCTCCCGGCACACGAGCGGGACTGCATCTCGCAGGCCGTCAACGAGCTCTACGACGATCTCTGCCGGCAGCAGGGAGCCCCTTACAGTTCAGGGCACCTCCGCCGCGGCGACGGCTGAGGTCAGGACGACGCCCCGGCGATCAGCGCGAGCGGCGTGAAGGACAGGGCCACGGCTGCGCCGATGACGAGCGCGAACATGCCGAGCCACACCGGCGACGGGATACGGGTCGCCACGCGGAGCAGGTGGGCGTCCGAGGAGACGAGGTCCCGCCGTCGTCGGTGGACCCGCACCACCCTCACCCAGTCGCGGCACGCGCCGACCAGCAGCGCGACGCCGAGCACCAGGCAGGCGTAGCCGGCGGCCGCCGCTCCCCCGAACCAGACGAGGCCGAGCGACACGGCAGCGCTGCCGCCGAGAATGAGCACCCCCTGCCCGTTCCGGATCAGGGCCAGCGCCGCCACGAGGACCACCGCACTGATCGACAGCGCCGCCGGCGCCCAGCCGTGCGCGGTACCCCAGAGGAGCAGGGAGCCGACGACGGCGGGCACCGGATAGCCCCAGAAGGTCATGAAGGCCGCCCGCCAGCCCCGACGGCCGAGGCTCGTCGTGGTTCCCGAGTGGTCGAGGCGGAGCGTGATCCCCGTGACGCGCTGCAGGGTCAGCAGGGCGGCGGTCGCGTGGCCCAGCTCATGGACCACCGTGACGAAGAGCCCGAAGACCCGCCACGAGCGACGGGGCACCGAGAGGGCCACGGCCACCAGCACGATCGCGACGAGTCCGACGGCGCCGATCGCGGGAGGAGCCACCCTGAGGAAGCCGTCGGTGATCCGCTCCCAGAGCTGCCCCGGCAGGGTCTCCACTGCCGTTCCCCCTACCCGGCCCCGCGTGCCGCCGGGTCCAGTCGCTCGGCGTCGGACCCCTGGGCCGCCTGCTCCAGGCGCGCGGCGATGGCCGCGACGGCGACGGCGACCTCGTGGAACGACGTCGACAGGGGCGAGAGGCCGAGCCGGATCCCGTTCGGATTGCGGTAGTCGGGGATGACGCCGTCCCGCCACAGCTCCGGCACCATCCCGGCGAAATCGGGGTGGTCGATGGTGATGTGGCCGCCGCGGGTCTGCGCGGCACGCGGCGAGGCGAGGAGAACGCCGTACGGGGCCAGCACGGCGTCGACGGCATCGACGGCGAAGGCGGTCAGGTCCTCCGACTTGGCCCGGACGGCCGGCATGCCGACGTCCTCGATCAGGGCGAGCATGTCGCGCATCGGGAGCATCCCGAGAATCGGGGGCGTGCCCGAGACCAGGCGCCGGACGCCGTCGGCGGGCTGGTAGGCGGAGCCCATGGCGAACGGGTCCGCGCTGCCCAGCCAGCCGAGGATGGGCTGGTCGAGGGTCGGCAGGTGCCGCTTCGCGACATACGCCCACGCCGGCGCTCCGGGCCCACCGTTGAGGTACTTGTAGCTGCAGCCCGCCGCGAAGTCGACATCCCAGGCATCGAGGTCCGCCGGAACGGACCCGACCGAGTGGCTGAGGTCCCACAGGACGAGGGCGCCGGCGTCGTGGGCGATCCTCGTGATGGCGGGCACGTCGGCGATGAACCCGGAGCGGTACGCGACGTGGCTGAGCAGCACGAGCGCCGTCCGGGGGCCGACGGCGGCGGCGACATCCGCGGGCGTCGCACCGCCGTCGTACGCGACGTCGATCCAGCGGAGGGTCAGGCCGCGCTCGCGGGCGATCCCCTCGACGATGAACCGGTCCGTCGGGAAGTTGTCGCGGTCGATGACGATCTCCGTCCGCCCGGGGCGGGCGGCCACCGACGCCCGGGCGAGCTTGTAGAGGATCACGCTCGTCGAATCGGCCACGACGCATTGGCCCGCGGCCGCCCCGAGCGCCACCCGGCCCAGCTGGTCGCCGATCCGTTCCGCCAGCCCGAGCCACCCCTCGTCCCAGCCGCGGATCAGGCGACCGCCCCACTGGTCCCGGACGAACGACACCAGGCCGTCCGCGGTCGCGGCGAGGGGACGCCCCAGGGAATTGCCGTCGAGGTACGAGAGCACGGTGTGGTCGTCGGTGCCGAGGAACAAGGTCCGGTGCCTGCCGAGGGGGTCAGCGGCGTCGAGCTCCGCCGCGCGGGTGAAGAGGTCGAAGCCGGTCATGCGCCTAAGTCTAGGGGCGGCAGGGACGAGGGCGGCGGGGCGGGGCCGGACGAGGCACGGGCGGTCCCCCGTGAGGGAACCACCCGTGCACTCCTCCTGGCTGACCGGCTGGACTACCGGCTGGCCGCCGTGGAATAGGCGGACTGGATGGAGCTGCCGAAGTACGGGCCGTACATCACGTTGCTCTGGGTGCTGTAGCCGAAGCTGTTGACCGAGTTCTGGGTCCCGGTGGAGCCGGAGCCGATGAACCACGGGCCGCCGGAGGAACCACCGGTCATGTTGCAGGGGATGCCCTGGGACTGGGTGCCGCCGATGCGGTCCGCCGAGGCCTTCCCGTAGCAGCTGAGGAGGCGCTCGCCGCTGAACGGGGTCGCCGCGGGGTAGCCGTAGGCACTGTAGGTGAGGCCGCGCGCCATGTTGAAACCGATGCTCGATGCACCGACGGTCGCGGAGAGCGTCCTGCCGTTGAGCGTGTTCATGACGGCGAAGGCGGCGTCATAGCTGATGTCGTTGCGGGCCACCCACTCGCTGGTCGGGTGCAGTGACCGCGCGGTGAACTTGCCGTAGGGCGCGGCGCCGTTGTTGTAACCGGGGACGAAGACGAAGTTCGTGACCCATCCGGTCGAGAGATCGTGCGTACAGTGTCCTGCGGTGGCGACGACGCTCTGGTTCCCGCTCTGGACCGCGTTGCCGGAGCAGACGTAGTTCTGTCCGCCCTGGGTGAAGAACACCTTCCCGATGCGCGGGACCGGCGACTGCGCGGTGGCACGCGCCTCAACGAGGGGTTCCTTGGGTGCCTTCGCCACCGACTGCTGTCCTGCCTTCGGCATGACCGAGCGGCCCTCGGCGGCCCATCCGGAGTTGATCGTGTTGGCGGGTTTGGCGCTCTCCATCCTGTCCGCCGTCCAGTAGGCGTCAAGGGCGGCCTGGCCTTCGTTCTGCGTGTGGGACACGGTGGCGGCGTCGGTGGAGGGTGCTGCCTGGACGGGACCGGCTGTCATCAGCGCTGATGCCATCAGGGCCGAGGCTGCGATCAGCCCTGCTTTGAGACCTCGAGAGTTCACGGGACTCCTCTTTCCATACAGTGGGGCAGCCGTCGGGGGCTGGTAGTCGGAGTCTGCCCCGACGAGCGGGCGCCTGCCCAGTCGAACGACGGATTTTCCACGGATTGCCCCCGAAAATCACGGTGTGTCTGGACAGGGCCCGGCCGGCATGGAACTATTCCGCGCGCACCCAGCCTGTGAAGTGGGGGCGGCGGCGCTTCGCGGACCACC
Source organism: Arthrobacter sp. TJ-263 (assembly GCF_058269155.1). Classification (NCBI taxonomy): domain Bacteria; kingdom Bacillati; phylum Actinomycetota; class Actinomycetes; order Micrococcales; family Micrococcaceae; genus Arthrobacter; species Arthrobacter sp. TJ-263. Next base: position 469,507 of record NZ_JBZCNE010000001.1, on the reverse strand, counting down.
CGACCACGTCCGTCCGGCGCCCGGACTCGTCACCGGCCCGCGTGAACGACGTCGTCACACTCCCGGGCAGGAGCACCGGCGTGGCGAAATCGATGCGCCACTGCAGGGCTCCGGACGGCGCGGGGACGGCCTGGTCCACCATGCGGGCGGCGAGGTACATGCCGTGCGCGATCGCCGTCGTCATCCCGAGCGCCTTCGCGGTCAGCGCGCTGAGGTGGATGGGATTCCAGTCGCCCGAGACCGCGGCGTACCGCCGGCCCGTGTCGGCGCCGAGCCGCCAGACACCCGTGGGCGTGGGCGCGGTGAAGGACGGCCTGTCCTCGTCACGGCGCCCGTCCGAGCCTGCACTGTCGAGCCGGACACCGCGCGCCAGGTAGACCGACCGCCCGGTCCACACGAGCTCGGCTCCCATACGCACCTCGATGACGACGTCGACCTGCGTGCCGGCCGCGTGCGGGCGCAGGTGCTCCGCCCAGGCCACGACGTTCAACGTCTCGGCAGCGTCGATCGGGCGCTCCTGGTGCACCTCGTTGCTGAGGTGAACCATGCCGAGCAGGGGCAGCGGGAAGTCGGGTCGCGCGAGGACGCTCATGGCCACGGGGAACGCGAGCGTGTGGACGTAGGCGGACGGCACAGTGTCCCGCGCTGCGGACCCGAGCAGCTGCTGGAACCGGGTGAGCGCACCGAGGTCCACCCGGACGCCGTCCGCGCGGTGCTGCACGGCGGGGACGGCGGGCGGGACGGCCGCCCGGAGCATCCTCCGCCGAGCGGCCAGCCCGAGGGCCTGGCGGTAGAGCCCGGGCAGGGCCGGCACACCGAGCAGCATCACCTCCTCGCGGGGTGTCCCGCTCATGCGCCCACGAGGTTCTGCCCGCACACCCGGAGGACCTGCCCGTTGATGCCCGCCGCGGCGTCGGAGGCCAGGAAGGCGATCGCCTCGGCCACGTCCACGGGAAGACCGCCCTGCTGCAGGCTGCTCAGCCGGCGGGCCACCTGGCGGGTGAGGGGCGGGATCTTCGCCGTCATGTCCGTCTCGATGAAGCCGGGGGCGACGGCGTTGACGGTCCGGCCGGCGCCGTCGAAGGAGGCGGCCTGCGCCCGGACCATGCCGATCACGCCGGCCTTCGACGCCGCGTAGTTGCTCTGCCCGCGGTTGCCGGCGATCCCGCTCGTCGAGGCGAGGCTGATGATCCGCCCTGTCGTGGAGAAGACCGATGAAGCGAGGAACTGCTCGTTCATGCGCAGCTGGGAGGCGATGTTGACGGCGATGACCGAGTCCCACCGGGAGGCATCCATGTTGGCCAGCAGCTTGTCCCTCGTGATGCCGGCGTTGTGCACCACGACGTCGAGGGTGCCGTAGCGCCCCCCGACGTGCTCGAGGATCCGTGCCGCCGCGTCGGGGTCGGTGATGTCGAGCTGCAGGGCCGTCCCGCCCACCCGGTTCGCGACCTGCGCGAGCTGCTCGCCCGCCGCCGGGACGTCGACCGCGACCACGCGGGCTCCGTCCCGGGCGAGGATCTCGGCGATCTTCGCGCCGATGCCGCGGGCCGCTCCCGTGACCACGGCGGTCTTGCCCGCCAGCGGTCGGTCGGGCACGCCCTCCCCCACCGCCGTCGTGGCGGCCGCGAGTCCGGCGAGGCTCTCGGCCGGCGTCCCCGATACCTCGAGGAACTGGCCGTCGACGTAAGCACTCCTGCCGGACAGGAAGAACCGGAGGGCGCCGAGCGTGGTGGCATCCGTCGTCGTCGCGTCCCCGCGCAGGATGATGCCGTTGGCCGTGGCTCCACCGCGCAGTTCGTGGGCGACGGACCGGATGGCGCCGTCGATGCCCTGCCGTGCCGCCGCCACTGCGGGGTCCGTGGTGTCCGCGGAGGAGCGGAAGACCGCCACCACGCGACCGCCCGGCACCAGCACCTTGAGCGCCTGCCCGAGCTCGAGCAGGGGTGCCGCGAGATCCGCGGGCGAGGCCGCCCGGTCCAGCACGACGACGGCGGCACTGAGCTTCTCGCCCGGCAGGACGTGGCGCCGTACTTCGACGTCCCAGCTCAGCAGGACGTCGGCGAGCGCCTCGGCCCCGGCACCCGATCCGGTGACGAGCACCGGCTTCGACGCGATGGACTCCCCTGGGGTGTAGCGGCGCAGGACGGAGGGACGCGGCAGGCCGAGGGCTTTGGCGATCTTGCCGGGCAGGGGGCTGTTCACGAGGTTCAGGTAGTTGTCGGTCATGCCTACCTCGCCTCGAGGATCGCGACGACGCCTTGGCCGCCGGCAGCGCAGACGGAGATGAGGCCGCGGCCGCCCTTCTCGGAGAGGGTCTTGGCGAGCGAGGCGACGATGCGCCCGCCCGTGGCCGCGAACGGGTGGCCTGCGGCGAGGGAGGACCCATTGACGTTGACCTTCGAGCGGTCGATGCTGCCGAGGGCGCCGTCGAGACCGAGGACGCGCTTGCAGTAGTCCGGGTCCTCCCATGCCGCGAGGGAACTGAGGACCGTCCCGGCGAAGGCTTCGTGGATCTCGAAGAAATCGAAGTCGTCGAAGGTGAATCCGTTGCGCTGCAACAGACGGGGCATCGCGTGCACGGGGGCCATCAGCAGGCCCTCCTCGCCGGTGACGAAGTCCACTGCCGCCGCCTCTGCGTCGACGATGGTCGCGAGCATCGGGAGGTTGTTGGCCCGCGCGTAGTCCTCGCTGCCGAGCAGGACGACGGCGGCGCCGTCCGTGAGCGGGGTGGAGTTGCCGGCGGTCATGGTGGCCGGGGTGTCGAGGCCCTTGCCGAAGACGGGCTTCAGGGTGGCCAGCTTCTCCAGCGAGGTGTCCGCCCGGAGGTTGGCGTCCTTCGTCAGGCCCCGGTACGGCGTCATGAGGTCGGAGAAGAACCCGCGGTCGTAGGCGGCGGCGAGGTTGTGGTGGCTGCGGTACGCGAGTTCGTCCTGCGCTTCGCGCGTGATCTCCCAGGCCGCGGTGGTCAGGGCCTGGTGCTCCCCCATGGACAGGCCCGTCCGGGGCTCACCCGTGGTCGGTGCGTTGGGCGAGAGGTCCTTCGGACGGAGCGTGGCGAGTGCCTTGATCTTCTGCTGCGTCGTCTTGGCGCGGGAGAGGTCGAGCAGCACGCGGCGGAGACCCTCGCTGACGGCGATCGGGGCGTCGGAGGCGGAGTCGACGCCGCCGGCGATGCCGGAGTCGATCTGGCCGAGCCTGATCTTGTTCGAGAGGCCGACGACGGTCTCGAGGCCCGTGGCACAGGCCTGCTGCAGGTCGTAGGCAGGCGTCTCCGGGGACAACGCCGAACCGAGGACGGCCTCCCGCGTGAGGTTGAAGTCCCGCGAGTGCTTGAGGACGGCACCGGCCGCGACCTCCCCGATGCGCTCGCCCTGCAGGCCGAAGCGCGCCACGAGGCCGTCCAGCGCGGCGATGAGCATGTCCTTGTTGGACGAGTAGGCGTAGGCGCCGCCGGAACGGGCGAAGGGGATGCGGTTGCCGCCGATGACGACTGCCGTGCGCGGTGGGAGGGCGGCGGTGTGCGCCCCGGCCTGATCTGCCATGGGAGTGCTCCTGGTACGAGAAGGTGGATTACCGATACCTAGCGTACCTGATACGCTGGGTATCATGAAGCTTGCCCAAGCCCTCAAGGGTGCCTCCGCGAAGAATGCCGGCCGCGCGGCCCCCGTCCAGGACGGCCGGTCGAGCCGATGGGAGGGGCACCGGGCCGAGCGGCGGCGGCAGCTGATCAAGGCCGCGAGGCGCGCCGTCGACGCGCTCGGTCCCGGGGCTTCCATGGAGGACATCGCCGCAGCGGCCGAGACCTCGAAGTCCGTGTACTACCGCTATTTCGGGGACAAGACCGGATTGCAGCGGGCCATGGCGGAAGTGGTCATCGGCCAGATGCAGCAGAAGGTGCTCGACGCTGCGAAGGCCGCGCCCACCCCTCGGGAGGGCCTCTACGCCATGGTGCTCGCCTACCTGCAGATGGCCCGGACCTCGCCCAGCGTCTATGCGTTCGTCACGCGCGTCGGTGTCGCCGAACCGTCGGCGACGTCCGCTCCAGCTTCCTCGACCGCCTCCACGGCGATCGACGGCCAGGACACCCTCGCGCACTTCCTCGCCGCGGTCACCGACATGATCGCGCGTCCCATGCGTGGCTACCTGCTCTCCCCGGACCGACCCTCGGCTCCCGACGATGCCGCACCGGAGTACTGGCCCGCCGCCGCGATCGGCATGGTCCGGGCCGCCGGCGAGCACTGGCTCTCCTCCCCCGACACCCCCGACAAACCGACCGAGGAGCAGATGGCCCGGCACGTCACCGGCTGGCTCTTCGACGGCATCAGCCGGTACGAGGCACTCGTGCCACCGGCGGCCCCCCATTCCCCAACCCGCCAACGCGCGAAGGACACGCCATGACCCAGACCATCACCCGGCCGCAGCAGATCCCCGCCACGGCTGACATCAAGGACGACGAGCAGGCCACCGTGGACACCGCCGAGCTCGGGGAGCTGCTCCTCGGCCGGTGGGCACACATCCGCCGCACCGCACGGGACCTCGCAGGCCGCCCCGAGGTCCAGAAGATCGAGGGCCTCACCCACACCGATCACCGGCTGCGCTGCTTCGACCAGCTCCACTACCTCGTGGAGCAGCAGGCCGTCCACCGCGCGTTCCCCAAGGCCCTGGGCGGCAACGACGACCACGGTGGAAACGTCGCGGGCTTCGAGGAGCTCGTCGTCGCGGATCCGTCGCTGCAGATCAAGGCGGGCGTGCAGTGGGGTCTCTTCGGCTCAGCCGTCATGCACCTCGGTACCGAGAAGCACCACGAGGCATGGCTCCCGGGCATCATGGACATGCGGATCCCCGGTTGCTTCGCCATGACCGAGACGGGCCACGGCAGCGACGTCGCGAGCATCGCCACCACCGCCACCTTCGATGCCTCCACGGAGGAGTTCGTCATCGACACGCCCTTCCGCGCAGCCTGGAAGGACTACATCGGCAACGGCGCCATCGACGGCCGGGCCGCCGTCGTGTTCGCCCAGCTGGTCACCAACGGCGTCAGCCACGGCGTGCACGGTTTCTATGTGGAGCTGCGCAACGAGGACGGGTCCTTCAAGCCCGGGGTGGGCGGAGAGGATGACGGCATCAAGGGTGGCCTCAACGGCATCGACAACGGCCGCCTGCACTTCACCGGCGTCCGGATCCCCCGGACCAACCTGCTGAACCGGTACGGCGACGTCGCCGAGGACGGCACGTACACCTCGCCCATCGCATCTCCGGGACGCCGCTTCTTCACGATGCTCGGGACCCTGGTCCAGGGCCGCGTCTCGCTCGACGGCGCGGCGGTCGCGGCGAGCAAGCTCGCCCTCACCGCCGCGATCACCTATTCGACCCAGCGCCGCCAGTTCAACGCGTCCTCGAACCTCAAGGAAGAGGTGCTGATGGATTACCAGCGGCACCAGCGCAGGCTCCTGCCTCGCCTTGCCGCGACCTACGCCGCATCCTTCGCGCACGAGGAGCTCCTCGAGAAGTTCGACGGTGTCTTCTCCGGTGAGCTCGACACCGACGAGGACCGCCAGGACCTCGAGACCCTCGCCGCCGCGTTCAAGCCCCTGAGCACCTGGCTGGCACTCGACACCCTGCAGGAGTGCCGAGAGGCGACCGGCGGGCAGGGCTTCCTGGCAGAGAACCGGTTCACTTCGCTGCGCGCGGACCTCGATGTGTACGTGACCTTCGAGGGAGACAACAACGTCCTGCTGCAGCTCGTGGCCAAGCGACTCCTGACGGACTACGCCAAGGAGTTCACGGGCGTGGATTTCGGTGTCCTGGCCCGCTATGCGGTGTCGCAGGCCGCCGGCAGGACGCTGCACCGCTCGGGCCTGCGCCGCGTCGCCCAGACCCTTGCGGATACGGGCTCAGGCAAGAAGTCGGCCATCGCCCTGCGTGACGAGGACACCCAGCGCGAGCTGCTGACCGATCGTGTGCAGTCCCGCGTCGTCGATCTCGCCGCCGCCCTGCGCGCCGCGAAGGGGATGTCGCAGGAGAAGGCCGCCGCGCTCTTCAACGAGCACCAGAACGAGCTCATCGAGGTGGCTCACGCCCACGCGGAGCTGCTGCAGTGGGAGGCATTCACACGCGGCCTCCACAGGATCACCGACCCGGGCACGCGACAGGTCCTCACGCGCCTGCGCGACCTGTTCGGCCTGTGTCTGATCGAGAAGGACCTGGCATGGTTCCTCATGAACGGGCGACTCTCCGCGCAGCGTGCCCGCACCCTCGACGGCTACATCAACCGCCTGCTGGTGAAGATCCGTCCGCACGCCCTCGACCTCGTGCAGGCGTTCGGCTACGGCCAGGAGCACCTGCGCTCGGCGATCGCCGGCGGCGCGGAGCAGGAACGCCAGGAGGAGGCCGCCGAGTACATGCGGCGTCGGCGGGCCAGCGGCGACGCGCCGATCGATGAGAAGACGTTGCTGGCCCGCGAGGCCCGGGAGAAGAAGGTGAAGAAGGCCCGGAAGACAGCGTCGACGCCTGCCGCGGGTTGACGGTACGGCGGCCCGAGGTCACGAGCGGTCGGGCCGGATGACCCACGAGGACCTCCCGGTGAGGTGGAGCTTCCAGGCTCCGCCCTCACCGGGAGGTCCTCAGCATCCATGGATCAGCCTGACCTGACACGGGAGACGGTGCCGTCCCCGTCCAGCACGCAGGCGAGTGCCCTGCTCCTGGAAACGATCACGACGGCGACAAAGGCAATGGAACCGAGGAGCCCCAACAACATCGCCGGGCCGCCGACCCTGGCGACGGACCCGGCGTGAAGGCAGATCCCCGCGATGAGCAGTGCCATCAGACAGAGGGACACCGCCATTGCATCGACCCACTGCTTCGAGCGACCAGGCGGCCTCCCCTTCTTCCGGGCGGAAAGTAAATGCCACGCCGCCAGCAGAGCCGCCTCCAGGCCACCGATTGCCACGGCGACCGCTGTCATAAGGCCAGAACTCCGATGACGCTGCGGATCAGTGCAACCTGGTGACCGGTCATCGTGCAATCATCGTTCTTCTCGAATGCGATGTCCTGTCACCGGAGAGCCGGGACCGCGTCCGAGGGAATGATCCCCGGTGCGGTGGAATCCCGGTGGTCCACGATGACCGTGGCACGTTCCCGAGGTCGTACGGCCTCGAAATAGAGGCGCTGACCATTGACATAGCGGCGCATCGAACGATGCTCGGGGTCGCGATTGCTCCCTGGTCGCACAGGGCCGCGTAGTCGTAGGTGTCCGCCCGGAAACCCTCCGGCGAAGGACGACCTTCCGCGTACCTGATGGGCGAAGGATTCAGGAAGTGATCGGCGTGGACAACAAGGGCGGGCCGATCACGGATCGCGGCAGCGAGGTTCGCAGCATCCTGCACGTGCCGCAAGATACGAACGCTGGTACCGGACCGTCGCTGCTCGGGAGTCAGGGGCTCTCGGTGGCGGGTACGACGAGCGTCGGGCACGGCGGACACAGGAGTAAGGTGCGCGTCACCGAGCCCGGCTTCCCCCCGGCCCTGGCGCCCTCGCCATGGCGGCCGACCACCAGCAACACGGCGTCGCGGCTGTGCCGCATCAGGGCATGAACAGGGCTGCGCAGCACGTCCACGATCCAGCTCACGGCAAGGTGAGGAAAGTCGGTCTGCACTTTCGAAAGAGATGCGGAAGCTCCGCTTATCAGTGTCCTGGACTCCGCCGATCCCGACTTCAGCGCCATGATGACCCGCAGGGCCGCACCAAGCCGGTCGGCTTCGGCCGCCGCGTACATCAGTGCCACGGAGGACTGCGCCGATCCATCGACCCCGACCACCACATGACCCGTGACGGTCCTCTGATGGGAGCCGACCCCCCGCGGGCTGGCCGGCACCACCAGGACAGGAGCAAGAGACCCTGACACGACCCCCAGCACCACCGGATCCTGAACCCCACCAGGGCCGAGAGCAACCCGGTCCGCGCCGACCACCAGCAGCGACGCACTCGCGGACAGCCCGACCAGCACCTGGACGAAGCTGCCACGGTAGAGGCCGACGTCTACCTGCAGTGCCGGAAATCCGGACGACAGGCGAGACGCTTCACGTCGCAGCAGCGAGCTACCCGCGCGGACAGCATCAGCGTCGCAGGTTCCACGAGGCAGTGAATCGGCGGCGGCAACACTGTGGATCAGGGTCACCGGAACACCCGACTCCCGTGCCCGGCACGCAGCCCACTGAAGACACCAATAGCCGAACAACGGTGCGCGCACCGCGACCAGGACTCCTGGCAGGTCGATCGGGGGCGACAGGACTCGATCAGAGGCACGCGAAGCTGTCAGCACGGGAACCCACCGAATTCGCCCTGGACGACAACCGGTACCCCTGCGTGTCCACCGCGGGCGCGACGCCAAGGCGGCGTCACCGAGTTTCGCCCCCGGAGAGGCACCCGGACCGGGACCCGGACCTGTCCGAGGTCGCGCAGGAATGCGACGCACAGGGGTCCGGAATTCGTCGGAGCGCTACCTGCTCGCTGCCGGCTGGTGTTGCCGTGTTGAGCCTTCATTTGTGGTGTCCTGCTCGTTGACGTGTCCACGAAAGGAACTCCCCCACATCACTGTGCTCTTGGGTCCCTCTGCGGCTTGGACGTTCATCACTGCCTTGCCAGATGCAGGTCACCCATTGATTGTTGCCGGGAAGAACCAACCTCGTCAGGGCCTTTAGTCCCTGATCCGGGATCATCACCCCTGAAGGGCGACGCGTCGCCGCCGATGTTTCGGGGTGGTGGCGGCGATGCCCAGGTGTCGGCTCAGGCCGAGGGAGAACCCGCCGACGCGCTCGGTCACGGCCCCGGCCAGGCCGGTCCAGTCCGTGATCAAGCGCGTCGTCGTGGACTGCTCTTGGGGTCACGCTTGCTGCTGGGCGCGAACGGCTTCACGGTCCGGGCTGGTCGGCATGGTCGGCATGGTCGCTGACGGTGCGGTGTGGGGCCAGGTCCAGGCGGAGCGCAGGATGAAGGCCAGGATCAGCACCTCGATTCCGATGGAAAGGCCGTAGAAGGAGGCCCATTCCCAGGACTCACCTACCGCGTTGAACACCATGACGGGGATGTAGAGCGATGCCACGACGAGGTTCGTGGCGCGGTTCACCCCGGTGGGCAGCGTCATGGAGAGCAGGATCATCAGGGCCGAGATGCCTATGACCGCGACGAAAATGGTCAACAACGTCGGGGTGATGTCGAACTCGAAGATCTCGCCACCCCGGATCTGGTCGATGGCGCCGGGCTTGTAGAGGTGGAAGTAGTCGACGTAGATAACGAAGAACATCAAGCTGGTCCAGGCGGCAGCGAGCTTGGCCTGCACCGGGATCCGCTGGTTCTCCAGTGCGGTCATGGTGGGTTGACGTGTTCTCATGATGGGCTCCGTTGTTGTAGTGGGGATCGGCAGTTCCACGATCGCTGAGCCCGGCGGCCCGCACATCGTCCCGGAGGCCGGAGTTCGCCCGGCCGATGGCATGGTCTCTCCCTCGTGCTTTCGGCTGATCCGCCGCTGCCGCGCTGGCCCTACGCTGGACAGATGGTGACGAAGGTGCTGCGCTCGTTGTGGTCGGAGCCTCGACCTGCGGACCCCCCGCGGCGGGTGTGGCGGGACGGGGCGCTCGTCGCGGTGCTCCTGGCGTGGTCCGTGGTGGAGGTGGTGCTCCGCGAGGACCTGACGTCGCGCCCGCTGGTGCTCGCCGTCGTATTCGTGGTCCTTGCTCCCCTGTGGTGGCGCCGCACTCACCCCCTGGCGGCGGTCGCGATCTCCTTCGGCACTCTGACGGCTGTCGACGTCGCGAGGATCCTCGCGGGCGAGGAGGCTCCGCTGCTGATGAGCATCTCGGGCGTGCTCGTCCTGACCTACGCGCTGTTCCGGTGGGGAGCCGGCCGTGAGGCCGCCATCGGCCTGGGAGTCATCCTGGTCTGGCTGGTCATCACCCACGTCGCCGACCTGACCAGCCCGGCAGATACGGTGGCTGCATACGCCTTCTTCCTGTTCGCCGCAGCGCTGGGCGCTGCAATCCGCTACCACGCGTACACGCGCACTCGCGACATCGACGAGGCCAAAGCCCGGGAGCGCGAGCAGCTGGCACGTGACCTCCACGACACGGTCGCCCACCACGTCTCCGGCATCGCCATCCAGGCCCAGGCCGGACGTGCCGTCGCAACGTCGCACCCCGAGCGTGCCACTGAGGTCCTTGCCGTCATCGAGGACGCCGCCTCGCGAACGCTGACCGAGTTGCGCACGATGGTCGGTGTCCTGCGCGCCTCCGAGGGGGCGGACTTCGCGCCACGCCGGGGCGTGGCCGACCTCGGGCGTCTCGCCGGTCGAGCCGAGGGAGGGCCACAGGTCCACGTGGAGCTGTCCGGTGAACTCGACGATCTCAGCCCCGCGGTCGGGGCCGCGCTCTACCGCCTGACCCAGGAGTCGGTCACGAACGCGCGACGGCACGCCCGCTACGCGACGCGGGTTGCCGTGCGTGTCGTGGGTGACGCCGAGCGGGTGCAATTGACGGTCGATGACGATGGTGCCATCAGTGCAGCCGGCGGCAGCCCGTCGGGTTACGGCCTGGTCGGTATGCGGGAACGCGCCACGCTGCTGGGTGGCACGTTCCACGCCGGCCCGAGCGCGGGCGGTGGCTGGCGGGTCGAGGCGATGCTGCCCCGAGCGGGCGCTCCCCGATGACCATCCGGGTGCTTGTCGCCGACGACCAGGACATTGTGCGCACCGGCCTGACGATGCTGCTGAACGCCCAGCCCGACATCGAGGTCGTGGGCACCGCCACCGATGGGCGACAGGCGGTGGGCCTGGCGCGTCAGTTGCACCCGGACGTGTGCCTGTTCGACATCCGCATGCCGTTGATGGACGGTATCGAAGCCACCCGCCAGCTCGCCGGACCCGAAGTCGCCGACCCCCTGCCGATCATCGTGATCACCACTTTCGACCTCGACGAGTACGTCCATGGGGCGTTGAAGGCCGGTGCCCGGGGCTTCCTGCTCAAGGACGCCGGACCTGCGCTGCTGACCCAGGCGATCCACGCTGCAGCCGATGGTGATGCCCTGATCGCTCCCAGCGTCACCGTCCGCCTCCTTGCGGCGTTTACCAGATCGCAGAAGGGACCATCCGCGCAGCCGATGGAACCGCTCACGTCCCGTGAGGAGCAAGTGCTCCTCACCGTGGCGCAGGGACGAACCAACAGTGAGATCGCCGCCGATCTCCACATCAGTCCCAGCACCGTCAAGACTCATCTGGCCAGCCTGATGCGCAAGCTCGGCGCGCGTAATCGGGTCGAGCTCGCCATGTGGGCTCATGAGACCGGCCGCACCTGAGCTCCCTGCTCGATCCGTTCCCAGCGCGGGTCGAGCGCGTAGTTCTGTCGGCGTCTTTCCAACGCTGCCTGCACCTGGCCGGGCGCGTCGTCACCGGCAAGGAGTCGGAGCCTACCGGCGTCGTTATCGGCAACGTGGGCGAGGACCGCTGCGGCGATGTCGGCAGGCGCTGTTCCTCCGGCGGTACCGTCGACCGGCCACGGGACCTCGGGTGTCCCGAAAAGAGTCCTGCGGAGGTCGTCGTAGGGGCGCATCGGTTCCGCGAACCGCATGCTGCTGCCGGCCCAATCGGTGTCGATCGAGCCGGGCTGGACGATGGTCACCCGGACCCCGAAGGCGGCGACCTCGGCGGCCATCGCCTCGGTCCATCCCTCGAGGCCCCACTTCGCCGCGTTGTAGAGACCGAGAGTCGGCATCGTCCCCACGGCGCCGACCGTCGAGATCTGGACGATATGGCCGCCCCTCTGCTTCCGCATCACGGGAAGCGCAGCCTGGCAGAGCCACAGGGGACCGAGAAGATTTGTGTCGAGGAGCTCCCGGACCTCCTCTTCGGACGCTTCCTCGATCGCTCCGACAAGACCGTAGCCGGCGTTGTTCACCAGAACGTCCAGGCGCCCGGATTCCGCGACAGCGACGTCGACGGAGGCCGCCGCGGCGGAGCGGTCGCGGACGTCGAGCCGGTGGACGCGCAGCCGGTCGTGCGCGGGCAGGGAGTGCTCGCCTCTGACGGTGGCAATCACCGTATGTCCTTCTTCCAACGCGGCAAGTGTCATGGCGCGCCCGAGCCCGCGTCCGGCTCCCGTGATCATCCAGGTCTGCGAGGTTGTCATGGTCGCAGGATACCCAAAACGAGACGAACCGTCTCGTTCTTGAACTAGGGTGGGTCGATGGCCAATAGAAGAACGCGTGCTCGCGTCCACGAAGCGGTGCTCTCTCTCGCTTCGCATGAAGGCTTCGCCAGGCTCACGATGGAAGGTGTGGCTTCACGGGCTGGCGTGGGCAAGCAGACGCTCTACCGCAGCTGGCCGTCGACAGGGGCGATCCTGTTCGACGCCCTCCTGGCGCGCAGCCAGAGCCCCGACGGCATCCTCGTTGTGCCGGACAGCGGCGATCTGGAGAACGACCTCATCCGGCTGGTACAGGAGACGATTGCCGAGCTTTCCGATCCGGTGGCGGAGCCGCTGCTACGTGCAGTCACGGCCGCGATCCAGACCGACATGACTCTGGCGACCCAATACCGCGAGATACTGCTCGAACCCCAGATGCAGGCAGTCGCCGAACGTCTCCGGCACAGTGGGGTCAAGAGAGCCGATGAGTCAGCGGAACTCCTTCTCGGACCCCTCCTTCACCGCTGGCTGTTACGCAGCGGGGCCCTCGACCACTCCTGGGCAGAAGATCATGTCGACCGAGTGCTGGGCGCCTTCAGTACGAGCTGACCTTGGCGCCGAGGTGTGCTCGGCGTAGCAGGTATGGCGAGCAGTGTACCCACGGAGCGGATCAGCGTCCGCTCACCTGGTACAGCTGGGTGTCGCGTCATGGGAGCCCGTGGATGGAGACGCAGATCTTCGAGTATGCGTCAGGTCTTGCAGGGGCGAATCTCTGACTCCGAGATCAGGTGCGGGACAGTTTCGGGGTGATCAACAGTAGGATGGGACACGCTCATGATGCGTTGACTGACCGCGTTACTGATCCGACCAGGAGAATCGTCGTGCCGACGCTGCGTGCTACCCGATCCAGGGTGGCCCGTGCCCTGTCCACGACCGCCGTGCTGCTGGTCCTCACGAGCTGCTCGTTCGCCGATCCACCACCCGATGCCCGGCAACCCGCTGCAGAATCACCGATGAGTTCGGCACCCTCCGGCGAGCCGGCCACCGACGCGGCCGTCGACACCGTCGACGACGCATGTGCTCGCATCGTCGACATGGTGCGCACAGCACCAGAACAGCTAGGCACAGACCCGCTGGGACTGCTGCTCGAGATCGATGAGATCGCCAGAACAGCCCCGCCGGAGCTTTCCAGCCAGATCACTGAGCTCCGTGATGCCGTAGAGAACTTCCGGCAGGGCGACGAATCACTGATCAGTGTGGTGCGCAAAGCCCGGCAGCTGCAGGAGCGCTGCTCGGGCTGACGTGCAAGCAGTCCGTTGCGCGGCGATGCACGGTAGCCGGTTTGGCCGCTCCACCGGGGGTCGAAACGGCCGTGCAGCAAGACCGCGGATCCGTCGATGCAGGGCACCGTCCCGTCGCCCGAGCCTCAGGGCGGGCCTCTAGGAAACCAGGCGAGCTCAGCCGACGTGCCAGTAACGACGAATGAGCTCCTCCCGAGCAGCCTCGTCCTTCGCAAGCTCCCCGTCCGGCGTGGCGTCGTCGGCGTCGCGTAGGCCCACGAGCAAGGCGTCGATGAGCGCCTCGGGGAAGACGCCGTCGGCCTCGAACATCTCGCGCTCGGCCTCGAGCACGTCGGCCGACTCCGCGCACGAGGTCGGCAGTTGCTCGAAGTCGTCGTGGTTGGCGGTGCTGAGCCGCTCGGCCAGCTCCAGGCTCCCGGGATCACCCAGCCCGCGCTTCGCCGCGACGGCCATGCCGGCCAGCAGCAGATGAACGTCGGCGGAGCCGTCGCCGAGCCGGAGCTCGACGGTCTGGGGGTGCGTGGCGGGTTCGGGGACGGGCTCGGTGCTGCCAGGATTGGCGTGGGCGACCATCCCGGCCAGCACATCCCCGCCCCAGGCGAGCGGGACCCGGACCAGACCGGAGCGGTCTCTCTCACCCCAGCAGATGCCCTCGGGCGACTCGCCACCGTCGGTGAATCGCAGGTAGGACGTGGGGACCGTGTTACCGAATGCGGTCAGTGCTCTGGCTGCCGAGAGGTAGCCGGCGATCAGGCGACGCCCCGTGTCGTTGATCCCCTCCGTGCCGACGATGGTGCTGGCACCGTCGCGCACCAGCCGACTGTGGATGTGCAGGCCGTTCCCTGCACCCTCGCCGCTCACCGACGGGGCGAAGGTCACCTCGAGACCGTGAGCATGGGCGACCTCGCGCACCACCCACTTCGCCAGGACGAGGTTGTCGGCTGCCTGCTCCAAGGGCACGGGTTGGAGCTCGATCTCGTGCTGGACCAGCTGCCGGTCGTCCTCGAGGATGTTGCCGACTTCGCCGTGGGCGTACTTCAACGGGACCCCCATGGCGCAGAGGTGACCCAGCACCTGCTCTCGGATTTCCTCTCCTTTGGAGAAAGGTCCCGATTCCTGATAGCCGCGCTCCTCCTCGACGGGGTAGATGCGCTCGGGCTCGTCCACGAGGTAGTACTCCAACTCGCCGAAGGCTTCGAGCGTCACGCCGGTCTCCTGCGTCAGCACCTCGGCAGCACGACGCACAACCTGCTCGCGCGCGTAGGGCAGCGGCTTCCCGAACTCGTCATAGAAGGAGCACAACACGTCGAGCGAGGGCCGCTCTCCAAAGGGATTGACGAAGGCGGTGCGGTGACGCGGAACGATGTAGACGTCACTGCTACCGGTATCGGTACCGGCAAAGACACTCGAGCCGTCCACACGCTCACCCCGCGTCAGCACCTCGATGAGGTGCTCGCGCGAATTGATGGGGAAGGCCAGAGTCTTCAGGCGCCCGTCGCCGCCGACGTAGCGCAGGTTCACCTGGTGCAGCCCCAACTGTTCGATCGCCCGCACGAGGTCGCCGCCGGTGAAGTCGGCCGAGGGCTTGCCGAGCAGGCGGACGATGGGGTGAGGTTCGAACGCGTCGATGGTCATACTCCTTACTACCAGCGCCAAGGTGCGTTCCACCAGCGCCAAGAGAAGCGCTACCGTGACCGGTCGGACCTGCGAGAAGCGCCGGCCGCTTGTCGAGCCGGTGACACCACATGTCCTCCTGGCATGGCCGGCCGCCCGTGATCGAAGCGTGGTCTTCAGCTTCGAGGTTCCTGGCACGCTCGACCTTCGCATGGTCGCCGGTGATTTCTCGCCGGCAGGAGGGGTCGAGGGTAGGAACAGGGGCAGGAGTCGGATTGATGCACCAGACGATCCCGACTCCTGCCCGAGAGGCTCAAGCATTGGCCGGCTTCTTGACCAACTAGTAAGCCTGCTGACTAGTTGATCACGGATAGGGAGGGAAAGGTCAAGGGGAAGGCGAAATTACTCGTTCCCACTGTGGGGAATCGGGCTTCTACTCGACCTGCTTCCGCAACGAATCATGCGAGTCAGTCCTGGATGCGACGGCGCCCAGGTCGGAGATGTCGACCGGGGCTCTGACGTCGGATCGCCGGGTCGCGCGCAGGATGCACCGGTCTCGCAGATTCACCCCGGCGGGTCCTCGCACCGCCATTCCCCTGGGCGTATCGTCGTCACACGCCGCTGATCGAGGGGCGGCTCCCATCATCGAGAAGAGCGCCATCATGGCGAACAGCACCTACCCCGTCAGGGGAATGACCTCCAGCCCCTGGTTCATCACCACCGGACACCAAGATGCCGGGTGTGTCGGGTGCGTGAGCGAGTTCATCGAAGAAGGTGGCTACGCCGCCTCGCCTCGGTGTCATCGGGGATCGGCAGTGCCGGCGTTGGGCCGGTCCTCGGGAACCTCGTCCCCGGCGGGTGTCGATCACAACAACCGACAACCGAAAGGAAGGAAGTACCCCTCATGCGATCCCGACTGAGCGTCAAGTGGGTGAAAGCCGGTTTGGTGACCTTGCCCGCTTACGGGCTGCTCACCGCATGGTCCTCCATCAAGGCCCAGCCCGACCAGACAACCGATCCCGAGGCATGGGCGCAGTTCGTCACCTCCCCCTCCTACCTCGCCAGTCACCTCATCGGCAGCACCGGCGGCACAATACTGGCCATCTTCGGCGTATTCGCCCTGGGCTGCTATTTGGCTCCCGCAAGTACGGGCCGATTGGCCCTGCCCGCCATGGTCGTGACCGTCCTCGGTCATGCGTTGTTGATGGTGCCGGCAGTGATCTCCACGTTCGCAACACCGGCCCTTGGTCGGGCATACCTGTCGGGGATGCCCGACGTCATGCAGGTGGAGTTTCCCGATGCCTTGACGGGGACGTTCCTCCTGGGCCTCCTGCTCGCGCTGGTGGGCAACCTACTCCTCGGCGTCGCTATCTGGCGTTCCGGCACTCTCCCGAAGGGGGCGGGCGGGCTGTGGATCGTGTCCGCGCTCATCTTCTACGTCCTGGGGGTCGTTCTGGGGCTTGCGACCACCGGTGCAACGCTTCCCACGCAGCCGCTCGGCGCTCTGCTCGTAGCAGGAGCCGGAGCGTGGATAGCAGGGAGCGCCTTCCGTCGAGACTCCGCAGCTGGAGCCGCGCGCGACTATGGGCGTGGATCAATAGGTGATACCTCGCATGGATCTTCCCTTCCGTGACGGGGCAAGAGGCCCATTGGACGCAGGCCAGACACATCGCCGCTCCCTGGGTCTCGAATCAGCGCTGCCAGGAACACGCCGGTCGTCGTTGTGATCCACAGGACGGTTCCGGAGCTGTGCCATCGGAGCGACCTCGGGACAGGGTCGAGTAGTTTGCTTGCCGTAGGGACGGACTCAGATGTCCAGGATGGTGTTGTGCGCGTTCGTGACCGGGGGAAGATCCCGGGTATCCAGGTCCTCCATGAGGTGGATCGCTGCGAACTCTGTTGGCTTGATGCGGCCCGCGTCGTCGAAGACCCGGTAGGCCCGCCGTAGTCGCCCGTCCGGATAGTGGGGGTGAGTGAAGCTCACCTCGACCCGGGTGGCGGGCCACGCACCGACGACGTCGACACGCGTCCCGCTGAGGCCGTCCGACAGGGGGGTCTTGGCTCCCGAGGGCGCTGTCCAGTACGAGTCGAGATGGGCGAACTCCGTGCAGGCCGCCTCGATCGCAGCCTTCTTCTGCTCGGATGGAAGCTCAACCAGGGTCCATGAGGCACGAGGATCATCCATGGTGATGGGATGCGTTTCAGGCCCCTCGTCTCTGGATCTCCCCGGCATGTCGTCGTCCTCGACGGGGACGGCCTGGTGCTCGGTGATGTGAAGCGTCGTGGGAAGGGCGCCGGCAGGCAGGTCGATCTGTGAGAAGCGGTAGGTGTACGAGGCGCCGCCGTGCCCATCGTGGGACGCGTCAGGGGCCGACGTATAGACCACCAGGTGCGCTGACTGATCATCCTCGAAGGCGGCAGCGGGCATCCGGTCGGCGGTCAAACGGTGAGTTCCTCCGTTCGCGTCCAGGACCAGGAGGTCACGGTCGGTGAGCCAATCTGCTTCCGTGTCTACGTCGGCGTCCCAGTGCCCGACCGAGAGCCACAAACCGTGCCGGGTCGTACCGAGGCAATGGGCGTGTCCGAGGTCGGAGAAAGGGGTGAGAATCCCATCGGGTGAGATGTGGAGGGCCGTCGCCCCGTTGTGCGATGTTTCATATCCATCCTTCTCGACGGGCATGTAGAGGACCCAGGCGCCGTCAGGGGCGGGCACGATCCTCACATGAAGGCCGAGCAACCCGACGGGAAGATCGGGCCAGGTAATCGTCCTATCAGATTCGCCGCTTCGCCGGATGACGGCGATCGGTTCCGTGAGATTGACGCGGATGAGCCATTGCGGGCTAGGAACTTCCTGCCAACCTGTGGGCTCATCCATCATACGGTAAGTGTCGCAGGCGAGCTGCGCCATGGAGAACAACGCGAGAACAATGAGGACGAGAGTGGTGCGGCTCGGCTACTGGGCGGCCTCACTCTTTTTTCCGAGGCGGCGGGTGATGAACAGCCACCCCAGAATCCACCCGCCGAGAGCAGTCACAATCCAGACCAGGAGGGTGGCGCCCACCCACGCCATGAAGCCGCTGATCGAAAGCCCGCCATCGAACAAGGACGCGATTGCCAGAGCGATCAGCGTGGTGACCAGCCCAATTCCTCCAAGGATGGCCGACGCGTATTGCCGGGCGACGTTGAACACGAACGGTCCGAGCACACCCTGGGCGAGGGCGAAGACGACCACAGCAACGATGAAACCGGTCGGCTGCAGCTCCACACCGGGGACGATCCAACCCGCGAGGAGCAGCCCGATCGCTGCCGTCACGAGATTGATCAGAATGTGTATCAAGAAACGAATCATTCCGAGGTCCGATCTTGTCGAGCTTTTCGTCCCAGACTCCAGACTCTCGAGCGATCACGCGTCGCCCACTCCGGGTGAATCTGATCGAGCGGGGTGGGCAGTTCTACCGACCGGGACCAGGTGGGCCAGGACGTGGCGACCACCGGTGGGGCGGTGAACTGCAACGGCCCCCCGCTGACCGCGGGTCGAGGGAACTTTGTGCTTGTCATGTCAGCGCTCTCAATAAGACATCCCGGGCTTTCGGCCGCCTTCTGGTCAAGCACCTGCTGTGACTTCTCGCGCGTATCCGAGTAGTCACAGATGATTTTCAGGTAATTCAAGGATGTGCGCCACATATTCGCGCCGCGATAGAGTCGATGAATAAGGTTCACTAATTCATCTCGATGATTTCAGGAGAAACAAAAAATGGCACAGCGCGTACAGGTCGAACTGGTCGATGACCTCAACGGGGAGATCGCCCAGGAAACCGTCCGTTTCGGGGTCGATGGCACGGAGTACGAAATCGACCTGACCACGGACAACGCGGAGAGATTCCGCTCAACCCTCACCGAGTACGTGGACAAGGCGCGCAAGGCGACCGGCCGGAAGGGCCAGAAAGCTTCGACGTCCAGGGCGTCCACGAACCGGTCCAAGCGTGAGGACACCCAGCAGATCCGCCAGTGGGCACAGGACAACGGCTACAACCCCAGCACCCGGGGACGTATCACCCAGTCCATTCTCGACGCCTATAACGAAGCGCACTAGACCCCCTACCGGCGGCTCCACGTAGTCCGATGAACGGCGAGGCCCGGCCGATGGGGCGGATGCGAGTCATGCCAGGATCCGCCTCGTGGCGGACGAGTCCGACGGCGGCCGCCATCTCCCGCTCGGTGCGCTGCAGCTACTCCTGGTCGCCTTCCAGCAGATCCCGCCAGCACTCGACGGGCCGGCCGCGCCCGATCAGGTCCTCGTCGTCGGAGAGCTCGAGGGCAGTCATCGAGGAGCCGGTACGGGTGCAGCATCGACCTCTCGTCGCGTGGCGAGATCTTCGTGGAAGTCGGTTCGCCCTGTTGGTGCCGGGGTACTGACGGATGACCCGTCCAACAGCAGTGGCCGGAAGGCTCGGTTACATACCCGAGCCGCCCGGCCACCGTCGGTGGATCCCGTTGGATCAGCCGAGGATCGCGTTGGCAATGAACAGGAGTGGGATCGAACCGGCCCACACCGCCGTCGTGATGCCTGACCAACCCTTGAGCGCTGCGACGCCGTCAAGGCCGGCAAAGCGGGTCACGACCCAGAAGTAGGAATCGTTGAAGTAGCTGAACACCATCGAACCTGCCGTGCATGCCAGGGCCGCGACGATGGGGTCGATGCCGAGCGAACTTACCAGCGGCGCCGTCACCGATGCGGCAGTGATCATGGCCACTGTGCCCGAGCCCTGAGCGATGCGGACCAGGGTGGCGATGAGGAACGGCACCAGGAACGCCGGCAGTGGAGTACCGGCAATGGCCTCTGCGAGGGCATCGCCCACACCCGAGCTACGCAGCACCTGGCCGAGTGCACCACCTGCACCGGTGATGAGAAGAATCAGGCCGGCCGAGGCAGCTGCCTCGGCGAACCAGCCCTGCACCTTTGCGCGCGGAGTCCAGCGTGGCAGCAGGACGTAGACGGCGAGGATGACGCCGATGATCAGCGCAACCACCGGATTGCCGATGAACGCCAGTGGAATTGCCCAGGACGACGGGGTGTACTCCCCCGTGCCGACGACGCCCTGGTTGGACTGGTCGATCGCACCACTGACCGTGTTGAGGATGATCAGGAGCAACGGGACCAGCAACGGCAGCGATGCAACGAAAGCGCCGACCCGGTGAGGCTTGGCGCCCGTGGGAGGTGTACCGAGGGCGGTGTTGTCGACGTCCATCGACGGAGTATCGTCACCAGCGCCGGCGCCGCCGTCGTGCTCCGCAACAGCAGTCCCGCCGCGGCCTCCGGTCCTGGCGTGAGCCGTGCCGTAGACGGCCTCACGGACCGATTCGTTCATGGATGGCTCGATCTTCGGCCCCATCCACTTGGCGTAGAAAACCACGATGGGCAACAGCAGGACCGTGAAGACGAGACCCGCAAGGATCAACGCTCCGAGGTCGGCCCCGAGGATGCCGGCGACGGCCAGCGGGCCGGGCGTCGGTGGCACCATGTGGTGGGTCAGCGTCATGCCGCAGCCGAGGGCCAGCGCGAGGGTGATGTACCCGGCGCGTTTGACCCGGGCGATCGAACGGGCCAAGGGGTTCATGATGACGTAGCCGGAGTCACAGAACACCGGGATGGACACCAGAGCGCCCACACTGCCCAGTGCCCACGGCTCGCGGCCTTTGCCGAAGAGCTTCAGGAAGGCCAAGGCCAACGAATTGGCGGCCCCCGAGACCTCGAGGATCTTGCCGATCCCGACGCCCAGGCCGATCACGATACCGATCGACGCCAGGGTGTTGCCGAAGCCCGTCGTGATCGACGAAACGATATCCAGCGGCGCCTGGCCGGCCACCATGCCGGTCACCAGGGCCGCGATCAAGAGTGCTACGAACGCATCAAGCCGGGTCTTCAGCACCAACACGATGATGGTGGCGATACCCAGGACGAGCGCCAAAAGAAGTTGTATATCCACGTACTGCTCCTCGGTCACTGAGCAAGCCTCGTTGCCCTCTCAGGTGGGTAGCACTGACCTGCTCGGCACTTTGACGGGCACTGTGCTGCATGTCACACTAGCACTGGACATATGACATCTGACAAGTGTTCTGTGGCGGATACCCGGTGACGAAAGTGCGAATCAGTGATACTCGAAGAAGAGTTGCTCAGCGGCTACCCGACCGTCCGCGCCATCGAACCGGCGGTGATCGCCGCCGCCGTCAAGGCCTCCGGGCGGATCCTGGTAGTTCTCGACGACGACCCGACCGGCACGCAGTCCGTCGCCGACCTGCCGGTCCTCACCTCCTGGGCGCCGAGCGACTTCGCGTGGGCCTTCGACCAGCGCATCGACGGTGCACCGGCACCGGCGGTGTACGTCCTCACCAACACCCGCAGCCTCGACCCGGAAACCACGGCGTCGCGCAATCGGGAGATCGTCACGAACTCCCTCACCGCCGCCACGGCTGCGGGAGTCACCATCGGGTTCGTCAGCCGCAGCGACTCGACCCTCCGCGGCCACTTCCCGCTCGAGACCGACGTCATCGGCGCCACTCTACTGGCGCTCGCGGGCACCGGGACCGACGGCGTCGTGATGGTGCCGGCCTTTCCCGACGCCGGCCGCATCACCATCGGCGGGGTCCACTACCTGCGGGGCGACGACGGCGCCGTCGTTCCCGTCGCCGACACCGAATTCGCCCGGGATGCCACCTTCGGGTTCGTGTCGTCGGACCTGGGCGACTACGTGGCCGAGAAGACCGGCGGTTCGGCCGACGCCGTCATCCGGCTCGACCTGTCGATCATCCGCTCCGGTGCGGAGGGCATCGCCGACGCCCTGGCCCGGGCAGCCGATGCCGTCCCCATCGTGGTCGACGCCGTCACCGAGGACGACCTCCGGGCACTCGCCCTGGGCCTCGAGGAATCGGAACGTCGCGGTAAGAAGCTGCTCTATCGGGTGGGCCCGCCGTTCGTCCGTGCACGGATCGGCCAGCGCGAGCGCGCACCACTGACGGCCGCGGACGTCTTCGCCGGCCACGACGCCCCCGCTTCGGGTGGACTGGTCGTGGTGGGCTCGCACGTGGGACTGGCCACCCGGCAGTTGGACGCACTGGTGGCGCGGCGGCCCGAGGCCCGACTCGTGGAGCTCGACGTCGAAGCCGTCCTCGATCCCGCAGAGCGGGACACAGCGGTGGTTGAGGCGGTGCGAGCCGTCGTCGAAGGCCTCTCCACCAGCGAGGTCGTCCTGCACACCAGCCGCCGTCTGGTCCGGTCCGACGATCCGGAGCAGAGCCTCGAGTTCGCCCGCACCATCTCGCGGGCAGTGGTCGACGTCGTCCGGTCCACCATCGCCACGGCTCCTGTGCGCTTCGTCATCGCCAAGGGCGGCATCACCTCCTCCGACGTCGCCGCGCACGGGCTGTCGATCCGCCGTGCGCTGGTGCGCGGGCCGATGCTGCCGGGCATCGTGTCCCTCTGGCAACCGGCCGATGGCCCGGCGCGCTCCATCCCGTTCGTCGTCTTCGCCGGCAACGTCGGCACCGATGATTCCCTTGCCGACGTGGTGGAGATCCTCCGCTCCCCCGCGACGAGTTCCGCCTCAACGACGGGTGCCTCCCATGATGTCTGATTCCGAACACACGAAGGTCGCCGTCCTGGGCCTCGGTGCGATGGGCCTGCCGATGGCGACCCGGCTGGCCGGCGCGTTCACCGTCACCGGGTACGACCCGATGCCGTCCTCGCGGGAGAGGGCTGAGAAGACCGGCCTGACCTGCGCCAGGACGGCCGCCGACGCAGTCGTCGACGCCGGGATCGTCCTGCTTGCGGTCCGTGACGCAGCCCAGGTGGAGGGTGTCCTCTTCGGGGACGACGGGGTGGCCCCCGTCCTCGCACCGGGCGCCGTCGTCGTGATGACCAGCACCGTGGGGATGGACGCCGTCGCTTCCTGGACCGAGCGGCTCGGGGCCCTGGGTGTGGCGCTGGTCGACGCACCGCTGTCCGGCGGGCCGGCGCGGGCCGGCGAAGGCGATCTGCTCATCGTGGTGGGTGCCGATCCGTCGGCCCTGGACACCGCCCGTCCGGTGCTCGAGCGGCTCGCCTCGACATTGATGGTCGTGGGCGGCAAGGCCGGCGACGGCCAGGCCATGAAGACGGTGAACCAGTTGCTCTGCGGCGTACACATCGCCGCGGCCGCCGAAGCCCTGGCTCTTGCCGACGCGCTCGGGCTGGACCAGCTGCAGGCCCTGGCTGCACTGGAGACGGGAGCAGCGGCGTCGTTCATGCTCTCCAACCGCGGACCGCGCATGGTGCAGGGATACGACGGCGACGCCGACGTACTGAGCCGGCTGGACATCTTCGTCAAGGACCTCGGCATTGTCGGGAAGGCAGCCCGGACGGCAGGACTTGCCGCGCCGGTCGCTGCGGCGGCCGAGCAGCTGTTCCTGCTCGGGCAGACGCAGGGCCTGGGCAACGCCGACGATTCGTCGGTGATCAGGGTGGTCGCGCCACAGCGGCGTTCCGCCGCAGTGGACGCCATCGAAATGCACGCCACCGGAACGGGCGCCGATGGAGAGGACACCGATGGCACGGAAACCGCTCGCTGAATCGGTGTTCGATGACATCCTCGGACAGATCATCGACGGCACATACCCTCCCGGCGCGACACTCCCCCCGGAGAACGACCTCGCGGCTTTCCTCGATGTCAGCCGGCTGACGGTGCGCGAGGCGCTCAAGCAGCTCCAGGCGCAGCACGTGGTGCAGATCAAGCGGGGCCTCGGGACCTACGTGAATCCTGCTGCCCAGTGGACCGATGTGAAGGCCATCCTCAGGTACGCGTCGACCACCGCCGATTCCCCCGATGTCGCGCTGCGTCTGCTGGAGATCCGGCGGATGGTGGAGACCGGTGCCGCCGAGCTGGCCGCGATGCATGCTACCGACGAGGACCTGGCCGTGATGGAGGCAGCGAATGCCGGGCTGCAGGCGGCCCACGGGGCGAACGACCTCGACGCTGTCACCGCGACGGACATCGCGTTCCATGAGGCGATCTTCAGGGCCTCGGCAAACCCGTTCCTGCCGGTGATCCTCGGACCGCTCAGCCAGTTGCTGTACACGATGCGGCGGGAGACCTCGTCCTTCCGTGAGGTGCAGCAACACGCCATCGCCCATCACGCGCTGGTGCTGGAGGCGATCCGTACCCGGAACCCGGAGGTGGCGCGCAAGGCGATGCAGGACCACATCAACCAGACGTACGACGACTACGAACACTTCATCCACCAGAAGAACAACACCAGGAGCTCACGTGACTTTTCCGACTGAACGCACAGCAGTCCTCACCGGTGCGGCCTCGGCCCGCGGCATCGGCCGCGCGACGGCCGACCGGCTGGCCCGCGACGGCTGGTCCATCGCGATCCTCGACATCGACGGCACAGCGGCCGAAGAGGCCGCGTCGGAGATCGCACAGCGACACGGCGTGCAGACGGTCGGCGTTGCAGCCGATGTCTCCGACGAGGCGTCGGTCGATGCAGCACTGACCACCGTCGAAGCCTCGGTGCCGCCCATCGTCGCGCTGGTGAACCTTGCCGGGATCAGTTCTCCCACCGAGTTCATGCAGGAGACCAAGAAAGCCTGGGACCGCGTGTTCGCGGTCAACATGACCGGGACGTTCCTGGTCACGCAGCGTGTCCTGCACGGCATGATCGAACGCAAGCTCGGCCGCGTGGTCAGCATCTCCTCCATTTCGGCGCAGCGGGGCGGCGGCACCTACTCGAAGGTGGCCTACAGCGCCTCGAAGGCCGGCATCATCGGCTTCACCCGTGCGCTGGCGCGTGAGATGGGGGAACACGGCATCACCGTCAACGCCGTCGCTCCCGGACCGGTGGACACCGATATCATGGGCGGCACCCTCACCGAGGAACGCAAGCAGGACATGTCCAGGGACATCCTGATGGGCCGGGTGGGTACCGTCGACGACATCGCCGCTCTGATCTGCTTCCTGGTGGGACCCGACGCCGGATACATCACCGCCGCCACCTACGACATCAACGGTGGCCTGCAGATCTCCTGAGCCTCCGGCGACGCGGCGCGGATGTGAGCAGTCGCCTCGTGGTGCTCCGGGCTACCCGACGATCGGTTCGGTTGCCGTGGTCATCCTGGCAGGCGCGGCGGTGTGCTTCTCTCGCCCCGTCGGTGCGAGGTTCGAGGACCTGTCAGGAAGTCGGCGAGGCACGCCTGAATTGGTGTGACTGGGTGTGTATGGCACGGAATCCCCTGGTGGAACGGCAAAGAGCGGTTCTCTGCCAGGGCCCGGGGCGAGAACCGAACGCGTGCTGGTTCATAGGGGAGAAGTCGATAGCGACAGAACCCCTGAGGTGCCCCTGTAGCCAAAGCGAGGTGGAACGATTCCTCACGCCGACCGCGGCGTATCGTTCTATGTATTGCCCGATGCGCCCGGCCCTCCGCCGTCCTCATTTCCGTTCTCGCGGTCATCGAGGACATCCAGGGCGACCAGAGTATCCGGTTCGTCCGGGTCCTCGGAGTCGTTGCTGTAGGGGGCGGTCGGTGGGAGTCTTTCGGCGATGAGTTCGTTGACCGCAAGGGACACGAGGTCCCGATCCAGGGGTGTCAGGGTGATCAGCCCGTTGAGGTAGGCGTTGACCTCGAACTCGTCGACGTCCCCGGTGAAGGAGAAGTAGCGGACCCATACGCTCTGCACCCCGAGTCCACTGCTGTGGATGGCGTGCAGTGTGCGCTGTCGTTGTTCTTCAGGGGTGTGCTTGGACATCACGGATCAGGGGTGGGCTCGGTGTCGTCCTGACGTTCACTGATGATGGCAGCCATGAAGCCGATGGTGGTGTTCGCGTCGGTGGCGAGGTCGATCAGGTGGTTCATGGCTGCCTGCCGGTCCACACCAAGGCGTTCCATCAGGATGCCGCGGGCGACTCCGATGGTGTCCCGTTCGGCCAGGGACGCTTTGACGTCGTTGCTGATCCGCTGGGGGGTGTCGCTGGCCTGGATATGGTCGAGGAGGGTCGCGGCGGAGCGGGCGAGGTTGATCAGCAGCCGCCGGTCCTTGCCCGAGAACGCGTCGACGGTGTTCGAGTAGACCTTCATCGCCCCGAGGCCTGTCGGTTTGTCCAGCAGGGGCACGCTGAGGCAGGAGCGGACACCAAGGGGTGCCACCGCGGTCGTCCACTCCTGCCACCGCTGATCGGTGTGGGTGTCGGCGATGTACACGGGCTCACCCGACACCCAGGCGCTCATGCAGGGTCCTTGGCCGAGCTCGTACTGCTGGTCATCGGCTTCGAGCACGCGCGGGTCGGTCGCGCCCACGCTCATACGGGTGCCGTCCGTGTTGATCAGGCTGACGCCGGCGCCCTCGGCGGCGCCGATGATGTCGCGGGCGATCTCGGCCAAGCCATCGACCGCGTTGTGGGCGGTCTGCTCTGTGAGGAGGTGACCGTTGGTTCGCCCGAAAATCGCCAACAACTCAGGCGGGAGCGGGGACGACGATGAGGAGGAGGGTGCGGAGGTATTCATGGAGGGCCTCAACTGTCCTGCACAGGGGTCGCACCCTGCCGGGAAGGGGCTGGCTGCTCAACCCGATAGTTCCGCTCACGGACAAATCCCCGCTCACGCAACATCTGCTACGAACTGTACAGCCGCACCCGCACCACTGGGAGAAGTTTCCCGCGGAGCCTGTTCCCCGCGCTGCCTACCAGGAGTGCGCTACCAGCAGGATAAGGTTCGAATATCGAAGTGGTGGGTAGTTCCTGTTCGATGAAGAGCAGGACTGCGGCGTCAACTCCAGTTCTGGATAGAGACTGTCGACTTCGAGTGGGAGGTCGTCGATCAGGACGGCTACGCCTACAGAACGATCGAGGCTCGGGTTCCCTCGGCAGACTGGGAAACATCGCCTGAAGGTCGTCCCGGCGACGATCCACCCGCGGGAACCGCAGTGCTACTCGCTGAGCCAAAATCCAAGCAACCTACCCTGGTCCTCGGTGAGCCAGAAGGTGACCTGCTGCTCACCCTCCGGTGTAACGATGACCAGGCCCACCGAGAAGCCGATCTCGCTGCCGATGGTCGGACTCAGACCAAGGTCCTTCACCCGTGGCTCGTCCGGGAGGTCCTGGCCCATCAGAATCGTGACGTCAACGGAACCAGCCGCCTCCCTCAAAGCTCCCGTCGGCGTACCGGGATTGGCCATCCAGGGGGCGCCGTCGTCCAGCTTCGTCTTGTGCGCGGCGCAGACCGGCACTTCGCGGCCCGAGTAGGGCGCCAAAGTCACCGAGGTCGATCCCGACTCCAGACAACGCAATACGGAGCAAGCGGTCATACCCGAGAGGGTACTGACTCGCTTGGATATGGGCACCCCTCCCGTACTCGTATCGCTGGAATCGAGCAGTGAGCGATCCTTCAATTCAGCGCGCGGGCCATGGGTCGAAACGTTCTGAGTACCCGCCGGAGACCACCGTGCGTACGGTCCACTCCAGTTCTGTGGCAACCGCCTCCACGTCCTCATCGCAGGCATCGCATCCGCAGTCAGGAAAGTGGAAATCGTGGAGTGAACCGGCATGGAGGAACACGCCGGGGAACGGAGTGAGGACAGAAGTGAGAGGCGCTT
This sequence comes from Arthrobacter sp. TJ-263, assembly GCF_058269155.1. Classification (NCBI taxonomy): domain Bacteria; kingdom Bacillati; phylum Actinomycetota; class Actinomycetes; order Micrococcales; family Micrococcaceae; genus Arthrobacter; species Arthrobacter sp. TJ-263. Next base: position 441,799 of record NZ_JBZCNE010000001.1, on the reverse strand, counting down.
CGTCCGAACCGTTCGGCACGATACGGATTGCGTCGAGGATGTCCTCCTCCGCTCGCGAATACGCCTCATCCGGAGGAAGGTCTTTCCACCGATGGCCGTAGTCGATCACGTCGCCCTGCTCTCTGAGGTAGGTTGCGACCGGGAACTGAGGGCGTCGATACTCACTCATCGCCATACGCTAACGTCGCTGAGACTCGATCGAAGCACTCCCTTCCAAGTCCGTAATGATCCTGACTGGGACACGGCCGCTGAGTCAGCGATCGGCCGCCCCCGATCACTACTTCCGCATGGTCGGCTCGTAGATCTCACCCTGTTCCTCGGCAGGTCGGTGTAACCGTGCGGGACGTGGACCCTGCGCTCCCCACACGACCCCTGGTAACTGGCTAGTGGAATACTGATGCCCACCATCAGTGGGGAAAGGACACCGAAGCCATGCCCGACCAGCGACCCGATCGCCCCGCTGATCACCTGTCTGATCCTTGGCCGGATCACTTTCGTGGGGTCGTGGTGGACCTGACAGGACGGGAGGTCGGGTGAGACTGGATGTGGTGACCCTCCAGGTCGCGTTCGGGCTGATCGCGTTGACCCTGCTGGTGCTGTTCTACGGAGTCAGTGTCCGCCAGCAACAATCGACCTACAGCAAGTGGTGGTGTGCGGCCATTGCCTGCTTCCTCACCGGGACGGCCCTCTACCTGCTCGACGGGACACACCATCAGGTGTGGGCCAATCCCACGGGCAACGCGCTCCTCGTCGCAGGAGCCGCCTGCGTGTGGGGCGGGGCGAGAGTGCTGCGGGCACTGCCTCCACGGCGCTGGCTGATCCTTGCACCGCCGATCATCACGATCCTCGCGTCCGCCCTCGACAGTCCCTCGACGAACACGTGGTCCGCAGGAGGGTTCCTGCTCGGCTTCATGACCTTCTACATCGCGCTGGCCTCCGTCGAGACCTGGCGGCTGAAGCCGGACATCACCACGACCCAACGCCCGCTGGGCGTAGCCTCTGGCCTTCTCGGCTTCTACTATTTCGGCCGGTGGATCACTTTCCTGGTGGCAGGGCCCGACTCCTACGCGTTCACCACCTACTTCGGCACGGTACCGACAACCATGTTCACCATCGTGCTGCTGCTCATCGTGTCCTTCACCATGGCCACGCTCAGCACCGAACAAGCCCTCCGTGACCTCAGAGCCCAGGCCAGCCACGACGACCTCACCCAGATTCTGAACCGGCGCGGGTTCCTCGACCTCGCCACCGCCGAGATCCGGCGGCCGCATTCCAGAGACACACCGTGCACCCTGATCCTGGCCGACATGGACCACTTCAAACAGATCAACGACACCTACGGACATCCTGCAGGAGATGCCGTCCTCCAGGCCGCAGCGGCAGCGTGCACCCGCGCCATCCGGTCAACAGATCTGGTCGGCCGCTACGGCGGAGAAGAATTCATCCTCCTGCTGCCCGGTGCAACCCCGGACACCGGAGAACTGGTCAGTGGCCAGATCAGCCGGACCCTGCGCTCCATGCAACCCGCCTTCGACTTCCCCCTGCCGACCATCAGCTACGGGATAGCAGCCCTCCCACCCGGACCCGACCGACTGCAGACCGCCATCGCTGCCGCTGATACTGCGCTCTACGAAGCGAAAACCGCCGGACGCGATCGTGCGCTCCAAGCCCATCCCGCCCACCACGAACGCGCCCGGTCACCCCAACGCCCCCAGTCCCTCGATGACAGGTCCACGACCGGCCCCCACACGAACACTCCATCGCCCGACCAGCCCTGAAAAGGGAAGAAACTCGCGGGCCTACATGAGCAACACGAAACAAGGTCGGCCGCTGCACCGCTCACCCAAGCACTCTGGGTCCGCACTGGTAGGGTTGCCGCACCCTGGCTAACTCAGTGTTCGTGGCGTCGAGACCTTCAGGCTGCACAAGAGCGTCATCGTAGCCGCAGTCCTCTCGCTGGCAGCGTGCACTGAGGGTGACAGCAGTCAACGGACTTCTTGCGGCGTCACTGATTCTCTCCACCGCCGAACCCGCGGACCCGGACATGACCGACCATGTTCTGCGCCTTGCTCAACAAGCCATCAGCTGACACCGACCGAGTGCCCATCGGCGGATCGCTTCAAGGGGCGCCGCTATGCATCAGTCACGGACGGCAGCTACGGCTTCAATTTCTACGAGCTGGTGCTCGTACCCAAGAACTGTCACGCCTAGTAGCGTGCTTGGCACGTCGTGTTCGTCGAACCTGTCGCGTACAACACCCCACGCGGTCATCAGGTCGGCGCGATCGGTGGTCGCCACGAGGACGCGTGTGCTGATCACATCCTCGAGAGTCGCGCCGGCCTCATCCAATGCCACCCTGTCAGAAAGGGCGGTCGAGCGGATCAGGGTTACAGCGGAAGCCATCGAGCTTTACTTTCTGTCATGTGGATGACCCCTAGCCTCCCACTTCGTCGAGCTTGTTCTGAACCTGCAGCCAATATGGCCTCCGCTGACGGGGAGGAGCATCCCCATCGAACTCGCCGACATGTGCATTACCTTTCGCGCCAACGACTCTCCGGCCAGGCGGAAGCCGAAAAAAATCCACCGCGCCCGTCTGCACCCACCCCGATGTCGCCTAAGGTGCTGCCATCTCCCGCTCGACCGAGTGAGAAAGGCTTCCTATCCAGTGGTGAGAGACGAAGGGAAGCTGCAGGTGGCCCCCGATAGCGGTCGGATCAGCTTCTTCGACGCTCGTTAGCGGGATCTGTTCCAAGAAGCCACTACGAGGACGCCTGCGAGAGGATTCCTGAGGTCATCCTTGCGTCGGAGTGGCACGGGAAATCGACTGGATGAGCGGGTCACCTGCCGGTAGGCGGGTCTCCTGCTCGGACCAGTGCCCGTAGCGTCTCCGCGTTCCGCACCGCGTTGCCGCCGCCATCGTTATTGAAGTACACATACGCGTCCCGGCCGTCGCCGTGCCACTCCAGGATCCGGTCCGCCCACCAGCGCAGGTCCGCGTCCGAGTATGAACCCGCATAGAGATGCTCATGGTCCGGTCCGTGCAACCGTACGTACACGAAGGGCGCCGTCGCCTTCAGGATGCACGGCAGCCCGGCGCCGCTCATCACGCAGTAGGCGGCCTGGTGGCGCCCGAGCAGGCCGTAGACGGCGTCGTCGTCCCAGCTCGGATGGCGGAACTCCACCGCTACACGAATCCACCCCGGCACGCGGGACAGGAAGTAGTCGAGGCGGGCGTCATCGCGCTCCATCGCCGGCGGGAGTTGGACGAGCAGGACGGCCCGACGGTCGCCCAGCTCATGCCAACAGCGGGCGACCCGCTCGATCCAGACCTCCGGCGCGTACAATTTCTTCCCGTGCGTCAGCCCGCGGGGCGCCTTCACGGACAGCGCGAACCCGGGGGGAAGGCGACGCCGCCACCCGGCGAAGGTCGTATCGCGCGGCCAGCGATAGAAACTGGCGTTCAGCTCCACCGTGTCGAAGCGTGCCGCGTAATGGTCCAAGCGCTTCGCCGGCGGGGTTCCCTGCGGATAGCAGATGCCGTTCCAGTGGTCATAACTCCAGCCGGAGGTGCCAATGCGGATGCCGCTCACCTTCCCCACACTACTGATGCGCCCTTCGCTCCCACCATCGCGACGTAGCAGGTGCCGTCATCCACGCCCCGGACAACATCCCCAAAAGGAACGAGCCAGCGGCCCGACATTGCATCGTATGTAGACCCTCGAACGCTTCTGTTGCGAAAGCCGTAAGGGACCCTGGAGCAACATCGCCCGAGTCGATCTGCTCAGTTGCGTTCGGTGTACCCAGTGCAACTGATGCGTTGCCGTCCGCTGACAGTTTCGTCATGATTCTGCTCGAGGATGCGCGGGCGATGGCTGCCGGAAGCGTCCGTCATGGTCGTGCCTTTCGCGACTGACGGCCAAGAAGCACGACCTCGCGGAGCCCGAGGAAGCGGGGAAGGTGAAGGCGATCGCCACGGCGAACGAGAGCGGCATCAAAATGACAGCAGTAGGGATGCGAGACAATTCGACGGGACACCTGAGCGCTGTGGCACAGCACTCATGGACCCTCAATGGGCTCATCGAACTGGTCTCCGAGGTACCCCTCGACGCAAAGGGGCAGGAGCGAACTGTCCCGTCGTGGGAACCACCGGTGCGGCGGAGACAGCCGAGAGCGAGGACCGGAATCCCTCACCGCACACACCGACACCCGGGGTGGGTCGTGGTTCCGCGAACGCCAGATTCTCGGTGACTCTGGCCCGAATACCCTCGCAGCCCCGGTCTCAGGTCAATGCGAGCCGCCTGTAAAACGGTCATCACCCGTCGGGCTGTCCGCCGAGCCCTCGAACCCGAGGTTCCCGGCCAGGGTCTCGGGCGACGGGTCGGCGTCGGCTGGTGGATCGTTCTGAACCTGGCCGGAATCGGCCGGGTCAGTCCCGTCGGTGCTGCCCAGGTCCTGCAGGTGATGATCTTTGGAGGGTGGTTCCATGTCCCGAGGGTAGGCCCTTCCGAACGCCTTCGGCAGTCTCGGCGGGCGCCGTCGTAAGGTCTTGCACCGGTCGTGACGGCGATGTAGCACGAATGGGCGCAGCACTCGCCGGTGGATGCCCTGTAAAAAGTCTTCTGCCGGTTGTTTGTGGTGATGACCGGTGTCTGTGACAGGTCTGAGTGGCACCGGCAGCCGGCACACTGGCTCAAGGACAACCGGGGCGCTCTGCCGTCCATCATCGCGGTCGTCGCAGTCGCCATGTTCTGGGTGGCCGGAGCGATCGGCGGGATCGGAATCCTGACCGACGCGCGTTCGCCGATGGCAATGCTCACCGGGCTCTACATCGGCCTGGCCGCCGTCGCGGTATCGATCATCATCGCCACCCTCGCCCTGAACGACATCGCCCGCCGGTACGCCCGGACACGGAACCGCCGCTAACGCTAAGCCCGACAACGGGGCATAGCGAGCAACAAAGGCGGGCGCTTCGAGGACCGTAGCCGAACCGCCCCGTGAACGGTCCTCACCGCACTCATGATTGCCCAGGATCGCAACCTGCGTTGACAACGCTCGTTGAAGCAACTTAGGTTGACATCATGGAGTCATCACACGTTGCGGTCACCGCGGCGGATACTTCTGATCCTCGTGCTGGTCTGCGGGCGGTGGCATCCCTGCGTGTTCTGGCGGACTCCCTGGAGCTTCGCCAGGTAGAGGCCGCACTGCGCGCCGGGATGAGTTGGCAGGTGATTTCGGATGCCCTCGGGGTTACCCGCCAGGCGGTCCATAAAAAGTACGCCAGGCGCGTTGATCCTTCGATCCTCGGCCCCAGGAGGCGAGCATGAGTAGATTCACCCGGTATGCGACGACCAGCCAGAGCCTCTCGTTGATCGCGATGGAGGAAGCCTCCCGGAGGGGCTTGCGTGAAGCGGACCTCGAGGACCTGTTCCTGGCCCTGGTACTCAACGACCAGCCCGCCGGCCAGGTCCTTCGCGAACTGGGCATCACCGTGCATACTGCTCGCGCCGCCGTGGAGGAACATCAGAAGGACCAGATCGCGTCCCTTGGAATCAGTGCCGACCTGCCACCCTCGGGGGACATCGTCTTCCACGAGACGGGTGGGTATGCGTGGTCCAAACGCGCCTCGGACCTCATTGGTCGGGCCGGCAGGAAGGGCCGGACCGCGGATGCTTCCGCAGTTCTGCGCGAACTGATGAATGAACCCAGCGGGCTGATCGCGGACCTGCTGCGGCGGCTCAACACGACACCGGCCGCGGTCCTTACTGAACTCGCCCGCAACCCGGCGATGGTGACGACAGGTGAAGAGGACCGTGCACCTCACCGAGGCAAGCTCAGCGGAGTCAGCGAGTCCTTCATACCAGCACCAGTCGAGGACGTCTGGGCTCTCCTGTCCGACCCGGCTCGGATACCCGAATGGGAACCAGCCATCGGTACCGTCGAAAGTCCCACCAACACCACCGACTCTGCTGCCGAACCGACCACCACCGCCGAACCAGGCGACCAGAGGGCGCAGGTAGGCGGGGTGTGGACGGCATACGCGCAGACAACCCACCCGAACGGCAAACCACTCAAGGTCAGCGACAGGTTCCGCCGTAGGACACTCGAGCTCATCCGAGCGGACCAGCACACACACATCAGCTGGCGATTCACACACCCGGACTCCACGACGAGCCTGCCGATCGTCACGTCCTTCGACCTCACGCCCACCACGGGCGGAACGCAACTGACCACCGGAATGACCTGGGCCCGACGCCGGGGCTGGCGATTCCTCCTCAGCCCAGGGCTGCGACCCCTCCAACGCTTCCTGATCTGGGTCAGACTCTCCCAGATCAGCGGCTCCATCAGCCGCACCTTCCGCCGAACCTGATCACCCCGGCACGATCCCGACCCGAAACGATATTCAAGGTTTAACCACTCGATCAGGAATACCCGGGTAGCGGTGGCACCACAGCGCCGAGCAGATCACCCTCACCGGAGCCGAGAGGGGCGTTAGGAAGGCTGAGGCCATAGGATCTACCAGATCCATGTCCAGATCCCAGCTCGGATCCACCAGAAGTGCATCACCAGTCGGATGATCCGCGTGAAGTCGCTGGGGCCAACGCCCCAGCAACCGGACCACGCGCTAGTGGGTCCACCGATAGTCCTTCAGCACCCAGCGCTACCTCGGCGTGAACCTCCTGCGCCGTTGTGGCGTGAACCTCTGATCCGACAGTGATCTAATGCGGAGCGGGGCCACTGCCCCCGCTTCACCTTTTCCACGGAAGGGCAAGGATAGGAGCCATGACCCGGATGACCAAGAAAGTCCCGACACGGCCGATCCACGGACCCTATGGTCAGGTGGAGAAGTGGTTGAAGGCCGAGGGCGCCGGCGAGCTGCTGCAGGAGGCCGTCTTCTCTCCGGTCTTCAGCGAGCAGTCCTTCGAGCCCGGATGCCCGAGTGAGGCCGAGCTCCGCGAGCTGTGGCCCGACGGCGGGTGGCTGTCCTGGCTGGGCGGGCCCGCGGTCGGCCCCCTGGAGGAGTGGCCCCGTCGCACCGACGGCAAGGCACTGGCCCACGTGGCCACGATCCACCTCGGCGACCTGGGTGCGACCACCGACGCCGTGGGCAAGGCGGCGTGGCCCACGGGACAGCTGCGCGAGGGACTCCCCACCGACGGCGTACTCGAGGTCTTCCACGACCTCGAGTCCTTCGGCTACGACCCCGCCGACGGCGCTGCCCGCGGTTGGCAGGTCCGCTGGGTGCAGACTCCGGACCGCTCGGTGCTGATCGACCCACCGGAGGACTTGGACACCCCCACCGATGTGTGCCAGCTGTGCCTGCCGATGCCGGGCTTCACGCTGCCCTCCGCCGCGGATGTCGCCGGCGGGCCTCAGGACCGATTCGAACTGATCGAAGCCCTGGAGCTCGACCTGCAGAAGGGGTGGCTCGCCCAGCGCACCGGGTCACCGAAGGGGATACCCATACCGTTCAGTCATGCCTACGGCCACAGCCACCGCGGCCGGATCACCGCTGTCGACGACATCCTCCCGGGCGTCCTGCCGCTGGAGCCCGGGGACGAGTACCGGCTGATCCTGGACATCGAGTCGTGGACGGCCCTCGCAGGATGGTTCGGCGATGCGGGCAACCTCGAAGTCTGGGTCCGTGAATCCGACCTCCAGGCACGGGCCTTCGAACGGGCCTGGTGCCTCATCCGCACCGACTGACGGCCAAGACCCGTGAGAACCCCCCTCCTCGGTCCGGGCCTGACAAATGACCATGGGAGCTTGAGCGAAGACCGCGTGGGGCCACTTGAACCTGTCATAGTCTGTGAAGGTAATGGTGGATAAGGGACAGAGAGAGGGTGGACACGAATGCGGCACAATGGACGACCATCCGCTTGTTGAGTACTGCCGCCCGCTTGACTGACGCGGACCATAGGCAATGTACTCAAGAGACTCGAGCTCAAGGGGCTGGTTTTGAGAGCCCGGGACACCTCGGATGGACGTTCGATACGCGTCCGGATCACAGCCCGAGGCCAGAGCATAGAGCAGCACAGGGGACCGCAGCTGAATTCTCTGGTCGTGCTGGTGAGTCTACCGAGGTGCTCGGCGCACGCCGCCGGACCGCTTGCACGGGCCCGGTAGATCCCCGTACAGCACTGTGCAGCTCAGGAGACGACGGGTTCCGTGATGCCCGTATTGGACCTGAGTGGTGTCTATGCGCTGGCGGTCGACCTCAACTCACCAGAGGAAGCCCTGAAGTTCCTCGACCGATTCCGGGCAGGGTTATCTCAGACCTACTCCGGGCAGGCAACGCGCCAGCCATCACCACTGACCGCAGCTTCTTACGGGACCTCACCGCGGAGGCATTTCTTTTCACGCACGCATGTCTCGCTCTGCGCTCGAACCCGACACTTCCCGCTCCCCCACGAACGAACCAGTAGTGGTGTCAGCGGAGTGTTGGCGTCTTGATAGGCGGGCTTTGATCAGCTCGATGGTGGGGCCAAGGTCGGAGACCTCCCACACACTGTGCCGTGAGGTGGCGGCCCAGTGGAGGGTGTCGGCGACATCGCGGATGTACCCGCCGCGCCGCTCAACTATGGCGCGGCGAAGATCTCCTGCCGTCCAGGCGTAACGAAGTCCGGGCACTCCGTCCGGGAGCCCCCGGTGTTCGGTTCCTAGCGTGAGGCGACCCCACAGATCGATCAGCCCGGGTCTGGCGGCCTCCGCGAGTCGCATGGAACCGAAGAAGCGGCCGTTGAGGTCGATGAGGTGATAGGTGTTGGCACTGTCGATGAGGAATTGGAGTTCGACTAGGCCCCGCCAGCCCAGTCCTTGCAGAAGCTGTTCCGCGCGGGAGACAAGCGACTCATCGATCGGCACCGTGACTGCCCGCGTCGAGACCCCATTGGGTGTGGGCCACAACCTCGTACTTTCCTGCTGCACCCGCGCGGTGAGGCGTCCCCGGTCGAAAATCCCGATGAGAGCGCTCAACCGCCCCACGATCGGCGTTTGAAGCACGGGGTGGGCACCTGCCGCCTGCAGATCACGAATCCGGGGTTCGGCCGCGCTGATCGTGGAATAAGTTCTCGCTTCCATGCGGGTCTGCCGGGTTTGTCCCGGGTTCCAGTGGGCACGGCTCTTGACGACGACCGGGCCGCGCCAGGACTGGACGCCCGCCTCGTCGGCATCACGAATCACGGGAGTGGATAAGCCCGCTGCGGCAGCATGCTCAGCGAGCCGGACCTTGTCCAAGGCATCCGAGACGACGCTCGCCGGAGGGTGGGGATTGAGCGCCGGAATTAGGCGCTGATAGGTGGAAACGGCGGCCATCCAGTCGTCTCCGGAACCGAAGACCACCGCGTAGCGCCCGGCCCGCACGGCAGCCCTGACCCCGAGCACGAACGCCTCACCGTCTCCGCGTGGACGGGGAACAGTGTGCCGCGCCATCACGGCTCGTGATGCTCCCGCCATGCCGCCGCCCTCCGGAGTCCCGAGCCCCACACGCCATCCGGCAGCAGCCAGTGACCGGGCGGCAGCCAAAGCACCCCGGTCCCGGCCCGTTCCCACGATCAAGGCACTCAGCGGAGCCTCAACCGGCGATCGACCCGAGGTCGATAAAACCCGCGCCAGCGTCGGGTCGTTTCGCGTTTCCGCCGCGCGCACCAATCCGGGATCTGATTCCTGTTCCACGGCGCTCATCCCTACCCCCTTCATCGTCGCGTTCACCAGCTTCTCTACTGCTGAAGCCTACAAACGGCAGATGAGGAGAGCATGAGAGAGGTCGGACGCAGGCACTCGGATCAGCGACCGACAACCCCACGCCACGCACGAGTCCGGCTCTGCTGCGCGGGGAGCAGTGGCGCTGCTGGTGCCCCACTCACATCACGGAGCTGGTGGAAGTCTCATGTCCTTCTCATGGTCAGTGCATAGCGTGGCTCGAGGGGAACCTCCATCTCGATCCTGCCAGTCAGCAATCACGGTTCAGGAGCGCTGACGAGCAGTAGCGATACGACCTCACTGGCCAAAGACTTCACCACTACAACGAAGAGGAATCTCCATGAGAACCCGCCTGCCAAAGCTTTTTGCTGTTCTCGCCACACTGATCGCCCTTGCCCTCACGAGCTGTGACAACCCACCCCAGGATGAGGGCTTTACCAACAACCAGGAGCAACAAGACGATTCTCAGAACCAAGACAACCAACAAGACAACAGCGGCGACGACGGTGACGACGGTGACGACGGTGACAGCGATGACACGAGCGATGACGATGGCGACGACACGAGCGATGACGACGGCGACGACGGTTGATCGGAACCAGGGCGAAATCCGTGCACGAAGATTCTTCCCCGGTCCTGACGCCACCTCGTCGGCTCTCACGCCGGGTCGGTGAGTGCGTTGAGCGATGCCTCTGCGCAGCGCTCCTTGGAGCAATTGAGGGCCAGTCCCTGCAGTGTCGCGGCGATTGGCTGGATGGACTCAGGCGAAAGGATCGTCGTCGATCATCGCGTCTCGCCTCAGGGGCATCAGGGAGCTCGTGGAGGGCTTGGTCCCCGGCTGAATCGCGGCGCCTCGACTTCGATCTCCAGAGCTAGAAGTGTTTGGGTCCTCGCGCATATTGCCTTGACCGTCCAGGCAGCAGCGTGTGAGTGAACCCGCCGACGGGTCCGGTGTCTGTATCGCTACGCGCCAGCTCCGACACCACGTTCAGGTCCGTCGGCCGAGTTCCTCCCAGAGGAAGGCCAGCGTCGCGGCGCCGGCTTTCAGGATGTCGATGCTGACGCTCTCGTCGCTGTCGTGCCAGTTGTCTTCCACAAGTCCGGTACCGAAGAAGACCACGGGTACATCCAGTGCGCGGGAAAGTATCTCCGCGGGTCCGCCGCCGGCGTTTCCCATCCGCCCCACCTCCTCCTTCTGGAAACCGTGGGCCATTGCCGTGGAGAGAGTCTCCAGCACCAGGCAATCCGGAGTCCGGTACGGTTCCTGCGCATTCTCGAGGTCAAGAGACAGCTCGTACGCGTAGCCGGCACTGATGTTCTCCTCCACCCAGCGCCGCACCTGCCCTGCCACGTCCTGGATGTTCTGCCCGGCGACGGTGCGGATTCTCAGGTCTGCGGACGCCATGGACGGGATGGCCGCACGTTGCACACCGATGGGGTCCCCGGCCGCCAGTGCAATGACTTCCAACGACGGGCGCTCCCACAGCCGTTCGAGTACCGAGTATCCGTACTCCCCCGAGATACTGCGTGTGTGTGAGCGCTTCAGCCAGTCCTGCGGGTCGAAAGGCAGTGCGGCCAGTTCAGCCCGGCGGCGGGGGGTGATGTCCTCGACGTCGTCGTAGAATCCCGGGAAGGTGATCCTTCCCTTGTCGTCGTGCAACTGCCCGAGCAGTCTGCTGAGTTCAAGGGCCGGGTTGGGGGCCGGCCCGGACACGGCACCGCTGTGAATGTCGGTGAGGGGCCCGTAGACCTCCATGTGTGCGCCGAGCATGCCGCGGATGCTGGTGCAGATAGCGGGATGGTCCGCGTGCCACAGCAGGGTGTCGGAGACGACCACGGCGTCCGCATCAAGGCCGGCGCGGTGGTCCTGAAGAAGTTCTGCCAGGCCGGGAGAGCCGGCCTCTTCCTCCCCTTCGACGATCAGCTTGAGGTTCACTGCCGGAGTGGTGCGTCCCGTGGCACTGAGGTGGGCCCGGAGTCCCCAGACGTGAGCCATGACCTGTCCTTTGGCGTCTGAAGTTCCTCGGCCGTAGAGCCTGCCGTCGCGAAGTACCGGATCGAACGGAGTGGTCTGGTCCCAGTTCTCCTCCTTGACCGCGCGCACGTCATGGTGGCCGTAGATCAGGATGGTCGGGGCCCCGGGGTTGCCGGACCATTCAGCGAAAACCGCGGGACCCTATGCCCCCTTCCAGATCTCCGTGGTCGGAAACCCACCCCCCGCAGCTCCCCCGCGAGCCAGTTGGCGGACCGGGTGAGGTGGTGTTTGCGCTCCGGGACGCCCGCCACGGACGGGATGCGGACCCACTCCGTGAGTCTGTCCACGAGCAGCGGCGTGTGGGCGTCGATGTAGTGTCGAACGTTTCCGTCAGCATTCATCGTTGATCCAATCGAATCAGTCAGGTGTCTTGCAGCGAGGGGACCGGGACTGCGTGGCGGTGGAGGTGCCCTGGGTGCGTTCGACGGCGTCCGCCACCACCGCGGCCAAGCTCTGGCTGTTCGCCATCGTTTCGAGTTGCCTGCATGAGCCCGTGCCTGCGGTGAGGATCTGCGAGATGCCCAGGGCCACTTGCTCGTCGTCGCCGCTTCCGGCCAGGACGGGGCGGACATGAGCCAGGAGGGCCTCGACCGCTTCGGCAGCCGGACACGGGGTGTTCAGTACCGGGTGGAGGAGGTTGCCTCCTACTCCGGATCTGCTGGCGTGCCACGCCGCGAGACGCAGGTGCGTGTCTGACCGATGCGGGGCAGGGGTTCCGGCCCGCCATTCCTGGACGGCTCGTTCCGTGAGTGCCCGCACGAGGGCGGCGATTGTCGTGGCGTGTTCGGGTTCCAGGCAGACGTCGGCGATGCGCACCTCGACCGTCGGATGATGGCGGGAGAGGCGGGCGTCGAAGTACACCATGCCCTCGTCAACAAGGACGCCCGCAGCCAGCAATGACTGGACATGGTTTCGGTACGCCCGTTCGGATCCGAACCGCCGGCAGGGTCCCGACGTCGGCCACCGGCCGTACGCCTGGTAGCGGAAGCTCGCGTAGCCGCTGTTGTCTCCCTGCCAGAACGGGGAGTTCGCGCTCAGGGCCAGCAGGACCGGCAGCCAGACACGGATCCGGTCCAGCACCGCTACGCCTTCCGCGCCGGAGTCAACGCCGACGTGGACATGGAAGCCGCACGTGAGCTGTTCCCGGAAAGTCAGCCCGAACCGGGCGGCCATCTCCAGGAAGCGGGGCTGCGGCACCGGTGTCGGAGTGACCGCGACCGGGCTGGTCGCCAGCGCCACCGCCCTGGTGCCCACCGACCGTGCGGCCTCATCGGCCAGACCGCGGCCCTCCCTGATTGCTCCAGCCATCTCCTGCAAGGTGGTACAGACAGGGCTGACAACTTTAAGTTGCTCCTGCTGGACCTCCGGAGTCAGGACCGGGCCGGCGACGAACCCTTGACGGTTGGACCTGCGCCGAAGTGCCTGCTCTGCCACAGGTGCCGGCTGGCCCGTCCCGGGGTCGACCAGCAGGAATTCCTCCTCGACGCCGAAGGTCCTTCGACCGCTGCCAACGGGACGGACACCCTGCCTACTCGTTGATGAATTCACGGCAATTCCTTTGAGGAAGGCCGCCGACCCGAAGATGCGCGGACCGGCCGCCATCGAAGCATGAACAAGCTTCCTACAAGAACCCACAACCACCAGCCCGCTGGAACCACGCCTTCGATGTCCTCAGAGTACGCACGGCAGTGGGCCGCCGAAAGGGCGATCCAGCTGTACCCGCTGTAACGCTGTTCCTTGACGGCAGGATCGTTCTTCTCCATGCACAAGAGTGAACGCGTCCGGCGGACCGTGCTTGCCGCCACCGTGCAGGCGTGAGGCGATGTCATCGCCTCCATGAAAGGCCTGGACAACAGCCGTTATCGGCACTCTGGATTCGGCTGCCAGCATCAGGACGAGGCTCACTACAGTCACCAGCAGCCCGCTAGGGCGGCGTAGGAACGATCATTCCGCTGGTCGAGATCGTCGGTGCAGCCCCCCCGTTCGTTGTGGATCGAAATTCAGGAGCGTAGTGGACCGGGTGAACTGCGCTTACGAAGTGCTGGCTCATTATCGCGGCGAAGGTGCGGAAGCAGATCGTGACGCCGATGCCGGGCGTCGAAGTCCGATCCCGGCGAAGAGTAGGCCTTCACCGTGCCTGGACCTCGATGGCTTCGCGCTGGTCCCGTAGGGACAGTAGCTACTCGTCCCGCCCGGTCCCGGCGGCGTTGGTGCCAACCAGTGTGCGGTTCACTACTGCTTCTGTCGTGTCGGTCGGGCTGGTGCGGGTTACTCCTCGTGGAACGGCCACTGGTTGGTACCCCGCCGCCACGACGTGCTGGCGGAAGTTAATGGATTGCTTCGTCCGGGCAGCCCCCGCTGATGACTGTGACCGGCGGTAGCGTAGGAAAGTCGTTTAGCAGTAAGCGGTGCGCCATCGGTGGCCCGCCCGGACTTCCCTGGCGCGGGTACACCGTCAACGGCCTCCGAGGAAGCATCATCAACGACAACGAATTTTTCGTGCCTCCAGCCGAGACTCCCCTCCCGGCTCCCCCAGCGGCACTCTCCGTGACAGCGTCCGTAGCACCGTCCGCAGCACCGTCCGCAGCACCGGCCGCAGTTGATCGTCCCGTACTTGCGGAGCACGAATTCGATGATTTCTTCGAGGACGAATATGAGCAGTTCCTGCCGGGAACACCTGCCCACACGGCGATCTACCTGCAGGACCTCGTCCTGGACAGCACCGACGTCGAAACCTTCCTCGACAGCCTCGCCCGGGCCGCCACCGAACACCTCGCCGGGCACGGGCACGACGTGTTCTGCGGGGTGACGCTCCTTCGACCACGGACCAATGTGACGATCGCCAGTAGCAGTCCCGAGGCCCGGCGGCTCGATGAGCTGCAGTACTCCTACGGCGATGGGCCGTGCCTGACCGCGGCCCGGACCGACCAGCCGGTCCATGTCCCTGACACGAGGACCGATCAGCGGTGGCCGGAGTACCTGGCCGAGGTGACCCGCCACGGCGCGTCGTCCATCCTCGGCGTGCCGATCCCTCTCGATGGTGAGGCGAAGTGCGGACTGAACCTGTACTCCACAGCGTCGAACACGTTCACCGCCGAGGCTAGGCACGCCGCGGGGTTCTTCGCGCGAGAAGCCTCCCGTTCCCTGCGTCTGGCCGTACGGATCGCCACGCTCGCGGAGAAGGCCGGGCATCTGAACGCCGCGCTCCAGTCCCGGACCGTCATCGACCTCGCCGCCGGCATCATCATGGCCCAGAACAAGTGCAGCCAGACCGCGGCGGTCGCCATCATGAAGTCAGCGTCCAGCCACCGTCAGGTCAAACTCCGCGACCTCGCCCATGAACTCGTCGTCACCATCAACCATCAGGGACCCGACACCCACTTCGACTGAAGAATCCGCACCAACAGTTCGAGGGCATCACACCACCATCAACCACTGCTTCACCACCGAATGGAGAAACTTCATGGCCACCAAGAAAAGCACGACGATCGCAGCATTCCTTGCGGCTTCCAGCCTCTTCCTCGGAGGATGCGACCTCGGCAGTAACGATAGCGACGACCCCGGTACGGACACCGGCAATTACGACGACAACAACGGCATCGATACCGACCAGGGCGACGACGCACGAGGAAACGACAACTAGCACCGCACGCCCGCCATCACCCCGTGAACGATGGTCCAGCGAGCGAGCACGCGCCGGCTCTCTCGCCGATTGGGCTGCGTGTCCGGATGAAGTATGACGACCATAGGTGTAGTGAGGGCCGAGGACCTGCCGCTCAGCGAAGTTCTCACGTTGTACGGTGCGGTGGAGCGGTTGGCCTCCACGAAGGACCCGGACAACCTTCAACGAGCATTGGAGGGGTCCTCGACCCTCGTGGCCGCCCATCATGGCGAGGCGCTGGTTGACCTGGCTGAGGAGGACCCGCCAGAGCCCCCGTACGGTTCGATTGATCGAACGGGGTCCGCAAACCGGATCCTCCACTGGAGGGAATTTGAGCCATGATCTTATGGCTCCGCCCGCGAGCTGATCAGGGCCGTCGCGGATAAATATAAGTCTCGACTCGAGGTTGTCGGTGAGCGCCCGGTGCCCGGCTTAGTGTGAAGCATGCACTTGACTCGGAATCGTGATCGGCCCGCTGCACAGCAATGGGCATCAGTAGCGTTGATCGCCGTTCTGTCGGCCGGGCTTTGGTTCGGCTGGTTCGCCTGGGATACCGAGTACCAGTACGACGCGGCCACCGGAAGAATGGGCGGCCCATACGCAGTGTGGCAGGGCGTCGGAGCTTTTCTCTGCAGCATCGTGGTGGTCTGGTTCGCCTACCGTCTCCTGCATGTCGCCGTCGCCCTCCTGGTCCTTCCAGCGTCCTTCACGTTCGCGTGGATCACGACGGCCGCCGCGACGGACGTGACCGGGCTGTGGATGGTGGGAGCTGTACTTCTCGCTTTCGGTACCACCATTGGCGTGGCAATGATGCTCGGTATCGCCGCCGCCGTAGAAGCTGCTGGCAGGAAAACCCGCGTCTCCGCTGCTGCATCCGAGTAGCTGCTCCCGAACAGGCATAGAAATACCGTGGGCCATCCGA
Organism: Arthrobacter sp. TJ-263; assembly: GCF_058269155.1. NCBI lineage: Bacteria > Bacillati > Actinomycetota > Actinomycetes > Micrococcales > Micrococcaceae > Arthrobacter > Arthrobacter sp. TJ-263. The sequence goes on along the minus strand of NZ_JBZCNE010000001.1, from coordinate 425,482 downwards.
CGCGACTGACGATCCTCCACCGCTCGGAGTTCATTCATCGGGTGGTCGATTCGCCGGTAGTACTGTCGGGGCGCGTCATGAAGTGGGGCCAGGTATATCCGTCACACCGGAGCCACTTCTAGCAGTAAGCATTACCATCCTCTCTTGAGCTCGAAGGAAACAACCTGCGCCGGGCTCGAACGAGGAGATGGTGAGCGAAGTCGCGAACCTTGGCGCCGGGGATGGGTCCACGCCAGAGGGATTCACTACGGAGGACCTGCGGCTGGGCAAGAAGGCCACCAAATTCCTTCGCGCCCTCAGCCCGATTGCTCTCGTAGCCTGTGTTTCAATCGCTGGCTTCGTTCTTCTCAATGTTCCATGGGATACCCGGATGCCCTACGACGGAGAATATGACCGCAGCGGCAGGGGTATTCCCATGCAGATCGCGATGCTTCCCTGCATGCTGCTCCTCATTGGCATCTGACGGGCTGGAACGACGCCGAACGCGCATCACATGCGCAAGGGCTCGCGCGTCGGGACCCGAAGCTCCTCGACGAACTTGCCGGGCTCGTGGCGCAGCGCGTACGTGTCAGTCACTTCTTGGATGAGCGGGGCGACGAGCTTGACGGCGCCATCCCGGTCCGGTGCACGACGCCAGTGCACGGTGACTGCAAGGAACTTGTCTTCGACGAAGATGCCTTCGAAATCGTCCAGCAGCCCCACTTTCCCGATGAAGGATCGTCCGCGGAATCAGGCGATCAACCATAAAGCGCTGGGACAATCCTGCCATTGAGCGCTGGGACTCACAGAGCTGGTGGTGTCTCGTCCTGGTGTGTTGCAACCCACGGGTTACGAGCCGTAGGCCACCGCCAGATTTCTCGGGCTAGTCGGATCAGGGCAGTGAGAAGCCGCCTCGAATTCGGCGTTTTCTCGACACTGCTTCACGGCGCTCCTGTCATTTCGGCGGAGTGCATGAGTCGAGACTGATCTCCGTCCGACTCTTATTGTCACGGGTTCTGTGCCGGAGGAGACTTGAGGCGACGGCATCCCATCTCGTGCCGCCCGCGGGGTCATCCGGCTGCGGGGCCTCACAGCACCCTGTAGCGGCCTGGTGGATCGATGAGCTCCCTGACACCCCTCGAGAAGGCCGCTCAGCGGTCGCGCCATCTCTTGCTCCTGGTGGCTATCGCGTTGATTGGATGCCTCGGCGGGTGCGAGTCTGCACCCGACGACGCCTCCCTCCCGCCCACCAGTTCTCCGACGACGGAGGCCGGCGCGGTCCCACCCTTGCCGGACAGCGGCGACATCGACGCCGGCACATACCTCGTCACCAGCTACACGGAGCCTTTCGAGATCACCGTCCCGGACGGCTGGTTGAGCGACGGCGGTGACGTCCTGTCCAAGGACGACCCGGCCCACCCGGATGAAGGGGCCGTCGTCGTGGCTTGGTGGCCCGCGGATTATGTGCCGACGGATTCATGCGCGTGGGTGGGCGCGCTCGTCGAGGTAGGTCCGTCCGCTGAAGCCTTCGTCGACGCCATGACGGCGCAGACGTCGACGGCCAGCACCCCTCCCGTCGAAGTCGTGGTGGGCGATTACTCCGGCTTCGAGTTCGACCACTCCATCGAGGGCGACGTGGACATCACCGCCTGTGACCGCGACAAGTTCTGCCTCCACTCAGGATTCTCGAACGAATGCTCACGCTGGTACTCGACTCAGGATGAACGCGAGACCTACCGGGTGGTCGACCTGGAGGGCCAGCGCGCAGTGATCTGGGTGACCCAATTCCACGAATCGATCAATCCGGAGCTGACGAGCGAGGCACGCGCCGTCTTCGACTCGATCGTGTTCCGGTCCGACATGTGACCAGCTGATGCGATAGGTGATCCCGCCCATGGGCTCCGGCTCCTTCTCCGAACCCACGTGGGCGTCTCATAGCCTCAGTGTCTCGATACGCAGGGGATGCGAGGCGGGTTGCCCCATCCGGCACGCCACGTAGCGGTGCGGAAAGCCGGCCGTTCAGCGCTGTGATCCACAGCCGATGTTGGTTCGCGAACCCGCCGTCGGACCTCGCCGCCCGCCCGGTCAAAGTATCCTTTCGCTGAGATGTCTCTCCAGGACCACGGCGCCGCCTGGGCCAGCCCCTCCTTGATGCAGGAGCGCGTCTCGTTCGGCCTCGCGGCGGGCTAGACCTGCAGACTCCACATCGGGTGCCTCGGCTCGTCGCCCGCGGATACCTGTGTTCACAGCTTCCGTCGCGGCTGGACTGGATGGACATGCGGACGATCCGGTTCGTGTCTGCCGACCCGTGGACCGGGGCGTGAACTTCGACGACGAGCAGGGGGCTGCCTCCTCCTCGGAACCGGGCAGCAACACCACGTCGACGGGATCAGAGGACGCTGCGGTACACCCCGAGGGTCGTCTCCGCGATCGATCCCCAGTCGAAGTGCCGTTCCGCCCGCTGCCGACCCGCGGCGCCCATCGCGGACGCCCGCGCGGGATCGCCCACGAGGGCATTCAGCGCGGCGGCGAAGTCCTGGACGAACCGCTCCGGATCCAAGGGCGTCCCGGTGCCGTCCTGTACCTGTTCCAGGGGCACGAGGGTGCCGGTCACGCCGTCGTCGATCACCTCGGGGATGCCGCCGGTCGCCGACGCGACGACGGCAGCGCCGCACGCCATGGCCTCGAGGTTGACGATCCCGAGGGGCTCGTAGATGGAGGGGCACGCGAAGACGGTGGCGTGGCTCAGGATCTGGACGACCTCCCGGCGCGGCAGCATCTTCTCGATGAGTACCACCGAGCCCCGTTTCTCCCGCAGCTCGGAGATGAGCACCTCGGTCTCGGCGGCCAGTTCGGGCGTGTCCGCGGCTCCGAGGCAGAGGACCAGCTGGACGTCCGCCGGCAGGTGCGCCGCTGCACGCAGCAGATACGGGACACCCTTCTGCCGCGTATTGCGGCCCACGAAGACCACGCTCGGGCGGTCGGGATCGATGCCGTGCGCACGCAGGGCGTCGTCGTCCTCGTCGCGGGACCACTGGGCGACGTCGATCCCGTTGTGGACCACGTGGACCTTGTCGGGGTCGACGTCGGGGTAGCTGCGCAGGATGTCCGCCCGCATGCCGGCGGACACGGCGATGACGGCGGCCGCCGCCTCGTAGGACGTCTTCTCCACCCAGGAGGATACCGCGTAGCCGCCCCCGAGCTGCTCGGCCTTCCAGGGGCGCAGCGGCTCGAGGCTGTGCGCGCTGAGGACGTGCGGGATGCCGTGCAGGAGGGAGGCGAGGTGCCCGGCCATGTTGGCGTACCAGGTGTGGGAATGCACGAGGTCCGCACCCGCCAGCGCGCCCAGCATCTGCAGGTCCGTGCCCAGGGTCTGGACGGCCGGATTGGCTCCGGCGAGGCCTTCCGGCACGCCGTAGGAGAGCACGGAGGCGCCGTGGTACTCCCCCGACCGGGGCGCCCCGAACGCGTGGACCCGGAGATCGACCTGCGGGGCGAGGACCCTGCTGAGCTCGGCGACATGTACCCCCGCTCCACCGTAGATCTCGGGCGGGAACTCCTTGGTCACAATGTCTACTCGCACTCCCCCAACGTAGTGCAGTGCGTCCCCTGTCCTCTAGTGTGAAGAAACCGGAAGGGTTCCGGGCTGTGTGTACCAACGCTGATCGACCACCTATCGAGCAGGCAGAACACTCAACGAAGAGCGGGGGGTCTGAAGTGGCACCGAAGAAAGTACTTGCCGTGGTTCTGGCGGGCGGCGAAGGCAAACGCCTGATGCCGCTCACGGCGGACAGGGCGAAACCGGCCGTGCCGTTCGCCGGCAGCTACCGGCTCATCGACTTCGCGCTGTCGAACCTCGTCAATTCCGGCTACCTCCAGATCGTTGTACTGACGCAGTACAAGTCCCACAGCCTGGACCGGCACATCTCGGAGACGTGGCGGATGTCCACGCAGCTCCAGCAGTACATCGCCTCGGTTCCCGCGCAGCAGCGCCGGGGCAAGAGCTGGTTCCTCGGCAGTGCGAACGCGATCTACCAGTCGCTGAACCTGATCCACGACGCGCAGCCGGACATCGTCGTCGTGATCGGCGCGGACCACGTGTACCGGATGGACTTCGAGCAGATGGTCGACGCGCACGTGAAGAGCGGGGCGTCGGTCAGCGTCGCGGCCGTCCGCCAGCCGATGGACCTCGTGGACCAGTTCGGCGTGATCGAGGTGGACCAGGACGATCCAGGGCGCATCGCGGCGTTCGTCGAGAAGCCGAAGAGCACGCCCGGCCTCCCGGACGACCCCAACAGCTTCCTCGCCTCCATGGGCAACTACGTCTTCACCACCGACGCCCTGCTGAAGGCGCTCGAGGACGACGCCGCGCGCCTGGACACCAAGCACGACATGGGCGGGGACATCATCCCCTACTTCGTGGAACGCAACGACGCCGCCGTCTACGACTTCACGACCAACGAGATCCCCGGCTCCACCGACCGAGACCGCCAGTACTGGCGCGACGTCGGCACCATGGACTCGTACTACGACGCCAACATGGACCTCATCTCGCCCCTGCCGCTGTTCAATCTGTACAACCTGCAGTGGCCCATCTACACACGGCAGAGCGTGTCGCCGCCGGCCAAGTTCGTGCGCAGCGCCTCCGGGCGATCCGGCGAGGCCCACGACTCGATCGTCTCCGCCGGCGTCGTCGTCTCCGGGGGCGCGGTGAACACCTCCATCCTCGCGACCGACGTGTTCATCGACGAAGCCGCCGAGGTGACGGGCAGCGTCCTGCTCGACAAGGTCAACGTCGGAGCCGGGGCGGTGGTGCGCCGGGCCATCATCGACAAGAACGTCCGGATCCCCGCCGGAGTGAGGATCGGCGTCGACGCGGACCTGGACCGGCGCCGCGGCTTCGCCGTCACGAACTCCGGCCTCACGATCGTCAGCAAGGGCCAGATCATCCCGTCGGACTGATCGGTAGCTGCCCCGAGACGTGACGAGGCCCCGGCACCGCCGGGGCCTCGTCACGTCGGGGCCGGCCCGATCTCCCGGGTTCCGGGGGGGGGGCGATCGTCCGCGGGGACCGGGCGCGGACGCGTGATTGAATGACCGGATGGAGAACGAGAACCTGACCCGGGACGAAGCCGCCGCCCGCTCGGCGCTGCTGGAGACCGAGAGCTACACCGTCCACCTGGATCTCTCGCGGGCCAGGGATGCCGCCCAGGGGACCTACCCCACGACGACGACCGTGGTGTTCTCCTGCCGCGAGCCGGGGGCGTCCACGTTCCTCGACTTCATCGGCGAGGTCACCGCTCTCGAGGTGAACGGTCGGGTACTCGACCCCGCCACGGCCGCCGACGGCGCCCGCGTGCTGCTCGACGACCTCGCCGAGCACAACACGGTGACCGTCACGGGCCAGGCCCGCTACAGCACCAGCGGCGAGGGACTCCACCGGTTCGTGGATCCCGCCGACGGCGAGACGTACCTGTACACGCAGTACGAGCCCGCCGACGCACGCCGCGTCTTCGCGAACTTCGAGCAACCGGATCTGAAGGCCACCTTCACGTTCAGCGTCGTCGCGCCCGCCGACTGGACGGTCGCCTCCAACGGCGCCGAGACCGGCGTCCAGCCACTCGACGACACATCCGACGCCACGGCCGCCCGCTGGACCTTCGCGCCCACGCGGCGTATCTCCACCTACATCACCACCGTGCTGGCGGGCCCCTACCATCGGGAGACCGACTCCTGGACCGGTGCGGCGGGCACGGCCGGTGAGGGCCTCGAGGTGCCGCTGGCCCTGTACTGCCGCCGCTCCCTGGCCCCGTCCTTCGACGCCGCCGAGATCTTCGACACCACCCGACGCGGGCTGGATTTCTTCCACGACCTGTTCGACTACGCCTACCCCTTCGGCAAGTACGATCAGGCGTTCGTCCCGGAGTACAACCTCGGCGCCATGGAGAACCCCGGGCTCGTGACCTTCACCGAGAACTACGTGTTCCAGTCCGCGGCCACGGAGGCGCAGCGCGAGGCCCGGGCCAACACGATCATGCACGAGATGGCCCACATGTGGTTCGGTGACCTCGTGACGATGTCGTGGTGGGACGACCTCTGGCTCAAGGAGTCCTTCGCCGACTACATGGGCGCCCTCGCCGTGGCGGAGGCGACGCGCTGGAGCACCTCGTGGGTCAGCTTCGCGAACCGCCGGAAGGCGTGGGCCTACGTGCAGGATCAGCTCCCGACGACGCACCCGATCGTCGCGGACATCCCGGACCTCGAGGCCGCGAAGCAGAACTTCGACGGCATCACCTACGCGAAGGGCGCCTCCGTGCTCAAGCAGCTCGTGGCCTTCGTGGGCCGCGAGGACTTCACGACCGCCGCCCGGCAGTATTTCCGCAAGCACGAGTACGGCAACACCAACCTCACTGACCTCCTCGACGTCCTGGCCCTCGCGACGGGGCAGGACCTCGCCGCGTGGTCGCGGTCCTGGCTCCAGACCTCCGGTGTCCCCGCACTCGCCGCCGAGGTCACGGCCGACGACGGCGTCCTCACCGGGGTCACGATCGTCCAGGATGCCGTGGACCCTGTGACCGGGCTGGACGAGCCCCGGCCGCACCGTATCCGGGTAGGCCTGTACTCCTTCGACTCCGAGGGATGGCTCGTGCGGACGCGAGCGGAGCCCGTGACGGTCGAGGCCGGCCGGACCGCCGTGCCGGCGCTCGCCGGGGCGGACCAGCCGGACCTCCTGCTGGTCAACGACGACGACCTGACCTACGCGAAGCTGTCCTTCGACGAGCGCTCCCTCGCCACCCTCCTGACCTCGATCCACCGCGTGCAAGACCCCCTGGCCCGGGCCACGTGCCTCACCGCCCTGTGGTCCACCACGAGGGACGCGCGCCTGCCGGTGAGCTCCTACCTGTCCGCCGTGATGCTCGCAGCGCCCGTGGAGGGCGGGGTGGGCATGCTGCAGGTCCTACTGGCCAACGCCCGCACCGCGATCGAACGCTTCGCCCCCGCGGGAGAGCGCCCGGCGCTGCGGGACCGGCTGAGCGACTTCCTGGCGCAGGGCCTGCGCACCGCGGAGCCGGGTTCCGACCTCCAGCTCGCCTGGGCCAGGGCGCTCGCGGCCGCCGCCCGCAGCGCCGGGCGGGCCGTCGACGTCGTGCGCGCCGTGCTCGACGGCGACGAGCGGATCGACGGACTGGGCCTCGACGCCGAACTCCGCTGGTTCCTCCTCCAGGGACTCGCCGCGCAGCAGCGTGTCCGGCCCGGGGAACTGGAGGCCGAGCGGACGGCGGACCCGACGGCGTCGGGCCGCGTGGGCTTCACCCTCGCCTCCGCCGCGATCCCCGATGCGGCCATCAAGAAGGCAACGTGGGCGGAAGCGGTGCACGGCGACCGGCTGTCCAACGAGCTGCTCAGCGCGGCGATCGAGGGGTTCATGCTCGGCTCGCACGCACTCCTGGACCCGTACCGGGAGCCCTACTTCGAGGCGCTCCGCGGGGTCTGGGACACCCGCGGCATCGAGATGGCGAGCAGGATCGTCCGGGGCCTGTACCCGGGTCACCAGGACCTCGACGGCGAGCCCGGACGGCACCCCGTGGTCCTGCGGACCGACGCCTGGCTGGACGCGAACCCCGACGCACCCGCGGCCCTGCGGCGCATCGTCGTGGAGGAACGCGACCATCTCCTGCGGTCGCTGCGGGCGCAGGCTCAGGGCACGCGGTAGAGCCACTCCTCGGTCCCGAACTTGTGCTCCACCAGGTCCTCGGCGCGGCGGAGGTCGTCGTCGGAGAGTGATGCCTCCACCGCGCCGTAACGCTCGCGGAAGGTGTCCATCATGACGCCGATGATCTCCTCGCGGGTCAGCCCCGTCTGGCGGCGCAGGGGGTCCACACGCTTCTTCGCGCTCTTCGTCCCCTTGTCGGACATCTTCTCCCGACCGATGCGCAGCACCTCGAGCATCTTGTCCGCGTCGATGTCGTAGCTCATGGTCACGTGGTGCAGCATCCCGCCGTTGGCGAGCCGCTTCTGCGCCGCGCCGCCGATCTTGCCGACCTCCGTGGCGATGTCGTTCAGGGGCTGGTACCAGGCCTGGATGCCGAGCCGCTGGAGGGCGTCCATCACCCAGGCGTCGAGGAACGGGTAGGAGTCGGCGAAGCTCAGGCAGTCCACGAGCGACTGCGGCACGTAGATGGAGTAGGTGATGGCGTTGCCGTGCTCCATGAACATGGCACCGCCGCCGCTGATCCTGCGCACCACGGTGACCCCGTGCCGGTCCGCACCCGCCGGATCCACCTCGTTGCGCATGGACTGGAAGCTGCCGATCACCACCGACGGCGCCTGCCACTCCCAGAAACGGAGGGTCGGGTTGCGGGAGCCCGCGCCGACGTCGCGCGTGAGGACCTCGTCCATCGCGACATGCATGGTCGTGGACAGCGGCGTGGGAGGGATGATCTCCCACTGGTGGTCCGCGAAGCTCGAGGCCCGTCCGAGGGCGCGGCGGACAGCGGTGGCGATGGCCTCCGGCGAGAAGCCGAACAGCACGGCCGACGGGTCGAGGCGCTGGGTGATCGCCGCGGCCAGCTCCCCCGGCGCGGTGTCTGCGGGGAGCCCCTCCAGCGCGGCGTTGATGTCGAGCAGCGCCTCGTCGGGCTCGAGGAAGAAGTCCCCGTTGACCGACACGCCCGTGAGGCGCCCGCCCTGCACGCTGAGGTCCACGGCCGTGAGCTTGCCGCCCGGGGTCTTGAATTCTCCGTGCAGGCGCTCCGCGCCGGGTGCCTGTTCCGGTGCCTGTTCCATGGGTGCCTTCCGTGGTGCGTTAACGGGAGGAAGCCACGCCGGATGGGCGTGGCTTCCTCGTGGGACCGTGGGTCCGGTGCTCGGGAGGAGCTGGACTACTTCTTGGCGCCGAAGCCCTTGAAGCGGGCGTTGAAGCGCTCCACGCGACCGGCGGAGTCCATGATGCGCTGCTTGCCCGTGTAGAACGGGTGGGACTCCGAGGAGATCTCGACCTCGATGAGGGGGTAGGTGTTGCCGTCTTCCCACTCGATGGTCTTGGGCGAGCCGACCGTCGACTTGGTCAGGAACGCCTTGTCGGAGGCCAGGTCGCGGAACACGACCGACTGGTACTTGGGGTGGATATCAGACTTCACGGGACTACCTTCTCTGGTTGCCTGGATTTTGCCAGGCACGGGAACTTGAAAGGGTGGCGACAGCGCCAGCTATCCATACTAGCGCAGGAGCATCCGCGAGGCTAAAGCGCGGGGCGCGCGCCGCCGCCGTCGGACCGGCACTCCCAGAACGCCACGGCCGCCGCCGCGGCGACGTTCAGCGAATCCACGCCGCCGTGCATGGGGATGGTCAGGGCGACATCGGCCTCCGCCAGTGCGCCGTCGCTCAGGCCGTCCCCCTCGGTGCCCAGCAGGAGGGCGAGCCGCTCGTGGTCCCGTGCCGGGAACGCACCGAGCGGGACGGCCCCGGGACCCAGCGCGAGGGCACCGAGGGTGAAGCCGGCGGCGCGCACGGCGGCGAGATCCCCGGGCCACGAGGTCAGCCTGGCCCACGGGACCTGGAAGACGCTGCCCATGCTGACGCGCACGGCCCTCCGGTAGAGCGGATCGGCGCTGCGGGGGCTGAGCAGCACGGCGTCGACGCCGAGCGCTGCGGCGGACCGGAACACGGCACCCAGGTTGGTGTGGTCCACCATGTCCTCGATGATCGCGACGCGCCGGGCCGGGGTCAGCACTTCGTCGAGTGCCCGGGGTGCCGGCCGGTGCATCGCGGCGAGGGCGCCACGATGCAGGTGGAAACCCGTGATGGCCTCGAGCGTGGCCTCGGGGGCCACGAACGCGGGCACGGACGGGAAGCGGGCGACGACGTCGGCCAGGTCGGGGAGCCACTTCGGCGCCAGGAGGAAGGACCGCGGGACGTGCCCGGCGTCGACGGCGCGCCGGAGCACCTTCGAGCTCTCGGCGATGTAGAGACCTTCCGCGGGTTCCCTGGCGAGGCGCAGCTGCACGTCGGTGAGGTCGCGGTAGTCCGAGAGCCGGGGGTCGTCGACCGCATCGAGCGTGATGACGGGCATCAGGGAGCGTGCCGGGGCGCGCGGCGGCCTGCGCTGCTCACGCCCGGGCGACGGCGCTGTAGCGGCCGTTCTCCTCGCTGACCTTCAGGGCGACGTCGAACGCGGCACTCAGGTTCTGCTCGGTCAGCACGTCCGCGATGGGGCCTGCCGCCACCACCACGCCGTCGCGCAGCAGCAGGGCATGCGTGAAGCCCGGCGGCACCTCCTCGAGGTGGTGCGTCACCAGCACCATGGCGGGTGCTTCGGGGTCGAGGGCGAGCTCGGTCAGCCGCTGCACGAGGTCCTCGCGTCCGGCGAGGTCCAGGCCCGCTGCCGGTTCGTCGAGGAGCAGGAGTTCGGGGTCCGCCATGAGCGCCCGGGCGATCTGCACGCGCTTGCGCTCCCCCTCGCTGAGGGAACCGAACGGGCGGTTCATGAAGCGGGACATGCCCCAGGTGTCGAGGAGACGGAAGGCGCGGCGCTCGTCGAGTCGCTCGTACTGCTCGCGCCACCGTCCGGTGACACCGTAGGAAGCCGTCACGACGACGTTCAGGACGGTCTCGTGATCCGGTACCTGCGAGGCGAGGGCCGCCGACGCGAGGCCGATGCGCGGCCGGAGGTCGAAGACGTCGACCGCACCCATGACCTCGTCGAGGATCCCGACGACGCCCCTGGTGGGGTGGAGCCGCGCGCCGGCGAGCTGCAGCAGGGTGGTCTTGCCCGCTCCGTTGGGGCCCATGACCACCCAGCGCTCGCCCTCGTTGACCTGCCAGTCGATCTCATCGAGCAGGGTCTTGCCACCCCTGACGAGGCTTACTCCCGCCAGTTCCAGAACGTCACTCATGGTCCTAGACACTAGGCTAAGGAGCGGCCCCGTGGCGAAACCGGCAGGCCGCCCACGACGCTTGTGCACCACCGGTGGCCCGTGGGGCCCGCCTGCCGGCCCGACTGCCGGCCCGGCTGCCGGCTCCGGCGGCGGGCAGGACGCCACGATCGGGACCCCACGAGACACGGACGCCGGCACCGGCGTGGACAGGAGCGGGAGCATGCGGGACACGGCACGGGTGGTCGCCTATGCGAGGCGGCTCGACGACGGACACCGGGAGGACCTGCTCGGCGCCCTGCGCGGCCTGGGCGCCGAGGTCACGGACACCGCGACCGCGGCGACCCCGACCTACACGGTGCTGACCCTCGGCGTCGAGCTCACCGCGCGGGCCTCGGAGGTGCGTGCCGGGCTGGCACGGTGGACGGCCGCCTCCGGCGTCGGCGCCGCGCTCGTCCCGGCCCCCACGTACGCTCCCGGACCGAAGCTGCTGATCATGGACGTCGACTCGACGCTGATCCGCCAGGAGGTCATCGAGCTGCTCGCCGCGCATGCAGGCCGCGAGGCGGAGGTGGCGGCGGTGACCGAGGCTGCCATGCGGGGTGAGCTCGACTTCGCCCAGTCCCTCCACCACCGGGTCCGCGCGCTGCAGGGGCTTCCTGCCACCGTGATCGGCGAGGTCGTGGAACGCATCGAGCTGAGCGACGGCGCGGAGAACCTCGTCGCCGCGTACCTCGGCGCGGGCCATCGCGTCGGCGTGGTCTCCGGCGGCTTCTCGCAGGTCCTCGCACCCCTCGCCGAGCGCCTCCGCCTGTCCTTCGCCAAGGCGAACGACCTCGAGATCCTCGACGGCGCCCTGACCGGCAGGGTGGCGGGCGCCGTCGTCGACCGCCGCGAGAAGGAGCGCACGCTCCGCGCCGAAGCCGAGCGCGCGGGCGTGCAGCCTGCGGCGGTGATCGCCGTCGGCGACGGGGCGAACGACCTCGACATGCTGGGCGCAGCGGGACTCGGCGTGGCGTTCAACGCGAAGCCTGCCGTCCGTGCAGCGGCGGACGTCGCCCTCGACCTTCCGGACCTGGACGTCGTCCGCCACTTCGCCGGGCTGTAGCCCGGGCCCTGGACGAGGCTGCGGGTCAGCTCTTGGCGAGGAAGTCCTCGGCGCCGCCCACATACTCCGTGTGGCCCGTGGGGACGTCCGCCGTGACCATCCGGACGATCTCGGTCGCGAACTCCGCGACGGAGTACAGGCGGCCCGCCTCCTGGCGGCGCGCCTCGATGGCTCCGGGGGTGGCGCGGTCCAGCAGCGTCGCCGTGACCGTGCCCTCGATCATGTCGCCGGACACGACGACGAGGGAGATCCCCTTCTCGTCGAGCTGCGGGATGCGGGCGCGCAGGGCGTCCTCGCCGGCCCGCTTGCTGCGCGCGACCGGCTCGTAGGCGTCCATCGTCTCGACCTTCTCGATGAAGTGCGCCTGGTGGCTCGTGATGAAGACGACGCGGGAGCCCGCGGGCATCACCTCCGTGGCGGCCTCGAGCATGGCGATCTGCGCGTCACGGTTGAGCTTCAGCGCGTAGTCCTCCCCCAGGCCCGTCTCCATGCCGCCGGACGCGTTGAGGACCAGCAGGTTCAGCCCACCGAAGGTCGAGACTGCAGTATCGACCAGCGCCGCAGGACCCTCCGGCGTCGTCAGGTCCGCACCGACCGCGACGGCCCGGCCGCCGGCCGTCTCGATCCCCGCCACCACCTTGTTGGCGCGCGGCGCCTTCTGACGGTAGTTCACGACGACGGCGGCGCCCCGCGCAGCGAGCTGCTGCGCGACGTCGGCGCCGATCCCGCGGGACGATCCGGTGACGATTGCTGTGGTTCCCTCGAGGGTGGCCATGGTTCTCCTTCTGGTGGGCTGGGTGGTGGGGGCGGGGGTGGCCTAGTGGCCCATGCCGAGTCCGCCGTCGACGGGGATGACGGCACCCGAGATGTAGCCGGCGGCATCGCCGGCCAGGAAGGACACGACGCCCGCCACTTCGTCGGGCGACGCGAAGCGGCCGGCGGGGATGGTGGCGAGGTAGCTCTTCCGCGTGTCCTCGGGCAGCTCCGCCGTCATGTCGGTGTCGATGAACCCCGGGGCGACGACGTTGGCCGTGATGCCCCGCGAGCCGAGCTCGCGCGTCAGGGAACGGGCGATGCCGATCAGCCCGGCCTTGGAAGCGGAGTAGTTGATCTGGCCCGGCGCCCCGTACAGGCCCGTGACGCTCGAGATCAGGATGACGCGGCCGCGTCGCAGGCGGATCATGCCGCGCGACGCCCGCCTGACCACGCGGAACGCGCCGGTCAGGTTGGTGTCGATGACGTCCGTGAAGTCACTCTCGGTCATGCGCATGAGCAGGGTGTCGCGTGTGATGCCGGCATTCGCGACGAGCACCTCCACCGGTCCGTGCTCGGCCTCGATCTGCGTGAACGCCGCGTCGATCTGTTCCTCGCTGGTGACATCGGCCCGCACGCCGAACATCCCTTCAGGAACCTCACCACTTCGGTAGGTGATGGCAACCTTGTCGCCGTTGGCTACGAATACCTTGGCGATGGCAAGGCCGATCCCGCGGTTGCCTCCGGTAATGAGGACGCTGCGGCCGGAGGCCGTCGTACTGCTGTCTGCATCAGGTGCCAAGGGGGTAACTCCTCTGTCTGCGGGCCGGAAGGGGTCCATGTTGTTCCTGCCGACCACCGCGCAAGCGCTCCGGACGGGCGTCCCAGCCCGCTCGGACCTCCCCCGTGGCCATCGGTCAGACTGTCCCGACGATCCTAACGGCGCATCCCTCGACTTCGGGAACGGGGCCCGGAATGAGACAATAGAGGGAGTCTTTTTGGAGTGTGATGAGTAAGCAAACGAAGCACAACACAGACGTCCACAGCATCTCCGACGCACGGGAATCACACAGCGACGAGATGCGTACGCGAATGATCCGCTACTCGGTGTCGATGGGCATCCGTCTCGTGTGTTTCATCCTGGTCTTCGTGGTCCCGTACGTGTGGCTGCAATGGGTGATGATCGCGGGAGCGGTGTTCCTGCCGTACTTCGCCGTGATCGTCGCGAACGGCGGCAGCGACACCAGCAACATCCGCCACAGCGACGCCCTGATCGACCGCGCCCCGGTGCGGGAGATCGAGGCGAAGGTCGTCGACGCCGGCCCTGACGACGGCGAGGACGTCCTCAGTGGCGAGATCATCGACGATCCCGCGGACCCGGCACGTCGCGGGCCCCAGGATGCAGGCCACGGCGGGCCCGACGCCCGTGGCTGACCTGCCGTCCACTCCCCGGCCCGTTGCCGCCCGTCCGGCCGCGGGCCTCGGTCTGTTCGGGGCGCCGGGACCGGCCGAGGGAGGGCCTCCCGTCTGCTCACGCAAAGGATGCCGGAACGACGCCGAGTGGCAGCTGCTGTGGAACAATCCGCGCATCCACACCCCCGAGCGCCGGAAGGCCTGGGCGTCGTGCCCTGACCACGTGGAGTGGTTCGAGGAGTACCTCCGGGATCGCGGGCTCTGGAAGGAGACCCTCCCCCTGACCGCCGACCGACCGATGGAGACCCGCTAGGTGTTCCGCTACTTCTTCTCCGTCCGCTGGCTCGGCTGGCTGGCCATGGTCATGGTGGTGGCCGCCGGCTGCGTGGGGCTCGGACGATGGCAGCTGGACAGGCGGGAGGCCGTCGTGGAGGACATCCAGCGCATCGAGGCGAACTACGATGCCCCGCCCCAGCGCTATGTACCGGGGGCGAACGGCTTCGACACCTTCGATCCCGCCCGCGAATGGACGCCGGTGACCTTCACCGGGACGTATGACGTCGAACACCAGGTCGTGGTGCGCAACAGGCCGCTCAACGGTCAGCCGGGGTATGAGGTGCTCACTCCCCTGCGGCTCGAGGACGGGACCGCCGTCATCATCGACCGCGGCTGGCTGCCCATCGGCAACGCCGAAGCAGGACGCCCGGACGTGGTCCCGGCCCCGCCCGCGGGGGAGGTCGAGGTCACCGCACGGATTCGGCCGGGCGAGCCGGAGGTGAACCGGGGCGCACCCGAGGGGCAGATCGCATCGGTCCATCTTCCGTCGCTCGCGGAGAGCGTGGAGTACCCCCTGCAGGACGCCGCCTACGGCCTGCTCGCGCTGGAGCGGCCGGCAGCGGCCCAGACCCCGATCGCCGCACCCAAGCCGTCCATCGACGAAGGGCCGCATCTCTCCTACTCCCTGCAGTGGTTCGCCTTCGGCGTCCTCGCCTTCGTGGGCCTCGGGTACGCGGCGCGGCAGCAGCGCAGGAGCGACGCCGAACGGGACGGCACCGCTCCGGATCGCCCGGCCCGCCGGCGTCGTCGCCCGTCCTCGGAGGAGGAGGAGGACGCCATCCTCGACGCCCGGGGAATCCGCTAGGGTCACGCCGGCGAAGGCCTCGACGCGGTGGTCGGGTCGCAGGAACCACCGCTCCTGCACTGCGTGGACGAAGGTCATCGACCGTCCTCGGAGCACGGCCGGGTAGTCGGCCCAGGACGGCGGGTGGTTCGTGCAGGAGTCCCCACCCGGAATCGAGTGGAACGCACTCGTGCCCCCGGGCACGACCGTTCATAGGATGCTGCCGAGAAGCAGTGCGGAGCGGCACTGTGTGTGGTCCGGGTCCTACGATTCGCGCCATCGTCCGCCGCTCCGTTGCTGGAATCGCCGAATCACTCAGGGGAACGGGCCATGAGAACCGTCGTGATCGGTGGCGCTGGTTTCATCGGCAGCCACCTCGCCGAATACCTTCTGGACGCCGGGGACGCCGTCACCGTGCTCGATGATCTCTCCCGCGGCAGGCTCGAGAATCTGGCCGCGTGCCGGGCCCATGAGACCTTCACGTTCCACGAGGGCAGCACCCTGGACACGGCTGCGGTCGGCAGGGCGATCCGCGGAGTGGACCGGGTGTTCCATCTGGCGCCCGCCGGTGGGGCGCATGCGTGCACGGATCGCCCGCTCGCAGGCCTTCGCTCCACCGTCCATGGCACCGAGACGGTCCTCGACGCCTGCCTCGATGCGGGTTCCGAGTTGATCGTGGTGTACAGCGGCGACATCCATGGAAGGCACGTCTCCGGCCGGTTGTCCGCGGATGCGGAGTGCATCCTCGGTTCGCCGCTGACCCCCCGGTGGGCGGGTGTCGCCGCGGAGGCGACGGAAGAGGCCTTCGCCCAGGCCTACGGGCGGGAATACGGTCTGGCGGTGTCCGTGGTCCGGCTCTTCGATACGGCGGGTCCCCGCCAGGGAGGCCGATCCGGTGGCGTGGTGCCGACGCTCGTGAAGCAGGCGCTGCGGGGTGACCCGCTGACCGTCCACGGTGACGGCCGGCAGACTCGCTGCTTCTCCTATGTGGGGGACGTCGTCCCGGCGATCGTGCGCATCGCCGAGCAGCCGGCCGCCCGAGGGCTCGCCATCGACCTTGGTAGCACCCAGGAGGTGTCGATCATCGAGCTGGCCGAGCGGACGATCAGGCTCCTGGGCAGCCGCAGCATGATCACCTTCATTCCGTACGACGACGTCTACGGCCCCGGCCACGAGGACGTTCGACGCCCTTCCCCCGACATCGCCCTCGCGTCACGCCTCATCCGGTTCCGACCGACCGCGTCCATCGACACCATCATCCTCAAGGTGGCGAAGGACATCCTCTCCACCGCCTCCAACGGGATCCACGCCGAGGCCGTGCACCACGCCGAGGCCGTCCACTGAGACGGGCCCACCGACGACCGCCCAGGATCCCGTCGACGTCAGGGCGGCGGCGTCAAGGCGGCGGCGCCACCGCGACGCTCAGCCGCCCAGCACGCGCCTCATCGCGTCGTACGCGGGGGTCGTCTCCCCGTCCGTGAACAGGAAGTCCCGGCCCTGTTGCAGCTCACCGTCGTCGTCGACCCACCAGTTGTAGCGGTTGTCCACGCCCCACGTGGTGTAGGAGACGCAGGTAGGCGAGCGCATGCAGGTCTCCAGCACCGTGGCATACTGCTCCGCCTGGGCGTCCACCCCCTCTCCGTCGGTGACGTCGTTCTCCGAGATCCGGACGCGCAGCCCGGCATCCCCGAAGTTCTCGAGCGTCTCCGTGAGATCCTCGGCTGAGATGGCGTCGGTCTCGAGGTCGTAGACGTGGGCCTGGAGGCCGACGCCGTAGATGTGCCCGCCCTGCGCGTTGGTGTCGAGGGCGAGCTTCAGCAGGGCGTCCTGGCGGTACCCCGGGACGTCGGCCCCGTTCTCGTTGATGAACTGCTTGACGTCCGGATCCGCCTCGTAGACGGCCTGGGAGACGACCGCCGGGTAGCCGGGCCCGAAGACCCGGTACCAGATGTTCTGCTGGTAGCTGGTGCCCTGGTCCACGTCGAACGGTTCGTTGACGACGTCGAGCGAGTCGATGCGGCCCTTGAAGTGGGTCACTACTGTCGTGATGTAGTCGAGCAGGGCCTCGGCGCTGGCTCGGCGCTCCCACTCCGTGCCGGTGGGCAACTCCTGCATCCAGCGGGGCATCGCCTCGGTGAAGGCGATGGTGTGGCCGTGCACCGCCAGGCCCTTGCTCTCGGCGATCGCGATGATCGCATCGGCCTCCTCGAACGTGTACACGGCCTGCTGCGGCGAGAGGAACTGCGGCTTCATCGCGTTCTCCGGCGTGAGCGCGCCGAAGTTGCCGACGAACTCCCTGGCGTAGTCCGGGTCCGAGGCGAGCGGGCCGAGCGCCACCGCGGCGCCGATCGTGAAATCCGGCCTCTTCTGCGAGGCCAGGGCCTGCAGCCCGTCCGGCTCCTGCTCGGCCTGGACCACGGCCGGCTCCGCGGTCGTGAGGGTGCCGCCGTCCAGAGCGGTCGCGGTGAAGGAACCGACGCGGAAGGAGCCGCCCTCGCTCGAGAGTCCCAGCCAGAGCTTCCCTGATTCGAACACCGCTCCGAGGGGCAGGGAGGAGACGGTCTCTCCACCGCTCTCGATCTCGAGTGTGTCGCCGGACCGGCGTACCACCAGCGTGGCTTCGGGATCCCGGACCGTCACGTGCTCCTCGTGCGCCGGCCGGGGGCTGGTGACGTCCTCCTGGGGGGAACCGTCGAAGACGGCGATCTCGAGGTCGTCGTCGAGGAGGGTGAGCCGCAGGCCCGATGGCTCCAGCCGGAATTCGTCGGCGATCACCGGCGGACTGTCGAAGACGGTCCACGAGGCGTCGGCGATCACGTCGGTGAGCGACGCGCTGAGGGAGAAGTCTCCGTCCGCCACCAGATGCGTCCCGGCCAGATTGAGCGGCGGGTTCGGCTGCCCTCCTCCACCGTCCTGATCGACGATGCTTCGCGCCGTGGCCGTGACCTGCAGCCCTCCGCTGTCCGACGCCACTCCCGGCGTGTGCTGCCAGTCCTCGTCGATCAGGTCAACGATCACGTCGGGCTCCGGTTCCGGGTCGTCGGGCGTGCAGCCCGCGAGCGCGAGCAGAAGACAGCCTGCCAGCACTGTCCGTGCTGGCAGGCGTCCGAGTGTCAGGGCCGCCACCAGCGCACGTTGTCGACGTACGCGAGCACCCCGGAGTTGCTGGTCACGTACACCTGCACGCTCGCCCGGGCGACGTTCGTCGTGCTCGGCGAGTAGGTCAGGGCGACATTGGAGACGCCAATCGCGGTACTGGCGAGCTTCCACTGCCCGGAGATCCAGTTGCCGTTGGCGTCGTACTCGTCGATGTACCAGCCGACCTCACCGGCGGTGCGGGTCTTGATGTTGAGGTAGGCGGAGATGTTGTAGTTGCCCGGCGTCACGTCGACCTGCGGCGAGAACAGGTGCCTGTTGGTCGTGCCGCCCTGCAACTTCACGGAGTTCACCGGGTTGGCCGGGGCGCCGTTGCCCGCACTGTCCGCCACGACACCGGTCGCGGAGTCGGACCTCCACCCGCCGCCGAGGCCGGCGTCGAAGGTGCCGTTGGCCACGAGGTTGGTGACCGGCGGCGGTGTGGTGCCCCCGATGAGCTCCAGCAGCTCGACGTTGTCCAGGTAGGCCGTGATGCCGGTCCCTGCGACGATCACCTGGAGGCTGGCCTTCGCCACGTTCGTCGAACTCGGCGTATAGGTGAAGTTGAGCGACTCCACCCATCGGGAGTTCTCCCGTTTACGGTACTGCCCGGAAACCCAGGCTCCGGCCGCGTTGTATTCGTCGACGTAGAACGCCACCTCGCCCGAGGTCAGCGCGGAGACGTTCAGGAAGGTCTTGTACAGGTAGTTCGTCCCCGGGGTGACGGCGACCTGCGGGGAGAACAGGTGCGTCGGGCCCGTGCCCGACACCAGCTTCACCGACCGGGCGGGGTCGGGATAGCTGCCGTTGCCTCCGGCGTCGGCCGTGACGCGCGTCGGGGCGTCCGTCCGCCAGCCCTCGCCGATGCCGGCATTGAAGCTGGCATTCGGCATCTTGTTCGGAGAGCCGGTCACGATGCCCTGGGAGACGTTGACGTTCTTGATCTGTCCGGCCGCCACCTTGGTCTTCACATAGGCGGCGAGCTCGTCCAGTTCGGCGGTGCCGAACTCGTAGTCGCCCGGATTGGTGCTGGGGTTCGGGACGATGTCGTGGAACGTGAACACCACCCAGGTCTTGCCCGCGATGGCCTGATCGACCTTCGCCTTGAGCGATGCCACGGTGTCGAGGCCCTCCTCGACCGCGACGTTCTGGACGAGGTAATCGCTGAGCGGCCACAGGTTCACGCCTTCGTCGGCGAAACCGCGCATCGACGAGTAGTACTTGGCGACCTTCGCCAGGACCGTCTGGTCGTAGTCGCCGTACGGTGGGGCGAAGGCGGTCGCGGTGATGCCCTGGGCGGCAAGGGCCGCCCTGCTGTTCGCCATCTGCGCGTCGATCTGGGCCGGGGTCAGCTTGTTGGCCTGGCAGACGTCGCCGGTCGAGGCAAGGCACTGGTGGTCCTTGCCGTGCGATCCGATCTCCCAGCCGTACTGCGTCTGCAGCTGCTTGATCTGCGTCCAGGTCATGTACGGCACGCTGCCGTCCGCGCGGCAGGTGTTCGGCACGGTCGTCATGCCCACGCAGTCGGTGACCACGTAGTTCGTGCCGGTGAGACCATGCTTCTGGAGCGTCGGCGCGGCCGCCGTGATGGAGCTGCGGAAACCGTCGTCGAAGGTGAACGACACCAGCGCCGAGGGCGCTGGGTTGTTCACCACCGCGTTCGCCACCCCGGGCGTCAGCAGCGTGGAAGCCATCGCCCCCAGGGCCACCATGATGGTCAGCAATCCGGCTCGCCCCCGCGCCAAGCAGGATCCAGATCTGGATCTAGTCATGAACTTCTCCGTTCTTCTCTTGGGCCGACGGCGGTGGATCCCACCAGCGGGAACTACTGGTCCTGTAACTGGTCGAACGCCTGACTGACGGGCTGCACCTCGATGCCGCTGTCGTCGACGATCTGCAGTTGTGCAGCGAGGGCGTCGCTGGTGATGGTGCTCTGGTCCGCCACGATGGTGTCGTCGTCCTGCGTGCCGGTCGACTCGGGGGTGGATATCTGGTGATAGACGAGGATGAGCCAGCCGTTCACGCGGTCCGTCTCCGCGAGCGCTTCGCGCAGCAGTTCGGGCGTGGTCTCGTCCGTCACGTAGAAGACCTTCAGATCGGACGGATCGATGCTCTGCCGGGTGTTGATACCCACGTCCGTCCCCCGCACGGTCGTGAAGTACTGGCTCGCATACCAGTCGACCTGGGGGTCGGACCGTCCGAAGGGGGGAGCGAGGTTGTCGGTGCCGAGGCCGGCGTCGTTCAACGCCTCCTCGTTCCTTCGCATCTCCTCCTCCAGCCGCTCGGCATTGATAGAGGTGAGATCGACGTGGGAGTAGCTGTGTGCCGCGATCTCATGTCCGGCCTCGTGCAGTCCGCGCACCTCGGCGGCTGTCATGAAGTTCGGTGTCTCGAGGGACGTGGGGTTGACGTACTGGGTGGACCGGAAGCCGTGCTTGTCCAGGAGCGGGAGGGCACGGTCGTAGACCGACTCCCAGCCGTCGTCGAAGGTGATCGAGACCATCGGCTTGTCCCACCGGAGGGGTCCCGGTTTGGTGATGTCGGTCAGCGAGTAGTCGCGCACTGCGGTGGTCCCGTCGCCGTGGGACACCAGGGTGACCATGACCGTCTTCGCCTTGTCGGGGACCTGGAACGATTCCCCGATGGTCGTCCACTCCCCCGCCGGCTGCACCGTCGCCAGGTTGCGGAACACGCGTCCGCCGTCCTCGAGCTCGAACTCGGCGAGCACGTCCACCTCACGCTCGGCCCGGTAGGTCGCGCCGAACTCGAACCGCCGGTCGGGTGCCACAGGAACCGGCTGGTACTGCCACTTCGCCTCACCGCTCTTGTAGTTCGTGATGCGGGTCCAGAGGAACGGGCCGTTCTCGTCGTCACCGCGCCCGGACTCCACGGTCGACGGCCCGGATGCGTAGGGTGACCAGGACGCGGGTACCCCCGGTGTGGGACTGACGAGCTCGGGGTTGGGTATGAGGTTGGGGGCGGCCGCCGTGCTGGGCGGGAGAGCGACGTCCTCCGCCGCCTCGAGGTAGGCACCCTCGACCCGGACGCTGCCCTCGGATGCGAGGCGGAAGACGTACTCCACCGCCGTCACCGTGTCCCCGCTGTCGAACGCGTCGCTCACGGAGAACGGGGCGTTGCCCGGCCGCTCGAGGACGCTCGGCAATTGCCTGAGAGTCGTGCTCCCGTCGGTGTGATGCCGACGCGCCAGCAGGGTGAAATGCGTGTCGGTGGAGACGAACGCCTTGAACAGGTAGGTCTCCCCGGGATCGACCTCCACCCGCGGACTCGTCAGCGTGACGTCGCCCGAGGCGTACCGTCCGACGTCGAGCTTCAGTGCCTGGTCGCTCACCTGCCCGTCGACGAGGTTCAGGGTGGCGGCGGCGTCCGCGCTGTGGCCGACGCTCCAGCCTGCCACCGCGTCGACAGCCGACGGCGTGTCGGTGGCCGACGAGGTGTCGGGGGCGGACAGCGTATTGGGTGACGGTGCGGAAGTGGCCGTCGGCGTCCCCGACGACCCGGGGGTGGCCTCGGCGGACGGGCTCAGGGGCGGGAGCAGGTTCGCCCCGGGACGCGCCTGGGCGATCATGCTCTGCCCGCCCGTGTACACCAGCCACCCCGCGGTCATCAGCGCCACGACCAATGAGACGACGACGAGGGGGTTGAGCAGTATGCGGACGAACCGCCGGCGCTTATGCGGCACGAGCGACCACCGCCGTGCTCCCGGCCCGCTGCGGGGACTTCCAGGTGTTGATCTCGGGACGCTTGACCAGGCCGCGCGAGCGCGCGATGCAGCGGACCGCTGCGGTCAGTTGCACGAGATCCATGATGTAGAACAGGAAATACGCCGTGGGCGCGTAGATGGACAAGCGGGCGCGCTCGCGCCTCGTCAGGTTCTCGTCCATCCAGACCGTCAGCAGCGTGTAGGCGGTGATGGTCAGGTAGGCGCCGATGATCAGGGCGGGCGTCTGGGTGACCAGCGACCAGTAGACCGCATACGTCCATGCCAGGGGCGAGACGAGCAGTGTGAACTCGCTGAGCATCGCCATCGGCATGCGGTAGTAGGTTAGCGTGCGGGTGTACCGGCGGTGCGGGTTGAGCATCATCCCCCGGTACTTGATCAGGTTCTGCAGGCTGCCGTACTTCCAGCGGAAACGTTGCTTCGCGAGGGCACGGAGCGTCAGTACTCCCTCGGTCTTCGCGACCACGTCGGCTCCGAAGATCATGCGGAAGCGCCGATTGCCCAGGCTGGTGATCTTCGTGCTCAGGCCGATGTCCTCGGTCAGGGTGTCGGTGTCGTAGAAGTCGACCTTGCGCAGGACACGCATCCGGTACGTCGAGGCGACCCCACCGACCACGAACTCGCAGTTCAGCAGGGAGTACAGCTTCTTCGAGCGGTAGCCGATCATGTGCTCGAACCGCTGCAGGATGCCGAGGGCGGTCGTCTCCTCCAGGATCTGGACATTGGCGGCCACGCCGGCGACGTAGGGGTCGTCGAAGTAGGAGAGGGCGTTCGTGATGGCGTCGGGCTGGATGATCGAATCGGCGTCGAGCGTCATGACGAACTGGCCGCGAGCGTACCGCCGGAGCGCCGCGTTGAGCGCGGCGCCCTTTCCGACGTTCTTGCGCATCCGCATCAGGCGCAGGTCCATCCCGGGATGCCGCACCTGGTAGTCGCGTACCAGGCGTCCGGTGAGGTCGGAGGATGCATCGTCGGCGACGATGACCTCGAGCGAGCGGTAGGTGCTGCGCCGGACGGAGTCGAGCGTCCGGACGATCACCGCCTCCTCGTTGTGTGCGGCGATGACGACGGAGACCAGGCCCGGCACCTCGGGTGCCGCACGCCGGTTCCAGATGGCGGTCGCCGCGCACTCGGGCTCGTACGCCACCGGTACCTGGACCCCGCTGAGGCCCTTCCGCCGCTGCTGCCAGATATCGTAGAAATTCGCGCCCACGAGATAGAGGCCGAAATGCACCACATAGAGGATGCTGACGCCGGCGAACAGCCAGAAGATGACGAGCGCGATGTCCATCCTCAGGCCTCGACGGAGTGGGTCGCGAGCGCGGGGGAACGCGGTTCAGGGTGTCGGCTACGGGGCGGGTGGAGTGGCATCTGGACGGACGGGGTGACCCTGGACGGCACGCTGTCCGGCAGCAGGACCACCTCGACGGCATCCGTGAACGCCCCGGTCGAGGAGACGTCGACCAGCCCGCTCTCGACGGGCTCCGCCGGCACGAGCGCTGCGTCCTTCGCGGCGGTGGTCGCGGTGAGCGGGCCGTGGGCGACCGGTGCGGTCTGGGCCTGCTGCCCGGCGGTCGGCCGGATCGCGTCGATCTCGGCCGTGGGGTGCGACGCGGCGGGCTCCGCCGCGACGGAGTCCACCGGCGCGGCACCGGCCAGACGGTATCGACGACGGTAGATGCGGATCCCGACGAAACGGATGAGCACGGTGACGACCACGACGGTCCACAACACGAGGCTCAACTGCGCGACGAAGTCGAGCAGGCCCTCGAACATCGCACCGTCCCGGCCGAAAGTCCCGGGTGCGGCCACGCCTATGCTGGCGACACTTGTCATCGGTCTTCCTCCCCTGCTGCGAGCATGTGCATCCTTGCAGCGCTCGGGCCCGGCGCGCCGGTCCTGCCGGCGAAGGGAGCGACGGTTCCCGGCGGCTGGCGGGTGGGGAGCGCGAACGGCACTCCGCTTTCCGAAACCGCAGGACGACGGCGCAGGTAGGCGGTGTCAGCGCCTCCCGCCGAGTTCGTCCCGGAGTTTTCATTGCGATCGAGGGGGATCATGAAGAGTCTCCTCAGAGTTGGACCTTGGAAAGCTGCTGCACAGCCCGGTGGTACGACCAAGTTACGTATCCCCTTAAGGCCAAACACGAGTAGCCGATACTCGAAAAGGTTTCTGAGAGTACCTATGGGAAATGCCGCGCGCGGGCCGTAGCTGTGACCCCCGGAGGGCGGTGGCAGCGACTCGAGGCGTCGCCGAATTCGAGGGCGGGACGTGGCGTGGCGCGGCGGAGGGGCGCGGCGACTGCCCCCGGCTGCACGGAGGGAGGGCGTTTCCGAGGCATGGGCCGACCCACCCGAGACGTGGCTCGCGGACGTCCGAAGGGACCCCCGCCCGAGGATCGGGTGGGGCCCGCCGACCCTCGGGCGTGACACCGGCCGGGCCGGTCAGGACACATCCGACGGGGGTCGCCCGGGCGCGACGGCGGGCGGGAGGGGCGCCGCGGACCGTGCCGGGATACGGGCGCGGGACGTCACCGCCCGGCCGGAGACCGCCGCTCGCGGGAGGCCGCCGCTCGCGGGGTGCGCAGCGAGGACGTTGCTGGTCCCGGTACGGCTAGGCGAGGGTGACGAGCTCCAGGTAGTCGTCGTTCCAGAGGTCCTCGACGCCGTCCGGCAGCAGGACGACCCGCTCGGGGTCGAGCGCGTCGACGGCGCCCTCGTCGTGGCTGACCATGACCACGGCACCGCTGTAGTTCTTGAGGGCCCCGAGGATCTCGGCGCGGCTTGCGGGGTCGAGGTTGTTCGTCGGTTCGTCCAGGAGGAGCACGTTCGCCGAGGACGCCACGATCGTCGCCAGGGCGAGGCGGGTCTTCTCGCCGCCCGAGAGCACGCCCGCGGGCTTGTCGACGTCGTCCCCGGAGAACAGGAAGGACCCGAGGATGCCGCGCACCTCGGCGTCCTGCATGTCCGGGGCCGAGGACTTCATGTTCTCGAGCACGGTGCGCTGCGTATCCAGCGTCTCGTGCTCCTGCGCGTAGTACCCGACCTTGAGCCCGTGGCCCGCGATGACCTTGCCCGTGTCCGGGGTGTCGACGCCGGCGAGCATCCGCAGGAGAGTCGTCTTCCCCGCACCGTTGAGCCCGAGGATCACCACCTTGGAGCCACGGTCGATCGCGAGGTCCACGTCCGTGAAGATCTCGAGCGAACCGTAGGACTTGCTCAAACCCTCCGCCGTCATCGGCGTCTTGCCGCAGGGGGACGGGTCGGGGAAGCGCAGCGCGGCCACGCGGTCCGAGGTGCGGACCGCGTCGAGGTTGCCGAGCAGCCGTTCGGCGCGTTTGGCCATGTTCTGGGCGGCGACGGCCTTCGAGGCCTTCGCCCGCATCTTGTTGGCCTGGTCCATAAGGACGTGCGCCTTCTTCTCGGCGTTGGCGCGCTCGCGCTTCCGGGCGCGCTCGTCGGTCTCCCGCTGCAGCTGGTAGCGCTTCCAGCCCATGTTGTAGATGTCGATGGTCGCCCGGTTGGCGTCCAGCTGGAACACCTTGTTCACGGTCGCCTCGAGCAGTTCGACATCGTGGCTGATGACGATCAGGCCGCCCTGGTGGTTCTTCAGGAACTCCCGGAGCCAGGCGATGGAGTCGGCGTCGAGGTGGTTGGTGGGCTCGTCGAGGAGCATGGTCTCGGCACCTGAGAAGAGGATGCGGGCGAGCTCGACGCGCCGGCGCTGGCCGCCGGAGAGCGTCTTGAGGGGCTGGTTGAGGATCCGCTCGGGCAGTGACAGGTTCGACGAGATGGACGCCGCCTCGGCCTCCGCTGCGTACCCGCCACCCGCGAGGAAGGCGGACTCGATGCGGTCGTAGCGCGCCATCGCCTTGTTGCGCACCGACGTCTTGTCGCTGGCCATGTCCTCGTGCGCCTGGCGCAGCTCACCGACGACCTCGTCGAGGTTGCGGGCCGAGAGGATGCGGTCGCGCGCGAGCTGCTCCATGTTCGGCGTCCTCGGGTCCTGGGGCAGGTAGCCGATCTCGCCGGAACGGGTCACCGTGCCGCCGGCGGGGAGTGCTTCGCCCGCCAGGACCTTCGTGAGGGTCGTCTTGCCGGCGCCGTTGCGCCCGACGAAGCCGATCTTGTCGCCCTTGTCCACGCGGAAGGAGACATCGTCCATGAGCAGGCGGGCACCCGCCCGCAGCTCCAGCTTGGATACGCTAATCACGGTGAGGCCTTTCAATGGTGCCGGAGACGGCGTTTGTTGTAGGAATCCCACAAGGGATCCCCTGATGACCGGCGCTAGTCTCGGTACAGAAGCAGTGACGGCTGGAGGAAGTCGACAAATCACCGGATCAGCCGGTGCGACTCCGGTCCGCTGAAGGAGCGTGTGCCATGCAGCCAGCCGAGAAGACCGCCGCCGAGCCGGTCCGGAGCAGTCCATCACCCGGACGACGGTCCGGGCGACGGTGGGATGCCACCGATCTCTCGCTGGTCGCGGTCTTCGCCGCCCTCATTGCCGCCCTCGCAATCCTACCCGGTATCCCGGTGGGGCCGCTCGGGGTTCCCATCACGCTCCAGACCCTCGGCGTCATGCTCGCAGGGATCGTCCTCGGGCCGGCACGTGGAACGGCCGCCGTCCTGCTCTACCTGGTGGCCGGGCTGATCGGCCTGCCGGTCTTCAGCGGGTTCAGCGGAGGCTTCGGCGTCCTGGCCGGCCCGTCCGCGGGGTACCTCGTGGCCTTCCCCCTCGCGGCTCTCGTCGCGGGTCTCCTCGCCGTCGTCGTCCTGCGCCGGCAGCGGTTCCGGGCACCCCTCCTCTTCCTGGCGTGCCTCGCCGCGAGCCTGGTGACCATCCACCCGCTCGGTATCGCGGGACTCGTGGTCAACGCGGGGCTGCCCCTGCGGGATGCCGTGATCGTCGACGCCGCCTACCTGCCGGGCGATGTGCTCAAGAACATCCTGGCCGCGGTCATCGCCGTGTCGGTGCACCGCGCCTTCCCCCGGCTCCTCGCCGGGCGCGCACCCCGTGATTGAGTTCGCGGGGGCGCAGGTGCGCGTGGACGGCGGACGGACCATTCTCGAGGCGAGCCTGACGCTGCGCGAGCGGCGGGTCTCGGTAATCGGCGCCAACGGATCCGGCAAGTCGACCCTGCTGCGGCTCATCAACGGCCTGCTCGTCCCGTCGAGCGGTTCGGTCGGCGTCCTCGGCCGGGACACCCGGACGGAGGGCCGCGCGGTCCGCCGGACCGTCGGCTTCGTCTTCACCGATCCCCTCTCGCAGCTCGTCATGCCCACGGGCCGCGAGGACGTGGAGCTGTCCCTGCGTGCCCGGAAGCTCCCCTCGGCCGAGCGCCGCCGGCAGGCCGAGGACGTCCTGCGGCGCTTCGGCGTGGACCACCTCGCCGACCGCAGCATCTACGACCTCTCCGGCGGCGAACGGCAGATCCTGGCGCTCGCCGTCGTGCTCGCCGTGGAGCCGCGGATCCTCGTGGCCGACGAACCGACCACGCTCCTGGACCTGCGCAACGACGCCCTCGTCCGGGACATCATCGCCGGGCTGGAGCAGCAGGTCGTCTTCACCACCCACAACCTCGACTTCGCCCTGGAGGCCGAGAGGACCCTCGTCGTCGACGGCGGTGCCGTCGTCTTCGACGGCGTGCCTGCCGAGGCCGTGGCGTACTACCGCTCCCTGGTCGGACGGCCGGTGCGCGGCGCGTGAGGGGTTTCGGCAGCACGATCGGCCTCTACGAGCCCGGCCGTGGCTTCCTGTACCGCACGCCGCTCCCCGTCAAGGCCGCGGCGTCCCTCGGCTGTGCGGGCATCGTCCTGGCCTGGCGTTCGCCGTTCGTCACCGCCGTCGCGCTGGTCCTGACCGTCGGCGCCCTGGTGGTCGGGGCACGCCTGTCCCCCGTGCGGATCCTGAGGATGCTCCTGCCGGCGGCGCCGGTCCTCGTCGTCCTCGCGCTCTACCAGGGGTGGCTGCAGGGGTGGACCGCCGCGTTCGGCGTGGTGGGCGGGATCGTCGCCTGCCTCCTCGCGGCGCGGGCCCTGACCCTCACGACGCCCACGCAGGACATCCTCGACGGCGCGGCCCGGCTGGCCCGCCCCTTCCGCGTCGTCGGCGCGCAGCCGGAGCGCTTCGCCCTCGCGCTGTCCGTCATGCTGCGCAGCATCCCCTACCTGGCCGGGCTGTTCGTCGATGTCCGCGAGGCGGCGAAGGCGCGCGGCCTCGAACGCAACCCGCGGGTCGCGGTGACTCCCCTCGTGATCGGCGCGGTCGCGTACGCGCACAGGACGGGCGAGGCGCTCGCGGCACGGGGCCTCGGGGACCACGACGCCGGAGACGACGACAATGGAGACGACGACGACCCGGCCGCCGAGGATCCCGCGCCCGCGCCGGGAATGTAGTCTCCACCGGACGGCGGCCGCTGCCTCGGTGGGAGGCGGGTCAGGACCTGCCTCCGCGGTGCACGACCCCGCGCACCAGGGCGAAGCACCCCGACGGACGACGGGAGGGCGGTCCCAGCCAATGCTGGAACCGCCCTCCCGTGCTGCCGTCGAACCGCTCAGATATTGAAGCCGAGGGCCCGCATCTGGTCGCGGCCGTCCTCGGTGATCTTCTCGGGACCCCATGGCGGCATCCACACCCAGTTCAGGCGCCACTCGTCCACGACGCCGTCGAGCGCCTGGCCGACCTGCTCCTCGAGCACGTCGGTCAGCGGGCAGGCCGCCGTGGTGAGCGTCATGTCGATCAGGAGGGCGCCGTCCTCCGCGTACTTCAGGCCGTACAGGAGACCGAGGTCGACGATGTTCACGCCGAGCTCCGGGTCGATCACGTCCCGCAGCGCTTCCTCGATGTCATCCAGCGCGGTCTGCGCCTGCTGCACATCACTCATCGAACTCTTCCTCTCGGGCTGGTGTTCTGCGGTCGGCGCGCAGGACGCGCCGGGTCATGCTGTGGTCCTAGGCCTCGACCTGGGCCGTGAATCGATCGTAGCCCTCGTCCTCGAGGCGGTCCGCGAGTTCCGGCCCGCCCTGTTCGGCGATCCGGCCGGCGACGAACACGTGCACAAAGTCCGGCTTGATGTAGCGCAGGATCCGCGTGTAGTGGGTGATGAGCAGCGTACCCATCTCCCCCTTGGCGTGCTCGCGGTTGACGCCCTCGGAGACGACCTTCAGGGCGTCGACGTCGAGGCCGGAATCGGTCTCGTCGAGGATCGCGAACTTGGGGCGGAAGAGTTCGAGCTGGAGGATCTCCACGCGCTTCTTCTCGCCACCGGAGAAGCCCTCGTTGACGTTGCGCTGGGCGAAGTCCGCGTCGATGCGCAGCTGCGCCATGGCGGTCTTGACGTCCTTGGTCCAGTGGCGCAGGCTCGGTGCTTCGCCGTCGAGGGCCGTCTTGGCGGTCCGCAGGAAGTTCGTCATCGTGACACCGGGCACCTCGACCGGGTACTGCATGGCGAGGAACAGCCCGGCCCGGGCCCGCTCGTCGACGCTCATCGACAGGACGTCCTCACCGTCGAGGGTGATCGTGCCGCTGTCGACCTTGTAGCGGGGGTGGCCGGCGATGGTCGACGCGAGGGTCGACTTGCCGGAGCCGTTGGGGCCCATGATCGCGTGGGTCTCACCGGTGTTGATGGTCAGCGTGACGCCGTTGAGGATCGGGACGTTGCCCTGCTCGGTGTCGATGCTGACGTGCAGGTCCTTGATTTCAAGTGTGGACATCGTGTTCTTTCTCCTTCGCCTGGCTGTCCAGGAGGTGTGCAGGAAGTAGGTGGGAGGTGCGGCGGCCGCTAGCCGAACTGGGGTGCGGCTGCTCCGTTGGTGACCGTCGTGACGTCGACGTAGACGTCGCCGTCATGGATCTCCAGCGCGAAGACCGGGACGGGCTCGTACGCCGGGAGTTGCAGCGGGGCACCGCTGCGGAGGTCGAACTGGGAGCCGTGGCCCCAGCACTCGATGGCGCACCCCTCGACGTCGCCCTCGGACAGCGAGATGTCCGCGTGCGAGCAGGTGTCGCCCAGGGCGTGGATCTCGCCGTCGGAGTCGCGGACGATGACGACGGGGTAGTCGTCGATGAGGACGCGCAGCGCCTGCTTGACCTGGATGTCGTCGACGCTGCAGATCAGTTCACCGCGGGGTGCCTCGGCCATCAGAGGTTGCCTGCAGCGAGTTCGCGTTCGACCGACTCGGAAAGCCGCTCCTCGAGCGCGGGGACCTTGATCTGCTGGATGACCTCGGTGAGGAAGCCGCGCACCACGAGGCGGCGGGCGGCCTTCTCGGGGATGCCGCGCGCCATCAGGTAGAAGAGGTGCTCGTCGTCGAACCGGCCCGTGGCACTGGCGTGGCCGGCACCCTCGATGAGGCCCGTCTCGATCTCGAGGTTGGGGACCGAGTCCGAGCGCGCGCCGTCCGTGAGGATCAGGTTGCGGTTGGTCTCGTAGGTGTCCGTGCCCTCGGCCGCCTTGCGGATGAGGACGTCCCCGACCCAGACGGTGTGCGCGTCCTGGCCCTGCAGGGCGCCCTTGTAGGTCACGCGGGACTTGCAGTTCGGGACGGCGTGGTCCACCAGGAGCCGCTGCTCGAGGTGCTGGCCGGCGTCGGCGAAGTACAGGCCGTACATCTCGACCTCGGCGCCGGGCGCGGTGAAGATCGACGACGGCGTGAGGCGCACGAGGTCGCCGCCGAGGCTGACGACGACGTGCTTGTAGCGTGCGTCGCGTCCCACCTTCGCCTGCTGCGAGGACACGTGCACGGCGTCGTCGTCCCATTCCTGGACGCTGACGACCGTGAGTTCCGCGCCGTCGCCCACCATGATCTCGACGTTCTGGGCGAGCGTCACCGACCCGGTGTGGTCCAGGACCACGACGGCCTTGGAGAAGGCCTCGGCACGGATGAGGACGTGCTGCGCGGCGGCGGCGGGCGAGGTCCCGGTCACGCCGACCATCACCTCGCCGTCGGCCACCGTCTCCCGGGGGATGGTGATGACCGTGGCTTCGGTGAAGGAGTTCCAGGCGGCGGCCGAGACGCGGTCCTCCGGCGTGGCGGTCGAGCCGAGGCGGGCGTCATCGCGGGACACCGTCTCCACGGTGACGTTGCCGGCACCGGTGACGGCGACGGCCGGGGCCGCGCCGGTCAGGGCGTCCGTGTGGAGGCCCCGCAGACGCTGGAGCGGTGTGAACCGCCAGTCCTCCTCGAGGCCCGTCAGGGCGGGGAAGTCGGCGAGGTCGAAGGACCGGCGGCGCTCGCCGCGGGATGCCTCCGGGATCACGGGCGCGTTACCGTGGCTGTGCTTCTTGAAGCCGAGCTGCTCGACCCCGTCGTCGCCCCCGGGCAGGCTCTCGCCCTCCTCGGTGAAGCCGTCGATGACGGCGCGGGTGTCCACAGTGCCGGAGGGAGCACCTATGCGTGCCTTGTCGGCAGACCGTCCGAGTTCGGTCCGCTCTCCCTCGGACGTGGTGTCGGGTGAAATCTGGGTGGTGTCAGCCATTCCTAGCCCACGGCCCCTTCCATCTGCAGTTCGATCAGCCGGTTCAGTTCGAGCGCGTACTCCATGGGCAGTTCCCGGGCGATCGGCTCGATGAAGCCGCGCACGATCATGGCCATGGCCTCGTCCTCGGGGAGCCCGCGGGACATGAGGTAGAACAGCTGCTCCTCGCTGACGCGCGACACGGTGGCCTCATGGCCCATGGTGACGTCGTCCTCGCGGATGTCCACGTACGGGTAGGTGTCCGAGCGCGAGATGGTGTCGACGAGCAGCGCGTCACAGCGGACCGTGTTGGCCGAGTGCTTGGCGCCCTCGCGGACCTGGACGAGCCCCCGGTAGGCGGCACGACCACCGCCGCGGGCCACGGACTTCGAGATGATCGAGGACTTGGTGTTGGGCGCGATGTGGACCATCTTCGACCCGGTGTCCTGGTGCTGTCCCTCGCCGGCGAAGGCGATGGAGAGGGTCTCCCCCTTGGCGTGCTCTCCGACGAGGTACACGGCGGGGTACTTCATGGTGACCTTGGAACCGATGTTGCCGTCGATCCACTCCATGGTGGCGCCCTCGTGGGCGATGGCGCGCTTGGTCACCAGGTTGTACACGTTGTTCGACCAGTTCTGGATGGTGGTGTAGCGGACGCGGGCGCCCTTCTTGACCACGATCTCGACGACGGCCGAGTGCAGGGAGTCGGAGGTGTAGATCGGGGCGGTGCAGCCCTCGATGTAGTGCACGTAGGAGTCCTCGTCCGCGATGATCAGCGTCCGCTCGAACTGGCCCATGTTCTCCGTGTTGATGCGGAAGTAGGCCTGCAGGGGGATCTCCACGTGGACGCCCTTGGGCACGTACACGAACGAACCGCCCGACCAGACGGCCGTGTTCAGCGACGCGAACTTGTTGTCCCCCACGGGGATGATCGTGCCGAAGTACTCCCTGAAGATCTCGGGGTGCTCCCGCAGCGCGGTGTCGGTGTCGAGGAACAGGACGCCCTGGCGCTCGAGGTCCTCGCGCAGCTGGTGGTAGACCACCTCGGACTCGTACTGGGCGGCGACACCGGAGACCAGGCGCGCACGCTCGGCTTCGGGGATGCCGAGCTTCTCGTACGTGTTGCGGATGTCCTCGGGGAGGTCCTCCCACGTGTTCGCCTGCTTCTCGGTGGAACGCACGAAGTACTTGATGTTGTCGAAGTCGATGCCGGAGAGGTCCGCGCCCCAGGCGGGCATGGGCTTGCGGTCGAAGTACTTGAGGCCCTTGAGGCGGAGATCGAGCATCCATTGTGGCTCGTTCTTCTTCGCGGAGATGTCACGGACGACTTCCTCGCTGAGGCCGCGGCGCGCGTTGTCGCTCGCCTCGTTCTTGTCCGCCCAGCCGTACTGGTAGGTCCCGATGCCCTCGAGCTCCGGGTTCTTCTCGAGGATGTCGCTGATCACCGACTCCGGCACTGCCGATGCAGCTGGCTTGCGGTCTACTTGATCCGTCATCACGGCCTTCCTTGCTGATGGATGGATAACGTTGCTGGGTTGCTGGGCTGGGCGGTCCCCGGATCCGCCTCCGCGGGTCCGGGGGCGTCCGGGCCGACCGGCACGGCCGGGGCCGCCGTCGTGCGTCCCAGGGGAATGTGGGTGGTGCAGACGTGCCCGCCGCCGGCCAGGGTGGAGAGCCGCCGGACGTCGACGCCGAGCAGGCGGGCGAAGACGCCGGTCTCCTGGTCGCAGAACGCCGGGAAGGCCGAGGCCAGTCCCTGGATGGGGCAGTGCCCCTGGCAGAGCTGCACGCTGAGCATCACGGGGCGGGTCGCCGCCGGGACGGTCCGCGGTGCGCCCGCCGGCGGCAGGCCCACCGTCTTGGTGGACCCGACGAAGCCGTCGGTGGTCAGGGCGCCGGCGAGGGCGTGGGCCCGCGCGGCGAGGTCGGGGCCCGCGGCCTCGACGATCGGCCGGTAGCGCTCCTCCATGCCGGCGAACCGCGTGCGGGCGAACTCCTCGATGGCTTCCGGGCCCGCCGCCTCCCCGAGCTGCGCCAGTGCAGCGACGGCGATGTCGAGGTAGTCGTTGCCCATCTTGGCCTGGCCGCGCCGGCTGAGGACATAGCGCCGGGCCGGGCGTCCCGCGCCCGTGGTCGATCCACGCACGCGCTTGACCTCGATGAGGCCGTCGGAGGAGAGGGCGTCGAGGTGGCGCCGCATGGCGGCGGGCGTGAACCCGAGGCGGTCGCCGAGCTCGGCCGCGCTGACAGGGCCGCGTTCGAGGACGGCCGACAGGACCCGGTCGCGCGTACGCTCGTCGGTGTCCGGCGAGACGATCTGGGCGGTGCGCGCCGACGTGGGGACGTCAGGAGGGACGGCCGCCGGAACGGCGGCGCGGGGCGATGCGGTCACGGTCCATTCCCTCCGTCGGCGACAAAATACACAACACAAGCATGACCTAATGTATTCCGCCCCACCACTTAGGCGAGGCTACCCATCGGGCCCGCCGTCCCGCCTACTACCTGCCGTAGAATAATCGGGTGCCGACATCTTCCCCCGCCCTCGAGATCGATGGTCTCGTCAAGGACTTCGGCCCGGTCGGGGCCCTCGACGGCCGGATGGTCCGCGTGCTCGACGGCGTGAGTCTGCGGGCCGAGCACGGCGCCGTGACCGTCCTGCTGGGAGCCAACGGCGCCGGCAAGACGACGACCCTCGAATGCGCGCAGGGCCTGCAGCGCGCCGACGGCGGCCGGGTCAGCCTGCTCGGCGCCGATCCCTCCCGGGCCACGCCGCACCTGCGGGCGCGCGTCGGGGTGATGCTGCAGGACGGCGGACTCCCGCCGTCGGTGCGCCCGCTGGCCCTCCTGCGCCACGTCGCGTCCATGTACGCCGATCCCCTGCCCGTCGACGCCCTGGCGGAGCGCCTGG
This sequence comes from Arthrobacter sp. TJ-263, assembly GCF_058269155.1. Classification (NCBI taxonomy): domain Bacteria; kingdom Bacillati; phylum Actinomycetota; class Actinomycetes; order Micrococcales; family Micrococcaceae; genus Arthrobacter; species Arthrobacter sp. TJ-263. Next base: position 391,000 of record NZ_JBZCNE010000001.1, on the reverse strand, counting down.
GCCTCGACGAGTTCGGGGCCGTCTCCATCCGGCGCCTCTCCGGCGGGCAGAAGCAGCGCCTCGCCCTCGCCTGCGCCCTCGTGGGACGCCCCGAAGTGGTCTTCCTCGACGAACCGAGCGCCGGCCTCGACCCGCAGTCCCGCACCATCGTGTTCGATCTCATCAGGGAACTCCGTGCCGACGGCCTGGCCGTCATCCTCACCACACACCTGCTCGACGACGCGCAGAGACTCGCCGACTACGTCTACATCCTCGAGGGCGGCCGCACCGTCGCCGAGGGCACGGTCGCCGAGCTCACGGCCGACGCCGACGGCGCGCGCGAGTTGCGCTTCGAGACCGTGCCCGGGCTGTCGTTCCCGCCCGATCTCCTCCCCCATCTGCTCCAGCGTGAGACGGAGCCGGGACAGTACGTCCTCCGCGGACCGCTCACGGCCGACGACGTCGCCCGCCTGGCGGGGTGGTGGGTCGCCTGCGGCGTGATGCCCACGGGCATCTCCATGGCACCGCGCTCGCTCGAGGACGTCTTCCTCGACATCTCCGGACGGAGCATCCGATGACCCTCTCCGCACCGGTCCCCGCCGGCACCCCGGCGGCCCGCGGGGCCGCGGCCCCGCTGCCCACCCGGGTCCTGCGCCATGGCGCGTACGAGGCCCTGGCGATGCTCCGCAACGGGGAGCAGCTGGTCCTCGCGATCGTGCTGCCGCTCCTGGCGCTCGCGGCGCTGGTCATCACGCCGCTGCTGGACGCCTACGGGGCGGACCGGATCGACGTCGCCGCTCCGGGCGTCCTCGCCCTCTGCACGATGTCCACGGCCTTCACGGGCCAGGGCATCGCCACGGGATTCGACCGCCGCTACGGCGTCCTGCGCTTCCTGTCCACGACGCCGCTCGGCCGGTCGGGGCTGATCCTCGGCAAGGCCGTCGCGGTCGCCGTCGTCCTCGCCGTGCAGCTCGTCGTGATCGGCGGTGCCGCAGCCCTGATGGGCTGGACGCCGGAGCCGGCGGGGATCCTGCCCGCGGCCCTGCTGCTGCTCCTCGGTTCGGCAGCCTTCACCGCGCTCGGGCTCCTCGTCGCCGGAACGCTCCGCCCCGAGGCGACGCTCGCGGTCACCAACCTCGTGTGGATCCTGCTCGCGGCGGCGGGCGGCGTGATCATCCCGGCGGCCAGCCTGCCCGACGCTGCCGAACCGTTCATCTCGGTGCTCCCCTCCGCCGCCCTGGGCGACGGCCTCCGGAGCGCCCTGGTGGACGGCGTGTTCGATCCCATCGCGTGCCTCGTGCTCCTGGCCTGGGCCGCCCTCGCTAGCCTGGCGGCCATCCGCTGGTTCAAATGGAGCTGACAGCATGACTCTCCCCGCGCTCTCCCGCCTCACGGGCGCCCTCCCACGCACCACCACCCCTGTGGTGCGACGGCTGGCCGTCGCCTCCCTCGTCTCGCAGATCGCGATCGTCGTGACCGGCGGGGCCGTACGCCTCACCGCGTCCGGACTCGGCTGCCCGGAGTGGCCGCGCTGCACGGCCGACTCGATCGTCACCACGCCGGAGATGGGCTTCCACGGCGTCATCGAGTTCGGCAACAGGCTCCTGACCTTCGTGCTCGTCGTCATCGCCGTGGCCATGATCGTCTCCGTGCTCGGCATGCGGCGGCAGCGCAAGGACCTGTTCCGCCTGTCGATCGGCCTCTTCCTCGGCATCCCCGCGCAGGCGGTCATCGGCGGCATCACGGTGTGGACGGACCTGAACCCCTGGGTGGTGGGCCTCCACTTCGTGGTCTCCATGATCCTCGTGGCCGTCGCGACGGTGCTCGTCAACCGTGCGCGGATCGACACCGAGCAGTATCGGACCGGGCGCCCGCCCGCCGCGCCGCCGCTGCTGCGCCAGCTGCTCCTGACCTCGACCGTGCTGACGTCGATCACGATCCTGCTCGGCGTCGTCGTGACGGGATCCGGCCCGCACGCCGGCGACCACGGTGCCGCCCGCAACGGCCTCGACTCCGACCTGATGACGCGCCTGCACGCCCTCCCGGTGTACCTGCTGGTCGCCACGGTGGCCCTCGCCGTCGTCGTCGCCTACCGGGCCGGCGTCCACGCGAAGCTGCGCAGGGCGGTGGTGCTGCTCGCCGCGGTGGTGCTGGTGCAGGGCGCCATCGGGTACGTCCAGCACTTCCTGCACCTGCCCATCGCCCTCGTGGCGCTGCACATGCTCGGCGCGTCGCTGCTCATGTCCGCGGCCGTCCACGCGCAGTACACCGGGACCACGACCCGGACCCTGCCGGGCACGGCGGCCGCGACCAAGGTGCCGCAGGCCGTCTCCTAGCGGAAGCGCCGCACCCCACGTCCGGGTCAGTCGTCGTCGAACTCCGCCTCGAGGACGTCGAGGAGCCGTCCCAGTTCGCGCAGCTCGGAGCCCGGGCTCGGCAGCAGGGGCGGGCGGGGATCCCCCGCGGCGATGCCGCAGGCGCGGGCCAGGAGGTGCAGGCCGCTGATCCTGCGCAGTCCCGCGACGTGGTCCACGAGGGGTGCGAGGACGCGCCGGACACGCTCGGTCTCCGCCCGGTCACCGGCGACGACGGCCGCCCGGAGGCGGGCGTAGTAGTTCGGCAGCAGCGCCGCCGGCCCGCTGTGCCAGGCATCGGCCGACACCTCGCCGGTCATCATCAGGAGGTCCCCGCTCACGCCGTGGCTGAACGGTGCCGTGACGAGCCGGGACAGTGCGGAGTGCCGGGCATTGAAGGTCCCGGCGTCCGCGGCGGTGTCCTTGAACGCGACGACGTCCGGCAGCGACGACAGCTCGGCGACCACCTGCAGCGAGTAGTCGAACTGCGTGGTGCCCGGGTTGTTGTAGAGGCAGATCGGCAGATCCGTCGCGTCGTCCACCGCGCGGACCTGCGCCAGGACCTCGTCGTCGGTGAGCGGTACGTAGGAGACCGGTGAGAGCACCAGGCCGGCCGCTCCGGCGGCCTGCGCGTCCGTCGCGGCCTCGAGCACCTCGCGCGTGCCGACCGAGCTGATGCCCACGGCCACGGGGAGCCTGCCGTCCACGGTCTCGATGGCGGTGCGCGCCACCCGGGCCCGTTCGCCGCGGTCGAGGTAGGCGAAGCTCCCGGAGGAGCCGAGCACTGTGAGGGCGTCGACGCTGGAGGAGGAGAGTCCGTCGACGAGGATGCGGAGGTCCGTGTAGGAGACGGAGCCGTCCGGCAGGAACGGGGTGAGGGGGTAGGCGATCAGGCCTGTGAAGTCCATGGGTGCAAGCCTAGGGCCGGCAGTGCCGATCCGTGCCGGCACCCCCGGGATCCGGTCCCCGTGACCGGCACCCGGGAGTCGGCGGTGCCGCCTCAGGCGAGGACTGCCGGGCCGACGAAGGGGTCGATGGCGAGGGCGAGGAAGAGGACCGTGAGGTAACTGATCGAGCCGTGGAAGACCTTCATCGCGGCCTTCGGGTGCAGCTCTCCGCGGTGGGCGAGCGAGTGCAGCCGGTGGGCTTCCCGGATGAACCAGGCGCCGCCCGCCACCGCGGCGACCGTGTAGACCCAGCCTGCGCCGGCCGGGACCAGCAGGAGCGAACAGGCCGCCATGGCCCAGGCGTACAGGACCACCTGGACGGAGACCGCGCGGGCCCCGGCGATCGCCCCGAGCATCGGCACGTTGGCGGCGTTGTAGTCGTCGCTGTACTTCATGGACAGGGGCCAGTAGTGCGGGGGCGTCCACAAAAAGATGATGAGGAACAGCACGACGGCGGGCCACTCGACGGCGTTGGTGACCGCGGCCCAGGCGATGAGGACGGGCATGCAGCCCGCTGCTCCGCCCCAGACGATGTTCTGCGACGTGCGCCGCTTGAGGACGAGCGTGTAGACCACCACGTAGAGGAAGATCGCCGCGACGCCCAGCATGCCGGCGAGCGGGTTGGCCCCGAACCAGAGCACGGCGATCGCGACGACGCCGAGGATCCAGGAGAAGACGAGCGCCTCCCGCGGCGTGACCTCACCGGTGACCAGGGGTCGGTTCTCCGTGCGGTGCATCAGCTTGTCGATGTCGCGGTCGATGTAGCAGTTGAACGCCCCGGCGCTCCCTGCCGCGAGGGCGCCGCCGATCATGGTCGCCAGGATCAGGCCGACCGGCGGGAACCCGCCCTGCGCGAAGATCATGGTGGGAAGGGTGGTCACCAGGAGAAGTTCGATCACGCGAGGCTTCGTCAGCGCCAGATAGGCCTTCGCTTTGCGACCGAAACCCTGACGGGCCTGCGGGGAACGTGCCGGAGCAGGAGCCTGCTGGGTGTTCACAAGGCAACACTTTCGTTTTTCCGGGGTAAAAGACAAGGTCCATCATACCCTTTTACGCCCTGTAGAAATCGGCGGCGGGATCCCGTCCATCAGGCCCTCCGCGCCACCGCGGATCGTGCTGGACGACTTTGTTCGACACCCACGTCCCGTGACGGGCCGGACGGGATAGTGTGGGTTGGAAAGCCCGCTGCGGAAGTGTGCCCGGAACAAGCGGTCCCGGCGCAGTGCTGTCCCGACGGGCTCGACAATCGCAGCATTCAATGGTGAACGGCCAGCCCGACGGCGTGCCTGAAGGCACGTCCCCGTCGCCGGCCGTTCCGGACTGAGAGGGGCCCGGAAACGTGCCGCAGACGCAAGAGCAGGAACTGACCTGGACCGAACTCGACCAGAAAGCGGTCGACACGGTCCGCATCCTGGCGGCGGACGCCGTCGAGAAGGTGGGCAACGGACACCCGGGAACGGCCATGAGCCTCGCGCCGGCGGCCTACCTCCTGTTCCAGAAGCTCATGCGGCACGATCCCTCGGACCCCGAGTGGACGGGACGCGACCGTTTCGTCCTCTCCCCCGGCCACACCTCGCTCACCCTCTACATCCAGCTCTTCCTGTCGGGCTACGGCCTCGAGCTCGATGACCTGAAGGCCCTGCGCACGTGGGGCTCCCTCACCCCGGGCCACCCCGAGTACCGCCACACCAAGGGCGTGGAGATCACCACCGGTCCGCTCGGCCAGGGTCTTGCGACGTCCGTCGGCTTCGCCTACGGCCAGCGCCGCCAGCGCGGCATGTTCGACGCCGACGCCCCCGCGGGCACCAGCCCCTTCGACCACACCATCTGGGTCATCGCCTCCGACGGCGACCTGCAGGAGGGCGTGACGTCCGAGGCGTCCTCGCTCGCCGGCCACCAGCAGCTCGGCAACCTCGTGGTGCTCTACGACGAGAACCACATCTCCATCGAGGACGACACCGACATCTCCTTCACCGAGGACGTCCTGAAGCGCTACGAGGCCTACGGCTGGCACACGCAGCGCGTGGACTGGACGAAGACCGGCGCCTACGTGGAGGACGTCGCGGAGCTGTACTCCGCGCTCGTCGCGGCGAAGAACGAGACCTCCCGGCCGAGCATCGTGTCGCTGCGGACCATCATCGGGTACCCGGCGCCGAACAAGCAGAACACCGGCAAGATCCACGGCTCGGCCCTCGGCAAGGACGAGGTCGCAGCCCTCAAGGAGGCCCTCGGCTTCGACCCGGAGAAGCACTTCGACGTCGACCCCGAGGTCCTCGAGCACGCCCGCGGCGTCGTCCGTCGCGGCTCCGAGGCGCACAGCGCCTGGCAGGAGGGCTTCGACGCCTGGACGGCCGCGCACCCCGAGGAGACGGCTCTGCTCGAGCGCATCCAGGCCCGCACGCTCCCCGAGGGCTGGGAGGCGTCCCTGCCGACGTTCGAGGCGGGCAAGGACATGTCCACCCGTGCCGCGTCCGGCAAGGTCCTCACCGCGATCGGCCCCGCGCTCCCCGAACTGTGGGGCGGCAGCGCCGACCTCGCGGAGTCGAACAACACCACGATCGAGGGATCGCCGTCGTTCATCCCCGAGAGTCGCCAGACCAAGTCCTGGTCCGGCAACCAGTACGGCCGCGTGCTGCACTTCGGCATCCGCGAGCACGCCGCCGCGGCGATCGTCAACGGCATCGTGATGCACAGCAGCACCCGCGCCTTCTCCGGCACCTTCCTCATCTTCAGCGACTACCAGCGTCCCGCCGTACGCCTCGGCGCCCTCATGGGCGTCCCGGCGATCTACGTCTGGACCCACGACTCCATCGGCCTGGGCGAGGACGGCCCCACGCACCAGCCCGTCGAGCAGCTCTCCTCGCTGCGCGCCATCCCCGGGCTCGACGTCGTCCGGCCGGGCGACGCGAACGAGGTCGCCGTCGCCTGGCGCACCATCCTGGAGAACACGGAGAACCCGGCAGGGCTCGTCCTGACACGCCAGAACATCCCCACCTACGAGCGGGGCGAGGGCGCCGCCGAGGGCGGGACGTTCGGCTCGGCCGAGGGTGTCGCGAAGGGCGGCTACGTGCTCGCCGAAGCGACGAACGGCTCCCCCGACGTCATCCTCATCGGTACGGGCTCCGAGGTCCAGCTCGCCGTGGAGGCCCGCACGGCCCTCGAGGCGCAGGGCATCGCGGCACGCGTCGTCTCCATGCCGTGCCTCGAATGGTTCAACGCGCAGGACGCCGGCTACCGCGAGAGCGTCCTGCCCCGCACCGTCCGGGCCCGCGTGTCCGTCGAGGCGGGCGTCGCGCAGAGCTGGCACGGGATCGTCGGCGACGCCGGCCGCATCGTGTCCCTCGAGCACTACGGTGCCTCGGCCGACTACAAGACCCTCTACCGCGAGTTCGGCATCACCGCCGACGCCGTCGTGGCGGCGGCGAAGGACTCCCTGGAGGCTGTCGCCGCCGATCCCCTGGCGCCCAACGGCTCCCCGGCCCTGCCGTCGGGCCACCGCGCCACCGAGACCGGCGACCAGCAGTAACCACCCCACCCGTTCCAACCGTCCAGCACACATCTTCCGCGGCAGCGGACAAGGAGCACACACCATGACTACCCCCACAGCTGATCTCTCGGCCGCCGGCGTCTCCATCTGGCTCGACGACCTCTCCCGGGAGCGCATCAACTCGGGCGCCTTCAAGCACCTCATCGAGGACCGCAACGTCGTCGGCGTCACCACCAACCCGAGCATCTTCGCGGCCGCCCTCAAGAAGGGCGAGTCCTACGCCTCCCAGGTGGGCGCCCTCGCCGAAGCCGGAGCCGACGTCGACCAGGCCGTCTTCGACATCACCACCCACGACGTCGCCCAGGCCTGCGACATCTTCGCCGCGGAGGCCAAGCGCACCAACGGTGCCGACGGTCGCGTGTCCATCGAGGTGGACCCGCGGCTCTCCCGCGACACCGCGGGCACCGTGGCCGAGGCGAAGCGGCTCCACGCCAAGGTGCAGCGCACCAACGTCCTGATCAAGATCCCGGCGACCGTCGAGGGCCTGGAGGCGATCTCCTCGACCCTGGCCGCCGGCATCAGCGTCAACGTCACCCTGATCTTCTCCCTCGAGCGCTACCGCGCCGTCATCAACGCCTTCATGGTCGGCCTCGAGCAGGCCCGGGAGAACGGCTACGATCTCTCGAAGATCACCTCGGTCGCGTCCTTCTTCGTCTCGCGGGTGGACGCCGAGATCGACGCCCGCCTCGAGGCGATCGGCACGGACGAGGCGACGGCGCTCAAGGGCAAGGCCGGCCTCGCCAACGCCCGGCTCGCCTACCAGATCTTCCAGGAGCAGTTCTCCTCGGAGCGCTGGCAGGTCCTGGAGGCCGCAGGGGCGAACGCGCAGCGCCCCCTCTGGGCCTCGACGGGGGTCAAGGACCCGAACCTCCCGGACACGCTCTACGTCACCGGCCTCGTCGCACCTCACGTGGTCAACACGATGCCCGAGAAGACCCTCGAGGCCACGGCGGACCACGGTGTCATCGAGGGCGACACGGTCACCGGCACCTACGACGAGTCCAACGAGACCCTGAACCGGCTCGACGCGATCGGCATCTCCTACGACGAGGTCGTCGAGCAGCTCGAGACCGAGGGCCTCGACAAGTTCGTGGCCAGCTGGACCGAGCTCCTCGAGACCGTGCAGGCCGCCCTCGACGCAGCGGAGGGCTGATCCCCATGGGCTCCTTCGCTCTCACCGCCACCGGTGCCGCACTCGCAGCCGTGGAGACCGCCGTCCCGGCCCTCGTGAAGGACCGCTTCGCCTCCCGCCTGATGGCGAAGGACGCGACGCTGTGGGGCACCGACGCCGAGTCCGAGGCGTCGGTCCGCCTCGGGTGGATCGACCTGTTCGAAGGCTCGCGCGCCCTCCTGCCGGAGATCACGGCGCTCCGCGCCGACCTCGCGGCCGAGGGCGTCGACCGGATCGTGCTGTGCGGCATGGGCGGATCCTCGCTCGCGCCGGAGGTCATCACGAAGGAAGCGGGCGTCCCGCTCGTGGTCCTGGACGCCACCGACCCCGATCAGGTGCGTGCAGCCCTCGAGGAGGACCTGCAGCGCACGGCGATCGTCGTGTCCTCGAAGTCCGGCTCCACGGTCGAGACCGACTCGCAGCGCCGGGTGTTCGAGCAGGCGTTCACGGACGCCGGCATCGACGCGGCCTCGCGGATCGTCATCGTCACCGATCCGGGGTCGCCCCTGGACGAGGCCTCGAGGAAGGCCGGCTACCGGAAGGTCTTCACCGCCGACCCGGAGGTCGGCGGCCGCTACTCGGCCCTCACCGCGTTCGGCCTGGTGCCGTCCGGCCTGGCGGGTGCCGACATCGAGACGCTGCTCACCGACGCGGAGGACAGCGCGGAGTTCCTGGGCGACGACGTCGAGGACAACGTGGGTCTGCAGCTCGGCGCCGTCCTGGGCGGGACCCTCCCCCTGCGGGACAAGATCGTCTTCGCGGATGCCGGCTCGGGGCTGCCAGGTTTCGCCGACTGGGCCGAACAGCTCATCGCCGAATCGACCGGGAAGCTCGGCACCGGCCTGCTCCCCGTCGTCGCCGCCGGCGACGCCCCGGAACTGGCGGACGTCGCGGACGACATCCTCCCCGTGGTCCTCGCCCCCATCGACGAGGCCCCCGGCGACGAGCTCGCCGAGGGCACGCGCGTCACCGTCAGCGGCGCCCTCGGAAGCCAGATGTTCGTCTGGGAGTACGCGGTCGCCGTCGCCGGCCGTCTGCTGGGCATCAACCCGTTCGACCAGCCCGACGTCGAGGCCGCCAAGACGGCCGCGCGCGGCCTGCTGGACGCCCAGCCGGAGCCGGCCCCGGCCGCCTTCGTCGACGGGGCGGTCGAGGTCCGGGGGGACGCCGAGCTCCTCGGCTCCTCGACAACGGTCGCCGAGGCGCTCCGGGCGCTGCTCGCCACCCTGCCCGGGAACGGTTACCTCTCCGTGCAGGCCTACCTGGACCGTCACGGCCAGGCGGACCTCGAAGGCGTCCGCGCCCCGCTGGCCGCCGTCACGGGCAGGCCGGTCACCTTCGGCTGGGGCCCGCGCTTCCTGCACTCGACGGGCCAGTACCACAAGGGCGGTTCGCCGATCGGCGTGTACCTGCAGCTGACCGGCGTGGCCGGCGCCGACCTCGCGATCCCCGAGCGCCCCTTCACGTTCGGGGAGCTCATCACGGCGCAGGCCGCCGGGGACGCCCAGGTGCTCGCGGACCACGGCCGCCCCGTGCTCCGCCTCCATCTGACGGACCGCACGGCGGGTGTCGCACAGCTCCGGGACGCCATTTCCACCCTCACCGGATCCGGCGAGGGTCACCACGAGAACGGGTGAGCATGCCTGACAGCACCACGGCGAGAGCCGCCAACCCCCTGCGGGATCCGCGCGACCGGCGGCTGAGCCGGATCGCCGGTCCCTCGTCCCTCGTCCTGTTCGGGGTGACGGGGGACCTCGCCCGCAAGAAGCTGATGCCCGCCATCTACGACCTCGCCAACCGGGGGCTCCTGCCGCCGAGCTTCGGCCTGGTGGGCTTCGGCCGCCGCGAATGGTCCAACGACGAGTTCGTGGAGCAGGTGCGGGAGTCCGTGACGCAGTACGCCCGGACACCGTTCAACGAGACGGTGTGGGAGCAGCTCTCCGCGGGCATCCGCTTCGTCCAGGGCAACTTCGACGACGACGAGGCGTTCAAGAACCTCCGGGAGACCATCGAGGAGCTGGAACAGAGCCGGGGGACGCGCGGCAACCACGCCTTCTACCTGTCCATCCCCCCGAACGCGTTCGAGACGGTGTGCCAGAAGCTCTCGGAGCACGGTCTGGCGCAGCCCGACGACGGACAGTGGCGCCGCGTGGTCATCGAGAAGCCCTTCGGCCACGACCTCGAGTCCGCCCGCGAGCTGAACGCCATCGTCGAGGAGGTGTTCCCCCCGGACTCCGTGTTCAGGATCGACCACTACCTCGGCAAGGAGACGGTCCAGAACATCCTCGCGCTGCGCTTCGCGAACCAGCTCTTCGAGCCGCTGTGGAACGCGAACTACGTCGACCACGTGCAGATCACCATGGCCGAGGACATCGGGATCGGCAGCCGGGCCGGGTACTACGACGGCGTCGGGGCGGCCCGCGACGTCATCCAGAACCACCTGCTCCAGCTCCTCGCGCTCACGGCGATGGAGGAGCCGATCTCCTTCGACGCGGACCACCTGCGCGCCGAGAAGGAGAAGGTCCTCGCCGCCGTCGTCCTGCCCTCGGATCTCACCGGACGGTCGGCCCGCGGCCAGTACGAGGCCGGCTGGCAGGGCGGGGAGCGTGTGAACGGGTTCCTCGAGGAGGACGGCATCCCCGCCGACTCGACCACCGAGAGCTTCGCCGCGCTGCGCCTGGACATCCACACACGCCGCTGGGCCGGGGTGCCGTTCTACCTGCGGGCCGGCAAGCGGCTCGGCCGCAGGGTCACGGAGATCGCCGTCGTGTTCAAGCGGGCACCGAACCTGCTGTTCCAGGACCACCACGACGAGGACTTCGGGCAGAACGCCGTCGTCATCCGCGTACAGCCGGACGAGGGCGTGACCATCCGCTTCGGTTCGAAGGTCCCGGGCACGCAGACCGAGGTCCGCGACGTCACCATGGACTTCGGCTACGGCCACTCGTTCACGGAGTCGAGCCCCGAGGCCTACGAGCGCCTCATCCTCGACGTCCTGCTCGGCGAGCCTCCGCTCTTCCCGCGCCAGCAGGAGGTGGAGCTGTCCTGGAAGATCCTCGACCCGTTCGAGCAGTACTGGGCCTCGCTCGACGCGCAGCCCGAGGCCTACGTGCCGGGCAGCTGGGGACCCGCATCCGCCGACGAGCTGCTCGCAGCCGATGGACGAACCTGGAGAAGGCCATGATCGTGGAACTGCCCGACACCACCACCTCGAAGGTGTCGAAGGAACTGATGGCCCTGCGGGACAGCGGGGGCGTCGTCGCGCTCGGGCGCGTGCTGACGCTGGTGGTCATCACCCGCTCCGGCTACGAGGAGGAGGCGATCGACGCCGCCAACCAGGCGAGCCGGGAGCATCCCTGCCGCATCATCGTCCTCGCCGGGGAGTCCCCCGACGAGCCGACGCGCCTCGACGCCCAGATCAGGGTCGGCGGCGACGCCGGGGCGTCGGAGGTCGTCGTCCTGCGCGGCTACGGCGAGCTCTCCGAGGAGAACGAGTCGCTCGTCTCAGCCCTCCTCCTGCCCGACGCGCCGATCGTCGCCTGGTGGCCCCACGGGGTGCCCGACGCCGCGTCGCAGACCTCGATCGGCAGCATCGCGCACCGCCGGATCACCGACTCGGCCAACGAGAAGGACCCGACGGCGGCGCTGTTCAACATCAGCAGCACCTATGCGGCGGGCGACACGGACCTCGCCTGGACCCGCCTGACCAACTGGCGCATCCAACTCGCTGCCGTCCTGGACCAGCTGCAGGGCCACCAGCCCGTCACCGCGGTCACCGTCGAGGGAGCGTGCGACTCCCCCAGCACCGTGCTGCTGGCGGCCTGGCTCACGAAGGCCCTCGACGCCCCCGTCACCATCGTCGCCGGACCCACGGGCACCGGCCTCCAGCGCGTGCGCCTGACACGGAGCGGCGGCGACATCGAACTGCACCGCCCCGGCCACGACGTCGCGGAGCTGTACCAGCCGCATCAGCCCGTCCAGCGCATCTCCCTGCCGCGCCGCGGACTGCGGGACTGCCTGGCCGAGGAGCTGCGGCGCCTCGACCCCGACGAGGTGTTCGGCGAAGTCATCACCGAGGGCCTTGCCCGGACCAACCTGAGGAGTGTACGAACGAGTGAGCGCTGAACCGAAAGTCAGTATCCATCCCACCCAGGGCTCCCTGGCTGCGGCCGTCGCCGCCCGGCTGATCACGCGCCTCGTGGACGTGCAGAGCGAGCGGGGCACAGCGACGGTGGTGCTCACCGGCGGCTCGATCGGCACCGCTGCCCTCGAGGCCGTCGCGGAGTCGCCGGCGCACACCGCGGTGGACTGGGCCAACGTGCACTTCTGGTGGGGGGATGAGCGCTTCCTCCGGGCCGAGGACCCCGAGCGCAACGCCGTCCAGGCGCGCACGGCCCTGCTGGACCGCATCGCCGTCGACCCCGTGAAGATCCACGAGTTCGGCACGAAGGACGAGTTCCCCGACGAGGACGGCGCCGCCGTCGACTACGCCGAGCAGCTGGCAGCGGCTGCCCAGGCGGAACGCGCCGCGGACGAGGACCTCGTGCAGCCCGATCCCCGCCTGCCCCGCTTCGACGTGCTCCTGCTGGGCGTCGGTCCGGATGCGCACGTGGCGTCCCTCTTCCCCGAGCTCGCCGGGATCCGCACGCGCGGCGCGACGACGGTGGGTGTCGCCGATGCGCCGAAGCCGCCGCCGCAGCGCGTCTCGCTGACCCTCGAGGCGATCAACACGGCGCAGGAGGTGTGGCTGTCGGTCAGCGGCAGCGACAAGGCCGGCGCTGTGGGCCTGGCATTGGCCGGGGCCGGACACGTGCAGGTTCCCGCCGCCGGAGCGCGGGGCCTGAAGAAGACCCTGTGGCTGATCGACCAGGACGCCGCCCAGAAACTGCCCGGTCGCCTCATCGACCACGACGACGACGAGACGTCCGACTGAGACGACGGGACCGAAGGATCGCCCCGACGACGAAGCCCCCGCTTCCAGCTGGAAGCGGGGGCTTCGTCGTCGAACGGGGAGTGCGGGAGTCCCTAGGACTCGCCGGCGAACCGCTGGATGAGGCCGAGGGCGACGATGACGACGCCCCATGCCAGCCCGAGCGCCACGGTGAAGCGGTTGAGGTTCCGCTCGGCCACTCCGGAGGATCCCATGCTCGAGGTCATACCGCCGCCGAACATGTCCGACATGCCACCGCCGCGCCCCTTGTGGAGCAGGATCAGCAGGGTCAGCAGGAGGCTGGTGATCCCGAGCAGGACGAGCAGGATGATACGAAGGATTTCCACGGGGCCCTTTCAAGGCTCGGTAGCCGCTCGATGGAGCGGCCGGCGCACGGAACTTAGTCTGTCACCAGATGCTGTTCGAACCTGACAATACTAGCAAACTCGGATACGTCGAGGCTCGCACCGCCCACCAGGACGCCGTCCACGTCGCGCTCCCGCAGGATGCTCGCCACGTTGGCCGACTTCACGGATCCGCCGTACAGGAGGCGGGTCTTCGCGGCGGTCTCGGGGTCGAACAGCGAGCCGAGTTCGGCGCGGAGGGCCGCGCACATCTCCTGCGCGTCCTCGGGACCGGCCACCTCTCCCGTGCCGATCGCCCAGACGGGCTCGTACGCGACGACGAGGCTTGCCGCCTGCTCGGCGGACAGTCCCGCGACGCCCTGGCGGAGCTGCTCGACGGTGTGCTCCACGTGCGTCCCGGCCTGGCGGACCTCGAGTCCCTCGCCGACGCACAGCACCGGGACCAGCCCGTGGCGGTAGGCCGCGTGCACCTTGCGGTTGAGCAGCTCGTCCGACTCGGAGTGGATGGTCCGGCGCTCGGAATGGCCGACGAGCACGTAGGTGCAGTCGAGCTTGCCGAGGAACTGCCCCGAGATGTCACCGGTGTAGGCACCGGAGTCCTCCGGCGAGAGGTCCTGCCCGCCGTACACGACGTCGAGGGTGTCACCCTTCACCAGGGTCTGGACGCCACGCAGGTCGGTGAACGGCGGGAAGACCGACACCTCGACGCGCGAGAAGTCGTGGCCGGCGTCCGTCAGGGTCCAGGCCAGCTTCTGCAGGAAGGTGATGCCCTGCATGTGGTCGAGGTTCATCTTCCAGTTGCCCGCGATGAGCGGGCGGCGGTCGAAGACGCCGTTGGTCGAGGTGGTCATCGTGGTACTCCATCTGTTCGTTCCATGGCAGCGGGATCCGCGCAGCAGACGCCGTGCGGATCCCGCCATTCCTGTACGCCCGCGGACGGGCGGCTGGTCACGGCCGTTGCCGGCCCGACCCGGACCGTCCCGCTAGTCGCGGGCGAGGGCGGTCAATCCGGGGAGCTCCTTGCCCTCGAGGTACTCGAGGCTGGCGCCGCCGCCGGTGGAGATGTGCCCGAACTGCTCGTCGGCGAACCCGAGGCCGCGCACGGCTGCGGCGGAATCGCCACCGCCGACCACGGTCAGGGCGCCGTTCGCCTGGGCGTCGACGAGGGCCTGCGCGACGGCGCGCGTGCCGCCTGCGAAGGCGTCGAACTCGAACACCCCCATGGGTCCGTTCCAGAACACCGTCCTCGCTTCGGCGATGTTCGCGGCGAAGTCCTCACCCGTCGCGGGCCCGATGTCGAGCCCGATCCCGGAGGCCCCGAAGGTGCCTGCCTCGATGGCGTCCGCGGCGGCCACGCCGGACCGCGCGTCGGCCGCGAACTTCTCGGCCACGACGATGTCCGTGGGCAGCACGAACTGCGTGCCGTCCCGGGCTCCGCGCTCGAGGTAGCCCCGCACGACGTCGATCTGGTCCTCCTCCAGGAGGCTCGCCCCGACCTTGTGGCCCTGGGCGGCGAGGAACGTGAACACCATGCCGCCGCCCACGAGGATGCGGTCGGCGGTACCGATCAGGTTCTCGATCACGGCGAGCTTGTCGGACACCTTGGACCCGCCGAGCACGACGACGAAGGGCCGCTGGGGATCCTTCGTCAGCTTCTCGAGGACCACGAGTTCGGCCTTCACGAGGTCGCCCTGGTAGGAGGGCAGCAGGGCCGCGATGTCGTACACGCTCGCGTGCCGGCGGTGCACGGCACCGAAGGCGTCGTCCACGTAGGCTCCGTCAGGTCCCGCCAGGTCGGCGAGCTCCCGGGCGAAGGCTGCGCGCTCGGCGTCGTCCTTGCTGGTCTCGCGGGCGTCGAAGCGCACGTTCTCCAGCAGGAGCACCTCCCCCTCGGACAGGGCGGCGGCCGAACTGCGGGCGCCCTCCCCCGTGGTGTCGGGCGCGAGGGTGACCGGGAAGTCCGCCAGGTCCCGGAGGACGTCGGCGGCCGGCGCGAGCGAGTACTTCTGCTCGGGGGCACCCTTGGGCCGGCCGAGGTGGGCCATGACGATGACGGCGGCCCCGGCCTCGCTCAGCTTGCGCAGAACGGGCAGGGACGCGCGCACGCGGCCGTCGTCGGTGACCGACAGATCCGGCACCCCGCCCTCCAGGGGGACGTTGAGGTCGGAGCGGACGAGGACGCGGCGGCCCCGGACCCCTTCGGCGAGGAGGTCGTCCAGTGATGCGTATGCCATGGGCGGAACCGCCTAGGAGAGCTTGGCGGCGACGATTTCGGTCAGGTCGACCAGGCGGTTCGAGTAGCCCCACTCGTTGTCGTACCAGCCGACGACCTTCACCTGGTTGCCGAGGACCTTGGTCAGACCGGAGTCGAAGATGCAGGACGCCGGGTCGGTCACGATGTCCGAGGACACGATGGGGTCCTCGGTGTAGGAGAGGTAGCCCTTGAGCGAACCGTCGGCGGCGGCAGCCTTGTAGGCGGCGTTGACCTCCTCGGCGGTGACCTCGCGGCCCAGCGTGACCGTGAGGTCGGTCGCGGAGCCGGTGGGCACGGGGACCCGGATGGCGTAGCCGTCGAGCTTGCCCTTCAGTTCGGGGAGCACGAGGCCGATGGCCTTGGCGGCACCCGTGGAGGTGGGGACCATGTTGATCGCGGCGGCACGGGCGCGGCGGAGGTCCTTGTGGGGGCCGTCCTGCAGGTTCTGGTCGGCCGTGTAGGCGTGGATCGTCGTCATGAGGCCGCGCTCGATCCCGAAGGAGTCGTTAAGGACCTTGGCGAGGGGGCCGAGGCAGTTGGTGGTGCACGACGCGTTCGAGATGATGTGGTGGTTCTCGGGGTCGTAGTCGCCGTCGTTGACGCCGAGCACCACGGTGAGGTCCTCGTCGGAGGCGGGAGCGGAGATCAGGACCTTCTTCGCCCCGGCGTCGATGTGCTTCTGCGCGTCGGAGGCCTTGGTGAAGAACCCGGTGGACTCGACGACGATGTCGACGCCGAGGTCCTTCCAGGGCAGGTTCGCAGGATCGCGCTCGGCCAGGACCTTCACGCGCTTGCCGCCGACGACGAGGTCGCCGCCGTCGACCTCGACGGATGCCTTCAGGCGTCCGGTGACGGAGTCGTACTTCAGCAGGTGCGCGAGGGCCTCGGGGCTGGTGAGGTCGTTGACCGCGACGATCTCGAGGTCCGCTCCCTGCTCGAGGGCCGCACGGAAGTAGTTGCGGCCGATGCGGCCGAAGCCATTGATTCCAACGCGAGTAGTCACTGGTTTCCATCTCCTTCATAGGTGGTGCCGCCTTGCTGACCCCTCTCGGGCGATGCCGGCGACGGATAAATCTGTACCGGGCACACCTTCGTGCCGAAATTCTCGGGTCCTGCTGGTCCTGCGGGTCCTGCACAGGCGGCGTGCGCCGGAGCGGTGCCGGGACCGAAGCCCTGCACCGCTCCAACTCTACTCAGCGCGGCCCCCGGCACGCACTCGTGACGCCGGCGGCCCGACCGGAGGGCGCGGTGCCCACCGACCGGGACGCCGGGGCGGTCACGCCCCCGGCGTGATGAGGGTGGATGCCCCGGTGCGTGCTGCCTGGAAGCGCGTCTGGACGTCGGCCCAGTTCACGAGGTTCCACCAGGCCTTCACGTAGTCGGGCTTCACGTTGACGTAGTCCAGGTAGAAGGCGTGCTCCCACATGTCGAGCATCAGCAGCGGGATGGTGCCCACGGGCACGTTGCCCTGCTGGTCGTAGAGCTGCTCGATGACGATGTTCCTGCCCAGCGGTTCGTAGGCCAGGACGGCCCAGCCGGAGCCCTGCAGCGAGGTGGCCGCGGCGGTGAAGTGCGCGCGGAACGCGTCGAAGGAGCCGAACGCGTCGTCCAGGGCCGCGGCGAGCTCGCCCTCGGGCTTGTCGCCTCCCTCGGGGGACATGTTCTTCCAGAAGATGCTGTGGTTGATGACACCGCCGACGTGGAACGCCAGGTCCTTGGAGAGCTTCGGGATGGTGCCGTACGCTCCCTTCTCGCGGGCCTCGGCGAGCTGCGCGAGGGCGTCGTTGGCGCCCTTGACGTAGGTGGCCTGGTGCTTGGAGTGGTGCAGTTCCATGATCCGGCCGGAGATGTGCGGTTCCAGGGCGGCGTAGTCGTAGTCAAGATCCGGCAGTACGTATTCGCTCACGTAGTCCTCCATGTAGTGATCTCGGTACCCGCGCGGTCGGTGGACCCATGGGTCCGGACGGCAGGCGTCCCGCTGATCAGAAGCGGGCTTGCTGTTCCATCCTATGCATTCGCGTCACTCGTCGAGCATGTCGGCGGTCACATTCGCATCGGTCCCCGGGATCCCGACGTCCGTGGCCTTCTTGTCCGCCATCGCGAGCAGCCGACGGATCCGCCCGGCGATCGCGTCCTTCGTCATCGGGGGGTCCGCGAGCCGGCCGAGTTCGTCGAGGCTCGCCTGCTTGTGGGCGACGCGCAACTCGCCCGCGTAGCGCAGGTGCTCGGGGACGCCCTCCCCGAGGATCTCGAGGGCTCGCTCCACGCGGGCGCCGGCGGCGACGGCGGCCTGGGCCGAGCGGCGCAGATTGGCGTCGTCGAAGTTCGCGAGGCGATTGGCGGTGGCGCGGACCTCCTTGCGCATGCGGCGCTCCTCCCACACCATGAGGGCGTCGTGCGCGCCCATGCGGGTCAGGAGGGCTGCGATGGTGTCGCCGTCGCGGATGACCACGCGGTCGACGCCCCGCACCTCGCGGGCCTTCGCGGCGATGTCGAGCCGGCGGGCCGCCCCGACGAGGGCGAGGGCCGACTCCGGGCCCGGGCACGTGACCTCCAGGGACGAGGACCGTCCGGGCTCGGTGAGGGAGCCGTGCGCCAGGAACGCTCCACGCCACACCGCCTCGGCATCCGCCGTCGACCCGTTGACGACGGCGGACGGCAGGCCGCGGACGGGCCGGCCCCTGCTATCGAGCAGCCCGGTCTGGCGTGCGAGGGATTCCCCGTCGCGGACCACGCGCACCACGTACCGGTTGCCGCGCTTGAGGCCCCCGCCGGTCACCACGATGATCTCGCTGTTGTGGCCGTACACCTCGGCGATGGCGGCCCGCAGTCGGCGGGCCGTGGACGCCAGGTCCACCTCGGCCTCGATGACGATCCTGCCGGAGATGATGTGGAGGCCGCCGGCGAATCTCAGCAGTGCGGACACCTCGGCCTTGCGCACCGAGGACTTCTTGACGTCGAGGTGTGACAGCTCCTCTTTGACGTCGGCGGTCAGGGCCACAGATACACTCCTAGATCTCCCCGAACATGTCGTTGTAGGACGTCGCCAGCCGCAGCGGATCATGCACGGGTTTGCCGGTCGAAACTCCCACTCTACCGAAGACCGCGCGCCCGCCCATCCCGGCGACGGCTCTCTCGAACTCCCTCCGGTCCGACACCACCGAGGGGTCCACGAGAACGACGTCGACCGTCAGCTCCGGCGCGTACCGTGAGATCACGCTGAGGTGGTCGATGGCGCTCATGCCCAGGGTCTCCCGGGTGTCGTTGCTGAGGTTCATGGTGAGGCACCGCCGGGCGGAGGTGCGGCACAGCGCATCACGGAGGTCCGGCAGGAGCAGGTGCGGCAGCACGGAGGTGTACCAGGAGCCGGGGCCGAGGATCACCCAGTCGGCCAGTTCCACGGCTTCCAGGGCGTCCTGGCACGCCGGGGCGTCGTCGGGGACCAGCCGCACGTTGCTCACGTTGCCGGTGTCCGCCGCGACCGCGAGTTTCGCCTGCCCCGAGACGGTCGTGACGTGCAGTGACCCGCCGGACTCGCTGAGGACGTCCCCCTCGATCGTCAGGGGAACGCTCGCCATGGGCAGGACCCGGCCGCGGGCACCCAGGAGGGCGCCGGCCCACTGCAGGCCGGCGACGGGGTCGCCGAGCAGCTCCCACAGCGTGACGATGAGGAGGTTCCCCATGGCGTGGTCGTGGAGGGATCCCTCCGCGCCGTTCCGGGAGGAGAAGCGGTGCTGCATGACATCCCGCCAGGTGCGGCCCCAGTCGGTGTCGTCGCACAGGGCCGCCAGCGCCATCCGGAGGTCTCCCGGGGGCAGCACCCCGAGTTCGCGCCGGAGTCGCCCGGAGGATCCGCCGTCGTCGGCCACCGTCACGATCGCGGTCAGCTCCTGCGTCAGCAGACGCAGCGCGGACAGGGACGCCGACAGCCCGTGGCCGCCCCCGAGGGCGACGACGGACGGGCCGGCGCCCTGGCCCTCACCCGAGCGGCGGGAGGCCGGCGGAACGAGCGGCAGCGCTCCGGAGACCACCCCCACTACTCACGCCCGAGGTCGCGGTGGTGGGCCGAGACCTGCACACCGGGCAGCTGCGCGAGCCGCTTCGCCATCTCCTCCGTGACGGCCACCGAGCGGTGCTTCCCGCCCGTGCAGCCGACGGCGATGGTGGCGTAGTGCTTGTTCTCGCGGCGGTACCCGTCCAGGACGGGGACGAGGGCGTTCACGTAGCGGTCGATGAAATCCTCCGCGCCCTGCGCCCCGAGCACGTACTCGCTGACCGGGGCGTCGAGCCCCGTCTGCGGGCGCAGTGCGGGCACCCAGTGCGGATTCGGGATGAAGCGCACGTCGGCCACGTAGTTGGCGTCCACGGGGAGTCCGTACTTGAATCCGAAACTCATGACGTTGAGGCGCAGGACGATGGGCCCGGCATCGGAGAACAGCTCCGTCACCGCGGTGGCGAGGGCGTGCACGTTCAGCTGGCTCGTGTCGATCACGACGTCGGACGAGTGCTTGAGCTCCTTCAGGACCTCGCGCTCGGCGGCGATGCCGTCCAGGATCCGGCCGTCGCCCTGCAGGGGGTGCGGCCGCCGGCCCTGCTCGAAGCGCCGCACCAGCACGTTGTCGTCGGCGTCCAGGAAGAGGACGCGGTGGTGCACGCCCGCGGCCCGGAGGGCGTCCAGGGACGCCTTGATGTCGCTGAAGAGCTCCTTGCCGCGCACGTCGACGACGACGGCCAGCTTCGGGATCGACTGCGGGGTGCGCGCCACGAGCTCCGTCAGCGTGGTGAGCATCTGGGGCGGGAGGTTCTCGACAACGTACCAGCCGTGGTCCTCGAGCGCGTTGGCGGCCGTGCTGCGCCCGGCGCCCGACATGCCGGTCACCACCAGCAACTCGGATTCGGTGGGTTTGACCGGCGTCAGGCTCATGGCCTCAGTCATCGTGATGGATCCGTTCCGGTTCGACGGGGCTCCCGGTGGTCCGGCGTTCCCTGGGGTGTATGTCCGCGTGCGTTCCCGGCGGCACCTGGCCGCCGTTCCTCAGCCTAGCTAATCTTCGATGATCTCGCCCGTGGTCATGTTCACGGCCGGAGCGGCCGCCGCGTCCGTGGTGAGCGACGCGCGGATGCTCCGGGCGAGGGCGGGCCCCACCCCCGGCACGCCCACGAGCTCCTCGACGGTGGCGGCGCGGATCTTCTTGACCGACCCGAAGTGCTTCAGCAGGGCCTTGCGCTTGGCCGGTCCCAGCCCCGCGACGTCGTCGAGCGCCGACGCCGTCATGGACTTCCCGCGCTTCTGGCGGTGGAACGTGATCGCGAAGCGGTGTGCCTCGTCGCGGATGCGCTGCAGCAGGAACAGGCCCTCCGACGCGCGCGGGAGGATGACCGGGAACTCGCTGTCCGGGACCCAGACCTCCTCGAGGCGCTTCGCGAGACCCACCACGAAGACGTCGTCGATCCCGAGGTCCTGCAGGGCGCGGGACGCGGCGGCCACCTGGGGCGGCCCGCCGTCGACGACGACGAGGTTCGGCGGGTAGGCGAACCGGTTGCGCGTGATCGCCGTCGTCGTGTCCCTGAGGGGCACACCCTGCTCGTCGACGTCGGGGTGCTCGAGGACCGACGCGTCGTCGTCGACCGGGTCGACGTCCGGGTCGACGTCCGGGTCGGGAGCGGCGGCGTCACGCGGCCCGCCGTCCTTGCCCGCGAGATAGTTCCGGAAGCGGCGGTAGACGACGTCGTACATGGACGCGGTGTCGTCCCGTGCGGCGTCCCCGGTGATGGAGAACTTGCGGTACTCGGACTTCCGCGGCAGGCCGTCCTCGACGACCACCATGGACGCCACCACGTTGGTGCCCTGCACGTGCGAGATGTCGAAGCACTCGATGCGCATGAGCGGCTGCGGCAGGTCGAGCGCCTCCTGGAGCTCCTGCAGCGCGGCGGAGCGCGTGGTGATGTCGCCGGCCCGCCGGCTCTTGTGCAGGCGCAGGGCGTCCGCGGCGTTCTGCTCGACGGTGCCCATGAGGGTGGCCTTGTCACCGCGCTGCGGCACCCTCACCTCCACCCGGGCTCCCCGCAGGCCGCGCAGCCACTCGAGCATCTGGTCCTCGTTGCTGGGCAGGACCGGGACGAGGACCTCGCGGGGGATCTGTTCGT
This sequence comes from Arthrobacter sp. TJ-263, assembly GCF_058269155.1. Lineage (NCBI taxonomy): Bacteria > Bacillati > Actinomycetota > Actinomycetes > Micrococcales > Micrococcaceae > Arthrobacter > Arthrobacter sp. TJ-263. The sequence goes on along the minus strand of NZ_JBZCNE010000001.1, from coordinate 369,306 downwards.
TGCTGCTGCTTCCCTCGCCGTACACCTGCTGCAGCAGGTGCTCCACGAGGTCCGCGGTGTCCATGTCCTCGACCTTCTCCACGACCCAGCCGCGCTGGCCCCTGATGCGGCCGCCCCGGACGTGGAAGACCTGCGCCGCGGCCTCGAGGTCGTCCTCCTTGAGGGCGAAGATGTCGGCGTCGGTGTCCTCGCTGAGCACGACCGTGTTGCGCTCGAACACCCGGCGGAGGGCGGCGATGTCGTCGCGCAGGCGGGCGGCGGACTCGTAGTCCAGTTCGGCGACCGCCTCGGCCATCTTCCGCTCGAGGCCGGCGATGAACTTCTTCGCCTCCCCGGACATGAAATCGCAGAACTCGCCGGCGAGGGCCTTGTGGTCCTCCGGGCTGATGCGTCCCACGCACGGCGCCGAGCACTTGTCGATGTACCCGAGGAGGCAGGGCCGGCCGGTGCGTTCCGCGCGCTTGAACACGCCGGTGCTGCAGGTGCGGACCGGGAAGACGCGGAGCATCGTGTCCACGGTCTCGCGGATGGCCTTCGCGGGGTAGAACGGCCCGAAGTACCGCGTGTCCTTCTTCTTGTCACCGCGCATGACCTGCACGCGGGGGTACTTCTCCCCCATGGTCACGGCGAGGTAGGGGTAGGACTTGTCGTCGCGGAACATCACGTTGAACTGCGGATTGAACTCCTTGATCCACGTGTACTCGAGCTGCAGCGCCTCAAGCTCGCTCCCGACGACGGTCCACTCGACGCTCGCCGCGGTGAACACCATGCGGCGCGTCTTCGCCAGCAGTCCCTGCGGGCTGGCGAAGTAGGAGTTCAGGCGCGAGCGGAGGTTCTTGGCCTTGCCCACGTAGATGACCCGGCCGTGCTCGTCCCGGAAGCGGTAGACGCCCGGGTCGAGGGGGATCTCGCCTGTCTTCGGCCGGTAGGTTACTGGGTTCGCCACGTCCTTCATCCTATGGCCGCGGGGTGACACGGCCCCACTCGGTGCTCCGCTCACCGCTGCTCGGGCGGTCTGCAGCGGTTGGAGAATGCCGAGCTACTCGGCGGGGGGACTCTGGTTGTAGGAGGCCACGCGCTCCTGGCCCGTGAGTGCGGCGATGCCGTCCATGATGGCGTCGGTCGCGCTCCGGCGCGCGGGCAGTGGATGCCCCGGCCCGGTCTTCGCGAAGACGAGCGGCTCCCCGATCCGCAGGGTGAAGTGCTGGGGCCGGATGCCCTTCCCGCCCGCCGGCTGCAGCGCTTCGGTGCCGATCAGGCCGACGGGCAGCACGGGTGCTCCGGTGGTCAGCGCGAGCCAGCCGACGCCGGTCCGCCCCCGGTAGAGCCGCCCGTCCCGCGAGCGGGTCCCCTCCGGGTAGATGCCGACGCCGTCGCCCTGTTCCAGGAGGTCGAGCAGCGTCCTGAGGGCCTGGACACTGGCGGCCTGCTGGCCGCGTTCCACGGGGATGGACCCCACACCCTCGAAGAACCCCTTCATGAGGGCGCCCTTCACCCCGGTCCCGGTGAAGTACTCGGCCTTCGCGAAGAACGCGACCGGCCGGGGCGTGAGGGCCTGCACCAGCACGCTGTCCAGAAAGGAGAGGTGGTTCGGGGCGACGATGAACGGGCCGTCCTCCGGCACGTTGTGGAGCCCCTCGACGGTGGGTCGGCACAGGCCGGCGATGAGACCGCGCGTGGTGCTGCGCGTCAGGTCATAGATGCCCACGGAGCACCTCCAGCAGGGCGTCGGCGGAGTCCACGACGGCGGCCGCGCCGGCGGCCTGCAGCTCGCCGGGCGCGGCGAAGCCCCAGGTCACCCCGATGCAGGCCAGGCCGTTCGCGGCGGCGCCCTCCACGTCGTGGCGGCGATCGCCCACCATCACGGCGCGGCGCGCGTGCCCGGCGTCGTACCCGTGGTGCTCGAGGGCGGCCCGGATGATGGGCGTCTTGCCGCCGGCCGTCGTGGCCTCGTCCCGCGGCGAGCCGTGGACGGAGGAGAAGAGGTGTCGGAGCCCCTGGACGGCGAGGAGTTCCTCGGCGAGCCACTCGGGCTTCTGGGTGGCGACGGCGACGGTCGCGCCGCCGTCGAGCAGTGCTTCCACGCACCGCGCGATCCCCGGGTAGGGGCGGCTCCGGGCCATCCCGGTGGCCAGGTAGCCGGCGCGGTAGGTGGCGACGACGTCGGGAACGCGCGCTGCGGGCACCCCGGCGGTCGCGGTCAGCGAGTGGACGAGGGACGGCCCGACCATCGCCTGGAGGGCGTCGTCGGGCGGGACGGGGAATCCGTGGTGCTCGAGGGCGGAACTGATCCCTCCGGTGATGGCTCCTGCGGGGTCGACGAGCGTTCCGTCGAGGTCGAAGAGGATCAGGGAACGCGTAATTGCCACCGGCCAAGCTTGCCATAGCAGCGGGAGGGCAGGCGTCACCCATGCCCTCCCGCGGAGAGCGGGCGCCGGGCGACGCTACCCGGCGGCCTTCGCGAAGACCTCCTTGAGGAAGGTGCCCGTGTAGCTGCGCTCGTTCTTCGAGACCTGCTCCGGGGTGCCGGTCGCGATGATCTGCCCGCCCCCGGAGCCGCCGTCCGGCCCGAGGTCGATGACCCAGTCCGCGCTCTTGATGACGTCGAGGTTGTGCTCGATCGTGATGACGGTGTTGCCCTTGTCCACGAGGCCCTGCAGCACCAGGAGGAGTTTGCGGATGTCCTCGAAGTGCAGGCCCGTGGTCGGCTCGTCGAGGACGTAGATGCTCCGCCCGTTGGAGCGCTTCTGCAGCTCGCTCGCGAGCTTCACGCGCTGCGCCTCGCCGCCGGAGAGCGTGGTGGCGGGCTGACCGAGCCTCACATAGCCGAGGCCCACCTCCACGAGGGTGTTGAGGTGCCGGGCGATGGGGCTGAACGCCGCGAAGAACTCGGCCCCCTCCTCGATCGGCATGTCCAGGACGTCGGCGATGGTCTTGCCCTTGTAGTGCACCTCGAGCGTCTCGCGGTTGTACCGCGCCCCGTGGCACACCTCGCAGGGGACGTAGACGTCGGGCAGGAAGTTCATCTCGATCTTCAGCGTGCCGTCACCGGAGCACGCCTCGCAGCGGCCGCCCTTGACGTTGAAGGAGAAGCGCCCGGGCAGGTAGCCGCGGACCTTCGCCTCGGTGGTCTCGGCGAAGAGCTTCCGGATGTTGTCGAAGACGCCCGTGTAGGTGGCGGGGTTGGAGCGCGGGGTGCGGCCGATGGGGCTCTGGTCCACGTGGATGACCTTGTCGAGGTGCTCCAGCCCGTCGATCCGCTTGTGCCGTCCGGCCACCTGCTTCGCGCCGTTGAGCTTGTTGGCGAGCACCTTGTAGAGGATGTCGTTGACGAGGGTGGACTTGCCCGAGCCGCTGACGCCGGTGACGGCGGTGAGCACCCCGAGCGGGATCGTGGCGTCGACGTTCACGAGGTTGTGCTCGCGCGCGCCGACCACCTTCAGCTGGCGCGAGCGGTCGATCTTCCGGCGCTTCGCCGGGATCTCGATCTTCCGGCGCCCCGAGAGGTAGTCGCCGGTCAGTGACCTCTCGTTGGTGAGCAGGTCCTCGAGGAGGCCGGAGTGCACCACCTCGCCGCCGTGCTCGCCTGCGCCGGGGCCGATGTCCACGATCCAGTCGGCCTCGGCGATGGTGTCCTCGTCGTGCTCGACGACGATGAGCGTGTTGCCGAGGTTCCGCAGACGCGTCAGGGTCTCGATCAGCCGGCGGTTGTCCCGCTGGTGCAGGCCGATGGACGGCTCGTCGAGGACGTAGAGCACGCCGACGAGGCCGGAGCCGATCTGCGTGGCGAGCCGGATGCGCTGGGCCTCGCCGCCGGACAGGGTGCCCGAGGCGCGCTCGAGGTTGAGGTATTCGAGGCCGACGTCGAGGAGGAACGTCAGGCGCGCCTGGATCTCCTTGAGCACCTGGTTGGCGATCTGCGCCTCACGGCCGGTCAGGACGAGGTTGTCGAGGAAGTCGGCGCAGTCGCGCATCGGCATCGCGGAGACCTCGGCGATGTTCCGGCCGTTGATCAGGACCGAGAGCGAGGCCGGGTTCAGCCGGGCACCGCCGCAGGTGGGGCACGGGATCTCCCGCATGTACTCCTCGTACCGGTCCCGCGAGGCCTCGGACTCCGTCTCCGTGTGCTTGCGCTGGATGTACTGGATGGCGCCCTCGAAGCCCGTGCTGTACTTCCGCTCCCGGCCGAACCGGTTCCTGTACTGCACGACGACCTTGTGGTCCTTGCCGTACAGCGCGGCTTCGCGGGCGCGGTCCGGCAGCTTGCGCCAGGGCGTCCTGACGTCGAAGTTCAGCTCGGACGCGAGGCCCTCGAGCAGCCGCGTCCAGTACTCGAGGGTCGCCGTTCCGAGCGACCACGGCGCGATCGCGCCCTCGGCGAGGCTGAGGTCGGGGTTGGGGACGACGAGTTCCTCGTCGACCTCGAGCTTGGTCCCGATGCCCGTGCAGGCGGGGCAGGCGCCGAAGGGGTTGTTGAACGAGAAGGAACGCGGCTCGACCTCGTCGATGGCCAGCGGGTGCTCGTTGGGGCAGGCCAGGTGCTCGGAGAAGGCGTGCAGGCGCTTGGCGTCGTCCTCGGGGAGGTCCACGAATTCGGCGAGGACGCGGCCGTCGGCGAGCTTGAGGGCCGTCTCCACGGAGTCCGTGAGGCGCTGCCGGATACCGCTCTTCACCACGAGCCGGTCGATGATGACCTCGATGGTGTGCTTGTACTGCTTGCCCAGCTTGGGCGGGTCGCTGAGCTGGATGAGCTTGCCGTCCACCCGGGCCCGCGAGTAGCCCTTGGCCGTGAGCTCCTGGAAGAGGTCGACGAACTCGCCCTTGCGTGCCCGGACCACCGGCGCGAGGACCTGGAAGCGCGTCCCCTCCTCGAGTTCGAGGAGCTGGTCCACGATCTGCTGGGGGGTCTGCTTCGCCACCGGCTCGCCGCAGACGGGGCAGTGCGGGCGTCCCACGCGCGCCCACAGCAGGCGCATGTAGTCGTAGATCTCGGTGATCGTGCCCACGGTGGAGCGCGGGTTCTTGCTGGTGGACTTCTGATCGATCGAGACCGCGGGCGAGAGGCCCTCGATGAAGTCGACGTCGGGCTTGTCCACCTGCCCGAGGAACTGCCGTGCGTAGGCGGACAGCGATTCGACGTAGCGCCGCTGCCCTTCCGCGAAGATGGTGTCGAAGGCGAGCGAGGACTTGCCCGATCCGGACAGGCCGGTGAAGACGATCATGGCGTCACGCGGGAGGTCGAGGTCGACGTTCCGCAGGTTGTGTTCGCGTGCACCCTTGACGATCAGCCGGGACAGGTCCTGGGGAGCGGGCTCCGGGTTGTGGGCGTGCTGCTCAAGAGAATTTGCTATAGACACCAGATAACTGTAGGAGAAAAACCGTTCGAAAGCATATTCGAATAGTCCCGGATCCGCGCTGGTACGGCGCCCCTGCGCGTGCCGTTCACCCTCGGCGCAATGCCGCCCTCACCATGGCGACGGCCTCGGCCTCCGGCACCCCGGCGGAGCGGACGACGTCGGCGAACGAGTCGGCGGCGTCGGCCACGCGCCGGCGGGCGGTATCGCCTCCTGCGGCGATGACGGTGCCGGCCCGGCCCCGGGTCTCCACGACGCCGGCCTGCTCCAGCTCGCGGTAGGCCCGGGCGACGGTGTTCGCGGCGATTCCGAGGTGGGTGGCGAGTCCGCGCACGGGCGGCAGGCGCGTGCCGACGGGAGCCTCGCCGGAATTGGCAGCGTCCAGTATCGCCTGCTTGATCTGCTCGAACGGCGGGGTCTTGCTGGCAGCATCTATGCGCAACCACCACTTGATGTCCTGCTCCATGCCCTGTCCCTTCCATCGCGGGTCCGAGGGCCCTGGGCGGCCCGTCCTCCTGAGACCCTACCGCCGCCGCGGCCCGACCCCGGGGTCGTTCCCCCGGTGCCCGAGGTGCCCTGCCTACACTGTGCTCATGACCGAGCCCCTGCACGACCTCAGCGACGTGACGATCCGCAGCATCTCCGTGTCGGAGATGGACAACAACGTGTACCTGCTCACCTCGAAGTCGAGTGGCGCCCAGGTGCTGATCGACGCCGCGGACGACGCCCCCGCCATCCTCGGGCTCCTCGCCGACGCGCAGGAGGACACCGACGCCGAGGCCCGCGTGGCGCTGATCGTCACCACGCATTCGCACTGGGACCATGTCAGGGCGCTGGCGGAGGTCCGGGAGGCGACGATGGCCCGCACCGCGGCCGGCGAGGACGACGTCGCGGACATCGCCGTGCCGACGGACGTCCCGCTGAAGCACCACGACGTCGGCTCCTTCGAGGGCTTCGAGCTGGAGGCGATCCATCTCCGCGGCCACACCCCCGGGTCCGTCGCGCTCCTGTATCGCGACCCCCACGGGCCTGCGCACCTCTTCACGGGTGATTCGCTGTTCCCCGGCGGCCTCGGCAACACCCAGGGCGACGCCGACCGTTTCGCGTCCCTGTACGAGGACGTGGTGACGCGGATCTTCGACGACCTGCCCGACGACACCGTGGTGCACCCGGGGCACGGCCGGGGCACCACGCTCGGCGCGGAGCGCGGATCGCTCCTGGAGTGGAGGCAGCGCGGCTGGTGACCGCGGCGACCCGTCAGGGGGACCGGTGCCCGACGGCGAAGATGCGGCGGAACCCGAACACGGTGCCGTGCTGCCCGGCGGGGTATGCCCGGCGCAGCAGTTCCCCGTAGCCTGCCTCGAACTCCTCGGCCTCGTCCGCGGACAGCGCGTCCAGGATCGGCCGCAGGCCGGTGCCGCGTACCCAGCCGAGGACGGCGTCCTCCCCCGGCAGCACCTGCTCGTACGTCGTCTCCCAGACATCCGCCTGCAGTCCCGCGGCTAGCAGGAGCCCGAGGTAGTCGGAGGGCTCGCCCACGGCATCGTCGTGGCGCAGGACGCCCTCGAGCCGGGCGGCCCACCGCGGGCTCGCCGCGTGGTCGCGCATCAGCGCGTGCGATGGTGCCGAGAAGTTGCCGGGAACCTGGACCGCGAGCCAGCCGTCCTCGGGGAGCGCCCGAGCCCATCGACCGAGCAGGCCGGCGTGACCGGGCACCCACTGGAGCGCGGCATTCGTGACGATCACGTCGTCGCCTCCCGGCGTGTAGTCGCGCAGGTCGCGGACCTCGAACCGCAGGTTCGGCAGCGCCGGCCGCTGCCGCGCGGCGTCGATCATCTCCACACTGGCGTCGAGACCGGTCACCTGCGCGTCCGGCCAGCGGTGGGCGAGCGTCTCCGTCAGATCGCCGGGGCCGCACCCGAGATCCACGACGGTCCGTGGAGCATCATGTCCCACCCGCGCGACGAGGTCGAAGAACGGCCGCCCACGATGTCCCGCGTGGCGGGCGTACAGTCCAGGATCCCAGCGCATGGCCCACCCTAACCTCCGCCGAACCGTGCACCGGTAGGCTGAACGGATCATGACGATCCAAGAGCACCTCCCCCGGCACGACGACGGCCGACTCACCGCGGACGCGGTCTACGAGGCCTTCACCGGCTGGGCGACGGGCCGCGGCCTGACCCTGTACCCGGCGCAGGACGAGGCCGCGATGGAACTGGTCTCCGGCAACAACGTCATCCTCGCGACGCCCACCGGCTCGGGGAAGTCCCTCGTCGCGATCGCCGCCCACCTGAAGTCCTTCGCCGAGGGCCGCACCAGCTACTACACGGCACCGATCAAGGCCCTCGTGTCCGAGAAGTTCTTCGCACTGTGCGACATCTTCGGACCGGAGAACGTCGGCATGATCACGGGCGACTCCGGCGTGAACCAGGACGCCCCGATCATCTGCTGCACCGCGGAGATCCTCGCCAACATCGCGCTGCGGGAGGGCGCCCAGGCGGACGTCGACACCGTGGTCATGGACGAGTTCCACTTCTACTCGGACCCTCAGCGCGGCTGGGCGTGGCAGGTGCCGCTCCTCGAACTCCCGCAGGCCCAGTTCCTCCTCATGTCGGCGACCCTCGGCGACGTCACGCGCTTCGAGAAGGACCTCACCGAGCGCACCGGCCGGGCGACGGCGACCGTCACCTCGGTGGAGCGCCCCATCCCGCTCCACTACTACTACGTCGAGACGCCCATCCAGGAGTCCCTCGAGGAACTGCTGTCCACGCGGCAGGCTCCCGTCTACGTGGTGCACTTCAGCCAGGCCGAGGCGATCGAACGCGCGCAGAACCTCATGAGCGTCAACGTCTGCACCCGCGAGGAGAAGGACCGCATCGCGGAGCTGATCGCGACCTTCCGGTTCTCCGCCGGCTTCGGGAAGACCCTCAACCGGCTGGTGCGCCACGGCATCGGCGTGCACCACGCCGGGATGCTGCCCAAGTACCGGCGGCTCGTCGAGCAGCTCGCCCAGGCCGGCCTGCTCAAGGTCATCTGCGGGACCGACACCCTCGGCGTGGGCATCAACGTGCCGATCCGCACCGTGCTACTCACCGCCCTCAGCAAGTACGACGGCGTCCGCACGCGCCTGCTCAACGCGCGGGAGTTCCACCAGATCTCGGGCCGCGCCGGCCGCGCGGGCTACGACACCGCGGGCACCGTCGTCGTCCAGGCACCCGAGCACGTCGTGGAGAACGCCAAGGCCATGGCGAAGGCGGTGTCGAAGTTCGGCGACGACCAGAAGAAGCTGCGCCAGGTGGTGCGGAAGAAGCCCCAGCAGGGCTTCGTCTCCTGGGGCAAGCCCACCTACGAGCGGCTCGTGGAGAGCATTCCGGATCCCCTGGCGTCGTCGTTCTCCGTCAGCCATTCCATGCTGCTGAACCTCCTCGAGCGGCCGGGCGACCCCTTCACGGCCACCAAGCGGCTTCTGACCGAGAACCACGAGACACGGGCGTCCCAGCTCACGCTCATGCGCCGGGCCATCGGTATCTACCGCGAACTCGTCACCGCCGGCATCGTCGAGAAGCTCCCCGAGCCCGAACCGGACGGCCGCCGCGTACGGCTCAAGGTGCACCTGCAGGCCAACTTCGCCCTCAACCAGCCGCTCTCCCCCTTCGCGATGGCGAGCCTGGAACTGCTCGACCCGGAGGCGCCGGGCTACGCGCTCGACGTGGTCTCGGTCATCGAGGCCACGCTCGAGAAGCCCCGCCAGGTCCTCAACGCGCAGGAGAAGAAGGCCCGCGGCGAGGCGGTGGCCGCGATGAAGGCCGAGGGCATCGACTACGACGCCCGGATGGCGCGCCTCGAGGAGGTCAGCTACCCCAAGCCCCTCGAGGAACTGCTGCAGCAGGCGTTCGACGTCTACCGGGCGTCCGCGCCGTGGCTCGGCGACTTCGAGCTGGCCCCGAAGTCCGTGGTGCGGGACATGTACGAGCGGGCCATGAGCTTCGGCGAGTACGTGGCGTTCTACTCCCTCACCCGGTCCGAGGGGATCCTCCTGCGCTACCTCGCCGACTGCTACAAGGCGCTGCGCCACACCGTGCCCGTCGAGGCGTTGCGCGAGGACCTCAGCGACATCCTCGAGTGGCTCGGGGAACTGGTCCGCCAGGTCGACAGCAGCCTGCTCGACGAGTGGACGCAGCTGGCGGCCGGCCTCACCCCGTCCGCCGCGGTGGACGCCGTCGACCTGCCGGACGAGCCGCCGTCCGTCACGTCCAACGAACGGGCCTTCCGCGTGATGGTGCGCAACGAGATGTTCCAGCGGGTCAAGCTCTTCGCCGACGAGCAGGACGCCGCGCTCGGCGCGCTCGACGCCGACTCCGGCTGGACCGCCGATCGTTGGGCCGAGGCCCTGGACGGCTACTTCGGCGACTACGAGGACATCGACGACGGCCCCGACGCCCGCGGGCCGAACCTCCTGCTCATCACCAGGACCCCCACCGCGTGGAAGGTGCGGCAGATCCTGAAGGACCCGGAGGGCAACAACGACTGGGGAATCAACGCCGAGATCGACCTCGCAGCATCCGACGACGCCGGCAGCCCGGTCGTCAGGATCCTCGGTGTCGGGGGGCCGGCGGCCGGCTGACCCGGCCCCGCACCGGCCGCGCCGCCTCCGGCCCTGCACCTTGGCTAGGCTGGAGGAATGACTACCATTCGGGAAGCACGGCCGGCGGACGTTCCGGTCATCCTCCAGCTCATCCATGACCTGGCCCTCTACGAGCGGGAGCCGGACGCCGTCCGGAACACCGTTGCGTCGCTCGAAGCGGCCCTGTTCGGTGAGCGGCCCACGATCTACGCCCACGTGGCGGAGGTCCGCGGGGAGGTCCAGGGCTTCGCGCTCTGGTTCCTCAACTACTCCACCTGGGAGGGCGTCAACGGCATCTACCTCGAGGACCTCTACGTGCGGCCCGAGGCACGCGGAGCGGGGTACGGGAAGGCGCTCCTGGCGAACCTCGCCCGGATCGCGACCGAACGCGGTTACGCCCGCGTGGAATGGTCGGTGCTCAACTGGAACGAGCCGTCCATCCGCTTCTACGAGAGCCTCGGCGCGGCGGCGCAGTCCGAGTGGAGCACGTTCCGGCTAGCGGGCGATGCGCTCGCCGACGTCGCCGCCCTGTGACCGGGCCGGCCGCCGGGCGGGACGCCCCGGATGGGACCGCTCCCGATCACACCGCGGAGCACGCCGTCGGCAGGACCGCCGTCATGCGCGGCCTGCGCGCCACCGGCCACGTGTTCCGGGTCCCGCTCGACCACGCGGACCCGGCGTCCCCCCGCATCGAGGTGTTCGCCCGCGAGTACTCCTCCACCGAACACGCCGACGACGACGTGGCCGGGCTCCCCTGGCTCCTGTTCCTGCAGGGCGGCCCGGGCGGCCGGGGCGTGCGCACCACGCAGCTCTCGGGCTGGATGAAGGCCGCGGCCCGGGACTTCCGGATCCTCATGCTCGACCAGCGCGGCACCGGGCTCTCGACGCCGGCCGACGCCGCGACCCTCGGCGTCCTGCGAAGCCCGCAGGCCCAGGCCGACTACCTCGCCCACTTCCGCGCCGACTCGATCGTCGCCGATGCCGAACTCATCCGTGATCGGCTGGGCAGCGGACCCTGGACGGTCTTCGGGCAGAGCTACGGAGGCTTCTGCACCCTCACGTACCTCTCGAAGGCGCCGGAGGGCGCCGAACGGGCGCTGATCACCGGCGGGCTGGCACCCCTGGCGGGTTCGCCCGACCAGGTGTACCGGGCGACGTTCGCGCGCGTCGCGGAACGCAACGCCGAGTACTTCGGGTGGTACCCGGAGGATCGGGGCCGCGTCACGCGCATCGCCCGCCACCTCGACCGCGTGGAGGAGTTCCTCCCGAGCGGTGAGCGGCTCACGGTGCGGCGGTTCCAGATGGTCGGCTCCTTTCTCGGCGGCAACACGCGCGTCCACGGCCTCCACTACCTGCTGGAGGACGCATTCACGACGACGGCGGACGGGCCGCGCCTGTCGGCGTCGTTCCTCGAGCAGGTCCACGCCGTCGTGAGCCGGGCGGCGCAGCCGCTCTACGCGCTGCTGCACGAGTCGATCTACTGCCAGGGGCTCGCCTCGTCGTGGTCCGCCGCGCGGGTCCTCGAGGAGTACCCCGGGTTCAGGGACGATGCCGGGGAGGTCCTCCTCACGGGAGAGATGGTCTACCCGTGGTACTTCGAGGAGGACCCGGCGCTCCGCCCGCTGCGGGCGGTCGCCGACGTCCTCGCGGGGAAGACCGACTGGGGACCGCTGTACGACGCGGACGTCCTGGCGACCAACACCGTCCCGGCCGCGGCCGCCGTGTACCGCCACGACATCTACGTCGACAGGGGCCTGTCGCTGGCGACGGCGGCGTCGGTACGGAACCTGGCAGTCTGGGAGACGGACGAGTTCCACCACGACGGCATCGCCGACGACGGCGAGGCGATCTTCGAGCGGCTGCTCGGTATGGCGCGCAGCTAGCGGAGAACCTCGCCGCCCGCGCCCGGGCCACCGTCCGAGCGCCCGGATCCGTTCGCGCGGACGTTCGGCAGGGAGGCCTAGGAGTCAGGGCCCGAACCGGGTGCCCGTCCCTCCTGTCCTCGCCGCACCGCTACCAGGAGGACCTGGATCCCGGCGCCGAGCACGAGCAGGTTGAGGAGCATCTGGACCGTGACGACGAGCGTGACCACTGGCGCATCGGTGACGAGGTCGAGGGGCAGGAGGAAGTAGAGCGCGACGAACACGACCGCCGATCCGAGAGCGCGGAGCAGTCCCCGTGCGATGAGGCCACGTCGCTTCGCCGGCGACATTGCCCGCGGATCGGGATCAGTCACGGCGGAGGCACCGTTTCACGATTCCAGCTACCGCAAGCCATGTCGGTGGCGGCTGTTCGCTGCCGTGGGAGGTGCAGCCCTCTCACCCGAGTGGCTCCACAGTCGCCCGATCATGGCGAGGTGGACGACGCGCCCGACGGTCAGCGAGGCGAGGAGCACGGCCATGAGCACGAACAGCCATCCGATGTACGAGAAGGCCAGGCCGAGGACACCGAACTCGTCGGCCGAGGCCGCGAAGACCCGGGGAAGGTAGACGCGGCCGACTGCCGTGGCCCCGGCGATTCCCAGTCCGGCGAGGATCGATCCCGGCAGGAGTGCCTGCAGGCTGACGGTGCGGTTGACCACGAGCCATGAGGCGATCCACCACAGCAGGCACCAGATCGCTGCCTCCAGGGTGAATCCGAGCACCGAGATGGCGCCCGTGCCACGCACGACGCTGCGGGTGGTGATGATCAGCAGGAGCCCGATGACGATGGCGATGATCGCAGCGACCCAGCGCCAGGCGAAACGGAGGCCCACCTTCGGTGTTTTCCAGATCTTGCGGAAGCAGCGCTCGAGTGCCCGGGTGAAGGCGGTCGCGGCGATGAGCAGCAGCAACACGCTGGCGACCTGCGTGAAGGTGATTCCCTCGGCAGGGTCCGGCATCGACTGCTGCACGAGTTCGGCCGTGTCCTGGTCGAGGCTGAGGCTCTCGGCGAAGAGCGAGTCCGCCTCCGGGTTCACGCTTCCCCGTAACGAACCGGTCACGATGAGGATCGGCAGGATGGACGTGAAGGCCTGGGCCGCGAGCGTCATCGCCCGATCGAAGAGCTCGAGGTCGCGGAGGTCGCGGAGGGAACGCACCACCACGCGCCCCGCCGTCGAGCGCACGCCGGCCCGCATGAGCCTGTTCGCCTGCACCTGGATCGGCACTGCCCCGCCTCACTCCACGATGTCTTCGACGTCGGTCCCGAGGGCCGGGTCATGCTCGCCGAAGGGCGGGGCGGATGGGCCTCCCGCCATGAGTGCTGCGATCTGCTTCCTGCGGTTCGAGCCCACATCGTCCTCCGCGTCGTCCGTGGGGGGTGGTTCCGGTCCTGCCATCGAGCGGTGGGACGGGAACGACTCCGTGATCATCACCATTGGACGACCCCACGGTGGGCGCCGCATCACGTGGACAGGGTGAGAAGCCCGTCCCGCTGTCGAGGCCACCGCCGTTCCTCCCCGGGACGGCCGGCACACAGAAGGGACCCCGCACGCGGTGTGCGGGGTCCCTTCGTCTCGCGTGGATTGCGGGTGGAGCCTAGCGGCGGGGCCCCTGCACCTCGGCCTCGTCGGCAGCCTCGGCGAGCCCGTCGTCGACCGCGGGGGCGTCCGACGCGCCGTGCGTGGCCTCGTTCGTGGTCTCCTCGGTGGCCGTGCCGGTGACCCTGGAGCGGATGAGGCTGGCGATCACGGCGACCACGATGGTGGCGACGATCACGGCCAGTGACACGAAGGTCGGGATTTCGGGGGCCCATTCGATGTGCTCGCCACCGTTGATGAACGGCAGTTCATTGACGTGCATGGCGTGCAGGATGAGCTTGATGCCGATGAACGCGAGGATCACGGAGAGCGCGTGCTTGAGGTAGATGAGGCGCGTCATCAGGCCGCCGAGCAGGAAGTACAGCTGGCGAAGGCCCATGAGCGCGAAGATGTTCGCCGTGAACACGATGAAGGCGCTCTGCGTGAGGCCGAAGATCGCGGGGATGGAGTCGACGGCGAACAGGAGATCGGTGAGACCGATCGTCACGAAGACGATCAGCATCGGCGTGAAGACCTTCTTGCCGTCGACCACGGTGCGGATCTTGTTGCCGTCGTAGGAGTCGGACATCGGCAGGACCGAGCGGAGCTTCGCGATGAGCTTGTTGTCACCGGCGTCCGCCTCGTCCTCGCCCCCGTCGGTGGCCTGCTTGTAGGCGGTGTAGAGGAGGAAAGCGCCGAAGATGAAGAAGATCCAGCTGAAGTTCTCGATCACGGCGGCACCGAGGGCGATGAAGATCCCGCGCAGTACCAGGGCGATGATGATGCCCACCATGAGCACCTCCTGCTGGTACTTCCGGGGCACCGAGAAGCGCGCCATGATGATGATGAACACGAAGAGGTTGTCGATGCTGAGGCTGTACTCGGTGATCCAGCCGGCCACGAACTGGCCGCCGTACTCCGGCCCGGTGAAGACGAACATCAGGGCGGCGAACACCAGGGCGAGGCCCACGTAGAACGCGACCCAGAGTCCCGCTTCCTTCATCGAGGGCTCATGCGGGCGCTTGACCACGAGCAGCAGATCGAACAGCAGGATCAGGCCGAGCACGATGAACGTGCCGACCTCGAACGCTACGGGCAATGCGGGCATGAAGTACCTTCCGGGGGTGCTGTGGATCGCCGTGAGTCTCTCCGCCGCCGGGTCGAGCCGGCCGGCCGCTACGCCCGGCGGGGCAGTTGTGCCCCGCGTGCTGACGTCCGTAGCGCTTAGGGATACTCCCTCACGTCGGCATAATGCTACCCGGCGAGCGGGAAGGCCGACGAACCAGCCCCCTGGGTGCTCCTCCGCCGGCCTTCTTGACACGGTGCTGGAGGTCCTGCAGGCCGCGACCAGCGGCCCGCCTGGACTCAGGCGTGCCCGGCGGACTGCATCTGCCGCAGCTCCTTCTTCAGGTCGCCCACCTCGTCGCGCAGGCGCCCGGCCAGCTCGAACTGCAGCTCGGCGGCGGCCGCGTGCATCTGGTCCGTGAGCTGCTGGATCAGGTCCGTGAGGTCCTCGGCGGGAACCGATGCCAGGCCCTCGTGGCGCCCGGCGCCCTTCTTCGGTTTCCGGGACTTGCCGGCTTCCTCGAGCAGGGCGCGGGTGTCGGCGTCCTCGCGGTTGATCGTGTCGGTGATGTCGGCGATCCGCTTCCTGAGCGGCGTGGGGTCGATGCCGTGCTTCAGGTTGTGGGCCACCTGGATCTCCCGGCGCCGGTTGGTCTCGTCGATCGCGCGCTCCATCGAGTCCGTGATGCGGTCCGCGTACATGTGGACCTCCCCGGACACGTTGCGTGCTGCACGTCCGATCGTCTGGATGAGGGACGTCGCGCTGCGGAGGAAGCCCTCCTTGTCCGCGTCGAGGATGCTGACGAGCGACACCTCGGGCAGATCGAGCCCCTCGCGCAGCAGGTTGATGCCCACCAGGACGTCGAAGGTCCCCATACGCAGTTCGCGCAGCAGCTCCACCCGGCGCAGCGTGTCGACGTCGGAGTGGAGGTACTCGACCTTCACCCCGTGCTCGAGCAGGTACCCGGTGAGGTCCTCGGCCATGCGCTTGGTGAGCGTGGTGACCAGGACGCGCTCGTTGATCGCCACGCGCTTCCGGATCTCGTCCAGCAGGTCGTCGATCTGGCCCTTGGTGGGCTTGACGACCACCTCGGGATCGACGAGGCCGGTCGGGCGGATGATCTGCTGCACGAAGCCGTCGGCCTTGCCCAGCTCGTACTTGCCCGGGGTGGCGGACAGGTAGACCGTCTGCCCGATGCGGTCCTGGAACTCGTCCCACTTCAGCGGGCGGTTGTCCATCGCGGACGGCAGGCGGAACCCGTGGTCCACGAGGGTCCGCTTCCGCGAGGAGTCACCCTCGTACATGGCACCGATCTGCGGGATGGTCACATGCGATTCGTCGACGACCAGCAGGAAGTCGTCGGGGAAGTAGTCGAGCAGGCAGTGGGGCGCCGAGGCGGGGTCGCGGCCGTCGATGTGCCGTGAGTAGTTCTCGATGCCGTTGCAGAAGCCCATCTGCTGCATCATCTCGAGGTCGTACGTCACCCGCATGCGGAGGCGCTGCGCCTCGACCAGCTTGTTCTGCGCTTCGAGTTCCGCCAGACGCTGCTGCAGTTCGTCCTCGATGTCCTTGATCGCCCGCGTCATGCGGTCCTCGCCCGCGACGTAGTGGGAGGCGGGGAAGACGTACATCTCCTCCTCCTCGCGGATCACGTTCCCGGTCAGCGGGTCGAGGGTGTAGATGTTCTCCACCTCGTCCCCGAAGAACTCGATCCGCAGCGCGTGCTCCTCGTACATGGGGATGATCTCCACGGTGTCACCACGCACCCGGAACGTGCCGCGGTGGAAGTCCATGTCGTTCCGCGTGTACTGCATGCCCACGAACTGCCGCAGCAGTGCATCCCGGTTCATCTGGTCGCCGCGGCGCAGCGTCACCATCTTGTTGATGTACTCCTCGGGCGTGCCGAGGCCGTAGATGCAGGAGACCGTGGCGACGACGATGACGTCGCGGCGCGTGAGCAGCGCGTTGGTCGCGGAGTGCCGGAGGCGCTCGACCTCCTCGTTGATGGAGGAGTCCTTCTCGATGAAGGTGTCCGTCTGCGGGACGTAGGCCTCGGGCTGGTAGTAGTCGTAGTACGAGACGAAGTACTCGACGGCGTTGTTGGGCAGCAGCTCCCGGAACTCGTTGGCGAGCTGCGCGGCGAGCGTCTTGTTCTGCACCATGACCAGGGTGGGGCGCTGCACCTGCTCGATCAGCCAGGCGGTCGTGGCGCTCTTGCCGGTGCCGGTGGCGCCGAGGAGGACGACGTCCTTCTCCCCCGCGTTGATGCGCTCCGCCAGTTCCTTGATGGCCGTGGGCTGGTCGCCCGCCGGCGTGTACTCGCTGATGACCTCGAACGGGGCGACCACACGCTTGATTTCCTGCGCAAGACTCATGTCTCAACGGTAGTCCCTGCCACCGACACTTCCCCCGCCGATCTGCTCGCGGCTGAAAGCCCCCGGGCACCTCGCACGGACCTCAGGCGGGGATCGTCTCCGGGCCGACCGTCACGGTCACGTCGATCGCCGGATCGGCCGCCCGATGGAGCGCCGTCGACGGTCCGCCTCCGTGGCCGGCGGCGCGCTCGTCCCTCGGGAATCCCGCCCCGGCCACCGCGTCCGACGCCGCGCCGACGTCCCCGGCGCGCGGGACGGTGACGCGAAGGGACGCCTGCGCATCGACGGCGCGCGCTTCGTCCGGGACGTCGACCGGGACCTCGTCCGGGTCGACTGAACAACCCGGCGGGAGGACGGCGTCCAGCTTCCCGCGGACGCGGTCGGTGAGTCCGCTGGTCCCCGCGAGGCCCGTCGTCGGGCGCGTCGCGCGTCCGTCCGCGGGCCTCCGCTCCGCCAGGTTGTCGCGGAACGGCACGATGCGCGTCCGCCACAGGCCGTCCGTCGCCGCGAGGAGCTGGTCGACGCCGCGATCGTTGGCGATCACGGCGTCCGCCGCGCGGAGCCGGTCCTCACGGGGCGCCTGCGCCGCGATGCGCCGCTCGGCATCGCCCCGATCCATCCCGCGCCGTTCCACCATGCGTTCGATCCGCAGGGCGTCGGGAGCGTCGACGACGACGACGAGGTGGAAGCGTGCGGC
The DNA here is from genome assembly GCF_058269155.1 of Arthrobacter sp. TJ-263. Lineage (NCBI taxonomy): Bacteria > Bacillati > Actinomycetota > Actinomycetes > Micrococcales > Micrococcaceae > Arthrobacter > Arthrobacter sp. TJ-263. The sequence goes on along the minus strand of NZ_JBZCNE010000001.1, from coordinate 351,691 downwards.
CTGTCCGGTCTCGACCAGGAGCGGGATGTCCTCGACGACCACGGCGTCCTCCGGCGCTCCGTCGATGAGGGCCGCGGCCGCGGCCCGCACGCGCGGGTGCACGATGGCGTTGAGGCGCTCGCGGGCGGCCGCGTCGGCGAAGACGAGACGCCCCAGCGCGGGCCGGTCGAGCGCACCGTCGGTGCCGAGGATCTCCGGCCCGAACGCGGACACGACGGCGCGGAGCCCCTCCGACCCCGGCTCCACCGCCGCACGGGCCAGGACGTCCGCGTCCACCAGGACGGCTCCCAGCTCGGCGAACCGGCGGGCCACCACCGACTTCCCCGCGGCGATGCCCCCTGTGAGTCCGATACGCAGCATGAGCCAACCCTAGTCCGCGCCACGCCGCGTGCTGTCAAGGCATCCCCCGTCGACGCTGCCCGCCGCGATAAATGTCGGAGCATCCCCCTACGCTAAGCCTACTTACATTGTTCGAGGAGGATCGTGACCATCACCCTGCAGGATCTTCAGGAGACCGCCGCGTCCACTTTCGGCTGGGACCGGCTGCGACCCGGCCAGGAGCAGGCCATGAGCGCGGTCCTCACAGGCCGGAGCGTCCTCTGCGTCATGCCGACCGGCTCCGGCAAGTCGGCCATCTACCAGGTGCCCGCCATGGCGCTCCCCGGGGTCACCCTCGTCGTCTCCCCGCTGATCGCGCTCCAGCACGACCAGGCGGCGTCGATCAACGAACGCACCGGCACCACCCGCGCCCGGGTGGTCAACTCGAGCCTGACGAAGCGCGAGGTGGAGGACGCCTGGTCCGCCGCGGCCGACGGCGAGGCGACGCGCGCGAAGTTCCTGTTCCTCGCACCGGAGCAGATCGCGCGGGACGACGTCGCCGCGCGGCTCCGGGCCCTCGACATCTCCCTCGTGGTGGTCGACGAAGCGCACTGCGTCTCGTCGTGGGGGCATGATTTCCGCCCCGACTACCTGCAGCTCGGGCACCTCCTCCGCGACCTGGGTGCCCCCGTCATCGCCCTGACGGCCACGGCGTCCCACCCCGTACAGAACGAGATCGTCGATCGGTTGCGCCTGGTGGACCCGGTGGTCCTCGTGGAGGGCTTCGACCGCCCGAACCTCTTCCTCGACGCCGTGCACCACGTGGAGGAGGAGGACAAGCTCCGCGCCGTGCGCGACCAGGTCCTCGGGCTCGCGGGGCCGGGCCTGGTCTACGTCGCGACGAAGAAGGCCGCCGACAGGCTCTCGTCCGAGCTGCAGGAGAAGGGGGTGCGCGCGGACTCGTACCACGCCGGGAAGCTCAGGAAGGAGCGCGAGGCGGTGCACGAGGCGTTCCTCGATGGCACGGTCGACGTCGTGGTGGCCACCACGGCGTTCGGCATGGGCATCGACAAACCGGACGTGCGCTTCGTCGTCCACGCGGACATCTCGGACTCACTGGACAGCTACTACCAGGAGATCGGCCGGGGAGGGCGCGACGGAGGCGAGGCCCGGGCCATCCTGCACTACCGCCCGGAGGACCTGTCCCTGCGGCGCTTCTTCGCCGCGAGGTCCGTCAACCGCACGCAGCTGCGTGAGCTGTACCTGCTCATCGCCGCCCAGGCCAGGCCGGTCAGGATCAAGAAACTGAAGGAGCTGTCGGGCCTGTCACCCCGGAAGCTGACCGGCCTCCTCAACCTGCTCGAGGCGTCCGAATGCATCGCGGAGGGTGCGAAGGGGTACCGCGCGAGGAAGATGACCGCTGAGGACGCCGTGAGGCGCGGCGTGGAGCAGGCCGAGATCCGCGAGCGGATCGACCAGTCACGCGTCGAGATGGCCCGACGCTACGCCGAGACGCGAGGCTGCCGCCGCCAGTTCCTGCTCGGCTACTTCGGGGAGGACCTCGCCGAGGCCTGTGGGAACTGCGGGAACTGCGCCCGGCGCGAGGACGCCGTCGGGCTCCCGGAGCCGTCAGCGGCGCCGGCTCCCGACGACGAGGACGTCCCCTTCGACATCGACAGCCCGGTGGACCATCCCGACTGGGGAACCGGCACCGTCATGGGCTACGAGGACGGCGTCATCACCGTCCTGTTCGACTCGGAGGGCTACAAGACGCTGTCGGTCGGCCTCGTCCTGGACAAGGAACTCCTCACCGCGGTGGCCCCCACGGCATAGGGCACGGAACCGTGGCCGGCCCGTCCCGGCGTGGGCCCCGGCCGGGACGGCACCTAGGATTGATCCGGTGACCCCGTTCAGCCTCGACCGCCTGCGCCGCCGACCCGACCTGGACACCCCCGAGCTGGTGGCCGTGGATGCCGCGGACCGCCTGCTCCTCGACACCTCCGCGGAACGGCTCCGCATCCCCGGAGGCATCGCGACCATCAACGACGCCTACGGGGCGCTCACGCTCGGCGCCGCGCACCTCTCCGGCCGGAGCGGGATCCGCGCCTTCCAGGACGGCGTGGTCCACGAGCGGGCACTGGCGCTGAACGCAGCCGACCAGGGGCTCCAGGGCACCTACCGGTCCCTCGCCCTCGACGCGGGACTGCTCGACGGCGTGTCGACCGTCCTCCTGCGCCTGCCGCGCTCCCTCGACGAGCTCGACGAGATCGCCTGGACCATCGCCGCCCATGCCCGGCCGGACGTCGTGGTCCTGGCTGCAGGGCGCATCAAGCACATGTCCCTCTCGATGAACGCGATCCTCGGTCGCCATTTCGGCGACGTCACGGCGGGCCTCGCCCGGCAGAAGGCGCGGGTCCTCACAGCGTCGGCCCCCCGTCCGGTGGGCGCGTCCTCCTTCCCACGCCGCGCACGGCACGACGTCGGGCTCGCCCGTCCGCTCGAGCTCCTCGCCTACGGGGCCACGTTCGGCGGGCCGGCGCTCGATCCCGGCACACGCCTGCTGCTCCCCCACCTGCGCCGGCTCCCGCCGTTCCCGACGCACGCGGCGGGAACGGCCGACGTCGTCGACCTGGGCTGCGGCAACGGGGCCATCGCGGCCTTCCTGGCGCTGACCCATCCGGACCTCCGGGTCCTCGCCACGGACCAGTCCGCGTCGGCGACGGCGTCCGCTGCTGCGACGGCGGCTGCCAACGGTGTGGCCGACCGCGTCACCGTGAGCAGGGACGACGCCCTCTCCGCGCTGCCGGACGCCTCGGCGCGACTGATCGTCCTCAACCCGCCCTTCCACCTCGGCAGCACGGTGCACGCCGGCGTCGCCCACCGGCTCTTCGAGGCGTGCGCGCGCGTCCTGGCACCCGGAGGGGAGCTCATCACGGTGTGGAACAGCCATCTCCGCTACCGGCCGGTCCTCGAGCGGGTCATCGGCACCACGCGGCAGCTCGACCGCTCGTCCCGCTTCACCGTCACGGCGTCGACCCGCCGCTAGGGTCGCCGGCGACGTCTGCATCCGTCCGGGCCCGCCTCGAGTGCGCGCCTCCGGTGGGTCGTGGCGCCCCGGACCCACCACACCTGCACACCCGGCACCGTGGAGCGCACCCCGCACACGGAGAAGGCCCCCATCCAGAGGACGGGGGCCTTCGACGGTACTGCGTCGACGCGGGAGCTTACGCCCCGGTCAGCTTCTCGCGGAGAGCGGCAAGCGCCTCGTCGGAAGCGAGCGTCCCGGAACCGGACCCGGCATCGGCGACGACGGGCTCGGACGAGTAGCTCGTCGAGTTCGACTCGACGGGCTCGTTCGCCGCAGCGGCGTCGTCGGACGCGTGCTGGACGACCTGCTTCTTGTGCGACTCCCAGCGGGACTGTGCCTCGGCGTACTGGGCTTCCCAGGCAGCGCGCTGGTTCTCGTAGCCCTCGAGCCATTCGTTCGACTCGGGGTCGAAGCCCTCGGGGTACTTGTAGTTGCCCTCTTCGTCGTACTCGGCGGCCATGCCGTAGAGCGCGGGATCGAACTCGGTGCTGTCGGCGTCGACGCCCTCGTTGGCCTGCTTGAGGCTGAGCGAGATGCGGCGGCGCTCCAGGTCGATGTCGATGACCTTGACGAAGAGCTCGTCACCCACGGAGACGACCTGCTCGGCCAGCTCGACGTGGCGGACGGCGAGCTCCGAGATGTGCACGAGGCCTTCGATGCCGTCCTCGACGCGGACGAACGCGCCGAAGGGGACGAGCTTCGTGACCTTGCCGGGGACGACCTGGCCCAGGGCGTGCGTGCGGGCGAAGGTCTGCCAAGGATCTTCCTGCGTGGCCTTCAGCGACAGGGAGACGCGCTCGCGATCGAGATCGACCTCGAGGACCTCCACGGTGACTTCCTGGCCCACCTCGACGACCTCGGAGGGATGGTCGATGTGCTTCCAGGACAGCTCCGAGACGTGCACGAGACCGTCGACGCCGCCGAGGTCCACGAACGCACCGAAGTTGACGATCGAGGAGACGACGCCCGGACGGACCTGGCCCTTCTCGAGCTTGTTGAGGAACGTGGAACGCACCTCGGACTGGGTCTGCTCGAGCCACGCACGACGCGACAGCACGACGTTGTTGCGGTTCTTGTCGAGCTCGATGATCTTCGCTTCGATCTGCTGGCCGATGTACGGAGCCAGGTCGCGGACGCGACGCATCTCGACGAGGGACGCGGGCAGGAAGCCGCGCAGGCCGATGTCGAGGATGAGGCCACCCTTGACGACCTCGATGACGGTGCCGGTGACGACGCCGTCCTCTTCCTTGACCTTCTCGATGTCGCCCCAGGCGCGCTCGTACTGAGCACGCTTCTTGGAGAGGATCAGGCGGCCTTCTTTGTCTTCCTTGGTGAGAACCAGAGCCTCGACCTGATCGCCCACGGAGACGACGTCCCCGGGATCGACGTCGTGCTTGATGGAAAGCTCGCGGGAAGGAATGACACCCTCGGTCTTGTAACCGATGTCGAGCAGGACCTCGTCGCGGTCGACCTTGACGACGGTACCCTCGACGAGATCTCCGTCGTTGAAGTACTTGATGGTCGCGTCGATCGCTGCGAGGAAGTCCTCAGCGGTGCCGATGTCGTTGATCGCGACTACGGGGGCACCTTGCTTCTCGGTGGTGGTGATGGTCATGTAGTTGGGGCTCCGTTGTGGATGATTACTTGCTCCGGTCACGCCGGCCCCCGCGGTGCCGGCAACGCCGGCTGCGGGTTCCTGTGTCCGGATGTGGACGAATGGGAAAGGACCTCGGTGAGATCCAGGAATGGTGGTGCGTTCTCATGGCCCGCCGGTTCAGCACCGGCAACTATCAGAGCGCACCACGCGCCTGTCCAGTCTAGCCTCGGGGTCCAACACCGTCAAAGCAGCGCAGAGCCCGGGAGGTGGCGGGTCGGCACGGTGCACAGGCGCGTGGCGGGCCCTAGAAGTGCGTGATGCAGTAGGGCTCCTGCGCGCGTCCGAACAGGGTGTCGAGCACGTCGACGGAGTCGTCCGTGTGGGCCGTCAGTCCTCCGGCCGCCGCGAGCGTGGAGGCCGGCACCCCGCCGAGGTACAGGGACCCCAGCGCGTTGACGGTCACGGTGACGTCCGGGGCGGCCTCGACCCGCTCGACGTCCCCGGCTCCGTCGACGACGGTCAGCGCGTAGGAGCCGTCGGCGATGCCGTGGTCGTCCAGCACCTCGAGGACGATCCTGCCGCTGCCCCGGTACGACCGCTTCCCGAGGGCCGCCGGTACGTCGAGCAGCCGGACCCACAGCACGTCGTCGGTGCCCTTGACCTGGTAGCAGCGCCGGTCGCGCAGCGCCCAGGGCAGGGCGTCGTCGCGGCGCGCGCCGTCCCAGGTGATCCGCTCCACGAGGTCGAGCGATCCGAGGTAGCGCCACAGTTCGAGGTAGGCCGACGGCGTGGAGGCCACGAGGTCCACGACCTTCATCGTGTACGGTGTGGTCTCCCAGCCCGCGAAGCGGTAGCTCACGAATCCGGCGGGTTCGCCTGCGGCGTCGTAGTGCACGGCCATCCGCACGGCGCGGTCCTCGACGGGCCGCTCACGGCCCCAGGCACCCGAGATGCGCCGGGCGACGGCGTACTGCCGGCCGACGGAGCCGAAGGTGACGGCCTGGAAGCGCTCGAAGATCGTCTCGGCGAGGTTCACGGCGTGTTCCCGGGCGACGAGCGCCGTCGTGCCGGTCCTCGGCGCCGTGACCTCGAAACGCTCGCGCACGTCGACCTCGATGCTCTGCGTGAACGTGGCGCAGCCGAAGCCGAAGCGCCCGTAGATGGTTGCTTCGGAGGCGGTCAGGATCGCCAGCGGGAGTCCGCGCTCCTTCGCCTCGCGCAGGTCGCGGGTCATCATGGACCGCAGGATCCCGTTGCGCCGGTGGCTGGGACGGACCGTGACCGCGGTGATCTGGTGGACGTCGAGCTGGGCGGCACCGACGTTGAGCGCATGCACCATGGTGCCGTAGGTGGCGACCGGGTGGCCTGCGCCGAGGGCCTCGGCCGGCTGGGCGTTGTCATGCACTCCCCAGAGCACGCGCTGGTCCGCCTGGTACGCCGCGAGGTAGTGCGGGACGTCCTCGGGATCGAGGGTGCCCTCGTGGAAGCCGATGCTCTCGCCGTCGAGCCACTTCGCGAAGCGGCCGTCCGTGGAGGCGTCCTCGTCGGCGCCGACGGTGAAGATCTCGGTCCGGAGATCCGGCTGGTGGGCGGTCTGGGCAGGGGCTGTGTACTGGCTCACAGTCCACCAGCCTAGACGGACTCCTCCGGCCTGCACCAGCACGACGCCGGGCGGACCGGAGGGGGACCTGTCGCGGGTCCGGTGATCAGTGCGCGGCGTCGTGCCAGCTCGCCCCGGTCCCCACCGAGACGTCCAGGGGGACGGAGAGGTCCGCGGCGGCGCCCATCTCCTCGCGGACCAGCGCCTCGACCTCGTCCCGTTCCCCTTCGGCGATCTCCAGGACGAGTTCATCGTGCACCTGCAGCAGCATGCGGGACGCCAGTCCGCGCTGCGTCAGCGCGTCGTCGACCCCGAGCATCGCCTTCTTGATGATGTCCGCGGCGGATCCCTGGATGGGTGCGTTGAGCGCCGCGCGTTCGGCCATCTCCCGCAGCTGGCGGTTGTCGCTGGAGAGGTCCGGCAGGTAGCGGCGCCGCCCCTCGATGGTGGAGGTGAAGCCGTCCTTGCGGGCCTGCTCGACGATCCCCCGCAGGTAGTCGCGCACCGCGCCGAACCGCTCGAAGTAATCGCGCATGAGCGTGCGCGCCTCGTCCACCGAGATGTTGAGCTGCTTCGAGAGCCCGAACGAGCTCAGCCCGTACACCAGCCCGTAGGACATGGCCTTGACCTTCGAGCGCATGGCGTTGGTGACCTCCTCGGGCGCGACGCCGAAGATGTGGGAGCCGACGAAGCGGTGCAGGTCCTCGCCCTCCTGGAAGGCGGAGATGAGCCCCTCGTCGCCAGAGAGGTGCGCCATGATCCGCATCTCGATCTGCGAGTAGTCGGCCGTCATGAGGCTCTCGTACTTCTCGCCGTTCCGGCCCTGCCCGACGACGAACACCTCGCGGATGCGACGCCCCTCGTCGGAGCGTACCGGGATGTTCTGGAGGTTCGGGTTCGTCGAGGACAGCCGGCCGGTCGCCGCGATGGTCTGCAGGTAGGTGGTGTGGATGCGGCCGTCGTCCCCCACCGCCTTCCGCAGGCCCTCCACGGTCTGGCGCAGCTTCAGGGCGTCGCGGTACGCGAGGAGCTGCTCGAGGAACGGGTGGCCCGTCTTGGTGATGAGGTCGGTCAGGGCGTCGGCGTCGGTGGAGAACCCGGTCTTGATCTTCTTGGTCCTCGGCAGCCCGAGCTCGTCGAACAGGACGGCCTGCAGCTGCTTCGGCGAGCCGAGGTTGATCTCCTTGCCGATGATCCGGTAGGCCTCCGCCCCCGCCGCGCTGATCGTCGTCGAGAAGTCGTCGTACAGCCGGTCCAGCCCCTCGACCGAGACGGCGACACCCGTGAGTTCCACGCGGGCCAGCACTTCGGCGAGGGGCAGTTCCAGCCCGCCGAGGAGCTGGTTCGCGCCGCGCTCGACGAGCTGCCCGGCGAAGTGCTCGCTGAGCTGCAGGGCGGCGTAGGCGGCCACCACGGCCGGCGATGCGACGTCGTTGCCTCCGAGATCGAGGGCCTGCTGCCCCGAGGAGTCGGTGGCGGCCGCCGTGATGGACAGGCGCAGGTGGTACTGGGCGAGATCCGCGAGGTCGTAGCTGCGGCGGTCCGGCTGGATGAGGTACCCGGAGATCGCGGTGTCGTCGACCTCCCCCGCGAGCAGGAACCCGCGGGCGGAGAGCAGCTTGAACACGGTCTTGAAGTCGTGGACGATCTTTGGCGCATCCCGGTCCGAGAGCCAGGCCCCGAGCACCGTCTCGGCGTCGGCGTCGAGCTGTTCGAGCGGGATGAACGCGGCGTGGAGGCTCGTGACGACGGCGATCCCGACGACGTCGGTGGCGCCCGCCGTCGTCTCCGTCGCCAGCGCGAGGGACGCCTGCGCCTGGTTGGTGGCGTTGAACCAGTGCGTCAGTCCGGCGGCGTCCTGGAGCATCTCGTGGGCGGGTGCATGCTGCTCGTCCGCCTCGTCCTCGCTCTCCTCCTCACCGAAGAGGTCGAACAGGCGCTTGCGCAGCGTGTTGAACTGCAGCGAGTCGAAGAGGTCCTCCACGGCGGAGCGGTCCGGGTGCTGCGAGACCATGGCCGCCAGGTCCACCGGCAGGTCGAGGTCCGTGAGGAGGCGGTTCAGGCGCCGGTTCCTCTTCACGTCCTCGATGTTCGCCCGCAGCGAGTCCCCGACCTTGCCGCCGATCTTGTCCAGGTTCTCGAGGATGCCCTCGAGGCCGCCGTACAGCTTGATCCACTTGGCCGCCGTCTTCGGACCCACCCCCGGCACGCCGGGCAGGTTGTCGGCGCTCTCCCCCACCAGCGCGGCGAGGTCCGAGTACTGGTGCGGCGGGACGAAGTACTTCTCCTCGATGGCCTGCGCGTCCATCTGCGGGATGTTGGTGACGCCCTGCTTGGGGTAGAGCACGGTGACTCGGTCGTTGACGAGCTGGAAGGCGTCGCGGTCACCGCTGACCACCTGGACGTCCCAGTCGGCGGCCGCCGCCTGGCTGGCCAGTGTGGCGAGGATGTCGTCCGCCTCGTAGCCGTCCATCGAGATGGTGGGGATGCGCATGGCCTCCATGACCTTGATGATGAGGTCCACCTGCCCGTGGAACTCCTCGGGCGTCTTGGAACGGCCGCCCTTGTACTCCGTGTACTCCTCCGACCGGAAGGTGGGGGTGTCGAGGTCGAAGGCCACCGCGACGTGGCTGGGCTGCTGGTCCTTGATGAGGTTGATGAGCATCGCCGTGAAGCCGTACACCGCGTTGGTGTGCTGGCCGGTATCGGTGGAGAAGTTCTCCGGCGGCAGGGCGTAGAAGGCACGGAAGGCCATGGAGTGGCCGTCGATGACGAGGAGCCTGTTGCGTGAGCCGTCGCTGCGGCGCTCCGGAGCCTGCGCGCCCGCCGTCGTGGGTGCCGCCGTGGATGTCCCGGCGGCGTGGTCCACGGGAGGTGCGATGGTCAGGGTGGCAGCAGGTTTGGTCGTTTCACTCACAGGTGCCAGCCTAGTTCCCATGACAGACAACCGCACCCGGCCCGACGCCGTCCAGCCACCGTCCGAGGAGCGCCTGGCCGAACTGGTCGCCGCCGGGATCCCCGCCGGGATGCACGGGTGGCTGGGCCGTTACGGGGTCGGTGCCCTCACCGTGAAGATGGGGATCGTCTTCTCGGAGATGAGCGCCGAGCGCGTGGTCGCAACGATGCCGGTCGAGGGCAACCAGCAGGTGGCCGGCATCCTGCACGGTGGCGCCCACGTGGTGCTCGCGGAGACCCTGGGCTCCTTCGCGGCCGGGATCCATGCCGGCCCGGGCCGGCACGCCGTCGGGATCGAGGTCGGCGCGACCCACCATCGCAGCATCACCTCGGGTCTCGTCACGGGCACGGCCACGGCCATCCACCTCGGGAGGACCCTGACGACGCACGAGGTGGTGATGACGGACGAGCAGGGCCGGAGGCTCTCCACGGCCCGCATCACGAACATGATCCGCGACGACCGCGGCTGACCGGACCTCGCCGGTCCTCCCCGGACAGGGCCTGCCCGACGGGCGCAACCCCCGCGCCGGCCCGACCCGTTCATTGCCGTGGCGCGGAGCCCTCCCTACCGTGGTGCGTAGGCGACCGAACGGGCCGCCCGATGATCGGACCGATCCAACGGAGGCCCCATGGCCGACAGGACGCTGAAGACTCCCGCCGCCCTCCTCGCCGTCGGCAGCCTCTTCCTCGGCGACGACGCCCGAGGGGGCGACGACTAGTGGGCCGCCGACCCGCCCTCGCCCGGGCCGCCCTCCGCGGCGCGGCCGCCGGCCTCCTGGGCACAGCAGCCATGACCGTCGGCGAACTCGTGGAGCAGCGCGTCACGGGCCGGCCCGACTCCCACATCCCCGCCCGCACGCTGCGGATCCTCTGCGGCCGCCCGACGAGCAACACCGCCCACTACCCGGTCTGGAACCACGCCATGCACTGGTTGACCGGCGCCACGCTGGGCGCGCTGCGCGGCGTCTGGTCCGTCACGGGCATCCGGGGTGCTCCGGCGACGGCAGCCCACACGGTGGTACGCCTCGCCTTCGACCAGACGCTCGAGAACGCGACGGGCGCGGGGGCCGCGCCGCCCCTGTGGCCTTTCGGCGAGAAGGTCGTGGACAATCTGCACAAGGCCGTCTTCGCCACCGTGACAGGCCTCGCCTCCGATGCACTGAACCGGCCCGACCTGACGAGTACGGCGGGGGCGCGGAGCCACTGAGCCACGGCGTGCGGGCTCAGGCCCCCTGCGCCGCGAGCCCCTCCTGGATGTGCCGGCGCAGCTCGGCCGGGCGGAAGGGTTTGCGCAGGTAGCGGTCGGCGCCCGCCTCGTAGCCACGCTTCTCGTCGGACGGATCGGCGCGCGCGGTCAGCATGACGATGAATGTCGCCGAGAAGCGCCGGATCCGTCCCGCTACCTCGAACCCGTCGATGTCCGGCAGTCCGACGTCGAGGGTGACAACGTCGGGCCGGAGCCGACGGACCATCTCCACGCCGGCCAGTCCCGCGGGTGCGGTGTGCACGCGGAAACCTGATCCAGTCAGGACGGTGTGCAGCAGATCCCGGACGTCGTCGTCGTCCTCGATGACCACGGCGGTGCGGGGGGAATCTGTGGTGGTCATCCCCCGAGTTTACTCCGGTGCGGGCCGCCAGGGCCGCCCCTCGGCACCCCGCGGGCTGCTCCTCGACGCGGCCGACGACGGGTGCTCAGTCGCGGGTGCGCGCCCGGCTCGGCTGCACCCTCATGGGCTCGCCGGGCATCTTCGGGAAGTCGGGCGGGAACGGCAGCTCGCCGAGGCCGTTCTCGACGTCGCGGTCCCACCAGCCGCGGAGTGCGTCGATGCTGCCCGGCTGGGCGTGCAGGTCCTCCCACGGGTCGCCGAGCGTCCTCAGGCGGTCCGGCACGGTCGCGATCGTGAAGGACGCGGGGTCGACGCCGTCCAGTTCGTCCCACGTCACAGGGCAGGACACCGGGGCGTGGGGCAGGGCCCGCGGGCTGTAGGCGCCGGCCATGGTGCGGTCGCGGTTCGCCTGGTTGTAGTCCACGAAGATGCGGGCCCCGCGCTCCTCCTTCCACCAGGCCGTCGTCACCTTCTCCGGCATGCGGCGCTCGAGTTCGCGTCCGGCGGCGATGACGGCCTGGCGGACCTCGAGGAATTCGTGCACCGGTTCGATCGGGGCGAAGACGTGCAGGCCGCGGTTGCCCGAGGTCTTCACGAAACAGTCCAGGCCCGCCTCGCCGAGGACGGCCCGCAGCGCGTGGGCGGCGGCGATGACGTCGGCGAAGGTGGTGCCCGGCTGCGGGTCGAGGTCGATGCGCAGTTCGTCGGGCAGGTCCGGCGTGTCCGCCCGCGAGGCCCAGGGGTGGAAGACGACGGTGTTCATCTGGGCCGCCCAGACCGCGGACGCGGGCTCGTCGAGGACGAGCTGCGGGTGCGAGCGTCCACTGGGATAGGTGACCACCACGCTGCGCACGTAGTCGGGGGCGCCCTTGGGCGGGTTCTTGCTGAAGAAGAAGTCGCCGTCCACGTCGCCGCCGAAGCGCTGCAGCGACACCGGCCGCCCGCCGTTCGCGCGGAGGAACGCGGGCGCGACGTCCACGAGGTACCGCGCGAGGTCGAGCTTGGTGAGCCCCGCCTGGGGCCAGAGGACACGGGAGGGGCTGGACACCCGGACGGCCCGCACGCCGTCCGGCCCGTCGACGTCGAGGATCATCGCTTCGCTGGCCATGGCCTCAATGTACCCCGGAGGCGCTGGGCTGCAACGGTGGCCGGGATCCGCAATTCGGCCGCTGAACGAGGTGACCCGGCAGGGAACGGCCTGCACTGTCTACGGCCAGTTCCCTGCCGGGTCGAGTATGCCCATCAGGGCAGGTGGGCCCCTCCTTCCGGGCCCGTCTTCGCGGATCCATCAAGCGGATCCATCAAGCGGATCCATCAAGCGGATCCATCAAATTGGGCGCGCATTACTTGTAGCTGTAGTGGCCATGCCTGTCGCACTTGATCCAGATTCTCTCGCTGCTGTTCCAGCCGTCCTTCTTGCTGTAGCTGTGAGCCTGGTAGGACTTACCGCACTCGACGTACTTGACCTCGTACTTGAAGTCGTCGCCGCGATCCGTCCACACTGTGCGGTGGTCGACGACCCGATGCCTGCCGTGGTGACTCACCTGGACGACCTTTACGTCGACCTTCTTGGAATCGTAATTGTCGCCGACAACTTTCAGACTGACGTGCCTGCCGTCGCCGTTCGCCCTGAGGGTCAAATCCCCACCACGGTCGTGGTAATTTCCAGTGGTTGCGACTTGGACCGGTGCCGCAACGGCTGGTGCGGCGAGGCCCAAGCCTGCCAACAGACCGAACAGCGTTCCTGCGACGAGAACGAACAGACGCCAACTAAGAGACTTCTTCATGATGGATTTCCTCCACGCATGCCGGGCCCGGTTATGGGAGGGGTGTGTGTCGTGTTCGGCACGCCTCGGACGGTCGTCCGGCGAGGCCGCCCGTTTGTACCCCCAGCAGATGCGCGCGAACCAGAACCGATTCGGGCGTCCTTTCGAGCATTCTCGCCCGAACAGTCTTGTCCCCGCTGCACCCAGGTGCGATCTTCACTTTCGGACTGTGCTTCCCAGCAGGGTCACCCCGACACCGTCTCGCGGTGCCCGACCATACTAGGCCCCCGTCGGCGATGAGAGAAGAGGCGGCCCACCCGAATCAGGTGCCCGAAGTGGGACTCGAACCCACACACCTCTCGATACTGCATTTTGAGTGCAGCGCGTCTGCCAATTCCGCCATTCGGGCCGTACCTGCCCGGCTCCTGGGAGGGATGACTTCCTCGAGGGCCGGTGCGCGAATCCACTCTACATGCCGATAGGCTGGATCCGGGAACGGACGCACACAACCCCCGAACCCCTCGCACGCCGTCATCATCAAGGAGCAACAGTGTCTGAACCCACCGAATCCACGCCCGCCGGACCCGCACGCCGGGTCATCGTGGCCGAGGACGAGACGCTCATCCGGCTCGACATCATCGAGATCCTGCGCGGGGAAGGCTACGAGGTCGTGGCCGAGGCCGACAACGGCGAGAAGGCCGTCGCGCTCGCCCAGGAGCACAAGCCGGACCTCGTGCTCATGGACGTGAAGATGCCCGTAATGGACGGCATCACCGCCGCGGAGCAGATCGTCAAGGCGCGCATCGCGCCGGTGGTCCTGCTCACCGCGTTCAGCCAGAAGGAGCTCATCGAGCGGGCACGCGACGCCGGCGCCATGGCCTACGTGGTCAAGCCGTTCACCCCGGCCGACCTCATCCCGGCCATCGAGATCGCCATGTCACGCCACGAGGAGATCAAGGCCCTCGAGGCGGAGGTGACCGACCTGCAGGAGCAGTTCGCCACCCGCAAGCTCGTCGAGCGTGCCAAGAGCCTCCTGACCACGAAGATGGGCCTCACCGAGCCCGAGGCCTTCCGCTGGATCCAGAAGACGTCGATGGACCGCCGCCTGAGCATGCGCGAGGTCGCCGAGACGATCATCAACCAGGTCAACTGACCGCGGCATCCGGGCTCACGGACGAAAGGACCCCCTCCCGATTCGGGAGGGGGTCCTTTCGTCCGTCCTGCGGATCAGGCTACTTCTTCTTGACGGGCCACGGGCCCACGCCTTCCTTGATGTAGGACGTGTGGTCGCCGGGGAGCTGACCGGCGTCGGTGATGTCACCGACACGGTGCACCTTGAGGGAGTTGGTGGAGCCGGCCTGTCCGGGAGGGGACCCGGCGGCGATCACGACGAGGTCGTCCACCTCGACGAGGCCCTGCTCGAAGAGGATGCGGTCCACCTGGGCGGTCATCTGGTCCGTGTGTTCCACGAACGGGACGAGCCGGGGCTGGACGCCCCAGATCAGCGACATGGCGTTCAGCGTCGACTGCACCGGGGTGAAGGCGAAGACCGGCTTCTTGGGGCGCAGGCGGGAGAGGCGGCGGGCCGAGTCCCCGGACTGGGTGAACGTGCAGATGTACTTGGCGTCGAGCTGGTCGGAGATCTCGACGGCGGCGCGGGTGATGGCGCCGCCGCGGGTCTTCGGCTTGCTGCCGAGCGGCGGGACCCGCTCGAGGCCGTGGCGCTCGGTGGACTCGATGATGTCGGCCATGGTGCGGACCGTCTCCATCGGGTACTTGCCCACGCTCGTCTCGCCGGAGAGCATGACGGCGTCCGCGCCGTCGAGCACGGCGTTGGCGCAGTCGGAGGCCTCGGCGCGCGTGGGGCGCGGGTTGTCGATCATGGATTCGAGGACCTGCGTGGCGACGATGACGGGCTTGGCCCAGCGACGGGCGAGTTCGACGGCGCGCTTCTGCACGATCGGCACGTCCTGCAGGGGCAGTTCGACGCCGAGGTCTCCGCGGGCCACCATGATGGCGTCGAAGGCGTCGATGATCTCCTCGAGGGCATCGACGGCCTGGGGCTTCTCGATCTTCGCGATGACGGGGACGCGGCGGCCCTCCTCGTCCATGATCTCGTGGACGCGCTTGACGTCACCGGCGTCGCGGACGAAGGACAGGGCGACCATGTCGACGCCGGTCTGGATGGCCCAGCGGAGATCGTCCTCGTCCTTCTCGCTGAGGGCGGGCACGTTGACGGCCACACCGGGCAGGTTGATGCCCTTGTTGTTCGAGACCATGCCGCCGACGACGACCTCGGTGGTCACCTTGACGTCGTCGACCGCGGTGGCGCGGAGGGTGACCTTGCCGTCGTCGATGAGCAGCAGGTCGCCGACGTTGACGTCGTGGGGCAGGCCCTTGAACGTCGTGGAGCAGATCTCCTGGGTGCCCTCGACGTCCTCGACGGTGATGGTGAAGACGTCCCCTGGGGTCAGCG
The DNA here is from genome assembly GCF_058269155.1 of Arthrobacter sp. TJ-263. Taxonomy (NCBI): domain Bacteria; kingdom Bacillati; phylum Actinomycetota; class Actinomycetes; order Micrococcales; family Micrococcaceae; genus Arthrobacter; species Arthrobacter sp. TJ-263. Next base: position 336,284 of record NZ_JBZCNE010000001.1, on the reverse strand, counting down.
CGTGGGGGCCGTCGACGAACCGGCCGAGGCGGATCTTCGGGCCCTGCAGGTCGGCGAAGATGCCGACGGGCTTGCCGAGTTCCGCCGAGGCACGGCGGACGTTCTCGTAGGTGCTGAGGTGCACGGCGTAGTCGCCGTGGCTCATGTTCATCCGGGCGACGTCGACGCCCGCCTCGAGCACGGCGAGCGTGTTCTCGTAGCTGGCGATTGCGGGGCCGAATGTTGCAACGATTTTTGCGCGTCTCATGGAACCTAGCCTAGTCGTGTTGGTCGGGAGAAAAGTGGTGGAGCCGGTCAGAGGACGGCGATGGAACGGTCGCTCGGAGCGACGGGCGCGGGCAGCCGGGTGGAGCCCATGAGCCACTGGTCCACCGCGGCGGCGCAGGCGCGACCCTCGGCGATGGCCCAGACGATCAGGGACTGGCCGCGACCGGCGTCGCCCGCCGAGAAGACGCCGGGGGTGTTGGTCATGTAGTAGCCGTCGCGCGCCACGTTCCCGCGATCGTCGAACTCCGCCTCGACCTGCTCGGTGATGCCGGCCGGTTCGGCGCCCGTGAAGCCGAGCGAGAGGAACACGAGGTCCGCGGGGATCTCGCGCTCCGAGCCGGCCTTCGGGACGCGGCGGCCGTCCACGAACTCGGTCTCCGCGACCTTGATGCCGCGCAGCACGCCGTTCTCGCCGACGAACTCCACGGTGGACGCCAGGAAGCGGCGCTCACCGCCCTCCTCGTGGGCGCTGGCGATGTCGAAGAGCGTGGGGAACGTGGGCCACGGCTGGTCCGGACGCCGCTCGGTGGACGGCTGCTGGCCGATGGCGAGCGTCGTGACGGACGCGGCCTTCTGACGGTGCGCGGTGCCGAGGCAGTCCGCCCCGGTGTCACCGCCACCGAGGATGACGACATGCTTGCCCTCGGCGTGGATCTGCTCCTCGACCCGCTCGCCGGCGACCACGCGATTGGCCTGCACGAGGTAGTCCATCGCGAAGTGCACGCCGGCCAGCTCCCGCCCGGGGATGGGCAGGTCGCGCGGCACGGTGGCGCCGGTGGCGACGATCACGGCGTCGTAGCGCCGCTTGAGCTGACCCCAGCTGATGTCCTTGCCGACGGCGACGCCGGTGCGGAAGCGGGTCCCCTCGGCCTTCATCTGGTCCAGGCGCCGCTCGAGGTGGATCTTCTCCATCTTGAAGTCGGGGATGCCGTAGCGCAGCAGGCCGCCGATGCGGTCGTCGCGCTCGTACACCGCCACGGTGTGCCCGGCGCGGGTGAGCTGCTGCGCGGCGGCGAGGCCGGCGGGTCCCGACCCGACGACGGCGATGGTGCGCCCCGTGAGGCGCTCCGGCGGGTGCGGTTCCACCCAGCCCTCCTCGAACGCCTGGTCGGCGATGGACACCTCGACCTGCTTGATCGTGACCGGCTCCTGGTTGATGCCCAGCACGCACGACGACTCGCACGGCGCGGGGCAGAGCCTGCCCGTGAACTCGGGGAAGTTGTTCGTCGCATGCAGGCGGTCGCTCGCCTCGCGGCCCTTGTCGCGGAACGTGAGGTCGTTCCACTCGGGGATGAGGTTGCCGAGCGGGCAGCCCTGGTGGCAGAACGGGATGCCGCAGTCCATGCAGCGTCCCGCCTGCGCCTTCAGGACGCCCTTCTCCTGCGCTTCGTACACTTCCTTCCAGTCCATGATGCGGACGGGGACCGGCCGGCGTGGCTGGGTCTGGCGCTCGCGCACCTTCAGAAATCCGCGTGGGTCAGCCACCGGTTACCTCCAGGATCTTGGTCCACGCCTCTTCGCCGTCAGGGTCGAGACCCTGCTCGACGGCGGTGGCGCGGGCGTCCAGCACCGCGGCGTAGTCGCGGGGCAGGACCTTGGTGAATCGTGCAATGGTGTCCTCGAACGAGTCGAGGAGGCTCTCGGCGAGGGTCGACTCGGTCTCCTCGACGTGCCGGATCAGCAGCTGCCGGACGATCTCGACGTCCTCGGCGTCGAGATCGACGAGCAGCAGCTCACCGTTCTCGAGGCTCTGCCGGTTGACCCGGGCACGCTCGAGGTCCAGCACGAAGGCCGTCCCTCCGGACATGCCGGCACCGAAATTCCGGCCCGTCCGGCCGAGGATCAGCGCCTGGCCGCCGGTCATGTACTCGCAGCCGTGGTCACCGATGCCCTCGGCGACGGCGGTGGCTCCGGAGTTCCGGACGAGGAAGCGCTCCCCCACCTGCCCGCGCAGGAACATCTCGCCGCTGGTGGCTCCGTAGCCGATCACATTGCCGGCGATCACGTTGTGGTCCGCGCGGAACACGTTGGCGCGGTCCGGCCGGACGATGATGCGCCCACCGGACAGCCCCTTGCCCACGTAGTCGTTGGAGTCGCCGAGGAGCCGCAGGGTGATGCCGGCGGGCAGGAACCCGCCGAGCGACTGCCCGGCCTGGCCCGTGAGGGTGACGTCGATGGTGTTGGTGGGAAGGGTGTCGAGGCCGAACGTGCGGGTGATCTCGTGGCCGAGCATCGTGCCCACCGAACGGTCGGTGTTGACGACGTCCACCGAGATGCGCACGGGCGCCCGGTGCTGCAGCGCGTCGGCGCTCATCTCGATGAGCTTGTTGTCGAAGTGCTGGTCCAGGTCGTGGTTCTGCTTGAGCATGTTCCGCATCGGCTCCCCCTGGCCGAACTCGTTGCCGCGGAGGATCGGGTCGAGGTCCAGTCCGTCGGCCTTCCAGTGCTCGATCGCCTCCCGGGCGTCGAGCAGCTCGCTGTGGCCGATGGCGTCCTCGAGGGTCCGGAAGCCGAGCTCGGCGAGGAGTTCGCGGACCTCCTCGGCGATGAACTCGAAGAAGTTGACCACGAACTCCGGCTTGCCCGTGAAGCGACTGCGGAGCTCGGGGTTCTGCGTCGCGACACCCACCGGGCAGGTGTCCAGGTGGCACACGCGCATCATGATGCAGCCGGAGACCACGAGCGGCGCCGTGGCGAACCCGAACTCCTCGCCGCCCAGGAGGGCCGCGATGACGACGTCGCGCCCCGTCTTCAGCTGCCCGTCCACCTGGACCACCACGCGGTCGCGGAGGCCGTTCAGCATCAGCGTCTGCTGCGTCTCGGCGAGGCCGAGCTCCCAGGGGATGCCGGCGTGCTTCAGGGAGTTGAGCGGGCTGGCGCCTGTGCCGCCGTCGTGCCCGGACACCAGGACGACGTCGGCCTTGGCCTTCGTGACGCCGGCCGCGACCGTACCGATGCCGACCTCGGAGACGAGCTTCACGTGGACGCGGGCGCTCGGGTTGGACCGCTTGAGGTCGTAGATGAGCTGGGCGAGGTCCTCGATCGAGTAGATGTCGTGGTGCGGCGGCGGGGAGATCAGCGCCACGCCGGGCGTGGAGTGCCGTGTGCGGGCGATCCACGGGTAGACCTTCTGGCTCATGAGCTGCCCGCCCTCACCGGGCTTGGCCCCCTGCGCCATCTTGATCTGGATGTCGTCCGCGTTGGTCAGGTAGAGACTCGTGACACCGAACCGGCCGGAGGCCACCTGCTTGATGGCGGAGCGGCGCTCCGGGTCCAGCAGGCGTTCGACGTCCTCGCCGCCCTCGCCCGTGTTGGACTTGGCGCCCAGGCGGTTCATCGCGATGGCGAGCGTCTCGTGCGCCTCCTGCGAGATGGACCCGTAGCTCATGGCGCCGGTGGAGAACCGCTTGACGATGGACGAGACGGGCTCCACCTCGTCGATGCTGATCGGCGCGCGGGCGTCGCCGCGGAGCCGCAGCAGCCCGCGCAGCGTCATGAGGTCCCGGGACTGGTCGTCCACACCCCGGGTGTAGGCCTTGAAGATGTCGTAGCGGCGCTCCCGGGTGGCGTGCTGCAGCCGGAATACGGTCTCCGGGTTGAACAGGTGGGGCGGGCCCTCGCGGCGCCACTGGTACTCGCCGCCGTTGTCGAGGCCGCGGTGCGGGTCCTCGATGCCGTCCTCGGGATAGGCGCTGTCGTGCCGGGCCGCGGTCTCGGCCGCGACCACGTCGAGGCCGATGCCGCCGAGCTGGGTCTGGGTTCCGTGGAAGTACTCGTCCACGAGCTCCTGCGAGAGCCCGAGCGCCTCGAAGGTCTGGGCGCCGCAGTAGGAGCTGACGGTGGAGATGCCCATCTTGGACATGATCTTGAGGACGCCCTTGCCGAGGCCCTTGATGAGGTGCGCGACGGCGGTCTCGGCGGTGACGCCGGTGATGTCGCCGTTACGGACCAGTTCCTCGCAGCTCTCCATCGCCAGGTACGGGTTCACCGCGGAGGCGCCGTACCCGATCAGCACCGCCACATGGTGGACCTCACGGACGTCGCCGGCCTCGACCACGAGGGACGTCTTGGTGCGCGTGGCGCTCCGGAGGAGGTGGTGGTGGACGGCGCTGGTCAGGAGCAGGGACGGGATGGGGGCCCACTGCGCGTTCGAGTCGCGGTCGGAGAGGACCACGTACTCGACGCCGCGGTTCAGCGCGCTCGAGACCTGCTCGCAGATCTCCGCGAGCCGGGCGCGCAGGGCGGACTCGCCGCCGTCGTGCCGGTACAGTCCGCGGACGCGGACGGTCAGCCGGTCGCCGTCGTCGGTCTCGAGGTTGGCGATCTTCGCCAGCTCGTCATTGGTGATGACGGGGAACTTCAGGGCGATCTGCTTGGAGCGGACGCGACCCGTGGACAGCAGATTGCCGTCGGGGCCGATCGTGACGCCCATGGAGGTCACGAGTTCCTCGCGGATGGAGTCGAGGGGCGGGTTCGTGACCTGCGCGAAGGACTGCACGAAGTAGTCGAAGAGCAGGCGCGGGCGCTTGGAGAGCACCGCGATGGGCGTGTCCGAGCCCATGGCGCCGAGGGGCTCCGCGCCGGTCTTCGCCATCGGGCCGAGCAGGATGCGCAGTTCCTCCTGCGTGTAGCCGAAGGTGCGCTGGCGCCGGTTGATGGACGCCTTGGTGTGGATGACGTGCTCGCGCTCGGGGAGGTCCTCGAGCTGGATCAGGTTCTCCTTGACCCACTCGCCCCACGGGTTCGCGGCGGCGATCTCCGCCTTGATCTCCTGGTCCTCGATGAGCCGGCCCGCCTCGGTGTCGACGAGGAACATCTTGCCCGGCGAGACGCGGCCCTTGCGGACCACGCGGGAGGGTTCGACGTCGAGCACGCCCACCTCGGAGGCCAGGATGACGAGGCCGTCCTCGGTCACCCAGTAGCGCGCGGGGCGCAGGCCGTTGCGGTCGAGGACGGCGCCGACGAGGCGGCCGTCCGTGAAGGACACCGCGGCGGGGCCGTCCCAGGGCTCCATGAGCATGGAGTGGTACTGGTAGAAGGCCCGGCGCGCAGGATCCATGGTGGCGTGGTTCTCCCACGCCTCCGGGATCATCATCATGATGGAGTGCGTGATCGGGCGTCCCGAGAGGGTCAGGAGTTCGGCGACCTCGTCGAAGGTCGCGGAGTCGGAGGCGCCCGGGGTGCAGATGGGGTAGAGCTCTTCGGGCGCGTCTCCCAGCAGCGGGTTGGACAGCTGCGACTGCCGTGCACGCATCCAGTTGCGGTTGCCCTTCACCGTGTTGATCTCGCCGTTGTGGGCGATGGTGCGGAACGGCTGGGCGAGCGGCCACGACGGGAAGGTGTTGGTGGAGAACCGCGAGTGGACGATCCCGAGGCAGGTCTTGAAGCGCTCGTCGGAGAGGTCGGGGTAGAACGGCTCGAGCTGCGCGGTGGTCAGCATGCCCTTGTAGACGATGGTCTTCGAGGACAGCGACGGGAAGTACACGCCGTACTTGTTCTGCGCCCGTTTGCGCACCCGGAACGCCTTCGCGTCGAGGTCGGAGGGGTCGCCGTCCAGGGGCGCGAGGAACAGCTGGACGAAGTGCGGCATGCAGGCACGCGCCATGGCGCCGACGAGGTCCGCGACCACGGGTACGACGCGCCAGCCGAGCACCTCGAGCCCCTCGGCCTCCGCCAGCGATTCGAGGCCCGCGCGCGCGGTGGCCTGCTCCTTCCCCTCGGTCGGGAGGAAGGCGGTGCCGACCACGTAGGAGCCGGCGGGCGGCAGCCGGAAGTCGACGACGGCGCGGAAGAACTCGTCGGGGATCTGCGTCAGCAGGCCCGCGCCGTCGCCGGTGCCCTCGTCCGCTCCGACGGCACCGCGGTGCTCGAGGTTGCGCAGTGCGGTGAGGGCCGCGTCGACGATGTCGTGTCCGGGCTCGCCGCGCAGGGTCGCGATGACCGCGAGGCCGCACGCGTCCTTCTCGTTCTCGGGGTTGTAGAGGCCCGAGGCCTCCGGCACGGAGGCGAACCGGGTGAAGGGCGAGGTCACGGCCTCGGCGTCGTCGCCCGTGGGGGGCGTCGTGGCCGCTGGTGCGGCCTCGGTGGGCGTTCCTGGCGTCAAAGCAGTCATCAGATAAGGATCCTTCCCCCATGATGGAGCGTCGGGAGGGGACAGCCTTTGGCCCCGCGGGCGCCGCTGTCTGGGAGCGGTCGCCGTCGTGTGTATCTCGAGTGCCGGCACCTCTGCCGGTGGTGCCCGGCGCTGTTGGCGGGCAGGTGCTGCGGGCATCAGGCACCCGTGGCGGCGATGTCGGTGCGGGGTCGGAGGGTGATCCGGCCGTCGCACCTGGAGTCCACAACGATGTGGTGTTGCGTCCTTGAGGGGCGGTGGCCCGGGGACTGCTGTCGGGGACCGAATCCCGCGGCTCCGCTTGCGCGGGGGCCCGAGTACGCGGATCGCCTACTCAGGAACCGTCTGTTTCGGACAGGTTACCACGGTCATTCCGCCCGCTTTGCCCCGTGTCCGAGGCGTGGCCACCTGTGGCTGAAGCGTTACGGGAGGCGCCTTTTTCCGACGTCGTCCCCGCACCGTCGCCCGTTCCCGAGGCACTGCCCACGGCTGTCGCGGCGCTGTCGTCGGACCCGCTGTCCACGCTGCCGTCCGCTGCGCCGTCGTCACCGACGGCGTCGGCCGGCTTCGGTTCGCGGCCCGGCAGGTAGACCACCAGCTCCTCGACGCGGTCCCGCTTGACCGAGAGGTAGACGAGGACGGCGACGGACACGAGGAAGACGGCGATGCTGGTCCACACGTTGAGGCGCTGGGTGACGCCGAAGAACGTGATCATCTCGGCGTCGTCGATACGGAGCGCCTCGATCCAGACGCGTCCGAGCGTGTAGTAGGCCGCGTAGAGCCAGAACATGCGGCCGCCGCGCAGGGTGATTTTCCGCGAGAGCAGCAGCAGGAGGGCGACGCCGGCGAGGTTCCAGAGCAGCTCGTAGAGGAACGTGGGGTGGAACAGCGTGCCGGGGGCGGCGCCGGGCGGGAAGTTCGCGTTGTCGGCGTCGATCTCGAGGCCCCACGGCAGCGTGGTGGGTGCGCCGAAGAGTTCCTGGTTGAACCAGTTGCCGAGCCGTCCGACGGCCTGGGCGAGCAGCACACCGGGCGCGGCGGCGTCGGCGAAGGCGGAGAGCTTGACGCCCGCGCGCCGGGCGCCGATCCAGGCTCCGACGGCGCCGAGGGCGATCGCGCCCCAGATCCCGAGGCCGCCCTGCCAGATCTGCGGGATGCGCGCGAGGTCACCGTCCGGGCCGAAGTAGGCGTCCGGGGAGGAGAACACGTGGTAGAGCCGACCGCCGACGATGCCGAACGGGATGGCCCAGATGGCGATGTCCCACACCGCGTCCGCGTGGCCGCCGAAGGAGACGAACCGCTTCTGCGTGAGGAGGAGCGCGAGGAGGATGCCGGCGAGGATGCACAGGGCGTACGCGTGGAGGGTGACGGGGCCGAGGCTGAAGCTCGCCCATTCCGCGGGCGGGCTGGGGATCGACGCGGCGAGGCGTGCCCCGATCACGCGGACGCCTTGCCCGTGCCGGTGCTCAGTTCGCGCGTGAGCTCGGCGACGGCGTCCACTCCGCCGTCGCGCAGGGCGGCGACGAGGGCGGTGCCCACGATCACGCCGTCGGCGTACGCGCCGATCTCGCGCACCTGGGCGGAGGACGAGACCCCGAGCCCCACGCAGACCCGCTCGGCTCCGGCGGCGTGCGCCGCGTCGACGACGGCCCGGGCGGCGGCACCGACCGAGGTCCTCGCACCGGTCACGCCCATGACGGACACGGCGTAGACGAATCCCCTGCTGGCGTCGACGGTGGCCTGCATGCGCTGCGGAGAGGTGGACGGTGCCACGAGGAACACGCGGTCGAGGCCGAATGCGTCGGAGGCCTCGAGCCATTCGGAAGCCTCGTCGGGGATGAGGTCCGGGGTGATGAGCCCGGCGCCGCCCGCGGCGGCGAGGCGCTCGGCGAACGCGCGGACACCCATGCGCATGACCGGGTTCCAGTAGGTCATGACGAGGACGGCGGCGTCGGTGGCGCTCGTGATGCCGGCGACGACGTCGAAGATCCGGGGGACGGTGAAGCCGTTGGCCAGCGCCTCGACCGTCGCTTCCTGGATGACGTGCCCGTCCATGACCGGGTCCGAGTACGGGATGCCGATCTCGATGAGGTCCACGCCGTTCTCCGCCATGGCGATGCCGGCGTCGATGGTGGCCTGGACGTCGGGGAAGCCGGCGGGCAGGTAGCCGATGAGGGCGGCGCGGCCTTCGCTGCGTGCCTTCTCGATGGCGGCGGCGGCCTTGGAGCCGGTGGCGGGACCGGTCGAGGGAGCAGTGGCGGGATGCGTGGTCACAGCTGTTCACCCTCCTGGGCGATTTCCTGCTCGGCACTGTCGTCCGGGAGGAGGTCGAAGTATTCCGCGGCGGTCGCCACGTCCTTGTCGCCGCGGCCCGAGAGGTTGACGACGACGATCCTGTCCGACGCCTTCTCCCCCGGTCCGAGGTCCGCCGCGAGGCGCCGCCCCACCTTCATGGCACCGGCGAGGGCGTGCGCGGTCTCGATGGCCGGAATGATCCCCTCGGCCTGGCTGAGGATCTTGAAGGCCTCCATCGCCTCGGCGTCGGTGATGGCCTCGTAGTGCGCCCGTCCGATGTCGGCGAGGTAGGCGTGTTCCGGGCCGACGCCCGGGTAGTCGAGGCCCGCGGAGATGGAGTGGGACTCCATGGTCTGACCGTCCTCGTCCTGCATGAGGTAGGACCGCGCGCCGTGCAGCACGCCGGGGCGCCCCAGGGTGATGGTGGCCGCGTGGCGGCCGGTCTCGACGCCGTCGCCACCGGCTTCGAAGCCGTACAGGGCCACGTCGCGGTCGTCGAGGAAGCCGTGGAACATGCCGATGGCGTTCGATCCGCCGCCGACGCACGCGCAGACGGCGTCGGGGAGCTTGCCCGTCTGCTCGAGGATCTGCTCCCGCGCTTCGTCGCCGATGACCTCGTGGAAGTACCGGACCATGGACGGGAAGGGGTGGGCGCCGGCCGCGGTGCCGAGCAGGTAGTGCGTGGTCTCGACATTGGCGACCCAGTCCCGCAGCGCCTCGTTGATGGCGTCCTTCAACGTCTGGGAGCCGTTGGTCACGGGGACGACCGTCGCGCCGAGCAGCTGCATGCGCGCGACGTTGAGCGCCTGGCGGCGCGTGTCCTCGGCGCCCATGTAGACGACGCACTCGAGGCCGAGGAGGGCTGCCGCCGTCGCACTGGCGACGCCGTGCTGGCCGGCCCCGGTCTCGGCGATGACGCGGGTCTTGCCCATGCGCTTGGCGATCAGGGCCTGGCCCAGGACGTTGTTGATCTTGTGCGACCCGGTGTGGTTCAGGTCCTCGCGCTTGAGGAAGATGCGCACGCCGCCGCAGTGTTCGGCGAAGCGCTGCGCCTCGGTCAGGAGGGACGGACGGCCGGCGTAGTTCCTGTTGAGCTCGGCGACCTGCGCCGTGAACTCGGGATCGGCCTTGGCCTTGTCGAAGGTGTCCTGCAGCTCGTCGAGCGCGGCGATGAGCGACTCGGGCATCCATCGCCCGCCGTAGGAGCCGAAGTAGGGACCGGGTGCGTGGCGGAGGCTCTCGTCGTGGCTGAGGAATGCCTCGGCCGTCCCGGCGTCGATGGCGTCCTCTGCGCGGTCGCCCGTGCCGTCGTGGCCCGTGTCCTGGTGCATGTCGGTCATGGCTTCAGCGTTCCTGTCCTGTTGATCCTGACTCGGCGGTGGGTGCCGCCCGGGTCGCCGGTGGACCGGGGTGGCCGGTCCGTGTACTGCTCGCTGTCCCGCCGGGGGCGGCGGGATCCGTCAGCCGTGCGCGGGCGTGTCCAGGCTCTGCCGGGCGTCCGAGCCGGCGCGCCTGAACTCGTCGATGGTCGCCGCCGGATCGCTGTGGCGGACCAGCGCCTCGCCCACCAGGACGGCGTGCGCGCCGCCGGCCGCGTAGTCGGCGACGTCGGAGGCGTCGCGGACGCCGGATTCGGCGATGACGACCGTCCCCGACGGGATGAGGTGCGCCAGTTCCGCGAAGACCCCGCGGTGGATGTCCAGGGTCTTCAGGTTGCGCACGTTGACGCCGATGATCGCGGCGCCGGCCGCCACGGCCCGGCGCACCTCGTCGGCCGTGTGCGTCTCGACGATCGCGTGCATCCCGAGGTCGGTGGTGAGGGTGAGGAACGCGCCCAGCTCCTCGTCGGTGAGGGCGGCGACGATGAGCAGGACGACGTCGGCACCGTGTGCGCGTGCTTCCCAGATCTGGTACGCGTCGACCGTGAAGTCCTTGCGGAGCACGGGGAGGGCCACCGCCGCACGGACGGCGTCGAGATCCGCGAGTGATCCGCCGAAACGTCGCTGCTCGGTGAGCACGGAGATGACGGCAGCGCCACCCTGCTCGTACCGGGCTGCCAGGGCGGCCGGGTCGGCGATGTCCGCGAGGGCGCCCTTGGACGGGCTGCTGCGCTTCACCTCGGCGATGACCGCCATGGCTCCGCCCTGTCCGGCACCGAGGGCCTCGAATGCATCGAGCGGCGCAGGGGCTGCGAGGGCGGCCGCTCGCACGGCGTCGAGGGGCAGTGTGCGCCGGCGTTCCGCGAGGTCCTCGCGGACGCCGTCGATGATGTCGTCGAGGACCGTCATCTAGTGGCCGTTGTTCTTGAGCTTCGATCCACCCACGCCGTAGCCGATCTTGCGCATGATGAAGCCGACGATCAGGCCGACGAACATGATGCCGATCCCGACCCAGAACAGAAGGGTCCCGAAGTCGTGGTTGCCCTCGGTGCTCGCGAGGATGTAGGCGAAGGAGGCGATGGCGGCGCCGGCCAGCATGATCAGCACGCAGGTCCACGCGGCGGGGCTGTTGCCGTGGCCGATCGTCTCGTCACCCATCTGGGCGTGGCTGGCCGGGGTGTTGCGGGTGGCGCTGGCGCGGGTCTCGGATGCCATGGGTAATCTCCTTCGAACGGGTCTTGTCCCATTCTGCCATTGATGGGACGGCGCGGCGGCACGGGGCGGCCTCCAGCAGGGCCGGTGGGGTGGGCATGCGGTCGTGGTCAGCGCGTCGGGTCGTTGCCGCGCGAGAGTTCGTCCCAGCTGTCGATCTCGTCGGCGTGGGCACTCCCCCGCTGCGGGGGCGTCCGTGGCTCCCCGCCCTGGCCCGGGCCCGGCTCGTCGGGCGAGGGGCCGGTCAGGGGCTCGGTCGAGCGGTCGGGCGAGCGCTCCGTCGAGGACCCCGGAGCGGCGTCGGGTGCGGGGTCCGGGTCGGCGACGACGTCCTGGGCGGCATCCTCGCCGCCGGGCACGACGCCGGGCGGCACGTCGCCCGTCGAAGGTGCGGGCGCTCCGGGCTGCGGACTTCCCTGGGCGGCGTGGACCGTGCGGGACGCCCCGGCGTCGTACCGCCGGTTGATGCCCCAGGTCCGTCCGGCGAGCACCACCCAGGCCGCCGCGAGCACCAGGAGGAGCCCGGCCGCGGCGGCGACCCAGGGCATGGCCGTAGCGGCTGCCTCGGCTCCGGCGAGGCCGCTGACGCCGATCGCCGCCCCGATGGCCGGTTCGGCCGCGGAGGAGGGATCGAGAGCGACACCGGCGCTGGACGTCGTGATCCCGACCCCGGAGAGCACGAGGATGACGGCGATGATCCACCGGGCGACGCGTCCCGCGATCGAGACGGCGAGGGCCGCGGCCAGTGCCACGAGGGCGAATGCCGTCACGGGCGTCGCCGCGTCGCTGCCGGCGATGGCCAGGTCCGGGGTCTGGACGGCGTCCTGGGGCAGGCGCACCGTGAGCCAGGTCTGCGTCGTCGTGCCGAAGGCGAGCAGCGCGAGCACCACGATGCCCAGCACCACGACGCCGCGGCGCATGAAGCGACCCGCGCCGGGGCGTGCGGCGGCGCTCACGGGAGGTCCGCCGTCGCCGGGCGCAGGGCGGCCGCGGTCAGCGCCGCCCGGAGCGGGGCCGCCGCCTTGTTGACCGTCTCGAGTGCTTCCGCCTCGAGCACGGAGTCGGCGACGATGCCGCCGCCGGCCTGCACGTACGCCCTGCCGTCGCGGAGCAGCGCCGACCGGATGGCGATGGCCATGTCCATGTCGCCCGCGAAGTCCAGGTAGCCGACCACCCCGCCGTAGATCCCGCGCCGGTGCGGCTCCACCTCGTCGATGAGGCGCAGGGCCCGCGGCTTCGGTGCTCCCGAGAGCGTGCCGGCCGGGAAGGTCGCCGCCAGGACGTCGTAGGCGCTCTTCGACGGCGCGAGCCGTCCCACCACGGTGGACACGAGGTGCATGATGTGGCTGAATTTCTCCACCTCCATGAACTGCGTGACGTCGACGCTGCCCGGGGTGCACACCTTGGAGAGGTCGTTGCGGGCGAGGTCGACGAGCATGAGGTGCTCGGCCATCTCCTTGGTGTCGGCGCGGAGTTCGACGGCGAGGTCGCGGTCCTCCTCCGTGGTCCTGCCCCGGGGCCGCGATCCGGCGATGGGGTGGGTGATGACCTCGTCCCCGGTCACCGTGACGAGGGCCTCGGGCGAGCTGCCCACGATCGAGTAGCCCCGCCCGTCGGCGTCCTCGAGGCTGAACAGGTACATGTAGGGACTGGGGTTCGTGGTGCGCAGGATCCGGTAGACGTCCAGGGCGGAGGCGTCGCACTCGATCTCGAAGCGTCGGCTGATGACCACCTGGAAGACGTCGCCGTCGACGATCGCCCGCTTGCCGCGCTCGATCGCCGCCAGGTAGTCGGGTTCGAACCACGATTCGCGGACGCGGTCCATCGACGCCTCGGTGCCCGGTGCGTCGGCCGCCATCACGGAGACGGCGAGCTCCGCGGGCGAGACGAGCTTCGCGAGCATGCCCTGGACACGGGCGACGGCGTCGTGCCAGGCCTCGTCGACGCGCTCGTCGGTGTTGTCGAAGTTGATCGCGTTGGCGACGAGGGTGAGGGAACCCGCGGAGTTGTCGTGGATGGCGAGGTCGGACACCAGGCACATCGCCAGCTCGGGCAGGAGGAGATCGTCCTCCGGGGGGCTGGTGAGACGCTCCCAGTGCCGGACCGCCTCCCACCCCACGAAACCGACCATCCCGGACGTGAACGGGGGCAGGTCCTCGAACCGCTCGGTGCGCAGGGCCTCGACCGTGAGGCGCAGCGCCTCGACGGGGTTCCCGTCCACGGGGACGCCGGCCGGGGGTTCGCCCAGCCAGTGCGCCTGCCCGTCCCGGGAGGTCAGCGTGGCGCGCGAGTGCGAGCCGATGAAGGAGTACCGCGACCAGACACCGCCGACGGCGGCGGATTCCATGAGGAACGTGCCGGGCTGCCCGGCGGCGAGTTTGCGGTAGACGCCGATCGGCGTGTGCGCGTCCGCGAGGACCGTCAGGTGGACGGGGACCACGCGGCGGGCCCGGGCCAGGGCGCGGAACTCCTCGAGGGTGGGGCTGATCGTGCCCAGGTGCTGCATGGGTCAGAGTCCTTCGGGGTCGGGCCGGGAGGCGGTCTCGGCGGGCAGGGCCCGGCCGTCGAAGCACGTGCGGGTGCCGGTGTGGCAGGCCGCGCCCTCCTGGTCCACCGTCACGAGCAGGGCGTCGCCGTCGCAGTCGAGGGCCACGCCCTTGACCCACTGCCGGTGCCCCGAGGTATCGCCCTTGCGCCAGTACTCCGCGCGGGACCGCGAGTAGAACGTCACGCGCCCCGTGCTCAGGGTCCGCCGCAGCGCCTCCTCGTCCATCCAGCCGAGCATCAGGACCTCGAGCGTGTCGTACTGCTGGACGACGGCGGCGACGAGCCCGGCGTCGTCCTTCTTGAGGGCGGCGGCGATCGCCGGATCGAGGACGGGGCCGTCCCTCTCGGAGCGGGACTCGGAGGAAGGGGCGGTGTGGTTCGGGGAGGGGGTGGAGGAGAGCATCAGACCTGATTCTAGTGCGGGCTATGCGGGAGCGTGGGCGGGGCCTGCCCCCGACCCGGCCCGCCATGCTAGTTTCAGCAGTGATGCGCTACGTAACCCCGTCCCGCGAGGTCCTGGCCGAGACGCTTCTTGCCGCCGGCCCCGACGCCCCCACCCTGTGTGAGGGGTGGCAGACCCGCGACCTCGCCGCACACCTCTACCTCCGGGAGCACAGGCCCGCCCTGGGGTTGGGCATGGTGATCCCGAAACTCTCCCCTACGACCGAGCGTGCCATGCGGGAGACGGCGGGACGGGCGGCGTCGCCCGCGGCCTACGAGGCCCTCGTGAACCGGTTCCTGGCGGGTCCGCCCGCCCTCTCGCCGATGCGCATCGGCGTGATCGACAGGAGCGCCAACCTCATCGAGTACTTCGTGCACACCGAGGACGTCCGCCGGGCGACGACGCGCTGGGCGCCGCGGGCCCTCGACGTGGAGTACGCGAACGCCCTCTGGGAGGAACTCGTCAAGCGTGCGGCGTTCCTCTACCGGGGCGTGGACCTGGGGATCGTCCTGGTGTGCCCCGACGGGCCCCGGCACGTGGCCAGACGCGCGCCGGTGTCCGTGGCGATTGTCGGCGACCCCGGCGAACTGCTCCTGCACGCGCACGGGCGCGCGCAGGCACTGGTCACCTTCGAGGGCCAGCCCGACGCCGTCGCCCTGCTGCAGAGCGCCGACGTCGGCATCTGATCCGTTTTGCGGGCCGCGCCGGCTGCGCCTCGGCCGGGACGGAGAACTAGCGGACCGGGAACCCTGCCTCGCGGATGGCCGCCTTGACCTGGGCGATCGCGTCCACCGGACCGAAGTGGAAGACCGAGGCCGCGAGCACCGCGTCGGCGCCGGCCGCCACCGCCGGCGGGAAGTGCTCGGGCTTGCCCGCGCCGCCCGAGGCGATCAGGGGCACCCCGACGGCGGCCCGCACGGCGCGGATGAGCTCGAGGTCGAAGCCCTCCTTGGTGCCGTCGGCGTCGATCGAGTTGAGCAGGATCTCCCCGACCCCGCGGTCCGCGGCCTCCTTCGCCCAGGCCACGGCGTCGATCCCGGTGCCCTTGCGTCCGCCGTAGGTGGTGACCTCGAAGCCGGACGGCGTGCGCGCGTCCCGCGTCCGCCGGGCGTCGAGGGAGAGCACGAGGACCTGCGCGCCGAAGTGCCCGGTGATCTCGTCGATCACGGCGGGCCGGGCGACGGCGGCGGTGTTGATCGACGCCTTGTCCGCACCGAAGCGCAGGAGGCGGTCGACGTCGGAGATCTCGCGGACGCCTCCGCCCACGGTGAGCGGGATGAAGACCTCCTCCGCGGTGCGGGCGACGACGTCGAACGTGGTCTCACGGTTGCCCGAGGAGGCGGTGACGTCGAGGAAGGTGAGTTCGTCGGCGCCGGCGCGGTCGTAGCGGTGCGCGAGCTCCACGGGATCACCGGCGTCCCGCAGGTCCTCGAAGTTGATACCCTTCACCACGCGTCCGGCGTCGACGTCGAGGCAGGGGATGACGCGGACTGCGACGGTCACGGCTGCCCCTCCCCTAGATCCGGCAGGCGTGGATGGTGCTGACGAGGATGGCGCGCGCGCCGAGCTCGTACAGCTCGTCCATGACCCGGTTGGTCTGGTGGCGCTTGACCATGGAGCGGACGGCGACCCACTCGGTGTCGCGCAGCGGCGAGACGGTCGGGGATTCCAGCCCGGGCGTGAGGGCCGCGGCCTCGTCCACGAGGTGCTTCCGGATGTCGTAGTCCATCATCACGTACTGGCGTGCCACGAGGACGCCCTGCAGGCGCCGCAGCAGTACGTCGAGGCCCGCGGGCGCCTCGGCACCGGCCCGGCCGATCAGCACGGCTTCGCTCTGCAGGATGGGCTCGCCAAAGATCTCCATGCCGGCGGCCCGGAGCGTGCTGCCAGTCTCGACGACGTCGGCGATGGCGTCGGCCACGCCGAGGCGCACGGAGGACTCGACGGCGCCGTCGAGCCGGACCACCGACGCGGTGATGCCGCGCGCGGCGAGGTAGTCGTTCAGGAGGCCCTCGTAGCTGGTCGCCAGGCGCCGGCCCTCGAGCTGTTCCAGCGAGGTGAAGTCGCCGACGGGGCCGGCGAACCGGAAGGTGGAGGCGCCGAAGCCGAGCTGCATGAGCTCCTCGGCCTCCACCTGGGCGTCGAGGAAGAGGTCGCGGCCGGTGATGCCGACGTCGAGCGTCCCCGAACCCACGTACACGGCGATGTCCCGTGGTCGCAGGAAGAAGAACTCGATCTCGTTCTCGGGGTCGACGAGCACCAGCTCGCGGGAGTCGCGGCGCTGGCGGTAGCCGGCCTCGGCGAGCATGGACGAGGCGGCCTCGGAGAGGGCGCCCTTGTTGGGGACTGCGACACGGAGCATGGGGATCTTTCGCTGGTGGAGACGGGGGACGAGACGGGCAGGAGCCGCGATGGGGTGCGTGGGCGCCCTGTGCGGCTACAGATGCTTGTAGACGTCCTCCAGCGTGAGTCCCTTGGCGATCATGAGGACCTGCAGGTGGTAGAGCAACTGGGAGATCTCCTCCGCGGCGTCCTCGGTGGACTCGTACTCGGCCGCCATCCACACTTCGGCGGCCTCTTCGACGACCTTCTTGCCGATGCCGTGCACGCCCGAGTCGAGCTCCGCCACGGTCCGGGAGCCCGTGGGGCGCTCGACCGCCTTCGCGCTGAGTTCCTCGAACAGGGAATCAAAGGTTTTCACACCCCCTAGGTTATCGGCTCGCACAGCCGCCGCGGCACGTGGGCCGGGTCCTGTGACGGACGCCTCCGTGCTCATCGCTCCGAGGCTCGGAGGACGGCGGCCGTCGCGAGGGCGGCCGTGACGGCCTCGTGCCCCTTGTCCTCGGAGGAGCCCGGCAGTCCGGCGCGGTCCAGTCCCTGCTGCTCGGTGTCACAGGTCAGGACCCCGAAACCCACCGGCACGCCGGTGCGGACGCTAACGTCGGTGAGGCCCGACGTCGCCGCCTGGCACACGTACTCGAAGTGCGGCGTGCCGCCGCGGATGACGACGCCGAGGGCTGCGACGGCGTCGAACCGGGGCGCGAGGCGCGCGGCGGCGACGG
This sequence comes from Arthrobacter sp. TJ-263, assembly GCF_058269155.1. Taxonomy (NCBI): domain Bacteria; kingdom Bacillati; phylum Actinomycetota; class Actinomycetes; order Micrococcales; family Micrococcaceae; genus Arthrobacter; species Arthrobacter sp. TJ-263. Next base: position 318,968 of record NZ_JBZCNE010000001.1, on the reverse strand, counting down.
GCAGTTCGAAGCTGCCGGGCACCCGGACCTCGGTGACCTCGGCGCCGGCCTCGGCCGCGGCCCGGCGGGCGCCGTCGAGCAGCCCGTCCATGATCTGCGTGTGCCAGCTCGCCGCGATGATCGCGATGCGCAGGGGCGTGCCGTCCTGGGTGGTCAGCGCGCTGACGTCGATGCTGGGTGCTCCGTGGCCGCTCATGGTTCTCCTTCGGTTCGTCTACTGCAGGGATGCTGGGGTGGTGCGGGGTGTACTGCGGGGTCAGGCGCTGTCGCCGCGCTCCTCGCCGGCCCGGACGTGGGCCACGAGGTCCTCGATCGAGACCAGCGGGAGCCGGTGCTCGTCGGCGAAGCGGCGCAGGGCGGGCAGGCGCATCATGTCGCCGTCGTCGTGGACGAGCTCGGCGATGACGGCCGCCGGGCGCTTGCCGGCCAGGACGCTGAGTTCCACACCGGCCTCGGTGTGCCCGGGCCGTTCGCGAACGCCCCCGGAGGCCGCCCGCAGGGGGAAGACGTGGCCCGGCCGGGTGAGGTCCAGGGGACCGCTGGCCGGATCGGCCAGCACGCGCGCCGTACGGGCGCGGTCAGCGGCGCTGATGCCGGTGCTCACGCCCGTGGCGGCGTCGCACGAGACCGTGTAGGCCGTGCCCTTCGAGTCCTCGTTGACCGCCGTCATGGGCGGCAGGAGCAGCCGGTCGGCGTCGTCGGCCCGCAGCGGCACGCAGAGTACACCCGACGTCCAGCGCACCGTCCAGCCGACGAGGGCCGGCGTGGCGTCCTCCGCGGCGAAGACGATGTCGCCTTCGTTCTCGCGGTCCTCGTCGTCCACCACGACGACGGCGCGGCCCGCGGCGATGGCGGCGATGGCGTCCTCGATGGGATCGAGGCGCACCGGCTCGGTACCCGTCACGGTGTGCCCCCGGTGGTCCGGCCCCGGACGGCGTCCGCGGCGGCGAAGCCGAGGAGGCGTTCGGCGTACTTCGCGAGCACGTCCATCTCGAGGTTCACCGGGTCGCCGATGGCCTTCGCGCCGAGGCCGGTCTCCCGGAGGGTGGTCGGGATGAGGCCCACCTCGAACCACTGCCCGGTGTCCTCGGGAGGACTCACCGCGGTGACGGTCAGGGAGACGCCGTCGATCGCGACGGACCCCTTCTCGGCGGCGTAGCGTCCCAGGTCGGTGGGCAACCCGAAGCGGAGCCGGTGCCAGGCACCGAGGTCCTCGCGCTCCAGCAGCACGCCGATACCGTCGACGTGGCCCTGCACGACGTGGCCGTCGAGGCGGCCGCCCGCGGGGACGCACCGCTCGAGGTTGACCGGCGCGCCGGGCTGCAGGCCGCCCGTGGTGGTGCGGCGCAGGGTCTCCCCCATGACGTCGACGCCCACGCGGCCGCCGTCGAGCGTGACGGCGGTCAGGCAGACCCCGTTGACGGCGATCGAGGCGCCGGGCGCGAGGTCCCGGCCTGTTCCGGGCGCCTCGAAGACGAGGAGTGCGCTCTCGCCGTCGGGCGTGAGCTCCAGGGAGACCACGCTGCCCTGCTCGGAGACGATTCCTGTGAACACTGGTACTTCCTTCGCGATGGGTGGGCGGGGCGGGTCAGGGGGCGGGCGGTGGGGGTCCGAGATGCAGGCGCACGTCGGGGCCGAACTGCAGGACGGCGGGGCCGCCGGCGTCGTCCAGCGCCCAGCGGACGGCGTCGGTGAGGGTGCCCACGCCGAGGTCCGGGAAGGCGGGCGCCCCGTCGCCGAGGATCAGGGGCGCGACGTAGCTGAACAGCTCGTCCACCACCCCTGCCCGGAGGAAAGCCGAGGCGATCCGCGGGCCTCCCTCGACGAGGACGTGCCGGACCCCCCGGGCATGGAGCTCGCCGAGGGCCGCGTCGACGTCCCGGGTGGCCAGGTGGAGGAAGCCCTCGCCGCGCACCGCGGCGTCGTCCGGCACCGGGGTGCGTCCGAGGACCACCCGCAGGCCGGCGTCCCGCACCGGTGGTGCGTCCCCGGCGTCGTCCTGCGTGCCCTGCGCGGCACCGGCGCGGGCCGTGAGGCGCGGATCGTCCGCGAGGACGGTCCCGGTGCCGACGAGGACGGCGTCGGCCAGGGCACGGATCCGGTGGCCGTCGGCGCGTGCGTCCTCGCCCGTGATCCACTGGCTGGAGCCGTCGCGGGCCGCCACGCGCCCGTCGAGGGACTGCGCTGATTTCAGGGTGACGAAGGGGCGTCGCGCGAGGACGGAGGCCGTCCAGCGCTGGTTGAGGTGCCGTGAGCGGGTGGCCTCGAGGCCGCTGACGCAGTCGACGCCGGCGTCGCGCAGCCGCCGGGCCCCACCGGCGGCGGCACCGTGGACGTCGTCGGCCGCGTACACGACGCGGGCGACGCCGGTGTCGATGAGTGCCTCGCTGCACGGGCCGGTCCGGCCGGTGTGGTTGCACGGCTCGAGGGTCACGACCATGGTGGCGCCCCGCGGGTCGTTGCCGCGCCGGCGGGCGTCGGCGAGGGCGGAGGGCTCCGCGTGCGGCGTGCCCGCCCCGCGGTGATGGCCCTCCCCGAGGACGGTGCCGTCGGCGGAGAGCAGGACGGCGCCCACCAGGGGGTTGGCGCCGCGCACCCCGCGGCCGGCGAGGTCCAGGGCACGCAGCATCGCGGCCGTCTCCGCGGCGGTGGTCCGGGGGCCGGGCGTCGTGCTCATCGCAGCATCGGATCCGGGAGGAGTGTCTCGACGCTCGGCTTCCCGGTGCGCTGGGCGCGGGCCCACACGACGAACCCGACGAGGGTGAAGGCCCCGTAGAACACGTACATGAAGGCGCTGGCGTAGTAGCCCGCGCTGAAGAGCAGGGGAACCCCCACGATGTCGACCGCGACCCACACGAGCCAGAACTCCACCCAGCCCTTGGCCATCCCGTAGGTGGCGAGCAGGGACCCGACGAAGGTCCAGGCGTCGGCCCAGACCGGCTCGTACGAACCGAGCACGCGGAACAGGGGGGTCAGCGCGAAGGTGCCGACGATCATGTACGAGACCATGCCGATGCGCGCCCTGGTCCCGGCCCAGCGGGGCTCCACGGCCTGGCCGCCGTGGTCGCGGCTGGCCCGCCACCGGCGCCACCCGTAGATCGCGACGGCGATGAACATGACCTGCCGGCCGGCCTGCCCCAGCAGGTTGGCGGCGCTCGCGGCGCCGAAGAGGGACCCGAGGAAGACGGTGAGGAGCAGCACGTTCCCGATGATCCCGACCGGCCAGGCCCAGACGCGCCGGCGCATGCCGCCGAAGGCGCTGAGGAGACCGAAGACGTTGCCCACCACTTCGCGCAGCAGGAGGGAACCGTTGCCTACGGGGATGCGGGCTTCGAAGAGCCACTGCAGAAAGTCCATGCCGATCCTTCACCGAGTCCACGGCTCCGGGCAACGGCGGCACGACAGGGGGCGTCCTGCCACGGCTGGTGCCACGACAGGCACCGCGACCCGGCGACGGGCAGCGGTGAGTCCCTGCTGTTCGTGCTTCTCCCATCCAGACTTTGACTGTCGGTCCCGGAATTCCACCGGCTCAACCGCCGCCACCCCGCGGGTGCGGGACGTTGAGCGGGTCGCGGACTATCACCGCCGGTTCGGACTTACACCGACCCCGGAGCACGTACTCACCCGATTATTTCACAGCCCGTCGGCGCGCACCGCCCGACGGTCACAATTCGTCCGACAGCGAAGGACCGCGGGTGCCTGCCCCAGGGGCTTCCGGAGCAGCTCCGCGGATCAGCCCTCGACGGCGGCCTTCGGCCGGGCGTCCACGCCGGCCTCCTTGCGCTGCTGCGCCGTGATCGGTGCGGGCGCCGCGGTGAGCGGATCGAACCCGCCGCCGGACTTCGGGAACGCGATGACGTCGCGGATGGAGTCGGTCCCCGCCAGGAGCGAGACCACGCGGTCCCAGCCCAGGGCGATGCCGCCGTGCGGGGGCGCGCCGTACTTGAAGCCCTCGAGCAGGAAGCCGAACTTCTCCTGCGCTTCCTCCTTGCCGAGGCCCATGACCGCGAACACGCGCTCCTGCACATCGCGCTGGTGGATACGGATGGATCCGCCGCCGAGCTCGTTGCCGTTGCAGACGATGTCGTAGGCGTAGGCGACGGCGTTCTCCGGATCGGTGTCGAACGTGTCGAGGAACTCGGGCTTCGGGGACGTGAAGGCGTGGTGGACGGCCGTCCACGCACCGCCTCCGACGGCGACGTCCCCCGCGGCGACGGCGGCGGAGGCGGGCTCGAACATGGGGGCGTCGACGACCCACACGAAGGCCCAGTCGCCCTCCCTGATGAGCCCCGTGCGGCGGCCGATCTCGACGCGGGCGGCACCGAGGATGGCGCGCGACGACGACCGGTCGCCGGCCGCGAAGAAGATGCAGTCGCCCGGGTTGGCCCCGGTCGCGCCGGCCAGGCCTTCGCGCTCGGCGTCGGTGAGGTTCTTCGCGACGGGGCCGCGGAGGCTGCCGTCGTCGTCGATCAGGACGTAGGCGAGGCCCTTGGCGCCGCGCTGCTTGGCCCATTCCTGCCAGGCGTCGAGCTGCCGCCGCGGCTGGGACGCGCCGCCGGGCATGACGACGGCGCCCACGTAGGGGGCCTTGAAGACGCCGAAGCCGGTGTCCTTGAAGAACTCGGTCAGCTCGGTCAGCTCGAGCCCGAAGCGGAGGTCCGGCTTGTCCGAGCCGTATTTCGCCATCGCCTCGGCGTAGGTCATGCGGCGGATCGGGAGGGGGATCTCGACGTCGATCAGCTTCCAGAGCGCGGCGACGAGCTGCTCGCCGAGGGCGATGATGTCGTCCTCCTCCACGAAGCTCGCCTCGATGTCGAGCTGGGTGAACTCGGGCTGGCGGTCCGCGCGGAAGTCCTCGTCGCGGTAGCAGCGCGCGAGCTGGTAGTACTTCTCGAACCCGCCGACCTGCAGGAGCTGCTTGAACAGCTGCGGGGACTGCGGGAGCGCGTACCAGGAGCCGGGCGCGAGGCGCGCAGGCACCAGGAAGTCGCGGGCGCCCTCCGGGGTGGAGCGCGTGAGCGTGGGGGTCTCGATCTCCACGAACCCGTCCGCGTGCAGCAGCTCGCGGGCGATCCGGCTGGCCTCGGACCGGAGGCGCAGGTTGGCCTGGGGGCCGGGACGCCGGAGGTCGAGGTAGCGGTGGCGCAGGCGCGCCTCCTCGCCCACCTCGACGTGCTCGTCGATCTGGAACGGCAGGGGGTCCGAGGTGTTGAGGATGGTCACGGTGTCCGCGATGACCTCGATCGCGCCGGTGGGGAGGGCGGGGTTCTCGTTGCCCTCGGGGCGCTGCTGCACCTCGCCGACGATCTGCAGGACGTACTCGTTGCGGAGCGACGAGAACACGTCCTCCTCGCGGACGACGACCTGCGCGACGCCGGAGGCGTCCCGGAGATCGAGGAACGCGACGCCGCCGTGATCCCGGCGACGGGCGACCCATCCCGCCAGGGTGACCGTTTGTCCTACGTGCTCGGGCCGAAGCGAGCCGAGTTCATGCGTGCGGAGCACAGCATTCCTTCCCACAGATACGTTCGATGAGTCGCAGGCGAGCCTCGCCTGCCTAGAGTTGGTTCAAACCGGTCCAACTTTACCGGTCCGGTCCGGACCGGCGGACAGCCCGTTCCGGAACCACCGCCTTCCGCAACCACCGCGCTCCGCAACCACTGCATTCCGCAACCACCGAGGAGGACCGTGACCCAGCCACCGGGACTGCGCCGTGCCATGGGCGGCTTCGACGCGACGACGGTCGGCGTCGGTGCGATGATCGGCGCCGGCGCGTTCGTCGTCTTCTCCCCCGCCGGCGCCGCGGCGGGGACGCAGCTGCCCCTCGCCGTCGTCATCGCCGGCTTCGTCGCGTACTGCAACGCGGCGGCGACGGCCTCGCTCGCCGTCCGTTATCCCTCCAGCGGAGGGACCTACGTGTACGGCAGGGAGCAGCTGGGGCCCTGGCCCGGGTTCCTGGCCGGGTGGGGCTTCGTCACCGGGAAGCTGGCCTCCTGCGCGGCCATGGCCCTCACCTTCGGCCTGTACGCGGCGCCGGGAGCGGAGAAGGCCGCCGCCGTGGCCGCCGTCGTCGGCCTGACGGCGGTGAACCTCCTCGGGGTCACGCGCACGGCCCTCGCGACGCGCGTCATCGTCTCCCTCGTGGTGCCCGTGCTGGCCTTCGTCGTCGTCGTGGCGTTCACCGCCCCTGCGGCCGGCTCCGCTGCCGGCTCCGGGGGGACGGGCGGCGTGGGCGGCGTACTGCAGGCCGCGGCCCTGCTGTTCTTCGCGTTCGCAGGCTATGCGCGCATCGCGACCATGGGTGAGGAGGTGCGGGAACCGCGCCGGAACATCCCGAGGGCGATCTTCGGCGCGCTCGGCTTCACCCTCGTGCTGTACCTGCTCCTGGCGCTCTCGCTGCTGCATGCCCTCGGCCCGGAGGCCCTCGCCGGCTCGACGGCGCCGCTGCGCGACGTCGTCGACGCGGGGTCGCCGCCCGGAGGTTCTGCCGGCGTGCTCGACACGGTGGTCGTCCTGGCGGCAGCACTCGCGAGCCTCGGTGCGCTGCTCGCCCTGATCGCCGGCGTCGGCCGCACCAGCCTCGCCATGGGCCGCAACAGGGACCTGCCGTCGGTACTCTCCCGCATCTCGACGCGCTTCGCGGTGCCCTGGCCGGCGGATGTCGCGACCGCCGTCGTCGTCGTGGTCCTGCTGCTCGCCACGGACGTACTGACCGTCGTCGGGTTCTCCAGCTTCGGGGTGCTCGTGTACTACGCGATCGCGAACATCGCCGCCTTCACGCTTCCCGACCGGCAGTGGTACGCCCCGCGCTGGCTCAACGTCGTCGGGGCGGCGGCCTGCCTCGTGCTCGCGTTCACGCTGCCGGCGACGTCGGTGCTGACCATGCTCGCGGTGCTCGCCGTCGGAGTCGCCGTGCGCGCCGCGGTCCTGGCACGGCGTCGCCGCCGGCCCTGACGGGCGCGACGGGCCCCCCGCCGCCGCCGTGCGCCCGGCGCGGCGGCCCCGCTGGCGGTCACCCCGCCGGGCCGGGCGCCTCAGGCCCGCGCGACGACGGGAAGCAGGTCCGCCGCAGGTGGCGTCCACGAGGACGGGTCCGCCGCCACCTGGTCGCCGGACCGGATGTCCTTCACCTCGTGGGAGCCGTCCGGGGAGGTGAACCACACGAACGGGATGCCGCGGCGGTCGGCGAACTTGATCTGCTTCCCGAACTTCTCGGCGGTCGCGGCCACCTCGGCGGAGATCCCGCGGCTCCGGAGCGCTGTTGCGACATCCTGGGCCTGCGACCAGGCGTCGTCGTCCGCGAGGGTCACCAGGACCGCCGTGGGGACCGCCCGGGAGACCGTGGCGAAGCCCTGGCTGAGGATGCGCGACACGATCCGGGTGACGCCGATGGACAGCCCGACGCCGGGGAAGGTGCGGTTGCCCTTACGGGCGAGCGCGTCGTAGCGGCCGCCCGAACAGATGGACCCGAGACCCTCGTGCCCGTCGAGCACCGTCTCGTAGACGGTCCCGGTGTAGTAGTCGAGTCCGCGGGCGATGCTGAGGTCCGCGACCACCCGGCCCGGCGCGCGGCGCGACGCCTCGCCCACGACCTGCCGGAGCTCCTCGAGTCCTTCCTCGAGGAGCTCGTTCGTGACGCCGAGCTCACGGACGCGCGCCACGAAGGACGTGTCCGCGGTGCGGATGCCCGCGAGCTCCAGCGCCAGACGCACCTGCTCGTCGTCCGCTCCGATCTCGTCGCGCAGCAGCGCGCCCACTTTGTCGGGGCCGATCTTCTCGAGCTTGTCGATGCTGCGCAGGACCGCCGCCGTGTCCTCGAGCCCGATCGCCCGGTAGAACCCCTCGGCCAGCTTCCGGTTGTTGACCCGGAGGGTGAAGTCGGGGATCGGGAGGGCGCCGAGCGCCTCGACGACGGCGAGAGCGAGCTCGACGTCGTACCGGAACGGCAGGACGCCGTCGCCGACGACGTCGATGTCCGCCTGCGTGAACTCGCGGGCGCGGCCCTCCTGCGGCCGCTCGCCGCGCCAGCACTTCTGGATCTGGAACCTGCGGAACGGGAAGGCGAGGTGGCCGGCGTTCTCGACGACGTAGCGCGCGAATGGCACGGTGAGGTCGTAGTGGAGCGCCAGTCCGCTCTCCGAGGCGGACGCCTCCTCGGCCTGCAGGCGGGAGACCGCGTAGACCTCCTTGTCGATCTCGCCCTTGCGGAGGAGGTGGTCCACGGTCTCGACGGCGCGGGTCTCGATGCTGGAGAACCCGTGCAGCTCGAACGTGCGCTGCAGCACCTCCAGCACGTGGAGCTCGATCAGGCGCTCCTCGGGGAGCCACTCGGGAAAGCCTGACAGTGATGCCTTGCGGGCCATTGGGGGGATCTCCTCCTGCACGGGGTTTCCGGTCCTCGCCCGACGACGGGAGGATCCGGTTCTGCGGCCTCAATCCTAGGTGCCGGGCACCCTCCGCGGGAAAAGCCCGGGCCGCGTCGGGGCGGCTCGTCCAGCCGGGGCGGCCTCCTCCCGCCATGCCGCGGAATGGGGGCCAGTGGGTAAAGTAGCCTCAGGGCAGGTTCCCGGAGGTCAGGTCAGGGCGGGGTGCGCAGCGAGGTCGGCCGGAAGGCCCTTGCCGCCGGACCCCGGCCACCATGACCGACGGACTCCTGGACCCTGCATGCAATGGCCCTGGCGCGGTTCACGGCCATCCGACGAGCGAAAGACTTCTAGCGGTGACAGACAGTCAGCAATCCGACGACACGACCATCGGCCAGGACCCGCAGCAGGACGCTGCGGCAGGCGACGGTACCAGTGCAGCATCCGTAGCGGCAGGGCCGGGTGCGGCAGCAGAGGAACCAGCAGCGGCATCGGTGGCACAGGAGCCGGCCGAACCCGCAGTCCCCTCGGACGCCGCGGTGTCCGGGACGACTGCGGAGGAAGCAGCCGCGCCCGCCGAGGAGGCCCCCGCCGGGGAGCCTGCCGCTCCGGAGGCCGTGGCGGACGAGGCACCCGCCGAGGAAACACCCACCCCGGCGGACGAGGCAGCCGCCGAGGGCGTGCCCGCCGCCGCTGCGCCCTCCGCCGCCGAGGCAGCGCCACTCAGCACCCCGTCACCGCAGCCGTCCGGTCCCCGCCCACCGCTTCCCACGAAGATGGCGCCGAGGCCGCTCAAGAAGGCCGCGACGCCGGTGGCGGCGCCCGTCGCCCACAGCACGCCGCTTGCCGAGGCCGCCAGGTTCGCGCGCGTCGAGGAGGACGGCCACGTCTTCCTGCTCGTCGACGGCGAGGAGTACCCGGTCGGCCAGTACCCGGATGCGACCCGCGAGGAAGCCCTCGCCTATTTCGTGCGCAAGTACGACGACATCGTGAGCCAGGTGGCACTCCTCGAGCAGCGGGTGCAGGCCAAGGCGCCGGCGTCGGACATGGCCAAGACGGCCAAGCATCTGCGCGCGCAGGTCGGCGAACGCAAGGTGGTCGGTGATGTCCTCGCGCTCGAGGCGCGCATCGACGCCCTGCTCGAGGCGATCGCGGGTCTGGAGAAGGCCGAGCGCGCCATCCAGGACGAGCTGAAGGCCAAGGAACTCGCGGCTCGCGAGGCGATCGTGGCGGAGGCGGAGGACCTCGCCGGCCGCGATCCCTCCACCGTGCAGTGGAAGGCCAGCAGCACCCGGATGAACGAACTGTTCGAGCTCTGGAAGGCCGCCCAGAAGAACGGGCCGAGGCTCGGACGCGGCACGGAGGATTCGCTGTGGAAGCGCTTCCGGTCCGCCCGCACCGTCTTCGACCGTCACCGTCGCGCCTACTTCTCGCAGCTGGACAGCGACAACGCCGAGGCCAAGCAGGCCAAGGAGGCGCTCATCAAGCGCGCCGAACAGCTGTCCGGGTCGACGGACTGGGGCCAGACCGCGGCCGAGTACCGCCATCTGATGGACGAGTGGAAGGCGTCCAAGCGCGCGAGCCGCAAGGACGACGACGCCCTGTGGGCCCGCTTCCGTGCTGCCCAGGACCGCTTCTTCGAGGCCCGGAAGGCCGCGAACGAAGCCGTCGACGAGGAGTACGCGGGGAACCTCGAGGCGAAGGAGGCCCTGCTGCGGGAAGCCCAGCAGATCCTGCCGATCAGGGACCTCGCCGCCGCGAAGAAGGCGCTGCAGTCGGTCCGCGACCGATGGGACGAGGCAGGCAAGGTCCCGCGCGCCGACATGGGGCGCATCGACGCGGGCCTCCGCAAGGTGGAGGACGCCGTCAAGGCCGCCGACGACGAGCACTGGACGAAGACGAACCCCGAGACGAAGGCGCGCACCAACAGCGCCCTGAGCCAGCTCGAGGCGACCATCGCCCAGCTGAAGGACGATCTGGCCGGCGCGGAACGCGCCGGGGATGCCAAGAAGATCGCCTCGGCCCGGGAGGCGCTGGCCGCACGGGAGCAGTGGCTCGACATGCTGCAGAGGTCGGCGCAGGACTTCTCCTAGCCCCCCCCCCCCCCGCGAAGGCCCTCCCGCACCCTTGTCCACATCGGTGCGGGAGGGCTTTCGCGTGGGCGGGGCAGTCCCCATGCTGAGGTGATGGCTCCCCTGCACGGCCCCTCCGCCGCGGTACCTCCCGAACGCTACCCGGGAGCGGCGCACCCTCCGGTCACCTCGACGGGGGGCGCGCTCTTCCACGCGGGAGAGATCTTCACCGCGGCGGAGTTGCAGGCCATGCGCCTGGAGGGCCTGGTGCGCCCCGTGATCGGCGGGTCCTACCTTCGCAGCGACTTCCGGGAGGATCCCACCGTCAGGTCGCAGGCCGCCGCGCGGAGCATTCCGCAGCCGGTGCGGGCCCGTGTGGCGCTGGGACGCTCCTGCGCGGCTTGGATCTACGGGTGCGCCCCTCCTCCGGCCGTGATCAGCCTCGTGACGGATCACCGGCGTCGCACCACGGCGTTGCCGCCCTTCAGCTCCGCCGTGATGCATCAGGTGGCGCTCGGACCGTTCGACGTGAACACGGTGGGCGGGGTGCCTGTGACCACTCCGCTACGCACCGCCCTGGACATCGCGGTGCACGGCGAGGACCGCGACGCGGTGGACATCCTGCGGGCGATCGGCCGGGACCGGACCCTGGACTGCCCGCTCCGCCTCGTGGAGGCCGCGCTCCTGAGCGCCTACAGGGTGCCCGGGAAGACGCGCGCCCTGTCGAGGGTGCGGGCAGCCCGGCGACCGGCGGACGCCACAGGATGAGCGGGCACGGAGCGAACCCGTGCGGGCCCGGCCGTTCGCCCGCACCGGACGCGAACGGTGACCGCGCGTCCTGCCGCCGTCAGGGCCTGCGCTGGGAGCCTGTGGTCCGGTAGACGTCGAACACACCGTCGATGCGCCGGACGGCGCTGAGGATGTGGTTGAGGTACTTGGGGTCGCCCATCTCGAACGCGAAGCGGGACATCGCTACGCGGTCCGAGGACGTGTTCACGTTGGCCGCGAGGATGTTCACGTGGTTCTCGGCGAGCACGCTCGTGACGTCGGAGAGCAGGCTCTTGCGGTCGAGGGCCTCGACCTGGATCTCGACCAGGAACACGCTCGACTGCGTGGGAGCCCAGTCCACGGGCACGATCCGGTCGGGTTGATCGCGCAGCTCCTGCACGTTGCGGCAGTCGGTCCGGTGCACCGAGACGCCCGAGCCGCGGGTGACGAACCCGATGATGGGATCCGGCGGGACGGGGGTGCAGCAGCGGGCGAGCTTCACCCAGACGTCGCCGACGCCGCGGACGGTCACGCCCGAGTCGGAGAACTTCGGCCGGCGGGGCTGCGCCGGGACCACGGTCTCGGCGATGGTCTCCTCGGCCCCCTCGTGCCCGCCCATGAGCGCCACGAGGTGCTCGATGACGTTCTGGGCGGAGGTGTGCCCGTCGCCGACAGCCGCGTACAGCGCCGAGATGTCCTGGTGGTGGAGCTCCTCGGCCACGGTCATCAGGGCGGTGTGCGTCATCATGCGCTGCAGGGGCAGGTTCTGCTTGCGCATGGCGCGCGTCAGCAGGTCCTTGCCCTTGTCCACGGCCTCCTCGCGCCGCTCCTTGGTGAACCACTGCCGGATCTTGTTCCGGGCGCGCGGACTCTTGACGAAACCCTGCCAGTCCTGGCTCGGCCCCGCCCCCTCGGCCTTCGAGGTGAAGATCTCCACCGAGTCGCCGTGGTTGAGCTCGCTGTTGAGCGGGACGAGCTTCCCGTTCACCCTCGCCCCGATGGTCCGGTGGCCCACCTCGGTGTGCACCGCGTAGGCGAAGTCCACCGGCGTCGATCCGGCCGGCAGCGCCATGACCTCGCCCTTCGGGGTGAAGACGAAGACCTCCCGGGCGTTGATCTCGAACCGCAGGGAATCGAGGAACTCGTTCGGGTCCGAGGTCTCCTGCTGCCAGTCGACGAGGCTGCGCAGCCACCCCATGTCCCCGCCGTCCTGCGCCTCGAGCTGCCGGCCGCCGCTCTTGTACTTCCAGTGCGCGGCGACGCCGTACTCGGCACGGCGGTGCATGTCGTGGGTCCGGATCTGGATCTCGACGGGCTTGCCGCCCGGACCGATCACGGTGGTGTGCAGCGACTGGTACATGTTGAACTTCGGCATGGCGATGTAGTCCTTGAACCGCCCGGGCAGCGGGTTCCAGCGGGAATGCAGCGAGCCGAGGGTCGCATAGCAGTCGCGCACGCTGTCCACCAGGACGCGCACGCCCATCAGGTCGTGGATGTCGTCGAAGTCCTTACCGCGGACGATCATCTTCTGGTAGATGGAGTAGTAGTGCTTGGGCCGCCCCGTGATCGTCGCCTTGATCTTGACGGTGCGCAGGTCCTCCTCGATCTGGTTCCGGACGAGGCTGAGGTGCTTCTCCCGCTCGGGGGTCCTGTCCCCCACCATGCGGACGATCTCCTCGTACACCTTCGGGTGCAGGGCCGCGAAGGAGAGGTCCTCGAGCTCCCACTTGATGGTGTTCATGCCCAGCCGGTGCGCGAGCGGCGCGAAGATCTCGAGGGTCTCCCGGGCCTTCTTGGCGGAGGAGGCGGGCGAGACGAAGCGCCACGTGCGGGCGTTGTGCAGCCGGTCGGCGAGCTTGATGACGAGGACCCGGATGTCCTTCGCCATGGCGACGACCATCTTGCGTACCGTCTCGGCCTGCGCGGCGTCCCCGAAGGACACCTTGTCGAGCTTGGTCACGCCGTCCACGAGCATGGCCACCTCGGGCCCGAAATCGCGCTTGAGCTCCTCGAGGGTGTACGAGGTGTCCTCGACGGTGTCGTGCAGCAGGGCCGCGGCCAGCGTGGTGCCGGTCATGCCCAGCTCGGCCAGGATCGTGGCGACCGCGACGGGGTGGGTGATGTACGGGTCGCCGCTCTTGCGCGTCTGACCCTCGTGGCTGCGCTCGGCGACGAGGTAGGCCCGCTGGATGAGGTCGAGGTCTTCCTTGGGATTGTTGGCCCGGACGGTGCGCAGGAGCGGCTCGAGGACGGGCGAATAGCCGGAGGAGCCGCGGCCGGTGAGCCGCGCGATGCGCGCGCGGGTCCGTCCACGCCTGCCGGGGGCCACCTGGTCGGCGCTCGCGGCGGACGGCGCGGAGGTCGGCGATTCGGGCTGCACGAGGCCCCGGGGCGCTCCCGGGCGCGCGACGTCCGTGGCGATCGGGCCCTGTCCCCCTGCTGTGGGGGTGCCCGCGCCGCCGTCGGACCCTCCCGTAGGGTTCACCGCTTCAGCCATGTGCCATCCCTCAATCTCGATCCCGGGCCCGGGGAGGACCCGCGATGCCACCGGTCATGCGACGGTCCAATTCTAGCCGGGCCCGGAACGTCGTCGGCCGCAGGCGGCCCGGACGGGTCTCCTGCGGCCGACGACGGTGCCGGCGCGGTCGGCGGCTCAGGTCGAGGCTGCCGCCAGGGACCGCCGGGCGAGGACCTTCTCCTCCTGCTTCTTCAGCTCCGGTTCGTTGAGCCGGAGCGCGGCGTAGAGCGGCGCGGCGATGAAGATGGTGCCGAGCGTGCCGAGGATGATGCCGATGAACAGGGCCAGCGACAGGTCCTGGAGGGTACCGGCGCCGAGCAGGAAGGCCCCGATGAAGAGGATCGAGGCGACCGGGAGGATCGCGACGACGGACGTGTTGATGGACCGGACGAGCGTCTGGTTCACCGCGAGGTTGACCTGTTCGGCGAAGGTGCGCTCGGTGGACGTCTTCATGTCCGCGGTGTTCTCCCGGATCTTGTCGAACACCACCACCGTGTCGTACAGGGCATAGCTCAGGATCGTCAGGAAGCCGATGATCGCCGAGGGTGTGACCTCGAAGTCGCTCAGCGAGTAGAGCCCGGCGGTGAGGACCATGACGACGACCAGGGCGGCCATCGCGGCGAGTGCCATCTTCCAGGTGCGGAAATAGAGCGCCATGAGGATCGCGGCCAGGAGGACGAACACCCCGAACCCGATCAGGGCCTGCCGGCTGACGTCCTCACCCCAGGTGGGCCCCACGTAGCTGGAGGTGACCTGGTCCTCGCCCACACCGTACCCGTCGGCGAGGTTGCCCCGGACGCTCAGCGTCTCGTCGTCCGAGAGGCGCTCCGTCTGGACGCGCATGGTGTCGCCGGCGATGTTGGTGACGCGCGGCACGGCCTCGGGGACGACGTCCGTCACGGCCTGTTCGCCGATCGCGGGATCCGTGTCCTGGGTGGAGGACACCGTGAACTCCGAGCCTCCCCGGAAGTCGATGCCCAGGTTGAAGCCGCCCTTGACCACCGGGATGATGATCGAGATCAGGAGGGCGATCCCGGCGATCAGGAACCAGAGGTTCCGCTTCGCGACGAAGGGGTAGGAGCGCTTCCCCGAGTACAGCTCGTTGCCGAAGGTGGCGAAGTTCGTGCGGCTCATTCGTTGGTCTCTTTCTGGGAAGAACCGGTGCGGCCCGCGAGGGCCTTCTGCTGTTCCGCACGCCGACGCTCGGCGATCGTCAGGCGCCGCTCGGCCTCGGCCGATGCGCCCTTGTTCTTGGTCCGGGCGACGACGACCGGCTTCACGGTGCCCTCTCCCGGCTGGCGGAGGCGGCCGGCACCGCGATACAGGGGGATGCCTCCGAGGCGGCTCGGGTCCAGGCCGGACCACGGGTGGCCCTCGCCGAAGAACTTCGTCCTCGCGAGGAGCCGGAGGACCGGGTGGGTGAAGAGGAAGACCACAATGAGGTCGGCGATCGCGGTGAGGCCGAGGGTGAACGCGAAGCCACGGACGTTGCCGACGGCGACGAAGAAGAGAACGAGCGCGGCCAGCAGGTTCACCGCCTTCGAGGCGAGGACGGTGCGCTTCGCGCGCCGCCACCCGTTCTCGACGGCGGAGACGAGTCCGCGTCCCTCCCGCAGCTCGTCGCGGATGCGCTCGAAGTAGACGATGAACGAGTCGGCGGTCTGGCCGATGGCGACGATGAGGCCCGCGACGCCGGCGAGGGAGAGACGGTAGTTCTCCGTCCAGCCGAGGATGCAGATGGCCAGGTAGGTCAGGACGCCCGCGACGACCAGTGAGGCGATGGTGACCAGGCCGAGGAGCCGGTACTGGAACATCGAGTAGGCGGCGACGAGCAGGAGGCCGATCAGGCCGGCGATGAGCCCGAGGCGCAGCTGGTCGGCGCCCAGGGTGGCCGAGATCTGCTGCTCGCTCTGGATCTCGAAGCTGATGGGCAGCGCACCGTACTTGAGCTGCTCCGCCAGGGCCGCCGCGGATTCCTCGGTGAAGTTGCCGCTGATCGAGGGGTTGCCGTCGGGGATGACGGCGTTGGTGGTGGGCGCGGACACGATCCGGCCGTCGAGGACGATCGCGAACTGGTTGCGGGGGTCGCCCTGCCCGATCGCGTAGAGGCGCTCGGTGACCTCGCGGAAGGTCTCGGTGCCCTCGTCGTTGAAGTCGATGTTCACGGCCCAGCTGTTGAGCGTCTGGCCTCCCTGGCTGCGCTCCAGTCCGTAGCTCGCCGTCGTGATGTCGGTTCCCGGTACTTCGACGGGGCCGAGGATGTACTTGCCCTGGGTATCGGGCTCGCACGCCACCATGGGCTCGTCGGCGGGCGCGGGCTCTTCCGCCGGCTCCAGTGCTGCCGGGTCGAGGCAGTTGAGGGCCTCGAACTCCTGGTACAGCTCGGGGGTGATCCAGTTGGGATCGCTCGCGTTCTGCGGCTCGGCGGCCGGCGTCGGGAGCTGGTCCTCCGGGGTGGGTGTCTCGGCGGCCGGGGCCTGGCCGGGACCACCGGCGAGGACCGGCCGGAACTCCATCTGGGCGGAGGCCTGGATGAGGTCGCGTGTCTGTGCGTCGGGTGTGCCCGGCAGCGAGACGATCACGTTCTGGCCGGACTGCGTGCTGATCTCGGCTTCCGCGACACCGGACCCGTCGACGCGCTGGCGGATGATCTCCACCGCCTGGTCGAGCTGTTCGGGCGTGATCTCGCTGCCGTCCTGGACCCGGGGGGCCAGGATCATCTGGGTTCCGCCCTCGAGGTCGAGGGCCAGGCGCGGGCTCCAGCTCGCGGTGCTCCAGTGGGCGCCCGCTCCCAGCAGGGTTGCGAGCAGTGCTGTCAGTACGCCCAGCCAGACTAGTGTCCGCTTGGCTGCCGTCCCGGTACCGGTACGAGGCATGGTGGGATGTCCTTATGCAGTGGCGCGTCGGCTGCGCCGGGTGATCGTGACGGCCCCGGTACGGGTACCGGGGCCCTACGAAATGCTAGTTGTCAGGATTCGCTTTGGGGTCGCGGGCGTCGCGCGCGTCGCGGTTTTCCCGCTGCGGGTCCCGGTTCAGGCGCTCCAGCGTCTCCTCGGGGCTCTCGACGCCGGACGTGGACCCCGGGGTCCCCGCAGCGGTGGAACCGCCGGCCGGGGTGCGGTCGACGCCGTCGATCGAGGACACATCGTCGGGCACCGCGGTGGCGTCGTACCCGCTGCGATCGGCCGGATCCGCGACCGTCGCGTCCTGGGCAGCGACCGCCGGTTCCTGCTGGACCACCTTGGAGAGCGCCTGCGTGTGGACCGTGGCGAAGGTGCCCGGGGACAGCTCGAGGACGGCCTTGTTGTTCTCCTGGTCGATCGAGGCGATGGTCCCGAAGAGACCGAACTGGGTCATGACCTCGGTGCCGGGTTCCATCTGGGTGCGCATGTCCTTGACCTGCTGCTGCGCCTTCCGCTGCCTGCGGAACATGGTGAAGATGAGGAAGGCCAGGGCCAGCGGGAGCAGCAGACTGAAGATGTCGAATCCGCCGGTCTGTCCGGTCGTGGGTTGGGCGACTACATGTGCAAGCACTGGAGATCCGTTCCTGGGGCTGGGGTGTGAGTGGCAGGACTGTGCCACGGCACACATCGTGAGACACCAGTGTAGAGCCGTTTGCTGGGCGTCCCCGCGTCAGGAGTCCGGCTGGGCCCAGCTGTCGACGGTCGCCTCCGTGGCCATCAGGTCCTCGGGCGTGACGGAGAACAGGTCCTCGGGCATCGCGGCCGCGACGTTCGCGGGCATCTCGATCCCCAGGTGCCGCCACGCGGCGGCCGTCGCGATCCGGCCGCGCGGCGTGCGCCCGAGCATGCCCTCGCGGACCAGGTAGGGTTCGGCGACGGTCTCGACCGTCTCCGGTTCCTCGCCCACGGCGATCGCCAGCGTCGACAGGCCCACGGGTCCCCCGTTGAACTTGGTGATGAGCGCCGTGAGCACCGAGCGGTCCAGCCGGTCGAGTCCTCGGGCGTCCACCTCGTACATGTCCAGTGCCGCACTGGCGGACCGGGCGTCGATGAGGTCGACGCCGTGGACCAGCGCCCAGTCCCGGACACGCCGGAGGAGGCGGTTGGAGATACGCGGCGTGCCACGGGACCGGCCGGCGATCTCCGCGAACGCGGCCGAGTTGACCTTCATGTCCATGAGCATGGCGGAGCGGCGGAGTACGAGCTCGAGTTCATCGGTGGAGTAGAACTCGAGGTGCCCGGTGAAACCGAAGCGGTCGCGGAGCGGTCCGGGCAGGAGCCCCGCGCGCGTCGTGGCGCCGACGAGGGTGAAGGGCGGCAGCTCCAGCGGGATCGCGGTGGCGCCGGGCCCCTTGCCGACGATGATGTCGACGCGGAAGTCCTCCATGGCCATGTAGAGCATCTCCTCGGCGGGCCGGGACATGCGGTGGATCTCGTCGAGGAAGAGGACCTCGCCCTCCGTGAGGGAGGAGAGGATCGCGGCGAGGTCGCCGGCATGCTGGATCGCCGGCCCGGACGTGATGCGCAGCGGCGCGTTCATCTCGGCCGCGATGATCATCGCGAGCGTCGTCTTGCCGAGGCCGGGCGGGCCGGAGAGGAGCACGTGGTCCGCGCTGCGCCCGCGCAGGCGGGACGCCTCCAGGACGAGCGAGAGCTGCCGGCGCACGCGCTTCTGGCCCACGAAGTCGTCGAGGTTCTTCGGCCGGAGTGCCGCCTCGACGGCGCGGTCCTCGGGGTCAGCGGCGGGCGCGACGAGCGGCGCCTCCTCCTGCTGCTTGTCCGTCATGTGCCCACCTTCGTCCGTGCCGAGCTGCGGGCGCCGTCCTGGCCGAGCCGACGCAGCGTGAGTTTCAGGATCTGGCCCACGTCACCGGTCGCGGCGACCTCGGGCGCCTCGTCGACGGCGGCGTCGATCGCCGCACCGGCGTCCTTCTCCGACCAGCCGAGGCCCATCATGGCGGTGAGGACCTGGCCCTGCCAGGTCTGCTTGGGCACCCCGGGCTTGGTGTCGAGCGGGACCAGCTTGCCGGCGAGCTCGAGGACGATCCGGCGGGCGCCCTTGGGTCCGATCCCGGACACCTTGCTGAACGCCTTGTCGTCGCCCGAGGCCGCGGCGATACGGATGGCCTCGGGCGTGTGGACGGCGAGGACGGCGAGTGCCAGGCGGGGCCCGACGCCGCTGACGGCCAGGAGTGTCTCGAAGACCTCGCGCTGGTCGGCGTCTTCGAAGCCGAACAGCGTCATCGAGTCCTCGCGGACGATCATGGCCGTGGCGACGCTTGCCTGCTCCCCCACGCGGAGCCCGGCGAGGGTCTGGGGGGTCGCCTGGACCTGCATGCCGAAGCCGTTGACGTCGAGGACGGCGGAGTGCAGGCCCACGTGGGTCACTGTTCCGCGCAGGGAACTGATCATGAAGGGCTCCAGGGGCACTTGCGGGCGGGACCGCCGGGCGTCCACCCGACGTCGAACATACGTTCTAATGCACTACGGTACCGGCGAAACGGCCCGCGATCGAGCCGCCACACCGGGTCCGCCGCCGGGCGGGGCCCGCCCAGCCCCGGCCTGCCCCTACCCCACGCCTCGATCCGGGCGGCGACTGCCCGCGCACCGGCGATCACAGGAGGGCCGGCAAGATCCCCACGACGGTGGGCGCAGGCAGGACGGCGGGTGCCGGGTCGGCGAGGACGGACACGTTCGGCCCGGCCCGACGAGGATCACGGGGACCCGCCGGCAGCGGCATAGGTCGGCAGGTACTCCTCGACCGCGTCCTCGAGCCAGGTCCACAGCCGCTCACGCCGATCCGTCGCGAACGTGACCGATTCCGCTCGGGTGACCCGACCGACCTCCACATAGCCGCCGTTCAGCGACCCGTGCGCGTCCCCGAGAGCGAGCTGGACCGCGTGACGGGCGGTGGCCCGCGGGGTCGAGGCTCCCGGGAGGACGCTCATCGTCGGCATCAGGTACTTCCAGACCCAGTACATGGAGACCGGCATGTCCCGGCCCAGCCCCGTCCCGGCGACCAGCCCGGGGTCGTACGTGTTCAGCCGACGCCCGGACGCGGCGAGGCGCTCCGCCCATTCGTGGGCCAGGGTCACCAGCGCGAGCTTGCTCGAGGCGTAGGCGACGCCCCCTTGCTCGCGTTCGTCGGCGAACCGCGTCGGGCCGTCCGCCGGAGGGTCCGCCCGGGCGAGGTCTTCGGGATCCCGCCACTGCGGGTCCGGGACGAGGTTGAAGCTCGCCTGCTTGCCCCGATGGGTGGAGGAGCCCAGGAGGACCGCATGGGCGCGCGGGGCGAGGAGCGGTTCCAGCCCTCGCAGGAGCAGGTGCTGCGCGATCACGTTGACGGTGAAGGTCAGCTCGTGGCCCTGCGCTCCGGCACGCCGCCTGCTCGTGAACTGTGCGCCGGCGTTGAGGAGCACGACGTCGACGGGGTGCACCGCGCCCCGTCCCTGCGCCGCGTGGACCTGTTCGAGCGCCGCGCGAACGGAGCCGAGGTCACCGAGATCGGCGCCTGCACCCGTGGCGACGAGCCCGGCTGCACGCACGCGCTCGAGCGTGTTCTCGAGGCCCGCAGCATCCCGGGCGAGGAGGACGAGGCTCGGCCGTGAGGGATGCCCGAGAAGCTCTTCGAGCATCCGTGCGCCGATGCCGCTCGTGAAGCCGGTGAGCAGGATCGTGGGTGACGTGACGACAGTTTGTGTCATGGCGAAGACTATAGTTGATGTCACAAAGTGACACAAGGGTAGGATCGGGGAATGCCCCGTTGGCCCGAAGACTCCCGCCGTCGCCTCGTGGACGCGGCGATCAGCCAGTTCGTCGACCGCGGCTACGCGGAGTCGACCGTCGAGAACATCGCGCTCGCGGCCGGGGTCACCCCGAGGACGTTCTTCCGCTATTTCGCCGACAAGGAGGAAGTGCTCTTCGCCGACGACGACGACCTCCTGCCGCTGCTGATCGGTGTCATCGCCGAGGACACCGGCCCCGTCCGCGCCGACGTGCAGATGAGGAAGGCGCTCGGGACGCTCGCGGCGGCGGTCGAGTCCCGGCGTGATCTGCTGAAGCGGCGCCAGCGCGTCATCGACTCGCACATCGCGCTGTCGGGACGGGAACTCGCCAAGCAGGCCCGGTGGCAGAAGGACGTGACGACGGCCCTGATCGGCCGCGGGTTCCCACCGGAGCAGTCCGAGATCCTGGCAGCCATCGGGTTCGCGCTGTTCCGGCAGTGCCTGCACGCCTGGCTCGCGGACGACGGGGGGCCGGGCCTGGAGGCGCGGGTGGGCGACGCACTGTCCGGGGTGCGGTCCGTTCTGGACGTCCGCAGCTCGCGCTGAGCGGGCGACGACACGGGCGTCGTCGATCAGTAGCTGCCGAGCCCTCCGCCGGGCAGCCGCAGAGG
Organism: Arthrobacter sp. TJ-263; assembly: GCF_058269155.1. NCBI lineage: Bacteria > Bacillati > Actinomycetota > Actinomycetes > Micrococcales > Micrococcaceae > Arthrobacter > Arthrobacter sp. TJ-263. The sequence goes on along the minus strand of NZ_JBZCNE010000001.1, from coordinate 297,888 downwards.
CCCGGGGTCGGACCGCACGGCCGCACTCAGCGGCGTCGGGCCCGGGCCTCCGCCTCGGCCCACATGCGCTGCGCGGGCGTGACCAGTCCGCCGGCGGCGGCTGCGCCCTGCGTCCCCACTCCCCTGCGCCATGCGTGCGTGATGGCGAGGGCCAGGGCGTCGGCGGCGTCCGCGGGCCGGGGCGGCGTGTCGAGCCGGAGGATCTTCGTCACCATCTTCGTGACGGCCACCTTGTCCGCCTGCCCGTTGCCGGTGACCGCGGCCTTCACCTCGGTGGGCGTGTGGAGGGCCACCGGGATGCCGCGGCGCGCCGCGGACACGATGACGACGCCGGACGCCTGCGCGGTGCCCATGACGGTGCTGATGTTGGTGCCGCTGAAAACGCGCTCGACGGCGAGTGCCTGCGGCTGGTGCAGGTCCAGCCAGGTGTCGACGGCCTCCGCGATGACCAGGAGCCGTTGGTCGAGGCTCTGCCCGGCGTCGGTGCCGACCACGCCGACGGCCACGAGGGTGGAGCGCCTGTTGGGTTCGATGTCGACGACGGCGAGCCCGCAGCGGGTCAGCCCGGGATCGACGCCCATCACGCGGAAGGTCACGGGGCTGTCCGCCGTCCGGGGCCGGGAGGGACGATGTCAGTCGTCGTTCTCGAGCTCGGCCAGGACCTCGTGCGGGAGGTGGGCGTTCGAGTAGACGTTCTGGACGTCGTCGAGCTCCTCCAGGGCGTCCACGAGCTTGAGGAACTTCCGGGCGCCGTCGGCGTCCAGGTCCACCTGCATGGACGGGACGAACTCGACGTCGTCGGTCTCGTACTCGATACTGCTCTCGTCGAGCGCGGCGACCACCGCCCGGAGGTCCTGGGGCTCGGAGACGATCTCGAACGTCTCGGCGGACTCCTTGACCTCGTCCGCGCCGGCGTCGAGGACGGACAGGAGCAGTTCGTCCTCGGTGAGGTCCTTCTTCGGCAGGGTGACGACGCCCTTGCGCGCGAACAGGTAGGCCACGGAGCCCGGATCGGCGATCGTGCCGCCGTTGCGGGAGATACCGAGGCGCACCTCGGAGGCCGCGCGGTTCTTGTTGTCCGTGAGGCACTCGATCAGCAGGGCCGAGCCCTGGGGTCCGCGGGCCTCGTACATGATGGTCTGGTAGTCGACGGCCTCGCCGAGCAGCCCTGCCCCGCGCTTGACCGCCCGGTTGATGTTGTCGATGGGGACGGAGGTCTTCTTGGCCTTGGAGACGGCCAGTTCGAGCCCCGGGTTACCCGCGACGTCGGCGCCGCCGGCCCGCGCCGCGACCTCGATGTTCTTGATCAGCTTGGCGAAGGACTTCGCGCGCTTGGCGTCGATCGCGGCCTTCTTGTGCTTCGTTGTTGCCCACTTGGAGTGCCCCGACATGCCTACGCTTCTCCTCTGATCATCCGAATAAACAGTTCGTGGACCCGCCGCTCCCCGGTGACCTCCGGATGGAAGCTCGTGGCCAGCAGGTTCCCTGAACGCACTGCGACAATTCTAGCGACCGGTTCCAAGTCCGTACCGGCACCGCCCCCGTCCGGGGCGGGCCCGGGCTGCGGCGTCTCCGACGCGGGCACCTGCGCCAGCACCTCGACGCCCTCGCCCACCTTCTCCACCCACGGCGCACGGATGAACACCGCACGCACCGGATCGGTGCCGCCGGCACTCCCGGTCGTGGCGAGCCCCCCGAAGGCGAGATCGGTCTCGAAGGACTCCCGCTGCCGCCCGAACGCGTTGCGCCGCACCACCATGTCGAGGCCGCCGAGCGTCTGCTGGGGGTTGCCGAGGCGGTCGGTGGACGGATCCGCGAGGACGTCGGAGAGCATGATCATCCCGGCGCAGGACCCGTAGACGGGCATCCCGTCGGCGATCCTCTCGCGCAGCGGTCCGGCGAGCCCGAAGGTGCGCGTGAGCTTGTCCATCGTGGTCGACTCCCCGCCGGGGATGATCAGGCCGTCGACACCGGCCAGTTCCGCGGCCCGCCGGACGGGCACCGCGCGCCCGCCCAGGGACTCGATGGTCGCGATGTGCTCGCGGACATCGCCCTGGACGGCGAGGACGCCGACCACGACGCCGGACGGGGGCATGGGAGCCGGAAGGGACGGGGAGGTCATCCCCCAATTCTAGGTTCTCCGGCCCCCGCTCCCGCCGGGCGTGAGGAGCGCCTCCCCGCCGCGTCCCGGGAAGGCGGGCGGGCCTGCGATAATTTGGAGGCATGAATCCCCTTCCAGTCCTCGTGGGTAAGGCTGCGCGCTTCGCCTCCCGCCTGCGCGGCGGCGGCTCCGCCTTCCCCGGCCTCGTGGTCGAGCGCCTCGATCCCGGCTTCATGGGCCGCGCCCTGTCCACCCTCCCCCGCGGCGTCGTCGTCGTCAGCGGCACGAACGGCAAGACGACCACCACCAAGATGGTGGTGGAACTGCTCGAGGGCCAGGGCCTGAAGGTGTTCACCAACCGCACGGGCAGCAACTTCACGCGCGGCGTCGCGGCGGCCCTGCTCGGCGAGGTCGACTGGCGCGGACGCCTCAGGGCCGACGTCGCCGTCCTGGAGCTGGACGAGGCCCACGCCGTCCACTTCGTGAAGCTCGTCCCGCCGCGGTACTCCCTGCTGCTGAACGTCCTCCGCGACCAGCTCGACCGGTTCGGGGAGATCGATGCGACCACGCGCCTGCTCGAGCGGATCGCACTCGCCACCACGGAGACGGTCGTGCTGAACCGCGAGGATCCGCGCGTCGCCGGCCTGGCGTCGTCGATCACGGCGGCCGACGTCGTCTACTTCGGCCTCGACGCCTCGCTCAGGAGCACCTTCCCGAACGACGACGAACTGCGCGGCGCCGCGGGGACCGCGCCGGCCGCGGCCCTCCCCGCCGACGTCGTCCTCGCGTCCGTGGACGGCAACGCGGCGGGCTTCGAGGTGGAGGGCACGACGACGCACACCGACCTGCGGCTCCGCGGCGTCTACAACATCTTCAACGCCGCGGCGGCCCTCGCGGCGGCCCGCGCGGTCCTCGGCGGCCGTGCAGACGGCGACCGGCTGTTCTCCTCCCTCGCCGCCGTCGAACCGGCGTTCGGCCGGGGCGAGAGCCTCGTCGTCGACGGCCAGGCCCTCGAACTGGTGCTGGTCAAGAACCCGAGCGGATTCCGCCTGGGCCTGAAGTCCTTCGACCCCGCCGGCTGCGCGACGATGATCGCCATCAACGACAACTACGCCGACGGACGCGACATGTCCTGGCTGTGGGACGTCGACTTCGACTCGCTGGGCCTCGGCGGGGTGGACGTCGTCAGCGGCGTCCGCGCCTTCGACATGGCGCTGCGCCTGAAGTACGACGACGTCCGCGTCGGCGCCGTCGAGCCCGACACCACCGAGGCGCTCCGGCAGTTCATCCGGGGCTCCGCGGGGCGTCCGAAGCGCATCTTCTGCACCTATACCGCCATGCTCGCGGTGCGCCGCGAGCTGTCCAAGATCACGAAGGTCGAGGTGGTCTCCTGATGAGTGACGCCCCATCCGCTGCCGCCCTCACCGGGGCGCCCACCGATCCGCAGAAGGGATCGCTGCGCGTCCTGCAGCTGTACCCGCGCGAGATGAACATCTACGGCGACTACGGCAACGTCCTCGTCCTGAAGCAGCGCCTGGCCTGGCGCGGCTACGGCGCCGAGATCCTCGAGCACAACGCGGGCGACCCGTTCCCGGACGACGTCGACATCATCGTCGGCGGCGGCGGCCAGGACAGCGGCCAGGTGGTCATCCAGGAGGACCTCCAGGCCATCGCTCCCCGGCTGCGGGAGCTCGCCGAGGACGGCACACCGATGCTCCTCATCTGCGGGCTCTACCAGCTCTTCGGCAACAGCTTCCGGACGTACGAGGGCACCGTCATCCCCGGCATCGGGGTGCTCGACCTCGAGACCCGCGGCGGCTCCGAGCGGCTGATCGGGAACGTCGTGGCCACGAGCGAGGAGTTCGGCGAGATCCACGGCTACGAAAACCACAGCGGGCAGACGTTCCTCGGCAGCGGGTTGAGGCCCCTGGCGACCGTGGTCAAGGGCTCCGGCAACAACGCCGAGGAGAAGCACGAGGGCGCCCGCTACCGGAACATCGTCGCGAGCTACCTGCACGGGTCACTGCTGCCCAAGAACCCGATGATCGCCGACTTCCTCCTGCGGACCGCAGCCGAGCGGAAGTTCGGTGCGTTCGACGACGCCGGGCTCGACGACTCCCTCGCGGACCTCGCCCGGCAGCACGCCGGCGCCCGGCCCCGGTAGGACAGCACACCGGCCGGTGCGTCAAGAGGCGCCGGCATCCCGGCCGGCCGGGGAGTCCTACCGGTAGCGTTCTCAGGGACGGGTCCCGGCCGGGGCCCGCCACCCCACCGGATCCCGCACGGGTCCGCGGAAGGAGCGTCATGGCTAAGGGAGTAGCAACCGTCTGGGTGCCCGTCGAGGACATGGGGAGGGCCCTCGCCTTCTACCGGGACACCCTGGGACTGAGCGTCACCATGGAGCAGGCGGACTGGTCGACGGTGGACGCCGGCGGGCTGACGATCGGCCTCAACGCCCGCGAGAACACCCACGGCGGGCGCGGCGGCGGCGCCGTCATCAGCTTCGAGCCCGAGGGCTCCATCGAGGACGAGCTGGAGCGCATCTCGTCGCAGGGTGGCGCGTCCATCGAGGGTGAGATCAGCGAGTACCCCTGGGGGCGGATCCTGCCGTTCAAGGACAGCGAGGGCAACGACCTCCAGCTCTACTCTCCCCCGGTCGGAGGCTGAGCGCAGCGCCGGACCAGTACCGGCGCGGATGCGGCGATCGAGGCGAGGGGCCCCGCACCGGCGGGATCGCGGTCAGGCACGTGCCACGAGGTCGGGGGTGGTGCGCGCACGTGCAACAACGTGCCAAAGTTGGTTCCCATGAGCAACCCTTTCCTTGAGCCCAGTACCCTCGACTACCAGCTGCCACCGTTCGCGGCCATCCGGGACGAGCACTACCTGCCGGCCTTCGACGCCGGTTTCGCCGAGCACCTCGCCGAGATCGATCGCATCACGGGCTCCGGGGAGCCGGCCTCCTTCGAGAACACGCTCATCGCCCTCGAGCGCGCGGGCAGCACCCTGGACCGCGTCTCGCGGGTCTTCTTCAGCAACTCCGTCAGCCACGCCACCAAGGCCGTCCAGGAACTCGAGCAGCAGATCGCCCCCCGACTCGCGGAGCACGAGGACAACATCAAGCTCAACCGCGCCCTGTTCGAGCGCATCCGGCAGGTGCCCGTCGACGGCCTCGACCCCGAGTCGGCGCGCCTCGTGGAGGAGTACCTCCGCGGTTTCGTGCGTGCGGGAGCGGAGCTCGACGACGACGCGCAGGCCACGCTGCGCCGGCTGAACGCGGAGCTGTCGGCGCTGAGCACCGAGTTCTCGCAGAAGCTGCTCAAGGACACGAACGACTCCGCGCTGCTGCTCGATACCGCCGAGGAACTCGACGGGCTCTCCCCCGACGCGATCTCCGCTGCGGCGACCGCGGCGGCGGACGCCGGCCACGAGGGGAAATACCTCCTGACCCTCATCCTGCCCACCGCGCAGCCCGCGTTGGAGCAGCTCACGAACCGCGAGGTACGCCGTCGCCTGCACGAGGCCTCCGTGACCCGGGGAGCCCGCGGCAACGAGGCGGACACCCTCGACGTCGCCACGCGCATGGCCGCGCTCCGCGCCGAGCGCGCCGCCCTCCTCGGCTTCGACACGCACGCCGCCGCGGCGACCGATAGCCAGACGGCGCCGTCGCTGGAGGCGATCCTCGACCGCATGCGGGAACTCGCGGCGCCGGCGGTCCGCAACGCCCGCGCCGAGGCCGCGGAACTCGAGGCGGAGGCCGGCCACGGCATCGAGCCGTGGGACTGGGCCTACTACGCCGCGAAGGTGCGGAAGGCGAAGTTCGACGTCGACCTGGACGCCCTGCGCCCCTACTTCGAACTCGAGCGCGTGCTGCACGACGGCGTCTTCTACGCGGCGAACCGCCTCTACGGCCTGACGTTCACGGAGCGCCCCGACCTCCTGGGCTACCACCCCGACGTGCGCGTATGGGAGGTCTTCAACGAGGACGGGTCCGGGCTCGGACTGTTCCTCGGCGACTTCTACACGCGCGACACCAAGAGCGGCGGCGCCTGGATGAACTCCTTCATGGACCAGTCACGGCTCGAGGGCACGCAGGCGGTGGTCATCAACAACCTGAACATCTCGACGCCGGGCGCCGGTGAGCCCACGCTGCTCTCCTACGACCAGGTGGTCACCACCTTCCACGAGTTCGGCCACGCCCTGCACGGCCTGTTCTCGGACGTCACCTACCCGCTCTTCGCCGGGACGTCCGTGCCGCGCGACTTCGTCGAGTACCCGTCCCAGGTCAACGAGATGTGGATCCTGTGGCCCGAGATCGTCGCGCACTACGCGCGTCACCACGAGACGGGCGAGGCACTTCCCCAGGAGGTCATCGACCGCATCCACGCGGCCGGCGCCTGGGGCGAGGGCTTCGAGACCACCGCGTACCTCGGCGCGACGCTGCTGGACCTCGCGTGGCACTCCCTCCCGGCCGGCACGGTGATCGAGGATCCGCTGGCCTTCGAGGCGTCGGCGCTCGCGGACGCCGGCATCGACTTCGCCCCGGTCCCGCCCCGGTACCGCACCTCCTACTTCAAGCACATCTTCGCCGGCGGGTATGCGGCGTCCTACTACGCGTACATCTGGAGCGAGATGCTCGACGCCGACACCGTGGAGTGGTTCAAGTCCTCGGGCGGCCTCACCCGGGAGAACGGCGACCACTTCCGGCGTGAACTCCTTGCGCGGGGCAACAGCATCGACCCGCTGGAGGCGTTCCGCAGGTTCCGGGGGCGTGACGCGGACCTCCAGCCCCTGCTCGTCCGCCGCGGCCTCGCATGAGGCGACCTCCCGCCGGCGGTCGGGCGTGGTGAGCATCGCCGCGTGCCAGCGGCTGCAGTCCGCCTGGTACGCGGCGCTCGCGACGGCGACGGGCGGCAGGACGTTCTCCACGCACGGTGCCACCTGGGTGTGGCTGCCGGCGCGGCGGGAGCTCATGATGATGTTCCCCGGGACGGTCCGCGCCCACGCCGTCCGGCCCGCCCTGGCCGAGGGCACCCGGCTCGGCGCGTCCTCCGTGCGGGTCTGGCTCAACGGCGCGGTGGACGGCGCCGAGCTCGGCGGCCTCGGATTCAGCCCGAGCTGGCAGCCGTGGTGGATGACGGCGCCCGTCGCCGCCGTCGTCGCCCCCGGGGACGACGCCGCGGCCCTCACCACCGAGGTGCCCGACTACTCGGGGCCGCTGCAGCAGGAACTGCGGGTGGTCGGCGCCCAGCCCCGCCAGGCCTGGCACGCCGTGACGCGCGATCGTGAGCACGGGAACATCTCGGGGGCCGCGTACGCGTTCTACCCGGCCGGGGTCGCCGGGCTGAACGGTCTCGGTGGCATCCACCAGCTCGAGGTCCTCCCCGCCTACCAGCGGCGGGGGGTTGCCACGGCGTTGCTCAGCGCCGTGGCCCGCGCCGCGGGCGAGGCCGGGGCGGTGGACCTCGCCGTCAACGCGACGCCGCCGGGCTACGAGTTCTTCTCGCGGCGGGGATTTACGCTGCTCGGTCGGGGGAAGACCTACGTCCTGGGGCTCTGACCCGGCGCGGCCGGATCGCCCGGGAACACGGAAGGGCCGCAGCCGTGGCTGCGACCCTCCCTGTCACCCGGCTGGGACTACCAGCCGCGTTCCGCCAGGCGGTGCGGCTGGGGGATCTCGTCGACGTTGATACCCACCATGGCTTCGCCGAGGCCACGGGAGACCTTGGCGATCATGTCGGGGTCATCGTGGAACGTCGTCGCCTGGACGATGGCGTTGGCGCGCTCGGCGGGGTTGCCCGACTTGAAGATGCCGGAGCCCACGAAGACGCCGTCCGCGCCGAGCTGCATCATCATGGCAGCGTCCGCGGGGGTCGCGATGCCGCCCGCGGTGAAGAGCACGACCGGCAGGCGGCCTGCGGCGGCGACGTCCTTCACGAGCTCGTACGGGGCCTGCAGCTCCTTCGCGGCCACGTACAGCTCGTCCTCGGCCATCGAGGACAGGCGGTTGATCTCGGAGCGGATCTTGCGCATGTGCATCGTGGCGTTCGAGACGTCGCCGGTGCCGGCCTCGCCCTTCGACCGGATCATGGCAGCGCCCTCGTTGATTCGCCGCAGCGCCTCGCCGAGGTTGGTGGCACCGCACACGAAGGGGATCGTGAACTTCCACTTGTCGATGTGGTTGGTGAAGTCGGCGGGCGTCAGGACTTCGGACTCGTCGATGTAGTCGACGCCGAGGGACTGCAGGACCTGCGCCTCGACGAAGTGGCCGATCCTCGCCTTGGCCATGACCGGGATGGAGACGGCCGCGATGATGCTGTCGATCATGTCGGGGTCGCTCATGCGGGAGACGCCGCCCTGGGCGCGGATGTCCGCGGGCACCCGCTCGAGCGCCATGACCGCGACGGCACCGGCATCCTCGGCGATGCGGGCCTGCTCGGCGGTGACGACATCCATGATGACGCCGCCCTTGAGCATTTCGGCCATGCCGCGCTTCACCCGGTTTCCACCGGTCTGTGCTGCGGGTGCCGAGTTTCCTTCAACGGTGGACACAACTTGCCCCTAAAAGGTAGATAAAAGCTGACACTTCATGATACGCGTCCTGCACCTGCCACTCGGCCGCCCGCCACCAGGTCACGACGCTCGAGTTCGTCCAGCAGACGGTCGAGGGGCTCCTCCGGCCACGGCGAGGACGGCCCGGCGCCCCCGCCGGGCGACCGTCCTTCCCGGGCCGTGGCTCCCCGCTCGAGGAGGAGCAGCTCCGCCTGCGAGACGATGTGCAGATCGGGCGGCAGGAATGCCGGGATGTGCGGCATCGGGTGTCCTTCCCTCATGGTGCGCCGTGGTGCTCTCGGTTGCTCCTTAGACGGGTCCGACGTCGCCGAATCATCGCGGCCGGCGGCCGGGACCCACGACCGCGGCCCGCAGTTTTGCCGATGTAAGCAGGCAAAGCTCAGCCTTTGAGCAGGATTGGCCTAAGGGCCCCATGCGCCCGGGAGGCCGCTGATAGCTTCATCACGACACCTGCCGCTACGGGCAGCAATGCGACTAAGCAGCTGGGGAGCTTGCTCATGCATTCACGGGACCGTGAAAAACTCATCGTCGACAACCTGCCTCTGGTCGGGTATCTCGTCTCTTCCTTGTGCGCCCGCGCCACGCATCTCTCGCGGGAGGACCTGGCGTCCGTCGGCGCGATCGCGCTCATCACCTCGGCGGACTCCTTCGATCCCACGCTCGGTGTGCCGTTCGGGGCCTACGCCCGGCGCCGCATCACCGGCGCCTTCGCGGACGAGATGCGGTCCAACGACTGGGCGCCACGGTCCGTCCGACGGCGGATCGGCGACACCCTGGGCGCGCAGGACGCCCTCGCGGCCTCCCTCGGGCGCAGGCCGACGACCGACGAGCTCGCCATGACGCTCGGCGTCAGCCGCCAGGAGGTCCTCTCGGCGCTCGACGACGCCTCCCGCTCCGTGCACGTGCTCGACGAGACGGTGCTCGACCTCGTCCCGTCGCTCGACCAGCTTCCCGAGGCCTCGCTCCTCGCCGACGAGCAGATCCGCCACCTGCGTGCCGCCGTGGTCCACCTTCCCGTGCGCATGCGGCACATCATTGAGCAGGTCTTCTTCGAGGGCCGTTCGGTGACCGACGTCGCAGCCGAACTCGGCACCACGCACTCGGCCGTGTCGCAGCAGAAGTCCGAGGCGCTCCGGCTGCTGCACGACGGGCTCGCGACGCACTACTCCGACACCCCGGGCGCGGCCCCCGTCCCGACCTCCAGGGTGGCCCCGAAGCGGCGCGCCGAATACCTCTCGGCCCTGGGCACGGCGTTGACGCCCCTGCGCGATCACGCGGTCGCGTTCACCGGGGCGCGGCCGGCCCTCGCCTCCGCGTCCTGAGGCGGGAGCGGCGCCGACCCGGCCCGCTCGGGTGGCCCGATGGTGCAGGTGTGGTGGGTCCTGGCGACCGGGACCCGCCGCACGTGGACGAAGGACGCCGCCGGACCCGCCTCACCGGCGAGCGACCACGCTCAGGAGGCCGGCCGGGCCTCGCGGGACTGCCGCCGGACGGTGCTGACCCGCTGGTAGATCGTGACGAGGCTCGCTGCGGCGAGGATCACGAGCACCGCGAGCAGGAAACCCTCGGGCAGTCCGAGCCCCGTGAGCCCGGTGACCACGAGGACGGAGACGAGGCGCTCGGCGCGCTCGGCCAGTCCGACGTTCGCGGTGAACCCGAGCGATTCCGCCTTGGCCCGCGCGTAGGAGACGATCATGCCGAGCACGAGGCAGGCGAGGGCCGCGATCGCGATGGCCGTGTTCTGTCCGCCGGTGAAGAACCAGATGGCGACGCCGGCGAAGAGTGCGCCGTCGGCGATGCGGTCGAGGGTGGAGTCGAGGAAGTTGCCCCAGAGGCCGCCATGGCCCTTGATCCTGGCCATGATGCCGTCGATCACGTCGGAGAACACGAACAGCGTGATGAAGACCGTGCCCCAGAACAGCTGTCCGAGCGGGTAGAACACCAGCGCGCCGCCGGCCACGCCGATGGTCCCCGCGATGGTCACGGCGTCGGGCGTCACTCCCCACTTCAGGAGCAGCCGCGCCAGGGGCGTGAAGAGCCGGGTGAAGAACCCCCGCGCGTACTTGTTGAGCATCAGGAGGCCGATCCGGCGGGGTCGCCTGCGGCCCACGCCGCGGCGACCTGCTCGCGCACGTCGCCGAGCGTCTGCGTGATGGCCTTGGTCTGCGCGATGATCGGCAGGAAGTTGCCGTCCCCGCCCCAGCGCGGCACCACATGCTGGTGCAGGTGGGCGGCGATCCCGGCACCGCCCGTGACGCCCTGGTTCATGCCGAGGTTGAAGCCGGAGGGGTTGGAGACCCGGCGCAGCACGCGCATGGCCGTCTGGGTGAGGGCGGCGATCTCCGCGGTCTCGGCGTCGTCGATGTCCGTGTAGTCGGGCACGTGCCGGTACGGGCAGACCAGGAGGTGCCCGGCGTTGTAGGGGAAGAGGTTCAGCAGCACGAAGGCGTGCGTGCCGCGATGGACGATCAGGGCGTCCTCGTCGCCCAGGTGCGGTGCACGGCAGAACGGACACGACTCCTCCGTCGTCACCTGCTCCTGCCCGCCCTTGATGTAGGCGAGGCGGTGCGGGGTCCACAGCCGCTGGAAGGCGTCGGGCACGCCGGCGAGTTCGAACCCGTCGGTGACCTCCCGGTCACCCGGGTAGCCAGCCGCCGGCTGTCCGAGGGAGGACGTGTCCGGACTGTCGGCGTCGGCCATCAGACCGTCGCCTCCCTGCTGCGAACCGCCTCCACGATCCGGCGGACGGCCTCGTCGACCGGCACCTGGTTGTCCTGGCTCCCGTCGCGGAAGCGGAAGGAGACCGCGTTCGCCTCCTGGTCCTCGCCTCCCGCGATGAGGACGAACGGCACCTTCTCCTTGCTCGCCGTCCGGATCTTCTTCGGGAAGCGGTCGGAGCCGGCGTCCACCTGCGCGCGGATCCCCTCGGCCCTGAGCTTGTCGACGACGTCGAACAGGTAGTCGTTGAACGCTTCCGCCACGGGGACGGCGAGCACCTGCACCGGTGCCAGCCAGGCGGGGAACGCTCCGGCGTAGTGCTCGGTGAGCACGCCCATGAAACGCTCGATCGAGCCGAACAGGGCCCGGTGGATCATGACGGGGCGCTGTCTGGAGCCGTCCGCCGCCTGGTACTCGAGCTCGAAGCGCTCGGGCAGGTTGAAGTCCAGCTGGATGGTGGACATCTGCCAGGTCCGGCCGATGGCGTCGCGCGCCTGGACGGAGATCTTCGGGCCGTAGAACGCCGCTCCCCCGGGATCGGGGACGAGCTCCAGGCCCGATGCCTCGGCGACCTCGGCGAGGGTGCGGGTGGCCTCGTCCCAGATCTCCTCCGAGCCGACCGACTTCTCGGGGTTGCGCGTGGAGAGCTCCAGGTAGAAGTCGTCCAGGCCGTAGTCCTTGAGCAGGCCCAGCACGAAGTTCAGCGTCCCGGTGAGCTCGTCCTTCATCTGCTCGCGCGTGCAGTAGATGTGCGCGTCGTCCTGGGTCATGCCCCGCACGCGCGTCAGGCCGTGCACCACGCCGGACTTCTCGTAGCGGTACACCGAGCCGAATTCGAACAGCCGCAGCGGCAGTTCGCGGTAGGAGCGCCCGCGGGACCGGAAGACCAGGTTGTGCATGGGGCAGTTCATCGGCTTGAGGTAGTAGTCCTGGCCGGGCTTGCGCACCGTGCCGTCCTCGTTCAGCTCCTCGTCGACGTGCATGGCCGGGAACATGCCGTCCCGGTACCAGTCGAGGTGCCCGGAGACCTCGTAGAGGTGGCCCTTCGTGATGTGGGGCGTGTAGACGAACTCGTATCCGGCGTCGGTGTGGCGCTGGCGGGAGTAGTCCTCCATCGCCTTGCGGATGATGCCGCCCTTGGGGTGGAACACGGGCAGGCCGGAGCCCAGCTCGTCCGGGAAGGAGAACAGGTCGAGCTCCGTGCCGAGACGCCGGTGGTCGCGCCGCTCGGCTTCGGCCAGCCGTTCCTGGTAGGCCTTGAGGGCGTCCTTGGTGGGCCACGCGGTGCCGTAGATCCGCTGCAGCTGCTTGTTCTTCTCGCTGCCGCGCCAGTAGGCGGCCGCCGACCGGGTGAGCGAGTACGCGTTGGAGATGAGTTTCGTGTTGGGCAGGTGCGGACCGCGGCACAGGTCCTTCCACACCACGTCGCCGGACTTGCGGTCCACGTTGTCGTAGACGGTCAGCTCGCCGGCGCCGACCTCCACGGAGGCGCCGTCCTCGTCCGTGGCGCCGCCCTTCAGCCCGATCAGCTCGAGCTTGTACGGCTCGTCCTTCATCGCCTCACGGGCCTCGTCCTCGGACACGACCCGCCGGACGAAGCGCTGGTTGGCGTTGACGATCTTCAGCATCATCTTCTCGAGCTGCTTGAGCTCGTCGGGCGTGAACGGCTCCTCGACGTCGAAGTCGAAGTAGAAGCCGTCCGTGATGTGCGGGCCGATGCCCAGTGTGGCCCCGGGGCGAAGCTGCTGCACCGCCTGCGCCATGACGTGCGCGGCGGAATGGCGGAGTACCTCGAGCCCCGCGGGGTCCTCGAGCGTCACGCCTTCCACGGCGGCGCCGTCGGGCAGTTCCTGGTCGAGGTCCATCAGGGCGCCGTCGACCCGCATGACGACGACGTCGCGCCGCTCGGAGAACAGCTCCGTGCCGGTGGTGCCCGTCGTCGCCTGCTTCTCTTCGCCGTCGACGACGAGTTTCATGGGCTGGGGCGCTGACACGGAGGGTCTCCTTGGTGCAGGGAACGGGGGCGCCCGACAGGGCGTGACGGCACCCGGTGAGCCCCGGGACCGCCGTGCTGATCGTATCGGGTGGGCGGAGGGCCGACCAACCAGCCCGCGCGGGACGACGGCGGGAGCGTCACCCGGGCGTGCGCTACTGCTCCCGCCGCACCCGCAGCTCGTAGTCGATGAACGCCTCGATCATGGCGCGGTACGTCTGTTCGACGACGGCCGGGTCGACGCCCTGCTTCGACGCGTAGCCGCGCACGTTCGTGATGACCTGTTCCACCCGGGCCGGCGCGCGGACGGAGGCGTCGTCCCGCTTGAGGGCACCGGCCCGCCGGACGAGCCGCTCACGGCGGGAGATGAGGGACACGATCTGCTCGTCCACCTCGTTGATGGCCACGCGGACGGCGGCCAGTTGCTTCACGCTCGGTTCTTCCTCTGTTTCAGCCATGCCGGAAGCCTACCCGCGCGGGCTCCGGCGGCAATGGGCCGGGAGCCCTGCCGGGAGGAACGAGCAGCAGGAATGGGCAGGCACGATCACGCGTTGACGACGGTGCGGGAGCAACCGGGCCCGCACCCACCCACCACCTGCGCGCGGGAGATCCGCTCGCACAGACGAGGAGCACCGTGGACTACACGCCCGAAGCAGGATCCATCACCATGTTCTCCACCACGTGGTGCGGGTACTGCCGTCGCCTGAAGTCGCAGCTCGCCGCGCAGGGTATCGGCTACACCGAGATCAACATCGAGGAGGTCGAGGGGACCGCCGACCTCGTGGCGTCCCTGAACGGCGGCAACCAGACCGTACCGACGGTGATCTTCCCCGACGGCAGCACTGCCACCAACCCGTCGGTCGCCGAGGTCAGGGCAAGGATCTCCGCCTAGGTCTGCGGCCCCCGCGCCCCCGCGCCGTCCGCCATATGCTGGGAGCGGCAGGTCGGTCACCCGGCCGCCGCCCACCAGCGGAAGGACAGCAACACATGGTGCACACAGTTCAGGGGGTCGTGGTGCGGGCGAAGGACGCCCCCGCCACCATCGAGACCATCCTCGTCCCCGATCCCGGGCCCGGCGAGGCTCTCGTCGACATCATCACCTGCGGCGTCTGCCACACGGACCTGCACTACAAGCAGGGTGCCATCAACGACGAGTTCCCGTTCCTCCTCGGACACGAGGCCACGGGTGTCGTGAGCGCGGTCGGCGACGACGTCACGACCGTCGCCCCGGGCGACCGCGTGATCCTGAACTGGCGTGCCGTCTGCGGCGAGTGCCGGGCGTGCCGCCGGGGTGAGCCGCAGTACTGCTTCGACACGCACAACGCGACCCAGAAGATGACCCTGGAGGACGGGACCGTGCTCTCCGCGGCCCTCGGCATCGGCGCGTTCGCCGAGAAGACCCTCGTCGCCGCCGGCCAGTGCACCAAGGTGGACCCGGACGCCGACGCCGCCGCCGTGGGCCTGCTGGGCTGCGGCGTCATGGCCGGGATCGGTGCGGCCATCAACACGGGCAGCGTCTCCCGCGGCGACTCCGTCGCCGTCATCGGCTGCGGCGGTGTGGGCATCGCCGCCGTCGCCGGAGCGAAGCTCGCCGGGGCCACCACGATCATCGCCGTCGACATCGACGATCGGAAGCTCGAGCTCGCGAAGGGCCTCGGCGCCACGCACGTCCTGAACTCGAAGGACGAGGACCCCGTGGAGGCCATCCGTGCTCTGACCGGCGGCAACGGCGCGGACGTCGTGATCGACGCCGTCGGACGCCCCGAGACGTACAAGCAGGCGTTCTACGCCCGCGACCTCGCCGGGACCGTGGTGCTCGTCGGGGTCCCCACCCCCGAGATGACCGTCGAACTGCCGCTCCTCGACGTCTTCGGCCGCGGCGGCGCCCTCAAGTCCTCCTGGTACGGGGACTGCCTGCCGAGCCGGGACTTCCCCATGCTCGTCAGCCACTATCTGCAGGGCAACCTCGACCTGGACGCCTTCGTCACGGAGCGCATCCGGCTCGACCAGGTGGAAGAGGCCTTCGACAAGATGCACGGTGGCACCGTGCTCCGCTCGGTGGTGGAGCTCTGATGGCCGCGCGGGTCGAACACCTCGTCACCTCGGGCACCTTCTCGCTCGACGGCGGCACCTGGGACGTCGACAACAACGTCTGGATCGTCGGGGACGACGACGAGTGCGTGGTCATCGACGCACCGCACGACGCCTCGGCGATCGTGGAGCAGATCAACGGCCGCACGGTCCGGGCCATCCTCCTCACCCACGCGCACGACGACCACATCCGCGCGGTCGGCGACCTGTTCGACGCCGTGCACGCGCCGATCCACCTGCACGACGGCGATCGCGTGCTGTGGGACATGGTGTTCCCCGAGCTCAGCCCCGACCAGTCGATCGGCGACGGCGACACGATCGAGGTGGCCGGGGTGACCCTGAGGGCGCTGCACACGCCGGGCCATTCCCCGGGCTCGGTGTGCTACTACCTGGAGGAGGCGGGCACCGTCTTCACCGGCGACACGCTGTTCCAGGGCGGGCCCGGCGCCACGGGCCGCTCCTACAGCGACTTCCCGACGATCATCGAGTCCATCCGGACGAAGCTGCTCACCCTGCCGCCGGAGACCATCGCCCGGACCGGGCACGGCGACAGCACCACGATCGGCGACGAGGCCCCGCACCTCGAGGAGTGGATCCGGCGCGGCTCCTGACGCCCGCGGCGTCCGGCTTCAGGACGGGCCGGACGCGGAGGGGGTGTTGAGCGCGGGGGTGTCGAGCGCGGGAGTGTCGAGCGCGGGAGTGTCGAGCCCGGGGGTGTCGAGGCTGACGACGCCGGCGTACGCGGCGAGCAGCGAACCCTCGACGGCATCGACGGTCACCCCGGGGGCGAGGTCCTCGGCCGCGCCCGCGGTGGACGGCAGCCACGGGAGCCCCAGGGCGGCGTAGGCGTCGGTCAGGACCGCCCGCAGGGGTGCCGCATCCTGGACGACGATCACCGACGAGAAGAGCCAGGCTCCCGCGACCACCCGCTGGGCGGTCCCGACGAGCTTGATCGCCGGGACGCCGTCCCGCCGTCCGTGCACGCTGAACTCGCCCGGGCAGTACTCCCCCGGCACCTCGCCCACGCGCGCGTCGAGCCCGACGTCGGCGAGCACCTCCGCGAAGAAGTCGCCGAACGCGGCGAAACGCGCCCGGGTGCCGGCCACGGCGTCGGGCGCCGGTTCGAGGTGGTCGACCACGAGGCACCCCCGGTGGTAGGCGGCGGCGCGCCCGCCGGCACGCCGGACCAGCGGCGCGAAGCCCTGCCGGGCGACGGCGGTCGCGGCCTCCCCGAACCCCGGAAGCCGGGCGTCCCGCTGCCCGAAGGCGACGGTGGGGCTCGGACGGTAGAGGCGCAGGGTGGGCGGCCGGTCCCCGGCGGCGACCTCGCGGAGGAGGCCGATCCCCCGGTCGAGTTCGGCGGCGGCGTCGTCGGACACGGGATCGAGGACCAGTGCGAGCCCGGCTGCACCGTGCCACGGATTGCTCATCCGTCCATCGTAGGCAGTCGGCGCCCCGACCCGCGCCGTCGCCCGCCGGGTCTAGCGGCCGCCGCCGATCGCCCGGCTGCGCTGCTCGACGCCGGGTGCGCCGTACGGGTAGTCGGAGAAGGTGGGTGCGCTGACCTCGTCCAGGCGGCCGAGTTCCTCCGCCGTCAGGGCGAGGTCGGCGGAGGCGAGGTTGTCGGCCAGCTGCTCCTGTGTCCGGGCGCCGAGGATCACGGACGTCACGGCGGGCTTCGCGGCGACCCAGGCGAGCGCTACGTGCGAGGCGCTGACGCCGCGCTCGGTGGCGATGCCGGTCACGGTGTCGATGATCCGCCAGGTGCGCTCCTGGGCGTTGCGCTGCTCCCAGGCCTCCATGCCGCGCTGCGGGTTCTCGCCCAGCCGCGTCGCGCCCGTCGGCTCGGTGTCGCGCGTGTACTTGCCCGTCAGCCAGCCGCCGCCGAGCGGTGACCACGGCAGCATCCCCATGCCGGCGTCGAGCACGGCCGGCACGATCTCCGCTTCGATCTCACGCACGAGCAGCGAGTACTGGGGCTGCAGGGTGACGGGGAGGGAGTAGCCGCGCTGCCGGGCGATCATCACGGCCTTCGTCAGCTGCCACCCGGTGTAGTTGGAGAACCCGTAGTAGCCGATCCTGCCCTGGACCACGGCCTCGTCGAGGAAACCGAGGGTCTCCTCGAGCGGTGTCAGCGGATCCCACGAGTGGACCTGGTAGAGGTCGATGTGGTCGACGCCGAGGCGGGTCAGCGATGCGTCCAGGGCCTTGCGGAGGTGGCGCCGGGACAGGCCGAGGTCGTTGACGTCCTCACCCATCGGGAACCGTCCCTTGGACGCGAGGACCATGCGGTCCCGCTCCGCGGGGTTCTTCGCGAGCCACCGCCCGATGATCTCCTCCGACGCCCCGGCGGTGTAGACGTCCGCGGTGTCGATGAGATTGCCGCCTGCGGCGGCGTAGTCCGACAGGATGGCGTGGGAGGTCGCCTCGTCCGCTTCCGCGCCGAAGGTCATCGTGCCGAGGGCGAGGTGCGACACCGAGGTGCCGCTGTTGCCGAGTGTCCGATACTGCATGGGTGCTCCTTCGTCAGGGCGCCGGTCGGCGCCGTCGTCGGTGGGGGGGTACTCGCGGATGGTCTCCGCAGCTCCGAGCCGGGCCGGGGCGTTCCGGCGGGCCGGATCCGGCGCGTCAGAGCCGGCGCACCGTGAGGATCTGCTCGAGGCGGCCGAACGGTCCCTCGAGGTCGTGCACCACGCTGGAGGTCAGGCCGACGCCGTGCCCGCCGAAGGTCACGCGGGTGTCCAGGCCCAGCCACTCGCCCCGCGGCATGCGGTTGAGGTGGATCTGCAGATCGACATTGGGGAAGATCCAGCTGTCCCCTCCCGGCGCCACGCGGGAGGCGATCCCGTTCGCGGCGTCCATCATCCCGACGAGGCGGACGACGTCGGAGGTCTGGCGGCCCTCCACCATGGCGTGGGGATTGCGCATCCAGACCTGTCCCCTCCCGGGCCGGTGCCCGGGGACCACGCGGACCTCGAGCGACCTGATGAAGCCGCCCGGCCACGCGGTCATGCCCTCGTGGGGTCCGGCGTCGTCGGGGCCGGGTATCCGGGGGTCCTCCGTGCCCGCGACGTCGGCCGTGTCCTGGGTACCGAGCCGCCAGGCCCGGGCGACGATCGCCGTCCGACCCGCCGCCTCCATGCGGGCCTCGACCAGTTCGATGGTCCGCCCGGGACGGACGACGGCGGTGGTCACGTAGAACTCGCCGCCCGGGATCATCCCGAGGATGTCGAAGCTCACCCGGCTGAGCTGCATCCCCTCGCGCGGTTCGCACTCGAGCAGGCACTGCGTGAGCAGGCCCGAGATCGGAGCCATGTGCTGCTCCTGCGGGTTCCAGGCGCCCTGGGCATGGACGGTCGACTCGAATTTTCCGCTGCCGAGATCGCGGTAGAAAGCATTCACCCGCTCCATGCTAGGCGACGACGGGTCCGCTCCCCCGAGCGGGCACACGCCGGAATAGAGTCCGATCGGTCGTGGTTCAGATGATTGACCGGATCAACCATCAAGGATTTCCATGCCCCAAAGCCCCCCGTCCCGCGTCACCGACGCCGATCCCGGCCAGGACGCATCGCGCACCGATGCCGTCAGCCCGACCTCCCGACCGGACGGACCGGCGGTCGTCGCAGACGCCCTCCCCGCCCGCGACAAGCTGGTCATCACGCTCCTGCTCATCTCGGCGTTCGTGGTGATCCTCAACGAGACGATCATGGGCGTCGCGATCCCCCGCCTCGTCACCGACCTCGGCATCACGGTGGGTGCGGGCCAGTGGCTGACCACGGCGTTCATGCTCACCATGGCCGTGGTCATCCCGATCACCGGCTTCCTCCTGCAGCGCTTCAACACCCGACCCGTCTTCATGGCGGCGATGAGCCTGTTCAGCCTCGGCACGTTCATCGCGGCCATGGCCCCGGGCTTCGAGATCCTCGTGGTGGGACGGGTGGTGCAGGCCAGCGGCACCGCGATCATGATGCCGCTGCTCATGACCACGGTCATGACGCTCGTCCCGCCGGCCTCCCGGGGCAAGGTGATGGGCAACATCTCGATCGTCATCTCCGTCGCGCCCGCGCTCGGCCCCACCATCTCCGGCGCCATCCTCAGCGCGCTCGAGTGGCGCTGGCTGTTCTGGCTGGTCCTGCCGATCTCGCTCGCGGCACTGGCCGTCGGCTCGGCCAAGATGCAGAACGTGACCACGCCCCGGCGGTCCTCCATCGACGTCCCCTCGGTCGTCCTCTCCGCCGTCGCCTTCGGCGGCATCATCTACGGGCTGAGCCAGCTCGGTGAGGCGTCCACGGGCAGCGCGATCCCCGCCTGGGTCCCCCTCGTCGTCGGTTTGGCCGGCCTCGCGGTGTTCGTCACCCGCCAGCTCGTCCTGCAACGGCGTGACGCCGCCCTGCTGGACCTGCGGGTGTTCACCTCGAAGAACTTCTCCATCTCCATCGTCGCCATCGCGGTCAGCATGATGGCCCTGTTCGGCACCATCATCCTGATCCCCATCTACGCGCAGTCCGTCCTCGGCCTGACCCCCTTCCAGTCCGGGCTGCTCCTGCTCCCGGGCGGACTGGCCATGGGGCTGCTCGGACCGGTCGTCGGGCGCGTCTACGACCGCCGCGGACCCCGTATCCTCCTGGTCCCGGGTGCGTTCCTGGTGAGCGCCGTCTTCTGGGCCATGACCCAGGTGACGGAGACGACGCCCGTGCCCCTCGTCCTCGTCGCGCACGTCCTGCTCAGCATCGGCCTGGCGCTCATGTTCACGCCGCTCCTGACCTCGGCCCTCGGCTCGGTGCGGCCACGGCTCTACTCCCACGGCAGCGCGGTCTTCGGCACGGTCCAGCAACTGGCGGGTGCCGCCGGCACCGCCCTGTTCATCTCGGTCATGACACTCCGGAGCACGTCGCTGGCGGAGAGCGGTGCCGCCACCGACGTCGCTCTCGCCGGGGGGATCCGGGCGGCCTTCCTGTACGGTGCGGCCATCTTCCTGCTCGCCGTCGTCGCCTCGTTCTTCGTCCGCAAGCCCGAGACCGCCGACGACGCCCCGGCTCCGCTGCACTAGATCGCGGCATCGCCCACGGTTCGCCGGGGACCGTGTACCACGACGGTCCCCGGCGATAGGCTGGGCCGCGGACACCGCAGGTGCGGTGAGGACGAGGATCGGGGGGCTCGATGGGCGGAACCACCTTTCCTTCCCGCGCAGCCGTCGTGTCGCTCGTCGTGGCACTCGGGTTCCTCCTCGGACCGGTTCCTCCGGCCGTCATGAGCACGCCCGACACACCGTCCGCGGTCGGCAGCATCGCGAAGAATCCCTTCACCGGTCGGCGCGAGATCGTTGTACCGGATATCGGGCGCACCGCCGTCCTCATCGGAGATTCCCAGTCCTCAGGGCGCGGGAGCTGGCCCCAGATCGCCCTGCGCAGCCTCGGCTACTCGGTGAGGTTCGCCGGGGCGAACGGCACGGGCTTCGTCGCCTCGACCCGGTACACCCGCGTCCCCAACTACCACGACTCCCTCACGAGCAACCGGTGGGTGCTGCCGCACGGTGATCCCGCGCTCGTCGTCGTCGGCGGTGGCGGCAACGATGCCACGCAGGGGGTGTCCGACGGCGACATCCTCCGAAGCGCGAACGCCCTGATCATCGATCTCCAGCGCACGTATCCGTCGTCGCGGCTGGTCATGGTGGGCACCCTCAGCCGCAGCGCCGAGGACGGCGGCGGGAGGCGCACCGAGGTCGACGCCCTTCTGAGTGACGTCGCGAGGACGCGCGGCGTCCCGTTCGTCTCGGCGGGCGACTGGCTGACGACCCACGGTCTCGAGGCCTACCTCGCCGACGAGGTGCATCTGGCCGCTGACGGCCATCGGCGCGCCGCGGTGATCCTCGAGGATGAGCTTCGAGCCCTCCGGTTGGGTGCCGCAGACGTACTCGGCGCACGGACGCCGCCGCCCGCCGGGTCCTAGCCGGCCGGCTAGGACCCGGCGGGCCGCGACCCGGCCAACGGTAAGTCGGCTTATGGTTGGATCATGAGCTTCAACGACGACGTCCGACTCGACCCCTCGCGTGTCAGCGACCGGCGGGGACGAGGGCGCGGTGCGGCCGTGGCCGGCGGCGATGGACTCATCCTCGACACCCCTGCTTCCCCGAAGGACCCATTCGTGACCGACCGCCTCGCCGTCGTCGTCCCCGTGTTCAACGAACCCGGCATCGCCCGCACGCTCGACGCCCTCCGCGCGCAGCGCGACGCCGCGGACCTGCGGGTCTACGTCGTGGACAACGGCTCCACCGATGACACCGTGCAGCGCGTCGAACGCTTCGCGGCCGCCGAACCCGGCCTCGACGTCCGGATCCTGGTGGAGCGCCAGAAGGGCACGGGCGCCGCGTGCGACACCGGGTTCCGTGCCGCGATCGCGGACGGATTCACGCTCGTGGCCCGCACGGACGGCGACAGCGAGCCCGAGGCGGACTGGACGAGCCACATCCGGGTCCTGTTCGCGCACCACCCGGAGGTGCAGCTGGTCGGCGGCACGAGCGTCCCGCTGCGGGACGGGCACTTCCGGTGGGGCGACGACCTCCTCATGCCGGGTGCGCTGGCGACGCTGCGGGTCATGATGGCCGTGCAGCACCTGGACCCCGCCTACTTGCGCTTCGTCGCCGGCCACAACATGGCGGTGCGTTCCTCGGCCTATCTGGCGACCGGCGGGATCGGGCGGACCTCCATCGACGAACGCGATGAGGACATCGACTTCTCCGTCAGGATCTCGCGTCGGCTCGGCCTCGGCGCGGTGCGGATCGACCCGCGGCTGCGGGTGGCGACGTCGATGCGACGCGTCCGCCGGTACGGTCTCGGCCTGATGGGCATCCATCACCTTCTGCCGGCGCTCCGCGGCAAGATCGTCCGGACCATCGACATCCGCTGACGCCCGCAACCCTCAGACCGCGCCGCTGCCCCGCACCAGATCGATGGCGTCCTCCACTGCGGGCACGCGGCCCTGCCCGGCGCCGGAGACGAGGCGGACCGTCCGGCGGAACGAGGCGTCGTCGCCCTGGCCCGCCCGGAACGCCGGCAGATGGGCGAGGACCGCGGCCCGGCGCAGGGCGGCATCCTGCCCGGCCGCCCACCGGTCCAGGACGGACGCGGCCCGGACGGCGTCCGGTCCGCTCAGCCGCACGAGCATCGGTCCGACGACGTCCACCGCGAGCGGGTCCGCGAGATCGGGCAGCGACGCCGAGCGGAGGAAGCCCTCGATCCGCGTGAGGTCGGAGTGGCGTAGCAGCCGGACCGCCGATTGCAGCAGGACCACGGCTGCCAGGCGGCGCTCGAACACGGGGCGGGACCAGAGGTCGGAGGCGAGGGCGGTGAGGCCGTCGTGCCCGAGATCCGGATACCGACGTTCCGCGCTGCGGACGGTTCCGCGGACTGCGCCGATGGAGGCCCCGTAGTACTCCAGGCCCGCCCCGAAGCGCCGCTCGTAGTCCTCGGCGCGCTCCCATGAACTCTCGTACTGGAGGGTGTCGTCGATGAAGGCGGCGGCGTCGGAGGGCGTACTCATCAGGCGGGCATCCTGCGCAGCGTGAGGTAGGACCCGGCGGCGAGCAGCACACACACGGCGATCGCCCACAGGGTCAGTCCGAGCGATCCGGTGTCGAGGACCCACTGCCCCACCGCCGGCCAGGCCTGCTGCCACGTCACGAGGGCCACCACACCCACGAGCGCGAGGCCGATACCGATCAGGACGGTCGTGAGCACTGCTGTGCCGTACCGCTTGTAGATGGTGGCGGACCAGAAGCCGACGATGAAGAACAGCATGGTCAGCACGAAGTACGTCAGGCCCGCCGCGAGCGGTCCCCCCTCCCACAGCCAGTCCAGGTAGGCGAAGTAGCCGTTCATGCCGTAGCCCTCCGTGGCCCGTTCGACCAGACCGAGCAGCACGAACACCAGCGACATCCCCAGTCCGCTGACCGCAGCCGCCGCGAGGGAGCCGACGTAGAACTCCCGGCGCGTCAGGCTCATCGCCTGCGAGAAGGGGAAGGTCATGGTCATGGCCTGGATGCCGACCACGAGGAAATACCACAGCGGGGCCTGAGAACCCCCGCCGGTCTTGACCCCGGTGACCCCCGCGTTCTGGAGGATCCAGTAGATGAGCATCGTCAGGACCCAAGCACCGCCCAGGACGAGGGCCGGCACCCAGAGGAACGTCTGCGTGTTGACGAACTGCAGGCGGACCACGTTGCGCGTGCGGTTGCGCAGGACGGCAGGGCGGGTGGCGCTGCCGGACTCGAGGGTGGTCATCGGAGGCTTCCTTCCTGCGCAGCCGCGGCGAATGCGTCGCGGCCAGGGGTTCTCTGCTGGGTGAGGCGGACGATGAGCTGCTGGAGGGAGACGGGCGCGAGGTCGATGCCCGCGGAGGCGAGCGCGTCGCGCTCGGCGGCGTCGAGCCGTCCGAGGAACGTCACGGAGGCCACGCGGCCGAGGCTCTCGCGGTGGATGACCTCGCGGCCGTGGAGAGCCCTCTCGACGGTGGCGGCATCGCCGACGACGTTCGTGGCCAGCGCGCGGGCATCTTCCGTGGACTCGTCCATGATGATGCGCCCGCCATCGATCACGAGCACGCGTTCGATGAGGTTCGAGACCTCGTCGATGAGGTGGCTGGACAGGACCACGGTCCGCGGATGCTCGGCGTAGTCCGTGAGCAGGCGGTCGTAGAAGATCTGGCGGGCGACGGCGTCGAGACCGAGGTACGGCTCGTCGAAGAAGGTGATCTCCGCGCGGGACGCCAGGCCGATGATGACGCCGACGGCCGAGAGCTGCCCGCGCGAGAGCTTCTTGATGGTGCGCTTGAGCGGCAGCTGGAACTCCTCCACCAGGTCGTCGGCGAGCTCCTGGTCCCACCGCGGGAAGAACAGGCGGGCGGAGGCGAGGGCGTGCCGGGATGTGGCGTCGTCCGGGTACTTCTGGCTCTCACGCACGAAGCACATGCGGCTGAGCACCCGTGCGTTCTCGTAGGGATCCTCACCGAAGACGCGGACCTGTCCGCTCGACGGGAGGTTCTGCGCCGTGAGAATCGACATCGCGGTGGTCTTGCCGGCGCCGTTGCGGCCCAGGAAGCCGTAGATGGTGTCCTTCCGGATGTCGAAGCCGACGTCGTCGAGGGCGAGGACGTCCTTGTAGCGTTTCGTGAGGTTCCGGACCTCGATGACAGAGTCCATGATGTCCTTCGATTCGATTGCCCTTACGGGGTCGCCGGCTCTGCGCCGGCTCGGATGAGGCTCACGACGTTGTCGGGTTCGAGCCCGATCCTGCGCGCCTCGGCAAGGAGGGGTTGGACGTACCGCAGGGCGAAGTCGTTGCGGCGCTCCCTGAGCAGCAGGTCGCGGGCACCGGCGGCGACGAACATGCCGATCCCCCGGCGCTTGTAGAGCACTCCCTTGTCCACGAGCATGTTCACCCCCTTCGCCGCGGTCGCCGGATTGATGCGGTAGAAGGCGGCGAGTTCGTTCGTCGACGGGGCCTGCGCCTCCTCGGCGATGCTCCCGTCCACGATCGAATCCCCGACCTGCTCGGCGATCTGCACGAACAGCGGTTTGCCTTCCTCGATCACCGCGGCCTCCGGGTCAGCTGGTTAGTTACTTAACTAGTTAACCGTAACGGTCGGCCGACGTCAAGGGTCGATGGTGCTGGGACCCTGCGCAACAGGCCGGATCGATGCAGGGAAGCACGCGAGGGCGCGCGCCTGCACCGGTGAGGCCGACCCGGACGGCCCCACCGGCGCAGGCGGGAGATGACGGGCCTAGGTGTTGGTCGATCTCGGCGCGCCCATACCGGCGTCGATCCTGTGCGGGCCGGCGGCGGAGGGTCGAACGTCGAAGTCGAAGATCGCCATCGGGATGTACACGGTGGAGCAGGAGTTCGGGATGTCCACCACGCCCGACAGTCGGCCCTCGATCGGCGCCGATCCCAGCAGCAGGTAGGCCTGCTCGGGGCTGTAGCCGAACTTCGTCAGGTAGTCGATCGCGTGCAGGCAGGCCCGCTGGTAGGACAGGTGCGAATCGAGGTAGTGCTGCCTGCCGTCGAGGGTCACGGACGTGCCCGAGAAGGCGATCCATTCGCTGTACCGGGGGTCGACGATGCCGGGCATGAAGATGGCGTTCTCGCTCACGCCGTAGGTGTCCATGCCGCCCCTGATGATGTCGACCCGGAGGTCGATGAAGCCGCCCATCTCGATCGCACCGCAGAAGGTGATCTCACCATCGCCCTGCGAGAAGTGGAGATCGCCCAGGGACAGGTTCGCGCCGTCCACGAACACGGGGTAGAAGATCCGGGAGCCCTTCGACAGGTTCTTGATGTCCTGGTTGCCGCCGTTCTCCCGGGGCGGCGCCGTGCGGGCGGCCTCCCCCGCCACCCGGTCGAAGTCCGCCGCCGGCAGGCTCCCGAGCAGGGCCTCCCGTGGCTCAGGTGGCAACGCCAGCGGGGGAACCCGAGTGGGGTCCGTGGCGATCAGGTCCCCTTCGCGCTTGTTCCATTTGGCCAGCAGCTCGGCGGAGGGCGCGGTTCCCATCAGGCCCGGGTGGATGAGCCCGACGTAGGACACCTCCGGCACATGGCGCGAGGTCGCCACCTGCCCGGTGAAGTCCCAGATGGCCTTGTAGGCGTCCGGGAACTGCTCGGTCAGGAACCCGCCGCCGTTGTTCCGCGAGAAGATGCCGGTATACCCCCACCCCTGCCCTGCCAGTGGCCCCGAATCCTCCTGCGGGATCGGCCCGACATCCTGGATGTCGACGACGAGGAGGTCCCCGGGCTTCGCCCCTTCCACGGCGAAGGGGCCGCTGAGTTTGTGGACGGTGAGCAGCGGCGCGTTCAGGATGTCGTCGGCGGAATCGTCGTTGACGATGGCGCCGTCGAACCATTCCCGGCAATGGACCCTGAAGGAGTCTCCCGGCTTCACCGTGGCCACCGGGGGAATCTCGGGGTGCCACCGGTTGTGTCCGATCTTCTCCTGGTCCTCGAACTTCCTGCTCGAATCGAGGGGGAATATCACGTCAGGCATTTCATCTCCTTTGATGAGTCGCGCCGCGCTCCATGACTAGGGGCGCGGCAATTTCTGGTGCAGCGGATTCGACGAGTAGGCGGGGCCGGCGTTCGTGCCCGTGGACGGGAGCGCCTTGGAGACCACCCGGGGATCCGACGCACTGCGCATGGTCGAGTCGATCAGCTGGAAGGCCGGAGTTCCCGTCCTGGAGACATGGGGTGCACTGATCTTCCGCCGGGCCTGCTGCCCGCAGGTCGGGCAGGCATCCTCCGCAGGAGCCTCCCCCATGCCGCGGATGACCTCGTACACCTCACATCGAGGGCAGCGGTACTCGTAGATCGGCATTCAGTGCACCGTCCCGGGTCCGCAGGACGTGCTCTCGCCGGGCGCGAGCCTGCACTCCTGTCTCATTGCTGCGCCATCAGCCGGGCTATGTCGGCGTCGTTGTCACGGATCAGCTCGCCGGAGACCTCGATCGTGACCGAGTGGATCGCGCCCGTGAAGCTGAACGGTGGCGAATAGTGCTTGGCTGCCGGGGCGCCGAAGTCGTACCCGCAACTGAGGCCTTCGAGTTCGAAGAGGAGCGGCGTGGTGTAGGGGAAGTCCGCGTTCCCGACCAGAGTGCCGTCGATGTAGAGCTGGGCGCGTCCGGGTGTTCCTTTGCCCACCGTGAAGTCGGGCCGGCCCGTGGGCTCGAACTCGTAGCGGAGGACATGCCGTCCCGGGGACAGCGGCTCGGAGGAGGACACCTCGAACCGTTCGCGGCCGACGTAGTTGTACACGTACCGCAGGCGTCCGTCGTCCATGAAGAAGGTGTACCCACCGGCATCCCCACCCTGGGCGATGAGGACGCCGCTGGTGCCATCGGTGGGGATGTCGACGTCGGCCTCGATGGAATGGGGTCGGTTGAGGACCGGCGGGGCCGCGAAAGCAGGGACCAGCGAGGTGTGCGGGTGATAGGTGAAGCGGCTGCGGGGCCTCGATGTCTGCGGACGCTCGGTCGTCAGGCGTTCCTGGAGCGAGCCGTCCAGAGGCAGGACCTTGTACTTCTCGGCTTCCTCCCACCACAGGGCAATCAGGTGTCGCAGTCGGTCCGGGTGCTCGGCAGCGATGTTGGACGACTCGGTGGGATCCTCCGTGATGTCGTAGAGCTCCCATCCGCTCGCGTCGAGCTGCTCGAGGACCTCCGGGGTGATCAGCCCGCCCATCCGGCGTCCCGCGGCTGCGGCCTCCGTGTAATTCGGTCCCGGCCAGGGACACACGGCCCGCCACCCGTCGTGATAGATCGCCCGGTGGCCGAACATCTCGAAGTACTGCGTGGTGTGGCCGGTCGGCGCATCCGCCGTGTCGAAGGAACGGGCGAAGCTGACCCCCTCGATCGGGGCCTGGGGAACTCCGCGCACGGCGGCCGGCGGCTCGAAACGCAGGGCGTCGAGGACCGTGGGGACCAGGTCGATCGCGTGGGCGTACTGGCTGCGGACTTCGCCGCGTGCCGCGATCCTCGCCGGCCAGGCGACGACGAACGGGTCGGTCGCCCCACCACGGTACGTCTCCCGCTTCCAGCGGCGGAACGGCGTGTTGCCCGCCCACGTCCATCCCCACGGATAGTGGTTGTAGGCCCGGGTGCCGCCCAGTTCGTCGATCATCGCAAGGTTGTCCTCGAAGTTCTCGGGGACCTGGTTGAAGAACAGCATCTCGTTGAAGGAGCCTGTCACGCCGCCTTCGGCCGAGGCACCGTTGTCCGAGATGACCATGACCAGCGTGTTCTCGAGCTCGCCGATCTGCTGGAGAGTGTCCAGCACGCGTCCGAAGTGGTGGTCCGCATGCGAGACGAAACCGGCGTAGACCTCCATCATCCGGGCGTACAACCGACGCTCGTCGTCGTTCAGCGAGTTCCACTCCGGGACATCAGGGTCACGGGGGGACAGTTCGGCGTCGGCCGGGAACAGGCCGATCTCCTTCTGGCGGGCGAACACCGTTTCCCGGTACGCGTCCCACCCCTCGTCGAACCGGCCGCGGTACCGGTCCGCCCAGTCCTTCGGCACGTGGTGCGGGGCGTGGCCCGCACCGGGGGCGTAATACATGAAGAACGGCTTGTCCGGCGCGTTGGCCTCGCTGTCCAGGATCATCCTGATCGCCTGGTCCGCCAGGTCCTCGCTCAAGTGGTAACCGTCCTCGGGCAGCCGCGGCTGCTGGACCGACGCGTTGTCCTGCGTGAGATCCGGATACCACTGGTTGGTCTCACCGCCGAGGAACCCGTAATAGCGCTCGAATCCCCGCCCGAGAGGCCGGCGGTGGAACGGCCCGGCCGGGGAATTGTCCTCCGACGGCGACAGATGCCACTTTCCCACGCAGAACGTGTTGTAGCCGTGGTCGATCAACATCTCCGGCAGCATGCCGTTCTCGAACGGCATCCGGCCGTCGTAGCCGGGGAAGCCGGTGGCCAGCTCCATGATGCTGGCAACTCCATTGGAATGATGGTTGCGGCCGGTCAGGATGCACGACCGACTCGGTGAACACAGTGCCGTGGTGTGCATATTTGCGTACCGCAGACCGTTCGCCGCCACGCGGTCGATGTTCGGTGTCTCCACCAGCCCGCCGAAGCAGGAGATCTGCCCATAGCCGACGTCGTCGAGGACGACGAGCAACACATTCGGCGCTCCTTCGGGAGCCCGTTGAGGAGCGGGCCAGGCCTGCTTCGACTCCTCGATGGTCCGCCCGATCACGCCCGGGAAGCGGTCGCCTGGGTTGTACTCCGTGATGGACATGGGACTCCTCGGGGTGGTGGTCTGCGGGCTCGCTCACTCACCCTGCCCCGACCGGCCGGCCTCCGCCTCACCCCAAAGGAATGAACCCTCGACCGTGGGCGTCGGACGGCCTCTGGAGGGATGGTGCGACAGCGGGTAGCATCGGTCCCGCCATGGCCAGTGACGAGCATCCGGTCCCCACCTGACGGAGCGGCCGGCCCCTGCGGAACGGGAAGGATGACGCCCGGTATGCCTGTGACTCCGACGATGCTGCACATTCCGGCCGGCGAGTTCCGCATGGGATCGGAGGAGTTCTACGCCGACGAGGGCCCCGCACACCGGGTCCGCGTGCCACCCTTCGAGCTGGATGAACGTCCCGTGACCACCGCGGAATTCGCCGAGTTCGTTGCGGCAACGGGGTACGTGACCGTGGCCGAGCGGCCGCTGGACCCGGTCGAGTTCCCCGGCCTCTCCCCCCGTGACCTGGCCCCGGGCGGGTTGGTCTTCACCCCGTCACCCGGCCCGGTGGACCTGGGCGACTGGAGACAGTGGTGGCGCTGGGTCCCGGGTGCGTGCTGGCAGCGGCCGCTGGGGCCCGGATCCTCCATCGACGGCAAGGAGGACCACCCGGTCGTGCAGGTGTCCTTCACCGACGCCGGCGCCTATGCGGCCTGGGCCGGCAAACGGCTCCCGGAGGAAGCGGAATGGGAGTTCGCCGCCCGGGGCGGACTGTCCGACGCGTTCACCTATGCGTGGGGGAACGAGGTCAGGCCGGACGGTGTGCTGATGGCCAACACGTGGCAGGGACGGTTCCCGTACCTTCGGACGGGAGCGAACGGGTGGAGGGGAACCTCCCCCGTCGGGACGTTCCCCGCGAACGGGTACGGGCTCCTCGACATGATCGGGAACGTCTGGGAATGGACCAGCACCTACTACTCGGCCCGCCACGACACGGTGGAGGCGGCAGCGACCCACCAGGTCAGCGGCTGCGCGTGTACTCCGCACCGGGACCGGGCCGCCGAAAGCGCGGAGCCCGGGTCCGGCACCCCACGCCGCGTCCTCAAGGGAGGCTCACACCTCTGCGCTCCGGAATACTGCCTGCGCTACCGCCCGGCCGCCCGCTCCCCCCAGACCGAGGACACGGCGACCTCGCACATCGGCTTCCGGTGCGCACGGTCGCTCGGAGACTCCGCGACCCACCCTCAGTAGACGAAGATGTCGAACCACGCCCGGTTGTGCGCGTGGAGGAGGACGAGGAACAGCACGAAGTCGAACAGGAGGTGCACACAGATGATGTAGGACAGCGAGCGCGTCCGGGTGAAGATGAAGGCCTGCAGGAGCGCGAACGGGACGATGAACAGCGGCGCCCACGCCCTGAAGCCCAGCTCCCACAGGAACGAGGTGAAGAGGACCGCCTGCAGCACGTTGGCCTGCACCATGGGCAGGTGCCGGCGCAGGAGCGCGAAGACCGTGCAGATGAAGAACAGCTCGTCCCAGATCCCGAGCCCGTTGGTGCCGACGAACAGGCGGGCGATCTCCGCCGGTTCCGACGCCGCCGGCCAGTTCGTGTAGACGCCGGTGCTGATCATGTAGAAGGGCAGCAGGGCATAGCCCATCACGACGACGACGGGCAGGTACCACTTCTCCGTGCGGGTCCAGGGCTCGCCGGTCCGCAAGGGGAAGGTGACCGCATGATCGCGGTACACGAAGCGCGAGACGGTATAGGGCACGCCGACGGCGAGGATCATCGCCGAACCCATGACCACCATGTGCCCCATGCTGATGTCCGTGGTGATGGGCACGAAGGTCATCACGGTGATACCGAAGGCGATGAGCGCCAGGTCCCGGAACAGGGCGCGGTCGACGGCGGCGGCCACCGCGAGCGCCGCGGCCAGCAGCCCGTACCCGGCCAGTGGCTGGTGGAGCACGAGCAGGACGAAGCCGGCGAGGGACACCAGGGCGGCCGGGAGCAGGGCCCGGGAGGGGGTGTGCCACGAGCCCTGCTTCCACGAGCGGGTCGCCGTGAGCATGGCGCCGGGCGGAGGCGCGTCCGGTGCTGCTGCGTACTCCACGATGGGCACTCCTTCGACGTCGTGCCCGGTCGGTGAGCCCGCCGACGTCCTGCCGGCGCGTGTGCGGACACGATCCCCATTCTTTCCCGGGTCCGCCGGTCGGTCCAGAGCCGGGCCCGCCGGAGGCACAGCCCCGCCGATCCGGGCGCCATGTCAATGGCCGATTCCCTGTCTCATCCATGGGAGGTGAGACCCCCCGCCTTCTCCCGCGCCCACAATGAAGGCCAGACCCACCGCATCCCTTCAGGAGAAAGAGATCCCATGGTGCCGGACCCGCCCGCTGCCGATCCACGATCAGGCCTCCCGCGCAGCACCACCGTCCTGCTCGCCCTCGGCGGAGCGACCGCGGCCGCGTTCGGGATCGCCGCCATGAGGGATGTCTTCGTCCCGGCGTTCCTGGCGTTCGTCCTCACGCTGTGCGTCCACCCGCTCCGTAGCAGGATGAGCCGGCGGGGATACCCGCGGGGAATCGCCACTGCCGCGTCGATCGCTGCCGTCCTTGCCCTCGTCCTCGCCTTCGCGGTGGTCCTGGTCCTGGCCCTCGTACAGTTCTCCGCCCTCCTGCCCCGGTACGCGGCGCAACTGGAGCAGGTGGGAGTCGCCGTCTCCGAGCTGCTGGCGTCGGCGGGATTCGGTGCGGACCAGGCGGACGCAGGCGAGGAGGGGTTCACGCCGGAGCGCATCATCGGGTTCGTCAGCGGCCTGCTGGGCGGCATCACGAGCGTGGTGAGCGGTCTCGTGGTGCTCCTGACCCTGCTGATCCTCATGGCGTTCGACGGGTCCCGGGTGCCGGCGCTCCTCACCTACCTGACCCCCCACCGCCCGGCGCTGGTCTCCGCGCTCGTGGGATTCGCGGCCGGCGCGCGCCGATACATGGTCGCGACGACGGTGCTCGGTGTTGCCCAGGGTGCATTCAACTGGCTGGCGCTCGTCCTCCTCCAGGTCCCGGGCGCCGTCCTGTGGGGCCTGCTCTCCTTCATCTGCAGCTTCATCCCCAACGTCGGCTACTTCATCGCCATCATCCCTCCACTGTTCTTCGGATTCCTCAGTGGGGGCTGGCCGACCGTCATCGGCGTCATCATCGTCTACGGCGTCATCAACGGGGCCATCCAGTCCATCATCCAGCCCAAGTACATCGGTGATGTGGTGTCCCTCAGCGAGACCCTGACCTTCGTCTCCGTCCTCTTCTGGGCCGTGGTCCTGGGCCCGATGGGTGCCATTCTGGCCGTACCGCTGACCCTGCTGGTCCGGGCGGTCCTCATCGACGCGGACCCGTCGATGGCATGGCGAAGGGCTCTGACCGGAGACAGATCCGATCTGAAGGAGATCCTCGAGAACGAAGACAGCGAGACGCGCACCCGGCGGGCCCAGCGGACCCAGCGGAGGACGAGGCCCTCCGCCCCACGCGAGGAGCAGGCATGACATCCCCCGGCTCCGGCCCGGATGCCCCGTGAGCCCCGGATGCTGAGCCTCCTGATCAGCCTGCTGCCCGTCGCCTTCGCGGGGACGATGAGCACAGTGCCAGCCAGTGTCACCATCATCATCCTCCTCTCGTCCAACGCCCTTCGCGGTGCGTGGTCCTTCCTCATCGGGAGCTTCGCCGGAGCCCTCCTGCTGGTAGGCGGTGCTGCGGTCGGCCTGCGATTCCTGCCGGTCCGGGAGGGCCCTGACCAGAATGTGAAGGTGGCACTGGTCGGCCTGGTCGTGGCGGCCGCCTTGATCGGCTACGGCATCTATCTCCTCGCACACACCCGCAGAACCGACAGCGCGGCCCGGGGCAGGATGCGGACCCGGGTCGGTTCGGCCCGTCCCTGGGAGTTCCTCGTCCTGGGGTTGGCCCTGAATCTGCGCCCCAAGGCGATACTCCTGTCCCTGACCGCAGGCACACTCATCGGCCTCCAGGGCCTCGGGCCGCTCGCCGGCACGTTGGTCGTCCTCGCGTACGTCCTGATCGCCCAGTCGGAGATCGTCGTCCCGATCGTCCTGCGGATGCGACGGCCCGAGCGTGCGGACGCGTTACTGACCCGCCTGGACCTGTGGCTGCAGCACCACAGCCAGACGATCACGGGCATCACGCTCCTGGTCGCCGGGGTGTTCATCGCAGGCCTGGGGATCGCGCGGCTCTGACGCTCCTGCCCCCGTCCACCGTCCCGGTGCGAGACTGAGGGCATGCGAGAGCTCGTCGTCCTAGGTACGTCCTCCCAGGCGCCCACCCGGACCCGCAACCACAACGGCTACTTCCTGCAGTGGGAGCAGGAGGGGATCCTCTTCGATCCCGGTGAGGGCACGCAGCGGCAACTGATCCATGCCGGCCTGGCGGCGTCGAGGATCGACCGCATCTGCATCACCCATGTCCACGGGGACCACTGCTTCGGGCTGCCCGGTGTCCTCTCGCGCATGGTGCTGGACGGCGTCGACCACCCGGTGCACCTCCACTACCCGGCGTCCGGTGAGGACGTGGTGCGCGCCCTGGTCCTCCTCGCCACGCCGGGCATCGACCTGCGCCTGCACCCCCACGGTGCGGCCGGGGAGATCGCCCCCGGGCTGGCGGTCGAGACGCTGCGTCACCGCGTCGAGGCGTACGGCTACCGCGCCACCGAGCCGGACGGGCGGACGTTCCTGACGGACCGGCTCGCGGCCGCCGGCATCGCCGGGCCCGACGTCGGGCGCCTGCAGCGCGAGGGACGCCTCGGCGCCGTGAGGCTGGACGACGTCAGCGTGCACCGGCCCGGGCGCCGCTTCGCCTTCGTCATGGACACCGCGCTGTGCGACGGCGCGTCCGCGCTCGCCGACGGCGCCGATCTCCTGGTCACCGAGAGCACCTTCAGCGACGACGACGCCCCGCTCGCCGCGCGGTACCTGCACCTCACCGCAGGGCAGGCGGGTTCCCTCGCCGGTTCCGGCGGCGCGGTCACGCTGGTGCTGACGCACTTCTCCTCCCGGTACGACGACGTCGGGCTGCTGGCCGCTCAGGCGCGAGCCACGGCCGGCACGGCGACGGTGATCGCGGCGTCGGACCTCGACCGCGTCCCGTTCCCGGTGCGCCACTGACGGGGGTCGTGGTCAGCGCACTGCTTCGGGGGCGGTGAGCTGAAGGCGCCTGCCCCGCCAGGTGCGCCGGAGCCACCGGTCGTGCGAGGCGACGACGACCGCGCCCGGATAGCCGGGGATCAGGGCCTCGAACTTGGTGGCCAGCAGCAGGGAGAAGTGGTTGGTGGGCTCGTCGAGGAGCAGGATGTCAGGAGGGCCGGCCAGGATGATCGCGAGGGCAAGCCGGCGCTGCTGGCCGACGCTCAGCACGGCGACAGGCCGGTCCTCGTCCCGCGGGTGGACGAGCCCGAAGGTCCGCAGCGGGATCTGCTCGCCGACCGGCCCGACGGCGTCGTCGTAGGTCTGCAGCGCAGTGCGCCCGGGTCCGCGGTTGTGGGGGTCGGGGAGGTCGACGTCCTGGGCGAGCAGGCCGATGCGCAGCGCCGGCGCCGTACTCACCGTCCCGGAGGTCGGGGGGAGGTCGCGGGCCAGGAGGCGGAGGAGGGTGGACTTCCCGGACCCGTTGGGTCCCGTGACGAGCCACTTCTCCCCCGCGCCGAGTACCAGGGACGTGGCGGCGAGGCGACCGTGCACGGCGGCCTCCGTCGTGGTGAGGACGGGCGGCGCTCCTTCCGGTGTCGCGGGTGCACCGGCCGCGGTGAGCCCCTGGAACCGCAACTCCTCGGGCGGCCTGCGGATCTGCCGACCCTCGAGGGACACGAGCCGGGACGTGGCGTCGTCGACCCTGCGGGACACGGCCTTCGCATTGCGGTCGGAATAGAACTTGGCGCTGGCGCGTCCTTCGGAGCGCGGCTTCCAGTCCTCGTGGCCCACCAGGTGGCTGTCCGACACGGTGGCACGGAGCCGTTTCAGTTCCGCCTGCTCGTCCCGGTAGCGACGTTCCCACCGCTCCCGGGCGTCGAGCCGGGCGTGCACGTAGTCGGTGTAGGTGCCGGTGAACCGGACGACGCCGATACCGGTGCCGTCGCCGTCGGCCACGAGGGGTCCGGCGACCGCCTGCGGCAGTGGGGCGGGGTCGAGGTCGATGAGGGTCGTCACCACGTCGTCCAGGAACGCCCGATCGTGGCTCGCGATGAGCACCGGACCCCGCCAGTCCTCGAGGAGGGTCGTCAGATAGGACGCGGCGTCATCGTCGAGATGGTTGGTCGGCTCGTCCAGAAGCAGCACATCGGGCGTACTAAGGAGCAGCCAGGCCAGGGACAGGCGGGAGCGCTCCCCGCCCGAGAGCTCACCCGTCGGCCGGTGCGGCGCCAGGGCGGACAGTCCGAGGCCGGCGACGACGGCGGCGATCCGCGCGTCGATGTCCCACGCGCCGACGCGTTCCGCCGCCTCGAGGGCCGCTGCGTACGCGGTGGCGACCGCCCGATCCTCGGGCGCGCCGGCCAGGGCGAGGCCTGCGGTCGAGACGGCATGCGCCACGGCGCGCACGGGGGCGACGGCGGACTCGAGCGCCTCCGCGACCGTGACAAACGGGGGGAACGGCGGTTCCTGGTGCAGCAGGCCGATGCGTGGCCGCACTTCTCCGGGGAGTACCGCGGTCACGGTACCGCCGTCGGGCGTGAGGAGGCCGGCGATGATGCGCAGCAGGGTCGTCTTGCCGGACCCGTTCTCGCCGATGAGGCCGGTGCGGCCCCCGGCGACGGTGAAGGACACATCGGTCAGGACGCGGCGCGCCGCGAAGCTCTTGGAGACGCCGTCCACGCGGAGGTGGGCCGTCGTCTGCGGGGACGGGGAGGAAGTGGTCATGGAGATCCTCGGGGTCGGCCGGTGTCCTGCCGGGCATCAGCCACGGGCGCAGGAGGGAGCGAGGATCTAGGGGAGCACGGCACCACTATAGGCACGCAGGGCTCCGGAGGCGCAAGGCCGCGGTTCTCCAGCGGGCGTCCCCCGTCCGGTGACCGTCGCGACCTCCCGTAGGAGGCCGCGACGGTCACCGGTTCAGGCGCGGACGATCAGGCCTTCGCCATGCTGCGGCGCACCGCGTAGGTCCCGCCGACAGCGCCGGCGAGGAGGACGCCGCCACCGAGGGCGATCAGCCCGGCGGAGGTGGACGTGGACTCCACGGCGGCACCCGTGTCGGCCCCGCCCGAGGGCATGGAGCCCATCTGGGCCGGTACGAGTGTCCCGCACAGCGCGGGCGCGGTCGCGCCGGCCGGGAGGGCCGGGTCCAGATCGCTGGGAGCGCTGAACGCCTCCGGGGTCGACGGCGTCGTGGCCGGGTCCAGGCCGTGGACGTTGAAGACCGCCGTGCCGTTCTCGAGTGCCGCCATGGTCGCGGCGTCGATCGTGAAGGTGCGCTGGACGGTGTAGGTACCGCCCTGTCCGGCAAGTTGCAGGTTCAGGGCTTCGGCAGGAGTCGTGGGCCCTGACGTCGTCACTGTCGCCAGGATGCCACCGTAGCCGGGCGCGCTCTCGGTGACGCTGATGATGCCGTCACCGTTGGTGTCGTTCGCCGGTGTGGGGCAGACGCCGGCGGCGCCGCCGTGAATGTGCTGCACGTGGGGGTAGGGCGCACCCTGGAAGGTCTCGGCGAGACCTGACACCTGCAGGTCGATGGTGGCCTGGTCACCGACGACGTCCAGGGTGACGGTGCCGGTGCCGGTGGTGCCGTTGACCTGGCCGAGGGTCGACGAGTAGCTTCCATCGGCCGCCATTGCGGGTGCCCCTGCCATAGCGACGGCGCTGAGGGCGAGGGCGGGGACTGCAAGCAAGCGCATCTTGTTCATGGGATTCGTATCCTTCACGGTGCGATTGGAACGGACCCGGATCCGGATCCGCATCGATCTGGCTGCGAGCACCCCGTAGCGTCGAATAACCGCAGTCTGCGAATCCTGAGCCTGCTGCGCGGAGCGCCCACGTGGCTCATCCTCCACCCGCCCCCGCACCCACGGAAGAACCCACCGCAATCTCGATTCGACCTTTACAAACGCGCTTTGTGCAGGTTCCGTGGAGGGCGGCCGCCCAATTGGTGCGAGGGCGCCGGGGGCGGCCTCGCACCCCCTGCTCGAGCGTGTACCTGAGGATCCCGAGCACGAGCTGCGCGATCAGCGCGCTCTGTCGGCGCGTGTCCTCGGCCGGCTCGTCCGTCGGCGCGGCGCATTCTGAGGTACAGGACCTCCTCGTGGACGCCCGAGAGCCCCCCATCTCCTTCTGCACCAGGGCGGGCTCTCGCTGATGATGCGCATACGCGGTGCCACCAGTTCCCTGGTGTCCGCGTTCAGCGGCACGAGGGTGTCCAGCAGGCCGAGGAGCTCCCCAGGACGTCTGGCGCATCCGAGAGGAGGAACTCGCGGACGCGCCTGACGTCCAGCGTGCCGGGTGCGACGCCGAGGATCGCCGTGTCATTCGTCCTGTAGCTGCGCTTCATCATGCACGATCCGCAGGATTTACGGCAGGCTTCTTGGACGTTCTGGAGCCGGTTAACGACAGCGGCCCTCCGAACGCGGTCGCGTTCGGAGGGCCGGAGGCTGCCGGGCTAGGAGGTGTGGTCGGCGTTCTTCTTCTCCGGGCGATACCCGGCGACGGCGGCGCGGATGGTGCCCTCCTCGTGCTCGCCCTTCTTGCCGAACGGCAGCGCCTTGAGCAGCGGGTGCACGACGGCCATGACGATGAGCCCCCACGCGAGTCCGAGGATGGCCGAGCACAGGGTGTTCACGAGCCAGGCGAGGAAGCCGCCCGCAACAGGGATGCCGACAAACGGGGACTCGAGGACATGGACGAGGTCGTAGGGCAGGTGCCACCCGAGATCGTAGACTCCCTGCAGCATGATGTGGCCGCCCACCCACAGCATGGCGATCGTCCCGATGAAGGTGATGCCGGCCAGGACGGCGGGCATCCCCTTGACGAGCATCTCGCCGAAGCGCTGGGCGCCCGGGGAATCCTTAGTGGTCAGATGCAGGCCGATGTCGTCCATCTTCACGATGAGCGCGACGGCGCCGTACACGAGGACGGTGATCGCAATGGCGACCACGACCAGGATCGTCGCGCGCGCCCAGATGGACTCGCTGGACACCTCGTTCAGCGAGATGACCATGATCTCGCAGGACAGGATGAAGTCGGTGGTGATGGCGCCCTTGGTGACCTTCGCCTCCGCCTCCGGCCCGCGTGCGGAGGCCGGCGCCTTCTCGGCCGCATGGCCGCGGAGCTTGTGCCAGACCTTCTCGGCACCTTCGTAGCACAGGTAGGTGCCGCCCAGCATGAGGATGAACGGGATCACCGCGGGGATGAAGGTACTGATGAGCAGCAGCGCCGGCAGGATGATGAGCAGCTTGTTCCGGAGCGAGCCCCAGAAGATCCGCTTGATCATCGGCAGCTCACGGGACGGTTCGGACCCGGAGACGTACTGCGGGGTGACGGCGGCGTCGTCGATGACCACGCCCGCGGCCTTCGTTCCCGCCTTGGCCGCGCCGGCGGCGACGTCGTCCACGGAGGCGGCCGCGATGCGGGCGATCGCTGCGACGTCGTCGAGAAGGGCTACGAGACCGCCGCTCACAGGGCGTCCCCGACCCGCTCGACGGCGGACGGTTGAACATAGGGGCCCCGGGCGAGATGTGTGATCGGCATCCTCAGAGTATAGGGCGGCCCCTGCCCTCGGCGGCAGCAGAATTCAGTCCACGGCGGTGGCGCGTTGCCTGGAGGACCGTGAAACGGCGTCGACAATCTCCTCGGAGGTGAGCCTGCGCTCTCCCACGTAGTACACGACAGCGTCTCCGGGTAGTCGCGTGTCCCAGGCGGGGTTGATCACGGCCCCTTCGTGCTGGACTGCGAGCACGGTGGTGGTGAAGTGTCGTCCCAGGACTTCCTGCACCTGTCCGAAGTTCATCTGTTGGAGCGCTTCGGGCAGGCGTGTGCTGTAGGTGTTTCGGCCCCCGTGGCTCATGAGGTCGGCGTAGACGATCGCGATGCCCGGATCCTGCAGCTCTTCGATGGCGAGGCGCGGCGAGTGCCACTGGACACAGCGGACATCGGCGGCGATGTAGGAGAAGTTGTGTGCCCGGCTCATATCGCGCAGCGCGACGA
Organism: Arthrobacter sp. TJ-263; assembly: GCF_058269155.1. Taxonomy (NCBI): domain Bacteria; kingdom Bacillati; phylum Actinomycetota; class Actinomycetes; order Micrococcales; family Micrococcaceae; genus Arthrobacter; species Arthrobacter sp. TJ-263. The sequence goes on along the minus strand of NZ_JBZCNE010000001.1, from coordinate 258,510 downwards.
CTGTGTGCGCCTCGGGATTCACATGCGTGACAGCGACGGTGACCGCGAGTGCCTCGTTGTCGTCGCGGACGTCGATGAGCAGGCGCGCGGCCTGATGCACCCCGGCACGTCTCAGCACACTCTCCTCCGCAAGATCTCCGCGGACGAAACCGAGATGGGATTGCTCGGGCATCGGATTCTCGGGTGTCTCCTCCCAGGCGCAGAGGGTGATCGGGTGATCGTCATCAGCGATGATCTCGCGGATCAGCCGTTCCGTGCGTCCCGGCGTGTAGCCCACGATCACGAGGTGATTCGACATATCCGAGCTGAGATGGCCCTTCATGCGGTGCCCCTTTGCATTCTCGATCGCCGATGCGATCCGTGTGAACAGGGTGGTCAGGGTGACGATGCCACCAACGATGACATACGCCCCGACGAGGCGACCGCCGACCGAGGTCGGGAAGAAGTCGCCGTATCCGACAGTGGCCGCCGTGACCAGGAACCACCACCAGTAGTTCGCCACGGACGTGAGGGGGTTGCTGGATGGCTCCGCCCAGGCCATGAGGGGCCAACTGGTGAGGAACACCACGAGAATGATGCTTGCCGGCAGGACCCACACACGTGACCTCCCGAGGCCCCGGATCAGACGGACCAATACGAATGGCACTCGGTGTTCCCCTTCATCCTGACGAGTCGGTACCGGTCGAAGTCCTCCTGGCATTCGACCACAGAAAAGCCGTCAGCCACCCACTCCTGGTGGAGTGGGTGGCTGACGCAACCTGGGTCCCACCCCCTGCAGGGTGAGTGTCACTCAGTGATCAGAGCGCTCCACCGGTGGGGCGGTCCTTGTTCAGCAGCGGATCGGCCAGCGGGTCCTTCGCGGTACCGGTCTGCGTCCCGCTCGATGCCGGATCGACGTCCTCGACGGGCAGGAGCACGTCCTCGGTGCTGCGCGAGAGTACGGCGTCGTCGGTCGTGTACACCTCGGGGGCAGCGTCGGTCACGGGCGTGAGCGTGACGTCTTCCTCCACGACGGTGTCGTCGTCGTCCTTCTTCTTGCTGGCGGCGACGCCGACAGCTGCAGCGGCAGCGGCGAGGCCGATACCGGCGGCTACCTTGCCGGAGACTCCTGCCTTTCCGCTGTCACCGCGGGACTCGGCGGCATCCTCGACGCCGGGCTCGCCGGTACGGACGCCGGTTCCGACCGTTCCACGCCACGCTCCCGTGGCATAGCCCTCGTCTTCGATGAATGCCTTGAAGCGCTTGAGGTCTCCCTCGGCCTGGTTCTCGACGACGTTGAGCTTGTCGCCGATCTTTTCGACGAGGCCCTCGGCCTCGTACTCGAGGACGAGGTGGACCTGGGTCTGTCCGCCTCCGACGTCGTCGAAGGAGACCGAGCCGGCGTTCGTGGCACCTTCGGTCGCGGCCCAGGACACCTTCTTGTCGGGCACCTGCTCCAGGATGGTCGCGTCCCACTGACGACGGATCCCACCGATTTCGACGACCCAGTTGAGCCGCTGGTTGTCGAGCTGGGTGACCTTCTTGACGCCACCCATGAAGTGGGGGAATTCTTCGAACTGGGTCCACTGGTTGTAGACGGTGCTCACCGGGACGTTGACGAGAATGCTCTTTTCAACCTTCGTGCTCATGGCGTCTCCTTCGGGTTGGGACAAGGTACGAACTAGCGGTGCACGACCAACTGAAGCAATTGATCAGCTAGCTTAGTATAACGCAGGTCGGGTCTCTGTGGCAGGTCGTCCGGCCGAATCAGGGGTTTTTCTGCAGGATTACAGTTGAGTGGCACTTCCAGGACTCCGTGCCGATCAGCCCCACGGTCCGACCCCGTGGATCCCGTCCCGCAGTCCACATAGCCCCAGGAGACACTCATGGCAGCCAGCCGCAATCCACTCGACGAGTTGCGCGAGACGATCAGCAACCTGGCCGATCAGATCAAGCTTCCGGGTTCGGAGCGCGGCGATGACCGGGTCGGTGAACTCTTCAGTGCACGGCCCGGACCCGCCCGGCCGCTCGCCGAGGTGCAGGCCGAGCTCGACGCCCTGGTCGGGCTGGAAAGCGTCAAGGAACAGGTGCGGGCGCTCGTCGCGCTGCTCCAGGTCCAGGCCCGCCGGAAGGCACACGGCCTGCCGGAGGTCGCCACGTCGCAGCACCTGGTGTTCCTCGGGAATCCCGGCACAGGCAAGACGACCGTTGCGCGCCTCCTGGCCGAGATGTACCGAGCGGTGGGGTTGCTGCAGAAGGGCCATCTGGTGGAGGTCGACCGGTCGGCCCTGGTGGGGCAGTACGTCGGCGCGACGGCGATGAAGACGGACCGGGTCATCCGCCGGGCGCTGGACGGCGTCCTGTTCATCGACGAGGCCTACGCCCTGACCCCGGAGGACGGCCGGATGGACTTCGGCCCCGAGGCCATCGAGGTGCTGCTCAAGCGGATGGAGGACCACCGTCACCGCATGGTGGTGATCGTGGCCGGTTACCCGCGGCTGATGGAGTCGTTCCTGCTCTCCAACCCCGGCCTGCGCTCCCGGTTCGCGCGGGAGATCACCTTCCCCGACTACTCCGTCGATGCTCTCGAGACGATCTTCAAGCAGATGCTGACCCAGCACGAGTACACCCTGGAGCCCGGGGCCGACGAGATGCTGCGCCGCATCCTCGCCAACATCCACGCCGGTGAGGACTCCGGCAATGCCCGCTTCGCCCGCACCCTGTTCGAGCAGGCCCTCAATCGCCAGGCGCTGAGGCTGTCGCTCGACGCCGGCCGGAGTCTCGATACCCTCGGCCGCGACGACGTCATGACGCTCACGAGCGCAGACCTCGTCGAGGCCGCGGAGGCGCTGGGTGAGGAACCCGAGCCGGAGGCGCAGCCCCAGGTGGAGCCCGAGTCATCGCACTGGTGGAACTGGCGGACCTGGCCGTAGGGGCGGGATCGCGGCAGCGAGGTGCCGCAAAACATGGACTTAGGTCACTGGTGGCCCCCGCCGGGACAGGACTAGGTTGCGGGGATTGCATGTGAACCGATCACACCGTGTCGCGATCCTTCTCGCGCTGCTGGACAGTTCCGCGGTGCTGACGAGGTAGGGAGCTGCTCGTGACGAGAAGCATCGCATTGTCCGGTCGCCACGCACGGGCGTTCGGCGCCGGTGTGGCCACCAGCCTCACCGCAGCGATCCTGCTCTCCGGATGCGTCGGGGCATCGCCCGCCGCCTCTCCCGATCCTTCCTCCACGTCCTCCTCCACCGGGTCCTCTGCAGCGTCCTCCACAGCGTCCTCCGCAGCGTCCTCCACGGCTGCGGAACGCCCGGTCGCGCCGGAAGGAGAACTACCGGGGGGACTGCGCTCCGACCTCCAGGAGACCGTCGAACGCACGATGGCCGAGTACGGGGTGCCCGGCGCTGCCGTGGGCGTCTGGATCCCCGGCCAGGGCACGTGGACCTCGGTCTTCGGTAGTGCCGACCTCGAGATGGGCGTAGCCGTCGATCCCGGGATGCAGTGGCCGTTGCGCAGCATCACCAAGTCCTACACCGTGACGCTCGTCCTGCAGCTCGCCGGCGAGGGCGTGATCTCGCTCGACGACACGATCGACGAGTACGTCGAGGGTGTGACCGACGGTGACCGGATCACCCTGCGCGAGCTCGCCGGTATGAGCAGCGGCAACGCCGACTACACCAACGAGGACTTCGTCGCCGCGTTCTCCGAGGATCCGGAGCGCATCTTCACCCTCGAGGACCTCAACGGATTCATGCTGGGCAAGCCCGCCCGGTTCGCACCGGGTACCGAGAAGGTCTACACCAACGCGAACACCAACCTGCTAGGCGCCGTCGTCGAGCAGGCGACAGGACAGCCGTTCGATGCCGTGCTGGATGACCTCATCCTCGAGCCGCTCGACCAGGCCGGCACGGAGTACATCGTCGACGCATCGACGTGGGACACCGCCCACCCGGTGGGCTATGCGCCCACCGCCGACGGGCCCGAGCCGCAGGCACCCAACCTGTCCGTCTTCGGTCCGGCAGGATCGATGGTCTCCACCCTCGACGACGGGCGCGCCTGGGCGGAGACGCTCGCGACCGGCGCGTTGCTCGAGGCATCGACCCAGGCGGAACGCCTCGTAGGAGCGCCCCTGGACGCCGGCCCTCCCTACGACCTCTATGCGCTCGGCATCGGGAAGACCGGGGGCTGGTGGGGTCACAACGGTGAGGGCTTCGGCTTCACCGCTGCCCTCTTCCATCAGCCGGACACCGGCGCATCCGTCGTGGTCTTCATGAACCTGTCCAACGAGGAATCCGGCGCCCATCCCGCCGACCAGCTCTTCCGTCGCCTCGCGGCGGTCATCGAGATTGGAGCAACGCCATGATCCGACGCCTTCGGAGAACAACAGCAGCGGCGGCTGCGCTGATGCTTGTCGCTGCAGGGGCGACGGCGTGCACCGCCGGACCCGCCCCCGCCGGCGACACGAGACCCGTGTCGCAGGTACCGGATGCCGCGCTGGAGGTCATGAACCAGCAGGAGTACGCGAACGGTCGCTGGCAGATCACGGCCACGGACATCGAGACGGGTGAGGTGCTGATCGACCTCGACGGGGCCAAGATGGCCGAGCCGGGCTCGTTCGTGAAGACCTACAGTGTGGGTGCGGCATGGCTGACCTGGGGGCCGGATCACACGCTCACCACCCCGGTGAAACGGGTCGGCGAGGTCGTCGACGGGGCACTCCAGGGCGACCTCGTCCTCGTCGGCAAGGGAGACCTCACGATGGGCGGGCGGACGAAGCCCGACGGCACCGTCGACTTCACGAATCTCGATCACAACGATGCCAATCCGCTTCCCGGGGCCACGCTCACGCCGGAGGACCCGCTGACGGGATTGAACGAGCTCGCTACGCAGGTCAAGGCCTCCGGAATCGACTCGGTCAGCGGGGAGGTCGTCGTCGACGATCGACTCTTCGCGGGTGAGCTGGCTGGAGAACCGATCACCCCGATCATCATCAACCAGAACATCCTCGATCTCCAGATCACGCCGGGAGAGGTCGGAAAATCGGCGACGGTGGAGCTGACTCCTGCCGTCGAACCGTGGCGCGTGGTGAGCGACATCCGGACAGTTGCTGCCGGCGAACAGGCGGAGGTGACGAATCCGGAATCGGCAGGGGGCGGTGAGATCGTGATCAGCGGCACGATCGCCGCCGACAGCGACCCACAGTTGAAGGTGCTCGTGCTGGAGGACCCCGCGACCTTCGCCCGCACGGCGTTCATCGAGGCACTCGGGCGGTCCGGTGTGTCGGTGGACGGCGACCCGACCGCCGTGAACTCGGCCGCGACTCTCGCACCGCAGGCCGACATCGACGCGCTTCCGTCCGTTGCGGAGCTCGAGTCGCTGCCGCTCGCGGAGGAAGCGACGTATGTCATGAAGATCAGCTACAACCGCGGTGCCCAGACCTTCGTCTGCCTCCTGGCCGTGGAGACCGGCAAGGACGACTGCAGCACCGGCATGAGCGAGGCCGGCCGGATCTGGAAGGACGCCGGCCTCGACATCACCGGTGCCTCCCTGATCGACGGCTCGGGGCTCGACGGCAACTACATCACGGCCGAGAATGCCGTCCAGATCCAGACGATCATGGCGGACCGTCCGGATGCCGAGCGCTGGCGGGATACCCTCCCGATCCTGGGCGTGGACGGCTCGCTCTCGACCGTGCAGGCCGACAGTCCCGCCGCGGGAAAGGTTTTTGCCAAGACGGGCACCCTGGCCGGTGGCGACTCCTTCAACGGACGCCTCCGGCTCGGTACCAAGACGCTCGGGGGCGTGATGGAGACCGAGAGTGGCCGGACCGTCGCCTTCACGATCATCATGAACCAGGGGTTCGCGGACGACATCGACGGGGTGTTCAAGGCGAACGACGACGTCGGGGCGGTGGCGGCGGCCGTCCAGCAGGGGTTCTGATCGGGCGCGCGCCGAGCTCAGTGCCCGGGTTGGTCAGCGCCTTGTCGGTGTTGCAGGCATGGTCCCAGGGCGACCTCGGCATCGACGCGAGGATGGCCGTAGCGGCCGATGAGGAGGACGCACCCGAGCATCGTGAAGGAGAGCATTGTCTGTCCGTTAGGAACGGGCGCTGTCGCGCCGATGACGAGCGCTGCGAGGAGCATCAGGACCTGGGCGATTTTCAAAGTCGTTATCAGGCCGTTTGTCGGGTGCGGCGGAGGAAGAAGCCGAGAACCCATTGGGGTGCCTTCGACGTTGAGGCCCGCGCCTGCCGTCCATACGGGAGAAACGGTTCCGCGGAGCGGGCGACTCCGACAGATGAGCATCTCGGAAGCCTCGGGCAGGTCATCATCCGCTGCCGCAGTGTGGCGGAAGAGCCAGACATGGAGAGCCCGCGGGGCCGAACCAAGGCTGCGGGCGGACTCCCGGTGGAAGGTTCGCCGACATCGGTCGTCCGCCGTCAACGCTTCGGCGCAGAGCCCGACCCGTTCGTCCGCGCCAGGAGCTGCCTGCGCCCACCCGATGGCCTCTGACGGAAGATTGAGGGCACTGGCGATTTCGGCCACCCGGGTCTGCAGCTCACCACGCTGCGCGGCGATCTGTCGCCGTGCCTCGATCGCCCACTGCGAAACCGTCTCGTCGCCGAGCAGCGGGGCCGCCGACAGGTCCAGTGCGCGGCGCAGGAGCGGATAGGCGACCGCCGGGGGTGCAGAACCGGCTTCGCGGACCAGGTGGTGGAACAGGTCGAGATCGGAATCGATGAGCGCAGGATCAAGGACATAGCTACCGTTCATGGTCCGCAGCGGCCCGGTTCTGGTCCGGTCGGGCTGGACGAGCCGTCGCAGCTGAAAGACGTAGCGTTCGAGCGTTTGCAGAGCACCGTCCGGCGCCTGGTCGCCCCAGAGGAAGTCGATCAGCCGGTCGTTCGACATCTCGACGCCGATGTTCAGCAGCAGTATCTCCAGGATGTGCCGTGGCGTGCACCCACCCATATCGGTCGACGTGAGGACAATATCGTCGCGCCGCAACTCGAAATTGCCGAATAGTCGAACAGATACGATCGGTGTGACCCCAGCGGTCGGTTCCATGCCATACTCCGGTATCGACTATCGCGTCGCACGCAAACGCTCAAGAATGGAGAATTCACCGTCCAAAGACGCTCCCCTTGCTGCCACGCCCACTGTGGCATCCGCTAATTGCCCCGAACAATGAAGCCACTACTCGACTTTTACCGGACCATCGATTTGCGGGTCCCGCGGCTTTCATTGGAGTAATAGCGAGTGGTCGGTAGGTAGCAATCCGGTGCCCAGGCGAGTAGCCGCTCGATGCCCGAAGCGATAACACTCGCGGGAGCCCCAGCCGAACTCGCCGGGCCTACGGGCCTGGTGGACCTGATGTGATCGCCCTGCTCAACACCGAGGCCGCGTTCGCCCCCCCTCCCCCGCCCGGGCACGGGACACGGAGGCGAAACTCGAAGAGGCCGGTGGGATGCACGCCGTTCCCGGAATTTCCCGGGATCGTAGCATCGCGTCATGTCCCTCCCGCCAACCCGACGGGGCTCAGGCGTTGGAGAGCTCGCAGTGATCGAGCCCTTGGTGCGCCGCAGGGTTTTCGAGTGCTGCCCGAGTGGTGCGCGTCCGGGACAGTAGTCGGTCGAGTCTGTCCAGGTCCAGTACGGCGGCCGAGAGCATCCGTCGAGCATCGTCCTGATTGTAGGACTCCGTTTCAAGGTTCCGGAGCGCGTATTGAACCGTTTGGGCCAGCGTGATCCGTTCGTACTCCAATGACACCACGTCTCGCCGGGACGCCGGGAGGTCGGCAGGAATGTCCTCGCCCACATCGTCCTCGATATGGGCCAAGGAAAGTTCGACCTCACGGAAATGGAACTGTCCTGATGTTTTCATGATCCCTTTTTTCGCTATCAGTAATTCGCCTGGACCCGGTATCCGCTGCTGACTCTGCTCGTGATCACCACAACTCTTGAGATGCTCAGGGGCGGCAGCAGGGAAGGTCCGAGCCTCGATGGTTGACGGATCATCCACAGGTGGGCCGATGGTGCCCGAAGGACAGATTTCAGGCGGCGCCGGGCTTCTCCACCACCGCATCATGAGGAGTCGATGGGCAAAGGTCCGTGATCAAACCCGTTCCGGCGCACTCACGGATGGCACGGATCCCCTCGACGGCGGACGCCTTGTCGGAGAACTGCCCGGATACGGCTACGACTTCCCCGTCGGGAGCCTTCAACCTGAACACGAAGGAAGTGCCTTCGTCCTGAAAGAGCTCGAACGTTCCGGCCATGGCTGCCTCCTGTGGTCGCCCGGGCAGAAGGACCGCTCGGGCTCGTCATTTGATTCGGAGTGTCCCGGTGCATACCAGTCGGTACGGCAACGGGACAAGCCCCCAAATGTGACCCCAGCCACACGTTCTATATGGTAAAGGTCTCCTCCGGTACTCGCGAGTAACCACTGCTGAGGGTCTAGACGCCACACCACTCAGGATGCGTACCTGCTACCGCCGTGTGCTGGCACCCTGTTTCTTCCTCACCTGAAGCGGGGAGGGCGACACCCTCGTCGTATGGCGCGTCGGCCGACTGGGCCGATCGCTCATCGCGTCCTGAACACGGTGAACCTACTGCGCGGCGGAGGGAACGTCGTTCGCTCCCTGCCAGACCTGTAGGTCATCTCCGACACATCGGCCATCACCGCCGGCGCCCGCGCGAAAGGTCGCACAGCCGTGGAGGCCGTTCGACATGCACAGGCAAGGGTGACGCACCATCACTGAAGAGCGACGCCCCCGACGGGGCGCTGGTGAACTTGCCTGAGAAGGATCGGCACCGAGGCCGGCGGAGCATCCGTCCCCAACCCGGTCAACGGTTCCCTGCATGCGAAAGCAGACAGCCGCATTGGAAGAATTCCAATGCGGCTGTCTGCTTCTTCGAGCCGCGTCCGCGCTGCTCCACGCCGGTCCCCGCTCACACCTGGGCAATGCCCGGCGACGAATCCATTCCTGCTCTAGCTTCCAGACCTTGCTCCGTCAGGTCGGAATCTCACAGAGACTGTGACTCGAACATATATCTGGGATTCAGTCGCATGTAGACACCTGCGCAGTTCCGCGCATCTTCTCTGCGAGGAAGGCCGAACGTTGCAAGAACACTTGCTACTTTTCGGGCTCAGCCGCGCGGCCGCGGCCCTTCCTCATTAATGTGCAGCCGATGCCCTATGCGTCCTTACGCCGAGGCGTTCGGTGCTGTTGACTCAGCAGGTTTCTTCATGCTGTTCCATCGTCATCGACTTCGTCGCACGTCCGCCATGCAACCCGGTCCATCGGTTCGCATAACGCGCGCCCGCCGCTACGTAGGCGAATGATGAACATTTGCTGCTAGGTGTCTTGCCCCGAGTGCGTACTCATTTGAGGACTTCCTGGTGATGGATCAGCCATTTGCCTTCGCGCTGATCGTCACGACTTCAACCACAACCCGCCTGCTCCTGCTGGGGGGACGCCGTGGCCCTCCTGCTTCGGTCTAGGCGTCACCGGCGCAGTCAAACCGTCTTTAGATCGGTGGCAGCTTCATCCCAGCCAGCCTCCGCACGGCAGGAGACGTCTCACGCCCCAGCTCCTTATCAAGAGCAACCTTCATCTCAGCGGCGAAGATCTCGCGGTGCAGCGTCCTGAACAGCTGTTCCTCGCGCGTCAGTCCATAGGTCCTCTTCTCGGTCGCTTTACTGGATGGGCGGCACGACCCCACGAGGGGCGGCAACTTGATCGCGGCCAGACGCTTCACAATCGAGGAGGTCTCAGGCCCCAACTCATTGTCGAGACGAACCTTCATCTCAGCAGCCAAAATCTCGCGGCGCAGGGCCCTGACCAACTCGTCTTTGGTCGCCATGTGTCAACCTCTGCCTTCAGTCAATTCACGGCCGCGACGCTAAGGTCTGATCAACGGCGGCAATTTCATACCAGCCAAACTTCGCACCGCCGGAAGTCTCTAAACCGTCTCGGTATCGATTCGGTGTCTCATGGCGATCTGTGGCAGGTCCATGCCGGCCAGGCTCTCCACCACCGGGGAGGTTTCCCGGCCCAGTTGCTCGTCCAGGGTCACCTTGAGGCGTGCGGCGAGGATTTCACGTCGTAGCTGCCTGAACAGCTGTTCCTTGCGCGTCGGGCCGTTCTCCCTGAGTCCAGTCATCCATAACCTCCCATATCCTGACTGATTCCATGATCGTCCGATGCCGACGGGTGGTCCATGGACCCGGAAGCGCGAATATCGCAAGCACCGCATAACGAGGAGCCCGGTGAAAGCTTAGTCCCCGCCCCGTATCTCCAAATAGTTCAGGACATCAGCGATCTCTTCCGTTTGCCCCATCCGTTTCTAGCTCGGGTGCCCTTCCGCCTGCCACCCGCCACCCGCTCCACTGGCTCGCACAATGTGCAACCGCCGGACCTTAAGCGATTTATAAAAAATTGGTGCTGGGTATGTCCGCATAAGCAGGTCCACCAACGAAGCTGATTTCCCGGGAGAACTCGAGAGGCAGCCATACCATTACGCCTAACGTCCCAATCCCGGGCGATTGCAGCGTAGCGGGTAGCCAAGTCGTTGACGCCGGAGACTAGCTTGCGTCCTGAACAAGTTGTGCATCCTGCCTTGTCGGGGCCGGTTCGTCTTCGGATTAGCGTCTGGTAGTCGTGGCCACGGGGGCACAACCACCACACGAGGCATTTGGAACCCGGTCCCACTTCCTCTGGGGTCAGGTCTCCGTTGCGGTAGGGATGCCATTCAGCGCTTATGTTCGGATAACAAGTGGCGAGGTCGTTCTCTCCAGCTTGGATTCGGCGACCAGTACAAAAGGCGCAGGATCCACCCTGACGTACCATGCTGTTGACGGAACGTTCGAAAGTGTGACGCCCGTTAGAACATCGCCAGGTCTGTTTGCTGCCCGAGCCTGGCCGGAAAGTAGTCGGGTCGACGCCAAGGAGCATGGCTGCGATGTCCGGGTGAGTAGAGGCAAGGTCGTTGACTCCCGGCATCACCTTTCGGCCAGCACAAATTGGGCAACCGCTACCATGTTCGGTGCGGTTCACCACGATGGCGGGAAATTCGTGGCCATTCGGGCAAACCCACAGCACCCGCTGATTGGACCCAGCACCGGTTGTTTCCGGTGTCAGGGCTTGTCCATTGAGAGGCCGCACCCATTGGGCTGCGATCGCCGGGTGAGTTTCTACGATGGAGTTCAACCTCGGAGTAACACGGCCGCCAGTGCACACCGGACAGATCGGTTCGTTGCCCGTGCCATACCAGATTTTTCCTGTGTGTCCAAAGCGGCATAGGATCCCCGCTGGGGTACGTGGAAACAGGATTTCCCGATCAAAGGCGGATTCATCCACGGCGTCTAGGTAGCGGCTGAATGGTTCGAGCGGCCGCATAGCCGCTTCTGGAGTAAACCGTGCCAAAATTTGTGGGTTAGCCTGCCCGCAACCGGGTTCCTTCAGGAAAGTTCCGCGCAGGTGGGCAACAGTGGGGCGTGCGGCCAACCAAGCTACATCAATGAGCCGCTTGTCCGCTCCGCTTATGCGCTCGGCCAGGAGTTCCGAAAGGCTCCTGTATGCCCACTGCGCAGGGATACCCGGGTCCATCCACTGCCTTTGGAGTTCACCATCGTGCAGCACTTCCCCCATAGCGGCGGCAGCCAGCAGATCGGCCGGTTCCGGTCCGCCACCCGGCGCTCCTCGGCGCCAAATACCAATCAGGCCATAAACATAGTAAATATCCTCGTACGACAGAATCCTCCCTTCTAAGAGTCGTTCGACATTTTCCCATGCGGCCGAAATCTCAGTGCTAACAGGTTGCCCGTGGGCCGGGTGCGGCGGGAAAAGTCGGTCCGGTCGCCTCGGCCCGCTGCGCCGAACGGGACCGGTCCAGAGCTGATGAGTGAAGCAAACAGCCGGGCCAGGACCAGACAGTTCCGCCCTTTGGCCGCCAGCACATTCAGGGCAGGCGTGCTGTATCCACTCCTCCCGCCGATGTGGGATGTCAGCAGGAACATGTTCTGAGCCAAGCAGGGACGCCAGCAATTCCACCAGTTGATCTCTGACTTGCGCCCTGGTGGCAGCGCGGCCATGGATGATGCGGGCCCGCCCAACGGCCATTGACCACAGCAGTCCTGGCGGCGCGGCCATTCGCTCTTCAGTGCGCAGGGCGAGGCTCGAGATCCTTTCTGCCTGCACGGGGACCGGGTACAAGGATGGCACCAGCCGGGTCCGCTCAGTCATCGACATTGCTTCTCAACGTCCTCCGTCGGCTGCGTGCGCCCGGCAGGGGGGCCCACTCTGTGAAATCAAGTTCCTGTTCGGCCGCGGCGTCAAGGACAGCTTGCTGGATGAGGTTTTCGTCGAGGCTTTCGTGCCTGGGGTCGCCGTCTTCGATGACCTTGATGGCGGTTTGAGAGAGCAGGTTGCGCAACGAGCCGATGTTGCCGCCGGTCCGTTCGTACAGCAGATTGGACATGGCCACTAGGTTGTCTGGGCTTGTTCCGAATAACGGCATTGCGCGGCCCAGGGAGCGAATGAAGGTGTCCCAGTATTGTCGGCCTTCGGCGCTTGTCTTCTCAAAGGTCGTGACCTCCACAAGTGAGGCGCGACGGGTAAGCTGGGCTCCTGCCGTGCCGGCCAGCATGTTGGTTCCCAGCAGATCAACACCGGAATACACGAAGGTAGCCGCCACTTGGTTCGAAAATTGCTTCAGGGTCGCCAGCGATTCTGATTTGTGTGGCCCGATGCCGGCTATGTTCTGTAGCTCGTCCAATACGATGAGCTGGGTGTGGCTCTGATGGATCGCCTCGCACACCATCCGGGCCAGTTGTGGTTGGGAAATGCGCCCCGCGTAGGGCAACCCATAAAAGTCAGCCAGGGCCATGACCAGGCTCTTCTGGGTCGCCACAGCGGGGACGGAGACGAATGCGACCGGCACTACACCGCGGGGAATACTGCCGAAGCGGGCCTTGTAAGCGTCGTACACGTGTCCCAACAGCACCATGCACGCTGTCGTTTTTCCGTGGGAACCCGGGGCACTGATGATCACGCCCAGATGATCGTCACGCCCAGACGACGAGTTCTGGTCCATGGCAACCTTCACCGCTTTGATTGCATTATCGATGGTCGGGATACGAAGGACGATTCCCCCGGAGATGAAATCGATACGGGCATGGTCGTAGGCTTGGCGGTCCTCCGCCCCGAGCGCGAGGTAGTCGTTCAAGTCGATCCGCTCAAAGGCGTTGTGCTGGCTCTCCATTCGCTGGCACAGTCCGTCCCAACGGGTGGGCATTTTGCGGTCCGGGTCGGTGAATCTCACCGGTCCTCCTCCGTTGCCGAGCCGATAGTCGGGAAGTATTTATCAGCGACCGTGTTCGGCAGCTGCCGTGGCGCACGTTGGGGTGGACTGCTCAAGGCCGTGGCTCGATTGCGCGGTTTCCGGCCTTGGGCGTCCGCTAGTTGCCGCTCGTCAGCATCGGCCCTGTCCTTCTTTTCCTCACGCTGCGCCGCGGCTAGGACGCCCTTTATGAGGGCGGCAGAGGTGGCGTGCCGGTCATCCGAAGTGCTCACAGCACCGGCGTCCGTCGCTACAGCCATCTCCCTGATCGCCCGCGAGTACGGGTGAGCGAAGGCGTCCTGATTCCGCCAGGGACAGGGAATATGCTCGCCTGTTTCCGGAATAAACACCCACAACTGGTTCGGGTGATGGCGCCGGTAGTGAACGCGGTATTGCGGTGCCTTCCGCGTGCTATCGCGTTTGCGGAACGGGTTGAGAGCCGGGGAATCGTAGCGCCGGCGATTGAACGTGATGCCGTCTCGTTGGATGGTCAGCAGCACGGACGGTAGCAACGATATGTAGTCCGTCTCATCTAAGGGAACCGGAACCGTCCCGATGAATCGGAACATAGACTCGTACATCGAATTTGGGCTGTGTAGGACCTGCGGGAACTCCGGGTCGCGCAGCGCCTCGGTCGGCAGGTTCTGCCACACCACATCCACCCACCGGTCGAAGAGCAGCGCCAGAGTCTCGACACCGATGAGGTCCTCGGAATCGATGTCGCGGCCGCGGTTCTCGACGGATCCCCCGGTGTTCCCGGGCAGATGGTGAACGAACATCGTCTTGATGGTTTTGAAGTCACGTTCCACGATGGCCTTGTCGGTCGGCGTGAAAACGGCCGCGCGCACGACGGAAATCCCCAATCGGTGGCAAGCGTTCCGCACCGTTTCCGATAGGTAGTCGGTACCGTTGTCGGTGATGATCCGCACCGGCCTGATCATCGGTCGCACTTGGGCGGCCGCCAAAGCGGTGTCGATTTTCAAACCGCGCGCAAATTCCAACTGATCGAGTTCCAGTTCGTTGAATGCAAGGGCCGAACCGGCACGTGAGGAACGGGGCGTGGACATCTCCGCCAGCATGTACGCGAGTACCTCGCCGTCAATGTTGTATCCGACAGTGTTGGCAACGATGCTGCGCGTCGCCTTATCGACAGCGATGGCAAGTTTCACCGTCGTTGGCATCCCGTCCGAGCCGCGGACCCGCACGTCAAAGGGAGATGTGTCCATCTGGACCTCCTGGCCAGGGAACCACGCCGGACGCGGATCAAACATTCGTTGCGGCGCGTTCGCGGCAGTCCGGCGGTTCTTAGCACTGCCGGTCGTAAATCTCCCTGCTGACAGTCCCTTAACCAGGTCCCGAAGGGTTCTGTCCCCGGGCATCGCGACCTCTTGGCCCGGATGGTTCCGTTTCACGTGCTCCCTGATTTTGATCAGTAGCGCCGAACCCGTCACTGATGACGGGCCGGCCGCCGCGGCGATGACGGAGACAGCCGCCTCGAAGACCCTCGGGTCAACGTGGGGCAGTGCCGCCGACCGGCGCAGCCAGCGTTTGTCCACGAGGGCGACAACACCGTCCTTCTTGTAGGAAAACATCCAGTTCCTCAGGGTGGCCTTCGGAACACCGATGCCGGCGGCTGCCAACTCCTCCACCTTGTGCTCCAGCCGCTGCGTCTGGGTAGTAATGGATGGGTCGAAGCCCGGCCGGTAGCCGGTGGCGTCATCGCTTTTTCCGTTGATGACCTCCTGCACGTGCCTGAGCCTTGTTTGGACCTCTTTGCGCTGTTCCTGGGAGAGGTCCGTGAGGTGTTGGTGGGTCGCCAAACCTTCGCCAAGTCGTGGGACCGGTTCGGCCATCCGGCGGTGGACTTCGGAGACGTGCAGGTTCAGCAGGCTGCCGTCCGCGCTGCTTCTGAGCAGCAAGATGCCACCATGCACACCGACGAAGATGTAGGCCCCGTCGTCCAAGGAAATGGTGCTGCCGACCTTGAACTCCCAGTCCATCACTGGTCCCACCAGACGCGAGTTGCCATGGTGAACGGGCGTGACTCGTCATACGACAAATCACGTATGAACATGAGGTGATAGGTGGCAGGAAGGAACTTCCACGGCTCATAGCAGTCAAGGTTGCGACAGAATTCCCCCAAGGGTTCGGGGCCATCCCTGAGGAGGGAATGCATGCGGTCTCGCGTCTCCTGCGTCGGGGCCGCGGGCCCGATCCGGTATGCGGACAAGAACTCCAAGTTCTGCAGTTCCCATCCGGTGACCCCATGCAGCACCTCGTAGCCCCAGCCGGCCAGTTCGCACATTCGGCCGGTACGGGCAAACACTTGGCGGTCTTCGTCTCGGATCCGGTTCACGGGCCGCACATCAAGGAGACTCCTTGCCCCCTCCCGTGTCACCATATAGAAGTCGGGATAGTGCCGAGTGTTGTCGTCGAAAACCAGACAGCACGGCTGGGCAGACACCGCGGCAAGGCTGTTTGTGTGGTCCAGGTGAAGCAGCGCCGAGTACTCCGTCATGGACTCAAACCAGATCATCTGGTCGGACCCGGCGCAGTAGTACTCCCCCTCGTAATTCCGTCGGTGTTGGTACTGGTATCCCTTGCGGCTTATCTGTGCGTGTTCCAAGCCAAGATCTGTCGGCCCGGTTAGTACGTGGTCCCTATTGATGCCGGACGCGTCCGTCCACAGCACATGTACACCGCCCGGCGCACAGACAGCACCTCGGAACGGATTCGAGTCGCGTATGCGTTGCTTCACCGCGTACCTTCCAGACCAGCCACACGAGTCTGTTGCAGGATGCCTCCGCAGCATGGCGGTGTCTAGGGCCCTGGCGTCGGTACGGAGCGAACCCCACGGTCCGAACCGTGGACCGGTCAACCATCCATGTTTGGGTACAAACGAGGAAAGCTGGCCACCTATGAACAGAGTTGCCCTGCCAGCGAAGTCCGATTCTTACCGGCTTCGGTCTGCTCATTTATGGGCGGACTGTGATACTTGTCGGTTGTCCTCGGCGCCTTTGGAAGATATTAAGCGCCTTGTGCCGAATGTGACGCCTCCACAAACCGCAGGAAGCGCCGGCCTTCTAGAAGTTCGGACAACATAGACTGTCGGCCGGTGACGGGCGAGGATGGAGTCACCACGCAGCGGCAGTTCTCCACCGCAGAGGACTGTGAACTGGGGTCAATCACACCGGCTCTGCCGTTCTGCATCGGCGCCGAACCCTGGATCGTCTGGAGCTCTCGGCCCGCACAGCCTGTGGAGACCGCCGAGTCCCTTGAGCCTGCAGATCCGCAACCAGGTCCAGCAGGGGAAGATTCTGCCCCAAGTCAAGACAACGCACCAGCCGCGGTCTGCATCTGCGCCCTCCGCTGCTGCGCATACCGATGTTGCCTCCGCCCTGGAGTTGATCCGGACGACGCTGGACGATCTCAGCGAAACGAACCGCCGACTTGAGGCCGAGGCCACCGGGTTGCGTCTGACGGTTTCAAACCAGAAGCCGGCCATCCCCGGGCCCTCCCGCGGCGCCGGTGGCGCCGCCCTGGATCAGGTTCAGCGGCAGGTTGCCCTGCTGACCCGGGAGCGGATTGAACTCGTTGGCGACCTGACCCGGGCGCTTGGTGATGCGGACTCTCTGGCTGCTGAGAACACCGCCTTGGCCCATGAGAACGAACGCCTACGCGAGAGTGTCCATACCGAGCAAACCCGTGCTGCCCGCGCCCGTCAGCTCTCCCGGGAGATCACCGCGGCCGCCGATACCGGTCTCCTGTTCACCGATCCCGCCGCACAGTTCCGCCACGAGATCTAACTGGAGTGGGCGACCCGCATCCCGGCAGCCTCAAGGCGGAGATATTTCTGGCGGGTTAGGCTTCATCGAAGGTTTGTTGACCAGCGCCGAGAAAATCCAGGGAGTGGACAGGTCCAAGATTGTCGCGGTCGCCGTGGAGGTCCTCACCGGCATCGCTGACACTTCTTCCGGCCGGGACATGCACCGGATCCGCGGTAAACCCAAAGGGGTACTGGCCTAATCGAACACACCGAATACGGCACCGCCCGGCGGGTAGCCCTGCAGATTGGGGCGGCGGCGGCCCGGCGGATGCACTTCTGGCCCGGCGCCGACGGCAGGGTCATGTTCGCCACCGTCGGAGTCCACGACGACATGGGTATCTGAGCCAGACGGGCCCGTCGACGGATCCTTCAGGCGCTACGCGCGGACCTCAATATCGGGGTGGTGCTTCGTGACCCAGTCGGCCATCCGGCGGTTCCGGCTTTGGATGAACGCGAGCACGTTCTCTCGGTACTCCACGTATTCCTCTTTGGTGGCTGGGGTCGCGGAGCGATCAAAGTTGTCCAGCGGCAGGAAAAACCGGACCTCCTTGTAGTCGGCCGTCGCCAGGTCTTGAAAGTGGAAGAAGTCCACGAAGTTTGGAAAGTCCTCGAACAGGTCGAAGAAGTCTGCGTACGCGTCGGTGACCTTGGCGAGGGGGTTCCCTTGTTCTCCTACATAGTGACGCCGGATGCACTCCAAGGTGAGGTCCATGCGGTCACCGACGTTGCTTCTCCGCGCCCTGTTCATAGTGTGTGGGTGCGCTTTCCGGACGGGCCAGATCATCGCGCTGCCAATGGTGTACGGCTGACGCAGGAAGCGAGACTTCTCGTCCTCGTCCAGCAAGGCAATGGCGCCGGCCAGCGCATGCGGTATCACCCAGTCGGAGTAGGAGTTCGTGATGGCGTCGCTGCCGTACACATGCCGTCCCAGGGAACCTCCATCGAATAGCAGGTAGTTGTTCCTGCGTTTTCCCGGCTCAGTGGGTGCTCTCGGTTCGAACAGGACGCCCGACGGCAGTTCCTTCGTCCACAGCAGCTCATGATCCGACTTGAGCAGCTCGCTGTCCCTGTCAGCGTCGAAGTTGGCCCGGCCGGGATTGTCGGACTTGTAGTCGAATGAGGTGTCGAAGACTCGCATGGGGGAACTGTATGCGCAGGTCAGCGAGCAGGCCGACGGCGCGCGTGATAACCCCGAGAACGCGCTGAAGCTGGGTCCTTGGCGTTATCCTGTCATTCCGGCCATCCACCTCGGCCACCGCCCCGAGGCCCTTAGCACTCCGGGTTTCCTGAGTCGTCATCCTCCGTCTACCCGCCCCCGGATGGGTAGCCCCACAGGACCCGCCCATGGCGCGGTCACCTCATCCCTTTCCCGCCACAAGTGTGCGGCCGCGCCGGGCTCCTCCAAACCGCCGCTGAAGGGCCCGGATACATTGGAGGAATGGCTTCATCGCAGCGCGAACTCGATCTGATAGAAAACCTAGGCCAGCGCGGCTAGCGTGACGACGACTCCGAAGCCCGGGTCCGTAAGGTCCTCGCCGGCCTGCGGCAGGGCGGGCTGATCGACCCGGACGCCATCCTCGAGGACATGCGCTCCCGCGGCTTCAGCCGTGCCGACCTGGTTCGATGAAGCTGCTCATCCGGAAGACCCGCGCAGCGTCGCCTACTCCTCGTTGAGGAGGACCCGGATGGTGTGAAGGACCAGCTCGCGCTGGCGGGCGGTGAGCCGGTTTGCGCTCTCGGGCAGCACGAACGGTGCGTGCTCGCCGGCGGGCACCCCGGCCGCCACCCGGAGCCGGGTCATGGGAATGTTCAGGGCGAGCGAGAACGCGTACAGCACCTTTTCCGACGGGGTCTCCGGCTCCCCACGCAGGTACTTCGAGATGGAGGTATTGGTGACCTTCACACCCCGCACCTCGGCGACGGCCTGAATGCGGCGGGCGGAGAGCTGCTCGGTATTCGAGTCGTTGAGCAGGTCGGAGAGGCGGCTCATGCCCCGCAGCCTACCGGGAGGTGGCAGTATCGACGATGAGAATGGCCCTGACCACGATGTAGATTCAGGCAATCAGCCGTGACGGGCTGGCGCTGGGGACAGGAAGATGAAGATCGACGGCCCGACTCGGCCCCGTGTCGGGGCCGGCCTATCGGCAGTGACCTAGGCAGCACCGGCAGGATGGAACAGGCGGGCAATTGGGGTCAGCTTCGCTCATGTAAGTCCCGGTGCGGAAGACGCGAATGACAACGACGGGTGGCTCGGGCTGGCGGCTACCATGCACCGAACCGGATTCGGGTCGATATTGCCAAACGTCAGGACGGGTCCCGTCAACAGGTGAGGCGGTCGACGCGACCGTGGCCGGCCTGATGCTGGCCGGGCCAGACAGTGTCTTGCAGGTCCTGGCGTCCGCCAGTGAGGAAAGCCATCTGACAGAAGCCCTTGCGACAGGGTGGTTAGGCGTGACTGCGACAGGTTTGGATGGCCCGGGTAGGACGGTTATGTCTGGCCCTACTTCGTGATTCAGCGGAGAGTAGGTCTGGATGGAGTCGGGAGTGGAGTTGTTCGCGCGGATCCAAAGAGACGCCCGGTGCCCTCCGCTCACGTCCCCTTGCGAGCTATCCCAGCAGCTGTGAGCTGTAGCAGACACTGCTCTCAACTGCGAGGTTCAAAATCCCCCCACCAGCAACCACGCGAAGATCACTGCCACCCACCGCAATGACGGCCACGATCCCGGCGAAACCCGAGCTTGTGCTCATGATTTCTCCAATCCCAGGAGGGCCCACATGCCCTCCTATCCAGCATGGCGTGATTGGGGGTGACATAGTCAGCGCCTATTGGCCCTAGCCGTGTGAACGCCAACCTGCGTCGGGTCACTCCCGCGAGAAGAGGGAAGCCTTGTGGTTCGCTCTCTAGGGTGATTTCGGTTTGCGGTTGGTGGAAAGCACAACGACGCGCCGAACATTTCGGTAAGTGCCGGTTCTGTGGGGGAAGCAATCCAAGCGGCGCAGTGCTCCGAATCACAGTCAGTGCGGGTCCGGATCCGGACCCGCTCTCATCGCACAGTGAAGGATATTGATCCCATGAATAAGAAGATGCGTCTTCTCGCGGTACCGGCCCTCGCCCTCGGCGCCGTCACGATGGCAGGCTCTCCCGCTATGGCGCACGATGGAGATCACTCCTACTCCTCGACCCTCGGCCAGCTCAATGGCACCACCGGCTCCGGCTCCATCACCCTCGACGTCAAGGGTGACAAGGCCATGGTCAACCTGCAGGTGTCGGGCCTCGCCGAGACCTTCATGGACGCCCCGTACCCCCACGTCCAGCACATCCACGGTGGAGCCAAGGGCGTCTGCCCGACGACGGCCGACGACGCTGACGGCAACGGGATCGTCAACGTGGCGGAGGGCGCCCCCGGATACGGCGACATTCTCACCACCCTCACCACCTCGGGCGCCACCACCCCGGCCGAGGGCCTGAACCTCGCCCTCGGCGGCCAGGGTGGCACCTACTCTGTTGAGCGTGAGATCACCCTCGACGCCGCAACCAAGGCCTCCCTGGAAGCCGGCACCGCCGTCGTCGTCGTGCACGGCCTGGACCCCGCGACGGCCGGCGTCTCCGAAGAGGTCTTCGGCAGCCCCTCGGAGATCGCCCCCGATCTCCCCCTCGGCGCGACCTCGCCCGCACTCTGCGGCACCCTGGTAGAAACCCAGATGGGCGCCATGCCTGACGGTGGCGCCGACACCGGCGTTGCCCAGGAGACCGGCTCCAATACCGGCGTCCTCGCCCTCGGTGGCGGCCTCGTCCTGGCCGCAGCAGCCGGCGGTACCTACATGGTCCGCCGCAACAACGCCTAACCACCAGCACCATCCATCGGCCCCGTGATGGATAGCAGCACATAACAACAGTGCCAGCAGTACGAACTGATCGGACCACGGAAGACACCTTAAGATCAGCTCACCCCAGCGACCGCCGCAGACACCACCACCTGGTATCCGCGGCGGTCGCTCTGTGACTCCTCACCGGCTGCTCACTCCTAGCCGACACCAACACCGGCACCAAGCTCGCTGCAGGAGCTAGCGCCGGAGGTGACTTCTATTCCGCCGAGCCGCACATCGTCGACGATAAGGGCATCGCGGTCGCTGAAGGTTTCGCGCGTGATGCCACACGTCGCTGCGCCTTGCCGTTCGCATCACCAAGCTCGGCGAGGAAGCCCGCAACCGTCAGACGACGATGGGCTACCGTGATCGACTTGGCCATCGGGATCCGGCGGCGAGCATCGGATGCGTGAACACGGAGCTCAAGACCTTGCTGCGGGAATCCTCACCGCACTCGGTCACACCGGTCCCATCCGCACCCATCCCGGATCGAGGAACTGTCCTAAGCGTTGCCGTTCATACCGCTGTCACTTTCACTACACCGCAGGGACAGGCTTGCTGGCTACGATCGGCCCATGACGATCAGTACGGGTCTGGAGAAAGTACACGCGTTGGCTGTTGAATCGGCACAGGCCCCGCTGCGGGAACGACAGATTCTGATGGTGCGGCAAGGTCTGCACAACGCCAACGTCCTCACTCCTGAGGAACGACGCGAGGTCATTACCGCATGCGCCGGCCGGCCGGTGGCATCGCTCCGAGACTTGCGCCAAAGCGAATTGCGGCCCGTTCTGGAGTACCTGCGCGGGAGGACCAGAGCGCAAGCGCTCTGAGCAGACCAGCCATCGATTGCGATCCGGGCCGCCAACGAATTCTCGGTGGCCGGCCTTCACCGCACGAGCAGCACCTCGCGCTGATCCGCTCAAGGGCATGTGTGGCGGCCTTCGGGCCATCCAGTCGGCAACCCTTTCCGGGCATCCACGGCACCACTCCTCCGACCCAAACTGATGCCTCCTTCGGGCGAAAAGCTGGGCTGCGGGTCGGCATCGTCAGGCCGTATCCTCCTGCCATGAGGACCTATCCCCGGCACGAAATGGTTCCTTTCCTCCGTCGATCCAACGCCGGCTACCTTGAAGCCGCGGACATGTTGCGCGCCGCTCAGCGCGAAGTGCAACAGGAACATCTCCAGGGGACCGAGTACGTCCTCGGGGTGGAGGTGTGGGGCGTTGAGACGCACGGGATCCACGACTACCGGGGGCAGCGCGTCGACCACACCGCGCGTCGACCTCACCGGCAGCGGCTTCACCATCTACTGGTACCGGGCAACCATCACCGAACACCCGCCGGCCGGGCCCCCACGTAGCCAGTCGATGACCCGGGACGAAGTGGGAGACTTGGGGCTTATCACCACGAGAAAGTGAGCTCGATGGCTTCCGCTGTAACTCTGATCCGCTCTCCCGCTCTTCCTGACACGGTGCAGTACGCCTATGCGGCGACTGCGCCGGCCGATGCGCGGCTGGTGTTCCTCGCAGGATCGTGTCCCCTTGACGAGGCTGGAGCCACGGTGGGTGTGGGCGACTATGCGGTGCAGGCGGCGCAGTGCCTCGACAACATGCTGGTCGCGCTCGATGACGCGGGCGCGACCCTGGAGGACGTGATCGGTACGCGTGTCCTGGTGGCGTCCACCGATCGGGCTGACCTCGTAAGGGCGTGGGATGTTGTGCGGGCAGTGTTCGGTGCCCATGACGTGCCCAGCACCCTGGTAGGGGTGACGGTTCTTGGTTACGAGAACCAGCTCGTGGAAATCGAGGCTGTCGCTGCTGTCCGCGACTGACGCACAGCGGCGTTTCGTCTACGGATCTGCTTTCGCTCCAGGGGAAGATACCGACGCACCCGCACGATCGGTCGATCCGGCCCGCCGGCGGGAAGGGTCGGGGGCGAGGAGCGGGGGCAGGAGTCGGACTGATACTCCAACGATCCCGACTCCTGCCCGAGAGGCTTAGGCTTTGGCCGGCTTCTTGACCAACTAGTAAGCCTACTGACTAGTTGATCATGGATGGGGAGGGGAACGTCAAGGGGGACGGCGACATTGCTCAGTCCCCCTGGCCGGCATCGAGGTGCTACGTGGGCCTCGATCCCCTGTGGCATCAGGCCATGCGGAGCGATCCCCCGAGCAGTGACGCGCCTTGGTCGGAGATGGCGCCCGTCGAGCATCGGCATGGACCCGGAGGGCCCGTTGATCCACTTGTCCCTTGCCGCTGGTATCGTCGGCCGATGGATGCCGCCGTGCCCGAACCTCGCAACATCACCACTGCAGCTGCCGTTAGCGCTACCGCTGCAACGATCGGGGGCTTGTCGGACCGTGCCGATCCCGTCCCTGGACGATGTCGACACGGTCCTGCTGCCCTACACACACTTCTCCATCCTGATGCGCCCGGATAAGCGCTTGGCGGCCATCACGGCGCTCGGGATCGACGGGGCGAAGCTCATGGACCTCGACCGGTCCGGCATCGCTTGGCGGCTGGATCCGCGCCTGCCGGAGGACCAGCAGACCGGGGAGCGGGTGTACGCCCGCAACGACATTGACCGCGGGCACCTCGTGCGCCGGGCATCCGCTGTCTGGGGTGACACCCGGGCCGAGGCAGCGCAGGCGAACGAGGACACCTTCCACTACACGAACGCCGCACCGCAGGCGGCGAAATTCAACCAGGGCCTCGAGTTATGGCTGGGTCTGGAGACGTATTTGCTGGAGAACGCTGCGGACAATGGCCGGCGCCTGATCGTGTTCACCGGACCCGTCTTCAGCGACGTCGACCCCGTGTACCGGGGGTGGAGATCCCGCTGCGCTTCTTCAAGGTCGCGGTGTTCCTCGAAAGCGGGGCACTGGCCGCGACAGGCTACGTGGTGGACCAGACCCCACAGCTGCAGGACCTCCCCGTCGTGCCGCGGCCGGGAGCCGTGGAGGACGGGGACGCTCCCCCGCTCGGCCCGTTCCGCACCTTCCAGGTCCCCATCCGGGACATCGCGACGCTCACCGGCCTGGATATGGCCCAGCTGATCGCCGTCGACCGAATGCCGACCGCAGCACTTCCCGCCGCCCGGATCACCTCGACGTGGCGGGAACTCACCAGCCGAGAGAGCCTCGACCTGGACTTCGACCTCAAGAACTAGAGGCACCCGTGCCAGCGCCCCGAATCCCCTGGTGCGGTTCCGCACGCCTTATGCCACCGCTTCGGGCTCTCAAGCATGTGAGGTTCTCACGTAATGGCGGAGTTTCACGCGCTTAGTGGCAAAGCTTCGGTCACGTCCACGCAGGGCCAGTCCGCGGTTCCCTCGTAGCGTCCGTGAGGACTTGCAAAGCAGGCCTGTGTGAGGATCCTTTGCATCGATCATCGGCAGGAAGCTGTCCAGTCAGTTTCCTGGGTTGCCTGCTGCTGGCCATCGTGGGGAGGCAGGATGCACGATGGTGGGGTCAGAACGGCGGCCTCCCCGCCGTGGAGCTTGTTAACGCAAGGAGTGCACTTCATGGCAGATCTTGGCGGCATGGCCGATAAGGCCAAGGACGCAGCACAGGACAACCCGGACAAGGTGGATCAGGCCAAAGACAAGGCCAAGGACACTCTCGGTGGCAAAGACGGGGATCAGAAGTAAACCGCCACACGGAAGAGGCCGGTCAGTGCTTCACTGACCGGCCTCCTCGTGTGCTCCTCTTGCCGCTCGTCACTGAGTCTTAGCTCCCCCGCTGGAGCGAAGGCGGTTCACGGGGTTAAGGCTTAGCGGGAAGACTCTCGGCAGCGGTGACCTCTCGTGGGTCGGCGGACCGTCGAGAATCCATTACCCGCCCGTGGTGAACCGCTCCGCTATCGTTTCTGCTGATGAGGCGGAGTGTTCGACGATGTCGATGACTTCTTCGATGGGCAGCTCGGCCACGGCCGCGATGTCGGTGATGTCCTGGCCGTGGTCGACGGCTTCGGTGATGGCTTCCTCCAGCACGAGCGCGGCGCTGTCGAGTTCGAACTCGACGGACTCCTTGTCGGCAGCAGCTACGCGAATACGGCGCAGGTCATCGTCCATGAATCAGTCTCTTCCGTTTTGAGGCTTCAGCGCCCTGCCGAAGCGCAGAACACACGAGCTAACAGTAGGACGCAATGATCGTTTCTGCCGCCTAGGCCCTGGCAGGCACTTGCTGTCCTCAAGGAGAATCTGCGGGCACCACGAATAGGCAGTCGTACGAGTGGATCAGGACCACGGTGCAGGCGACGGTGGCCGTGTCAGTAAACGCGGGACCCGCAAACGCAGCCTGCAGCGAGTTGATCGTCTTCACCTCGTGAAGCGAACCCTTCGGGGTTCAGAGGGTGAGGGTGCGGTTGAGGACGGCTTCTGCGGTGTCGCTCAAGCTGGTGTTGTGGGATCGGGCGTAGGCGCGGAGCCGCTGGAAGGCCTCGTTGACGTCGACCTTCGAAACATGGGAGATGACGCCCTTGGCCTGCTCGATGAGGATCCGGCTGTTCAGGGCGTACTGCAGCTGTTCGTTGACGACAGCTGATTCGCGGAGGGTGCGTTCCTGCATGATGCTGATCGTTGCAACGTCCGCCAGGGCTTGCCCGATCGCGATGTCCTCTTCGCTCAGCTCACCCGTGTCGGTGCGGAAGAGGTTCATCGCGCCGATGGTCCTGCCACGGACACGCATCGGGAAGGCGTGCACGGACCGGAATCCCTGCGCGGCGGCCGCGTCCTTGAACTGGGGCCAACGGTCCTCGGTGCCGGCGATGTCGCGGATCGTCAGGGGGGCACCGGTGACGTAGCACTCGACGCAGGGACCCGCCCCGGTCTCCTGCTGCAGGACTTCGATCAGGTGGCTTTCCTCACTGGTGGACGCCAGCACCTGCAGGGCGCCGTCCGGGTCGGCCAGCATCAGCCCAGCCGCGGTCGCGTCGAGCAAGCCGACGCTTTCCTCCACGAGGGTGTGCAGCAGGTCCAGGACGTCGTAGTCATCGACGAGCGTGTCCGCGATTCTCACGAATGCTGCACTGACCCGGCTTGCCCGGGTGATGGCTTCCATGGATCCCACTGTAGAGCCCTCCCTCATCGTTCATCGGTCTGCCGAGAGGTAAAGTCCAGCCGCCGCTCCAGCACCTCGGTGGAGGTTTCGTGCACCGATTGCCCGTTGGCGAAGGCATGACCCCGCAGCAAGAGCAGTGCGTCCGCGGCGGTTTCTCCGGTCTGGGCGATCACCATGCCGGTTGCCTGATGGATCTCCCGGCGGGACGGGGACAAGCCAGACCCGTGAGAATCCTGCTCGGATTCCGGGACGAGGATGCGCCGTAGCAAGCTCCACGCAGTCCCGTCCGCCAGGGCGCGGGCGGTCACCAGGTCGGCGTCGCTCAAGGATCCCGGGGTCAGGCTGTAGAGCTCCGCGACGCCAATATCCATGGCACCAACGACCAGCGGGAAGACGAAGAGGGCTTCGGCGTCTGTGTCGAGGAGGGCTTTGCCGAAGACCGGCCACGTCTCGTGTTCCATCGAGCGCACATACGGGAGAAGGACGGGACGGCGCGATCGGGCGGCTTCCCACCGGGGGCCTTCGCCGAGGTCGAACTGCAACTCATCTAACCTCGCCGCAAGATCGTCGCTCGCGCACAGCGTGGTCTCCCGGGAGGAGCCGCTGAACGCCGACAATGCCGCACCCGTCACCGGCAGCGCGTCGATGAACGATGCGCAAAGACGCGAGCACAACTCATCCAGACCGGATACCTCGCCCTTGCTCATCAGGACACCACCCGAAGAGGGGGAACAGGAAAGTCGGACCGGTGCAGCATCTCCCTCACCCTTTTATGGAGCAACGCGCTCAGTCGTCTTATGAGCTACGCCGCTTTCCGGTGTTTGGGTTCGCCAGCGTACTGCCCCAAGTTTAGGTCCCCATCAGCATAATGACAGGGGCCAAGGACCACAGGATCACCGTTCCTTTGCCCGGTTCGCACGAGCGCAGATCGCGAGGCTCGGGCCCGGGGGCGGCACTGACCGCCTCAGGCGGTCCGGCACTCTTGACACTTCTCCAGAACGGCAGCAGGCTTAGGTTATTGCCCCGGACCCCGGCATCGTGTATCCATTGCCGTGCTGACTAGGGGCCACCATGACGCAGACGATCCATCACCTCGTCCGCAGCACTCGCCAGAGCGAGTCTCGTACCGATGCTCATGGTGATCGTGTTGGGCAGACGAAAGTGCCTTACCCGCCCGGGGCGCGTGGACTCAGTGATCGCCAGGTTGTTATCGCGGTCATGATCACGAAGGGGGTGACCTGTCGGGACATCGCGGGTGAGTTGCGGCTTCCGCTGCGAACAGTGGAGGGTCACCTGCATCAGGCGATACGCACCCTGCGCCTCTCACGTGTTGAAGACCTGACCTACGAGGTCATCGCAGCGCACTACGAGAGGACTCTGTTAGCTGCACGATCCGACCAGCCCGAAACCTCCGAGTCCACTAGATCCCCAGAGTTCCCTGAGTCTCTCGGGTTCACCGGGGGCGACGACCCGTTGAACTCGTTGGTGGCCCTCGATGCCGCCGAAGCCTCCCAGGCCCACGATGAGGACCTTGCCCCGGTTGCCTCCTTCTCTCTCGAACTGGCAGCTACACGCGCGCAACTGGACCAGGAACGCGACACCGTGCGGCAGCTCCATCAGGCGGTCGGCAGTCGCGACACCATCGGACAGGCCAAGGGCATCCTCATGGAAAGGCACAAGATTAGCGCGGACGCCGCTTTCGTGATGCTGCGAGAGAAAAGCAGCCTCAGCCACCGCAAGCTCGTGGACGTCGCCCACGACCTGATCTACTCAGGCGAAGAGGCCGCCTACACGAAGTAACTAGAAACCTTCTGACACCGTCCACCCTGAAGGGACCCGGGACGGAAAACGGACGGACCCACGGGATCGCCCGCCACCGGGACGAGTGGTGCGCAGGCCTTCATGTTCGACGGTCATCACCCGCCGAGACGCCCTCTAGGGCGACACCGTCCGCGCTGACCGCACCCAATCCCGCCCGAACGCCGACGCCGAGATCGGCGGTAACCATCGTGTGGCGGAGTAGCAAATGTCGGTGAGCTACCGCGTCTCTTTGAGCACGTGCCTACGCCGTTCGGCCGCACGTCGCGCCTGGTGAAAGTTGCCTCCGATGAGAGTTGCCTCTGGGCAACGATGCTTTAATGTAAACGCTGTAATTCTGGTGCCTTCACCCGTTCCGTCGCGTGCTTCTGCGGGTCTTAGTGCGCGATGACGAACCCTACGGTGGGCGCACCGCGGCTCGAACACACCGTGATCCTACTTCCGAAAGGCGTGCATGATGAGCGAGGGATCCGGGGTGGGCAGGGGTATGCCGTCGTCGCACCACGGCGGTCGTGAACGGGTCCGTGATCTCGCCACGGAACTGGCCGAGCTCGCCCGGTCGCTGCAGCAGAAACCGGACTCGGATTTGGTCGTCGCCGGGTTCGTCCACGCGGCGATCGACCTGATCCCAGGGGTCGACGAAGGCTCCGTGAGCGTCGTCACCGGGCGGAAGAACGTCGGATCCCGCGGCGCGTCCGGCAGCCTACCCGAGCGCATCGACGCGCTGCAGGAGGAGACCGGGGAAGGACCGTGCCTGGAAGCGGCGTACGAGCGCCGGACCGTGCGGGTGGCCGACATGGCACACGAGGAGCGGTGGCCGCTGTTCGCGCAGCGGGCCACCGAGGCCGGCGCCCGGGGGATGCTCTCCATCCAGCTGTGGGTCGAGGGAGACGACCTGGGCGCCCTGAATCTCTACTCGTACAGGGCCAATGCGTTCACGGACGAGTCGGAGAACGTGGGCCTGCTGGTCGCCTCCCACGCGTCGGTGGCGTTCGCCGAGGCCGAGAAGACCCGACAACTCCACGAGGCCATCGATTCCAGGGACGCCATCGGTCAGGCCAAGGGCATCCTCATGGAACGCCACAAGATCACCGGTGAGCAGGCCTTCATCGTGCTGTCCATGGCCAGCCAGCGCACCCACCTGAAGCTCTGGAGCGTCGCCGATCACCTCATCAGCAGCGGCGAACTCCCCAACAAGAACACCTAGAGGCCCACCGTGAATACCACTCCCCCATCCTCCTCATCATCGCCGTCCCTGTTTCCGCCTGAGTTGTTGGCGATTTTCGGGCGGACCAATGGTCACCTCCTCACAGAGCAGACCGCCCACGACGCGGTCGATGGCTTGGCTGAGATCGCCCGCGACATCATCGGCGCCGCCGAGGGCGCCGGCGTCAGCCTCATCGACACGGACGGCACCCGTATGAGCGTGGGCGCGACCGACCCGCGCGTGCTAGAAGCCGATGACCAGCAGTACGAGCTCGGCCAAGGACCCTGCATGAGCGCCTGGCTGGAGGGTGAGCCCGTGTACATCGCCGACACCCACACCGATCAGCGGTGGCAGAAGTGGACGACCGCGGTAGCGCCGCTCGGTATCCGCTCCTGCCTCAGCGTGCCCCTGCTGGACAAACCGACAGGCCTCGGGGCGATGAAGGTCTACTCGAACACTGTCGACGCGTTCTCGGGCAAGGACCGGCGGCTGCTGATCAACCTCGCCCGCTCCGCCGCGACCCTCCTCGACCACATCCAGGCCAGCGACACCCCCCAGCGGATCAGCAACGACGTCAAAGCGTCCCTGGCCGAACGGGACACCATCGGAGTCGCCCGCGGCATCCTGATGGAACGCCTTGATCTGGACCGGCAGGCAGCCATGAACCACCTGATCGACCTCGCCACCGACGCGAACACCACCATCGGCTCCATCGCCGCCATCATCAGTGAACGTCAGGACGACACCAAACCCACCCCTGATCCATGATGACCAAGCACACCATGTCCAAAAACACCCCCGACGAACAACGACAACGCACACTGCACGCCATCCACAGCAGTGGACTCGGGGTGCAGAGCGTATGGGTCCGCTACTTCTCGTTCACCGGGGACGTCGACGAGTTCGAGGTCGACGCCTACCTCAACGGGCTGATCACCCTCACCCCTCTGGATCGGGACCTCGTGTCCCTCGCGGTCAACGAACTCATCGCCGAAAGACTCCCACCGACCGCCCCCTACAGCAACGACCCCGACGACCCTGACAGATCGGACGAATCGGACGAATCCGACGAACCCGATGTTCTGGTCGCCCTCGATGTCCTCGACCACCAGGACGACCGCGACGACCTTAACGAGGACGGCAGAGGACAGGGCGCATCAGACAACACCTAGGGCCACACGCAGGGGGCGGCGAAGTGAGCGGATCGTCCTACCTCACCGGCCCGGACCCGCGAGGTAGGACGATGCGCCGGTCCTTGCTAATGCGTACGTTCGGACACAGGTTTCGGCTAGCCGTATCGAGCACGCCGAACGGCTTTTCTCATGACCACCGCCCAGGCCCCCCTGTCCGGGGCCGTGTCCAGGGCCGAGTCCTTGTCGAGGATCACTGGGTTCTCGGAGCGCGCAGGCAGCGGGTTGTGCAGGTGGCAGCCGTAACGGCTGCAGCATGGCAGTTGATCAGAGGGCGGCATTCTGGGGCGTGTGGCTCATGATGAGGAGTTGCCCGAGGTTCCTGATCCTTCGGGGCGAGGTGTAGCCGGTGCCCATGGCGGCGACGACGGAGCCCTGGAGGAGGATCATCCAGCATTCGGCGAAATCGTCCGGGTCGATGAGTCCTATCGCTGCGGCGGCGTTCCTAGCTTCCTGACGCATGTCCCGCAGATACTGTGCGCTGGCCGCGCCGACGTCATCGCCCGCGCTCGTCTCGACCAGGGCTCGGATGTAGGGGCAGCCGGCGAAGTCCTCGGTCTGGAACCACTCGTCGAAGATGTCGAAGATCGCCAGGAGCTGATCCTGCGGGGAGTGCCCCCGCTTCCGGGATTCGACGCCCAGGTAGCCGATGGTGAACAGTTCCCGTCGGCGACTGAGGAACGCCATGATGAGTTCATTCTTGGACGGGAAGTGGCTGTAGAAGGACGCTTTCGCCACTCCCGCGGTGCTGATGATCTCGTTGACGCCCACCGCCCGGACGCCGCGCTGGACGAACAGGTCGTAGGATGCGTCAAGGATCCGCTGCCGCGCGTTTTTCACAGAATGGTCCACCACAGGAACATACGCCCTCTTCCGCCGGTGCCGGGACCGACCCTCATCCAGCGCAGCCCGGACAGACTGGTCTGCTTGGTTGCACGAGGAGCGCTCCTCGCCCCCATCGATGAGCACGCAGCGGACATGAGACCCCGCAGGTGGTGGTCCTGGTTCCTGAGCGAAACCTCAAGATCACCACCCGATCACCATTTGATCACCGTGGTCTGTCCTCCGGTGGCCGAACCACGCGGAGTACCCGCCCCACTGGCCAGTTTTGCCAGCGCTCTGGTCCGGGAGCTGTGCCGGCAGGGGCAGGGTTGAACTCGCTTTTTCGGGGATCAGGCGGCAACGAGCTCACTGACGGGTTTATGCCGCTGAGGGGATGCTGAAGTTTTTCGTTGGGCATCCTCGTGGAATGCCACAAGATCATCGGTGAGCAGGCGTTCATCGTGCTGTCGATGGCCAGCCAGCGCACCCACCTAAAGCTGTGGAGCGTCGCCGAGCACCTCATCAGCAACGGCAAACTCCCCGGTGAGAGCATCGCGGTTTGAGAATTCGTAGCACTTTGTGCAGGGATAACTACAGCTGATCTTGATGGCGCCTCCGGCGGCGCTGCATAATCGGGGCCGCATACTGGTGTCACCCTAACGATGTCCCCGGATCTGTCCGCGGGCCTCAGCCGGACACACCGACGAGCCTCGTGCACGAACGTGGGAGTCCCTCCAGTCGTCAAGCAGCCGGCCACCGGAGGGACACCGGCAACCCGTTGGCCTCTGCTTCAGACTGCCGGGGGTGGGCGATGCTCCTCAGGTAGCTACCGGGTTAGTAGCGGGGCGGCCAGGGATTAGCCGGCTCTTGCTAGTCTGCTCTTTTGAGGTCCGGGTTAAGACGCTAGCCCGGATCAGACCGCGTCGAACGGCTTTGTCATGACCTCCACCCTTGATTCGTCCGTGCCCCTGCCCGAAGCCGTGTCCAGTGTCGAGTACTTCATCGACTGCCCCACCGGCACCGTGGAGCACTACTTCGCCGACGACACCTACAACTGGTCGGACGAGCTGTACCGGATCCACGGCTACGAACGCGGCGACGTGGTCCCCACCCTGGAACTCGGCATGTCCCACTTCGACCCCGCGGACCGGGACGCTGTCCAGGCGTTCTGGACCAAGGTCACCACCAGCGGCGGACCATCCTCGGTGTACGCGTCCCTCAGGGACCTCCACGGCACCACCCGCAAACTCCTCATCTCCGCGGACCTGATCGTCGAGGACACCGAGCCCGTCGGGGTCTGGGCGCTGGTCGTGGACCTCACCCGCTCCATCCACATCGACCGACACCAGCTCGCCAACGAGGCCGTCGCCGCGTCCGCCCTCCGCCGCTCCGTCATCGAGCAGGCCAAAGGCATCCTCATGGGCCGCGCTGGCCTCACCGCGACCGAAGCCTTCGCCCAACTCAGCTCCCACAGTCAGCGCACCAACCGCAAGGTCGTCGTCATCGCCCAGGAGATCATCGACCGGGCCGTGACACTCACCGGTCAGGACCAGCCCCAGGTCCGCGACCGGGCGCTGCAGGAGCTCCTCAAGGCGCTGTGATCACGCTGGTCCTCAGTCGGCGCCACCCATGACCGGGTAAACCACAGCCGATGGACCGAGACCCTCTCAATTGTGGTCAGACCTCGGCCGATCCTGGAGAGCCTTCGCACGGGCAGTGAGTTCGGCGCGCAGAAGCTCGTACTCGTCACGGGCACCCCAGGCCGGGAAATCAGCATCGAGGGCGGCAAACGCTGCATCGCACAATCGGCGCAACCGCTGGACAGGCATGGCGGAGACCTCTGCCGCTGTGAACGTTCGCTCCTCCAGCTCCCATGCCTGCTCGAGCGCTTCGAACCTCCGAGCGAAGGCCACCACCTCGACCGCGCGGCCCGGGTCGGGAAGTTCACGCTGCGGCCCGACATGTACCTCACCGGGCTCCGCGGTGAGACCGACACTGGATCCGACGGGGTGAAGATTAGAGGTTTTCATGGGTGCCTAACGTGGGCGCCTACCCGAGGCCGCTTTCTGGACCCTGAGTCCCTCGAAGCGTAGGCTTCTCAGTCCAGAAAAGATAGCTGGCACCGGCGTCGAAACATTGCCCTAGCGGCTATAGGGGAGCTGTGCTTGAATGCCCCTCTCCAGCTACAACGCACACCTGATAGTGGGCCCCACCGTTAATGTCGAGCCCTGGCGTGAACCTCAGATAGCGGGCATGCCTGCGTCGACCGGAGTCATGAACCCTTGGTTCCTAGTCGGTGTCGCCGACCCAGATCTCGACTTCGAGATCCAGCGCCATGCGCTGGAGGTCTAGCGCGTCGGCGTCGCTGAACGCAGCCCCGGGAACGGTGCTCGGGTACCTGTCTTCTCCTCAAGGGGCGCTGCGGGCGGTTCTGGCTTCAGGCTAGGGCGGGGAGATTGACCGTGAATGTGGAGCCTTTGCCGACTTCACTCCTGCAGGAGATTTTCCCGCGGTGTCCTTCGACGATCGCTTTGGTGATGGATAGCCCGAGCCCTGTCCCAGGAATCGCTGAGGTACGAACTGCCCCGGTGCGGAAGAACTTGTCGAAGACCCTTTCCGCGTCCGAGGGTGACATCCCCATCCCGGTGTCCCTGACGTCCAAGGTCAGTTGCCCGTCCTCGGTGTGACGCGCCGTGACCGCGACGGTACCGCCGTCGGGGGTGTATTTGATGGCGTTCGAGAGCAGGTTATCGAGTACCTGACCCATCCGCAGTGGATCTGCCTGCGTCCACAAGGGCGCCGGGACATCCGTCCTGATCTCGATGCCAGCGGTCGCTGCCTGGGGTGATACCGCATCGATGACCGAATCGATGAGGCCCGCGATGTCCGTTTGGCGCGGGTGGACCGTCACCGCGGCCGAAGTCGACAACAGCAGGTCAGAGACCAACGTCGTCAGGCGCTCGGCGGCCCGGTAGGCGATGTCGACGTGATCCGATGCTGTTGGTGTTCCTGCTGCGTCTTGAGCGAATTCGAGGTTGCCCACGATGGACGTCAGAGGCGCCCGAAGTTCATGAGACACCGTGGCGATGACATCGTCTTTGGCGGTCACGGCCTCCAGCAGGCTGGTGACGTCGTTGTAGGCGATGACAGCCCCCGCGAAACTTCCGGATGCGGTCGTGATGCCCCGTGCGGCAGTCGACAACGCCCGCGCGTCCGTTCCTTCACCGGCCCAAACATAGTAATCAGCGAACGTCTCCCCGCGCACCGCCCGGGTCAGCGGCATCTTGTCCTCGGGCAACAGGGTCTCGCGATCCTGCCCATACAGCTGCAACGTAGGTGCGTTGGGTTCGGGGTCATCCGCACGCGGGGTGGAGCGCTCGAGAGCTTCCTGCTGCCGATTGCGCAAGACGACGCGTCCCGTGGCATCGACCGCTGTAATACCGACATCAATGGTGTCGAGGATGGTCTTGAGAAGATCTTCGCTCTCCGTTTTGGTGTGAAGCAGTTGTCGCAGTTCCGCGTCTTTGCGCTCCAGCTTCCGCTGCTGCAAACTCAGGGTCGCAGCTACGAACCGGACCGTTAAAGCCACCGCGAGCAGCATCAGCGCCACAAGCATCGTATTGGTCAGCTGTGCTGGCGTGGCCCCTGCCGGTCTGCTGATCAGCGGAACGAGTCCTGTGACCAGTGGAACGAGGAAACTGAGGAGCACCGAAAGCTTCACCAGGTACCCCGACGCCGCCAGCCAGATCACCGGGAAGATCAGAAGGATACCCAGACCGGGCAGGAAATCGGCCGCACCAATGTGCGAGAGGAAGATGCCGAGCATATCTCCCAATGGAATACCCAAAGCGGCGGCCGGAGGCAGGCGGCCCCAGGGGACCACCCAACACAAGACGAACAGCACGACGTGGACCAGCACCGAGACCTGGAAGAGCCCGTCACCCAGGAGTCCTGGCCAGACAGCAGGTGCGGCCAGGACCACACATCCGATGATCACCGTGAGCGGTAACTGGCTCAGCACCATGCGAGCCCTCTGACTCAAACCCTCGAGGAAAGGAACCCTCGAAGGCCGCGCAGCATCAAACATCGAAGGGGCGCGCCGTGGCCAGGGCAGACCGCAGTAACAGTTCATGCGAGGAAGAGACCATGCATTCATTATCACCGCCACGGTCGACAGCAGAAACGAAGAGGCTGCGTAGAACCTCCGGCCCCCGTTACCAGCCCTATTTCAGCTTGACCTACCCCTCCCAGTAGTTCTTCAACGCCGCCTAAGCCGCCGCAGACCCGGACGCCACCCGTTCTCCACGTTTATCGGACTGGCGACATGCCGTTACCGCATCTAGTCACCGCTTTAGGGGTGCGTATATTCGGTAAAGTTGCTTCAGCGAAGAAGCGGTCGATGAAACGGAGCAGTAGATGAAGTCTTTTGCGTGCGGCGACGTCGTGCCCGGATGCGATGCCCGGTGGGTCTGCAGTTCAGATGAGGAGATCCTCTCAAGCGTGGCAGCCCACGCCGCCTCGGCTCACGGCCTCCATGACCTACCGGACAATGTCGTGGCACAGGTCAGGTCCTCCATCATGTCCGTTGGTTGACCCATCACCGCGACCACTGGTCTCCTCTTCCCGACCTCGACGCCTGAAGGTGCTGCTGCACCTGACCACGGACCCATCACACTGGGTTGTCCCGAAGGTCCACGACACCCGAGACAACACGACAGCAATATGAACAGGGGAACCGTGAGCGGGCGAGGCTGTGATGGCTGAAGCTACTCCTGCCCAGACGCCCAGCACGGACGGGCTCGCCGACGCCTCAGCCACAATCGATGGAACAACGGTGCCTCGCGGGGACGTGACGCGCGGTACCGTGACGCGGGAGATGGTGGTCGCGGTCTGTCAGGGGCATGGCTCCGCGACGGCTTATCAGCCGATCGTCGACACCGCTCGAGGCAGCATCGTCGGGTACGAGGCGTTGGCGAGGTTTCCTGGATACGAGCAGAAGAACCCCGAGGTGTGGTTCGCCGCCGCACGGGAGCTTGGCCTGG
The DNA here is from genome assembly GCF_058269155.1 of Arthrobacter sp. TJ-263. Taxonomy (NCBI): domain Bacteria; kingdom Bacillati; phylum Actinomycetota; class Actinomycetes; order Micrococcales; family Micrococcaceae; genus Arthrobacter; species Arthrobacter sp. TJ-263. Next base: position 222,355 of record NZ_JBZCNE010000001.1, on the reverse strand, counting down.
CCGCTGAGTTCGAAGCCGCCGCCCTGCGCAGTGCTCTGGCCCGCCGCCCTGATTTGCCCGTCAACTGCTTCCTGACCGTGAACGTCTCCCCAGCGCTGCTGCTCAGCCACGAGGTGCAGGCGGTATGGGCCGATCAGGGCGGCCTGGGCGGGATCGTCGTGGAGTTGACCGAGCAGACACCGATCGAGTCCTACCTTGAGCTCGAACCAGCGCTGCACCGGCTCCGTAGCGCCGGAGCGATGATCGCGGTCGACGATGCCGGCGCCGGGTACGCCGGCCTCAATCACCTGCTGGCGATCCGCCCCGCCCTGATCAAGTTGGACCGCGAACTGGTCCGGGACGTCGACGAGGACCCCGCCAAACGCGCACTGGTAGATGATCGGCGCCTTCGCCGGCCGCATCGATGCCTGGATACTCGCCGAAGGCATCGAACGCGTCGAAGAACTAGACACCCTCATCACCCTGAAGGTACCCCTCGTGCAGGGCTACCTTCTCGGGCGACCCCAGGCCTCGTGGTCGGACATCGACCTGGACCTCGCGCACCGCATGACCGTGCGCACCCGCGACACCGGCGGGGCAACCTTGCGCAGCGTCCGAGAGACCTGTCCCACCGCCCCCAGCACGCGCGCGGCCGCCGACCTGTTCGCCGCCCAGCCGTATCTACGCCGGATCGTCGTCATCGATGAATATCAACGACCCCTCTGGATCGTGGACGCTCAGCACGCCGACCTCGGAGTGGTCAGTCCCGGACTCCGCCTCAATCTCGACACGCCCCTCAAAGACGCACTGCTCCGCGCTCTCACTCGTGATGAACACCAACGCTACGACTCCCTGACGACCACCGACAATGCCGGACGCTACACAGGCATCGTCCACATCGACCGCCTCATCACCGCGGTCATCAACTCAACCAGATAACAGGCTTTGGACCCGTCACCTCGAACCGGGCACGGACCGCCTGCCCCGGTGATGATTGCTACTTCTCCGGTGAGGTCATGATTCGTGAGCATCGCCTTGTAACGCAGTGCTCGTGAGGGCGTTCGGGTCGGGCGGCGTCTGCGAGTCGACAGCGACGGCGCTGGCGATGACAACGACAATGACGACGACGATGACGACGGCGACGACAGCTGATCGGAACTATGACAAGATCCTCGGGCGAGGATTCTTCCTCCGTTCCTGACGCGACCTCGTCGGACCTCGCATCAGGTCGGTAAATGCAGGAACGGCGCCTCTGCGCGGTGCGCCGTCGAGCGTTTCAGCGCCAGTCCCATCGGGTGTCTCACTATCGATCCGTTGAGCACTCCGTGGTTGTGCAACGGGTAGACGGGCACAAAGTGGTGCATAAGGCGTGTGCGAAGCGTCGTCGTCGCTTTGCGATGAGTGCGACGGATTCTGCTACCCCGCTCCAGTTACGCGCATGCGAATCACCGCCTGCCCGGGCGAGTGCGTTCTTTGGACGGACGGTCGCCTGGGCTCGGCATAGAGTCGGAAAAACCAGCATCTGCGGGAAAGCTCGCGCCCGTGTCTTGTCTCAGCAATGTGTCTCACTTCGGCGATTTCCGACTAGGGGAAAAGAACCTTTGGTGAGTGCAAGGAGGGTGCGAGTGGGAAGCATGCGGTACGCCAGGGTTAACACCTTCCAGCAGAACGCGGATCTTCAGTGTGCAGCGCTCACCGCCGACGGCTGTGACCGGATGTTCGCCGACTACGGTGTGAGCTGAATGACTGCCGGTTGACCCGAGCTCGACAGGCTCCTCGATCATCTACGAAGGGGCGGTGAGGTCGTGGTCTGGAAACTGGACCGGTCGGGACGTAACACCCGCAACCTGCTGGCCCTCATCGATGACCTCGAGTACCGCAGGACCGGCAAGGAGGAGCATCGGTCGTCACGTGGAAAGCCGCGACCCGACCACGCACCGATTGCTCCCTGACCGCGACTCGTTGAGGTTCGCCAACGCGTTCGGCGGACCCATGGACTCACTGAGCGGCTCTGGATAGGCTTCACGCTAGGTCTCCCGAACAGATGGGTCACGCTATGGATATGACCATGGGAATTCGGTCATGACAAAGCCGAACATTCTGACGGTCGACGATGACCCGCAGGTTTCCGCGGCAGTCGCCCGCGACCTTCGTACCAGATACGGGTCCGAATTCAGGATCCTCCGGGCTACCTCCGGCGCCGAAGCCATGGAAATTCTCACGAAGCTGGCGTTGCGCGATCAGAGGGTTGCCCTGATCGCGGCGGACCAGAGAATGCCTCAGATGACGGGGATCGACTTGATGGAGCGCGCGCAACCGCATGCTCCAGGGGCGAAGCTCCTCCTTCTCACGGCTTACGCGGACACCGATGTCGCAATCAAGGCGATCAACGACATCGGGCTCGATCACTACCTGCTCAAACCGTGGGATCCGCCCGCTGACCGGTTGTATCCGGTCGTGGATGACCTGCTCGATGACTGGCGTCGGGCCAATCCCGATCACACATCCGACGTGCGGGTGATCGGCGCCCGCTGGTCGGACCGTAGCCACGAGATCAAGACATTCCTGGCCCGCAATCATGTGCCCTACCGCTGGCATGACATCGAAAGGGACACTGAGGCCGCGCGCCTGCTGGATCTTGCGGAAGCGAGCACGGCGGATATGCCGTTGGTTATCCTGCCCGATGGTTCAGTGCTTTCTTCCCCCTCGACCTTCGATCTGGCCTCCGCCCTGGGTCTGCGCACCGTTGCTGAGCGGCCTCTCTACGATGTCTGCATTGTTGGAGGTGGACCGGCCGGTATGGCCGCGGCCGTTTACGCAGCGTCTGAGGGGCTCAGCACCGTCGTCGTCGAGCGCGAGGCGCCGGGCGGACAGGCAGGCCAGAGCGCCGCTATTGAAAATTATCTTGGCTTCCCGAAGGGCCTGAGCGGCTCCGATTTGACGCAGCGTGCCATGGCGCAGGTGTCACGCTTCGGCGCGGAAGTGGTACTGGCGAACGACGTGGTGGGCTTCGAATCGCGAGGGCAGGCGCGGGCAGTGCTCTTGGGCTCGGGAGAGTTGGAGGCACGGGCACTCATTATCGCCACCGGCGTTTCTTACCGGAGGTTGGAAGCTGAAGGCATCGATACTTTCAGCGGTCGGGGAATCTACTACGGCGCCAACGCCAGCGAGGCCGACCAGTGCGCGGGTGACGATGTCTACATCGTCGGAGCCGCCAACTCGGCCGGCCAGGCCGCCATCAACTTCTCGCGATTCGCAAAGCGGGTGATCCTCCTCGTGCGGTCAGGCACGCTCGAGACCACCATGTCTCAGTACCTCGTGCAGCGGATCCTCGCTTCACCGGTGATAGAGGTCCGCTACCGGAGCGAGGTTGTGGCCGCCCGTGGAGATGGGCACCTCGAGTTCCTGGAACTCGCCGACCGGGACACGGGACTGACGCAGGAGGTGGCGGCCAGCTGGCTCTTCATCTTCATCGGTGCTTCTCCTCGAACCGACTGGCTGGGTGCGGAGATTGTTCGTGACAAGTTCGGTTTCATCGTCACCGGTCACGACCTGATAAATCCCGGTAATCCGATGCCCTGGCCACTGACCCGCGGACCATTCGCGCTGGAGACGAGCGTGCCCGGAGTTTTTGCCGCCGGTGATGTTCGGCTTGACTCCATGAAGCGTGTGGCATCAGCGGTCGGTGAAGGCGCGATGGCTGTTTATCTCGTGCACCGCTACCTGGGAACCATCTGATGCACGCGAGCGAGCTCCGGGGCATCAGTCTTTTCAAGGGCCTCAGCGACCAACAACTTTCCGACCTCGTCGAAACGGGTGCCGAGGTCCTCATCGAACCCGGCGTGAACCTATGGGACGAGGGCGAACCGGCGGACTTCTGGTGGGTCCTCGTCGACGGCGCCCTCCAGCTGCTTCGTCACATCGGACGTGAGAACACCGTCGTCGGAACGATGGATGTGCCTGGACGATGGGCCGGCGGCTTCCGTGCCTGGGATGAGAGCAGTGTTTACCTGGCCACCGGGCGGGGAAGTGAGGAGGGACGGCTACTCCGGGTCCCAGCCACGGCCCTGCGAAGGCTCTACGCCGAGTGGTTCCCCTTTGGCGTGCACTTCATCGAGGGCCTGTACGGGACGGTACGCCGGGTCGAGTCAACTATTCGACAGCGAGAGGCGCTGGCGACGCTCGGCACGCTCTCGGCCGGCCTGGCCCACGAAATCAACAACCCGGCCGCGGCGGCAAGCCGCGCGGTGGACGCCCTGGAAAACGCCTCGCAGATGCTGCTCACCTCCGTCGGTCGCCTGTCCCGCACCGGCATCACTCCTGCCCAGTTCGCTGGGTTGGAGGCTCTGCGCGCCGAACTTACGACGACGGCGTCAGTTCCGGATGCACTCGAGCTTGCAGATCTAGAGGATCTCCTGGCCGATTGGCTGTCAGCGCGGAACGTAGAACGGGATTGGGTTATTGGCCCGACCCTCGCCGCTGCCGGCGCCGACCTGGAATGGTGCAACCGTGCTGAGTCGCTGTTCGACGGGCCCGCCCTGGATCCGGCGCTGGCGTGGGTAGCCGCTACCCTGTCCATGGAGAAGCTGCTCTCCGAAGTAAGGGAGTCAACACGGCGGGTCTCCGAGCTCGTCGCAGCAGTGAAGTCCTATTCACAGATGGACAGGGGCTCCCGCCAGAACACCGACGTGGTCGAAGGCCTCGAAAGCACGCTGGTCATGCTGGGGCACAAGCTTCGCGGTGGGGTGGAAATAGTGCGCGAGTACAGCGATAACCTTCCCTCTATTGATGCTTACCCGGGCGAGCTGAACCAGGTGTGGACCAATCTCATCGACAACGCAGTGGACGCGATGGATGGCGTCGGCACCCTGAGGGTGACTACTCTCAGCGACGGAGCCGACGTGACGGTAGAAATCGGTGACACTGGTCCGGGTCTTCCACCACCGGTAGCGAAGCGGGCTTTCGAGGCGTTCTACACAACGAAGGACGTCGGTAAAGGGACCGGACTTGGTCTGGATATCGCTCGAAGAATCGTCGTCGAGCGGCACGGAGGAACGATCGATCTCGAATCCGTTCCCGGCAGGACGGTATTCCGTGTCTGCCTCCCACTCGTCCAGCCTTGACGCTCGACAACGCCCGCGTGCTTATTGCTTTCCGTACGGTGGACGGCCTACTTGCTGACCCCCAGACACCGTGCAACCGCTTCCAAGACGAGCCGGCATGCCGGGCCGCATGGATCAGGGACCCTTCCGTGCGGGCGACTTCCGTCTGCGACGAATGGGGCTGCCGTGCGGGCCGATCGAGGGGTGCTCACGTCGACACTCTGACGAGTATCAACACGAGGAGCCATCTCTGAGCGGGACGGTGTGAGATTTGAGCAATGAGCCCCAGTGCTGTCGCACCAGAGGATCCAATGCCGCGGATGTTGACAGGAGGTTAAAAAGCAGCGGGGCCCGGATCTTGTCCGCGCCCCGCTCCTAGAGTTGGTGCGGGTCAACCCGCGGCGGTCACGCGTGCTTCGTTGCGGTGTTCTTGCGGTCGCGGGTGAGCAGCAGTGCCAGGGCGATCATGCCGATGCCCAGGAGCAGGTGCAGCCAGTTGTCGGCGTTGTTGAGGGGGACGAAATTGGCAGCCGAGTCGTGGTCGATGACCAGGCCGTAGACCCACAGAACGAGGTAGATGACGCCGCCGAACAGCAGGTAGGAACGGGCGCCGCTGATGGTGCGGGCCATGGCGATCCCGGCTGCGCCGAAGAGCAGGTGGACGATGTTGTGGAGGATTGACACCTGGAACAGGCCGAGGAGTTTGGCCTCCGACTCGTGTCCGGCGAACATCATGGTGTCGTAGTCCGACGTGATGCCGGGGATGAAACCGAGGATCCCGACGAGCAGGAAGACCGCGCCGACGGCGAGGGCTGCTTTCTGGACATTGGTGCGTTCGCCCGTGCGGGGCGTATGTGCGGTGGTCATGGTTGTTCTCCCAGTTGACGTACGAGTGATTGTTCCGCAGCGCTGATGCCCAGCGGCAGGAATAGGAATCGACCGGCAGAGAAGGCGGAGCCTTGTGAGGCACCACGTGCGGTCAAACCAAAGCCTAGTAACCCGGTGGCTTTGCGGTCCCCGACAAGCCCCGTGTCGCTGATCACGATTCAGTCAGACCCGGCCAGCGCCGAGACCCACTCAGAAAGATATGAGGCGATCGAGTCCTTCACGCGGTCGCGAACTCCCCCGCCGATGCTGGAGTTTGCCGACCCATCGCGCAGCGCCATCGGACCTGGCCGCTTGTCCGTTCAAAGAATCCCCTGTCGGGAACTGCTGGAGTCCTACGCGGTGTTGAATCTGCGCACCGAAGGACTTCTCCCCGCCGTCGTGCGCTCAAGTCAGTAGCTCACCAGTGCATAACGCCCCGTATGCGGATTATCACCGTGAGTGGAAACTGCCCCGTCCGGTGTTGGTCCCCGAGGAGCGTTCACGCGTCGAGACCCGCGCATAACCAACAGTTGCCATGCCCAGAACGGTACCGCAGAGCTGCGTGACAACACATAGCTCTCGGACACAGCCCGTGAAACACGACGCGCCGTTCTCGCCACTTATGCACGGACGTGTTCTATGGACGGTCGTCCCTAAGACTCCCGAAAATTTTGCATTTTGAGAACGGTGAGCGACCTGCATGCGGGCGCATGAAGTTGATATTCGGCGTCGCGATGGCTGTGCTGGTCATTCGCCAGCAGCGCAGCGCGTCCGGTAGCTAAGCCCAAGAACCCCGGGTCGATACGGCTCTGCGTTCTCCGGAGGCCACTCGACACTCCTCGTGATTCGGGTGCTGCCCGAGTGAGGATCGCTTTCGACCCTTCTCGGTTCGCGGCCAAAGGTGCCTGGCCTAGTACTTTGCGTTATTGGCCTGCGCTGGTTCGTCTCACATCCGAAGGAGGACGGTGAGTCGTTGCGACGAGGAAAGAGGGGAAGCATGCTCGCTCTCTCCATCGTCGGGCTTCTGTTCATCGGAGTCGGCATCCTCCCCCTCACACCGTCGCCCTTCTAGTCCCCGCTGCAGGCCCCCCGAATATGTGTGCCTTTTCGAAGCCAAACGCGTCCAGTAAATGCTCGCAGTCCCGCGCATCCCGCTCCAGCGACCCACGTCCGTCGACGGGACTGCTACCCGTAGCCACGGCGGTGATAAACAATGACCTGATAATCGTCAGCGAGTTCACGATGGACCGCGATGGGCAGGAATTCGTTAGCGGTGACGGCTGCCTGAATCAGCAAGACGGGCTCACCCCTCCCACGCCCCTGCACCTCCACTACCGCGGCCGCAAGCGGAACCTGGACATACTCCACTAAGGCATGCTCACCTTTCCCTGCCGTCTACGTGCCAGTGCACCGGACTGGCCAAAAGGCTGGGACCACGAACGGGACACCGGGCAGACCGAACGGCACTGGGTGAAGAGCACACTGGTACGTCTGCCGGCGCAGATCCGCAGATCCGCAGATCCGCAGATCACGGTGCCACGAACCGCTGCGTGTCTCACATTAGAAGTAGCCCTGATGTTCGGACTGCGTCGGGACATCAAAAGCCTCTTGCCAACCGCGGACAGCAGGTTCATCCTTGGCTGCACGCGTCCAGTGTTGAAACGTTTGTGGGAGGAAAGATGGACGAGGAGCCTGACGCTGAAACGGTCGCCGAGCGCGTTTTTGCCGCGTCACTCGGCATGATGGACGTGCTCTCCATACACCTCGGGGACCGCCTCGGCTGGTACAGGAGCCTCGCAGCCGCAGGGCCGGCGACGCCATCCGAGCTCGCGGCACGCACCGGAACATCAGAGCGCTATGCCCGTGAATGGCTCCAACAGCAGGCAACCACCGGTCTTCTCGCTGCGGACAACGACGGCGAAACTACCCGATTCCGCCTGCCACCGGGTGCCGCCGTGGTCCTCACGAACGCGAATAGCCTGAACTACCTTGCACCCCTGGCCCGGATGCTTGCAGGCGCTGCAGTGCAGCTACCAGCGCTACAGGACGCATACAGGGCCGGGACGGGAGTCAGCTGGGAGGACTTCGGCAATGAGGTCAGGGAATCACAGGCCGACATGAACCGCCCGTGGTTCGAACAGGAACTCGGGAACGCCTTGAGTCAGGTTCCCGACCTGGTTGCCCGGTTGCAGGAGCCCGGTATCGAGATTGCGGACATCGGCTGCGGCGGCGGCTGGTCGACCATAGCCCTCGCGGAGGTCTTCCCGTCCGCGCGCGTCACCGGATTCGATATCGACGCGGCATCAGTGGACCTTGCGCGCACCAACGCGGCCGGGGCCGGTAGCGCCGTCGGATTTCAGCACTTGGACGCCTCCGGGTTGCCGACTGATCAATTCGACGCGGTATTTGCCTTCGAATGCATACACGACATGCCCTATCCCCAGGACGTGCTCTCTGGTGTACGGAAATCGCTGAGACCGGGTGGAACAGCGGTAGTCATGGATGAAGCCGTCGCCGAGACTTTCGACCCTCCCGGTACCGAGGTCGAGCGACTTATGTACGGATTCAGCCTGCTGATCTGCCTGCCTGATGGGATGTCGCACCCGAACAGCGCCGGAACCGGCACGGTCATGCGTTCTGAAATCTTGCGCCGCTACGCCTCGGACGCCGGCTTCGACGAGTTCAAAATTCTCCCCATACAGGACTTCGGCTTCTTCCGCTTCTACGAGTTGGCACCCTCCGCTCGCTAGACCGGAACCAGCAGCAAAAGCGTTGATGGCGACTGGAGAACGCTTCGCCTCCGTCTGGAACCGAATCCTTCTGCAGGATCTCAGCAAAGGATCCTTTGCTTGAACTGCGTATGACCGGTGTAAGGATCGCATGAACGCACGCAAGTCATACCCTTCCGCGCATCCTCATCGTGCAGGTTAAACGGGCAGTAGCGCCCCGACGCGGGTCCAGCTCACACGCTCAAAGTCAGCGCGCACGCTATGCCACCGTCCATAGAACGCCCGAGACCATGAGGGCCGAGAACGGCATTCCTTCCCGCTCACCACCGACACGTACATGCCGGCTCGGAACAGCAGTCGGTGGGCACAGGCGGGTTGGATGGATTGTGCGCGGTTCACCGTTCACCCGTGTGTGCTGCTGACCTGCTTTCCGTTGGCGGAAGCCGTGCGCGCACCCGGCCCGAAGGACTTTCGGCCCTAAACGGGCGCGAGCCCAAGGGTGAGTCTAGGAGGGACGGTGAGATTCGCTCCTACGGGTGGCGCCGCCGTCTCGGAGACAACAATCCCCATCGCCACACGTTCAGAGTCACCACAGTGTGAAAGGACATTCTCATGCCCCTCTCCGATGATCTGAGCAGGCTCGCGGCCAGAGCCAAAGAGGCTGAAGACCGCTTTGCCGCCGCCGAACAGGATGCGCACGCGAAGTTGCAGCAGGACGTCCGGAGCGCACGGAACTCGCTGCAGAAGGGCACGGACCGGCTGCGCGAGACCGCCGAAGCGAACAAGGGAAAGGTCGCCGCGTGGTGGAGCGACGTGCAGACGAGCTGGGACGAGGACATCGCGTCGATCCGCCGCGACATCGAATCCAAGAAGGCAGAGCACGACGTCAAGGCCGCGCAGCGAACAGCAGAGGACGCCGAGGAAGACGCGAAATTCGCGATCGCATACGCCTACTGGGCCGTGGAGGAAGCCGAGTACAGGGTCCTCGACGCGGTGTTGGCTCGAAAGAACGCCGACAGCATGGCATCGGCTGGCGGATGACACAAGCGCGCAGCGCCCGACCCTGGACGGCTCACATTCCTCGTCGGAACTGCTGCTGGTGCGGTAACTGGGAGTCGTTCATCGGCTCCCGAATTCCCTCGGCCAGATTCACGTGCAGCAGCTCAGCATTCCAGTTGACGCGCTCCAAGGTGGTCCACACTGGTCATCCATGGCGACGACGACCAGATCGTCCCCTTCGAGATCAGCGGCAAGCAGTCAGCCAGGTCCGTTTCGAACGCCCAGCTCATCGTCTACGAAAGCGGAGCCCCCGGCCTCCCCGACACCGAACGCGAACGACTCTACGCCGATATCTTGGCGTTCATCGAAGCCTGAAACCCGATCCGGCATTACTCACCTGAAAGGCAACGTCATGAACAACCTTGAAGTACCTGACACCATCGTTCTCGTCCACGGGCTATGGATGACTCCCCGCAGCTGGGAGGGGTGGAAGGCCCGCTACGAAGCCAAGGGCTTTACCGTGCTGACCCCCGCCTACCCAGGATTTGAGATCGAGGTCGAAGCGCTCCGCGAGAACCCCAACGTCATCGCCAACGCGACCGTTCCCGAGACGGTCGAGCACCTCGCAGCACATATCGAGGCACTGCCAAAGCCGCCGATCATCATGGGACACTCCTTCGGCGGGACGCTGACTCAACTGCTCGCCGCCCGCGGTCTCGGGGCGGCAGCGGTTGTGGTGGATTCTGCCCCGACGGAGGGGGTGCGGCTGACCCCCTTGTCACAGGTCCGCTCGCTTTTTCCGGCGCTGAAGAACCCGGCGAACCTTCACAGGGCGGTTGCATTCACCCGCGATGAGTTCCACTACGCGTTCGCGAACACGCTGTCGAAGGAAGACTCCGACGCGGCCTGGGAGAAGTATGCGATCGCCGCGCCCGGCAACTGGGTATGGGCGTACGGACTGATCGCAAACTTCAAGCCCGGTCCGCAGGAGACCTGGGTGGATTACTCCCTCGAGCGCGCTCCGCTGCTGTTCATCGGCGGCAGCGAGGACCACATCATGCCCCCGTCAGTGAACAAGTCCAATGCGAAGCATTGGGCGAAATCACCCTCCCTTACCGAATACCACGAGTTCCCCGGCCGCTCGCACTGGATCTGCGCGGAACCAGGCTGGGAAGAGGTCGCCGACTACGCGCTGGAGTGGGCACTCGCGCACGCCCAACACGACCGCGCTACGACAGCCTGAGCCTGGTCCCGGCCACAGAAAAGAGAAGAGCCCTTGCGTGCGACACGAATCGGCTTACCAACCTGACAGGGAAGGGACGGGTTAGTGCCAGCCCCTTCCCTGCTCCCAAGCAGATCCAACAGGCAGTACAGCGTGGAAGACGTTTCGCGCTGGCGGCACCTTCCTGTGTCGGGGTGGGTCCTTTAGTGCGTGGAACGCGCGGTGAGAACCTCGTAGTGGGGTGGTCGGCGATCCGGGTTCTCACTCATCGGGTGTAGGTGCGCCCGAAGCTCAGGGCCGCTGATAGCCATCAGGGAAGTGTGATCAAACAACTCCGAGTGCAAGCATGGCGTCCGCGACCTTCACGAAGCCGCTGATATTCGCGCCTGCCACATAGTCTCCCGGCAGACCATACTCCTCCGCGGTTGCCGCGCATCTGTCATGGATGCCCACCATGATTTCGGTGAGGCGTTGCTCGGTATGCTCGAAGGTCCAGGAATCGCGGCTGGCGTTCTGCTGCATCTCCAGTGCCGATGTTGCAACACCGCCGGCGTTGGCAGCCTTTCCGGGACCGAACAGGACACCGGCCTGCTGGAAAGCTTCCACAGCCTGCGGTGTGCACGGCATATTCGCCCCCTCTGCCACCGCCAGCACCTCGGAGCGGATGAGCGAGCCTGCTGCTGCTTCGTCGAGTTCATTCTGCGTGGCACACGGCAGTGCGACGGTTGCTCCCACATCCCAGATCGAACCACCCGCTACGAAGTGAGCCTTGGAACCTCGACGCTGCGCGTAATCGGAGATCCGTCCGCGCTCGTTCTCTTTCACCTCTCGCAGCAGGTTTACGTCGATGCCAGTCTCGTCCACGACATAGCCGGAGGAGTCCGAGCAGGCCACGACGGTCGCACCGAAGTGCTCTGCTTTCGCGATGGCATGAACAGCGACATTGCCCGCACCGGACACGATGACTCGCTGTCCCTCGAGGTCCAGTCCTCGCGCTCGAAGCATCTCCCGGGCGAACAGGACCGCCCCGTACCCTGTTGCTTCCGGGCGGACCAGTGACCCTCCCCAGCTGATCCCCTTGCCGGTCAGTACCCCGGATTCATACCGGTTCGTAATCCGCTTGTACTGCCCGAACAGGTAACCGATCTCCCGTCCGCCGACTCCGATATCACCGGCCGGGACGTCTGTGTATTCGCCGATGTGCCGGTACAACTCCGTCATGAAGGACTGGCAGAACCGCATGACCTCCCCATCCGACTTACCCTTGGGGTCGAAGTCCGAGCCGCCCTTCCCCCCACCGATCGGCATCCCGGTGAGTGCGTTCTTGAAGACCTGCTCGAAACCGAGGAACTTCACGATCCCCAGGTACACGGAGGGGTGAAACCGCAGGCCCCCCTTGAAGGGCCCCAGCGCAGAGTTGAACTCCACCCGGAACCCTCGGTTGATCTGCACGTTCCCAACGTCATCGACCCAGGGAACCCGGAAGATGATTTGCCGCTCGGGTTCGCACAATCGCTCCAATACCGCCGCATCGACGAACTCAGGATGCTTCTTCAACACCGGCCCCAGCGAGTCGAACACCTCGACCACAGCCTGATGGAACTCCGTCTCACCCGGGTTACGCCGAAACACCTGATCGCGCACAGCAGACAACGCCGAATCCATGACACCCACCGATCTCAACAATGGAACCCTCTGAAGGACGAAGAACAAACACGTCCCCGGCCTATTCGCAGCAGCAGAGACTGCAGGCCCTCAGTGCACCGTACAGCGCGCAGTCCACTCCAGGCATCTACAAAGATTTGACTCCATGATCTGGATCCGGTCCACGGCGAGATGCGACAACCCCCGCTTGCTCAAGCGGCGGAACGCTGACATGGACCTCAGCGTATGACGTGCAAGGTGGAGGTAGACGGGGAGAGTCGACCTACCTCTACCGTCGTGGCACCACCCTTCTCCCGCAAGCCCGCGAGGTATGGCCGCTGCCGCTTACTTCACGCGCCGAAAGGGGCCAGCCCAAGAACCGGCTTAGTACCGTGCCCTGGTTTCATATCTGCCGCAGACGACAGATAAGCTCGATGACAGAAGCAGCCGGTGTTCCGTGTCACCCCTAGGCACGTTGAACTCCGGCTGCTTTCCCATCGGAAAGTAGCGTGCAGATACAACACGTCACGGTCGAACTGCTTGCAGCGGCCTTGCTGCGTAGGGGTACGCGCTGATCATAATGATCGTGCCGGCCTCGACGCATCCGCCGTCGTGCGGAGCCTTGCCATTGCTACAGACTGCTGATACAGCCATGTTCTGGGTCGGAGCGATCGGCGGGATCGGAATCCTGGCCGACGCGAGCTCACCGATGGCAATGCTCACCGGACTCTACATCGGCCTGGCCGCCGTCGCGGTTTCGATCATCATCGCCACATTCGCCCTGAACGACATCGCCCGCCGGTACGCCCGGACACGGAACCGCCGCCGGGGCTAAACAGGGCATCAGGGTGAGACTCAGTGCGTCAGGCAGCTGGCAGCATGGTCTCATTGAAGATTGCAGGGGGCCCGGGCCGCCCTGCAACCTTTCCTCTTCGGTCAGGCCGGTCCGGCGCATCTTGCCTCCCGCCGCACCCATGGGGTCATGACCGGCATCGCACGCCAACCCCAGAGCATTCCCGTGGGCGGCTAGTTGGTGCGTGCCACTAGCGGTCACGACCCACAACAGCTAATAGGACGAGAGATCGACCAACCTGGAGACGTAGACGGCGGCCTGAACCCTCCGTTGGAAGCCCAGCTTCGCCAGGATCGAGGACACATGGTTCTTGATCGTCTTCTCGGCCAGGAACAGCTCGTTAGCGATCTGCCGGTTCGACATGCCCTGCCCGATCAGGATCAGGATCTTCCTCTCCTGGGTCGTGAGACGGGCAAAGCGTGCGTCTTCCTCCGGTATGTCGTGCAGCCCCGCGATAACGAGCTCCTTCATGCCCGGCTCGAACAGAGACTCGCCCGCAGCGGCCCGCAGGACTTTCCCGACCAGATCGGAGCCGAGAATCTCCTTCAGGATGTACCCCGAGGCCCCGGCGAGTACCGCACCGCGCAGCGCCTGGCGATCGTCGTAACTGGTCAGGATCACGCAGGACAGGGAAGGGTCGATAGAGCGCACATTCCGGCACACCTCGATCCCCGTCCCGTCCGGAAGCCTCACATCCAGAATCGAGACATCCGGTGCCAGGGACGGGATCCGACGCGTGGCTTCCACGGCAGACCCGGTTTCCCCGACAATCACACACCCTTGGGTTTCCAGCAGCTCCCGCAATCCCCGCCGTACCAGTTCATGGTCATCAAGAAGGAACACCGTGATGTCCCTCACCTGCTGATCCTGATTGCCTGCCTCCGGCATACTTCCCCCGTCCTCCGACTGACTCATAACGAATCTTTCGCGAGACCTACCCTCAGGATGGCCCTCACCTGTCGCGCCCACCAGCGCCATACGTTTTCTTGAAGGGAAAGGGACGTATGGCACTCTCTAAATGGGCTGGAGTTGGCAGTGCTACGGCGGCGGGCCCGACGAGACTGCATTCCTCGATTCCCTGGCCAAGGGTCATCGGCCGGTCGATCGACGACGACCTTGCGGTCATCGGGTGCAGCCCATGCCGTTCGTTCCTTCAGCCTGGATTTCGACGTGTCACTCCTGGTGCGCTGTCGCGTTATCAGGCAACGGACGTGCGACTGCCCGGCGGAGTCGTCACCCTCTCTGGATGACGTGAGCAGGAGCGCTGTGAGGCTACGGTCGGGGCACTGCGACGCCGCCGGCATCCTCCTACAGAACGGGTCAGCTCATGAACTTCTGGGACATCGTTGCGTACTTCTTCTGGATCACTGTGTTCATCTCCTACCTCATGGTGTTGTTCGCTGTCCTCGGCGACGTGACGCGTGATCGCTCCCTCAACTGGACGACGAAAACCGCCTGGATACTACTCCTCGTCTTCATACCGTTCCTCACCGCAGTGATCTATCTGATCGCCCGCGGACCCGGGATGAACGAACGCCAGGGACAAGCAGTGCGCGAAGCGCAGACAGAGACAGACAAGTACATTCGCGGCGTCGTCGGCGCCAACCCCTCACCGGCCCACGAAATCGTCAAAGCCAAGGACCTCCTCGACGCCGGAACGATTAACCAGGACGAATTCGACGCGCTCAAGCAGAAGGCACTGTCGGCGCACCCTACTCCGATGACCGTCTGATCTGCACGACGTGATCCACATTCTTTCTCGTGAATTGCTCCGGAGAGGTACCCATGAATCGTTGCCGTCGCATCTCAGCTCACCGTTGATCGGTCGCAGCCTGGAATTCCTGCGCGGACGCCGCGCACGCTCGAGCCGTCAACGCTTCCTGAAGGCGTCCTTCACCTTCTCAACGGCCTGCCTCAGGTCCGCCTTGACCTGGTCGGCCTTTCCCTCAGCCTCGAGGCGGTCGTCACCCGTCGCCTTGCCTGTGGCTTGGCCTTGCCGGCGAGCTTCTTCGCCGCATTCTTGATCGTGTTACTCAGGCTCATCGTGTTTCTCCTGTGGGGTGCTGGCCCGACGGCCCGTCGAGGGATCACCCCTTCATGCTATTCAGTGCCCGGTGTAGTAGCCAGGCCCCGGGTGCCGCACCGATGGCGCCTTCCTGGCAATGTTCGGAACGGACCGATAGGGGCGTCCGCGGGTGCTGCAGGGTTACAGGATCCATCACCGCGGCAGTCACCCGCCGATGCCCGGCGTGGATGTACGCCTCATGCTTTTCGGGTGATGTGACGGGCAGCCGAACGCCGCTAGGTTTCGGTGCGAGGGTACGGAGGTCAGCCGCGTCTTTCGGACTCCGGCGACCCGTGCTCATGAATTGTTTGGGAGGATTCATGACCTGGACCAAGACCAGCACCGAGATCCTCAGGAAGGCCAACCGCCCAACCACCTCAAAGGCGGACCACTAGAAGTGAACACGCCTTTGCGGGATGATATTGCTATCCGACGGATTGCCAAGGTCTAGAGGCCTTGGCCGGATGCCTTGTGGGAGGCAATGAGATGGGCTTCTTCTCCAGACCAAGGAAAAATGGGGTCGAAAACGTTGCTCGCAAAAATGGTGCAGCCACCAGCTCAGAAAGATCGGTGAACGCACCCTTCACACCTGGCCGAGCTTCAGCCGGGCCCAAGGGTGAGGCAACAGCTGTAGCCTCACCCAGCACACCCGGCCAATCGCCCTTTGGTGCTCGCGATGATGACCGCCAGAACGCGGAACGCCTTTACCGCGCTGCTACAGACGCCAAGAGGCGAGGAGAGGCAGTGGAAGCCCAGCGATACTTCGCGAGGATCCTTCATGCTTATCCCGACTTTGAAACCGACAAGAGTCAAAGGTCATGGACGCTTGCAGCCTCGCTGGAGGCTTTGGCCAAAATGGCGGAGCGGAATCCCTCAGTAGCAGTCCCTCGCTATCGCCAGGCAGGTCTAGTCTACGAACGAATTTCAGCTGTCTATGCCGCAAAAGGTGACAGCAGCAGGGCTCGCGAAGCACGGGACGCCTCAAGAAATGCCTACAACTCCGCTGAAGAGGCAGAAACAAAAAGACACAATGCAGCGGACCGGCAAGACGCCTTTCTCCTGCGCATAGATGGAGCTTACCGTTACCCGAAGCCGCGGGGGTGAAGCCCGGTGACTGATAGCTACTGCTGCCTAGTCTGCGGCACCTTGATGGCTGGACCTGGAGCGCATCCGGCTTGTGACCAAATGAAGAACGGCGGGGACTCACAAGGTCATCCCGGGCTACTTCACGAACTATTTCAAGTCAACCAATTGGCAGTCCGTGTCGATGACATAGTCACCGCCTACAGGGATGCCACCGACAACGATGCAGGCTTGGACATCGACCCTCAGCGCAACATCACGGAGGACCTCGCAATTGGCGACACGCTGGAGCGAATGAACGCAGAACTGGATGGACCGACTCCCCCGGAAAGCTCAGTTGGCCTTGGCTTCAAGGAGCAATCGGGCAACCGTCAGCGGGACATGAATGAGAAGTCGTTGCCTCTCGCAGAAGGCCCCGGCCGCTTGACGGAATCGGGTGAACACCATGACCCTCCGGCCCATAAGCATGACAACTCCGTAACAGCCCTGAATCCAGCAATATCTGAAACGGACACGTACCCTCCGGTAATTCTCAACGAAAGTTTCATCGAACGCAGCACCGACCCTGAGGAACTTCACAGACGTGATGATGAACTGCGGGATACTCGGTCCGAACGGTCGAAGGAACCTCTGTGCCCGGTTTGCCTGTCCCCGAGTAACGGCTCCTACCACAAGGCATGCGCTCCGATTGAACTTGAAGACCAATTTGGCGTTGATAGGCGGGGCAGTGATTCGATCAGTTCGAAGCTGAACGCGGACAGCACCAAGCAGGAGTGGGATGCCTTCACGAATACATTGCCCCTTGAGGATCACCACCTCGCGTCAAACAAGGCGACCAAGACTGAACGTAGTGACATCGCCCTAAAAATGGCGGAGTTTTACGGTTTAGATTTGGGTGAAGCATGGAACATGGCCGAGAAACTGCCCCACAGAGGCAGACACTCCGACAACTACCATGCCTACGTTCTGGGAACCATGGAAGCGATCATGGAGGAGACAAGTGACCCCGAAGAATTTAAGCGGCTGTTTAAGGAACGTGTAACTGATCCTGTCAGGGAGAGCCCTGAAGTGCTTCGGAAAGATTGGTGGTTCCGCCGCCATCGAGGGCCGAAGGCCCGAAAGACCTCGTAGTCCCCATAGTCCTTTCTCCCATTTGGAGGGCAGCATGTTTGGCAAACCCAAGAAAAAAGGGTCCGACGCCGATTCAAAGGGCGGCTGGTCAGTCAACCCAAATGTTCGCTCCGTGGTTGGCCCTTCTCCACCTCCGGACCCATACCAGCCCTTCCGTCTCGAGGGGCTGATGGCTTTCCATCCGGTATATCTTGGCTGGGGTATCAGTTACGACTTGGCGAACAGCGAACTTTTCCTGGGCACGCCCTACACGACCCTGTCCGGACCATTCAACAAGTACAAGCTGGCAGACTTACCTCATAGCGAGTGGACGCAGTTGAGGGATATTCAGGGGCGGATGACTCCGATCGAAGTCTTCGTGGATTATACCGGCGTCATCG
The DNA here is from genome assembly GCF_058269155.1 of Arthrobacter sp. TJ-263. Taxonomy (NCBI): domain Bacteria; kingdom Bacillati; phylum Actinomycetota; class Actinomycetes; order Micrococcales; family Micrococcaceae; genus Arthrobacter; species Arthrobacter sp. TJ-263. The sequence continues at coordinate 204,301 of NZ_JBZCNE010000001.1, read as the reverse complement.
TGAAGTGGCTTCCATAGACGATACAAGGCAGGAAAACCAGCTGCGCCATTACGTTTCCATGACATATCGTTCAGGCTGTTGCCCCTCATAGATACTGCGGAGCCATTGCTTGTGCATTATCCGAGCTACTGTTGGTCGTCGCCGATCCTTGGAGCAGGATCGAGAGCGGCCGGAAGCTGCAGCAGCGGCAAAGCTTCACGCCGCAAAGGAGGCGAGGGACGCAACGACCCGCCGACGCTACTCCGAGAATCGACAGGCAAACCGTGAGGCGCTCCGAAAGCAGCAACGCTCCGGGCCCGAGAGTATGAACGGAATCTGGCCAACGACATGGCCGATCCTGAGAGGCAGTGATAAGCAACGAACCTGGGCCGAATCCATTCGCTCTGAGGTTGTCAGCGAGTTGCGCGAGGAATTGAGAGAAGGATTCCTTACTAACGAGATCGTGCACGTCAAAGCTCACTGGCTCGCCCAACAGACATCGGCCCAGTTTTGGATACGCAATAAAGCCTCTGAGCCCATCGACAGCATCATCAATTACGAGCATGACTTCGATCCCAGCGGCCTCGCCCGGCAGTCCTGGCAATCCCGACGCCGCTAGCCCCCTTATCTATCCCATTACGGACCCCGCTTGTTGCGACCAGGTGTTGGTGGACGTGTGCCAACCGGGCAGAACCTCGTTCAGTTGCTGGTGCCGGTCGGGTCGTAGGCGGTTCTTGCGTTGCCACGTGCGTTGCCGGACAAGCCAGATGGCGAGTGTTCTTTCCTCGGGGTACCGATCTCGGTCCGAATACGGCAAGCGACCCATTTCATCCCTGAATTGCCGCACTTCCTCGAAGCGCCGCTCCCACAGCGCGTTGGCGTTGCCCCTCCGGGTGCCCACCCACTCCCCCAGCGCGTCCAGGGCTTCGACCCGGTCGGAGGTGAGGGTGCCGGCGTCATGGTTCCTGCGCTGGTTCTCCACCCACCGATACAGCACACGGACCTCGACTCTCGTTCTGCGCCGGGATCCTCCCGTGCTCGCGCACATGCGCTGCGAGGCGAGCGTAGTGCTCCCACCACGCCTGCTCCCGGGTCTTCCGGCGGTCCTTCCTGTTCGCCGGCCGCGCGGGCTGGTCATGGATCAGCCAGCACGCGTCGAACCAGGCCGGGTCCCGGGCGATCTGCCGGTCAACGGCACGGACCACGCGCTTCACGGCGGCCCGGCACCAGGCAGCGATCACCGGTACGGGTACGCCGCGGGAGTACATGAGCAGCCACTCCTGCCTGCTCTCACACGGCCCCAGCGGGCCCTCGTCCTCGGACACGATCGGCTCACCCATCCGCACGGGACCCATCGTCACGTCGTTTCCGGCGTACGCCGACGGCGCCTTTATCGGGTCAGCAGGGGCCTGGATGGGGATCTGCATGGGGTTCAGGTCGCCCAGTCTGGGTTGTAGGCGGGGTGTGCGGCCCAGGGCAGGGCGAGCAGCTCGAGGATCTTGCCTCTGTAGTCCTGATCCCTGGCCGGCTCATACGCCCAGTCGATGCTCTGGACGAGTCCGACCACGCGGCGCTTGACCTCACACTCGGCCAGCAGCCGCTCCCCCACCTGGACCGGCATCACGCCGGCGGCAGCGAGGACCTCCAGATCGTCGGTGACACGCGCAAGGATGAACGCGGCCAGCTCATCCATCGCATCAACCTCGCCACCGGATCCCGATTCGTCCACCTGACCTATCCAGTCCGCCTGGCCTGTGTGATCCGTCCGGCCTGTCTGATCCGTACTGTTCGTGCGGTTCATGGTGTCGAGGGCGACCAGGGGACCCGCGGAGCGGGGGGGGGTGCGGCGCACCCCCCCGTGGACGGCAGTGAGCCCCTCACGGGCTCCACCCGCCCACACGGGGATCCCCCGCACCCCCATGTGTCAGCAACCGGGCCGAATCATCAGGTGCAGCTTTCCAAATAATCGAACTTGTGTTCTATTTTAAGGAACCTGTCCGAGGGACGACAGGCAGGATCAGGAGAAACACACCTATGGCAACCACGACCACCCACCGCAGGAACAGCACCCACCAGCACGCCCCCGCACAGGGCGGCAGGGCCGGCGGCAGGACGGGTAGTGGGGCCAATAGTGGGGCCGATGGCGGAACGAAGGGTGGGCCGGGTGCTGATCTGGTGCTCGATGAGGCCGCGGCCGTCCGGTTCCTGCCCTCGGGGCTCCCGTTGGCGTTGCGCTGGCGGGGCGGCCTGTGGCAGGTCATCGGCGCACCCGCCTCCTGGTCCAGCCCAAATAACCGACCCGGACCCACCTCGACCCCTCCTCCCCTACCCGAGTCTGGGGGTAGTGCTGGCACCCGATTCTGACGGTTCCAGGCCCAGACCGGGCCGGCGTCCCCGGTGCTGGAGTTCGAGATGAGCGCGGACCCACGCTCGACGGACTGGCGGCTGCCCGGCGTCACCACCGTCGACGGCTTCCAACAAAACACCAACCAACGCTGAGCAGCCCTGATCGGTCCCTGATCAACTCACAATTGATGCCTCTATTGGACCCGGTCGGGTGTGAGCGGTTCGTGCCGGGCCAATACACACCGGAGATAGCGAAGCAAGTAGTGAATTATGGGTCAGAACCGAAGGCACAAGGGCCATTACGCCCGGGCAATGGATGAGCGGATCGAGGAGTTCGTGATGCGCGAGGAACTCATCATGCTCACCGCGGCCGAACTCGACCTCGAGAACACTCCTGCCACCGATTTCCCGGAACCGCGCAGGGTGTATGCGTGGATCCGGTACCCCTCTAAAGCCTTCCGCATCCAGGCTCACGCCGTCTCCTACACGCACACCGCCGTGAAAATCCGATTCCTCAAACCCCTCATCCACATCCAGCGCGAGGGCTGGGTGTGGCTGAACGCGGTCACGCCGGCAACTGTCGAAAAGGACGACCGTCCAGCGTAGGTCGAGGCGTTGCCGCCTACATATGGATCCTGAGCTGCCGGATGATGATGCTCGTCAACACGCTGCGGTCCGCCTCGGGGTGAGAAGCAGCCCAGGTGTTCAGCGCGTCAGCGTACGCGCCGAGGAGTGGTCCGCCCGGGTCCGGTATCGCGGCTGCTTCGGCACGCAACGCCTCGATCTGCGCAGCATCCATCCCTACACCTCGCCCTTGGCCAGGTCGGTGCGGGCCCTGGTGTAGGCGCCGGCGATGTAGTCCTCGAGCTGGGTGCGTTCGATGCGCCACTGGCCCCGGCTGCCGATCTGGATGGCCGGCAACTCCCCTGAGGCGATGAGCCCTCGGATGGTGCTCGGGGTGGTGTTCAGCTCCTCGGCGACCTGCTGCAGGGTCAGGAACCGCAGCGGCCTGGACTGCCCCTCGTCCGGGGGTTGGTCTGTCATCTACCCAGCATCCCAGCCGCCACACACCACGCTGCTGATCGACGGCCCTAATCGACGCCATAAAGCGGTGGAGACGAAAACCGCATTACATGGTTCCGTCTCCGGGGTTCCCTCGTGACAAGGACATCTGTTGAGGCGCAGTAGGGCCTGGGTCGTCTCTCAAACTACCGGCACCTTCGATGCCTGCGAGATCTATCGGTGCTCCCACATCAAGCGGTCGATGATGGGCTTCAGCCTTCTATAGGGCAGCTCGGGGTGCGTGGCAGCCCACGCTTCCAGCGCGTCCGAGTAGTTGCTCAGGGGCCCGCCTGGGTCGGGCACACGCCTGGCTTCGGCCTCCAGTGCTCGCAGTTGAAGATCAACCATGCCCACAGGATGACACGCCGGCGCTAACGGGGGGCGACAGATCCTCCCTGTCACAGTCACCCTGCCGCCCCCTCACTCCCCTACTCGGCATGCAGCGCAGCGTAGCTCACTAGCATCCCGGCCTGAGGCGCGATGCTAGTGCTCCGGGCGGTAGTAGCGGCCGACGTCGACGGTAATCGTCCAGTACACCCAGCCCGCGCGCAGCGGCCGACCCTCATCAACGAACTTCGTCGGAGCGCGGCAAATACAGCATTGCACCAGGGCCGGAGTCATCCTGGCACCCGGTGCTGACCGTTCCAGACAGTATCCGGCCGGTCACCGGGTTACCTTCTCCGGGTCAGGTTCAGGCTGCCGGGTTTGTGTCGCACGAAGCCAAACCGCTCGTAAATCACCGCGATCTTCTCCGACGCCGCGGTGGCAATAACCGGGGCCCCGACGGGGACGAAGGTCTCGATCGCGATCTTCGCGAAGTCCAGGCCCCGCCACTGCGCACCGGGTGCGGACGCGAGGGCTTGCGCCACCCAATAGGCCCCTCTCGGACGCGTCATCAGCGCCTCCATCACGGAAGACAAACTTCCCCCGGCCGACGGGGCCAGGCACAAGAGCCCGGCCACGCACCAGAGCGGCCACAGCACGGCAACCCACGGTTGCACGAGATCACCTAGAGCCGTCAGAGCGACCAGCCAGAGAACAAACGCAACCAAGAAACCCAGGCACACCAGGATCATGGATCCGGCACGCTGCAGGGCCTTCTTCGGGTTCCTGGCCTCCGTCAAGAAGATCACGGCATCACGCGACGGGGTGGTAACCACGTCCCCTGCGGGGATGTACATGAGGAAGACAAGACCGAGAATCGGCAGCATCAGCACAGCCCGGCAACGCCCCCCACCAGCGAACCCGCGCCCCTTTCCCCCGACTCAGGGCCAACGACGTGCTCCAACTCAAGGCAAGCACATCCCCACGACGCGCACGCTTCACTCTCGGCTGACCGCCGGCACCCAGGTCCATAAAACCTGATCCTACGGAACACTTCACCATGGACGATCACTCCGGTCGATGCTCCGAAAATCCCACTCCCTTTGACGTGACCCGCAGCACAAAAACCGGCGATGAATACCTGCACGAGCACTAATCGGAACACTGAGAGGAGTACTGGAGTGCGCCCGCTGATTCATGCGGTGGCAAGCCGACGAACCGACTCGGCCCCCGGACGAGTAATGCCCCGGCGTTTTCGAGTAATAGGTGGATGTGCAGAACATATTTGTTCGCGATAGGGTCGACGAATGGGGTTCAGCAATTCAAGTCCACAATATTTAGGAGCAACCCGATAATGGCACAGCGTGTACAGGTCGAACTCGTCGATGACCTCACCGGAGAGATTGCCCAAGAAACCGTCCGCTTCGGCGTCGACGGCACCGAGTACGAGATCGACCTGACCACCGAGAATGCCCAGACACTCCGCGCCACCCTCTCCGAATACGTGGACAAGGCCCGCAAAGCCAGCACTCGGCGCGGACAGGGTGGCAAGTCCGCCGCGCCCTCGGGGTCTGGCTCGGGTAAGTCGAAGCGTGAGGATACGCAGCGGATCCGTCAGTGGGCGCAGGAAAACGGGCACAGCACCAGCGCCCGAGGCCGGATCTCCCAGTCCATCATCGACGCCTACAACGCCGCCCACTAACTCCCCTTCCCGAAGAGTTCAAGACAGTATCCATCGCGGGTCGACACCGACAACGATCGCGGCGTGACGGGCATGAAGGAATTCTAGGAGGAGGCCGGTCGTCGAGAGGCGACCGGCCTCTTTGCCGTCCCGGCAGTTCGAGCGGTCAACGGTTGTGCGACGACCGACGGCACCAAGCGATGACGCCGGTACCTGGTCGATTAGAAAGCCACCGGGCTCCCATGATCGCAGCAGCTTTGCTCCTGTCAGGCTGCGTTTAGGAGTCCGGCCGCCCACCAACGCTCGCCCAGTACGGACACTCGCCATCGTGGTTCCCCCAATCGCACGCGTGGGGGCCTTCGTGGGGGTACCACCCATGGAAGCGACGAAGCTCTTCGCACCAGTGCTCGCATCGGATCACATGAGGAGAACCGTCCGTGCTGTCTGTGGCCACAAGGTCATCATCCCACTCTGAGCATGCACGGCACCGCAAAAGAACCATCATCGAATCCTGGCGAACCCAGCCCGGTGCATCGATTCTCGATCATGGAGATCTCGCATTGGTGCGGAGCATCAACGAGCGAAAGCGTGATGGAGGCATACGTGTGGGAGTATCCGTCGACCGGGGACGCTGGAGATCCTGGTTCCGGGTCGGGTGTGCCCATGGTCTCACTGTTCGGCGTGGCCTAATCGAGTAGCTCCTCAACCACTCACCCGTGGTGATCCGTGCGGGCGAGAGCTTCACGGCAAGCCAGATTGAAGAGGCCCGTTGAGCGTTCGCCTGCGTGCTGACAGAATCGGTGCATGAAAGATATTCTCGATGCAGTGGAAGCTGCCGCGACCGTCGGTAGGAGTGACCGAACACTGCGCGCCAAGTTGCGGACTCTTCGCGACTCCAATGACCTGATGGAACATCAAGCCTGGCAGATCCCGCCTCGACCAGGTGGGGAATGGTCCATCAGGCGATCCTTCCTTCGCAAACTCGCACAGCAAGAAGGCTGGCCCTATAAGGATAAGGGTTGACTTGTGTGTAGCCGCCGACGCACAATTGAATTAATTGGCCGCGGGACCTGGGGTTGTACCTGTTCTCCAGGGTTCGGTTACATCCCCGCTGAGTCCCCTCGCGCTTGTTAGTATTGCCTTGATCGGAGCGGGAACTCCACGACGGTTTATTTGTGCAGAGGACACGCCTCGAGTTCGGACAAGGAAGACCGCCCAAGCGTGAAGCTGCACGGTTCCTCATTGGACGGTTAACCGATCTTCGACCACGAACCGCAACGGGCGGTTTTGAAGTCCTGACCAACCTGCAGCGTCACGGTGGGCTGGCCACCGTTTACGTTGTCATTGGCTACGATATCGTCGCCATTAGTCCCAGACACGTAAATCCCCCAGTAGCAACGGCCGGTGACAGGAGCGCTTGTCGTGTACGTCCCAGGCTCGACGTTTCTGCCGACTGTCCACGTTCCTTCGCTGATTGATGTGGCAGCCTTACGGGCCTCTGCGCCCTTGACTGCGTCCTCGCGCTTCTTTACGGCGGCTTCGGCTTCTCCGACTGCCGTTTCCCGTTCCTTGACCGAGTTTTCCTGAGTCTCCAAACCACTTTCCCGCGCTCGAGCCTGATCTAACTGCGCCTCCAGCTCCTTCTGCCGAGTCTGAAGGGAGTCCACGTAGGCATCCTTTTCTTCGATCGTGGCCTGCTTAGCGTCCTTGTCTGCTACAACTGCAACGTATTCCTCGCTGACGGTGGGGTCAGCGACCGCGTTACCCATTCCGATACCACCAGCAAACAAACCTGCCGCGAGCACGCTGATCCCAGCCCACCTGACCCTCTTGTTCATCTTCCCCTAATTCCATCCTGCTGCGAGACCACGCTGAGCAGGCGAACTGCTCAGACTCCTGATGACTGCTCTAGTTGCAGTCGAGAAACATTAGCACGACGAATGCGACAAGCGAGCCATGTCACTATCCGACATGTGCTCAGTCGAGCAATGGGATCAAACCCTGATTCGTCTACAGAAAACTCGCGCTCGCTATCTCGGCCATCTCTCCGTGCTCTTCGAGCACCAGGTGCCCATAGAAGTTGACGGTCAGTCTGATGTTCTGGGCATCTGTGCAGAAGACTATCCCAACGCTGTTTAGTGGTCTCTCGCCTTTCAGATAGACGAAATTTGTTGCATAGGATGCGCCGGCGCTAGCTCTACCTGTATTCCCCGGCCGCTCGCCTGCACATGCATGCGACTGTCGGAATTCGCTTCTACGATCGCACTAGTAATAAGCCAAGCTGAGTTGAGGGCTTTCACTCTTGCAACTTCGGCCGGAAAAAGCGACAGTTCGCGGAAGGCGTCTCGTCTGTCAGATCCGTCTGATCGGGGGTCCGTCGCCAAGAGTCGTGGGAGTGCGGGTGCAAGAAGGCCGACGAGACGATCCACGACGCGAAGGTTCTTCTCCTGCTCAGTCGTGGACGGAGTGCCCTGTGTGCTGCTGGGAAACACACGTGAGAAAAATGTAGGCGGGTGACGTAGGGCCTGAGTCAGTTCCAGCTCGAATTCTCCAGTCGTCTTGGTTCGCACTCGCTCGGCCCATTCCACTGCGGGGTCCTGACCGAGAGAATGAATGAAGTCCATATCGAGCCGACCATTAGGCAGTGCGCTTCGTACCGCCCCATTGAGATCGATTCGAGTGGAACATGACAGGGCCTCAAATTGACTGACTATCAGCGAACGGAACGAACGAAGCGTGTCTTGAATCATCTCGAGCTCGTACAGTACAGACTGCGGCAACGCGACGCGCTTGTTCGCGACAATTGCGTCCATCATCTCTCGGGTCTCGCGCGCCAGATACTCTGAGACTCGTAGGTCCAGCTGATCGCCGTCGCGGTGAGCATCGCCCCACCGCGCAATCATCTCCGCCAGCCAAGGCAGTCTTCGCGTCTCGTCGTTCATTGCCTCATTGAGAAGGCGCTGCTGCCGGGTCTCCCACCACATGCCGATGTTCGTCGCTGTGTTGGCTACCTCGCTGATAATCGACGCAGCGCTCGTTGATCCCCTAGGCGGAGGAAAGATGCCCGCATTTGGAACGGGATTATCAAAACCGGTGTCTACTCGTTCCCAACGCAGTCCGGCGTTGGTGTAGTTCATGTTCCAGAACTGACCGTCATCTTTTTGAACCCGGAATTGCCGCCGAATTTTCGGCTCGCTGTCTGTCATTCGCTCCCCTTCGCGGTGAGGGCAACCATACCTTCCCGGCACGTTCGAAGCTCGGCGCCGCGGCAGTGAGCTTTACTTTGCGCTGGTGGTGATCGCGTCGCGACGTCGACGCGAACCGGCGGAGCCGGTTCCGGGATCTCCTATGGAAGACTTCAGTGAGACCTACGAGAGCGAGACACCTATGGACCGCGATCCGACTGCGGTGTGCCGATGACCGACGACGAGATCCAGGACATCGCTGACCAGGTCGTCGCAGCTCTGAACAGCCTGGCACCGGGAGAGCCGGCTGCCTGGGAGATCATCGCCGCCTTCGCGCCGTTCTCGGCACTTGTTGCTGCGTTCCTGATCGCAGGGGTCGCCTGGCGCACCCTGCGACAGAGGCGCGAGTCCGACGACCGAAGTGAGTGGTGGAAGCGCACCCAGTGGGCGCTGGACGCGACTACGTCGGAGAATCCCAAGATGGTCGCCTACGGCCGGGAGATGGTGAAACGCCTGCTGGAGAGCAGGATGGCCAGCAAGGACGACAAGAAGGTGCTCGACGCCATTTGGAAGAAGTCGGAGACCCATATGGACGACGACAATATCCAGCAGCTGGTCAGGGAGATTGCCGCAGCCGGTGGCCTGACGGATGAGGAGCAGTCCTCGATCGGGGGCCTCATAGACGATTCACCCGCACCGGGAGACAATGAACGTACAAAGGAGGAATGATGACCGATCGCAAGCGCACCAAGGACGAGCTGCTCGAAGCCCTGCGCGGAGAGATTTTCGCTGCCCAGATCAAGGTCATCCTCGACAAGCAGCTCGGTCGCACGACTTCCGACACCGTGAAGAAACTCGCGGCAGTGAAGCTGCCGTCAGCCCCTCGGCAGAACGCGCAGCAGGAATCCAGCCGAGTTCCTGATCATGAAGCCGGCCAGCTGCGCACCAGACCCTCGACCCGCATGCGATACATTACCGCGAAGCCGATCAGGCCCTCGAAAGCCCGTGGCGTTCCTGCGTCGTCAGGCACGGTGTCGACTCCATCGGGGTCCACGACCTCTAAAGCAGCGCGCTGGTAAAAAAGCCGCCACACCACGAAGAAACCCCGCCGGATATCTGAACTTGGGGGGACTGTAAGAAAAACGGTGTGTAAGGGTCCGGCCTGATCCGAGAAGAGATGGCCGTAAACGACTTCACGACCGAGGTATCAGAGGGTGATGATCGATCCCGCGACAGGAAAGCTCATCGTTTCTGTTGGACCTTGCCGAACGGCTACTCGCCCACGCCAAGGAGCAGGACGTAAGCCTCGTCGGACCCGGCGGGCCACTGAACCAGCTGACCAGGAACGTCCTGAAAACCGCTCTGGAAGCCGAGCTGACCGAGCATCTCGGGCATGAGCACGGGCAGGCGCCGATCGCGGAGAACATGCACAATGGCGCCCGAATGAAGATCGCGCTGACAGAGATCGGTCTGGTCGAGATCGAGGTGCCGCGGGATCGGGACGGGTCGTTCGAGCCAGTGATCGTGCCCAAGCGGAAACGGCTCCTGGGCGGGATCGATCAGATCGTGCTCTTCCTGTCCGCCCGCGGACTGATGACCGGAGAGATCGCAGCGCATTTCGAGGAGGTCTATAGGGCGAGGGTCTCCAAGGACACGATCAGCGAAGATCACGGAGAGGGTCGCCGGTGAGCTGGCGGAGTGGTCCGGCCGCCCGCTGGACCCGCTCTACCCGGTCCTGTTCGTCGTCCCCCACTTCGTGGGAGGTACCCCCAGCGCTCATGGGTGTTGGTCCGCGACGGGCAGGTACGCAACACCCCGATCGACGCCTGTCTTGGGCGTCACCGCGAACGGGGAACGCGACATCCCAGGCATCTGGGCCGGCGACGGGGGTGAAGGCGCCCGCTTTTGGCTGCAAGTTTTCTCCGAGCTGAAGAACCGGGGCGCCGAGGACGTGCTCATCGCGGTCTGCGACGGGTTGAAAGGCCTCCCGAAGCGATTCCCGCGACCTGGCAGCGGACCGTGGTGCAGCAGTGCATCGTGCGCCTGATCCACAACAGCTTCCGGTACGCGGGTCGGCAAGACCGCGACGGCATCGTCACGGCAATCAAGCCCGTCTACACGGGTTCGAGCGAGCAGGCTGCGAAGGACCGCTTCCAAGAGTTCACCGTCGAGTGGGGCGAACGGTATCCGGCGATCGTGAAGCTCTGGGAATCCGCGCTTGACCTTGAACGAGTAGACCTGCTTCGTCGGCTTGGTCACGGGCGCTCTTCGACCATAGATCTTTCACCGCTGATACAAACGCCCGACCGGCTGATGAGCCACACCCAGCGATGTCGAAACTCCCATATCCGCGATGCCCTTCTCAAATCCCGCTACAGCCGCCTCACGCTGATCCACCGACAACAAACTACGCGTATCCATTAAACTGCTCCCCGGGAGTCGAGACTGAACTTCGCAGTCCGACTCCCAGGAAGCCGTTCACCTACCGTGCGGTCCTGTCTAAGCGATGCTCAGAAAAGGGCAATACTGCTCAGATAAATCGAGACCTCACACTCAGGTTGGATGACGTCCCACAGATAGTCACGACTATGTCGCGAGTAGGTGTTCAAAAGTCGCGCAAACTTCGCAATAGTCGCAACTATAGGTTCACGTCACAGAGACCTAGAAGTCCCAGTCCTCGTCCTCGGTGTTCACGGCCTTGCCGATCACGTACGAGGAGCCCGAGCCCGAGAAGAAGTCATGGTTCTCGTCGGCGTTCGGGGACAACGCCGAGAGGATCGCCGGGTTCACATCGGTCACGGAGGACGGGAACATCGCTTCGTAGCCCAGGTTCATGAGCGCCTTGTTGGCGTTGTAGTGCAGGAACTTCTTGACGTCCTCGGCCAGGCCGACGGAATCGTAGAGATCGTGCGTGTACTGGACCTCGTTCTCGTACAGCTCGAACAGCAGCTCGAACGTGTAGTCCTTGAGCTCCTGGCGGCGCTCCGGCGTCGCGCTCTCCAGCCCGCGCTGGTACTTGTAGCCGATGTAGTACCCGTGCACGGCCTCGTCACGGATGATGAGGCGGATGAGGTCCGCCGTGTTCGTGAGCTTGGCGCGCGAGGACCAGTACATCGGCAGGTAGAAGCCGGAATAGAACAGGAAGGACTCGAGCAGCGTCGAGGCCACCTTGCGCTTCAGGGGATCGTCGCCGCGGTAGTAGTCCGTGACGATGTGCGCCTTGCGCTGCAGGTTCACGTTCTCCGTGGACCAGCGGAACGCCTCGTCGATCTCCTTGGTGGAGGCCAGCGTGGAGAAGATCGAGGAGTAGCTCTTGGCGTGCACCGACTCCATGAACGCGATGTTCGTGAGGACGGCCTCCTCGTGCGGGGTCAGGGCATCCGGGATGAGGCTGACCGCGCCGACCGTCGCCTGCACGGTGTCGAGCAGGGTGAGGCCGGTGAAGACGCGCATGGTGAGCTGCTGCTCCTCCGGCGTCAGGGTGGCCCACGACTGCACGTCGTTGGACAGCGGCACCTTCTCGGGCAGCCAGAAGTTGTTCACCAGGCGGTTCCAGACATCCACGTCCTTGTCGTCCTGGATACGGTTCCAGTTGATGGCCTGGACCTGGTCTACGAGCTTCAGCTTCTCGCTCATGGTGTCTTCCTTGTCTGCGTGGGTACTGCCTGGTGTGCCGGAAGCCAGGCCGGGCATACCGCCCGGCCTGGCCAATTCAGTTGCCTAGAGCATGCAACTGACGCAGCCCTCTACCTCGGTCCCTTCCAGCGCGAGCTGGCGGAGACGGATGTAGTAGACGGTCTTGATGCCCTTGCGCCAGGCGTAGATCTGCGACTTGTTGATCTCACGCGTGGTGGCGGTGTCCTTGAAGAACAGCGTCAGGGACAGGCCCTGGTCCACGTGCTGGGTGGCAGCGGCGTAGGTGTCGATGATCTTCTCGTAGCCGATCTCGTACGCGTCCTGGTAGTACTCCAGGTTGTCGTTGGTGAGGTACGGCGCCGGGTAGTACACGCGGCCCAGCTTGCCTTCCTTGCGGATCTCGATCTTCGACGCCACCGGGTGGATGGAGGACGTCGAGTTGTTGATGTACGAGATCGAGCCGGTCGGCGGGACGGCCTGCAGGTTCTGGTTGTAGATGCCGTGCTCCATGACCGAGGCCTTCAGCGCACGCCAATCCTCCTGCGTGGGGATGCGCACGTCGGCGAACAGCTCACGCACGCGCGGCGTCGCCGGCTCCCACACCTGATCGGTGTACTTGTCGAAGAACTCGCCGCTGGCGTACTTGGACTTCTCGAAGCCGGCGAACGCACGCCCGGTCTCGATGGCCATCAGGTTCGACGCCCGGATGCAGTGGTACACCACGGAGTAGAAGTAGATGTTCGTGAAGTCCAGGCCCTCCTCCGAACCGTAGTGGACGCGCTCACGGGCCAGGTAGCCGTGCAGGTTCATCTGGCCGAGGCCGATGGCGTGCGAGGCGTCGTTGCCCTTGGCGATCGAGGGCACCGAACCGATGTGGCTCATGTCCGAAACGGCCGAGAGGGTGCGGATCGCGGTCTCGATGGTCCGGCCGAAATCGGGCGAGTCCATGGTCTTCGCGATGTTCAGCGACCCCAGGTTGCAGGAGATGTCCTTGCCCACCTGGTCGTAGGACAGGTCCTCGTTGTACGTGGTGGGCTCGGAGACCTGGAGGATCTCGGAGCACAGGTTGGACATGATGATCTTGCCGTCGATCGGGTTGGCCCGGTTCACGGTGTCCTCGAACATGATGTACGGGTAGCCGGACTCGAACTGGATCTCCGCGAGGGTCTGGAAGAACTCGCGGGCCTTGATCTTGGTCTTCTTGATCCGGGCGTCGTCCACCATCTCGTAGTACTTCTCGGTGACCGAGATGTCGGAGAACGGCATGCCGTAGACCTTCTCGACGTCGTACGGCGAGAACAGGTACATGTCCTCGTCGCGCTTGGCGAGCTCGAAGGTGATGTCGGGGACCACGACGCCGAGGGACAGCGTCTTGATGCGGATCTTCTCGTCCGCGTTCTCACGCTTGGTGTCGAGGAAGCGGTTGATGTCCGGGTGGTGGGCGTGCAGGTACACCGCGCCGGCGCCCTGGCGGGCACCGAGCTGGTTGGCGTAGGAGAAGCTGTCCTCGAGGAGCTTCATCACGGGGATGACGCCGGAGGACTGGTTCTCGATCTGCTTGATCGGCGCGCCGACCTCGCGGATGTTGGTGAGGGCGAACGCGACGCCGCCGCCGCGCTTGGAGAGCTGCAAGGCCGAGTTGATGGACCGGCCGATCGACTCCATGTTGTCCTCGATGCGCAGGAGGAAGCAGGAGACGAGCTCGCCGCGCTGGCGCTTGCCGGCGTTGAGGAACGTGGGGGTGGCGGGCTGGAAGCGTCCGTCGATGATCTCGTCAACCATCTGCTCGGCGAGGGCCTCGTTGCCGCGGGCCAGGTGCAGGGCGACCATGCACACGCGGTCCTCGTAGCGCTCGAGGTACCGCTTGCCGTCGAACGTCTTCAGTGTGTACGAGGTGTAGTACTTGAAGGCGCCGAGGAAGGTCTCGAAGCGGAACTTCTTCGCGTACGCACGCTTGAAGAGGTCGCGGATGAAGTTCATCGTGTACTGGTGGAGCGTCTCGCGCTCGTAGTACTCGTTCTTCACGAGGTAGTCGAGCTTCTCCTCGAGGTCGTGGAAGAAGACCGTGTTGTTGTTCACGTGCTGCAGGAAGTACTGGTGCGCAGCCTCGCGATCGGCGTCGAACTGGATCTCGCCGTTCGGCCCGTACAGGTTGAGCATGGCGTTCAGCTCGTGATAGCCCATGTCCTTGAAGCGGTCCACTGCGGCTGCGGGAGCACCCGCCTCTGTCTCTGCAACACTCATGTCCAAAACTCTTCCAATCCTTTGGTTACCCGGTCCACGTCCTCGGACGTGCCCATGACTTCAAATCTGTAGAGAACGGGGACGTTGCACTTGGCGGCGACGATGTCGGCGGCAAGGCAGTAGGTCTCACCGAAATTGGTGTTACCGGCCCCGATCACCCCCCTCAGGAGGCTGCGGTTCTGCTGGTTGTTCAGGAACTTCACGACCTGGCGGGGTACCGCACCATTGCCGGTGGTCCCGCCGTAGGTGGGAAGGACCAGGACGTACGGCCGGGCTGCCCGCAGCGTGGGCTCCTTGGTGAGCAGCGGCATGCGGGCGGCCCGGACCCCCAGCTTCTTCACGAAGCGGTGGGTGTTGTCCGAGACGGACGAGAAGTAGATCAGCGGCGCATCGGTGAGGGGTCCCTCGGCGTCCCCGGCAGCAGCCGGTTCAGCGGGGGCGGCTCGGTTGTCCGCGATGGTGACCATCTCAGGATGCCTCGCCGGCGATCCCCGAAGGGACCGGTCAGGCTACCGAGCTGACGGCGGCATCGGCCAGCAGGTTGATCTTGTCGGGGCGGAAGCCGGACCAGTGGTCGTTGTCCGTGATGACCACCGGGGCCTGCATGTACCCCATGGAGCGCACGCGCTCGAGGGCGGCCGGGTCCTGCGAGATGTCGACGCTCTGGTAGGCGATGCCCTTCTTGTCCAGAGCGCGATAGGTGGCGTTGCACTGTACGCAAGCCGGCTTCGTGTACACCGTGACGGTCATGTCCTGGTCCCCTTTTCTCTACTACTGATACGAGATTCATCGATGAAACAGCTGCCGCGTCATGAGCGGCGCGCGACCCCGGAAGGGGAAGAAATCCGGGGATTCCCGCGTCTGGCAAACCCATGCCGTCCAGCGGCTGTTTCTGTCCTTCGATACTACATCTAGTGCAGGCCCGTGGTGCCAACCCCTAGATGATGTATTACAAGTATGTCATTCGGAGGGGTCGTAGTCCACACGATGTCCACAGATCAGCGCCCAGCGGAACCCCGGGAATCAGCCGATCCGCGGCCTCGCGGGGGCGTCGTCCACAGCTCTGTGGAGGACTTCCGCACAGGCAGAAAAACTTCGTGTCGCGTTCCTCCCGGCGTGTCGCGGTCCTCGCTGCGCCCCTCCCTCTCGAGCACCCGGTGGGTGCGCACCAGTGGCGGGTTCCGCCGTCGGACACCCGCCATATCTGCGCAATGAACCACAGGGGCTCCGGCCCGCGGCGCCCGTCCCCATCGGAGGCTCGCGGGTAAGCTCGACAGGACCCGTGCCGGCTACGGCCCGGTCCGGACCACGGGATGGAGAGTGCTGGATGGTCAACCCGATCCACCTGCGGACGCTGCTCGAGGTGATCCGCCACGGATCCTTCAGCGGTGCGGCCACCAGCCTCGGCTACACGGCGTCGGCGGTGTCACAGCAGATGTCCGCACTGGAACGCGACACCGGTGTCGCCCTGTTCACCCGCTCGGCCCGCAGCGCCGTCCCCACCGACGCCGCCGTCGCCATGTCCCGGCACGCGGCGAAGGTCCTCACGGACATCGACGCGCTGCTCGCCTCGACCGCCCGCGCCGGGTCGGGCCCGGCGCACGAGCTCCGGCTCGGCATCTTCCCCAGCCTGGCCACGTTCACGCTGCCGAGGCTCCTCCGCATGCCCGAGTGGCAGCGCCTCGGGGTGTCGCTGCGCCTGTTCGTCGGGGAGCCCGCCCATGCCATCCAGGGGCTGCGTACGGGAGGGGACCTCGACCTCGCGCTCGTCTACCAGGTGGGCCAGGCGGGGCTCGCCTGGCCGTCGACCCTCAGCCGCCAGTGGATCGGCGACGACGACTTCCGTGTCATCCTGCCCGCGAGCTGGGGCATCCGTAGCGGAGCCCGGGTCAGCGCCGACCAGCTGGCCGACATGCCGTGGATCATGCACCACCCCGGCACGGCGGACGCCACGGTGATCGAACGGCTCTTCGCCAGCTGCAACCTCCACCCGCGCATCAGCGCGTACTGCGACGACTTCAACGCCAGCCTCGAACTCACCGCGGCGGGCCTGGGGGCCGCCCTCGTACCGGAGCTCGCGATGGTCAACCGGCCCGAGGGCATCGTGGCACTGGACGTGCCCGAGATCAGGCTCGCCCGCAGCATCTTCGCGCTCCGCACCGGTGATGCCGACGACGCCCGGGTGCGGCTCTTCCTGGACCACCTGGCCGAGATCCTCCGCAGCCAGAGCATCGCGCCCCGGCACACGACGTCGGACCGCACCTAACCGGCCGGAGCCTCCACGGACGCCCGCACAGCCCGCGCGGCCTCGACCAGGTTCCGCAGTGACTCCTCCGTCTCCCGATACCCGCGCGTCTTGAGCCCGCAGTCGGGGTTCACCCACAGCTGCGCCGCCGGCACATGCCGGACGGCGCGCTCCAGGAGGGCCCGGATCTCCTCGACCGACGGCACGCGCGGCGAGTGGATGTCGTAGACCCCCGGCCCCACACCCCGCCCGAACCCGTGCTCCTCGAGATCGTGCACCACCTCCATCCGCGAGCGCGCGGCCTCGAGCGAGGTCACGTCGGCGTCCAGCCCGTCGATGGCCGCCAGGACGCTGCCGAACTCCGAGTAACACAGATGCGTGTGGATCTGCGTAGCCGGTGCCGCGGAGGCCGTCGCCAGGGTGAAGGCACGTACCGACCACGCGAGGTACGCAGCCTGGTCCGCCTTGCGGAGGGGGAGCAGTTCGCGCAGTGCCGGCTCGTCGACCTGGATGATGCGGGTCCCGGCCCGCTCGAGGTCCTCCACCTCGTCGCGGAGCGCGAGCGCCACCTGGTTCGCGGTGTCGGCGAGCGGCTGGTCGTTGCGGACGAAGGACCACGCGAGGATGGTCACCGGTCCGGTCAGCATGCCCTTGACCGGCCTGTCGGTGAGGGACTGCGCGAAGGCCGTCCAGGGCACGGTGACGGGCGCGGGCCGGCTGACGTCCCCCCAGAGCAGTGACGGGCGCGTGCACCGTGAGCCGTAGGACTGCACCCAGCCGTGCCGGGTGACGTCGAAGCCGTCCAGGTGCTCGGCGAAGTACTGCACCATGTCGTTGCGCTCGGCCTCCCCGTGCACCAGCACGTCGAAGCCCAGGTCCTCCTGCAGGGTCACGACGCGCCGGATCTCGTCCTGCAGGGCAGCCTCGTACTGCTCCCCCGACAACGCCCCCCGTGCGGCCTGTGCCCGCGCCGAGCGGATCTCCGCGGTCTGCGGGAAGGAGCCGATCGTCGTCGTCGGCAGGACCGGCAGGTCCAGCGCGGCCTGCTGCGCCGTGCGCCGCTCCCCGACGTCGCCCCGGACGAAGTCCGACGGCGTGAGGGCCGCGGTCCGCGCGCGGACGGCCGGGACCTCGACGCCGGGCGCGGTCCGCCTCCCGGCGAGGACCCGGGCGGCGGCCGCGATCTCGCCGTCGATGCTGCCCGGGTGCGCGACGTGCCCTGCCAGGAGGGCGACCTCCTGGATCTTCTGGTCGGCGAAGGCCAGCCACGAGCGTAGCTGCGGGTCCAGCGCCTGCTCGATGCCGGCGTCGTGCGGTACGTGCTGGAGGGAGGTCGAGGTCGTGACGGACAGGGCGACGCCGTCGTTCCTCAGGGCGTCGAGCACTCCGCACGCCGCGGCGAGGTCGGCCTTCCAGACGTTGTGGCCGTCGACCACGCCCGCCACGAGCGTCCTGCCACGCAGCAGGCCGATGTCCTCGGCCGGGGGGACGGCACCCTTGACGAGGTCGAGGTGCACGGCGTCGACCCCGGCGGCGGCGAGGGGTGCGAGCCGGGTCCCGAGGGAGCCGTAGGGGGCGGCGACGAAGAGCGCCGGCCGGTCCGCGCCGTCCGTGAGGTGACCGTACGCGTCCCGGACGGCCGCCTCGATCCGCTTCTCGGGCACCACCGTGTCCGCGACGAGGCCGGGCTCGTCGAACTGCACCCAGCGCACGCCCCGGTCCGCCAACCGGCGCAGGAGCTCCCGGTACAGGGGCAGCACGTCGTGGAGCCGGTCCAGCGGGATGAAGGCGGGGTCCTCGCCGTCGTCCGCCTTGCTCAGCAGCAGGAACGTCACCGGGCCGATCAGCGTGGGCCGGATCCGGTATCCGGCCCCGGCCGCCTCGTCGACGTCCCGCAGCACGGTCCCCGGGGACAGGGTGAAGGGCGTGGCCGTCCCGATCTCCGGCACGAGGTAGTGGTAGTTGGTGTCGAACCATTTCGTCATCTCGAGCGGTGGGCGCGTCGCGTCGCCCCGCGCGAGGGTGAAGTAGGCGTCGAGGTCCAGGGCACCGTCGTCGTCCGGCAGGTCCGCGAACCGCTCCGGCACGGCACCGAGCACGACGGCGGTGTCCAGCACCTGGTCGTAGAGCGAGAACGACGCCGGGATGGAGCAGTCGTGCGGGTTGAGCCCGAGCTCCGTCAGGCGTGCGTAGGTCGACGCGCGGATGCGCCGCGCCTCACCCTCGAGGGACTCCCGGTCGGTCTGCCCGGACCAGTACGCCTCGAGGGCCTTCTTCAGCTCGCGACGCGGTCCGATGCGCGGGTAGCCGAGGACGGTGCTGTGCGGGAACGGTGTGGGCACGTCGGTCTCCTGGTGGCGGCGGAGGGGCGGGGTACGGGGACGCCGGGCTAGAGGGATGCGGCCAGTCCGGCCTGGGGCGGTCGTTCCAGCTCGAGCGCGTCGAGGACATCGAGGGCTGCGGCATGCTCGTTGAAGGTGTAGAGGTGGAGGCCGGGTGCGCCGTCGTCCAGTGCCGCCCGGGCGAGTTCGACGGTGGCCGCGACACCCACCCGACGGCGCTCGCCGTCGGAGCCGGCGGCTGCCAGCCGGGACCACAGGGCGTCGTCGACGTCGACGCCCGCAAGGCCGCTCAGCCGTTCCAGCCGACGGGTGCTCGTCAGCGGCATGACGCCGGGGATGATCGGGATCGTGACCCCGGCGCGGCGGGCACGGGTCACGAGCCGCGAGTAGTCGGAGGGCTGGAAGAACACCTGGGTGATCGCGAAGTCGGCACCGGCGGCCTCCTTCGCCAGCAGTACCTCGATGTCCTGCTCCAGGTTCGGCGATTCCGGGTGGCGTGTCGCATACGCCGCGACGCCGACCGAGATGCGGCCGGCCGCGAGCTGGGCGGTCCGCCGGGCCTCGACATCGCGGATGAGCCGGACGAGCCCGTCGGCGTGCTCTACCTCGTCCTCGTCGGGTCCGTAGCCATCCGGCATGTCCCCGCGCAGCGCGAGGATGCCCCGCACTCCGCCGCCGATCATCCGGTCGACGATCTCGGTGAGCTCCTCACGGCTGGTCCCGACGCACGTGAGATGGGCGAGCGGCTTCAGCGTGGTCTCCGTGAGCAGGCGCCGCAGGAGGGTGAACGCGGCGTCCCTGTTGCGTCCCGCTGCGCCGTACGTCACGGAGACGAAATCGGGCTGCGTGTCCTCGAGGCGGCGGATGGTCGTCCAGAGGGAGTCCTCCGCGACGGGGTTCCGCGGTGGGTACAGCTCGTAGGAGAGAGCCGGATACGCGGGTGCTGACATGGGATCCTCTTCGTACGTGCCACCGCGCCGCCTGCTGCGGCGGAGGGCGGGAGAAGGTGCAGGGACATTACGGTGACGAATCATCGTGATACTGCGTACGAATGTCAGGCCCACATGGAGGCACCCACACTTCCTTGCGGAAGTCGCTGACCCGCTACCTTCGGTAGCTAGGCGCCCACGCTACGACAGAGCGGTGGTGCCATCAAGACTCCTGGCCTTCATGACGAACTGCGGCGCCGCCCGGTCAGTCCGACTCCCCCGCGATGTCGCCCTCCTCGGGCACGTCGGCGGTACGCACCGTGTGCTCGATGATGCCCATCTCCTCAAGGCGGGCGGACATGCCGGCGCCGTCGGGGGCGTAGATCCACGGGATGCCCGGGGTCGGCTGCACGCCGGTCTTCGAGCGGCCACCTGCGAGCACTGCCTCGCTCACCGACAGCTGCCGGATCGCGATGGCCCGCACGTTCTCGGGGTGACGGCGGGCGAATTCGGCGTAGATCGCCTCGTCGTGCTGACCGTCGTCGCCGACGAGCAGCCATTTCATCTCGGGGAATTCCTCGGCCAGCCGCTCGAGGGAGAGCCGCTTGTGCTCCTGCCCGCTGCGGAACCACCGGTCGCGCGTCGGCCCCCAGTCGGTGAGCAGCTTCGGCCCTGCCGGGTAGAGGTTCCGGGAGAGGAACCGCGACAGCGTCGGCGCCACGTTCCAGGCCCCGGTGGAGAGGTACAGGACGGGAGCCGACGGGATCGTGCGCACGATGCGCTCGTAGAGCACGGCCATGCCGGGGGTGGGCGTCCGCGCGTGCTCGTCCAGCACGAAGGTGTTCCACGCGGCGAGGAACGGTCGGGGCAGCGCCGTCACCATGACGGTGTCGTCGATGTCGGACACGACGCCGAACTCCGTCCCGCCCTCGACGATCCTGACGGGGGCCTCCGCCGTCCTGGATCCGCCCGTCTGGAGGGTGATGTTGTGCCACCCGGCGGCGAGGTTCACCGGGATCCGGGCGTCCACCACGCCACCGCGGTCCGCCTCGACGTCGTGCACCGTGTCACCGATGGTGACGTGCACGACGGCGTGCGCCACCGGCGCGCTCGTGAAGTTGCGCCAGCCGCGCATGCCGTCCTGCAGCGGCTTCAGGCGGCCCTCGTCCGACCCCGGGACGGCGTCCCTCGGATCGCTGAGGACAACGCGCGCCAGGACGCGCACCCACGACGTCGAGCCGTAACCCGTGTAGGGGATGACGGTTTCCACCCGTCCACGGCGGATCGCCCGCCGGGTCTGGAATCGGAGCCAGGCGTCGTCGAGGCGCATGGCGACATGACGCTCCTCGCCGGCAGGGGTCATGGCACGGTCCGGGCTGGTGGAGCGCGCGTGCGGTTTCAGGGGATGTGGGCGCATGGTCCCAGTCTGGCACGACCCACCGCGACGGACGAGCGGAGTCTGCACAGATCACGGGCGGCTAACAACTTCGTATTTCGGATCGGCCGGTCTTGTCGGTGGAGGCGGCGACTGGGACGCTTGGACTTCGATACAGCCAACGATCAGCGGGGACGTCATGGCAGTGGAACGGGATCAGGCGAGCGTGCGCTTCAAGGAAGACCCTGTGCTGCGGAGCTGGGCCACCGAGGCGGAACAGGACCCCGAGACGACGGCGATCGACCTCGCCCATGCCATCCTGTTCGGCCGGGCCCAGTCGGCTCTCGAAGCCGTCGCGGCGGGCGGCGTGGGCCTCACGGCCGATCACGCGCGCGCCCTCCACTTCGCCAATGAGATGGCGGAGTTGCGGCACTACGGACCGCTGATCGCCCTCGACGGCGGACTTCCCGTCCTCGCACCGGGCGTGCGCGAGGTGATCAACAGCTTCGACGGCATGATGCTCTGGCAGGATCAGCCGCGGTGGGAGCTGTGACGCCCCCGCTCCCCTGACGGGCGCAACGCCACCTGCTTCGGTTGTTCACCCATCCGTGCCCCAGGCGGCGTCGAACATCCTCCAGTCCGCGCGCCTGCGCGACCGACCGCCCGCGTGGCCCACACCCCGAAACTCGGCGGCAGTACCTCGCGCGCGGTGACGCTGTGATTCCGGGGGTCTGCCGAATGGATACGAACATGATGCAGCGGTGTGACTCCCGAGGGGCGGCGGACCGCAGGACGGGCCGATTCTCGCTCGACGTCCTCCCGCACATGCTCCACCTGCGCTGGACACCACGCATCGCCATCGATCGGAGCGACATCTCCGGCGTCGGATCCGCCATCGCCATGTCCGGCTCGCCCACCCTGCCGCTGCTGGTGGAGGTGACGAAACTGAAGGAGATCACGTGGGAGGCGAGGACGGCGATCCTCTCCCACGAGTTCCCCGCCCGGGTCGCCGTGCTCGGGACCGACGCCGTCGACCTCGTGCTCACCGCGTTCCTGGTGAAGGCCCGCACCGATGCTCGCTTCTTCACCGAGTGGGAGGAAGCCGAGAGATGGGTGCTTCGAGGCTGAACCGCGAGGGCGGGTATCTGTCACACTCGTGCCATGGTGGCAGTGATCATTCCCTGGAACCCGGATGAGCCCCAGTGGGACGGGCCGTACGTAGCCGACATCGATGCCGTGCGCCGGGACGGCGTGGTCCGGCAGCGCTGGACCCTCCCCGCACTCCTCGCCTCGTCGCACGCTGCCGCACCGCCCACCGCCCCCTCACGCGGCATGGACGTGTGGCTGGTGATCCTCACCGGTCCCCCGGCCGCGCAGGGCCTCATCGGCCACGGCACCCTCGCTGCCGTCGGCGAATCAGAGCCGGAGGATGAGCCGATGACACCGGCGCAGATCGAGTTCGACGCCCTCCTCCCCCACGGCGATCAGCTGGCCTTGACGCGGCTCGTGGAACTCGCACCCGGCGTCCTGGCCGCCGACGGCAGACCGATCGTGATCGAGGGGACGGACGAGGCGGCGCTGCGTACGGCCTGGAGAGAGGCGTTCACCCCCGACGCCGGCTCACTCGATCCGGCCCCTGGTTCCCTGCCGCCGGCGGCCGGCAAGCGGGTGCACGTCAACCGGTTCGAGCACGACCCGGATGTGCGGAGGACGGTCGTCGCCCACCGGGGTTCCGCCTGCCATGCGTGCGGCCTCGACTTCGAACAGAGGTACGGCCTCGACGGCAGTGACCTGATCCAGATGCATCACATCACCCCGCCGGAGTACGTCGACGCCGACTACGCCGTCGATCCGCTCGTCGACCTCGTTCCGCTGTGCCCCACCTGCCATGTGGTTGCCCACAGCCGATGGCCCCGCCCCTATGGTGCCGGTGAACTCCGGGGGATGCTCGCCCGGAGCGGCTTCCTGCGCGGAGCGGCCCTGACCGACGAGCAGCTTGCCGCGGAGTCGGGCGCGGCGCGCATCCTGGATGCGTCGTCGGGCCCGGACGCTCCGTGACGCCGCGCTCCTGTCGCTGTCCCCGCCGAGGGTTCGACCACCTGGATCCCGGCGACGCGCGTGGACGCCGGACACCGCGTGACCAGTGCCCTGGGCTACATGTCTCCGGTGCACCCTGGTCTCGTGTCATGGGGGATCGACTTGCTGTGGGCGTGGTGGCCGCGACCGTCCTGCTGATCGGAGGATGCACGGCAGAACCCGGCACCACAGGGTCACCTCCCGCTCCCGAAGCGACGGACTCGCTGCAGCAGTCGATCGCCGAGTCCGAGATCCGGGGAGGACTCCCCGCGGAAGCAATCATCGGAGAGCAACCTCCCCGCTCCCCGGGCTCCGCCTACCCCTTCCCGAGGGCTGGGTGGCTCGACGGCGGCGACACGTTCGCGATCGTCCTGGTGGGCAGCGGGAGTTGCCCCGCCTTCCCTTCATCGATCGAGGTCGTCGGTCCTCACACCGTGAAGGTGGGCATCGACCGCCACGAGGCGACGGTGTGCTCAGCCGACATGGCACCACGGACCCACGTCATCAGTACCCCCACGGAGATCGACAGGACCCAGGACGTCACTCTTACGTACGGTGAGGCGGTTGTGACACTGCCCGCCCTCTAGCCGACGATGCGATTCTGTCCCAGCGAAGGACCCCCGTCCCGAAACGGGGCATATGAGGTTCAGAAGTCCTCGGAGGGAACCATGTCCGATTCGCGGATCAGGTGGGAGTCCAGGTCTTCGGCCGCAAGGATTCTGCCGGCGGTGGGTAGGTCGCAGCCGACGATGAGGCTTCGTGCGTACAGGTCCTGGCCGACGCACCACTGCAGATCTCCTGGCCACCAGTACGTGGGAACGCGGCCCGTGTCCGTAGTCGGTACAACCACAGAGCCCTCGGCATCGATGAGGACGCCCGAGTACAGCGCCATCTCCCGTCGGGATGGTGAGAACTCGATGATCGGCGGAGCGCTTCCTTCGACGTAGCCGGTCCAGCTCGCGAAGTAGTGTCGGCCCTCGTCCACGTGGAGCTCGCGGATCAGGGCTCCTGCAAGGCTTGGATGAGGATCACCCATCGCAGGTTCTGCGTTGCCGGCGGGAAGAACGGCGTCAGGGTGGGCTTTCAGCTCGTCCCACTGCATCCAGGGGCTTGGTTCGAGGCCGTTGCGTTCCATGATGTCCGACCACCTGATGACCGAACCGTCACCGATGGCGACAGGGTTGAGGACGCGCACGTAGCGCTCATAGCCTGGCGGGACGACCGAGGTGACCAGATGTCCGGTGCGGTCGAGCGAAGCGGCCAGCGGCTCGGCGACCCGACGATCCACCTCATGGTGAAGAGAACACATTGCAGCCCTTCTGTCAGCGTCACCCTACCGTTCGGCTACGGCCCGGAGGCCGATCCCCCTCCGCACCCGGGCAACCGGGCCAGACGCTGGATGCCCGGCGCCCTGGCCGCACGTGGGTTACTCCCCCTTACCGCCCGGAACTGCGGGTGCCCCGTTGCTCACCAGCGCTGCGAGACGATCGAGATCGGCCTCGACCATCCGGACGTCCCGCGCGAACTCCGCATCGCTGAGTTCGATCTGGCGAACGGTGAAGAGCACTTCGGCACCGTCTGGGTGGGAGACCACCCGCATCGGATTCGTGACGACAGTCCCGGACGGCAGAACGACGTCGTGATCAAGCACCCCGAACCGGTTCCGTTCCACGAACTGGATACGGACCCGCCCCATCGGGGACTCGACGAACAGATCCCGCCCGTCCTGCACCACCTCCGACTGCGCGAGGCCGGCGGCCCACTTCGGCAGGTTGCCGATGTCCGACGCGACGTCGTAGACAGCCTCCGGAGATGCCGTGATGATCCGGCTCACGTGATGACTCCTCATGGGTCAAGCCATACACCGCGCCTCGGCATCGTGTAAATATCGTGGTGGAGCAGAAACCACCGGTCGCCGTGTGGTTCCCGGGCACGCCCGGACTGCCTGGGCATCGGGAGATCGTCGGAGCTGGGACGGATAGGCTTTCGGAAGCCGACGGAAGGGGCAGCATGCCGCACGCACGCACTGACGAGGACCGGGCCATAGTCATGGAGGCTGCCCGCAGCATCATGGTCCACACTGCCCGCCGGCAGGAGCTGATCACCTATGAGGACCTCAATCGACAGATCAGTGAGGACACCGATACGGAACCGTTCGATTTCTCCCAGGCTGCTGACCGCGATGCGCTCGGCGCGCTCCTCGCCGACGTCGTGAAGGAGGACCTCCTGCACAGTCGGTTCATGCTCTCGTCGGTCGCGACGCTCTCGGAGGTGGAACGGGAGCCCGGAAGCGAGTTCTACACCCTTGCGGAGAACCTCGGCCATCTGGAGCCGAACGCATCCGACGAGCGGAAGTACGCGTTCTGGGCAGAGCAGCTGAAGCTGACCCACGACCACTACAAGCGCCGGATATAGGGGTCAGCAGGCATCGGCTGAGCATTGACATGGGGGCGGTAGAAAAATGAAGGCCAACGCGCCATGGCGTCCGCCCGGGCTTCGCCGTGTTGGAGGGTGCGGAGAAGGGGTCGCGGACGGCTTCGGGGATGCGGCAGGCTCGTTGACAGGCTTACTGGCACAACCTGCGAGGAGGGTGGTGATAGGAGCGAGGTCGAGGAGGGAAGGCAGTTGCGCGGAAAGGCATTTCCCGAAAGAGAATAGGTATGGGCCACGAGGAATTGCCCAGCGATAACCCGCACTGCTTATCCCCCATCGGGACAGCACCTGCATATCTATTTGCGGAGAAAACCAGGAGGCGAGGCGCTCGAACGCTATGCACGGCACTGCGCGAGAGATTCCACCTGACCGCGCCTCGACAGACACAGGGCGTAGGTGACCTGCACGCTCCCGGCCTGACGCTGGGTGACCCACCGACTGCGCTGGAGCCGGGTCTCTTGGGCGTCGTTTACAAAGCATCTGCTGGAAGACCAGAATGGGTCCGGTGGCCTCCACCGGCGGGCCCGAAGCCTCCCCCGGATCCCAGCCTTGCCTACCGCCCCACTTGCAAGGAGCTTTCAATGACAATCCTGAAAATGCCGCCCGAGGCCGAGGCCCGCGGTTCGATCGCTGAAATCTACGACGCCGACCGCAAATCGCTCGGCTATGTGCCGAGCCACACGAAGGCAATGAGCCTGAACCCGGAGGCTTACCTCGCCTGGGAGTCCCTCACCAAAGCGATCAGCTCCTCCCTGGGCATTCGCCGCTACGAGTTGGTGACGCTGGCTGCGGCGCAGGTCATTGGATCCAGCCACTGCAGATTGGCTCACGGGAAAAGGACGCTCAAATTCATCGGTGAAGAACAGTTGCTGGCCATAGCGAGGGACTTCCATAATGCAGGCCTTTCAGAAGCGGAGGTGGCCATGATGGATTACGCAGGGAAGCTCAGTGCCGATGCCGCTTCCATGACTGAAAGCGACGCGCAGCGACTACGCGACGTTGGTTTCAACGACCGTGAGATCGCCGACATCACTCTGGCTGCGGCCGCGCGAAACTTCTTCAGCAGGGCATTGCTGGCGATGGGCGTCGATCTGGACGTTCCCGAAGGCGTCAGCAAAGAACTTCAGGACGCATTGCTGGCACCGCCGGGTTCTCGCCAGTAACGGCTTCAGAGAGCTCCCCGAACGGAGAGCCAGCGGAGTCACAGGTCCCGGCCGGCACACCGGCCGAAGCGCCGCCATAGCATTGATGACGTGCTGAGCCGGGTGAAGACTGCGCGTCATGTCCGCGGATACTGTGCGCATCGCAGCAGTTCAGGCCACACCCGTGATCCTCGATGCCGAGGCGTCGGTATCCAAGGCGCATCGCTTTTTGGACGAGGCATCATGCCAGGGCGTCAAGCTCGCAGTCCTCCCCGAAACCTTCATCCCGCCTTACCCTCAGGGGTCTGGGCCCATAAAGCAACCCGATTCGACGGATTCGATGAACTCTGGATCCGCCTCTGGAACAACTCCATCGATGTCCCTGGGGCCCGGATCGACAGGTCCATCCAGGCCTGGGCCAAGCATGAGATGTACTGCGTCCTCGGTGTGGACGAACGGGAATCCGTGCGGCCTGGGAGTTTCTACAACACCATGGTCCTGCTCGGCCCCGAGGGATTGCTCTGGAAGCACCGTAATTCGATGCCCGCGATGCACGACCGGGGCCTGTTCCGTCAGTGCTGGTGCCAGTAGCGCTCTTCGAGCTGGCGGTCGACGCCCTTGCGTCGGGCCCGGCGCGCCAGCAGGTGGAACACCGGCATCATCGCCCGGTCGCGGCCCACGAGGTGGATGTCGGAGTCCACGATGATCAGCGCCCCGTGCGAGATATTCTTCGGGCGCCCATCGGCGTGGGTCATTCCGTCGGAGGACATGTTCTGCAGCACCGCGAGCCATTTCTCGAACGACGGGTAGGCGGGCCGGACCTCGACGACGAACTGCACCCGGCGATCGCTGGTGTTCTGCCACTGGTGGACCGCCCTCAACGGCACAGTGGCGTTCTCCCCCGGCTGCAGATGGCGGTCTGCACCGCTGATCTCGATGTCGAGGGATCCCTCCAGCACGTAGAAGGTCTCTTCATAGCGCGTGTGGAAGTGCGGGAACACGCCGGCGCCAGCGGAGGAATCGCTGTAGAGCAGGCTGTACTCCCCGCCGGTCTCCTCACCGGTGCGGATCCAGGCGATCTCATTGTCCTGCACGGTGTCGCGGTAGACCGGTCGGTCCGCGCGCATCTGGATGACTTGGTCCGTGGTCCACATCATGGTCCCTCCGTTGCGGCGATCGACGCAGTGGTCGGAGTGGTGCCGCGAAGTGCGGTGTTCATCAGGATCTCCTGACTCGGGCTCTGATTTCCTTGTCACGCATGGGTGACTGTCATGGTGTCCGGCCGCCATGGCGGCGGGGCGACTGGCCTCGACGAGGCTCGCGATGAGGCAATCAGTTTCCCGCCGGCTGTGGTCGCCGTCAAGATTGAAGCGGTGCCCAGCAACCACTGCTCCGGGCGGACAGTAAGGAAATACACCTGCCGATCGTCGGCACGATCATGCAACCAGATCGGTGAAGAACTGCGCTTTGGCGGCTTCAACGTCGCCACCCCGTCGTTTGAGCAGGTTGTAGTCGCGTCGTGCTGTTTCATCGGTGCGCATTCGTTCCCAGGACCGAACGAACCGCCGATCGTGTTCCGAATCGACGACCGTCACGGCGATCCCGACCGGTGGCGTGGAATCTCGTTCGAACACGGCGAACGATGGTGTCCAGATCTCTTGTCGAGCCCGATCGAAGATGAGCGTCAGCTTGGACGTTGCAATCGCGAACTCACCGGGCATCACCCGCAGGTGCAAGTCGATGTCCCCTTTGGTGAGCAGACCCTCGAGGCTGCTCCCGCCGGTAAGGCTCAGCTGTCCGGGCACGCCTCCGCCGTTCAGACCCAACCGGTGTTCGGTGAGAACGGCGAGTGCCCGGGCAACCGTCTCAGCGGTGGTGAGCTGCCAGTCGTGCGTCGGCATAGCCATCAGTGTTCCTTCCCCGTGCGACCTCGAGCCATCATTATGGCCGCCACCGATGCCGTTGTCGGACCCGGGGATGTCCGCAAGCGAGGCGTGCGGGAAGGGGTCGGCCAAGCACCGATAGAGCGAAGCCATCCGCTCGCGGACGTTGCCGAACGTCCCGGTGTGAGACAGATGCTTACGGGCAATGCCGACACCGGGGTGAGCTCCTCTGGCTAATGTTGATCCATGCGAATCGTCCCGTTTGCTGCCGAACACCGCGAACCGCTCCTGGCACTGTCGCTCCGCGCGTGGGAACCCGTCTTTCCTCGACTGGAGTCGGCCGTCTCCGCATTCGTCTACGAGTCGTTCTATCCCGAGGGTTGGCGCAGGCGCCAGTACGACGATTTGGCTGCCACCCTCGACGGTGAACCGGAGAACATAGATGTCGCGCTGATCAACGACTCACCCGTCGGGTGGGTCTGCACACGACTCCACCCGGAGGACAGCATGGGTGAGATCTACGTCCTCGCTGTCGACCCACCGCACCAGGGGAAAGGACTTGGTCGCGCGCTCATCCAGCATTCGATCGAACGCGTGCGATCAAGGGGAATGCGCATGGTGATGGTGGAGACCGGCGATGATCCGGGACACGCGCCGGCCCGTCGGCTCTACGAGGCATCCGGATTCGACCGGTGGCCCGTTGCCCGCTACTTCAAGGAAATATCCCGCGACGCGCAGTAGGCCCATCCGACCGGCGCCCGGTTGTTCAAGGATCCGGAGCAACAGTCAGAGCCGAGCGAACTGCGGGCCGGTGGTGGCGTATCCGTCCGCATTGTCGGGGCGCAACCGGGCGACAAGCTCGCCACGGCTACGGACGCCGACCTTCGCGAAGACCGACTTGAGATGATCCTGCACCGTGTGGACTGATATGAACAGGTGACCGGCGATCTCAGCTGTGGAGTGTCCACCGATCACCTCACGGCAGATTTCCCGTTCCCGGGCGCTCAGGTCGTAGGCCAGCAGCAGCAGCCCGACCAGTTGGTCGCCTGTGACCGGCTCGATGGCCACCGCCACCTGATCCTCCTCCCCGCCGATCAGGGTGCTGGCCTGGAGGACCGCCCACCGCCCATCGGCGTCGCGCAGCCGTGCCTTGAAGTATCCCGCCGCCGCTGCATGCGAGCCTGACGCCATGACCTGCATCATCACCCGGAATCGCCCGGGAGCAATTGCGTCGAGCCGCTCCTGCCATTCCCGGGCGTCAGGCGTCACCCCTACGAGCTGGCCATCCGCGGCGATGATCACCAGGGCCGGCCGACCCGGCCCCGTACCGCCCTGCGCCTCCGAGCGCACTGCGAGTCGGGTGGCCGATCCGATGGCCGGCGCAATTGCCGCCAGGAACTCCACTTCCCGCGCCGTGAACTCCACTCCTGACCGGACCAGGCCCGCCGCACCCCAACATACGCCGTCGGCTCTGAACATGACTCGGAGCTCCTCGTCCATCCCGAGTGGTCGCCAAATGCTGTGGAGCCTGGTGCTGCGCCTCCGATCGTCGGCGGACAGGTCAGAAAGTCTGGCGAGGGTGGCGCCCTGACGTGCGAGGGCGGCGAAGGTATGCGGTTCATCCAATGAGTACTCGGCTTCGGCCAGTCGAGACTCATATTCGGTCGGTATCCGGTTCTGACCGCTGACCATGGAGCTGATGACCTGGGTCTCCGGGTCGATGCTGGCCCAGCAGGTCAGATCGGTGCTGACGGTCCGGCCCACCAGCTCGATCGCCGCGGCATGGAGTTCGCTGACACTGAGTCCGGCGGCAGCGAGTTGGGTGATTTCCCGGCGGAGGCGGGAAGCGCGTTCGTCCCACACACCAGAAGTATGGCACCGCGGCACCCTCCTCACATCCCCACAATTCTGGGATCGACCGCTGCACGACGCCGCGCCTACCGTGGGCCGCATGGAAACCACGGTCCAATACACACCAGCCGGCGACGGCGTGGAACTCGCTTCCCCGGACGCGGTGCTCACGGTCAAGGTCGGCGCCGAGAGCACGGCCGATCAGTACGAGCTGTTCGAGGTGATGGCGCCCCGCGGTCCCGCGACTCCGCTGCACCGCACCGGCTGGGACAAGACCTACTATGTGCTGCACGGCAGGATGATCGTCC
Source organism: Arthrobacter sp. TJ-263 (assembly GCF_058269155.1). Lineage (NCBI taxonomy): Bacteria > Bacillati > Actinomycetota > Actinomycetes > Micrococcales > Micrococcaceae > Arthrobacter > Arthrobacter sp. TJ-263. The sequence goes on along the minus strand of NZ_JBZCNE010000001.1, from coordinate 173,260 downwards.
AGGTGGGGGACGAGGGCTACGACCTGGGTCCAGGATGTTCCCTTGCCATCCCTGCCAACGCCCTCCACACCTTCACTGTGCTCACCCCGTCCACCACATTCCTCGTCATGAGCCTGACAGGAGCGATGGGCCGGTTCCATGCCGACCTTGATGCCGCCGTCCCCCGTGGCCGATCCATCCAGGACGCCGCCGCTGAGCTTCAGGCAGTCCTGGCCCGGCATCCGGTGACACTGGAGGGCGTGCCATGACGACCGTTGTCTGGACTTTCGCCCTGATCGCGGCACTGATCCACGTCGCCGTGTTCGTCTGCGAGGCCTTGTTGTTCGAGCGGGAAGGGGTGCACTATCGGGTCTTCCTCACGGACACCGCCGATGTTCCGGCCGTCCGATTGTGGGCCTTCGGTGTCGGCTTCTATAACCTGTTCCTCGCCGCCGGCATCATTCTGGGTGTCGCCCTCTGGGCCATGGGTGATGAAGCCGTCGGCCGCGCCCTGGTGATCTATATCTGCTGGTTCATGATGCTCTCCGGCATTGTGTTGTTCATTGCCGACCGGATGGCGATGGGCAGACCGAAGGGCAAGGGGATCGGCGGTGCGCTCGGTCAGGGTGTACCTCCGCTGATCACCCTGGTTGCCGCGGCACTGTAGCGAGGACGCACGTCTGGCCCGCGGCGGGCCGGGCAGCGGAGGGAACGGCCCCTATACTCACGAAATGTCTCAGACCATCAGGGTTCGCCCTGCGCAGCTGACCGATGTCCCTGCAATGGCGCACGTCAACGTGCAGGCGTGGAACGAGACCTATCGCGGCCTGATCTCTGATCACATCCTCGACGATCCGGGCTTCACCTCCGCACGGGAGCGGCAATGGAACACTGTGCTGACGGATCCACGATTCATCACTCACCGAGTAGCTGTCGCGGAGGACAACGGAATCATCGTCGGGATCGCCATGTCAGGGCCGGGTGCTCAGGAGTCCGATCCACTTCACCTCTACGTCCTCTACGTGTTGAAGCAGTGGCATGGGTCCGGGGCCGGGACGAACCTGCTCGAAGCGGTGCTCGCCCCATGGGAAGCAGCGACCTTATGGGTAGCCCGTCCGAATCCTCGAACACAGGCGTTCTACCGCAAACACGGATTTCGGCCGGACGGGATCGAGAAGATTGAAGACGACCTACCAGTGGTTCACATGATCCGCTCCGACGTCGCCGACTCACGGGCCGCGGGTGGAGTCGAGTAGATCGAGGACGAAGGAGGCTGCTCGCGCACGCTCCCGCACGACGTCTGCCGACCCTGGTGCGGGCAAACCGAAGAGTACCTCGAGCGGCACCGCGGACAAGCCGTAGAACAGCAGCATCAGGAGCGCGTGGGTGCGTCTGAGGGCGTCGAGGGAGACGGTGCATCCTTCGTCGATCAGCCCCCGATGGTAGGCCGGCAGGCACACGCCTTCCAGGTGGGAGAGCTCGGACGCAGGACGCTCCCCGGTCTGAATCTCCCCGACCATGAGTTGGGTGAGGTCGAAGGACAGCGGCGCCTCGCACCAGAATCCGAAGTCGATCAGGACCAGCGTCTCCTGGTTCCCGCTCGTCGCGAGCAGATTGCGGGGACAGGCGTCGCCATGCGCGCTGCCCAGCGGAGCTCCGTCGAGCTCCTCCACAAAGCGCGGCAGCGCTTCAGCTGCATCCAGTATGCGATGCCTCAGGTCAGGATCGAACGCCCCCGCCACCAGCGGATGAGCCCAGAGTTCCTCGCTGCGGAGCACCGGCAGCACCTGATGTTCGAGCCGACCACGATCGTAGCCACGGACCACGTCAGTGCTACCGAGAGTGCGGAGCGGTCGAACGGTCGGGCTCGCGGCCAATCTGCCGAGCAGGTAGGCGGCGCGCGCGAAGGTATCGATTCCCCATCGACTCGCGTCGTGGTCGATGAACTGGAGCCACAGACCGGCCGAGAACTCGTCGATGTCGACAACGGAGTACGCACGGGGCATCGAGAAACCGTCGGGGAGACGATCCCGGAGATCGGACCTGTAGACAGCAGGCTCGTTGCGCCACGGAAGGCTCGCCGCCGCTATCTCACGGAACGCCTCGGGAACCTGCTCGAACTGGGGCGAGCGGGTCCAGGACTGCACCACTTTGACGAAGAAGGAGTACGGAGACACACCGCCCGCGTGTCTGGCAGTGCCATGAACCCTGTAGCGCCCTGCCGTGGTGAGCGCGTCGAGGTCGTACTCGGCCACCTCTGCGTGGCAACTCGCCAACTCGACGCCACGGACGCCGAGATCGTCCTCGATGATCGACCCGAGAGCGTCGTCGCTGACATCCGCCAACCCCAGAATCGCCCGATCGAACGCCGCAACTTGCCCCGGCTCCCCATCCATTCGAAGCCCTCCTATGACCACGGACCATCACGGAGACCGACACCAGTGGAATGGAAAGGACGAGTGGTGTCAAGAGGTCAAGAGGAGTCGACGTGAGACACATTGGTGAGGCACGGGCGCGCGTAGAAATTACCGCGGACGTCGATTTCTGCGGCATCGTGGGGACAGGTTGATAGACCTCGGAACCAGTATTGAACGGGCGGGCCGGGTGGCCTTGACGCAGACGGCCATGGGTCTTGCGCTGGATAGTAAATCAGGCAACCCGCATTCGGACGCCGAGCATCACGTTGTTCTGGATCGTACCGGTGGTTCTGGGCAGACGTATCCTGATGGTGCTGTCCCGGACCCTGCCAGCGGGCCATTCGCCGTTCCATCGGCGCCACGAGGCTGAGACAAGAGGGGCTGGCAGATGAACCCTGTGGACGATGCAACATCCGGTGTCGCCGACCCTGGCCTATGGGCTTCTCCGAATCAGGGACCGCCAGGCACCGGACGCGCTCCGTCGGTGACGCGCAAGGTGCGGATCGCCACACCGAATGACGCCGTTGCTTCATATGCCACGCTCCTGAAGCAGATCCGGGCCGATGGGCTGCTCGAGAGGCGCCGACCGTTCTACATCAGCGTCTTTCTCCTGCTCATGCTCGCCCTGACCGCGACGGGTATCGGGTTCGTGCTGGTCGGTGTCCACTGGGCTCAACTGCTCATCGCCGCAACCCTGGCAGTCATCCTCACACAGCTCGCGTTCCTCGGCCACGAAGCTTCCCACCACCAGATCTTCACCTCCCGTACGGCCAATGAATGGGCAGGCAGGATACTCGCCGCGGGTTTCGTGGGGATCAGCTATGCCTGGTGGATCACCAAACACACACGACACCACAACACTCCGAACACCGTCGGGAAAGACCCCGACATCGCCATGGGCACCCTTTCCTTCCGGGCCGATGACGCTGCCGCGAAGACGGGCTTGAGCGCGTGGTTCACGCGACGGCAGGGTTATCTGTTCTTCCCACTGCTGACTCTTGAAGGCCTCAACCTGCATGTTCAGTCCTTCAGGACCTTGGTCGAGCGGAAACCGGTGTCTGGCCGCTGGGTGGAACTGGCCCTGATCGGCGTGCGCTTCGGCGGCTACCTCGGCGTCCTGTTCTGGTTCCTGCCAGTAGGGATGGCTTGCGCGTTCCTCGGCGTGCAGCTGGCGGTTTTCGGTGTCTACATGGGCGCCGCCTTCGCCCCGAACCACAAAGGAATGCCGATTCTGGCCCACGACACCACCGCGGATTTTCTCGAACGTCAGGTGCGCACCTCGCGCAACGTCACAGGCGGCACGTTCACTGATTCCGTGTTCGGTGGCCTGAACTTCCAGATCGAACACCATCTGTTCCCGAACATGCCCCGGCCGAACCTGCGCCGAGCAAGCCTCATCGTCAGGAAACACTGCAAGAGGGTGGGCATTCCCTACACACAAGTCCGCGTGCTGGCGTCCTACAGGGCAGTGATCACCCACCTCAACCACGTTGGCTTGTCTGCCCGGGACCCTTTCGACTGTCCCATGATCAGCCGGTACCGCCGCCCGTAGGCACGCCCGGTGTCTCCGTTCCGCATCCGGCTCGCGCGACCGGAGCCGGCGCCAGGCTGCCGACGAAGCCGGGTGCGACCCTTCGGCTACGGTGCGACGACCTCGATGGCGGCGAAGCGCTTCGAGGCTTCGAGGGCCGGGCCGTTCCCCAGAGCATCCGCGGGATAGGTCAGGACGCCATAGGTCCGCGGCACGAGATCCTGCCCGATCGTGATCGTGAAGCTGTAGGCCCCTCCGGCGTCGGTGATCGCTGACTGCTCGTCCATCACCATGCCGTCGGACTGGGCGATGCCCATGTTGATGATGATCTGCTGCCCGGGCTGGTAGCCGCTGCCGTTGATCGTGAACGAGGACCCCTGGGTGACGGTGGTGCTCACCACGCCCCACTCGGGGTGCGGCGTGACGACGACGCCTGCGGGTACCACGGCTTCCGGATCGGCCGTGATGGTTGGAGCCGCCGCCGGCGCCTCGGTCACTGCAGGGGCCGCGGGAGCTTCAATTGGAAGGGCAACAGGCGGGGTGATCGCGGGGGCGGGCACCGTCGCGGGAGCCTCCGGTGCGACCGACTCCGCTGCAGGGGCCGCTGGCGGGGTAGCAGAGGGGGTCGCTACGGGGGTGGCGGACGGCTTCGGAGCGCTGGGAGATGCCGAAGCAGTCTTGGCGGCAGCCGTAGGAGCCGCGGCCCGCTCGTCATCAGGGGCGCTGGCGCAGCCTGCGAGGAGGGCGGTGGTCGCGGCGAGGGCGAGGAGGGACGGCAGTTTGGGCACGGAGATCATCCTGAGAACGAAGTTTTGTGGACAGCGAGGGGCCGCCCGGCAAGAACCCTGCCCTGCTTCATCCCCCGAGGCGGATATTACCTCCAACTGAATCTGTTGGATATAGCGTCAAGGGGCTGGGTGCACCGTGATCCACGGCGCCCAGGCCATTCATCGGATCACATCGTGACCGAACCGGTACGTGTCGACGGCGGCGGTGCCGTGTCCCGGACTCATGCTTGGATCATGGCGCTCATGGGGATCGAGAAGGTACGTCCGACGCAGTGGTTGAGGGACAATCGGGCGGCTCTGCCGTCGTTGCTGGTGCTGCTCGCGGTGGCCGTGTTCTGGTTTGTCGGAGCCATCGGTGGCATCGGCTACCTGGCCGGCGCGAGCTCGCCCATGGCGATGCTGACGGGGCTCTACGTGGGCCTCGCCGCCGTCGCCGTGTCGATCATCATCACGATCCTGGCCTTGACCGATCTGATGCGCCGCTACGCGCGGCCGCACACCCGCCGCTGACGGCCTGGCGGGTCTCGACGAAAGCGTTCCCGGGCTTGGTGTCGGCGGGTGCCGGGCAGTAGGTGCTGGACGGCGAGGTCGAACCGCGTGTTCTTGGCCGTGAGGATGTATCGGTACACCGCCCGGCGCACCGCGCGGGGTTGAGGCCTGCGACGACGGCGTCTGCGGTGCTCGGGCTCTTGAACAGGTGGTCCTGCAGCAGGCTGAACCGGCCGTCGCGGATCTCCTCAACACCTGCTCAATCGGTCTGTTCCGGTAGCTGACGATAGGAGCTTCAACCCGACGGGCCGCGAACTCGGAGTACCACTGCATATGCGCAACCGCGCTGATGAAATGCACCATCGTCACCGACGGTCGTGTCGGTTTCCTGCTCGACGACGAGGTGTCCTACGCCGGACCGGGAGAGATCGTGGTGAAACCTCGGGACCAGTGGCACACGTTCCGGAACGCCGGTGATGGGCAGGAGCGGACGCTCTCCAGATGGACTTCGAATCCAGGCAGGGTGAGCCGACACACGATGCCACCGTCCGCCCCCACCGTCACGATTCGCACCCTATGCCGTCACCGTTGCCGTCGAAGGCGGGACTGAACCCGGGATCGCCGGCCATGATCGGTGCGGCGCCGGTGGCCTTCACCTCGGCGCAGTCGGCGTAGGCGATCTCGCCGGCCGGAGCTGCAGAAGCCTCTGTGCCGGGCTCCTCAGTCGCCGCAGGTGCGGGCGTTTCGTCGACGGCCACCGGCTGTCCCTTGGCGCCGCCTCGGGTCGGCAGTGGCTGGTCGGGGCAGGTGTCGAGGACGCGCACAATGGCGTCGTGTTCGGCGGCGGTCATCCAGAGCTCGTACTTGGCCTTCACGGCGGTCTGGGTGGCGACGTACTCGCAGCGGAACGCCTTGTTCGGCGGCAGCCAGGTGGCGGCGTCCCCGTCGCCCTTGACGCCGTTCGTGGGGCCGTCGGCAGACCGGAGGTTCAGCGGGTCGTTGGCCAGCTGGAGCCGCTCCTCGGCGGTGAGCTGCTGGGCGCCGGTCTGCCAGGCGTTCGAGAGGGCGATGATGTGGTCGATCTGGACGTCGGAGCTGGTGTCCTGGCCGCGCTGGAACTCGATGCGGGTGCCCGTGTACGGGTCGTCGAGGACCCCGGACTCCACCTTGCAGGGCACGCTGGTGGCGTGCACGACGTCGGAAAGGTCCCGGTTGAGGACCTGATTACGGGTGTCGCAGCCATCGCGGTCGACATCGGCCCACGCGGACCCGAACTCCTCGCGGCTGTAGCCGGTCTTCGGGGCGCGGCCTTTGAGGGGGATCTGCTCGAGGGCGGCCAGCGCAGTGCCGGCGGTTGCCGGAGATTGGCTCGCGGCCGAGTTCGGGCCGGTGGGACCGTCCAGCACGGCCCTGGCGTCGCAGCCGGAGAGCCCGAGCGCGAGGAGGGCGCCGGCAGCGGCGAGGGTCAGGCGGGAGGATCGGGAGGTCGTCTTGCTCGTCGTGTGTGCGGGGCCCGTGGTTCTGCTCATCGCCGTCAAGCCTACCGAGGCAGGCCGGGCGGCCTGTTACCCGGACCCCATCATGCACGTCGAGGGATCCGCTGGTTGCGCCGATTCCATGTCCGGAGGGGCAGGGTGGAGTCCTCGTGGCTGGGTCTTCGAAGTTCCGACGAAGCTGCCTCTAGAGCGCGCCTCCGCAAAGAGGAATAATCTCAGTACGCCGTACGGCATTAAGGACACGAGATCGGAGACTCGAATGAATGACACGACATCAGCCGCAGCCGGCGCTTCGGCGTCCCCCGCCGCCACCCAGGAGATTCTGGATTGGTTCGCACAGTACGACGCGCTTGTTCAGGTTGGCGATGTGGAAGGCATGGCCGACCTGGCTTCGTTCCCGCTGAACGAGGTGTCTGACGACGCGACGGGTCATGCTGTGACCCGTTCTTGCGATCGCATGACGTACATCGAGCAGATGCGGCAGGTGCTGGAAGGCTCTGAAGGGACCGAGATGCAGTCGAGGCGGCATCCCACCTTCATCTCGCCCGCGCTGTGCTTCGTCGTCACGGATGCATCGTTCGTCGTCGGAGGCGTTGAGACGCAGATGCGATATGGCGACCTGCTCGTTCGAACACCCGATGGATGGAAGTTCCAGACGATGGTAGCCGGAGGTTGGCACGACCAGATGTGACACGGGGCCGCGGGAAACAGGAGGATGACTACATGAACGACGTCACCAGCTCCGGCAACCCGGCGGCGACGTTGCAACTCCTTTGGCGCGAGCATCTTCCTCCAGACTCGAGTCCCCGCCGCGGTCCCCGACGGGGACTCGAGTTCAACACAATCGTGGAAGCTGCGACGTCCCTCGCCGACGAACACGGCCTCACCGCATTGACGATGCGCCGCCTCGCCGAGCGGCTGAACATTCGGCCAATGAGCCTCTACACCTACATCCCCGGTCGCGCCGAGCTGCTGGATGTGATCCTCGACGACGCCTATCTGAAGATGCCCCGCCCGCCGTTCGAGACCGCGCCATGGCAGGTCAGGGTGCGCGCCGTGGCCGCGAGCAACTTCGACCTGTACGAGCGGCACTCCTGGGCAACTCACCTATCCACGCTGCGCCCTCCACTGGGGCCGGGCCAGATGGCCAAGTACGAGTACGAACTTTCCGCCTTTGACGGCTCAGGCCTGGGTGACCTTGCGACGGACGATGCTCTTACGTTCCTGTTGAGTTTCGTGCGCAACGCTGCTCGCGACATCCACGGCGCGCGTGACACATCGCGAGCGAGCGGCACCGACCGGGAATGGTGGGATGAAGCCGCGCCTCTCCTGGCACAGAACGTCAACGACAAGTGTTACCCCCTCGCCTCGCGCGTGGGGAGCGCGGCCGGCGCCGCCCACGGCAGCGCGCACGATCCGCACCATGCGTACGCCTTCGGCCTCCAACAGACAATTCGCGCGCTCGAACTGCTGGCCGCTGATCGTCCCACCGGCGATTAACCCGCCCATCTCGTAGGCCAAAGCCCTCCCGGAACCAGACTCTTGATACTGACGTGGCGCCGCGGGTCCACCACGCGAGTCACCACAGTGTCCGTGCCGCAGACTGCGCGCGTGCATCCGCTTGTGGCCGGTCGCACTGCGACCGGGCGCCTCGTTGGGACTCGGTTGCTCGGGGTTGATGAGATGTACTGGGTTGATCGCTAGCTCGGGCGATGACCTCGTGGGCGATATGTCCGGCCGAAGCTGCGTTCGGCGCCCTCGTACGTTCCCGCGAGTTCCCAGTCATACCGGTGTCCGCCAGGTACATCGAAGATACGGGTGCCATCACCGAGGAACACTGGCGCGACGAAGACCTGCAGCTCATCGATGAGGTCATGCTCCAGGGCCTGGCGGGCGATGTCCGCGCTGATGATCTGTATGTCCCGGTCACCGGCGATCTGCTGAGCGCGCTCTATCGCCTCACCTATGTCACAGTTCATCGCGACGATCGAAGGATCGTCGGCTATCTCGTGGGGTCGGTGAGTAAGGATGATCTCGGTTCCCGACCATGCGCCACCGTACGCCTCGGAGGTCATCTCGTCCCGCTCGTCGCGTTGGGCTTGCGCAGCGTCGTAGCCGTTCCTGCCGGCGATGATGACGGCGACTGCCCCGGCCAGGCGCTCGGTGACACCGTAGGCCAATGGCTCCGCAGCAGCCAACCAGCTCATGTCATGCTCAGGGCCTGCAATGAAGCCGTTGAGTGAACAAGTGAAACCCCAAGCGACTTTGCCCATGAACGTCCTCGTCGATGTCGGCACTGAACGACTTCCGCACGTCAGACGGTACCTAAGCCGCTGCAGAACGCGGATCGGATAGCGGTCAGGTTCCAGGCCGTCAGCCGATTCCGTCAGTGCCCGAAGAGGGCCGTCCGCAGCTCGAGGTACCGGGCGCGAAAGGATTGCTCATCGTCAGCAGTCGGTCACCAACGCCCATTCCGGTACGGGATCCTCAGGGCGACAGTTGCTCGCCGAATGTAGTTTGAGTACTGTCCCGTGGAAACGCGCTGCGCGTATCAAGTGAGGGCAACGGGATGAGACACCTTCGATACTCGATCAACGTCACGCTCGACGGCTGCTGTCATCACGAGGCGGGGCTCCCGCCCGACGAGGAGTCGATGCGTTACTGGACCGCTGAGATGGAGCGAGCCGACGCTCTGCTCTTCGGCCGGGTGACCTACGAGATGATGGAGTCTGCGTGGCGGCAGCCGGCCGCGGGCACGTGGCCTGAGTGGATGGGTGAGTGGCAGATCCCGTTCGCCGAGGCCATCCATGGGGCGAAGAAGCACGTCGTGTCGAGCACACTGAGCGGGGTCGATTGGAATGCCGAGCTGGTGCAGGGCGACATGGGGCCAGCGGTTCAGCGGCTCAAGCAGGAGTCGGGCGAGAGCCTGTGGGTGGGTGGCGTGACGCTCCCCCTCGCGTTGGCAGATCTGGGACTGATCGACGAGTACGAGTTCCTGGTGCAGCCGGTCCTTGCCGGACACGGGCCGACGTTGCTCGCCGGTCTGCGCAAACGCGTCCAGCTTGAGCTCGTGAATCGCCATGAGTTCCGGTCGGGGGCAGTAGCCCTGCGCTACCGGCCCGCGCCGGTACCGGCGTGAGGTGACTTGTCCTGGCGGGTCCGCCCAATGCCAGGAGCGATAGCCGTACGGTTCGCCGACCTCCTCACGACGATGGAATCGTTCGTGGACGCAGCCATCCACCACCGCTCCCTTCCGTTGGCAGCCGGGATTCGGCAGCTCCAACGGAAGCTGCGGGGCCGTAGTCGCCTTTGTTGACCATCCGAAGCGTCTCACCTGCTGTATCGAAGCGATGGCAGAATAAGGGCACCTGCCGCTGCAGGGCAACAAAAAACCGCCGGACCAAGGTTCTTACCTTGGATTCCGGCGGTTCGTTGTGGAGCTAAGGGGATTCGAACCCCTGACCCCCTGCATGCCATGCAGGTGCGCTACCAGCTGCGCCATAGCCCCGAATCTGCATCGCTTCTTCCGGGCGAACCGGCCGAAGCAACTCGATCAGTCTAGTAAATTCTGGCGGCTTCGCCAAATCGGCCGATGGGCCCGCTCAACCCTCCAGCGGCTCCTCGGGCAGGGAACCGAGTCCTACGTTGTGCTCGGTCAGCTGCCACGAGAACAGCGCCTCGGCCCTGTCCACCACCTCGTGCACTTCGGACCAGTGGCAGTTGGACAACCCCGCGAGTGCCCCCCACCGTTCCGGCGGCAACCCCATCAGGGCCGCAAGGGCCGCCCGGATGGATCCACCGTGGCTGACGACGACGAGCGTCTCGGCACGGCCGATCCGCCCCACGGCCTCCGTCACCGCCGCGAGCATGCGGTCCCCGACCTCGACACGGTTCTCGGCACCGCCGGCACGTACCTCGGGGTCCCCGCCCCGCCAGGCGGCATTATCGTCCGGGAACCGCTCGTCGATCTCGGCGAAGGACAAACCCTGCCACGAGCCGGCGTTCGTCTCACGAAGGCGCTCGTCGTAGAGGACCGGCAGCCCTGTGAGCTCCCCCAGCGTCAGGGCCGTATCAGCCGCCCGGCGCAGGTCCGAGGAGACGATCAGCGACGGCTCCCGCGTCGCGAGCACCTCGGCCGCCCGCACGGCCTGCTCACGGCCGGTCTCGTCCAGGTCGATGTCCTCCTGGCCCTGGAAGCGGCCGGAGTGGTTCCATTCGGTGCGGCCGTGGCGCCAGAAGACGATGCGCCGGGCCGCGGGATGGGCGTGGGGGGACCGCGTCACTCCGGGACGACGTCGGACGCGGCGACCTGCGGCGAGCTCTGCAGGGCCTCCTCGAGCTGGAGGTCCACGGAGGGGCAGTCCTTCCACAGCCGGTCGAGGGCATAGAACACGCGGTCCTCCTCGTGCTGCACATGGACGATGACCTGGGCGTAGTCGAGGAGCACCCAGCGGCCCTCGCTGCGGCCTTCACGGCGCACGGGCTTCAGGCCCTGCTTGGACAGCTCCTCCTCGATGCCGTCGACGATCGCGTTGACCTGCCGCTCGCTCGGCGCGGAGGCGATCACGAAGATGTCCGTGATCGCAAGCCTGTCACTGACGTCGATGGCGACGATGTCCTGGGCGATCTTGTCCGCTGCAGCATGCGCCGCCGTGCGGGCTATGCCAATGGACTGTTCGGTAGCGCTCACTGATCTCCTTGTGTGTGGCCAGCATTTTCACCCATTGAGGGAGCTGACTGTCATTATTATCCCGGTCGCGAGGGCGGTCGCGCCCACGACGAGCAACGAGTACTGCAGGTACCGCACGCGTCTCAGCCTTCCGAGTCCCGCAGTCATCGCGTCGAGGGGGTCCAGGCCGAAGGCATCCCGCGCCCCGACGGGCTCGGTGACCGTGCCGGGATCCGGGCTCCCGGCAGATCCGCTCCCCTGCACCTGAGGCCGCGGGACGCTCGCCGGCTGTCCGGGACGCGGCAGGACCACAGGGATGTGGGACGTCGCGGGTGCCCGGAGGACGGACTGCGCGCTGCCGGGCACCCGGACGAACTCGGGCGGCGTGATGATCGACAGGTTGTGGGCCGCGGTCGGGTCGTTCGGCGGGGGCGTGCGCTGCCCGTCCCGCTCCGATGGCTCCTGCATTCGGCGCGCACGGGAATTCAGGGCCGCCGCGCGGGCGGCCAGCGCCTTCTGCTGCGCGAGCACCGCGGGGTCCACGACGAAGGGGGCATCCGTTCCGGCCGCCTGCAGGCCGGCGAGGTGACCGCTCGCGTCCTCGGCGAACGTCTGCCGTGCCTCGGACTGCCGACGGCGACGGTCCCGGCGCCCGCCGGGCAGCGGCGCCTTAAGACCGTCCGGCCGCTGGTCGGTCGCCGGCTCGGGCACCACCGCCCGCCCATCGACCTGCTGCAACCGCAGCTGACGCCGCGTGGGAGTCTCCACCCGTACCACGCCGTCATCGTGCGCCGGGGCGCCCTGCGGACCGGTGCCCGTCGAACTGTCCTCCACTGGCATGCCCGATCCCCCTGACCCGGCACGGTTCGCGGTCGACCCCGTCATCGGTGCGTCGTCCTCTACCTTGCTCATCGCTGATTCATCCGGTTGGTTGTTGTATGGAGCTCGGGCTGTCCCGGTGCTCTCGTTCCGTCGGCGGGACGCGCTCGTCGCCCTGCTTCGACGCCGGTCCCGCCCCGGGCAGTCCCACCTGCCGGTAGAGGCGGTGCTTGGCGATGTACTGCACCACGCCGTCGGGCACCAGGTACCAGACGGGCTTCCCCTCGCCGACGCGGTGCCTGCAGTCCGTGCTCGAGATCGCCATGGCGGGCACTTCCAGCAGGCTGACGTCGCGGCCACGGCCGTCGAGCTCGTGCCCGGGGCGTGTCACCCCGATGAAGTGGGCAAGGGACCAGAGCTCCTCCGCGTTCTTCCAGGTGAGGATCTGGGCCATGGCATCGGCACCGGTGATGAAGAACAGCTGCGCAGCCGGACGCTCCGCCTTCAGGTCGCGCAGGGTGTCGATCGTGAAGGTGGGACCGGGGCGATCGATGTCGACGCGGCTCACGGTGAAGCTCGGATTGGACGCCGTCGCGATGACCGTCATCAGGTAGCGGTGCTCGGCGGCCGTCACCTCCTTGTCGACCTTCTGCCAGGGCTGGCCGGTCGGGACGAAGACCACCTCGTCGAGGTCGAACACCGAAGCGACCTCGCTCGCGGCGACCAGGTGCCCGTGATGGATGGGGTCGAACGTGCCACCCATCACCCCGAGGCGCCAGGACGATCCGTCATGCCGCTGCCTGAAGCCGCCCAGGACGTCCCGCTCGGTGATGTCTGCTGCCATCTGGACCGCTAGTGCCGGTTCGCTTCGCCGTGGTCGTGCTTGTTGGTGTGCTGCTTGTGGGGGTCGAGGTGCTCCTCGACGGCCTCGTGGCGGTTCCGCACGTTCGAGAAGGACACTGTGACGAGCATGAGGGTGAGCAGGATGCCCATGACGATCAACCCGTACGCGAGGGCGGGCATCGGCAGTTCGGTGTGGTGTTCCATGGCTTCGGTGGCCAGCAGCGTACTGCCGAGGGAGTAGAGCATCGTCGTTCCTCTGTCGGTTCAGGGTCCGCCGGTCCGTTGCGGACCGGCGCGGTCATCAGGTCCCATGGTACGCGTAAAGGAGGGTCGGCCCTTTACGCCGGGGGCGTCAGCGCCGGACGTGCCCTGCGCCCTGCACGATCCACTTGGTGGTCGTGAGTTCGGCCAGGCCCATCGGACCCCGCGCGTGCATCTTCTGGGTGGAGATGCCCACCTCGGCGCCGAGGCCCAGCTCGCCGCCGTCCACGAAGCGCGTGGAGGCGTTGACCAGCACGGCAGCGGAATCGACGCCGGCCACGAACTCCTCGGAGGAGGCGAGGTTGTTCGTGATGATCGCCTCGCTGTGGCCGGTGCTCCACCGGCGGATGTGCAGCAGGGCGTCGTCGACGCTGTCCACCGTCTTCACCGCGAGGTCGAGCTGCATGTACTCGCGCCCCCAGTCCTCGTCGGTCGCCGTCGGCGCGTCCGTCCCGGCCGGGAGGAGACCACGTGACCGCTCGTCCACGTGCAGCGTGACGCCGGCGCGGACGAGCGCGGCGAGGACGCCGGGCGCGGCCGCAGACCGGGCGTGGACGAGGAGCGTCTCGACGGTGTTGCAGACACTGGGACGCTGCGTCTTGGCGTTGAGCAGGATCTCCACCGCCATCTCCTCGTCGGCGCTCTCGTCGAGCAGGATGTGCACGTTGCCCTCCCCCGTCTCGATCACGGGGACGCGCGCCGTCGTCACGACGGACTGGATCAGCTCCCGCCCGCCCCGCGGGATCAGGACGTCCACCCGGCCGCGGGCCTTCATCAGGACCTGGGCGCCTTCCCGGCCGAACTCGTCGATGGTGAGGACGGCGTCGTCGGGCAGTCCGTGGTCCTCGAGGGTGTCGCGGATGATCCCGACGAGGGCCGCGTTGGTGGCCGCGGCTGCACTGCCGCCGCGCAGGATCACAGCGTTGCCGCTCTTGAGGGCCAGGCCGGCGATGTCCACGGTCACGTTGGGGCGTGCCTCGTAGATCGCGGCGACCACCCCGAGGGGAACGCGGACCTGGCTCATCCGGAGGCCGTTGGGCAGGGTCTCCGCGCGGACGGCGGTGCCCACGGGATCCGGCAGGGCGGCGAGCTGTGCCAGCGCCTCGGCGAGTTTCCCCACGCGCTCGGCGTCCAGGCTCAGGCGGTCCAGGAGGTACGCGGAGGTGCCGGCGGCGCGGCCGCGGTCGACGTCGGTCCGGTTCGCGGCGAGCACGAGGTCGCGTCGGCTAACGAGGGCGTCGGCGATCGCCAGAAGCACGCGGTCCTTACGGGCCCGGGTGGCGCGGGCCAGGATGCGCGACGCCTGACGGGAGCGGTCGGTGATGGCGTGGACGGCGTCGGTGAGCTGGTCCGGGGACAGCGCCACGGGGGTGTCGTTCCGATGGGTGGGCTCGGCCTGCAGGTCGGTCATCGTCCCAGTCTAGCGAGGAGCCGCTTCGGCCTCCGGGGACCGGCCCTTCATGACGCGGGGGGCCGCCTGGAGCACCACGAGGTCGTTGACGTGCACCACGGAGCGCTCGTACTCGGTGCCGAGTTCCTCCGCGAGATCATGCGTGGACCGGCCGAGCATGCGGGGAAGCTCGGCGGAACTGTAGTTCACGAGGCCTCGCGCCACCACCGTGCCGTCACCGCTCACGAGCTGAACCGGGTCCCCGGCCTCGAACACGCCGTCCACGTCCACGACGCCGGCGGCCAGCAGGGAGCGGCGCCGCTCCCCCACCGCACGCACCGCGCCGTCGTCGAGCACGAGCGTGCCCAGGACCCGCGCGAGGTGGGCCAGCCAGAGCAACCGGATGGGCTGGCGCTTGCCGGTGGCCGTGAACCAGGTCCCGACGTCGTCGCCGCGCAGCGCCGCCGCGGCGTTCGCCGTGGACGTGACCAGCGCGGGGATGCCGGAGGACGCCGCGATCGTCGCGGCCTCGACCTTGGTGACCATGCCGCCGGTCCCGACGCCGGCCCGGCCCGCCCGCCCGATGGTGACCCCCTCGAGGTCGGCGGGCGACCCGACGTGCGGGATCCGGCTGGCCCCGGCACCCGGAGGTCCGTCGTAGAGGGCGTCCACGTCGGACAGCAGGATGAGCGCCTCCGCCTTGACGAGGTGCGCGACTAGCGCGGCGAGGCGGTCGTTGTCGCCGAAGCGGATCTCATGGCTCGCGACGGTGTCGTTCTCGTTGACGATGGGCACGACGCCGAAGTTCAGCAGCCGCTCCATGGCGCGGTGCGCGTTGGCGTAGTGGGACCGCCGGATGAGGTCGTCCGCCGTCAGGAGGATCTGGCTCACGGTGACGCCGTGCGCCGCGAAGGCCTGTGAGTACTGGGCCATCAGCAGGCCCTGTCCCACGCTCGCCGCGGCCTGCTGCGCCGACAGCTGGGACGGGCGGCGTGCCAGCCCCAGGGGCGCGAGGCCGGCGGCGATGGCGCCGGAGGACACGAGGATGACCTCGGTCCCGGCCGTACGCCGCTCGGCGAGGACATCGGCGAGCCGCACGAGGGCTTCTCCGGAGATCCCCCCGGAGACCGAGGTCAGGGACGACGAGCCGACCTTGACGACGATCCTTCCGGCCGCGGCGAGCCCCGCGCGGGACGCGAGGGGGTGCCGGGAGTGGTCCACAGCCAAGGGGGCCTAGTCCTCGGACTCGGTGTCTGCGCCCTTCTGGGCGGAGGCAGCCTGCTTGCGGTTCTGCACGGACTCGGTCCAGACGCCCGCCTTGCGGTCGGCCTCGAGCTCGGCGCGGGCCGCCGCCTTGGCGTCCTTGCGCTCCTGGTACTCCTCGCGCTTCTGCTCGCGCGTGGGCCGTACGTACTCGGCCAGGCGCAGGTCGGACCCGCGCGGACCGGCGAGCAGTTCGGCGCCGCCCATCATGGTCGGCTCCCAGTCGAAGACGACGCCGTCGCCCTCGCCGATCACCACGGTGTCGCCGGGCTTCGCGCCGGTCTTGAAGAGCTGCTCCTCCACGCCGAGCTTGGCGAGGCGGTCCGCGAGGTAGCCGACCGCCTCGTCGTTCGTGAAGTCCGTCTGCTTGACCCAGCGCTCGGGCTTCTCGCCGAGGACGCGGAAGAGCGGCAGGGCGTCCTTCTCCTCGTGGCGGATCCGGAACGAGGCGGCGTTGACGCCGCGGGGGCGGAGCACCGGGGGCTCGATCCTCGGCGGGGCCGTCGCCACGGCCTTGCGTGCGTTCTCGACGATCTCCGCCATGGCGAAGCCGAGCTGGCGCAGGCCCTCATGGCTGGAGGCGGACACCTCGAACACGCGGTAGCCGCGCGCCTCGAGCTCGGGGCGGACGAAGCCGGCCATGTCCTTGCCGTCGGGCACGTCCACCTTGTTCAGCGCCACCAGGCGGGGGCGCTCGTTCAGGGGGACGACGTCGCCGTCGGGTCCGGCGAAGCTCATGTCGACGGCGTACTTGTCCAGTTCGCCCTCGATGATCGCGAGGTCGTTGAGGGGATCACGGTCCGTCTCGAGCGCGGCGCAGTCGAGTACGTGCACCAGGGCGGCGCAGCGTTCCACGTGGCGGAGGAAGTGGTGGCCGAGACCCTTGCCCTCGCTCGCACCCTCGATGAGGCCGGGGACGTCGGCGATGGTGAAGCGCGTGGAGCCCGCTTCGACGACGCCGAGGTTCGGCACGAGGGTGGTGAAGGGGTAGTCCGCGATCTTCGGGCGGGCCGCCGACATGGCGGCGATGAGGCTGGACTTCCCGGCGGAGGGGAAACCGACGAGGGCGATGTCCGCGATGGACTTGAGCTCCAGGACGACGTCGCGCTGGTCCCCGGGGATGCCGAGCAGCGCGAACCCGGGGGCCTTGCGCTTCTGGGAGGACAGGGCGGCGTTGCCGAGTCCGCCCTGTCCGCCGGCCGCTGCCACGAACTCGGTGCCCTCGCCCACGAGGTCGGCGAGCACTTCGCCGTCCTTCGTCTTGACGACGGTGCCGTCCGGGACGGACAGGATCAGGGTCTCGCCGCTCTTGCCGCCGCGCCAGTCGCCCATGCCGTTGCCGCCGTTGGTGGCGTGACGGTGGGGGGCGTGGTGGAAGTCGAGGAGGGTCGTGGTCTGGTGGTCCACGCGGAGGATCACGTCGCCGCCGTCGCCGCCGTTGCCGCCGTCGGGCCCGCCGAGAGGCTTGAACTTCTCGCGGTGGACGGAAACGCAGCCGTGGCCGCCGGTGCCGCCGGATACGTGCAGGACTACGCGGTCAACGAAGCTCGCCACGTTGATCTCCTTCTACAAATGCTTCACTGTGCCGAGTCTAATCGGCTTAAAAGAAAGGTGGGGCGAGCCGTAGAGGCTCACCCCACCCGAAATGCCTGGTGTACCGTGCGCAGAATTACTCTGCTGCAGCGCCCACGATGTTGACGACCTTGCGTCCGCGGCGGGTGCCGAACTCCACGGCACCTGCCTCGAGTGCGAAGAGGGTGTCGTCCCCGCCGCGGCCGACATTGGCGCCCGGGTGGAAGTGGGTGCCGCGCTGGCGGACGATGATCTCGCCGGCCTTGACGACCTGGCCACCGAAGCGCTTCACACCGAGGTACTGTGCGTTCGAGTCGCGGCCGTTGCGAGTGGAGCTTGCGCCCTTTTTATGTGCCATGGGTTATGCCTGCCTTCGCTGGAATGTTCTACGTGAGGAGATCGATGGTCCGAAGGGACTACGCGATGCCCGTGATCTTGACGCGGGTCAGTTCCGAACGGTGACCCTGGCGCTTCTTGTAGCCGGTCTTGTTCTTGAACTTCTGGATGACGATCTTCGGTCCACGAAGATTCTCGACGATCTCGGCAGTGACGGAGACCTTTGCGAGGTCCTCCGCTGCGGAGGTGATCTTGGCGCCGTCTACCAGAAGGAGGGCAGGAAGCTTGAACGTGCTTCCAGCCTGACCGGTGACGCGGTCAAGGGTAACGAGGTCTCCTACAGAAACCTTTTCTTGGCGGCCGCCTGCGCGGACAATCGCGTACACCACTTGGGAACTCACTTCTCTCGACAATCTTGACTTCTGATGAAAAAACTAGGGTGCGCCTCGGCAGCAATCCTGAGGTTGCTCTTCGCGCCTGCCCCGCTCCGTGTGTCCAAGACACCGAACCCTGGGGCTGCTGGTCGTCAGGATCTGACGGGTCAGAACCCCTGGCGGATATCCACGGACATGCCGGTTAACAGGCGGATGCACCGAGGGTCAAGATTACGGCAGTACCGCCTCTTCCCGCAAATCAGCGGCGCCTCCGGGTCCGGTGCACTGGCCGTGGTGCCCCGGGCAGACACGAGAGGGCCGGAGCCCTTGCGGACTCCGGCCCTCCCGGATGGAACGGTCCTGCCGTGCCTGGCGATCCCTACAGCTCTGAGGCAGGCACCCCGACGCCGAAGATCAGCGGCTCGGCGGCGGATGCATCGGGCGTCCGCGCGGGTGCCGCGGCCTTCGCCACGTGCCGGGTCCCGGCCGGTTCGACGGCGGGCTCCGCACCCTGCGTCTCGATGGCCGTGTCCGCCGCTCCCTGCGCGCTGCGCGCCACGCGACGGCGCGGACGGGATGCGCGGGCGGGAGTGCCGTCCGACGGCGGTCCGGAGACCACCGCGGGGGCGGTCGTCGGTTCGGTGCGCGGCGTCTCCGCCGGCACCGGCCCGGACGGCTCCTCACTGTCGCCCGCCGCGGCAGGCTTCCGGTTGAAGGCCTCGCTCAGGCTGTCGAGGGTCAGACGCGTGGCCGGAGCCTCGACGGCCTCCTCGACGGCTGGTCGGCGGCCGTCCGCCCGGGGCAGGGTGACCGTCTCGCCGTTGATCGTCAGGACGGCTTCCGTCACCTGGACGTCCGGGGCGGGGACGTCCTGCTCGGACGCCTCCTCGTGGGCGTGATGGGTCGCGGCGGCGATGCTCGCCAGGGCCGCGCGGGCGGCCTCGGCCTTCGCCACACGGTCGGGGCTCTCGGCGACCGGCACCGGGGGCAGTGCGAGGCCCTCGTCCTGCGGGCCCCCGCGGCCTCGGTTGCGCTTGCGCTCGCTCCGGGACGGCTTGTCCTGGCGGGGCTGCTGCTGGCTCTCGGCGGTCGTGGACCGGCGGTGCTCCACGGGCTCCATGTAGGTGACCACGCCGCGTCCCGCACAGTGCTCGCAGTCCTCTCCGAAGACCTCGAGCAGGCCCGTGCCCATGCGCTTGCGCGTCATCTGGACGAGGCCCAGCGAGGTGACCTCGGCGACCTGGTGCTTGGTCCGGTCCCGGCCGAGGCATTCCACGAGACGCCGGAGGACGAGGTCGCGGTTCGCCTCGAGCACCATGTCGATGAAGTCGATGACGATGATGCCGCCGATGTCACGCAGGCGCAGCTGGCGCACCACTTCCTCGGCGGCCTCGAGGTTGTTCTTGGTGACGGTCTCCTCCAGGTTGCCGCCGCTGCCGGTGAACTTCCCAGTGTTGACGTCCACGACGGTCATGGCCTCAGTGCGGTCGATCACGAGGGACCCGCCGGAGGGCAGGTAGACCTTGCGCTCGAGGGCCTTGGAGATCTGCTCGTCGATGCGGGACGCCGCGAAGATGTCCTCCTCGCTGGTCCACTTCTCCAGCCTGCCCACGAGGTCCGGCGCCACGTACATGACGTAGGCCTCGATGGTGTCCCACGCGTCCTCGCCCGAGACGACGAGCTTGGAGAAGTCCTCGTTGAAGACGTCGCGGACCACCTTGATGGTGAGGTCGGGCTCGCCGTACAGCAGTTCGGGCGCGAGGGTCTTGGTCGAGCCGGCCTTGCGCTCGATCTCCTCCCACTGCGCGCGGAGGCGGTTGATGTCGTGGGTCAGCTCCTCCTCGCTGGCGCCCTCGGCCGCGGTGCGGACGATCACGCCGGCGCTCTCGGGCAGGCGGTCCTTGAGGATGCGCTTGAGCCGGTTGCGTTCGACGTCGGGCAGCTTGCGGGAGATGCCCGTCATCGACCCGCCCGGGACGTACACGAGGTAGCGGCCGGGCAGGGAGATCTGGCTCGTGAGCCGGGCACCCTTGTGTCCCACCGGGTCCTTCGTGACCTGGACGAGGACGGGATCCCCCGACTTCAGGGCGAGCTCGATGCGGCGCGGCTGCCCGTCGAGGCCCGCTGCGTCCCAGTTGACCTCACCGGCGTACAGCACGGCGTTCCGTCCCCGTCCGATGTCGACGAAGGCGGCCTCCATGCTCGGCAGCACGTTCTGGACCTTGCCGACGTACACGTTGCCGATCAGCGAATCCTGCTGCGTCCTGGAGACGAAGTGCTCCGCGAGCATGCCGTCCTCCAGCACGCCGATCTGGATCCTGTCGTCGGACTGGCGGACGATCATCTGGCGGTCGACGGACTCGCGGCGGGCGAGGAACTCGGCCTCGGTGATGACCGTGCGGCGGCGCCCGGTGTCGCGCGATTCGCGGCGGCGCTGCTTCTTCGCCTCGAGGCGCGTCGACCCGCGCACGCTGGTCACGCGGTCGGAGACGGGCTCGCTGGCCTGCCGCGGCGCCCGGACGCGGGTGACGGTGTTGGGCGGATCGTCGTCCTCGCCGCCGGTAAGTTCCAGGTCCTGGTCACCACGACGGCGACGGCGGCGGCGACGGGACGTCACGCTGGCGCCCTCCTCGGGACCGTTGCCGTCGGGCTGGTCATCAGGGCTGTCGGCGTCCTCGGTGGCGGCCTCAGCCTGGCCGGAGTCGCCCCGGCCGCGGCCCCTGCTGCGGCGGCTGCGGCGCGAGCGGCGGCCGGATTCCTCGGTCTCGTCCTCGCCCGCTTCCTCCTCGCGCGGCGGTGCGACCTTCACGGACGGCACGGAGACCGTGGTGAGGTCCGGCGCGTGGAACAGGAGGGACAGCGGCGACTCCGGGATCGCGAACGGATCGAGGCGGCCGCCGTCCGGGGTCTCCCCGGACTCTGCGTCCTCCGCTGCGTCGACGGTTCCGCGGGCGGTGTCGTCGGCAGTGTCGTCGGCCCTTGCGGCCGCACCGCTCGTGGCGGAGGGCTCTGCTGCTGCGGGATCGATCCCCGCCTGCTCGTCCTGCTGCGGGGGCTCGGAGGCACGGCGGCTGCGGGTCCGCGCGGAGGTGCGGCGGGCGCGGACCGGCTTCTCCTCCACGGCAGTCTCGGCTGCCGCCTCGGCGTCGACGGCAGGCGCGTCGGCGGTGACCAGCGCGGCCTGCCCGATCGCGCTGTCGACAGCGGTGGCGACAGCGGTGTCGACGGCGCCGGCGGGTCCTGCCTCGGCGCTGGCGGCACGACGGCGGGTGCGGGATGCCCGCGCGGGGGCGGCGGGAGCCTCGGCGGGATCGCCGGCGGCGGGCGACGCCGTCCCGGTCGAGGCGTCCACGGCGTCGGCCGGTTCGATCGCGGCCGGCTCCGCCGTCTTTCCGACGGCAGGGACCGCTACGGGCTCGACGGGGGCCGATGCCACGCCCGCGGGTCCTGCCTCGGCGCTGGCGGCACGACGGCGGGTGCGGGGCGACCGCGCAGGGGCGGCCGGGGCGTCGTCGGCTGCTGCCGGCGGCGCCTCCCCGGCGTCCGCCGTGATCCCGGGGGACGTCGTCTGGTCGGTCACGACGACCGGCTTGCGGACGCGCGGGGCCCGCTTGCGGACCGGCGCGGCGGTCTCGGCTGGAGTATCGGTGGTGATCTCGGTGGGGGCGGCGGCCCCTGCAGCGGTGTCCGCGGCGGTCCCGGCGTCGGGCATCACCTGCGTCGCCGAGGGCGGCGCCCCGGCCGGGGCACTCGCCGTGCGGCGTTTCCTCGGCGCCCTCGCCGGTGCGGCCTGGGCCTCGGGTGCCTGCGTGGTCACGGATGCTTCCGCTGCGGTCCGGTCGTTGCCCTGCTGTTCTGACTGATCCATGGGTGCTCGCTCCAAGCCCCTGCGGCACCGGCCACATTCCAGCACCCTCGAGGGCGGTCTGTCGGCCGACCGCGGGCCTTTCGCCCGGCGGCTGACCGGAAGTCGATGTCATGTCGTCCGAGGTCGCACCGTCATGGGGGTGCTGAATCACTCGGCGACCAGTGGCGCTTTTCCAACTCAGCCGCCGTGGTGGACGGTGGGTCCCGCCGGCGGATTCCGCCTACTTCCGCCGACGGGCGGACTCGGTAGGACGGAAGCATCGCTTGCGGAACGGAAGCCTGTCACTGGACCGGCGGAGGAATGTGGTTCCCTCGCCAGCCTTCGTCATTGTCTCACACCACCCCCCGAAAGGGGCGTCCCGTGCGGCGTGGACGCGCTCGGGACGCCCCCGGGAACTGCTCCCGGACCTGTCAGCTCCGCGGGAACCGGTCCGTGGCGGTAGCGTGGTCGCCGGCGAGCGGACGGGCCACGGGAACCTTCGTGCCGAGAACCTGCGCGACGACGTCGTGCGTGATCTTCTGGGCGGTCAGTCCCACCCGCTCGAGGACCTGGCTGCGCGAGCCGTGGTCGAGGAACTCGACCGGGAGACCCACCTCGTTGAGCGCGGTGTCCACGCCCGCTGAACGCATCTCCTGGCGGATCCTGGACCCCACGCCGCCGGCCCGGACGCCGTCCTCGACGACGATCACGATCCGGTGTTCCGCGGCGAGGTCGATCACCGATCGGCGGACCGGCAGGAGCCAGCGGGGGTCGATGACGGTGGAACTGATGCCCTGCGCGCCGAGCCTGTTCGACACGTCGAGCGCCAGTTCGCTCATGGCACCGACACTGACGATCAGGACGTCGTTGGTCCGTGAGCCGGCGGGCCGGCGAGACAGGACGTCGACGCCGTCGTCCAGGCGCTCGACAGCCTCCACCTCTGCGCCCACCGAACCCTTGGAGTACCGCACCACGGTGGGGGCGTCCGAGATGGAGACGGCTTCGCGCAGTTCCTCGCGCAGCCGGGAGGCATCCCGGGGCGCGGCGAGGTGCAGACCGGGGATGGCCTGCAGCAGGGCCATGTCCCACATGCCGTGGTGGCTCGCGCCGTCGGGTCCGGTGACGCCGGACCGGTCGAGGACCACCGTCACCCCCGCCTTGTGCAGCGCGACGTCCATGAGGAGCTGGTCGAAGGCACGGTTGAGAAAGGTGGCGTAGAGGGCGATGACCGGGTGGAGCCCGCCGTAGGCCATGCCCGCCGCACTGGTGACGGCGTGCTGCTCGGCGATGCCGACGTCGAACACGCGGTCGGGGTGCCGGGCCGCGAAGCGGTGCAGTCCCACGGGGATCAGCATGGCCCCGGTGATGCCCACGATGTCGGGGCGCTCGTCGGCGATGTCGGCGATCTCGTTCGCGAAGACTGAGGTCCAGGACTGGGAACCAGCGCCGTCCACGGGTTCGCCGGTCTCGGGGTCGATGATGCCGACGGCGTGGAACTGGTCGGCCTCGTGGGCGCGGGCGGGCGCATAGCCGTGGCCCTTCTCCGTGATCGCATGCACGATCACCGGTCCCTCGTAGTTCTTGGCGAGCTGCAGGGCCTGCTCGACGGCGGACTGGTCGTGGCCGTCGACGGGGCCCACGTACTTCATGCCGAGGTCCTCGAAGAGGCCCTGCGGCGCCCACCAGTCCTTGACGCCCTTCTTCATCGCGTGCAGGCTCTTGTAGCTGAACTCCCCGACCGGCCCGCCGTTCTGCATGCGGTTCTTCAACCGGTCCAGCGTGCGTTCGTAGATGCGGTGGGTCCGCACCGAGTCGAGGGTGGGCCGCAGGGACGCGAGGTAGTCGGCGACGCCGCCGATGGTCGGTGCGTAGGAGCGGCCGTTGTCGTTGACCACGATCACCACGCGGCGCCTCTTGTCCGCGGCGATGTTGTTGATCGCCTCCCACGCCATGCCGCCGGTGAGGGCGCCATCGCCCACGAGGACCACGGTGTAGCGGTCCCCCTCACCGCTGAGGACGCGGGCCCGCGAGATGCCGTCGGCCCAGGAGAGCGAGGACGAGGCGTGCGAGCTCTCCACGATGTCGTGCACCGACTCCGCCCGCGAGGGGTACCCGGACAGTCCGCCCTCCTGCCGGAGTGTGCTGAAGTCCTGGCGTCCGGTCACGAGCTTGTGCACGTAGGACTGGTGGCCGGTGTCGAAGATGATGCTGTCGCGCGGCGAGTCGAAGATGCGGTGGATGCCGAGCGTGAGTTCGACGACCCCCAGGTTGGGGCCCAGGTGGCCGCCGGTGCGCGAGACGTTGCTCACCAGGAAGGTGCGGATCTCCCGCGCGAGTGCCGTCAGTTGCGCGTGGCTGAGCTTGCTGAGGTCCTGTGGGCCGTGGATCGTCTCCAAGAGTCCCATCCGCGCCTCCTTGATTCGTTCGGCGGGCGGCGTGGCCGCCCCGAGTGGTCCTTAACTCTAACGTTCGGGGTCCGGGGAGGGTGCCATTGACAGGCGTCCGCGCAGCGGTGGGCGCTCCGGCCCGGTCGGGGCACGCTCCGGCTCAGGCGGGCGGCAGGAGGCGCGCGAACGACTCCATGTGGTGCGTGTGCGGGTACAGATCGAAGACCCGCAGGGCGTCGAGCGACCATCCGGCGGCGAGGAAGTAGCCGAGGTCGCGGGCGAAGGACGCCGGGTCGCAGGAGACGTAGCCGACCACCCTCGGGCGGGCCTCGACGATCTGCCGGACGACCTTCTTGCCGGCCCCGGCGCGCGGCGGGTCGAGCAGGACGCCGTCGAGCGGTTCGTTCCAGCGCCCGAGCACGGTGTCCACCCGTCCCTGCACGATCGAGACGTGGTCCTGGCCGTGGAGGTTGCGTTTCGCGTCGCGGCTCGTGCCCGGTGATCCCTCGACGGACAGCACGCTGCCGTCCGGTCCGACGGCGCGGGCGAGCGGCACGGTGAAGAGACCGGCGCCGGCGTAGAGGTCGGCGAGGCGTTCGCCCGCCGCCGGCTGGAGTCCGTCGAGGACGGCGGAGACCAGGGCCTCGGGCGCTCCACGGTGGATCTGCCAGAAGCCCGCGCCCGTGACGCGGTAGTCGAGGCCGAGCACGCTCTCCTGGAGCCACGTGCGGCCCGTCAGCCGCTGCACCTGCCCCGACTCGGGCTCGAGGACGCCCACGGAGGCGCCGTCGATGGAGGAGGCGACGGCCGCGACGCGACGCGGCGAGGTCGCCGCGGCCGGCACGAGCAGCACGAGCGGCTCGCCCCCGCCGGACGGTACGGCGACGTCGACCCGCTCGATGCCGGTCAGGTCCAGCGTCCACAGGCGGAGATCGTTGACGGCTGCGACCGCGAGGGGCATCTCGCGGACCGGGACGACCTCGTGCGAACGGTGCGGGTGCATGGCGAGCCGCCCGGCGCGGTCGACGGCGAACGCGGCGCGGGTGCGCCAGCCGAGACCGTCGGCCGACTCCCCCGGTGCCGATTCCACGGTCACCGGGCGGTCGACCCTCGCCAGGCGGGACAGCTGCTCCTCGAAGACGGCACCCTTGAGCCGGCGCTGCTCGTCGAGGGCGATGTGCCCGAACTCCGCGCCGCCGACCGCCGTGCGCCCCCGGGCCGCGGCCCTCAGGGCGTCCGCGACGGGCCAGGGATGGGTGACCCGGGCGGGTGAGGCCTCGAGCACCTCGACGACGTCCGCGCGCCAGAAGCTCGCGGCGTCGTCCGTCTCCGTGAAGCGGACCCTGACGCGCTCACCCGGCAGGGCGTGCCGGACGAAGACGACGCGACCCTCGTGCCGGGCCACGAAGTGGCCCCCATGCGCGGCCTTCCCTACGGTCAGTTCGGCGGTCAGTTCGGCGGTCGGTTCTGCGGTCGGTTCACCGGTCGCTTCGGCGCCCTCGTCGGCAGCCGGGTCGGGCCGACCTCCGGGCGTCGCGGGATCGGAGGCTGGGGCGGCGTCGCTCATGGGTTTCTTCCTACTTCATGTCCTGATAGATCTGGGCCGCGTCGGAGGACGCGAGCTGCCACGGCACGCTGGCGACCATCACCCCGGGCACGAAGTGCAGCCGCGCCTTGATGCGCAGGGCGGTCTGGTTGTGCACCAGCTGCTCCCACCACTTTCCCACCACGTACTCGGGGATGTAGACCACGATCAGGTCGCGGGGCGAGTCCCTGCGGATCGAACGGATGTACTCGAGGATCGGGGAGATGGTGTCCCGGTAGGGCGAGGCGAGCACGGTGATCGGCACCGGGATCTCGTACTTGTCCCAGTCCGCGAGGGTACGGCGTGTCTGGTCGGCGTCGACGTCGACCGTGATGGCGTCGAGCCGTGAGGGCCGGGAGGCACGGGCGAAGGCCAGGGCCCGCAGCACCGGCTTCCGCACGTGGGAGACGAGGATCACGGCGTGGACCCGCGAGGGCAGGGCGCGCAGACGGACGGCGTCGTCGATCGCGAGTTCCGCCGCCACGGCGTCGTAGTGCTTCTTGATGGCACGCATGAGGACGAACAGGACCGCCATGGCGAGCACCGCGATCCAGGCCCCGTATTCGAACTTGGTGACGAGGACCACCACGAGGACCGCCGCCGTGAGGCCGAAGCCGAGCGTGTTGATGGCTCGGGACTTGTGGATGGTCCACCGGTTCTGCTTGCCCACGGTGCTGCGGAGCACCCTGTTCCAGTGCCGGATGAGCCCCAGCTGGCCGGCGGTGAAGGAGACGAACACGCCGACGATGTACAGCTGCACCAGGGCGGTGACGTCCGCCCGGAACACGAGGATGAGGACGACGGCGCCGAGTCCGAGCGCGATGATGCCGTTGCTGAAGGTCAGGCGGTCCCCTCTGGTCCGCAGCTGCCGCGGGAGGTAGCCGTCCGTGGCGAGGATGGACGCCAGGACGGGGAAGGCATTGAAGGCCGCGTGGCCCGCGAGCATCAGCATGAGCGCCGTCGCGGCGACGACCAGGTAGAAGGCCGGCGAGCCGGCGTCGAAGACGGTGCGGGCGAGCTGGCTGACCACGGGCGCCTGGATGTAGCCCTCCGGGACCGGTCCGCCGTCGAGCAGCAGCTGTGCTGCGGGGTTCTGCACCACGTGCACGCGCGCGGCGTTGGCGAGGTAGATGACGCCCGCGAGCATCGCGGAGGACACCAGGCCGAGAACCAGGAGCGTCGTCGCCGCATTGCGTGAGCGCGGCTTCTCGAAGCGCGGCACGTTGGAGCCCGGGCCTTCGAGCCCGGTCAGGGCGGCAGCTCCCGCGGAGAACGCCCGGAGGATCAGGAGGCCGCCCGCGAGACCCACCAGGCCGGCGTCGAACGCGGCATCGGGGACGATCTCGAAGCGCGCGCTCGGCGCCTCCGCCAGGGTCCCGGTGAGCGCCTGTACGGCGCCCGTGACACACAGGGCGAGGATCCCGGTCAGGAAGCCGTACGTGACGACGGCGCGCGCGCGGACGCCCCGCGTGATGCCGCGCAGGTTCAGCAGCACGAGCACCGCGACGCCGGCGACGGCGAGGCCCACGCGCACGTCCTCCAGCGCGGGGGCGAGCGAGACGACGTACTGCGCAGCCGCCGAGACGGACACGGCGACGGTGAGCAGGTAGTCGATCATCAGCGCCGAGGCCACCGTGGTGCCCGCCCGGGGTCCGAGGTTCCGCTTCGCGATCTCGTAGTCGCCGCCGCCGGAGGGATAGGCGTGGACCGCCTGCCGGTAGGAGGCGACGACGACGAGCAGGACGGCGATGACGGCGAGGCCCACCCACGGCGAGATAGCGACGGAGGCCACCCCCGCGAGGGCGAGTGTCAGGAGGATCTCGTCCGGTGCGTAGGCGACCGACGACAGCGCGCTGGCCGAGAACACGGGCAGGGCGAGGCGCTTCGGCAGGCTCCTGTTCCTCAGCCTGTCGCTGGCGAAGGGCTTGCCCACCAGCACCCGCTTGACGGCCTCGAGAAATGTCAGCACAGCCCAAACACTAGCGCGTCCGGGCGTCCGGCCAGCCACTAGGCTTGGTGCTGGTACGGCAGGGAACGGCAGGATCTACACCAAGAATCAGGGGTGCCCTCGGTGGCTCATTTTGTGATCATGGGTTGTGGCAGGGTGGGCGTCAGCCTCGCCCACACACTCGACGAATCGGGCCACTCGGTAGCGATCATCGACCAGGACGACCGCGCGTTCCGCCGCCTCCGCTCGTCCTTCGGCGGCCGCAAGGTCACGGGTGTCGGCTTCGACCGGGAGACCCTGAAGTACGCCGAGATCCAGGACGCCTACGCCTTCGCAGCCGTGTCCAGCGGCGACAACTCGAACATCCTCGCCACCCGGGTGGCGCGCGAGACGTTCCACGTCCCGCACGTGGTGGCGCGCATCTACGACCCGGGACGTGCGGAGATCTACCAGCGCCTCGGCATCCCCACGGTCGCCGCCGTGCGCTGGAGCGCCGATCAGGTGCTCCGCCGGATCTTGCCCGAGCAGACCATCAACGGCGACTTCCGCGAGACCTCCGGCCGCCTGATCCTCGCCGAACTCGCGCTGAGCGACGCATGGCTGGGGCGGTCGCTGAGGAGCATCGAGGCCGCGAGCGGCGTGCGGATCGCGTACCTCACGCGGTTCGGCGAGGGCATCCTGCCCACCGGTGAGACGAGTTACCAGCAGGGCGACATCCTGCACGCCATGATGAAGACCACCGCGACGGGCGAGATCGGGCGCATCCTCGCCGCCGCACCGAAGGAGGAGAACCAATGAGGGTCGTCATCGCGGGGGCCGGGAGCGTCGGCTCGTCGATCGCACGGGAGCTGCTCGGCAACAAGCACGAGATCCTGCTCATCGACGAGAAGCCCGAGGCGATCGGCCGGAGCGGGCTCAAGGGTGCGAAGTGGCTGATCGGGGACGCGTGCGAGCTCACGACGCTCAAGGATGCGCGGCTCGACGAGGCCGACGTGGTGGTGTCCGCGACCGGTGACGACAAGGTCAACCTCGTGGTGTCGCTGCTCGCCAAGAGCGAGTTCGGGGTGGGGCGCACGGTCGGCCGGGTGAACAACCCGAAGAACGACTGGATGTTCGACGACTCCTGGGGCGTGGACGTGGCCGTCAACACGCCCCGGCTCATGACGGCCCTCGTGGAGGAGGCCGTGGAGATCGGCGACCTCGTGCGCCTGCTGACGCTGCAGACCGGGGTGTCCTCGATCGTGGAGTTCACCGTCCCCCAGGATTCCCCCCTCATCGGCGAGACGATCGGCTCCCTCGACCTCCCGCAGGACTGCGCCGCCGTCGCCATCCTGCGCGACGACTCCCCCATCACGCCCAGCCCGGACGACCTGGTGGAGGGTGGCGACGAGCTGTTCTTCCTCGCGGCCATCGCGGCGGAGGACGAACTCCGGGTGGCACTCTCCGCCCGGAACGACGACGACTAGCCGTCCCGGCCGGAGCGTCGATCGAGGGGCTCACCCGTCCTGACCATGCACCGGCCTGGCGTTCGCCGGGGGGTCTCCGACCTCGTGGAGGGCATGGCCGCCGCAGGCCGTCCTGGTCACGTCGGCCCGCTCGATGCGCGACACGGTGAACCATCGCATCGTGTTGCGCAGTCGGCACCACCCGACGAGGTACCACTGGCCGTTCGTGGAGGCGAACAGCACGGGTTCGACGTCGCGGGTGGTCGTGGTCCCGTCTCCCGATGTGTAGCGGAGACGGATGACCCGCTGCTCGGCCATCCCCTCCTCCAGTGCCGACCTGATGGTGCGCGAGGAGGAGGGCATGGCGTCGACCCAGACGCGGCCGGCCAGCTCGTCGGCTCGTGCTCGGGTCCCGGGATCGAGGACGTCCAGGATCTTCCGGATCCCGGCTGCCGCCAGATCGGCGTAGGGGGCATCGGGTGCGGCGGACACGGCCGCCATGAGCGCCACGGCCTGCGCCGGGGACAGGCTGACAGGCGGCAGGGAGGCGCCTGCGGCCAATCCGTAGCCACCGCCCGGACCCGGGCGCGACCATACGGGCGCGCCGCTGTTCCCGAGCGCAGCGAGGTCTCTCTTGACCGTGCGCACGGACACGCCGAACTCTCCCGCCAGCCGCTCGGCGGAGCAACCCCGTGATCCGTTACGGCGCAGCATCTCGGACAGGGCATGGAGTCGTTCTGCTCGCTTCACCGTCCGGTCCGCACCAAATTCATGACAGAAATGGTGACATACACCTGCCCGTAGCGCCCACGAGGATGTCGACATGACAACTACCACGAGCAGTCCGACCATTCTTCTCATCCCGGGTCACTGGCTGGGTGCCTGGGCGTGGGATGACGTCCTCGAACACCTGGGGACCGACCACTCCCGTGCAGTCGCGATGACGCTGCCCGGTCTCGATGGGGACGATCCCGAGCGTGCGGTGAGGACTCTCGACGATCAAGCCGCAGCGGTCCTGGACGTCCTTGCCGGCCTCGGGGTCTCCGAGGATCAGCCGGCGACCATCGTCGCTCACAGTGGGGCGAATGCCCCCGTCAGTCTCGTCCTCGACCGGCACCCCGAGCTCGTCCACCGGGTGGTGTGGGTCGATTCCGGCCCTGTGGCGACGGGAAGCGTCTCCGCCCCGGACCTCCCTGAGGGGTTGGAGGAGCTTCCGCTGCCGCCCCTCGACGTCCTCGCACAGCAGGCGAGCCTCGAGGGCCTGAGCGCGGAGGTCCTCGAGCATTTCCGGGCCCGGGCCGTCCCCGAGCCCGGCCCCGTGCTTCGTCAGCCCGTCGAGCTCACGAACGATGCCCGCCGCAAGGTCCGGACCACCCTGGTGTGCTGCTCGATCCCGAGCGCGCAGGTGCTGGAGCTGGCCCGAACAGGCCATGTCATGTTCGCCGAAGTCGCGACCATCGAGCACCTCGACGTCATCGACCTCCCGACGGGGCACTGGCCCATGTGGAGCCGTCCCCGCGAGCTCGCCGAAGCGATCCGGTCGGAGGCCTCCCGAACCGGCTGGACTGCACGTACGACCTGAGAGGGCCGGCCGCATCCGGTGAGTACGACTACCCGACGGCGGACGGTCCGGCGTCGGCGGCCGGGCGGGGGCGCGAGACCAGCCACGCGAGCCAGAGGCCGAGCGCGTACAGCGGCAGGCCCATGGCGACGCGCATCGATCCCAGCGCGGCGATGTTCCCGGCCAGGTAGAGCGGCACCTGGACGGCCAGGCGCAGCGCCAGCACCGCCACGATGATCCAGGTGGCGACCGCGTAGGCGCGGACGCGTGCGGGGTCCTTCCGCCATTCGATGCCCTCGTTGCGGATGAAGCCGAAGAGCAGCCCGGCGAAGGGCCACCGGAACAGCACGGAGGCGGTCAGCGCGATGATGTAGCCGCCGTTGATGAAGAAGCCCGGGAGGAAGAAGTCCTCCGCGTTGCCGGTGCGCTGTGCCACGACGGCGCAGAACGCCACACCGATGAGTCCCGCGAGGGCCTGCGTCAGCGGGGTCCTCGAGACGAGCCGGAGGACGGCGAAGACGGCGGAGACCGCCAGCGCCGCGACGAGCGAGACCGTGAGGTCCCTCGTCAGGGTGAAGAGGACGGTGAAGACCAGCCCGGGGGCGATGCTCTCGGCGAGTCCCTGGATCCCTCCGATCGAGGAGAGGACGTCGATCTGGCCGGAATCGGAGCGCTTCACCCCGGACTTCGCGGCGTACTGCAGGGCGAGGTCCGCCGCCGTCGGCCCGGCCTGCGGGCCTCCCGGCCGGTCCTCGACCGGGCCGGCTTCGCCGTCCGGCAGGATCTCCTGGTCCGCGGGCCGCCGGGGGGCGTCGGGGTCCTCGATGGGGTGGCTCATGTCGGGGTTCCTCATCCGTTCTCGTCCGGGCGGCCGATGATCTCGTAGCGGGGGTTGTACACGGTGGGCGTGCCGTCCACCGTGGTGAGCATCCCCTCGAACCGCAGGGCGACTCCTGCCTCGACGCCCGGTACGCGCCGCTGACCCATCCAGATGATCCGGACGGCCACCCGCGCGCCGTTCCAATCGATCCTGACGAGGACGCTGAAGGAGGGAGCGGCCATGACGGGTGCGATGGTGAGGCTGGTCACCATACCGTGGGCCGTGATCCTGCCACGCTGCGGCAACGCGGCGGCGGGTGCGGGAGAACGCCCCGCCAGGTCGGCGGGATCTCGCCCTGACGGCAGCGCCGGCATGACGGTCAGCGGATCTCGGTGATCTCGGGACCGCGCTCGAGCGGATTCAGATCGGGACGCGCAGGAGCGGGGGGAGCGGCCGGAACCCCTGCCGAGGCGTCCTTGGGCAGCCTGAGCTGCAGCAGTTCGCGCGGCGGGAGGGGGTGGTCGCCGCGGACCACGACGACGCCGCGGAAGAGCTGCTCCATGGGTGCAGCGGCGGTCGGCTCGAGGGCTGCGGGTCCTCCGAAGACTCCCCGCAGGAACCAGCGCGGGCCGTTGATGCCCACGAACCGTGCAACCCGGTAGCCTGCCTGGCCGTCGGGTGTCTGCGCGGGGAGCTTGGCGAAGAGTTCGGTGCCGAGCCTGCCCGGCCGTTCCTCGACCGTGCCGCCCTGGGATCCCACCGACGCGCCGATCTGCTCGCGGATCTCGTCCCACAGGCCTTCCGTCTTCGGCGCCGCGAAGGCCTGCAGCTGGAGGGTGGATCCGCCGAGGTCCAGGGTCACGGCGATGACGCGCTTGCTGCGCTCCTCGACCTCGAGGCGCAGCTGCAGCCCCTCGGCCGCGTTGATCCGCAGGGCGCCGAGGTCGATGTAGCCGTGCGCGGTGTCCTGCTCGGAGAGGTCGAAGGGCCCGAGGGTGGTGCGGTCGTAGTCCGCACTGGACACGAGCGCGGCGGCCTGCGGGATCCCGGGTGCGGACGCTGCGTCGTCAGCGGGCACCACCGCCTCAGCGGAAGGGGCGGTCCCGGCCGTCGCGGCCGTCTCCTCCGGCGCGGCCGTGCCGTCGTGGTCCTGGTGCTCCGACGCGTCGGCGGCGTCGTCCTGCTTCTTCTTCCTGAGGCGCCCAAAAGCCATGTCCGGGTTCCTTTCCTGGTGACGTGGTCGAGGTGGTGACATCTTCGGTGGTCGCTGCTGCGACGCGGGGTGGGGCGTCAGCCGCCGGCGGGCGTCGCGACGCCGGCCGGCGGGGCGGGAGTCCCGAAGCCTCCGGTCGAGCCGAAGCCCCCGGCGCCCCGGGCGCTGTCGGGCAACTGGTCGACGACGGCGAACACGGCATGCTCCACACGCTGAATGACCAGCTGGGCGATCCTGTCGCCGCGCGAGAGGCGGACGGCGTCCTGCCGGTCGGTGTTGAGGAGGCAGACCTTGATCTCTCCGCGGTAGCCGGCATCGACGGTTCCCGGGGCGTTCACGATCGTCAGCCCGTGCCGGGCTGCGAGCCCCGACCTCGGGTGCACCAGGCCCACGTAGCCCGGCGGGAGCGCCATCGCGACCCCCGTGGGGACGAGCGCGCGTTCGCCCGGCGCGAGGACGAGGTCGACGGCGGAGCGCAGGTCCGCGCCCGCATCGCCGTCGGTGGCGTACGCGGGGGGCTCGAGGCCGTCGTCGAGCATCAAGATCTGGACCGGGAGGTCCTGCTGTGTACCCATGAACTGCATCTCCAACGCGAGCTATCCGGTGACCAGCACCCCACTTTAGCCCCTTTGCCCGAGCCCCACCTGACAGTGGCGGGACCCTCCGTGGGCCGCACCTGTCAGGTGGGGCGGGGATGAGACGGGGGCCAAAGGGTGGAATGCTGGTGTCATGTCCAGCGCGCCCGGGGAAGCACCCCAGAACACACCCGACCAGACCGTCCTCTACGACGAGCGCCTGTGGCCCTCACCCTGGATCTGGCTGATCGCGGCAGGGTTCTCCGCGGCGACGATCATCATGTTCGCGCCCATCTCGATGGTCGTCGGCTACGCGGTCGCCGTCGTCGTCGCGATCATCATCTTCACCCTGCTCATCCTGTCCACGCCGCGGATCACGGTCACCCCGACCACGCTGTCGGTGGGCCGGGCGACCATCGAGCGGCAGTACCTCGGGACGGTGGACTGGTACGGCGGCGAGGACGCGACCTACCAGCGCGGCCCGGGCCTGCACGGCCTCGCCTACCTGTGCATCAGGGGCTGGATCTCGCCGGTCGTGAGGATCGAGGTCACGGATCCCGAGGACCGCACCCCCTACTGGCTCGCGTCCTCCCGTACGCCCGAGCGCCTCGTCGCCGCCCTCGACGGCTGAGGCTCAGCCCTCACAGTCCACGCAGTACAACTGCCCGCCCCGGTCCAGGGCGATCTGCGAGCGGTGCCGGACGAGGAAGCAGGAGGCGCACGTGAACTCGTCGGCCTGGGCCGCGAGGATCTGCACGGAGATCT
This sequence comes from Arthrobacter sp. TJ-263, assembly GCF_058269155.1. NCBI lineage: Bacteria > Bacillati > Actinomycetota > Actinomycetes > Micrococcales > Micrococcaceae > Arthrobacter > Arthrobacter sp. TJ-263. The sequence goes on along the minus strand of NZ_JBZCNE010000001.1, from coordinate 138,887 downwards.
CCTCGCTGGAGAGGTCGGCGCCGGGCAGGTCGAAGGAATCGGCGGCCTCGAGTTCGTCGTCGTCGATCACCGCCGTCTGCAGCGTCGCGCCGGTGCCGAGCGCCTCGAGTCGGTCGCTGCGGGTGTCGCCGTCGTCGTCCACCGTCGTTCTCGGCGCGTCGTAGTCTGTCGCCATATCCGCCTTCTCACGCTCCATACGGTCCGGATTCTGTCCGGCCATCCGCGGGTCGTCTGCCCACGGCTGCCATAACGCTACTGCCTCCCCATTTGTGCCCGCTGCCGCGCTGCGGCCCGCCACGCCTGATCACGTAGTAGGAATGACCGCCATTCAGTGGCACAGTTTCATCTAGGAATCATTGTCGGCTGGAGGAATTGATGCAGGAGTTACGCCTGGTGGGTGTCCATGAGGATGGCGGACATCTGCTGTTGAGCGGCGAGGAGGGCACGTCCTACCGGCTGCCCATCGACGACGCGCTGCGCCGTGCGACCGCCCCGGCCGACGCTCCGGCCCCGGCGCGGGATGCGTCGCCGAAGGAGACCCGGACGAAGCCGCCGAAAGCCCCGGTCCACCTGACCCCCCGTGACATCCAGGCCCGTATCCGGATGGGTGCGACGGCGGAGCAGGTCGCCGCCGAATCGGACCTCGACCTCGCCCACGTGCAGCGCTACGAAGGTCCCGTACGCGCCGAGCGCGACTACCTCGCCTACCTCGCGCAGCGCGTGGAGGTCGCCTCGCCGCTTCCGAGCCATGACGGCTACCGGTCCGCCTTCGGCGACGACCCCGCCCTCCTCGGCGACATGGTCGCCTACCGGGTCCAGAGCTACGGGGTGGACCCGGCGTCGCTCGAATGGGACTCGTGGCGGCGACAGGACGGGACCTGGCACGTGGAGGCGTCGTTCGAGCTGCCGGAGGGCTCGACCGTCGACCTGGGTGAGCAACCGCCCGCGCAGTGGACCTACAACCCCACGCGCAAGACGGTCGTCAACGGCAACCGGTGGGCGCAGGTACTCAGCGAGCTCGAACCCCTCGACGGTCCGCTCCCCGCCCGGCGACTCAGCGCCGTGGCGGATCGCGTGTTCGACTTCGAGGCCGAGAAGGCCGACGAGGCACCGGAACCCACCCCCGCCGACCAGGACGGCCTGCTGGACGTCCTCCGCTCGCGCCGCGGCCAGCGCCTCGGCGCGGACGAGGACGGCGACGACGCCCTCGCGGAGCTCCTCACCCGGGGCGGCATCCCGGCCGCCCATCCGAGGGTCGACGACGGGACCGAGGACACCGGGACCAGCGGCACCGGGACGGACGAGGCCGGCGCCCACCAGGACGGGTCGACGGAACGGGACGCGGCAGCCCCCGGGCTCGCGCTCGCGCCGCGCTTCGGGGACGACGACGTGCTCGCCGGAGAAGCCGGGTCCGAGGAGGGGACGGCCCAGCACGAGGACGGGACACCGCGGCTCTACGACGGAGTCAGCACGGACACCCGCGAGATCAGCATCTTCGCGCAGCCCTCACGCCGGGATCAGCCGCCGGCCGGAACCGGTCCCGACGGCAGCGGCCGGGCTGCCCGCCCTGGGGGCCGGGACGTGCCCAGGGGTGCGGGCAAGGGCACCGGCAGGGACGCTGCCGCGGAATCGAGCAAGGACACCGGCAAGGACGGGGCGGAGGTCGCGGCTGAGCGCCGGGTCAAGCCCAAGCGCTCGAGCGTGCCGAGCTGGGACGACATCGTGTTCGGGCGCAAGAACGACTGACCCTCCCCCGCCGGCCCGGCCGAGTGTCCCGGTCAGGCGCGGCGACGGCGGGTGATCGCGACGCCGACGACCACCCCGGCCAGTGCCCAGAAGGCGCCGGCCCCGACTCCGGCCAGAGGGATCCAGAACGGGACCCGGAGCGTGTCGGCGTCGTGGTATTGCCTGTGCTCTGCATGATCGTCTGTGGGTGGCATGGTCAGATTCTGCCAGATTCATGCTCCCGCGCCTCGAAGGGCAGCGGAACCTCGTTGGAGTAGAGCGACGGCGAGGTCCTGGAGGTCTGGCGTCGCATGTGGTGCCGTCGGCACAGCGTCTCGTACCCGACCACGGGCTCGCGGTCCCGTCCGCCGGACAGCGGATGGTCCTCGGGACGCCGCAGGAGCGCCGGGGCGTCGTCGTCGATCGGCTGGTCCACGTCGCCGACCACCATCTGGTCCCCCTCGACGACCATGACGCCGTCCACCGTCCGGGCGTTGTGGGTGGCCCTCTTGCCGCACCAGCACAGCGCCTCGACCTGCAGCACCTGCACGCGGTCCGCGAGTTCGATCAGGCGCTGCGACCCGGGGAAGAGCCGCGTGCGGAAGTCCGAGGTGATCCCGAAGGCGAAGACGTCGATGTCCATCTCGTCCACGACGCGCGCCAACTGGTCGATCTGGTCGATGGTGTAGAACTGGGCCTCGTCGCAGATCACGTAGTCGATCCGCGCGCCCATGGTCTGCCGCAGGGTGAGCTCGGTCCAGAAGTCGGTGTCCGGGAAGACCTCGACGGCCGGCACCTGGAGCCCGAGGCGGCTGGAGATCATGGACTCCCCCGCCCGGTCGTGGGAGGTGAAGAGCACCCCCCGGCGGCCGCGGGCCTTGTGGTTGTGGTCCATCTGCAGCGCGAGGGTCGACTTCCCGCAGTCCATGGTGCCCGAGAAAAACAGGAGCTCAGCCACGGCGGGCCCCCTTGCCGCGGCTCCCCCGGGGGCGGCCGGGACCGGCGGGTTTCGCCAGGGTGATGAGGGGGATGTCGCGCTCGGCCCGCGTGAGGGAGCCGTGCTGCCCCACCAGCTCGAAGGCGGTCGGCTGCACGCGCCGCCCGTCGATGAGGGCGATCCCCTCCCGTGCCAGCACGAGCAGGTCGCCGATGCGCGGCAGCACGTCCTCGCGCACGGGCCCGAAGTAGCCTCCGGCGACGGCCTCGTCCCGCGTCAGGACCCAAGCCCGGGACCCGAAAACTTCGTGCCAGCGCAGTGCCAGGGCGTCCCGCTCCCCGGCGGGGAGGTCCGGGGCGAGGTAGAGGTGGAGCATCCGCGGCTCGCCGCCCGTGTGGGCGACGCCCTCGAGGAGGTCCGGTTGCTCGGAGTAGTCGATCCGCTGCGGTGCCGCGATGTCCACCATGCCGTGGTCCGCCGTCAGGAGCAGGAGGGTGTCCGACGGCACGCGGCGGGCCAGGAGCTTCAGGGCGGCGTCGAGATCCTCGAGCGCCCGTAGCCAGTGCTGGGAGTCGACGCCCCACCGGTGACCGGCCTTGTCGAGGTCGTTGACGTAGAAGTACATCAGCATGGTCGGCGCCGCTGCCAGCCGGACGGCGGCGGCGTCGATCTGCGCGTGGATGGTGCTCGCCCCGGCGAAGGCGCCGCCGCGCAGTGCCGCGCGCGTCATGGGCGAGTCCTCGAAGCGGGGGTGGCTCACGGTGACGACGGGGACGTGCGCGGACACCCTCTCGAAGACCGTCGGGTGTGGCTGCCAGGCGAGCGGATCGACGGCGTCGTCCCACCGGCCGAGCATGTTGACCACGGTGTCCTGCGCGGGATCGAGGACGTCGTAGCCCACCAGGCCGTGCTGGCCCGGGGCGAGGCCGGTACCCAGGCTGGCCAGCGATGCCGCCGTCGTCGAGGGGAAGGCGGAGGAGAGGATCCGCGCCGACGCGAGGCTCTCCCGCAGGAACGGGGCATGCGCCGCGTATCTGCGCAGCAGCGCCATGCCGAGCCCGTCCACCATGACGACGGCGATACGCCGTGCGTCGGGCAGGCCGAGGGAGTTGGTGAAGCCGTCCACGCCGAGCGCGGCGGCCGAGCTGGTCATCACCTCGGCCACCGTGGACGCGCCGTAGGCAGGCGGGGCGGGAAGGGGCTCCCTATGGAGGAAAGGCATCAAGCGCTACCGCTGGTGGTGCGGCCTGTTGAACCGCGCGCCGAAGCCGGGCTGCCGGCGCGGCGTCACGTCCGGGGCGGCGACGTACCCGCCCGAGACGGGGCTCGCCGTGTTGACCTTGCGCAGCGCCCGGGCGAACCCCTTGGCGTTCTGCACCGCCTGCGCACCGTCCGCCTCGGCGCTGACGCGCAGGACGATGTCCTCCTGCGCCATTGTCCCCGTGAGGCCGTGGTCGGCGTCGCACTGCGGGTCCCCGCAGCTGGCGGGGCCGATGTCCAGGCGCTGCCCGCCGGACCAGGCGATGGCGAGGGTCATCTCGCGGACCTGGTCGGTGGGCTTGTAGTCCTGCGGCTGCGCGTAGAGGTAGCTGAGGACCACGGAGCGGATCTGGCTGACGGGGACGGACTCCGTGGAGATCTGCGCCATGACCTGCTCGCCGGCGTCGTCGAGCTGCTGGTCGTCCACGTGCGTGATGACCAGCATGTCCTCGGTGAGGACCAGGACCGTGATGTGGCGGTGCACCTCGGTGCGTTCGAAGTGCGTCTCGAGGTGCGCGACGTGCGAGAGCGGCTCCCGGCCGTCGAGGGCGTCATGGACGACGTCGGCCACGAGCCGGGGATAGAAGCCTGCCCGCTCGAGCGATGCATCGAGGTCGCGCCACTGTACGGAAAGCGATGGGGTCATATCCCCAGTTTCCCCCACCGGCCCGCCTCCTGCCTAACCAACCCGCGCACGCGGCACGGGCGCCGTCAGTCGCGCATCGCACGCCGTGCGCTGTCGGTGCGGCGCTGCGGATTGCCGACGTCGATCGCGGCACTGAGCACCGAGAGGCCGGACGCGGCGACGAGCACGGGGTTGAACTCGAGCCGGGCGATCTCCGGGTGGTTGTCCTTCAGCAGTGCCACGCGCGCCACGAGGTCCTCGATGGCCGCGACATCGGCGGGAGGCAGGCCCTGGTAGCCGAAGAGCTTGCGGGACGCCCGCGGGGCGCGCACGAGGTCCGCGATGTCGCCGGTACTGAGGGGCGGGACGGCGTGGGCCCAGTCGTCGAGCAGGTTGACGGCGTCGCCCGCCAGACCGAAGGAGATCACCGGGCCCATGAGCGGATCCTCGATGGCGCGGAGGCTGCACGCCTGACCGGAGGGAGCCATGGACTGCACCTCCATGCCGAAGCTGCCGAACGGGGCGAGCACCTTCTCCATCAGGGTGATGTTCCTGCGCAGCGACTCGGCGTCGTCGATGTTCAGCCGGACGCCGCCGAGGTCGAGGCGGTGGCGCAGGTTCTCGTCCATGGTCTTCAGCGCCACCGGCCAGCCGAGGCGTCCGGCAGCCTCGACCGCTTCGTCGGCGGAGGAGAAGCGGGCGGACGGCTGGAGGTGCATGCCGTAGCAGCCCATCAGCGCGGCGCTCTCCCCGGCGGTGAGCCTCGTGAGTTCGACGTCGGCCACCCTGGCCCGCACGCCCGCCAGGACCCGCGTCGCTGCGTCGACGTCGACGCCGTCGGGATCCACGAACTCCCCGTGGTCGCGGGAGCGCCAGTGCGCGTACCGGACCACGGCGCCGAGCGCGGCCAGGGCCGCTCCCGGACTGGGGAAGCAGGGCAGTCCGCGCTGCAGGGGCAGCGCGCGCCCGGTGTCGGTGGTGGCCTGCCCGGCGGGGGCCGGCGCGGCGGGCGCCCGGACGGGACCGGGGTCGGGAGGCGCCGCGGATGCATCGGCTGCGGCGGGGGCAGCGGGGGGTGCGGGCACGTCGCCGGACGATGGCGCGGCCACCAGCCCGTCGAGCTGGACCCCGGCATCGAGGATGCCCGTGAAGGACGCGATGACGGGCTTGCCCGCGGCCTCGGCGCACCGCTGCAGGCACGCGGCCACGGCCTCGGCGGTGAGCCCGCGGGCGGGCAGCGTGGTGACGATCGCCGTGTGCACGGCGTCGTCGCGCAGTGCATCCGCCACGGCCGCGGTGAGGGCGGGCAGGGCGACCGACTGCCCCGTGTCGAGCAGCAGCCCGGTCTCCAGCCGCGCGACGGTCATGCCCTGCGACACGACGCCGTCGGCCACCACCTTGCCGAGGGCGGACGAGTTGCTGAACACCGCCACGCCCGGGCCCTGCGGCAGGGGCTGGCTCGCGACGATCTGCGCGATGTCCATGAGCTGCTCCGTCGTCTCGACGCGCATCACCCCGGACTGCCGGAGCATGGAGTCGAGGGCGCCGGGGGGCGCCTGGCTGGTGCGGACGGCGTGGCCCGGGGGGAGCTGCAGGCCCGTGACGTCGCTCTTCGCGACGATCACGGGTTTGGTCCGGGCCAGGCGGCGGGCGATCCGCGAGAACTTCCTCGGGTTGCCGATCGATTCGAAGTACAGGCCGACGGCGCGGGTGGTCGGGTCGTCCTCCCAGAACTGCATGGCGTCGTTGCCCGAGACGTCGGCGCGGTTCCCGGCGGAGATCACCGAGGAGACGCCGAGCCCGCGCCGGTACGCGCTGGCGTAGAGGAGCACGCCGAGGCCTGCGGACTGGCTGAAGAGGGACAGCGCCCCGCGCATCGGCAGCCCGGGCGCCATCGAGGCATTGAGCCGGATCGCGGGATCCGTGTTCACGAGGCCCAGCGACGCCGGCCCGACCACGCGCATGCCCTGCGCCCTGGCCTTGTGCACGAGGGCGCGCTGCCGCGCCAGGCCGTCGCCGTCGTCCTCCCCGTAGCCGGCGGTGGCGACGAGCAGGCCCTTGACCCCGGCACGCCCGCACTCGTCGACGACGGCCTCGACCTGGTCCTGCGGTACGGCGACGACCGCGAGGTCCACGGGTTCCGGGACCTCGGCGAGCGAGGCGTGGGAGACCATGCCGTGCAGCTCGAAGGCCTCGGGGTTGACGGCGTACACGCGCCCGGTGAAACCGCCGTCCACCAGGTGGTCGAGCAGCGCGTAGCCCACGGTCCCCCACTCGCGGCTGGCACCGATCACGGCCACGGACGACGGCGTCAGGAGTTCCGCCATGCTCCTCGCCTCCGCGCGGTGCTCACGGGCCTCCATCACCGCCTGGGACTTCCGGGTGGGGTCGATGTCGAAGCTGAGCATCACGACGCCGTCGTCGAAGTGCCGCTCCACCTCGTAGCCGGCCTCGGCGAAGACCGTGATCATCTTCCGGTTCTCGGGCAGGACCTCCGCGGAGAACCGCCCGATGCCGTTCTCGCGGGCGGCGGCGGCGAGGTGCTCGAGCAGGATGGAGCCGACGCCGCGCCCCTGGTGGTGGTCGGAGACGTTGAACGCCACCTCGGCCTCGAGCGGGTCGTCGAGCCGGTCGTAGCGGCCGATCCCGATGATGTCCCCGCCCCGCGTGATGACGAACGCGACGCGGTCCCGGTGGTCCACCTCGGTGAAGCGCCGGAGCTCCTTGGCGCTGAGCCTGGCCTTGTAGGTGAAGAACCGCAGGTAGATGGAATTCTGTGACTGGCGGACGTGGAACGCCTGGACGGCGTCGGCGTCGGAGGGTGAGATGGGCCTCAGATGGGCCGTCCCGCCGTCGCGCAGGACGACATCAGCTTCCCAGTATTCGGGGTATTGTCCGTCTGCCACCATAGACTCAGGGTAGTCGGCATCCCCCGGGCCGGGCCGGGACCGCGGTCGGAACCGTCCCCGGGTCGCGGATGCCGCTCGACCACCCCGAACCGTACCCCTGAGTTGTTGAGGAACCGCCACGTGGCCAGGCGCCAGAACTCCGCACCGCCGGAGAATTTCACCGAGAAGATCATCGACATCGACGTCGAGACCGAGATGGAGGATTCCTTCCTGGAGTACGCGTACTCCGTGATCTACTCGCGCGCACTCCCCGACGCCCGCGACGGCCTGAAGCCCGTCCAGCGGCGCATCCTCTACATGATGACCGACATGGGCCTGCGCCCGGACCGCGGGCATGTGAAGTCCGCCCGCGTGGTGGGCGAGGTGATGGGCAAGCTCCACCCGCACGGCGACAGCGCCATCTACGACGCCATGGTGCGCATGGCCCAGGACTTCTCCCTCCGCCTGCCGCTGATCGACGGGCACGGCAACTTCGGCTCGCTCGACGACGGCCCGGCGGCCGCCCGGTACACGGAGGCGCGCCTGGCGGCCCCCGCCCTGACGCTGACCGACCACCTCGACGAGGACGTCGTCGACTTCGTCCCGAACTACGACAACCAGCTCACCCAGCCGGAGGTGCTCCCCGCCGCCTTCCCGAACCTCCTGGTCAACGGTGCCAGCGGCATCGCCGTCGGCATGGCGACGAACATGCCGCCGCACAACCTCGGCGAGGTCGTCGCGGCAGCACGCCACCTCATCGCGCACCCGGAGGCCCCGCTCGAGGACCTCATGCGCTTCGTGCCCGGACCGGACCTCCCGAGCGGCGGGAAGATCGTGGGGCTCGACGGCGTGCGGGACGCCTACGCGACGGGACGCGGCTCCTTCAAGACCCGCGCCACGGTCAAGGTGGAGCAGCTCTCCGCCCGCCGGACCGGCCTCGTGGTCACCGAACTCCCCTACACCGTGGGCCCGGAGAAGGTGATCGAGAAGATCAAGGACGCCGTCACCGCCAAGAAGCTCCAGGGCATCTCCGACATCGTCGACCTCACGGACCGCAAGCACGGCCTGCGCCTCGTGATCGAGCTGAAGAACGGCTTCAACCCGAACGCGGTCCTCGCGCAGCTGTACCGCTTCACGCCGATGGAGGACTCCTTCGGCATCAACAACGTGGCCCTCGTGGACGGGCAGCCCCGCACGCTCGGACTGCTGGAGCTCCTGCAGGTCTACATCACCCATCGGATCCTCGTGGTCCGCCGCCGCACCTCCTACCGGCTGCAGCGCAAGCGCGACCGCCTGCACCTCGTGGAGGGCCTGCTCGTCGCGATCGTGGACATCGACGAGGTCATCCAGATCATCCGCTCCTCGGACGAGACCTCCGCCGCGCGGGAGCGCCTGATGTCCATCTACGACCTCTCCGAGGTCCAGGCGAACCACATCCTCGAGCTGCGGCTGCGCCAGCTCACGAAGTACTCGCGCATCGAGCTCGAGAAGGAGCAGGACCAGCTCCGCCTCGAGATCGCCGAGCTGGACGCCGTCCTCGGGTCGGAGGAACGGCTCCGCACCCTGGTCTCCGCCGAGCTCGCCGCGCTGTCGGACCAGTTCGCCACCCCCCGGCGCACCGTCCTGCTGGAGTCCGAGGCGGCCGCCCCGCTGAAGGGCTCCACCCTCCCGGCGCCCGCTGCCAGGGGTGCGAAGGCGCTGATGCCGCTCGAGATCGCCGACGATCCCTGCTGGGTCCTCCTCTCGGCGTCCGGCCAGCTCGCCCGTACCTCCGATCGGCAGCCCTTCGGGGACGGGCAGCGGATCAAGCACGACGCCTTCCGGTCCGTCCTCGCCTCCACGGCGCGCGGCGAGGTGGGTGCCGTGACCTCGGCCGGCCGGATGATCCGCCTCCAGGTCATGGACATGCCCGCCCTGCCGCCCACGGCCGGCGTGCCGAACCTCGCGGGCGGAGTGCCGTCGTCGGAGTTCATCACGCTGGAGCGCGGCGAGAGCCTCGTGGGGCTCGCCCCACTGGGGGCGGTGGTCGCCCTCGGCACCGCGCAGGGCGTGGTGAAGCGCGTGCAGCCCGACTACCCGCTGAACCGCGACGACTGGGGCATCATCTCGCTCAAGCCGAAGGACAAAGTGGTAGGAATCGCTGCGGCCTCCGATGCCGACGACCTCGTCTTCATCACCCGCCTGGCCCAGCTCCTGCGGTTCCCGGCCTCGGTCGTGCGGCCGCAGGGCCGGACGGCCGGCGGGGTGGCCGGCATCAAGCTCGCGGCCGGCGACGCCGTCCTGCACTTCGGGGCGGTGTCCCACGGGGACGGGCAGGGCGTGGTGGTGACGGTGGCCGCGGCGGGCGACGCGCTGCCCGGGACGGCTGCGGGCTCGGCAAAGGTCACCGAGTTCTCCGAGTATCCCGTCAAGGGCCGTGCCACCGCCGGTGTGCGCGCGCACCGCTTCCTCCGAGGCGAGGAGTCGCTCTCCCTGGCATGGGCGGGCCATGGCCCCGCGCGTGCCGCCTCCGCCAACGGCGTGGCCCGCGCCCTGCCCACCGAACACGGGCGGCGCGACGGTTCCGGTGTCCCCCTCACCCAGCAGATCGACGCCGTCGGACCGAACCTGGTGGGTCTCATCGAGGCGACGCGGCCGGCGGTGCCGGAGGTCGGTGGACCGACGGCGGCGGCGTCGCAGCCCGGCGATCCGGCACGGGACGCACTCCCGGACGACGACGCCCAGGGCACGCTGCTCTAGGGCCGGCCACCGGGCCCGAGGACCGTTCCCAAGGTTTCGCAGCGGGCGTATGCTCCCCTGCATGGCCAGCGTCCTTTCGGCCCGTGATCTCGCCAAGTACTACGGTCGGGTGCATGCACTCGACGGGCTGGACCTTGACGTCGGAGAGGGCCGGATCCACGGTTTCCTCGGGCCCAACGGTGCCGGGAAGTCCACGACGATCCGCGTCCTGCTCGGCCTGGCCCGCGCGACGTCGGGCACCGTCGAGGTCTTCGGCGCCGACCCCTGGCGTGAGGCCGCCTCCCTGCACCGCCGGATCGCGTCCGTCCCCGGCGATGTCAGTGTCTGGCCGAACCTGTCCGGCGGGGAGACGATCGACTTCCTCTCCCGCCTGCGCGGCGTCCGACGCCACGAGCGCGGGTACCGCCTCGAGCGGGAGCGGCTGGTGGAGGCCTTCCTCTTCGACCCGCGCAAGAAGGGCCGGGCCTATTCCAAAGGCAACCGCCAGAAGCTGGCGCTGATCGCGGCCTTCGCGGTGCCCGCCGAGCTCTACATCCTCGACGAACCGACCAGCGGCCTGGACCCCCTGATGGCGATGGTGTTCCAGCACGAGATCACCCGGGTGCGCGAGGGCGGAGCCACCGTCCTGCTCTCGAGCCATGTCCTCTCCGAGGTCGAGCAGCTGTGCGACGTCGTGAGCATCGTGCGTGCCGGGAAGGTCGTGGAGTCCGGCACCCTCGCCGACCTGCGCCACCTCACCCGTACCGAGGTCTCCTTCGCGGCAGCGGACGCCTCGCCGCTCGAGTCCATCCCGGACGCCCACGATGTGCGGTTGGAGCACGGACGGGCCCGGTTCACCGTCGACAGCGACCACGTCTCCTCGGTGCTGCCGGCGCTCACGGCACTGCAGGTCGAGGGGCTCCGCATCGAACCACCCTCCCTGGAGGAGCTGTTCCTCCGGCACTACGGCGACGACATAGCCCCGACCGGTCAGGACGGGACCGTTCGCGAGCGGCACAGGACAGCGGCCCGATGACGACGTTCCCGGTGCTCCTCGGCCAGCGAGTGCGGCGCGACGGGGTGCAGTTGCTGCTGTGGACGGCCGGCACCGCCCTGCTGGCCTACCTGACGAAGGTGAGTGTCGCGCAGGCGTACGGCACCGAGGAGGCCCGCGCCTCGATCCTGGCGGTGGTCATGGCCAATCCCGTGATCCTGCTCTTCCGTGGACTGCCGTCGGGAGCCGGCGAGGGCGCCTTCATGCTCTTCCTGATCTTCCCGTTCCTGGCGCTCCTCGCGGCCCTGATGAGCTCGTTCCTCGCCGTGCGGCACACACGCGGCGACGAGGAGACCGGGCGCGCCGAACTGGTGGCAGCCACCCGGGCCGGACGCCGGGCACCGCTCGGTGCCACGCTGACCCACGGCATCCTTGCCAATGTCGTGCTGGCGACCCTCAGCGCCGTCGCACTGACCGCCGCCGGACTCGGGGTCCGGGGCTCGGTCGTGTCCGGCCTGGGCGCCGGCGCCGTGGGGCTGACCTTCCTCGGTGTGGGCCTCGTCTCCGCCCAGCTCATGAGGACGTCGTCGGGCGCGAACTCCCTGGCCGTCTGGGTCCTGATGGTCTCGTTCCTGACAGCCGGGGTCGGCAACGCCCTCGGCACGCCGAGCAACGATCTGCAGCGCATCGAGAGCTCCTGGCTGACCTGGCTGTCACCGTTCGGGTGGGGAGAGCAGACCCGGCCGTTCGCCGAGGACAACCTGTGGCCGATCCTCTGGTGTGCAGCACTCGGGATGGTGCTGGCCGGCGTCGCGGTCGCCCTGCATTCGGTCCGTGACCTCGGCGGGAGCTTCGTCCCCGAGCGGCGGGGCAGGCGCAGCGCCCCCGCGACGCTGTCGACCCCGCTCGGTCTCGTCGCGCATCAGACCCGGGCCTCGATCCTCGGGTGGGGTGTCGGGGGCCTGGTCACGGGGATCCTCGCAACCACCCTCGCCGCGGTGATCCGTGACATCGGGACGGACAACCCCGCCGTCGAGCAGGTCATCCGCTCGATAGCCGGCGGCGCGGACGTTGAACAGGGCACGGTCGTCGTCTTCTTCACGATGCTGGGCATCCTCGCCGCGTGCTGCGCCGTACAGACGGTCTGCAGGGCACGCCAGGAGGAGACGCGCGGCACGGCGGAGCTGGTGCTGAGCACCCCGGTGGACCGCGTCCGGTGGCTCGCGAGTTTCCTCGTCATCGCCTTCGTCGGCATCCTGGTGGTGATCGGGGCGGCCCTGGCGGGCGCCGCGGCGGGCCTCGCCTCCCGCGACGGCGACTGGGCTCTGCTGGGTGATGTGGCCATCACCGGTGCTGGGCAGATCGCCGCGGCCTCGGTGTTCCTCGTCGTCACGGCGGTGATCTTCGTCGTCGCCCCGCGGCTGACCATCCCGCTCGGGTGGGCGCTCGTGCTGGTCAGCATGATGCTCGGGCTGTTCGGGCCCCTGTTCGGCTTCCCGGACTGGGTGGTCCAGCTGTCACCCATGGGCGTCACGCCTACGGTGACGGGCGACGGCGTCGACGTCGAGGGCCTGTGGTGGCTGGTCGCGGCCGTCGCGGCGGGCGGCGCTCTGGCGCTGGGTCTCATGCGCCGCCGGGACCTCGCCCCGGCGGGCTGAACGGACCGACGATCATGCACGACATGTGACCACGTGCGTACTGGTGCACTTATGCTGAGGTAAAGTACTCCTGCTCGAGACGGGTCCTCCGCCATGCTGTCCGTCCTACGCCGTCCCGCGTACCGGAATCTCTTCACCGCCCAGGTCGTCGCCCTGCTGGGGACGGGCCTGCTGACCGTGGCGCTCGGCCTGTTGGCCTTCGATCTTGCGAGCGGTCGGGCGGGCGCGGTCCTGGGCACGGCATTGACGATCAAGATGGTCGCCTACGTCTTCGTGGCACCCGTCATGGCGGCGCTCGTCGACCGCCTCCCCCGGAAGGCGGTCCTCGTGGGCGCGGATCTGGTGCGCGCGGCGATCGCCCTGAGCCTGCCGTTCATCGACCAGGTCTGGCAGGTCTACGTTCTGGTGTTCGTCCTGCAGTCCGCGTCGGCGACCTTCACCCCGGCGTTCCAGGCCCTCATCCCGGTGGTGCTGCCCGAGGAGAAGGACTACACGAAGGCGCTGTCACTGTCCCGGCTCGCCTACGATCTCGAGTCCCTGGTCAGCCCGCTGCTCGCTGCGGCCCTCCTGACGGTGATGACGTTCCACACCCTGTTCGTGGGAACCATGCTCGGCTTCCTGGTGTCCGCGGCCATGGTCCTCGCGACCGCGTTGCCGGCGATCCCGCCGGCGGTGCAGCAGGGCTCCCTGCTGCACCGCACCACCCTCGGCAGCCGGATCTTCCTGCGGGAGCCACCCCTGCGCGGGCTGCTGGCCCTGGACCTCGTCGTCGCGGCCGCCACGGCCCTCGTGCTGGTCAATACGGTCGTCTACGCGCGGGACCTCTTCGGCGGATCGAACACCGACGTGGCGATCGCCCTGGCGTCCTTCGGTGCGGGCTCCATGCTCGTCGCCTTCCTCGCGCCGCGCGTCCTGGAGCGCACCCCCGACCGGACCTTCATGCTCATCGGCGCAGCGGTCCTGACGGCGGGACTGCCGGCCGCGGCCTTTCTCGCCCTGACCGAGCAGAGCCGGGTGCCCCTCACCGGCACTTCGTGGGCGATCCTGCTCGGCCTGTGGTCCGTCCTCGGCATCGGCACCTCCATGATCAGCACCCCCTCCTCGCGGCTGCTGCGCCGCGCCGCCACCGACAGCACCCGGAGCTACCTCTTCACCGCCCAGTTCTCCCTGTCCCATGCCTGCTTCATGCTCACCTACCCCGTCGCCGGCTGGGTGGGCGCGGCCGCGGGCCAGGCCGTGGCCGCCCTGACCCTCGCGGCACTCGCGCTCGCGGGCACCGTCGTCGCCTTCGTGGTGTGGCCGTCGGGGGCCCGGGACGGCCACGCTCCGACGTCGATGACGCCGGACGGGCGAACGGCCCGGCCCGCGGGCGGCGGACGGTAGGTCAGGACATCACCGCAGGGGCCAGGAAGGGAAGGGACGTGGTCGGCATGGGCGGACATCTGGGTGGACATCTGGGTGGGGAGTCCGCCGACCCCCGGGAGCCCGCCGCTCCGGACGACGGCCCGCAGGGCGGGCCGAGCCTCGTCCACCCGGTGGAGCCGGACGCCGAGCGCCTCGAGGCCGGCGCGGCGACCTTCCGGATGCTGTCGGATCCGACCCGCCTGCACATCCTCTGGATCCTCACCGGCGGGCCCGCCGACGTCGGGAGCCTCGTTGCTGCCACCGGCGCGAACCGGACGGCCGTGAGCCAGCACCTGGCCAAGCTCCGGCTCTCCGGGCTGGTCTCCACGCGGAAGGATGCGCGCAACGTCATCTACAGCATCGTGGACGGACATCTGTCCCGTCTCATCCTCGAGGGCATGAACCACGCCGACCACCGCGTGACCGGAGAGCCCGTCCACGAGTAGCCACCCGCGACCGGGTCCTCGGACGGGACGGTCAGGGCGAGCCCGCGGCGCAGGACGAGGGTGGGGAGGATGCGCCATGAGTTCGCTGGTGCTGCCGGCCCTGGCGCAGCCGCGCGGCGCGCTGACCCCACCCGCTCGGCAGCCCTCCGCTCCGGCGTCATGACCGGCGGTCCACGCCGCTCGTCCCGCCGTCCGCGGGCTCGCCCTGATCCGGCCCCGGGCCGGGCGTCGGTTGCGCGTCGTCGCCCGTGGACATCTCCGGCCCGCCGTCCCGGCCGGCCCGAGCCCGCGCCGTCGAGCCGCGGCGCCCGCCCCGGAGCGGCTGGAGGGCGGCCATCTCCTCCTCGCCGGCGGTGCGGAAGGGGGCGACGGCGGGTCCCGGCAGGTTCCGCCGTGCCTGGCCGCGGGTGGCGACCAGGCTCGCGACGACGGCGGCGGTGAGGATAGTGGTGATCACTGCGAGGGAGATCGGCGTGGGGATGTAGTAGAGGTCGATCTTGAGGGCCATCTTGATGCCCACCCAGACGAGGACCAGGGCGAGCCCGACCTTCAGGTACACGAAGCGGTGGATGAGGTCGGCCAGCAGGAAGTACATGGCGCGCAGGCCCAGGATCGCGAACGCGTTCGCGGTGAAGACGAGGAACACCTCGTCGGTGACGGCGAAGATCGCGGGGATGGAGTCGACGGCGAAGACGATGTCGGTGACTTCCACCAGGACGAGGACGGCGAGCAGGGGGGTGGCGAGCAGGATCCCGTTCTTCCGGATGAGGAACCGCTGGCCGTGGAAGGCGTCCGTCGTGGGCACGTACCGGCGGAAGAGCTTCAGGGCCCGCGACTTCGACGGATCGATGTGCTCGTCGCGCTGGACGAGCATCCGGTATCCGGTGAAGAGCAGGAAGGCCGCGAAGACGTAGAGGACCCCGGAGAAGTTCTGGATCAGCACCGACCCGGCGGCGATGAAGATCCCGCGGAAGACCAGGGCGCCGAGGACCCCGAAGAACAGGACGCGGTGCTGGTACTCGCGGGGGACGGCGAAGAACGTGAAGATGATCGCCCAGACGAAGACGTTGTCCACGGCGAGGGACTTCTCGATGAGGTAGCCGGCGAAGTACTGCTGCCCGAACCCGGCGCCCCAGACCCGCCACACGATGATCCCGAACACGATGCCGCAGAACACCCACACGCCGGACCAGGCGGCCGCCTCGCGGACGCTGATGACGTGGGCGTGCCGGTGTGCGACGAGGTCGACGACGAGCATGAGGAGGATGAAGCCGATGACGGCGAACCAGACCCAGAGGGGGACGTCCATGAAGTGCCTTCCAGTCAGTGGATACCAACTGGAGGTCTCTCCCGGCCACCCGGGTGGCCCTGTCCGCCGGAGGGTGCCGGGACCCTCGTAGTGACGACGAACCGGATGTGGGGATACTCCCCTCCGTGCCTACGAGTGAACCACAGTCCGCCCGCCGAGGGGAAGAGGTGGGGGAAGGGTCAGGCGGGGCGCACGTGCAACGGCAGGTCGAACACGATCGACCGCTGGGTCGGGACGTAGCCCATGCGCTCGTACAGGCCGAGCGCCCCCGAGGGGTTCTCGGTGTCGACGCCGAGCCCCGCGTTCTGCATGCCCGCCGCGCGGTACCGCCTCATCGCCTCGGCCAGCAGGGCCGGGGCGAGGCCGCGACCCCGCCAGGTCCGCCGGACACCGAGGAGGTCGGTATAGCCCTCCGTGCGGCCGAGCAGCCGCTGGGAATCGGGATCGTAGCTGGACAGCTGGTAGGCGACGACCTCGCCCGTCGAGGGGTCCAGGAGCGCGAGGCTCCAGTCCGCACGGAACTCCGGGTGGCTGACGGTGAACTGCCACGATTCCTGATCGCGCGGCTCGCTCCCCCAGTGGTCCTGGAAGGCGTCGTTGTGGGCGAGGCGGACCAGCTCGGAGATGCCGCGGTCCGCGCCCTCGGCGAAGGTGAGGAGCTGCAGCCCCTCGGGGAAGGTGAGGTCGGGGATGGGCTGGTCCAGCGGCCTCGTCATCTCCGTGAAGTAGCGGACGATGCTGCTGCCGCTCGCGGTGAGCAGCGCCAGGTGCGAGGGGTTGCGCTCCTCGACGTAGTTCCGGAAGACCCCCTCCGTGTGTCCGGTCTCCCGCAGCCGCATCTCCGCGCGCCAGGCCTGCCAGGCGAGGACGGCCCGGCCGATACCGCGACCGCGCCACGCGTGGTCGACCCCGCCGGCGCCGTGGATGAGCGACGAGCCGGGATTCCGCGACAGGCGCCCGAAGGCCCGCGGCTCGCCGTCGCCGTCGAACCCGGCGACGGTGTCCCTGCGGGGATCGTTCTTCGAGGCCCGCAATGCCTGCTCGAGGTCGGCGCGCTCTTCCACCCAGTCCGGCTGGTCCTGCTCCGCGATGCGCTGGATGAGCGCATGCCAGCGGGGGATGTCGGCGTAGGTGAGCGCCCGCCACTGCAGCCCGTCGGGCAGCTGTGGAGCATCCGGTGCCGGGGTGTCCGCACCGGCGTCGTGGCCGGGCGTGGAGGGCGTGTTCATGGCCCCAGCGTATTCCAGGAGGAGCGCGCCCACCCTCACCCAGGGCAGGACGGAGCAGTCCGTGGCGTACCCGGCCGGCCTGGCGTGACCCCGCCGGTCAGGCGTCCACCCCCCGGGACGTCCGGTCGTGGACGGCGCGGGCGTCCAGCGCCACGACGTCGTCGCACCGTGCGGCCTCCGCGGGGTCGTGCGTCACGAGGAGTACGGCGGTGTCGGGGAGTCCCCGCCGCAGATCCTCGAGCAGCCACCGGGCGCCGTCGGCGTCGAGATGGGCGGTGGGTTCGTCCAGGAGGACGACGCCGGACCGCGTGAGCAGGGCGCGCGCCACGGCGAGCCGCTGCCGCTGCCCGCCGGAGAGCCTGGATCCTCCCGCGCCGGCGGGTGCATCCAGCCCGTCGTCGAGCCCTTCGACCAGGCCGGTCAGTCCCACGGCACCGAGGACGGCGTCCAGCTCGGCGTCCGTGGCCGGGTCGCCGGGCGCACGGGCGAGCTGCAGGTTGGAGCGCAGGCTGGAATCGAAGAGATGACTTTCCTGGGGGCACCAGGCGATGCGCGGTGTATCGCCGTCGTTCCCGGGCTCCCCGTTCACGAGGAGTGTCCCGCGTTCGAGGGGGAGGAAGCCGAGGAGGGCACCGATCACCGTGGACTTGCCGCTGCCGGAGGGACCCGTGAGCCCGGTCCAGCGCCCCGGTGCCAGCTCGAGGTCCAGGCCGGCGACCACGGGGCGCCCGGGCTCGTAGCCGATGCTCGCCCGGCGGAGCGCGGCGGACTGCGCGGGCGGGCCGCCGATGCTGCCGTCCGTGTGCTGCAGGCCCTCCTCCCAGCCGGCAGGGCTGAGGTGCGGGAGGATCCGGCCCGTCACGGCCGCCAGTGGACCCCAGTGCTGCACGGCGGACGTGCCGGCGACGAACGGCTCGATCAGGGCGAGCTGCATGAGCACCAGGACGGCCGTGAGGTCCGCCGGCAGACCGCCCGCGCCGACGAGGATGCCGAGGGAGGCGGTGCAGCACGCGGCGACGATCACGGCCGTCGACGCACCCGCCGCCGCGGCCGAACGACGCGCCGCCGCCGCGACCGATCCCCCCAGCTCACGCGTTTCGGCGAGCGCGGGCCGGTGGACGCCGTTCACCCGGAGATCGGGGGCGGCCCGCAGCAGGCTCGTGACGCGTTCGAGGCCCTGGGCCCGCAACCGGATCGCGGCTGCGCCCGCGGCCCGCTCACGCAGGACGGCGACGGCCGGTGCGACGACGAGGGCCGCGACGACGGACAGTGCCTGCCACCCGAGGGAGGCCGGGTGCAGCACGGCCGTCGTGAGGAGCGCGCCGGTGCCGGTCAGCACCGAGACCAGGAAGGGCAGCAGGGCGCGCGAGGACAGGTCCCGGAGCTCGTCGATGTCCCCGACCAGCCGTTCGATGCCCCCGGAGCCCCGGGCGATCGTGCGCCACGACCGCCCGGTGCCGAGCAGGCCGGTCCACAGGCGCAGCCGCGTATCGTCCGCCCGGCGGAACACGGCGCGGTGCAGCCAGAGACGTTCCTCGTAGCGCAGGAGGGAGCGGCCGATGCCGAAGAAGCGGACCCCGACGATCGCGGTGAGCAGGTAGAGGATGGGCGGCTGGTCGGCGGCCCGGACGATCAGCCAGCCGCTGAGCGCGGTCAGGGCGACGGCGAAGACCGAGGCGCCGAGCCCGAGCACGGCTGCAGCGAGGAACCGCCGGTCCCACGGCCGGACCAGCGCGAGCACATCACGGGCCACGTGCGGCCACGACGCCGCGGGGGCGTGCGACCGGCGCCCGACCGCATCCCCGGAGGGGGTCCGGGATACCGCGGATTCGGGGGTGGTGCCGGGCACGGTATCGGCCCGCGTGGTGGGCCGGGTCCCTGCGTCGGGCTCCGCCGGCACGCGGCCGGACCGGACCTCCGGCATCCCCGCCCTCTCCGGGATGTCCGGGATGTCCCGGATGTCCCGGATGTCCGGGATCTCCGGGATCTCCGCCCTGGAACGGGGCATCGGGCCGGGCGCACCACCGCGCGAAGGCGGCCCGCCGAGGCGCACCTCGGCCGATGCGAGGCGCGCCGTCTCGTCGTCGTGCGCGATCAGCAGGACGGTCAGGCCGGTGCGGCGCTCCATGACGGCTGCGCGGATGGCGCGGGAGGCGTCGTCGTCCACGTGGGCGGTCGGCTCGTCGAGGAGGAGGAGGGTGACGGACGGATCCTGTGCGCGCAGCAGGGCGCGGGCGACGGCGACGCGCCGCAGTTCGCCCGGGCTCAGTTCCGTGCTGCGGCGGTCGGCGAGTCCGGTGGCACCGACGGCGGCGAGCTGGGCGTCGAGGATGGGCGATCCCGCGGGAAGCCCGGCATAGAGGGCGAGTTCGGCGCGAACCGTCTCGAGCAGGAGTTCGGGGTGCTGCGGCACCCAGGCGACCGCGCCGGGCCGGAGCCCTGACACCCGGCCCCCGAGGCGGAGCCCGGGAGGGAGGGCCGCTCCCCCGGCCAGGGCGCGCATCAGGGTGGACTTCCCGGAACCGCTCGGGCCCCGGAGCGCGGTCAGCGTCCCGGGCTCGAGCACGAGGGAGATGCCTGGGAGGACCGGCTCGAGGAGGCCGTCGTACCGGGCAGTGAGGCCCTCCACCCGGATGGCGTCCGGTCCACCCGCCCCGCCGTCCGCCTGGCCCGCGCGCACCGGCAGGTCCTCCGGCGGTGCCGCGGAGGCGTCGATGACCGCACGGACGCGGGCGCCGGCCTCCTCCCCGTCCTCGCTGGCGTGGTGGGCCGTACCGACGTCGCGCAGGGGGCCGTAGCACTCGGGCGCGAGGATGAGGGCGATCAGCGCGGTCTCCAGGCCCAGGTCACCGTGGATCAGGCGCACGCCCGCGAAGACCGCGACGACCGCCACCGAGAGGGTGCTGATCAGCTCGAGGGCGAGGGAGGAGAGGAAGACCGTGCGGAGGGTCGTCATGGTGCGGGAGGTGTAGGTGTCGGCGATGTCCCGGAGGGCGCGGGTCTGTTCGGCGGCGCGGCCGAGCCCGACGAGGACGGGGAGACCCCGCGCGAGTTCGAGCAGGTGGTCGGACAGGCGTCCCAGCGCGGTGGTGGCCTGCTGCGTGTGCTCCTGCGTGTGGAGGCCGATCAGCACCATGAACACGGGCACGAGCGGCACCGTCAGGACGACGACGAGCGCGCTGACCCAGTCCGCGGCGAGGATCCGCGCCCCGATGAGCAGCGGGACCACGGCGCATGTGACGAGCGCGGGCAGGTACTGCGTGTAGTACTTGTCGAGCCCGTCGAGCCCTCGGGTGAGCAGCACCGCGAGGGAGCCCGTGCCGCTGCCCGCGGCGGCACGCGTGGTGCCGCCGTCGTCGAGCAGGCGCAGGAGCGCCGCCTCGCGCATCCGCTCCCTGGTACCGAGCGCGAGGCGCGCGGCGGTGGCGTCCTGCCCCCACGCCGCGACGGTGCGCAGTCCGGCACCGAGGACACCCTGCAACAGCACGCCGCGGACGTCGAGCGAGCCGGCGGCGAGGGAGCCGATACCGAGGGCGAGGGCCTGCGCCAGGAGCACCAGCCCGGCCGCGCGGACGGCGGCCAGGACGCCGAGAAGGTACAGCGCCGACGTCGACCCCGCGGCGCCCGCGGGCCCTCCTGCCCTCAGCGTGGTCAGCGGCGAGACGCGCCGGCCCGCCGGTACGGCGTCGCCTTCCTCCGGGGTGACCGGAACGCGTCCGGCATCCGGCCGGGACACGGCGGTCCCGAGGGCGCCGCTCACAGTGCGGTGACGGCGTGCGCCGCCGGGATGCTCGACTCCGAGACCCGCTGCCGGAAGACCCAGTAGGTCCACGCCTGGTACGCGAGGACGAGCGGCACCCCGAAGCAGGCGACGATGCTCATCAGGCCGAGCGTGTAGGGCGAGGACGACGCGTTCTGCACGGTCAGGTCGAAGGCGGGGTCGATCGTCGACGGGAGGACCACGGGGAACACGGCCCCGAAGATCGACCCGACCAGCGCCAGCATCCCGAGGCCCAGCGCCGCGAACGCGCGGCCGTCACGGCCCACCGACGAGAAACGGTGGGCGGCGGTCAGCGCGCCGACGGCGACGACCACGGCGAGCCAGGTGAGCACCGATCCCGTGTCCAGCTGCACCAGGAGCGCCCACGCGAGGAACGGGAGCATCGCGACCGGCAGGAGCCGGCGGAACAGGCGGTCCGCCAGCAGGCGCACGCCGCCGTCGGTCTTCAGGGCGATGAACGCGGCGGCATGGACGAGGCAGAACAGCACGACGGCGGCGGCACCGAGGAGTGCCGGCAGAGTGGCCCAGGCGAAGGCACCGCCCACGCGGTCGCCGTTCGCGTCGAGCGGCAGGCCGGTCGTCGTCAGGGCGAGCGCCGCGCCGATCCCGGCTGCCGCGGCGAACGACCCGAGCGCGATGGCCCGGTCCCAGCCGTTGCGCCAGGTGTCGCTGTGCCGTTTGCCACGCCACTCGAACCCCACGGCCCGGAAGATCAGACCGAGCAGGACCAGCAGGAACGGCAGGTAGAGCGCGGACAGGAGGGAGGCGTACCAGTAGGGGAAGGCCGCGAACGTGGCGCCCACCGCCGTCACGAGCCAGACCTCGTTCCCGTCCCACACCGGGCCCACCGTGTTGAGCAGCACGCGCCGCTGGGTGTCGTCACGGGCCATGAGCTTCATCAGCATCCCCACGCCGAGGTCGAAGCCCTCGAGGAAGAGGTAGCCGGACCACAGGACGGCGATCAGTACGAACCAGAGGGTGGGCAGGGCCTCGGTCATCGGGGATCCTTCCGGGCGGTCGAGAGGGGCAGGGAGTCGGGGTGCGGGGCGGTGGCGTTGCCGGGGTGGTGCGGGCGGCTCGCGACCGCGGGCCCGGTGGTCCGGTCAGTAGGCGAAAGCGAGGACATCGCCGTCGTCCTTCCTGCCGCCGTCGGCCCCCGGGTCGCCCTCCGGACGGGCGAGCTCGGGCATCGCGGAGGCGGTGCCGCCGCGGACGTAGGTGACGAGCAGCTTCACCTCGACCACGAGCAGGGCGGCATAGACGAGGGTCAGCAGGACGAGCGAGGTGACCAGCTCCGGGAGGGACACGCCGGGCGAGACCGCCGCTGCGGTGAACATGAAGACGCCGTCGATGCCGGTCGGGTCCGGATTGGGTGCGACGACGAAGGGCTGGCGACCCATCTCGGTGAAGACCCATCCCGCGATGTTCGCCCCGAACGGCGCGAGGATCCCGAAGACCGCCAGCCGCATGAGCCACCGCGATTCCGGGACGGTGCCCTTCCGCAGGACCCACAGGGCGGCGGCGGCCGCCGCGGCGGCGACTGCCCCGAACCCGATCATGATGCGGAATCCCCAGTAGGTGACCTCCATGACCGGCAGGTAGTCGATCTCCGACCCCGCCAGGTCCCCGTACATCGGATCGTCCGGCAGGTGCGTGCCGTACTTCTCCTGGTATTCGGGCAGGAGGGTGTTGACGCCCTTGACCTCGGTGGTGAAGTCGCCGTTGGCGAGGAAGGACAGCACGCCGGGCACCTCGATGACCGCGGTGATGTCCTCACAGCTCTGCGCGCCGAGGTTGCCGACCGACAGGATGGAGAACCCGGTGCCGTCATGGCAGGCCGCTTCGGCGGCCGCCATCTTCATGGGCTGCTGGTCGAACATGAGCTTGCCTTGGAGGTCGCCGGTGATGCCGGTGCCGGCGAAGGCGATCATGGCGACGACGGCGCCGGCCCGTGCCGAGCGGAGCCACACGGTGTGATCCGCCGTGTCCCGTGCACCGCCGCCGTCACCGACGACGACCGTCCCGTCGGGGCCGAGGGTGTCCAGACCGTCATGGCGCCTCTTCCACAGGTGGTACCAGCTGATGCCGAGGAGGAAGGCACCGGCGACGGCGAGGCAGCCGAAGAGGGTGTGCGGGAAGGCGACGAGGGCGGTGTTGTTGGTGAAGACCGCCCAGGCATCGACCATGACGGGCCGGCCGTCGACCATCTCGACGCCCACGGGGTGCTGCATCCAGGAGTTCGCGACGAGGATGAAGTAGGCGGAGAAGACGGACGCGAGCACCGCGGCCCACAGCGAGAGCAGGTGGACCAGGCGCGGAAGCCGTCCCCAGCCGAAGATCCAGAGGCCCAGGAACGTGGACTCGACGAAGAAGGCCAGGAGCGCCTCCATCGCGAGCGGCGCGCCGAACACGTCGCCGACGAAGCGGCTGTACTCGCTCCACGCCATGCCGAACTGGAACTCCTGCACCAGACCGGTGGCGACGCCCACGATGAAGTTGATGAGGAAGAGCTTCCCCCAGAACTTGGTCATCCGGAGGTAGTGCTCCTGACCGGTGCGGTACCAGAGGGTCTGCATGACGGCCACGAGCAGGCCGAGTCCGATGGTCAGGGGGACCATGACGAAGTGGTAGACAGTCGTGATTCCGAATTGCCAGCGGGCAATCTCCAAGGCTTCCATCGGGCCCTTTCAGCAGTGCGTCGCGCCGATGTCGACGAAACTTCTACGGTCTGTAGAACTTGTTCTTCTACATATCGTAGAACATGCCGACGACACTTCTACACGGAGTAGAATCGTTGGACGGGAGGTTGTACGTTAGAGCTACCACGCTTCACCATCTCCCTCCCGGGAATGCAGCCTCGTCCCCCGACGAGCGCGGATCGCGATTGATCGAAGGAACGAACATGGCAACGCTCGGAGACCTGGAACGCACAGTGATGGACCTGCTGTGGACGACACCGGAGGCGATGACCGCCAACGAGTTGCGGGATGCCATCGCCGAGGCGCCGTCGGGAGAAGTGGGGCGGGAACTGGCCGTGACGACGGTCCTCACCGTGCTGTCGCGGCTGGAGAAGAAGGGCCTCGTCAAGCGGGAGCGCGACAGCCGCCCGCACCGCTACATGTCCGTCACCAGCCGCGAGGACCACACGGCGGAACTCATGCACGAAGTGCTCGTGACCGCACCGGACCGCGAAGCCGTGCTCGCCCGTTTCATCGGCAGCGTGTCCGAGGCCGAAGCCCAGACCTTGCGCAAGCTGCTCGGCGGCAGCTGACCCGCCCCGTGTTCTGGGCCTCCTACCTGCTCGCGGCGCTCGCGATCATCCTCGCGTGGCCCGCACCCATCGCGCTCTCGCGGGCCGGCTGGCCGGCCAGGGCGCCCTTCACGGCCATGGTGCTGTGGCAGTCGATAGCCCTGGCCGGCGGCCTGTCCATGATCGGCGCCATGCTGGTCTGGGGCCTCGAGCCCCTCGGCGACAATCTCGTCACGGCCTCGGCGGCGTTCCTCGACATCCTGCTCGCTGACGGGTCGGCCGAATCCCTCGGCGTCATCCACGTCTTCGCGGTCAGCGCCGCGATCCTCCTCTTCGGACACCTCGTCTTCACCCTGGCCCTGACCTTCGTGCGCATCCACCGGCAGCGCCGGCGGCATCGGGACATGCTCACCCTGCTCAGCTCCCCCGCGGCCGGTCAGCCCGCGACGCTCGTCATCAAGCACCCCGCGCCGGTCGCCTACTGCCTGCCCGGCGGTGCCCGCTCCGTCACCGTCATGTCGGACGGACTGATGGACCTCCTCAGCCAGGCGGAGCTCGACGCCGTCCTCACGCACGAGAACGCGCACCTGCACCAGCGGCACCATCTGCTGCTCTGGGCCTTCGCGGCCTGGCGGGCGGCGCTGCCGTGGCTGCCCACCTCACGCCTCGCACAGCAGGCCGTCAGCGAACTGATCGAGATGCTCGCCGACGACGAGGCCCTGCGCCATGTGGACGAACCGACGCTCGTCCGTGCGATCGCCATCGTGGGCGCGGGAGCTGCGCCGTCGACGCCGGACGCCCTCGATGATGCGCTGGCCGACGAGAGCGGCATCCCCTTAACGACCGCCAGGGCGGTATCCGGCGGGACCTCCGACGTGACCTCGACGGTGCCGCGCCTGCGCCGCCTGCTGAGCCCCCTGCCACCCCTCAGCCTGATCCAGCAGGGACTCGCCCTGTCCTCCGCAGGATTGCTGCTGGTGATTCCTCCGCTGCTCCTGGTGGCCCCCGAGCTGCTGGGCTGAGTGCCCGTCAGGCGTCGATGCGGTCCCGGTCGAGGGAGGCCGCTCCCGCGACGATGAAGTCCTTCCGGGGCGCGACGTCACTGCCCATCAGCAGGTTGAAGACGCGTTCGGCGGATTCGGCCTCCTGGATGCGGACGCGTCGCAGCGTCCGGTGCCGCGGATCCATGGTGGTCTCCGCGAGCTGGTCCGCGTCCATCTCCCCGAGCCCCTTGTAGCGCTGGATCGGCGACTTGTAGCGCTTTCCCTGCTTCTCCATGGACGCGAGGAGCCGCGTGAGTTCCACCTCCGAATAGGTGTAGATCATCTCGTTGGCCTTGGAGCCCCCGTTGATCACCTCGACCCGGTGCAATGGCGGGACGGCGGCGTACACCCGGCCGGCCTCCACCAGCGGACGCATGTACCGGAAGAACAGGGTGAGGAGCAGCGTCCTGATATGGGCGCCGTCGACGTCGGCATCGGTCATCAGGATGACCTTGCCGTAGCGTCGCGCGTCCAGCTGGAAGCTCCGCCCCGACCCCGCCCCGATGACCTGGATGAGGGCGGCGCACTCGGCGTTGGAGAGCATGTCCCCCACCGAGGCCTTCTGCACGTTGAGGATCTTGCCCCGGATCGGCAGCAGCGCCTGATAGTCGGAGGAACGGGCGTTCTTCGCGGTACCGAGCGCGCTGTCACCCTCGACGATGAAGAGTTCCGACCGCTCGGCGTCGTCGATGCGGCAGTCCGCGAGCTTCGCCGGCATCGAGGAGGTCTCGAGTGCGTTCTTGCGCCGCTGGGTCTCCTTGTGGACCCGCGCCGAGATGCGGGACTTCATCTCCGCGACGACCTTCTCCAGCAGCAGCGCCGACTGCGCCTTATCGTTCCGGGACGTCGAGGACAGGCGCGCCTGCAGCTCCTTCTCGACGACCTTCGCGACGATCGCCCGGACGGCGGAGGTCCCGAGGATCTCCTTGGTCTGGCCCTCGAACTGCGGCTCGGCGAGGCGCACGGTGAGGACAGCCGTCAAGCCGGCGAAGACGTCGTCCTTCTCGATCTTGTCGCTACCGGCCTTGAGCTTGCGCGCGTTGGCCTCGATGACCTTGCGGAAGGTCTTCAGGAGCGCCTGCTCGAAGCCGCTCTGGTGCGTGCCGCCCTTGGGGGTCGCGATGATGTTCACGTAGCTGCGGACCGTGGTCTCGTAGCCGATGCCCCAGCGCAACGCGATGTCCACCTCGCAGTCGCGCTCCACCTCCGCCATGTGGCTGTGCCCGCGGTCGTCGAGGACGGGCACGGACTCCTTGAAGCGACCCGACCCGTGGAAGCGCCACACATCCGTGACCGCAGCGTCGAGCGCCAGGAACTCGGCGTACTCGGAGATGCCACCGTCGTGCTGGAAGATCTCCTCCACGGGCCCGGACTCCGCCGGCGTGCCCGGGAGCCTCCGCTCGTCCCGGAGCGTGATGCGCAGGCCCGGCACCAGGAAGGACGTCTGGCGGGCGCGGGTCTGCAGTTCCTCGTAGGAGAACGTGGCGTCCGGCGTGAAGATCTGGCGGTCCGCCCAGTACCTGATGCGCGTCCCCGTCACACCGCGCTTGGCCGTCCCGACGATCTCGAGGCGCGACCCGTCGAGGAAGGGCTCGAAGGGGGCGGTGGGCGACGGCGTCCTGCCGTCCTTGAAGATGCCCGGCTCACCACGGCGGAAGGACATGGCGTAGGTCTTGCTGCCGCGATCGACGAAGACGTCCAGGCGGGAGGACAGCGCGTTGACCACGCTGGCGCCGACGCCGTGGAGGCCACCCGAGGCCGTGTAGGAGCCACCGCCGAACTTGCCGCCGGCGTGCAGCTTGGTGAAGACCACCTCGACGCCGGTCAGGCCGGTCTTGGGCTCGATGTCCACGGGGATGCCCCGGCCGTCGTCGTGGATCTCCACGGAGCCGTCGGCGTGCAGGATGACCCTGATGCTCTGGCCGTGGCCGGCCAGCGCCTCATCGACCGAGTTGTCGATGATCTCCCACAGGCAGTGCATGATGCCCCGGGAGTCCGTGGACCCGATGTACATCCCGGGACGCTTGCGCACCGCCTCGAGGCCCTCGAGGACCGAGAGGTGCCGGGCGGTGTAGTCCGAGGTGGGGGTCACGGTGTATCAGTCTCCTTGGCGGAACGGGCACGATCCCGGACAAGCGTCAGGAGGGTGGTTGCCGGGATGGGTGGCCCCAGTTTATTACCTCGCGCCGACAGGAACCGGCAGGAGGCGTCGGCGGCGTCCCCCGGACGTGACCCATACCTCTGATACGCCGCCAGCGAAAGGGGGCCCAGCCTGCGAAGGAGCGGCGACGAATAGTGGTTATATGAATACACGATCCACATGAGGAGGCATTCATGACCACTGCAGTAGCCACTCGCGAGCTCACTGCCCTGGACCGCTGCGATCGCTGCGGCGCCCAGGCCTACGTTCGGGCAGTCCTTCAGTCCTCCGGTGGAGAGCTTCTGTTCTGCGGCCACCATGCGCGCGCCGTCGAAGCTAACCTCAAGCCACTCACGTCCGAGTGGCAGGACGAGACGCAGCGGCTTCACGCGAAGCCGGCCCTCATCGGCGACTGACCGCCGCAGGGACCACCGACCACGAAGACCATGAGGCGCCCCGTGTACAGGCGCTGACGTACAGGGAAAGGCCCGCTCCGGACGGAGCGGGCCTTTCCCTGTCATGGGGCCTCCCAGCCCCATGACGAAGGGCCCCTCCCGCAGGAAGGGCCCTTGGCGTAAGGAGGCTCGAGGGTCAGTCGAGGTAGTCCCTCAGGACCTGGGACCGGGAGGGGTGGCGCAGCTTCGACATCGTCTTCGACTCGATCTGGCGGATGCGCTCACGCGTGACGCCGTAGACCTTGCCGATCTCGTCCAGCGTCTTCGGCTGGCCGTCGGTCAGCCCGAAGCGCATCGCCACGACGCCCGCCTCCCGCTCGGAGAGGGTGTCCAGCACCGAATGGAGCTGCTCCTGCAGGAGGGTGAAGCTCACGGCGTCGGCCGGGACCACGGCCTCGGAGTCCTCGATCAGGTCACCGAACTCCGAGTCGCCGTCCTCGCCGAGCGGCGTGTGCAGGGAGATGGGTTCGCGGCCGTACTTCTGGACCTCGACGACC
Organism: Arthrobacter sp. TJ-263; assembly: GCF_058269155.1. Lineage (NCBI taxonomy): Bacteria > Bacillati > Actinomycetota > Actinomycetes > Micrococcales > Micrococcaceae > Arthrobacter > Arthrobacter sp. TJ-263. The sequence continues at coordinate 110,528 of NZ_JBZCNE010000001.1, read as the reverse complement.
TTCTCCGGCGTCATGTCGAGTTCGAGGGCGAGTTCCTCGGGGGTGGGTTCGCGGCCGAGGTCCTGCAGCATCTGCCGCTGGACGCGGGCCAGCTTGTTGATGACCTCCACCATGTGGACGGGGATGCGGATGGTGCGGGCCTGGTCCGCCATGGCACGCGTGATCGCCTGGCGGATCCACCAGGTCGCGTAGGTGGAGAACTTGAAGCCCTTGGTGTAGTCGAATTTCTCGACCGCACGGATCAGCCCCAGGTTGCCTTCCTGGATGAGGTCCAGGAAGAGCATGCCGCGTCCGGTGTACCGCTTGGCCAGCGACACGACCAGGCGGAGGTTCGCCTCGAGGAGGTGGTTCTTGGCGCGCTTGCCGTCGTGGATGACGAACTCGAGTTCGCGCTTCAGCTTCGGGTCCATGTCAGGATCCGCGGCGATCTTCTCCTCCGCGAAAAGACCGGCCTCGATGCGGAGGGCCAGATCCACTTCCTGCTCCGCGTTCAGCAGGGCGACCTTGCCGATCTGCTTCAGGTAGTCCTTGACGGGGTCCGCGGTCGCGCCGGCGGACACGACCTGCTGCGCGGGTGCGTCGTCGTCGTCGGCATCGGAGTAGACGAAGCCGGTGCTCGTCCCGACCTCGGGGGTCTCGGGCTTCGCATCCTCGGCGTCGACGTCGACCTCGACGGCGGGATCCGGTGTGTCGACGGCGTCCACGGAACCCTGGGCATCCGCTGCCGAGGCCTTCGCTGCAGCGGCCGAAGCGGCCTTGGTCGCCGGCTTCTTGGCCGCCACCCGTCGCTTGGTAGTGGTGGTACCAGCGTCTGGCGACGCCGGTGCTGCTGTCTTCTTTACCGACACAGAGAACCTTTCGTACGGCGGTGTGTGGCATCGTCAGAGGGACAACACCACTATGACCCTGTCAAGTCCGCGCTCGATACCAGACGGATGCTGCTCGGGTCAGTTCCCAAGGGAACAGTCCTGCAGCCCTCGCTATTCCTCGGGAGCCGCCCTTCGGCAACAACCCGCGTGGAAACGCTCGGTGAAGTTCTGGTGCACGGACCCAACCGGGTCTCAACTTTCATTATCTCACGGCTCGCCGTTCCGCCGGAAATCACCCCGGCCGCCGGTGGCCGGCTCCTGCCGCCGTTCCCGAGGGTCCGGCCGACGGCCTCAGGCCGCGTTATGCAGGGCCGTCGCGGCCCCCGCCGTCCACGCCGTCGCACGGCTCCGGGCCCACGCCGGCAGCCCGCCGCGCCGCAGGAGTTCGTGCAGCAGGCGTGCGAGGCGATAGCCGGGCACCGCCTGCTCCGCCGCATCCAGGAAGACGGCCGCGCGCGATCCCCGACCCCGTGCGTATTCGAACCAGGCGCTCATGGTCAGGGCCGCGGCACGGGACTCGCCCTCCGATACCGCCGCGAGCCGCGCGAGGAGGACGCTCATCGCATCGACGCGGCCCCAGGCGATCGCGCCGGAGTACCTGCCGGCCAGCACATCCGCATAGAGCAGCGCCTCGGCGCCACAGGGAGCAGGTCCTGCCGTCGGCGTCGCCTCGGACCCGGAGTCCCCTCCGGCGCCGGCCCCGTCCGTCCGGAGGGCGGCGATGGCGCCCTGGAGCGGACCGGCGCTCCGCACCTCCGGCAGGACCCGCGCAGCGCCGGGCCGTTCCCCCTCCGGTGCTGTCGACGGCGTGTCGGCCCGCGCCTCCGACGCGAGCAACCCGCAGGCCGTCGCGCCGTCGAGGGCTGCCGCGGACCCGAGGCACGCACTGGCGAGGAGGAAGTCGCGGACCGCCCGCGACTCGACGCTCGCCAGCAGGAAGCCCGCGACGTCGGGCTCGGCCTCGACGTCGAAGCCCTTCGCGCCGGGCAGGACGGCGTCCCACAGGGCCGACGTCGCGCGGAACTGCCCGGGCGCCGTCCACCGGCCTGCGCAGCACGCGGCATAGTGCGCCCGCGCGCCTTCGACGGCCCGGACCGCCGGGTCGGGGGCAGCCGCGCCCGGGACGTCCCGTGCGGCGACGGAGGGCGCGGCACGGAGGACGGCGTCGGGCGCGGATGCGTCGAACGCACTCCCCCCGAAGACCAGCTCTGCGTTCAGTGCGCTGTGCGCCACGGTGTCGAGGGGCTGGCCCGGCCAGGGGCAGCACTCCTCGTCCGTGCAGAAGATGTCGCGCCACCCTGACCGCCCGACGAACCAGCCGCCGCGGACGGGGAGGCCTGCGGTGCCGAGGACCGTCTCCATGGTCAGCACCAGGCCGCTGCGCGGTGCCGGGGCGTGTCTCTCCCAGTGCTCCTCCGTGTACACCACGATCAGCGTGCCGTCGGCGTCGACGTCGCCCTGCAGGAAGGAGAGCACACCGTCGGCGAACCCGAGCGGATCCGTCCCGGCGCCGGGGAGGTCCACGCGCAGCGTGGCCCCGAGCCTCCTGCCGCTGGTCGTCAGGACCACCAGGCTCTCGTCGGGCATGAAACCGAGGGCGTGCGGGATGTAGGAGAGGATGTCGGCCGGTGAGGTGACGACGAAGGACGGTGACGCCGGGGTGCCCGACGCGGGGCTCGTGGGAGATGACATGCCGCCAGCGTCCTCGGGTCGCCTGCGGGGCGCACGGGGGTCCGGGACTATGTGGACAACTGCCGCGGGGCTGCCGTCCTACTGGTTCCGGGCGGCTCTCTGCTCCCGGCGTCGCCGGCGTTCGCGGGCCAGGGCATCACGGAGCGGCGGGACGACGACCCCCTGCTCGGCCATCCTCCGGCGGACCCTCCGCCGCGCGATGACGACGGCGATGGCGCCGACCGCGACGACGAGGAGCTGCACGGACATCGCGAGGCGGAAGGACGGCAGGGCGTACAGGTCGCCCTGCGAGAACCCGGTGGCGAGCAGGACGTCGAGGACGGTCCCGATGGCGAACATCGTCAGCAGGGACGCCATGAAGCCGCCGATGTTCACGATGCCGATGGCCGTACCCATGCGTGCGGCAGGGTTGAACGTGCGGGCGAAGTCGAACGCGATCATGGACCCCGGCCCACCGACGGCGAGCGCCACCACCAGCAGGGTCAGGAGCGGGAGGGGCGCGGGTCCCGGGTAGAGGAGGACCGCCAGCCAGGCCCCGGCCATCAGGGCGGCGATCGCGAGCACCATGGTGGAGCGACGCAGGGGATGCCGGCCCACGTAGCGGCCGAGGAACGGGCCGCAGACGATCCCGACGGCGACGAACAGGGTCATCAGCGCGGACGCCGCGCCTTCTCCCACCTTCTCGGCCCGCACCAGGTAGGGGTAGCCCCACATCAGGACGAAGACGGTGCCGGGGAACTGGATGGTGAAGTGCGCCCACAGGCCGAGCCGTGTGCCGGGCTGCTTCCAGGCGGCGGCGAGGGAGGTCCCGGTCTCCCGGATGGTCTGGGCGCTCCGCGGGCGGACGACGGGCGAGTCCCGGATCAGGCTGACCGAGAGGACGACGGCGAGGGCCGAGAGCGCGGCGGCGGAGAGGAACGCGGACTGCCAGCCGAAGGCGGAGAGCACCGCGACGAACGGGATGACCGAGACCACCTGCCCGAGCTGGCCGATGATCCCCGTCCACTGCGTCAGGACGGGGATGCGGCGCGGTTCGAACCACGCGGGAAGCAGCCGGAGCACGCTGATGAACGTCATGGCGTCCCCCGCCCCCACGAACAGGCGGCCGGCGATGCCGGCCCCCACGGAATCCGCGAAGGCCAGCTGCGCCTGCCCCAGCGCCATGAGCACGCCGCCCGTGACGATCAGCGTCCGGGGGCCCCAACGGTCGACGAGGACGCCGACCGGCACCTGCAGTCCGGCGTAGACGAGCAGCTGGACGACGGTGAAGATCGACAGCTGCGAGGCCGAGGCGCTGAAGCGGTCCGTCGCCTCGAGGCCGGCCACGCCGAACGTGGTGCGCTGCGTGACGGCGACGAGGTAGGCCGCGACCCCTGCCGCCCAGACCAGGAGTGCCCGCGAAGAATTCACCCGCCCATTATCCCGTGGGAGATGCGCCGTCCGGTCCGTCGTCGTGCCGGTCGGAGGCGCCGGGCTTCGGCGCGGCGCCGGTCCCGGGAGATGCGTCCTCGTGGTCGGCGCCACCGTCCTCGGCGCCGGAGCGGTCGTAGTCGATGGGCGTGGTCCCCAGGAACTCGGTGTCCCAGAGCAGCGTGGACTCCTCCTCCGCCTGCGGGCTCGCGAGGTAGGCCTCGACCGCGGCACCCAGCTCCTCCGCGCTGGCGAGCTCGCTGTTGTCCTTGACCAGCAGCGACTTCCGGGCGACGCCGTCGGCGTACTCGTCGTAGCGCTTCTCGAGCGAGGAAACCACGGACTGCACCTCCGTGGAATTGCCGACCTGCCGGGCGATCTGCCGCTCGACGTCGCGCCCGGTCTCCCGCAGGCGGTCGGTGGGCAGCACGAGTCCGGCGGTCGCGCCCAGGTATTCGAGGCCCGCCACGGCGGCTGGAGGGTATTCCGCCTCGGCGAGATAGTGCGGCACGTGGATGACGTGCCCCACGACGTCGTGCCCGGCCTCGATCAGGCGCAGTTCCAGCACGTGCCCAATGGAGGCCTGCAGCTCGGCGGTGGGACGCCAGGCGTTCATGCCGTCGATGAGGTCGGAACGGTTTCCGTGCAGCGTCACGCCGATCGGCCGCGTGTGCGGGACGGGCATCGGGATCGCGTGGATCCACGAGGTCATCGGCACGTCCAGGTCCTCGACGAGTCCGACGACCGCGCTCGCGAAGCGCTCCCATTGGAGGTCCGGCTCGGCGCCGGTGAGCAGCAGGAAGGGCTCACCGAGTCCGTCGTACAGGCGGTGCAGTTCGAGCCGGTGCGGCCGGTAGTCCGTCAGGTGGTCCTCGGCGAAGGTGATCCTCGGGCGGCGTCCGCGGTAGTCCATGAGCTGGTCGGCGTCGAACTCGGCGACGGGCTCGTGCTCGAGCACCTCGAGGAGCTCCTCGCTGACCTGCGAGACGACCTGCCCGGCGTCCATGAAGCCGGTCAGGCTCACCAGCAGGGGCAGCCCCCTGCTCCCGGGGTCGTCGAAGACGTCGGTGTCGGTGGTGTACAGGGTTCGTGGATCCAGCATGGCTCTCTCCTCCGGTCAGGTCCTGCTCTCCTCAACACCACCCGCGCCGCCTTCATTCCGGGCCGCCGCGGCGTAGAGACTACGATCGTCAGGACGGTTCCCGGACCACCGGATACCGGGACCACCTGCGACGCCGATCCGGACACGCACCCGGACACGAGGAGACAGATTCCGTGATCAGAACCACCGAACTACACCTGACCGCTTCCGCGAAGGACCTCAAGAAGATTCCGAGCGACGCGCTCGTGATCGCGGTCGCCAAGGGGGCCGACGGGCCCGTCCTGCTCGACAGCCCGCTCCCCGCGAAGGCCGCGCGTGCGCTCGGGGACTCCCTGCAGGTCCTCGGCATCACGGGTGCCGCGGACGAGGTCCGCCGCTTCCCCGGCCTCCCCGAGACCGGTGCCGATTCGCTGGTGCTCTCCGGCGTCGGACCGGTGTCCGCCGGAGCGGTACTCCCTCCCGAGACCCTCCGCCGCGCCGCGGGCGCCGCGATCCGCCAGCTGACCGGACTGGAGACCGTCGTCCTCGCCCTGCCGGCCGAGACCGTCGTCGCCGCGACCGCCGTCGCGGAGGGCGCCGCCTTCGGCGCCTACAGCTACGAGGGCCACAAGTCCGGGCTCAAACCGGACGGCACGGTCGCCCCGGCCAAGGACCGGGACGCCGTCCGCAGCGTCGTCGTGTACACGCCCGTGGCCGACGACGCCGGGCTCGTCCCCGCGCTGCGGCGCGCCGTCATCCTCGGCAAGAACGTCAACGCCACGCGCACGCTCGTGAACCAGCCGCCGAGCCACCTCTACCCGGAGACGTTCGCGCAGGCCGCGAAGGAGCTCACGCGCGGCCTGCCCGTCAAGGTCACCGTGATGGACGAGAAGCGCCTCGAGCGTGACGGCTACGGCGGCATCCTCGGCGTCGGCAAGGGATCCTCCCGGCCCCCGCGCATGGTCAAGGTGGAGTACTCCCCCGCCAGGTCCGCCGTGCACCTCGCCCTCGTCGGCAAGGGCATCACCTTCGATTCCGGCGGACTCTCGCTGAAGCCCGCCGCGGGCATGCAGACGATGAAGCTGGACATGGCGGGCGCCGCCGTCGTCCTGACCACGCTCCTCGCCGTCGCCGAACTGGGCCTTCCCGCCAAGGTCACCGCCTGGCTGTGCCTCGCCGAGAACATGCCCTCCGGGACCGCGCAGCGCCCCGAGGACGTCCTGTCGATCTACGGCGGGCGGACCGTCGAGGTCCTCAACACCGACGCGGAGGGCCGCCTCGTCCTCGCCGACGGCCTCGCGGCCGCCAGCGAGGAGGCACCCGACGCCATCATCGACATCGCGACGCTCACGGGCGCACAGATGGTCGCCCTCGGCACCCGCGTCTCCGGCGTCATGGGCGACGACGGCGTGCGGGACGCCGTGAAGGCCGCGGCGGACCGGGCGGGCGAGCAGTTCTGGCCCATGCCCCTGCCCGAGGAACTGCGCCCCAGCCTCGACTCCCAGGTCGCGGACATCGCCAACATCGGCGAGCGGAACGGCGGCATGATGACCGCCGCGGTGTTCCTCCGCGAGTTCGTCGGGCAGGTCGACGGCGAGAAGATCCCCTGGGCGCACCTGGACATCGCGGGACCGGCCTTCAACGAGGGCGCGCCGTACGGGTACACCCCCAAGGCCGGCACCGGCGTCGGCGTCCGCACCCTGCTCGCGTACGTCGAGGACGTCCTCGCCCGCACCGCATAGCACCCCGGGGCGCCGGACCGCACGCCGGTCCGGCGCCCCGCGTGCCTGGTCCCCGCCCCTCCCCGGGCCGGGTGAGAATGCGCACATCCGCGAACTGCGGCGTGCAGCGCCCGCGCTTCAGGTGGATGCGGACCACATCTGGGGATAGGGTGAAAAACGAGGGTACGAAGCACCTGCGACCGCACCGCGACCGCATCAGTCATCGATTCATCAACCGATCTATCAACCGACGCGCCCTGCGCGTCAACAGACCACGCGAGGGAGCGTCCAAGTGGCCGCATCGGCAACTGCGCAAGAATTCGACATCCTGGTACTGGGTGGAGGCAGCGGCGGATACGCTGCAGCCCTCCGCGCGGTGCAGCTGGGCTTCACGGTGGGGCTCATCGAGAAGGGCAAGCTCGGCGGCACCTGCCTCCACAACGGCTGCATCCCCACGAAGGCGCTCCTGCACTCCGCCGAGATCGCCGACGGCGCCCGCGATGCCGAGAAGTACGGTGTCAAGGCGACGTTCGAGTCGATCGACATGAACGCCGTCAACGCGTACAAGGACGGCATCATCGCGGGCAAGTACCGGGGCCTGCAGGGACTCATCAAGTCCAAGGGCATCACGGTCATCGAGGGTTCGGGCAAGCTCGCGTCGGAGAACACCATCGACGTCGACGGCACCGTCTACACCGGCAAGCACATCGTGCTGGCGACCGGCTCCTTCTCGCGCAGCCTCCCCGGCCTCGAGATCGGCGGCAAGGTCATCACCTCGGACCAGGCCCTCACCATGGACTTCGTGCCGAAGACCGCGATCATCCTCGGCGGCGGCGTCATCGGCTGCGAGTTCGCGTCCGTCTGGAAGTCGTTCGGCGTGGACGTCACCATCATCGAGGCCCTCCCCTCCCTCGTCCCGAACGAGGACGCCTCGATCGTCAAGAGCTTCGAGCGGGCGTTCAAGAAGCGCGGCATCAAGTTCAACACCGGCACCCGCTTCAAGTCCGTCGAGCAGAACGAGGACGGCGTCGTGGTGTCGCTCGAGGACGGCAAGACCTTCGAGGCGGACCTCATGCTCGTCGCCGTCGGACGCGGACCCGTCACGCGGGACCTCGGCTACGAGGAGGCCGGCCTCACCCTGGACCGCGGCTTCGTCATCACCGACGAGCGCCTCCACACCGGCGTCGGGAACATCTATGCGATCGGCGACATCGTCCCCGGCCTGCAGTTGGCCCACCGCGGTTTCCAGCAGGGCATCTTCGTGGCGGAGGAGATCGGCGGCCTGAAGCCCGTCGTCGTCGCCGACCTGAACATCCCCAAGGTCACCTACAGTGATCCCGAGATCGCCTCCGTGGGCTACACCGAGAAGGCCGCCCGCGAGAAGTTCGGTGACGACCGTGTGGAGACGCACGAGTACAACCTCGCCGGCAACGGCAAGAGCTCGATCATCGGCACGGGCGGACTCGTGAAGCTCGTCCGCGAGAAGGACGGCCCGATCGTGGGGGTCCACATGCTCGGCAGCCGTATGGGCGAGCAGATCGGCGAGGCGCAGCTCATCGTCAACTGGGAGGCCTACCCCGAGGACGTCGCCCCGCTCATCCACGCGCACCCCACGCAGAACGAGGCCCTCGGCGAGGCCCACCTCGCCCTGGCCGGCAAGCCGCTGCACGGCTGACGCACAATCCTGCAGGCACCGCACCGGCTTGGTCCACGCCCCGAGGGCGTGGACTAAGCTCGGAAGCAGAAAAACCGAGCACGTCCAGCTGAGCAGGCCCGCACGTCGACCAGCTGCCAAAGGAACGATCTACGAAGGAGAAACGGGCGCACTATGTCTGAATCCGTGAACTTGCCCGCTCTCGGTGAAAGCGTCACCGAAGGCACCGTGACCCGCTGGCTGAAGCAGGTCGGTGACCGTGTCGAGGTCGACGAGCCCCTCCTCGAGGTCTCCACCGACAAGGTCGACACCGAGATCCCGTCCCCGATCGCCGGTGTGATCGAGGAGATCCTGGTCGCCGAGGACGAGACCGCCGAGGTCGGCGCCCCGCTCGTGCGCATCGGTGACGGCTCCGGGAGCAGCGATGCAGGCAGCGCCGACTCCGGCGCCGCCCCGGCCGCCGACGAAGCCCCCGCCGAGGCAGAGCCCGAGGAGGAGTCGGCTCCTGCGGCCGCCGAGTCCCCCGCCGAGGAGTCGTCCGCCGGATCCTCGGAGGAGTCGTCGGAGGGCACCGAGGTCACCCTCCCCGCTCTCGGCGAAAGCGTCACCGAAGGCACCGTCACCCGCTGGCTCAAGGCCGTCGGTGACGACGTCGAGGTCGACGAGCCGCTCCTCGAGGTCTCCACCGACAAGGTCGACACCGAGATCCCGTCCCCCGTCGCTGGCAAGCTCCAGGAGATCCGGGTCAACGAGGACGAGACCGCCGAGGTCGGCGCGGTCCTCGCCGTGATCGGCTCCGGGGCTGCCGCGCCCAAGAAGGTCGAAGCCGCTTCAGGCGAACCGCTGGCCGCGGCACCCGCCGAGGAACGCGACGACGCTCCGGTCGAGAAGGCCCCGCAGGCCGCCCCGTCCGACGACGACGGCGCGCCCGCAGCAAAGCCCGCCCCCTCCGAGGACGAGCCCGCCCAGAAGCCCGTCGAGAAGGCCGCCCAGAAGCCCGCGGCCGAATCCGCGCCGGCGCAGGAATCCGGAACCTCGGACGCCGCAGCCTACGTGACCCCCCTCGTGCGTCGTCTGGCCAACCAGAACGACGTCGACCTCTCGACCGTCAAGGGCACCGGCGTCGGCGGACGGATCCGCAAGCAGGACGTCCTCGAGGCGGCGGAGGCCAGGAAGGCCCAGAAGGCGGAGCCCGCGGCAGCAGCGTCCGCCCCGGCCCCTGCGTCCGCCGCACCGTCGAAGCCCGCGGCCCCCGCCGTCGAGCCCTCGAAGCTGCGCGGCACGGTCGAGAAGGCCCCTCGCATCCGGCAGACGATCGCCAAGCGCATGCGCGAGTCGCTCGAGGTGTCCGCCCAGCTCACCCAGGTGATCGAGGTCGACATGACGCGCATCGCGAAGCTGCGGACCGCGTCCAAGAACACCTTCCAGGCGCAGAACGGCGCGAAGCTGACCTTCCTGCCCTTCCTCTCCAAGGCCGTCACCGAGGCGCTCAAGCAGCACCCGAAGCTGAACGCCTCGTTCGACGAGGAGAAGAAGGAAGTGACGTACCACGACGCCGAGCACCTGGCGATCGCGGTCGACACCGAGAAGGGTCTGCTCGTCCCGGTCATCAGGGACGCCGGCAACCTCAACCTCGGCGGCCTCGCCAAGAAGATCGCCGACGTCGGCGCACGGACCCGCAACGGTCAGATCGGTCCGGACGAGCTCTCGGGCGGGACGTTCACGATCACGAACATCGGATCCGCCGGAGCCCTGTTCGACACGCCGATCATCAACCAGCCGCAGGTCGGCATCCTCGGGACCGGCATCATCGTCAAGCGTCCCGTGGTCATCACCGGCCCCGACGGCGACGACACGATCGCGATCCGCTCCATGATGTACCTGAGCCTGACCTACGACCACCGCCTCGTGGACGGCGCGGACGCGGGTCGATTCCTGCAGACGCTGAAGGCACGCCTGGAGGCCGGCGCGTTCGAGGCCGACCTCGGTCTGTAGCGCCTGACCGGCCACCCGGTCGCAGGAGAAGCCGCTTCCCGTGAGGGAGGCGGCTTCTCCTGTTCTCCCCCGCTCCCTAGGATGGGACCGAAGCACCGGATGCGACCTCCGCGTCCGTTCCACAGCAAGGAGAACCATGGCTACCGTTCGTACAGCCCACACCGTCTGGAGCGGGGACCTCCCCACCGGCTCAGGCCAGGTCACGCTCGACTCGTCCGGCCTCGGCACCTATGACGTCACCTGGAAGGCCCGCGCAGAGCAGTCGGGCGGCAAGACGAGCCCCGAGGAGCTCATCGCGGCGGCGCACTCCGCCTGCTTCTCGATGGCGTTCAGCCTCGCCCTCAGCGAGGAGGGCAACATTGCCGAGCGCATCGAGACGAAGGCGGAGGTCGACTTCCAGCCCGGCACCGGGATCACCGCCATCCGCCTCACGGTGGACGCCACGGTGCCGGGCCTGTCCGAGGAGGACTTCCAGCGCCTCGCGCAGGCCGCCAAGGAGGGCTGCCCCGTCTCGCAGGCCCTCGCCGCCGTGAAGGACATCTCGCTGACCGCCACCCTGCAGGGCTGAGCCCTTCCATCCCGCAGGACGAGGGACCCCCGGACGGCGTCCGGGGGTCCCTCGTCCTGCGGCGCCTGCCGTCGTCCCGGCGAGGCCGCCCCCGCACGGCGGCTCCGGTACCGTTCCCCCGTGACAAGTGGTTCGATGGGAGCATGCGTATCCTCCTCGCCGGCGCGTCCGGGACCATCGGTACTGCCCTCGCCCGCAAGCTCGAGACGGACCACGAGGTCCGACGCCTGGTGCGCAGGGCGCCGAAGGGTCCGCAGGAGGTCCGGTGGAACCCGTCCGCCGGGGACCTCGACGTCGAGGCCGTCGAGTGGGCGGACGCCGTCATCAATCTCTCCGGGGCGGGCATCGCGGGCGGACTCTGGACGAGGCGCTATATCGAGACGCTGTACTCGTCGCGCATCACTGCCACCAGGACCCTCGTCGAGGCGATGCGGAAGGCGGCCACCCCACCCACGGTGTTCATCAGCCAGTCGGGGTCCAACTACTACGGGGATCGGGGCGACGAGGTGCTGACCGAGGGCTCCACCTCGGGTGACTCCCTCATGGCCGATATCTGCCGGCGCTGGGAGGCGGAGGCGCTGCGCGCTCCCGATGCCGTGCGCGTCGTGCTCACCCGGACGGGCGTCGTGATGGCGAAGCAGGGCGGGGCCCTGCCCGCGCTCCTGACCCCGATCCGCTTCTTCGCCGGTACGTCGCTCGGCTCCGGCCGCCAGTGGTGGCCCTGGATCAGCCTCGACGACGAGGTCCGCGCCCTCGAGTTCCTCCTCACCGCGCCCCTGTCGGGTCCCGTCAACGTCAACGCGCCGACGCCGTCGACCGTGGACACGATCACGCTGCAGCTCGGCCAGGCATTCCACCGACCGGTGTGGTTCCGCGTCCCCGGCATCTTCCTGAAGGTCGTCATGGGGCAGCTCGCCACGAACCTCCTGCTGGCGAGCGTCCGCATGGAGCCCCGCGCGCTGACCAGGGCCGGCTTCACCTTCGACGAGCCCACTCCGGAGGCCCTCGCCTCCTGGGTGCACCGCTCCGTGACGTCCTGACCCCGCGGACGGCACGGCTCAGGCGGGCGACGCGACGACGGAGTGGATCCGCCACCCGTCGGCGGACCCCCACAGGATGAAGATCAGCTCCTGCCGGTCGGCCGCCATGAGCGGGCCCGGCCCGGATCCCTGCAGGGCCGGTGCCGACGCCGTCTCGGTGTAGGAGGACAGCGCCGCCGTCGCCCGGACCACGGACACCTCGGTGGATCGCGGCGGGTCGGTGACCGCCGGGAGACTCGCGAGCGCCGGGAGGTCTGCCAGCTCCGCGTCCGTCAGGGCGGCCGGGTCCCGGATGTCGATCGACAGGTCGCGCAGAGCCCTGCCCGTCCCGGCGAGCGCACCGACCGCTTCCCGATCCGCCGCCATCGCCGGCGACCCCGCGACGTCGACCATGGTGAGCAGGTCCGGATCCGCCTCGGCGAAGGCCCGTGCCCTCGCGTCGGCCAGTCCATGCAGCGCGACGGCGGGATCACCGGTTCGTGCTGCCCGGTCCGTGTCGGGGCTGCCGGTGCCCGTCCCGTCCCGGGCCGGGTCCGCGCCCGGCCGCTCCTTCCCCCCGCCGGCCTCGCTCCGATCCGACGGGCCGGGGTCCGCAGGGTCCGGCCCGGGATTCGCCGGGGCCCCGCCGGGGACGGCACGGGGAGCGGCGCCGCGCACGGCGTCGGGTGCGGCGTCGGGTGCACGACCGGCCGCCGGCTCCGTGGAACGGACGACGTCGAGGGTCAGGGCCATCCCTGCGACGAGCAGCACGACGGCGGCGACCCCGGCCAGGAGCGTCAGCACGCCCCGGGTACGCCGCTCCCGCGAACCGGAGCGGCCCCGCTGCCGGGACACCGGGCCCGCTCGACGGGAAGCAGGGGCCTGCCCTCGACCCCGACGGCGTCCTCCCCGTGGCCGTGCTCCCGGCACGGACCCTCCTGGACTGCGTGGTCCCCGGAGCCGTGCTTCCTGGGAGCTGCCTCCGGGCAGGCGTTCTGCGCGCACGGCCCCCGGTCCACCCCCACCGGCGGACGGGCGGATGCCGCCCGGCCGCCTCCACCGGGACGGCGGATCGCCGGGAGGCGGGTCGGCCCGTCGGGTCAGCAGCTCCGGCAGGACGCTCGCATGCACCGCCGGCACGAGGTCGATGGGAGCCGGCGCCGAGCCGGCCAGCAGGCCGCGGGCGAAGTGGTCCGCGGTGGGGCGTCGGTCCCTGTCGGAGCTCAATGCATCCTCGATGAGCTGCATGAGCTCCAGGGGTACCTCCGGGACGATCAGTGTGAGCGGCGGCCGCTGCTCGGCGGGTCCGGGGATCCGGCCGGTCAGGGCGAACCAGGCCACGGCCGCCAGGGCGAAGACGTCGGCGCCGGCGTCGAACGACCCGTCGTGGAGCGGATCGAGGAAGCCGGGGGTCCCCGCGACGCCGTCCCGCCCGGCTCCCAGGAGGCGTCCGGTCCCGACATCACCGAGGAGTGGCTTGCCCTCGGCCGTGAAGAGGATGTTCCCCGGCGTCACGTCCCCGTGCAGGGCGCCGGCGCCGTGCAGGTAGCCGAGAGCCTGCGCCACCGGGACCAGGGCTGTCACGACCTCGGGGATCGGCAGCGGTCCACGGCTCGTGACGAGGGCGAGGAGCGAGCCGCCCGGGGCGAGGTCCATCAGCAGGCCGGGGCCCTGATCCGTCTCGACGACGCCGTGCACCCTGACCAGGTGATCATGGGCGAACCGCTGCAGGAACCTCAGTTCGCGCACGAGGACGCTCACGCCCACGCCGCCCCCGACGCCGGATGACGGGGAGGGCGCCGCAGCACCGTTCGACCCCGCACCGGAGGCGGGCGACGGCGCAGCGCCGGTGGCAGCGCGCCTCCCGCGACGGCCCGGCACCACGGCCCGCTCCGCGCCTCGTCCCTCCGCGGCACCCGCAGGAACCGGTGCGAGCACCTTCAGGGCGAGACGCCGACCCTCGTCGTCTGTCACCAGCCATACCGCGGAGGATTCGCCGCGTCCCAGGAGACGCCCGACCCGCAGTCCCGGGACGGCCGGCCGCTCTGCGTCGTCGGGATCCGCGCTCACCGTCCCGTCCGGTACGTTGGGCGGGAATGCGGCATCCCCCGCCGCAGTGCCCGTCGTCGTGCCTGCTGAAGGCCTCGCCGCCATCGACCCGGTGTCATCGTCCATGGTCCAGTTCTAGGGCACGTGAGCCGTCCGCGCGGGTTATCCACAGCCCAGCCGGCGACGCGCTCCGGACCCGATTGCAGCACTAGAACATTTGTTCTATTTTTAATGCACAGTTCCGGACGAGGCAGGTAGTCATGAAACGCACTCCCCCTGATGCAACCGAGGCCTGGCGTCCTGTGGACGAGGCCGTCCGACTCACCTTCGAGGACGTCGACGGCCTCCCGCAGCCCTGCCGGCTGCGCTGGCGGGGCTCCCTGTGGCAGGTGGTGGGTCCCCGTCGTCACTGGTCCACGTGGCGGGCACTGCCCTCGACGCGGGCGGACAGGGAGGACGTGCGGCCGGTCCACCCGTGGCGGGCCGACTTCTGGCGGTTCCGGGCCCAGACCGGCCCCGTCTCCCCGATCCTCCACTTCGAGGTGCGGCGCGCGGGGACGGACTGGCGACTGGTCCGCCTCGGTGCGACCTTCGACCTCCCCGATCGCTCCGAGGACCGGCACGGATCGCCGTGCTGACCGTGCAGGCCCGGCCCGGAGGACGGCGGCAGGACGGTGTCGCCGGGCAGGACTAGGCTTGTGCCATGACCCTTGTGCTCTCACGCGTCGGCCTCGCTCCGGATTTCATCGAGTACACACAGGGGTGGGAGATGCAGAAATCACTTCACGCCCGGGTGGTGGAGGGCGCCGCGCCGAGCACCGTCCTGCTCCTCGAACACAGCCCCGTCTACACGGCAGGCAAACGCACCGAAGATCACGAGCGGCCCTTCGACGGCACACCCGTGGTGCCCGTCGATCGTGGCGGCAAACTCACCTGGCACGGGCCAGGACAGCTGGTCGGATACCCGGTCCTCGCGCTGCGGGATCCGGCGCGCGTCGCCGACTACGTCCACACCCTGGAGGAGGTCATTATCGCCTCCCTGCGCCCCCTCGGGATCGACGGCATCAGGATCGACGGGCGTTCCGGGGTCTGGCTCGCGGAGACCGGCGCGCGACCCGCGCGCAAGATCGCGGCCATCGGCATCCGCGTGAGGAACCGCGTCACCATGCACGGCTTCGCCGTCAACTGCAGCAACGACCTCGCGCCCTTCCAGCAGATCGTCCCCTGCGGCATCGCGGACGCCGGCGTCACCTCCATCTCCGCCGAATGCGGCCGCACGGTCACCCCGGCCGATCTCGTTTCGTCGATCGAGGCGGGACTGCGCAAGAATGAGGCGGTGCTGGTGGGCAACGATGACACCGGGACACCCCACCCTGCCGGTGCCGGCACGTCCGGCCCCGCCCAGAACCAGCCAGAAGGAGCTTCCCTGTGAGTCTTGCACCCGAGGGCCGCCGACTGCTGCGCGTCGAGGCGCGCAATGCCGAGACACCGGTGGAGCGAAAGCCCGACTGGATCAAGGCCAAGGTCAACATCGGCCCGGAATTCGTGTCCATGAAGAACCTGGTGAAGAAGGAGGGCCTGCACACCGTCTGCGAGGAAGCAGGCTGCCCCAACATCTTCGAGTGCTGGGAGGATCGGGAGGCCACGTTCCTGATCGGCGGCTCCGAGTGCACCCGGCGGTGCGACTTCTGCCAGATCGACACCGGCAAGCCGCAGCCCCTCGACCGCAGCGAGCCCTTCAAGGTCGCCCAGTCGGTGCAGTCGATGAACCTGCGCTACGCCACCGTCACCGGCGTCGCGCGCGACGACCTGCCCGACGAGGGTGTGTGGCTCTACGCCGAGACCATCCGGCAGATCCACAGCATGAACCCGGGCACGGGCGTGGAGATCCTCATCCCCGACTTCTCCGGCCGCCCCGAGCACATCGCCGCGATCTGCGACGCGGCCCCGGAGGTCTTCGCGCACAACGTCGAGACGGTCCCCCGCATCTTCAAGCGGATCCGGCCGGCATTCCGCTACGAGCGCTCCCTCGACGTCATCACCCAGGGACGCGACCGCGGCATGGTGACGAAGTCGAACCTCATCCTCGGGATGGGCGAGACCCGGGAAGAGATCTCCGAAGCCCTCCGCGACCTGCACGACGCCGGCTGCGACCTCATCACGATCACGCAGTACCTGCGCCCGAGCGAGCGCCACCTCCCGGTGGACCGCTGGGTGAAGCCCGGCGAGTTCGTCGAACTGAGCGAGGAAGCCGAGGCGATCGGATTCCTCGGCGTCATGAGCGGCCCCCTCGTGCGCTCGTCGTACCGCGCCGGCCGCCTCTGGGCGCGCGCCATGCGGAAGAAGGGCCTCGAGCTCCCCCCGGAACTCGCCCACCTGGACGAGTCCGGAACCGCCCTGCAGGAAGCGTCCTCGCTCCTCGCCGGCTGACCTGCCCGCCGCACACGACGGCGGGCAGTCCGGCCGCCGCTCCCCCGCCATCCCGTAGAATCGAAGAACTATGTCGCACACGATCGATCCTTCCGGTTCCCCCACGCCCAAACGCCGCCTGTTCTCCCGCAAGCCGAAGGCCGCGAAGGGCCCGAAGAAGACCGGGCGAATGAAGCAGGTCTCCGAGGTCTTCAAGATGACCCGGCGCAACGATCCGAGCGTCGTCTGGTTCATGCTGCTGGCGTTCGTCGGCATCATCGCCCTGGGGCTGCTGATCGGGCTGCTGATCGACAACGTCGTCACGCTGATGATCATCGCCATCCCGCTCGCGTTCCTCGCCGCGATCTTCATCCTGTCGCGCCGGGCCGAACGTGCGGCGTTCTCGCAGATCGAGGGGAAGCCGGGCGCGGCCGGAGCCGCCCTGAGCGTCCTGCGTCGCGGCTGGATCCTCCAGGAGCAGCCCGTCGCCGTGAACCCGCGCACCCAGGACGCCGTGTTCCGCGTGATCGGTCGCCCGGGAGTCATCCTCGTCTCGGAGGGTCCGTCCACCCGGGTCAAGCAGCTCGTGGACGGCGAGAAACGCAAGATGGCCCGCATCATCCCCAACGTGCCCGTCCACGTGATCGAGACCGGCCGTGACGATCGTCAGGTCCCCCTGTCGAAGCTCCCGAAGACCGTCCAGAAGCTCAAGAAGACCCTCACCAAGCAGGAGGTTTCGGCCGTGGACAAGCGGCTGAGCGCCCTCGGTACGAAGCTCCCGATCCCCAAGGGCGTGGACCCGTTCAAGGCCCGGCCCGACCGGAAGGCGATGCGCGGGCGCTGACCCGCGGGTCGCCGTGCCGGTCTCGCTGACACACGAGGAGCCCTTCCCGTCGGGAGGGGCTCCTCGTCGTCCGGTCCGTCGTGCCGGCTAGATGCGGAAGAGCCCGGTCCGGCGCACCCGGTCATGGATTCCACGCTGGTCCGCGTCGATGATGAGCGCCGGGATCACGAGGCACAGGAGCACGCTCCGGATGATCGCGGTGAGATAGCCCGCCGGCCTGCCGTCCAGGGTCTGCACCTGCATGCGCAGGATGCGATGCCCGATGCTGTAGCCGAAGAACCCGACGAACAGGATCTGTTCGGCGAGGAAGAGGTACAGCGTGGCGAAGGAATCGTACCCGAAGAACGCTGCGGACAGCAGCGAGCAGATGACCCAGTCGATCAGGAGCGCCGCGGCCCTCGGCCCGAATCGGGCGATCGACCCCGGACCCGCTTCGGGCCGTCCTAGCCGCTGGCCGGGCCACTGCTGGTTGCCCGACGGTGAGGGGCCTTCCATCCACGAGCCGAGGTCATGTCTACTTACCACGCCTCCAGCGTACCCGGCGGTGAGCGGCCCCATTATGCCCCCCACCTCAGGGACGCGCTAGGGTGGGAGACGCACTTCCCCTCATGTAACGTCCCGGAAACAACGGCGACACCAGCGAGAAACTGCCCGCTCCTACAGTTGGAGCGAGACGGCGGCAGCGTCCCACTCCGCCGGAGTTCGTGACTTCCCGCGCGGTGCAGGGGCACGCGCTGGCGCCCAGTCTTTCCCCCAGCCCTGCGATAGGAGCATGAATGTTCAAGAATGCGGACGAAGTCCTCAAATTCATCGCCGACGAAGACATCAAGTTCGTCGATGTCCGGTTCACCGACCTGCCCGGCGTGCAGCAGCACTTCAACGTCCCCGCCAAGACGGTCGACGCGGACTTCTTCATCCACGGGCAGCTCTTCGACGGCTCCTCCATCCGCGGCTTCCAGGGCATCGCCGAGTCCGACATGCAGCTGATCCCGGACGTGACGACGGCGTTCATCGATACGTTCCGCGTCGAGAAGACCCTCGCCCTGAACTTCTCCATCGTCAACCCGCGCACCGGCGACCCCTACCACCGCGATCCGCGCAGCGTCGCCGAGCGGGCCGAAGCGTACCTCTCCTCGACCGGCATCGCGGACACGGCGTTCTTCGCCCCCGAGGCCGAGTTCTTCATCTTCGACAACGTGCAGTACGAGTCCTCCCCCCAGGGCAGCTTCTACAAGGTGGACTCCATCGAGGCACCCTGGAACAGCGGCCGCGAGGAGGTCGGCGGTAACCTCGGCAACAAGACGCCGTTCAAGGGCGGCTACTTCCCGGTGTCCCCCGTCGACAAGCAGGCGGACCTGCGCGACGCGATCTGCGTCGAACTGGACAAGGCGGGCCTCGAGGTCGAGCGATCCCACCACGAGGTCGGCGGCGCCGGCCAGGCCGAGATCAACTACAAGTTCACGACCATGACGCACGCTGCGGACGACCTGCAGAAGTTCAAGTACATCGTCAAGAACGTCTCGAACGCCTGGGGCAAGTCCGCCACCTTCATGCCGAAGCCCGTCTTCGGCGACAACGGCTCCGGCATGCACTGCCACCAGTCCCTGTGGAGCAACGGCCAGCCGCTGTTCTACGACGAGCGCGGTTACGCCGGACTCTCGGACATGGCCCGCTGGTACATCGGTGGCCTGCTCAAGCACGCGTCCGCCGTCCTGGCCTTCACCAACCCGACGGTCAACTCCTACCGCCGCCTGGTCAAGGGCTTCGAGGCCCCGGTCAACATGGTCTACTCGCAGGGCAACCGCTCCGCCGGCATCCGGATCCCGATCACCGGGTCCAACCCGAAGGCCAAGCGCATCGAGTTCCGCGCGCCGGACCCGTCGTCGAACCCGTACCTCGCCTTCGCCGCGCAGCTCATGGCCGGCCTCGACGGGATCAAGAACCGCATCGAGCCCGCTGACCCCATCGACAAGGACCTCTACGAGCTCCCCGCCGAGGAGGCCAAGGACATCCAGAAGGCTCCCGGCTCGCTCGAGGAGGCCCTCCTGGCCCTCGAGGCGGACAACGAGTTCCTGCAGGCGGGCGACGTCTTCACGCAGGACCTGATCGACACGTGGATCGAGTACAAGCGCGAGATGGAGATCAAGCCGCTCTCCCTGCGCCCGAACCCCTACGAGTTCGAGCTCTACTACGGCGTCTAGCAGCACCCCGCACCACATGCGACGGCGGTCGTCCCCACTGCGGGGGCGGCCGCCGTCGCCGGTCCCGCAGCAGGAACGGGAGCGCTAGTACCCGTAGAAGTGCCGCTCGAAGATGCTTCGGCTGCGCCTCGTCATCCGGAGGTAGTCCTCCTCCAGGTGGGAGCCGCTGTCCGGACCGTAGCCGCACCAGCGCGCCACCGCCTCGAGGTCGCGGCGTGAGGACGGCAGCAGGTCGGACCCCCGGCCGCTCCAGATGAGGTTCGCCGCACGGATCCGGGTGGCCAGGGTCCAGCTGCCGCGCAGCATGGCGACGTCCTCCGCCGGGACCAGCCCTTCGGCCTCGATCACCTGGAGCGCGGCGAGGGTGGACTGCACGCGCAGGGCCGGAAGAGCATGCGCGTGCTGCAGCTGGAGGAGCTGCACCAGCCACTCGACGTCGCTGAGGGCACCGCGCCCCAGCTTCAGGTGCCGCGAGGGGTCGGCCCCGCGCGGTAGCCGTTCCGCCTCGACACGCGCCTTGATGCGCCGGATCTCGCGGACGTCGCTCTCGGCGAGGTCGCGGGGATACCGTACGGGGTCGATGAGGTCCAGGAATTCGGTGGCGAGGCCGTCGTCGCCCGCCAGTGGGCGGGCCCTCAGGAGCGCCTGCGCCTCCCACACGAGCGACCAGCGGCGGTAGTACTCGCGGTAGGAGCCGATCGAGCGGACCATCGGGCCCTGCTTGCCCTCCGGGCGGAGGGCGGCATCGATCTCCAGCACGCGTTCGGCGAGCACGGCGGGCTTGCAGGGCTGGGTGAGCAGCGCGACCAGCCGTGCGACGATCGTCTCCGCCTGCTTCTGCGCCGCGGACTCGTCCGCCCCGGGTCGTGGCCGGTGCACGTAGATGACGTCGGCGTCGGACCCGTACGTGATCTCGCGGCCGCCCTGGCGTCCCATCGCCATGACGACGACGTCGGTGAGCTGCTCCTCGCGCGCGGACACCTGGTTCTCGGCCACGTGCAGGGCACCGAGGACCGCCGCCCGGTCGGTGTCGGACAGCGCCTCCCCTACCTCCGCCTGGGACAGCAGGCCCGAGCTGTCGGCGACGGCGATCCTCAGCAGCTCGCGGCGCCGGATGAGGCGGATCAGGCGGATGGCATCCTCGGGCTCCGGGTGCCTGGACATCTTCGACCGGATCTCGTGCCACTGGGCCTCGAAGGTCTCCGGGACGAGCTCGGCGTCGGAGCCCAGCCACTGCGTCGATTCCGGGGACACCTCCAGCAGATCGGTGATGAACCGGCTGCTCGACAGGACGGCGCAGAGGCGTTCCGCCGCAGCGTTGGAATCGCGCAGCATGCCCAGGTACCAGTGGCTCTCGCCGAGCGATTCGCTGAGCCGACGGAACCCGAGGAGCCCGGCGTCGGGATCGACGCCGTCGGCGAACCAGCCCAGCAGGATGGGCAGGAGTTGCCGCTGCAGCAGTGCGCGTCGCCGGAGCCCACCGGTGAGCGCCTCGATGTGGCGCATCGCGCCCCGCGGATCCTGGTAGCCCAGCGCCGCGAGGCGTGCCTGCGCCGCCTCCGCGGTGAGCTGCACGTCCTCGGGCCGGAGCGTCGCCGCGGTGTTGAGCAGGGGCCGGTAGAAGATCGATTCGTGGAGCCGCCGGACGAGGCGCCGCGTGGACTGCCATTTGTCGTGGAGGCTCTGGGCGCTCGGACGTACCCGCACCATGCATCCCTCGGAGGACCGCGCGAGGGCGCGCAGCGACGTCTCGTCCTCGGGCATCAGGTGGGTGCGGCGCATCTGCATGAGCTGGATCCTGTGCTCGAGGACCCGCAGGTAGCGGTAGGAGTCGTCGAGGTCCAGCGCGTCGGAGCGCCCCACGTACCCGGCGGCGCTCAGGGCGGCGATGGCGGAGACGGTGTCGCGGACCCGCAGCGACTCGTCCAGCCGTCCGTGGACGAGCTGCAGCAGCTGCACGGTGAACTCGACGTCGCGGAGGCCGCCCGGGCCGAGCTTCAGCTGGCGTGCCTCCTCGTCGCGCGCGATGTTGTCCGTGACGCGGCGGCGCATGGCCCTGACGCCCTCGACGAAACCCTCCCGCTGCGACGACGCCCAGATGAGCGGGGCGATGGCCTCCTCGTACCGCCGGCCGAGGTCGGCGTCCCCTGCCGCGGCCCGGGCCTTCAGGAGGGCCTGGAACTCCCAGGTCTTGGCCCACCGCTCGTAGTAGGACACGTGTGACTGCAGCGTCCGCACGAGCTGGCCGTCCTTGCCCTCCGGCCGGAGGTTCGCGTCCACCTCCCACAGGGCCGGCTCCGGACCGGGCGAGTACACGCCCCGGGACATGCCGGACGCGAGTCCCGTCCCGATCCGGGTGAGCGTCGTGTCGTCGAGGTCCTCCCCCTCCACCACGTAGACGACGTCGACGTCGGAGATGTAGTTCAGTTCGCGGGCACCGCACTTGCCCATCGCGATCACGGCGAGCCTGACCCGGGCGACGACGTCGGGCCCGTACACCTCGCCGAGTTCCGCCCGCGCGACGGCGAGCGACGCCTCCAGCGCGGCGGCGGCGAGGTCCGCGAGTTCACGCGCGACGACGGGCAGGTAGTCGACGGGCGCACAGTGCCCGAGGTCGCGGACGGCGAGGTCCGTGAGGAGCCTCCGGTAGGCGACCCGGAGCCGACAGTACGCATCGACGCCGACGACGCCCGCGACGGGATTGGCCGCGGCCGGATCGGCGTCGACGGAGCCGAGCAACTCGGCGCGCAGCCCCTCGGGAGCGACGACCGGCGGCGTAGCCGGCCTGGTCCTCACGACGTCCAGGTGTTCGGGGCGGCGCATGAGGAACTCCCCGAGCGCCTCGGTGGCGCCCAGCAGCCGGAACAGGAGGCCGCGTCGGCCTTCGTCGGAGAAGGCCGCCGTGACCGCCGTGCGATCCACCGCCAGGAGCCTCACGAAGGACTGCAGCGCCATGTCCGGGTTGGCGGACAGGGCGAGACCGGCGAAGAGGTCGTCGTCGTCGAGGCCACGCAGTTCCGGGGCGTCGAGGAAACGCCGGCTCTTCTCGAGGTCCGTGAAGCCGTAGCTGATCAGCTTGCGGTTGAGGCTCATGCCCCAACCCTAGCCATGTCCTCCGGGACGGCCTTACAGGATGTTGAGGTTCCGGCGCAGCTCGTAGGGTGTCACCTGGATGCGGTAGTCGTGCCACTCCGCGCGCTTGTTCCGCAGGAAGTTCTCGAAGACCTGCTCGCCCAGGATGTCGGCGACGAGCTCGGACTCCTCCATGACGCGGATGGCGTCGTGCAGGCTGGCGGGGAGGGGGTCGTGTCCCATGGCGCGGCGCTCGGCGGCAGTCAGGCTCCAGACGTCGTCCTCGGCGGCCGGCGGCAGGTCGTAGCCCTCCTCGATGCCCTTCAGGCCCGCGCCCAGGAGCACCGAGTACGCGAGGTAGGGGTTGCTCGCGGAATCGATGCCACGGTACTCGATGCGCGCGGACTGGCCCTTGTTGGGCTTGTAGAGGGGCACCCGCACCAGGGCGGAGCGGTTGTTGTGGCCCCAGGACAGGTAGCTCGGCGCCTCGCCGCCACCCCAGAGCCGCTTGAAGGAGTTCACGAACTGGTTGGTCACGGCGGTGAACTCGGGGGCGTGCCGGAGGATGCCGGCGATGAACTGGCGTGCGGTCTTCGACAGCTGGAACTCGGCGCCCGCCTCGTAGAACGCGTTCGTATCGCCCTCGAACAGCGAGAAGTGGGTGTGCATCCCGGACCCGGGATGCTCGGAGAAGGGCTTCGGCATGAAGGTCGCATAGCTGCCCGAGGTCAGGGCAACCTCCTTGATGATGGTGCGGAACGTCATGATGTTGTCCGCGGTCTGCAGCGCGTCGGCATAGCGCAGGTCGATCTCGTTCTGCCCGGGCCCCGCCTCGTGGTGGCTGAACTCCACGGAGATGCCCACGGACTCGAGCATCGCCACGGCCGTCCGCCGGAAATCCTGGGCCACGCCGCCCGGCACGTGGTCGAAGTAGCCTGCCTGGTCCACCGGCACGGGCTGGCCGTCCGCGCCCGGTTCCGCGGACTTCAGCAGGTAGAACTCGATCTCCGGGTGCGTGTAGCAGGTGAACCCCATGTCGGCGGCCTTCGCGAGGGTCTTCTTGAGGACCCCGCGCGGGTCGGCGGTGGACGGCCGGCCGTCCGGGGTGAGGATGTCGCAGAACATCCGGGACGTCTGCTCCTTCTCGCCGCGCCAGGGCAGGATCTGGAAGGTCGACGGGTCCGGCTGGGCCAGCATGTCGGACTCGTACACCCGCGCGAGCCCCTCGATGGAGGACCCGTCGAACCCGAGGCCCTCCTCGAACGCACCCTCGACCTCGGCCGGGGCGAGCGCCACCGACTTCAGGGACCCGACGACGTCGGTGAACCACAGCCGTACGTAGCGCACGTCCCGCTCCTCGATGGTGCGCAGTACGAATTCCTGCTGCCGGTCCATGACAACCTCATTCCTCGAATCGATGCCCGGACCGCTCGGTCGGGGCGGCAGGCACTACCTGCCCGGGACGCCCTGCTCCGGCGCCGCGGGCCGCCCGCACGGCTCAGGGCCGCCCCGGGCGCGCGTGAGGCGCCGTCATCACTCTACTGATCCGCGGGCCCGGAACATGCGCGGCCGCGCCTCGCCATTCTCGCGCGCCCGTGTTAACGGCCGGTTACGGCGGGCGGCCCGCCTCGAGCGGCCCCAGGACGGCGCAGCGCCGTCCGATAGTCTCGTGTCATGACTTCCGCCGAATTGCCCGCCCCCTACGGAGCGGGCGCAGGCACGACGCCGACCCCGCCCGCAGCCACCCCGACCGGCCGCATCCGCATCCACCACCTGCAGCAGGCCAAGGAGAACGGCACGCGGTTCGCGATGCTGACGGCGTACGACCAGTACGCGGCGCAGGTGTTCGACGAGGCCGGCATCGAGGTGCTCCTCATCGGCGATTCGGCCGCCAACAACGTCCTCGGACACGCCACGACGCTGCCCATCACGCTGGACGAGATGATCCTCTTCAGCCGGGCGGTGAGCACGGCGGCCCGGCGGGCCCTCGTCGTCGCCGACCTGCCCTTCGGCAGCTACGAGGTGTCCCCCCAGCAGGCCGTCGAATCCTCGGTCCGCCTCCTGAAGGAGGGCCTGGTGCACGCCGTGAAGATGGAGGGTGGCGCCGAGTACGCCGGAACGGTCCGGGCGCTCGTGCGCGCCGGCATCCCGGTCATGGCGCACATCGGCTTCACGCCGCAGAGCGAGCACGCGCTCGGCGGGTACCGGGTCCAGGGGCGCGGGGACGCATCGCAGCGCATCGTCGACGACGCCGTCGCCCTCGCCGACGCCGGGGCCTTCTGCATCCTCATGGAGATGGTGCCCAGCAGGACCGCGGACGCCGTCGAGGCCGCCGTGCGCGTACCGACGATCGGCATCGGGGCCGGCCCGGGCACGACGGGCCAGGTGCTGGTGTGGCAGGACATGGCGGGGCTGCGCGGCGGCCGGCAGGCGAGATTCGTCAAGCAGTACGCGGACGTCCGGACGGTCCTCACGGATGCCGCCC
Source organism: Arthrobacter sp. TJ-263 (assembly GCF_058269155.1). Taxonomy (NCBI): domain Bacteria; kingdom Bacillati; phylum Actinomycetota; class Actinomycetes; order Micrococcales; family Micrococcaceae; genus Arthrobacter; species Arthrobacter sp. TJ-263. Next base: position 85,459 of record NZ_JBZCNE010000001.1, on the reverse strand, counting down.
GCGCCTACGCGGACGACGTCCGGGCCGGCACGTTCCCCGGCCCCGAGCACACGTTCTAGCTGTACGGCCCGGGGGCCTACGCGTCGTCGTCCCGGTCCCAGGCCTCGTTGCGCTGCTGGACCTTCTCGAGGGCCTTCTCGGCCTCGGCCCTCGTCGCATACGGTCCGATGAGCTGCGACCAGTCCGACTGCCGGTCCTCCTCGATCTCGTGCGTGCGCACGTTGAACCAGTACTCCGTCATGTCGACCTCCTCGATCCGGGCGCGGAACGTGGTGTCCGCCGGCCGGTCCGGCAGCGCCTTTTCGGCCGCCGACCAGCGCCCGCTATAGAATCAGGGTATGCCCCAGACTTCCGCCGCCGCGCCCCTTGGGACTTTGACGCCCGGCGCCATCTCGCCCCAGCGCCCCGTTCCCCGGGGTATCGCACGCCCGGAGTACGTGGGCCGCAAGGCGCCCGCCCCCTTCACCGGATCCGAGGTGAAGACGCCGGAGACGATCGAGAAGATCCGTGTGGCCGGCAGGATCGCCGCCCAGGCCATCGTCGAGGTCGGCAACCACGCGAAACCGGGCGTGACCACCGACGAGCTCGACCGGGTCGGCCACGAGTTCCTGCTCGACCACGGCGCCTATCCCTCGACGCTCGGGTACCGGGGGTTCCCCAAGTCGCTGTGCTCGTCACTGAACGAGGTCATCTGCCACGGCATCCCGGACTCCACCGTGATCGAGGACGGGGACATCCTGAACATCGACATCACGGCCTTCAAGGACGGCGTGCACGGCGACACGAACTACACCTTCTGCATCGGCGACGTCGACGAGGAGTCCCGCCTGCTCGTCGAGCGCACGCAGGAATCCCTCAACCGCGCCATCCGCGCGGTCGCACCGGGCCGCGAGATCAACGTCATCGGCCGCACCATCGAGTCCTACGCGAAGCGCTTCGGTTATGGTGTTGTCCGTGACTTCACCGGGCACGGCGTGGGCGAGGCGTTCCACACCGGGCTGATCATCCCGCACTACGACGCCGCCCCGGCGTACAACCGCGTGATCGAGCCGGGGATGGTCTTCACGATCGAACCGATGCTCACGCTCGGGACCGTCGACTGGACCATGTGGGCGGACGACTGGACCGTCGTGACGAAGGACCGGAAGAGGACGGCGCAGTTCGAGCACACTCTCCTGGTCACCGATCGCGGCGCCGAGGTCCTGACCCTCCCGTAGTACCGCCTCAGCGATCCACTCCGCACGCTGCACCACGACCATGTCCGGCACGCGCCGGACGACGCCTCAACCCATCCGTCGAGAGAGAGTCATGCCCAAGGACACCGAGAAGAAGAAATCGAAGAAGCTCCCCGCCACGGTCATCGGCGTGGACATCGGCGGCACGGGCATCAAGGGCGGCATCGTCGACCTCGAGAAGGGTGTGATCGTCGGCGAACGGTACCGGATCCCGACGCCGAAGCCCTCGACGCCCGAGGCCGTCGCCGAGGTGGTCGCCCAGATCGTCGCGGAGCTCTCCTCCCGGCCCGAAGGCCCTGCTGCCGACGTCCCGGTGGGCGTCACCTTCCCCGCCATCATCCAGCACGGCATCGCCCGGTCCGCGGCGAACGTGGACAAGAGCTGGGTCGACACCGACGTCGACGGCCTCTTCAGCAAGGTCCTCGGCCGGGAGGTCCACGTGATCAACGACGCCGACGCCGCCGGTCTCGCGGAGGTCCGCTACGGGGCCGGCAAGGGCAGGATGGGCACGGTCCTCGTGATCACCCTGGGTACGGGTATCGGTTCGGCGTTCATCTTCGACGGGAAGCTGGTGCCGAACGCGGAGCTCGGCCACCTCGAGATCGACGGGCACGACGCCGAGACGAAGGCGTCCGCCGTCGCCCGTGAGCGGGACGGCATCGACTGGGACGAGTACGCCGTCCGCCTCCAGCGCTACTTCTCGCACGTGGAGTTCCTCTTCTCCCCCGAACTGTTCATCGTGGGCGGGGGGATCTCGAAGCGCAGCAGCGAGTACCTGCCGTCGCTGGAGCTGCGCACCCCGATCATCCCGGCACAGCTGAAGAACCAGGCGGGGATCGTCGGCGGGGCGCTGCAGGCCGCACTGCTCTCCGGCCCGAAGGCCTGACGTCGGAGAACCCCGGACGCCTGCTCCCCCGCCTCGGCGACGCGGGAGGGACGTGGAACCGGTGGTGGCGTCGGCTTCCCCTCCGCAGCCACCACCGGGGTCTGTAGGGCGCTAATGCGCCGTCAAGGGCCGCTGCATCCCGGTGGGGACGCGCTGCCCGTGGTCCTCGTTCTGCCGGCGCAGGGTTCCGATGGCCTCCTCGAAGTCCTCGAGGGACTCGAACCCCTGGTACACGCTGGCGAACCGCAGGTAGGCGATCTGGTCGAGCTTCCGGAGCGGCTCGAGGATGGCGAGCCCCACCTCGTGCGCGTCGATCTCCGCGACGCCGCTGGCCCGGACGTTCTCCTCGACCTCCTGCGCCAGGAGGGCGAGGTCGTCCTCGGTCACCGGGCGGCCCTGGCAGGCCTTGCGGACACCGTTGATGATCTTGGACCGGCTGAACGGTTCGCCGGCTCCGGAGCGCTTGACCACGCTGAGACTCGTCGTCTCCACGGTGCTGAAGCGGCGGCCGCACTGCGGGCACTGGCGACGGCGCCGGATCGCGGATCCGTCGTCCGCGAGGCGGCTGTCGACGACGCGGGAGTCGGGGTTACGGCAGTACGGACAGTACATGGGTCCCTCCCGCTCCGTAGGCCGTTCCAACAACGTGCCGAGACCAGTTTAGGACTACATGTAGTGAAACAACAACACTGTAATTACCAGATGTAGTGGCCGACCGCAGGAGTGGGTGCGGCGTGGGTGCGGCCGCGGATCAGGATGCGCCGGCGTCAAAACGGGCCGCGACGGCCTCCCCGTGCGCGGGGAGGTTCTCGGCCTCCGCCAGCGAGAGGATCGAGGACGCGACCTCACGCAGCGCCTCGCGGTCGTAGTGCACGAGCTGGACGGCGCGCAGGAAGGTCGTCACGTTGAGCCCGGAGGCGAAGGCGGCCGTCCCGCTGGTGGGCAGGACGTGGTTGGACCCCGCGCAGTAGTCCCCGAGGCTGACCGGGCTGTAGGCGCCGATGAAGACGGCGCCGGCGTTGCGGATGCGCCCGGCGACCTCCGCCGCGTCGATGGTCTGGATCTCGAGGTGCTCGGCCGCGTAGGCGTCGCACACGGCGATCCCGTGCTCGACGTCGTCGACCAGGATCACGCCGGACTGCGGCCCGGACAGGGCGGTCCGCACCCGCTCCGCATGGCGCGTCCGGGCGGCACGGGCCTCGAGTGCCCGGACGACGGCGGCCGCGAGCTCCTCGGAGTCCGTCACCAGGACGGACGCCGCCTGGGGATCGTGTTCCGCCTGGCTCACGAGGTCCGCGGCGACGAGGTCGGGGTCGGCGCTCGCGTCGGCGAGGACGGCGATCTCCGTGGTGCCGGCCTCCGAGTCGATGCCGACCTGGCCGCGGACCAGCCGCTTGGCCGTGGCCACGAATACGTTGCCGGGCCCGGTGACGACGTCCACGGGATCGATGTCCCGGCCGGTCCCCGAGTGGTCCCGGATCCCGTAGGCGAGGGCGGCGACGGCCTGGGCGCCGCCCATGGCGTACACCTCGGTGACGCCGAGCATGGCGGCGGCGGCGAGGATCACGGGGTGCGGCCAGCCGCCGAACTCCTTCTGCGGGGGCGAGGCGAGGGCGATCGATCCGACGCCGGCGGCCTGCGCGGGCACCACGTTCATGACCACGGAGGACGGGTAGACGGCGAGCCCGCCGGGCACGTAGAGGCCGACCCGGTCCACGGGGATCCACTTGTGCGTCAGGTGCGCTCCGGGCGCCACCTGCACGTCCACGTCGTCCGGCACCTGGGCCCGGGCGAAGACGCGCGCCCGCCGGATGGCCTCCTCGAGCGCGGCCCGGACGTCGTCGTCCAGGCCGGCGAGGGCGGCGTCCACGACTTCGGCCGGCACCCGCGGGTGCTCCTGCTCGACGCCGTCGAAGCGCAGGGCGAGTTCCCGGAGGGTCTCGATGCCGCGGGCACGGACATCGTCGATGATGGCCTGCACGGCGGCTTCCGAGGAGCGGGCATCCGCGGCGGCGCGCGGCATAGCCCTCTTCAGGTCGCCCGGCGAGAGGGTCCGGCCGCGCAGGTCGATGGTGCGGAAGCCGACGGTCGGGGAGGTGCTGGACGGTGGATTCACCCTGAGAGTCTATCGGGAGTGCCGTACGCCCGCTCACCCACGGGCGTCCCTCCCGACAGGCGCCGTGGTCAGGTCCGGCGGCGCGCGAGGCCGATGAGGGCCGTGGCGAAGATGATGACGGCGGCGACGGCCGGCCAGATGGCCAGGGCGCCGTAGGAGTGCAGCAGGAAGTCGGATCCGGGCAGCCCGTCCTGCCCGTGCGGTCCGAGCAGGTACGCGAGGCCCTCCCCGACGGCGAGGGCGAGGAGGGAGCCGAGGGCGGACCCGCCGACGGCGGCAAGGATGCGCGCCACCGCGGCGGGCAGCATGAGCCGCAGGGCCACCACGGTGCCGACGGCGATCCCGGCGACGAGTTCGAGGCCGGCGAGGGTGAGGTCCCGGAGGAGCCACTGGTCGGCGGAGGACGGATCGCCGAACAGGCGTCCGGTGGGAGCGAGGAGCCACCATGCGGCGCCCACGACGGCGCCCAGGAGGATCGTGGACCCGAGCCACCAGAAGACCCCGGCGGGCGGCACCGATCGCCGGTCCTCGGCCACGGAGTAGACGGGAGGCGGGTAGTTGCTCGGTCCGGTGGCCGGTTCCTTGCTGGCACGCATGACTTCTACATTAACAAACCGCTCCGCGCCCGGGGTGCGCGCCTAGGGTTGGGGTGTCCAACGCCGAGAGCCCCCGGAGGAACCACGTGAGCAATCCAGGCACCGCCGCGCCGCCATCGACCTCGCCCACGGGCGTGCACGCGGAGTCCTTCCGCGAGGTCTTCCGCCGCCATGCCGCCGGCGTGGCCATCATCACCGCCACCTACGACGGCGTGCCCTACGGTTTCACGGCGACGTCCGTGGCGTCGCTGTCCGCCGAACCGCCGCGCTTCTCGTTCAACATGGCGCGGTCCTCGTCCTCGTGGCCGGCCGTCGCGAACACCAGCTTCGTGGGCGTCCACATGCTCAGCACCGAGAACGAGGGCCTGGCGAACCGCTTCGCGCGCACGAAGGACCGGTTCACGGGCGACCACTGGGAGCCGGGACCGGAGGGCGTCCCGATCCTCCGGGACGTCGCCGGCTGGCTCGTGGGACGCATCAGCATGCGCCTGTCCTTCGAGAACAACGCCGTGGTCGTCGCGGAGGTGGTCGCGGGGACCATCGGTCGCGACGGCGCTCCCCTCCTGTACCACGGCGGCAGTTACGGGACGCCGACGGCCACCGACTACGTCATCTGACACAACGTCATCTGACGCCGGCACCCGCCCGGACGTGCCGGTCAGGCGTCGAGGCAGGCCGGCCCGAACAGGATCTTGAGGTCCCCGAAGAGTCCCGGTGTCGGGTTGACGCGCAGGTCAACGCCCAGCTTCATCACCTCGACCTTCCGCGAGCCGTTGAGCCGGATCAGCACCTCACTGGTCCCGGGGTGTGTCCTCAGCACGTCACCCAGCGCCGTGACCGCGGTCTCCGTCGCCTTGTGCTGCAGCATGGAGATCACCACCGGCCCGGAGTGCCCCTCGCTGAGGTCCGGCACCGTCAGTTCCTGCGCGTTGAGCATCACGGCGCCGTCGTCGCGGCGCTGGAGACGGCCGCGCACCACGACGATCAGGTCCTCCGCGAGGACCGCCGAGATGGGGCCGTAGACCTGGCCGAAGAACATGACCTCCATGGACCCTGCGAGGTCCTCGACCTCCGCCCGCGCGTAGGCGTTGCCGCTGTTCTTGGCGATCCTGCGCTGGAGCGAGGTGATCATGCCGGCGATGGTGACGATCGCACCGTCCGCCGGCCCCTCCTCGCTGATGATGGACGGGATGGAGGAGTCGGCGTGCTGGCCGAGGATGCCCTCCAGCCCCTGGAGGGGGTGGTCCGAGACGTACAGGCCGAGCATGTCCCGTTCGAAGGACAGCTTGTCCTTCTTGTCCCACTCGGGCAGGTCCGGCACCTCGACGGACAGGCCGCCCACGACGCCTCCGGCGTCGTCGAACGCACTGAAGAGGTCGAACTGGTTCGCCGCCTCGTTGCGCTTGAGGACGATCACGGAATCCACGGCCTCCTCGTGGATCATCGCGAGGGCGCGCCGCGGATGCCGCAGGGAGTCGAAGGCGCCGGCCTTGATCAGGGATTCGATGGTGCGCTTGTTGCAGACGACGGCGGGCACCTTCTGCAGGAAGTCGCTGAACGAGGTGAACGCCCCCTTCTCCTCCCGCGCCCCCACCATCGCGCCGACGACGTTCGCGCCGACGTTGCGGATCGCGCCCATGCCGAAGCGGATGTCCTTGCCGACCGGGGTGAAGTTCACGCTCGACTCGTTGACGTCCGGCGGCAGGACGGTGATGCCCATGCGGCGGCACTCGTTGAGGTAGATCGCCAGCTTGTCCTTGTCGTCGCCCACGCTCGTGAGCAGTGCCGCCATGTACTCGGCCGGGAAGTGCGCCTTGAGGTACGCCGTCCAGTAGGACACGAGCCCGTACGCCGCGGTGTGTGCCTTGTTGAACGCGTAGTCGGAGAAGGATTCGAGGACGATCCACAGCTTGTCCATCGCGGCCTGCGAGAAGCCGTTGGCCTTCATGCCCGCGAAGAAGTCGGCCTGCTGCTTGTCCAGCTCGGACTTCTTCTTCTTGCCCATCGCGCGGCGGAGCATGTCCGCCTGGCCGAGCGTGAAGTTCGCCAGCTTCTGGGCGGCGCTCATCACCTGCTCCTGGTAGACGATGAGGCCGTACGTGCCGCCGAGGATCTCCTCGAGCGGCCCCTCGAGCTCGGGGTGGATCGGCTCGATGTCCTGCAGGCCGTTCTTGCGCAGGGCGTAGTTCGTGTGCGAGTTCACGCCCATCGGACCGGGCCGGTACAGCGCCAGGACGGCGGAGATGTCCTCGAAGTTGTCGGGGCGCATGAGCTTCAGCAGCGACCGCATGGGCCCGCCGTCGAGCTGGAACACGCCCAGCGTGTCGCCGCGTGCCAGGAGTTCGTAGGACTCCTTGTCGTCGAGTTCCAGGTCCTCCAGGACGAGGTCGACGCCCTTGTTGGCCTTGATGTTCTCGACGGCGTCCGTGATGATCGTCAGGTTCCTCAGGCCGAGGAAGTCCATCTTGATCAGTCCGAGGCCCTCGCAGGTGGGGTAGTCGAACTGGGTGATGATCTGGCCGTCCTGCTCACGGCGCATGATCGGGATGATGTCGATCAGCGGGTCGGAGGACATGATGACGCCGGCGGCATGTACGCCCCACTGGCGCTTCAGGCCCTCGAGGCCGAGGGCCGTCTCGAACACCTTCTCGGAGTCGGCGTCGGTCTTCAGGAGCTCACGCAGCTCCTCCGCCTCGGAGTAGCGCTTGGCGTCCTTGTTGTGCACGTCGGCCAGGGCGAGGCCCTTGCCCATGACGTCCGGCGGCATGGCCTTGGTGAGCCGCTCCCCTGTGGAGAACGGGTACCCCATGACGCGGGAGGAGTCCTTGAGCGCCTGCTTGGCCTTGATGGTGCCGTACGTGACGATCATGGCCACGCGCTCGTCGCCGTACTTCTCGGTCACGTACCGGATGACCTCCGCGCGGCGCCGATCATCGAAGTCGACGTCGAAGTCGGGCATCGAGACGCGCTCGGGGTTGAGGAAGCGCTCGAAGATCAGGCCGTGCTTCAGGGGGTCGAGGTCGGTGATGCGCATCGCGTACGCCACCATGGACCCGGCACCCGAGCCGCGGCCCGGCCCCACCCGGATGCCGTTGTTCTTCGCCCAGTTGATGAAGTCGGCGACCACGAGGAAGTAGCCGGGGAAGCCCATCTGCGTGATGACGCCGACCTCGAACTCCGCCTGCTTGCGGACGTCGTCGGGTACGCCCGCCGGGTAGCGGTACTGCAGCCCGGTCTCGACCTCCTTGACGAACCAGGACTGCTCGTTCTCGCCCTCCGGCACGGGGAACCGGGGCATGTAGTTGGCCTTGGTGTTGAACTCGACGTCGCACCGTTCGGCGATGAGCAGCGTGTTGTCGCAGGCTTCCGGGTAGTCGCGGAAGATGGCGCGCATCTCGGCGGGCGACTTCAGGTAGAACTCGTCGGCGTCGAACTTGAAGCGCTTCGGGTCCGCGAGGGTGGACCCGGACTGGACGCACAGCAGGGCCGCGTGGGCCTTGGAGTCCTCGGCGTGCGTGTAGTGCAGGTCGTTGGTGGCCACGAGCGGCAGCCCGAGGTCCTTCGCGAGCCTGATCAGGTCCGCCTTGACGTTCCGCTCGATGTCGAGCCCGTGGTCCATCAGTTCGCAGAAGTAGTTCTCCGCCCCGAAGATGTCGCGGAAGTCCGACGCCGCCTGCCGCGCCTCGTCGTACAGGCCGAGCCGGAGCTTGGTCTGGACCTCGCCGGACGGACAGCCCGTGGTGGCGATGAGCCCCTTGCCGTAGGTCTGCAGGAGGTCCCGGTCCATGCGCGGCTTGTAGAGGTAGCCCTCGAGGGAGGCGAGGGAGGACATCCGGAAGAGGTTGTGCATGCCCTCGGTGGTCTCCGACCAGAGGGTCATGTGGGTGTAGGCGCCCGCACCGGAGACGTCGTCGCGCCCGCCGCCGCCCCACTGCACGCGGGTGCGGTCGTTCCTGGCGGTCCCCGGGGTGAGGTAGGCCTCCACGCCGATGATGGGCTTGATGCCGGCGCTGGTGGCCTTGCTCCAGAAGTCGAAGGCCCCGAAGACGAACCCGTGGTCCGTGGTGGCGAGGGCCTTCATGCCGAGTTCCTCGGTGTGGCTGAAGAGGTCCGTCAGCCGGGCGGCGCCGTCGAGCATCGAGTACTCGGTGTGGTTGTGGAGATGGACGAACGAATCTGTTGATGCAGGAGTAGCCACCCCCCGAGTCTAGTGCTCCCCCTACCCCGCGGCGGGCCCCGGGCGTGTCGTCCGGGGTCGCCCCGGCGTGTCACACCAGGCCGTCGGACAGGGCCGTCAGGGCGTACGCGAGATCCACCGGATACGGGCTCGTCGCGGTGACCGGCTCACCGGTGCGCGGGTGCGCGAAGCCCAGGCGGTGGGCGTGCAGCCACTGCCGGGTGAGGCCGAGTTCGGCCGCCAGGCGGGGGTCCGCCCCGTACGTGAGGTCCCCCGCGCAGGGATGGCGGAGCGCGGAGAAGTGGACGCGGATCTGGTGCGTCCGGCCGGTCTCGAGGTGCACCTCGACCAGGCTGGCCCGGCCGAAGGCCTCGAGCACCTCGTAGTGCGTCACCGAGTCGCGGCCGCCCTCCATGACCGCGAAGCGCCACTCGTGGTGCGGATGGCGTCCGATCGGCGCGTCGATGGTGCCCTTCAGCGGCTCCGGCAGCCCCTGCACGACGGCGTGGTACACCTTGTCGACCGTGCGCTCCTTGAAGGCGCGCTTGAGGGCCGTGTAGGCGGGCTCGGTCTTGGCGACGACCATCGCCCCCGAGGTGCCGACGTCGAGCCGGTGGACGATGCCGACGCGCTCGGGGGCTCCCGACGTGGAGATGCGGTAGCCGGCCGCGGCGAGTGCGCCGACCACCGTGGGTCCCACCCAGCCGGGCGACGGGTGGGCGGCGACGCCGACGGGCTTGTCCACGACCACGAAGTCCTCGTCGTCGAGCAGGATGCCCATGCCGTCGACCGCCTCCGGGATGACGCGGTGCCTGTCCTGCGGATCCGGCAGGGCGACGTCGATGCCGTCACCGGCGTGGACGCGGTCCGACTTCGCCAGCGGCACGCCGCCGCGCAGCACCCGCCCGTCCGCACACCACTGCGCGACGGCGGAGCGGGAGGCGTCCAGCAGGCGGGCGAGGACGGCGTCCGCCCTGTTCCCGGCCTCGGTCTCCGGGATGATGAGCTCCCGGCGGTCACCTGCCATGATCGTCCCGGTGCTGGGTCGGGTCGGCCGCCGGGCCCGTTGCCGGGCCGGCCGGCTCGTCGGTCGGCTCGTCGTCGCGGCGACCGTCCAAACCGATGCCCCGCAGGGTCAGGATGCAGATGAGCACCACGCCGCTGACGACCGCCGAGTCGGCGATGTTGAAGATGGCGAAGTTCGGCAGGGCGATGAAGTCCACCACGTGGCCCTGGCCGAACGAGGGTTCGCGCAGGAGGCGGTCCGTCAGGTTGCCCAGGGCGCCCCCGAGGACGAGTCCCAGCGCCACCGACCACCCGCGGGAGGCGACCTTCCTCACCTGCAGGATGAGGGCGGTGGACACGACGACCATGATGATCGTGAACACCCAGGTGTAGTCCGTCCCGATCGAGAACGCGGCCCCCGGGTTACGGAAGAAACGCCAGCTGAGCAGGGGCGGGAGGACCGGCGTGATCTGCCCTTCGGTCATCGTGGACACGACCCACCACTTGGTGAGCTGGTCGGCCACATAGACGACCAGCGCGCACGCGAGCATCAGGAGCCCGTAGCGCGCCGGGATGCGGTGCGCGGGTCCCGGGGCGTCCGCCGGGGTGCTGTCCGCTGCGGCCGACGGATCGCCGTCGGGCTCGGGGGTGGTGTCGGCGGGCTGGTGCTCGTTCACGGTCCATCCAGGGTGTCGGGGCTGTGTGGTCTGTCGTCGGGGCCATCGGGCGGGCGCGGTGGCTCCCGACGCCGGAAGGGCCGGCTCCCGGGGTCGTGCCCCGGCAACCGGCCCTTCCACTGCTGCCCCGACGCGGGTCGGGCCAGGACGTCTCGCTAGGAGGCGGACTCGGTCGCGAGGGAGTCGCGGGCATCGAGGTCGCGGAGCTGGCCCTCGATGTAGGCCTTGAGGCGTGCGCGGTAGTCGCGCTCGAAGCCGCGGAGCTGCTCGACCGTGCTCTCGAGGACCGTCTTCTGCTCCTCGAGGTCCCCGAGGGTCTTCCGGCTCTTCTCCTCGGCCGCGTCGACGAGGCCGGTGGCCTCGAGCTGGGCTTCGGCGATGATCTTGTCGCGCTGCTCGACGCCCGCGTTGACGTATTCGTCGTGCAGGCGCTGCGCCATGGCGAGGACGCCGGCGGCGGATTCTGCCGAGGTGACGGAGGCCGCGGTCGCGGGGATCGCAGCGGGGCTGGTCTCGTCGTCGGCCTGGGTGACCTGGGCGGACTCCTCGTCGGTCGCCTTCTCGGTGTGCGTGCTCGCCGCGACGGGGGCGGGGATCGTCGTGGCCTGCGAGGCGTCCGAGGGGTCGTCCCCGAGCCTGCGGCGCAGTTCCTCGTTCTCGGAGTTCAGGCGGCGGAGCTCGACGACGATCTCGTCGAGGAAGTCGTCCACCTCGTCCTGGTCGTAGCCCTCGCGGAACTTCGTCGGCTGGAACCTCTTGTTGACAACGTCTTCTGGCGTCAAAGCCATGTGGTCACCTCATACTGATAGGAGCCGGCCCGCCGACTGGCGGTCATGGCTGCGGTACCGGATTGTGGACATGAACCGCTGGACTCACGTCGAACTGTGCATCAGCGTATATCTTCCCGGGTGTCATTGCCGAAACGGCCCCGGAGGCTATCGTGCGAGATTGGCGGACACGGACATCAGGATCAGCACGACCACGAACAGTGCCAGGAACGCCAGATCGAGCTGGACCCCGCCCAGGCGGAGGGGCGGAATGAGCCGGCGCAGGGCCTTGATGGGGGGATCCGTGACCGAGTAGATGCCCGAAGCCAGCACCAGCGCCGACTTCTGGGGACGCCAGTCGCGGGCGAATCCCTGGACGGCGTCATAGATGATGCGCAGGATCAGGGCGAGCTGGAACAGCATCAGTACCAGGTAGATCAGGGCGAATACCAGACTCACAGAGCAGTTTCAGTCCTTCGTGCCTTGGAGGGTCTTGCGCGACCGGAGGGCCGCAGCTCAGCTCTGGTTGAAGAAGCTGGTCTGTCCTTCGCTTGCCTTCAGGTCCTCGCCGAGTACTTCAATATACGACGGCGAGAGCAGGAACACCTTATTCGTGACCCTCTCGATGCTCCCGTGCAGGCCGAACACGAGGCCCGCCGAGAAGTCGACGAGGCGCTTGGCGTCGGACTCCCCCATGTCGGTGACGTTCATGATCACGGGGATCCCGTCGCGGAAGCTCTCGCCGATGAGCTTCGCGTCGTTGTACGAGCGGGGGTGGATCGTGGTGATCTGGCGCAGGGCGGCGGAGTCCTCGCGGGACGACGGCGCGCGCTTGATCGGCGTGACTGGGGCCCGGTATTCCTCGGCGGGGGCCACGCGGACGGCGGCCGGAGCCGGCTCGAGGTGACGCTCGTCGCGATCGTAATCCACCGTGTAGTCCTCGTTCCTGCTCTGCGCGCTTTTCGTTTCGGGCTCGTAGTGCTCATCACCGTCGGCGAGCCCAAGGTAGATCATTGTCTTGCGCAGTGCGCCAGCCATGGTGACTCCTGTTCTGAGAGTGGATCGGTGGGTCCGGGGTCCTGCCATAGGCCACCGACCCCGGTGCCCGTCGTACCGCCGTTCTAGCGTCGACGCTACCCCACCGCCGGACGCGGACCGAGGACATCAGACCCGATCCTGAGGTGTGTCGCCCCGGCGGCAACGGCCTCCTCGAGGTCACCGCTCATCCCCGCCGAGACGGCGGATGCGGCAGGGTCGACGCCGCGGACCTCGGCCGAGATGCGCAGGAGCCGTTCGAACGCCTCGACCGGGTCGGCGCCCAGGGGCGCCACGGCCATCACCCCTGCGAGCTGGAGGCCGTCCGTCGCCGCGCAGGCCTCCGCCAGTGCCGCCGCCTCGGAGGGGTGGGCCCCTCCCCTGCCCGCGGATGCCTCCGCGGGACCGGCTCCGGTATCGAGGGTGAACTGGAGGAAGCACCGCAGGTCCTCCCGGGCACCGGTCCCCGCAGCGGCCCGCCGCTCCTGCTCCGCCCCGACGGCCTTGCCGAGCGACGCGATGAGCGGGAGGCGATCCACGGAATGCACGCTGTGGGCGTAGCGGACCACCGACCGGGCCTTGTTGGTCTGCAGCTGCCCGATGAAGTGCCACGCCAGGGTGAGGTCCTGCAGTTCGCCCGCCTTCGCCGCCGCCTCCTGGTCGCGGTTCTCACCGACGTCGGTGACGCCGAGTCCGGCGAGGATCCGCACGTCGGAGGCCGGGAAGTACTTGGTGACGACGATCAGCTCCGGTTCGCCGCGTCCGGCCGACGCCGCGGCGGAGGAGATGCGGGTCCGGACGGCCCGCAGGCGTTCCGCCAGCTCGCGGTCCCGGGCGGAACCCGGTGACACCTCGGGGCTCACGTCCGCCACACGAGGCCAGCGATGCGCCCGGCTCCGGGTTCCCGCCGGTGGGAGTACAGCCCGGGGTTCTCGACGGTGCAGCAGGGGCCGCTCCCACGCAGGGGTTCGACCCTGGCGCCGGCCCGTGCGAGCTGCAGGTGGACCGCCCTCGGCAGGTCGAGTGCCGGCGTCCCCTGCCGCGTCCGCGACGCGGCCTCGGGCAGGACGTGCGCCATCGTCCTCATCATGTCGTCGGGCACCTCGTAGCAGGAGCCGCACACGGACGGACCGATCCACGCCGTGAGCTCGCGTGCTCCGTGGCGGCGGAGCGTCCTGACCGCGTGCTCGATGATGCCGTTGCCGACACCCACGCGGCCCGCGTGCACCACGGCCGTGGCCCCCGTCCCGCCGTCCGCGATCGGGGCGTCCGCCAGGACGACCGGCACGCAGTCGGCAACGAGGACGGCGAGCGGCTCGCTCCCGTCCAGCGACACCATGCCGTCCGCGTCGGGCGGGTCCTGCGTGGTCGGGCCGACGACGGCGACGCGGTCCGAATGGGTCTGGCTCATGAAGCGCAGCGCACCGCAGGGGATGCCCATCGCGGACTCCAGCCGGCGGCGGTTGCCGCGGACGACGTCGGGCTCATCACCGACGTGGAGGGCGAGGTTGCCCGCCCCCACGGCCGTGAACGCGACCCTGAGCCCCGCGCCGACCTCCTCGTGCCAGTGGAACGCGGAGGTCGGCCCGGGCACGCCGTCCGTGTCCACCGACTACTTGAGGAAGTCGGGCACGTCGAGGTCGTCCGAGCGGCCGGCCGACAGGTCGGGCTCGACGATGGCCGGCAGGTCGACGTCGAAGCCCGAGTCCGCCGGGACGGCCTGGACGTTCTGGGCACGCTGCTGCGACCAGGCACCGAGGCCCGCGGTCGCCGCACCGGCCATGCGCTGCTGGTCGCCGCCCACGCGGGGGGCGACGGCGGGCCGTGCCGCCGGTGCTGCTGCAGCGACGGGCTGGGATGTGGCGTCCACCTGGTCGAATCCTGCCGCGATGACCGTCACGCGGGCCTCGTCACCGAGGGCGTCGTCGATGACGGCGCCGAAGATGATGTTGGCCTCGGGGTGCGCGACCTCCTGGACGAGGCGCGCCGCCTCGTTGATCTCGAAGAGGCCGAGGTCGGAGCCGCCCTGGATGGACAGCAGGACGCCGTGGGCACCGTCGATGGAGGCCTCGAGCAGCGGCGACGCGATGGCGAGTTCGGCCGCCTTGACGGCACGGTCCTCGCCGCGTGCGGAACCGATGCCCATGAGGGCCGAGCCCGCGCCCTGCATGACGGACTTCACGTCGGCGAAGTCGAGGTTGATGAGGCCCGGCGTGGTGATGAGGTCGGTGATGCCCTGGACGCCCGAGAGCAGGACCTGGTCCGCGGAGCGGAACGCGTCGAGCATCGAGACGTTGCGGTCGCTGATGGACAGCAGGCGGTCGTTCGGGATCACGATGAGCGTGTCGACCTCTTCGCGGAGCGTGTCGATGCCGCTCTCCGCCTGGTTCGACCGGCGACGTCCCTCGAAGGTGAACGGACGCGTGACGACGCCGATCGTCAGGGCGCCGAGGGAGCGGGCGATCCGGGCGACGACGGGCGCACCACCGGTGCCGGTTCCGCCACCCTCACCAGCGGTGACGAAGACCATGTCGGCCCCGCGCAGGACCTCCTCGATCTCCTCGGAGTGGTCCTCGGCGGCGCGGCGGCCGACCTCCGGATCCGCTCCGGCGCCGAGCCCGCGCGTGAGTTCGCGGCCGACGTCGAGCTTGACGTCGGCGTCGCTCATGAGCAGGGCCTGGGCGTCGGTGTTGATGGCAATGAACTCCACGCCACGGAGTCCGACCTCGATCATCCGGTTGACGGCGTTGACGCCGCCGCCGCCGATGCCGACGACCTTGATGACGGCCAAGTAATTCTGAGGTGCTGCCACGTCCTGTGTCCCTTGTTCGAATCTGTGTGCTGTACGGGGGTCCGCCGGTGCTCCGGCGTCGACCTTCACCCGAAATAACGTTAACGTTCAGGTTGAGGGTTAACGTTATGTCAAGTAACTTCTATGTTCGACGCTAGGTGCATACGCATCCCGTTGCAAAGACCGGGCACAGTGTGTCGGCGTGTCGGCCCCCGATCCCCCGTGTCGCAGGCCTCCGCGGCGTCATCGTGTCACCGGCCGGTCGGGTGTGCTGACGTCGAACACCTTCACGGGCGGGTCGGTCGCGGGGACCGACAGCATCGCCTCGAGGACCCTCGCCTTCTCCGCACTGCGCTCGGCGCTGCCCCAGAAGATCTTCTGCTCCCCCGAGAGCGAGAGCTGGATGGAATCGACGCTCGACGCCGACGCGCTGTTGAGGCGCGACAGGATGCCCGCGGGCAGTTCGACCAGGACGGCGGTGATCGAGGAGAACACCTCGGAGTTGACGGCGTTGGCGCCGCCGTCGATCAGGGGCAGCCTGACGTCGTCGCGCCGGGCGACCTGCTCGAGCTGCCGGCCCTCCGCGTCGATGAGCACGAATTCGCGGCCGTTCTGCAGGACGGCGACGGGCACGCGCTCCTTCAGCGTGACCACGAGCGTGGACGGCGGCTCCGCCGCGATCCCGACGTCCTCGATAGGTGCCTTGTCGGCGAGCAGGTCCGCCACCTGCTCGCGTGAGATCCGGGTCAGCGGCGTCCCGGTCAGGGGCGCGAGGGCCGCATCGACCTCGGCGGTCGTGACCAGCGTATTGCCCTGCACGGAGACCGTGCGGAGGGCGAGGGCCGGCGAGAAGATCACGTACGCGACCAGCCCTCCGAGGACGAGCATCAGGGCGACGACGGCGATCAGGGTGTTCCTCAGCCGGTGGGAGCGCCGCGGGGCCGGGAAGTCGAGGACCGTCCCGGAGGCGCCCCGCTCCGGTCGCCCGGCGAGCGTGGCGGTGCCGCCATGGGCGGTGCTGCCGGCGGTGATGTTCCTCGCGCCCGGGGCCCGGGTGCCTCTCGCGCCGGGCACCCGCGTCGCGGGGGGCTTCCGCGGCGTCATCCGGCGGCCCCCGCCGGGCCCGCACCGGCGGCCCGGTCCGTCAGCAGGCCGACGAGCCGGATGCCGTACTGCGTGACGTCCCCGGCGCCGATCGTGAGGACGATGTCACCGGACCGGGCGCCGCCGACCACGGCCTGCAGGGCCTCGTCCGGGTCCGGGACGTACGCCCCGCCGGAGCCGCGCATGAGGTCGGTGATCGTCCAGCCTCCCACGTCGTCGACGGGGTCCTCCCGCGCCGCGTAGACCGGCAGGACGACGGCGGTGTCGGCGAGCGAGAGCGCGTCGGCGAACCCTGCGGCGAATTCCCGGGTGCGGGAGAACAGGTGCGGCTGGAACAGGACGTGCACGCGGTGGTCCCCGGCCACCGTCCGCGCCGCGGTGAGCGCTGCCTGCACCTCGGTCGGGTGGTGGGCGTAGTCGTCGAAGACCCGCACGCCGTCGCCCTCGCCACGCGCCTCGAACCGGCGTGCGGCACCCGAGAACAGGGACAGGCCCGTCGCGGCGACGGCCGGGTCGACGCCGAGTTCCAGCGCGACCGCGAACGCCGCCGCCGCGTTCAGGATGTTGTGGCGCCCCGGCACGCTCAGTTGCAGGTCCTGCTCGGCGTCCAGGCCGTCGACGGCGAAGGACAGGACGCTGTTCGTGGTGCTGCCGACCGCCCGTGTGGCGCCGATCCGGATGTCGGCCGTGTCGGCGTAGCCGTAGGTCCGGACCCGGCGCGTCCCGGGGATGGCCGCGGCCAGCGCGGCGGCCCCCGGGTCGTCGGCGCAGGCGACCAGCAGTCCGTCCTCGGGCAGCCGGTCCGCGAACCGCCGGAACGCGGCATGGACGGCGTCGGCGGTGCCGTAGTGGTCCAGATGGTCGGCCTCGGCGTTCGTCACGACACTGATGCGCGGCGAGTAGTTGAGGAAGGAGCCGTCGGATTCGTCGGCCTCGGCGACGAACACGTCCCCGCCGGCCCACTCCGCGTTGACGCCGAGTGCCGCCACGTCACCCCCGATCGCGAACGACGGGTCGAGCCCTGCCTGCCGCAGCAGGACCGTGATCATGGCCGTCGTCGTCGTCTTGCCGTGGGTCCCGGCGACCGCGACGGCGAGACGGCCGCTCATCGCCGCGGCCAGTGCCTCCGACCGGTGGAGCACGGGCAGGCCGCGGCGCCGGGCCTCGGCGAGCTCCGGGTTGCTGTCGCGGATCGCCGAGGAGATGACGACGGTCCCGTGCTCCGGGACCGCGGCCGCGGTGTGGCCCACCTGCACGTCGGCGCCGAGGGCGGCGAGGGCGCGCAGCCCCCGGGACTCCGCCGCGTCGGACCCCGAGACGCGCAGTCCACGCCCGAGGAGCACGCGGGCGACGGCGGACATGCCGGCTCCCCCCAGGCCGATGAAGTGGACGGGTTCGGCCAGGACCGCGTGGGCGGCTCCGGTGCTGGTCGTGGTGATGCTCGTGGTGATGCTGGTGCCTTCCGTCGTGCCGTTCGCGGGTGTGGAGGTCCCATCGCCGGCGGTCCTGTCGTGTCCGGCGCTCATCGGCGGGACTCTGCGAGGGCCAGGACGAGCTCCGCCATGCGCCGGTCCGCGTCCCGTACGCCCTGGGCGTAGGACGCCGTCGACATCGCGGCGAGCCGCGGGGCGTCGGAGACCAGCGGCAGGACGTTCCTCCGGATCCAGTCGGCGGTGAAGGCCTGGTCGTCGACGGCGATCGCCCCGCCGCACTCCACGAGCCCCGCCGCGTTGAGCCGCTGCTCACCGTTGCCGTGGGGCAGCGGGACCAGCACGGCAGGCAGACCCACGGCGCCCACCTCGCTCACGGTCGCGGCACCCGCGCGCGCGACCAGGAGATCGGCGGCCGCGTACACGCGCTCCATCCCGTCCACGAACTCGACCTGGTGGTACCCGGGCACTGCCAGCGGCGCGCCGTCGTCGCCGGGGACCTGCTTGCCCCTGCCGGTGATGTGCAGGATCTGGATGCCCGCCGCGGTGAGCTCGGGCACGGCGCCGGCCACGGCGCGGTTCAGGCTCGCCGCTCCCGACGACCCGCCCGTGGCGATGAGCGTGGGCCGGTCCGGGTGGAGCCCGAGGGAGGTGCGGGCGTCGACGCGTCCGGCGGCGCGGTCGAGGTCGGCGATGCTGCGGCGCATGGGCATGCCCACCAGGACCGCGTCCGTCAGGCCGGTGCCGTCGAACGCGACGGCGACGCGTGCCGCGATCCGCGCGCCCACCCGGTTGGCGATCCCGGGGCGGGCGTTCGCCTCGTGGATCACGACGGGGATGCGCCGGGTCCACGCGGCGATGTACACGGGCGTCGACACGTACCCGCCGACCCCGACGACGACGTCGGCCCCTGCGTCCGTCACGATCGCCCGCGCCTGCCGGACGGCCCGGAGGAGGCGCACCGGGAGCTTGAGGAGGTCCGTCGACGGCCGTCGTGGCATGGGCACCCGGTCGATGGTCCGCAGCTCGTAGCCGGCCGCCGGGACGAGGCGCGTCTCCATGCCCGCTTCGGTGCCGACCGCCGTGATGCGCGTGCCCGGACGGTCCTCGGTGATGGCCCCCGCGATGGCGAGCAGCGGGCTGATGTGGCCGGCCGTGCCGCCGCCGGCGAGGACGACGGACACCGCGCGGTCGTCGGTGGTGGGGTGTGTCATGGAAGTACGGGGCCTCTTCCGGAGGTTAGGACGCGGACCGGTCCGGTGCCGCGACGGCGGAGTGCGGGGTCTTCCGCGCGAAGGAGAGCAGGACACCGACGGCGGCGAGCGTGAAGGTCAGCGCGGACCCGCCGTAGGAGATGAAGGGCAGCGGCACGCCGATGACGGGCAGCAGGCCCGTCACCATGCCGATGTTGACGAACGCCTGGCCGATCAGCCAGACGAGGATGGACCCCATGAGGATCCGCACGAACGGATCGGTGTAGCGCATCGCCACGCGGATGGTCGCCACGGCGAGGATGCCGAACAGCAGCACGACCACGAAGGTGCCGATCAGCCCGAACTCCTCACCGATGATGGCGAAGATGAAGTCGTTGTGGGCCTCGGGGATCCAGTTCCACTTCTGCCGGCTCTGGCCGATCCCGACCCCGAACCAGCCGCCGGAGGCCATGGCGAACAGCCCGTTGTCGGACTGCATGCACAGGTCCGTCCCGTCGTCGCAGTTGAGCCGGAGCCACGCGGCGATGCGCCCGCCACGGTTCGAGCTCGTCGCGACCATCAGGAGGGACCCGACGACGGCCACCGCGCCCACCAGCGTGAACATCTTCAGCGGCGCGCCGGCGAAGAAGAGCGCCGCGGCGGCGATCATCATGAGCACGAGCCCGGTCCCCAGGTCCCCGCCGATCAGGACCAGGCCGATGGGCAGCCCGCCCAGCGGCAGTGCGGGGATCAGGGCGTGCTTCCAGTCGCGGATCAGGGCCTTCTTGCGCTCGAGCACCGCCGCGAACCACAGGGCCAGCGCGAGCTTCGCGGGCTCGGAGGGCTGGATCGTCTGCGAGCCGATCCGGATCCAGTTCTTGTTGCCGTTGATCTCGACGCCGATGACCAGCACGAGGACGAGCAGCACGATCGCGATCCCGAGGCTCGGCCAGGCGAGCGCCTTATAGGCGCGGGGTCCGACCCGGGACAGCACCAGCATCAGGATCAGGCCGGCACCGGCCCAGACGGCCTGCTTGAGGAAGAGGTCGAACGTGTCCTTGCCCTCGGAGATCGCCTCGACGGAGGACGCCGAGAGCACCATCATGAGGCCGATGGCGGTGAGCGCCAGGGCCGCGCCCAGGATCAGGTAGTAGCTGGAGCCGGACGGCGAGTGGTCCGAGCCCTCGAGGACCTCCCAGCCGCGCCGCACCCGCGCGAGCAGGCCCTTCGCCGGCTCGTCGGCGGGCGCGCCTGCTCGCCCGCCGGGGGCCGCCGTGGTGGCACCGCCCCGGACGGTACGCCCGGTGATCGCGGGACGGGGCGTCGACGGCGAGGAGGGCGTCCCTCCGGAAGGCGCCGGCCGCCCCGCCCCCGTGGTCCGGCCGGACCGGACGGAGGGCTTGCGTCCTCCCGGACGGGTTGGCGTGCTCATTACGACTCCTTAGCGGTGATGCCCTGTCCGCCGCGGGCCCGGACGGCCGCCATGAAGGCCGACCCCCGGTGCGCGTAGGAGGAGAACTGGTCCATCGACGCGGCGGCCGGCGCCATGAGTACCGTGTCGCCGTCCCGGGCGAGCCGCCCTGCTTCCGCGACCGCCCACCGCATCAGGGCGTCTCCGGCCGGCGGGTCGGGTGGCCCGCCGGAGCCGGGCCCCCGTCCAGTGTGAAGGCTCGGCGGGAGGGAGACGGGAACATCGGGCGCGTGTCGGGAGAGCGCCCCCTGGAGGGGTGCGGGATCCTCGCCGAGCAGGACGACGGCGCGGAGGCGCCCGGCGTGCTCCCGCACGAGGTCCTCGTAGGAGACTCCCTTGGACAGGCCACCGGCGATCCAGACGACGGACTGGAAGGAGGCGAGCGATGCCGAGGCGGCGTGCGGGTTGGTGGCCTTCGAATCGTTGATCCACAGCACGCCGTCCTCGTTCGCGACCACCTGGATGCGGTGGTCGCCCGGCTGGAAGGCGCGGATCCCGTCGCGTACCGCTGCGGCGGGGACGCCGGCGGCCCGGACGAGCGCGGCGGCGGCCAGCGCGTTGGCGACGAGGTGGCGCGGCACCACCTCGCCGAGTTCGCTGATGGACGCGAGTTCGGCGGCCGAGTCCTTGCGCTGCTCGATGAACGCGCGGTCGACCAGCAGGTCCTCGACGACGCCCATCATGCTGATCGACGGCATGCCGGTGGTGAACCCCACGGCGCGGCAGCCTTCCATGACCTCGGCGTTCTCGACCATGGTCTCCGTCTCGCGCTGCTCCACGTTGTAGATGCAGGCGATCTTCGTCCGTTCGTAGACCGAGGCCTTGGCCGCGAGGTAGGCCTCGTAGCTGCCGTGCCAGTCCACGTGGTCCTCGGCGATGTTGAGGCACACGCTCGCCAGGGGTTCGATGGAATGGGCCCAGTGCAGCTGGAAGCTGGACAGTTCGACGGCGAGGACGTCGTAGCCCAGGGGGTCGCGGATGACGTCGAGGATCGGGGTGCCGACGTTGCCTGCGGCGACGGCGCGCCTGCCGTCGGCGATCAGCATGGACTCCGTCAGGCCGACCGTGGTCGTCTTCCCGTTGGTCCCGGTGATCGTGAGCCATTCGGCGGTGGTGCGGCCCTCGCGGATCCTGACGCGCCACGCCAGCTCGACATCGCCCCAGATGGGGATCCCGGCGGCCGCTGCGTCGGCGAGCAGCGGCTGCGTGGGAGGCCACCCGGGCGAGGTGACGACGAGATCGGGCCGCTCGCCGTCGACCAGGGGCAGGGTTGCGGCATGGTCCGCACCGAGCAGGACGTCGCGGGCACCGACGATCCGCAGGGTGTCGGCCTTCGCCTCGTTCGCGGGCGTCACCCCGGCGTCGACGACGACGACGACGGCGCCGAGCTCGATGAGGGTGTCCGCCGCGGAGAAGCCTGAGGCTCCGAGGCCGGCGACGACGACCCTGAGCCCGGCCCAGTCGGCGTCCCACGAGGTGAGGCCCGCGAGGCGCGGTGTCTCCCAGGTGTTGGGCACGCCCTTCCCGTCCGGTGCGCTCATCCCACGACCCATTCCGCGTAGAAGATGCCGAGCGCTGCGGCCACGAAGAGGCCCGCCAGGATCCAGAACCGGACCACCACGGTGACCTCCTGCCAGCCCTTGAGCTCGAAGTGGTGCTGGAGCGGCGCCATCTTGAAGACGCGCTTGCCGCCCGAGAGTTTGAAGTAGCCCACCTGGATGATGACGGACAGGGTGATCATGACGAACAGGCCGGCCAGGATCACCAGGAGCAGTTCGGTGCGGGACAGGATCGCGAACCCGGCGATCGCGCCGCCGATCGCGAGGGACCCGGTGTCCCCCATGAAGATCTTGGCGGGTGAGGTGTTCCACCACAGGAACCCGACGAGCGCACCGCACATCGACCCGGCGATCAGCGCGAGATCCAGGGGGTCCCGCACCTCGTAGCAGACGCTGCCCGCGCCCGGCGAGCCGCAGCTCTGGTTGCTCTGCCAGATGCCGATCAGCATGTACGCGCCGAAGACGAGGATCGAGGCGCCGGCGGCGAGTCCGTCGAGGCCGTCCGCGAGGTTCACCCCGTTGCTGGCCCCGGTGATGATGAGGTTCGACCAGATGACGAAGAGGATCGCTCCGAGGACCGTCCCGGCGAAGGCGAGGTCGATCGGGGTGTCGCGGATGAACGAGATCGCCGTTGAGGCCGGGGTACGCCCTTGCTCATTGGGGAACATCAGGGCCAGGACGGCGAACGCGACGCCGACGCCCGTCTGGCCGGCGATCTTCGCCGGGGCCGACAGGCCGAGGCTGCGCTGCTTGGAGATCTTGATGTAGTCGTCGGCGAAGCCCACGAGGCCCATGCCGCCGGCGAGGAAGAGGAGCAGCAGGCCCGAGGCGCTGGGCCCGGAGGCGGGAGCCCCGATCGCCATCATCAGCAGGTGCGTGAGGAAGTAGGCCAGCAGCACGGATCCGACGATCACGGCGCCGCCCATGGTCGGCGTCCCGCGCTTGGTGTGGTGCGCGGTCGGTCCGTCGTCGCGGATGAACTGGCCGTAGCTCTTCTTCACGAGGAGCCTGATGAACAGGGGCGTTCCGACGAAGGCGAAGATCAGGGCGGCGGCCGAGCCTATGAGGATTGCTATCACGGCTGGGGGGCCTTTCCGGAAGCGTCTGGCGTACCGACCGCTTCAGAGTCTGCTGCAGTGTGGTTCGGGCTGTGGTCCGGGTTGGGCTGCTGCGCTATCCGGTCTCCGAGGAACCGGAGCCCGGCCCCGTTCGAGGACTTGAACAGGACGATGTCGCCCGGCTCGAGCTCGGCGGCGAGCAGCCGCTCGGCCGCCTCGACGTCGTCGACGTGCACGGCTTCGCTGCCCCATGATCCCTCGAGCACGGCGCCGTTGAAGAGCGCCCGCGTGTTGGGGCCCACGCAGACGAGCTTCGAGATGTTGAGCCGGACGACCACGCGTCCCAGGAGGTCGTGCTCCTCGATGCTGCTCTCGCCCAGTTCGAGCATCTCGCCGAGGACGGCCCACGTCCGCCGGCGACCGCGGCCGAGTTCGGCGAGGGTCCGCAGGGCTGCGCGCATCGACTCGGGGTTGGCGTTGTAGGCGTCGTTGATGACGGTCACCCCGTCGGCGCGCTCGGAGCGCTCCATGCGCCAGCGGCTCGCGGCCGCCAGGCTGCGGAGGCCCTCCGCGATCCGGTCGGGGGCGCATCCGACCTCGTAGGCGACGGTCGCTGCGGCCAGCAGGTTCGTCGTGTGGTGCAGTCCGAGGAGCGGGGACACGACCTCGTGGTCGCTGCCGTCCGGGAAGGTGAGGGTGAACGAGGGGTTCCCCTCGGGCGTCGTCGTACTGTTCCTCGCCCGGACCACGTCTCCTTCGGCTGCGAAGTCCTCCGAGGAGGTGAAGAACGCGGTGCGCGCACCGGTCCGGGACCGCATCGCGAGGACGCGCTCGTCGTCGGCGTTGATGACGGCGGTACCCGTCGCGGCGAGGGCCTCGACGAGCTCCCCTTTCGCCCGGGCGATGTTCTCGACGCCGCCGAACTCCCCCGCGTGGGCCGAACCGACGCCGAGGACGACGCCGACGTCCGGCTGGACCAGCGAGGCGAGGTAGGCGATGTGGCCGGGCTTGGTGGCGCCCATCTCGATCACGAGGTACCGCGTCTCCCACGTCGCCTCGAAGACCGTCAGCGGGACGCCGACCTCGCCGTTGTAGGAACCCCGGGGAGCAACGGTGGGGCCTGCCTGGGCGAGGATGCCCGCGAGGAGGTCCTTGGTGGTGGTCTTCCCGGCCGAGCCGGTGATGCCGATGACGGTGACGTCGCCGGCGGCCCGCAGCCGGCGGACCGTCTCCGCGGCGAGCTCGCCCATCGCGAGGATCGCATCGGGGACGACGACGGAGGGGTAGGGGGTGTCGTTTGGTCCGGTGACCTCGCGCTCGGCCAGCGCCAGGACCGCCCCGCGGGCGAAGGCACCTCCCAGGTGGAGGTGCCCGTCGGATTCCTCGCCGGGCTTGGCGACGAAGAGCGCCCCGGGGACGCACTCCCGCGAATCGGTGGCTGCGGAGGTGACGGTGATGGCGGGGCCGGCGGGATCGATCCCGACCGGTCGTCCGCCCGTGAGTGCCGCGATCTCGGCTGCGGTGAATTCAATCATGACGGTTCAGGACTCTATCCCGGGGCGGGAAAGCCCAGAGAATCCGTGCCTTGTCAACGCGGAACGCAGTTCCTCCCGGTCGTCGAGTGACAGGTTCACGCCCTTGACCTCCTGCCAGACCTCGTGGCCCCGGCCCGCGACGATGACGGTGTCGGACGGGCGGGCCAGGGCCACGGCGCGCTCGATCGCCTCCGCCCGGGGGAAGACCTCCAGTACCTCGCACGTGAGCCCCTCCGCGCGGACCGCCGCGTCGGCGCCCGCCCGGACGGCCCGGCGGATGACCGCTTCGTCCTCGTCGTGGGGATCGTCGTCGGTGACGATGAGGATGTCGGACAGGCGGGCTCCGACGGCCCCCATCACGGGTCGCTTGGATTCGTCGCGCTGCCCGGTGGCGCCGAACACGGAGATGACCCGGCCGCCGGGTCGCCGGACCGAGGCCAGGGTCCGTTCGAGCGCGTCGGGATTGTGCGCGAAGTCGACGATCGCTGCGGGTTCCTCGCCGACGAGCTGCATGCGTCCCGGCACCTCGGTGGTGAACGGGTCGTGGTCGTCCAGGGCGCGCTGGACGTCCCCGACGGCGACGCCCGACGCGAGGACCATGACCGTGGCCAGGGCGGCGTTGGAGACGTTGAACGTCCCGGGGAGGCCCGTGCGGACCAGCAGCCGCTCCCCTGCCCGACCCTCGAGGGCGAAGGCGTGCCCGAGGCCGCTGGGCCGCACGTCCGTCACCGTCCAGTCGGCCGCCGGCGCCCCGTCGGCGTCCTGCTCGGTCCGCAGCGACAGGACGGGCACCCCTGCCGTGCCGGCGAGGCGGCGCCCCCAGGCGTCGTCGACGAGGACGACGGCGCGCCGGCAGCGGTCCACCGTGAAGAGCGTCGCCTTCACGGCGAAGTAGTCCTCCATGGTCCCGTGGAGGTCGAGGTGGTCCTGGGTGAGGTTGGTGAAGCCGGCGACGTCGAACCGGACGCCGTCGACCCGCCCGAACTCGAGGGCGTGCGAGGAGACCTCCATGGAGGCCGCGTGGAGGCCCCGCTCCCGCATGAGGGCGAGCAGGGAGTGGACCTGCGGTGATTCGGGCGTGGTGAGCGCGCTCGGGATGGCGTCCTCGCCGGCCCGGATCTCGATGGTGCCGATGAGCCCCGTGGTCCGGCCCAGTGCGGCGAGGAGTGCGTTGAGGAAGTAGGTCGACGTCGTCTTGCCGTTCGTGCCGGTGATCCCGAAGAGGATCGGGGCGGCGTCCGGGGCGTCCGGCTGGCTGTCGAAGATCACGCCCGCGAGCGGTCCGGCGGCCCGGCGGGGGTCGGGGACGACGACCACGGGCGGGGCGTCGAAGCCGGCCGTCGCCGCGGCACGGGCCACGATCGCGGCGCCTGCCTCGTCCGTCAGGACGGCCACCGCGCCCGCACGCACCGCCTGCTCGGCGAAGTCCGCGCCATGGCGTGTGGCTCCGGCGACGGCCGCGTAGACATCCCCGGGGAGCACCGACCGCGAATCCAGGGTGAGGCCTGTGACCACGGGGAGATCCGGCGCACCGGCCGATCCGGCCAGCGGCCCGATCGCGGCCAGGGCGGCGGACAGGGCGACCGGGTGCGGGGCACGCGGTCGCATCAGGGAGGCGCCGCCTCCCCGCGAGTTGTTCGATTGCACGATACTCCGGCCTCCGGGTCAGTACTCGACCGGATAGATGTCCGGCTTCATCGTGGACGCCGGGACGTTGTTGGAATTGAGGACCTGCTTCATCACCTTCTGGAACGACTGCCCCGGGATGAGGTAGTACAGGTCGCCCTGCGGACGCTGGAGCGTGACGACGACCACGTACTCGGGGTCCTCGATCGGCGCGATCCCGGCGTAGGACAGGGTATAGCCATCGTAGCCGCCCGCCGGACTGGGGGCCTCGGCGGTGCCGGTCTTCGATCCCACGCGGTACTGCTCGAGCTGCCCGGTCTTGCCCGAGCCCTCCTCGGTCACCGTCTCGAGCATCTTCCGCGTCTTGGCAGCCGTGTCCGCGGACACCACCCGCGTGCCCTCCGCCTGGGGGACCGTGTGCTCGGTGCCGTCCGGGTCGATGTACGCGTCGATCAGCCGCGGCTGCAGGCGCACCCCGTCGTTGGCGATCGTCTGGTACACCATGGCGGTGTGCAGCGCGGTCTGCGCGAGTCCCTGGCCGAACAGGACGGTGTACTGCTGGCGGTCGTCCCACTTGTCGGGGGTGGTCAGCAGGCCCTGGTTCTCCTCGTTGAGCCCGGTTCCGAGCGGTTCGCCGATGCCGAATTTCTTCAGCCAGTCGTACCGTTCCTGCTTGGTCAGCTTCTGGCCCACCTGCACGGTCCCGGTGTTCATCGACTTCGCCAGGACGCCCGCTGCGGTGCGCTTCTCCGTCTTGTGCTCGAAGGCGTCCTTGAACGTCTGGCCATCGATGGTGTACCGGTTCTCGAGGGTGAACCTGGAGGTCGGCTCGATGAGCCCCTGCTCGAGCGCGGCGGCCATCGTGATGACCTTCGTCGTGGAACCCGGTTCGAAGGACGCGCTGACGGAGTTGGGTCGGCGCTGCTCGGCCGGCGTCGCGGTCGGGTCGTTGGGGTCCGGCGTCGTGGACTCGGCCATCGCGCGGATGGCGCCCGTGTCCGCCTCGACGACGACGATGTTCCCCCACTCGGCGTCGTACTCCTCGACCTGCGACGCGATCGTCTGCTGCGCGAACCACTGCAGGTCCTGATCGATGGTGAGCCGCACGTTCTGGCCGTCGACCGCCGGGACGTCCTCGTTCGTGGCGTACGGGATGCGGATGCCGTCCCCGCCGATCTCGAAGGTCCTGCTACCGGCAGTGCCCTCGAGCGCATCGTTGAGCGAGTACTCGAGGCCCTCCTGCGGCTCGCCGTTCTCGGACACGAAGCCGATGATCGACCCGCCGACGGCGCCCGCCGGATAGGTCCGCACGCTGGTCTCGTCGGCGTAGACACCGGGGATCTTCACGGCGAGGGCCCGGTTCTTGACCTCGGGTGTCACCGATTTGAGGATGTAGTTGAAGCTCTTGTCACCGAGGACGGCGCCCCTCAGCGTCTCCCCATCGATGCCGATGACGGCGGAGAGCTCCGAGACCGCCTGGTCCATGGGGATGACCTCCCACTCCTCGAGGTCGTCGTTGAAGCGGCGGAACTCCTCCACGTCGCTCAGGCGCTGGTCGACCACGAGGTCGTAGCGCTCCACGCTCCGTGCGAAGTACTTGCCGTTCATGTCGACGATCGAACCGCGCACGGGCTGCACGGCGGTGGTCGTGAGCCGCTTGGACAGACCGGCCTGTGCCATGCCGTCGAGATCGAGAGCCTGCAACTGGAAGAGGCGCACCCCGAGGACCATCAGGAGGACGAGGACGAACGCGAGCCCTACGCGGAGCCGCCTGGAACCCAGGGCCAGACGCATGCTGTCGGGGCTGCCGAGGCGTGCAGGGGTCACGGAGAATCCTTGTCGATCGGTCTGGGGCGAAGTTCTGGAACCGTTCTGCTACTGGCCGGAGCCGAGCTGCTCGGGACCGGGGATCGTTCCCGACCCGCTGCTCGCCGCCGCGTCCCCGTCCGTCGCGGGACCGGTCGGGTCCGACCCGAGGTTCGGCGCAGGGATGAGGACCTCGGGTTCGGGGCCCTCGGTCGCGGGCTCCGGCGTGCCGGTCACCTTCATCGAATCTAGCTCAATGGTCCCGAAGGTCGGGGAGGACACCATGCCGAGTTTCGTCGCGGCGGCGGCCAGGTTCTGGGGGGCTTCCCTCGCCTCGATGGCGAGCACGAGCGCCTCGTTCTCCTGGCTCAGGGCTGTCTGCTGGTTGCGGAGCTGCACGAGTTCGTACTGCGTGCCGGAGACGGAGATGTTGAGCATGAGCACCGCGGCAAGCGCCGCGGCGAGGACGAGCAGGCTGAAGACGGCGAAGGGCACCTTGCGTCGGGCCGGGCGCGCGGGGACCACGGACAGCGGCGTCCGGGCCTTCGGGGTGGCGATGGCTGCGGTGGACGGTCCGGTCAGCCGTCCCGGGGCCAGCGCGTAGGCGCCGTTCCCGGAGAAGGCCGCGACGCCGTGGCGCTTCTCCACGGTCAGTGCCTGGCTCATATGGTCATCCTGTCGACGGGTCCGGCTTTGATTCGTTCAACTGCCCGCAGCTTGGCCGAGGCCGCCCGCGGGTTCTCCTCGATCTCCGCCGCGGTGGGCGCTTCGGTGCCGCGGGTCAGCGATCGGAGGTAGGGCTTGTGCTCCTCGAGTTCCACCGGGAACCCGACGGGCGCGGAGGACTTCGTTCCCGCGGTGAAGGCGCTCTTCACGATGCGGTCCTCCAGGGAGTGGTAGGACATCGCGACGACGCGGCCACCGATCAGGGCGGAGGCGATGGCCGCGGGGACGGCCCGCTCGAGAACGGTGAGTTCCTCGTTGACCTCGATCCGCAACGCCTGGAACGTCCGCTTGGCGGGGTGGCCGCCGGTGCGGGCTGCCGCGGCGGGGACGACGCCGCGGATGACGTCCACGAGCTGGGACGTGGTCCTGAACGGTCCGGTCTCCCTCCCCCGCACGATCGCCGATGCGATCCTGCCGGCGAACTTCTCCTCGCCCCAGGTGCGGATGATGCGGAGGAGGTCGTCCTCGCCGTAGGTGTTGACCACCTCGGCCGCCGTGATGCCGCGACTCGTGTCCATGCGCATGTCGAGCGGGGCGTCGTAGGAGTAGGCGAACCCCCGATCGCGCTCGTCGAGCTGCAGGGAGGAGACGCCGAGGTCGAAGAGGACGCCGTCCACGCCGTCGATGCCCAGGTCCTCGAGCACCTCGGGCAGCTCGTCGTACACGGCATGGACCAGGTCGGTGCGGGCCGCGTAGGGGGCGAGCCGTTCGCCGGCGAGTCCGAGCGCCTCGGTGTCGCGGTCGACGCCGACGAGGTGCGCATCGGGGAAGCGCTGGAGCATGGCCTCGGCGTGGCCTCCCATGCCGAGCGTGGCGTCGACGACGACCGCGCGACGACCGGCGGCTTCCGCTGCGGCGACGGAGGGTGCGAGAAGGGAGACGCAGCGGTCGCGGAGGACGGGGACGTGGCGTTCCCCCGTCGGCCGGTCACCCGTCATGCGTCCTCTCCCTCCTGCAGTTCGTACTCGTCTCGGGTGTCACTGCAGGCAGGTAGGGAGGCCGGCCTTCTTGGATCAGACCCCCATCCGGCCGGAGGGTCGTCGCCTGGCTTCGGGGAAGTGAAGCCAGGAGGCGTACCGGATCCGGCGGCTGGAGATCTCATCCAAGGGACGTTCCCACCTGCGCCGTCGTGCTGCGTGCTGGTCCTGCTGTTGTTCAGAGGATGCCCGGGAAGGCATCCTCGTCCGTCTCGGAGAACGCCGTCTCCTTCTCCGTCAGGTAGGAGTCCCAGGCGTCCGCCGCCCAGATCTCCGCGCGGCTCCCCGCCCCGATGACCGCGAGGTCCCGGTCGAGTCCCGCGTAGGTCCTCAGCGCGGGCGGGATGGTGATCCTGCCCTGCTTGTCGGGTACCTCGTCCGAGGCGCCCGACAGGAAGATGCGGTTGTAGTCCCTCGCCTGGCGTGACGAGATGGGGGCCGCGCGCATCTGTTCGTGAACCCTTTCGAACTCACTCATGCTGAAGACGTAGATGCACCGTTCCTGGCCCCTCGTGAGGACAAGACCCTCGCTCAGTTCCTCGCGGAACTTCGCAGGGAGAATGAGCCTGCCTTTCTCGTCCAGACGGGGGGTGTGAGTTCCGAGGAACATCCCTGACCGCCTGTTCTGAGTCCGCCAAGCCCAGCTTGGTGCCGTACCGCTCTTATATTCCCCACTTTACTCCACAACTCTCCCCGGTCAACGTATTCGGCGCGCGCCGCGCCCTTTTCGTCGCGGCGTGTCGCGGTCTGCGCGGCGGGCGACCGCGCGACGGCGCGCCCGATCCCCGCGGGGAGTGAAGTGGAGGGGTTAAACGAAGAAGGACCCGCCGGGGCGGATCCTTCTGGACTACGGTCGGGCGTCCCTGACTCCTATGTCTGGTCGCGCTTCCGCTCGTCCCATTTGTCTTCGAGACTGGACATGAAACCGCTCTTGCCTCCGGTCGATGCCTTGGTCGGCTTGCCGAGTGGCTGGCCGGCATCGACCTGCTTCGACTTCGTCGTGGCGAAGTACACGCCACCTCCCATGATCAGGAAGCCTGCGACGCCGATGAAGATGTTCTGGTAGACGATGCCCGCCAGAAGGACGAGGATGCCCGCGATCGTGATGAGCGAACCGATGACCAGGCGCCGGGTCGACATCGACTTCCGACTGTCCGAGGCCATGGAGTGCGCGAATTTGGGATCGTCGGCGTGCAACTGCTGTTCAAGCTGATCAAGCAACCTCTGCTCGTGTTCCGAGAGTGCCATGACCGCCTCCTTGATGTGGGTACCAACGTTCCTCCACCCAACCAACGCTCCTGACGCTGTCCCGGTTCCCGATGCGGGGGTCCGGGACCGCAGGTTCCGGGTGGTGGATTTGCGTCATGACCGGTAGTTGGACTACCGGGTTAAAGACTAGTGTGCTACCCCCGGGGCGCAAAGTCACAATGCGGTGTTGGGAGCCACCTCTTCTGGATGATATGGGACCCTCCTGGCGCTCAACGGCGAGGATCCCGATCGCCCTGCACAGGTCCCCGCCGTGACCCTCCGGACGGTCCGGACGGCGGCGGCCGACCACCGCCACGGACGTCCGGAGGAGTCCCGGCCCGGTCGTCGTCGGCCTCCGGCGGCAGGCCGCCGCCGGGCTTGCCCGGAGGTGCCGGCGGGCGTCCTCGTGCGAGGAGGCCCGCCGGCATGACACCGGCGTCCCCGAACTTCCGGTTCACGTCGTCGAGGGCCCGTTCGGCGAGCCTCCAGTTGTCGTCCTGCCGGTCGATCGTCAGTTGCGTGGAGCCGTCGCCGCCGGTCACGAGAGATTCCGCGCGGAGGCCGATCAGCCGCACCGCCATGGGCCTGTCGCCCAGACCGGCGAGCAGTGCCGTCGCCGCCCGGTAGAGCGCATTCGCATTGTCGACGGGCTCGTCGAGCTTCTTCGATCGCGTGAGTGTCGAGAAATCCTCGTAGCGGAGCTTGAGCGCAACCGACCCGGCGCGGTGGCCCGAGGCCCGCAGCCTCGTCGCGGTGCGGTGGGCAAGCCGCAGCAGTTCCCGCCGGAGGACGTCGGAGTCCTCGACGTCGCGGGAGAACGTCTCCTCCGCACCGATGCTCTTCTCGGGACGTGAGACCACGACCCTCCTCGGGTCGCGGCCCCAGGCGAGGTGGTGCACGTGCTCGCCCGAGGCGCCCAGCAGGCGTCGGAGGGTGGCCACCGGGGTGTGCGCGACGTCCTGGACGGTGCGGATGCCGATACGGGCCAGGACCTCCTGCGTCTTCGCGCCCACACCCCAGAGGGCGGAGACGGGCAGCGTGTGGAGATAGGCGACCGTCTGGTCCCCCGGGATGAGCAGGAGGCCGTCCGGCTTGGCCCTCGTGGAGGCGATCTTCGCCACGAACTTCGTCGTCGCGGCCCCGACACTCGCCGTGATCCCCAGCGTGGAGTGGATCTCCGCGCGGATCTGCTCACCGATGGCCCGCGGGCTGCCGAGTCGCCGGAGCGAGCCGGCGACGTCGAGGAAGGCCTCGTCCACGCTCAGCTGCTCGACCTCCGGCGTGACCGACCGGAAGATCCCCATGACCTGGGCGGAGACCTCCGAGTACCGGCGGTGGTGCGGAGGGAGGATGACCGCGGTGGGGCACTGCCGCATCGCGACCGCCATCGGCATCGCGGACCGCACGCCGAACCGGCGGGCCTCGTAGGAGGCGGACAGGACCACCGACCGTCCGGACGGGGAGCCCACGACCACCGGCACGCCACGCAGGTGCGGGTGGTCCAGCAGTTCCACGGAGACGTAGAAAGCGTCCATGTCGATATGCAGGATGTGGCACTCCGCATACTCGACAGGTTCCTGCCCCGCGTCCTTTGGCACGCCTTCATCGTACGCACCGGCACCGACACCGCAGGGGCCGCCGGTTAGAGTGGGGACACCACCGAAGACGAGCCGCACGGGAGATTCATGCTGTCCGCACCTGCCATCCCCGACCAGGGCGGCCCCGCTCCCGACGCCATCACCGTGGAGCAGGAACGGTTCCGATCCTCCCTCACGCGGTCCATCGAGGGCTTCCTCGCCGACCAGAGCACGGTCCTCGGCTCCATCTCCGACGAGGCGCTTCCCCTCATCTCGAGCATCGCCACGCTGACGAGCGGAGGGAAGCGGATGCGGGCGCTGCTGTGTTACTGGGGCTGGCGGGCGGCGGGCGGATCACCGCTGGCGTCCGCCCCGGTGACGGCAGGCACGGCCCTCGAGTTCTTCCAGGCCGCGGCGCTGATCCACGACGACATCATCGACCGGTCCGACACCCGGCGCGGGCGCCCGAGCGTCCATCGGCAGTTCACGGCCCGCCACGCAGACGCGGGATGGCACCTCGACGCGGAGCGGTTCGGGGTCGCCGCGGCCATCCTGGCCGGCGATCTCTGCCTCGCCTTCAGCGAGGAGCTCTTCACGGGCTGCTGCTCCGGCGTCACGGGCGACGCCGGGACCGCGGCGCGGGTGATCTTCAATCGCATGCGCACGGAGGTGATGGCGGGCCAGTACCTGGACCTGCTGGAAGAGGCTGTCGGTCCGGACCAGACCCCGGCGGTGGCCGCGGACCGCGCTCTCAACATCCTCCGCTTCAAGTCCGCGAAGTACTCGATGGAGCGGCCCCTCATGCTCGGTGGAGCGCTCGCCGGCGCGGACGACGCCCTGCTCGCCGCCTACTCGGCGTTCTCGTTGCCGCTGGGTGAGGCGTTCCAGTTGCGCGACGACGTCCTCGGCGTCTTCGGCGACCCGTCGGTGACGGGCAAACCCGCCGGGGACGATCTCCGCGAGGGCAAGCGGACCTTTCTGATCGCGCGGGCACTCGGATCCAGTACCGGGACCGGGCGTGCCCGCATCAACGCGATGCTCGGCGACACGTCCCTCGACGCCGACGCGGTGGACATCTTGCGGGCGATCATCGTGGACAGCGGAGCGCTGGCCCACACGGAGCAGCTCATCGGGCAGAAATCCGAGGAGGCGTTCCTGGCGCTCGGGGACCTCGAGGTGGACGCCGTCTCCCTGCGGGCGCTGCGCCTCCTCGCGGAGGCTGCGGTGACGCGGACCGCCTGACGGTCCCGCACCGGGAAGCACCCGCCCCGGACAGTCCGGGTCGGACGGGGATCCCTACCAGGCGGCGGCCTGGGCGCGGCGGCGGATCTCCGTCTTCCGGCCCTCCCGCAGGGCGTCGATGGGCCGGCCCGGCAGCGACTCGTCCTCGGTGTACAGCCACCGGATGATGTCCTCGTCGCCGTAGCCGCTGTCCGCCAGGACCACCACGGTGCCCTTGAGGCTGTCGAGGACGCCCCCGTCGACCAGGAAGTCCGCCGGCACACTGCGGATGTTGCGCTCTCCGATCCGCACGCTCACGAGTGCACGCTCGCTGACGAGCGAGTGCACGCGGGTGATGGGCAGATCGAGCGCCTCGGCCACCTCGGGGAGATTGAGCCAGGCCGGAACGAGTTGTTCGAGTTCAGTCACCGTCCAAGGGTGCCATGCTCCCGCACCCAACTCCACCCGGCCGCCCCTTCGGCAAGGACTCCTCAAGAAGCACCGGGAGGGACACGCCGATCTTGACGATTCCCTGCATTTTCACGCCCTTGTGCTATCGAACCCATCGTGTAGATTCACTTGAGTCACACAGATCACACCATTAACACGTAAAACAGCAGCATCATCAGCACCTGCACGTTCCCGGACAGGAAGAGTCATCCCGGGGGCGTGCGTCCGCGCGGACTCATCCGCCAACAGACGAGGAACGAAACATGACTGCCCAGCGATCGAACGCACCGCTGAACGGCACCCGCAGGAAGGCCGACGGCGCGAGCCGGCGCGGCCTGAACGTCGCCGTGACCACCGCCGCCCTCCCCGCGGTGCTTCTCTCCTCCGTGGCCCTCGCCCAGCCGGCGTCGGCGACTCCCGCCGTGCAGGTCCCGGTCACCCGGCACCTCGGAGCAACGCAGACGGTCCTTCCCCCGCGGGCCGTCGTCCCGGCCGGCCTCGTCGCCGCGCAGATCCCCGCACAGAAGATCGCCGTCGTCGCGCAGACGGTGCCCGGCACCTACACCGTGAAGCCCGGCGACACCATCGGCGCGATCGCCAAGCGGTACGGACTCTCCACCGCGGCCGTCCTGACGCGCAACGGACTGACCGCGCGGACCGTCATCTACCCCGGACAGAAGATCAAGCTGACCGGTGGGTCCGTCCCTGCGGCGAAGTCCGCCCCCGCAGCACCGGCCGCCCCGGCCGCCGCGGCGACCTATGTCGTCAAGCCCGGCGACACCCTGGGTGCCATCGCCTCCCGCCATGGGGTGAGCCTGCAGAGCGTCCTCACGGCCAACAGGCTCTCGATGTCCTCGATCATCTACCCCGGCCAGAAGCTCAGCCTCGGCGGCAAGGCTCCCGTCGCCGCTCCCGCTCCCGCTCCCGTCAAGTCGAAGCCCGCACCGGCGCCCTCCCCGGCGGGCGGCACCTACGTGGTGAAGTCCGGCGACACGCTCGGAGCCATCGCCTCACGCAACGGCATCGGCCTGGATACGCTGCTCACCGCCAACGGCCTCTCGCGGTCGTCGATCATCTACCCCGGCCAGAAGCTGAAGCTCACCGGTTCCGTCACGCCGCAGGCGACACCCCCGAAGGTGCAGGCCCCCGCGCCCGCTCCGTCCGCCGGGTCCTACACCGTGAAGGCCGGCGACACGCTGGGCGCCATCGCCTCCCGGAACGGTGTGGGCCTCTCCGGCCTGCTCGCCGCGAACCGCATGAGCATGACCACGGTCATCTACCCGGGACAGAAGCTCACCATCCCGCGTCCGGGCGCCACGCCCGCCCCCGCCCCGGCCCCCGCGCCGACCGGCCTCGTGCCGTCGAGCTTCCTCGGGTTCACGTACCCGGACAAGGTCGTCGCGGACGCCAACGCGAACAAGGCCCTGCTCAACGCGCTTCCCGCGCCGTCGCAGGCCGAGATGAAGAAGATCGTCGCCGACACCGCACGCTCCATGGGCGTCGACCCGAGCCTTGCCATGGCGTTCGCCCATCAGGAATCGGGCTTCAACCAGCGCGCGGTCTCGCCGGCGAACGCCATCGGCACTATGCAGGTCATCCCGTCGTCCGGTCAGTGGGCGAGCGACCTCGTGGGGCGCAAGCTCAACCTCCTGGACCCGTACGACAACGCCACGGCCGGTGTCGCGATCATCCGCTCGCTCACCCGCACCAGTCCGTCGCTGGACATCGCCATCGCGTCCTACTACCAGGGCCAGTACTCGGTGCAGACCCGGGGCATGTTCGCGGACACCAAGCAGTACGTCGCGTCGGTCAAGGCCCTCCAGAAGACCTTCCGGTAGGTCGACGCCGGCCCGGTACCGGTGAGGGGGTGGGGCCGTGTGGTCCCACCCCCTTTTCGCTGCTCCCGTTTAGTATCGAAGGGTGCACCAGCAACGGAAGGACCCCCTCGAGGGAGCAACTGTCGACGGGCGCTACGTCGTCCATTCGCGGTTGGCCCGCGGGGGCATGTCCACCGTCTACCTCGCCACCGACCGCCGCCTGGACCGGCGCGTGGCGCTCAAGGTCCTGTACCCGCACCTGGCCGAGGAGGCCGGCTTCATCGACCGCTTCGAGCAGGAGGCGAAATCCGCGGCCCGGTTGTCCCACCCGCACGTCGTGGGCGTGCTGGACCAGGGCGTGGACGACGTCGACGGGCAGGACGTCGCCTACCTGGTCATGGAGTTCGTCCAGGGCCGCACCCTGCGGGACGTCCTGCGCGAGCACGGCCGGCTCACACCCCGCCATGCGCTGGACCTGCTGGACGCGGTCGTCGAGGGGCTGGCCGCCGCCCATGACGCAGGCCTGATCCACCGCGACGTGAAGCCGGAGAACGTCCTCCTCTCCGAGACGGGCCAGGTGAAGATCGCCGACTTCGGGCTCGCCCGCGCCGTGTCGGCGACCACGGGCACGGCGACCCTCGTGGGCACCGTCGCCTACCTGTCCCCCGAGCTCGTCCTCGGCCGGCCCGCCGAAGCCCAGAGCGACATCTATTCGACGGGCGTGATGCTCTTCGAACTCCTCACCGGGCGGCAGCCCTTCACGGGCGACACCCCCATCCAGGTCGCCATCCAGCACGCGCAGGCGGACGTGCCGGCGCCGTCCCGGTTCCTTCCCGGCCTGGCCGCGGACATCGACGAGCTGGTGCAGTGGTGCACCTCCAGGGATCCCGAGGACCGCCCGGTGGACGGGTCGGCGCTGCTCGGCGAGCTCCGTCACATCCGCGCGACGCTCACCGACGAGGAACTGGACTTCGCACCCGAGGACGCACCCCACGCCGTCCCGGAGCAGGATCAGCTCACCGTCGCCGTCGTCCCGCAGCTCCCGGACGACGGCGCCCGGACCGTGGCCCTGGCCCGGTCCGCGTGGGCTGCCGGGCCCGACGACGCCGCCGGGACCGGCCGCACGGAGGTCCTGCCCGGCGGGGCGAGCGAGGACCACCGCACCAGCGTCATCGGCAGGGACCGCAGCGCGACCCGGGTGATCGGAGCGATGCCCGCCGTCCCGCCGGCGTCGGGCCCGCTCGCACCGCCCGTGGAGAAGGAGCGGTCGGGCAGCACGGCCGCCGCGGCGGGCGGTCCCGGCGGACGCACCGCCCGCCCGCTGTCGAAGCGGCAGCAGGCGCGGGAGGCGCAGCGTCCGCAGAAGACCCTGCGCGGGCGGACCGGGCGGCGTTCCGTGCGGCTGCTCGTGGCCCTGCTGATCCTCCTCGCGGGCCTGGTCGCGGGGCTGGGCTGGGTCTTCGGTGCCGGGCCGGCCGGGGTCGTCACCCTGCCCGACGTCGCGAACGTCCCGCTCGGGGAGGCGCGGGCCGTCCTCGAGGACGAGGGGCTCGTGTCCGTGTCCACGGAGGAGGCCTTCAGCGAGGAGGTCCTCCCCGGCCTGGTGATCGGCACGGAGCCCGCCGCGAACACCGAGGTCCGGCGCTTCGAGCGCGTGGACCTCCTCGTCTCCAGGGGGCCCGAGCTGTTCGCCGTGCCCGACCTCGGCGGCCGGACGCAGGACGAGGCCGCGGCCGAGCTCGAAGCCGCCGGACTCGCCGTCGGCGCGCTGGGCCAGGAGTACAGCGAGAGCGTGCCGGCCGGCGTGATCCTGCGGCAGGACCCGGAGCAGGGCGCCGAGCGCCGGCGCGGTTCCGTCGTGGATCTCGTGATGTCCCTCGGCCCCGCGCCGATCGCCGTCCCCGACGTCGTCGGTCTCGCCGAGGAGGACGCTGTGGCCGCCCTCGAGGAGGCGGGACTCATGCCGGTCGTGGACGGGACCCGCGAGTACAGCCGGACGGTGCCGGAGGGCGCCGTCGTGGGCCAGAGCCCTTCCGGCACCGACGTCCAGCGCGGGACCGGCGTCACACTCACCATCTCCCGCGGTCCGCGCCTGGTGCAGGTCCCCAGCGTCTTCTCGCTGTCGGAGGAGCGTGCCGTGGCCGCCCTGGAAGCGGCCGGCTTCGAGGTGCAGGTCGACTACACCTTCGGCAGCCCGGTCCTCGGTCTGGTCGCCGGGCAGAGACCTTCGGGCGAACAGCCCGAGGGCACCGTCATCCGCATCACGGTCACCTGAGGCCCGGCTCCCCCACGAACGCCGGAGGCGGCCACCAGGGTGGCCGCCTCCGGTGTCGACGTGCGTCGGGACATCAGCTCTTCGAGAGCGCCCCCGCGACGAGGAACGCCATCTCGAGTGACTGCATGTGGTTCAGGCGGGGATCGCACACGGACTCGTACCGCTCGAGGAAGGCCTCCTGGTCGATCGGGTCGGCGCCGCCCAGGCACTCGGCGACGTCGTCGCCGGTCATCTCGACGTGCAGCCCGCCCGGGAACGTGCCCAGGGAGTTGTGCACCTCGAAGAACCCGCGCACCTCGTCGATGACGTCGTCGAAGTTGCGTGTCTTGTAGCCGTTGGGCGAGGTCACCGTGTTGCCGTGCATCGGATCGGTGACCCAGAGGACCTGCGCACCCGAGTCGGTGACGCGCTCCACGAGCTGCGGCAGCTTCTCGCGGATGTTCCGGGCGCCCATACGCGTGATGAACGTGAGCCTGCCCGGTTCGCGGTTCGGGTCGAGCTTGTCGATGAGCGCGAGGGCGTCGTCCCCCGACGTCGACGGACCGAGCTTGACGCCGATCGGGTTCCGCACCCGCGACAGGAAGTCCACATGTGCGCCGTCGATCTCGCGAGTGCGCTCCCCGATCCACAGGAAGTGCGCGGAGGTGTCGTACGGGAGGGAGGTGCGGGAGTCGATCCGTGTCAGCGCCCGTTCGTAGTCGAGGAGCAGGGCCTCGTGGCTGGCGAAGAACTCGACGCGCTTCAGGGCTTCGAAGTCGGTGCCGCACGCGTCCATGAAACGGACGGCGCGATCGATCTCCCGGGCGAGCGACTCGTAGCGGGAGTGCGCCGGATTGGCCATGAAGCCCTTGTTCCAGTGGTGGACCAGCCGGAGGTCCGCGAATCCGCCCTGCGTGAAGGCCCGGATCAGATTCAGGGTCGACGCCGACGTGTGGTAGGCCTTCACCATCCGGGAGGCATCGTGCCCGCGGCTCTCCGGGGTGAAGTCGTAGCCGTTCACCATGTCCCCCCGGTAGGCCGGCAGGGTGATGCCGTCACGCGTCTCGTCGTTGGAGGAGCGCGGCTTGGCGAACTGGCCGGCCATGCGCCCCATCTTGATGACCGGCAGGGAGGCGCCGTAGGTCAGGACGACGGCCATCTGCAGGATCGTGCGGACACGGGCACTGATCTTGTCGGCCGTCGCACCGTCGAACGTCTCCGCGCAGTCGCCGCCCTGCAGCAGGAAGGCCTTGCCCTGGGCAGCCGCGGCGAGCCGCTCACGCAGCACGTCCACCTCCCCGGCGAAGACGAGGGGCGGGAGGCTGGAGAGTTCCTTGACCGATGCCGAATAGACTCCCGGGTCCTGCCACGAGGGCTGCTGCGCTGCGGTCATCGAACGCCAGGCATCGAGGCCGGCAAGGGTGGACGAAGCGGGATCCGCGGTACGCGGGAGGACGGGAGCTAGAGAATCGGTCACACCCGAATTCTACTGGCTGGGCGACCACGGCCCGATTCGGCATGTCATGGCAGCCGCGCGCGGTGTCACAGAGGGACACCTCATGCAGGGGCGCCTCCGCGGAGGCTCCGGTGCCGCGCCTGCGCCGACCTGCGCTGACCTGCCGACGCGCTAGGCCGGGCCGGTCGTCCCGTCGCCCGGGGCGTCCTGGCCCTCGTCGGCCTTGCCCTGCGCATCCGAGGATGCACGGCCGACCTCGGTGACGGCGCCCGGTGCGGGGGTGCCGCCCTCGGTGCCGATCCGCACGGCGGCCCTCCGGGTGTCGGCGCCGGGCCTGGGCGCCTTCCGGCCGGCGGCCTTCTCCGCGGCGAGCCGCTCCTTGACGGTACTGGCATACGCGTCGACGTACTCCTGCCCGGACAGGCGCATCAGTTCGTACATGATCTCGTCGGTGACGGACCGCTGGACGAAGCGATCGTCCTCGAGCCCCTCGTAGCGGGAGAAGTCGAGGGGCTCGCCGATGATGATGCCGACACGGCGGATGTTGGGGATGCGGCGGCCGATGGGCTGCACCTTGTCCGTGCCGATCATCGCCACCGGGATCACCGGCACGCCGGTGGCGAGGACCAGCTTCGCGACGCCCGTCTTGCCCCGGTAGAGGCGCCCGTCGGGGCTGCGGGTCCCCTCGGGGTAGATGCCGAGGACGCCGCCGTCGTTCAGGATGTCCATCCCGGCGCTCAGCGAGGAGGACGACGCCGCCCCGCCCGAGCGGTCCATGGGCAGCTGGTTGGACAGCCGGAAGAAGAGCGCCGTCAGCCGGCCCTTGACGCCCTTGCCCGTGAAGTACTCGGATTTCGCGAGGAAGACGACGGGGCGGGGAACGACGATCGGGAGGAAGATCGAGTCGGAGAACGACAGGTGGTTGCTGACGATCACGGCCGGTCCCGAGGTGGGGACGTTGTCGAGTCCCTTGACCCACGGCCGGAAGAGGAGGTTGAGGATCGGACCGACGATGATCCGCTTCATCACCCAATAGAACACGCTGCCAGCCTCCCTGGATGGACGGTGCGGCACTCGGCAATGCCGCCCGCTTTTTCCTCTGGAAGCCTACTCTAAGGGTGCCGGCGTGACGGACGGCGTCACGAACCCGTGGCCGGGCAGTACCGACACGCTGGGAATCGGTTGACGTAGGGCCGTAGGGTGTCCACGATTGAACGAGCACGCCCACTGATGTCCGAAGATGCCGGGCGGAGATCCTCCGAACCCTGGCCGCAGCACGCGACGGCAGGTAGCAAAGTATGGGCCCCCGAGGGCAGGAACCGAACGAATCCACGGATGACGCCGTCTGGCAGGACCTCGTGGCGCGGCTGGAAGGCACGCCCACCGATCCCGATTCCCCCGCCGCGCCGCTCCGCGCGCGGATCGACGGAGCGCCCGCGCCCCGACCGGACGATCCCCACGGCCAGGAGCAGCCACCCTCCCGCGGCGCTCACGACGGCGCACATGATGCCGTCCGTGCGGCGGATGACGTCCCGGGTGACGCCACCGGGACCACCAGTCGCGAACGGGCGGAGGCCATCTTCCGCAACCAGCCCCTCCGCTCCACGGGACCGCGCGACTACGCGGCGCCGGACGACCCCGACGAGGACGAGGGGTTCACGCCGGAGGACCCGCCGCCGCTCGGATCGGGTGACCCGCTCACGGTCCTCGCCTGGATCGGCGCCGCAGGCGGACCGATCATGCTGTTCCTCATCGCCATGTTCTGGCGGACGGCCCCGATGGCCGTGACCCTCGGCCTGCTCGCGATCTTCCTCGCGGGCGCCGGATACCTGGTCACCAGATTGCCCAACCAGCGGGACGTGGGGGACGACGGCGCCGAGGTCTGACGCTCGCAGGCGTCGTCTGGCGGCCCTGCCCGTCCGCCCCGCTGCCTCAGGTGCCGCTGCGTGAGAGCAGCCGGGAGAGGTCCGCGGCTCCGATGAGCCCTGCGGCCGGTCCCAGCGCCGCCCGCTCGATCCGCGCCACGGGCCGGAAGCCCCGACCGGTCAGGTTCCTTCCGAAGGCACGCCGGGCCGGCTCCAGGAGGAGGTCCCCCGCCGCGCTCAGCCCGCCGCCGATCACGAACGTGCCGGGGTCGAGGGCGGCCGCCAGGTTGGCCAGTCCCAGCCCCAGCCACTGGCCGACGTCGTCGACGAGTTCCCGGGACGTCGGGTCCCCCTCCATGGCGAGCCGGGTGACGAGGGCCCCGGTGATCGCGCCGCCGTCGGCCGCCGCGGCGTCGATGATGCCCTGCGCCACGGGCGATTGCGCCGCAGCCAGCTCACGTGCCTCGCGTCCCAGCGCGTTGCCCGAGGCGTACTGTTCCCAGCACCCACGATTGCCGCATTCGCAGCGCTGCCCCTGCGGGACGATGATCTGGTGGCCGAACTCGCCCGCGACACCGTACCGGCCACGCTCGACGCGCCCGCCCATGATCATGGCCCCGCCGATGCCGGTCCCGAGAGTCACGCAGACCAGGCGGGACTCCCCGCGCCCCGCGCCGAACCGCCACTCGGCCCACGCGGCGGCGTCGGCGTCGTTCACCACCGTCACGCGCCGCCGGAGCAGCCTCTCCAGGTTGCGCCGCACCGGCTCGTTGCGCCATGCAAGATGCGGGCTGAACAGCACGGTGCTGTTGGACAGGTCCATCCAGCCCGCCGCCCCGATCCCGACCGAGCGGACGCGGTATTCCCTCGACAGTTCGCGGACGAGGTCGGTGACGGCCGCCTCGACGGCACGCGCGTCCTGGCCGGGTGTGGGCCTGCGCGCCTCGGCAAGGATCCGCCCGTGGATGTCGACCACGCCGGCGGCGATCTTGGTGCCGCCGATGTCCACCCCGACCGACAGGCCGCGGCGGGCGGGATTGGGGAAGGCGGTGCGGGCCGGCCGGGCGGCCATCGGTCCGGGGCCGCTCCACGGGAGGCCCGTCCCGGAGCGCAGCCGCCGGGCACGGGGGGTTCCCGGCTCGGGCATGATCGGCATGCGGTCCTCCTCGTCATGGCGGACGCGCGCGCACCCGTTACCGATTCGTACATTACTGGAGGGCGTTTCGGACAGGTAACCATATAGGGTGAAACCACCTCATCGTGGGGTGATATCAAAGGAGCTATCGTGCGCGACATCAGCGTCCCCGTCCTTGTCGACGTCCCCCGCCGGACGAACACCACGGATCTCGTGGTCCGGCAGGCGACCAAGCCGTCGAACCCGGCCCTGTTCGCCGTCAAGGGACCCTCGGGCGAGTGGGAGAACATCTCGGCCACCGAGTTCCGCCGCCAGGTCGAGGACGTCGCGAAGGGCCTGATCGCCTCCGGCGTCCAGGCCGGGGACCGCGTGGCCATCATGGCCCGCACGCGGTACGAGTGGTCGCTGGCCGACTTCGCGATCTGGTTCGCCGGCGCGGTGTCCGTCCCCGTCTACGAGACCTCGTCCCCCGCGCAGGTCGCCTGGATCCTCAGCGATTCGGGCGCGGTCGGGGCCTTCGTCGAGTCCGCACGCCACGAGGGCGTGGTCCGTGAGGCCGTGGCCCTGGAAGGCATCGGATCACTGCAGCACGTCTGGCAGTTCGACGGCGACGGCCTGGACACACTGCGGACGGCCGGGGTGGGCACGGACGAGCAGATGCTGTCCGACCGCCGGGCGTACGCCGGGTTGGACGACGTCGCCACGGTCATCTACACCTCGGGCACCACGGGCAAGCCCAAGGGTTGCGAACTGACGCACGGGAACTTCGTCGAACTGTCGGAGAACGCCGCCGCGGCCCTCCCGGAGGTGGCACGCGAGGGTGGGCAGACCATCATGTTCCTCCCCCTCGCCCACGTCTTCGCCCGTTTCATCTCGGTCCTGTGCGTGGCGGCGGGCGCCACGGTGGCGCACACGCCCGACGTCAAGAACCTGCTCCCCGACCTGCAGAGCTACCGGCCCACGTTCATCCTGGCCGTGCCGCGCGTCTTCGAGAAGGTCTACAACAACTCGATGCTCAAGGCCGAGGACGGCGGCAAGGGCAAGATCTTCCACGCGGGGGCCGATGTGGCCATCGCCTGGTCGAAGGCCGACCAGGCGGGGAAGGTCCCGCTGACCCTCAAGGTCAAGCATGCCGTCTTCGACCGCCTGCTCTACGGCAAGATCCGCGCGGCCATGGGCGGCCGGGTCGAGCACGCGGTGTCCGGCGGGGCCCCCCTCGGGGACCGGCTCGGGCACTTCTTCCACGGCATCGGACTCATGGTGCTCGAGGGGTACGGGCTGACGGAGACCACCGCTCCCATCACGGTGAACACGCCCAAGCGCATCAAGATCGGGACCGTGGGTGCACCCCTCCCGGGCAACGCGGTGAAGATCGCGGACGACGGCGAGATCCTCGCCAAGGGCGTCTGCGTCATGAAGGGCTACTACAACCGCCCGGACCTGACCGCCGAGGCCTTCCTGGATGGGTGGTTCCGCACCGGCGACATCGGCGAGCTCGACGACGACGGCTTCCTGCGCATCACGGGCCGGAAGAAGGAGATCATCGTGACGGCCAGCGGGAAGAACGTGATCCCGGCGATGCTGGAGGACGCGATCCGCGCCAACGCGCTGGTCTCCCAGTGCGTCGTCGTCGGCGACGGCCGGCCCTTCATCTCCGCCCTCGTCACGATCGACGAGGAAGCCCTCCCGGGCTGGCTGGACCGGCACCAGCTGCCGGCCGGCACCACCACGGCGGAGGCCGCCGAACACCCGAAGGTCCTCGCGGAGATCCAGGCCCTCGTGGACCAGGCGAACTCGACCGTCTCGCGGGCGGAGGCCATCAAGGAGTTCCGGATCGTCACGACCGACTTCACCGAGACCACCGGGCATCTGACGCCGTCCCTGAAGATCAAGCGGGCCCAGGTCCTCAAGGACTACTCGGACGTCGTGG
Organism: Arthrobacter sp. TJ-263; assembly: GCF_058269155.1. Classification (NCBI taxonomy): domain Bacteria; kingdom Bacillati; phylum Actinomycetota; class Actinomycetes; order Micrococcales; family Micrococcaceae; genus Arthrobacter; species Arthrobacter sp. TJ-263. The sequence goes on along the minus strand of NZ_JBZCNE010000001.1, from coordinate 40,736 downwards.
AGTCCATCTACAGCAAGGCCGCCGTCTGACCGGACCGAGGTCCCGCCCCGGCGGGCGGGACCGCCGGGTCAGTCGACCCTGAGGTTCAGCAGCGCGTTCTCGACCACTTCGGTGAGGGCCGGGTGGATCCAGTACTGGCCCCGCGCCATCGTGTGCGCGTCCAGTCCGAAGGACATCGCCTGGATGACCGGTTGGATGATCATCGATGCCTCATGGCCGAGGATGTGGGCGCCGAGGATCCGGCCCGAGTGCTGCTCGGCGATGATCTTGACGAAACCGGGCGAGTCCTCCATCGCCCACCCGTACGCGGTCGAGCCGTAGTGCTGGACGGCCGTCACGACGGCCGTGCCCTGGGTCTCGGCGTACGCGAGGGCCTCTGCCTCCGTCATGCCGACGGTCGCCGCCTGCGGGTGGGAGAACACCGCGGCGGGCACGAACCGGTGGTCCCTCGCCCGCAGCGCCTCGGGATGCAGCAGGTTGTGGGCGACGATCTTCGCCTCATGGTTCGCGACGTGCTTGAGCTGGTAGGGGCTGCTCACGTCGCCGAGGGACCAGAGTCCTTCCACCGGCGTCCCGTTGCGCAGGACGCGCTGGAACTCGTCGACGGCGAGGCGCCCGTCGGCGTGCACGTCGAGCCCGGCTTCCGACGCCCCCAGGCGGTCGGTGTTCGGCGTGCGGCCGATCGCCACGAGCACGGCGTCCACCTCGAGGTCGGCGACCCCGGCCGGCCCGTCGAGCCGGGCGGTGACGCTGCCGTCGGCGTTGGCGGCGAGGCCGGTGACATCGGTGTTCAGCCGCAGGTCCCACCGGCTCGCGGCCTGCTCGGTGAAGGACTCCGACACGGTGTGGTCGAGGTGGCGCAGCATGCCGTCGGACCGGACCGCGAGGGTCACGCGGGTCCCGAACGAGCCGAACACGTGCGCGAACTCCGCCGCGATGTAGCCTCCGCCGATGACGAGCAGGCGCCGCGGCTGCTCGTCGAGGCGCATCACGGAGTCCGAGGTATGCACCTGGGGCAGGGTGATGCCCGGGATGTCCGGGAGCGTGGCGCGCGAACCGGCGGCCAGGACCAGCTGATCCGCGGTGACGACGTCCCCGCCCGGCGTCTCGAAGGACTTCTCCCCCGTCAGCCGGACGTACTCCTCGATGAGGGTGACATTCGCGAGCTCCTCCGCCCGGTACGTCCTCCCTCCCCTCGAGATGGCGTCGATCCGGGTGAAGACGCGGTCGCGGATGTCCTGCCAGCGCACCCCGTCCAGGGTGAGGTCCACACCGAGGCGCGAGGACTCCGCCGGCGCCGAGGCCAGCCCGGCGGGGTACACGAACATCTTGGTGGGGATGCAGCCCACGTTGAGGCACGTACCGCCGAAGGTCCCGCCCTCGACGAGCACCACCTTGCGGTCGTCCCATTCCGGGGAGATGAGCGTGTTGCCCGAGCCGGAGCCGATGATCGCGAGGTCGTAGTGGGTCACACCCGCAGTCTAGCGGCGGTCACGGCCGGGGCCGGGCGGGACCGCGGGCCGCGGGCTCCACCGCGACCCGCGGCCCCCGGTCAGGACGCCGAGACCACGAGCAGGAGATCGCCGCCCTGTGCGGGCGCGGGTCCTGCGAGGGCGACGCGCTGGACGGTGCCGGCCACGGGTGTGGTGATGCTGGCCTCCATCTTCATGGCCTCGATGGTGGCGACCGTGTCCCCGGCCTCGACGGTGTCGCCCTCGGCGCGGGTGACGGTCACGGACCCCGCGAACGGAGCGCCGATCTGGCCCGGGGTTCCCGGGTCCGCCTTCTCGGCCGCCGCGACGTCGCTGTGGACGCTCCTGTCACGCACGCTGACCGGCCTCATCTGGCCGTTGAGCGTGCACATGACGGTCCGCATGCCCTTCTCGTCGGGCTCCGAGACCGCCTCGAGGGTGGCGATGAGCCGGACGCCCTTCTCGAGCTCGATGACGTGCTCGGTGTTGGGCTGGAGTCCGTAGAGGTAGTCGGCCGTGCCGAGGAGGGAGACGTCCCCGTAGGTGTCGCGCGTGGCCCGGAAGTCCTTCGTCGGTCCGGCGAACAGGAGCGTGTTCAGCGCGGACCGGCGTTCCGACGGGGAGCCGGCGAGTTTCGCCTCGTCGTCGGCGGTGAGCTCGACGTCGCGCGGCTTGAACTCGCGGCCCTGCAGGGCCTTGGTGCGGAAGGGTTCCGGCCAGCCGCCGGGCGGGTTGCCGAGCTCCCCGTTGAGGAACCCGATGACCGAGTCCGGGATGTCGAAGGCCTGCGGGTTCTCCTCGAACTCCGCGGGGTCGGCGTCCCTGCCCACCAGGGCCAGGGCGAGGTCCCCCACCACCTTGGAGGACGGTGTCACTTTCACGAGCCTGCCGAGGATGCGGTCCGCCGCGGTGTACATGTCCTCGATCGCCTCGAACCGCTCGCCCAGCCCGAGCGCGATGGCCTGCTGCTTCAGGTTGGACAGCTGCCCGCCGGGGATCTCGTGGCGGTAGACGCGGCCGGTGGGCCCGGGCAGCCCGGACTCGAACGGCGCGTACATCCGGCGCACGGCCTCCCAGTACGGTTCCAGGGAGCAGACCGCGTCGAGGTCCAGGCCGGTGTCCCGGGGCGTGTGCGCCAGGGCTGCGACGAGCGCGGAGGCCGAGGGCTGGCTGGTGGTGCCGGCCAGGGCGGCGCTGGCGACGTCGACGGCGTCGACCCCTGCGTCCACGGCCGCGAGGAGCGTGGCGAGCTGGCCGCCGGCGGTGTCGTGGGTGTGGAGGTGGACGGGAAGGTCGAAGCGTTCCCGCAGGGCGGTCACGAGCTGCGCGGCAGCGGCCGGGCGGAGCAGACCGGCCATGTCCTTGATGGCCAGGACGTGCGCGCCGGCGTCGACCATTTTCTGCGCGAGGTCGAGGTAGTACTCGAGCGTGTAGAGCCTCTCGGCCGGGTCGAGCATGTCGGAGGTGTAGCAGAGGGCTACTTCCGCGACGGCCGTCCCGGTCTCCCGGACCGCCCGGATCGCGGGCTCCATCTGCGTCACGTCGTTGAGGGCGTCGAAGATGCGGAAGATGTCGATGCCGGATGCGGCGGCCTCCTGGACGAACGCCGTCGTCACCGCCTCGGGGTACGGCGTGTAGCCGACGGTGTTCCGCCCGCGCAGCAGCATCTGCAGGCAGATGTTCGGCACCTCGCGGCGCAGCGCGTCCAGGCGCTCCCACGGGTCCTCGCCGAGGAAGCGGAGCGCGACGTCGTAGGTGGCCCCACCCCATGCCTCCACGGACAGCAGCTCCGGGGCCAGCCGGGAGACGCTCGCCCCGGCGGCGACGAGGTCGCGGGTCCGGACGCGGGTGGCGAGCAGGGACTGGTGGGCGTCCCGGAACGTGGTGTCCGTGACCGCGACGGCGGTCTGCTCGCGCAGCGCCTTCGCGAAGCCCTCCGGACCGAGCTCGAGCAGCCGCTGCCGGCTCCCGGCCGGCGGGGCGTCCGCGTCGGCGCCGCGCCGGTCCTCGGGGAGCTGTGGCAGCTTCTCCCGGGGGTCGAGGTGCGCCGGCCGGGCGCCGTTGGGCTGGTTGACGGTCACGTCGGCGAGCCAGGTGAGGAGCTTGGTGCCGCGGTCGGCGGGCACCCGCGCCGTCAGGAGCTCGGGGCGTTCGTCGATGAACGACGTCGCCACGTTGCCCGCGATGAAGTCCGGGTCGTCCAGGACGGCCTGCAGGAAGGAGATGTTCGTCGACACGCCACGGACGCGGAACTCCGCCAGGGCCCGCCGCGCCCGGGTGACGGCCGAGGGGTAGTCCCGGCCCCGGCAGGTGAGCTTGACGAGCATCGAGTCGAAGTGCGGGCTGATCTCTGCACCCGCGTAGACGGTGCCGCCGTCGAGCCTCACCCCGGCGCCGCCGGCGGACCGGTAGGCGGAGATCCTGCCGACGTCGGGGCGGAACCCGTTCGCGGGATCCTCCGTGGTGATGCGGCTCTGCAGGGCGGCGCCGCGCAGGGTCACGGTGTCCTGGCTCAGGCCGAGGTCGGCGAGGGTCTCCCCCGCGGCGATCCGCAGCTGGGACTGGACGAGGTCGACGTCGGTCACCTCCTCGGTGACCGTGTGTTCGACCTGGATGCGCGGGTTCATCTCGATGAACACGTGCCGGCCCGCCCGCTCCCCGACCGTGTCCACGAGGAACTCGACCGTGCCGGCGTTCACGTAGCCCAGCGCGGTCGCGAACTTCACGGCGTCGCGGTGCAGCGCTTGACGGATCGACTCGTCGAGGTTCGGAGCGGGCGCGATCTCGATGACCTTCTGGTGCCGTCGCTGCAGGGAGCAGTCGCGCTCGAAGAGGTGCATCACGTTGCCTGTTGCGTCCGCGAGGATCTGCACCTCGATGTGGCGTGGGCGGAGGACCGCCTGCTCGAGGAACATGGTGGGGTCCCCGAAGGCCGACTCGGCCTCGCGCATCGCGGCCTCCAGCGCCTCGGGCAGCGCCTCGGGCGTGTCCACGCGGCGCATCCCGCGACCGCCGCCACCGGCGACCGCCTTCGCGAACACGGGGAACCCGATCTCCTCGGCCGCGGCGATCAGCTCGGCGACGTCGGCGCTCGGGCGGGACGATGCGAGGACGGGGATGCCGGCCGCGCGGGCGGCGTCCAGGGCCTTGACCTTGTTCCCGGCGAGCTCCAGCACGTCGGCGGGCGGTCCCACGAACGTGATCCCCGCCTCTGCCGCGGCCCGGGCGAGGCCGGGATTCTCGGACAGGAACCCGTACCCGGGATAGATGGCGTCGCAGCCGGACTCCCGGGCCACGCGGATGATCTCCTCGATGTCCAGGTAAGCCCGGACCGGGTGGCCCTCCTCGCCGATGAGGTACGCCTCGTCGGCTTTCTGGCGGTGGATGGAGTTCCTATCCTCCTGCGGGAAGACCGCGACGGTCTTCGCCCCTACTTCGTGCCCGGCCCGAAAGGCCCGGATGGCGATCTCGCCGCGGTTAGCTACCAGAATCTTCGAGAACATCGCACTCCTGCATCCTTGCCGGTCGGGTTCTTCACGGTGGCTCGATCCTACCCGTGGGGCAGCGCCGGCCCATGGCGGTGCCGCTATGTGGACGGGCGACCCCCACGGGTCCGGGCGGAAGGCCGCGCCACTCTATGATGGACTGGGATCACAAGGACATCGGGCCGCCTGTCGCGGTCAGGGATAGGTATGGGTTCGACACGTGCAGGTAGTGAGTATCAGCAGCCTCAAAGGCGGCGTGGGCAAGACGTCGATGACCCTGGGGCTGGCTTCGGCCGCACTGGCGGCCGGCATCCCGACGCTCGTCGTCGATCTCGATCCGCACGCCGATGCGACCACCGGACTGGGCGTCAGACCGTCGGGGCAGACCGACATCGGGCGCCTGCTGAAGAACGCGCGGCGCGGCGACCTCGGCGCCCACACCGTCCCCAGTGGCTGGGTGGCGACCGCCGCGCAGCAGCCGGGCGCCCGGGCGTCCACGCTCGACGTCGCGATGGGGTCGGCCCATTCGGGCATCTACGACCGGCCGGACCTCGGACGCCGCGACCAGCGGCGCCTGTCCTCCCTCCTGTCCCGGGTCGAGGGCTACAGCCTCGTCCTGATCGACTGCCCGCCGTCGCTGAACGGGCTCACGCGCATGGCGTGGACCGCTAGCAACAAGGTGCTCCTCGTCGCCGAACCGGGCCTGTTCTCCGTGGCGGGTACGGAGCGCACGATGCGCGCCCTCGAGCTGTTCCGCCGCGAATTCGCGCCGAACCTGACGACCGCCGGCATCCTCGCGAACCGGGTCCGCGAGTCGTCCCACGAGCACGCGTTCCGCCTCGGCGAGATGCGGCAGATGTTCGGCGACCTGGTCCTGAGCCCCACCATGCCGGAGCAGGCCAACTGGCAGCAGATCCAGGGTGCCGCCCACGCCGTGCACCACTGGCCCGGCGAGTCCGCACAGCAGGCGGCGGGCTACTTCGACGACTTGCTCACGAACGTCGTGGACCCGGACAGGATGCGCAGCCGGACCGCTCGGAGGTAGGTGCTCGGCAGGGTGCCTCAGCGCAACGGCGCCGGGGGCGACGGCGCCGGGGGCGTCAGCTGATCCTGCGGGTGGCGCGGCGCTTGCTGAGTTCGTCGCCCGGGAAGTCCTGGTCCACCGCGTGCTCGCTGGGCAGGGCCGCGAGGCTTCCCTCGACCTCGCGCCAGACGCGGCCGACGGCGATCCCGAAGACTCCCTGTCCGCCCTGCACGAGGTCGATGACCTCGTCCGCGGAGGTGCATTCGTAGACGCTCGCGCCATCGCTCATGAGGGTGATCTGGGCGAGGTCCTCGACCCCGCGCTCGCGGAGGTGCTCGACGGCGGTCCGGATCTGCTGGAGCGACACCCCGGTGTCCAGCAGGCGCTTGACCACCTTGAGGACGAGGATGTCACGGAAGCCGTACAGACGCTGGGTGCCGGAGCCGGATGCACCGCGGACCGCCGGTTCGACGAGCCCGGTCCGCGCCCAGTAGTCCAGCTGGCGGTAGGTGATGCCGGCCGCCTTGCAGGCGGTGGGGCCGCGATAGCCCGCGTCCTCGTCGAGGACGGGGAGGTCTTCCGTGAACAGCAGGCCCTGGGCGCTCGCTGGGACACCGGTGCCTGATGGGCTGGCTGCCTTGCCGGCGTCACCCTTCGGACTCACGTGCTGCCTCCTCGTCGGGTTCCCCGGGACACCTGCTGATCAGGCGGAACCCCGGCATGTGCACTCAACTGTGCCCCGGGTCCACCACGCACGCAATGGGAACTGTATTCTTCGACGTTAGATCGCGGAAGGGGCAAGGTCAAAGACGATGCGCCTCAAGAATCACCGTGTCGTCGGCGGCCCGCGGAACGCCGCCGGAGCAGCCGGTTCCGCGGTCCGGGAACTCACCGTTCGAAGTCCTCGGGCTCCACGTCCGCGAGGAACTCCCGGAACTGGAGGACCTCCTTCTCGGCCGTCTCCTCCGTCCCGCCGTCCCCCGGCTCCTCGGCGTCCGCCTCGGCGATCTCGACGCCGGCCACGGCCAGCACCTCGTCCGCGCAGAAGATGGGGCAGGGCACGCGCAGCGCGATGGCCAGGGCGTCCGACGCCCGCGAACCGACCGTCACCCCGTCATCGAAGACGAGCTCCGCGTGGTAGACGGTGTCCTGCACCGAGGTGATGCGCACTTCGGTGATCTGCTTCCCCACGGCGGTGACGACGTCGACGAGCAGGTCGTGCGTCATTGGCCGCGGCGGGACGATCCCCTGCTGCACGAAGGCGATGGCGCTGGCCTCGGGGGCACCGATCCAGATGGGCAGGTGCCGCTCCCCGGCGCTCTCGCGCAGGAGGACCAGCGGCTGGTTGGACGGCAGCTCGATCCGCACGCCGACCACTTCTACTTCGATCACGGGAAGCCGCCTAACTGTCCATCCGGGCGATGTGGCTGTGCACCAGGGCACTGTGGAGGCCGAGGCAGAGTTCGCTGATCTCGCGTGCGGTCTCCGCTGCGCGTGCCTTCGAGGCTACATCCCTGCGCGAGGCCATGGGGGCGACGACGGTCTCGACGAGCCCCAGCTCGCGGTCCGCGGCGGCACGGAAGGGCCGCAGGTGGCGGGGCTCGATGCCGTGGCCCTCGAGCTGCACGCAGGCCTTCGTGATCTTCAGGGCGTGCTCGTCGAAACGGTTGTCGACGGCCGTGATCAGGCCGAAGCTCACGAGGTCGTCGACCAGCCGGCGCGGCGCTCCCGCTTCCGCGGCCAGTGTCTCCGCGGTGAGGCGCCGCGCGTGCCCCTGCAGTTCGCGGGAGAGCTGGTCGGAGACGACGCGCGGCGCGAGGGTCATCCCGCCGGGCAGGGACTCCGGACGCTCACCGCGATCGATGGCGTCGACGTAGTCCTTGATCACCTTGAGGGGCAGGTACTGGTCGCGCTGGAGGGCCAGCACGAACCGGAGGCGCTCGACGTCGTGCGACGCGTATTTCCGGTACCCGGCCCGTGTGCGCTGCGGGGAGATCAGGCCCTTCTCCTCGAGGAACCGGATCTTCGACGCCGTGACCTGGGGGAACTCCTCGGCCAGCTCACGCAGTACCTCGCCGATGTTGCGGACACCGCTGCCGGAGGAACCGGGGACGACGCCGGCCGGATGCCGGGCGGGTTGGGAGACGGGCATGGAGCGGACTACGCCTGCGCTGTCGTGTGTCGGCCGCCCCGGCCCGAAACGGTACGCGCCGCGTAGAAGGTCAGGCGGAACTTGCCGATCTGCACCTCGTTGCCGTTGCGCAGTGCCACACTGTCCACGCGGTCGTTGTTGACGTACGTCCCGTTGAGGCTGCGCGTGTCCACGACCATGAACCCGTTCTCGGTACGGCGGAACTCGGCGTGCTGGCGTGAGACCGTCACGTCGTCGAGGAAGATGTCGGCGTTGGGGTGGCGGCCGGCCTTCGTGACGTCCTCGTCCAGCAGGAACCGTGCACCGGCGTTGGGGCCGGAGTGGGCGATCAGCAGGGCCGAGCCCGCGGGCAGGGCCGCGACGGATGCCTGCTCCTCGCGCGTCAGATGCCGTTCCAGTTCGGTCACCTCGACCTGCGGGGGCAGACCGATGGTCGTTGTCTCAGGAGACGTCATGTTCGGCTCTTCTCCGTTTCCGGCTGGATTCACGTCGGGCACCATGGTCTTTCCTCCACCTACTGCACGGTGGCCCGGCGTGACGCCGACCATACCGTCCCTGCCTTTGCGAGGTGGATCTAGCCTACCTGCTGCGAGTAGTCGGCTGAACTCAGCAGGCCCTGGACCACCCCGGGGTCCGCGACCTTGATCTCGAGCAGCCAGCCTTCACCGTAGGGGTCGGAGTTGATCAGGGAGGGGTCGTCGTCGAGGGCCTCGTTGCGCGCCACGATCTCACCCGTCACCGGGGCGTAGATGTCGCTGACGCTCTTGGTGGACTCGACCTCGCCGATGACGTCCGAGCCGGTCACCCCCGTCCCGGGCTCGGGCATCTGTACGTAGACGACATCCCCCAGGGCGTCCTGCGCGAAGTCGGTGATGCCGACCCGGACCGTGCCGTCGACAGCCGGCTCACTGATCCACTCGTGCTCCGCGGTGTAGTAGAGGCCGTCTGGGATGTTGCTCATGGTTGCCTTTCGGACGCGGGCTGGAGCGGCGGCGGCGCGGGGCGCCGCCCGGTACAAGTACTGGTCGAGTATAGGCACAACGCGCGACACCGTGACGCGCCTCTCATCGTGCCCGGGCGGAGCCTGCAGGCAGGGCATCGGGTCACCCGATCGGTGCTGCGACGGGACGTTGGACCCTTCTGGGGTCCCGGCCGCCGGCGCAGACTGTTCTGCGCAGACCGAGGAAAGGTGCGGGAGATGAACACACTGGTCGTGTACGAATCGATGTTCGGCAGCACCCGGATGATCGCCGAGGCCGTCGCCGACGCCCTCCGGTCCACCGGGGGCGTCGCGGTGTCGACCGCCGCCGAGGCCCCGGTGCAGCTGTCCGGGTACGACCTCGTCGTCATCGGTGCGCCGACCCACGCACACACCCTCCCGCAACCGTCGTCACGGCAGGAGGCAGCCACCTGGGCCGACGACCCGACCCGGGGCCTCATGCTCGAGGCGGATGCCCTGGAGCCCGGCATTCGGGAGTGGCTCGAGCGCATGACCCTGGCAGCTTCGGAGCCGCGCTTCGCGGCGTTCTCGACGCGTGCGGACATCCCGCGCATCTTCGCCGGCGATGCCACGGCCGTGATCCGGCGACAGCTCCACCGCAGGGATCTCGTCCTCGACGCCCACCAGGACTTCCTCGTCGATTCCGGCAGTCATCTCCTCCGGGGAGAACAGCAGCGCGCCCGCGACTGGGCACTGTCGCTCGTCCCGGTGGCGTCCCGCCGGGAGTGATCCGGCGTCGGGCAATGCTGCTCAGCCGGGGCGGTCGGTCGCAGGACGCCCGGTGCGGTGTTCGAACTCCTCCCCCATGCCTCGTGCGAACACGGCTCCGGGGACGCCCGTCGCGTCGAAGTGGACACTGCAGCGCAGGACCCGCGCACCGAGCGGCCCGCGCATGGACTCGAGCGTGCCCTGCTGCCGTGCCGCACCTTCTCGGTGCGGGTCCGGGCGGCGACGAGGCGCAGGCGCTCCACCGGATCGGGCTCGCCGAGCGGCAGGTGCACGAGCATGACACCGACGTGGTTGCCCGATGGTCCCCGACGCTGCAGCGCCACCGGGACGGACACGGGCGCTGCACGATCGCCACCGCCCCCTGCGAGCCCGGCCGGTCCCGTCACGGCGTCCACGAGCCGGAGGTGATGATCGAGATCCGGCGACGAGGAACACGTTGGCCTGCCCGGCGTGGTCCAGGACGAGATTGGCCTCGTCGACCGCAGCCAGCCGCTCCCCGGCCGGGGTCAGGGTCACCGCGTGGACCGGGAGGCCTCCCCGCCACCCGCCTCCAGATGGCGGAGGTACACGAGCAGCGGCACCATGCCGATCACGGCCAGAGCTGCGAACAGGGGGACCGCGGCCATCGACGCGAACGGCGTATCGGGGTCCGCGACCGCACCGAACCACTGGTCGGTGGCCACGCCGATGCCCTCGACCACCAGCAGGACGAGCAGCGCACCGACGATGAGCCGACCGAGCGGGCGAGCCTTCCACAGCCACCACGCGGCGACCATCAGGAGCGGAAGCCAGACGGCCAGATCCTGGACGAAGACGGGGTTGGTCGTCATGCCCGACCCGTCGAGGAATGCGTGCGGGGCATCGCTGAGCATTGCGGGGACGATCGTCCGCAACCAGACCAGCGCGTTGAGGGCTGCGATGACGAACGCGTACGTCGCGATGCCGCGTGCGGGCAGGCGTTCGTCGAAGCGGGCACTGAACTCCCCCAGATCGATCTGCCGCATCAGGGCCGCCGCGGACCAGAGTGCGAGCGACAGCATGGGCACGTAGACGAGGAACAGGCTGTTGAAGGGAGTACCGAACAGGAACAGCACGGCCTGGTAGATGATGTAGGCCACCACCCCCAGCCACACCACGAGGGCCCGGGCGGAGTTCCTCGCCGCGAAGGACATCGAGGCGAAGAGCAGCGGGACGGCGAGGACCATCAGCACGAGTGCCGTTCCGCGAAGGTTTCCCCGCGTCACGGCGGGCCCCTCCAGCACCCCGGGGACGAAGAAGGACGCGGAGGCGGCGAGCAGTGTCGCCGCCCCCAGCGCGGCGGACAGACCGTATGCGGCCCCCGGACGCAACGGAGGGGTGCCCCCCGTGTCGTCCTGGAGGAGACCCGGACCCGGCCGTCGACCCGACGGCGTAGCGATTGTGTGGGCGGAGGCCTCGTCCGGTCGGACTCCTCCGGCGACGGCGGGCGGCTGATCGCTGTTCACCCGTCGATCCTCGCCCGCGCCGCCGGACCCGCCTAGGGCCGAGAGTCCCGTGGAAGAGCCGGGAAACACGAAACGCCCTCCCGAAGGAAGGCGTTCCGTGGCCGATGTCGGAGGACATCATATGGTCGGGATGACAGGATTTGAACCTGCGACCCCTTGACCCCCAGTCAAGTGCGCTACCAAGCTGCGCCACATCCCGAACGGCCCGTCCAGCAGGCCAAACCACTCGGATAACACTACAGCATCCGGCAGCGGAACCGCACACCGGCGGAGGGGGTCAGCGCTTGCGGCTGCGCTTCTCGCGGACGCGCATGCTGACCTCGATGGGCGTGCCCTCGAAGCCGAACGTCTCCCGCAGGCGGCGCGTGATGAAACGGCGGTAGCCGGGGTCCAGGAAGCCCGTGGTGAACAGCACGAACCTCGGCGGGCGGCTCGAGGCCTGGGTGCCGAAGAGGATGCGGGGCTGCTTGCCGCCGCGCACGGGGTGAGGGTGGGCGGCCACGAGTTCCCCGAGGAACGCGTTGAGGCGGCCTGTGGGGATACGGCGGTCCCAGGACTCGAGGGCGACGTCGAGGGCGGGAACGAGGCGGTCCTTGTGCCAGCCGGTGAGCGCCGAGATGTTCACGCGCGGGGCCCAGTCCACGTGGGCCAGGTCCTGGTCGATCTCGCGCTCGAGGTAGCGGCGGCGTTCGTCGTCGAGCAGGTCCCACTTGTTGAAGGCCAGCACGATCGCGCGGCCGGACTCGATGGCCAGGTTCAGGATGCGGATGTCCTGCTCACTGAGCACCTCGTCCACGGCGAGGAGCACGACGGCGACCTCGGCCTTCTCCAGCGCGGACTGGGTGCGCAGGGAGGCGTAGAAGTCGGCGCCCTGCTGCATGTGGACGCGGCGGCGGATGCCCGCGGTGTCGACGAAACGCCAGGTGCGCCCACCGAGCTCGATCATCTCGTCCACGGGGTCCCGCGTGGTCCCGGCGAGCGGGTCGACGACGACGCGGTCGGATCCTGCGAGCTTGTTCAGCAGCGAGGACTTGCCCACGTTGGGCCGACCGATCAGCGCGATGCGGCGGGGCCCGCCCGAGCGTTCGATGCCGCCGTGCTCGGAGAACTCCGGCAGGATCTCGTTGACCTGGTCGAGCATGTCGGCGGTGCCGCGGCCGTGCAGCGCGGACACCGGCCAGGGCTGCCCGAAGCCGAGCCCCCACAGCACGGAGGCGTCGGCCTCGTTCTGGATGTCGTCCACCTTGTTGGCCACGAGGATCACGGGCCTGTTCTTGCGCCGCAGCATGCGCACCACGGCCTCGTCGGTCGCGGTGGCGCCGACGGTGGCGTCGACGACGAACAGGACGGCGTCCGCCATGTCGACGGCGATCTCCGCCTGGTCGGCGACGCGCGCGGCGATGCCCTTGGCGTCCTGCTCCCACCCGCCCGTGTCGACGAGGGTGAAGTTCCGCCCGGACCACTGGGCCGGGTAGGAGACGCGGTCGCGGGTCACGCCGGGCGTGTCCTCGACGACGGCCTCACGGCGTCCCAGGATGCGGTTGACGAGCGTGGACTTGCCGACGTTCGGGCGGCCGACGATGGCGAGCACGGGGTTGAGCCGGCCCTCCGCCTCCTCGTCGAAGTCCTCGTGCCGGCGGTCCAGGAGCGCGGCGTCCTCGTCGTCGAGCTCGTAGTCCTCGAGGCCCGCACGGAGGGAGGCGGCGCGCTGCTCCGCCTCGGCGTCGTCGAGGGTGTCGAGCAGTGCGCCGACCTGGTCCTCGCCGCTCGGCTCGTAGTCCTCGTCGGCTCCGGGGCCCTGCTCGTCCGGCGAAAGGTTCTCGCTCATCTGGTATTCCTTCGGTTGGTGTTCGCCGTCTCCCGACGGCAATCCTGGTGGGCTCGCGCCCGAGGTCTGGCGGTGGTCCGTCGCGGGACGGTCAGTGCGCCACCGTGCGCACGATGCCGAGGACCGCGTCCACGGTCTGTTCGAAGTCGAGGTCCGAGGAGTCGAGGGTGACGACCCCGTCCGCCGCCTGGTGGAAGTCGACGACGGTCGAGTCCCGGGCGTCCCGGTCGGTGACCTGCCGCTTCAGCTGGGCGTCGGTCTGGGTGCCGCCGAGCTGGTCCCCACGGCGACGCAGACGCGCCTCTTCGCTCGCGGTGAGGAGGATGCGCACCTCGGCGTCGGGGGCGACGACGGTGGTGATGTCCCGCCCCTCGGCGACGATGCGGTGGCCTGCACCGGCGATCAGCGCGCGCTGGCGCCGGATCAGCTCGGCCCTGGCCCCCATGGTCGTCGCGACGGCGCTCACCGCCGACGAGACCTCGGGCTTCCGGATGGCGGCCGTGACGTCGTCACCGGCGATGGTCACGGACTCGTGGTCCGGACTGGTGCTGATGAACAGCTCGATGTCCCGCGCCGCCGCCTCGACCGCGGCACCGTTCTCGAGGTCGATCCCCTGCGCGACGCAGTGGAGCGTGACGGCACGGTACATCGCCCCGGTGTCGAGGTACGCGGCGCGGAGCCGCCGTGCCACTTCCCGACTGACGCTCGACTTGCCGGAGCCCGAGGGACCGTCGATCGCGACGACGAGGGACTTCCCGAGCCGGAAACCCGAATACGGACTGGACGGCGCGGACTCGCCCTCCGGCCCGGGCGCGATGGGCGCCTGGACTGCTGAAACCTGCATCACTGCACTACCTTCCAGCCCCGCTGCGTGAGGGACTCCGTCAGTTCTAGTCGCTTGCCGGGGATCACCGAGAGTTCGGCGAGGCCCACTTCACGGCCGGGAGAGTGTTCGAGGCGGAAATCCTCGACATTGATGCCGATGAGGCCGATCTCGGTCAGGAGCTTCGCGATCTGCCCGGGCACGTCGTCGACGAGCACCGTCAGGCGTGCGAAGGAGTTCGGCGGCGTGCCGTGCTTCCCGGGCACGCGTGCCTGGCCCGCGTTCCCCTCGGACATCAGCTGGGCCATGTCGAGGCGTGAGCCGCCGCCCGTCGGATCCTCGAGGGTACTGATCAGGCGGTTCAGGTCCTCACGGACGCCGTACAGGATCTCGACGAGACGGCCGGCGTTGGCGGAGAGGATCTGCACCCACAGGCGGGGGTCGCTCGCCGCGATGCGCGTCACGTCCCGCAACCCGTTGCCCGCGAGCGAGAGCGCCCGGACGGGCGAGTCCTGAAGCCTGCTCGCCACGAGCGAGGACACCACCTGCGGGAGGTGGGAGATGAGCGCCACGGCCTGGTCGTGCTCCTCGACGGTCATCCTCGCCGGCACGGCCCCGAGGTCGACGGCGAGCCGTTCGGCGCACAGGACGGCCTCGGCGGAACTCTCGGCGCCGCAGAGCACCCAGGGCGCACCGGTGAACAGCTCCGCGCGGGCCGCGACGGGCCCGGACGTCTCGCGGCCGGCCATCGGGTGCGTCCCCACGTACCGTGAGAGGTGCGCTGCGGCGTCCGGCGTCGCTTCGAGCTCGCGCAGGATCGCTTCCTTCACGCTGCAGATGTCCAGGACGACGGCGTCGGGGTAGTCCCGGAGCGCGGCCGCCACGACCCGCGCGGTGACGTCGGGAGGAGTCGCGACGACGACGAGTTCCGGGGCCAGCCGCTCCCCCGCGGCCTGCGACTCCGCGAGGAGCCGACCGGCCCCGATGTCCCGGGCGACGGCCTCGGTGGAGGGCGAGCTGTCGGACAGGACGACGTCGAGCCCGCGGGCGCGCAGGCCCAGCCCGATGCTGGCACCCAGCAGGCCGGCCCCGACGACGAGGACCGGTCCGGCGAGGTGCGTGCCCTGCTCCGTGCGGATGGTCATGGTCTAGAGGCCCACCGATGCCAGCAGGTGCCCGACCTCCTGGCGTCCGAGGACGCGGATGCTGCCCTGGCGCTGGTCGCCCACGCGGATGGGGCCGAGCTGGGTGCGGACGAGTCGCTCCACGGGGTGGCCGACCGCGTCGAAGAGCCGGCGGACCACACGGTTGCGGCCCGAGTGCAGGACGACCTCGACGAGGATGTGGCCGGGCGTCGAGTCGACGAGCTTGAAGGAGTCGACCTTCGCGACGCCGTCCTCGAGTTCGATGCCCGCCTTCATCTGCGCTCCGATGCCCTGACCCATCGGGCCCCGGACCTGCACGAGGTAGGTCTTCGGGACCTCGTAGGAGGGGTGGGTGAGGCGGTTGGTGAGTTCGCCGTCGTTCGTGAGCAGGAGCAGGCCCTCGGTCTCGGCGTCCAGGCGGCCTACGTGGAACAGCCGCTCGTTCTTGTTCTTGTTCTTCAGGAAGTCGCTGATGCACGGACGGCCCTCGGGGTCCTCCATGGTGGAGACGACGCCGCGGGGCTTGTTGAAGACGTAGTACTTGAGGTTCTCGTCGAGCTGCAGGCGGATGCCGTCCACGTGGATGGCGACCTGCGCGGCGTCGACACGGACCCCGAGTTCGGTGACGACGGTGCCGTCCACCTCGACGCGGCCGTCGAGGATCATCTCCTCGCAGACACGGCGCGAGGCGACGCCGGCGAGGGCCATGACCTTCTGCAGGCGCACGCCCTCCGGGTTGTGCACGTCGATCTCGTCGGCGGGACGGCCGGAGCGCTTGGGCCTGGCTGCGCGCACCGGTCCGAGGTTCTGCCCGAAACGCTCGCGCCCGAAGGGCTTGGCGCCGGCAGGCTTCTGGCGCGCAGCACTCTTCGGCTCGCCCGGGCGTCCGCCGGTCGCGGCGCCGGGGCGGCCGGGCTTGCTGCCTGCACGCCCTCCTGCCTTCGTCCCGAAGCGGCTCGAGGGGGTGCCTGCGGAGGGTCGGCCCGCGGCAGACCGGGCGCGTCCGTCGGCGGATTCGCGACGATCAGTCGATTCGCGGCGGTCGCCCGCGCCGGAGGGGCGGCCTCCGGAGGAGCGGGTGTCGTCCCTGGAGGGGCGGCCTCCGGAGGAGCGGGTGTCGTCCCTGGAGGGGCGGCCCTCACCCGGACGTCCGCCCCGGTCGGAACGCTCCTGGAAGGGACGGCCCTCACCGGAGCGTCCGCCGCCCTGCGCCGACCCGGTACGGGGGGCGGACTTCCTGGCGCGGGCAGCGTCGGATGGGCGCCCGGTCGACCCGCCGCGGCGCGGCGTATTGCGTCCGGAACCGGATCCTGGCTGCTGTGTCATGTAGAAAGTCCTTCTCGTCGGTCGTGCTCAGTACGTCGTTTCGTCATACTCCCCAAGGCTCTCGAGGCCCGGCAGATGGGGAGCGATCCGGGGCAGTTCGTCGACGCTGCCCAGCCCCAATCTTTCCAGAAACAGGACAGTGGTCCCATAAAGGACGGCACCGGTCTCGGGATCGGTCTCGAGCTCGACAACCAGCCCGCGCTGCAGCAGCGTGCGGACCACGGAATCGACAGTGACGCCCCGGATCGCGGAAACCCGGGCACGGGACACGGGCTGGCGGTACGCGATGACCGCCAGGGTCTCGAGCGCCGCCTGCGACAACCGGGCTGATTGGCCGTCGAGCACGAAGTCTGCAACGACGGACGCGAAGTGCTTCCGCGAGAAGATGCGCCACCCGCCGGCGATGTTCCTGAGTTCGAAACCACGCGGCACGGAGTGTTCGGCGCCCTGGGAGCCTGACCCAGTATAGCCGTCATACTCCCGCTGCAGGTCCACCAGCACCGCGTTCACCTGCCCGGCCGGCCGGTCGAGGGCCGCCGCGACCTGCTCGTCGGTGACGGGCCGGTCCGCGACCATGAGGATCGCTTCCACCGCCGCCCGCAGCCCGCCGGGCAGTTCCTCGACGGGAAGTTCCCGCCCGTCGGGAGCGGCTTCCTCGCTCATGCCGCACCCCTCTCGTCGTCGTCCTCGTCCGCCTCGGCCGTCCACCGCTCGTCCTCGGCGGTCCACCGCACGACGAGCTCGGACAGGGGGGCCGCCTGCTCGAAGGAGACGGCGCCGTCCCGGAACAGGTCGAGCAGGGCGAGGAATCTCGCCACGAGCACCAGCCGGGACGCCGCGTCCTCGGTGAGGTGGCGGAAGGACAGCGCTCCCCGGCCCTGCAGGAGTTCCTGCAGGAGCAGGGCCTGCTCGCCCACGCTGACCGTCGGCGCATGCAGATGCCCGATGCCCACCGCGGCGGGCTGTTCCTCGCGCGGCGCGAGCACCTTTGCGGCGATGGCTGCGAACTCCTCGGGGGAGTGCCGCCAGAGGAGTTCCGGGAGGAGGCGGGTGAAGCGCGGCTCGAGCGGCACGTCGCGCGGGTGGCGGGCGTCCTCCTCCTCGAGGCGGGCCGCGAGGTGCCGGGCCATCTCCTTGAAGGCCCGGTACTGCAGGAGCCGGGCGAACAGCAGGTCCCGCGCCTCCAGGAGCGCGACGTCCTCCGCGTCCTCGACGGCGCCGGCCGGCAGCAGGCGTGCCGCCTTCAGGTCCAGGAGGGTCGCCGCGACCACGAGGAACTCGCTCGCCTCGTCGAGCTTCCACTCCCCCTCGGCGGCCTGGATGCGGCGGATGTGGGCGATGAACTCGTCCGTGACCTGGGCCAGGGCGATCTCGGTGATGTCGAGCTCACGCCGGGAGATGAGATTCAGAAGCAGGTCGAAGGGCCCGCTGAAGTTGGTCAGCTGCACCTCGAAGACCTGGCGGGCTCCGGCCTCCGCCGGCTTCTCGACCGCCGGGGCGACCGCCACGCGCACCACCCTAGCGGGACCGGAAGGATCCGGTGGGGACCTGCACTAGGGTGCTCCGCCCCTGCTGATGAGCTCCTTGGCGAGGCTGCGGTAGGCGTCCGCGCCGGAGTGGTTGGTTGCGTAGGACGTGATGGGCTCCGCCGCCACGGTCGCGTCGGCGAACTTGATGGTGCGCTTGATGACGGTCTCGAAGACCTTGTCGCCGAACGCCTCGACGAGGCGCGCGATGACCTCGCGGCTGTGGAGCGTGCGGGCGTCGTACATGGTGGCTAGCACGCCGTCGATCTGCAGGCGCGGGTTCAGGCGGTCCTGCACCTTCTCGATGGTCTCGACCAGCAGGGCGACGGCGCGCAGCGCGAAGAACTCGCAGATCAGCGGGATGATGACGCCGTGTGCCGCGGTGAGCGCGTTCACGGTGAGGAGCCCCAGCGAGGGCTGGCAGTCGATCAGGATGACGTCGTAGTCGTCCGAGACCTTGCGCAGCGCGCGGTCGAGGACCTGCTCGCGTGCCACCTCGTTGACGAGCTGCACCTCGGCAGCGGAGAGGTCGATGTTGGCGGGCAGCAGGTCGATGTTCTCGATCGCGGTGTGCTGGATGGCGTCCTGGATGGAGACCTTGCGGTCCATGAGGACGTTGTAGACGGTGACGTCGAGCTCGTGCGGGTTCGTGCCCAGGCCGGCGGAGAGCGCCCCCTGCGGATCGAAGTCGACCAGCAGGACCTTGCGGCCCGCTTCGGCCAACGCGGCACCGAGGTTGATGGTGGACGTCGTCTTGCCGACCCCGCCCTTCTGGTTCACCATCGCGATGACCCTCGCAGGGCCGTGCGAATCCAGGACCCTCGGTTCCGGGAACTCCGTCACTGGACGGCCGGTGGGCCCCAGGTCCGTGTCCGCTGCGCTGGGCAGGGTCGCTGAACCCTGGTCGCTACTCACGTATGTCTCCACGCTTCCATCGATGTCGGTGCAGGCCGGCCCGTAATCGCTCGGGGCCGCGTTTCTCTAGGTCAACGGTACAACGCCGAGGGCGGCCGCCGTGAAGATCGACGTCCGGGGGCGACGAGCCTTGATCCTCAACCTGAGGTCGAAGCCTCCCGCGGGGACGGGTTCCCTCCCGGAACGACGACGGCGACGCACCGGGGGTACCCGGTGCATCGCCGTCGGTCCTTCTCGTGCTGTTACTGCGCGGCGGGTGGCTCCCGCCGTCCCTCGGTCAGCGCGCGGTCGGTGCGCTGACCGCGGCGCCGGTCCTGACGGCCGAGGCCTCTTCGATGCCGTCGTCGTCGAAGCGGTGGTCGGTGCTCATGGTCGCCTCGTCGAAGGGCTCGCGGCCCTCGAGGACCTCGTCGACGCGGGCGCGGTCGATCTCCCTGGTCCAGGTGCCGATGAGGACGGTCGCGACGGCATTGCCGGTGAAGTTGGTCAGTGCGCGGGCCTCGGACATGAAGCGGTCGATACCGACGATGAGGCCGACGCCGTCCACCAGGTCGGGACGGTGCGACTGCAGGCCGCCCGCGAGGGTGGCCAGGCCGGCGCCGGTGACGCCCGCCGCGCCCTTGGAGGCGATGATCATGAAGACGAGCAGCGAGATCTGCTCGCCGAGGGCGAGCGGCGTGCCCATGGCTTCGGCGACGAACAGGGAGGCCATCGTGAGGTAGATGGCGGTGCCGTCGAGGTTGAAGGAGTACCCGGTGGGTACGGTGACGCCGACGACGGGCTTGGAGACGCCGAGGTGCTCCATCTTCGCGATCAGGCGGGGCAGGGCCGCCTCGGAGGAGGAGGTGCTGAAGATCAGCAGGTACTCGCGGCCGAGGTACTTCATCAGCTTGAAGATGCTGACGCCGGTGACGAGCCGCAGCAGGCCACCCAGGACGACGACGATGAAGAGGATGCAGGTGACGTAGAACGCGACCATGAGGGTGGCCATGCTGATGATCGCCTGCACCCCGGTCTCGCCCACGACGGCGGCGATGGCGCCGAACGCACCGATCGGCGCCAGCCACATGATCATGACGAGGATGCGGAAGACCAGCGCCTGGATGTGGCCGATGCCCCGGAGGATCGGCTTCCCGGCCGAGCCCATCTTCTGCAGGGCGAAGCCGACGAGCAGGGCGACGAACAGCGTCTGCAGGATGCTGGGGCCGGTCAGCGCGGACAGCAGGGTCGTGGGGATGATGCCGAGCAGGAAGCCGACCGTCCCGCCCTCGCCGCCCTCGGCGGACTCGGGCACCGCGTAGGTCGAGGACGAGATGTCCAGGCCCTCACCGGGCTGGATGAGGTTGCCGACGACGAGCCCGATCGCGAGCGCGAAGGTCGACATGAGCATGAAGTAGCCGAGCGCCAGTCCGCCCACCTTGCCGACGGTCGCGGCCTTGGCGATCGAGCCGACCCCGAGCACGATGGTGCAGAAGATGATCGGGGCGATCATCATCTTGATGAGGTTGATGAATCCGGTGCCGAGGGGCTTGAGGGCCTTCGCGAATTCCGGGGCGACGAGTCCGAGGACCGCGCCGAGGATCACGGCCGCGATGACGGCGATGTACAGGAAGTGGGTCTTGTCCACCCGCTTGCGGGGTTGTACTGGTCCGCTGTCGGACCGCGCTGGCGCCATGGCCATGCTGTTCTCCCTTGGTGTCGGCCGCCCGGCGGCGCCGGCGGGGAAGGTCGTTCTTCGTCCGCGGGGGTCTGGCCAGGAAGCGTAGTGTTGAGTCGTTCCTCCCCATCGTGCCTGCGCGAGTGACCCGGATCACGATTGCGTTCATACTGGTCACGCCTGCGGGACGTGGGCCCACCCGGCGGTGCCGGCATCATTCGGAAGGAGCGCGGAGCCGCGTGAGTCGATGGAGCCTCGCCCGCCAGTTCTTCCTGGCCCAGCTCGTCTTCATCGTGGTCCTGTCGGCGTCCCTGTCGGTGATCCTCTATCTCGACGCGGCCCGGGGCGTGAACGACGCCGCAGCCGAGCGGATGATCGCGGTCTCCACGTCCATCGCCCTCGAACCCGCCGTCCTGGACGCCGTCCGGGGCCCGGATCCCACGGTGACGCTGCAGCCGTACGCAGTGGAGGTGATGGACCGCCTGGGCGTGGACTTCGTCACGATCATGGCGACCGACCGGACGCGGTTCACGCACCGCAACCCCGAGGAGATCGGCAGGCCCTACCTGGGGTCCGTGGCCGAGGCCCTGGCCGGGACCACGCACTCCGAGACCTACGTCGGGACCCTCGGCCCGTCCATCCGTGCGATCGTGCCCGTCGTGGACGACGGCGGCACGGTGCGAGCCATGGTCGCCTCGGGCATCACCGTGGACCGGGCCGCCATCGCGCGGAACGCGCAGCTCCCGCTCGTCGCCTGCATCGCCCTGGGCGCGCTGGCGCTGGGAGCCCTCGGCTCGTTCCTGCTCAGCCGGCGCCTCCGCGACGTCACGCTGGGCATGGGACCGGCCGAGCTCTCCCGCACGTTCGTGTTCTACGACTCGGTGCTGCATTCCGTGAGGGAAGGGCTGCTCCTGACCGACGCGGCGGGGCGCCTGGTGCTCTACAACGACCAGGCGGCCCGGCTCCTCGGACTCGACGGGTCGCAGGAGCCCGTCCCGGCGTCGCGCCTGGCCGTGCCGCCGTCGCTGCGCGAGCTGCTCGCCTCGGGCCGGCGTGCCCTGGACGAGGTGCACCTCACCGACTCCCGCGTCCTGGTGGTCAACCAGGAGCCCGCCGTCCCGCCCACTCCCCCGGGCCGCGCCTCCCAGGCCCCGGGGGCCCTGGGCACCGTCACGACCCTGCGCGACCACACCGAGATCGAGGCCCTGACCGGGCAGGTCGAGACCATGCGGACCCTCACGGACGCGCTGCGCTCGCAGACGCACGAGCACGCGAACCGACTGCACACCATCGTCTCGCTGGTGGAACTCGGCAGGGACGCCGAGGCCGTGGACTTCGCCACCCGGGACCTGCAGCAGTCGCAGCGGCTCACGGACGAAGTGGTGCAGGCCGTCGACGAGCCGTTCGTCGCGGCCCTCCTGGTCGGCAAGGCCGCCCAGGCCAACGAGCGCGGGATCGAGCTCACCTCGGACATCGACCCCGCCGCACAGGCCGGCTTGCTCGATCCCGTGGACCTCGTGACCATCCTCGGGAACCTCCTCGACAACGCCTTCGACGAGGCCGCGCGGTCCGAGGAACCCCGCGTCCGCCTCACGGTGCGGCGCGCGGTCGACGGCGACGCGCCGGTCCTGGAGATCGTCGTGGAGGACAACGGCAACGGCCTGCCGGACTCCGAGAAGGCGAGGATCTTCGACTTCGGGTACAGCACCAAACCGCCGCATGCGGCCGAGGGCGGGACCCCGGCGGGACGCGGCATCGGTCTGGCCCTCGTCCGCCAGGCGGTCCGGCGCTTCGCGGGAGCCATCGAGGTCACGGACACGGACGACGGCGGGGCGCGGTTCGCCGTCCGGCTGCCCGTCGCGTCGGCTCCCGACGACCGGGTCGGCGTATGAGTGCCATCCGCGTCCTCGTCGTGGAGGACGATCCGCTCGCCGCGGACGCGCACGCCGAATACGTCCGGCGGCTCGAGGGGTTCGAGCTCGCGGGAGTCGCCCGGAGCGGCGCGGACCTCGCGGCGTTCCTCCGGCTGGCCGGTGAGGAGCCGGGCCGAGGAGGGGCCGCCGTCGACCTCATCCTGCTCGACATGAACCTGCCGGACGCGCACGGCCTGGACATCATCCGCCGCCTCCGCGGCCTCGGCCTCCCCGTGGACATCATCGCGATCACCGCCGTGCGGGACCTGCAGGTGGTGCGCTCGGCGATCTCCTCCGGCATCGTGCAGTACCTCATCAAGCCGTTCACCTTCTCGGCCTTCCGGGAGAAGCTCGACGCCTACCGGGACTTCCGCCGGAATCTCGTGGAGCAGGCCTCGGCGACCACGCAGGAGGAGGTGGACCAGGCCTTCGCCTCGCTCAGGCCGGCCACCGTGGCGGCCCTCCCCAAGGGCATCTCGGCGGAGACGCTGCGCGCCGTCTCGGGGGTCCTGAAGCGAAGGCACGAGCCCACCTCCGCGGTCGAGGTGTCGGAGGCCCTGTCCATGTCCCGGGTCACGGCACGGCGGTACCTCGAGTACCTCGCCGACCAGAGGTCGGTCCTCAGGACACCGCGCTACGGCACCCGGGGCCGCCCCGAGTTCGAGTACACCTGGGCACGGACCCCGCCGGAACGGTAGCGACTGTCCCGACGGTCCTCGGCGGCTCACCCGGCCGGCGACGGGCGCAGCAGCGGCTCCAGTGCGTCGAGCACCGAGGGGTCCTCGATCGTGGAGGGGACGGCGTACGCGCCGCCGGCCGTCATCTGCCGCATCGTCTTCCGCAGGATCTTGCCGGACCGCGTCTTCGGTAGTGCCTCGACGACGACGGCGGACCGGAAGTCGGCCACGGGGCCGATGGTGCGGCGGACCATCGCCACGAGCTCGTCCTCGAGCGTCGCCGGGTCGATGGAGACGCCCGCCTTGAGGACCACGTAGCCGCTCGCGCGCTGTCCCTTGACCGGGTCCTGCACCCCGAGCACGGCGCACTCGGCGACGGCGGGGTGCTGGGCGATCACCTGCTCGATCGCGCCCGTCGAGAGCCGGTGGCCGGCGACATTGATGACGTCGTCGGTGCGGCCCATGACGAACAGGTAGCCGTCCTCGTCCAGGTACCCGGAGTCGCCGCTCGTGTAGAAGCCCTCGAAGTCGCTGAGGTAGGCGTCCCGGTAGCGGTCGTCACTCCCCCACAGGGTGGTCAGGGTGCCGGGCGGGAGCGGGAGGCGCAGGGCGATGCTCCCCTCGGTCCCGGCCGGGACCGGTGACCCGCCGGGGTCGAGGATCACGACGTCGAACCCGGGTGAGGGCAGGGACGGCGACCCCGCCTTCAGCGGCACCCCGCCCAGTCCGCGCGGGTTCCCGCAGATGGGCCACCCGGTCTCCGTCTGCCACCAGTTGTCGACGACGGGCACCCCCAGGACCTCCCCGATCCACTCCGAGGTCCCCGTGTCGAGCCGCTCGCCGGCCGAGAAGAGCGTCTCCAGCGAGGAGAGGTCGTGGGACCGGACGGCCGCCCCGGTCGGGTCCGCCCGACGGATGGATCGCAGTGCGGTGGGCGCGGTGAACAGCGCCGTGACGCGGTGCTGTTCGACGAGCCGGCCGAAGACCCCGGCGTCGGGGGTGCCCACGGGCTTCCCCTCGTACAGGACCGTCGTGGCGCCGGCCAGGAGCGGCCCGTAGACGATGTAGGAGTGACCCACCACCCAGCCGACGTCGGACGCCGTCAGCATGGTGTCTCCCGGCCCCACGCCGAAGATCGCCCGCATGGACCACGTGAGCGCGACGGCGTGCCCGCCGTTGTCGCGCACCACACCCTTGGGGGAGCCCGTGGTGCCGGAGGTGTAGAGGATGTAGAGCGGGTCGGTCGCGGCGACCTCCACGGGCGGGACGGCCTCGGCGTCGGACACCGCCTCGTCCCAGTCCAGCCACCGCGTCCCGGGTTCCCGGTACTCGGCGACACCGTGGCTGAACCCGTCCCGTGCCCTGACGACGACGGGCGTCCCGACGCTGTCGGCGAGCGCGAGCGCCTCCTGGACCGCGGGGAGGTACTCGACGCGGCGGGCAGGTTCGATGCCGCCGTCCGCCGTCACGATCGCGGCCGGCCTCGCGTCCCTGATGCGGGCCGCCAGTTCGACGGCGGCGAAGCCTCCGAAGACCACGGAGTGGACGGCGCCGATCCGCGCGCAGGCGAGCATGGCGACAGCGGCCTCGGGGATCATCGGCAGGTAGACGAGCACCCGGTCGCCCTTGCCGACGCCGAGGCGTGCGAGGACGCCGGCGAAGACGGCGACCTCGTCGCGGAGCTCGGCGTACGTGAGGGTGCGGACCGTCCCGAGCATCGCGGAGTCGTGGACGAGGGCCGCCTGGTCCCCCCGGCCGGCCTCGACGTGGCGGTCGAGCGCGTTGTAGCTGGTGTTGAGGGACGCCCCGGGGAACCAGCGGTGCAGGGGGGCGTCCGCGCTGTCCAGGGCCGCCGCGGGTGGGCTCGTCCAGTCGATCGCACGCGCGGCCGCGAGCCAGAACCGTTCCGGGTCCGCGAGGCTCTCCGCGTGCAGGCGTCGGTAGTCCTGGCCGGGCAGAGCCCCGGGTCCGGCATCGTGTTCAGCAGCCATGATCGCCCCTCGTCGCGCGTGGATGGTGAGGACCAGTATCCACCATCCCCTTCTGTATACACAGACGTGATTCTTTCCGGATGAACGCCGTACATTCTTGTACTAGTGGCCACTTCTGCATACATTGGAGTCGGTACTGCGCCGTGACAGCGGCCGGACCGGCACCACCAGGACGAGCGGGGAGGAGACGGGATGCGGGCCAGCGATCGCGCCTACACGCTCCTGCGCTCGGACATCGTCGAATGGCGGCTGGCCCCGGGGGACGTGCTCGCCGAGGTCGAGCAGTCGGCACGGCTCGGCGTCTCGCGGACCCCCCTGCGCGAAGCGCTCTCACGGCTCGTCGCCGAAGGCCTCGCCAGCCCGCACGCCGGGCGCGGCGTCGTCGTCTCCACGATCTCCCTGGCTGCGGTCGCCGATCTCTTCGACGTCCGTGTACCCCTCGAATGCGCCGCCGTCCGGCTCGCCGCCGTGCGCGGCGACCGCACCGTCTTCGCGGCGCTCGCCGGGGAGTTCGCCCGGGCCGGTCGGCTCATCGGGGACGACGACGGCGGCCAGGACGCCTACTACGCCCTCGTGGCGCGGCTGGACCAGCAGATCGACGACGCGGCCGGGAACCGCTACCTGCTGCAGGCCCAGAAACCGATCCGCACCCATCTGGCGCGGGTCCGGCGGCTGGCCCGGGACCATCCGGCCCGCCTCCTGGCCTCCGCCCGCGAGCACGAGCAGATCGCCCTCGCCCTGAGCACCGGCAACGCCGATCTCGCCGAGGCCTCGATGCGCGTGCACCTCCACACGAGCCTCCACCACCTGCTCGCCCCGCACCCGGAGACCCCCCGAACCACTCCTGGACCGAACCCCGAACCAGCCCCGCAGCACCGAGAGGAACACCATGGTCGAACTCCACCCCGTCCGCGTCCACCGCAGTGAGGAGAACCTCCCCCGGGAGGGCCAACTCGCCTGGAAGATCGCCGAGGTCGCCACGGATCCCGTCGAGGTCACGGCGGAGGTCGCCGACATGGTGATCAACCGGATCATCGACAACGCCTCCGTGGCCCTCGCGTCGCTCAACCGCGCGCCCGTCGTCGCAGCCCGCGCCCAGGCGCTGAGCCACCCGGTCTCCGTGCACGGCTCAGGTGCCGCCGTCTTCGGCGTCGACTCCCCCGTCTCCGCCGAGTGGGCCGCCTGGGCCAACGGCGTCGCCGTCCGTGAGCTCGACTACCACGACACGTTCCTCGCGGCGGACTACTCGCACCCGGGGGACAACATCCCGCCCATCCTCGCCGCGGCGCAGCACACCGGCGCCTCGGGCCGGGACCTGGTCCGGGCGATCGCCACGGGCTACGAGATCCAGGTGGACCTCGTGAAGGCCATCTGCCTGCACGAGCACAAGATCGACCACGTCGCACATCTCGGCCCGTCCGCCGCAGCGGGCATCGGCACGCTGCTCGGCCTGGACGCCGACGTCATCTTCCACGCCGTCGGACAGGCCCTGCACACGACGACGGCGACCCGCCAGTCCCGCAAGGGCGAGATCTCCACCTGGAAGGCGCACGCCCCGGCGTTCGCCGGGAAGATGGCCGTCGAGGCCATCGACCGCGCCCTGCGCGGCCAGACCTCCCCCACGCCCATCTACGAGGGCGAGGACGGCGTGATCGCCTGGCTCCTCGACGGCCCCCAGGCCGCCTACGAGGTGCCCCTGCCGACGCAGGGCGAGCCGAAGCGCGCCATCCTCGACACCTACACCAAGGAGCACTCCGCCGAGTACCAGGCGCAGGCCTGGATCGACCTCGCCCGGCGTCTCCACGGCGCGCACCCCGAGGCCACGGACCCGGCGAACGTCGCCTCGGTCGTCATCCACACCTCCCACCACACCCACTACGTAATCGGCTCCGGCGCCAACGATCCGCAGAAGTACGACCCCTCGGCCTCCCGGGAGACGCTCGACCACTCGATCCCCTACATCTTCACCGTCGCGCTGCAGGACGGTCGCTGGCACCACGAGGATTCCTACGCCCCCGAGCGGGCCGCACGGCCGGACACGGTGGCGCTCTGGCACAAGGTCACCACGCTCGAGGACCCCGAGTGGACCCGCCGCTACCACTCCCTGGACATCGCGGAGAAGGCCTTCGGCGGGCGGGTCGAGATCACGCTCACGGACGGCACCGTCATCACCGACGAGATCGCCGTCGCGGACGCACACCCCCTCGGCGCCCGTCCCTTCGCCCGTGCCGACTACATCGCGAAGCTGCGCATGCTCGCCACGGGCGTCGTCGACGACGCCGAGCTGGACCGCTTCGTCGCCGCCGTCGAGCAGCTGCCGGACCTGCCGGCCGGCTCGCTGGGGCAACTGAACATCCTGGCGCGCCCGGGCGTCGTCGATGCGGCCGCCGCGCCGCAGGGACTCCTCTAGGAGGCCGCCGTGCTGTACTCGAGCGTCACCCCCGACCAGAAGCGCAGAGCCCTCAGGGACGGGCTCGCCTCCGGGCGCGTCCAGCAGTTCCCGGGCGCCTTCAACCCGCTCTCGGCCCGCCTGATCGCCGACAAGGGCTTCGACGGGGTCTACATCTCCGGGGCGGTCATCGCCGCCGATCTCGGCCTGCCGGACATCGGCCTCACGACGCTGACGGAGGTCGCGCAGCGCGCCGGGCAGATCGCGCGCATGACCGACCTGCCGTGCATCGTCGACGCCGATACCGGGTTCGGCGAGCCGATGAACGTGGCCCGCAGCGTGCAGGAGCTCGAGAACGCGGGCCTCGCGGGCTGCCACATCGAGGACCAGTTCAACCCGAAGCGCTGCGGCCACCTCGACGGGAAGAACGTCGTCGACCTCGACACGGCCGTGAAGCGCATCCGTGCCGCCGCCGACGCCCGCCGGGACCCGAACTTCCTCATCATGGCGCGCACGGACATCCGCGGCACGGACACCCTGGAGGCCGCCTGCGAGCGGTCGCGGGCTCTCGTCGAAGCCGGGGCCGACGCCATCTTCCCCGAGGCCCTGCGGAGCCTCGAGGAGTTCCGCGCCATCCGTGACGCCGTGGACGTGCCGATCCTGGCCAACATGACCGAGTTCGGCAAGAGCGACCTCTTCACCGTCGAACAGCTGCAGGAGGTGGGCGTCACCATGGTGATCTATCCCGTCACGCTGCTGCGCAGTGCGATGGGCGCCGCCGAGCGTACGCTGGACTCGATCAGGACGCAGGGGACGCAGGAGCCGGCCGTGGCCGGCATGCAGACGCGGAGCCGGCTCTACGAGCTGGTGGACTACGAGGGCTACAACCGCTTCGACTCCTCCGTCTTCGACTTCGAGATTCCCGACGGACGCCCGTCGGGAAGCCCCGGATCCGCACGACCGACTGCACAGGAGGACCAGGCGTGACAGAACCACAGATCCACAAGGGGCTCGCGGGAGTCGTGGTGGACTACACCGCGATCTCGAAGGTCAATCCGGACACCAATTCGCTCCTGTACCGGGGATACCCCGTGCAGGAGCTCGCCGGGCACCGCGACGTCGAGGACGTCGCCTACCTGCTGTGGAACGGCGAACTGCCGGACCCCGGGGAGCGGGCGCGGTTCGACGCCTTCGAGCGCGCGCACCGGGCCCTCCCCGAGCAGGTGGTCGCGGCGATCGACCTGCTGCCGCTGACGGCCCACCCCATGGACGTGGCGCGGACGGCGGTCTCCGTGCTGGGCGCCTGCCACCCGCTGGCGAACGACACCTCGGTCGAGGCGAACATGGAGAAGGCCGCCACGCTGTTCGCGGTGTTCCCCGCCGTCGTCGCGTACGATCAGCGCCGCCGCCGCGGGCAGGCCCGCGTGGAGCCCCGCGACGATCTCGGCTACTCGGCGAACTTCCTGTGGATGACCTTCGGGGAGGAGGCCCCCGCCGAGGTGGTGCACGCGTTCGACGTCTCGATGGTCCTGTACGCGGAGCATTCCTTCAACGCGTCGACCTTCACCGCGAGGGTCATCACCTCCACCCTCTCCGACCTGCATTCGGCCGTGACCGGCGCGATCGGCGCCCTCAAGGGAGCACTGCACGGCGGGGCGAACGAGGCCGTCATGCACACCTTCGAGGAGATCGGCATCCGCGAGGACGAGTCGACCGAGGAGGCCGCGGCCCGTGCGAAGGCGTGGATGGAGGAGGCGCTGGCCGCAAAGAAGAAGGTCATGGGGTTCGGCCACCGCGTCTACAAGAACGGCGATTCCCGGGTCCCCACCATGAAGTCCGCGCTCGACGCCATGGTTCGACACTACGGCCGCAGCGAGATCCTGGGGCTGTACTCCGGCCTCGAGACGGCGATGGACGAGGCCAAGGGCATCAAGCCGAACCTCGACTACCCCGCCGGGCCCACCTACCACCTCATGGGGTTCGACACGGAGATGTTCACACCGCTCTTCATCGCGGCGCGGATCACCGGCTGGACCGCGCACATCATGGAGCAGACGGCCGCCAACTCGCTCATCCGCCCGCTGAGCCTCTACAACGGGCCGGACGAGCGGCACGTCGGGGGCTGAGCCCGCCGTCGGCGGCGTCGTCGTCGTCGTGCTCAGTCGACGACGACGCCGGCGACGCTCTCGTTGTCGGTGGCCATGACGAACCGGGCACGGACCGGCCGTCCTGCGAGGAGCGCCGG
Source organism: Arthrobacter sp. TJ-263 (assembly GCF_058269155.1). Lineage (NCBI taxonomy): Bacteria > Bacillati > Actinomycetota > Actinomycetes > Micrococcales > Micrococcaceae > Arthrobacter > Arthrobacter sp. TJ-263. Next base: position 10,955 of record NZ_JBZCNE010000001.1, on the reverse strand, counting down.
GATCCAGTGCGGGGCGTCCTGCCACATGTCCTGCCAGGGGATGGCGTCGACGCCGTACCAGCGCGGTTCGATCTCCTCGCAGGCTTCGGCTGCGGCGTCCCCGGCCTCTGCCGTGAACAGCGACGCCGCCATGTTCCAGGCGGGCTCTGCGGGGAAGTGCCAGGTGATCTCCCCGGCCGCATGCACGTCCGCCGGCACGAGATCGATGCCGCTCTCCTCCGCGACCTCGCGCACCGCCGCCTCGCGGGCGGTCTCCCGACCGTCGATCTTCCCGCCGAGGGCCACGACCCGGCCGGTACCGAACCCGGTGCGCTTGAGACCGAGCAGTACCTGCCTGCCGCCGCGACCGTCACCGCCCTGGTCGCCGTCACCGACCCTGTCACCGTCACCGTCCCGGAAGAGGAAGCACAGGACCACACGCCGGTAGTCGACGCCGTCGATGCGCACCCACTCGCCGGATGGCACGGGACCCGCGTCCCGCCCCGGCGCTCCCGTGTCAGGCAAGGGCCCGCGGATGGGCCGCCGCGTACACTTCCCGCAGCGTGTCGGCGGTGACCAGCGTGTAGACCTGCGTCGTGGTGACCGAGGCGTGGCCGAGGAGTTCCTGCACCACGCGCACGTCCGCCCCGCCCTCGAGCAGGTGGGTGGCGAAGGAGTGCCGGAGCGTGTGGGGCGACACCTCGCGCGTGACCCCGGCGCGTTCTGTCGCGGTCTTGAGGATGGTCCACGCGCTCTGGCGGCTGAGGCGCCCTCCCCGCATGTTGAGGAACAGGGCAGGACTGCCCGTGCCCTTCGAGGCCAGACCCGGGCGGCCCTGCACGAGGTAGGCCTCGACGGCCCGGGCGGCGTAGGACCCGACGGGGACGAGGCGCTCCTTCGACCCCTTGCCGGTGAGCCGGACCACGGCGGGGCCGTCCGCGGCGTCGGTCACGGAGACGTCGTCGACGTCCAGCCCCACCGCCTCGCTGATCCTGGCCCCCGTCGAGTACAGGAACTCGAGCAGGGCGCGGTCGCGCTGGCCCGAGGGCGAGCCCGTGTCGACGGCCTCGAGGATGCGCACCACCTCCGGGACGGGGATCGCCTTCGGCAGGCGGCGCCCCGCCAGGGGCGGGTGCACGTCGCGGGCCGGGTCCCCCGCGGTGATGCCCTCCAGGGCCCAGAACCGGTGCAGGCCCCGGACTGCGACGACGGTCCGCGCGGCGGACCGCGGGCTCAGGGGCGACAGGCCGTCCTCCCCCGAGACGACGGCCTGCGCGAAGGCGGAGACGTCATGGCGCGTGATGCGGGCGGCGTCCTCCACGCCCCGGGCGCCGAGGAACGCCTCGTACCGCCGCAGGTCGCGCCGGTAGGCCGCGAGCGTGTTGGCCGACAGGCCTCGCTCCACGGACATGTGCTGCAGATAGTCGCGGACGAGCACGGTCAGCGGTCCGTCGTCGCCCGCGGGTGCCGTTCCCGGCATGATCGTCAGTCCCCGAGTACTGCACCGCGCGGCCAGGCGGAGTGCTGGCTGGGGTGCTCGGGCCAGGGGGCCGACGCGGGGCGGAGAGCGGCGAAGCCGTCCTCGCGTGCCACCCGGGCCGCGAGGATCGCCGCGGCCGCGGACGGGCTGTGGATGCGCCCCTCGAGGACGGCGTCCACGGCGGCGTCGAGGTCCACCCATTTCAGCTCGATCTCGGCTTCCTCATGGGTGCGCGTGTGCCGGTCCGCCTCGGGGACATCCCCGACGTCGCGCGCCAGATAGACGCGCAGCGCCTCCGAGGAGGACCCCGGCGAGAGGAACAGGTCCACGAGGACGTTCCATCGCCCTGCGGTGAGATCGGCTTCCTCCGCGAGCTCGCGGGCCGCGGCGTCGACGAAGTCCTCGCCCTCCTCGTCGAGCAGGCCGGCGGGGATCTCCCACAGCGCCATGCGCACCGGGTGCCGGTACTGGCGCAGCAGGAGGACCTGGCCGTCGTCGTTCAGCACCAGCACGGCGACGGCACCCGGGTGCTGGATGAAGTCCCGGGTGATGGTCTCACCGTCGCCGGTCAGCGTGAACTGCTCGCTGACGACGTCCCACACCCGCCCCTCGTAGACCGTGGTGGTCCCGAGGAGCCGGCGCGGGCTCTGCTCGTCGCCGAAGCCGGCGTCGCTGCTCCCCGAGGGCTGCACGTCAGACCTTCGCGCCGCGGCGTTCGAGGGCGGCCTTGACCAGGCCGGCGAACAGCGGGTGCGGCCGCGTGGGGCGCGAGCCCAGTTCGGGGTGGGCCTGCGTCGAGACGTAGTACGGGTGCACGTCCTTCGGCAGCTCCGCGAACTCCACCAGCTTGCCGTCCGTCGTCGTGCCGGAGAACACGAGGCCGGCGTCAGCGATCTGCTCGCGGTACTCGTTGTTCACCTCGTACCGGTGGCGGTGGCGTTCGAACACCGTCGTCTTGCCGTAGGTCCCGGCGACCACGGAGCCTTCCTGGAGCTTGGCCTCCCAGCGGCCCAGGCGCATGGTGCCGCCCATGTCACCCTCACCGCTGACGATGTGGAGCTGCTCCGCCATGGTCGCGATGACCGGGTACTTCGTGTCCGGCTCGAACTCGCTCGACGACGCGCCCTCGAGGCCGACGACGTTCCGGGCGTATTCGATGACCATGCACTGCAGTCCGAGGCAGAGGCCCAGGGTGGGGATCCTGTTCTCCCGGGCGTAGGTCAGCGCGCCGAGCTTGCCCTCCAGGCCGCGGATGCCGAAGCCGCCCGGGATACAGATGGCGTCGACGCCGTCGAGGGCCTGCTTGGCCCCCTCGGGGGTCTGGCACTCGTCCGAGGGGACCCACTTGATGGTGACCTTCGTCTTGTTCGCGAACCCGCCGGCGCGCAGCGCCTCGGTGACGGAGAGGTACGCGTCGGGCAGGTCGATGTACTTGCCGACGAGCGCCACCTCGACGTGGTGCTTCGGGTTGTGGACGACGTCGAGGAGCTTGTTCCACCGCGTCCAGTTGACGTCCTTGAACTTCAGGTCGAGCGCCTGGACGATGTACGCGTCGAGGCCCTGGGCGTGGAGCGTCTTCGGGATGTCGTAGATGCTCGGGGCGTCGGCCGCGTTGACGACCGCGTCGATGTCGACGTCGCACATGCGGCCGATCTTCTCCCGCATCGCCATGGGCACCTCGCGGTCCGAGCGGATCACGATGGCGTCGGGCTGGATGCCGATGGAGCGCAGCATCGCCACGGAGTGCTGGGTGGGCTTGGTCTTGAGCTCCTGCGAGGGTCCGATGTACGGGACCAGGGAGACGTGCAGGAAGAAGACGTTGTTCCGGCCGATGTCCTGGCGGACCTGGCGGGCCGATTCGAGGAAGGGCTGCGACTCGATGTCGCCCACCGTCCCGCCGATCTCGGTGATGATGACGTCCGGTGCCTTCTTGCCCGGAGTGTGCTCCGCCGGCAGGCGCATGCGCCGCTTGATCTCGTCCGTGATGTGCGGGATGACCTGCACTGTGTCGCCGAGGTACTCGCCGCGGCGTTCCTTCGCGATGACCGTCGAGTACACCTGGCCGGTCGTCACGTTCGCCGACCCGTCGAGGTTCTCGTCGAGGAACCGCTCGTAGTGCCCGATGTCGAGGTCGGTCTCTGCGCCGTCGTCCGTCACGAAGACTTCACCGTGCTGGAAGGGGTTCATCGTGCCGGGGTCGACGTTGAGGTAGGGATCAAGCTTCTGCATCGTCACGGAGAGGCCACGCGCCCTCAGGAGGTGACCCAGGCTGGAGGCCGTCAGTCCCTTGCCGAGTGAGGAGGCCACGCCGCCAGTCACGAAGATGTGCTTGGTCGTTGCGGATTTAAGGAACCGGGAGTTTAGTTGCTGCGCCACGGAATTCGAGACTATCACCGAGCGGCGGTCCGGGCAGCATCAGCGAGCAGTTCCTCCGCGTGGGCGCGCGCCGAGGCCGAGTCCTCCTGGCCGGCGAGCATCCTCGCGAGCTCGCGGACGCGCTCGTCGTCGGACAGCACCTCGACGTCGCTGGCCGTCACTCCCCCGCCCTCCCCGTCCCGGGAGACGTTCTTGGTGACCCGGATGTGCCGGGCGGCGAACGCGGCGACCTGCGGCAGGTGGGTCACCACGATGACCTGTACGTGCTCGGCCAGCATGGCCAGCCGCCGACCGATCTCGACGGCGGCCTTGCCTCCGACGCCTGCGTCCACCTCGTCGAACACGAAGGTGGGCACCGGGTCGACGGCGGCGAGGACCACTTCGATCGCGAGCATGACACGGGAGAGCTCTCCGCCCGACGCCCCCTTGCCCAGGGCACGCGGCGCGGAGCCGGGATGCGGCTGCAGGTTGAAGGAGATGTCGTCCGCACCGTGGACGGAGAGCGACTCGCCCGGCGTGACCTCGATGAGCAGTTCGGCGTCCGGCATGGCCAGCGCCGTCAGCTCGTCGCTCACCTTCCGCGCCAGGCTCTCGGCCGCCGCGCGGCGGAGGGAGGACAGGGTGTCGGCGAGCCCGTGCACCTGCCGGTCGAGGTCGGCGATGACGTCGTCGAGTTCCTCCACGCGGGAGGAGTCGCCGCTGAGTTCGAGCAGCCGCTTGACGGCGTCCTCCTGCCACGCCAGCACCTCGTCGATGGTGGGGGCGTACTTCCGGACGAGGACGGAGAGTGCGGCCCTCCGCGACTCGACCTCCTCGAGCCGGCCGGCGCCCTCGCTGTCGAGCGCCGTCCCGTAACCGGCCAGTTCCGCGGAGATGTCCGCCAGGAGGTAACCCACCTCGGCGAGCCGCTCGGCGAGCCTGCCCAGGTCGGCGTCGTGCTCCGCGACGGCCTCGAGCTGGCGTTTCGCCTCGTCGACCAGGGAGACCGCGTCCGCGCTGGCCCCGATCTCCTCGGACACGAGGGCCTGATGGGCCACGAGCGCCGCGGTGCGGAGCTCCTCGAGGTTGCCGAGGCGCATCGACTCGGCCTTCAGGGCGGCGTCCTCTCCCGGCTGCGGGTCGAGGTCGCCGATCTCCGTCAGCGCCGCCTCGAGGCCCTCGGCCTCCCGCAGGCGTTCCCGAGCCTCGCTCCTCAACCGGTCACGCTCGGTGAGGGCGTCGCGCCACTGGCGGAACGCCTCACCGTAGGCGCGGAGCGCCTCGTCGACGGGCTTGCCGCCGAACTTGTCGAGCGCCTGCCGCTGCGCGGCTGCGCCCTTCAGCCGCAACTGGTCCGATTGCCCGTGCACGACGACGAGTTCGTCGCCCAGTTCGGCGAGGACCCCTACGGGCGCGGCGCGGCCTCCCACGTACGCCCGGCTGCGACCCTCACTGGTCACGGTACGGGCGAGGATCAGCTCGGCCATGCCGTCGTACTCCTCCAGGGCGGCTCCTGCCTCCGCGGCCCGCAGGGCGGGGGAGCTCGTCGGTTCGAGCCGCAGCACGGCCTCGGCGGACGCTGATCCGGCCCCGAGCCGGACGGCGCCGGCGTCGGACCGGGCACCGCGGAGCAGTCCGAGGGCCGTGATGACCATCGTCTTGCCCGCGCCGGTCTCGCCGGTGACGACCGTCAGGCCGGGCCCGAGGCGGAGGGTGGCGTCGGTGATGACGCCGAGGTCGCGGATGCGCATTTCCTCGATCATCGTGTGGGTCCGTCCTGGTGCTGCAGGGGGCCCCGCCACCCCTGGATGGGCAGTTCGAACTTGCGGACGAGGCGCTCGGAGAACGGCGTCTGCCGGGTGCGGGCGAGGCGTACCGGGTTGTCGGAGCGTCGCACCTCGATGCGCGCGCCGGGCGGCAGGTCGATGCTCCGCCGTCCGTCGCACCACAGCACGCCGGCGGCGTCGGTGCGGGTCAGCAGTTCGACGGCGAGCACGGAGGTGGGCGCGACGACGAGCGGCTTCGCGAACAGGGCGTGGGCGCTGATGGGCACCATGAGCAGTGCCTCGACCTCCGGCCACACGATGGGTCCGCCGGCGGAGAATGCGTACGCGGTCGATCCGGTGGGGGTGGCGAGGACCACGCCGTCGCAACCGAAGGAGCTGACCGGGCGGCCGTCGACCTCCATGACCACCTCGATCATGCGTTCGCGGTTCGCCTTCTCGATGGCGGCCTCGTTCAGCGCCCAGCTCTGCCCGAGCAGGGTATCGCCCTGCCAGACGAGGACCTCGATGGTGGTCCGCTCCTCGACGGTGTAGCTGCGGTCCGCGACCCAGCGCACCGTCTCGGCGAGGTCGGCCCGCTCGCTCTCCGCGAGGAAGCCCACGTGCCCGAGGTTGACGCCGAGCAGGGGGATGTCGGCCTCCCGCACCAGCTCCGCGGCGCGCAGGATGGTGCCGTCGCCGCCGAGGACCATGACGAGCTCGACGTCGCCGAAGTCGACGCCGTCGGCCAGCTCCTCGGCGGGCGCGGCGAGGGCGCCGTACTCGCCCTGGAGGTCGGCGAGTTCCTCCTGGCGCATGACGGGCGTGAGCCCGAGGTCGTGGAGGCGCGTGCACGCTTCCTGCGCCGCGATCATCGCGTTCCTGCGGCCTGTGTGCGCGAGCACCAGAATTCGTCTACTCATCAAGCTCCGTCTGATTGGTCGGTCGGGGCGGCGGGAAGAGTGCTGCCTGGGCGAGCGCCTGTTCCGTCAACCGGTCGAGCTCCCCCTCGATCCTAGGCACCATCGCCCGGCTCGGCATCTTTATCCACACGAAGTACTCGAGGTTGCCATCCTGTCCGGGCAATTCGCTCTGCGCGAGGCCGCCGATGTCCAGCCCGCACTCGAGGGCGCTGCGCAGCACGCCGGCCACCGCGCGCCGGCGGGCCTCCGGCGACGTGACGACGCCGAGGCGGTTGAGGCCGCTGCGCCCCACCTCGAACTGGGGTTTCACCATCAGGAGCAGATCTCCGCCGGGGACCGTCGCGCCCGCCAGGGCCGCCATCACGAGCCGGAGGGAGATGAACGAGAGATCGGCGACGGTCAGCTGGACGGGCCCGCCGATGTCCGCGGGCTCGAGGTGCCGGACGTTCATGCCCTCGAACACGTGCACCCGCGGGTCGTCGCGCAGCTGCTGCACGAGCTGGCCGTGACCCACGTCGACTGCCGCGACCTCGCGTGCACCGCGGCGGAGCAGGACATCCGTGAACCCGCCGGTGGAGGCTCCGGCGTCGAGGCAGCGCCGACCCGCCGGGTCGACGCCGGGGAAGGCGCGCAGGGCGCCGTCGAGCTTGGTCCCTGCACGGCTCACGTAGTCCTCGCCCTGCTCCTCGACGGAGAGGACGTCCCCGGGCGGGATCGGGATCGAGGGCTTCCGCGCCACGACGCCGCCCCTGAGCACCCTGCCGGCGGCGATCAGCTGGGCCGCGTGCGAGCGGGAGCGTGCCAGCCCCCGGGCCACGAGTTCCTGGTCAAGCCGAGCCATGGGCTCCCGCCTGACGGGGCGTCCGGTCCTGGTCCAGCTCCCCGCTCAGCCGGTCATGGACGTCCAGGTACACGCCGGCGTGCTCCGCGACCGGGAGGTCCTCCAGCCCGTCGAGGAGTCGGAGGATCCGGTCGACGTGTGTGTCCCCCGTCCAGGACGACGGCGTGCCGCCCTCCGGGGCGTCGGCCTGCGCCTCGTCCATCTGATCCCCTCCCGGTGGTTTGCGTGTAGCGGTGTGGTCTGCGTGTAGCGGTGTGGCCTGCGTGTCCGGCGCGTGCTGCGTCCGGCCTAGCCAGCGGCGTCGAACCTCACGTGGGGTACGGTCGCCGTCGTCGTTCCAGGGTGGGCGGCCCACCAGGCGGCGCAGGCCGCACGCCAGCTGTCGACGTCGTCCTCGCGGCCGGTGATGGTCACCGTCGAACCGGAGACGCGCGCCGTCGCGTCGCCACACGTGGATGCGCCGGCCTCGCCGGTGACCGCGGGGTACTCCTCGTACAGTTCCGCGAGGGAGCCGAGGAGGTAGTCCGGGCGTTCGTCGGCGCGTGCCGCCAGGGCTGTCCTGACGGAGTCCACGCCGGTGAGGACGAGGGCTGTGGCCATGCCCGCCCGGTTGCCGCCCAGGATGTCCGTGTCGAGGCGGTCCCCCACCACGAGGGCGCGCTCGGCGCCCGAATGGCGTGCGGCCGTCCGGAAGAGAGCCGCCTCCGGCTTGCCGGCCACAGAGGGTGATCGTCCGGTCGCGGCGGTGACCGCAGCGACCAGGGTCCCGTTGCCGGGGGCGATCCCGCGCTCCTGCGGGATGGACAGGTCGGTGTTGGTCGCGACCCACACCGCGCCCGCGGCGACGGCGTAGGCCGCCTCCGCGAGGTCCTTCCACCCGAGGTCCGGCGAGAATCCCTGGATGACGGCGTCCGGGGTGTCAGCCGCTGATCCGACGACGACGAGCCCCTGCTGTCGGACGCAGTCGGCGAGGGACCTGCTGCCGACCACGAGGACCGACGAGCCGGCGGGCACCAGGCCGGCCAGCAGTTCCGCGCCCGCCAGCGCGGACCCGAAGACCTGGTCGCCACGGGCCGGCGCTCCGAGTTCCCGCAGGTGTGCGGCCACCTGCTCGGAGGATCGCGACGCGTTGTTCGTCACGTATGCAAGGCTCTTGCCCTCGTCCGCGAGCCGTTCCAGGGCGGCCGTGGCCCCCGGGATGGCCCGAGGTCCGGCGTACACGACGCCATCGAGGTCCGCGAGCACGCCGTCGTAGGCGTCGATCAACCGATCACTCATCGACGGCGTCCTGCGGCCCCGTCACGTCGGACGCCGCTGAGAACTCGACCGGCGTCGACGGTGCCACTGCAGAGCCGGCATCCTTGGCATCTTCGGTGTCTTCGGCATCCCCGGCATCCGACGGCGCGAGGTCAGCGGTTCCCGCGTCATCCATGCTGAACAGCATCTCGGTCTGGAGCGGCTGCACCGCAGCAGCCGACTCACCGGCCGGGATGGCGTCGACGGGCACCGGGTCGGCCTTCACTGCCGGCTCATCCGCTTCGGTCGAAGCACCCGCCGGCTCAGGCGCGCCCTCGTGCTCGCGCTCGTCCGTATCCTCGTCAGCGCCTTCCGACACGGCGGCGGAAGGCCGCTCGCCGTCAGCAGGCTCTTCGACCGCTGCTGCCGCTCCGACGGCATCGGCATCATCCGTTGCGTCCACTCTTGACACATCGTCCGTAGCGTCCGCCGCGTCGAAGAGCGAAGCGGCTTCCGCGGACTCGTCGGCGGACTCGTCGGCGGACTCGCCGGTCACTGCTGACGCCTCACCGGCAGGCCTGTCGGCCGCGGCGCCTGCGGGCGCTGGTGCTGGTGCACCGAGGATCTCCGCCACCTTCGGCACCGGGCCGGGAGCAGGTTCGTCGTCCTCGCCGAGGTCGATGATGTCGGGCTCGAGCTCGTCGTCCAGGCCGAGGGCCTTCTCCGCGACCCGGGCCTGGCGCCGCCACTTCTCCGACTCACCGGACCGTCCGGCCGCGTCGAGAGCCGCCGCGTAGGCACGGAACAGGCGGGGTGTGAAGGAGAACGCCCGGTGCAGGTCGAGCTGAGGGATCTCCAGGGCGGCGACGGCGGCATCCAGCTGGCCCAGGTCCGTGCGCGCACCGGACACCACCATGGCGAGTTCGGCCTTGCCCGCGGCGTCCAGCGATTCGGCCTCCTCGCTGCGGGCGAGGTCCAGCGCCCTGTCGGGACGCCCCAGACCGCGTTCACAGTCGGCCATCACCGGGAGATGGACATTGGAACCGCTGATCCTGCGGAACGTCCGGAACTCACGGAGGGCTTCACCGTAGTGTCCCGCACCGTACGCCGTCAGCCCGACGGCCTCCCGGACGGCAGCGAGTCGTCCGCCGCGGCGGCTGGCAGCGAGGGCATGCTGGAAGGCGAGCTCCGGGTCGACGTCGAGCAGTCGACCCGCCATCACGAGGTGCTTGGCGACCCACAGAGCGCTGCGTTCCTCGAGGTTGCGGATCTGCGCCCGCGTCACGCGGTCGAGCTCGTCGCCCTTGACGTCCTCGTCGATCTCCGGGGAACGCTCGCGGTCCGGCCTGTTGGCACTCCGGAGGTCCCGTGCGTTGTGGGGGCGTGGCGCTGCGGACTCCTCCGCCCCGTAGCCCTGATGGCGGTCACTGTCCCTGCGCTCGGGGCCGGCACCTCTCTCCTGGCGATCCGATGGTCGCCGGTTGGCGTTGCCGCGCTCGGGTGAACGCCGCTGCCCGGACTGGCCCTCACCGGACGAGGACCGCGACTGCCACGGCCGGTCGCGACCCTCATCGGACCGGCGCGTCGGAGCCTGGCCGCGGCCGGAGGAACGCGACTGCCGGTCGGCGGCGGAGCCCGACGACGACCCACCGCGGGAGGCCGATCCACGCAACTCGGCGCCTCTCCCCTCCTCGGAGCCTCGTGCCGGACGACCTGTCGACCGCGGTGCTGTCCGATCGGGATCCTGACCTTTGCGGTCACTCCACTGCTGCCTGCTGCCAGCGGCCCCGGGCTGACCCGTCCGCTCGTCGCGTGGCCGATCCGCACGGTCCCGGCCGGCTCGCTCAGGCCGCCCGCCCCGGCTTCCAGCACCATGCGCGTCCGACTGCCCCTTCCAGGCCGGCCGATCGGTGCGACTGTCAGCCGACGCACGGGGAGTCGACGAGCGAGAGTCCTTGCCGGCCGACTTCGAGCCCCAGGAGTGGTGGCGTTCGGGCTGACCGGACCCTCCCTGATTGCCTTCCGGCGCCCCGTCCGACGGGTCGGCATCTCCGTCTCGTCCGGCAGTGTGCTCCTGCTCAGCCATGGCAGCGCGGTCCTCTCATCAGGTTCCGGCATCTCTACCGGCGGGTCTCTATTGTGCTGTGGGTTCTACCCATCTATGGAACCACGAAGCGATCGCCTCTACTTCATCGTGCTACCCGGGACGGCCGCTTGTGGTGCATGCCTCTGCGCCACGACGTCGCGTGTGCGGGCATACCGCCGGCCGGCTTGTGGTGGGTGGGTGGTTAACGAGGAAAGACCCCACCGTGGTGGGGTCTTTGCTCGTGAGTGGTTGTCCGGCGGTGTCCTACTCTCCCACACTCTCTCGGGTGCAG